>NZ_KB907450.1:0-510038 GCF_000382045.1 Variovorax atrisoli 110B
TCCGGCTGACCTACGTGACCGATGCGCTGGGCGGGGAGACCTGGCACTACTACGACATCCAGGGCTACACCTACCGCATCATCCATCCGGACGGGTTGCAGGAGTGGTTCTTCCGCGACGACGCGAAGAACATCACGCGCCACGTGCACACCGACGGCACGACCGACGACTACACCTACGACCCAGACGGCAACCTGCAGACGCACACGCGTGCCGATGGAAGCCGCGTGCACTACGAGTACGACAGGCTGAACAGGCTCACGGGCATCCGTGACGGGGAAGGTGGTGTGTGGAAGCGCGACTACGACGCGCAGGGCCATCTCACTGAAGAGATCGATCCGCTGGGCCACAAGACCGAGTACGCCTACGACAAGGCCGGCAGGCCCGTGCGCATCACCGATGCTAAAGGCGGCGTCAAGGTGCTCGCCTATTCCCCATCCGGCCAGCTGCTGAGCTACACCGACTGCTCCGCCAAGACCAGCCGCTGGGAATACGACGATCGCGGCCGCCTGGTCAAGGCCACCGATGCCGCCGGCAACGCCACCAGCTATCGCTATGCCGCCGGCCAACTCGAAGAGATCGAACAGCCCGACAGGACGAGCGAGCATTTCGAGCACGACGCCGAAGGTCGCTTGCTCGTGCACACCGACGCGCTGGGGCGCGCCACGCGCTACAGCTACACGCGCGCCGGCCTGATCGCCGGCCGCACCGACGCCGCCGGCCGTTCGCTCAGGTACCACTGGGACCTGCTGGGCCGCCTGACCGAACTGCACAACGAGAACGGCAGCCGCTACGACTTCCGCTACGACCCGGTGGGCCGACTGCTGGAAGAAACCGGCTTCGACCGCAAGGCCACCCAGTACGTCCACGAAGAGACAACGGGCGTGCTCGCCGAAGTGATCGAGGCCGGCCACCGCACCGAGCTCGAATTCGATCCACTCGGCCGCCTGAGCGAACGACGCGCCGGCGGGCAATCCGAACGTTTCGCCTACGACCGCAACGGCCGCCTGCTCGAGGCGACCAACAGCGATGCGCGCCTGCAGTGGTTCTACGACCCGGCCGGCAACCTGACGCGCGAGCACCATCACTACCTGGAGCGCAAGCGCACGGCAGTCTGGCAGCACCGCTACGACGAACTCAACCATCGCGTCGCCACCGTACGGCCCGACGGGCATGTCACCCAGTGGCTGACATACGGCTCCGGCCATGTGCATGGCCTGATGATCGACGGCCAGGACATCCTCGGCTTCGAGCGTGACGACCTGCACCGGGAGATCGCACGCGAGCAAGGCAACGGACTGAGCCAGCGGCAGAAATACGACCCGGCGGGCCGGCTGCTCGAACAGCACATCTCCCGCACCAGGCCAGGCGCCATCGAATCGACCACCGGTATCCAGCGCCGCTACACCTACGACAAGGCTGGCCAGTTGGTGACCATCGGCGACAGCCGCCGAGGCAGCCTGAACTACCGCTACGACCCGGTGGGCCGCCTGCTCGAAGCCAACAGCCGCCTCGGGCGCGAGACCTTCGCTTTCGACCCCGCAGGCAACATCGTCGATCCGCCCCCGGCCAACGAGCCGCTGAGGCACCCGGCCGGCAAGCTGCTGGACAACCTGCTGAAGAACTACGCCGGCACCAGCTACCGCTACGACGAGCGCGGCAACATGACCGAGCGCGTACGCAACGGCTGGCGAACCGTCTTCGCATGGGACGGCTTCAACCGCATGACCGCGGCGACCGACCACAGCGGCATAACCACCACCTTCAGTTATGACGCGCTGGGGCGTCGTCTTTCCAAGAGTTCGGGCGACACCACGACGCTGTTCGGCTGGGACGGCGACGTGCTCGCATTCGAGAGCACGCAGAGCAGCTCAGCGATCGAGGAGGGCGGCGAGCACGGCTGGAGCGTGCACTACATCCACGAGCCGAACTCGTTCGTGCCGCTGATGCAGGTGCGCCGTGCGAGCGCGATGGCGCTGAGCGAGACGACGGATGCGAAGGCGTTGATGGAGGCCAATGGAGGCGCCTACGACATCGAGCAGGATCCGCTGTGGAATGGCGAGCAGAGGCAGGTGCCGCGGGCGTTTGACAGAAGGGAGATGGCGTTCTATCAGTGCGATCACCTGGGCACGCCGCAGGAATTGACGGACCACGAAGGCAGTGTTGCCTGGTCGGCGCAGTACAAGGCGTGGGGAGAGGCGCGGGAGGCGATCAGCGAGGCGGGGAGACGGGCGGGGTTTAGGAATCCGATTCGGTTTCAGGGGCAGTACTGGGATGAAGAGACGGGGTTGCACTACAACCGGTATCGGTATTACGACCCGCAGGTAGGGCGGTTTATCAGTTCTGACCCAATAAAACTCCTGGGTGGATTAAATGTTTTTGCGTATGCAAAAAATTCAACTGCTTTCATTGATCCACTCGGATTGGCAACAACGGCGCCACCTACGATCACTGCATCTGAAATTACAGACAAGACCAGATCCGAAATAAGAGCGTTGGCTGCTTCTAAGGGATTAATTGCGACTGGGCAGCCGGATTCTGCAGGATTACCTCGTAAATGGAAATGTCCATGTACCGGCAATCAAAGATTGCGCTTGGATCGCGGGCACATTGATCAGCAAACAGGATTGCCTTACAACGACCCGAAGGCTGCTGTGGATCACGTACACGGGTATCAGCCGGATGGTTTGACAAAAATTGTGTCGCCTGTGGATGGGAATGCGCATTTTCCAACGAAAGGACCATGAAAAATGAGTGAACTATTAAAGCGATACACGTCAGCTGATGGTTGTGTTGACGCTTGGATTGAGCAGGAGTCGTCGATTCATCTGAAATCTGTTTCTAAATTTGGGGATCCAGTTGAGTTGACTGCCAAGGAGGCTCGAATATTGGCGGAAAATTTAAATAAATTGGCGGAATTGTTGGATGCGATGGACGAGTAGCACTACATCCACGAGGCGAACTCGTTCGTGCCGCTGGTGCAGGTGTTAGCGGTGCGAGCGCGATGGCGCTGAGTGAAACCACCGACGCCAAGGCGTTGATGGAAGCCAGCGGAAGCGCCTACGACATCGAACTGGATCCGCTATGGAACGGCAAGCAGGGGCATGTGCCTCAGGCGTTCCACAGGAAGGAGATGGTGTTCTACCAGTGCGATCACCTGGGTACGCCGCAGGAGCTGACGGACCATGAGGGAAGCGTTGCGTGGTCGGCGCAGTACAAGGCGTGGAGAGAGGCGCGGGAGGCGATCAGCGAGGCTGGGAGAAGGGCGGGGTTTAGGAATCCGATTCGGTTTCAGGGGCAGTACTGGGATGAAGAGACCGGGCTGCACTACAACCGGTATAGATACTACGACCCGCACGCGGGGCGGTTCGTCTCAAAGTATCCGCTTCGAATTCTCGGTGGTGAAAATTTCTACGAGTACGCACCGAGTCCGACATATTGGATCGACCCCTTTGGGCTAGCGCGAAAAGGAGGGCAGCGGGCGAATGGGGATAGCACTCCACCGAAAAAACCAGAGCCGGAAAAAACGACCCAAACGCAGGAGACGACGCAATGTCCGTTAATAACGCAAGTGCGGCACTATACAAATCGAAAAGGGTCGACTGGAATTCAACTTGCCGGTAAAGTCATTGCAAGTGACAACAATCGTGTCTATGCCGAACCTGCAAGTGCGAAGCCACTAAGCCAACGCGATGCCGAAGATAAGTATCAGATCGGACAGGGCAGAGGTCGGGACTATGTTGAATTTGACGTGCCAGTGTCAAGGATTGAATGGGTAGAGAATCCCAGATATCACAGGCAAGAGTTGACCATTAAAGGTGATGTTCCAGCATGCAATCTCAAAGTCTTTAGGAGGGCTTAAATGATGAAGGATAATAAGGAATTGAAATATGATGGAGAGAAGATTTTAAATGTTTTGCGGGAAATCGAATACATGCTAATTTCGTTGCACAAAATTGGTTCCTACTATGCGCACGAACTTCCCGGTAAAAAATTGGAATACAATGCAGAAACAACCAAATTCATTGATGACGGTGATGTAACGAGGCGGCTCTCAAAAATTCGGTCTACCTTGTCCGAGGTTTTTGACGAGACGCGAGGTGAAGACGATCTGACAGACATTGAGCGTGCTTTGGAGGGGCTGCGGTTTTGGAAGCCGGGTAGTAATGGTAAGTGAGTAGCGCTGTATAGCGTGCCTAAAATTTCGACTCCCTGGTTTCTGATGGCTTTAGAGCTGTTATCGAAGTCGAACCTTGAGGAGATTATTTGATGCTCCGATGGCAGTGCCGGCAGATGAGGTTGTAGTTTGATAGTTCTTCAATTTGGGCCGTTGAGCAAGGATGAATTGGCGATTTATTTCGATAAAGAAGGTGCTGATTTGCTTTCGTCGAAGATTTCCGCATTGCTAGGCGGAAAGGGCAACGCCGAGCGTGTTGGCTGTCTTCGGTCGCTTCGAGGTGATCCAGAAGAATCGATGATTGAAATGCGATTGAATGTGCTAGATCGCCTCGAAATGAAAAATAATTTGCTTCTCTTGGATATGAGCTCAGATGCCTTGGAATATGCGTTTTATCAGCTGAGTGAATTTCTGAGAACAGGGTACTTCTTCCCCTCCGAATTCTGGAGCTTTTCAAGGGAGGGGCGAAAGTACGATACGCAGGTTTTCTTCGGCAAGCTCTCCTCTTGAAGATGAATTTTTTGGCTCCGGCTTGAGAGGGCTACTCGGAGGCTGCGCGGACCTCCTTCAGGATTGCGCGCACGTTAGACCTTACCCTGCGCGAAACCCCTCGTTCATCTGGCCGCAGCCTGAGCCACAGGCTTCCACGCCTCTACCCCCGTCGTCTCCGGGTTTCCGATAACTAAATCACCTTGATTTAGTCCCTCCACTACCCGATAGTCCCCTTGCGCCCGGACGCCCGCTTCCCACCACGCGATCCGGATCCAAAACCGCAGGCGCAAACCAACCGCCCGCTCAAGGAGACAAACCATGCACACCAGCCCCCGCTCCGTCCTCGCCCTGGCTGCACTGTCGCTCGCCGCAGCCGCTGCGTCGACCGCTGCCTTCGCCGCCGACCAGCCCGTCATCGGCCTCGTGACCAAGACCGAAACCAACCCCTTCTTCGTGAAGATGAAGGAGGGCGCCCAGGAAGAGGCCAAGAAGCAGGGCGCGAAGCTGCTGTCCGGCGCGGGCAAGGCAGACGGCGACAACGCCGGGCAGATCACGGCGATGGAGAACATGATCGCGGCCGGTGCCAAGACCATCCTCATCACGCCGAGCGATGCCAAGGCCATCGTTCCCGCGATCAAGAAGGCGCGTGACAAGGGCGTGATGGTGATCGCGCTCGACAGCCCGGCCGATCCGCCGGATGCGACCGACGCGCTCTTCGCCACCAACAACTACACCGCCGGCGTGCTGATCGGCGAGTACGCGAAGGCCGCGATGGCGGGCAAGCCGGCGAAGATCGTCGCGCTCGACCTGCTGCCGGGCCACCCGGTGGGTGCTCAGCGGCACAACGGCTTCATGAAGGGCTTCGGCCTGCAGGCCAACGACGCGAAGTCGAACGAGTTGTCGAAGGCGCCCGAGATCGTTTGCATGGCCGACAGCTACGGCGACCAGGCCAAGGCGCAGACGGTGATGGAGAACTGCCTGCAGAAGGCGCCCGACGTGAACCTGGTCTACACCATCAACGAGCCCGCCGCTGCCGGTGCGTACAACGCACTCAAGCGCGCCGGCAAGGAGAAGGGCGTGATGATCGTTTCGGTCGACGGCGGCTGCCAGGGCATCAAGGACACGGCCGCCGGCATCATCGCCGCGACCTCGCAGCAGTACCCGCTGAAGATGGCCGCGATGGGCGTGGCCGCGGGTGTCGAATACGCCAAGACGGGCAAGAAGGCTTCGGGCTATGTCGATACGGGCGTGACGCTGATCGCGGGCAAGAGCGTGGCGGGCGTCGACAGCAAGGACACCAAGACCGGTGCCGAGCTGTGCTGGGGCAAGAAGTAAGCAGCCGAGCTGACGACGAATTCCAGGGAGGCACATCTCGATGGCGAAATCCGCATCAGCCACGCACCACATCCCGTGGGGCGCCCTGGGGCCGTGGCTGGCCCTGCTGGGCGCATGCATCTTCTTCGCGACCCAGTCCGACCGCTTTCTCACGGGCGGCAATCTCTCGCTGATCCTGCAGCAGGTGATGGTGGTCGGCGTGATCGCCATCGGCCAGACGCTGGTGATCCTCACGGCGGGCATCGACCTGTCGTGCGGCATGGTGATGGCGCTGGGCGGCATCATCATGAGCAAGTTCGCCACCGAGCTCGGCCTGCCGGCGCCGGTGGCCATCCTCTGCGGCATCGGGGTGACGACGCTGTTCGGCCTTGCCAACGGCCTTCTGGTCACCCGCATCAAGCTGCCGCCGTTCATCGTGACGCTGGGCACGCTGAACATCGCCTTCGCGATCACGCAGCTTTATTCGTCGTCGCAGACCATCACCGACCTGCCCGGCGGCCTCACGGGCCTGGGCACCACCTTCACCATCGGCGGAGCCGAAGTGGCCTGGGGCTCGGTGCTGATGGTGGTGCTCTATTTCCTCGCGTGGTTCGTGCTGCGCGAGACGGCGGCGGGGCGGCACGTCTACGCGGTGGGCAACAACGCCGAGGCCACGCGCCTCGTGGGCATTCCGACCCAGCGCGTATTGCTGGGCGTGTATGTGATGGCAGGCGTGCTCTACGGCATCGCCTCGCTGCTGTCGGTGGCGCGCACCGGCGTGGGTGACCCGAACGCGGGCCAGACCGAGAACCTCGACGCCATCACGGCCGTGGTGCTCGGCGGCACCAGCCTCTTCGGCGGCCGCGGCATCGTGCTGGGGTCGCTGATCGGCGTGCTGATCGTGGGCGTGTTCCGCAACGGGCTCACGCTGATGGGCGTGTCCTCGATCTACCAGGTGCTGGTAACGGGCATCCTGGTGATCCTGGCCGTGACGGCCGACCAACTCTCGCGCAGGGGAGCCCGCTAGCATGAAGCTCACCCCCAGTCTTCGCGCACTTCGTGTCGCTTCGCCAACCCCCTTGCAGGGGGCAACGCCTGCGGCCGGGCAGAGCCCGTTCCGCGGCGTTCCCCGAGGGGGCCGCGCCAGTCTCGTCGGCCGCGGTTCGCGTGCCAGCGTGGTGGAGAACTGAAATGAACACGACTACTACGGACCGCAAGGTCGTGATGCAGGCCAAGGGCCTGGTGAAGCGCTACGGACAGGTCACCGCGCTCGCCGGCGTCGACTTCGAGCTGCGCGAGGGAGAGATCCTCGCGGTGATCGGCGACAACGGCGCGGGCAAGTCCTCGCTCATCAAGGCGCTGTCGGGCGCGATCGTGCCCGACGAGGGGCAGATCCTGCTCGACGGCAAGCCGGTCAACTTCCGCAATCCGCTGGAGGCGCGCCGCGCGGGCATCGAGACGGTCTATCAGGACCTGGCCGTGGCGCCCGCCATGACCATCTACGAGAACCTGTTCCTCGGCCGCGAGCTGCGCCGGCCCGGCTTCATGGGCAATGTGCTGCGCATGCTCGACAAGAAGAAGATGCTGCAGGAAAGCACTGCGCGAATGGCCGACCTGAAGGTCGGCATCCAGTCGATGACGCAGGCGGTCGAGACGCTCTCGGGCGGCCAGCGCCAGTGCGTGGCCGTGGCGCGCAGCGCGGCCTTCGCGCGGCACGTGGTCATCATGGACGAGCCCACCGCCGCGCTCGGCGTGAAGGAGGGCAACATGGTGCTGGAGCTGATCCGCCGTGTGCGCGACCGCGGCCTGCCCGTGGTGCTCATCAGCCACAACATGCCGCACGTGTTCGAGGTGGCCGACCGCATCCACGTCGCCCGCCTGGGCCGCCGAGCGGCCGTGCTCGACCCGAAGAAGATCAGCATGAGCGACACCGTCGCCGTCATGACCGGCGCCATGCCGCCCGACCAGCTGCCCGCGGAGGCGCATGCCTGATGCGCAAGCACCCCCAGCTGTGCGCACGCCCGACCTGCTGCGGCCCCGCGGCTCCAACCAGGTCGGCATGCGCCAGTTCAACGAGCGCACGGTACTGCAGGCGCTGCGCGTTCACGGCAGCCTTCCCAAGGCCGACCTGGCCCGGCTGACCGGGCTGAGCGCGCAGACCATCGGGCTCATCACGGCGCGGCTGGAGGAAGACGGACTCATCGTCAAGCAAAGCCGCGTGCGCGGGCGCATCGGCCAGCCCTCTGTTCCGCTGGCGCTCAACCCCGACGGCGCCTTCGCCATCGGCATCAAGGTGGGCCGGCGCGGCGCCGAGTGGCTGCTGATCGACTTCGCTGCGCAGGTGCGCGAGCGCCACGCCATCGGCTACGACTTTCCCGACGCCGACGAGCTGCTGCCCGCCATCGCGCAGCACATCCACCGCCTGCGCGACGGCCTGGGGCCGCTGGCCGCGCGCAACGTGGGCGTGGGACTGGCCGCGCCCTTCCTGCTCGGTGGCTGGCACCGCACGCTGGGGCTGTCGAAGGCGCAGTCCGACCTGTGGAACCAGATGGACCTGGCCGCCGAGGTGCGGTCGCGCATCGACCTGCCCGTGAGCTTCGCGCGCGACACGGTGGCGGCCTGCGTGGCCGAACTGGTGGGCGGGCGCGGGCACGACCTGAAGAGCTTTCTCTACATATTCGTCGACACCTTCGTGGGCGGCGGGCTGGTCATCAACTCGCACCTGCACACCGGCGCGCATGGCAATGCGGGTGCGCTGGCATCGCTGCCGATGCAGCCGCCGGGCACCCGCGGCGCTCTGCCGCCGCAGCTGGTCGCGCAGGCATCGCTGTGGGAGCTCGAACAGCGCCTGTCGGCCGAAGGCCTGGACCCCATGGCCGCCTACGACGACCGCGCGCTGCAGCCGCCTTTCGCTCAGACCACGACGGCCTGGCTGGCCAGCGCATCGCAGGCGCTGGCGCATGCCATCGTGTGCGGCACCGCCATGCTCGACCTGTCCGACGTGGTGGTGGACGGCTCCATGTCACGCCTGTTGCTGCAGGCGCTGCTCGACCAGACCCGCGACGCGCTCGACCACTGCAACTGGGAAGGTCTCTGGCAGCCGCAACTGCATGGCGGCAAGGCCGGCGCGCAGGCCTGCGCTCTGGGTGGCGCGATGCTGCCGCTGCACGCGAACTTCGCGCCGGACCACGATGTGTTCCTGAAGGCGGCCTAGCCCGCGTGCCCGCCCTGACCGGTCTTTCGCGATCGCGCGAGGCTCAGCGCCTCGGCGATCAGCGGCTTGACCCTCTCGAAGGTCTTGGCGCTCGGGTTGATCACGCTGACCCAGTACATCTTCCCGTAAAGCGGATGCGGCATCAGCGTGTCGATCGCGCTGTAGTCGGGCGCGGCCGGCTGCTCGCCGAAGAGCGCGCGGAAGGTCTCCTTGCCCACGCCGAGGTTCAGCCGGAACACGCCAGGGCGGTCCAGCTTCGAGGCATTGTCGAACTCGTTGTCCTTCGTCACGATGGTCGCGAAAGGGAACTTGTCGTCGCCGTCGTGGAAGAAGAAGGTGTTGTCGTCGGCGATCTGGAAATGGCCGCCGGCCAGCATGTCGATGAGGTATTGGGTGATCGCGTCTTCGGTCATGGGCGCGATCTTGCCCGCATTCCCATCAGGAGGTCGGCCAGCGCCGCAGCCCCAGTTCGTCGGCCAGCCGACGGTAGGCCTTGAGCTGCGCCTGCACGTAGTCGTCGAGCGCGGTGCCGGTGAGGGCGAAAGGGTAGAGCCCGTGCTGCTCGCGCAGCGCTGCATAGCCGGGTGCGGCGCCCGCCTCGCGGAACGCGGCGACCCAGGCCCGCACGGCGTGCTCGGGCACGTCGGCGCTCAGGTACAGGCCGCGCACCGTCGGCCACACGAGGTCCACCCCTTGCTCGCGCGCGGTCGGCACGCCGGTGAGCGCGCCGCCCAGGCGGTTCTCCGACAGCACAGCGAGCAGCCGCACCGGCGTGCCGCCTGCCATGGCCTGCAGCGCCTCGGCGGCGTCGCCGGGGAACGCGTCGACATGCCGGCCCTGCAGCGCGCTCAACGCGTCGCCGCCGCCTTCGAAGGAGACGAATCGCATCGCCTTGTGGTCGCGCCCGGCCGCGCGCACCAGCAGCGCGGCCTTCACCCAGTCCTGGCTGCCCACGGTGCCGCCCGCGCCGAAGGCGATGCGCGACGGGTCCTGCCGCAGCGCGGCGACCAGGTCCTGCAGGCGCCTGAAGGGCGAGTCGCGGTGCACGGCGACCACGCCGTAGTCGGTGCCCAGCGTGGCGATCCAGCGCACGGCCGAAGGCGGATGGGGCCCGAAGCGGCCCTGCGCCAGGTTGAGCAGCGAGCCGCTGGAGAACGCCACCAGCGTGCCCGGCCCGCCGAGCTTGCCGGTGGCGATGCGGTCGAAGGCCACGGCGCCGATGCCGCCCGGCAGGTAGCGCTGACCCAGCGGCGGGCGCGCCGGCCGCACGGCCTGCAGCGCGTCGCGCGCAAGGGCGCAGGTCAGCGCGAAGCCGCCGCCGGCCTTGGCGGGAATCACGCAGTCGGCAGCTTCCTCGGAAGGGTCGCTGGCGGCCATCGCACGCAGGCCGAAGGACGGCGCGAGCAGCGCACACAGCGCGCGCAATGCGTGACGTCGGTGGAGGGCAGGAGATGGCATGGCGGCGGACCTGTCAGTTGGAGGTTGGGGCCGACGAGGTGCGCGGCCACCAGATGATCGCGTGCAGCCCCGGTCCGGCCTCCCGGGCTTCGAGCCGCAGCTCGCCGCGATGCCGCTGTGCGATGGAGCGCGCGATGGCCAGCCCGAGCCCGAACCCGCCCTTGCCGGCACGTGCGCCGCGGAGGAAGCGCTGGCCCAGTGCGGCGCGTTCTTCCTCATTGAGGCCGGGGCCGTTGTCCTCGACGTTGAGGCTCCAGCCCGCTGCGTCACTGGCAGCGAAGAGCGTGATCGTTCCTTCTGCGGGGGTGTAGGCGATCGCGTTGCTCACCAGGTTGCCGAGCGCCTCGCGCATCAGCGCGCGGTCGGCCACGGCGGGGAAATCGGGCATGGCGGAGTGGATGCCCAGATCGATGCCCAGGTCGATGCGCTTTGCGCGCGCCAGAGGCAGCAGGTCGACGGCCACTTCGCGCAGCAGCGCCTCCAGGTCGAACTCGGCCGGTTCCACCGACACGGTGTCGCTGCGGCCCAGGGCCAGCAGCTGCTGGGCGCTGCGCGTGGCGCAGGCGATCTCGGCGCCGAGCGCATCGAGCGCGGCGCGCACCTGCGCAGGGTCTTCCTCGCGCCGCGCGTAGTCGGCCTGCATCTGCAGCGTGGTGAGGTGGGTGCGCAGCTGGTGCGAGGCGTCGTCGAGGAACTGCCGTTGCTGCGAGACCAGCTCCTGCGTGCGCGACATCTGCTGGTTGACTGCCGCCACCAGCGGCCGCACCTCGGCGGGCAGGTCGGTCTCGGCGATGCGCGTGAGGTCGTCGCTGGTGCGCGCGCCCACCTCGCGCGCCAGCCGCGAGAGCGGCCGCAGCGCCGCCGCGAGCGCGATGGCGGTGCCGCACAGCAGCATCGCCAGCACCAGCCCGTCGCGCAACGCCGCGCTGCGCACGAATCGCGCGCTGAATTCCTGCCGCGAGCGCGTGCTCTCGCCGACCTGGATCAGCACGCTGCGCCCGGTGCTGCCGGCCGGCGTGCGGTCGAGGTCGCGGCGGTAGGCCGCGAGCCGAACGGCCTCGCCGAAGTAGGTGGCGTCGTAGAAGGCCGGCACGCCCATCGCGAGCTCGGCGGGCGGAGCGGGCAGGTCTGCGCTGCCGAGCTCGACCAGCCCGTCGGAAGTCGAGACGCGGAAGAACACCTGCCCGCTCGCCGTGAGCTCGAAGAACTCGAACATCGTGTACGGCAGTTCGACGGAGAGCCCGCCCGAGGCGGTCGAGATGTTGGCATCGATGGACTTGAGCGCGCCGAGCAGCGAGCGGTCGTAGGCGGCGTTGGCGGCTGCCAGCGCGTCGTGCCGGGTCATCCACAGCTCGATGCAGGTCACGACGAGCAGGGCGGGGAAGAGCAGCAGCGCCAGCCGCTGCCAGAGGCTCGCGCGCCGCAGACGGGCCGTGAAGTTCAGCGGCATGCCCACGACGCGAGAAATCCAGGCGTTCTCTTCGCGAAACACCGTGGAGCTGGCTCCGCCGGGCCGCAGATGCCGCCCCCGGCGCAGGGGGAGGAGAAGCGACACGAAGTGGGCGAAGCCCGGGGCAGTGTCCTCATCTAGTCAGCTTCCAGCACATAGCCCAGCCCGCGCAGCGTGACGATGCGCACGCCGCTGCCGTCCAGCCGCTTGCGCAGCCGGTAGACGAAGACTTCCACTGCCTCGGGGTGCACTTCCTCGTCGTCGGAGAACACTCGCTCCAGGATCTGCTGCTTCGACAGCGGCTCGCCGCTGCGCTGCACAAGCACGCGCAGCACCGCCAGCTCGCGCGGCGAGAGCGCCAGCGCCTCGCCGTTGAGCGTGAAGTGCCGTCGCGCCCCGTCGTACACCAGCGCGCCGCAGGCCTGGCGCGGATGCTCCACGCCGCGCGCGCGGCGCACCAGCGCATGCAGCCTCGCCTCGAGTTCGGCGAGTGCGAAGGGCTTGGCGAGGAAGTCGTCCGCGCCCGCGTTGAGCGAGGCCACGCGCTCGTTCACCGAGTCGCGCGCAGTGAGGATCAGCGCCGGCAGCCGCTGGTCGCGCTCGCGCAGCCGCTGCAGCACCGTGTGCCCGTCGAGCCCGGGCAGGCCGAGGTCGAGCACCAGCGCGTCGTGGTCGCGCTGCTGCAAGGCACGGTCGGCCAGCCGCCCGTCGTCCACCCATTCGACCTGGATGCCCGCGTGCTCAAGCGCCTTGCACAGCCAAGTGCCCAGGGTGTGTTCGTCTTCGGCAAGAAGGATGCGCATCGACCGATCCTATTAGGGCCGGATATTTTCGCGAAACACCGCGGAACCGGCTTTGCCGGGCCGCAGGTGTTGCCCCCTGCAAGGGGGTTGGCGCAGCGACACGAAGTGCGCGAAGCCTGGGGGTGAGTCCGAGGCCACCGCGGAACCGGCTTTGCCGGGCCGCAGGTGTTGCCCCCTGCAAGGGGGTGGGCGCAGCGACACGAAGTGCGCGGAGCCTGGGGGTTTGCCAATCAGTCCGGCTTGATGTTTGCCCTTGCGATGACCTTCTGCCAGCGTGCCTGCTCGGACGCGATGAACTGCGCGAACTGCTCCGGCGTGCCGCCGACGGCTTCGGCCGCGTCGTTGGTCAGCCGCTGCATCGAGTCGGGCGACTTCACCGCCTTCATCGTCTCGGCCGAGAGCTTGGCGAGCTGCGGCGGCGTGATGTTGGCCGGCGCGAGCATGCCGTACCACTGCGTCATCTCGAAGCCGGGGAAGCCCTGCTCGGCCACGGTCGGCACGTCGGGCAGTTGCGGCAGGCGCTTGGCCGAGCCGGTCGCGATGCAGCGCACCTTGCCTGCCTTGATGAACTGCAGCACCGCCGCAGCGCCGATGGCCGATGCGTCGAGCCGGCCGGAGAGCAGGTCGGTCACCATCGGGCCGGTGCCGCGGTAGGGCACGTGCAGCATGAAGACGTCGGCCGTCATCTTCAGGTATTCGAATGCCAGGTGGCCTGCGCTGCCGTTGCCCGCCGAGCCGTAGCTGAGCTTGCCCGGCTTCGACTTGGCGTAGGCGATGAACTCCTTGAGGTTCTTCGCCGGCACGTCGGGGTGCACCACGTAGAGGCTGGGCACCTTGGCCAGCAGGCTCACCGGCTTGAAGTCCTTGTTCGCGTCGTAGGGCAGCTTGGCGAAGATGTACGGGTTGACCGCCAGCGTGCCGATGTGGCCCAGGATGATCGTGTGCTGGTCGGTCGCGCGCGCCACCTCGCCCATCGCGATGTTGCCGGCCGCGCCCGGCTTGTTGTCGACGAACACGCTCTGGCCGATGGTGCGCGAGAGTTCCGCTGCGGTCGAGCGCGCGACGATCTCCGAGCTGCCGCCCGGCGCGAAGGGCACGACGAAGCGGATCGACTTGCTGGGCCAGGCGTCTTCGGCGAAGGCCATCGAGGGCAGCAGGCCGCCGAAGGCTGCCGCGCCGCCGGCCTGGAGCAGGCCGCGGCGGCTCAGGCGGGCGTCATGGGGGAAGAGGGGGGCGGACATGTTGCTTGTGTCTCCAGCGCTTTTTGGATTGAAAGCGCGCATCGTGCCCGGGGGATGCTGTCGGAAAGCTGTCAGTCCGGACGGCCACCCGGGTCAGATCAGGTTGCGCATCGCCTGCGCCGTCTCCCGCAGCACCGGCAGCACCCGAGTCACCGCATCCTCCGAGCTCTCGTGCCCCATCGGCATGGTGATGTTCAGCGCTCCCACCAGCGTGCCGTGCCGGTCGCGCAGCGGCACCGCGATGCCGCGCGAGTTCAGGTCGAGCTGCTGTTCGGAAAGGGCCCAGCCTTGCGCCCGGATGCGCGCGAGTTCGAGCTTCATGCGCTCCATGCTCGCGATGGTGTGCGAGGTGAAGACGGTGAGCTTGCGCGTGGTGAGCCACTCGTCGAGCTCGGCGTCGCTGCGCAGGGCCAGCATCAGCATGCCGGAGGCGGTGACCTGTGCCGGCACGCGCGCGCCGAGCACGTAGCCGGTGCTCATGCTGCGGTTGGGGCCGTTGCGGGCGATGTAGACCACCTCGTCGCCGTCCATCACGCTGAGGTAGGCGATCTCGTTGGTGCCGGCGGCCACCCGTTGCAGGAAGGGCTGCACCACGCGCGGCAGGCGGGCCGACTCCAGGTACGACTGGCCCAGGCGCAGCACGCGCGGCGTGAGCCAGAACAGCTTGCCGTCGCTGGCGACATAGCCCATGTGCTGCAGGGTCAGCAGGTAGCGCCGCGCGGCGGTGCGGGTCATGTTCGTGCGCTGGCCGGCCTGGCTGGCGGTGAGGCGCGGGTTGGCGTCGTCGAAGGCCTCGATGATGCTCACGCCGCGCTCCAAGCCGGCGATCCAGTCGCGCTTGTCCAGGCCTGGTGGCGGCGCCGGGTTGTGGTTGCTGTCCTTGCTCATGGGCGGAAGTGTGATCTGGCGAGAAGGGTTCGAGTTTGCAATTGGTGCAGGTGAAAACCCTCGAAGTGATCGATCATCAAATTTGAAAGATCGATGATCGCACGTTTTGATGTCCCGAAGGCTGCACGGGTTGGCTGGAGAGACTATAAAGCTCGCCATCCGCCCTCCAAAAGAGCGATTGACGAACGGAAGCACGCACATGAGCCATTCCATCAGCGGCAGCACCCAGGCTTACCTGATCCCCGGCGACCCGGTTCGCAACGTGCGGCTGCCGCGCATGTTCAATGCGGCCTTCGAGCGCTTCGGCATCGACGCGGTGCTGCTGCCCATGCAGGTGCCGGTGCGCGACTTCGCGGTGTTCTTCAAGTCGGCCTTCCTCGCGCGCAACGTGCGCGGCATGGTGATCGCTCCGCCGCACAAGCCGCTGGTGGTCGACCTGCTCGAAGGCTGCGGGCTCTTCGGCCGCGTGGCAGGCTCGGTCAACGTGGTGCGCCGCACCGAGGGCGACCAGCTCGAGGGCGATCTCTTCGACGGCGAGGGCCTGATCGGCGCGCTCGACCACTACAACATTCCCTTCCGCGGCAAGCGCGTGCTGATCCTGGGCGCGGGCGTGAGCGCCGCGGCCATCGGCGTCGCGCTGGCCGAGGGCGGTACGGTGAACGGCGCGGCGCACATCGCCATGTACGACAAGGCCGCCGGCAAGGCGGCCGGCGTGGCGGCCAAGCTCGACGCCTTCTTCGACGCCGAGGTGGTCGCCGCCGACAGCAATGCGCCCGAGGGCTTCGACCTCGTCATCAACGCCACGCAACTGGGTCTGAGCGACGACGACGCGGCGCCGGTCGACGTGACGCGCATGGACAGCCACGCCGCGCTCTTCGACATCCTGCTGCGCAACCAGCCGACGCCGCTGGTGCGCGCGGCCCGTGCGCGCGGGCTCAATGCGCAGGCCGGCTTCGAGATGCTGATCCAGCAGATGCCGCATTACTTCCGCTACTTCGGCCACATGGACGCGGCGGATGCGATGACGGCCGACGCCGGTTTCCTGCGCGAAATCATCTATCCGCCCGCGATGCGCGCCGAGATCGCGCAGCCGCTGCGCTACCACTCACCGAGCGTGGCGTGAATGGCTCACCCCCAGGCTTCGCGCACTTTGTGTCGCTTCGCCAACCCCCTTGCAGGGGGCAATGCCTGCGGCCCGGCGAAGCCGGTTCCGCGGCATTCCTGGAAGAAACCTTCGACCTTTGACTGCACAGATTGATCCACCAATGATTTCCGGCAAATCCACCCTCATCGCCCACATCGGCTTTCCCACGGAGGCCTTCAAGGCCCCGATGATCTACAACCCCTGGTTCGACAAGCACGGCATCGATGCCGTGGTCGTGCCCATGGGCGTGAAGCCAGAGGACTACGCGGTGTCGCTGCCGCAGATCTTCAAGTTCAGCAACATCCGCGGCGCGCTGGTGACCATGCCGCACAAGGTGACGACGATGTCGCTGGTCGACGAAGTGACGCCCACCGCGCGCGTGGCCGGTGCCTGCAACGCCATCCTCAAGCGCCCCGACGGCACGCTGCTGGGCGACCAGTTCGACGGCGCCGGCTTCGTGCGCGGCGTGGAGCGCAAGGGGCGGCTCTTCAAGGGCACGCGGGTGCTGGTGTCGGGCGCGGGCGGCGTGGGCTCTGCCATCGCGGCGTCGATCGCCGCGGCGGGTGCCGCAGAGCTGATGCTGTTCGACATGAGCGAGGCTTCGGCCAACGCGCTGGCCGCGCGCCTTCGCGAGCACTATCCGCAGATGAAGGTGGCCACCGGCTCGAAGGACCCGGCCGGCTACGACGTGGTGGTCAACGCCACGCCGCTGGGCATGAAGGAGGGCGATCCGCTGCCCTTCGACGTGGACCGCATCGACCCTTCGACCTTCGTCGGCGAGGTGGTCATGAAGACCGAATACACGCCGCTGCTGCAGGCCGCCAGGGCCAAGGGCTGCCAGGTGCAGGTGGGCACCGACATGCTGTTCGAGATGATCCCGGCGTACCTGGAGTTCTTCGGCTTCGGCACCGCCTCGCCCGAGGAACTGCGCGCCGTGGCGCAACTGAAATACTGAAAGAAGAAAGGAAGGCTCGTCCGATGAGCATTTTCGAAGGCTTCCTCTCCACATCCGAAACGCTGGGCGCGTTCAGCGACCGCGCCTTCGTCGACGCCATGCTGCGCTTCGAGGCCGCGCTGGCGCGCGCGCAGGCGGCCGAGGGGCTGATCCCCGAGAGCGCTGCCAACTCGATCGTCAGCAGCTGCAAGGTCGAGCTGTTCGACGTCGCCAAGATCGTTCGCGAGAGCGGACGTGCCGGCAGCGTCGCGATCCCGCTGGTGAAGGCGCTGCGCGAGGCCGTGGGCCTCTTCAATGCCGAGGCCGCGGCCTTCGTGCATTTCGGCAGCACCAGCCAGGACGTGATCGACAGCGCGATGGCGCTGGTCACGCGCGAGGCTGTCGCGCTGATCGAGGCCGACCTCGCCAAGGCCGCCGACGCGCTCCTGCGCCTGGCCGTGACGCATGCCGAGACCCCGATGCTCGCGCGCACGCTGATGCAGCCGGCCTCGGTGACCAGCTTCGGCTTCAAGTGCGCCGGCTGGGCCGCGCCGCTGGTGCGCAGCCGCATCCGCCTGCGCGATGCCGCCAAGCATGCGCTGCAGCTGCAGCTCGGCGGCGCCATCGGCACGCTGGCGCAGATGAAGGGGCAGGGCGCGGCCGTGCGCAGGCGCATGGCCAAGGAACTCGGCCTGGGCGACCCCGGCGCGACCTGGCATACGCAGCGCGACGAATGGGTCGCGCTCGGCTGCGAGCTGGGCCTCATGACCGGCAGCCTGGGCAAGATCGCGGTCGACATCTCGCTGCTCGGCCAATACGAAGTCAGCGAAGTCACCGAGCCCAGCGAACCGGGGCGCGGCGGCTCGTCGGCCATGCCGCACAAGCGCAACCCGGTGGCCTCGATGGTGGCCATCGCCGCCGCGCACCGCGCGCCGCAGCGCGTGGCCGCGTTGCTCGGCGCCATGCCGCAGCAGCACGAACGCGCCCTCGGCGCATGGCAGGCGGAGCTGGGCGAATGGCCGCAGCTCCTGATGTCGGCGCATGGCAGCGTGCGTGCGATGGCCGGTGCATTGCCCGGCCTGCAGGTCGACGCCGCGCGCATGCGCGCCAACATCGACCGGCTGCGCGCCGAACTCCCGCGCGACGCGGCGGACGAATGGTTCGCCCCCGCGCTCGCCCACGAAGCCGGACAGACCGCGCTCGCCGAAGTGAAGGCGCTGCAGGCCCGGCTCGACGCACAAAAGGAACTATCCCAATGACCACCCCCGAAAACCCGCCCGTGGAACCCGGCGTCTATGAAGCCGGCCTCGTCAACCGCCGCCGCGTGCTCGGCGACGCCTGGGTCGACAAGTCGCTGGCCAACCGCAACGGCTTCAACGCCGAGTTCCAGGAGCTCATCACGCGCCACGCCTGGAACGACATCTGGGGCCGACCCGCGCTGGGCGACAAGACGCGCCGCTTCATGGTGCTGTCGATGATGCTGGGCATCCACGCCTATGAAGAGTTCGCGATGCACGTGCGCGCCGCGCTCGACGGCCCGCCCGAGTCGCGCCTCACGCCGGACGAGATCAAGGAAGTGATCATGATGGCCGCCATCTACTGCGGCGTGCCCGTGGCCAACCACGCCTTCGGCATTGCGACGGGCATCCTGCGCGAGAAGGGCCTGCTGCCGCCGCTGGCGCAGTGACCGCGCCGCCTGCCTCAGGGAGGGGCGGGAAGGGGCGCTTCGACGTCACCTTCACGCTGCTCCTGCCGCTGCTGCTCGCAGCGCAGCCGGTGGCCACCGACAGCTATCTTCCCGCGCTTCCCGCCATCGCGAAGGAGCTCGGTTCGGCCAGCACCAGCCTCACGCTGTTCGTGCTGGCCTTCGGCTTTGCGCAGCTGCTGTGCGGGCCGCTGGCCGACCGCTTCGGGCGTCGGCCGGTGCTGCTGGCGGGGCTGGGCTGCTACACGCTCGCCGCGCTGGGCGGTGCCTTCGCCGACAGCGTGGCGCTGCTCGCAGGCTGGCGCACGCTGCAGGGTTTCTCGATGGCGGCCATCCTGGTGTGCGCACGCGCCGCTGTGCGTGATCTCTACCCGGCGCATGAAGGGCCGCACGTGATGGCGCGCGGGCTCACGGGCCTGGGCATCGTCGGCCTGATGGCGCCGCTGCTCGGCGCATGGCTGGTGCAGGGCGCCGGCTGGCGCTGGGTGATGGCGGCGATGGCGGCCTATGCCGCGGTGCTGTTCGCGCTGTGCTGGCGCTCGTTCGGCGAAACACGACGGCCCCTGGGCGAGGGCGGGTCGTCCGCGCCGCGCGGCAGCACGCGCGCGGTGTTCGCGAGCCGGTCGTTCCGAGCCTGGGCCTCGGTCGCGGCCACCACCTACGGCGGCCTGTTCTGCTTCCTGCTGCTCTCGCCGATGGTCTACATCGGCTACCTGGGCTGGTCGCCCGCCTGGTACGGCTGGATCCCGGCCGGCGGCTCGCTGGTCTACATCTTCAGCACCACCATGTGCCGCAGCCTGCTGCGCCGCTACGGCCCTGTGCGCACGGTGAAGCTGGGCGCGTCGCTGAGCCTGGCCGGCGCCACCATCCAGGCGCTGGGCTGCTGGCTCATGCCGCTGAGCGCGGTGCCGCTGTTGTTCGGACACGCCGTCTACTGCCTGGGCCACGGCATCCACCAGCCCTGCGGGCAGGCGGGTGCGGTGGGCGACCTGCCGCACCTGGCCGGCCGGGCCGTGTCGTGGTCCGGCTTCGGCATGATGATGGTCGCGTTCTGCGCAGGGCAGCTCGCCGCGCGGTTCGTCGACGCCGATTTTTCCAACGGCGCCTGGCCGATGGTCCTGCCCATGCTGCTGGCCGGCAGCGTGCTGGTGGCGATCGCGTTCTTCTGGCTGCCGCGTCTGCAACACCCGAAAAAGGAAACCACACCATGACCCGTTTGAATGTCGTTCGCGAGGGCAACGGCCCCATCGTCGTGCTCAGCCATGCGCTCGGCTGCGACCTGAGCATGTGGGACGGCGTGGCCGCGCAGCTCGCCCGCGCCCACACGGTGCTGCGCTACGACCACCGCAACCACGGCGCCTCGGAGGTGGTGCCCGGCGAGCTGCGCATCGAGACGCTGGCGCAGGACGCGGCCGAGCTCATTCGACGCGAGGCGGGCGGCGAGCCCGTGCACTTCGTCGGCCTCTCGATGGGCGGCATGACGGCGCAGGCGCTGGCGGTGCGCCACCCCGAGCTGCTGAAGACGATCGTGATCGCCAATTCCGCCGCGCACTACCCCGACCAGACGCCCTGGCGCACGCGCGTCGAGACCGTCGGCGCCAAGGGCGTTGCCGCCATCGCGCCCGGCGCGGTGTCGCGCTGGCTCACGCCGGCGTGGGCCGCCACGGCCGAAGGCGCGGAAGCCGCGAAGAAGCTGCACGACGTGCTGGTGCGCACCGACGCGCAGGGCTACATCGAGAGCTGCAACGCCGTCGCGGCGATCGACTTCCGCGAGAGCAACCACCGCGTCGCGGTGCCCACGCTGGTCATCGGCGGGCTGCAGGACGAAGCCACGCCGATGGCGATGTCGCAGGCCATGGCCGCAGCCATTCCGCATGCGCGGCTGCAAACCATCGATGCCGCGCACCTGAGCGCCGTCGAGCGGCCGGCGGAATTCGCGCAGCTGCTGATCGATTTCTGGCGCAGCCTCTGAGCGCCGACGGAGGGATGCGCGGCCTAGGTGTATCCCGTATTTCGTGCGAATAACGGTTGCGAGTGATCGATGATCGATCAAAACTGCGCTGAATAGATTGTGACGATGCCCGGGTGTTCCTAAAGTCCACCCCCATGCATCGATCCATCGCCACCGTCTCGCTCAGCGGCACGCTCCGCCAGAAGCTCGAAGCCGTCGCCGACGCCGGCTTCGACGGCATCGAGCTGTTCGAGGCCGACTTCATCAACTTCAAGGGCACGGCCGCCGAACTGGGCCGCATCGCCGGCGACCTGGGCCTGAGCATCGACCTGTACCAGCCGTTTCGCGACTTCGAAGGCATGCCCGAGGCGCAGTTCCGCCGCAGCCTGGAGCGCGCCGAGCGCAAGTTCGACCTGATGCAGGCCATGGGCGCACCGACGATGCTGTGCTGCTCCAACACGTCGCCGCTGGCCATCGACGACCCCTCGCTGGCGGCCGCCCAGCTGCACGAACTGGCCGAACGCGCCGCGCGCCGCAACCTGCGCGTGGGCTTCGAGGCGCTGGCCTGGGGCCGCTACACCTCGCTGTACGGCCAGGCCTGGGAGATCGTGAAGCAGGCGAACCACTCGCACCTGGGCCTGATCCTCGACAGCTTCCACACCCTCTCGCTGAAGGACGACCCGGCCGGCATCGCCGCCATTCCCGGCGACAAGATCTTCTTCCTGCAGATGGCCGACGCGCCGCTGCTGTCGATGGACGTGATCCAGTGGGCGCGCCACCACCGCTCGTTCCCGGGGCAGGGCGACTTCGACGTGATCGGCTTCTTCGAGCAGGTGCTGCGCGCGGGCTACACCGGGCCGCTGTCGCTGGAGATCTTCAACGACATCTTCCGCGAGACACCGAACCGCCGCACCGCCGTGGATGCGATGCGTTCGCTGCTGTACCTGGAGAGCGAAGCGCGCCAGCGCCTCGCCAAGCCTTCGGTGCTGCAGCAGGTGACGCTGTTCGACCCGCCGCCGGTGCCGGCGCTCTCGGGCCTGTCGTTCATCGAGTTCGCAGCCGACGAGGCTTCGGCCGCGACGCTGGCAACGCTGGTCGGCCAGCTGGGCTTCCGCCGCATCGGCAGGCACCGCTCCAAGGCGGTGACGCTGTACCGCCAGGGCGACATCAACCTGATCGTCAACGCTCAGCCCGACTCCTTCGCGCGCCAGCGCTTCGAGGCGCACGGCACCTCGGTGTGCGCACTGGGCGTGCGCTGCGACGATCCGCTGGCCGCGGTGGGCCGCGCCACCGCCATGCGCTCGCAGCGGCACGACAGCCCGGTCGGTCCCAACGAGCTGCGCGTGCCGGCCATCGTGGCGCCGGGCGGCAACCTGATCCACTTCGTGCCAGAGATGCTGGGTGCCGATGGCCTGTACGAGAGCGACTTCATCCTCGAAGACGAGGGCGCGGGTGCCAACGACGCGGGCCTGCAGCGCATCGACCACGTGGCGCTGGGCCTGGCGCTCGACCAGCTCGACACCTGGGTGCTGTTCACGCGCGCCGTGCTCGGCCTGGAGCCCGGCGAGAGCCTGGAGCTGGCCGACCCGTTCGGGCTGATCCGCAGCCGCGGCGTCGCCAACGCCGACCGCAGCCTGCGCCTGGTGCTCAACGTGTCGCTGAGCCAGCGCACCCGCACCGCGCGCACGCTGAGCGTGACCGGCGGCGGCGCGGTGCACCACATCGCCCTGAGCTGCGCCGACATCTTCGAGACGGCCGCGAAGCTGCGCGCCAACGGCACGCGCTTCGTGCCGATCTCCGACAACTACTACGACGACCTGGCCACCCGCATCGACATCGACCCCGCGCTGCTTTCGCGCATGCGCGAATCGGGCGTGCTGTTCGACCGCTCGCCGGCCGGCGACTACCTGCACATCTACACCGAGAGCTTCGAGAGCGGGCTGTTCTTCGAAGTCGCGCAGCGCGTGGGCGGCTATGACGCCTACGGCGCGCTCAACGCACCGGCGCGCATGGCGTCGCAGGCGCAGGACTGACAGAGGCCCGCCAGCGCATCGACAGACCGTTTCGTTTGACAGACAGAGAGCTGATTTCTTTTTTTCACGTCACCACTGGAGACAACACATGGCAAACACCTCAGCCCATGAGCCGCAAGGCAGGCACCAGTCGAAGAAGGCCGCGGCAAGCGGCTGGATCGGCTCGGCGCTGGAGTACTACGACTTCTTCATCTACGCCACCGCCGCTGCGCTGATCTTTCCGCAGATCTTCTTCCCCAAGGGCGACCCGACGACGGCCATCGTCGCCTCGCTCGCGACCTACGGCGTGGGCTACGTGGCACGCCCCATCGGCGCCTTCGTGCTCGGCCACTGGGGCGACACGCACGGGCGCAAGCAGGTGCTGGTGCTTTGCATGTTCCTGATGGGCTTCTCGACCGTGGCCGTCGGCCTGCTGCCGACCTACGACCAGGTCGGCCTGCTGGCGCCGGTGCTGCTGGTGCTGCTGCGCCTGGTGCAGGGCTTCGCGGTGGCGGGCGAGATCTCGGGCGCGAGCTCGATGATCCTGGAGCACGCACCCTTCGGGCGACGCGGCTTCTTCGCGAGCTTCACGCTGCAGGGCGTGCAGGCCGGCCAGATCCTGGCGGCCGCCGTGTTCCTGCCGCTGGCGCACTACATGCCGGAAGACGCGTTCAATTCCTGGGGCTGGCGCATCCCGTTCCTGCTGAGCTTCCTGGTGATCGTGGCGGGCTACATCATCCGCCGCGAGGTCGACGAGACCCCGGCCTTCGCCGAAGTCGACAAGAAGGGCGAAACGGCCAAGGCGCCGATCATCCAGGCCTTCACCGACAGCTGGGCCGACATGCTGCGCGTGGTCTGCATGGCGCTGATGAACGTCATTCCGGTGGTGGCCACCGTGTTCGGCGCGGCCTACGCCGTGCAGGCCGCCTACGGGATCGGCTTCCAGAAGGACGTGTACCTGTGGATCCCGGTGCTCGGCAACATCCTGGCTGTGATCGTCATCCCGTTCGTGGGCAACCTGTCGGACCGCATCGGCCGCCGCCCGCCGATCATCGTCGGCGCGCTGATCTCGGGCCTGCTGTCGTTCGTGTACCTGTACGCCATCAGCATCCGCAACGTGCCGCTGGCCATCGTCATGTCGCTGCTGATGTGGGGCGTGATCTACCAGGGCTACAACGCGACCTTCCCGAGCTTCTATCCGGAACTGTTCCGCACCCGCAACCGCGTCTCGGCCATGGCCATCTCGCAGAACATCGGCACCACCTTCACCGCGCTGCTGCCGGCCCTGTTCGCCGCCGTCGCGCCTCCCGGCTCGACCAACGTGTGGTTCACCGTGGGTGCCATCACCTTCGCGGTGACCGTGCTGTCCGCACTGGCCGCCTTCAGCGCCCGCGAAACCTACCGCATCCGCATGCGCGACCTGGGCGACCCGAACGCGGTGCCGGTCGACAAGCAGGAGTACGACCGCCTGCGCGAGCAGACGATGCAGGAAGCGCGCGTGACCAGGGTCGCGGCCTGAGGCCGGCGCGGCAGGCGAAGACCTTTCGCCTGCCAAGGGTTGTGGCGCCGGGAAGAATGGCGCCATGACCTCCACATCTTCCCCCTCCCGCCTCAAGATCGACTTCGTCTCCGACGTGTCCTGTCCCTGGTGCGCCATCGGCCTGAGTTCGCTCGAGGCGGCGCTGGGCAAGGTGGCGCCGGAGATCACCGCGGAGCTGCACTTCCAGCCCTTCGAGCTGAATCCGCAGATGCCGCCCGAAGGCCAGGACACCTTCGAGCACCTCAACCAGAAGTACGGCTCCACGCGCGAGCAGCAGGCCCAGTCGCGCGAGATGATCCGCCAGCGCGGAGCGGCGGTGGGCTTCGAGTTCAGCCCCGAGGGCCGTCCGCGCGTCTACAACACCTTCGATGCCCATCGGCTGCTGCACTGGGCCGAACTGGAGAGTTCCGACAAGCAGGCGGCGCTCAAGAAGCTGCTGCTGAAGGCCTACTTCACCGACAGCCAGAATCCTTCCGACCCCGAGGTGCTGGTGCGCGCCGCCACCGAGGCGGGGCTCGATCCGGTTCGAGCCCGGCAGATCCTGGAAAGCGACGAGTTCGCGCAGGAAACCCGTGAACGCGAGCGCATGTACACCGATGCCGGCATCCACTCGGTGCCCGCGATCATCATCAACGACAGGCATCTCATCTCGGGCGGCCAGCCCGTCGAAGTGTTCGAGCGGGCCCTGCGCCAGATCGCCGGTGCTGCTCCTTCGAGCCTTGCCACAGCCTGACTTAGCTGGCACTTAGGCGCCGGCTTTGTCCGGCGTTACGACGGTAAAGACCGTCAACCCGAAGCGGGCTCCAGTGGTTGAGGAGGCGTCCCTGAACCACTGTCACACAGGAGTCCCGAAGATGAAGAAGAAAAGCCTAATCGCCGCACTTGCCCTCATGGCTGCGGCTTCGCTGCCGGCACTGGCGGACGAATACGGCAGGCACCCGTTCTATCTCCACGCCTTGTCCGACCTGCGCACCGCGGCCTGGAAAGTGGAGCACCGCCGCCCCGAGGACGGGCAGGTCTCGCGCGACGAGCAGGTGGTGATCGACGAGATCCACGCCGCCATCGGCGACCTGCAGCACGCCGCATGGCTCGACGGAAAGCCCGTCGAGTGGCGCGAGCCCACCGATGCATGGCTGCCGCGCGAAGGCCGCCTGCACGCCGCGGCCGATCTGCTGCGCAAGGTCCGCTCCGACGTCGCACGCGAAGAGGACGACCCGCGCTCGCGGCCGTACCAGCAGCGCGGCCTCGCGCACGTCGACCTCGCGCTGGCCACCGCGCAGCACGCCATCGGCGACGTGCGCCGCCACGACCTGCGCAGGGAGTGAGGGCGGTGCCGGCCACCGCTTCGCCGATCTTCTCCCAGCCCGCGCGGCGCGTGTCGATGGCGCTCGGCGCCTGCGCGCTGGCGCTGCTCGCGGCATGCGCGAGCGCGCCGGGAGATCATCGGCCCATGGTTTCGGTGTCGCTGCCCTCGCAGCAGGTGGACGAGGCCACGCGCCTGCGCTGGCTCGACCGCGTGAGCTGGGGCGCCAATGCGAGCAGCGACGCGCAGCTCGCCAGGCGCGGCCTGTCGCTGTGGATGCGCGACCAGCTCAACCCGCGCCCCGCGCCGCTGCCGCCGGCCGCGCAGGCGCAGATCGACGCGATGGAAATCTCGCGCGTGCCGCTCGACCAACTCGTCACCGGCCTCGAGGCCCAGCGCAAGGCGGCCGACGCGCTGCCCGACGAAGACCAGAAGAAGGCCGCGCGGCAGGAATACCAGCAGCACCTCAACACGCTGGTGCGCGAGGCGCAGCAGCGCTTCGTGCTGCGTGCGCTCTATTCGCCCAACCAGCTGCAGGAGCAGATGACGTGGTTCTGGATGAACCACTTCAACGTCAACCTGCGCAAGGACAACATCCGCGCGATGGTGGGCGACTACGAGGACAGCGCGATCCGTCCGCACGCGCTCGGCAGGTTCCGCGACCTGCTCGGCGCCACGCTGCACCACCCGGCGATGCTGCGCTACCTCGACAACGCGCAGAACGCCGCCAACCGCATCAACGAGAACTACGCACGAGAACTGATGGAGCTGCATACGCTGGGCGTGGGCAGCGGCTATACGCAGGGCGACGTGCAGGAACTCGCGCGCGTGCTCACCGGCGTGGGCGTGACCAACCAGCCGCTCGATGCGCCGCCGCCGAACGTGCGGCCCAACCTGCGTGGCGACTACGTGCGCAAGGGGCTGTTCGAGTTCAACCCGAACCGCCACGACTACGGGCCGAAGACGCTGCTGGGCCAACCCATCCAGAGCCGCGGTCTGGCCGAGGCCGACGAGGCGCTCGACCGCCTCGCGCGCGCGCCGGCCACCGCGCGCTTCATCTCGCGCAAGCTGGCCGTGTACTTCGTCTCCGACGATCCGCCGCAGGCACTGGTCGACCGCATGGCCGCCGCCTTCACGCGCAGCGACGGCGACATCGCCGTCACGCTGAAGGCGCTGTTCGAGTCGCCCGAGTTCTCGGCTTCGCTGGGCCGCAAGTTCCGCGATCCGGTGCACTACGTGATGGCGGGCGTGCGCCTCGCCTACGACGACCGCGTCGCCACCAACGTGAATCCCATGCTCGGCTGGATCAACCGCATGGGCGAGCAGCTCTACGGCCACGAGACGCCGGATGGCTATCCGCTCAACGAGGCGGCCTGGGCCAGCGCCGGTCAGATGAACACACGCTTCGAGATCGCGCGTGCCATCGGTGCGAACGGTGCGGTGCTGTTCCGTGCGGACGACAAGGCGCCGCTGGAGAAGCCCGCGTTCCCGCCGCTGGCCGATTCGCGCGCGGTACGCACGATGCAGGGCAGCATGAGCGCCGACACGCGAGAGGCGCTGGCGCAGGCGAAGAATCCGCAGGAATGGAACACCTTCCTGCTGGCTTCGCCCGAGCTGATGCGCCGCTGAAGGTATTCGGTTTTTCTCCCTCTCCCGCCGGGGGAGGGCAGGTGTGGGGGCAAGCGGCGTTCGACAGGACACCGAGGCTGAACGAACGCCGCATGCGCCCATCCCGACCTTCCCCCCAGAGGGGAAGGCGCAAGGCAGGAAGAAAGAAGAAAGGACAACCGTCATGCAACGCAGAGATATCCTGAAGCTCGCGGCCGCCGCACCGTTCGCAGGTGCTGCTGCCAAAGTGATGGCCGCGCCTTCCGCCGAAGGCGCCAAGCTGCTCGTCGTGTTCCTGCGCGGCGCATACGACTGCAGCAACCTCCTCGTGCCCACGAGCAGCGACTTCTACTACGCCTCGCGCCCCAACATCGCCATCGCGCGACCCGGCACGCCTAATGGCGCGCTGCCGCTGGACGGCAACTGGGGCCTGCATCCCGCACTGGCGCAGAGCGTGATGCCGATGTTCCAGCAGAAGCAGGCATCCTTCATCGCCTTCGCCGGCACCGACGACCTCACGCGCAGCCACTTCGAGACGCAGGACTCCATCGAACTCGGCCAGGCCCTCGACAAGCGCCGCGACTACCGCTCGGGCTTCCTCAACCGGCTGGCCGGCGTACTCGGCGCGGGCCCCGTCACCGACGTGTCGCCCATCGCCTTCACCGACCAGCTGCCGATCTCGATGCGCGGCAGCGCCAAGGCCGCCAACATGGCGCTGGCCGGCAATGCGCGCTCGGGCATCGACGCGCGGCAGAGCCAGGTCATCACCGCCATGTACCGCAACACCACGCTGGCCCAGCCGGTGGCCGAGGGCTTCCAAGTGCGCGACGAGGTCATGCGCGCGGTGCAGGCCGAGATGGACGCGGCCAGCCGCAACGCCATGTCCGCCAAGGGCTTCGAGCTGGTGGCACGCCGCATGGCGCTGCTGATGCGCGACCGCTTCGACCTCGGCTTCGTCGACGTCGGCGGCTGGGACACCCATGTGGGACAGGGCGGCGCCACCGGCTACCTCGCCAACCGTTTTGAAGAGCTGGGCCGCGGCGTCGCCGGTTTCGCGCAGGAGATGGGCGACGACGCCTGGCGACAGACCGTGGTGGTCGTCATCAGCGAGTTCGGCCGCACCTTCCGCGAGAACGGCAACCGCGGCACCGACCACGGCCACGGCACCGTCTACTGGGTGCTCGGCGGCGGCCTATCGGCACAGGCCGGCGGGCGCGTGGTGGGCGAGCAGCAGGCGCTGACGCAGGCGACGCTGTTCCAGAACCGCGACTATCCGGTGCTCAACGAATATCGCGCGGTGTTCGGCGGGCTGTTCCAGCGGATGTACGGCCTTTCCCCGGCGCAGCTGGCCAAGGTGTTCGACGGCGTGGCACCCAGGGACCTGCGGTTGGTCTAGCCGGCGGCGTCGAGGCCGGCCGTGGCGGCGGCGGCCGGTCTTGCTTTTCCTTTTCACCCCCTGATGGGCCTGCGTTCCAGGACGCCGGCCTGCGCCTGCCTGCGTCCCGCCGGCGGATTCTTGTATTCCGACATCCCGAATTCCGGGGATGGCTGAGACACAAATAGTTAACAAAGATAATGCTCGTCACGTCCAGACCAGTCGCGCAGGGGCGGTTTTCGCTTCGCGCGAGGTTTTAGTGCTTCGACCAAGACCTATCGCTGCTTCTGGAATTCGCCTCTTCCAACGCCGGCCAAGGGTGCCGGAACCTGTCGTTTCGCCGCCAGGCGAAGTGCCCACGTCCAAGAAAAGGAAACCGATGTTCTCGCCCCGCATGTCTGCTCTTGCCAGTGTCTGCGCCATCGCCGGTGCCACCGTGGTGCTGGCCTCCTGCGGGGGAGGCTCCGGAGGAGGCGGCGGCTTCGTTCCGCTGGCTCCCATCGCGCAGCCGCAGCCGCAGCCTCAGCCCGAGACGCCTGTGGCGATGCACACGGTCGGTGGAACCCTCAGCGGCATCACCAGCGGCAAGCTCGTGCTGCAGAACAATGCGGGCGACGACCTGACGCTCACGGCGGACGGCAAGTTCAGCTTCGCGACTCCCGTCAAGGAAGGCAGCACCTACGCCGTCACCGTGCGCACCCAGCCGCTGTGGCAGTTCTGCACCGTGAGCAACGGCGGCGGCAACGCAGCCGCCGAGGTCACCGGCGTGACGGTCAGCTGCAAGGAGGCACTGGCAACGGTTTCGACGTTCGCGGGTACGGGCACCCCCGGCGATGCGGACGGCGAGGGGCTCGCCGCCACCTTCCAAATCCCAAGGGGTGTGAGGCTGGATGCTGCCGGCAACCTCTACGTGACCGATGCCCAGAACAAGCTGATCCGCGCGATTTCTCCCTCGGGCTTTGTCTCGACCGTGGCGGGCAAGGGCGCGGGCGGAACCTTGTCCGATCCTTTCGACCTGGTCCTGGATGCCGCCGGCAACATCTACGTGACCGAACTGACGACCCACCTGGTCCGCAAGGTCACGCCGACCGGGGGGGTGAGCGCACTGGCCGGGACCGCCGGGACTGCCGGCTGGGCCGACGCGAACGGCACCAGCGCGAAGTTTTCCCAGCCTTCGGGCATCGCCTTCGATCCGCAGGGCAACCTTGTCGTCGCCGATTCGCTGGGCCAGAGGATCCGCAAGATCGCGCCCGACCTCGCGGTCAGCACCTTCGCGGGCTCGGGCGCGCAGGGCTCGGACGACGGCACCGGCACGGCCGCAACCTTCAGCGTGCCCGCCGGCATCGCGATGGACGCCGCCGGCAACATGTTCGTGACCGACTTCGGCAGCCACGTGATCCGCAAGATCACGCCGCAGGGCGTGGTCACGACGCCGTTCGGCAAGCGGAACACGACCGGTCACGCCGACGGTAAAGGCAACGACGCGACCTTCTCTTTTCCGGTGGGCATTGCGATCGACTCCAGCGGCAGCCTCTACGTGGGCGACAGTTCGAACCATGTGATCCGCAGGATCACGCCGGACGGCATGGTCAGGACGCTGGCGGGCAAGGCGGGAACGTCCGGGGCGGATGACGGCGTGGGCAATGCAGCGACGTTCTACCGGCCCTACGGCGTGGCGGTGGACGCCGCGGGCAACGTCTACGTGGCAGACCTGTTCAACAACAAGATCCGCAAGATCACGCCGACGCCCGCGCCCTGAGCCGCCTGGGTCCTCATGCGCCATGATCCGGGCCACCGTGCGAGAAGGATCGAGAGAAGAAGCCATGGCCGTGATCGACCAACACCTGCGAATCCCCGAGTTGCAGCGGCTCGGCATGTCCGCCGCGCTGTTGCAGCTGGCTGCCGGCCAGTGCCTCCACGAGGCCTTCCGGGGCTTCTGCCTGGGGCCGCCGTTCTACAACTATCACGGCGCCCGTGCGCCCGAAGGGCCCACCCTGGTCCCGCTGTGGGACCACGGCAGCAGGGTCTGCGCGCTTCGTGAAAGCGAGGGCGGCCTGGAGTTCATCGAGTTCAGCATCGAAGACCCGGCCGGGTTCGAGCGGCTCGCCGGCACCGAGCAGGGGTTCTGGGCGACCCGCTTCGACTTTCTCTACGAATGCGATCTGGCCGATGAAGCCTTGCGCAGCGCCGCCGCACGGGTCGGATTCCGTTTTCTCGACCGGTACCTGAGGTCGAGAGAGGCGGCCGAAGAGCAGCTGAGCAGCTTCGGTGCCCATCGGGTGTGGCTTCGGGAGCTGGTCGCCGGCATCGACCGCGATGCCGCCGCGCCTGCCTGATCGCAGGGCGTAGAGCGTGGGCGGCGACACCGCGGAGAATCCCCGCATGCCTCACGCCGTTTCCCTTCTTCGCGCCGCCCGCCTGGCGCGAAGCGCCAAGCCCTTTCTCGCCCGCGGCGGTTTCAAGCGCGAGCGCTGCGCGGGCTGCCGCCTGCTGCCCAGCCATTGCATGTGCGCCATACGCCCATCGGTTGCGACACGCGCGGGCGTGTGCCTGATCATGGCCGACATCGAGCCGCTCAAGCCCACCAACACCGGCTGGCTGGTTGCCGACGTGGTGGCCGACACCTTCGCATTCGGCTGGGCCCGTACCGAGGTCGATCCTGCGCTGCTGGCGCTGCTGAACGATCCCCAGTGGCAGCCCTACGTTGTATTTCCGGGGCAGTACGCCGCGCCGGAGCGGGTGGTGCAGGGCGTCGAGCAGCCGGCAATGCACGGGGACGCAGCCGCGAAGCGCCCGCTCTTCATCCTGTTCGACGCGACCTGGGCCGAGGCGCGCAAGATGTTCCGCAGGAGCCCCTATCTCGACCGGCTGCCGGTGCTCAGCCTCCGTCCCGAGCAGATCACGCAGTACAAGCTGCGCAACTCGGGCCGCGACGACCACTTCTGCACCAGCGAGGTGGCGGCGATGTGCATGAACCTGGCGGGCGAGGGCGCTGCAGGGAAGACGCTCGAAGCCTACCTGCCGGTGTTCTCGCACCACTATCTGCGCGCGAAGAACCAGCAGCCCGTCGACTGGGCGGGCGCCGAGCATCTGCGGCTGCGCGAGGTGGTTTCCTCGCAGGATTCCTGAGCCCGCGGCCGGCCGGGGGCCGGGCCGGCGTCAGGCGATCATCGATTCCAGTTCGGCCGCCAGTTCGCGAGGCGCCGGCATTTCCTGGACCACGTCCTCGGTGATGCCGGCCGCGAGTGCCGACTGGCTCGGCCAGCCGCCTTCGAGCTTGCCCAGATCGACTCCCTGGCGCTCCAGCGCCACGCGCCACACCGCCAGGTGCAGCACGTCACCCAGCGCATCGGCATGCTCCGACTTGTCGGGGCTCACGAAGCTGGAAAGCCCGCCGACCAGGTCGGGGGCGAAGCCCCAGCGCCGCGCCAGCGACGCGCTCACGTCGCCGTAGTGGTAGCCGAACTCGACCAGCTCCAGCTGCGCGCGACCGAGCGACTCGAAGGGGTGCAGGGCGTTCAGCTCGCCGATCCGGCCGGGCATCGCCTGGGCCATGATCAGGTGGCCGATGGCATGCATGCTGCCGGCGGTGAACGCCAGGTTCGGATCGACGTGGCGCGTCTTGGAAGCCAGGTACCGCGAGACCGAGGCCACGCGAAGGCTGTGGGCCCAGAAGGCCGGCAGGCTGACGCCCTCGACCTTCCTGAAGGTGCCCGCCAGGCCCGAACTCACGACCACCGAGCGGATCGCCGAGAGCCCCAGCATCAGGATCGCGCCCTGGATCGACGAAATCTTGCGCCGCAGCCCGAACAGTGGCGAATTGATCATCTGCAGCACCTTCGCCGCGAGCACCTGGTCGAGCTCGATGCGGTTCGCGACCGCCGCGAAGGACACCTCGTCGTTCCGCAGCATCTCGATCAGGTCGGACACCACCCGCGGGACGGTGGGGAGCGACTCGTCATTGGCAAAGAGTTCGTCGAGTGTCTTCATGGCGCTGTGGAGGGTGTTATTGCCTTTGTATGCAATGGATTTTCCTCCAGCGGATGGGCCATTTGGGGGCTCCAGCAGTGCAAATCCGCAATTTCCACTGATTCCGGTGGGGGAGGGATTACCCTGATCCAGGCGCACTTGGCGCCGCGTACAGGCGTTTCGTCGCATGGCGGTCGCCGCTCGGGCCCCGCGGTGACATAGTCCGGCCGACCCGAACACCACCCGAACACGACCCGAGGAGTCCCTTCCCATGATTCACCCGGAACGCCTGACCGCCCGGCTGGACGGCGACTTCGTCGTCTTCCTCATCGGCATGCGCATCAACCAGCCGCTGAAGCTGCACAAGTGGCTTCCCGTCGCGGCGGCCATGCCCCGGATGCTCAAGGAACTCAAGCAGCAGCCCGAGCGCGGCCTGCTGCACGCCGACCTGTGGTTCTCGCGCACGATCCTCGTGCTGCAGTACTGGCGCTCCATGGAGCAGCTGCTGGCCTACGCCAAGGACAAGGAGGCCGAGCACCTCCCGGCATGGCGCGCCTTCAACAGGGCCATCGGCACCGACGGCTCCGTCGGCATCTGGCACGAGACCTACGCGGTGTCTGCAGGCACCTACGAGAACATCTACGTCAACATGCCGCCCTTCGGCCTCGGCCGCGCCGGCAGCCTCCAGAGCGTCGCCGAGGCCCATCGCTCGGCGGCTGCGCGATTGAGGGCTACGAAGGCGCAGGGGTGACGACCGGCGCATGCCGCGCCATCACCTCCACCACCCAGTCGATGAACACCCGCAGCTTGGCGCTCACATGCCGGTTCGGCGGGAACGCCAGGTACAGCGGCATCGGATCGAGGCTCCAGTCCTCGAAGAGCGGCACCAGCTCGCCGCCGGGCAGGTGCGCCTTCGCCATGTAGCCGGGCAGCCAGAGCACGCCCAGGCCTGCCAGGCCTGCCGCGAGGTAGGCGTTGCCGTCGTCGAGCGAGAGCGCGTAGCGGCCCTGCACCTCGATGCGCTCGCCGCCGCGCTGCATCGCATACGGAAAGGTCTTGCCGTTGCGCGACCACAGGAAGCCGACGATGCGGTGGTGCGAGTCTTCCAGCTCGCGCGGATCGCGGGGCGTGCCGGCGCGCTCCAGGTAGCCGGGCGCCGCGTACACGCCGAGCTGCAGGTCGCCCACATGGCGCGCCATGAGCGACTGGTCGGTGAGCTCGCCGCCGCGCACCACGCAATCGACGTTGTCGCCGATGAGGTCGACCATGCGGTCGCTCACGCCCATGTCGAGCTGGATGTCGGGGTAGCGTGCGTGGAACGCCGGAAGCTCCGGCACCAGGATCGTGCGGGCCAGCGGGGTGGGCACGTCCACACGCAGCCGGCCTCTCGGTGAAGCCGATGCGCCCGAGAGGCTGGTCTCGGCATCGTCCATGTCGGCCAGCAGGCGCACCACGCGCTCGTAGTAGGCCGCGCCGTCGGCGGTGAGACCGACCTTGCGCGTGGTCCGGTTGAGCAGCTTCACGCGCAGCCTGGCTTCGAGCTGCTGCACCAGCTGGGTCACGCTGGTCTTGCTCATGTGCAGCGTCTCCGCCGCCTTGGTGAAGCTGCCTGCCTCCACCACGCGGGCGAAGGCCTGCATCGCGTCGAAACGGTCCATGTGCGCGCTTTCCCTGGTGCCTTGAGTGTCGATCGATTGTTTGGTCTGCCCAAACAGTCATTGTCGGCATTGCCCGTTTATCCGCGAGGCGCGCTTTTCTAAAGTCCCTTCATCCCGTTCATTGATTGATTGAAGAGAAAGAAGGAAAGCATCCATGGCCAAACGCGACGTCGTCTTCCCGCCCGGGCGCCAGGCGCTCTATGAAAAGAACCGCTACTCGCCGGCGATCCGCTCCAACGGCTTCCTGTTCGTGTCGGGGCAGGTCGGCAGCCGCGAGGACGGCTCGCCCGAGCCCGACCTCGAAGCACAGGCGCGGCTCGCGTTCAAGAACCTGAACGCCGTGCTCGCCGCCGCGGGCTGCACCTTCGACGATGTGGTCGACGTCACCGTCTTCATCGTCGACCCGGAGAAGAACTTCGAGACGGTCTGGAACATCGTGCCCGAGTACTGGGGCGATGCGCCGCACCCCACGCTCACCGGCATCGGCGTGACGTGGCTCTACGGCTTCAAGTTCGAGATCAAGGTCATCGCCAGGCTGCCCGACGGCGCGCAGGAATGACGACTTTCTTTGTATGAGGAGGGCTGTACAGCCCGATCGACCTGCCCCCCGGAGGCTGAAACTCACCTGTTCGAGTGATGCATCGCCGCACGGATTGACCCACATTGCGCCTGAGAGATCCGTGGCTGTCCAGCCAGCGATCGTTCGGCGTGGGGAACGATCGCTTCACCGGCAATCCCCGCATTGAAAGCCCGGTGCCTTCGATGGAAAGACGGCGCCGCGGCGCCCATCCACTCGAGCAAGGAGCACAGCATGTCTTTCAAGATTCTCTGCTGCGACGGCGGCGGCATTCGCGGTGTCATCACGGCGTTGCTGATCCAGGACCTGGACCAGAGCTTCGGCATCGTCGCAGGCGCGAACGGCTTTGCCGGTACTTCAACCGGCGGGCTGATCTCGCTGGGCCTGGTGAACGGCGTGGCCATCGGCGACATCGTGAACATCTACGAGAACGACGGCGCCACCATCTTCAAGCCCAACGGCTGGCTGCTGGATGCGCAAGCGAAGCAGCAGGACAAGGCTCCGGCGAAGTCGACCGAGGAGCTGCTGGGCAGCGGCCCGGGCATCTTCAAGTGCCAGTACGTCAACACCGGCCTGCAGCAGGTCGCGCAGCAGCTGGTGGGCACCGGCGTGCTGTCGTCGGCCAGCCGCTTCGTGGCGGTCAACTCCGCGCGGCTGTGGGACCCGAGCCAGAACAGCTGGGAGCCCTGCACCATCTCCAACGGCCCGAGCAACGCCTATCGCGGCATCAGCATGGTCGATGCAGCACTGGCCACCTCGGCCGCGCCGACCTACTTTCCGCCCTACCAGGTGGGCAGCTACGGCTACTTCGCCGACGGCGGCACCTTCGCCAACAACCCCTCGATGACGGCGATGGTGGAGGCGATCTACCAGGGCTACGCGAGCGGCACCTCCGACATCCTGATGCTCTCTCTGGGCACCGGCGTGAACCCGGTCGGCATCTCGCCCGGCTCGGTGCCGAACCCGCTGGACTGGGGCGTCACGCACTGGCTGTGGCCCTTCGGCAATGGCACCGTGCCGGCGACGGCGCTGCTCAACCTCACGATGGACGCCACCGCCGAACTCGCGGCGATCCAGGCCGGGCAGATGCTCGGCGGCAACTACATGCGCGGCAATGTGCCCCTGGCCCAGCCCTTCGGCCTGGACGACTACAGGAACGTCGGCGAACTGGTGAGCGCGACGCAGGACTACATCAAGAATTCCTCCGAGTGGGCGAAGGTGCGCGACTGGGTCGAGACGAACTGGAAGTGAGGCCGGCTCCGGCGGCTGCGGCCTTTCAATACGCGTCGAGCATCCGCTGAAGCTCCTTCCGATCGCTCGCCCTTGTCAGGCCTCGGATCGGAAGGACCCGGGCCTTCTGCGTCGTGTGCATCATCGATAGAAGAGGAATGCCGGCTCAGTGCCGCTGCAGCACCTTGCCGGGCCGCAGGCCGGTGGGGCGCCGCCCGTCCCAGACCCGCTGCCCGTTGACCCAGACGCCTTCGATGCCCCGGCTTGCCTGGACGGGGTTGTCGAAGGTGGCGAGGTCGGTCACGCGCTGCGGGTCGAAGGCCACCAGGTCGGCCCGCAGGCCGGGCCGCAGCAGGCCTCTGTCGACCAGCCCGTAGTTGCTCGCGGCCAGTCCGGTCATCTTGTGGACGGCGGCTTCCAGCGTGAGCAGACCCTTGTCGCGCACCAGCCGCGACAGCACGCGGGTGAAGGTGCCCCACTGGCGCGGATGCGGATGCGGATCGAAGGGAAGCCCGTCGGAGCCCACCATCGTGCGCGGGTGCGCCAGGATGCGCTCCACGTCGCGCTCGTCCATCAGGAAGTAGATGGCGCCCGCGGGCGCGAGCCGCTGCAGCATGGCTTCGTCGTCCAGCCCCCATTCGCGCTGCAGGTCGGCGAAGTCGCGCCCCTGCGCGGACGGGTCGCCCTTCGACCATGCGATGAGCGTGCGGCGCGCCAGCCGCACGCGGTCGAGCCGCAGCATCGTCGAGGTGGCGGGATAGGGATGGCAGTCGAGGCAGACCGGCTGCATGGCGCCGGCCTCGTCGATGCGCGAGAGGGTTTGAACCGACCTGCCATGGTTGCGCTCGCCCGCGAGCTTGTGGTGCGAGAACACGACGCGCGCGGTCAGCGCACGCCCGATCTCCAGGGCCTCTTCGATCGCCTCGTCGATCCGGTCGGATTCGTCGCGCAGGTGAACCGCGTAGACCATGCCGCCGCGGCCCCGCATGGTCTGGCCGATGTCGATGATCTCCTGGGTGGTGGCGTGCTGTGCGGGCGGGTAGAAGGTGCCGGTGGACATGCCGAACGCACCGGCGTCCAGCGCCTCGGCCAGCAACTGCCGCATGGCGGCTCGTTCCTGCGTCGTGGCGGGCCGCTGCAGATCGTCCATCGCGCTCACGCGCAGGCTGGCGTGGCCCACGAGGGGGATCACGTTGGCTGCGGCGGGCGCCTGCCGCAGCGCGTCCATCCAGCTGGAGAAGCTCGCATAGCGGAACAGCTCGGGCGGGCCCAGCAGATCGAGCGGCTGGGGCAGGGGGCTGCCGGGCGGCACGGGCGCGAGGCTCACGCCGCAGTTGCCGGTCACCACCGTGGTCACGCCCTGCGAAACCTTCGGCACCATGTCTGGATGCGCGAGCAGGTAGCCGTCGTCGTGGGTGTGGGAGTCGATGAAGCCGGGCGCGAGGCTCAGGCCGTCGAGCTCGACGATGCCGGCGCCGGCAACCTCGCTGCCCGGCGGCAGGATGTCCGCGATGGTGTCGCCCTCGACCAGCAAATCCGCGCGGCGCGGCGGGGCGCCGCTGCCATCGATCACCGTGCCGCCGCGCAGCAGCAGCAAGTGATGTTGTTGTTGCTGCTGCCCGGATGGAGTCGCGGGGCCCGCCATCAGTCGAGCTTCTCGATGCGGTTGTGCTCGATCAGCTCGCCCCAGCGCCTGTTCTCCCGGTCGATGGTGCGCTGGAAGTCGGCGGGCGTGCCGCCGGCCGGCACGGCGCCCAGCTTGGCGAGGCCCTCGCGCACGCTGGGGGTGGCCAGCGCGGCGTTGATCGCGGCATTGAGCTTCTCGATCACCTCGCGCGGCGTGCCGCGCGGTGCGACCACGCCGCCCCAGGCCACGGTCTCGTAGCCCTTGATGCCCGCCTCGTCCAGCGTCGGCACGTTGGGCAGCATGGCGATGCGCCTGGTGCTGCTCACCGCGAGCGCGCGCACCTTGCCGGACGCGACCAGCGGGCCGACCTCGGAAGAGTTGGCGAACAGGTAGTCGATGCGTCCGCCCATCAGGTCCTGCAGCGCGGCCGGTCCTCCGTTGTAGGGCACGAAGAGCACGTCGATGCCGGCCATGCTGCGCAGCAGCTCGCCGCCCATGTGGCCGGTGGTGCCGATGCCGGGTGCGCCGAAGGACAGCTTGCCCGGCTGCTTGCGCGCCGCGGCCACCAGCCCGGCAACGTCGTGGATGGGCGACTCCTTGGGCACGATCAGCACGTTGTAGAGGTCGAAGGCCTGGGCCACCGGCACCAGGTCGCGGTCCACGTCGTAGGGCAGCTTCTTGAACAGCGTGCGGTTGACCGCCAGCGTGTTCACGTTGCCGTAGCCGATGGTGTAGCCGTCGGCCGGCTTGCTCTTGATCTGCAGGATGCCGATGTTGCCGGCCGCACCGGGACGGTTCTCGATGACCACCGGCACGCCGAGCGACTTCGAGACCTCGTTGGTCACGAGCCGCGAGAGCACGTCGGGCGAGCCGCCGGCCGCAGAGGGCACGACGAAGGTGATGGGCCTCTCGGGCCACGCGGCCCAGGTCGGGGCCGAGCCTGCGAGCAGGCCGAAGGCAGCGGCCAGCACGGCCATCGGGCGGGAGAACTTGCGACGGATCATCGGAAGGGGCTTTCGTGGATTTCGTGGAAGTAAAAAAGGGGAGAGTGGGAAGGGCGCCTCAGTGCCCCCGGCGGCAGTGCGCGATCGCTGCCAGGGCCAGCGCGTCGATGGAGTCCGTGAGCACGCAGTCGAACTCGCCGCGCCGGTGATGCGGGACCGCCAGCGGAAGCTCGGTGCAGCCGAGCACCACGGCCTTCGCACCGCGTGCGACCAGCGCGCGGATGCCTTGTGCGGCGGGCTCCCATGCGGCATCGACCTGCCCGGCCTTGACCGCAGCGATGGCGGCCACGCAGTGGCGCTGCACATCGTCGGCCGCGGGAACGATCGCCTCGTACCCCGCCTGCTCCAGCGCGCGCTGGTACAGGCCGAGCGCCAGCGTGGCCGGCGTGCCGAGCACGCCCACCTTGCCCTCCAGGAGCCCGTGTCCCCGCAGGTCCTGCAGCACCGCCTCGGCGATGTTGAGCAACGGCAGATGGGTGGCGCCCTTCAGGTCGTCGAACCAGAGGTGCGCGGTGTTGCAGGGCACCGCGATGCAGCCGGCGCCTGCGGCCTCCAGCAATCGGATGCCGCGCTGCATGGCGGGCAGCGGGCTCTCGCCGCCCTGCAGCATGGCGCTCGAGCGATCGGGGATGCGCGGGTCGTTGCACAGGATCGTCGGGATGTGGTCCTGGTCGACGGCGGCCTCGGTCAGCTGCACCATCCGCAGCGCGAAGGTCGCGCCCGCCAGCGGTCCCATGCCGCCCAGGATGCCCAGGGCCCTCGGTGCGGACGAAGGCTGCTGCCCGCTCATGGCAGCGGATCCCCGGCGCCGGTGCGCTCGACGATCAGGCGGTAGTGCTCCGGGCGGCGGTGCTTGGCGAAGTTGAAGACGTGCTCGCGGAAGTGCGCGCCGAGCGCCAGGTCGGCGCGCACGCAGATCACTTCGTCTTCCTCGCTCACGGCGCGCGCGACGATCTCGCCGGTCGGCGCCACGATCACGGAGCTTCCGATCATGTGGTGCCCGTCTTCGGAGCCGCACTTGGCTGCCGCCGCCACCCAGATGCCGTTCTGGTAGGCGTTGGCCTGCAGCGAGATCAGGTGCGTGGTGGTGCGCAGGTGTGCCGGCTCGTTCCAGTGGATGTTGAGCGAGGGCGTGTTGTAGCCCAGCACCACCACCTCGGCGCCCTGCAGCGCCATCACGCGGTAGGTCTCGGGCCAGCGGCGGTCGTTGCACAGGCACATGCCCATGCGCACGCCGTCGGTGTCGAAGGCGCGGAAGCCCAGGTCGCCGACCTCGAAGAACTTCTTCTCGAGATGCTGGAAGGGCGCCTCGGGCTTGTGCTCCGAATGGCCCGGCAGATGGATCTTGCGGTAGCGGCCCGCGATGCTGCCATCGCGCCCGACGATCACCGCCGAGTTGAAGGCGCGGCCGTCCTCGGTGAGCTCCGCATAGCCGAGGTAGAAACCCACGCCGAGCCTGCGCGCTTCGTCGAAGAGCGGCTGCGTCGCCGGGCCGGGCATGCTGCGCTCGAAGAAGCGCTCGCGGGCTTCCTCCTCGGTCATCCAGTAGCGCGGGAAGAAAGTGGTGAGCGCGAGTTCGGGAAAGGTCACGAACTCCGCGCCGCGGCCGTGGGCCTGGCGCAGCATGTCGACCAGGCGGGCCACCACGGACTCGCGGCTGTCCGACAGGTGGACCGGGCCCATCTGGGCGACGGCAAGGCCGAGAAAACGGGGGGGAGAGCCTGGGCGCGATGTCATTTGAACCTTCTTCGTTGCAGCCGTGTGATCGGTGCAATCGATTATTCGAAGCGGCTCGCGTGACGTCGAATGACGATTTGTCGCTCGGGTTTAACAGCGTGCTAAAGGTCTGCCTCCCGCTGGTGCGCGCATGCGCGCCTGCACCGGCGCAGGGCGCGCAGGCATCCGGCAGGGGGCGTCAGCGCAGGATCTCGTCGTCGTCCGCCAACGGCATCGCCAGCCCGCGCTGCAGCAGCACGCTGTGCAGGGCGCGCAGCAGCGCCTGGGCCGCTGGCGAGAGCGGCTCGGTCTGCAGATACACCAGGTCGGCCACGATCGGAAGCGCGCCGCGCACCGGTATCGCCTTGAAGGGCGACCCGAGCCAGCCCTGCAGCGAGTACTCGTCCACCAGCGCGATGCCGGCGCCGGCATGCACCAGCGAGCAGGCGTACTGCGGCGAGGTCACCTCCACGCTGATGCGCGGCGACGCATCGCGCGTCTCGAACATCTGGTCGATGCGCAGGCCCAGCGGCGAGCCGTGCGGATAGCCGATGAATTCATGGGGCAGCAACTCGTCCAGGCCGACTTCCTCATGCATGGCCAGCGGATGGCTGCGCGGGCAGATGCACATCAGGCGGCTGCTTGCCAGGGGCCTGGTCGCGAGATTGGGGTGGTCGACCGGAAAGGTGGAGATGCCGAGGTCGGCCCGCTGCTGCAGGATGCGTTCCTTCAACGCTTCGTGCGTGAGGCAGTGGAAGTGGACCTGCACGTCGGGCATCGCGTTGCGCAACTGCGAGATCGCCAGGGGCACCAGCGTCTGCCCGATGCTCGGACTCGAGAGGATGCTCAACAGGGTGCGCCGCCGCAGCGCGAGATCGTGCGAGAGGCTGCCGATGCGCTGCACGCCGCCATAGACCTGCTCGACTTCCAGATACAGGCGCCGCGCTTCCGCCGTCGCATGCAGGCGGCCCTTCACCCGTTCGAACAGCAGGAAGCCGAGCCGGCTCTCGGTATGAGAAAGCAGCCGGCTGACCGCCGGAATGGAAACGTGGAGCAGGCGTGCCGCGCCGCTCACCGAGCCGGTGATCATCACCGCGCGGAACACCTCGATCTGTCGCAGGTTCATGCCTGATTCTGAAGCATGCGGCATGCCTCCGATGCTGCACCTGCCACCCGGCTAAGCCGCCTTCAACGCGCCCGCGAGCTTGTAGGTGTTGAGCAAGAGCCCCGACGGCGTCGTCTTCGTGCCGACGAGCTCGAAGGCGCGTCCCGGCGTCCCTTGCGCGAACAGGCGCTTGCCCGTGCCCACGAGCACCGGGTAGACGATCAGCATGACCTCGTCCGCCAGTCCCTGCGCGAGCAGCGTCGAGGTGAGCGTGGAACTGCCCCACAGCACGAGGTCCGGCCCCGCCTGCGACTTGATGCGCCGCACGCCCTCGACCACGTCGGCGCCGACTGCCTCGAACGGTCCCCACGCAAGGCTCTCCGGGCGGTGGGTGACGACGAACTTGGTGGCCGCATTGAGACCGTCCGCCATCGGACCCGCGGGCGCCTTCGGCCAGTAGTCCGACCACATGTCGTAGGTGCGTCGGCCCAGCAGCAGGTCGAAGCGCTGCCCATGCGCGGCGAGCACCTCGTCACGGCCGGCGGGCGTGCGGTAGGGCACCGTCCAGTCGGCATAGGGGAAGCCGTCTTCGCCGGAGGACTGGATCACGCCGTCGAGCGACACGTGCTCCATGATCTTGAGCTTTCTCATTCGGGTCTCCGTATCTGGTCGTTGGGATTGGAGGACTGGGGATGCTGAACTGCTCCCGGCCTTCGCGCAACTCCACCCGTCCGGCAGAACCTTCGCCGTGGCTCTCAGAGTGCGCAGAGAATGCGCCCAGGAACCCCAGGAGCATGAATTCCCGGCATTCAGGAATCTCTGCCATGGCCGAGGCTGTCCGATGCCACGAGCGGGCAGCCATTCGCTTCACGATGAACCAGGCATCCCATGACGGCGAAACACTTCTCCCTGCCTGCCGCACGCGGCGGATTGCTCGCGCTGCTTGCGGCGCTTCTCTTCGGCGTCAGCACGCCGCTGGTCCAGCACTTCGGCAAGGGGCTGGGTGCATTCACCACGGCCGCGTTGCTGTACGCAGGCGCGGCAGCCATCGGCATGGCTTCGCGTCAACGCGTGGAGCGAGAGGCTCGCGTGGTGCGGGGCGATGTTCCGCGGCTCCTGTCGATGGCCGCATTCGGTGCCGTGCTCGGGCCCGTGGCGTTGGCCTGGGGGCTCCAGCACACCAGCGGCGCCAGCGCGTCGCTGATGCTGACGCTGGAGGCGCTGTTCACGGCGTTGCTCGCGCGTCTGCTGTATCAGGAGACGATGGACCGGCGCGTGTGGGCCGCGATGCTGCTCCTGCTGGCTGGCGGCGTCGCATTGGTGCTGGACCAGTGGCGCAGCGGCGCCACGCAGTCGTGGGGTTTGCTCGCGGTGTTGCTCGCCACCGCCGCATGGGGGGCTGACAACACGCTCTCGCGCGCCCTGGCTGAACGCGACCCGGGACAAGTCGTGCTGGGCAAGGCGGCCATGGGAACGGTAGCGACGGCTGTTCTCGCATGGCTGCTCGGCGAGCCCATGCCGGCGTGGGGCGCCGCGGTTGCGCTGTTCGCGATCGGTGCGAGTGGCTACGGGTTGAGCCTGCGCTTCTACCTTCTGGCCCAGCGGGCCTTCGGTGCGGCACGCACGGGCTCCGTGTTCGCCTTCGCACCGTTCATCGGCGCAGCCTTCTCCGTCGCGCTGGGCGATCGCAGCGGAACCTGGGCGATGGCCGCCGGCGGCACCCTGATGATGCTGGGTGTGACGCTGCACCTGGCGGAGTCGCACGGCCACGAGCATGAGCACGAACGCCTCGAGCATGAGCACGCGCACCGCCATGACGACGGCCATCACGACCACACGCACGACGTGCTTCCCGTGGGATCGCACAGCCACTCCCATGTGCACGAGCCGATGCGCCACGCGCACTCCCACGTTCCCGATGTGCATCACCAGCACATCCATTGAGGCGACCTGATCGTCGTGTTCCGGGAGGGCTTCGTGCCTCCACGGCTGCGCTCAGTCCCCCTCCAGCCGGTCCCGCCGCATCGCGCGCCAGAGCGCGAGGTCGTAGGTGATCTTCAGGAGTCCGCATGCGACCAGGGGCAGCGAGATCCATCCCGCTGCGAACAGCGCGCCGCTGAGCGTCGGGCTGATGGCCGCGGCCAGGCTTCGCGGCACGGCGGTGAAGCTCGCGGCCGCACTGCGTTCGGCGGGCGTCACCACCGCCATCACATAGGCCGTTCGCGTGGGAACGTCCATCGAAGACAGCGAGCTGCGGATCATCAGCAGGGCCAGCGCGACCGGCAGGCTCGGCGCCACCGCGGCGAGCACGAGGCAGACGTTGGCGGGCAGGTGCGTGAACACCATCGTGTTGAGCAAGCCGATGCGCTGCGCCACCACGGGCGCCGCCAGTTGCGAGGCTGCGCTGAGCAGGCCTGTCCAGAAGAAGAACACACCGGCCTGGGTCAAGGAGAAGCCGAACCGCTCCAGCAGCCAGAGCGACATCAGCGCGTTGACCGTGAGCCCGCCGGCGAACGCGTCCATGCTGAAGAGGGCGGCCAGCCGCATCACCACGCGGCGTGAGGGGCCCAGCGGAGCCGGCGCCACGGGCATGCTGTCAGTGCTGCCCGCGCCTGCTTGTGTAGGCAGGTTCCGGTAGAGCCAGAAGACGATCAGTCCGATGGCGGCGTAGACCACGAACATCCCGCGCAGTGCATCGAGCCGCCCGAGTCCCGTGTGCCGCACCAGCCAGTCCGGCGCTGCGGCAGCCAGCGCACCCAGGGCCGCGCACAAGGCGCCGAGCAGGCTGTAGCGGGCGAAGAGGGCCGTGCGCGCGTGGCCTTGCGCCGCGCTGGCCAGCCGCGCGTGCTCCAGGGGAAGGAAAACGCTGACGTCGCCTGAACTGGGGTTGAGCGTGCCGACCAGCGCCACGACCAGCAACGGCCAGAACGAGGAGAGCCCGGCGAAGCCGATGCCCGTCGCGGCCATCAGCAGGGCGGCGCAGCGAAGCAGGCGCCCCGCCGCGAAGCGATATCCCCAGGCGCCGACCGCGAGCGTCGCGAGCGCCGAGCCCAGCATCGTCGCCGTGCTGACGACGCCGACCTCCAGCGTCCCCAGCCCTATCGACAGCAGGTAGGCCGGCAGCAGCACGGCCATGTATCCGTCGGCGAAGGCGCGAAGGCCCCGCGCGACGAGCAGCGGCAGGGCGCCCGGATCGACACCGGAGGGCAGCAGGCGCGCGAGGCCGCGGCGTGGTCGGGGCGTGGGGCTCGCCGGTTCGGCTCCGGCCGGGGCTCGGAGGGTCATGCCGAATCCTTCAGCGCAGCAAGGGCAGCGCCAAGCTCACCGCCAGCCCGATGGCCGCGCAGGCGCCCAGCAGCGGCATCACCCCGACCTTGAATCGGAACAGCGCAACGACCGCGGCCGCGGCGATCAGCGCCGACACCGCGTCGAAATGGCCGCCGAAGCCCTTGGGCCACAGCACGTGGTAGGCGAAGAAGAGCGCCAGGTTCAGGATCACGCCGACCACTGCCGCCGTGATGGCCGACAGCGGCGCGGTGAAGCCCAGCCTGCCGTGCGTGGCCTCGATGGCGGGGCCGCCGGCCAGCACGAAGATGAAGGAGGGCAGGAAGGTGAAGAAGGTCACCACCGTTGCAGCCAGGGCGCCCGCCAGGAAGAGCGAGTCGGGCCCCAGCACCTGCTTCAGCCAGCCGCCGACGAAGCCCACGAAGGCCACCACCATGATCAGCGGCCCCGGCGTGGTTTCCCCGAGCGCCAGTCCGTCGATCATCTGCGCGCCCGAAAGCCACTGGTAGTGCTCGACGGCACCCTGGTAGACGTAGGGCAGCACCGCGTAGGCGCCGCCGAAGGTCAGCAGCGCCGCCTTGGTGAAGAACCAGCCCATCTGCGCGAGCGTGCTCTCGGTTCCCAGCACGGCGACGAGGATGCCCATCGCCAGCAGCCAGAGGCCCAGTCCGATGGCAATCACCTTGAGCAGCTGCCGGCGCGAGAAGCGCGCATGCGGCGGCGTGGGCGTGTCGTCATCGATCAGCGCGGGGCCGTAGCCTTGCGTCGCGCCGCCATGGCCGCCGCCGAGCGCGAAGACCCCGGGCGCCCATCGCGCGCCGAAGTACCCGATGAGACCGGCGGCAAGCACGATGGCCGGAAACGGCGTGTCGAAGGCAAAGATCGCCAGGAAGGCCGCGCCCGCGATGCCCCACATCCACCGGTTCCTGAGCGCGCGGCCGCCGATGCGGTGCGCCGCATGCAGCACCAGTGCCGTGACCGCCGGCTTGATGCCGTAGAAGATGCCCGCGACCACGGGCACGTTGCCGAAGCGCAGGTAGATCCACGACAGCGCGATCAGGATGAACAGCGAGGGCAGCACGAACAGCGCGCCGGCCACGATGCCGCCCCAGGTGCGGTGCATGAGCCAGCCGATGTAGGTGGCCAGTTGCTGCGCCTCGGGGCCGGGCAGCAGCATGCAGAAATTCAGGGCATGCAGAAAACGCTTCTCGCTGATCCAGCGCCGCCGCTCGACCAGCTCGGCATGCATGATCGCGATCTGTCCGGCGGGGCCGCCGAAGCTGATGAAGCCGAGCCTGAGCCAGAAGCGGAAGGCTTCGGAGAAGGAGATCGGCTCGGGGCGCGCGGAAGGCGCGAGGGAAGAAGTGTCGGGCAAGGCGGTGTCCACGGAAGGCTCCGTTGTGAGTCACCAGCGCTTGGACGGGACACCGTCTTTCTTTGCAGAGCGGGAGGCTGTTTTCCCGGGGAAACAATCGTAGCAGAGCAAAAGCGCGATGAAGCGCCCTGTCTCGTGCGCGCACCGCGACCAGTGCCTTTGCCCTGATGCCGCGCCGGATTCGCGCTTGACGCCCGCAGTCGGCACCGCTTACATTGCCCCCGCCTCGTGATGAGCGAGGCCGGGTTTGGAAGCCCGCCGACATCCTGCGACGAGAGCCGCAGCCACCGCACTGGACTGCGGCTTTTTCGTTTGCGCCTATTTTTAGGCGGCTTGAACGGGAGGGCTCGCGCCCTGCCGGTTTCCGCAAGGATGTCCCGGTCTTCCAACCCGTTCGAGCTGCCGCCCTTGTTTGGAAGCGAGGGCGTCGGTTTCTGCAAATCGACATCCTTGGGAGGCCCACACATGGCCAATGCTTCTTCGAACGACGCGGCAGGCGCCGATGCCCGCTGCGCCGGCGCGTCCTACCGTCCCACAGCCCAGTTCAGGCCCTTCGAGTGGGTCCAGGGCGAGCGCCTCGATGCTTCGCGGCAAAGCCAGGCCGCATTCCTCAACGATGCGCGCGACGTCGTGCAGGGCGCGCAGACGCTCGTCCAACTGCTCGGCTGGGATGAAGACCGGCGCGATGCCGCTTCATCCGATGCGGACCCTGCGCCGCTGTTCGACGCGGGGCAGCGCAGTTCGCTGCAGCGGCTGCTGTCGGCGGCGCTGGGGTTGCTTCATGAGCGGATCGAGGTGCAGTGCGAGGCGCTGACGAGCTAGATCGATCACTGGCCCGGCGGCATCTTCTCGAATCTGGTCAGCGCCGGGTCCAGCACATCCCATTCGTATCCGCGCACTGCATAAGTCACCGCCTGCGGCTTGAACCGGCTCGGATCGTCGTGGCTCGCGGCATGCACGGTGATGACGTCCGGCATCGCCGCATAAGTCATGTACACGGGTGAGCCGCAGGCGGGGCAGAAGGCGCGGGTCTTCACGTTGCCGCTGTCGCCGACCATGTCCCACAGCGCGGCGCTGCCGGTCTGCTTCACACCGCCGCGCATGAAGCTCAGGTACGAGCCGTGGCCGGTGCCGCTCTTGTGCTGGCAGTCGAGGCACTGGCAGTGGTTCTGGAAGATCGGCTCGGAGGGGATCTCGTAGCGGATCGCGCCGCATGCGCAGCCGCCGGTGTAGGAAGGGTTCATTTGTCTTGTCCTTTTGAGGTTGCCTGGCCAGCGGGAGCTGGCGGGAGGCAACCAATTTATTTGGACAAGGGCAGGGCGGGTGAGTAACAAGTTCGTCGCGAATGGGCGCCGCCTGGAACTCAGGCTTCCACGGGCACGTAGAGGTCGATCACGGCGCCTGGCTGGTCGGGTGCGAAATCGCCGCTGTACATCTCGAAGTCGGGGCTGTCGACGACTCGCAGGCCCGAGGCGGGAATCAACTCGCCCCAGATGATCACCATCGCACTTTTGACTTGCGGGTGCAGGGCGGAGCCGTTCAGGGTGATGCGGAAGACTGCGTAAGTCGCCGCCGGAATCTCCTTCACCTCGAAGCCCTTGGGGAGCGGGCAGTCGCCGGTCTTCACGCCCACGCCGGCCATGTACATGAAGTTTCCCGCTTCGCGGTCCACGCTCCAGACGACGCCGTAAGTCGCCCAGCTCGGAAGCTGCGTCTCCAGCGGCAGGGTCCCGACAAGCGCCGACCACAGCTGGGGAATCTCGGATTTCGTGGTGCCGTCGAAGCGTCGGGACGGGCCCGCGACACGGAACTCGTCGAGCTTGACCAATTCGGGCAAGCGGGCCACAGCCGTGGCGATGCTGCTGGGTGCATTCATTGGAAACTGTCCTTCGATTGGGTTGGGAGAGAAGCCGGAACGGAAACGGCCGGGTGACGCGCCGAAGAGGCGCTTGAACGCGCGCGTGAAAGCCTCCTGCGACTCGAAGCCGCAATCCAGGGCCAGGTCGATGAGCTTGGCGTCGGGCTCGGCGCAGAGCCTTCGGGCGCTGCGCACGAGTCGACGCCCGCGCACGTGCGCCATGACGCTGCGGCCCATGCGGGCAGTGAACATCCGGGAGAAGTGGTATGCCGAAAAACCCGCGCGTTGCGCAATCAGTTCGAGCGTGAGGGGCTCGTCGAGCCGCTCCTCGATCCAGGCCAGGAGAGGGGCGAAAACGTCGGGTTCGCGGGGCATCGGGTTGTCCATGCAGCGATCATGAAGTGTCGCAAACCGGCTGTCCTGACCGAACTTGCTGCCGCACGCCACGGAAACCAGCTTGCCGAAATCTGTTGGATGTAACGCGAAAGAATTGTTATTTCAGCGGCTTCTGCTTTGAAGTTCTTACAACTTCGGCGCCGTTCGTGGCGCTTTCAGGCGGTAAAGTCCTGTCTCCCGTTTCGGACTATTTCCGAATCTTTACTGCCGCCTCCCATCCGGTCGCTTTCGCGCTTTCTCTCCTCTCCATGTCCAACCTCATCGTGCACGGCGGTACGCCGCTGCGTGGCCGCATCACCCCTTCCGCCAACAAGAACGCAGTGCTGCCGGTGCTCTGCGCCACGCTTCTCACCTGGGAGCCGCTTCGCCTGCATGGCGTGCCCGACATCACCGACGTGCGCAAGATCCTCGACATCTTCCGCACCCTGGGCAGCGACGTTCGCATGGACCACGAGACGGGCACGCTGGAGCTGCACCACCGCGAGACGGCCTTCGACGCATCGCGCCACCGGCTGCCGGAGGAGATGCGCTCGTCGATCATGCTGGTGCCGCCGCTTCTGGCGCGCTTCGGCGTGGCGCGGCTGGAGGACAACGTCAAAGGCTGCACGCTGGGCGTGCGCGAGATCGATCCGCACGTGGAGGTGTTCCAGCGCTTCGGCGGCGAGGTGGAGCGCACCGAGGGCTCGCTGCTCGTGCGCAGCAAGGGCCGGCTGATGCCCACCGACCACTGGCTGGACTACGCCTCGGTGACGACCACCGAGAACTTCGTGCTGTGCGCCGCCGCGACGGACGGCGCCTCGACGCTGACCAATGCGGCTTCCGAGCCGCACGTGCAGGAGTTCTGCCGCTTCATGGCGATGATCGGCGTGCGCATCGAGGGCATCGGCACCTCGCGGCTCACGGTGCATGGCGGCGGCGCGCTCAAGGGCGGCGAGTTCCGCTTCGACGAAGACTTCCATGAGATCACCACCTTCCTCGCGCTGGGCGCCATCACCGGCGGCGACGTGGTCGTGCGCAACAGCGCGCCGGAGAACTTTCCGCTGCTGGACCGCACCTTCGCCAAGTTCGGCGTGCAGATCGAGCACAAGGAAGGCTGGTCGCGCGCCGTGCGCAGCGGCCCGCTGAAGGTGCAGACACCTTTCACGAGCAACGTGCTCACCAAGGTGGAGGCGGCGCCGTGGCCGTACTTCCCGGTGGACCTGCTGCCGATCTTCATCGCGCTGGGCGTGCGTGCCCAGGGCAACGCGATGTTCTGGAACAAGGTCTACGACGGCGCGCTGGGCTGGACGGGCGAGCTCTCGAAGTTCGGCGCGCACGTGTTCTCGTCCGACCCGCACCGGCTCATCACCTTCGGCGGCAATCCGCTGACGCCGGCGGTGGTCGAGAGCCCCTACATCATCCGCGTGGCGATCGCGCTCTTCATGGTGGCGGCCAGCATCGAGGGCCGCTCCGAGATCCGCAACGCGGCGCCGATCCGCCGTGCGCATCCGCGCTTCGTCGAGAACCTGCGCAGCCTGGGTGTGCAGGTGGAGTGGACCAGCGAGGAGTGAGGCCCTCCTGAACCCGGGTCGTCGCCGCACCGGGCGATGACCCTGCCGCGGCGGCGCCCAAGGGCTTGGCTGGAGAATGGACGGCATCCGACAAAGGAGCGCCCTCGAATGACAACCACCTCGCTGCAGCAGATTCTCGGCACCGAACTCCCCCTCATCCAGGCCCCGATGGCCGGCATACAAGGCAGCGCGATGGCCATCGCGGTCAGCAATGCCGGCGGCCTGGGTTCGCTGCCGGCAGCCATGCTGAGCACCGACGCGCTGCGCAGCGAGATCGCCGCGATCCGCGCGGGCACCGACAAGCCCTACAACGTCAACTTCTTCTGCCACACCCCGCCCGAGCCCAGCGCCGAGCGCGAGGCCACGTGGCGCAGCGCGCTGGCGCCTTACTACGCCGAGTACGGCATCGACGCCGCGAGCATTCCGGCCGGGCCGGGTCGCAACCCCTTCAGCGCCGAGGTGGCCGCGCTGCTGGCCGAGTTCAAGCCGCCGGTCGTGAGCTTCCATTTCGGGCTGCCTTCCGAGGCGCTGCTGGCGCAGGTGCATGGCTGGGGCGCGAAGGTGCTGGCCTCAGCCACCACGGTGGACGAGGCGCTCTGGCTCGAGGCGCACGGCGCCGACGCGGTGATCGCCCAGGGGCTGGAGGCCGGCGGGCATCGCGGCCACTTCCTCTCGCATGACCTGACGAAGCAGCTGGGCACCTTCGCGCTGCTGCCGCAGCTGGTCAAGGCGGTGAAGCTGCCGGTGATCGCCGCTGGCGGCATCGCCGATGCCGACGGCGTGGCGGCGGCGATGTCGCTGGGCGCGGCGGGCGTGCAGATCGGTACGGCCTACATGCTCACGCCCGAGGCGACGACCAGCGCGGTCCACCGCGCGGCGCTCAAGAGCGAGGCGGCGCGGCACACGGCGCTCACCAATCTCTTCACCGGCCGGCCGGCGCGCGGCATCGTCAACCGCGTGATGCGCGACCTCGGGCCCATCGGCAAGGCGGCGCCGGAGTTTCCGCTGGCCACCTCGGCCATCGCGCCGCTGCGCGCCAAGGCCGAAGCGAAGGGCAGCGGTGACTTCTCTCCGCTGTGGTCGGGGCAGAACGCGACCGGCTGCCGCGAGATTCCGTCGGCCGAGCTCACCCGCGCGCTGGCGCTGGGCTTCCGCTGATCCGAAGGAAGAGACGAACAACATCACATCCGCCCAACCATGACCCAGCTTCACCTGCCCCTGAAATTCCTCGCGCACGGCGCGCAACCCGATGCCCGCGAGCCCTGGCTGCTGGTGCTGATGCACGGCGTCGGCAGCAACGAGCAGGACCTGTTCGGCCTCGCGCGCATGATGCCGCCGCAGTTCCACGTGTTGAGCCTGCGCGCGCCCTATGTGCTGTCGCCCGACGCCTATGCGTGGTTCGAGTTCCAGGTGCTGCCCAACGGCGAGCGCCGCATCGACGAGGAGCAGGAGCGCGAAAGCCGCTTCCTCGTCGGCGAGATGGTCGCCTCGGCCGCGCAGCAGCTGGGCGTGCCGCCGGAGCGCGTGATCGTCGGCGGCTTCAGCCAGGGCGGGATCATGGCGCTGTCGCTGCTGCTGACCAGACCCGCGAGCGTGCGCGCCGCGATGGTGTGGCACAGCCGGCTGCTGCCGCAGGTGGTGCCGCACATCGCGCCGCCCGAGGCCTTCGAGGGCAAGGCGCTGTGGGTGAGCCACGGCAGCGCTGACAACGTGATTCCGCCGAGCGCGGCGCAGGCCACGCGCGAGCTGGCGCGCAGCCTGCCGCTGGCGCTGTCGGGCACGGACTTCCCCGGTGCGCACGAGATTCGCCCGGCCGAGCTGCAGGCCACGCTGGCGTGGCTGCAGTCGCTGAGCGCGCAGCCGGGCTGAACCTGCCGAGCTTCTTGCTGAACTTCGGCGCGACAGCCGCGTCACAGGGCGTTACGACGAGGCGGGCCGGCCATGACCCGATCTGGTGCACCATAGCCGCTCGCCTTCCTGACACTCCAGCACAAGGAAACCGCCCGTATGTCCGACAGCGACAACCGCGACACCCGCGACGCCCCCGAGTTCAGACCCCGCCGTGAAACGCCCATCGGCACCATCGTCGTGGGCGTGCTCGTGCTGCTCGCAGCCGCGTTCTTCGGCTGGCGCTGGTATCAGCAGCAACAGCAGAAACCCGCCGATCCCGTGCCGGTGGCCGCCGCGCCCAACGACGCGCCTGCTGCACCCCCGCCTGCCGCAGCGCCCACGGGCCCGCAGAACCCGGTCGATGCGCTGGCGCAGCCTGACCCGGCATTGCCCAAGCTGGCCGATTCCGATGCGCGCGTGACGAAGGCGCTGAGCGAGCTTCTCGGCGCCAAGAGGGTCGCCGAGTTCCTGCGACCCGACGGCATCGTGCGGCGCTTCGTCGCCACCGTCGACAACCTGCCGCGCGAGCACGCGCCGCCAAGCGTGTGGCCGGTGCAGCCCGCGGGCCAGCGCTTCATCACCGAGGGGCCGCAGGGCGGGGTGCAGACCATCGCCGCCAACAACGCGGCGCGCTACAACGGCATCGTGCTGCTGGCCGAGTCGGTCGATCCGGCGAAGGCCGCCGCCGTGTATGCAAAGCTCTATCCGCTGTTCCAGCAGGCGTACGAAGAACTCGGCTATCCGGGCCGCTACTTCAACGACAGGCTCATCGCCGTCATCGACCACCTGCTGCAGGCGCCGGAGCCCAAGGGCCCGGTGCAGGTGCGGCTTGTGGAGGTGAAGGGCGACGTGCCCTCGCAGCGCCCTTGGGTGCGCTACGAATACGTCGACCAGCAGCTGGAGTCGCTCTCCGCGGGCCAGAAGATCCTGGTGCGCATGGGGCCCGAGAACGAGCGCAAGGCCAAGGCCAGCCTGCGCGGGCTGCGCCAGCAGATCGCCACCGGCGAGATCGCGAAGAAGAAGCAGCCCTGACGGCGGGGCTTGCCGGCGCCGTGGGTCTGCTCCGGCGCGCGATGTAGGCCCGCACCGATTGCACGGCTCCTCGGGGTCGCCGAGCCTTGGCTGGTCGAAAACCAAGCTCGGAGACACACCCATGAACCTGATGAACGTTGACCTCTACCAGAGTGCCACCGATTCGGAGAAATTCCTTGCGCTTCCCGCGGGCACCGACCCGGCCGAGCTGATGGGCCCGATGACCTTCGACCAGGACTACGCGCAGGTCAGGCGCTACCGCGAGGCATTCCAGTTCGATCCGTCCGAGCCCTACGCGGGCGTCAACGCCGCGAAGATCGCGGCGGACATCCTGACGGTGAAGTGGGCGACCTACCGCCGCGAGCCTTCGCAGTAGAAGGCTTCGCAGGGCCTTTCGCTCAAGCCTCTTCGGCCTGCTCGCTGTACTCGCTCACCGGCACGCAGCTGCAGAACAGGTTGCGGTCGCCGTAGACGTTGTCGACGCGGCCGACAGGCGGCCAATACTTCGCGGTCTTGAGCGAAGCCAGCGGGAAGGCGCCGAGTTCGCGCGAGTAGGTGTGGCTCCACTCGCTGCCCAGCAGGCTGGCGGCCGTGTGCGGCGCGTGCTTGAGCGGGTTGTCTTCCTTCGGCCAGACGCCTTCCTCGATGCGGCGGATCTCGCCGCGGATGGCGATCATCGCGTCGATGAAGCGGTCGAGCTCGGCCAGCGGCTCGCTCTCGGTCGGCTCCACCATCAGCGTGCCGGGCACGGGGAAGCTCAGCGTGGGCGCATGGAAGCCGTAGTCGATCAGGCGCTTGGCCACGTCTTCGGCGGTGACGCCGCTGGTGTCCTTCAGCGGGCGCAGGTCGAGGATGCACTCGTGCGCGACGTGCCCGTTGGGGCTCGCGTACAGCGTGGGATAGTGGTCCTTCAGGCGCGCGCTGATGTAGTTGGCGCTCAGGATGGCCGTCTCGGTCGCGGCCTGCAGGCCCTTGGCGCCCATCATGCGGCAGTACATCCAGCTGATCGGCAGCACCGCCGCGTTGCCCAGCGGCGCGGCCGACACCGCGCCCACGCCGTTGGAAGGCACGCCGGCCGTTGCGTGGCCCGGCAGGTAGGGAACGAGGTCTTCGACCACGCAGACGGGGCCGACACCGGGGCCGCCACCGCCGTGCGGGATGCAGAAGGTCTTGTGCAGGTTCAGGTGGCTCACGTCGCCGCCGAACTCGCCCGGCGCAGCCACGCCGACCAGCGCGTTCATGTTGGCGCCGTCCACGTACACGCGGCCGCCGTGCGCATGCACCAGCTCGCACAGCTCCTTCACGCGGGTCTCGAACACGCCGTGGGTGCTGGGGTAGGTGATCATCACCGCGGCGAGGTTGGCGCTGTGCTTCTCGCAGGCGCGCTTGAGGTCGTCGATGTCGACGTTGCCCTGCGCGTCGCAGGCCGTCACCACCACCTGCAGGCCGACCATCTGTGCGCTGGCCGGGTTGGTGCCGTGCGCGGAAGACGGAATCAGGCAGATGTTGCGGTGGCCCTGGCCCTGGGCCTCATGGAAGGACTTGATGGCCAGCAGGCCCGCGTACTCGCCCTGCGAGCCCGCGTTGGGCTGCAGGCTGATGCCCGCGTAGCCCGTGGCCTCGCACAGCCAGGCGCGCAGCTGGGCGTCGAGCTGGGCATAGCCCTGCAGCTGGTCGGCCGGTGCGAAGGGGTGGATGTTGGCGAACTCGGGCCAGGTGATGGGGATCATCTCGCTGGTCGCGTTGAGCTTCATGGTGCAGCTGCCCAGCGGGATCATGCTGCGGTCGAGCGCGAGGTCCTTGTCCGACAGGCTGCGGATGTAGCGCAGCATCGCCGTCTCGCTCTTGTGGGTGTTGAACACCGGGTGCGTGAGGAATGCGCTGGTGCGGCGCAGGTCTTCGGGGATCAGCGGCGTGGTGTTGCCGGCGAGCTCGTCGAAGCGCGGCGCCTGCGTGCCGGCGGGCGCGAACAGGGCCCACAGCATTTCGACGTCGGCGCGCGTGCTGGTCTCGTCCAGCGAGATGCCCAGGTGCTGCTGCAGGCGCTGGCGCAGGTTGACGCCTGCTGCCTGCGCGCGCTCGATGATCGCCTGCGTGTCTTCGCCGGTGCGGATGGTCAGCGAGTCGAACGCGGTGGCATTCACCGGCTCGCGGCCCATCTGCGCGAGGCCCTTGGCCAGCACGGCGGTGAGCGCAGCCACGCGCTGCGCGATGCGTGTGAGGCCGTCGGGCCCGTGGTACACGGCGTACATGCTGGCCACCACGGCCGGCAGCACCTGCGCGGTACAGATGTTGGAGGTGGCCTTCTCGCGGCGGATGTGCTGCTCGCGCGTCTGCAGCGCGAGGCGGTAGGCCGGCTGGCCGTGCGTGTCGACGCTCACGCCCACCAGGCGGCCCGGCAGCGAGCGCTTGAACTCGTCGCGGCAGGCCAGGTAGGCGGCGTGCGGGCCGCCGTTGCACAGCGGCATGCCGAAGCGTTGCGTGGTGCCGCAGACGATGTCGGCACCCCATTCGCCCGGAGGCGCGAGCAGCGTCAGCGCCAGCAGGTCGGCCGCGACGATGAAGGCCGCGTCGCACTGGTGCGCATGGCCCGCGAGCGGACGCAGGTCGTGCACGTGGCCGGTGGTGGCGGGGTACTGCGCGAGCACGCCGAAGAAGGCGCCGCTCACCATCAGGTGCGGCAGCGTTTCCGACACGGTGCTCACCTTGACCTCGATGCCCAGCGGCGCGGCACGGGTCTTGATGACCTCGATGGTCTGCGGATGGCAGTCGCCCGAGACGAGGAACACGTTGCTCTTGCTTTTCACGCTGCGCTTGGCGAGCGTCATGGCCTCGGCGGCGGCGGTGGCCTCGTCGAGCATCGAGGCGTTGGCGATGGCCATGCCCGTGAGGTCGCACACCATCGTCTGGAAGTTGAGCAGGGCTTCCATGCGGCCCTGCGAGATCTCGGCCTGGTAGGGCGTGTAGGCGGTGTACCAGGCGGGGTTCTCGAGGATGTTGCGCAGGATCACGCCCGGCGTGTGGTTGCCGTAGTAGCCCTGGCCGATGAAGTTGCGCAGCACCTTGTTCTTCGACGCCATCGCCCTCAGCTCGGCCAGCGCGTCGGCTTCGGTCACCGGCGCGGGCAGGCGCATCGGCCTGGCACGGCGGATGGCGGCGGGCACGATGCCGTCGATCAGCTCCGCGCGCGTTTCCGACCCGATCGCCGGCAGCATGCGCGCCTCGTCCGCCGCATCGATGCCGATGTGGCGGGCAATGAATTCTTCGGCGTTCTCGAGTTCTTGCAGGGTGGGGAGGGCAGCGGGCTTCGACATGGCAGGGCTGGTGATAAGAGCTTGGGGCGGGGGAGCGGGGTCAGAACGCGGAATTCGCGAAGGTTTTGCAGAGGTCGCGGAAGGAGAACCAGGAGTTGATTCGGTTTCTTCTGCGACTTCTGCCTGGTTCTTGTATTCCTTCTGCGTTCGGCTGTCCGATTTATGGGATCAGGACTCGGCAGCGAACTTGTCGTACGAGGCCGCGTCCAGCAGCGCGTCGAGCTGCGAGGGGTCGCTCAGCTTGACCTTGAAGAACCAGCCGGCGGCCAGCGGGTCGCTGTTGGCGAGAGAGGGGTCGGCGCGCAGCGCTTCGTTCACTTCGGTGATTTCGCCCGAGACGGGCATGAACACGTCCGCGGCGGCCTTCACCGATTCGACGACACCGGCGACTTCGCCCTGGGCGAAGGTCTTGCCGATCTCGGGCAGGTCGACGAACACCACGTCGCCCAGCGCGTCCTGCGCATGCACGGTGATGCCGACGGTGGCCGCGTCGCCTTCGGCCGACACCCATTCGTGGTCCTTGGTGTACTTGATGCTCATGGTGGAAAAACTCCTCGTGGAAAAAATGTTTCGGGGTACAGAGCCTAGCCGTTCAGCCGCGGTAGTAGCGGGTGGGCACGAAGGGCATGGTCGACACTTCCATCGGCACCGGCTTGCCGCGCACGATGGCCTGCACGCGCGTGCCGGGTTCGGCGAACGCGGTGGCCACGTAGCCCATGGCGATGCAGCGGTCGGCCGTGGGGCCGAGCAGGCCGCTGGTGACGAGGCCGATGTCCTGGCCTTCGAAGGACTGCAGCACCGTGCCGTCGCGCACCGGAATGCGCTCCAGCGCCACGAGGCCCACGCGCTTGCGCTTCAGCGTGTCGTGGTCGGTGCGGCCGGCCGCGCCGGCGGTGGCCGTGGCGAGCTGCGCAAGCACCCTGGCCGCGCCCGGAAAACCGCCTTCGCGCGCACCGCCCGCGCGGCGCACCTTCTGCATCGCCCAGTTGAGCGAGGCCTCGACGGGCGTGGTGGTGGTGTCGATGTCGTTGCCGTAGAGGCACAGGCCCGCTTCGAGCCGCAGCGAATTGCGCGCGCCCAGGCCGATGGGCTTGACCTCGGGCTGGGCCAGCAGCAGGCGGGCGAGGCGTTCGGCGTCGGATTCGGCCACCGAGATCTCGAAGCCGTCTTCGCCGGTGTAGCCGCTGCGGGTGACGAAGGCCGCAATGCCGCCGATCTGCACAGCGCCGCCAGTCATGAACACGAAGCGCTCGACGCCGGGCGACAACCGCGCCAGCGTGGCCGCGGCCTGCGGGCCCTGCAGCGCGAGCAGGGCATGGTCGGGCAAGGGGCGCACCTCGCAGCGCGAGCCGATCTTCTGCTGGATGTGGGCGATGTCGGCCACCTTGCAGGCGCCGTTGACGATCACGAAGATCGAGCCGTTGCCCTCGTTGAAGAACATCAGGTCGTCGAGGATGCCGCCCTCGTCGTTCAGCAGCAGGCCGTAGCGCTGCTTGCCGGCGGGCAGGTCGATCACGTCGACGGGCATCAGGGTCTCGAACGCGGCCGCGGCGTCGGCGCCGACCAGGCGCAGCTGGCCCATGTGTGAGATGTCGAACAGACCGGCCGCGTCGCGCGTGTGCTTGTGCTCGGCCATCAGGCCGGCGGGGTACTGGACCGGCATCGAATAGCCGGCGAAGGGCACCATGCGTGCGCCCAGCTCCAGGTGGAGGTCGTACAGCGGCGTCTTGAGAAGTTCGGTAGCGGATGCGGAGGAAGCGGCCACGGGGCACTCCAAAGGGGCAGTCGAAATCCATGACGCAAGCCATGGGCCACCCCTGCTGTCCGCTTTACCTGAGAGATTCGCCCCACGATCGGGGTTTGCTCCTTCGGTGGGCCGCTGCCTGTGTTTGGCGGCGGCCTCTCTCCAGCAAGGAAACGCCGGTTTTCACCGGCGCCTCGTCAGTCCTTTTGCCTGAGCGTTCGGGGGAAACTTCCCCCTGCGCCTTCGGCGGCCCCGGCATGCGGGGCTCTCTCCTGACCCCGGGAAGTGTAGTGGATCGCGCGGCATGGCCGGCGATTCAGGCTTTTTGCGATCAGCGCGCCCACAGGTACCAGGCCCCGGCGGCGACCGCGATCCACACCGCCACGACCAGCGCGGCGCCCCAGCGGCTGGTCGGTCTGGCGCCGGCACGCTGGATCCAGGCATCGGCCTGCAAACGGCATTCGGAGAGGACGGATGCCGGAATCAGCCTGATCGTGAGCCAGATCAGCCCCGGCAGCAGCAGCACGTCGTCGACGTAGCCCAGCACCGGCACGAAGTCGGGGATCAGGTCGATCGGGCTCAGGGCATAGGCCACCACGAACACGCCCAGCGCCTTGGCATACCAGGGCGTGGCGGCGTGCCGGCAGGCGAACCAGAGCGTGACGCCGTCGCGCTTGAGGCGCTTGGCCCAGTTGCGAAGGCGCTCGGACAGCGCGGGTGTGGGACGCGAGGAAAGATTCACCCGGCGATGGTGTCACAGCCCCGGCCGGGGTCTTCAGTGAATCACTTCGGCCGGCGGCAGCAGCCGGTCGATGCGCTCGCGCAGCGATTCGGCGCGCTCCACGCCGGCGGTCTTCTCGATCTCGGTGAGCATCAGCGCGGCGATGGTCAGCATCGCCTCGCGGTCGCGCGCCTCGCGCAGGGCGTCGCGCATCTGCAGTGCGAACTTAGGGTCGCGGCGCACGAACATGCGCTCGCAGATGTCGAACAGGAACATGCGCGTGGTCGCCAGCGAGCGCTTGCCGTCGAAGGTGTCGGCGGCGGTGGCGACCTGGATCGGCTCGACGGCCGGGATGGGCGAGGGCGCGGGCTGTGCGGGAGGCTCGGCCGGTGCGGCTGCAGCCTTGGGGCCCTGCAGGTAGCCCTTGTCGATCAGCGCCTGGATCGTCCGCTCGGCTTCATCGCGGTTGGGGAAGAGGGGACTGAAGTCGGTCAGGGAGCGCCGGCCGTCGGCCATCAGCAGCAGGGCGCGTTCGCGCTGGGTGAGCGTGCGCTGTCCGCCCTGGAGTTCGTTGCGCGCCTTGTCGGTCTTGGTGGGAAACATGGCAGCCACAGCCTTGGGGAAACGAAGGCTGCAGCATGGTTGCAAGCGGTGACACCTTCGTGAACCGTTTGGCTTACAGGGCCATTGGTCCGGGCGCCTGCATCATCCGCCCGCGCCCTCCTTGCGGATCAGCCAGCGGCCCCCGACGCGCTGAAGCTCCAGCGTCTTGCGGCTTTTCTCGCGCAGCTTGTCGGCGCTGTAGGTCTGCTGGAAGCTGGCGGTGGCCGCCTGTCCCTTGAGGCTGATGACGAGGCTGTCGATCTCCACGCTGATTGCGGCCTTCTCCTCGATGCGGGCGCGGCGGTCGGCCTCCCATGCCTTGCGGTCCTGGCCGCGCGGCGGGGTGAAGTCGGGCGCGTAGGCGGCAAGGTAGCGAGTCACGTCGCGTGCGGACCATGCCGCGGCCCAGGCGCGCACTGCAGACTCGACTTCACGGATGCCTGCTGCGGGATCGGCCGGCGCGGCGGCGGCTGCCGGCGTCGTCGGCGCTATTGGCGCGACCGGCGCTCCTGGCGCTACCGCCGTCGTCGGTCCGGCGCCGAAGGCAGCCGGAGCCAGCAGCGTGCTCCCCAGTACGCAGCTCAGGAATCGATTCATGGCGCAGTGTCCCTCCTCGTCGTTTCGCCGGCCCTTCGGCCCTGCGCCCGATTCTGGCAGCGAACATGCGTCGGGCCGCTTTCAGGCGGCGGCTCCCTCGGCGTCGACGGGCATCGTCTGCATGGTGCGGTTGCGCAGCCGCAGCGCGAGCACCGCCGCCACGCACAGCAGGCAGAGCACGGCGGTCAGCGTCACGCCGAGGCCGCGCGCGTCCGACAGCATGCCGAAGAGCGGCGAGACCAGCCCGCCCACCGACAGCGCCAGCCCCAGCGCGATGCCGCTGGCGGTGGCCGGGTTGCGCGGAAGGTAGTCCTGCGCGAGCGTCACCTGCGCCGCGAAGGGCAGGAACATGCACAGGCCGAAGAGCCCGGTGCAGGCCAGCGCCCAGCCGGCGCTCGGTGCGAGCACGATGCCCGCGAGCGAGGGCAGCGCGAAGAGGTAGCCCGCGCGGATCGTGCCCATGCGCCCGATGCGGTCGCCCAGCCACCCACCGAGCAGCGTGCCGACCGCGCCCGCCGCCGTGAACGCGGTGAGCGCCGCCGCGCCCTGGAAGGCCGAGCCGTGCAGGTCGCGCGTGATGCGCAGCGACAGCATCGACATCACCGTGACGTATGGGATCGACCAGCCCACGATCGTCGCCACTAGCAGCCCGAAGGCGCGCCAGTCGTTGTGCGGCTTCATCAGATGGTCGCCGGCCTTTCGCGCCCCCGCGGCGGCGCTGCCCGAGGCCGCTCCGCGCCGCGTGTTCACGACGAACCACACCAGGCCCATCGCCAGCGCGGGCACGCCCAGCAGGTAGCTGCGCGACAGGCTGCCGCCGCCCACGGCCGTGGCCGCCAGCACCGGCGCGAACGAGGCGCCGATGGTGCCGCCCACGGAGAACACGCTCATCGCCTTTTGCGAGCCGCCGCCGGCCGCGCGTGCAGCCACCGTGGCCGGCGGGTGGTAAGCCGCGATGCCCAGGCCGCACAGCGCCATCGCGATCCAGGTCAGCAGGTAGCTCTGGCTCAGCCCCGCCAGCACCACGCCCAGCGCGGCCACCAGGAAGCCCGTGGGCACCAGCCAGCTGCGCGGGTGGCGGTCGGCGTACAGGCCGAACAGCGGCTGCACCACGCTCGACAGGCCCGTGGCCGCCAGCATCAGCCCGCTGACGGCGGTGTAGCTGTAGCCGCGCTCCAGCACCATGAACGGCAGCAGGGCGGGCACGAGGCCCTGGTAGAGGTCGTTGACGGCATGGGTGCCGGTGAGCAGCCCGAGTCGGCGCTTGTTCATGACGGATGCTTCTTTCGTTTGCGGTAGGAGTGAAAAAAGCATCGTAGGAAGCCGTGAGAAGATGTTCCTGCTACGAATTGGCAAGCATCGTCGAGAAATGGACAAAGCGATCGACCTCCGCCCCGAGCAAGGCGAATCCACCCCGCGCGCGGTCGCGGTGCTGGCGACCGACCCTGCCGGCGACGCCTTCATTCCGCCGCACACGCACCGGCGCGGCCAGCTCATCCACGCGATCTCGGGCGTGATGCTGGTGAGCGCCGCCGCCGGCAGCTGGGTGGTGCCGACCGGCCGCGGCGTGTGGGTGCCCGGCGGCATGGAGCACCGCATCCGCATGGCCGGCGAGGTTCGCATGCGCACGGTGTTCGTCGAGCCGGGCACGCGTGCCGACCTGGGCAGCGAATGCCGCGTGATCCACGTCGGCGCGCTGCTGCGGGAGCTGATCGTCACGGCCGTGTCGCTGCCGCTGGACTACGCGCCGGGCAGCCGCGACGAGCGCGTGATGGAGCTGATCCTCGACGAGATCGAGGCCGCGCCGGCGCTCTCGCTGCATGTGCCGATGCCGCGCCATGCCCGGCTGGCCGCGTTGTGCGAGGAACTGGTGCGCGATCCTTCGCTGCCCGCGACGCTGGACGAGTGGGCCTCGCGCCTGCACATGAACACCCGCACGCTCGCGCGCCTGTTCCAGCGCGAGACGGGAATGAACTTCGGGGCTTGGTGCCGGCAGGCGAGGCTGCTGCTGAGCCTGCCCCGGCTGGCAGCGGGCGCGTCGATCCTGGAGGTGGCGCTGGCCCACGGCTACGAGAGCCCGAGCGCCTTCACCGCCATGTTCCGGCGCACGCTGGGCGTGCCGCCGAGCGTGTACCTGCGCCGCGACTGACTATCTCGCGTAGACCAGATCCCGCAGCGCCAGCGAGATCCACGGCACGTAGGTGATCACCATCAGGCAAGCGAGGATCACCAGCACGAACGGCACGAGATGCCTCACGATGCGGTCGAGCGAGATGCGCGCCACCGTGCAGGCCGCGAACAGGTTCACGCCGAAGGGCGGGGTGATCATGCCGAGCGCGAGGTTCACCACCATGATCAGGCCGAAGTGCACCGGGTCGATGCCGAAGTGCACCGCCACCGGCGCCAGGATCGGCGCGAGCACGATGATCGCCGCGCTGGTCTCGATGAACATGCCGATCACGAAGAGCGCCGCGTTCACGCCCAGCAGGAACATCGCCGGCGACTTCAGCACCTCCTGCAGCCAGTGGCCGATCGCATCGGGCACGCCGGCACGGGTGATCAGGAACGCGAACAGGCCCGCGTTGGCGATGATGAACATGATCACCGCCGACGACACCACCGACTTGCGCAGGATCGCGTAGAGGTCGCCCAGCCTGATCTCGCGGTAGATCAGCATGCCCACCACCAGTGCGTAGAACACCGCCACCGCAGAGGCTTCGGTCGGCGTGAAGATACCGCCGTAGATGCCGCCGAGGATGATCACCGGCATCAGCAGCGCCCAGCCGGCCTGCCACAGCGCGCGCCCGAAAGGCATGCGGCCTTCGCCGTCGTTCTTGCCCCAGCCCTTCCACTTGCAGTAGACCCATACGAACAGCATCAGCGCGAGGCTGATCAGGATGCCGGGTCCGAAGCCCGCGATGAACAGCTCGCCGATGGACACCTCGGCGCTCACGCCGTACAGGATCATCGGGATCGACGGCGGGATGATCACGCCCAGCTCCGCGCTGGTGGCCTGGAGCGCCGCAGCGTACGAGGTCGGATAGCCGTGCTTGATGAGCGCAGGGATCAGGATGGCGCCGATCGCGAAGGTGGTTGCCACCGACGACCCCGACACCGCGGCGAAGATCATGCAGGTGAGCACGCAGGTCATCGGCAGGCCGCCCTGCACGCCGCCCACGATGCTCTTGGCGAACTCCACTAGGCGCCGCGAGATGCCGCCGGTCTCCATCAGGTTGCCGGCCAGGATGAAGAACGGAATGGCCGCCAGCGGAAACTTGTTGATCGAGTTGAACATCTCCTTCACGGAGATCAGCATGTTGGCGTTGCTCACCTGGATGCCCAGGATCGACGCCAGCCCGATGGACACCGCCACCGAGATCGACAGTGCGAAGCACAGCACCATCGTCGCAACCATCACGGTGCTCATGATCCAGCCCCCACTGTCGGCATTTCGTGTCCTTGCGGCTCCTCAGGGGAGCCGTTCGCCCGCATGGGGCGGCCCGGCGCGGCGCTCATTGCGCGGTCTCCAGCTCGAGCCGCTTCGGGTCGAGGAAATTGCCGACGATGCCGAACAGGCAGAAGAGCGAGCCCACCGGCAGCGCGAGGTACGACCACAGCATCGAGACGCTCTCGAGCCCTGCCATCGACTGCACGCGACCGCGGATGGCGTAGTCCCAGCCCCACCACAGCACCACCAGCATCAGGACCAGCGCGGCGACGCTCACCACCGCATCGAGCATCCGGCGCACGCGCGGCGGACTCCAGCGGTAGAGAACGTCCACGCTCACCATCGCGCCCTGGCGAAACGCGGTCGGGATGCCGAGAAACACCATCCAGATCAGGCTCACGCGGATCAGGATCTCGCTCCACTCGGCCGGCTGCTCCAGCACGAAGCGGGTGATGATCTGGAACAGGCCCAGGCTCGACGCGACGACCAGCATCAGGCAGGCCATCAGCATTGAGGCGCCGGTGGTCCAGCGCTCGATGCTCAGGAACTTGTCTTTCACTTGTAGTCGCGGATCTTGTCGAGGTTGGCCTTGCCGAATTCCTTCTCGAACTGGGCATTGACCGGCGCGAGCGCGGCGACGAACCTGGCCTTGTCGACGTTGTCGATCACGGTCATGCCCTTGGCGCGCAGGTCGGCCACGCCCTTGGCATCGTCCTCGTCCACGCGCGCGCGGTTGGCCTTGGTGCCTTCCTTGGCTGCGTCGAGGAAAGCCTGCTTGTCGGCAGCGCTGAGCTTGTCGAAGCTCGCCTTGTTCATCAGGAAGATGCAGGGCGAGTAGACATGGCCCGTGAGCGACAGGTGCTTCTGTACCTGGTCGAACTTGGCCGAGATGATGACCGGCAGCGGGTTCTCCTGGCCGTCGACCGTACCTTGCTGCAGCGCGGTGAAAACCTCGGGGAACGCCATGGGCGTGGTGATGATGCCGAAGCCCTTGTAGGCGGCGATGTGCACCGGGTTTTCCATCGTGCGCATCTTCAGGCCCTTGAGGTCCTCGGGGCCCTTCACGTCGCGCTTGCTGTTGGTCATGTGGCGGAAGCCGTTCTCGGCCCAGGCCAGTGCCTTGAAGCCCTTGGCGTCGAACTTCGTCAACAGGTCCTGACCGATCGGACCGTCGAGCACCGCGCGCGCATGGGCCTTGTCGCGGAACAGGAAGGGCACGTCGAGGATCTTGGTCTCGGGCACGAAGTTCGGCACCGGGCCGGTCGAGGAGAAGGCGAGTTCCTGCGTGCCCAGTTGCACCGCCTCGATCGACTCGCGCTCGCCGCCGAGCGAGCCGTTGTAGAAGGTCTGGATCTTGTAGCGGCCGCCGGTGCGCTTCTCCACTTCCTTGGCGAAGGTGTCGATCGCAACGCCCTGGTGGGAGTTCTGCGCGGTCGAGATGCTGATCTTCATGGTCGTCTGCGCGAAGGCGACCGAGCTCAGGGCGAGCGAAAGGCAAGCGGCAGCGATGGGGCCGAATTTCATGGTGTCTCCGGGGATTGGGGTCAGGAGCGCGTCAGGCGCGCTTGATCCGACTATGCCGTAACCGGAAGCTTCACCGCGTCGGGATTTTCACGGACGTATTCCCGGATCACTGCCTCGAAGCTGTCGTCGGCGGTCAGCCCCAGCGCCCCGGCGCGCGCCGTCTCGAAATGCCCCGGCCAGGTCTTCACGATGCGCATGATCGTCGGGTCGGGCGTGCGGTCGAGCAGGGCGGTGGCGGCCTTGCCGGCCACGCGCTCCAGCGCCGCGGCCATCTCGCCCACCGTGGTCGGCAGCGAGGGCAGGTTCAGCGCGGTGCGCGGGCCCCATTGCGCGTCGCTCGCCTCGGCGGCGCGGATGATGCCCTCGATGGTGCGCGAGGGCGAAGCGATGGCTACGGGCGTCTCGTCAGGCACCGGGCAGGCTGCGCGCAGGCCTGCCAGCGGCTCGCGGATCATTCCGCTGAAGAAGCCCGAGGCCGCGCCGTTGGGCTTGCCCGGACGCACGCTCACCGTCATGAGCCGCACGCTGCGCCCGCGCACGAAGCCCTTGCGCGTGAAGTCGGCCACCAGCTGCTCGCCGATGAATTTCTGGATGCCGTAGCTCGTCTGCGGCGTGGGCAGCGTGTGGTCCTCGATCACCTTCGGCAAGGGCTGCTCGGGCGAGTCGCCGAACACCGCGAGCGAGCTGGAGAACACCAGCACCGGCTTCGTGCCGAGCGCGCGCACCCGTTCGAGCAACGCATGCGTGGCGGCGAAGTTGCTGCGCATGCCGAGGTCGAAGTCGGCCTCGCATTCGCCGCTCACTGCGGCCGCCAGGTGGAAGATGGCATCGGCCTCGCGCCAGGGCGTGGCGTCGGCCTGTGCCAAGAGCTGGTCGTTCAGGTCGCCGGTGATGGCCCTGATGCGCGCATCGGCCGCAAGGTCGGCCGGCGGGGCCGCGCGGTCGACCAGCGTGATGCGCTCGATGGGGCTTGCGGGCGCGCCGGCCAGCGAAAGGCTGCCTTGCCTGAGCAGCGTGCGTGCGAGGCGCGCGCCCACAAAGCCTGCGCCGCCGGTGATGATGATCTGCATGGGTCTTGTCTCCTGTGAGCGCCGAGGATAAGCGTGCGGTGCATTTCCCGTCCGATCGCGGGCGGCGGCGAGGGCGACAGGCCTGTGGCATGCTCGATCGCAGGCTGCGCCTCGGAGCCCGTCGCGAAACCCGTCGCGCACGAGCGCCTTTCATCGACAGGAGACATTGCATGCTCACGGTCATTGTCTTGTGGCTACTCGCCGTGGCATGGCTCGTGGCAAACGGCCTGTTCGCCGAGAAGCCTTCGCCGCAATACCGGCGAAGACGGACACTGGTGGCGTGGATGTTCCTTGGTGGTTGCGCGGGAGCGCTCGTCGGCCTGGCCGGGCCGGCCTTCTCTCTGCCGGGCTCCATCTTCGGCGCCATGGCCGCCGGGCTGGCGGCGCGCAGCCTGGTTCCGGTGTGAAGTCCGGACTCCTGAGCAGAAACAACGACGACATGACGATGCAGTTCCCACCCGATTTCCTCGAAACGCTGCGGCAACCGGTGCTCGGCGAAGCCGACCTCGACACCCAGTCCTCGTTCTTCTTGCGCGAGGAGGTCAGGGATTTCTACCTCTCGGTGATGAAGAGCCCGGAGAAGAACGAGGTGCTGCAACTGGCTGTCGACCAGCTGCCCCTCCTGCATCCCCACCGTGCCGCGCTGCTCGCCCTGTTATGCGGTGCGCTGGTGGAGGACGGGGCCGATCCGCACCTGCTCTTCGGTGCGGCGCTCGAACTCATGTCCGACCTGCTCGCCTCGCTCGAACCCTTCTGCGCGACGCAGCCGCTCGAAGGCGACGATGACGCGGACCCCGACGATCTCGCCGAATGGCAGGCCGCCAATGCCGCCCTCGGCGCGCTGTCGGCGCAGGAGCGTTTCGAGGTCGAGGCGCGGCAGGCCGCGGCCGGGCTGCTGGTGCTTCCGCTGATGGCCATGCTCATGCGCGACGTGCGCAACCACCGCGCCCTGCTGGCCGACGGCGAACTGGTGGCGCGCATCGATGCGATGGCCGTCAACGATTCGCTGCCGATCGAAGGCCTGCACTTCCTGCAGGGTGCCGCCGAGCTGACCTACGAGGACGAACTGGTCGTGGTTCTACCAGCCTCCGGCACCGGCATGCTGGTGAAGGCCCATGCCATCAACAACAACTTCCACGCGTTCTCGCTGCTGCAGAAGCTGATGCGCAAGCACGCCAAGGCGCTGGGCATCCAGCCGCCCCAGGCGCCCGCGGGCGAGGCGGGTGCGAACGCAAACCGTGACAGCGACTCGGCCGAGTACCTGTGGCTGCAGGCCCACGCCTTCAGCAACGGCGAACTTGTCGATCCGATGGCGTGGTCATGGGGCGAGGGTTCGCTGCGCGAGAACGTCCGCAGGCAGGGACGGCTGGTGCTCGTCGCACTGGACACGCAGAACAAGCCCAGCCGCAGCTGGAACGGGTTCGACCGCGTGCTCCATTCGGAGCAGAAGTCGCGTGTGTCGCTGGTGCGCCTGCTCACGCCCGAGGAGGTCGCCGGATACCTTGCCTGAGGCGGCAGGCCTTCCGGCCATGCCAAGGAAAAGGCCCTCCGAAGAGGGCCTTGAGCAGAAGGAAGCGAAAAGAAGCGGAGGAAGAGAAGAGGGCCGAGGGCCTTACATCCCCACGTAGTTCGGCCCACCGCCCCCTTCGGGCGTGACCCACACGATGTTCTGCGTCGGGTCCTTGATGTCGCAGGTCTTGCAGTGCACGCAGTTCTGCGCGTTGATCTGCAGGCGCTGCTTGCCGTCCTCGGTGCCGACGAACTCGTAGACGCCGGCGGGGCAGTAGCGGCTCTCGGGGCCCGCGAACTTGGCGAGGTTGACGTTCACCGGCACCGTCGGGTCCTTGAGCGTCAGGTGGGCCGGCTGCTGCTCTTCATGGTTGGTGTTGCTGATGAACACGCTGGAGAGGCGGTCGAAGGTGAGCTTGCCGTCGGGCTTGGGGTAGACGATGGGCTTGCACTCGGACGCCGGCTTCAGGTACAGGTGGTCGGGCTTGTCGCGGCGCAGGGTCCATGGGATGTGGCCCTTGAGCAGCCATTGCTCCACGCCGTTCATGATGGTCGCGATGCCCAGGCCCTTCTTGAACCAGGCCTTGAAGTTGCGGGCCTTGTTCAGCTCGGTGTGGAGCCAGCTCTTCTCGAATGCGGCCGGGTAGGCCGTGAGTTCGTCGTGCTGGCGGCCGGCCATGACCGCGTCGAAGGCGGCCTCGGCGCACAGCATGCCGGTCTTGATGGCGGCGTGGCTGCCCTTGATGCGGCTCACATTGAGGTAGCCGGCCTCGCAGCCGACCAGCGCGCCGCCCGGGAACACCGTCTTGGGCAGCGACATCAGGCCGCCGGCCGTGATGGCGCGCGCGCCGTAGCCGATGCGCTTTGCAGGCTTGATGCCCTTGGACTCGTCGCCCTCCAGGTACCAGCGGATGTTGGGGTGCAGCTTCCAGCGCTGCATTTCCTCGAAGGGGCTCAGGTAGGGGTTGCTGTAGTCCAGGCCCGTGATGAAGCCCATGGTGACCTTGTTGTCCTCCATGTGATAGAGGAAGGCGCCGCCGTAGGTGTCGCTCTTCATCGGCCAGCCGGCGGTGTGCAGCACGAAGCCGGGCTGGTGGCGCTTGGGGTCGATCTCCCAGACTTCCTTCACGCCAATGCCGTAGGTCTGCGGGTCCTTGCCGGCGTCGAGCTTGTACTTCGCGATGAGCTGGCGGCCCAGGTGGCCGCGCGCGCCTTCGGCGAACACGGTGTACTTGCCCAGCAGCTCCATGCCGAGCTGGAAGTTCTCGGTGGGCTCGCCGTCCTTGCCGACGCCCATGTTGCCGGTGGCCACGCCGCGCACCGAGCCATCGTCGTTGTAGAGCACCTCGGCAGCGGGGAAGCCCGGGAAGATCTCCACGCCCAGGTTCTCGGCCTGCTGCGCGAGCCACTTGGTGAAGGCGCCCAGGCTGATGATGTAGTTGCCGTGGTTCTGGAAGCATTCCGGCAGCAGGAAGCCGGGCGTGCGCAGGCCCGACTTCTCGCCCAGGAACACCATCGCGTCGTCGGTGACCGGCTGGTTCAGCGGCGCGCCGAGTTCCTTCCAGTCGGGCAGCAGTTCGTTGAGTGCGCGCGGGTCCATGATGGCGCCCGAGAGGATGTGCGCGCCGGGCTCCGAGCCCTTCTCGAGCACCACGACCGAAATCTCCTTTTCCTGCTGCGCGGCCAGCTGCTTGAGCCGGATCGCGGTCGACAGGCCGGCGGGGCCGCCTCCGACCACGACCACGTCGTATTCCATGGCTTCGCGAGGGCCGAACTGGGCGAGGATTTCGTCGTGCGTCATGTGGGTTGGATCGATAATGATTTTTCGGGGCGCGGTGGCAGCCCGGGACTGCGGGGCATTTTATGCGGCGTCCAGGCATGCTCCCTGTCGCCCGCGGGCGGGGCTTCCCCGCGTCACCTGCGCGACTCCACAGGATCCAGTCCATGGCTTACAGCATCGATCTCTCCGGCCGCGTGGCCTTCGTCACCGGCGCCTCCAGCGGGCTCGGCGCCCAGTTCGCGAAAACGCTGGCGCGTGCCGGCGCCGCGGTGGTGCTCGCGAGCCGCCGCATCGAGAAGCTCAAGGAGCTGCGCGCGCGCATCGAAGGCGAGGGCCACGACGCCCACGTGGTCGAGCTCGACGTGACCGACATCGCGAGCATCAAGGCCGCCGTGGCGCGCGCCGAGACCGAGGTCGGCCCGATCGACATCCTGGTGAACAACTCGGGCGTGAGCACCACGCAGCGCCTGCAGGACGTGACCCCCGACGACTACGACTACATCTTCGACACCAACGTGAAGGGCTCCTTCTTCGTGGCGCAGGAGGTCGGCAAGCGCATGCTGGCGCGTGCACGGGGCACCGCGCCGGGCACCTACATCGGCGGGCGCATCATCAACATCGCGTCGGCCGCGGCGCTGAAGGTCATGCCGCAGATCGGCACCTACTGCATGAGCAAGGCGGCAGTGGTGCAGATGACCAAGGCCATGGCGCTCGAATGGGGCCGCTTCGGCATCAACGTCAACGCGCTGTGCCCGGGCTACATCACCACCGAGCTCAACGAGGAGCACTGGAGCACCGAAGGCGGCGCCAAGCTGGTCAACATGCTGCCGCGAAAGCGCGTGGGCAAGCCCGAAGACCTGGACGGCCTGATCGTGCTGCTGGCCAGCGGCCAGAGCCACTTCGTGAACGGCGCCGTCATCGCGGCCGACGACGGGTTCGCGCTCTGAGCCCGCGGGCCTGGATCGGCATTGCCGCCGGCCTGGGCGCGGGCGCGCTGTGGGGCCTGGTGTTCGTCGCGCCGCGCATGGTGGGCCACTTCGGCATGGTCGACATCACCGCCGCGCGCTTCCTGGTGTTCGGCGCCATCTCGGGGCTCGCGGTGTTCGCGCGGCCGGCCGCATCGCGCTGGCCGAATGCGCAGCAGGCGCTCGCGGCGCTGGGCCTCAGCGTGCTGGGGTTCAGCGGCTACTACCTGCTGCTGGCCTTCGGGATCCAGGCGGCGGGCACGGAGGTGCCCAGCCTCATCATCGGCACGATCCCTGTCTGGATGATGCTGCTGGGCCGTCCCGCGGGCCTGCGCATGAGTGCGCTGCTGCCCGGGCTGCTGCTCACGGGCGCGGGCATCGCATTGATGATCTATGGGGCATGGTCGGCGCAGCACGGCGCGGGCTCGGAGACCGGCGCCCGCTTCGGCTGGGGCATCGCGCTGGCGGTGGCCTCGATGGCGAGCTGGACGGTGTACGGCCTGCTCAACGCCGCCTGGCTGCAGCGCCACACCGAACTCAATGCGACCGACTGGGCCAACTGGCTCGGCGTGTCCACGGGCCTTGGCGCCTTGCTGCTGTGGCTCGTCGCAGGCAGCGACGCGGCCACGCTCAAGGATCGGCCCGACGGCATGCTCTTCGCATGGATCGCGCTGGCCAGCGGCTTCGGCTCCTCCTGGCTCGCGACCATCCTCTGGAACGTGGCGAGCCAGCGGCTGTCGGCCAGCCTCTGCGGGCAGCTGATCGTGAGCGAGACGCTGTTCGCGCTGCTCTATTCCTTCGTCTGGGACGGCCGCTGGCCGCAGGCCACCGAGTGGGCCGCGGCGGCGCTGTTCGTGCTGGGCATCCTCGCATCCATCAAGGCGCACCGATGAGAATCGAAATCCCCGAAAAGAAGAAGCTGGTGTATGAGACGTCCATTCCCATCCGCTGGGGCGACATGGACGCCATGGGCCACCTCAACAACGGCACCTACTTCCGCTACCTCGAGACGGCGCGCATCGACTGGATGCACTCCATCGGCTTCGAGCCGCAGCCCGACGGTGAGGGCATGGTGATCGTCAACGCCTTCTGCAACTTCTACCGCCAGATCGAGTACCCCGGCAACGTGCTGCTCAAGATGTACGTGAGCGACCCCGGCCGCACCACCTTCGAGAGCTGGGGCACCATGGCCCGCGAGGAAGAGCCCGACGTCATCTGCGCCGCCGGCGGTGCCACCACGATCTGGGTCGACTTTCCGAAGCAGAAGGCGATGACCTTGCCCGACTGGCTGCGCGCGCTGGTGAGTGCCGACTGAGAGGAGCGCTGTCGCTCCGACGCCGGCAGCTTCTTCTTGCCGAAGCCCGCGCTGCAGCGCCTCGTGAAGGAGGTGGCGGCGATGTATGGCGCCCATCCGTTCGGCTTCGACGATTCCCGTGACGTCGTGCCGAGGAAGGAAGCCCCTCGGCGCCGAGGTCGCGCCGGCCGGCCGATCAGGCCTGCTGCAGCACGATGCGGGCCTCGAAGCCCTGCGTCGCGCCCGGCGGGGGGGAAGAGAGCTCCAGCCGGCCGCCGTGCTTCTCGACGATCGTGCCGACGATCGAGATGCCCAGCCCGTAGCCTGCCCGGTCGGAGCTGTGGCGCACATGGCGCTCGCGCAGCGTGGCGAGCTGTTCGGGGGTGACGCCTGTGCCCGAATCGCGAACGGCCAGCGTGCACGGCGCCATCACCTCGATGACGACGCGGCCGCCGCCGTAGCGCAGCGCGTTCTCCACCAGGTTGCGCAGCGCGATGGCCAGCGCGTCCACGTCGCCCAGGACCTCCGGCGACGCGGTGTCGGGCACCTTGAGCATCAGGCGCTCGGTGTTCTGCGGGTCTTGCCAGAAGTCCTGCGCCACGGCGCCTGCGAGCTGCACAAGGTCGACCTGGTTGCGCGTGAACGAGGCGCCAGACTCCGCGCGCGAGAGCTGCAGCAGCTTCTCGGTGCGGTGGCTCAGGGTGCGCAGCGCGTCGAGCGCGGCCTGCACGTCATTGCGCCTCAGGTCGTGGTCGAGTGCGGTCTGCAGCCGAAGGCGGGCCGCGGCCAGCGGGGTGCGCAGCTCGTGCGCGGCGTTGGCCGCCAGGGCGCGCTCCACGTCCAGGGAATGCGACAGCCGCTCCAGCAGCCGGTTGAGGTGGTCGCCCACGGTGCGCAGCTCCCTCGGCAGCTCGCCGGGCAGCGCGATCGGCCTCAGGTCGGCGCCGCTGCGCTTCTCGATCTCGGCGGCCAGTTCCTGCAGGACCCGGAGCTCGGTGCGCGCCACGTTGCGCAGCACCAGCGCCAGCAGCGGCAGCACCGCGCCGAGCGGGATGATCAGCCCGAAGAGCGTGCGGTTGAGCGCGTGGCGTCGCTCGTCGAGCGGGTCGGCCACCTGGAAGAACAGGCCCAGCGTGGGATGGCGCACGGTGTAGATGCGCCAGCTCGAGTTGTTCGCGAAGCCGGCGGCCAGCGGCACGTCGAAGGTGTCGGCGGGAGCCTCGGCGGAGCGCAGCAGCACGTGCTCGTGCGGGTCGACGATCTGGTAGATCACCGCGTCTTCCGAGAAGAGCTGCTTGGGCGCGATCAGCGGCTCGCGCGGCTGCTGGGTGCCTGAATGCTGCAACCGCTCCAGTTCCTGCACCGCCATCGCGAACATGCGGTGCGAGACCTCGATGAGCTCGTTGTCGAAGTTGTGGTTGATCTCGCGGTCCACATACCAGACCACCGCGAGCACGCACAGAAGCCACACGCCGCCGACCCACAGGATCAGCGTGCGGGTCAGCCGCCCGGCGAGCGACTGGCGGCCGGCGAGGAAGCTGCTCGTGCTCAACGGGCCGTCTCCGAGCCGCGGGAGCCTTGGGCCGTTCGCGCGGCGCTCATTCGTCCTCGTCCGAGGACGACAGCCGGTAGCCCAGGCCGCGCAGCGTCTGGATGTGGCTGCGGCCGAGCTTGCGCCGCAGCCGGCTGATGAAGACTTCGAGCGTGTTGCTGTCGGCCTCGTCGCCGAAGCCATAGAGGGCGTCGGCGAGGTTCTCGCGTGTGTGGATGCGCTCGGGTCGGGTGGCCATCACGCGCAGCAGCGCCCATTCTTTCTGGGTGAGGGTGATCGGCGAGCCGCTCTTGCGGACCATGTCGTGCGCCAGGTCGATCTCGAGGTTGCCCAGCTGCAGCACCGGCGAGCTGTTCGAGCTGCGGCGCCGCTCCACCGCGCGCAGGCGCGCCAGCAGCTCGGCCGGGTCGTAGGGCTTGATGAGGTAGTCGTCGGCGCCGGCGTCCAGCCCGCGGATGCGGTCGGTCACCTGGTCGCGCGCGGTCAGCACGATGACGATGGGGCGCTCGGGCAGGGCGCGCACCTGCGGCAGCAGCGAGAGGCCGTCGCCGTCGCCCAGGTGCAGGTCGAGCAGTACCGCCGCGTACTGCACCGAGAGCAGGGCGGCGCGGGCATCGGCCAGGCTGGGCGCCACGTCGACCACGAAAGCCTTGGCGAGCAGGTAGCTGCAGACGGCGTCTGCCAATGCGGTGTCATCTTCGACAAGCAATATGCGCACGCCATGTCCTTTCAACGAGAAAAAGAGTCTAGCGTCCCCGAAAAAGCCGCCCCGAAAGTCCGCCGCCCGCGGGCTTTCCGGTCAGATTCGGTTCAGGTTGCTTCAGGCTCGGTTCATTCCGCAAACGTAGGCTCGCGGCTGTTTGTCAGTCCCGCCTGCCTCCATGACCCGTCCCACCCTTCTCCGCCTGTGGGTTTTCACCCTTTTCGCATTCGCTGCGCTGATGGCGTGGGACGCGACCGGCGGCGATCTCTTCCTGGCGCGCTTGGCGGGCTCGCACCTCGGGTTCGCGCTGCGCGAGAACCCCTTCATGGTCCACGTCATGCATGAGGGCGCCCGCAATCTCAGCTGGGCCCTGGTGCTCCTGCTGTTCGTCGCGATCCGCTGGCCCTTCGGCGTGCTGCGGCGCCTCGATACCGCCTCCCGCGTCCAGCTGGCCCTGACGGTGCTCGGCTCGGTGATCGCGGTCAGCATGATCAAGCACGCGAGCCACACCAGCTGCCCCTGGGACCTGCAGGAATTCGGCGGTGTCGCGCGCTACGTGTCGCACTGGTCGTGGGGCGTGAGCGACGGCGGCCCCGGCGGGTGCTTCCCGGCCGGCCACGCCTCGGCGGCGTTCGCCTACCTGGGCGGGTACTTCGTGCTGCGGCGGGCATCGGCCCGCGCGGCGACGATCTGGCTGTGGACGGCCATTGCCGCGGGCCTGGTACTGGGCGTGGCCCAGCAGCTGCGCGGCGCGCACTACATGAGCCACACCCTCTGGACCGGCTGGGTCTGCTGGACGGTGGGCCTCGTCATCGACACGGCCATCGCGCGCTTCGGCTCGCGCGGCACGGCCACGGCGGTCCCGGCACATGCAGGGCCTTGATTTCGCGCTCTTCGGGCTGATCAACGCCGGCCCTTCGGTGGCGCCATGGAGCCTGGCCTTCGCCGAGTTCTGCTCCGACCTGCTGCCGGCCATGCTCACGCTGGCCATCGGCTTCAGCGCCTTGTTCAGCCGTCGCTGGCGCTATGCGCTGTTCACCGTGCTGCTGAGCGTACTGGCCGCCTGGATCGTGGTGACCGTGATCCGGTCCCTGGCGCCGATTCCCCGGCCAGCCTTCTACGGGCTGGGCATCCAGTGGGTGCCGCAGGGCGTGCGGCCGGGCTTCCCGAGCATGCATGCGGCCGGCACCTTCGCCGCGGCGTTCGCGCTGTGGTGCCTGCCGTCGCGCTTGCCCATGCTGGCGGCGCTGGTCGTGGCGGCGTTGGTGGCATGGAGCCGGGTGTACCTGGGCCTGCATTTCCCGTCCGACATCGTGGCGGCGACCATGCTCGGCGCGCTGGTGGCGATCGTGGTGGAGCGGGGCATCAGCCGGCCGCTGAGCCAGGCTGCATCGGGCGCCCTGGTGGCGCGGCGGCGCTCGGCCAGATCGAGGCTGCGCAGGGCGGCGAGTCTGAACACGGACTGAAGGGGCAATTCAGCCTCGCTTCAGCCGGGCTAGTTACATTCGCGAGATGTCTGTTTCGCGAATTTCGCCTGTTCCCGTGGAACAGGCGGGTACTCCTGAGTCCAAAACACCACAGTTGCCTCCCTCCGGCGCCCCGTGGGCACGGTTCGACCTCTGGTTGCAGCGTCCGCGCTCGGCGGCCCTGGTCGTCCTCTGGCTCAGCCTCTATCTGGTATTGACCACGAACTGGCCGCTCTGGAACGAGCTGGCCCGCATCGGCGGCGCGCCCAGCAGCTACATGTCCACGGTCGTGTCGATGAGCCTGCTCACGCTGTGCGGCTCGGCGGCCATCCTCTCGTTCACGGCCTGGTCGCGCTGGATGAAGCCGCTGTGGCTGCTGGTGGTGGTGCTGGCCGCGGTGGTGCAGCACTACATGCTCCAGTACCGCGTGGTGATGGACCCCAGCATGATCGCCAACGCGCTGCAGACCGACCCCAATGAGGCGCGCGACCTGCTGAGCTGGCGCATGGCCTTCAACGTGGCGGTGGTGGTGCTGCCGGCGGCCTGGCTGATCTGGCGGGTGCGCGTCGTGCCCATGCGCATCCTGCCCAAGCTCGCGCGCAACGTGGGTCTGCTGCTGCTGTCCGTCATCGTGGCGGTGGGCACCGCGGTGGCCATGAACCGCGAACTGGCGCCGCTGATGCGCAACAACGTTCACCTGCGCTACATGATGAACCCGATCGCGTCGATCTATTCCACCGGCTCGCTCTTCATCAAGCCTCTTTTCAAGCGCAGCGGCAAGCTGGTCTCCATCACCGCGGGAACAGCGCTGGGCGCGAGCTATGCAGCGCAGACCAAGCCGCCGCTCTTCGTGGTGGTGGTGGGCGAGACGGCGCGTGCCGACCATTTCGCCCTCAACGGCTACGCCCGCGACACCACGCCCGAGCTGGCCAGACGCGGCGTGCTGAGCTACCGCGAGGTGCGCTCCTGCGGCACCAACACCCTGGCTTCGGTGCCCTGCATGTTTTCGCCGCTGGGCAAGGAAGGCTACGAGTCGCGCAAGGACGACTACGAAACCCTGGTCGACGTGCTGCAGGCCGCCGGCCTGGCCGTGTTCTGGCTCGACAACCAGGCCGGCTGCAAGGGCGTGTGCGAGCGCATTCCCAACGCATCGGCCTTCGCCGGGCTCGACCCCGCAACCAAGAAGGCGCTGTGCGACGGCGACGAGTGCCTGGACGACGTGATGCTCAAGGGCCTGGACGAGCGCATCGCCGCGCTGCCTGCCGAGCGCCGCGCCAAGGGCGTGGTTCTGGTGATGCACCAGATGGGCAGCCACGGGCCCGCCTACTACAAGCGCTCCGCGCCCGACGTGAAGCGCTTCCTGCCCGAGTGCAAGACCAACGCCCTTGCGGACTGCGCCCACGCCGAGCTGATGAACGTGTACGACAACTCGATCGTGCAGACCGACCGCTTCCTCGGCCAGACCATCGACTGGCTCAAGGCGCAGTCGAAGCAGTACGACCCGGCGATGCTCTACATCAGCGACCACGGCGAATCGCTCGGCGAGTTCGGCCTGTTCCTGCATGGCGTGCCCTACAGCTTCGCGCCCGACGCGCAGAAGCACGTGCCCATGATCACCTGGTTCAGCGAAGGCATGAGCGAGCGGCGCAAGCTCTCGCGCTCGTGCATGGAAGCGGGGCTCGACGCGCCGCTCACGCACGACAACCTCTACCACACGGTGCTGGGCGTGATGGACGTGACCACGCCGACCTACAAGCCGGCGCTGGACGCGCTGGCCTCCTGCCGCGGCAAGGGCTGAGGGAAGCGGGATCGGGCTGCCGGCTGCAAAGGGCGCGAAGATTCCGCGAAGAGCGCGAAAGAGCCCGACAAGAATCCGGTTCTCTCTTCTGCGCCCTCAGCGAAAGCGTCGCCCGCGTCCGGCTGCTCGTTCTGGTTCTTCAGCCTATTTCTTCTCGCGCGGCACCCGCCCCATCAGGAAGAACTCGTTGTTCGGCTGCATGCCGCTGAAGCTGGCGAGCCGGTTGCTCAACCCGAAGAAGGCGGTGATGGCCGCGATGTCCCAGATGTCCTCGTCGTCGAAGCCGTGGGCGTGCAGCGGCGGGAAGTCGCTGTCGTCGATCTCGTGGGAGCGCTCGCAGACCTTCATCGCGAAGTCGAGCATCGCGCGCTGCCGCGGCGTGATGTCAGCCTTGAGGTAGTTCACCGCCACCTGGTCGGCTACCAGCGGCTTCTTCTCGTAGATGCGCAGCAGCGCGCCATGGGCCACCACGCAGTAGAGGCACTTGTTGGCCGCGCTGGTGGTGGTCACGATCATCTCGCGGTCGCCCTTGGTGAGCGAGCCTTCCTCCTTGAGCATCAGCGCGTCGTGGTACGCGAAGAAGGCGCGCCACTCCGCGGGGCGGCGCGCGAGGGCCAGGAACACGTTGGGCACGAAGCCGGCCTTTTCCTGCACCGCGAGGATCGCGGTGCGGATGTCCTCGGGCAGGTCTTTCAGTTCGGCAAGGGGGTAGCGGTCTGCGGCCATGTCTGTCTCCGTCGTGGTTTGTTTGCCTTGACGGGTCATCATAGTTCCGCAGATGCGGAGGGCCGGCCTGTGAGACGGACGCAGCCGAGGCCAGGTCCTATTTCAGCGCCTTGCCCTGCGTGGCACCCAGCGGCGTGTGCAGCTGCGAACTCACCCACGAGCCCGTGTTGTCGTCGCGTCCCTGCAGCAGGTAGCGCGTGTCGGCCTTGCCGTAGTTCTGCACCGCCATGGCGGAGAACTTGCCGATGTCGGTCTTCGGATCGCGCAGGCGGTTGACGATCAGCACCTTCTTCGTGTCGGCGAAGTCGGCCATCATGTTCTGGTCGCCTTCGCTGTCGCCGGCCACGAAGCTGGGGCCATAGCCGTACTTGCTGGCCAGGAAACGGCGGATGTTCTTGGTCTTGCCCGGACCCTGCGTCTGGTCGTAGCCGCGGCGGAACTCGGGCTGGATCACGCCGCGGGCGTCGCGCTCCAGCTCCATCGCGAGCACGCGCTCGGGCGGGTTGTTGTAGCCGAAGGCCGGGTTCGACGAGATCTCCTTGATCACGTCGACGAAGGAGGCCGAGCACACCCACACGTCGAAGCCCGCGTTGCGGAACGCGGCATACAGCTGCTGCATCTCGGGCTGCAGGCGAAGGCCGTTTTTCCAGCTCACCGAGACCACGCCGGCGCGTCCGGGCAGGGCCGCAGGCGAAGTCCACTTGACCTTGGTCACGGGCTCCTTCAGTTGCCAGGCCACGGTGTCGACCGTGAGCTTGCGCACCTGCGCCTCGGTCATGCCGGCGAAGAGGTAGGTGACCCACGGGTAGGCCGTGTCGTGGTCGAAGGTGTCGCCGATGGCTTCGTAGAGATAGCGCACCTTGGTGGTGAATGCGCCGTAGTGCGGGCTCAATGCCACCACGGCCAGCGACTGGTCGCCCTTCAGCCCCTTGTAGTTCTGGTAGAGCCATGTGTAGCTCGCGACGATGTCCGGCACCACGGTGTCGATGTTCACCGGCTGGCCGGCCGCGTTGTTGTATGCGGGCAGGAAGTCCTTCTTCGGAATGTTCTTGCGCAGCGCCACCTCGAGCTGCGCGGGCGTGGCGCCGAAGACCAGGTTCTCCAGCTGGTAGATGAGCGCGGCTTCCTCGATGTCGAGGAATACGCTGGTGTTGTCCCAGTCGAACACCACGTACGGCGGCTTCGCGGCGTCGTAGCCCGGGCTGCCCTTGCCCAGGCTGGCGATCAGGCCCTCGATCTGCGCGCGGTTGAAGGCGTCCCAGTTCGCGGGGGCGAGGCTCTTTGCAGGCGTGAGGCTGGCACATCCAGCGGCGACGAGTGCGGCGGCCATGGGGGTGAGAAGGACGAGGCGGCGTTGCATGCTTTTCCTGTTTTGAGCGTTGCAGATTGAGATGAGCCCCAACCTACGCATCAGGCGTGCCAGGCTGTGCGTGATGAGCATGCATTGCGCCGCAAGGCGCGCTAAGCCGCGATGCGTTCTGCCTGAAGTTCAACAAAGTGCGCCACCCGCCGCACCAGCGCCCCATTTCCCCCGGCAGTCGCCGCGCTTGCCGCCGCATGAACGGCAACCGTCTCGCCGATAGCCACAATGATTTCTTCCGCCGCTGCAGCCGACAGTCCGAAGTGCGGCGCCGCCTCGCGCGCCAGGGCGAGGCTCGACGCGTGCTGCCCTGGAAGAATGGCGAGCTCCTGATAGCCTGTGTGACCGCCAAGCTGCATGACGAGATCGAAAGCCGGGGCCAGACGCCACCTTCCGTCGTCGCTGCGCAGCGCGCCATGGTTCTTGACGTGATCGTCGCTGTTCCCAACTGCCAGGTTGAACACCAGCCGCCGGAACAACTCGGTCAGGTCCTCTTGTGGCTGCGCAGAGATGCGCCGCAGCAGTTGGGCCAGTTCGACATAGCTGCCCCGGCTGGATTCATAAGGCACATCGAGCAGCGCCGACGCCGAGAGGTAGTGAAAGCGTCGCTCGTCTGTCACCGGTCCTGCGCGGTCGAAGCGCTCGACCAGCAAGGCATGCCCTGACGAGAGAGGCTGCAACAGGAAAGGTGGTACCTCGATTCCGCATGCATCGGCCAGCCAGAGCGTGGCCGCCTCGATCACTTCCACGTCGTGGTCGTCACCGCGCGATGCGAACTTGGCGATCCAGCGCCGACCCTCGTGCACAAACGCTGCCTTGGGACGCGCGCCGCCCAGGCTTCCGCCGCGCAGCAACAGATGCATGTCGGGGCCGACCTCCAGGCCTTGCTCGATGCGATGCGAGGCATCGGCGAGTTCCTGTAGCGACCGGAGTGCGACCGGTGGTTCGTCGCTGCGGATGGGCAGGGTTTCGGCGAACACCATCGCACCTACGCGGTCCTCGTTGGTCAACAAAAGCGCGTCGATGTCCGAGAGTGGCCTGCCCTGGCGTATTTCGAGCACCTTGCGTCCCCAACTGTCTGGCAGTGCGTCGCGCAGCGTGAGCGGCATGGCGCCGCCATCGCGGATGCGGCCCTCGGCCAGCACGAAGGCCGCGTCGCGCAGCGGCAGGTGCTCGGGGTTGAGCGGTGCAGCTTCCGGGTCTTCGAGGTAGCGCCGGCCGTAGGCGAATTCGCCGGACTCCATGACACCACGGCGAACGAGCTTCATCAGCCCGGCCGGTTGTACCTGCGCGCCGGTTCGGTGCGCAAGCCCGACGTAGACACGCCGCTCGACTTCGCTGGTTTCAGAAGTCACGCTCGTCCTCCGCGATCACGCCCGCCGCGCCTTGCGTTGCCGACTTGCGCACCCGGCGTTTTGCCGCCAGTCCTGCAGGGGCGGGGGCGACGCTGTCCAGCGAATCGATTTCGCCCAAGAGCCACAACGCATGGGCCAGCAGACCGATGCTGGTGCCCGGCTTGCCGGATTCGAGCGCGCGCAGCGTGTTGGGGGAACACAGCAGTCGCTCGGCCATTTCGGCGACCGTCCACTCGCGATGGACCCTGTGCGCGCGAAGGCGCAAGCCCAGCTGTTCAAGGGGACGAGTTGTCTGAGAAGGCAGGGCCGAAAGGCTGTGGCTGCTTTTGGGCATCAATAAAATGACTGTTAACCGACTTAAAAGTCATTTTATTGCATATTTTCTACTTGGGGAGGCCGTCCGCCCGGCCGATCTCGGGCCCGTGGCGCTGCTCCAGCACCGCGAGGTCGCTCTCGTCCTTGAGCCCGACGCCCGTCAGCCCCCTGCGCAGGGACTCTCGCATCAGCCATGCCAGCTTGAACGCGGCCGCGCCATAGGGCAGTCCCTCGGGGCGCACGTTCGAGATGCAGTTGCGCTCGGCGTCGTGCCGGCCGCGCTTGGGCGTGTGGGTCAGGTAGATGCCGAGGCTGTCTGGCGAACTCAGGCCCGGGCGCTCGCCGATCAGCATGACCGACAGCGCCGCGCCGAAGAGTTCGCCCACCTCGTCCGCCAGCGCCACCCGCGCTTGCGTGGCGATGACCACCGGGGCGAAGCGGATGTCGGGCGGCAGGTGCGTGCGCAGCGCGGCCAGCAGGGGCACCGCGTGGCGCGCGACGGCCAGCGAGGAGAGTCCGTCGCCGATCACGACGCAGACATCGCAGCCGTAGCGCCGCTCGCCGAGGAGGCGGGTGGCGCAGTCTTCGTCGAGCTGGCGGCCGAAGTCGGGCCGGCGCAGGTATTCGGTGCGGTCCGCGGCACGGCTGCGCACGCGGGCCACTTCCCAGTGCTGCGCGGTGAGCGCCGACTCGAGTGCATCCACGTCGAGCGCGGCATGGATCGCGTCGCGCGCCATCGCATGGGCCCAGCCGAAGCGCAGCGTCTCGTCGGTCGGCATGCCCGAGCCGGCGCGCCCGAGCGCGAGCCGGGCGGGCGTGGCGGAGCGCCATTGCGCCCACGGGTTGGGGGTGACGGGCGATTCGGGGCTGCTCATGACGCCAGTGCGGAAAGCCCGCTCATGTCGGCCAGCAGCCGGTTGGAGGAAGCGGGCGAGGGCAGCGCCAGCCTGCCGGCCGTGTCGGTGATCTGCATGCGCTGCAGCCATGCCTCGAATTCGGGCGCGCGCTTCAGGCCCAGCGTGTCGCGCAGGAACAGTGCGTCGTGGAACGAAGTGCTCTGGTAGTTGAGCATCACGTCGTCCGCACCCGGGATGCCCATGATGAAGTTGATGCCCGCGGTGCCCAGCAGCACGAGCAGCGTGTCCATGTCGTCCTGGTCGGCCTCGGCATGGTTTGTGTAGCAGACGTCGCAGCCGATGGGCAGGCCCAGCAGCTTGCCGCAGAAGTGGTCTTCCAGCCCGGCGCGAATGATCTGCTTGCCGTCGTACAGGTACTCCGGGCCGATGAAGCCGACGACGGTGTTGATGAGAAAGGGCTTGTAGCGCCTCGCCAGCGCATAGGCGCGCGCCTCGCAGGTCTGCTGGTCGACGCCGAAGTTGGCGTTGGCCGACAGTGCGCTGCCCTGGCCGGTCTCGAAGTACATGACGTTGTCGCCCACGGTGCCGCGCTGGAGCGACAGCGCCGCGGCGTAGGCCTCGTCGAGCAGTTCGGGCGTCACGCCGAAGGAGAGGTTCGCCTTCTCTGTGCCTGCGATCGACTGGAACACCAGGTCGACCGGCGCGCCGGCTTCGGCGAGCTTGAGCGTGTTGGTCACGTGAGTGAGCACGCAGCTCTGCGTGGGAATCTCGAAGCGCTGGATGACCTCGTCGAGCATGTGCAGCAGGCGGCCGAGCACGGGCATGCTGTCGGAGGCCGGGTTGAGCCCGATCACCGCGTCGCCCGCCCCGTAGAGCAGGCCGTCGAGCGTGGATGCGGCCACGCCGCGCAGGTCGTCGGTCGGGTGGTTGGGCTGCAGGCGCACCGAGAGATGGCCGGGCAGGCCGATGGTGTCGCGAAAGCGCGTGACCACGCTGCATTTTTTGGCAACCGATACCAGGTCCTGGTTGCGCATGAGCTTGGAAACTGCCGCGACCATCTCCGGCGTGAGGCCCGGTGCGAGCGCGGTGAGCGTGGCGGTGGTTGCCGCATCGGACAGCAGCCAGTTGCGGAAGTCTCCCACCGTGAGGTGCGACACCTGCGCGAAGGCCTGCGCGTCGTGGCTGTCGATGATGAGGCGCGTGATGTTGTCGCTCTCGTAGGGAATCAGCGCTTCGGTGAGGAACTGCCTGAGCGGCGTTTCGGCCAGCACGTGCCGCGCGGCCATCCGCTGCTGCGCCGTGGCCGCGCCGATGCCCGCGAGGTAGTCGCCCGAGCGGGCCGGGCTTGCGAAGGCCATGACCTGGCGCAGGTCCTCGAAGGCATAGCCCTGGCCGGCGATGGTGGTGCGATACAGCATCTTTCTGGAGCTTGCGCGGGTGTCAGCTGGTGGTGGTCGATGAAGACAGCATCTCGTCGGGCGCTGCCGCGTCGCGCTGCCCCGACGTCAGCAGGAAGTAGCCGTAGGCGGCAGCCATCAGCACGACGAACAGCAGCGTGAGCATGCCGTTGAACCACACCATCGCGCCCAGGCAGACCACGCCGAGGCCGAGCGCGATGGCCGGGAACACGGGGTAGAAGGGCGCGCGGTAGGTGCGCAGCAGGTCGGGCTCGCTGCGGCGCAGCTTGAAGAGCGCGGCCATCGAGATCAGGTACATCACGATGGCGCCGAGCACCGCCATGGTCACGATGTTGGCCGTGAGCGTCTGCCCGCCGAACTGAACCCACTCGTCGCTGAAGATGGCGATGACGCCGATCACGCCGCCGGCCAGCAGCGCGCGGTGCGGCGTGTCGAAGCGCGGGCTCAGGCCGGCGAAGTAGCGCGGCAGGTAGCCCGCGCGCGCCAGCGCGAAGATCTGCCGCGAGTAGCCCATGATGATCCCGTGGAAAGATGCGATCAGGCCGAAGAGGCCGATCCACACCAGCATGTGCAGCCAGCCGCTGTTGTCTCCCACCACCGCCTTCATCGCCTGCGGCAGCGGGTCGTTGATGTTGGCGAGCTTGCGCCAGTCGCCCACGCCGCCCGCGAAGATCATCACGCCGAAGGCCAGCACCACCAGGGTGACGATGCCGGTGGTGTACGCGATGGGAATGGTGCGGTGCGGATCGCGCGCCTCCTCGGCCGCCATGGCCGCTCCCTCGATGGCGAGGAAGAACCAGATCGCAAAGGGGATGGAAGCAAAGATGCCTGCGATGGCCGTGCCGTTCAGCACGCTGCCGCCGGCCCAGCCGTTGGCCACGAAGTTGGCCATGCTCCAGCCCGGGGTGACTACGCCCATGAACACCAGCAGCTCCACGATGGCCAGCACCGTCACGAAGAGCTCGAAGGCCGCGGCGATGCCAACGCCGATCCAGTTGAGTCCGATGAAGATCACGTACGCGCCGAGCGCGAACCACTTCGGGTTGATGCCCGGGAACTGCACGTTGAGATACGCACCGATGGCCAGCGCGATCGCCGGTGGCGCGAAGACGAATTCGATCAGCGTCGCGAAGCCGGCGACGAAGCCGCCGGTGGGGCCGAAGGCGCGGCGCGCGTAGGCGAAGGGACCGCCCGCGTGCGGAATGGCGGTGGAAAGCTCGGTGAAGCTGAAGATGAAGGTGGTGTACATGGTCGCCACCAGCACCGTGGCGACCAGGAAGCCGAGCGTGCCGGCGGTGTTCCAGCCGTAGCTCCAACCAAAGTACTCACCCGATATGACGAGGCCCACCGCGATGCCCCAGAGCTGGACGGGGCCGAGCACCTTCTTGAGATGGCCTGTGCCTGCAGGGGCCGGCGATGCGGCCGTGCCGGCGGCGGTGGTGGAGTTCATGCGACTTCCTCTCTTCGTGAATGTTGACAGTGCACATTCGCCAAAGCAAGGGCTGTTCCACCGTGGGCCTGCATGGCCGCTGGCCATAATCGAGGTCTCTCAATCCTCGAGGTGTTCCGTGAAGTCTCTTTTCTGTGCCGCCCTGGTTTCCTTCGCTGCCGTGCCCGCCGCATTCGCGCAGTCCGCGCCCGTGACCACGCCCAGCGGCTTGGTCTACCAGTCGATCAAGGAAGGCACCGGCGCGTCGCCCGCCGCCACCGACGTGGTCAAGGTGCACTACCGCGGCACCTTCCCCGACAGCGGCAAGGAATTCGACAGCTCCTACAAGCGCGGCGAGCCCACCGAGTTCCCGCTCAACGGCGTGATCCCGTGCTGGACCGAAGGCGTGCAGAAGATGAAGCCGGGCGGCAAGGCCAAGCTGACCTGCCCGCCCTCGATCGCATACGGCTCGCGCGGCGCCGGCGGCGTGATCCCGCCGAATGCCACGCTCAACTTCGAGGTCGAGCTGATCTCGGTCACGAAGCGCTGAGGCTTCGTCGGCAAGGAGCTGTCAGGGCTCAGCCTGGCTGGTACTGGTACAGCCAGGTCTCGGTGAGCGTCTGGTCGCCGTTCTTCAGGTACAGGCGCATGTCGATCGGCTCGTTGCCCTCGGGCGTGAAGTCGAACTGCGCGCGCCAGTGGCCCGGCACGCCGTTGGGCACGGCCTCGGCGAAGACGTACGAGAACTTGCCGCGCGCGGCCGTCAGCACCACCTCCGGCTTCACGCCGAAGGGCACGGTCGTCAGCGGCTGGCCGATGAACTCCACCATGAACTTGCGCACGCCCTGCGGACGCGGCTGGCCCGGCTGACCGCCGCGGCCGATGCGCGTGGCCACGCAGCGCGCCAGCGGCGAGGGGAAGGGCTCTTGGTCGGTCCAGTGCAGCCGGTATTGCAGGCTGTAGCTGGTGCCGGCCTTCGCGTCGGCCTTGGGCACCCAGAAGGCGACGATGTTGTCGTGGATCTCGTCGTCGGTCGGGATCTCGATGAGCTGCACCGAGCCCTCGCCCCAGTCGCCCAGCGGCTCGATCCACAGGCTCGGGCGCTTCTCGTAGTTCACGCCGTCCTGGTAGTGGTCGAAGGCGCGGTCGCGCTGCAGCAGCCCGAAGCCGCGCGGCCTGGTGTCGGCGAAGGCCGATGCGCGCGTCTGCGTAGGGTTGTTGAGCGGGCGCCAGATGCGCTCGCCCGCGCCGTTCCAGATCGCGAGGCCGTCGGAGTCGTGCACCTCGGGGCGCCAGTCGATAGCGGTGGGCTTGGTGGTTTCCGAGTACCAGTACATCGAGGTGAGCGGCACGAGGCCGAGGCGGGCCACGTCCTTGCGCATGAACAGGCGCGCATCGATGTCCATGATGACGGCCTTGGTGCGCTGCATGACGAACTTGAAGACGCCCGTCACGCTCGGCCCTTCGAGCAGCGCGTAGACCGTCATCGAGGTCGTGTTGTTGGCCGCCGGCGTCTCGAAGTAGAAGCGGGTGAAGTTCGGGAACTCCTCGGGCCGGTCGGGCACCGCCACGTCCAGCGCGATGCCGCGCGCGGAGAGGCCGTACTGGTAGAGCTCGCCGATGGCGCGGAAGTACGAGGCGCCCAGGAAGGCCACCCAGTCGTTCTTCTGCCAGTCGAGCTTGCTCTGGTCGCCCAGGCGGCTTTCCTGCAGACGGAAGCCGGCGAAGCCCGCGCCCGGGGGCAGCAAGCGCGCCGGGCTGTCGGGCGGCATCGAGAAGTAGGAGGGGCTGTAGAGCACCTCCCGGGAGAAGACGTCGCCGTCGGCGTTCTCCAGCACGTTCATGCGCACCGGGGTCTGGAAGAAGCGCCCCAGGTGGAAGAAGGTGACCGGGAATGCGCCGGGCCCGTCGCGGAAGAGGGCGTTGGCCGGGTCGAACTTGATCTTGCCGTGCGCGTCGTAGTCGATGCGGTCGAGCACCTCGGGTGCCAGGGGCGTGGCAGCGGCATAGGGCTTGCCGGCCAGTGCCTTTGCCTGCGCGACCAGCGCGTCGAAGGAGAAGGGCGTGGGCTGGCTCAGCTGCAGGCCGTTGGCGGCGAGGGCCTCTTCGGGCAGTCCGAGGGCGGCGAGTGCGGCAGCGGCACTGCCGGCGGCAAGGAAGGATCGGCGATCAAGCATGTGGTTCTTGAGGGTTGCGAATCTCTTGGGGGAAAGACGGAGGGACGGTGGAGTACGGAAACGATATGGCATTTTCCGCGACCGTAAACACCCCCGGATCATGGCCTTATCGGAGCGCGGCCCGCGTCAGCCGATCCGCGCAGCGCGCGCCGGACAAAACCGGCAATTCGAAAAATTGTGCGTTTATGTATCGGCGCCGTCCGTCGCCTTCAGTTCATAGAGCGCATAGAGCGGCACGCCCAGGAACAGCATGACCATCGGCGCGAACAGGGTGTAGGGCAGGCCGAAGCCTTCGAGCACGCGGTAGGTGCTCTCGAGGCTCAGGCGCGGATGGGGCTGCGTGAGTTCGGCCGTGCGGCGGATGCCCCACTTGAACTCCGCCCCGGTCACCCGCACCGAGGGATGCTGCCTGCCGCGCCCCACCGCGAGCCAGCACATCGCGTCGAAGGCGAGCACGGAGCCGGCGGGCGCGCGCTCGCCGAATGTCGCGAGCACCGCCTGGACCTGCCCGGGTTCTAGGTACATCAGCACGCCTTCGGTGAAGAGGAAGACGGGTTGCGCATCGCGCTTGCGCGGCAGGCCCAGCTGATCCCACCACTTGGCTGCGCTCAGGTCGAGCTCGCGCACGTCATGGCGATCGCCGGGCTCGGGAAGCAGCGCGCGGCGCAGTTCGAGCACTTCGGGCAGGTCGGCATCGGTCATGCGCGACCTGCCGTCGTCGAGCCACTGGAAGTAGTGGCTCAGCCCGCAGCCCATGTTCACGATGCGCGCTCCGGGGTGCTGCTTGAGGAACTCCTGCGCCAGGCTGCGGAAGCGCCGCGTGCGCGAGAGGATGCCGTAGATGGTGGCCCGGTCTTCGGGCAGCGGATCGCCCTCGTCGCGGATCTGTTCGAGGACGCCGGCGGCGTACGCGTCGCGCACGGCCACCTGCGGGAACATCGCGTCGCCCGAGGCACGCGCGGCCAGGGGAATCCGCAGGGTCGAAGGAACGGCGGACAGGCGGCGGACGGATTTGCGGGCGGTCATGGATGCTGGAGCTGCGCTTCGCCCAAAGTCTGGCCGCTCCGGCACACCGGGGCAAGTCAGTCTTTGGTAGCGGTCGGTACGGCGGCCGGGATCGATGCAGGTTCCGGCTGGACCCCGGCATCAGTTGCCGGCGGGCTTGCCGCGCTGGCGTGCGAGGTGGCGGTAGATCGTGCTGCGATGGATGCCCAGCCTGCGCGCGGCCTTCGCGACGTCGTGGTCGCAGGCCTTGAGCGCCTCGTCGAGCGCCTGGCGCGTCATGGCCTGCAGGGGCGCCGCGTGCGGAGCGGTTGGCATCGGCGATGGGTCGGCAGGCTGCGCCTGATGGTCCTGCAGATGCGGCGGGAGCATGGCCGCCGTCACGCAGTCGCCCGCATCGGCCAGCGCCACGATGGAGCGCAGCGTGCTGCGCAGCTCGCGCACGTTGCCCGGCCACCGGTAGGCTGCCAACGCTTCCAATGCATCGGCCTCCAGTTGCAGATGCTTCGCCGCGCCGCCCGCCTCGAGGAACAGCCGCGAGATCAGTGCATGCCGATCGTCGCGCTGCCTCAGCGCCGGCAGCGTGACGGTGAAGCCGGCCACGCGGTACATCAGGTCGGCGCGGAAGCGGCCGGCCTCCACCAGCGAGGGCAGGTGGCCATGGGTTGCGCAGACCAGGTCGAAGTCCACCGGCACGCCCTGGCCGCCGCCCAGCGGCGTGACCACGCGCTCCTCCAGCACGCGCAGCAGCCGCGTCTGAAGGGCCAGCGGTATCTCCGCGATCTCGTCGAGGAACAGCACGCCGCCGTCGGCCTCTCGGATGCGCCCGGCCATGCCCTTGCGCCTGGCGCCGGTGAAGGCGCCTTGCTCGTAGCCGAAGAGTTCCGATTCGATCAGCGTCTCGGGCAGCGAGGCGCAATCCACCGCGACGAAGGGGCCTGCGCTGCGCCGGCTGGCAGCATGCAGCCGGCGCGAGAACACCTCCTTGCCGCTGCCGGTCTCGCCGTTGACCAGCACGGAGACGCCTTCGTTGAGCACCCGCACGGCCTTGTGCAGCAGCGGCTGCACGTCGTCGCCCTCGGTCACGGCCTGCGATGGCACGCTGCGCCGCTGGGTCGCACGTGGGCTGCCCGGCGTGCCCGAGCGCTCCATCACCGTCGCGATCTGCCGCCCGCCCGGCAGCGTGAGCAGGCCGCGCCGGTGCTGCATGCGCGGCCAGTGCGGGCCGAGGAAGTCGTCGGCGTCCAGGTCGAGCAGGTCTTTCCAGGAGCGGCCGAACAGTTCGAGCGCCACGCGGTTGGCCGCGACTATGCGCCCGCCGTCGATCACCATCAGCCCCTCGCGCGCCGTGCCGATCAGCGCCGGCCGTGCATGGAAGCGCAGCACGTGGCCGCCGGCCTCGGCCAGCATCATGCGGTGCTCGACCTGCTGGGCCGCCATGCGGACCAGTCCGAGCGCGTGCGTGTTCACGCGCACCGTGTCGCCAGAGATGTCGAGCGCGCCCGCGAGCTCGCCGCGTCCCGTGAAGATGGGCGCCGCGGCGCAGCCGAGTCCGCCGTTCTGCGCCAGGTAGTGCTCGCCGCCCAGCACCATCAGGGCCTCGCGCTCGGCCAGCGCGGTGCCGATGGCGTTGGTGCCCCGGTTGTGCTCCGACCACTCCACGCCCGGCTGCAGCGCGATGCGCTGGGCCTTGGGCAGGAAGTCGGGGCTGCCGATCTCTTCGAGGATCAGCCCGCTGGCGTCCGACAGGATCACCACGCAGCCGTTGCCGATCGCATGCTCGGCCAGGCCGTCGAGCTCGGGCTGCGCGCAGTTCAGCAGGCGCATGGCCTGCTCGCGCCGTTCGCTCAGCAGGGCGAGCGCCATCGGCTCGGGGTCGACGGCCTGGTGGTCGACCGGGCGGCTGCGCTGCCAGGAGCGTGAGATGTGCGGGGCGATCCAGGGCACGGGGTCGGCGCCCTGTTCGAAGAAGAGCTCCCGGGCCTGTGCCACTGCGATCGACGGCAACTGCGCTTGTGCACTCATGCGTGTCTCCGATGGTGTTTCGCCTTGTGCGACATCGTAGTCGCCATGTTCGCCCGAACATGTCGCAGATTGCGAATGAAAACCCGCTGCCGGGGCCGCCTCCCCCCGGGCAGGGCGCTCAGGGAATCTACCGATCCGGCCGGGTACGCGGCTTGCGCTTGAGCGTGCGGCCGCCGCATGTCGCGGTGCCATCACCCTGCACATGGAGACAACGTCATGGACATGCTCGAACCGGGCAAATTCGGTACCGCGGTGCCGTTCAAGAAGCGCTACGGCAATTACATCGGCGGCGAATGGGTAGCGCCGGCGGAGAACCAGTATTTCGAGAACATCACGCCCGTGACCGGCAAGGTCTTCTGCGAGGTGCCGCGCTCCACCGCGGCCGATATCGAGCGCGCGCTGGACGCAGCCCACAAGGTGAAGGCCGCCTGGGGCCGCACCTCGACGACCGAACGCGCGAACATCCTCAACAGGATCGCCGACCGCATGCAGGAGAACCTGGCAGTGCTCGCGGCTGCGGAAACCTGGGACAACGGCAAGCCCATCCGAGAGACCACCGCCGCCGACCTGCCGCTGGCCATCGACCACTTCCGCTACTTCGCCTCGTGCGTGCGCTCGCAGGAGGGCGGCATCAGCGAGATCGATCATGAAACCTTCGCGTACCACTTCCACGAACCCATCGGCGTGGTCGGGCAGATCATTCCGTGGAACTTCCCCATCCTGATGGCCGTGTGGAAGCTGGCGCCCGCGCTCGCGGCCGGCAACTGCGTGGTGATCAAGCCGGCCGAGCAGACGCCGGTGTCGATCCTGGTGCTTATGGAGCTGATCGGCGACCTGCTGCCGCCGGGCGTGCTGAACGTGGTCAACGGCTTCGGCGTGGAGGCGGGCAAGCCGCTGGCGTCGAGCAACCGCATCGGCAAGATCGCCTTCACCGGCGAGACCACCACGGGCCGGCTGATCTCCCAGTACGCGAGCCAGAACTTGATTCCGGTCACGCTGGAGCTGGGCGGCAAGTCGCCCAACATCTTCTTCGCCGACGTGATGGACAAGGACGACGCCTTCTTCGACAAGGCGCTCGAAGGCTTCGCGATGTTCGCGCTGAACCAGGGCGAGGTCTGCACCTGCCCGTCGCGCGCGCTGATCCAGGAGTCGATCTACGACCGTTTCATGGAGCGCGCGCTAAAGCGCGTGGCCGCCATCAAGCAGGGCAGCCCGCTGGACATGGCCACCATGATCGGCGCGCAGGCCTCCAGCGAGCAGCTGGAGAAGATCCTGTCGTACCTCGACATCGGCAGGCAGGAGGGCGCGAGAGTGCTGATCGGCGGCGAGCGCCACCAGTTCGAAGGCGACCTCGCCGGCGGCTATTACGTGAAGCCGACGGTGTTCAGGGGCAACAACAGGATGCGGATCTTCCAGGAGGAAATCTTCGGCCCCGTGGTGTCGGTCACCACCTTCAAGGACGAGGAAGAAGCGCTGGCCATCGCCACCGACACCCTCTACGGCCTCGGCGCCGGCGTGTGGAGCCGCGACATGAACCGCGCCTTCCGCATGGGCCGCGGCATCCAGGCCGGCCGCGTGTGGACCAACTGCTACCACCACTATCCGGCGCACGCGGCCTTCGGCGGCTACAAGCAGTCGGGCATCGGCCGCGAGAACCACAAGATGATGCTCGACCACTACCAGCAGACCAAGAACCTGCTGGTGAGCTACAGCGAGAACAAGCTGGGCTTCTTCTGATGGGCAGCACCGGCGAAGTCCTGCGCGTCACCGCGACCGATGCAGCGCTTGCGCTGATCGACAGGCTCGCCGCCGGGCACGGCCCGCTGATGTTCCATCAGTCGGGCGGCTGCTGCGACGGCAGCGCGCCGATGTGCTACGCGCAGGGCGAGTTCATCGTGGGCGACTACGACAGGCTGCTGGGGCACATCGGCGGCATGCCGTTCTACATCAGCGGGCCGCAGTTCGAGTACTGGCAGCACACGCAGCTCATCATCGACGTGGTGCCGGGTCGCGGCGGCATGTTCTCGCTGGAGGGGCCGGAGGGCTTGCGCTTCCTGACGCGGTCGAGGCTCTTCACCGACGAAGAATGGACAGCGCTGGAGAAAGGGTGAGGCCAAGCTCGCGGCAGCCCTGAGGCAGCAGAGCAGCCTCAGGGAGCGGCGGGCTGCAGCAACTGGCGCACCAGCAGCCGCGCCGCGGGGGAGAGCTCGGCCCCCTTCTTCGTCGCCATCAGCAGCCGCCGCGTGGCCCATTCGTCCTTGAGGTGCACGACCTTCAGGTCGAGCGCCTCCACCTGCGCCTTGCAGGCGGCCAGCGGCACCACGCCGATGCCCAGGTTGGCCGCGATCATGTGGCACATCGCGTCGAAGCTGCGCACCTGCACGCGCAGGCGCATCGGAATGCCGGCCTGCTCGGCCGCGCGCGAGGTCAGCTCCAGCAGCGAGCTGCTGCGGTTCAGCCCCACGAACTCATGCGCGAGGCAGCTCCTGAAATCCGTCTGCTTCATGCGGCTGCGTGCCAGCGGATGCTGCTTCGCACAGAGCACCACGAGCTCGTCGGTCTGGAAGGGCTGCACGTCGAGGCCGTAGGCAGGAGTGTTCTCGGCGAACACGCCGACGTCTGCGAGCCCATCGACGAGCGCGCGCACGATGTCGCCGCTCAGCTGCTCCTCGACCTCGACGCGGATGTCCGGATGCTGCGCGAGAAAGGCCGCGAGCGTAGCGGGCAGGAACTCCGTCAGCGCAGACATGTTGGCCCACAGCCGCACGTGGCCGCGCACGCCGCTCGAGTAGTCGCCGAGCTCGCTGCTGAACTGCTCGAAGCCCTGGAAGAGCCGCATCGCATGCTGCATCGCCACATGGCCCGCAGGCGTGAGCGCGATGCCCTGGGAGCTGCGTTCAAGCAGCTTCGACCCTGTTGCCGCTTCGAAATCGGATAGCCGCCGGCTTGCGGCCGAGAGCGCGAGGTGGCACGCCTCCGCACCCTTGGTGATGCTGCCCGACTGGGCCACGGCGCAGAAGAGGCGAAGCGTCACGAAATCGACACGCGCGGGATTGATGGTGCTGGCCATCGGCGAATTCTAGGGAGCGCGCCAGTGCCGAAAGTCATGGGTCCGGCGAAAGATATCTTTTGACATGTTATGTCCGAATCCCTATAGTGAATCCATCGAAGCACCGCTCGCTTCCAAAGGTATTCACCACAAGGAGAGGTATGCAACCACTGCTCGATCAACTGAGGGGACTGGATGTGCTGGCAGGCGCAGAGATGGGCGGGCGGTCCGTGCAGCTGCAGCCCATTCCGGGCCACACGCCCGTGATCCAGGTGAGCATCGAGGGGCGCGACGAACTGCCGATCTTCGTCACCAGTTCCGACATGCAGATCATCTGCATCTGCTACCTCTGGGCCGAGGAAGAGGTGAAGCCGGCGCGCCGCACCGAGCTGCTCGAATCGCTGCTCGACCTGAATCCCTCGGTTCCCCTGTCTTCCTTCGGTCGCGTCGACGGCCGCTACGTGCTCACCGGCGCGCTGGGCCGCGATGCCAGCGTGCAGGACATCGCCCGCGAGGTTGCGGTGCTCAGCGACAACGCGCTCGATGCGCTCGACGCCCTGTCCGAATTCCTGAATTAAGCGGAGGTCCCATGACAGTCATCAAGAAGCTCGTCACCCTGCTGCGCGGCAGCGCGCGCGAAATCGGCGAGAGCGTGGTCGACAGCAATGCCACGCGCATCTACGAGCAGGAAATCATCGATGCCAAGCACAGCATCGAGAAGGCCAAGGGCGACCTCACGGGCGTGATGGCCAAGGAGATGCAGTCGGCCCGCGAGATCGAACGGCTGAAGAATGAAGTCGCGCGCTATGAGGGCCTGGCGCTCGAGGCCCTCAACAAGACGCAGGAAGGCCTGGCGCTCGATGTCGCGGCCAAGGTCGGCGCGCTCGAGCAGGAGCTCGAGGAGCAGGCCAAGGCCCACGCCTCGTACGCGCTGCAGGTGTCCAAGCTCAAGGACCTGATCAAGTCCGCCGAGGCGCGCATCCGCGAGCACGAACGCGAGATCGGCATCGCCAAGACCACCGAGAGCGTCTACCGCGCCACGCAGTCGATCTCCGAGAACATCGGCAGCGGCGGCTCGCGGCTGGCCAATGCGCGCGAGTCGCTGGAGCGCATCCGCGCGCGGCATGAAGACCTGTCCGACCGCATGACGGCCAGCAAGCAGCTCGAAGACGAGTTCGGCCACGGCGCGCTCGAGAAGAAGCTGGCCGCCGCGGGCATCGGCGGCGACGCCGACCGCACCGGCAAGGTGATGGAGCGCATCCGCGCCCGCCAGGCGAAGCCGGCGGCACCCGAGGCGTAATAGGCATCATGCGCGTCAAGCCGGTTCGCTGGCAGGGCTCGGACGAGGCGCTGCGCGCCGTCCAGGTCGCGTTCGACGTGGAGGAGGCGGTGCTGGAGGCCGTGCGTACCGCGGCCTTCAAGCAGCACGTTTCCACTTCGGACCAGATCCGGCAGGTGCTCGGCCTCGCCACCACGGCCAAGCCGAAGCGGCCGCGTCTCACGGTGTCGCTGAGCGCCGCCGACTACGAATTCCTGGCGAAGCGATACGGCCTCGCCGCAGACGACAGACTGGCCATCAAGGAGAGGGCCACGCGCGACCTGATTGCCTTCGCGGGCAAGCCGGCCGCGGCAACGAAGAAGAACAGCACCGGCGCGAGGAAGCCGGTTCGCGGCAGCAAACAGAACAACTGACAACAACCCGCACGCGGGAGGATCAATGGGCGATTTCTTGGGAGCGGTGACGGGGTACCCGACCGCGATCTACACGGTGCTGCTCGGCGTCGTGGTGATCTACTGGGTGCTCGCGATGCTCGGAATGGTCGACATCGAACACAGCGGCCTGGATGTGGACGTCGATGTCCACACGCACGCGGATGGCGACACCAGCGACATAGGGCACCTGGCCAGCTACGTCGTGGCCCTGGGCCTGAACGGCGTGCCGTTCTCGGTGGCCGTGAGCCTGCTGGTGCTCGTCGCGTGGACCGTGTCCTGCCTGGGTGGCGAGTGGCTGCTGCCGCTGGTGCCCACCATGCCGCTGCAGCTTCTGGCGGGCACCGCCTTGCTGGTGGCCAGCGCGCTCATCGCCATTCCGGTCACGGCCGTCGCCATCCGGCCCTTGCGAGGCCTGTTCGTGAGCCACACGGCCGTGAGCAACGCGGCGCTGGTCGGCCAGTTGTGCCGCGTCGTGACCGGCGTGGTCAACGAGAAGGACGGCCGCGCCGAGGTGGCGCGGCGCGGCGCCAGCCTGAACATCCGCGTGTGGGCTCCCACGCCCAACACGCTCAAGCGCGGCTCGCAGGCGCTGATCGTCGAGTACGACGAGGTGGCCGCGCGCTACCTCATCGCCGCGCACGACGACCACGCGGCCTGAGTGCGCGCGCCCACCGGCGCGCCGCCACCCGGCCCTCACCCGTTTCGTTTCTTTCGCTCTCAAGCATCTCTGGAGAAAAAATGGAGCCCATCATCTTCGCCGTCGTCATACTGGCCATCCTCGTTCTCGGCCTGTTCGCGATGTTCGCCAAGTTCTATCGCAAGATCGAGCAGGGCCACGCGCTCATCGTGAACACGCTGCGCGCGGAGCCCGAGGTGACCTTCACCGGGCGCATGGTCTATCCGATCATCCACAAGGCCGAGCTGATGGACATCTCGGTCAAGACCATCGAGATCGACCGCTCCGGCAACGAGGGCCTGATCTGCCGCGACAACATCCGCGCGGACATCAAGGTGAAGTTCTTCGTTCGCGTGAACAAGACGGCCGACGACGTGCTCAAGGTGGCGCAGGGCATCGGCTGCGCGCGGGCCTCCAACCACGAGACGCTGGAGGAGCTGTTCTCCGCCAAGTTCTCCGAGGCGCTGAAGACGGTGGGCAAGTCGATGGACTTCGTCGACCTCTACCAGGCGCGCGACAACTTCCGAGACCAGATCGTGAGCCAGATCGGCAACGACCTCTCCGGCTACGTGCTGGAAGACGCCGCCATCGATTTCCTCGAGCAGACGCCGCTGTCGGAGCTCGACGCCAACAACATCCTCGACGCGCAGGGCATCAAGAAGATCACCGAGCTCACCGCCGTGGAGCACGTGCGCACCAACGAGCTGCGCCGCAACGAGGAAATGCAGATCAAGAAGAAGAACGTCGAGACGCAGGAAGCCCTGCTCGAGCTCGAGCGCCAGCAGGCCGACGCCACCGCACGCCAGCAGCGCGAGATTGCCAGCGTGCGTGCCCGCGAGGAGGCCGAGACCGCCAAGATCCAGGCCGAGGAGCGCACCAAGTCCGAAACCGCGCGCCTGCTCGCTGAACAGTCGGTGTCGGTGCAGCAGGAGAACGTGCAGCGCGAGAAGGAAGTGGCCGAGAACAATCGCAAGCGCGCCGTGGCCGTCGAAGAGGAGAAGGTCATCCGCGCCCGCGACCTGGAGGTGGTCGACCGCGAGAAGGAAGTGACGCTGCAGCGCATCGAGAAGGACAAGGCCGTCGAGGTGCAGAAGAAGGCGATCGCCGACGTGATTCGCGAGCGCATCGTGGTCGAGCGCACGGTGGCCGAGCAGGAAGAGGCCATCAAGGAGCTGCGCGTGGTCGCCGAGGCCGAGCGCACCAAGAAGTCGGTCGTCATCATGGCCGAGGGGCAGGCCGACGAGAAGATGGTGCTCGACCTGAAGGCCGCCGAGACTCAGGAAAAGCGCGCCCGCCACAAGGCCGCGGAAGAACTCACGCTGGCCGAGGCCAAGCTGAAGGTGGCCGAGCGCGAGGCCGAATCGAAGAAGCGTGAGGCCGAAGGCGTGGAGGCCATCTCGGCCGCGCCGGGGCTGGCGGCTGCCAAGGTCGAGATCGCCACCGCGCAGGCCAAGCTCGCCAGCTTCGAGGCCGAGGCCACGGGCAAGGAGAAGCTGGGCCTTGCCGAAGTGCATGTCCGCCAGGCCGATGCCGACGCGATCCTCAAGGCCGGCCAGGCCGACGCACAGGTGATCGAGGCCCGCTCGCAGGCCGAAGCTGCCGGCATGCGCGCCAAGTTCGAGGCCGAGGCCTCGGGCAAGGAGAAGCTCGGCCTCGCCGAAGTCAACGTGCGTACTGCGGACGCCGAGGCCACGCTCAAGTCGGGCCAGGCCGATGCGCAGGTCATCGAGGCGCGTTTCGGTGCCGAGGCCAAGGGCCTGCACGAGAAGTTCGAGGCCATGAAGTCCATGAGCCCCGAGACGCGCGACCACGAGGAATTCCGCATGCGCCTGGAGAAGTCGCACATCGAGACCCTCAAGGGCATCGACGCGCAGACCGCCATCGCCAAGGAGCAGGCCGAGGTGCTGGGCACCGCGCTGGCCAACGCCAAGATCGACATCGTGGGCGGGCAGGGCGACTACTTCGACAGCTTCGTGCGCTCGCTCTCGGTGGGCAAGGGCATCGACGGCGTCATCTCCAAGAGCAATGCGCTGCAAGTGGCCTTCAAGGATCAGCTCTCCGGCGAGCGCGACGTGGTGAAGGACCTGCGCGACATCGTCGGCGCACTGGGCAGCTCGTCGGGCGAGGTGCAGAACCTCAGCGTGGCCGCCCTGATGAACAGGATCGCCACCGACGGCAGCGAGAGCCAGAAGAGCGCGCTGCGCAACCTGGTCGCCACCTTCCGCAACGGCGCCGCCGGGGAAGCGGCGCGATGAACGCGAACCTCAAGTGCAGCTGTCCCGCGCACTTGCCGATGCGGCCGGTGGCGCTGGCCGAGGGGCTGCTCGCAGTGCAGTGCGACGACTGCCACGGCATGTTGATGGACATGGACGACTGGCGCGCCTGGAAGGCGGGCGACGCGAGCCGCGTGCCGCAGGCGGTCGACGACCAGGTCATCGAGGTGTTCGATGCCACGGCGGTGCGGCACTGCCCCGAATGCGAACGCCTGATGCAGCGCCTGCGCATGAGCGCGGGCCCCGACTTCCGCGTCGACCGCTGCGTGGCCTGCCAGAACCTCTGGTTCGACCAGGGCGAGTGGCGCGCCATCGTGAGCCGGGGCCTGGCCGGCCGGCTCGACGAGATGCTGTCCGACGGATGGCAGCGCCGCTTGCAGACCGAGGTGGTCCGCGAGGCCCGCGTTGCGGCGCTGCGCCGCCGCTACGGCGACGTATGCATCGACGAGCTGGACCGCATCCGCGCCTGGCTCGATACCCAGCCCCACCGCGACGAACTGCTCGCCTTGCTCCGCGCGGACTGACCGCGCCGAACTATGCAACCAACGGATGAAAAAGGCGCGCCGCCGGCCGTCGCCGCCGAATCGCAGACCGAGGCGCTGGTGTCCGGCAGCGGCAGCTACGACCTGCTGAAGAAGCGGCTGGAGAACCAGGGCGAGGGCCTGCTGAAGAAGACGCAGGCGCTCAACGAGCAGCGGCTGGCCGAGTTCGGCCGCTCCGACCAGGCCCTGGTGCTGCGCACCCGCGCGCGCACCGAGAACAACGCCGTGGCGCGCGACCTCGTGCGCATCGGCGACCTGCTGCTGTTCGGCTACAACGTGTTCATCGGCCTGCGCAAGGAGACCACTGTCGGCGACGTGTTCGGCCTCTACCGCCTGGTGTCGCCGGGCGAAGCCGGACAGGGCGCGGACAGCGACGAGCTGCAGCCGGTGCCGCTGACGGGCAGCTTCCTCGAGGATGCGCGCTTCGCCTCCGACTTCCGCGAGCTCTACGCCTACTACAAGCAGGCCACGCTGCTGCAGCTTCGCGTCACGCAGGACAAGCTGCTCGCCTCCTTCCAGATCGGCCAGCAGCTCACCGACGTGCGCGTGTTCCGCTGGGCCATCGAGCGCGACGGCCGCATCCAGTACATCGACAACCGCGGCGAGCGAGACATCGCCCTGCCGCCGAGCCACGACTTCGAGTGGACAGTGGCCACCCGCGAAGACCATGTGGGCGGCAAGCACCCGCACGTCAACGTGCTCGACACCGTCTTCGTCGAGACGCTGGGCGGCGACCTCACGATCAAGATCGAGAACAACACCGAGACCGGGCTGGGCATCTACAGCGAGCCGGTGGAAGACCGCAGCCAGTCGCTGACCGATGCCGAGATCGCGTGGGCGAAGCTTGGCATGCTGATCCTGCTGCGCGTGAAGCCCTACCGCGAGCAGGTCACGCGCTACCTGGTGTTCAACATCCGCACCCAGCAGGTCGAGCGCATCGACGCCATCGGCGGCTCCTGCGTGCAGCTGCCGGAAGACCACGGCATCATCTTTCCGGGCGGCTACTACCTGCAGTCGGGCGAGCACAAGCGCTTCGACCTGCCTTCCGAGATGGTCGAGAACCTGCGCTTCAAGCGCATGCTGCGTTCGCCCAACGGCGAGGACGTTGCCTACATCTTCTACGACCCCAGGCCCGGCCGCTACGCGCTCTTCAACTACAACCTGATCGAGAAGAAGCTCGCCACGCCGATCATCGCCAACGGCTACGCGCGCTTCGCCGACGGCCGCATCCTGGTGTTCCGCGACAACGACGGCGAGCCGACGCGCGTGCACCCGATGCAGCTGTGGAAGACGCCCTTCGCGAGCGAGGAGCATGCGAGCGCGCAGCCGCCCGCTGCCGGCTTCTTCGGCAAGATCGGCAACGCCGAGCTCGTGCGCGGCGTGAGCGACCTGATGGGCATCGCGCGCGCGGTGCGCGAGCAGGCGCCGACCAAGGCCGCCTACGAGGACCTGATCCGCCAGTGCACCCGCGTGAGCGACGCCTACTTCTGGCTCGACGCGCCCGAGGCCGCCGGCATCATGGGCGAGCTGCGCAGCATCGCGGAGGTGGCGCGCAGCACGCTGGCCGAGTTCGAGAAAGTCGACACCATCCGCCGCGAGACCGCCCGCGCGCTGGCCCGCGCGGAAGAGGAACAGCACGCGCTCCTGGTCGACATCGCCAGCACGCTCTGGCGCGCGCCCGACGACTTCGTGAAGGCGCTGGGCCGGCTGCGCGAACGCCGCGGCGCGCTGCAGATGCTCAAGGAGCTGCGCTACGCCGACCTGCCGCGCATCGCCGCGATGGACGCGGAGCTCGAAACCGAGCAGCAGCGCATCGGCGAGCGCGCCATGCAGTTCCTGGCGGCGGATACCGCCTTCGCCGGCCAGCGCCAGGCGCTGGACAAGCTCGCGACGGAACTGCCCAACCTCGGCACCTCCCCGGCGCTGGGGCAACTGCTCGCCACCCTCGACGAGCAGGCCGCCGGCCTCGACCTGCTGACCGAGCAGCTCGGCAGCCTGCCGGGCGGCGATGCGGTGATCCGCACATCCATCCTCGACCGCATCTCTCTCATCTACGCCGACATCAACCGCATGCGCGCCGACGCGCGCGCCCGGCGCAAGTCGCTGGGCGTGACCGAGGCGCGGGCCGAGTTCGGCGCGCAGTTCAAGCTCTTCGGACAGGCGGTCGAGAACGCGCTGGAGTTCGCCGACACGCCCGAGAAGTGTGACGACGCGCTCACCCGACTGCTGGCACAGCTGGAAGAGATCGAAGGCCGCTTCGCCGAGCAGGACGAGTTCCTGGGCGACATCGCCGAGAAGCGCGAGAGCGTCTACGAGGCGCTGTCGGCCCGGCGGCAGGCCCTGGTCGAGGCTCGCCAGCGCCGCGCGCAGGGCGTGATCGACGCGGCGGGGCGCATCCTCGACGGCATTCCGCGCCGCATCGCGCAGCTGTCCGATCTGACGCAGGTCCACAGCTACTTCGCCGCCGACCCGATGATCGGCAAGCTGCGCACGCTGATCGCCGACCTGCGCACGCTGGGGGCGGCGGTGCCTGCCGACGAGCTCGACACGCGCCTGAAGACCGCGCGCGACCAGGCCCTGCGCGCCGTTCGCGACAAACGCGAACTGGTGAGCGAGGGCGGCGATACGCTGCGCCTGGGGCGCCACGTCTTCACCGTGCACCGCCAGCCCGTCGACCTGACGCTGGTGGCCCGCGAGGAAGGCATGGCCTACCAGGTGACGGGCACCGACTACCTGAGCCCGGTGAAAGACGAGCGCCTGCAGGCGCTGCGGGACTACTGGGGCCAGTCGCTGGTGTCCGAGACGCCCGAGCTGTCGCGCGCCGAGTACCTCGCAGGCCGCCTGCTCGAAGCGCTGCTCGAAGGCAGGGCCGAACGCAGCTGGGCCGACGTGCGCACGCTGCTGGCCGAGGACCCGCAGCATCCGCAGCTGCTCGAAATGGTCCGCCGCTTCGCTGCCGCGCGCTACCAGGAGGGCTATCAGAAGGGCATCCACGACGACGATGCGCTTCGCCTGCTGGCCGCGCTGGTCGCCATGCAGGACCAGGCCGGGCTGCTCGCCTGGGGGCCGACGGAGCGTGCGCTGGCATTGCTCTACTGGCAGCACGGCCACCTGATCGCGCACCGCGAGTCGCTGCTGCGCCGTGCGCGCGCGGCGCTTCAGATGCAGGAGCTCTTCGGGCGTCGCGACGCCCTCGACCAGCTCGAAGCCGACGTCGCCCGCTCGCTGGGGCATTTCGTGCGCGAGGTGCTGCCCGACATGCTCGCGGTGGGCGAGACGGCGGAGGATGAGCAGGAGCCCGAGGGCCGCAAGGCGCTCGTCGCCACGCTATGCGACCAGTCGGCTGCCTACCTCGTGCGCGAGCTTTCTGCCCATGGCGGCGAGACCTGGGTGGTCTCGGGCGCCGGCGAAGACCTTGCCGCCGCATTGCTGCGCGAGCTCGAACGCGGTCGGCGCCGCGAGGCATGGCAGGCCGACCTGGACGCCGCACCGCCGGCCGAGCGCTGGCGGCTCGCGCGTGACTGGGTGCGCGCGTATGCGGTGCACCAGTCGCCGCAATCGGCCGACTGGGTGGACGATGCGGCCAGCGTGCTCGCCATGCCGCTTCAGCGCACCCGGGTCAACGTGGCGCTCGACCAGGCCGTCGAAGGGCTGAGGGGCGAGCATCCGCGCGTGGCCGATGGTCGGCTGGTGTTGAACCTCAACGACTTCTGGCGCCGTTTCCTCTTCCACGCGCAGCACGCGGTGCCGGCCTTCGAGGCGCTGCACCGGCTGCGCCACGAGCTGCTCGAAGAGGAGAAGGCGCGTCTCAAGCTGAGCCAGTTCCAGGCCAAGCCGCTTTCCACCTTCGTGCGCAACCAGCTGATCGACGAGCTGTACCTGCCCATCATCGGCGACAACCTCGCCAAGCAGATCGGCTCGGCGGGCGAGGGCAGCCGCACCGACCGCATGGGCCTGTTGCTGCTGATCTCTCCGCCGGGCTACGGCAAGACCACGCTGATGGAGTACGTGGCCGACCGGCTGGGCCTGATCTTCGTGCGCATCAACTGCCCGGCGCTCGGCCACGGCGTGACCGCCATCGACCCGGCCAATGCGCCCAACAGCGCGGCGCGGCAGGAGCTGGAGAAGCTCAACCTGGGCCTCGCCATGGGCAGCAACGTGATGCTGTACCTCGACGACATCCAGCACACGAGCCCCGAGTTCCTGCAGAAGTTCATCGCGCTGGCCGACGGCACCCGCCGCATCGAAGGCGTGTGGAACGGCGAACCGCGCAGCTACGACATGCGCGGCAAGCGCTTCGCCATCGTGATGGCAGGCAACCCGTACACCGAATCGGGCGACGTGTTCAAGATCCCGGACATGCTGGCCAACCGGGCCGACATCTACAACCTCGGCGACGTGCTCTCGGGCCGAGAGTCGGCGTTCGCGCTCTCCTACATCGAGAACAGCCTCACGTCGAACCCCACGCTGATGCCGCTTGCCTCGCGCGACCCGAAGGACGTGCAGCTGCTGGTGCAGATGGCCCAGGGCCACGAGGTGCCCAGCAGCGCGCTCTCGCACGCGTACAGCGCAGTCGAGCTGGAGGAGATCAAGGCGCTGCTGCAGCGGCTCTTCCGTGCACGCGACCTGCTGCTGAAGGTGAACCTCGCCTATATCGAGTCGGCTGCGCAGCAGGAGTCGTACCGCATCGCGCCGCCCTTCAAGCTGCAGGGCAGCTACCGCAACATGACCAAGCTGGCGGGCAAGATCACCGCGCTGATGCGCGACGACGAGCTCGATTCGCTCCTGCGCGACCACTACCGCGGCGAGGCCCAGACCCTGACCACCGGGGCCGAGGAGAACCTGTTGCGCCTGGCGCAGCTCCTGGGCAGCCCGACGCCCGAGGAAGACGCGCGCTGGAAGGAGATCTGCGAGGAGTTCGTGCGCCAGCGCAAGCTCGGCGGGGCAGACGTGGACGGCAGCCAGCGGATCGCCAGCAGCATGCTCGAAGTGGCGCGCGCGGTCGATGCGCTCAAGCCGGAACCCCTAGCGCCCGCAGAAGGGCCCAGCGAAAGCCAGCGGCTGGCCGACGCCATGCTGCAGATCGCCGTGACCTACCGCGAGCTGATCCTGCCGCTGGTGACGGCCACCGAGCGCCGCCTGGAGCTGGACCGTTCCATCGCGCAGAACATGGAGCGGCTCGCGGCAGAGGCGATGAGCATGCGAGCGGTGCCGAAGCGCGCCTCCGAACCCGACAAGGAGCAATGAGATGTCGGCCTTGCCCGCGACCAACGAAGCACCGCCCGGCCTGCCATTTCTGCTGGCCCAGCTCGACGACACCCTCGCCGATGCCCGCCTGAGCGACGACGAGCGGCGCGTGCTGGTCCACACGCTGCGCGAGGCCCAGCCGCCCGAAGACGGCCTGCGCCAGCTGCGCAACCGTGCCTTCGACCTTGTGCGCGCACGCACCGCCGACCCTGAACAGCTCGCGCTGCTGAAGTGGCTGGAGGGCGTGGTCCGCGCCATCGACACCGGCCGCTCGCCCGACAACGTGGCCGTACGCTCCCAGGCCTTCTTCAGCCCCGGAACGGCCTGCCTGCAGGCCATCAACCAGCAGTTGCGTGCGGCGAGGCATTCGATCGACCTGTGCGTGTTCACCCTGTCGGACGACCGCATCACGGCCGAGGTACTGGCCGCGCACCGGCGCGGCGTATCGCTGCGCTGCATCTCCGACAACGACAAGGAGTTCGATCTCGGCAGCGACATCGGCCAGCTGCGCGCTGCCGGCATTCCCGTGGCGGTGGACCGAACGGAGGCGCACATGCACCACAAGTTCGCCATCTTCGACGGCGCCCGGCTGCTCAACGGCAGCTACAACTGGACGCGCAGCGCCTGCGAGTTCAACGAGGAGAACCTGGTGCTGACCAACGACCCGCAGCTCGTGCGGCGCTTCGCCGACGAGTTCGACAGCCTCTGGAAAGAACTGCAGGCCCCCCGATGAGCACCCGACGCATCGACTACGACTGGGAACTGCCGCCCGAGATGCAGCAGCGGCTGGGCGGCTCCAGCTACGGCGCGCAGCGCGTCATCCGCGAGCAGGGGCACCTGATGGTGATCCTGCACGAGCCGCCGGCGGGCACGGCGTCGGAGCGCAAGGCGGCAGTGTTCCTGCGCAAGCCCGATGGCACCTGGCTGCACAAGGGCAACAACCCGGGCGAGCGGCCGCTGGCCAAGCTGGTCGAGAACTACCGCGCGACCCTGGCCGCCTTCGAGGTCCGGCACGAGGCCGCCGACAGCTCGGAAGCGCTGTTCCAGATCCTCGGGCCGCTGATTCCGCTCTCGCGCGCCGCCTCGAACATGCAGGCCACGCTGCAGGCCGCACGGGAGGCCGTGCCGGAAGACTCGATGATCACCGACCTGCGCGACCGTGCGGTGGAGATCTCGCGCGGGCTCGAGTTGCTGATGGCGGACACCCGCATGTCGCTGGACTACAGGCTTGCCCACGCGGCCGAGCAGCAGGCGCGCGCGGCCAACGAAGTCAGCCGGGCGCAGCACAAGCTCAACACCATCGCGGCGCTGACCTTTCCGCTGATGGCCATCGGCGCGGCCTTCGGCATGAACCTGCACAGCGGCGTCGAGAACCTGCCGGGCTGGGTCTACTGGGCGATCTTCGGTGCGGGACTCTTCATGGGCGTTCTGCTGCGCGGATGGGTGAAGGCGCCCGATGTGCCTGCGCCGGCCGTGCCACCCCTCGGATCGGGCTTGTCGAAGAAGAAGTAGGGCGGCCCTGCCGTCGCCGGTGGCCTTCGCGTTTCGCGAAGGACTGCTGCCGCCAAAGCAATTCCGCATTCCGCGATCCGTTCCTAGAGTCGGGGCCAGCCCAACCAAGGAGACGGACGCGGACATGAATGCACTCGAAGGCCTGAAGGTGCTGGAGCTCGGCCAGCTCATCGCCGGCCCCTTCGCCGGCAAGACGCTGGCGGAGTTCGGTGCCGACGTGATCAAGGTCGAGCCGGCCGGCGTCGGCGATCCGCTGCGCAAGTGGCGGCTGCTGCGCGACAACGGCACCTCGGCATGGTGGGAGGTGCAGTCGCGCAACAAGCGCTCGGTGTGCCTCGACCTGCGCAGCACCGAAGGTCAGGAGGCCGTGCGCGCACTGGCGCTCGAGGCCGACGTGCTGATCGAGAACTTCAAGCCCGGCACGCTCGAAGGCTGGGGCCTGGGGTGGGAAGAGCTGCATGCGCTGAACCCGCGGCTGATCATGCTGCGCATCTCGGGCTACGGGCAGACCGGGCCCTATCGCGACAAGCCCGGCTTCGGCGTGCTCGGCGAATCGATGGGCGGCCTGCGCTACCTGAGTGGCGAGCCGGAGCGGGTGCCGGTGCGCGTGGGAGTGTCGCTGGGCGACACGCTGGCCGCGCTGCACGGCGTGATCGGCGTGCTGACCGCGCTGCACCACCGTACCGCCCATGGCGGAGAAGGGCAGTTCATCGACGTGGCGCTCTACGAGTCGGTGTTCAACGTGATGGAAAGCCTGCTGCCCGAATACGACGCCTTCGGCGCCGTGCGCGAGCGGGCCGGCAGCGCGCTGCCCGGCATCGCGCCGACCAACGCCTACCGCTGCGAGGACGGGCACTACGTGCTGGTGGCCGGCAACGGCGACAGCATCTTCCGCCGGCTGATGCGCGCCATCGGCCGGGAAGACCTGGGAAGCGACCCCGCGCTCGCGCACAACGACGGCCGCGTGCTGCGCGTGGACGAGATCGACGCCGCCATCGAGGCATGGACGCTGCGGCGCAGCCGCGACGAGGTGCTGGCCGCGCTCGATGCGGCGGGCGTGCCAGTGGGGCGCATCTACACGGTGGCCGACATCGCGAGCGACCCGCAATACCTGGCGCGCGGGATGATCGTGGAAGCCTCGACTTCCGACGGCGCCACGCTGAAGGTGCCTGGCGTGGTGCCCAAGCTCAGTGCCACGCCGGGCCGCATCGCGCACCCCGCGCCCCGGCTGGGCGAGCACGATGGCGATCTGCGCGGCGGCGGCTGGCCCGCGCGCCGTGCCGAAGGAGCGGCGGCATGAAGGAGGGCAACGGCACGCGGCTGTTCATCAACGAGGTCGCGACGCGCGACGGCTTCCAGATGGAGAGCCGCTTCATCCCGACGGAGGACAAGATCGCGCTGATCGACCGGCTCGGCGGCCTGGGCTACGCGAAGATCGAAGTCACGTCCTTCACCTCGGCGAAGGCGATTCCCGCACTGCGCGACGGCGAGGAGGTGATGAATCGGATCGCCCGCCGCCCCGGCGTGGTCTACACGGCGCTGGTGCCCAATGTGCGCGGTGCGCAGCGCGCTCTGGAAAGCCGCATCGACGAATTCAACATCGTCATGTCGGCGAGCGAGACGCACAACCTCGCCAACCTGCGGATGACGCGGGAGCAGTCTTTCGCGCAGCTGGCCGACGTCATCGGCCTGGCGAAGCACGCCAGCGTGCCGGTGAACGTGTCGCTCTCATGCGTGTTCGGCTGCCCGATGGAGGGCGAGGTGCCGCTGGCGGCCGTACGTGGCTGGATCGACCGCTTCGCCGCGCTGGACGTGCAGGGCATCACGCTGTGCGACACCACGGGCATGGCCTATCCCACGCAGGTGGGGGAGATCTGCGAAGCGGTGATGGCGAGCCACCCGGCACTGGAATGGACGGCCCACTTCCACAACACGCGCGGCATGGGCCTCGTGAACACGGTGGCGGCGGTCGAGGCCGGCATGCGCCGGCTCGACATGTCGCTCGGCGGCATCGGCGGCTGCCCCTACGCGCCGGGCGCGACCGGCAACGTGGCGACGGAGGACGTGGTCCACATGCTGCAATGCATGGGCTATGACACCGGCATGGACCTCGCGGGCCTGGTCGGCACCGCAGTGGCCCTGGAAGCGCTGCTGCAGCACGATCTGCCCGCCCAGGTCTCGCGCGCCGGCCACCGGCTGACGCGGCATGCGCCGCCGCTGGATTTCAACGACATCGTGGCTCGTGCAAGGCAGCGCGGGCTCGCAACGAAGGAGCTGCAACCATGATCGACCACCTGGACCACCTCGTGCTGACCACCGCGCACGAGGAGGCCTGCATCCGCTTCTACGTCGACGTGATGGGCATGTCGCTGGAGAGCTTCGGCGCCGGCCGCAAGGCCTTTCGCTTCGGCAACCAGAAGATCAACCTGCATGTGAAGGGCCACGAGTTCGAGCCCAAGGCGCAGCTGCCCACGCCCGGCTCGCTGGACCTGTGCTTCATCGCCAGCGTGCCGCTGGACGAAGTCATTGCGCGTCTTGCAAGGCAGGGCGTGCCGATCCTCGAAGGGCCGGTGACGCGCACCGGCGCCACCTCGCGCATCCGCTCGGTCTATGTGCGCGATCCGGATCTCAACCTGATCGAGATCTCGGAGCTGTCACCCTGAGGGCGAGGCCCCGGAAGACAGCGAGCAAAAACAAAACCACCGGAGACAAACCATGAAAACCATCCACCGCCTCGTCGCGGTCGGCCTTGTCCTGTCCGCTTCGGCCGCGAGCGCTGCCGACGCCTGGCCCTCGAAGCCGATCACGATGGTCGTGCCGACCGCGCCGGCAGGTTCCACCGACATCATGGCCCGCCTGGTCGGCGAGCCGCTGCAGCGTGCGCTGGGGCAGCCCGTCGTCGTCGACAACAAGCCCGGCGCGAGCGGCAACATCGGCACCGAGTTCGTGGCGCGCGCCGCGCCCGACGGCTACACGCTGCTGATGCAGTACTCGGGCTACCACGTGGGCAATCCCTCGCTCTACCCGAACATCAAGTGGAGCCCCACCAAGGACTTCGTGCCGGTGGCGATGGTGATGCGCGCGCCGCACGTGGTCGCGGTGAGCGGCAAGCTGCCTGTGAAGTCGATGAAGGAGCTCATCGAGTACGGCGGCAGGAAGGAGGGCGGGCTGTTCTATGCCTCCTCGGGCAACGGCTCGATCCAGCACATCGCGGGCGAGCTGCTGTCGCGGCAGGCGAAGCAGGCGATGACACACGTGCCCTACAAGGGCTCGGGGCCGGCGATCAACGACCTGATCTCGGGCAACGTGGACATGTTCATCACCACGCCGCCCTCCGTCATCGGCCACTTCGCAGGCGGTCGCATCAAGCCGCTGGCCTACACGGGCAGCAAGCGCCACCCGTCGATGCCCGACGTGCCGACTTCGGCCGAGGCGGGGCTGCCGGGCTACGAGGTCGAGTCGTGGTTCGCGGTGTTCGCGCCGGCGAAGACGCCGCCGGAGGTCGTCAACAGGCTGAGCACGGAACTGCGCAAGATCGTCGAGAGCGAAGCCTTCCGCAAGAAGGTGGACGAGCAGGGCGCCTTCGCGACCTACATGGACTCGGCGACGCTCGCGAAATTCGTCGACCAGGAACTGGCGACCTGGTCGAAGGTGATCAAGTCGGCGGACATCAAGCCCGATTGATCCAAGGCGCGGCTACAGCTTGACGTTGATGATCGAAAGAATGATCGCGGAGAGCGTCATCGCGACCGGCAGCTGGCGCACGGCGAGCGCATGGGCGCGGGCGACCGAGGCCTGTGTCTGCAGCAGGAGGCTGCGTTCGGAATGGATGGGTGTGGACATTTCGGACTCCTGTGTGGTTGCGGGCTCATCGCCCCGATGGCCTCCACGATAGGCTTCGCAGCGCGCTGCGGCACAGGCGTTTCGTCGACACGGCGTTTCCGTTTTCGCAACGATGGGGCATCCGCCGGACGGAACTTCGGGCGGAGCTTTCGAATCTGTGGGCCCGCGCGCGTGGGGCGAGAATCCAGCGCCCCTCGAGCGATCCATAGACGAACAAGCAGGCAGACCCGCAAGAATGAAGAGCAAGACGACAGCGCCAAGGCTGAAGATGCGCCGCGCCACCCCCGCCGATCCGATGCCATGGCCGCTGCTGCTGGCCGCCGACGGCCCGCGCGCCGAGATCCGCAAGTACCTCTCGCGCGGCGAGCTCTGGCTGGCGGAGGCGGCAGGCGAGGTCGTCGGCCAGATGGTGCTGCTCGAAACCCGCGTCGGCACCTGGGAAATCATGAACATCGCGGTGCGCGGCGAACTGCGCAGCCATGGTGTCGGCACCGCGCTGCTGCGCAAGGCGAAGGCGCTGGCGGCCGAGCACGGTGCGCAACTGCTCGAGGTGGGTACAGGCAACAGCAGCCTGCGCGAGCTGGCCTTCTACCAGCGCTTCGGCTTCCGCATCGTCGGCGTCGACACCGACTTCTTCGTGCGCCGCGCGGGCAGCGGCAGGCTGCAGAGGCAGGACGGCATCGTGCTGCGCGACATGGTGCGCCTGCGCATCGAGCTCGCAGGCCGGCCCTAGCCTGCGATCAGCTTCTGCACCAGCTCCGCCGTGGTCGCGGCCGAATACTTGCGCATCAGCCGGGCGCGGTGGAGTTCGACGGTGCGGTGGCTGATGCCCAGCGCCTTGCCGATCTCCTTGGAGGTCAGCCCGCGCATCACCTGCGCCGCAACTTCGCGCTCGCGCGGCGTGAGTTCGGCCTTGACGGCGCGGCGCGAGCCCAGGTCCTCGAAGGTCCAGATACCGGCCTCGTGGGGGGCATCGCGGTTCATGGCGTGGCCGGTCACGTGGCACCAGAAGGTCTCGTCGGCGATGGCGCCGTGCAGGTTGCCCAGCCGCTTCATCATGCGGTTGTCGGCGTAGTGCCCGCTGGCGTTGAGGAAGGGCTCCATGCGCTTGCCGATGCGCTCGAACTCGGCCACGCTCGGGTAGAGGATGCTGAACGAATGCCCGACCAGCGCGGAGGGCGTTGCGCCAAAAATCTCGCAAACGCGCAGGTTGCACGCCACGATGGTGCGGTTGCTCGACACCACCATGCCGACAGGCGCGTGTTCAAACGCCAGCCGGTAATCGATCTCGGGCATCGGGGGTCTCCATTACGAAATACTACGTATGCGAGTAGGTAGTATCGTTCAGGGGTTTCCCGCCCTTTACCAACTCCTTTCCACCCACTTTCATTCATCCATCGAGGAGCTCGAGTGAACAAGATTTTTCCCACCGCTGATGCGGCACTCAAGGGGGTCGTCGCCGACGGGCAGATGCTCGCGGTCGGCGGCTTCGGCCTCTGCGGCATTCCCGAAGCGCTGATCGACGCGCTCAAGGATTCCGGCGTCCAGAACCTCACCGTCATCTCCAACAACGCGGGCGTCGACGGCTTCGGCCTCGGCAAGCTGCTGGAGACGCGCCAGATCAAGAAGATGATCGCGTCCTACGTCGGTGAGAACAAGGAGTTCGAGCGCCAGTACCTCGCGGGCGAGCTGGCCCTGGAGTTCACGCCGCAGGGCACGCTGGCCGAGAAGCTGCGCGCCGGCGGCGCCGGCATCCCGGCCTTCTTCACCAAGACCGGCGTGGGCACCCAGGTTGCCGAAGGCAAGGAACTGCGCGAGTTCGACGGCGAGACCTACGTGATGGAACGCTCGCTGGTGCCCGACGTGGCGCTGGTGAAGGCCGACGTGGCCGACAAGTCGGGCAACCTGCGCTTCCGCCTGACGGCGCGCAACTTCAACCCGGCCGCGGCCATGGCCGGCAAGATCTGCATCGTCGAGGTCGAGAAGATCGTCGAGGTGGGCGAACTGGCCCCCGACGACATCCACCTGCCGGGCATCTACGTGCACCGCATCGTGCTCAACGCCAACCCCGAGAAGCGCATCGAGAAGCGCACCGTGAGCGCATCGGTCGATGCCGCCGCCGCCAAGGTCGAGGCGCAGACCGTCATCGCCGCCGCTGCAGCAGCCGGCAGCGAAGTGCCTGCCAAGGTCGTCAACAAGAAAGAAGGAGCCTGAGATGCCCTGGACCCAAGACCAGATGGCGGCCCGCGCCGCCCAGGAACTCGAGGACGGCTTCTACGTCAACCTCGGCATCGGCATCCCGACGCTGGTGGCCAACCACACCGGCGACAAGGAAGTGTGGCTGCAGAGCGAGAACGGCATGCTCGGCATCGGCCCGTTCCCGACGGAAGACCAGGTCGACGCCGACCTGATCAACGCCGGCAAGCAGACCGTGACCACGCTGCCGGGCTCGGCCATCTTCGGCAGCCATGACAGCTTCGCGATGATCCGCGGCGGCAAGATCAACCTGTCGATCCTCGGCGCCATGCAGGTCAGCACCAAGGGCGACCTCGCTAACTGGATGATCCCCGGCAAGATGGTCAAGGGCATGGGCGGCGCCATGGACCTCGTGGCCGGCGTGAAGCGCGTGATCGTCCTGATGGAGCACGTCGCCAAGAAGAAGGACGGCACCGAGGACTTGAAGATCCTCGAGAAGTGCACCCTGCCGCTGACCGGCGTGGGCGTGGTCGACCGCATCATCACCGACCTGGCCGTGATGGACGTGGTGCCCGAGGGCCTGAAGGTCGTCGAGCTGGCGCCGGGCGTCACCTTCGACGCGCTGCAGGCCAAGACTGGGGCCAAGCTGATCCAGTAACTGGGCGGACGGCAAACGCAACGACAACAAGAGGCAGGGTCGCGCAAGCGGACCTGCCTTTTTGCCTTGGAGCATGGAAATGGTGAATTCGAGCGAGGTTCTGGGCGGCATCTGGCGGCAAGCCGGCTTGCCCGAAGAGGCCTTGCAGTTCGCGCGGTTCACCGGTGCGGAACCTGTGCTGCCGTCTTCCTTCGCGGTAGGCACTGCAGCGCAGGGCACCATCGCTGCTGCGGCCCTCGCGGCCTGCGAACTGGGGCACCTGCGGGGAACGCCACGGCAGCAGGTGGGCGTCGACATGCTTCATGCGGCCCTGGAGAGCACGGGCTGGTTCAGCCTGGACGGCCAGGTACCACCGCAATGGGACGAGTTCTCGGGGCTCTATCGCTGCGCCGACGGCTGGGTGCGCTTGCACGCGAACTTCGCGCATCACCGCGACGGCGCGCTGCGGCTGATGAATCTCGACCCGGCCACCGCCACCCGCGCGGACGCGGAGCGGGCGATGGCCGCGTGGCCCGCGCTCGACTTGGAAGATGCCGCGGCTGCGGCCGGGCTGGTCGTGACGGCGCTGCGGCGCTTCGACGAATGGGACGCCTCGCCTCAGGGCCGCGCAGTCGCCGCGCAGCCTCTCTTCACCATCGAGCGCATCGGCGATGCGCCGCCGCTTGCACTGCCGCCCCTGCGCGAAGACGAGCGCCCCCTGTCGGGCCTGCGCGTGCTCGACCTCACGCGGGTGCTTGCCGGGCCGGTCGGTGGACGCGCCCTTGCGGCCTATGGCGCGGAGGTGATGCTCGTGAACTCACCGAACCTGCCGAACATCAGTGCGATCGCCGACACCAGCCGGGGCAAGCTCTCGGCGCATGCCGACCTGCAGACCGAGGAGGGGCGGACGGCCCTGCGGCGGCTGGTGGTCGATGCGCATGTGTTCGTCCAGGGCTACAGGCCGGGCGGCATCGAGGCGCGCGGCTTCGGACCGGCAGCGCTGGCAAGCATGAGGCCCGGCATCGTCTGCGTATCGCTCAGCGCCTACGGCACCAAGGGGCCGTGGGCAAGTCGCCGGGGTTTCGATTCGCTGGTCCAGACCGCGATGGGCTTCAACCACGCCGAGGGCGAGGCCGCAGGCGACGGCAAGCCCAGGCCGCTGCCCATGCAGATCCTCGACGAGGCCACCGGCTACCTGATCGCCTTCGGCGCAGCCGCGGCACTTTGGCGCCAGCAGCGGGAGGGTGGAAGCTGGCACGTGCAACTGTCGCTGGCGCAGACGGGACAGTGGCTGCGCAGCCTCGGGCGCGTGCAGGACGGGCTCTCGGCTGCGAAGCCCGATCTGAAGCCGTATGTCGAAACCTCCGACTCCGGGTTCGGCCGGCTGGCGGCGCTGCGACACAGCGCGCAACTGCAACGCACGCCCGCCGAATGGGTGCGGCCTTCGATGCCGCCGGGAAGCGATCCGCCGAGGTGGCCTTAAGCCCCGAGCGCCGACCGCACCTTGTCTCCCAACCCCCGCAGCCGCTCCACCGGCTCGTTGGAAAACACGAAGCGCAGGTACTGCGCCCCATGCGTCTCGCCCCAGCCCTTCATCGCGGTGGCGCAGACGCGCTGCGCGAGCAGGCGCTCCGACAACGTCTGCCCGTCGATGCCGAAATCGCTCGTGCGCAGCAGCAGCGACCAGCCACCGCCCGGCACGCCGACCGGCAGGCCCTTGAGCTCCTCCAGCACCGTGTCGCGCCGCCGCTCCAGTTCCGCCACGTAGGGCGCGAGCGTGCGCGGCGATTGCTCCAGCGCGGTGGCCACCGCGTCCTGAGCGATACCGACGGGCACCACCACATTGGCGAGCGACACGGCCACGAGGTCGGGCATGTAACTCTCGGGCGCCACGGTCCAGCCCACGCGCCAGCCGATCATGCGCAGTTCCTTGGCCGACGAGCCCACCGTGATGGTGCGCTCGGCCATGCCGGGCAGGCCCGCGGGATGGATGGGCTTGCGGCCGTCGTACAGCAGGCGCTCCATCGCGGTGTCGAGGATCAGCGTGATGTCGTGCTGCACGCACAGCGCGGCGATGGCGCGCCAGTCTTCCTCGTCGAAGCAGCCGCCCGAGGGCATCGAGGGCGACATCAGCAGCATGGTGCGCACGCGCGGGCCGACTGCCTGTTGCAGCGCTTCGCGGTCGAGCTCCCATTCACCGCCGGGTGTGAACCTGAAGGGCACGTACTTCGGTGTGCCGCCCGCAAGGCGGATGCGGTTGAGCAGGCCTGCGTAGGTCGGGTCGGTCACCAGCACTTCGTCGCCGACCTCGACGGTCGCGAGCAGCGCATTGAGGATGCCCGAGAGCCCGCCCGCCGAGATCACGCAGTTGCGCGCGCCGCTGTACGCCACGCCCGAGAGCGCCGACACATGCCGCGCCGCCACGTCGCGCAGCCGGGACTGGCCGACGAAGGGCAGGTAGCTGTTGTCGGGGTCGAACGATGCGGCCTGCACGGTGCGCGCGACGGCTTCGGGGTCTGGCGGGATGTCGACGTCGAGGTTCTCCAGCCGCAGGAACGGCGGGCCGCTCGCGTCGTCTGCGATGGCGCCCATGCGGTCGACGCCGATGCCGGCGATGTGTTCGAGTCGGGCGGGGCGGTGGCGTGGCATGGGCGTTTCTCCTGTCTCCGTCTGGGGGAGCGGGTCGATCGTTATGGGGTGGGCTTGCGCTGGCGGGCCGGCCGTTGTGGCGGGCCGCTCGACTCATTCTCTTCGCCAGGCGGCTGCAGCAGCAAGAGCGACTGCCGCTCCTGCACCGTCTCGCGCAGGAAGTTCCACACCGCCTGCATGCGCGCGAGATGCTTGGTCTCCGCCGGCATCGACATCCAGAAGGTGCGCGTGAAGTTCGCCTGCCCGGGCAGGACGGGGCGCAGCGCGCTGTCGTGTTCGGCGAGGAACGCCGGCAGCACCGCGATGCCCGCGCCCGCAGCCACCGCGCTGTGCTGCGCGAGCACGCTGGTGCTGCGCAGCGCGAAGGCGTCGGGGCGGTGCAGTTCGTCGAGGTACTGCAGCTCCTTGCTGAAGAGCAGGTCGTCCACGTAGCTGATGAAGGTGTGGCCGCGCAGGTCCTCCCGGGTGCGGATCGGCTTGTGCGCCGACAGGTATTGCCTGGATGCGTACAGGCGCAGCGTGTAGTCGGTGAGCTTGGCGACCACCACCGGCCCGCGCGCCGGGCGTTCGAGCGAGATCACGATGTCGGCCTCGCGCCGAGACAGGTGCACGAGACGCGGCATCGCGAGCAGGTCGATGGTGAGCTTCGGGTGCCGCACCGCGAACGACGCGAGCTGCGGCGCCAGCACCACCGTGCCGAAGCCTTCGGTCGCGCCGATGCGCACCAGGCCCGAAAGGCCTTCCTGCGATGCCGGCGCGGTGCTCTCCACCGCCAGGAAGGCGCTCTCCATCGCCTCGACCTGCGGCTGCAGGCGCCGGCCCGCCTCGGTGAGCCGGTGGCCGCCCGATTCGCGCGAGAAGAGCGGGGCGCCGACCTCCTTCTCGAGCGCCTGGATCCGCCGCGCCACAGTCGTGTGGTCGACCTCCAGCCGCCGTGCCGCGCTCATCAGCGTGCCCGAGCGGGCCAGCTCCAGGAAGTACCGCAGGTTGTCCCAGTCCATGTGCTTTCGTGCTTCAGGTCGTATCGGGTGGAAGGCTTTGCATTTTTGCAAAGTCGTCGCGCAATTTTGTCTATTGTCATGGCAAATCTGCAAAGCTAGGATGCGTGACCGACCCGGTTCGCCCGGCGCCGCTTTCACAGATTCACAGGAGACAAAACCCATGGACGCCACCACCACGCCCTCGACCCAGGTCGCCACCGTCAAGCTGCTGATCGGCGGAAAGCTGGTCGAATCGAAGACCACCGAATGGCGCGACGTCGTCAACCCGGCCACGCAGGAAGTGCTGGCGCGCGTGCCCTTCGCCACGCAGGCCGAGCTCGACGCCGCCGTCGCTTCCGCCAGGGAAGCCTTCAAGACCTGGCGCAAGACGCCCATCGGCGCCCGCGCGCGCATCTTCCTGAAGCTGCAGCAGCTCATCCGCGAGAACATGAGCGAGCTCGCCGCGATCTTGACGGCCGAGCAGGGCAAGACGCTGCCCGACGCGGAAGGCGACGTGTTCCGCGGCCTCGAAGTGGTCGAGCACGCCTCGAACATCGGCAACCTGCAGCTCGGCGAACTGGCCAACAACGTGGCCAGCGGCGTCGACACCTACACGCTGCTGCAGCCGCTGGGCGTGTGCGCCGGCATCACGCCGTTCAACTTCCCGGCCATGATCCCGCTGTGGATGTTCCCGATGGCCATCGTCACCGGCAACACCTTCGTGCTCAAGCCTTCCGAGCAGGACCCGATGGTCACCATGCGCCTGTGCGAACTGGCGCTCGAGGCCGGCGTGCCCCCCGGCGTGCTGAACGTGGTGCATGGCGGCGAGGCCGTGGTCAACGGCATCTGCGACCACAAGGACATCAAGGCGATCAGCTTCGTCGGCTCCACCAAGGTCGGCACGCACGTCTACAACCGCGCCACGCTGGCCGGCAAGCGCGTGCAATGCATGATGGGCGCGAAGAACCATGCCATCGTGATGCCCGACGCCAACAAGGAGCAGACGCTCAACGCACTGGCCGGCGCGAGCTTCGGCGCCGCGGGCCAGCGCTGCATGGCGGTGTCGGTGGCGGTGCTGGTGGGCGAGGCGCGCAACTGGGTGCCCGAGCTGATCGAGAAGGCGAAGACGCTGAAGGTCGGCGCCGGCACCGACAAGGGCGTGGACGTGGGCCCGCTGGTCTCGTGCGCCGCCTACGACCGCGTGAACAGCCTCATCGAGCGCGGCGAAGCCGACGGCGCGAAGCTGGTGCTCGACGGCCGCAAGCCGACGGTGCCCGGCTACGAGAAGGGCAACTTCGTCGGCCCGACGATCTTCACCGGCGTGAAGCCCGGCATGACGATCTACGACCAGGAAATCTTCGGCCCCGTGCTGTGCGTCGCGGACGCCGAGAACATCGACGAGGCCATCGAGCTGATCAACAGCAACCCGAACGGCAACGGCACTGCGATCTTCACGCAGTCGGGCGCGGCGGCGCGTCGCTTCCAGGAAGACATCGACGTGGGCCAGGTGGGCATCAACGTGCCGATCCCGGTGCCGGTGCCGATGTTCTCGTTCACCGGCTCGCGCGCTTCGAAGCTCGGCGACCTGGGCCCGTACGGCAAGCAGGTCGTGCTGTTCTACACGCAGACCAAGACGGTGACGGCGCGCTGGTTCGACGACAGCACCGTCTCGCACGGCGTGAACACGACCATCAGCCTGAAATAAGCTCGCCCCCAGGCTCCCGGGGCCACATCTGCGATCCGGCAAGGCCGGCTGCGCGATGTCCCCGGAAAGAGGACTCGAGAAATGATCTGCTGTGGGGCATCAATTGGACTTTGAACTTTCCGAGGAGCAGCGCGCCTTCGCCGAGACGGCGCGCGATTTCGCTCAGGCTGAATTCGCGCCGCATGCGGCGCAGTGGGATGCGCAAGCCATCTTCCCCAGGGAAGCGATCGCCAAGGCTGGCGAGCTGGGCTTCTGCGGCCTCTATGCGCCCGAGCGCATCGGCGGCCTCGGCCTTCCGCGCCTCGACGCCGCGCTGGTGTTCGAGGAGATGGCGGCGGTCGACCCTTCGACGACGGCCTTCATCACCATCCACAACATGGCGACGTGGATGCTGGGCACCTGGGCGACCGACGAAGTGGCGCAGCAGTGGGGCGAGGACCTGACGAGCGGGCGCAAGCTGGCGTCGTACTGCCTGACCGAGCCGGGCGCCGGATCGGACGCGGGTTCGCTCAAGACGCGCGCCGAACTGCAGGGTGCCGAGTACGTCATCAACGGCGGCAAGGCCTTCATCTCGGGCGCAGGCTCGACCGACGTGCTGGTGCTGATGGCGCGCACGGGCGGCGCGGGAGCGAGCGGCATCTCGGCCTTCGCGGTGCCGGCCGACGCGCCGGGCATCAGCTACGGCAAGAAGGAACACAAGATGGGCTGGAACAGCCAGCCCACGCGCACCATCAGCTTCGACAACGTGCGCATTCCCGCGCAGAACCTGCTGGGCAAGGAGGGCGAGGGCTTTCGCATCGCCATGAAGGGGCTCGACGGCGGGCGCATCAACATCGCGACCTGCTCGGTGGGCGCCGCGCAGGGCGCGCTCGATGCGGCCCGCCGCTACCTGCACGAGCGCCAGCAGTTCGGCAAGCCTCTGGCCAGCTTCCAGGCGCTGCAGTTCAAGCTGGCCGACATGGCGACCGAGCTGGTCGCTGCGCGGCAGATGGTGCGGCTCGCAGCCTCGAAGCTCGATGCCGGCCATTCCGACGCCAGCACCTACTGTGCAATGGCCAAGCGCTTCGCGACCGACGCCGGTTTCAACGTCTGCAACGATGCGCTGCAGCTGCACGGCGGCTACGGCTACCTTGGCGAATTCCCGCTGGAGCGCCTGGTGCGCGACACGCGCGTGCACCAGATCCTCGAAGGCACCAACGAGATCATGCGCGTGATCGTTGCGCGAAAATTGCTGGAAGGGGACAGCGACATCCGCTGAAACCTGCGCGTTCTCAGCGTGCTGTCCCCGCATCCGATCCAGCCCAGTCTCACCTCAGCTTCACATGACCGACTCAGTAGTTCTTTTCGACGAAATCAAGACCGCCGGCGGCCAGCGCTTCGCCGTTGCCACGCTCAACGCGCCGGCTTCGCTCAACGCGCTGTCCGTGGACATGGTGCGGTTGCTCACCCCCAAGCTGCGCGAATGGGCGAGCGACGCCGGCATCGTCGGCGTGCTGCTGCAGGCCTCGGGCGAGAAGGCCTTCTGCGCCGGCGGCGACCTGCGCCAGCTCTACCAGACGCTGCTCGACTGCGGCCCCGAACGCAATACCTACGCCGAGGACTTCTTCCGCGAGGAGTACGAGCTCGACTACCTGATCCACACCTTCCCCAAGCCCTTCCTGTGCTGGGGCCACGGCATCGTGATGGGCGGCGGCGTGGGCCTGCTGGCGGGCGCCTCGCATCGCGTGATGACGCTGCAAAGCCGCATCGCCATGCCCGAGATCAACATCGGCCTGTACCCCGACGTGGGCGGCAGCTGGTTCCTGCGCCGCACGCCGGGCCGCACCGGGCTGTTCCTCGCGCTCACTGCCGCGAACATCAACGCGGCCGACACCATCTTCTGCGGCCTTGCCGACGTGCTGGTGCCGCAAGAGCGCAAGAGCGAAGTGCTCGAAGCCATCGCCGCCACCCAATGGGCCGGCGAGAACAAGTCCGACCGCGCCACGCTGTCGCGCATCCTCGCCAAGGCGGGCGAAGGCGCCGAGATGCCGGCATCGAAGGTGCGCGAGCACTACGACACCATCAACGCGCTGATGGCGGGCGACGACCTGCTCGACATCGCCGGGCGCCTGCGCGAGCTGCAGAGCGACGACGCGTGGCTGCAGACGGCAGCCAAGACCTTCGCCAAGGGCGCGCCCAGCTCGGCTGCGCTGAGCTTCGAGCTGTGGCAGCGCGTGCTGCGCATGTCGCTGGCCGAAGTGTTCCGCCTCGAGTACTGGGCCTCGCTCGGCTTCTGCGCGCACAAGGACTTCGCCGAAGGCATCCGCGCGGTGCTGGTCGACAAGGACCGCAATCCGCGCTGGAACCCGGCCACGCTCGAGGAGATCACGCCCGCCTTCATCGAAGACCACCTGCGTCCGCGCGGGGAGATGCCGCCGGAGCTGGCATCGCTGGCCTGAGAGAGAAAGAAGCGGACAGCCGGGCGCAGAGGGAGCGAAGGTTCCGCGAAGGACGCGAAACCTTCGCGTCATCTGCGTCCTGATCCGGCATTCGTGTTCACGCAACCCAGGAGACATCAAATGAAGATCGCATTCATCGGCCTAGGCAACATGGGCGGCCCGATGGCCATGAACCTGCACAAGGCCGGCCACACGCTCGCCGCCTTCGACCTCTCGAAGGAGGCCTGTGCGAAGTTCGGTGCCGACGGCCTGCCGATCGCAAATTCGGCCGTCGAGGCGGTGGTGGATGCCGAGGTCGTCATCAGCATGCTGCCGGCCAGCGCGCACGTTGAAGGACTGTTCCTGGGCGGCGCTGGCAAGCCCGGGCTGCTGGAGAGCATCCGCGCAGGCTCGCTGGTGATCGACAGCAGCACCATCGCGGCCGCGACCTCGCGCAAGGTGGCCGAGGCGGCTGCGGCGAAGGGCATCGCGATGATCGATGCGCCCGTATCGGGCGGCACCGGCGGCGCCATCGCGGGCACGCTGACCTTCATGGTTGGCGGCGAGACGCAAGACCTGGAGCGTGCGCGCCCGGTGCTCGAGAAGATGGGCGCCAACATCTTCCATGCCGGCGCGGCAGGTGCGGGGCAGACCGCGAAGATCTGCAACAACATGCTGCTGGGCATCCTGATGATCGGCACCTCCGAGGCGCTGGCGCTGGGCGTGGCCAACGGGCTCGATCCGAAGGTGCTCTCGGAGATCATGCGCCGCAGCTCGGGCGGCAACTGGGCGCTGGAAAAGTACAACCCGATGCCCGGCGTGATGGAGACGGCGCCCGCTTCGAAGAACTATGCCGGCGGCTTCGGCACCGACCTGATGCTCAAGGACCTGGGGCTGGCCCAGGAAAACGCCACCGCCGTGCGTGCGGCCACGCCGCTGGGCGGGCTGGCGCGCAGCCTGTATGCGGCCCACAGCCTCGCCGGCCATGGTGCGCTCGATTTCTCGAGCGTGCTGAAGCTGGTGCAGAAGGCTTCCTGAGCCCGCTGCGTCGATCGATCCGGCTCAGCTGTAGCGCGACTGCAGCAGCCACAGCAGGCCGAGCACCACCACGAGCAGCACGGCGAAAAGAACCCAGGCGCGGGTGAACGCCTGCGTTTCGGTGAGTTCGGCCTGCGAAGCCATCGCGGGAGGCGCGCTGGCGGTTACGTCGGGTTGCGGTTGTGTCATTTCCCCACTGTACAGCGCAGTCCGCCGGCCGGGGCCAGCTTTGCATTGGCATCCATCCGCGACATCGACCACATGATGGCGGCTGCCACCAGGTTGGCTCCGACGCTGAACAGGATCGGCAGCAGGTAGCTGCGGCTGATGTCGAAGGCATAGCCCGCCGCGGCCGGACCTACCAGCGTGCCGAAGGCCACGCTGGTGTAAAGCACGCCGATGATCGCGCTGATGTTGCGCCCGCCGAAGTAGTCCATCACCAGCGCCGGCAGGAGTGCGACGAAGCCGCCATAGAACGCGCCGTAGAAGAAGGCGAACACCGCCAGCCCCCGGAAGCCGCCGGACGTAGCCCACACGAGCAGCGACAGCGCCATGCCGGTGGACATCAGCAGCATGGTCTGCGCGCGCCCCATGCGGTCGGCCAGCCCGCCCAGGAAGAAGCGCCCGGCCGTGCTGCCCACGCCGATCGCGCCCAGCAGCAGTACAGCGGACGCGTTGGGCACTCCATGGTCCAGCGCATAGGGCACCAGATGCACGAAAGGCACGAACAGGCCGAACGAGCTGATGAGGCAGGTCACGTACAGCCCGGCGAAGCGCCGGGTGCGCACGGCATCGCGCACCGTGAAACCCTCGGGACGGGCCGTCGCGGCCTGCGGCAGCGGCGAATCGCCGTCGGGGCCCAGCCCTCGGTCGCGCGGATCGTTCTCGATCAGCAGGGCCATGCCGACGCCCACCACCATCGCCAGTGCGCCCAGCGCCAGGTAGGCGTTGCGCCAGCCCAGTGTCTCGATGAAGAGCGATGCGAGCGGCGGCATCGCCAGTGTGCCGACGCCGATGCCGCTCACCGCCAGCCCCGAGGCGAAGCCGCGCCGCCGGACGAACCAGCGCTGCACCGCGCCGAGCACCGGCACGTACGAGGCGCCCACTCCAAGGCCCACGCCCAGACCGTAGGCGAGATAGATCTGCGTGAGGCTGCGCGCCTGCCCCGCCAGCGCCAGCCCCAGCCCAACCAGCACCATGCCGGCGACGGCCAGCCGCCGCGAACCCCAGCGGTCGGCCAGCGGTCCGCTGACCACCCCGAGGCCGAAGTAGAGAAAGCCCGCGAGCGAGAACACCAGCGAGACCGAGCCGCGCGAGGCGCCGAAGTCTTTCTGCAGCGAATCGAGGAAGGCGCTGAAGGTGTAGGCGCAGCCGAAGCCGACGAAGGTCACGGCGAAGGCGCCCGCGACCACCAGCCAGCCACGGAACAGGCCTGCGCCTTGCGATGGGGAAGGGGTGTTCATCATGTGGATGTCTGGATCAGAATATCTAATGCCGTGGTCCCGGGCATTCGAGGCCGGGTGCTCTCTTTCGGCGAAGCCAAGATGGATGTTCCGGCTTCCAGGCCTCCACGGCAAACCAGAATTTCTGCCTCTTTCAGTTCAGAACGGCTAAACGATGGAACACCAGCTCCCTCCGCTCAACGCGCTGCGCGCCTTCGAGGCCGCTGCCCGCCATCTCTCGGTGAAGAACGCGGCGGACGAACTCTGCGTGACCCCGGGGGCAGTGAGCCAGCTCGTCAAGACGCTGGAGCTGCACCTCGGCGTGCAGCTGTTCCGCCGCGTCAACCGGGGCATCTTCCTGACCGATGCGGGACAGGCCTACCTGCCACCCGTGCGCCATGCGTTCAGGCAGATCAGCGACGCCACGCAGAAGGTGGCCGTGCCCCCGCAGACCGGCCTGCTCACCGTGAGCGCCACGCCGTTCTTCGCTTCCGCCTGGCTCGTGCCGCGCCTCAAGTCCTTCCAGGATGCGCATCCCGACATCGACCTTCAGGTGCTGACGGGCAATGCGCTGGCCGATTTCTCGCGAGACGGCGTGGACGTCGCCATCCGCCATGGCATGGGCCAGTACCCCGGGCTTGCCAGTCAGCGCGTGCTGACGGTCGAGATGGTGCCGGTCGCCGCACCCGCGCTGGTCGCCGGGCACGGCAAGCCGAAGCAGCCGGCCGACCTGCTGCGGTGGCCGCGCGTGAACGACGCCGATCGCAAGGGCTGGCGCCTGTGGTTCGAGGCGCAGGGCATCCTTGATGCCGGCCCGGCGCGCGGGCCTTCCTTCGGCGATGCCGGCCTGCTGCTGCAGGCGGTGCTCGCGGGGCAGGGCGCGGCCCTGCTGCCCGCCGCCATGATGGCTCCCGAGATCGCGCAGGGCCGGCTCGTCCAGCTCTCGAACGTGACATGGCTCGAAGACTTCGCGTACTACCTCGTGTGCCCCGAAGCCAGCCGCGACTGGCCGAAAGTCGCGGCATTCCGTGACTGGCTGCTCGATGCGGTGCGCGAGAAAGGCGCTTCGTCAGGTAGCCGCAAGAGAGGATCGCCCACAGTCGCGGGTCAGCCCATCGCGCCGCCACGTCGTCGGCGCGCCGCGGCCGGTCCTTCATGAAGCTCCAGCGACACAGATTCCTCCGCCAGATGGCCGCCCGGCCGCGCCTGTTCATTGCTACCGCCATCGCCATCGCGACCGGCGTGCTGTGGCCTCCGTCCATCGAGGCCCACCTCGTCACGCGTCTGCTGATCGCCTGGAACACCGGCGCATGCCTTTACGTGCTGCTCGCCGCGATCATGATGACGCGCTCTTCGCAGCAGCACATGCGCTACCGCGCGCAGCTCCAGGACGAGGGTCGCATCGTCATCCTCGTGCTGGTGGTGGTGTCGGCCATTGCCAGCCTGGCGGCCATCGGCGGCGAACTGGCGGTGGTGAAGGACATGCACGGCATCGAGAAGATCGCGCACATCGCGCTGGCCGGGCTCACGGTGATGTCGTCGTGGGCCTTCACGCAGGTCATGTTCACCTTGCACTACGCGCACGACTACTACGCCGGCACGGCGCGGGGACGCAATCCCGGCCTCCAGTTTCCGGACGACGAGCCTCCCACCTATGGCGATTTCTTCTACTTCTCCGCGGTGATCGGCACCTCGGGGCAGACGGCGGACGTGTCCTTCGTGTCCAAGCCCATGCGGCGGATCGGCTCGGTGCACTGCATCCTGGCGTACCTCTTCAACACGACGGTGCTCGCGTTGCTCATCAACATCGGCGCGAGCATGTTTTGAGCGCACGGGCACGCCATCTCAGATTCGCCGCTGCGGCACTCCTGTGCGCCGCCGCGACCGCGTGGGCGGACGAAGAGCCGGCCGAACTGCCTTTCAAGCTCACTGTGGGGGCCTACCGCGTTTCCGGCGGGGGCCTACCCCCGGGGCCGGGGCTGGACATGAACCTGCGCTACACCTACGGGGACGGCACCGTCTGGATAGGCTGGTTTCGCTCGCCGGTACTCGATTTCGCGCAGCCGCGCGTGGGCTGGGACCACACCTTCACGCTGGGGCCGGTGCGGGTGCTGCCTTCGCTGCAGGCCGCCTCGGGCGGATTCGTGGGCGGCAGCCTGGCGGTGGAAACAGGCGACAGCTGGTTCGCCGGCGCGGGCCTGGGCCGCACCAACCTGCGCAACTATGCGAACCTGAACTTTGATCCGAACGACTCGTACACGGTGTATGGCGGCTACAAGTGGACGGACGGAAAGGCGCTGTCGCTCTCGCTGATCCGCGACAACCGGCTGAACCCCGATCAGCAGGACGTGCATCTCGTCTATCGCATGCCGCTGCCCGATCGGCAACGCCTGACCGTCGACCTGCTGGCCAAGCAGGGCACGGTCGAGGGCCGATTCATCCGCCGTGCCGGCCTGACCGTGACCTACGACTGGCCGCGGTGGTTCGTTCGCGCAGCCTATGACCCGAAGGTGAACTTCACGTCGCAGAACATGGTGCGGTTGTCGGTAGGCACGCGATTCTGAAGGGCGCAGGAGCGACCGAACTGTTCAGAGCAGCTCGATCCCCGGCAGGCTCTTGAAGCAGCTCTCGCGTGTGATGCGCACGAAGTCGGCCAGCCAGGGCCGTGCCGAGGTGGCCTGCGTGCAGGCCATGTAGAGCCGCCCGGTCAGCCCCTTGCTGCCCACGCGGCGCGCGGTGACGTAGCCTCGGTCGAGATAGTTCTGCACCGCCCACAGCGGCAGCGTCGCCACGCCGCGTCCGCTGGCCACCAGCTGCAGCATCGCGACCGTGAGTTCGGTCGTGCGGCGGTGCGCGGGCTCCACGCCAGCGGGGTCCAGCACCTGGCGAACGATGTCGAGCATCTCGTCGGGCACCGGGTAGGTGATGAGCGTCTGGTCGGCGAAGTGCCGCGCCGTGAGGTACGGCTTGGCCGTCAGCGGGTGGTCGTTGGCGAGCAGCGCCATGATCTCGAAGCGGAAGAGGGCGTGGTAATCGACGGTTTCGCCGGGGTCCTGCTCGGACACGATGGCCACTTCTGCGCGGTTCTGCATCACCAGCGCGATCGGGTCGGGGTGGAAGCCCGAGACGATGTCGAGCTCGATCTCGGGCCAGCGCTGGCGGAAGGCGTCCATGGCCGGCATGAGCCAGTCGAAGCAGGTGTGGCACTCGACCACGATGCGCAATTGGCCGCTGCGCCCCAGCGCGAGCCGTGCCACGTCGCGCTCGGCTTCCTCGATCAGCGGCAAGGCGGTGTCGGCCAGTTGCAGCAACCGCAGGCCGGTGGTGCTGAACTGCGGCGGCACCGACTTGCGCTCGAAGAGCTGGGCGCCGTAGCGGTCTTCGAGCAGCTTGACCTGGTGCGACAGGGCCGACTGGGTGAGGTTGAGCAGCTGCGCCGCGCGCACGAGGCTGCCGGTGTCGCGCAGCGCGACGAGCGTGCGCAGGTGGCGGATTTCAAGTATCGATTGCTGCATGAAAAATATTCAATCGAAAGAGCAAAAGGTTTCGTTTGAATCATATGCCTCAAACGCCGACCATCGCTGGCTCACAAGATTTCCAAGATCAGCGACCGGATTACCTGAAATGACCACCCGTACCCACACCCTCGGCTTTCCGCGCATGGGCGCCCACCGGGAACTCAAGTTCGCCCTCGAGAAGCACTGGCGCGGCGAGATCGACCGTGCCGCACTCGAAGCCGTCGGTGAGCAGCTGCGCGCCCGCCACTGGCAGGCCCAGCGCGACGCGGGGCTCGACTTCGTGACGGTGGGCGACTTCGCCTACTACGACCACGTGGCCAACCACATCCAGCTGCTTGGCTGCGAGCCGGAGCGCTTCGGCTTCCATGGCGACGAGCCCGAGCTCTCGCGCTATTTCAAGATGGCGCGCGGCGTGGAGAGCGAAGCCGGCCACGTCCACGACGAGAGCTGCAACCACGGCACCGAAGGCACTTTCGCGCTGGAGATGACCAAGTGGTTCGACACCAACTACCACTACCTCGTGCCCGAATTCAAGGCGGCCACGCAGTTCAGGCTCGCGTCGACGCGCCTCTTCGACGAAGTGGCGCAGGCGCAGCAGGCCGGCCACGGGGTCAAGGCCGTGCTGCTGGGGCCGCTGAGCTTCCTGTACCTCGGCAAGGAAAAGGAGGCCGGCTTCGACCGCTTCTCGCTGCTCGATTCGCTCCTGCCGGTGTACGAACAGGTGCTGGTCCGACTGAAGCGGCAGGGCGTGGAGTGGGTGCAGATCGACGAGCCCATCCTGGGCCTCGACCTGCCCGATGCATGGCGCAACGCCTTCGAGCGCGCCTATTGGCAGCTGGCCCGCAGTGCGCCGAAGCTGCTGCTGGCGACGTATTTCTCGCCGCTGTCGGACAACCTGCGCCTGGCCTGCCAGCTGCCGGTGGCAGGCCTGCACGTCGACGCGGTGCGTTCGCCGCAGGAGCTCACCGGCGTGGCCGATTGGCTGCCGGCGCACAAGGTGCTGTCGGTCGGCGTGGTGGACGGGCGCAACATCTGGCGCACCGATGTCGATGCCGCGCTCGCCAGGCTCAAGCCCGTCGCCGAGAAGCACCAGGGCGAGCTGTGGATCGCGCCGTCGTGCTCGCTGCTGCACGTGCCTTTCAGCCTCGCGGCGGAGACGAAGCTCGATGCCGAGCTGAAGTCGTGGCTCGCCTTCGCCGTCGAGAAGCTCGACGAGCTGCGCGTGCTGCGCGCGGCCATCGATGGCGGCGAGGCCTCGGTCGCGGCCGAGCTGGCGGCCGCCCGCTCGGCGGTTGCGGCACGCCGTGCCAGCCCGCGCGTGCACCGTGCCGACGTGGCCCTGCGCCTCGCGCGCAGCGTGGCCGGCGACGACAGCCGCGTCTCGTCCTTCGGGATGCGCCAGCTGGTGCAGCGCACGCGCTTCGCGCTGCCCGCGCTGCCGACCACCACCATCGGATCGTTCCCGCAGACCGCCGACATCCGCGCCGCGCGCGCCGCCTTCAAGCGAGGCGAACTCGACGCGGACGGCTACCGCGAGAAGATGCGCGCCGAGATCGCGCTGGCCGTGCACAAGCAGGAGGAACTCGGCATCGACGTGCTGGTGCATGGCGAGGCCGAGCGCAACGACATGGTCGAGTACTTCGGCGAACAGCTCGACGGCTTCGCCTTCACCGCCAACGGCTGGGTGCAGTCGTACGGCTCGCGCTGCGTGAAGCCGCCGGTGATCTACGGCGACGTGGCGCGTCCCGCGGCTATGACGGTCGAGTGGACCGCCTACGCGCAAAGCCTCACGAAGCTGCCGATGAAGGGCATGCTGACCGGCCCCGTCACCATCCTGCAATGGTCCTTCGTGCGCGACGACCAGCCGCGCGCCACCACCTGCGAGCAGATCGCATGGGCGATACGCGACGAGGTGGTCGACCTCGAAAGTGCGGGCATCGGCATCATCCAGATCGACGAGCCGGCCATCCGCGAGGGACTGCCGCTGCGCCGCGCCGGATGGCCCGCGTACCTGAAGTCGGCCACGCGCGCCTTCCGCATCAGCGCCTCGGGCGTGCGCGACGAGACGCAGATCCACACGCACATGTGCTATTCGGAGTTCAACGACATCCTGCCGGAGATCGCGGCGATGGACGCCGACGTGATCACCATCGAGACCAGCCGCTCCGACATGGAGCTGCTGCGAGGCTTCGGCGGCGACGGCAACGTGGGCGGCTTCCGCTATCCGAACGAGATCGGCCCGGGTGTCTACGACATCCACTCGCCGCGCGTGCCCTCGGTCGAGGAGATCGTGCGCCTCATGCGCAAGGCTGCCGACGTGGTGCCGCCCGCCAACCTGTGGATCAACCCCGACTGCGGCCTCAAGACCCGCGGCTGGCCCGAGACCGAGGCGGCGCTGTCGAACATGGTGGCGGCGGCGAAGCTGCTGCGTGAGGAACTGGCGCAGGCCTGAGAAGTGTGGAAAAGACCGGGGCAACCGGGGCCGGCAGGAGGGTGAGGGGAAGGCCGGCGCGCCAATAATGGCGCCATGCTTTCCCCGAAACGTCTCCTCTTCTTCCGTTTCTCCCTGTTGCTTCTCCTGCTCCCGACCCCCCTGATGGGCTGGGCCCAGAGCCGCGCGGAAGCGCTGCTGCAGTTCGAAGGCGTGCAACAGCGCTACCAGGCCTCCTACGGGCCCGGTGCCGTCTCGCGGGGCGCCAGGGAACTGCTCGATCCCGACGATCAGGCCATCGCCGACAAGGCGCTCAAGGCGCTGGATACGGCGGCGGCCCGCGCATTCAACACGAACGCGTCGGTGGCCGCCATCCAGCAGGAAGTCGCATCGGCGGGCACCGGAGGTGCGGCACCCGGCCCGCAGCTGCTCGCGGCCGTAGCGCACTTCGTGAAGCTGCGCACCGACTATGCGGCGATGAGCGATGCCGGAAAGGCGGAGTTCTTCAACCGCGAGCGCGCCAAGCCCGTGGACCCGGCGCGCGCCGAGCTGCTGGAGCGAATGGCCGTGGCCGACGTGCGCGAGATCGACTTCTCCAGCCAGTTGCTGATGAGCGCCGTCGTCAAGCAGCTGGCGCGCGGCAATGGCGGCCAGTTCAGCTCGCTGCCCGACCGCACGCTCGACATGGCCCTCGACACGCTCTGGTCGCGCGGCGTGACCTCGACGCGCCCGCGCAACCTGATGCTCGTGGCGCGTGAATTCGAGAGGCAGGTGACGCAGGCGCAGCTCGCCGCGCTGCCCGACGCCGACGTGGCCGCGTTGCTGGCATGGCGCAACGATCCGCAGGCCGCCGCCGAGCGCGAGGCGCTGGTGGGCACCTACCGCGCCGAGGTCAAGGGCAGCGGCGGCGTCGCGCTGCGCACCCTGATCCGAGCCTGGCCGCGCTCCTGACCGACAGGCCGCTGGGAGAAATCCCGAGGCCAAAGCCGCTCCGGGAGCGTGCAATGTGCGATGTATCCGACAACGACTCACAACACACAGGAGAACTTCGCATGACTTCCAACCGCATCGCATCGCTCGCCGTCGGGCTGGCCGTGTCCGTCCTCGCCCAGGGGGCCGCTGCGCAGGCCTGGCCCACCAAGCCGATCAGGCTGGTCGTTCCCTTTTCCGCAGGAGGCGCCAACGACCTGATGGCGCGAGCGGCGGCCGAAGGCGCGTCGAAGCAACTGGGGCAGCCGGTGATCGTCGACAACAAGCCCGGCGCGGGCGCGGTCCTCGGCGCCGACGTGGTCGCCAAGAGCGCTCCCGACGGCTACACCTTCCTGGTGAGCGCGGCAGGCGTGGTGTCGAACAGCATGATCAAGAAGAGCATGCCGTACAAGGACGAGGCGCTCGTGCCGGTGGCCATGATCGGGTTGGCGCCCTCGGTGATCGTGGTGCCGGCCAATGCGCCCTACAAGGACCTGAAGGAGTTCGTCGCCGCCTCCAGGAAGTCGGCCAACGGCTTCCACTGGGCCACCGCCGGCACCGGCAGCACGCCGCACTTCGTCGAGGGCATCCTGCAGACGAAGTACGGCGGCAAGCTCGACGTGGTGCCCTACAAGAGCGGCTCGGAGTCGATCACCGCGGTGCTCGGCAACCAGGTCGAGGCGACCTCGGAGGCCAGCATCGTGGTGCTGCCCTACGCGAAGAGCGGCAAGCTCAAGGCGCTGGCGGGCACGTGGACCCAGCGCATCTCGGCCTATCCCGAGCTGCCGACGGCGGCGGAAGAGGGCTTCCCCGAGATCCGCATCGCGCACTGGGCCGGCGTGCACGCGCCGCGCGGTACGCCCGACGCGATCATGGACAAGATGGCCGCGGCCGTCGACGCCGCGATGAAGTCGCCCGAGATCGCGAAGCGCCTGAAGGACATGGGCATCGAGCCCATCGGCGGCACGCGAGCGAGCTTTTCCAAGTTCGTCGACGAGGAGCGCGCGCGGCTCGCAAGCGTGGTCAAGGCCACAGGCATGAAGGAAGACTGAGCCGGGCCGGCTGCCCCGGAAGTGAGCACGGTCGCTGGCATGCAACGTGCATGTGATTCGCGAGTCTCTAAAGAGCGCCGCCGCGTCGGTACCACCTTTTATTGAAAGATGAAGGGCACCGAGGGGGCTGTGCTTGACGGTCTAGTGACAAAGTATGCAAACTGCCGTGGTTTTCGGCCGTTGAAAGGACACTTGGATTAGCGTCGACAAAAAGTTCCGGTCTATTGTTTCAATTTCGTGAACACTGCGATTCGTTCTCCATAGGGTTTGCCCTAGGTTTCGTGGTGCACACTAGCGGCACCAAAAGCCCAATGAAGAAGGAATTGAAATGAAGACCTCGAACATCCTCGCCGCCGCCGCTCTGTCCCTGCTCGCCGCCGCTGGCGCCCACGCAGAAACCTACGAAGGCGTTCAGCCCCTGACTTCCGGCTACAGCCGCGCCGACGTGGCGCCCCAAGCCGCAGCAGCCGCCCGTGCCGGCAACGCCTACGGCGACAACGAAGGCGCCGCTTCGACCGCCACCCCCGCTCTGGCCGCTTCGGTCGACCGCGCCACCGTCCGCAGCCAGGCCGTCGCCGCCGCAAACGCTCCGGGCCAGAACCTGCGTCCCGAAACCTTCGCCGGCAGCGTGATCCCCGCGCAAGCCAAGGGCCTGACCTTCACGCGTCAAGCCGGCCTGTAATTCGAAGGCGGCGCAAGCCGCTTTTCATCGAATCACAAGTCACACATCAAGAGAAACCGGACCTGCGAAAGCAGCGTCCGGTTTTTTCATTGGGGCTTCGGTTTGTGCTTCGCCCCGTGGCGATGGCAATCGTGCGCATGGTCGTCCACGATGCCCGTGGCCTGCATCCATGCGTAGACGATCACCGGCCCGACGAACTTGAAGCCGCGCTTCTTCAGTGCCGCCGAGATGTCTTCCGACAGCGGCGTCTTCACCGGCACGCTTCCGGTGCGGTTCACGATGGGCTTGCCGCCCGCCATGCCCCAGATGAATTCAGAAAAGTCCTCGCCCTTGGCCTGCATCGCGAGGTAGGCGCGGGCGTTGCCGATGGTGGCCTCGATCTTCGAGCGCGAGCGCACGATGCCGGCATCCTGCATCAGCCGCTCGACGTCGGCCTCGGTGAACCTGGCGATCTTCTCGGGCAGGAAGCCCTTGAAGGCCTTGCGGAAGGCATCGCGCTTTCGCAGGATGGTGAGCCACGAGAGCCCGGCCTGGAAGCCGTCGAGCATGAGCTTTTCCCACAGCGCGCGGCTGTCTCGCTCGGGCACGCCCCATTCGGCGTCGTGATAGGCCATCAGCAGCGGGTCGGTCTGGGCCCAGGCGCAGCGGATCTTGTCGGTGCTGTTGCTCATTGTTCGTTCGATTCTTCGCTCGGCTATCGTCGCGGGATGTTTTCAGAATGAGGGGGAGACCCTGATGCAGCAATCTCGATTTTCATTGTCGGCGCTTTCGCTGGGCCTTGCGCTCGCGCTCGGCTCGCCGGCGCATGCCGACACGATCAGGAAACCCGAGCTCGATCAGCTCGCCGCCGCGTGGCACGCCGGCAAGGCTCCCGCCGACTTCGATGCCTTCCTCGTCCAGGCGGCGAAGAGCCAGCCCACGCTGCAGGGCAGCGTGGATGCCTACCGCGGCAGCAAGGCATCGCTGGCGGGTGACGATCTCGTCAACGTCGCGCGCCTGCTCGGCCTCTACAACCGTCTTAAGAACCAGCAGGCCGTGATCGCGAGTATCGGCACCATGGTGGCGATTCCGACGGTGCGCAACGTACAGGTGCCGCCCCACGAAAGTGCGCCGATCATCGAGTTCGGCCAGCTGGTCGAGAAGATGTCGCGCGACTTCGGGCTTGCGTACCGCAACGTAGACAACCGCATCTTCGAAGTCAGCCTGAAGGGCAGGGGCTCGGAGGAGTTCGGCATCCTCACCCATGCCGACGTGGTGCCCGCGGTGCTCTCCGAATGGGTGCTCGACGACGGCACCCGGCTCGACCCTTTCAGGATGACGCGCGTGGGCGACTTTCTCTACGGCCGCGGCACCATCGACGACAAGGGCTCGATCGCGGCGGTGCTCTACGCGATGAAGGCCGTGAAGGAAAGCGGCCTGCCCATCGAGCGCAGCATCCGCCTGATGATCGAGACCACCGAGGAGACCGGCGGCGACGCGATGCAGTACTACCGCACGAAGACGCAGCTGCCGGCCTACAACATCGTGCTCGACAGCAAGTACCCGGCGGTGGTGGCGGAGAAGGGCTCGGGCGCGCTGAAGGTGCTGTTCCCTGCTGAAGCGGCCGACCCGGCATCGACCGCGATCACGGCGATGACGGGCGCCGCGTCGGCCAATGCGATCTCGCAGACGGCCACCGCCACGCTCAAGGGCGGCGACCTGGCCGCCGCGCTCGCGAAACTCGAGGCCGCGAAGCCCGGCTTTCTTAAGAAGTACGAGGGCCAGGGCGGCAAGTTCGCCATCGACATCGCACGCGGTGCCGACAGCATCGAACTGAAGGTGACCGGTGTATCCGCCCATGGCTCGCGACCCGAGGAGGGCGTGAACCCGCTGCCGCGGCTCGCGCTGTTCCTGCAGGAATCGGGCGTGCCGCTGGCCTCCAACCACTATCTGAAGGCCGCGAGGTACATCGATGCGCTCTACGGCACGGGCTATCTCGGCGAGAAGCTGGGCCTCGGCTATGCCGACGACTTCATGGGCCCCCTGACCTTCTCGCCCAACCTCGTGCGCATGGGCAGCGACGGCCGGCTCGAGGTGACGGTCAACGTGCGCATGCCTCGCGGGCGCACGCCCGAGGAGCTCAAGGCCCAGGTCACGCGGAAGATCGATGCCTGGGCCGGCGCGAGCGACGTGAAGCTCGAGATCGCGTACGACCAGGGCAACTGGATGGCGCGCGACCCCAAGGGCGCATGGCTGTCCACGCTGCTGAACATCTACGGCGACACCACCGGCCTCGAAGCCAGGCCCGTGCCCACGGCCGGCAGCACCACCGCGAAGCTGATGCCCAACGCCATCAACTTCGGTCCTGCGATGCCCGGCAAGAAGTACACCGCGCACAACGCCAAGGAGTACAAGGAAGTGCCCGACCTCGATGCCGACATGCAGATGTTCACCGAGATGCTGGTGCGTATCGGCAATCTGAAGCAGATGCAGTAGCCGGCCCGAAGGCGAAGCCCCTGAGCTCCAGCAGCTCGTCGAGGATGGGGCAGGCGGGCTGGTGGTCGCCCAGGCACAGGCCCGCGAGGCGCTCCAGCACGCGCTTCGTTGCCTGGAGTTCCTCGATGCGCGATTCGAGCTCCTCGGCGCGCGTCAGCGCCACGCTCTTGACTTCGGCGCTCATGCGGTGCTCGTCCTGTCTCAGCGCGAGCAGCCTGGCGATGTCGCCCATGCCGAAGCCCAGTGCGTGCGCCCGGCGGACGAAGCGCAGCACGCCGATGTGCTCGTGGCTGTATCCGCTGCCGAAGGCGCCCAGGACCAGCCCTCGGGCTTCGCACTGGCGCAGCAACCGTTCGGAGATGCCTGCACGGGCGATGGCCTCTTCCATGCCGAATCGCGGTTCGGGCTGCGCTGCGGTTGCCGATGCCGATGCCGAATCCGGCGTGCCTTGGTGGCGAGGGTTCTTCATGCGAGCTCCTTCGTGTCGAGAAGGCTCGCAGTCTTCGGCTTCGCACGGTGTCAAGGTCAAGCGGGCGGGCCGCTTTTCCCTTTGGACGGGAGGGCGAAGCGGCCTCCCGCCGGGCTGCCTGCGCCGCCTATCGAAGGCCGTGCGCGTGCAGGGCCGCCTTGAGGCGCCGCACCTCGTGCTGCAGGTCGAGGATCAGCGCGGCGGCATCGAGGTTCACGCCGAAGTCGCGCTCCAGCCTGCGCGCCTCGAGTGCGCACTGCAGGTCGGTGCTCGAGAACTCCCAGCGCTCGGGCGGCGCCTCGGCTGCTTCGATGCGCAGGATGCCGACTTCGACCAGTTGCACGACCCAGGCGGTGTCGGCGCCGACGGCATGCGCCAGTTCGCTCGCCGCGAGCGGCTGCGATGCACTGATGGCGGTGGTGCTCGTGAGGGTGAAATTCACCATGCTCAGACTCCCAGATGCTGGCGTGGGTTGAAGGATGAGGTGGCCTGGGCCAGTTGCTCGTAGGCCTTCCGGGCGTCGTCGCTGTCGGCGGGCGGCACCGCGACTTCGATCAGCAGGTACAGGTCTCCCGGCGTCTTGCCTGCAAGCCCGCGGCCCTTCAGGCGCAGCTTCAGGCCGCTTCGCGCGTTGCGCGGCACGGTCACCTCGACCACGCCGCCGGTCGGCGTCGGCACCTGAACCTGCGCGCCCAGCGCGGCCTCGGTGGGCGTGACGGGCAGCGTCATGTACAGGTCGCGCTCCTCCACGCGGTAGAGCTTGTGCGGGGCGATGCGCACTTCGAGGTACAGGTCGCCCGGCGGCTCGCCTCCGTGGCCGGGCATGCCTTGGCCGGCCAGTCGGATGAACTGGCCCGGGTGGACGCCTGGCGGGATCTTCACGCTTAGCGTGCGGTTGTTCCACTGCGGGTGGCCCTGCGCGTCGATGGTCTGCGCGCGCAGCGTGATCTCGCGCTCGGCGCCGTTGAGGGCGTCTTCCAGGGTGATCTCGATCGCCGCATGGTGGTCTTCGCCGCGCGCGCGGAAGTTCTGCCGCGCGGCGCCGCGTCGCTCGGCCTCGCCGAAGAGCGAAGAGAAGAAGTCGCTGAAGTCGGCATGGTCGGCCGGACCCTGGCGCGGGCCGCGGTGGAACTCGAAGCCTTCGTCCCAGCCCGGCGGCGGACGGAAGTCGCCCTCGGGGCTGCCGCCGCGTGCGACGCGGTCGGCCAGCGCGTCATAGGCGGCGCGCTTCTCCTTGTCGCCCAGCACGTCCTTGGCCTCGTTGATGTCGCGCATGCGCTGCTCGGCATCGGCCTCGGTGCTGACGTCGGGGTGGTACTTGCGGGCGAGCTTGCGGTAGGCCTTGCGCACCTCGTCGTCGGACGCGGTGCGGTCGATGCCCAGTGCGCTGTAGTAGTCCTTGAATTCCATGGTGCGTGGTGGTTCGTTGGGTGGACGGCATCGAGGTGGGGAAAGATCCCCGGCAGCTACTAGGCCAGGGCCGCGTCGCCGTCGGCGTGCCGCAGCAGCGGCGTCACGGCCCATATGGGGCCGCGGCGCTCGAAACGCAAGGGCTGGGCGTTGCCGAGCAGGCCGAGGTCGACGGGCACGCCCAGCAGGGCGGCCAGCGCGTAGAGCGTACCGCCGTGCGCCACCACCAGCACCGGGGCCGGCAGCCGCAGGGCAGTGTCGATGGCCTCTCGCGTGCGTGCGATGAACTGCGAAAGCGTCTCTCCGCCCTCGGGCTCGCAGGCCCAGTCGATGTTGGCGGACGAGGTGCCGATGAGCGCGCCGAAGTTGCGCTCGCGCAGCGTGGCCTGCGCGGCCGGCACCAGCTTGAGCGCGGTGGCCACCGCATAGGCGGTGTCGTTCGCGCGCCGCGCGTCGCTGCACACCACCGTGCGGATCGGCTCGCCCGCCAGCAGCGTGGCGGCGCGCGCGGCCTGCTGCAGGCCGAGCTCGCTCAGCGGCTCGTCCACCGCCTGGAAGATGCGCAGCGCGTTGCGGCCGGTCTGCCCATGGCGCAGGAAGTAGAAATGGTCGCAGTCGGGCGAGAGCGGCTGGTCCGCGGCGATGCGGATCAGCTGGTCGAGCCCGCTGGGTCGGGTGTGGGCGGGGGTAGCGGTCTGTGTCGACATGGATGGAAGGTGGTATCGATCGGTCAGTAAGCGAGCTGCAGCGGCGCGCCCACGCGCTGCGCCTGCACATCGGCGCGGTGGAAGGGCAGCGGATGCCACTGCTTGGCCGCGAACAGCGGCAGCTGGTCGTAGGCGCGCGGCGAGGCGGGGTCGCTGCTCTGGCCGTATGTCAGCAGGCCCTGGGCGACGGGGCCGTTGGCGTCGAAGCTCACGACCTGCATGTAGCTGCTGCCGTAGTTGACGTTGTAGCCCTTCGGGTCGATCAGCGACTGGCCCTGCGACTCCAGCTTGTTGAGCACGCCCTCGAACTCGTCGCCGCCGTGCAGCGCGATCTTCTGGCCGCGCACCAGGCGCGACTGCGGCACGCCCAGCGGCACGTCGGCCGCGAAGCCGGCGGTGCGCAGGATGCCGACGGCCTCGCCCAGCGCCTTGAACACGGCCTCGCGCGTGACCGGCGTGGCCATGTCGAGCCCGGCCGGCGTCGCCACCGGCTGCGCGGGGTCGAAGGGCAGGCGCCAGACCTTCGGGATGTCCTTGGCCTTGCGCCAGAACTCGCGGAAGAGCGGTGCGCCCTTCGAGTCGGCGTTGCTGGTGCGGTCCCAGGCTGAGAGCACGCGGCAGCCCAGCGCCTGGTCGGTGTCGAGCGCGCTGCCGGCGGCGCGGCAGGCTGCCTGCAGGTCGTCCATCACCAGCATGCCAGCGAGGTTCCTGTCGCGGAAGATCACGCTGCGCAGCTCGGCCGCGCCCATGCGGTTGCCGGGCAGGCCGTCGGTGCCCGCCAGGCGGCTGCGGATCTCCAGGATGCCGCTGCGCGTGCGCAGCCGCTGGGGCACGCCGACGGGGCCCACCAGCGGCGAGATGCCCGCCGCCGGTGCGACGTCGGGGTTGCTGAGCCAGAAGCTGTCGTTGCTGTTCTGCACGTAGTCGGGCGTGACGAGCACCGGCATGCGTGCCGGCGCGATGATGCCGGGCGCGGCGGCGGCGCTGTCGCGGTTCCAGGCGCAGGCGCTGCGCGAGCCGTCGAGCACCGCCAGACCGGCCGCGTTGAGCAGCGCCGCGGCGGCGGGCGAGGGCGCGCAGCTCCTGAGCATCTCGGCCGACACGTCGGGCACCACCGACAGGTCTGCGTACATCGCGTTGCCGTCGCGGTCGGCGGCGATGGTGTTGATCCACGGCATGCCCTGGTTGCCCATGGCGGCGCGCAGCTCGGTGACGTTGCGCGCCAGCGCCATCTTCATCCACGCGTCGGCCGATCGCACGTTGAGCGTGTTGGCGTCGCGGATGGCGTAGGCCTTCTGCGCGGTCCAGCCCAGGCCGGCGCGCGGCAGCGAGATCACCGGGCCCCAGTCGGTGGAATAGAAGGTGTGCTGTGCCTGGGGCGCGCTGCCGCCCGTTGCGGCGGCGGGCAGGGTCACGGTGCGCGCGAGCATCTTGCGCGGCTGCCCGTCGACCAGGTACGTGGTCGGATCGGCGGGGTCGAGCTTCAGTTCGTAGAGCGTGAAGCGCTTGCCGGTCGAGACGGTATGGGTCCAGGCCACGTCCTTGTTGAAGCCGATCGCCACCACGGGGCTCAGGCCGCCGGTCGCGCCCATCACGTCGAGCTTGCCGGGGATGGTCAGGTGCATCTGCCAGAAGCGGTTGGTGCCGTTCCACGGGAAGTGCGGATTGCCCAGCAGCAGGCCGCTGCCGTCCGGCGTGGCGTTGCGCCCGAAGGCCCAGCCGTTGGAGCCGAGCTCGCCGCCCTCGGGGTTGGCGTTGAAGCTGTGGCGGCCGATCTCGGCGACGGCTTCCTTCAGTTCGACCGGCGCGGCGCCGGTCTTCGCTCCGGGCGCGGGCGGCACTGCGGCCAGCACGGCGCCGGCCAGTGCGCCCAGGCCGCCCTGGATCATCGACATCTCGGTGGCGCGCGACAGGTCGGCGGCCGTCATCGGGCGCACCCAGGGCTTGCCGCGGCAGGCTTCGGGCAGGCCATTGTGGCCGGCGTCCTGCAGGTAGCGGTTGTAGCCGGCCACGTAGCCGCGCAACGCGGCCTGCACCTCGGGGCTGGTGGTGGCGCCCGCGCGTGCCAGCGCGGCGTCGTCCATGTGATAGCGGATGAACAGGTCGATCTGCGCGTTCGGCGCGCGGCCCAGGCCCAGCTCGCCGGTGTTCTGCGCGCCGAGGAACTGCGAGCGCTCGCCGCGCAGCGTGAGCAGGTGCTCGGCCGTCTGGCAGACGTTGTCCTGCGCATGCGCGTAGGCGCTGCCGTAGGCCAGGCCCTCGTAGTCGGGCGCGGTGATGTGCGCGATGCCGAAGGTGGTGCGCTCGATGGTCACGCTGCGCCCGCCGGGCGGCGGCGTGCTCGCGCAGGCGGTAAGCAGGGCGGCCAGGCCCAGCGAAAGGGCCGTGAGCGGAAACCGGGAGGGCGTTGCGTTCTTCGATGTCATGCGGGCGTCTCTCTTCTTGGATGGGAACAAGCAAGCCGATTAAAGGACGTGCCTTCGCCGCGCGTTGTCACCAGCGCGGCACGCCGCGCCGGGTTCAGCCGAACTTCATGCCCTTGGGACGGGCCTGCAGGCGGTGGATGTACGCATCGATCTTCGGGCGGTTCGAGCGGCCGCCGAATGCGCGGTGCCAGATGAACATCGAGCCGATCATGACGTCGGCCGCCGTGAACTGTGCCCCGAAGAGGTAGGGGCCGTCGCCCAGCTCGCGTTCGACCGCGTCCTTGGCCGCCTCGAAGTCGGTCCAGCCGCGCGCGCTGTTGTTGCTGCGGATCTTCAGGATGGCGTCGCCCATCGCGGGCTCGAGCTGCGAGGTCGAATAGACCATCAGCGACAGGTAGCGGCCCCGCTCGGGCGAGCCGACGGGCGGCGCCAGCCGCTTGCCGGGAAACTTCTCCGCCACGTACATGCAGATCGCCGCGTTCTCGAAGATGCGCGTGCGGCCGTCGACCAGCGCGGGCAGCTTGCCGGCCGGGTTGATCTTGAGGAACTCTGGCGTCTTGTGCGCCTTATCCCGGATGAGGGTGGGCACGATCTCGTAGTCGACGCCGGCTTCGTCGAGCATCCACTTCGCCACCTGCGCCCGGCTGTGCGGGTCGAAATACAGCTTCATGGTCATGAGTGTGTCTCCTGCGGCCTCGACGGGCGAACGGTCAGAACTTGGGAATGCGCAGCGTCTTGCTGATCATGAGCGTGCCCGAGAGCGCGAACAGCAGCGCCAGCGGATGCAGCTGCCAGGGCCCGACGACCCATGCGCCGCCCCACACGTCGGCGCCGATGCGGCCCTGCCATGCGGCATACGCCAGCACGGCCACCAGCACCACGCTGGTCGGGATGGGCGTGCCCTCGAAGTACTTCACCTTGTCGGAACCGGCCGAAAGCGTCTCGGCCGTCACGTTGAAGCGGGCGAGCCGGCTCACGCCGCAGCAGACGAAATAGACCAGGATGGCGCAGTCCCAGCCGCCATCGAGCCCCGCCGCGAAGCCGAGCGCCGCGGGCGCCACGCCGAAGGAGATCACGTCGGCCAGCGAGTCGAGCTCGCGCCCGAGGGCCGACTGCGTCTGCCGCCAGCGCGCGATGCGGCCGTCGAGCACGTCGAAAACGAAGGCCGTGGGCGCGAGCGCTGCGGCCCACATGAACTGCGCGAGCGAATGGCTCGCCATGAAGGCCATCGCCAGGAAGACCGCCCCAACGCCGCACGCCGCATTGCCGAGCGTGAACACGTCGGCGAGGTGGAACTCCCGGATCATCGAGAAATGCTTGCGGCCCGGCACGGGGGATGGTGTGGTCATGAAGAGCGAAGGAAGAAATAGGACTGGCTGGCGGCCGATGGACCGCACCTTAACCGAAGCGGCGGGCGCAGCCTGTAGTCGCGGTCCGACGCGCGGGCGCCACCTGTCGGACAGGCCGGGGCAGGCCGGGACAGGGCAGGACAGGCGTTCAGGCCTGCCGGTGCGCCTCGACGATGCGCGCGAAGCGGCCGAGCACGCTGGCGGCCGCATCGGTGTCGACCACGCCATCGCGCAGCGCGGCCGCGTCGGCGCCCTTGGCGGCCAGCTCGCCGGCCAGCATGCCGATGTAGCCGCGCATGGCGTCGGCGCTGAATTCGGGGTGGAACTGAACGCCCCAGGCGTGCCGGCCGACACGGAAGGCGTGCACCGGCTCATGGTCGTTGCGGGCCAGCGGCACGGCGCCTTCGGGCAGGCGCAACGCGCTCTGCCAGTGCACCGCATGCGCGGGGAACTGCGCGGGCAGGCCCTGCAGCAGCGCGTCGGTGGCGGCGGCCTCGCCGAGCGTGACGGTGACGGTGCCGACTTCGGCGCCCTGCGGATGGTCGCCGGCTTCGCCGCCCAGGGCATGCGCGAGCAGCTGGTGGCCGTAGCAGATGCCCAGCACCGGCGTGTCGCGCGCGACCAGCTGCGCAAGCCAGGCGGCGGTGGCTTCGCTCCAGGGCTCGCGGTGCGACACCATCGAATGCGAGCCGGTGACCACTGCGCCGGCCACGCCGGCGGGGTCGGGCAGGGCGTCGCCCCGGCGCGGATCGATCACCAGCAGCGGCAGCGCGTGTTCGCCGAGCCCGTCGGCGATCCAGTGTTCGAAGTCGCCGCCCTGCTGCGCGCGCAGGGCCTCGAAGGTGCTTCCCAGCTTGACGATGACGAGGGGACGCGGTCGGGAGATGTCCATTCCGCGATCATGCCGCAGAGCGAAAGCTCGGTTTCAGCGGGCGGCTTCCCGGCTGTGCAGCAGGTCCATGAAGGCCCGGCTCACCGGCGAGGGCGAGCGGCCCGCCCGCGTCACCAGCCCGATGGGCCGCGACATGACCGGCCTCTGCAGCGGCACCGTCACCAGATCGTCGTTGTGCGCGAGCTGCAGCGCCAGCCGGGGCAGGGCTGTGATGCCCAGCCCTGCCGCGACCAGCGCGCCCGCGGCAGCCACGCTCGGGTACTCCAGCGCCGGCACCACCTGCAGCCCGCGCTGCAGGAAGGCCGCGTCTGTGATCGGGCGGATGCTGCTGCGGAACCCACTGGCGATGAAGGGCCGCGTCGCGAACACCGACCACGCGACCGAGGCTCGCGACGCGAGCGGGTCGTCGCGCCGGCACAGCAGCATGAACGGGTCGTCGATGAGATGTCGATAGAGCATCGGCTCCTGCGGCCCGGGACGCACGCTGATGCCGAAGTCGGCCTTGCCTTCGTCCACCGTGGAGCGCACCAGCTCCGCCGGCCCCTCGACGAACGAGAACGCCACCTGCGGATGGCTGCGGCGGAACTCGGCGATCGCATTGGGCAGCAGGGCCACGCCGGTCGATGGCAGCGCCGCGATGGTCAGGTGCCCGCTGCGCCCCTCCAGGAACTGCGACAGCTCGCTGAACGAACTGTTGAAGTTCTCCAGGATGCGCAGTGCGATCGGCAGCAGCTCGCGCCCGGCGGGCGTGAGTTCGACATGCCGCGTGTCTCGGTCGAAGAGCCGTGCGCCGGCCAGGTCCTCGACGATGCGGATGGTGCGGCTCAATGCCGGCTGCGACACGTGCAGCGCCGATGCGGCGGCGCGGAAGTTCGAGGTCTTCGCGACCTCGGCGAAGGCCTCCAGCTGCTGCAGCGTGATGTCGACTCGCAAGGCACTTCCTCGGGAATTGATCCGCTCAAGTTATCACAGATATAGAAACATTCGTCTTCCCAGATCAGTGAGCGGAGGCCAGACTTCGAGCCATCTACAACGGAGACAACCCCCTGCGGGGCACGAGTCATGCAAGGAATTCTGGAAGGCATCCGGGTGCTCGAACTCGGACAGGTGCTGGCCGGCCCGTTCGCCGGCGCCATCCTCGCGGACCTTGGCGCCGACGTGGTGAAGCTCGAACGCATCGAAGGCGGCGACGACGCGCGCCACATGGGCCCGGCGTTCCGGCACGGCGACGCGCTCAACTTTCACGTGTTCAACCGCGGCAAGAAGTCGGTGGCCATCGATCTCAAGAGTGCCGAGGGCATGGCCGTGTTCGAGCGGCTCGCAGGGGAGGCCGACATCCTCATCCACAACCTGCGCCCGGGCGTCACCGAGTCGATGGGCATCGACGGGCCATCGCTGTGCGCGCGCCATCCGCGCCTCGTCTACTGCGGCATTTCCGCCTTCGGCCATACCGGGCCGCTCGCAATCCAGCCGGGCTACGAGCCGCTCATCCAGGCCTTCAGCGGCCTGTCGAGCATCAACGGCGGACCGGACGACCCGCCCATGCGCACCGGTGCCTCGGTGTGCGACCAGGGCACCGGCATGTGGGCGGTGATCGGCGCACTGGCGCTGCTGCAGCGGCGCCATGTCACAGGCAGGGGCGGCGTGGTGAGTGCCTCGCTGCTGGAGACCGCGCTGGTCTGGACCGGCCAGAAGTCCGACGCCTATGCCAACGAGGGCCGCCAGCCCGATCGCCATCGCTCGGGCCACCCAGGCTTCGTGCCCTACGAGGCTTTCGACACCGCCGACGCGCCGCTGCTGGTGTGCTGCGGGAACGACCGGCTCTTCGCCAAGTTCGCGCACGAGCTCGGCCGCGACGACTGGATCGCCGACGAGTGTTTCGCCACCAACCGCATGCGGCTGCGCCACAAGGCCGAACTGCTCGCACAGATCGGGGCGCTGCTGCGCGCAAGCACCCGCGACGAGTGGAGCGCGCGTTTCGCCGCGGCCGGCGTGCCCTGCGCGCCGGTGCACACGCTGCCCGAGGCCATCGCGCATCCGCAAGTCGAGGCGCTCGGCATGCTGCAGGGCGTGCCGGGAGAAGACTTCAGGCTCACCGCGCTGCCGTTGTCGATCGATGGCCAGCGGCCGTCGCACCGCTCGGTCGCGCCGCGGCTGGGCCAGCACAATGCGGAATTCGGCGCGCCCGCCGTGCCGTCGAAGGAAGGGAGCACGCATGCCTGATCTGCCGCGCCGCGTCCATCTGCACGAGGAAGGCCCGCGCGAGGGCTTCCAGATCGAGGCCGGCCCCATCGCATCCGCCGACAAGGTGCGCTTCATCGAGGCGCTGGCCGAAACCGGGCTGGAGGAGGTGCAGTGCGTCTCCTTCGTGAACCCCGAGCGCGTGCCCGGCATGGCCGACGCCGAGGAGGTCGCCCGGGCCATCCGCAAGCGCGAGGGCGTGCGCTACACCGGCCTGTGGCTCAACCTGCGCGGCATGCAGCGCGCGATGCGCACGCAGCTCGACATCGAAGGCACCATCGGCACCAGCGCGTCGGAAGCCTTCTCGGTGCGCAACAACGGCAAAGGCCTGGACGCGCTGCGGGAGTCGCAGCGCGAGACGCTGGCCTTCTGCGTCGACCACGGCGTTGCGGTGACGCGCGGCATCGTCACCACGGCCTTCGGCTGCAATCTCGAAGGCGCGATCGCCCCGGCCACCGTGGTGGAGCGCGTGGCGCAGATGCTCGAGGTGATGGCCGAGTTCGGCCTGCACCTGCCGATCCTGCGGCTGGCGGACACCGTGGGCTGGGCCCAGCCCAACGCCATCGCCTCGGTGGTGGGCGCGGTGCGCGAGCGCTGGCCCGATCTGCGGCTGGGCCTGCACCTGCACGACACGCGCGGCACCGCGATGGCCAATGCGCTCATGGGCCTGCAGATGGGCATCGACACCTTCGACAGCGCCTGCGCCGGCCTGGGCGGCTGCCCGTTCGCAGGCCATACCGGGGCGGCCGGCAACATCTGCACCGAGGACCTGGCCTTCATGTGCGAGGAGATGGGCATCGAGACCGGCGTGGACCTCGATGCGCTCATCGGCTGCGCGCGCATGGCCGAGGAGATCGTCGGTCACCCGCTGCCGGGCAAGCTCATGCGGGCGGGCACGCTCGGGCGCTTCCGCCACTGATCGCTGCCGCCATCCGGCGAGCCGAAGAAGAAAACAAACCACAGAAAGAGACAACACCGTGCCGACCTTCGCTTCCCGACTCCGCGCAGCCACGGCGCTCTGCGCGGCCGTGCTGACCATCGCCTCGGCCCATGCCCAGCCGTACCCCGCCAAGCCCATCACCATCGTCGTGCCCTTCGGCGCGGGCAGCGGCACCGACCAGCAGGCGCGCAGCATGGCGCAGGCGCTGGGCGCCGAGTACAAGGTGCCGGTCATCGTGGACAACCGCGCCGGCGCCAGCGGCTTCATCGCCGCGCAATACGTGGCCAAGGCCGCGCCCGACGGCTACACCGTGCTCATGACCACCAACACCACGCACGCGGCCAACGAACACCTCTTCAGGAAGCTGCCCTACGACCCGGTGAAGGATTTCACGCCGGTCACGCTGCTGTCCAAGGGCCACATGCTGCTGCTGGTGAATGCCGATTCGCCGATCAAGTCGGTGGCCGACCTCATCGCGGCCGCAAAGAAGTCGCCTGGAAAGCTCAACTTCGGCAGCGGCAGTTCGTCCAGCCGTGTGGCCAGCGAACTGCTCAAGCAGATGGCTGGCATCGATGTGGTGAACGTGCCCTACAAAAGCAATCCTCTGGCCATCACGGACCTGCTGGGCGGACAGGTCGATTTCATGTTCGCCGACGCGCCGACGGCGCTGCCGCAGGTGAGAAGCGGCAAGCTGCGTGCGCTGGCCGTCAGCGGCAGCAAGCGGCTCGAGGCCGTGCCCGCGCTGCCCACCGTGGAGGAGGCCGGCGTGAAGGGCTACGACATGTCCTACTGGACGGCCGTTTACCTCCCGCCAGGCGCACCGGCCGCCATCACGCAGAAGCTCAACGAGATGATGGTCAAGGTGTCCGCTGCGCCCGCCGTCGTCGCCTATCAGGCCACCACCAGCGGCGAAGCAGCCACCAGCACGCCAGAGGGGCTGGCCCGGTTCCAGGCGGCGGAATCGCAGAAGTGGGGGCAGGTGATCCGCGCGGCCGGCATCCAGCCGGAATGACGACGCCACGGGTGGGGCCGGGTGCCGGGGGGCTCGCAAGCGGATCGGGGTAGGGCTACAGTCGGCCTGTTTCCAATCCTTTCCGGGCAACCGACCCATCCGATGCGTTCCCTGGCCATCTTCCTGTCGATCTCCGCCGCTGCGCTCGGTGCGCACGCCGCCGAGGTGGTGCGCTGCACCGATGCCAGCGGGGCCGTGTCGTACACGAACGTGGCCTGCCCGCCGGGCAGCAAGCAGTCGCGGCAGGTGCCGATCCTCGAATCGCCTCCGCCCGACCCGGCCCGGCGCGACTACACGCCGCCGCAGGCCTCGCCGACACCTCCGGTCGCGCCGCCGAGCCGGGTGGCGGGCAATCCGCCCTCCGGGCCGGCCATCATTCCGCGCTATCCGGAAGAGAGCCTGCCGCAGGCCGCGGCGGATCCGCCGGGTGTGGTCATCCTGAGCCCCGACCCGTACTACGACGGCGTGCGCCCCATCCGCAGGCCGCGTCCGCCGCATGCGCAAGACCCCGGTCCGCCGCCCGGCCAGCGGCCTTGCCAGAACCTCGCCGGCATCAAGCGCAACAACTGCTGAAGACCGACCGGATGAGTGCTGGGGACGAACAGGAGGCCGGCAGCGCGCCGTGGGTCGTGCATTGCGACGGCAGCGCCATGCCCAATCCGGGCCGAATGGGCATCGGTGCCGTCATCACCGCGCCGGACGGCAGCCGCCACACGCTCTCGCAGGCCACGCACACCACGGGCTGCAACAACGAGGCCGAACTGCTGGCGCTGACGCTCGCGCTGCGTGACCTCCGCGAGCGCGGTGCGACGGCGGTGCGGGCCTACAGCGACAACAGCATCCTGGTCGAGCAGCTTGGCGCGACCGGGCCCGAGCCCGCACCCATCGTCCGCCTGGCCGGCCTCTTCGACGAAGCCCGTGCACTGCTGGGCAGCTTCGACGACGTGCGCCTGCACTGGATTCCGCGCCATCGCAACGGCGAGGCCGACGCACTGGCGCGCGCCGCCTTGGGGTTCGGCCCCAAGCCGCCACCGCGCCGGCACCGCAAGCGCCGGTAGGCGCCGACGGGTTCCGGAAAAGGGAACCCGTGCCGGAGCCCCTATCATCACGCGCCATGACAGAAGCCACCTCCCGCCCACCTCTCCCCGACCATCTCTCCATCGACCCGCGCAGCCCGCACCACGTGGCTGCCGCCTTCGAGCACGACATCGGCATCCGATTCAACGGCAAGGACCGCCTCGACGTCGAGGAATACTGCATCAGCGAAGGCTGGATCAAGGTGCCCGCCGGCAAGACGCTCGACCGCAAGGGCAAGCCGCTGCTGATCAAGCTCAAGGGCGCCGTCGAGGCGTACTACAAGTAAGAGACACGGCCGCTCATCGCCACTGCAGAAGCAGCGACCAGGGCTGCCGGCTCATGTGGCGATCGATGCAGCCCGGCGTGCCCGAAGCGCATCCCTCGGGCAGGTAGCTCGGGTCCAGCCACCGCGTGCCCGGCGCGAAATCGAGCCGGCGCCGCGTGACCGACTGCAGCACGTTGCCGCCCACGGTATCGAAGCCCGTGGCATCCACCGCCACCACCACGTCGCAATGCATGGGAAGCGGCTCGCCGCCGGTGGTCCGCGCGGCCAGCACCTCGCCGATCTTGTCGAAGGTGTCGAGCTCGGCGCCTGTTCCGCGCGCCTGGCAGACCAGGTCGCCGACGCGCGGCGGCGTGCGCCTGAGGTCACAGGCCCGCAGCGCATAGCGCGTGCCGCGGCCGAAGCCTTCGTCGACACCGGCCTGCCACGCGGCTCCCGCGTAGTCGGCATGTGCTTCGGAGAACACGAATTCCTCTTCGGCCAGTCCGGCCTGCCGTGCCAGCCAGCTGATGAAGGCTGCGGACCAGGGCGTGTCGATCACCGCGGTGCGTGCCAGCGCTGCCTGCACGGCGCGCAGTTCGGATGAATCCAGCCCCTCGTCGGGACCCACGCCCATGCCTTGCAGGCGTCCGGCCGTCGCCTCGTTCAGCGCCTGCATCAGCAGATGGCGGTCGGCCGGCCGCAGGGCGCCGAAGCGCACCTGCGAGGGCAGCCGCGGGTCGACCGCCTTCCAGTAGCCCAGCACGCGCTGCCACGGCGCGAGTCCGGGCACGGTGCGGCGCGTGTCCTCGGCTTCGGAGTCGCCGGCCTCGGTCATGCGGCCTTCGGCATCCATCGCCTGGCCGCCGAACGCTTCGTGCTCCTGCATGGCGAAGCTGGCCATGGCGAGGGCGCGCGCGGGTGGCGGGTCCTGCGTGGCGGTGTCGAGGCAGACCGGCGCGGCGAGTGCCGGTACAGGCATCAGGGCGCCGCACAGCAGCGCTGCACGCAGCGAAGAAGAAAAAGCTGGGAGCTTGGCGGAGGCGTCGTGTCGCGGCATGTGGTCGCGCAGCATAGCCCGGCGACCGCGTGCCGGCATGCCTTCAGTTGCCGTGGAGCGTGCCGGTATCGAACAGGCTGCGCGCACCGTCGTTGGAAGCCGTGATGGCGGCCCTGGCCCATGCGCGCATCGCGGTCTCGTAGGCGGAAACGGCAGTGAGCGACGAGCGCTCGCCGGCCATGGCACGGGCGAGCGCCGCGGCGTCCCGCAGCGCCGTGTTGGCGCCGACGCCTCCGGCGGGGCTCATGGCGTGGACCGCGTCGCCGAGCAAAGTGACGGGACCGGGGCTCCATGCCGCGATTTCCGGCGGCGAGCTGCGCACCGGCAGCACCGCGAGGGTGCGGATGTCGCCCTGTGCGAACAGCGTGCGAAGCCGGGGATGCCATTGCCGCACGACCGCCTCGACGAGCGCGGGCAGCCGTGCCTGATCCGGCAATTGCCCGGGACCCAGCCCGAGCCTTGCGCGAGGACCGATGAACGCCCAGTAGAGATAGTCGTCGACAGGCTCCAGCGAGCAGGCGGGTGCAAGCGTCGCCGCCATGGCTGGCAACGGCTGCTGGAACAGCATCGGGTCCAGGATCACCGCGAAGCCGTCGGCGAAGACCACGGAGGTGCCCGCCCAAAGGTCCGCGCCGAGGCTCTCGCGCAATGCGGCTGTCGCGATGGTCTTGCCGTAGATGCAGGCTGCGCCGGTGTCGACGGGCTCGGCGCCGGGAGCGAGCTGTCTGCGCACGGCCGAGTTCGCTCCGTCGGCGCCGACCAGCAGCGTCGACCTCGCTTCCCTGCCGTCCTCGAAGACGATCCGCGCGTCGTTGTCGTCGAGGGCCTCGAAGCGGCGGAAGGCCTTGCCGAAGTGCACGCGGCCTTCCAGTCCGCACAGCAGGATCTCCCGCAGCGTCTGGCGGTTCGCGCTGAGATCGTGGGGTCGGGAAGGCGCATTGCCGGAGTCAGTGGCGCGCCAGCTTCTGGCGGGGCGTCCTGGCACCGGCTCCAGGTCGCTGCCGACAAAGCGGACGCCGCCCGAGCTGCCGCCACAGCTGCGCCGGAACAGTTCGTAGAGCTCCGGCGACAGGCACCGTGCCAGCGCGGCCTGCCCGTCGGCGTCGATCCTGATCCGGTAGCCCTGGCTGCGGCTGGCGGCAGCCGGATCACGCTCGTAGACGTCGAAAGCAATGCCCGCGCGCCGCAGGCCCTGGGCGAGGCAGAGGCCGCCGAGGCCCGCGCCGATGATCGAGACATGTGATTGCTGGTGCATCCGTTGTTTCTCCTTCATTCGAGGCTAAGTGCCGGATGCGGTGGCCTGATAATTTCATCGGGACGAAAAACAATGAGAAACGGCCAACATCGACCAACGTCGGCCCGAGCGGGCACGAGCGCATCTCCCGACCCCAGCGAGCGTGCCGACGGGCCGGTGCTCTTTGCCTTCTGGGGCAGCGACGAGCCTGAAAGCGAATTCCGGCTCGGCACCCGCGAATACGACTGGCACAGCCACGTACGCGGCCAGCTCTTCTGCATCGATCGTGGATTGGTGCGCGTGCGCACCGCGCGCGGCGCATGGCTGCTGCCGCCGCACCGCGCCGGATGGATTCCGCCCGGTGTCGATCACAAGGTGAGCGTGAGCGGCGCCCTGAGCGGCTGGGGCGTGATGCTCCGGCCCGACGCCGGCACCGGCCTTCCGGATGAGCCCTGCGTGATGGGTGTCGGCGAGGTGCTGCACGCCCTGGTGCGCCGCGCCGCCAGCTGGAGCGGCAGCGAACATCTGCAGCCCGAGCAGGAGCGCCTGGTCGCGGTGCTGCTGGACGAGATCCGGCTCGGTCCGCGCGAGCCGCTCGGCCTGCCGATGCCGACCGAGCGCCGTCTCGTGACGATGGCCAATCTCCTGATCGAGCATCCTGAAGACCCGCGAACGCTCGACGAGCTCGCGGCATGGGCAGGCCTCTCGGCACGAAGCGCGCGCCGCCACTTCGTTGCGCAGACGGGCATGAGCTTCATCCAGTGGCGCCAGCAGGCGCGGCTTGCGACGGCACTCGAGAGGCTTGCCAACGGCGAGTCCGTCGCGGGCGTCGCCGATGCGCTCGGCTATGCGACGCCGAGCAACTTCATCGCGATGTTCCGCAAGGCCTTCGGGGAATCGCCCGGCCGCTATTTCTCGCGGCGAGGCGGCTGAGCTCGCCGCTCAGCGCCGGCATCAGGCCAGGATCACCCGCTCGCAGGCCTTGCGCAGCCCCGAAAGGCCGGGCAGTTCTCGCGCCTTGGCGTCGGTGACGACCACGTCGACGTCCGCCGTGCGCGCGTACGTCACGCGGCTGGCCTGGCCGATCTTCGCGTGGTCGGCCAGCAGTACCAGCTGCTGCGCCTGCTCGGCCATGGCGCGTGCGACGGTGGCCTCGTGGTGCTCGAAGCTCATGGCCCCGTGCTTCGCATGCAGGCCCACGGGCGACAGCAGCGCGATGTCGGCGCGGTAGCGGTGGATGGCTTCCACCGTGGTGTCGCCGAAGGTGGCCTGCGCCTTCACGTCGATCTGGCCGCCCAGCAGGATGGTCTGGTTGCCGGTGAGCCGGCCTTCGCCCGCGCCCGCGAGCTTGAGCGCGATGCTCAGCGAATTGGTGATGACCGTCATGCCGCTGAGCGTGGCGATTTCTTCCGCGCAGATCGACATGGTGCTGCCAGCGTCCATGAAGATGGTCTGGCCCGGCTGCAGCAGGGCGACAGCGGCCTTGGCGATGGCGCGCTTCTCGCGCTGCCGCGCCACCAGCCGTACCGCCAGCGGCGGTTCGGGCTCCGCCTTGACCGCGACTGCGCCGCCGTGCACGCGCCGCAGTTCGCCCAGGCTCTCGAGTTCGACCAGGTCGCGCCGCACGGTTTCGCGCGACACGGCAAGGTCCTGGACGATGCGCTCCACGCTCAGCCGCGAGAAGGTGGCCAGCAGGCTGCGGATACGCAGGAATCGTTCTTCTTGGAGCATGGAAACGCGGCTTGAGGGAAGAAGTGAAAAAGGCGGCGTCGCGAGACGGCCGCCCCGGGCAGGCGCGAAAGCCGCGCCATTGTGCCCGTGTGCCCGAGTACGCCCATGCGGATGCGCGATCAACCGACCGCACACCCGCACGCCTATGCCGCCCTCAGAGGTCGATCAGGCCCATGGCCGGGTCGCTCACCGAGTGCCTGCCGGTTTCCACGCGGCCGGCGAAGCGGCGGTAGAAGGCCGGGTCGGAGTCGCAGGTGACGGCGAAGTCGTACCACTGCCCGCTGCTGGCCAGCACCCAGGCCTGCTCGGCCTTGGCGCCGCCGTTGACCGTGGCGGTCCACGGGCCGTCGTCGCGGTAGGCCTTGGCGCGCACCGTGAACTTCGCGGCACCGCTGCCGCCGTTGAGCATCTCCACCGAGACGTTGCCGTTGGTCACGTCGTAGCACACGCGCACCTCGGGGTTGGGCGAGCCGCCGGCGCGCAGCTTGTTGAGGTCGCCCTTGAAGTGGCGGTGGAAGCCGTTCGGACCGAGCACCCAAAGGTCGTAGAAGCCGCTGTTGTCGCTGGCGGGGCTCCAGGTGTCGTCGAGCTGCTTGCCGGGTTCGACCATGTAGCGGCGGGGCAGGCGGTCGAGGTTGAGCTTGTCGTAGACGTGGAACACGGCAGCGGCCTTGCCGCTGTTCTTGAAGATCAGCCGCATCTGGCCGTTGACGGCATCGGCGCGGCCGCTCACGTGCAGCTCGTAGGGCAGGGCGCGCGAGGGGCGCGTGCCGGTGGCCTGGCGGGGCAGTTGCGGGTCGAGGGGCAGCGCCACCTGTGCGAGCGCCTGCTGGTCGGCACGCAGCTTGTCGGCTGCGTCCCTGGTGGTGCGCCCTGCCAGCGTGGGCAGCGCTTCGCTGTTGGGCGTCGCGAAGTTGAACGCGCTCGTGAGGTCGCCGCACACCGCACGGCGGAACGGCGAGATGTTCGTCTCCTTCACACCGAAGCGCGCCTCGATGAAGCGCAGCACCGAGGTGTGGTCGAAGGCCTGCGAGTTGACCCAGCCGCCGCGGCTCCAGGGCGAGATGACGTACATCGGCACGCGCACGCCGGGTCCGTAGACGCGGCCGTCGGGTGCGGGCTGACTGCTGGTGCCCGGCGGCTTCGGGTGGGTGAAGCGTTCCACGGCGAGGTCGGACTCGGGCAGCGTGGTCTTGCCGGCCATCGTGCCGTCGGGGTTGAGCGAGGGCGCTGCCGGCGAGGGATAGTGGTCGAAGTAGCCGTCGTTCTCGTCGAAGTTGATGAGCAGCACGGTCTTGCTCCACACCTCGGGCACGGCGGTGAGCGCGTCCAGCGCCTGCTGGATGTACCAGCCGCCTTGCACGGGGCTCGACGGTCCGGGGTGCTCGGAGTAGGTGGCCGGCGCGATGATCCACGACACCTGCGGCAGCTTGCCGTTCTTGATGTCCTGGCGGAACTGCTCGAGGAAGCCGCCGTCGGGCATGGTGTTGGCGATGCCCTTGTAGAGCGGGTTGCCTGCATCGTCGCTGGCCGGGTCGTAGGCGGGTGACGCCGTGTCGTTGCTCACCGGCTTGCCCGAGGCCTCGTTGGCCTGGCGGTATTGCTTGAAGCCCGCCAGCGGGTTGTCGGTGAAGTTGTCGGGCATGTTCTGGTAGATGAACCAGCTGACCTTGGCCTCCTGCAGGCGCTCGGGGTAGGTCTTCCACTCGTAGCCGCTGGTCGAGGGGCCGATGTCGTCCCATTCGTTGACGACCGAGGCCACGCCCGCGACGCCCGTGCCGACCTGGCCCGAGGGGCCGTTGGTGCCGGTCCAGTGGAACATGCGGTTGGAGTTGGTGCCCGTGTGCATGCTGCAGTGATAGCCGTCGCACAGCGTGAAGGCGTTGGCCAGCGCGAACTGGAAGGTGACTTCCGCTTCCTTGAAGTAACCCATCGACGCGTTGTTCTTGTAGCGCGGCCACTGGTAGGCGCGGCCGCCGTCCCAGGCGTTCTGGCCGTCGCTCCACGAATGCGGCGTGCCGCTCACGCGCTGGGCGTTGCCTTTGCGGCTGTCGAGGTGGTAGGGCAGGATGACCTTGCCGTTGGCATCGCTTTGCTGCCACACGTTCAGGCCCTTGGGCAGCGGAATGGTGAAGCGGTCGCCGAAGCCGCGCACGCCCATCAGGGTGCCGAAGTATTGGTCGAAGGAGCGGTTCTCCTGCATCAGGATGACGATGTGCTCGACGTCCTTGATCGTTCCGGTGGCGTTGTTGGCCGGAATGGCCAGCGCGCGGCGGATGCTGGGGGGAAAGGCCGAGAGTGCGAGGGCGGCGGCGCCGGTGGTGGCGGTGCCGGTGAGGAACTTGCGACGTGAATTCGTCATGGGTTTGTTCTTCTCTTGTTGGGGCATGGCTTGGGGCTGGATGTGGGGCTCAGGGTGCGCAACTCTTCACGGGAGCGGCGCCGGTATCGGGTTGCGTGGGCGTGGCAGGCGTGGTGGGCGTGCCTGGAGTCGTCGGCGTGCCGCCGAAGAAGCCGCTGCCGCCGCTGCCGCCACCGCAGGCGGACAGGACGCAGGCCAGGACGAGCGCGGGTGCGAGTCGCGCGAGGAGAGACGAGTGAAGTTGCATGGTTGATGTCCTCTGTGGGCGTTGTTGTCTTGGGGCTGAAGGTGATCTGGGCTCAGGGCAGGCTCGACAGCGGCTGGCCCGACTTGAAGATGCTGTTGAGCTCGGCGCTCGTGAGCGCACGGTTCCAGATCGCGAAGTCGTTGAAGTCCATGGCGCCGCGCGGCGAACTGCTCTCGCGCTGGTAGTAGAGGCCGGTGCCGTCCTCGTTGAGGCCCAGGCCGTTGCCGAGGCCGCCGAGCTTGTCGACCAGCGCGGTGGTGATGGCGGTGCTGTTCGTCTGCACGCCGCGCACGGGGTCCATCACGTAGCCGCGCATGGTGAGCGCCGCCTTGTCGACGACCACCGCCACGTAGGCCCACTGGCCTGCGCTGAGGCTGTAGCCGTTGCTGTCCGCGCGCGCGCTGCCCGTGCCGACGTTGAAGCGGATCTCGCAGCTGCCGAACAGGCCGATGGCCAGGCCCGCGTTGCCGCCGGTGGTGTAGTTCTTGTTGCCGATCACCGTGCCGCCGTTGCTCACCCCCTGGCTGCAGGTGGCATCGGTGCGCACCCAGAACCCGATGGTGAATGCCGTGACCGCGGCGTTGGTGGTGACGTCGTTGTTCTGCACGAGCCGATAGCCGGCCATGCCGCTGGCGTTCTTCACCGTGCTGTCGACGCGCAGCGCCTTGGCCTTGTAGGGCGCGCTGTATCCGTCGTCGACCAGCGAACCGCCGTTGGCGTCGGACGCCCACGGCGCTAGCGTGGAGGCGTTCTTGGTGTCCACGCCGGGCAGGGCGTCGAGCGGGTAGTAGTTGACCAGTCCGTTCGCCAGCGTGGGTGCAAGCGTCACCGGCGCCTCGGGCGCGACATACGAGATCTGAGCGGCAAGCGCCACGCTGGCTTCGCCCGCGACGACCGTGTACTGGAAGGCGTAGAGCCCGTCGCTCGCCGCGACGATGGGATCGGTGTAGGCGGTGGAGCCGGCCGGCAGCGTGGCCACCACCTTGCCGTCGCGCAGGACCTGCACCGCGGCGCTGGTGTTGCCGGCAAGGGTCCACGAGAGTTCGATGCTGCGCTTGTCCGCGCCCGTCTTCGCTGCAAGGCTGCGCAGCGAGGTGCTGGCCTGCAAGGCCTGGCCGGCGAAGCGGTAGTCCGTCGCCGCAGGCAGCGCGCCGAGGTGGCGCAGCACCGTCGGCGCGATGTCGGTGGCGGCAGCGAGTGCGAGCAGCGTGGCATCTGCCGGAGCAGAAGCGCCGACGCCCGGCAGGGCTGCCAGGGTCTTGTTGCTCGCGATGAAGACCGTCTTGTTGCCGTTGTCCTGCACGCCGGTGGCGCTGTCGAAGGCATCGAGGCCATGGCCCGTGGTGAGGATCACCAGCCAGTCTTCCTTCGGGTCGTTGGCAGAGCGCTGTGCGACGCGTGCGAGCAACTGGCCGATGCCTGCCGCGGTGTCGGCGATCGAGCGCTGGTAGGCGTCGCTCTTCAGCCCGTTGCCCGCGGCTGCTGCCGGTGCGCCGTACTGTGCCACCAGCAGGTCGTAGCCGGCGTCGATGAGCTGCGAGGTGCGGTCGGTGACGCAGGCGTCGGCACCCGCGCAGTCGATGGCGCTGTCCACCGTGCCGGCTTCGTTCGCCAGCAGCAGCGGGTACAGCAGGCTCGAGGTGACCGATGCCGTCCTGTAGCCGGCCGCCTTGTTGTTCTGCCTGGCCAGCGCGAAGACGGAAGGTGCGAGCTTGACGTCGATGCGCTGGTCGGCCGTGTCCCAGCGCACGCCGTGGCGCTGTGCCCAGGTGCCGGTCATCAGCGTGGCCCAGCCGGGGCCGTCGGTGGTGCGCTGCTCGCTCGGTGTGCCGTTGGCGCCGCCGGTCCAGGCCGGCGCAACGCGCAGCGATTGAAGGGCCGGGACCTTGTTCTGCGCCATCGCATCGCGAAGCGCCGAATGCGTGAGGCCGTCGATCTCCACGACCAATGCCTTCGGTCCGCTCTTGCCCTGGTTGACCGGCGGCGGCGCGTTGCTGCTGCCGGCGCTGCCACCACTGCCGCTGCTTGCCGGTGGGGTACCGACGAGCGGGAAGCTCGCGCCGCCACCTCCACCACCCCCACCGCAGGCCGCAAGAAGCAGCAGCGTGCAAGCGCTTCCCCACGCACGCGCATGGCGAGCGTTCAATCCTCTGATCATGATTCCCCTCGAAGTGTTGAGATGCCGGCCCGTGGCTCCGACCATGGGCTTGCGTGTTCCCGCATGTGGTTGTGCAAGGAAATGCATTTGCAACAAAACGCACAAATGCTCCGAATGCCTCAGATATTGAGCTTCGCGGGTGACAACGGTTTGACAGGACCGTGAAGGTCGACGGCCAAGAAAAACGGGGCCCGAAGGCCCCGCGGAGAGAAACGCAAGAGAAGGGAGTGGGCGAAAGAGCGCGCAGCCTCAGTCGATGTGCGCCTCGTACTCCTGCCCGAGCGCGAGCAGATTCGTCCAGAAGCCCTGCGGCTTGCCGCCCGCCAGGGTTTCGATGAGCACGTCGACATGCGCGTGCCAGCCGCTCGCCACGCTGAGCATGCCCTTGCGGTTGGCCAGGCGGCTGTGCGTGAGCACGAGCCGCGTGGTGTCGCCCTGCGGCGTGAGTTCGAAGGTGACTTCCGATGGTGCCGCGCCTCCCTCGTTCCAGCTGATCGCCAGCAGCCTGGGCGGCTCCATGCGCAGGAGCCGCGACTTCTGCAGGATCGGTTCTCGGCACTCGGCAAAGCGATCGGGCGCCACTTCACCGGTGAGGCTGGTGTGGTCGAAGCGCAGTTCGAAGAGTTCGCCTGGCGCCGGAGGCAGCGCGCCGCCGGCCAGCCAGGTGGCGCGCTTGTCGGAGTCGGCGAGGTAGGCCCATACGCGCTCGATGGGCGCGGGCAGGATGCGCTCCATGCGCAGGGTGGTGGCGTCGACCTGGGCGCCCAGGTTGTGCTTGGTCGTCATTTGCTGATGCTCCTTGGGTTGGATGGGGGAGAAACGCTCACTTTCGGGCCTGCGAATCGCGCCGCAGCTCCTGCTCCAGCGCATCGAGGCGATTGCTCCAGAAGCCTTCGTAGTAGCGCAGCCATGCATCCGCCATGGCCAGCGCCTCCGGCTCCAGCCGGCAGACATGTGCGCGGCCCTGCACGGTGCGCGACACCAGGCCCGCGCGCTCCAGCGTCTTCACGTGCTTGGACGCCCCGGCGAAGGACATGTGGAAGGGCGCGCCCAGTTCGCCCACGCTGCACTCGCCATGGGACAGCAGTTGCAGCATCGTGCGGCGCGTGCTGTCGGCGAGGGCGTGGAACACGGCGTCGAGCCGTTCGTCTGCGAGTTCTAGTTCAACCATGTGGTTGAATATAGACGCGATCCCGCTGATGTTCAACTAAATGGTTGAATAAAAATGTCAGTTACACCGGATACACCCGGGACGGGAAACGCCGGCATCAGGCTGGATCGGAGCAGAGGGCACTCCTAGGATTCGTCTCGTTCCATCCACTCGCAAAAAGAAAGAGAAAACGAAATGACATCTCCCATCCAGCGCCGCACCCTGTTGCTCGCCGCCTCCGTCCTGCCGCTTGCCGGCGCCTGCACAGCGTGGTCGGGCGCGGGCTCCCAGTCTTCCGCCGAAGCGCAGCTCGCAGAGCTGGAGCGCGCATCGGGCGGTCGCCTGGGCGTGGCCGGTTTCAACACGGGCAGCGGCGTGCGCCTGCAGCACAGGGCGCACGAGCGCTTTCCTCTGTGCAGCACCTTCAAGCTGATGCTGGCCGCCGCGGTGCTCGAGCGCAGCACCAGGGACAGCAGCCTGCTGTCGCGCAACCTGAGCTACGGCAAGGGCGACCTGATCGACCATTCGCCGATCACCGAGAAGCATGTCGCCACCGGCATGACGGTGGCCGCCATGTGTGCTGCCACCATCCAGTACAGCGACAACGCCGCGGCCAATCTGCTGCTGAAGGAGCTGGGCGGCCCGGCCACGGTCACCGCCTTCGCGCGCGGCATCGGCGACCAGACCTTCAGGCTCGACCGCACCGAGCCCGAACTCAACACCAGCATCCCGGGCGATCCGCGCGACACCACGACGCCGTCGGCCATGAGCGACAGCATCCAGCGCCTCGTGCTCGGCGACGCCCTGGGCGCGGCGCAGCGCGATCAGCTCAAGACCTGGCTGCTGGGCAACACCACCAGCACCGAGCGCTTCCTGGCGGGCGTGCCGGCGGGATGGAAGGTGGGCGACAAGACCGGCTCGGGCTCCTATGGCTCGACCAACGACGTCGGCGTGCTGTGGCCGCCGGCCGGTGCGCCCATCGTGCTGTCGGTGTACCTGACCTTCCCGCAGAAGGATGCGAAGGGCCGCAACGACGTGATCGCCTCGGCCGCGCGCATCGCTGCCACCGCGCTGGCCGGTTGAGGACCCGCGGCGTCAGCGCAGGCCGAACAGTCCGGCCGCGTTGCTCCAGGCGATGCGCTGCGCCACGTCCTCCGGCAGGTCGCCGAGCCAGACCCGGTAGCCGCGCATCGTTTCGTCGTAGTTGCTCCAGCGCTGGTTGATCCAGGTGTCGGAGCCGACCATGAAGCGGCCCGGGTGCTTGAGGATCAGCGCGCGCCATTCGGGGCAGAGCCTGCCGCCTTCGCAGGTCAGCCCCGGCCTGTACGAGAGCTCGCCCATCAGCAGCGGATAGCGCTCCAGCATCGCCTGCACCCGCTCCACCGGCGTGCCGCCGATGCCCGTGTGGGCCCAGATGAGGCGCAGCGACTGTCCCTTCGAAGGCGCATTCGCCATCAGCAGGTCGACCGCCACGTCGTCGACGTGCGCGAGCACCGCGAGCTTCTCGCGCTCCGCCAGCGCGACCAGCTTCTTCGCGACCGGACCGTTGGCGTTGGCGCTCTCGTAAAGGTGGAACTCGCCCAGGCCGCGATAGGGGCCGCTGGCCGTGCCGCGCGCAAGCTCGGCTTGCACCATCTCGTAGATGGTCTCGTCGCGGAACCAGTTGGTGTAGTCGTCGCGGTTGCGGTAGAGCCGCACGAAGGGAACCACCGTCACGCCCGCCGCACGCGTCTCGCGAGCCGCCGCCAGCGTCTGCGTGCCGGCATTGGGGCGCGAGTTCGCGATGATCGCCTTCACGTCGTTGCGCTGCATGCGCGCCAGCGCCTCCGAGGGGGGGAAGGGGCCGGTGTTGCCATCCCAGGCTTCCTGGTTGTAGTGCAGGTGCGTGTCGAACAAAGGGCCCTTGTACGGAGCCGGCGTCCCCTGCGCGAACGCCGTGCCGGCGGCCAGGAGCATGGCGATGGCGGATGCGGCGGCTCTCATGCGTACCCCTCGTGATGAAAGGAGCCGGATTATCCGGGCCTGGAGGCGATGCCGGGCACTAGAGCTTCTTCCAGGTGAGGCCATCGGCAGAGCGATAGGTGCCGCCGCTGGCGCAGCAGCCGCCCGCGCCGAAGGCACGTCGACCGAGCCTTGCCGTGACCTGCCCCGCATCGAAGCTCAGCGACTGGCGCTCGCACGCGGTCGGAAGCGGATACGGTTCGGGAGCCAGCATGCTCGTCCATTCGAGCCGGCCCTGCGGGCCTTGCCGCACGCGAAGCACTTCGCAGTCGTGCACCACCAGATGGACCGGCTGGCCGGCGAGCGTGCCCTGGAACACCTGCTCGGCAGGCGCGGTGCGGATGGCGATTTCTTCGGCGGTGGGTTGCGCGGCGGTGTCGACGCGCTCGCATCCGCCGAGGAGCGCGACCACGGCGCCCGCCACGATCGCGAGCATGGCGTGCAGCGGATGCCGGGGCTTGGACAGCATGGGAGGTTCCGGGAATGTGCTCGAGGAATTGCAGGCTGCAGGTGACAGGCCGCTCGCTCCTCAGGTCTGGATGTACCCCGCGGGCCCGGCCGTGGGAGACGGCGCCACCTGCGGCTCCCCCAGCATCTCGCGCACCGTCGATTCGATGGTGCGGGACATCGCATCCAGCGCCAGATCGTTGGGCTGCGTGCCGAAGGGCTCCTCGATCTCCGCGCCCAGCGCCTCCAGCGCGAAGAAGGTGTAGGCGATGAAGGCGACCACCACCGGCGTCATCGGGCCGATCGCGTCAACCAGCCCGAAGGGCAGCAGCACGCAGTACAGGTAGATGGTGCGGTGGATGATGACCGAGTACGTGAACGGTATCGGCGTGCCCGCGATGCGCTCGCAGCCGCCCAGCGCTTCGGTCAGTCGGCCCAGCGGGTGCTCCATGGCCTGCGCCAGCGTCGGGTCGAGCCGGCCGTGGCGGCGCTGCTCGCGCAGCCATTCGCCCACCATCAGCAGGAGCACGGCGGGCTTGAAGCGCGCGGCCCGAAGGCGTGCGCAGTCTTGTGCGGGCAGCAGCCGGGCGAGGTCGGCCGAAGCGTCGGTGCCGCGCAACTGATGGCGCAGCGCGTGGACGAAGGCGACCAGGCGCATGGCCGGCGTGGATGCCTCAGCGGGCGCATCCGTCAGGGTGAGCACTTGCCGGACCAGCGTGCGCGTCTCGTTGAGCAGCGTGCCCCAGAGGGTGCGCGCCTCCCAGTAGCGCGAGTAGCTCGTGCCGTTGCGGAAACCCAGGAAGATGGCAAGCGTCAGCCCGATGAGCGAGAAGGGCACGAAGTTCAGCGGCACCTTCCACTGGAAGAGCCGGCCGTGCAGCACCGTCACCAGCACCGCGAAGGCGGTGGTCCACAGCAGCTGGGGCGCGATGTCCGACAGGACGGAGCCGCGCCATACGAAGAGCATGCGCAGCCAGTGGGGGCGGGGTCGGACGATCATCGGTGGGGGATTATCCCCGCGCCCGCCGACTCGAAGCTCAGAGCACGAACCAGCCCACCGCCACGTAGTGGCTCGTCGTTCCCGCCAGCACGAACAGGTGCCACGCCCCGTGCGCGTGCCTGAAGCCCGAGCGGTTGCGATAGAACACCGTGCCCGTCGTATAGAACACGCCGCCGATCAGAAGCCACACGAGGCCTGCCGTATCGAGCCTTGCAGCCAGCGGCACGGCAGCCAGCACCACCAGCCAGCCCAGGCCGATGTAGATCGGCAGCGACGGCTTCTTCGGCGCGCCATTCCTTGCCGGAACCAGCTCGCGCCGGATGCCGAAGGCGGCCGCGGTCCAGATCGTCGCGAGCAGCAAGAGCCCCCACGGGCCCTGCATCGTGACCAGCGCGAAGGGCGTGTAGGTACCGGCGATCAGCAGGAAGATGGCGCAGTGGTCCGCGCGCTCCCACATGCGCTTGAGGCGCCCGCGCGTGCTGTGAAAGAGGGTGGAGGCGGCATACAGCGCCACCGCCGAAAGGGAGAACACCAGCGCGCCCACGATGCGGGCGGGATCGCCGGTGGGCAACGTCTTGGCGAGCAGCAGGGCCATTGCCGGCAGCGCGAGCAGCAGGCCCAGCAGGTGGCTGTATCCGTTGAGCCGTTCGCCCGGGTACATCGTGCCTCGCCGGAATTCGCCTGCCTGCCTCGCGTGCCTTGCTTCAGCGCCCCGTTTCCTTGAGGTAGGTCTTGCGCGCCGCGAAGGCGGTGTTCGCGAAGTCCGAGAACACGCCGTCGACGCCCGCGCGGAAGAACGCCAGGTACTCGGCCGTCGGGTCGCCCTTGTAGACGCCTGCCAGGTACTTGGCCTCGTTGCGGAAGGTGTAGCTGTGCACGAAGAGGCCGGCCTTGTGCGCGTCGGCGATCAGGCTGGTGGGCTTGACGGTGTTCACGTCGGCCAGGCCCTTGCCTGCGACGAAAGGCACGATGGTGTGCGCCATGACCTGCGGCTTCCACGGCCCGATGCCGTCGGCGTAGGTCTTGACCTCGGCCAGGCCCGCCGGCGTGAGCATCTCGCCGAACCACTTCGGGTTGCCGGCCAGCGTCCAGCTGTACGGGCGGCCGTCGACGAAGGTGTAGACGTCGTTGGTGACGTAGATCATCTCGCCCGTCTGGTAGTTGACGTCGTTGCCGTCGATCAGCTGCACCGCGCGCGCCTTCATGCCGGCCGAGCGCAGGTACTTCAGGCTCTCGGGCTCGAAGCTCTGCACGAAGATGGGCGCATCCTTGCGGTTGAGGTCGTTGAAGTTCATGACCTTCAGCAGCGCGTCTTCCAGCGGATGGCTGCCGGCCGGTCCGCAGCCGTTGGCGATGGCCTGGGCGTTGTTCCAGATCGGGTTCTTGGTTTCCGGGTACACGGTGAGCGTGCGGCCGGTGGCGGCGCTCTTGGCCTTGGCGATGTCGATCAGTTCCTGGAAGCTGATGATGGGCAGCTTGCCGTTGAGGTCGGTGGGGCGCTGGTCCCGGGCGTCGTAGGTGGTGCCGCGGATCCACTGGCGCAGCTCGTCCATCGTGAAGTCGGTGATGGACCAGTCGTTGGTGTGGTCCTCGCCGTCGACGATGAGCGACTTGAGCACCGACTTCGGATCGCTCGGGTCGGTCAGGTCGCTCAGGTATTGCGCCGGGCCGTTGGCTGCGATGGGCGGGTACTTCACGTCGACCAGCACGCCCGGCACGGTGCGCTTGCGGCCGGCGACGGTGGTGTTGGTCTTGGCGACTTCCGCGATGTTGGTGTTGTCGCTCAGCCAAGGGTTGTGGCGCGCGACGAGCACGCAGTCCTTGGTGAGGTGCAGGTCGGTTTCGAGCGAATCGGCGCCGGCGTCGGCGGCGGCCTCGTAGGCGGTCTTCGTTTCTTCCGGATACAGGCCTGGCAGGCCGCGATGGCCGATGACCAGGGGGACGGAACCGTCGAGCGTGCCCAGCGGCGCTGGCGCGGGCGGAGCGGGCGTGGGAGCCGGTGCAGGGGCGGGCGCCGGTGCCGGCGGAAGCACCGGCAAAGAGATGCCGCCGCCGTTGCCGCCGCCGCAGGCCGTCATCAGGATGCTTCCGCCGATGGCGGTGATTGCGGCGATGGTCGCGAGGACGGGACGGTTCGCAGACGCGGGAACGCTCTTTTTCATATGTGGTTTTCAGGTGTCTGTTGATGAAGAAGCGAAAGCCGGCGGATGCTAGGTTTGCCCCGTGACGGGACAGTGACCGGCATGCGCCCCCGCGACTTCCCCTGCAACAGCCTGAAAACCAGCGTCGGATCGACGCCCGGGCGGCTTCTTGTCAGGGCCGCGTGCCCACCAGCACGGGCTGGAAGAAGGCACCGTCGATGCGCCGCACGTCCTTGAGGCCTGCTTCCTGCATGAGCTCGCACAGCCTCGCCGTCGAGATGGCGTAGTAGCGCGATCGCATCACGCGCGTGCTCACCGCCTGCGTCGCGAGATCCTCGGTGACGAAGAAGAAGCCGAGGTCGTAGTGATCGCCACTGCCGCCGTCGTCGAAGTCCCAGACCTGGAAAAGCACATGGCGCCTGCCGTCGTCCAGGCGGGCGCCGTAGTGCTTCACGATGTTGCTGCCGCGCTCTTCCTTCGCGTAGTCGCGCACGCTGACCACGCAGCCACCGCCGGGTCGCAGGCAGGCGCTCATCTGGCGCAGGGCCGTGAGCAGGTCGGCGTCGGTCTGCAGGTGCGGCATGGAGTTGTCGCACGACATCACGATGTCGAAGCCGCCGCCGTGATGCGTGTGTGCCTCGCGCATGTCGCACACCGAGAAGGCGATGTCGAGGCCGCGCTGGCCGGCTTCCCTTTTCGCGCGCTCGATCTCATCGGGCGACAGGTCCGACGCCGTCACTGCATGGCCCAGCGCCGCGAGCCCCAGCGCCTGGGTGCCGATGCCGCAAGACACGTCGAGCACCCTGCGGCGCGCTTGGGTGCAGGGCCATTCGGCCTCGATGAGCTGCGAGAGCTTCTCGCCCTGTACGCGGATGCTCTCGTTCCAGTCCGGATAGATCAGGTGATAGAGCGGTGCGAGTTCGTCGTAGAAGTCGTTGGTCATCCGCGCATTGTGCGGTGGCTAGCGCGGCACCTTGCCCGCGTTGCCCGGCGCGCGGAGGAAGTCGAAGTCCACGCCCTTGTCGGCCTGCGTCACGGCCTGCAGGAAGAGCTTGCGGTAGCCGCGCTCGGCGGTCGGCACCACGGCTGGCGACTCCTTCGCGCGGCGTGCCAGTTCCTCGTCGCTCACCAGCAGCGAGATCTCGCGGTTCGCCACGCTGAGCCGGATGCGGTCGCCGTTGCGCACATGGGCCAGCGGCCCGCCGATGGCCGACTCGGGCGTCACGTGCAGCACGATGGTGCCGAAGGCGGTACCGCTCATGCGGCCGTCGGAGATGCGCACCATGTCCTTCACGCCGGCCCGCGCGAGCTTGCGCGGGATCGGCAGGTAGCCCGCCTCCGGCATGCCCGGCGCGCCCTTGGGGCCGATGTTCTTGAGCACCAGCACGTCGTGCGGCGTGACGTCGAGCCCGTCGCCGTCGATGCGGCGGGCCAGGTCCTCGGCGTTCTCGAAGACCACGGCGCGGCCTTCATGCTCCATCAGCGCCGGGTCGGCGGCCGACTGCTTGATGATGGCGCCGCCCGGTGCCAGGTTGCCCCACAGCACCGCGATGCCGCCCTGCGGGTAGATCGGCTGCGCCGCCGGGCGAACCACGTCCTGCGCGAAGCCGGGGCCGGCGGCCTCGATCTCCTCGCCCAGCGTGCGGCCCGTGACGGTGAGGGCGTCGAGATGCAGCAGCGGCCTGAGTTCGCGCAGCAGCGTGGCCATGCCGCCCGCGGCGTGGAAGTCTTCCATGTAGTGCCGGCCCGAGGGCTTCAGGTCGAGCAGCACCGGCGTCTCGCGGCCCATGCGGTCGAGCGCGTGCAGGTCGATGTCCAGGCCCATGCGGCCGGCGATGGCCGCGAGGTGGACGATGCCGTTGGTCGAGCCGCCGATGGCCAGCAGCACGCGCATCGCGTTCTCGAAGGCGGCGGGAGTCAGCACCTGGTCGATGGTGAGGCGCTCGCGCGCGATCCGCACCGCCTGCGCGCCGGTCTGCTCGGCGATGCGGATGCGGTCGGCCGTGACTGCGGGCGGCGAGGCCCCGCCCGGCACCGTCATGCCCAGCGCCTCGGCGATGCAGGCCATGGTGCTGGCCGTGCCCATGACCGAGCAGGTGCCCACGCTCGCCACCAGCTGGTCGTTGACGTCTGCGGTCTCCTGCGCGTCGATCTCGCCCGCGCGATAGCGGGCCCAGTAGCGCCGGCAGTCGGTGCAGGCGCCCACGCGCTCGCCGCGATGGCTGCCGGTGAGCATCGAGCCGGTGATGAGCTGGATGGCCGGCAGCCCGGCCGACGCCGCGCCCATGAGCTGTGCCGGCACGGTCTTGTCGCAGCCGCCGATGAGCACGACCGCGTCCATGGGCTGCGCGCGCACCATCTCCTCGGTGTCCATGGCCATGAGGTTGCGCAGGTACATGCTCGTCGGCGCGGCGAAGCTCTCGTGCACAGAGATGGTCGGGAACTCCATCGGCAGCCCGCCCGCGAGCATCACGCCGCGCTTCACGGCCTCGACGAGCTGCGGCGCGTTGCCGTGGCAGGGGTTGTAGGCGCTGCCGGTGCTGGCGATGCCGACCACCGGGCGGTCGAGCGCGGCGTCGGTATAGCCCGCGCCCTTGATGAAGGCCTTGCGCAGAAAGAGCGAGAAGCCGCGGTCGCCGTAGCTGGTGAGGCCCTTGCGCATGCCGGCGTTGTCGTCGCTGTCCTCGGACTGGAGCTTGGATTCGGACATGGGGTGTGGGGTTGGTTTTTCTTCAGGGCCGATGCCGGATCAGGCCAGCACCGCTTCGTAGATGGCAAGGTCCCCGGCGGAGAAGCAGCAGAAGACCACTTCTTCCACCGGCGATGCGGCATCCGCCAGGGCTTCCCGCACCGTGCTCACCGCGAGCCTTGCCGCCGGCTCCACCGGGTAGCCATAGATGCCGGTGCTGATGCCCGGAAACGCGATGCTGCGAACGCCCTGTGCCGCCGCGAGCGCCATCGACCGCCGGTAGCACGAGGCCAGCAGCTCCGGCTCGCCCGACCCGCCGCCGCGCCATACGGGTCCGACGGTGTGGATGATGAAGCGGGCGGGCAGCCGGTAGCCCTTGGTGAGCTTCGCATCGCCCGTCTTGCAGCCGCCCAGCAACCGGCATTCGTGCACCAGTTCGGGCCCGGCCGCGCGATGGATCGCTCCATCCACGCCGCCGCCGCCGAGCAGCGAGGAGTTGGCGGCGTTGACGATGGCGTCCACCCGCAGGGTCGTGATGTCGGCGCGGATGGCGCGCAGCTTGGTCGTATCGGTCATGTGCAGAGGCATCGTAGGCGCGTCGGCCGCAGTCGGGCAAACCCGGTTACGAATAAGGTTTCAAATACTTACGATCCCCGCGCCGGACATGCTGCCCGGCACCGCCCGCCGCCATGGCGTCGATCTTGCATGGGGCCGGGCTGTTTTCAACCCGAGGGAGAGTCGATGAAAAGCTTGTTGCCGTGGCGCCGCGCCGGTGTTTTTCTTTGCATGGCGTTCGCGGGCGCGGTGGCTGCGCATGCGCAGACGCTGCAGTTCAAGTGGGGCCACGTCTACGAGCCCATGAGCATCTTCCACCAGCAGGCCGAGCTGGCGGCGCGCAAGATCGCCGAGCAGTCCGAAGGCAAGATCAAGATCGAGGTGGTGCCTTCCTCCAAGCTGGGACAGGAGGGCGACTATCCGCTCATGCTGGCCAACGACTCGATGCAGATCGCCTACGTCGGCCAGGCCACGCTGGCCGAGGGCTATCCGCCGCTGAGCCTGGCGAGCTATCCCTTCGCCTTCAAGGACCTCGACCACATGCGCAAGTACCTGGCGAGCCCGCTGCTGGCCGAGCTCATGAAGGGCTACAACGAGAGAAGCGGCAACCGCATGGTCGCCTCCGTCTACTACGGCGCGCGCCAGGTCACATCGGCAAAGCCGCTGGCCAGGCCCGAAGACTTCCGCGACCTGCGCCTGTACGTTCCCACTGCCGCGGCCTACCAGCTCTTCGCCACCGCGGTCGACGCCAAGCCGGTGACGCTGCCCTTCATGAGCCTGTATGGCTCGCTCAAGAAGAACGAGGTCGAGGCGCAGGAAAACCCGCTGGACATCGTCAAGTCGAAGAAGCTCTACGAAGTGCAGAAGTACGTGCTGCTGACTTCGCACGTCTACGACACGCTGGGCATCGTCATCGGCAAGGCGGCGTGGGGCAGGCTGAATCCGCAGCAGCAGGCGATGGTCGAGAAGGTGCTGGCGGACACCGCGAAGTGGACCAACGTCGGCGTGATCGCCGGCGAGCTGGAAGACGAGAAGTTCCTGCGCGACAAGGGCATGACCGTGTCGCCGGCCAACCGGCAGCTGTTCCAGGAGCGCGTCGTCAAGCGTTCCACGCCCGAGCAGCTGGGCGCGCGGCCGGGCGACTATGCGCGGCTGCAGGCGCTGGTGAACTGACTAGGGCTGGGGCGCCGCTTCGAAGGCGCGCTGCAGCGCCGTCGACAGCTGCGCCACCAGGGCCTCGCGCTGCGGCGAAGGACGCCAGAAGCTGCGGGAGGTGATACCGGCGGCTTCCCATTCGGGATGGTTGCGCGCCGGCTGCGCGGCGCGCACCGCGGCGGCGGCAGCGCGCGTGGGCGCATCGCCGTCCTCGGGCGATTCGGCGGTGATGCGCTGCGTGGCTGCGTGCCCGCGCAGTTCCAGGGCCTGGGTCAGCTTCAGCTGCCACGCGGCCAGCGTGAAGAGCACGCCGTCTTCCACGGTGAGCTCGTGCACGTCGCGCAGCTTGTTGGCCAGCTTGCGCCCGAGCGGCCCCAGACCCTGCGACACCGCGCCGCCGATGGCGCCGCCGAGCGCCGCGCCAGCCCCGAGCGAGATGCCGGCCACCGCGAGGTCGGCCACCACGCCCACCGCCGCGCCGATGACGGCACCCTTGCCTAGGCGCAGGCCGGCATCCTTCATCGCCTCGGGGCTGAAGAAGTCCAGCGTCCAGCGGCCTTCGATGATCGGAAGCGGCGCCTCGTCGGCATCGCCCTGGCGAAAGCCGTAGAGCGCGAGCAGGTCGTCGGTGCAGCGCTGGGCCTTGTCGAACACCTCCTTCTGCAGCGCGGCAACGAGGGCCTTGCGGCGCGCGTCGTCGGCGAACTCGGTGGACGGCACCGTGCGCCGCACCGCCGCGGCATCGACCAGCAGGCTGGCGATGCGCGAGCACGCCGATTCGCGCCGACGTGCGGCTTCGGCAGCCAGCGAATCGACCACGCCGCGCAGCAGCTCGCGGCGATCGCGCAGCAGCGTGGCGAGGTCGCCGTACAGGTCGCGCTCGGCGCCCACGAAGGGGGCCGCCGCGTCGAAGCGCACCTGCACGTGCAGGCCGTAGGCCGAGAGCAGTTCCTTCCACGCCGGCTCGCGGCTGGCGGCGTCGCGCACGAAGTTGAGCACCGGCAGCACAGGTCGCGCGCAGGAGTTGAGCAGTTCGATCTCGTCGCGGAACTTGGGCAGCACCGGCTCGCGCACGTCGATGACCAGGAAGGCGGCGTCGATGTCGAGCATGGTGCGCAGAACCTTCGCCTCCTGCTCGAACACGCCGTGCGCCTCGGGCCCGCGCAGGAACTGGCGGATGCGCTCCGGCGGCGTGGCCTGCGCGTCGAAACCGGCGGCCAGGTGCTCGCGCAGCGCGACGGCGTCTTCCAGGCCCGGCGTGTCGAAGAAGCGCACGGCGGCTTCGCCATCCACGTCGAGATCGACCGACTCCACATGGCGCGTGGTGCCCGGGCGCTGCGACACCTCGCCGAAGTCGACGCGGCGCGTGAGCGTGCGCAGCAGCGAGGTCTTGCCCGCGTTGGTGTGGCCGACGACGGCGATGCGGATGGGCTGCTGCGTCATGGGGCGATGGCGCTTTCGGGCAGGGCGGCTTCGAGGCGTTCGCTGGCGGCGACGCGCTCCAGGCCGGTGTCGCGCAGCCAGTCGAGCCAGCGCTGCGTGGCGTCGGCCCCGGGCGAGTCGGCCAGCCACAGGCGGCATTCGCCGCAGTGCGCCAGCAGCTCGCGAAGGAAGCGCTCGGTGCCGCGGTCGGGGCTCGAGGCTGCGTGGCAGACCATCAGCACGGTGCGCGGATGGATTCGGGCCAGTTGATCGAGCACGGCGCGCCGCGCGGGGGCGCTGCCGTCGATGCGCTGCGCCTGCGCTGCAATGGCCGCGGGCAGCGCGGCCGGCGGCCAGGGCATGTCGGGCGGCAGCTCGAAGCCGAGGACGAAGAGGGCGTCGTGCAGTTCCGAGGCCGGCAGGCCCGATGGCGTGGCGCTGCGCAGGCGGCCCGGGTCGGCATCGACGATGGCTGCCGGCGCCATCGCGGCGAAGCGGGCCAGCAGCTTGCGGTAGTAGGGCTCGCGCCAGTCGGGCTGCAGCGCCTTGCGGCGGCTGTGCAGGATGGCGCCGCTCAAAAGGGTCAGCACCAGCCGGGGCAGAAAGCCGTAGACCAGGATGCAGCCGGTGAGCCACAGCGCCCAGGTGCGCTGCCCGGCCGCATTCACCGAGCCAGGGGAGCCGGGGGCGGCCATCACGGTCGCGGCATCGGGCACCGGAAAACCCAGCTTCGCCGGAGCCCAGCCGAGCGCCTGCACCGCATGCACGAAGAATTCCGGCTCCAGGATCGTCGTCTCCCAGCTCAGCGTGTAGCTGCGGAACGCGAGCGCGAAAAGCATCGCGGCCAGCACCACCGCGAAAGACAGCGACCAGATCCCGTGGCTCACGAGTCCGAAGGCCCAGGGCAGCAGCCTCGCGCGCGAGAGCAGCCCGGTGGCCGCGCGCACCAGAACCGGCGCCTGCCCGCGCTTGCCGCCGGCCACGCGTGCGGTGAGAGACAGCCAGATCCAGCCCAGCGAGGCGGTGCTGAAGGAACCCAGCGGCAGCCACAGCCCGGCGAGCCACAGCACGAGCGTCAGCGCATGCAGGCCGAGCAGGCTTGCGAGCGCGACGATCACGTTGATGTGGCGCTCGCCCCCGCCGACCACGTTGCCCGCGAGCCCGAGGCCGGCGATGACGATCAGCGCCGAAAGGCCGATCAGCACCCAGGGCGCCCACTGCCGCGCACGCGCGAGTTCAGGCTGCAGGCCGATGCGTTCTCCGAGCAGCAGCGCGCGCTCGGTGACCTGGCGGTGCGGATCTGTCGTGCGGGAGGCCGCGGTGCGCAGCGCCTGTGCATCGTCGAGCGGCCCGCTCTGCTCGGTCCATCGGATGGCCTCGGTGATCACCGCGTCGGTAAAGGCGGGGTCGCGCAGCGCGGTGTTGGTCAACAGGGTCCCTTTGAAGCCGATCTGTATCCGGATGAGTCGATGAGGCCCTGCGCAACGGGCGCGACACGGTGGTCGAGCGGGGCGGGGCCGCGCAAATTATGCCCGGCGGGTTCCGGCGGATTCCCGCGAGGGCACGACGAAGAACGGGGCCGCGAACGGCCCCGTTTGAAGGGATGAGCAGGGCTCGTGGATCAGCGCAGGCCGAAGAACGAAAGAACGGCAACGACCACCACGACCAGACCGACGATGTAGATGATGGAATTCACGCGATTACTCCTCAGTGTTGACGATGGCTTCAGCATCGCGCCGGTATCGCGGCGCCACTGTCGGCAGGGGGCGGCGGGTGGTGTAGGCGGGTGTGAAGCGCCGAGCCGGAGCGAGCCGTCAGGGTTGACGAGCGGGCCCGAGCGCGCGCTCCAGCAGCCACAGCATCGCGGTGCGGGTTTCCTCGGCGTCCGCGCCTGCGTCGATGGCCAGCGCGGCGCGGTCGAAGGCGGCCGAGAGCAGTGGGGTGAGCGCGTCGAGCGAGGCCTCGTCCCTGCCCACGCCGGCGCGCTCCAGGCCCTGGCGCAGCGACGCGGCCGAGGTGGTGTCGTCCAGCGCCATGATTTCTTCCATGCCGAGCACGGCGGGCCCGTCGATCAGCAGCAGCCGCGTCCGGCCCGGCGCCGTCATCGCGTTCAGGTAGGCCTTGCTGCCTTCGAGCAGCGCCTTGCGCGGCGAGAGCTGCTCGGGCGCGGCCGCCTCGATGTCGGCCGCCACGGCTTGGCTTTCGCGCTGCAGCACCTGGCGGAACAGGTCGCGCTTGTCCTCGAAGTGGTGGTACAGCGCCCCGCGCGTAATGCCCGCGGCCACCGCGATTTCGGGCGTGGAGGTGTCGGCGTAGCCCTTGCCGACGAACAGGGCACGCGCCGCGTCCAGCAGGGCGAGGCGGGTGGTTTCCGTGCGCTCGCGGTTGGTCCTGACGGTCGCCGATGTGGTCTTGCTCATTTACATGCAGCCTGTCTGTAAGTTATATTCAATTTACATGCAGTCTGTATGTTAAATGAAAGGGCCCATCGTGAAAGTGACGAGCTACTACCCCGTTCTCATGACCGCCGACGTCGCGGCGACCGCGGATTTCTACAAGACGCACTTCGGCTTCATGCCGCTCTTCACGAGCGACTGGTACGTGCATCTGCAGATGGCGGATGAGCCCTCGGTGAACCTCGCCGTGCTCGACAGCCGCCACGAGACCATTCCCGCAGCCGCGCGCGGCCAGGTGGCAGGCGGCACGCTGCTGAACTTCGAGGTGGACGACCCCGACGCGGTGCACGACCGGCTGAAGGCCGCCGGCCTGCCGATCCTGCTGCCGCTGCGCGACGAGGCCTTCGGCCAGCGCCACTTCATCACGCGCGATCCGAACGGGGTGCTGATCGACATCATCAAGCCGATCCCGCCGAGCGGGGAGTTCGTCGCCCAATACGAGGCCGGTGCCTTGCCGGGCTAGGTTCTCCCCCAGGCTTCGCGCACTTCGTGTCGCTACGCCAACCCCCTTCCGGGGGGCAACACCTGTGGCCCGGCAAAGCCGGTTCCACGGTGTTTCGCGGAGAAGGCTCCTCAGGCGCGCAGCGCCTCGTCCTCTTCGAGGCTGTCGCCCAGGAAGCCACCGCTCTGGTGGGCCCACAGCCGCGCATAGAGACCGCCTTGCGCCATCAGCGTGCGGTGATCGCCTTCTTCCACCACGCGGCCTTCGTCGAGCACGATGAGGCGGTCCATCGCTGCGATGGTCGAGAGCCGGTGCGCGATCGCGATCACGGTCTTGCCTTCCATGAGCGTGTAGAGGCTCTGCTGGATGGCGGCCTCCACCTCCGAGTCGAGCGCGCTGGTGGCTTCGTCGAGCAGCAGGATCGGCGCGTCCTTCAGCATCACGCGCGCGATGGCCACGCGCTGGCGCTGGCCGCCCGACAGCTTCACGCCGCGCTCGCCCACGTGCGCCTCGTAGCCGCGCCGGCCGGTCGCGTCGCCCAGGGTCTGGATGAAGTCGTGCGCCTCCGCGCGCCTGGCCGCAGCCTCGATCTGCTCCTTCGTCGCATCGGGCCGGCCGTAGGCCACGTTGTCTGCCACCGAGCGGTGCATGAGCGACGTGTCCTGCGTGACCATGCCGATGTGGCTGCGCAGCGAGTCCTGCGTGACGTGCGCGATGTCCTGGCCGTCGATCAGGATGCGGCCGCTCTCCAGGTCGTGGAAGCGCAGCAGCAGGTTCACCAGCGTCGACTTGCCCGCGCCCGAACGGCCGACCAGGCCGATCTTCTCGCCGGGCCTGACCGTCAGCGTCAGGTCGTCGATCACACGGCGGCCCGCATCGCCGTAGCGGAAGCTCGCGTGCTCGAAGCGCACCTCGCCGCGCGGCACCTCCAGCACCCTGGCGTCGGGCGCGTCGAGCACTGCGCGCGGGCGCGAGAGCGTCTTCATGCCGTCCTGCACCGTGCCGATGTTCTCGAACAGGCTGGTCATCTCCCACATGATCCAGTGCGACATGCCCTGCAGCCGCAGCGCCATCGCCGTGGCCGCCGCCACCGCGCCCACGCCGACCGCGCCGTGCGACCACAGCCACAGCGCCACGCCCGCCATGCCGGCCGTGAGGCCCATGCTCAGCGTGTGGTTCACGATCTCGAAGGCGCTCACCAGTCGCATCTGGCCGTAGCCGGTCTTCATGAACTCGCGCATCGCGTCGCGCGCGAAGCCGGCCTCCCGCTGGGTGTGCGAGAACAGCTTGACGGTGGCGATGTTGGTGTAGGCGTCGGTCACGCGGCCGGTCATGAGCGCACGCGCGTCCGCCTGCTCCTTGCCGACCTTGCCCAGGCGCGGCACGAAGTAGACGAGCGAGCAGACGTACAGCACCAGCCAGATCAGGAAGGGCCAGACCAGCTGCGTGTCGAGCAGGCCGACCAGGATGATCATCGTGGCCACGTACACGCCCATGGCCACCAGCACGTCGGCCAGCACGAAGATGGTGTCGCGCACCGCCAGCGCGGTCTGCATCACCTTGGCCGTGATGCGGCCGGCGAACTCGTCCTGGTAGAAGGCCATGCTCTGGCCCAGCATCAGCCGATGGAAGTTCCAGCGCAGGCGCATCGGCAGGTTCACCGCGAGCGTCTGGTGCTTCACGATGGTCTGCAGCGCCACCACCACGATGCTGATGACGAGGAAGGCGGCCAGCCACATGAGCGTGCCGCCGCGGTCCTGCCACAGGCGCGAGGGCTCCTGGCCCGCGAGCCAGTCGACGATGCGCCCGAGGATGGCGAACAGTGCCGCCTCGAAGATCGACATCGCGGCGGTGAGCACCGCCATCACCGCGATCTTGCCGCGCACGCCGTGCGTGCAGGCCCAGAGGAAGGCGAAGAAGCCCTGCGGCGGCATCGCGGGCTCGGCGGCAGGGTAGGGGTGGAGGAGTTTTTCGAAGAATCGGAACAAGGGCGCAGTCTCCCGGAGAGCTCAGGACTTTAGCCGCGCATGCATGACCTTGCCCCGAAAAGGTGCGTTCTTCAGCAAGCGTTCAGCGGGCCGCGCGGCCTCCCTGGGCGGCCGCCGGCGGGCCCAGCCGCTCGCCCAGGAAGTCGATGAAGGTGCGCAGCTTGGGCGCCATGTACTGCCGGCTGGTGTAGACCGCGAAGAGCGTCACCGGCGTGGCCTCGAAGTCCGGCAGCAGCCTCAGCAGCCGGCCCTGCGCGATGTCCTCGTCGATCAGCCAGGTGGGCATGTAGGCGATGCCCATGTCCGCGCGCACCGCGTGCAGCGTGAGCGTGGTGTCGTCCGAGCGCATGGCCGGCGCCAGCCGCAGCGGAAACATCCGCCCGCCCGGGCCCCTGAGTGCGAGGTTGTCCAGGTTGACGTAGCTGGGCACGATGGCGCCGAGCTTCGCGAGGTCGGCCGGCACGGCGGGCACGCCGCCCATGCGCTCGAGATAGGAGGGGGTGCCGGCGAGGAAGAAGGGCACCTGGCACAGCGGGCGCGCGATCAGCGCGGGCGAGGGCTCCTGCGTGGCGCGCAATGCGAGGTCGTAGCCGTCGGCCGCGAGGTCGACCTTGCGGTTCTCCAGGTGCATGTCGACCAGCACTTCGGGGTATTTCTCGCGGTAGTCGGCCAGCACCCGGGCGAAGCGCGGCGTGGCGCACCACACGGGCGCGCTCACCTTGAGCAGGCCGCGCGGCACGTCGCTGGTCTGGCCGATGGCGGCCTCGGCCTCGTCGAGCAGGTCGAGCGCGCGGCGGCTCTGCTCGTACCAGGCGGTGCCGGCCTCGGTCAGGCTCAGGTGCCGGCTGGAGCGGTGCAGCAGCCGCGCGCCCAGCGACTTCTCCAGCTGCGCCACGTGCTTGCTCGCCATCGGCGGCGACATGCCCAGCCGTTCGGCCGCCGCCACGAAGCTGCCCGCCTCCACGACTTCGCGGAACACCCGCAGGCTGGTCATCCGGTCCATGTGCGCATCCTTGTCGAAGATTTCCTGGCAGGAACTGATCCGATGCATCGTAGCCTGTCGATTTCCTCCAAGGAAATGTCTACAGTCGATCCAACGCTTTCATCGAGGAGCATCGACTTGACCCACGACAACACTTCCGCTTCGCCCCGCCTGCCCACCTACTTCATCTCCCACGGCGGCGGCCCCTGGCCCTGGATGAAGAAGGAAATGGGCCCGACCTACGACCAGCTCGAGGCCTCGCTGGCCGACATGCCGCGCCAGATCGGCCGCACGCCCGCCGCCATCCTCATGGTCTCGGCGCATTGGGAGGCACCCGTCTTCACCGTGCAGGGCAGCGCGAAGCCGCCGATGATCTACGACTACGGCGGCTTTCCCCCGCACACCTACGAGGTGCACTACGACTCGCCCGGCTCGCCCGAGCTGGCGCAGCGCGTGCAGTCGCTCATCGCCGCCGCCGGCCTGCCGGCGCAGATCGACCCCCAGCGCGGCTACGACCACGGCATGTTCTCGCCGATGGCGGCCATCTATCCCAAGGCCGATGTGCCGGTGGTGCAGCTGTCGCTGCGCCGCGGCCTCGACCCCGCCGAGCACCTCGCGCTGGGCCGCGCGATCGCACCGCTGCGCGACGAGAACGTGCTGATCGTCGGCAGCGGGCTGAGCTACCACAACCTGCGCAACTTCGGTCCGCAGGCGCACGGCGTGTCGAAGGCCTTCGACGACTGGCTCGACGCTGCCGTGGTAAAGAGCTCCCCCGGCGAGCGCAGCGCGCAGCTGCTGCAGTGGGATTCAGCTCCCGCGGCGCGCATGGCGCATCCGCGCGAGGAGCACCTGATTCCGCTGATGGTGGCCGTGGGCGCGGCCGAGGGCGAAGCCGGCGAGCGCGTCTATCACGAGGACGCCTTCATGGGCGGGCTGGTGGTGTCGAGCTTCCGGTTCGGGGCCTGACGCCAGAAATAAGAGACAAGGGGACGGGCGCTCAGCCGCGCCGAGCCCCGTCGGCGTCGACCAGCCCCACCCGCGTCTGCCGGCCCCAGGTGCCGCGCCCCGTCAGGAACGTCCACCAGCCCCACGCCGCACCCGTGTGCCGCAGGATCTGGAAGGTGAAGGGCTCGACCAGCGCGGCCGCGAAGGCCTGCGCGAATCCGACCTTGGCGGCCTCGCCGGCGGCGCCCAGCCAGCGGCGGTACAGGTGCACCGACCACAGGTGGAAGACGAGGTCGAGCACGATCTTCGCGCCGATCACGCCGGCCACGGGCGCCAGCACGCCGAGGTTGCCGCGCACCAGGTACACCAGCAGCAGGCCGAACGCGGCCAGACCGTAGAGCGGCTGCAGCGTGTCGACGGCCTTCACCGGCAGCATTGCGACGCCGAGCCAGCCGTAGCGCCGGTCGCCGACCATGGCGCGGTACCAGAACTGCGTCTGCAGGAAGCCGCCGAACCAGCGGCGGCGCTGGCGCAGGAAGGCGCCGGTGCTGCTCGGCGCGTCGGTGTGCGCCTGCGCGTCGCCGAGCACGCGCACCGTCCATGGCAGGCCATGGGCCTGGGCGTGGCGGTGCAGGCGGTGGATGAGTTCGTAGTCCTCGACCAGGCAGTCGGTGTCGAAGCCGCCCACCGCGCGCACGGCCTCGGTGCGAAAGCCCGCGAAGGCGCCCGAGATCAGCAGCAGGCCGTTGACGCGCATCCATGCGTAGCGCGAGAGGAAGTTGCGGATGTACTCGTAGGTCTGGAACCACTGGAAGCAGCGGCCGGCCAGCGTGCGGCTGCACACGGGCGTGATGACGCCGGTGGCGGCGACGAGCTCCGGCTCCTGCGAGAACGCACGGCGCACGGCGCCGATGGCGCGGCTGTCGAGCAGGGTGTCGCCGTCGACCGTGAGCACGATGTCGGTGTCGATGCACAGGATGGCCGCGTTCAGCGCCACCGCCTTGCCGCCGTGCGGCAGCCGCAGCCAGCGCAGCGACGGATGCAGAGAGCTGGGAGCGCTCAGCTCGCCGAGTCCGGGAGCGACGAGGCCGTAGCGCGTGGTGAGCAGCTCGGCCGTGCCGTCGCTCGAGCCGTCGTCCGCGATCACGATGCGGTCGGGCAGGTCGGTCTGGGCGAGCAGGGCGGCCAGCGTCACCGGCAGCACGGCGGCCTCGTTGTGCGAGGCGACGATCACGCCCAGGGAGTCGCGCCGCGCGGCTGCCGCGGGCGAAGGCGCCGGCCGTGGCCGCAGGATCGGCAGCGTCATCCACGCGACGAACAGCAGCAGCACCGTGTCGTACAGCACGTAGGCCACGCCCACGGACCACGCCCCGACGTCGACGGCCTTGAACGCCATGGCGAAGAGCAGCACCCACAGCACAAGCACGCCCCCGTGGATGAGCCAGCTGCGCAGCGGCGTGGCGGGGGGAGACAGGCGCGGCGACGCGGCCAGGAAGGCGCTTTGTAGAGGATCGTTCAAGGAAAGTGGGCCAGGGCGGCTGTCGATCGGTCGGTCGGAGGTTCGTGATACGCAAATACTCGGCCTGCGGTTTCGAAAAGCCCGGGGAATGCCCGGACAATCGCACGCGCTTCCGACTGAGTCGGCACCCGCCCGAAAATTCCCCGCATGCTCGCACAAACCCGCTACACCCGAACCGCGATCGCGCTGCACTGGCTGATCGCGGTCCTCATGATCATCAACATCGCGCTGATCCTGCTGGTCGACCGCTATCCCGACGAGTGGGTGCGCCCGGCCGTCGACACCCACAAGTCCATAGGCATCACGGTGCTGGGCCTGGTCATCATGCGCATCCTCTGGCGCGCCACGCACAAGCCGCCGGCCATGCCGGGCTCCTACGGCGCCTTCGAGCGCTTCGCGGCCCACCTGGCGCACGGTGCGCTGTACGTGCTGATGATCCTGCTGCCGCTGTCGGGCTGGATGCACGACTCGGCCTGGAAGGACGCCGCCACGCACCCGATGCAGCTCTTCGGCCTGTTCGAATGGCCGCGCATCGGCTGGATCATGGCGATCGAGCCGACGGTGAAGGAGACCTGGCACACCGTGCTGGGCGGTGTGCACGAATGGGCCGGCTACGTGCTGTACGTGCTCGTCGGCCTGCACGTGCTGGCCGCGCTGAAGCACCAGTTCCTCGACGGCGAACGCGAACTGCAGAGGATGTGGCCTTGAACGCCGACCTCATCGCGCGCATCGACGCGCTCTCGACCCATCACGACGCGGTGCACGAGGGCGTGCGCGTGCGCTGGCGCCGCTTCGGCTCGGACGCCAGCCGTCCGCCGCTGGTGCTGCTGCACGGCGGCCACGGCAGCTGGATGCACTGGCTGCTCAATGCCGAGGCGCTCTCGGCCGGCCGCACGCTGTGGCTGCCCGACATGCCCGGCTTCAACGAATCGGACGCACCGCCGCGCGCGGCACCCGGCGAAGACCCGCTGCGGCCGCTGCTCGCCGCGCTCGGCGGCACGCTCGACCAGCTCGTCGGCGCGGGCACCGTCATCGACCTCGGCGGCTTCTCCTTCGGGGGGCTCACGGCGGCGCGCTTCGGTGCCGGACGCGGGGCGGTCCGCCGCCTCGCGCTGATCGGCAGCGGCGGCCACGGCACGCTGCGGCGCATGACGGCGCAGATGATCAACTGGCGCGCCGCCCCCGACCGCGAGGCCGAGCGCGCGGCGCTGCTGCACAACCTGGGGGCGCTGATGCTGCACGACGCCGCCGCCATCGACGAGCTGGCCTTCGCCATCCACGACGTCTCCTGCCATGGCACGCGCTTCCGCAGCAAGGAGGTGTCTCAGTCGGGCGGGCTGCAGCAGGCGCTGGCCACGATGGGTGTGCCGACGCTGCTGCTGTGGGGCGAGTTCGACGTCACGGCCGATCCGCGCCCGCTGGTGGCGCAGCTCGCTGCCGAAGGCCCGGGGCGCGAAGGCGTGGTGATCGACGGCGCGGGGCACTGGGCGCAGTACGAGCGCGCCGACGAGGTCAACGCGCGGCTCGTGGAGTTCTTTCGCTGAGCCTCGCTGCGGCCGCGATGGCGGCTGCCATTGAAGCTGCTATTGCTGCTGCTTCACCAGCCCCAGCTTGCGGATGATGTCGCCCCACTGGTCGTAGGTCGAGCGCGTCAGGTCGGCCAGCTGCTTCGGGCTCGACGATTCGGCTTCGTATGCGCCCTGGCGGAAGAAGTCGCGCGTGGCCGGCATCGCCAGCACCTGCGCCAGCGCGGCGTTGAGCTTCTCCACCACCGGCGCCGGCATGCGCGCCGGCCCGTAGAAGCCCAGCCAGCTCGGCATGTCGACGCCGCTCACGCCCTGTTCGCCCATGGTGGGCACGTCGGGCAGCATCGGGCTGCGCTTGGGCGCGGCCACCGCCAGCATGCGGACCTTGCCGGTGGCGGTGTTCTGGATGGCGTTGGGCGCGGCATCGAAGTAGTACTGCACGCGGCCCGCGAGGAAGTCCTTGGCCGCGTCGGCGCCGCCCTTGTACGGCACGTGCACCACGTCCAGCCCGGCCTGCCGCGCGAAGGCCTCGCCGTAGATGTGCGAGGAGGTGCCGGTGCCGAAGGAGGCGTAGCTCATCTTTCCCGGGTTGGCCTTGATGTACGCCACCAGCTCCTGCACCGTGCGCGCCGGCACGCTCGTGTGCACGGTCAGCACCAGCGGGCCGCGCGCGCCGAGCGAGATCGGCGTGAGGTCCTTGAAGGGGTCGTAGCGCACCTGCGCCAGCGTCTGCGGGTTCTGCGCCACCACGGAGGAGGGCGCGTACATGAAGGTGTAGCCATCGGGCGCGGAGCGGATCACCTCCTCGGTCGCGAGGATGAAGCTCGCGCCCGGCCGGTTCTCCACGATCACCGGCGTCTGCAGCACCTCGCCGAGCTTGTTCGCTACGAAGCGCGCCTGCGCGTCCGAGGCGCCGCCGGCCGCCAGGCCCAGCACGATGCGGACGGTGCGGCCCTTTTCCGGGAAGGGCGCGGCGGCGCGGGCCGGCAGCAGGGGGCTTGCGGCGCCGAGCGCGAGCCAGGCCGCGAAGCGCCGGCGCTGCAGCGAAGAGGAGAAGGAGGAAGAAGCCGTCATGTCGCTCATTGTTTGACCAATCCGACCTGCTGCACCATCGCGCCCCAGCTGTCGTAGGTCGAGCGCGTGATGCTCGCGAACTCGGCCGGCGTGGTGGCGCCAGCCTCGTAGCCGCCGCTTCGATAGAACTCCTGCACCTGCGGCATCGCCAGCACCTTGGCGAGCGCCGCGTTGAGCTTTTCCACCACCGGCGCCGGCATGCGCGCCGGGCCGTAGAAGCCCAGCCAGCTCGGCAGGTCGAGCCCGGCGTAGCCCTGCTCGGCGAAGGTGGGCACGTCGGGCAGCGCCGCGATGCGCGAGCCGGCGGCCACCGCGAGGATCTTCACCTTGCCGGTGGAGGCGGTGATGATGGCCGAGGAGGCCGAGTCGAACATGTACTGCACGCGCCCGCCGATCAGGTCCTTCGCCGCGTCGGAGCCGCCCTTGTACGGAATGTGCACCGCGTCGATGCCGGTCTTCTTCACGAAGGCCTCGCCGTAGATGTGCGAGGAGGTGCCCGCGCCGAACGAGGCGTAGCTCACCTTGCCGGGGTGCGACTTCACGTAGGCCACCAGCTCCTTCACGTTGTTCACCGGCACGCTGGTGCTCAGCGACAGCACCAGCGGCCCGCGCCCGCCCATCGAGATGGCGGTGAAGTCCTTGAACGGGTCGTAGGGCACCTGCGCGAAGGTGTGCGGGTTCTGCGCCATGGTGGAGGAGGGCGCGTACAGCAGCGTGTAGCCGTCGGGCTGGGCGCGCGACACCTCGTTGGCCGCCAGCATGGTGCTGGCGCCGGGCTTGTTGTCGACGATCACGCTGGTGCCCAGCACCTCGCCGAGCTTCTGCGCAACGATGCGCGCCTGCGCGTCGGTGCCGCCGCCGGGGGTGAAGCCCACGACGATGCGGATGGGCTTGCCGCGCGCCGGGAAGTCCTGCGCCATGGCCAGGGGGGCGAGGCCCAGAAGCACTGCGGCGCCGATGGCCGAGCCGAAGGCACGGCGGGTGCCGTGAGGTTTCTTCATCGATGTCTCCGTTGGAATGCTTTTTAAATATTGATCTTCAAATCCATAAAAATCCATATTTACTAGGGAATACCCCGAACAATCGGCTTTTGAGTTTGACAAAATGGAAAGTGAAATCAAAATACGACGAAACAAGCCAAGCCGAGAACGCATTCATGAAAACTGTCGTCCGCACCGACGAGCGCATCCTGACCTCCGACATCTTCGACCGCGACAGCCGCGTCAAGCGGCCTGACCACGGCAGCTGGGCCGAGCCCGGCAAGAGCATTCCGGTCTATCACCGCTGCGGCGTGCTGGTGGTGGGCGGCGGCCCCTCGGGCACCGCCGCCGCGGCCGCCGCGGCCCGCGCGGGCGCCGACGTTGCGCTGCTGGAGCGCTACAACCACCTGGGGGGCCTGTCGACCGGCGGCCTGGTCATCTGGATCGACCGCATGACCGACTGGGAGGGCAAGCTGGTGATCCGCGGCTTCGCCGAAGAGCTGTTCGACCGCCTGCCGGCCGAGGCCATCGCCGGCCCGGCGCGCGAGGACTGGGGCTCGCAGGACACGGCCAAGGCCGCGCACTGGTCGCAGCGCACCGCCGCCTACCACGGCGTCGTCACCTGGTCGCCCACCATCGACCCCGAGCGGCTGAAGCTGCTCTCGCAGGAGATCGTGCTGGAGCGCAAGGTCAAGCTCATCTATCACTCGTGGGCCGCCATTCCCATCGTGCAGGACGGCGCGGTGAAGGGCGTGGTGTTCGAGAGCAAGGAAGGCCGCATGGCCATCATGGCCGACGTGGTGGTCGACGCCACCGGCGACGGCGACCTGTTCGCCCGCGCCGGCGCCGAGTACGTGAACGACATCGAGGAGGCCGACGTGCATCACTGCATGAACACCTCCTGGCTCTTCGGCGGCGTGGACATGAACCGCTGGATCGAGTTCAAGGCCGGCCAGCCCGAGGCCTTCACCGCCTTCATGGCGGGCGGCCGCGAGCAGTGCGGCCTGTTCGAGCGGCCCTTCGTCTCGTGGCGCAACGACGTGGCGCTCTTCATGGGGCCGCGCCAGTCGGGCTACTCCGCGCTCGACGTGGACGACCTCACCGCCGTGGAGGTGCGCTCGCACCGCGCCATGGCCGCGCACCTCGACTACTTCCGCGCCCATGCGCCGGGTTTCGAGAACGCCTATTTGATGCTGAGCGCGCCGCAGATCGGCGTGCGCCATGCACGGCGACTCGTCGGCGTGGGCTCGGTGCTGCGCAGCCAGTGGCCCGACGGCGTGCCGCTGGCCGACGAGATCGGCGTGTCGCCTGCCGTCTCGCCCAAGTTCCCGAACATCTCCATCCCCTACGGCGCACTGGTGCCGAAGCAGCTCGACGGCCTGCTGGCCTGCGGGCGCCACATCTCCTGCGACCGCAACTCGCACGGCTTCATGCGCGAGATCCCGCAGTGCTGGATCACTGGCCAGGCGGCCGGCGTAGCCGCGGCGATCGCTTCGCGAGGCGGCATCGCCCCCCGCTTCGTCGACGTGGGCGCGCTGCAGTCCGCGCTGCTGGAGCAGGGCGTGTACCTGCGCGCCGGTGCAGGCCAGGGCCAGGGCGCGGCGGCTTCGCCCGCCACGGCCGAGGCCGGCGCCTGATGGCACTGCGCGGCCATGAACCCGGCAACCCTCCGTCCGCGAGCCTCTACATTCTGGAGTCCCGATCCTGAGAGTCTTGCGAAGGGTTCCTCCATGTCCACCGAAAAGAACGACACCTCTTTCCCCCAGGCCGAACAGCAGGCCGACGCGCGCGGCGAGCGCTCCGACACCGTGAGCGCGCTGGAGCGCGGCATCTCGGTGCTGCGCTGCTTCAGCGAAGACCGGCCCGTGCTCGGGCACGCCGATGTGGCGCGCATGACCGGCATTCCGCGCGCCACCGTCAACCGGCTGGTCGCCACGCTGCTCTCGCTGGGCATGCTCAAGCCGGCGCAGGCGCCCGACCGCTTCATGCTCGGCCCGGGCGTGGTGTCGCTGTCGCGCGTGTTCCTCGGCAGCCTCGACGTGCGCGCCGCCGCACGGCCCAGCATGCAGGCGATGGCGGAGGAGGTCGGCGCCTCGGTCTACCTGGCCGTGCGCGACGGCATGGAGATGGTGCTGATCGAAGCCTGCCGCCCGCGCTCGTCGATGCTCTCGGCGCGGCTCGACGTCGGCTCGCGCGCACCCCTTGCCAACTCGGCGCTCGGCCGCGCGTACCTCTCGGCACTGCCCGAGGCGCAGCGCAACCAGCTCGTCGATTCGATGCGCCTCCTGCGCGGCCCCGAATGGGACAGCATCGCGCCCAGCATGAACCGCGCCATCGGCGAGTCGAAGCGGTTGGGCTACTGCCTGTCGCTCGGCGAATTCCACCGCGAGATCAACTCGGTGTCGGTGCCGCTCATCGGGCCCGACGGCGAGGTGATGGCGCTCAACGGCGGCGGCGCCGCCTTCGTGTTCACGGAAGACCGGCTGCGCAACGAACTCGCGCCGCGCCTGCACGACATCGCGCTGAGCATCGCGCGCGACATCGGCGGCCACGTACCCACGCCCTCGCCGGGCTAGCAGCCCGGCCGGGGTTCATTCCCCATGACGACAGAAGAACGGAGACACAGGTCATGCACCTGAGCGATGAAGAAAAAGCCATGTACGACGGCCGCGACGGCCCGGCCGTGCAGAAGGCGATGGACCTGCTGGTGCGCTACGGCGAAGCATTGGGCGCCGAGCGGCTGGTCGAGACGCGCAACGTGTGCGCCACCATCACATCGACCACGCCCTTCCAGCGCGATTTCGCGCTCGCCAAGGGCGGCGGCATGGACGCGGTGTTCTCCGAATTCAGCCTCGACAGCCAGGAGACCGTCGAGATCCCGAAGTTCAAGGTCTTCACCAGCCACCTGCAGCTGGGCTTCGACCCCGGCCAGCCCGAGCGCATGGGCGTGAGCGAGGAGATCGTGCGCTTCTACGAGAAGAGCGAGCGCCATGCCGCCGGCCTCGGCGCTCAGATCATGAACACCTGCACGCCCTACCAGGTCGGCAACATTCCGACGCGCGGCGAGCACTGCGCATGGATGGAGTCGTCGGCGGTCGTGTACTGCAATTCGGTGCTGGGCGCGCGCACCAACACCGAAGGCCGCGAGAGCACCGGCGCTGCCATGCTCACCGGCCGCATCCCTTACTGGGGCTATCACCTCGACCAGAACCGCCATGCCACGCACGTGGTCGAGCTCGACATCGAGGTCGAATCGGTGCAGGACTGGGGCCTGCTCGGCTACTACATCGGCGAGCACGTGCAGGAGCGCGTGCCGGTGGTGCACAGCCGGCGCGGCATCTCGCGGGTGCCGAACCTGCCGAGGCTCAAGCACTTCGGCGCGGCGGCCTCGTCCTCGGGCGGCGTGGAGATGTATCACATCGCGGGCGTCACGCCCGAGGCGCTCACGCTCGAGCAGGCGCTCGGCGCAAGGGCGCCCGTGGAGGTGCTGCGCTACGGAGAGGCCGAGCGCCGCGCCACCTACGAGAAGATCAACATCACGGCCAGGGACGCCGAGGTTCAATACGTGATGCTGGGCTGCCCGCACTACACGATCGAGCAGATCTGGGAGGCCGCGCAGCTCATCGAAGGGCGCAAGGTGCACCCCGACTGCGAGCTGTGGATCTTCACGCCGCGCGCCATCAAGGCGCTGGCCGATCGCAACGGCTACACGAAGATCATCGAGGACGCGGGCGGCATCATCATGGGCGACAGCTGTTCCGCCATGAGCCGCGCCGTGCCCAAGGGCACGAAGACCGTCGCGCTCGATTCCGCCAAGCAGGCGCACTACCTGCCCGCCATCCTCGGCGTGCAGGCCTGGTTCGGCAGCACCGCCGAATGCATCGACGCGGCCTGCACCGGGCGCTGGAACGGAGGCTATGCATGAGCGACGCGCCGGGCCGCCCCAAGCAAGCTCGCACCGCAGTGCGAAGCACGGAGGTATTGCAATGAACACCGCAGTCATTACCGAACAACAGACCCTCGTCATCCGCGGCCGCAAGGTGGTGGGCGGCGTTGCGGAAGGCGAGGCGCTGGTCACGCGCGACCGCATCTCGGGCTGGGGCGGCATCGATCCGCGCACCGGCACCGTCGTCGAGACGCGGCACGAGCTGCGCGGGCAGAGCTTCGCGGGCAAGGTGCTGGTGTTCCCGGGGGCCAAGGGCTCCTCGGGCTGGTCGGCCATGTTCCACATGACGCGGCTCATGAACTCGGCGCCGGCCGCGTTCCTGTTCAACGAGATGACGACCAAGATGGCGCTGGGTGCCGTGGTCACGCACTCGCCCGCGATGACCGACTTCGAGCGCGACCCGCTCGAATGCATCGAGACCGGCGACTGGGTGCGCGTGGACGCCGACCGCGGCGTGGTAGAGATCACGAAGAAGAAACAGGAAGGTGCCGAATGACCCGCCCACTGCGCAGCAACTTCCCGCGCGGCTCCTACCTCTGGTCGGTGCGCAACGCGCACTGGCGCGCGCTCGGCATTCCCGAGGAGGACTGCGAGAAGCCCAAGATCGCCATCGTCAACAGCTCCTCGGAGCTGGCCGCCTGCTTCAGCCACCTCGACCGCGTGGCGGCGGAGATCAAGGAAGCCATCCGCGCGGCGGGCGGCGTGCCCTTCGAGATCCGCACGGCCGCGCCCAGCGACTTCATCACCGGCGCGGGTGCGCGCGGCGCCTACATGCTGGCGGCGCGCGACCTCGTCACCAACGACATCGAGGTGGCCGTCGAAGGCGCGCAGCTCGACGGGATGGTCTGCCTCACCTCCTGCGACAAGACCGTTCCGGGTCAGCTGATGGCCGCCGCGCGGCTGAACATCCCGACGCTGCTCGTGCCCTGCGGCTATCAGCCCAGCGGCGAGTACAAGGGCCACCACATGGACATCGAGGAAGTGTTCATCGGCGCGATGCATGCGGTCACGGGCAACCTGCCGGTGGAGGAACTCGTGGGCATGAGCCGCGAGGCCATCCGCGGCCCCGGCGTGTGCTCCGGCCTGGGCACTGCCAACTCGATGCACGTCGTCTGCGAGGCCCTCGGCATGGCGTTGCCCGGCAGCGCGCCGGTGGCGGCACTGAGCCCGAAGATGATGGCCGACGTGCGCGCGGCCGGCACTCGCATCGTGCAGATGGTGTGGGACGACCTTAAGCCGCGCGACATCCTCACGCCCGGCGCCTTCGCCAATGCGGTGCGCGCGGTGCTGTCGATCGGCGGCTCGCTCAACACCGCCAAGCACCTGCAGGCGGTGGCGACCGAGGGCGAGACCGGCGTCGACGTCTACGGCATGTTCGAGCGCCTGGGCCCCGAGACGCCGGTGCTGGCCGGCGTGCGTCCCATCGGAAGCGATTCCATCGAAGCCTTCGAGGCGGCCGGCGGCTGCCGCGCGCTGATGAAGCAGCTGGAGCCGCTGCTCGACACCGGCGTGCGCACCGTCACCGGCGGCACGCTCGCCGACAACCTGCGCGATGCCGAGGTGGCCAATGCCGAAGTGATCCGCCCCATCGGCCGGCCCGTGGCGCCGCTGCCTGCCATCGTGCTGCTGCGCGGCAACCTCGCGCCGGAGTCGGGCCTCATCAAGACCGGCATCGCCGAGCGCAAGGTGCGCCGCTTCACCGGCCCGGCCGTGTGCTTCTGGACCTCGGACGCAGCCATCGCCGCGCTGAAGAAGGGCGAGATCGTGCCCGGCCAGGTGATCGTGATGCGCGGTGCCGGTGCCTGCGGCGGTCCGGCGATGGGCGGCGGCGCGTCGCGCGTGGTCTTCGCGGTCGACGGCGCGGGGCTCGGCGACCAGGTCGCGCTGCTGACCGACGGCCACCTGTCGGGCCTGGTCTGCAAGGGCCTCGTGGTGGCCGAGGTGTCGCCCGAAGCCGCGCTCGGCGGGCCGCTCGGGCTGGTGCGAGACGGTGACCTCATCACCATCGACCTCGACGCACGCCGCCTCGACATCGACCTGAGCGACGCAGAACTCCAGGCGCGACGCGACTGCTGGCAGTCGCCGCCGCCGGTGAACGACACCGGCTGGCTGCAGCAGTACCGGCGCAACGTGGGGCCGCTGTCGAAGGGCGCCGTGCTCGTGCGTACCGAGCGCATCGAGCGCACCGCGCCACCGGGCTAGACCTCTTCCAACCCCGGCTTTCGCCAACCGGTGCGCACACCCGAGCGCATCCGGTGGCGCAGCCCTGCGCGCCTTCGTTCGTTCGACAGAGTTTTCAACCCAAGAAAAGAAGCAGGAGACAAGCAAACCATGAAGAGAATCTTGATGTGGTCGGCGCTGGGGCTGGCCGGCACCGGCGTGGCACAGGCGCAATCCAGCGTCACCGTGTTCGGCGTGATGGACCTCGGCATCCAGTACACGAACGGCGCGGGCCCGGGCGGCGGCTCGGTGAAGGCGTTGTCGAACGGCGGTCTCTCCACCAGCCGGCTCGGCTTTCGCGGCACCGAGGACCTCGGCGGCGGCCTGCGCGCGGGCTTCTGGCTCGAAGGCAGCCTGAACCCCGACACCGGCACCGGCCGCCCGAGCAATTCCAACAACCAGGCGAGCGGCGCGGGCACGGCGGGCCCGATCACCTTCGACCGCATGTCCTTCGTGAGCCTCTCGTCCGACACGCTGGGCGAGCTGCGGCTGGGCCACGACTTCATTCCCACGCACTACAACAGCATCTACTTCGACCCCTTCAACGCCAACGGCGTGGCGCGCGCGGGCAACCTGACCTTCGCGTCCGTGGGCACGGGGCCGCTGCCCACCACCATCACCGGCAGCAACACCGTGAGCTACTGGCTGCCGCCCAACATCGGCGGCTTCTACGGCATGGCAATAGTGGGGACCGGCGAGAACGACTCGACCCTGGCGAACCGCCACGACGGCAACTTCGCCGGCGCACGCCTCGGTTTCGCATCGGGCGCCTTCGATGTGGCGGCGGCGGTCACGCGCTCGAAGTTCAACGCCACCGCCACCGTCGGCAACTACACGCACGCCAATATCGGCGGCTCGTGGGACGCGGGCTTCGCCAAGTTCTTCGCGCTCTACAACAAGGTGACGGTGAAGCTGGCGGCCGGCACGGTGCGCAAGAACACGGCCGAGATCGGCGCGCACATCCCGGCCTTCGAGGTCGGGCGCATCCGCATCAGCTACGCCTACCTCGACGACCGCAGCGACGAGAACCTGCGCAACGCCAACGGCATGCCGCGCAACCGCGACGACGCGCGGCAGTTCGGCATCGGCTACGTGCACAACCTGTCGAAGCGCACCGCGCTCTACGGCACCTATGCGCGGCTGATGAACAGCGGACAGGGGCGCTACGTGGTCAGCGGCGGCGTGGCGCCGGCGGCCGGGCATCGCTCGACCGGCTGGGAATTCGGCGTGCGCCATCTGTTCTGAAACGGAGGCATCTCATGCGACGCAGAACCCTGACCCTGGCGGCCCTCGCGGCCGCGGCACTGCCCGGTGCGGCGGCATGGAGCGCCGATGCGTTCCCCAACAAGCCGCTCAAGCTGATCGTGGGCTTCGCGGCCGGCGGCGGCGCCGACGTGCTCACGCGCATCATCGCGGAGGGGCTGGCCAAGCAGCTCGGCCAGCAGGTGATCGTGGAGAACCGCCCCGGCGCCGACGGCGTGCTCGCCGCGCAGGCCACCTCGTCGGCCAGGCCCGACGGCTACACGCTGCTGATGGGCACCAACACCGCGATGGTGGCCGCGCCCACGCTGCGGCCGACGCCGCCCTACGACCCCTTCAAGGCCTTCACGCCGATCAGCTCGGCCGGGCAGTTCTCGATGTTCCTGGTGGTGCCGGCGAGCCTGCCGGTCAAGAGCGTGAACGAACTGCTCGCGCTCGTGGCATCGAAGCCGGGGGCGCTCAATTCGGCGTCGAGCAACAGCGCCTCGGAGCTCGCGATGCTGCAGCTGCTGGGCGACCGCAAGGTGGTCAACGCGCGCTACAAGGGCGACATGCAGGCCATGACCGACCTGCTCGGCGGGCAGATCCAGATGATGTTCACTACCGGCACGCTGGCGCCGGGCTTCGTCAAGGAAGGGCGCATCCGAGCGCTGGTGACGCTGCTGCCGCAGCGCAGCGCCCTGTTGCCCGACGTGCCCACCGGCGGCGAGCTGGGCCTGGGCAAGCTCACCATCACGCCGTGGGCCGGCTTCTTCGGTCCGCCGGGGCTGCCTCAGGCGATCACCGACCGGCTCTCGCAGGAACTGCAGAACACGCTCAAGCGCCCCGAGGTGCACTCGCAGCTGGTGCAGCAGGGCTTCGAGGGCTACGGCATGAGCCCCGCGAAGTTCACCGAGTTCTTCCATACGCAGTACGACGCCTTCGGCGCCACCGTGCGCGAGCACAACGTCAAGTTCGAATAGCGGCGGCCTCGCGGCGCCAGAAGTCCGCATCGGGAAAGCTGCCCGTGCCGGCCGCCGCGTTGTCCGCCATGTGTTCGCGGCGGCTGGTGCCCGGTATGGCGCAGGTCACGGCCGGGTGGCTCAGCACGAACTTCAGGAGCACCTGCGCCCAGCTGGTGCAGCCGATCTCTGCGGCCCAGGGCGGCAGCGGCCTGTCGCGCAGCCGGCGCAGCAGTCCGCCGCCGCCGAAGGGCATGTTGACGATCACCGCCACGCCGCGCTCGGCGGCCAGCGGCAGCAGGCGCTGCTCGGCCTCGCGTGCGTCCAGCGAGTAGTTGATCTGCAGGAAGTCGAGCTTCTCCGCCTTCAGCACGGCCTCGACGTCGCCGTAGGCCGAGGCGGTGTAGTGCGTGATGCCGATATAGCGCACGCGGCCCTGTTCCTTCCAGCCGCGCAGCGTGGCGAGGTGCGTGCGCCAGTCCACGAGGTTGTGCACCTGCATCAGGTCCATGCGCCGGGTGCGCAGCCGCGAGAACGACTGCTCCATCTGCGCGATGCCGGCCTCGCGGCCCGAGGTCCAGACCTTGGTGGCGAGGAAGGCCCTGGCCTGCTGTTTCGACGTGGCCAGCAGCTCGCCGGTGGTTTCCTCGGAGCGGCCGTACATGGGTGAGCTGTCGATCAGGGTGCCGCCGGCCGCGAAGAGGGCATCGAGCACGCCTGGCAGGCGCGCGTATTCCTCGCTGCCTGGGCGCTGGTCGAAGCCGATCCAGGTGCCGCAGCCGATGACGGGCAGCGCTTCCTTGGTGGAGGGGATGGGGCGGGTGTTCATCGTGGGCTTGGACTGGGTTTGGGCAAGGGCCGGTAGCGCGGCGCCGGCGCACAGCGCGACGCCCAGGCGCAGCAGTTCGGCGCGGGTGAGGGCTGGAAAGTCGTTCCGGGGTGGCATCCGGCCCAGTATCCGGCGGCGCGGCGCCGGGCGCGATGCCCCACCCTGTGCTCCAATCCGCCTTTTCGCTGCCTCATATTCACCATGGGAATGCCACTCTCCCTGCTTCGCATGCCCTCTCTGGACCTGGTGCGGGGTTTCGTCGCGGTGGGCCGGCGCATGAGCATCTCGCTCGCGGCGCAGGACCTGTGCCTCACGCAGTCGGCGGTCAGCAAGCAGATCCACGCGCTCGAATCTCTGCTCGGCGTGGCGCTGCTGGTGCGCGGGCACCGCTCGATCTCGTTCACGCCCGAGGGCGAGCGGCTCTTTCGCAGCGCCGACGGCGCGGTGCAGCAACTGCAGGACGTGATGGGCGGCATCCGCCAGTCCGGCGAGCAGCGCCCCGTGACGCTGAGCGCGAGCATCGGCATGACCGGGCTGTGGCTGCTGCCGCGGCTGGGCAGGGTGCAGAAGCTGCATCCGGGCGTGGACGTGCGGGTGTCCTCCAACAACCGGCTGGCCGACCTGCGCAACGACGGCATCGACCTGGCCATCCGATACACCACGCCCGCGCTGGCGCCGGCCGGCGCGGTGCGGCTCTTCGGGGAGACGGTGGCACCGGTGGCGCATCCCTCGCTCGGGCTGCGCTCGCTCGATGGGCCCGGTGTGCTGTCCGGGCAGTGCCTTCTGGCCTTCGACGATCCACAGCACCCCTGGCTGCAGTGGAAGGACTGGCTCGCGTCGGTGGGCTGGGCCGACGCGAAGCCGCAGGCGGTGCTGCACTTCAACCAGTACGACCAGCTGATCCAGGCCGCGCTGGCCGGGCAGGGCGTGGCGCTGGGGCGGCTGGAGCTGATCCAGCCGCTGCTCGACGACAGCAGGCTGGTGCGCATCGCGGCGCCCTCGCCGGCGCAGCCTTCGGGCCACGCCTACTGGCTGATCCAGGCCGAGGAGTCGCCGCGCGAGGACGTGCGCCACGTCGCCGAATGGCTGGTGGACGAGGCGCGAAGGTCGTCAGTCGGCTGAGGCCTGCGCCTTGCAGAACGCGATCGCCTCGTCGAGCCGGTCGTTGCCCCAGAACATCTCGTCGTCCACGAAGAAGGTGGGCGCGCCGAAGATGCCTTTCTCGGCCGCCGTCTCGGTCTGCCGCCGCAGCCGCAGCTTGTTGGCGTCCGACAGCGCCTCTTCGATGACGCGGTGCGCCGGCAGGCCAAGGGAGCCCAGCAGCTCGTGCATGGCCTGGGGCGAATCGATGTCGCGGTCCTCGGCGAAGTTCATCGACATGGTGCGGCGGCAGAACTCGCCCATCCACGGCTGCGAGGCGCCCACCAGCGCGATGCGAAGCGGCAGCACGGCAGGGCGCGGAAAGTGGCTCGGCCGCTGCCACGGCAGGCCGTACTTGCGGCACTGGCGGGCCATGTCCTTCCAGGTGTAGTCGCCCTTTTCCTTCTGCAGCACGAAGGGCGACGACTCCCAGCCGAAGGAGCGGAAGATCGGCCCCAGCAGGAAGGGCCGCCAGCGGACGGCGATGCCGTGCGCGGCGGCTTCGGCCTCGATGCGCATGGTGCTCAGGTAGCTGTAGTTGCTACCGAAGTCGAACCAGAACTCGATGGCGGCGCTCATTCGAACACCACCAGGCAGCGGGCCTCGATGCTCTCGCGCAGCGGCGCGTCGGCAGGCGTTTCGGGATGGTCGAAGGCAGCGTGCGGGGTGTAGCGCGAGACGCCGCCGAGCTGCGAGTCGTACTGCTTGAAGACCAGCGCCTCGTGCCGGTCCATCGCGGAGAAGTACGACCAGCGGTGCGTGGGCGAATGCGTCGCCAGGTAGATCTCGCCGGTGCGGCGCGGATAGCGCACCTCGGCGCTGACCAGGTCCTTCGCCATCACGGAACGCGCGTCGCACACGGCCAGCGGCGTGTCGAGCACCGGGCCCTTGATCGAGCGCCAGACATTGACGATGCAGTAGCGGCGCACGGCCGCGGCCTCTTCGGGATCGGTCAGCACCAGTGCGAGCCTGCGGCGGCCGGATTCCTCGGTGTAGTCGTTGTGGATGCGGCCGTTGGCAGCGGCCCGGCCGTCGGTCGCGCGGCGGCCGAAGCTTAAAGCGGTGCGGTCGGCCTCGCGCCGGCGCACCAGGTGGTCGAACACAAAGGCGCGTGCGCCGCCGGTGACGGCGCGCGCCAGCTCGGCCACCTCGCGGTGGTAGACGGCGGTGACCTCCGCGTCGTCGAGGAAGTCGCGCACTGCCGTGGGCGCGTCGCGCAGCACGAAACCCTCACGCTCGATGTCGGGCGGCGTGGCGGCGGTGCGCGCGTCGGCGATCGGCATGGGGCGCAGTTCGTAGCTGCCGCTTTCCCAAGGCGTGTCTGGCGGCGGCTGGAAGGTGTAGCTGAAGGGGCGCAGGGCGGAAGGCTGGAGGTAGTTCAGGCCTGCGGTGACGGTGCTCTGGGTGGTCATGCAATGGCTCCTTTGGATGGGTCCATTGGAGCGAGGCAGCGCCTTGGGCTCAAACGACTTTTTGGCGCCTTCGCATGAGCATCGGGAATGTGAAAGTCGGCTGTAAAGAAGAAAAACAGGGAAAGCGGCGTTCCTGTTGTAGGCTGCGAAATACTGTATGAAAATACAGTTAACAGTCATCACCATGGGCCTTCCTTTCCTCGATTCCTTTTCCGCTGCCGCGGGCCGTGGCGTCTGGCACGCCGACGAACTCGGCCTGGCCGACGCTCAGGTCGTCGCCACCGGCCATGCGGCGCTCGACGCCGAGCTGCCGGGCGGCGGCTGGCCGGTCGGTGCGATGACGGAACTGCTGCTGCCCGCGCCGGAGGCCCATGTCTGGCGGCTGCTGCTGCCGGCGCTGGCACAGGCGGTGGCCACCCGGGGCGGGCCGGTGGTGCTGATCGGCGCGCCCTACGAGCCCTGCGGCGCCTCGCTCGCGGCGCAGGGGCTTCCGGTGGAGGCGCTGATGTTGGTGCGCAGCGAGGCCCCGGCCGCGCGGCTGTGGGCCTGCGAACAGGCGCTGCGCTGCGCCGACGTGTCCGCCGTCGTGGCCTGGCTGCCGCAGGCGCGCGTGGGCGAGCTGCGTCGGCTGCAGCTGGCGGCCGCGCAGCACGAGGTGCTGCTCTTCGTGTGCCGGCCCGAGTCGGTGGCGCTGTCGGCATCGCCCGCGCGGCTGCGCATCCAGGCCGACCGCAGCGAAGCCGACGTGTCGCAGATCGAGCTGCACATCCTCAAGCGCCGAGGCCCGCCGCTGGCCGCGCCGGTGATGCTGCCGGCTCGCAACGAGCGCATGACCGCGCTGCTGGCCGCCGCCCGGCTGCGGCGCAAGCTGCGCCTGCAGCAGCAGGGTGTGGCCCCTGCGGGCGAGCCGGCAGCCTCGGCCACGGTGGTGCGCATCGACGCGTGGAAAGGAGGCCCGGATGCACTGGATCGCCTTGCGGTGGTTGCCTGAAGCCGGTACGACCGACACGCCCGAAGCCCTGGCGGCGATGCCCACGCCCGAGTCCCTGGGCTGGTGGGCCCTGAAGTACACGCCCCACGTCGCCTGGCTCGACGAAGCGCTGATGCTCGAAGTCTCCGCCTGCGAGCGCCTCTGGGGCGGGCGCATGACGCTGATGCGCCTGCTGCTGGCCGACAACCCCGTGCCCGACGCGCGCATGCTGGGCGCACAGGGCGCCACCAGCCTGATCGCGCTGGCGCGGCTGCGCCTGTTCGCCCGCGACGAGAAGCGGCCGAAGGAGATACCCGCCGGCCTGCCGCTGGACACCTTGACCGCCGCCCATGAGCACCTCGACCTGCTCGCGCGCCTGGGTTGCCGCAGCTGGGGCGATGTGGCTGCGCTGCCGCGCGGCGGACTCACGCGGCGCTTCGGCACCGGTCTTCGCGAGGCGCTCGACATCGCCTGGGGCCTGCGCCCCGAAAGCCATTCGTGGCTCACGCTGCCCGACGTGTTCGAGCAGAAGCTGGAGCTGCCGGCGCTGGCCGAGACCGCGCCCGAGCTCATGTGGTCGGCCAATCGGCTGCTGACCTCGCTGCAGTTCTGGCTGCGTGCCCGCCAGCGCGGCGCGCGTGCGCTGGAGTTGCAATGGACGCTCGACCTGCGGCGCCTCAACGGCGTGAACCTGCCGCCGCACGAGCAGCTCACCGTGCGCACGGCAGAACCCACGCAGGACATGGCGCACCTGCGCCGGCTGCTGTCCGAAAAGCTGGCCCTCGCCACGCTGGCCGCGCCTGCGAGCTGGATCAGGCTGCGCACCCTCGAGACCGATCCTTGGGCCGGCGCCAGCACCAGCTTCCTGCCGGAGGACAACCGCAAGGGCGACAGGCTGCACGAGATGGTCGAGCGGCTCAGCGTGCGGCTCGGGCCGCAGCAGGTGGTGGTGCCGTCGGCGCGGGCCGACCACCGGCCCGAGCGCAAGCAGGCATGGCGGCCTGCATTGCAGAAGGAGAAGGAAAAGGAGAAGCCGGCCGGCGACAAGAGCCGGAAGGAGGCTGCCGCGGCAGCTTCGCAGCCCGACGCCGTCTACCCGCCATGGCTGCTGCCCGAGCCACTGCTGCTCGAGATGGACGGCGAGCGCCCGTGCTATCGCGGCCCGCTGAGCCGGCTGATCGGCCCGCAGCGTGTCGAAACCGGCTGGTGGGGCGACAAGGAAGAGGGCGGCCAGCCCGCGATGCGCGACTACTACGTCGCGGAAAGCCCCGAGGCGGGGCTGGTGTGGATCTTCCGCGAGCGGCCCGCCGCGCGCTTTTCTTCCGGCGAGGTCCGCTGGTACCTGCAGGGCTTCTATGCCTGAGCTGAGCGACAAGCAGGAGAGCAGGCGGCAGCCCGCCAAGGTGCATGCGCTGCCGGTGCCGTTGCGCAAGGCGCCTTCGCTCGAGTTGCCCGACTACGCGGAGTTGCACTGCCTGACCAACTTCAGCTTCCAGCGCGGCGCTTCGACGCCCGAGGACATCGTGGACCGGGCCTACCAGCTCGGCTACAAGGCGCTGGCCATCACCGACGAGTGCTCAGTGGCCGGCATCGTGCGGGCGCATGTCTGCCTGCGCGGCATGGAGCACAAGCTCGACGAATACGAGCGCGAGAACCCCGACGAGCCGAAGATCCCGCGCAACCCGACCTTCCGCCTGCTGTTCGGCAGCGAGTTCCGCTTCGAGCGCTTCAGGCTCGTGGTGATCGCGGACGACACCGAGGGCTGGGGCAACCTCTGCGAGTTCATCACCGCCGCGCGCAACACCGAGCTGCCCAAGGGCGAGTACCGCGTGAGCTGGGAAGAAAGCGACGTGGCCTCGCTGCAGCATTGCCAGGTTCTTTTCGTGCCCGACCGCAACCCCGGCGGCGCGATGGACTCCGCCACGCTGCACGAAGACCTGCTGGCCGCCAAGGCGCTTTACGGCGGGAACCTCTGGCTGGCGGTTGAACTGTTCAACGAACTCGACGACGACCTCTGGCTCGTCTCGCTGATGCAGGCGGGCGAGGACGCGGGCGTGCCGCTGGTGGCTGCCGGCGACGTGCACATGCATGCGCGCTCGTGCAAGCCGCTGCACGACATACTGACGGCGGTTCGCGAAGGCAGGACGGTGGCCGAGTGCGGCTTTGCCCTGCAGTCGAACGCCGAGCGGCACCTGCGCCCGCGCATGCGGCTGGCCGAGCTCTATCTGTCGCGGATGCTGGAGAACACGCTGGTGGTGATGGAGCGGTGCAGGTTCGATCCGGAGGTGATCCGGGAGACCTACAAGTACCCGCTGGAGACCGTGGGCAATGATGAGACGCCTGCGCAGACGCTGGTGCGCAAGACGTGGGAGGGGGCGCTCGACAAGTACCCGCTCGAAAGATATGCCTCGGGCATTCCGGAAAGCGTCTGCAGGCAGGTCCGCAAGGAGCTCGACCTGATCCTGGAGCTCGAATACGAGATGTTCTTCCTGACGGTCGAGAACGTCGTGAGCTTCGCCAAGTCCCGGGGCATTCTTTGCCAGGGGCGCGGCTCGTCGGCCAACTCTGCGGTCTGCTTCTGCCTGGGCATCACCGCCATCAACCCTGACAAGGGAACGCTGTTGTTCGAGCGCTTCCTCAGCCGCCACCGGCGCGAGCCTCCCGACATCGACGTCGACTTCGAGCACCAGCGGCGCGAGGAGGTCATCCAGTACATCTACGAAAAATACGGCCGCGAACGTGCCGCCATCGCCGCCGTCGTCATCTGCTACCGCTCCCGCAGCGCACTGCGCGACGTGGGCAAGGCCATCGGCATCGACGAGCGGCTGATCGACGAGTTCGCGAAAGACCACTACTGGTTCGACGACACCGTGCTGAGCGAGCAGCTGCAGCGGGCGTCGGAGCGGGCGGGCGTGCGGGAGGACGAGCTCAAGCTGGAACACTGGATCGAGATGACGCGGCGGCTCAAGGGCTTTCCGCGCCACCTGAGCCAGCACGTGGGCGGCTTCGTGCTCACGCACACCAGGCTCACGCGGCTGGTGCCGGTCGAGAAGGCGTCGATGAAGGACCGCTCCGTCATCCAGTGGGAGAAGGACGACCTCGAAGCCATGGGCATGCTCAAGGTCGACGTGCTCGCGCTCGGCATGCTCAGCGCGATCCGCCGCGGGCTGGAGCACATGAACCGCTGGCGCGGCTCGACGCTGCAGATGCACCAGATACCCGGCGACGACCCGAAGGTGTTCGACATGATCTGCGACGCCGACACCATCGGCGTGTTCCAGATCGAGAGCCGCGCGCAGATGTCGATGCTGCCGCGCCTGAAGCCGCGCAGCTACGAAGACCTTGTGATCGAGGTCGCCATCGTGCGGCCGGGGCCCATACAGGGCGGCATGGTGCATCCCTATCTCAAGCAGCGCGAGCGCAAGAGGAAGGGGCTGGAGATACGCTACGAGAAGGACGAGCTGCGCCCCGCGCTGGAGCGCACGCTGGGCATCCCGATCTTCCAGGAGCAGGTGATGCAGATCGCGATGATCGCGGCGAAATTCACCGCCGACGAGGCCGACCAGCTGCGCCGCGCCATGGCCGCCTGGAAGCGCAAGGGCGGCCTTGGCAAGTTCCACGACAAGCTGGTGGACGGGATGGTGCTCAACGGCTACAAGGCCAGTTTCGCGGAAGCCATCTTCAAGCAGGTCATGGGTTTCGGCGACTACGGCTTTCCCGAGAGCCATGCCGCCAGCTTCGCGCTGCTGGTGACGGTGAGCAGCTGGCTCAAGAACTACGAGCCGGCCTGCTTCCTGGCGGCACTGCTCGATTCGCAGCCGATGGGCTTCTACAGCCCCTCGCAGCTGGTGCAGGATGCCCGCCGCCATGGCGTGGAGGTGCGCCCGGTCGACGTCACGCGCAGCGATTTCGACACCACCCTCGAAGCCCGCGACCCCCATGCCCCACGCATGCCGCCCGGCACTGACGAGCGCTATGCCGAACGCCTGGGCAACGAGAACCAGCCCGCGGTGCGGCTGGGCCTGAACCGCATCGCGAGCCTCAGCGAAGGCGGGGCGAAGCGTCTTCTCGCAGCCCGCGCGCAGGCACCCTTCACGAGCACCGAAGACCTCGCCCTGCGCGCCGAACTCGAAGGCAAGGACATGGCGGCGCTGGCCGCGGCCGATGCGCTGATGTCGCTCTCGGGCCATCGGCGCCAGCAGGTGTGGGACGCCACCGCGCAGCGACGAGCACCGGCCCTGCTGCGGGGTGTGCCGATCAACGAGCAGGCGCTGCTGCTGCCAGCTGCGTCCGAGGGCGAGGAGATCGTGGGCGACTACGCGGCGCTGCGGCTCACGCTGCGCCGCCATCCGCTCGCGCTGCTGCGCCCGAGACTTGCGCGCATGAAGCTGATGAGCGCCGCCGAGCTGCGTTCGCTCTCCAGCGGACAGACCGCGCGCGCCTGCGGCATCGTCAAGGGACGGCAGCGCCCGCAGACGGCCAACGGCACCATCTTCGTCACGCTGGAGGACGAGACCGGCAATGTCAACGTGATCGTCTGGAGCCATGTCATCGAGGCCTGGCGCGAGCCGCTGCTCAAGTCGCACCTGCTCGCGGTGCAGGGCACCTGGCAGCGCGACGACGACAGCGGCGGCAAGGTGCAGCACCTGATCGCCACCGGCTTCAAGGACCTGACGCCGCTCATGGGCCGGCTCGCGCAGACCAACACCAGCCGGGACTTCCATTGACCCCGCGAAAGCCCCGAATGCAACCGATCGTTTTGCGCCTCGCGCCTTCCGGGACTTTTCGCTAACCTGTTTCCTCCATGTCCGAATCCGCCGTTCTCGCACTCGCCGTCGCAGGCCCCATCGGGCCACCGCCTCCCGCGCCCGACGTGCCCATTCCCGTGCCTCCGCCGCACCAGCCTCCGATGCCGCCGCCGGAGGGCGATCCGCCCCCTGCAGAGCCGCCCGTGACCGACCCGGGCTTTCCGCGTCCGGTCACGGAGCCGCCGCCGATGCAGCACGCAGAGGCGGGTGTGCCCTTCGGCAAGCTGCATGCGCGTCGCCTGCGCGAGATCTACCGCTCGGCCGGCTGGCCGTGCTGCGACACCATCGAGGTCGAGCTGCTCGCGGGCGGCTATCTGGAGCGCGTTCGCACGGCGCATGGCCACGAGACGCTGCGCGTGACCGACGCCGGCATCGCACGCATCGCGACCACCCTCACCATCAACCGCGCCGCGCTGTCGCCGCACGAGGCGCTGGTGGAGCGCGTGGCGCGCGAGATGACTCGCGGCGGCCGCATCGCATGGCGCGGCCTGGGCCTTCGGGCCCGCCTTCCGCCGTTGGAAGAAGGTGGCAAGCCGCGCTGGTGCATGGCCCGGCCCGACGTGTTCTCGATCCGCAACACCAGCGTGGAGGCCTATGCCCATCCCATCGTGCACGAGGTGAAGGTGAGCCGCGCCGACCTGCTGGGCGACCTGCGCAAGCCCGACAAGCGCGCGGCTTACCTCGACCTGGGTGGCGAGTGCTGGTACGTGCTGGGCAACGACGCTAAGGGCCGCTGCATCGCGAAGCCCGAGGAGATACCCGCCGAATGCGGCGTGATGGTGCTGGAGGGAGAACGCCTGGTGGTGGCGCGCGCCGCGGTGCATCGCGCCTTCGAGCGCATTCCGTTTGCGGTGTGGCTGGCGCTGGCCAAGGCCCAGCCGATCCCGGGCTTCGAGGACGACGCGCAGGACATGCTGGTCTGACCAGCGCTGCACTTGCGGTGCGCCGGCGCGGCACCGTCAGGTGATGGCGTCGTAGCTCCGGTGCGCGATGGCGACCACGTCGTCGGGCAGGAACTGGGTCTGCATCTGGCGAAGGCCCACTTCGCGGTCTTCCGCGCTGGCGGTGCCGTCGAATATCCGGTCGCAGGACTCCAGCAGGCTTTTCACGATGCGCTCGTGGCGGTAGTAGGCGAGGGCCACCGCGTCGATGTCTTCCTTCTTCGCACCGTAGCCTTCTTGGAACAGCGCCTCTTCCCGCTGCTGGTTCCATGCGTGGCCGACACCACCGCCGATGAACATCAGGTCGCGCTCCTTCGGCGCGAGGATGAGCGCGTTCCAGCCGACGATGGCCAGGCGGTCGCCTTCTCCGTCGATATCGCCGACGAGCACGTTGCCCGCGTGGAGGTCGGCGTGGCAGGGCACCAGCTCCGGCCGGCGCTCGAGGAGGATGGAGGCGAGCTGCTCGCTGCGGTAGACGATGTTGTCGATCTCTTCCGCGTGCTCTTCGCAGAAGGCGAGGAAACGCCTGGCGATGTCGTCGCCCTTCACGTCGTTGATGAACCGGCGCTGGTAGCGGCGCACGCCTTCGCGCCAGCGATGGTCGTAGCGTTCGCGGGGAAGCGCGGCCGAGAGTGATTCGGGCAGCTCGGTGCGATGGATGGAGCCCAGCGCCGCGCCGAGCTTGACCCACTGGCCGTCACTCAGCGCGCGTTCGAAGCCGTTGCGGCCATCGAAATAGGGGTAGAGCACCCAGTCGAAGCCGTCGCCTCGCACGCTCAGCTCGCGGCCTGTTGCGGGCAGCGGTGCCATCACCGCTTCGATGCCTTTCTCGTGATGCAGGAAGGCCGGCACCGCGACCACGCTCTGGTCAAGACCGTTGCGGTGCAGCTTGAGGAAGTAGGCGGCGCCGTCGCTCGCATCGATGCGGAAGGCCGCGGAGTTCGCTTCGGCACCCAGCGGCAGGAATTCGGCGCGGATGTCGTGCAGTCCGTAGGCACCGGCAAGAAGTTGGGTGATGGCTTCTTGCGGCAGGTCGGGAGGTGTGAGCATCCGGGGACGGTAGCGCCGTCGGATGATGGGCGCGCCTCAGTGCAGCGGGTAGGCGCCCAATGGTTCGTGGCGGAAGGGGTAGGTGAAGTGCGAGCGGACCAGGCGGAACTCGGTGGCCGTCCAGCGGATGGGTTTCAGCGAGCGGGGGGCTGCCGCCTGTCCGGAATTTCGTGCGATCGTGATGTGCGGCGTCCAGCCCCGTTCGCCGACCCGCAAAGCGAAGCCGGCTTGCACCAATGCGCGGCTGATGTCGTGCTGAAGGCGCCGCAGGCCTTCGTGCTCCGAAGGCTGGACCACCGAGACATCGTTGGCCCACGTGCAGGAGCTGTCGAGCGTGAGCTGCAGCGGCTGCATCGACACTGCGGCGAGCGCCGTGCGCAGGCACTGTTCGGCGTGGCCTTGCTGATCATCGATGTACTGCAGCGTCAGGTGCATGCGCTCCACTGGTGGAAAGGAACAGCCCTTCGGCCACAACCAGTCCTTGCGGTGCGCTTCGATTTCAGCCTGCACCTGCGTGGTGGGGAAGAGTCCGACGAGAAGTCGATTGCGCTCGGCCATGGTGTGCTCCTTGGGGTGGTTTCAGGATTCCGGCGGCCACCAGCTTTCTGCCGTGGTCCGGATGACCCGCGCCGCCTGAGCGCGGATGTCGTTGGTGCCGTCTCGCCCATCGTCGTGGTCCTTGTCGCGGGCCACCTTGAAGGGCCAGGTCGAGATCCGGCCTGTGCGGGTGCGGGACGGCTGCAACCGGTGCAGCCTGGAGAAGAAAAGAACCTGCGCGGTGGGCGCAGGCGGACTGGCGGTGGTCATGGGCGTCGCCTCGATGTTGTTCTTGGAGACGAGGAATTCTAGAGAAATACTGTATGCATGTACAGTATTTCGGGCGACCGCAAACCCTTGAGAAAAAGGTCTTCAAGGCTGCGCCAGCGTACCGAGAAGTGCCTCGAGGTCGACTGCCGCCGCCATCGCCCTGTAACCGGCATCGCCCGGATGCAGGTGGTCGCCGGAGTCCATCGACGCCTTGAGCCGCGAGGGGTTGGCCGGGTCTCGCAGCAGGGCGTCGAAGTCGACCACGGCATCGAAGGCGCCGCCTTCGCGGATCCAGCGGTTCACGGCCTGGCGCACCTTGTCCTTGGCGGGCGAATGGTGGCCTTCGAGCGGCGTGCCTTCCAGCGCCCGTTCGTTCGGCGGGATGGTGCCGGCCATGATGCGGACGTTGTGGGCACGGGCCATCTCCGCGAACTGCCTCAGGCCCTGGATGACGGTCTCGGCGCGCATGGCGGGCTCGTTGGGCGCAAAGGGGCCGCCGGGCCAGCCGATGTCGTTGGTGCCCAGCAGGACGATCATGGCGCGCACGCCCGGCTGCGCGAACACGTCGCGGCCCGCACGCTCCAGCGCCGAGCGGCCCATGCCGTCCTTCAGCAGGCGGCCGCCGGAGATGCCGGCGTTGAGCACCCCAACGTTCCGCGCTGCCAGCCGCTCGGCCAGGGCGTCGGGCCAGCGGGTATTGGCGCCGGGCGTGGAGCCGTTGCCGTCGGTGATCGAGTCGCCGAGTGCGACGACGGTGGCCGGCGGCCGAGGCGTCTCGACGACCAGTCCGCTGAAGTAGACGCGGGTGCTCCATTGCGTGGCGGTCGCGGGCAGCCGTGCCGCGCCGGTCAGGTCGCCGTCGGCGACGTAGGCCGTCTGGCGCGCGTCGAAGTGGAAGCCCGAGGGCTGGCTGGGCCGCGGCAGGTAGAGCGACACGGCAAGCTCGGCGAGCGCGGGCAGGGCGATGTCCACCGGGTCGCTCACGAGGCGCGCACCGGGCGGCACGGTCACGTCGGCGTGCCCGCCGAAACGCAGCGGCCGGTCCGTGCCCTCGACGATGGCCGAGCCCTCGCCATGGCGCGCTACGTGCGCGGCGCCGATGTACAGCGGCGCAGTGCCGCCTTCGTTGCTGATCACGACACGCAGCCGCGATCCGCCGATGCTCAGTCGCGCGACCTGCCGCACGGTCTGGCCGTTGAACTGGAAGGGCAGGCCGGTGGGCAGCACGAAATCGCCGCCCCAGACGGGCTGGGTGCTGGCCATCCAGCTGGGGCTCCAGTAGGTGGCGGCAGCGGGTTCGGCGGCCGGTGCTGCGGCCGAGCCGATCAATGCGAGTGCGAAGGCGCCATGGCGCAGGGCCGAGGCGAGAGCGGATGTGGACATGGAGTTTTCCGGATGAAAGTTGAAGCGAGGCCACGACTTTCATTCATGCTCATCCAGATGGGTAGAAGGCAGAATGGCATCCACGCCATTCCATATCCGAATACATCATGGACACCCTGCGCGCTCTTGAAGCCTTCGTGCACAGCGTCGAACTGGGCAGCCTCTCGGGCGCGGCCCGCGCGCTCGGCACCACGCAGCCGACCGTCAGCAAGCTGGTCGCGGGGCTGGAGCGCTCGCTGGGCGTGCGCCTGCTGCGCCGCACCGCCGTGGGCCTGAGCTTGACCGAGGAGGGCCAGCGCTTCCATGAGCGTTCCCGGCGCGTGCTCGAGGACTACGGCGACGCGGTGGCCGACGCGCGCCAAGGCGTCCAGCAGCCGCGCGGCCTGCTGCGCGTGAGTGCGCCGGTGACCCTGGGGCAGCGGCACCTCAACGCGATGGCGCTGGAGTTCCTGGGCCTGTACCCCGACATCGAACTGGAGCTGGTGCTCGACGACCGCTTCATCGATCCGCTGGAAGGCCGCATCGACGTCTCTCTGCGCGTCGGCGGCACCTTGCCGCCCGACTTGGTCGCGCGCCGGCTGGGCTCATGGCCGCGCGTGCTGGTCGCCTCGCCCGAGTACGTCGCGGCTCGCGGCAAGCCGCGAAAACCGCAGGACCTGATGTCGCACGACTACCTGCGCTATGCCCCGGGCGATGACGGCGTGCTGCTCGACGGCCCCGAAGGCCCGGTCGCGGTGCCCGTGCACAGCCGCTACCGGGTGAACAACGCGGTGGCGATGCTCGATGCCGTGCTGGGCGGCGCCGGCATCTCGCTGCAGCCGACCTGGATGGTGGCCGACCTGCTCGCGCAGGGCCGGCTGGTGCGCGTGCTCGGCCGCCATACCGGTCCTGCGCAGGAGATGCACCTGCTGTATGCGGCGCGGCGCCACCAGCCACAGCGGGTGCGGGTGCTGGTGGACTTTCTCGCCGAAAGGGTGGCGAAGCTGCCGGGGGCGTCGGCAGCCTGAGCTTGCCGAATTCCGATCAGTTCAGCGGCAAGCGCAGGTAGGTGCCGCGCAGCGCCTCCTGGCCGACGCTCGGCTTGCTCCAGTCGCAAACGCCGTTCGGGAAGATGGTCTGCAGCCGTGCCAGATCGGCGCCCGCGATGGTCACGGAATAGTCCGCCGCATTGACCGGCTTCAGCTGGCACTTGAGAACGTCGTTCACCAGCGGCGAGCCGGCCACCATGCGCGGCGTGCTGAAGCGCGGGTAGACCTTGTTGCAGGCGGCGGCTGGATCGCTCGAGGCAGCCTCGTCGATGCGCTTGCCGGCGGCGTCCCAGCAGGCGTCGTTGGCGCCCGCGGGCTTGTTGCGCACCACCTTGTCGATCGATGGCGCGGACGTGTCGGCGGCCATGTTGTCCAGCCACTTGTTGATGAGGTCGAGCGAGGCCGACATGTAGTCGACTCCTGACTTCGAGCCCAGCGTCCAGATGATCTGGTTGTCGCTGCGGCCGTTGGCACGCTGCAGCCTTGCGCGGATGATCAGGTCCTGCATCGTGTCGTGGATGTCCCCCACCGAATCGGCGTTGCCGCGCTGCGTGACGATCGGGATGTTCGCCAGACCCGGCCCCTTGAAGCTGTTCTTGAAGCCGCCCGAGTAGGTGGCCTTCAGCGCGTCGAGGTCGGCCTCGGAGCGCGCGGCCTGGGTGTTGCCGTCGCCGTCGTAGCCGCCGACTTTCTCGTTGAGGTCGAGGAACTCCTTCACCGAGATCGCGCCGCTGTTGAGCGCAGCCAGGCCGTACTGGACGCCGGTGTTGTCGATGGGGCGCCGGGCCTCCTGCGTGCCTGCGCGCTTGCCCAGCAGGTTTACGTTGGTCTGGAACAGGTCGCAGCGGATGCCGTTGGGGTTGGTCGCGCGGTTGAACACGTTCGACGCGTTGGCCGCCTCCAGGAAACCGCAGCCCGGTGCGTTGTCGGACTTGATGATGCTCGCGAACGAGAGGTCCCATGCCACGCAGGTGTTGGTGTTGAAGCCGTTCACCGCGTTCTGCTTGGCCGTGGTCCAGGTGGCCGTGTCGAGCTTGTAGACGTTGTTGAGCAGCCGGCACTCCATCACCTCGGGCATCAGCGTCTCGGGGAACGAAACGATCGGCTGGATGCCGTCGAGCAGGCCCGGGTAGAGCTGCGCGATCAGGTATTGCTGGATGGCGCCGCCCGAACCGCCGAAGCCGACGGTCCACTTGGGCACGGCGCCGAATTCCTCGATCACGTGCTCCTTCAGCATCATCAGCGTCTCGCCCTGCAGGTGCGGGTTGGCGTGCTGGTTGTTCCAGAGCTCGGTCGAGTTCATGAAGGCGAAGCCGCGAGAGAGCTGGATGTGGCCCGCGTCTCCGAGGATCGATTCGATGGGGTGCACGCCCTGGTTGTACTGGGCGGAGCCACAGCAGTCGAAGTACACGACCAGCTTCCTGTTCCATCCGGGGCCCGGCTTCCAGGTTGCAGGAGCGTTCTTGGCGGGGTTGTCGAGCACCGCGAGCCGGTACACGCCGCGGTTGATGGTGCCGGACTCCACGCGCACGATGTAGGGCACGGTGTTGCCGTCGTTGGTGGTCGTGGTCGCGAGGTCGGCAGGGCGCGTGCCCGTCGGGTCCGAAAGCGGTTTGAAAGCATTGGAGGTGCTGCGGTAGTACCAGACCACCTGCGTCGCAGCCGAACAGTCGGCATCGAGCGGCGCGCCCAGGCCGTTCTGCACCGTGCGGCATTCATAGGGCGAGATGTGCGGGCCCGAAAGGATCGGGCCGGTGATCGGGTAGTTGACCAGCTTGACCTCGGTGCGCTGCGCACTGTTGTCGGCATTGCTCACCACCAGTGAATTGGTGCTGCCGGTGCTGCTAGACGCATCGGTCGTGAGCCCGGTGACGAGGCCGCGCAGCACGCGGGCCGTGCTGTCTGCCACCGGCACCTGCGCGCTCACGTCCTTGCCGTTGAGGCTCACGCGCACCTTGTCGAGCGCGACGCCCACGGGTGCCGTGATCTCGAGCAGCGTGTCGCCACCGCTGATCATGTCGGGCGCCGACGAGAGCGTCTTCACCTGGAAGGCCGCTGGCGTCGGCGTCGAAGGCGGCGGGCTGGCGCCGGGAATGAACGAGAAACCGGGGCCGCTGTCGGAGCCTCCCCCGCATGCGGCGACCAGCAGTGCGCCGGCCATCGCGACGAGCCCGGCCGCAACGGCACGGGAGGGGCGAGGCCACGGAAAAACCCGCTTGCGCGGGCGGCGGGGTGTAGCGAACATGAACGTCTCCTGTGTTGTATGTCCTTGAAAGAATACGAATGGACGTTCCGGGCCGCGGTCGTTGCGACGACAGATGACGCGCGAATTGCTACAGGTAATCCCTGATCCCCACGATCCCGCCGGCGAGCCTGCCGCCCTGCAGGCGATGGAGGAGATGGTGCGGCGCTCCAGGTGGGCGTCGGCTCTTTCGCACGCCGATCTGGAACATGTGCTCGGCAGCATGCAGGAGCGGCAGTTCGCGCGCGGCGGCTGCATCGCGCGTGCGGGGGAACTGGTCGAGCACTGGATGGCGCTGATCGACGGCTTCGCCAAGATGTCGGTGGCCTCGGAAGACGGGCGGGTGTCGACGCTGACCGGCGTTTCGGCTGGCGTGTGGTTCGGCGAAGGCTCGCTCTTCAAGCACGAGGCCCGCCGCTACGACGTGTTCGCGCTGCGGCCCGCCCGCGTGGCACTCATGCCGCGCCGGACCTTCGAATGGCTGCGTGGCACCAGCGTGCCTTTCAACCACTACTTGCAGGACCTGCTCAACGCACGCCTCAGCCTCTTCATCGGAGCGCTGGAGCACGAACGCCTGCTCGACACCGACGCGCGCGTCGCGAACTGTCTGGCGAGCCTGTTCAATCCTGAGCTCTATCCCCATGCGCCTCGGTTCCTCGAAGTGGGGCAGATCGAGATCGGACTCCTCGCGAACGTGTCGAGGCAGCGCGTGAACGTCGCGCTGCAGCGATTCCAGGCGCTGGGGCTCATCCGGCTCGAAAAGCGCGGGCTGACCGTGCTGGACCCCGCAGGCCTGCGCGGCTACAGGGCAACGTGCAACTGTGCGCTCGCCGAAGAGGGCGGGCGCCACGGCTCAGGTGCTGCGTAGCTGGCGCGTGCCGACGGGCGTCTCCGGCCCCGTGCGCACGTTGCGCTCGATGAACTCCCGCGCAATCGCCTCGACGTTCGCCGGCGGCGGTGTGTTGAAGGACATGCGGTACTTCAGCAGCTTGCCGTTGCGCACCGCGAGGTAGGTGAACGAGTCGTAGGCCTTGCCGTCGCGCGCATGCACGAGGCGGAACGAGACACTGCGAAAAGTCAGCCCTTCGATGCGGACGTCCCTCGTCGGGCCGATCCGCGCGCTTGCATACACGCCCTGCGCTGCGGCGCGCTGCACCTCGGCGATGGTGCTTCGGAAGTGATCGTCGAACTGCGAATCGCCGACGCCCGGCTGCCAGCTGCGGTTCATGTCGTAGACATAGACGTCGATCCAGCCCAGGCTGCTCTCGAATCGATGGCTGTTGCCCAGTCCGGCGTTCAGCGCTTCGTACGACTTGGAGTTGATGTAGCGCCACTGCACCTCGGTCGGCTGGGCCGGCGCCGACTCGGTCGCGGCATCCGTGGCTGAAGGCGTCGTACCCGGAGCGCTGGCACATGCGCACAGGAGCGCGGAGAGGAACAGAGCGAACAGCAGCCTCATGAACTGGCTCCGAAGAAGGTGAAGCCGGATGCTACGTGATCGGGAGGCTGGACGAAGGCGTACTAGCGCGAGGCTTCGTGTGCGGTTGCCACCTTGCGTGGGCAATGCTCAGGGAGCATGGACTGGAGCGGGTGAAGGGAATCGAACCCTCGTATGAAGCTTGGGAAGCTGCCGTTCTACCATTGAACTACACCCGCATTTCATAACCCGTTGATTTCTAACGAGTTATCGGCCTAAGTGCCTGATTCTACAGAGGAAAGAAGCCTTTTCGACTTCGACCGTGTTCCCAACGTCATCCGGTCACGACGACAGCCGGGAGTATAGGGGCATGTTGTTCGACGTTCGTGCTGCCAAGCAGCTCAAGCGTGGCGAGCATCTCGTCGTGGAGGGTTGCGAGGGGCTGCGCCTCGTCACATCCGCCTCGAGGGATGACATGGACCTACCGCTACAAGCAGCCGGAAACGGGACGGATGAAGCAGACCTGGATCGGGCTGTATCTGATCGTCGCTCGGGACGTCAATGATGCATTTGCTGGCGGCCCGTATTTCTGGTCCTTTACTGTGGAACCGCGACTGGAAGACTGGGTGCATAGCTACTCGGAACTTGGTCCCTCCGGTCCCGACATTGCCAGCGCGCCAATTGATCGCTTCCACATGAGGACGCTTCGGGCCAATGAGATCAGGCCGCTCGATTTGACGGCTGACCTTCAGCGGCTCTCTGACTTCCTGAATCTCCGAGATCACGGGTTCCATTTCTACCACCTACCCAACGGCTGAACGCGCTCATTCGAAATCGACCTCAGCCTCCTCGTAGTTGCCTTCATCATCGAACCGGATCACCACCGTCGAGGCACCGTAGAAGGCCTGAGTCGCATCGCGGCACTCAAGATATCCGCCGTCGGGAAAGCTGATGCAAAGTACCTGCGGCTCCATCGCCGCTGCGGCGGAGTCCAACTCACTTGCATAGCGGCGACGATCTTCTTCACTCGCCTCCGATCCCGCTGCTTCTGCTATCTCATCCGCAGCCTGTCGTCTGAGTTGTGCTTCGTTCTTCAACACCTTGGGCAGCAGCGCCTTGGCGTAGGCGATTGATTCGATCTGACGCTCCCGGGAATGATCTTCCTCGTCGAGGTCGATGAGCAGGCGGACGTGGTGCGTACCGACCTGAATGTCGCCCACCCATTCGGAAGTCTCCCAGAAAAGACTGCCGAGAACCGGGTCGAGGTTTTCGGCGAGAAGTTCTTCTGCGTGCGCCATATTCAAGTGCTCGTCTGATTGCTGATTGGGGCGGCGGCTCGTTGCCTGTGCCTTCGGGCGGGAATGTTGCCACCCGGGTTGCTCGACCGGTCCGCGCTGCATGAATCCCTCACCCAAAAACATGCCGGTTCGATGGCGGCCCCGGGAACGAAAAAGCCCGCTTGGGGCGGGCTAAGACGCAGGCTGGCAGCCAGAGTTCAACAATGGTGAACCGTCCGCTGCTCAAAACTTGCGCTCAGGGTCTTGCTTGATGCAAGTTCCATCCGCCACGACTCTCAGGTGCTGCGTCTTCTTGATGGCCCCTCGTTGGGTAAACGAAAAAGTACCACTTAGCCGATTGATTCGCACAGAAGTCTGCAACGAGATTTGGCGATCTTTCAGATTACCGTTGCTGACCAAGTACCACTCATGATCACGGCTAAGGTTCTTGCCAGTCATCTTGGCCTCGCCGTTCTCCATGTCTCTTGACATCAACACCCCAGCAACATCGCGACCGGCGACGTCGATATTGAGCCTCCCGTCTTCGTCCACTACTTCAACAGCTACTGTTTCTGCCACTGGCTTCTCGTCATCATTGAATGCGATGAAACCTTTTACGTCGCATCTCAAAAACACTGACTCCGAAGCCGTGGCAGCTGAGCTGGCTACAGCGCAAGCGACGACGAGCATGGCCTGAATGCGGAAGACTCTGCTCATAAAACGACGGCAGTTGATTGACATGTTGTCTGATGGATGCTGGTTGGGTATCGAGGCTCGTGCGGAATGAGCTGCGATAGAGAGCGCTCGGCACGCAGGGTGGGGCAATGGCAAAGGCCGTCTTGCCGGCGACCCTCGTGCTATGTGCGCCTGTCCTCTAGAACTCGAAAGGTGATGTTGTCGCCCGACACCTGCTCAATCGACATCTTCAAGTTGCGGAACGTGATGGTCGAGGCGTTGCGTGGGTAGGTGAGGTTCTGAAAGAACGCCACGCGCGCCAAGCCTTCGGGACTGAACTCGCGATATGTAAGGTTTATCGCGCTGTCAGTGATGCCGGTGAACAATATTTCGTAGTTAACGAATCCCTTGTTGGTGTTCACCCTGGTCCTGGGCTGGCGAATGAGTGTGCCATCCGGTGGCGAGATCTGCAGTGTGTAGATCACCATGACGTGATCCCCGTTCAGACCGGGGTTGGTGGCAACAACTCGTGGAAGGAGCTTGCCGTCATCGCCGAGAAGAGCCGCTTGGTATTGGATGGGGTTAGCTTGATTCGCGACTACTTGGTAGTCTTTCCCCTCAACAGCCATGCGCCCCTTTACTTGGTAGCTTTGCCCTTCTAGGAAAGCAAGGTTTACTGGGCCGCCGGTCATCGTGAATGACTTGTTGGGTGTGGCGGATGGCTCTTCGAAAGAGTCCTCCCAGTAGTCCTGAACCTTCACCATGGGGTCGCCGACATTCACGGTGAGCGGTTTGCCAACCTCGTAGTTGCTCTTGAGCACGTGTTGATTACCCAGATGCCGCACCCCCTCAGGGCGTAGCGGCGCAGTGCATGCCGTCAGGGCCACGGTCGCGGCCAGAATTCCAAGTACCTTCATTTCCTCTCTCCACTAATGCTGTGACTATAACTATCCGTTACAGCGCCTCACAGAGCGGGAACCCTGCTGTTTCGGTTGAGGCGGGAAGAATCGCTCGACGACCGCGGTGGTCTGCTCGATGAGCGCCGTGTCCTCCGTGTGCTCGCCCAGATCCACCAGCAGGTTGGCCAAATTCTTTCGAAGAGTCGGCCGCTGCTGAGCGGCGATCTGGGCCAGGTACTCCACCAGCGCTCGCACTGACGGCTCGGCATCAGCTCCGACGCGCTTGAGCGGCGCTCGCTCGGTCTTCGGCCCTTTGCCAGTCTCCAGCCATTCCGGCGAGACCCGCAGGCGCCCTGGCGATGGACACGAGTTCCCGCGGGCGTTGCCTCAGGCCGGACTCGATGTTGCCGATGGCGCTCTGCGCCACACCAGCCTCGTTTGCCAGCCGAACCTGGCTCCAGCCAATCTCGCATCTCTGCTCGCTGATGCGACTGCCGATGGACATCGTCGCTACCGCTTCGCTTTGCTGAGTCCGCGTGCCATCGCGAGCATCGCGGCCTGCTGCGAGCGTGATCATGTTCAGGCCGGCCTCCAAGGTCTCCGGACCGTCACCCGACGGGCCGCGGCTACACTCCACACGTCGAAATGGCAGGCTTGGTCTGGGTAGGCCCAAGCCCTTTCCTTCTCTTCAAAGGAAAGCTCTGGCCGCGCACGCAGTGCGTGACCCCCGACAGTCCCGCGCCGCCGTGCGCTTTGCGGGCCTGTCCAGTGCCATTGACGGTGAGTGGCTCGTTCAGGTCCTTGTTGACGGAGCCATTCCATGACCATCCAGCATCCCTCCAAACCCATCGTTCTCATTCACCTGGCCGCCAGCGTACAGGGCCGTGCCGTCGTGCGCGCCGCGCTGGCTCGGGGGTTCCGAGTGCGAGCTCTGGTGCGTGACCGCGCCCGAGCCGACGCGTTGCCATCGGGCCCAGTCGAATGGGTCGAAGCCGACCTCGACGATTCAGAGGCCTTGCGCGCCGCCAGTGCCGGAGTGGGCCATGCCGTGCTGCAGGTGCCGACCGGCCCTGCCGACACGATGGCCGCCCAGGCGGCCCGTGCCGCCACCGCGCTGGTCGATGCTGGCCTGCGTTCCATCGTGCTCAAGCTGGCCAGTGCGAGCAGGCCCACTCAGTGCGCCGAACCGAGTTTCGTCGGCAACGCCCGCGTCGAAGATGCCGTGCGGCGAGCCGGTCTGGCCTGCGTCACGGTCCGGCCCACGATGTACCTGGACAACCTGCTCAAACCGTCGGCACGCCGGGAGATCATCGAAGACGGGGTTTTCGCACCGCCGATCGCAGCCTCTCAGCGCATTGCCTGGACATCTGTCGATGACTGCGCCCGTGCAGCGGTTGAGTTGTTGGAGTGCAGCGCCACGGGCGACTACCGCATCGCGGGGCCGCAGAGTCTTGATGGCGATGAGCTTGCGGCCTGTATCTCCGCAGGTCTTGGCCGACCCGTCGCCTACCGCGCACAGGCCATTGACGTGTTCGAACGTGAGGTAGATGCCACCATGGGCGCGGGAATGGGGAAGCGCATTGGCTCGAAGTTTCGATATTTCGAGGCCCACCCTGAAGAGGCGGACTCGATCCTGTCCCGGCCTTGCACGCCTCAAAGTGGCTTGGAAGAATTCAAACCCACCGACGTGCAGACATGGATACGTCTGCACCAGCGGGACTTTCTTTGCGATGGCGAGCCCCAATAACCAATTGCCGCGATGATGACTGCGCCGTCGGCGCACAAGGAGGCTCAGGCAGGCGGCAATGCTGAAAGCCAGAAGCGCAGGCTTGATGCGGCGGTCAGTGAGCGTGATCGATACAGGTCCCGCGATTGACGACGCAGCGCCCGCGGCGGAAGAAGAGCCAGCCGAGGCCTGATTCTTGGCGTAGGTTTTCAGTGAAACTGCGGTGTTCTCACCGGCGGGTGTGCTCTTACCATCGAACTGCACCCGCATCTGACAAGCCGCCGATCGAAAGCCTGCCGTCGACGACAACCTGGAGTACAGATGCATGTCGTTCGAGGCTCGCGCTGCCGCGCGGGCCATTCGACCCAAAACGCCCACCGAGCATGAACCCCAAGTCCGCAAAAATCGCCCTTAAAGCCTTCTTCGTCCTCTCCACGGGCTCGGCCTTCGCTGGCAGCATCACATGCACTCCTGCTCCTGCCGGCGCAGGCCCGGCCTCCTGGATCCGCCGGATCGCCATCGACGACCACTCGCGCACGGTCAACATGGACGTGGTGCGTCAAAGGACGAAGGACGCGGACACCATGGGCAAGATCAGGGCGGACCTGCTCGGCATCGAGGAGGCCCCGGGCGGGGAGCCTGCCTACGTGTTCAACGCGATTGCCGCTGACGGCGCCGAAGTCACGCATCTCTTCAGGCTGCACAAGGCCGGCGAATGGCGGCTGGCGAGTGCGGGTGTCGTGTTCGTCGGCAAGGTGCCGACGTTGCGGACGATCGAGCCCGGCAAGGTCTTCGACTGCAAGCGCTCAGAGCTCGGATAAGCGCTTCTGCGCTCGCCCTCGAAATATTTTTCGAACGCTGCCTCTTTGGTGGGCACCGTGTTGCAGGCCACGCCCAGCAACGCTTCCGAGCGATGCACACACAGTTTTCCACAGCATTGTCCCCATCGGAACGGGAAAACCCGTCATCGGCTTGTGCTAGGCGATCTGGGCGGGATCGAATGCTGGAAAAGGTAGGTGCAGGGTAGGCGGGCGCCGACAGACTGCGCTGCCCTCGGGGAGGAACATGCAATTCACCGCATCCCTGCGGAAAGGAGCGTGAAATGACGTTCGACTTCCTGTTTCGACCGAATCACACCGCGTACCTGCGGCGCGCGGCAGCCCTCCTGGAAGAGGCGCAGATGGCGCGCATCGAGCACCAGGCTGCGGCGGAGCACCACAGCGCGCTTGCCAGGATGTACGCCGAACGCGTCCGGCGTCTTGAGAACGAGCTCTATCGCCAGCCTCAGGGCGCGGCGCATGGGGCAGGGCCTTCGGCTGAAGCTGGTGGCTCCCCGGACGAGCGGCCCCAGCTGTATTCGCTGGACGGGAGCCGGAAGCCCGGCCTGAGCTCGGCGATCTGAGCACTGCGGGCCGGCGCAGGCACGCCAGGCACCCGGCATGGTCGGGGCGTTGGTTGCGTGCGCCTGTCACGCATACCCGCACGGGCAAAAAAATACCCGCCGGAGCGGGTTGCGAGTGCCCCTCGGGGGCATGCTCTAAGTACTGACAGAGAGCTCTTCTTTTATGCGGCCCTGTTGCGTGACAGCATCGGTATCGTCGTTGCCGGCCTTGACAGGCCGTGTCAGCCGGGAGCAGGCAGTCGCCGTAGGACACTCCTCAGACCGTGAACTAGTTGGCAGTTTTGCGGGGTTGCCCAGCCCTCGAATGCCCATCAGCCGGACTAGTCGCTCCGAAGTGTCGGTCCCGTCCGACAAGGCTGCGGCACATGAAGCCCTAGATTTTGTGGGCTCGCTTGAAGTGCGAGTTCTCTGTGCGTGACAGCACTCAAGAGGTTCAGCCCAGCCTTCGCGCTGGGTTTTTTTTGCGTGGCGCCTTCGTTCTCCCTTCTCCTTTCAGAAAAGTTCGAAGCGGAAGGTGGTCGTCTGCGGCTGGCTCAGCAGCGGGGTCGCGACCTCGCTCGCATGCTCCCAGGCCTCGCGCCAGATGCGGGCATGGGTGATCTGGGTTTCGCTCATCGAATCGATGCCGAATTCGAGCAGGTTCTGCCATGCCCGGTGGCATTTCAGGAGGCGCGAAGAGGGCCCGATGCGCTCTTCGAGCAACCGCAGGAACGTGAAGCGCACCTCCATCAGGTCGCGAATGGTGAGGTTGGCGCCCTCCAGACGGACGGTGTAGAGCTGCTCGCGGTTGGCTGTGTGATCGAACATCGGACGCGCATGCAACAAGGCCGCGAGCGGACTTGCCGGGAGCGCATGCGACCGCGCTTGTCCGAAGGTCTCAGGCCTTGCCTCTGTCTGGATAGAAGGGGGCCGGAAATATTAGCCAAGCGCCTGTTGAGCGAAATGGAATCGGCGTTCCGGTTTGTCGCCATGCGCGACCCCCCCGCGCGGCAGTCAGCGGAGGAACACGTGCTCCATGAACTGCCTTATCGGGTACTGGATCACGGTCTGCACCTTCGCCGGCAGTTCCAGCGGTCGCATCAGCATCTTGAGCGTGGTGCCCGGACTCAGGTGGGTGCGGATGGTGCCGTTCATGTCGGCGCTCAGCCGCTGCACGTAGGCGATGTCGTCGGCGCGCTCCGGCGAACGCGTCCTGACCACATGGCGGATCGCGCAGTCGGCGTCCTCGCTCTTGAGCTCCAGCGTGCGCCGGCCGATGGTGCCCAGCACGCGCAGGCGGCCCAGCTTCTCTTCTTCTCGGTAGCGCCGGTAGTAGCGGTAGAAGTGCTTGTAGTGGTTGACTTCGTCGGTGGCGATGCGGGTCGCAAGATCCTGCAGGACCGGCTCGTCGGTGCTGCGGGCCATGGCCCGGTAGTAGGTGGCGGTGCCGGTCTCGACCACGCAGCGGGCGGTCATCTCGAGGCCCCGGGTGGGGGCGAGCAGTTCGACCTTGCAGTAGGTCGCGTACTCCTCCAGGAAGTTGCGGTAGGCGGTGTCCCAGTCGAATTCCGGCCACACGTGGCGCACGTAGGCGCGAAGGGCCTTGCCGTGCTGCAGTTCCTCGAGCTCCCAGTGCTGGGAGAGCCAGTCGGTGACCTCCTGGTCGCCCTTGAAGAAGTCGACCAGGTTGTGCGTGTACAGGTCGGAGCCGCTCTCGATGAAGGAGGCGGAGGTCACCAGGTAGAAGAGGTTCTCGTCCGGGCGTACCTTGTCGAGCGCAATGCGCGAGAAATCCAGGTCTTCGATCGTCCAGTGCCTCTCGGCATCTTGGCTTGCCATGCGAACTCCTTGATCTTTTTGTCCGTACAAGTACGGATGGCGCAGACCGTCGTTGGTTCTCGTTTTTTGCGCCAGGACACATATTAGCCTTGGAGCGCGGATCGTGGTGTCGTCCGGGAGCCCTTGCCCGGCGTGGGCGGCATGGCCAAACCTATAATCGTTTGTTCAAGCAAATCAAGCAGTTAGGCCGGTTCGCCGCAGTGGGTTCGACATGAGGGTCGCCATCGCCGCGCCGCCCTCGACGGCAGAAGACGAATCCAAAGATGAGCCAGCCCACATTCACGGTCGCGGACATCCGCAAGACCTTTATCGATTTCTTCGCTTCCAAGGGCCACACGGCGGTCCCGTCGAGCCCGCTCGTGCCGGGCAACGACCCGACGCTGATGTTCACCAATTCGGGCATGGTGCAGTTCAAGGACGTGTTCCTCGGCACCGACAAGCGCCCCTATAAGCGCGCAGCCTCCGTCCAGGCCTGCCTGCGCGCCGGCGGCAAGCACAACGACCTCGAGAACGTGGGCTACACCGCCCGCCACCACACCTTCTTCGAGATGCTGGGCAACTGGAGCTTCGGCGACTACTTCAAGCGCGAATCGCTCAAGTGGGGCTGGGAGCTGCTCACGCAGGTCTACAAGCTGCCGGCCGACAAGCTCCTGGCCACCGTCTACCACGAGGACGACGAGGCCTACGACATCTGGACCAAGGAAATCGGCCTGCCGCCCGAGCGCGTGATCCGCATCGGCGACAACAAGGGCGGCAAGTACAAGTCCGACAACTTCTGGATGATGGCCGACACCGGCCCCTGCGGCCCGTGTTCCGAGATCTTCTACGACCACGGCCCGCACATCCCCGGCGGCCCCCCGGGCAGCCCCGAGGAAGACGGCGACCGCTTCATCGAGATCTGGAACCACGTGTTCATGCAGTTCGACATGCAGCCCGACGGCAGCGTGGTCAAGCTGCCTGCGCCCTGCGTCGACACCGGCATGGGCCTGGAGCGCCTGGCCGCGATCCTGCAGCACGTGCACAGCAACTACGAGATCGACATCTTCGAGGCGCTGATCAAGGCCGCCGCGAAGGCGACCGGCACGCAGGACCTGTCGAACAACTCGCTCAAGGTGATCGCCGACCACATCCGCGCCACCTCGTTCCTGGTGGCCGACGGTGTGATCCCGTCGAACGAAGGCCGCGGCTACGTTCAGCGCCGCATCATCCGCCGCGCGATCCGCCACGGCTACAAGCTGGGCCAGAAGAAGCCCTTCTTCCACAAGCTGGTGCCCGAGCTCGTCAGGCTCATGGGCGAGGCCTATCCCAAGCTGGTGGCCGACGAGAAGCGCATCACCGACACGCTGAAGGCCGAAGAAGAACGCTTCTTCGAGACCCTGGCCAACGGCATGGAAATCCTCGACGCGGCGCTGGCCGGCGGTGCCAAGACGCTGCCTGGCGACGTGGCCTTCAAGCTGCACGACACCTACGGCTTCCCGCTCGACCTCTCGGCCGACGTGTGCCGCGAGCGCGGCGTGAGCGTCGACGAAGCCGGCTTCGCTGCCGCCATGGAAAAGCAGAAGGCCGCGGGCCGGGCCGCCGGCAAGTTCAAGATGGACCGCAACGTCGATTACGCCGGCGCGGGCAACACCTTCACCGGCTACGAGCGCCTGGAAGAAAGCGCCAAGGTCGTCGCGCTGTACGTCGAGGGCTCTGCCGTCGACGAGCTCAAGGAAGGCCAGAGCGGCATCGTCGTGCTCGACACCACGCCCTTCTACTCGGAAAGCGGCGGCCAGGTCGGCGACCAGGGCGTGCTCGTGGCCGAAGGCGTGCAGTTCGGCGTGGAAGACACGCAGAAGATCAAGGCCGACGTGTTCGGCCACCATGGCACCCAGACCCAGGGCACGTTGAAGGTCGGCGACACGGTCAAGGCCGCGGTCGACACCGCCCGCCGCGCCGCCACCATGCGCAACCACTCGGTCACCCACCTGATGCACAAGGCCCTGCGCGAAGTGCTCGGCGGACACGTGCAGCAGAAAGGCTCGCTGGTCGACGCGGACAAGACGCGCTTCGACTTCGCGCACAACGCGCCCGTCACGCACGAGCAGATCCTCGAGATCGAGAAGCGCGTGAACGCCGAGATCCTCGCCAACACCGAGACGCACGCCCGCGTGATGGACATGGAGTCGGCCCAGAAGACCGGCGCGATGATGCTGTTCGGCGAGAAGTACGGCGAGACCGTGCGCGTGCTCGACATCGGCACCAGCCGTGAGCTGTGCGGCGGCACCCACGTGGGCCGCACGGGCGACATCGGTCTCTTCAAGATCGTCAGCGAAGGCGGCGTGGCCGCCGGCGTGCGCCGCATCGAGGCCGTCACCGGCGCGAATGCGCTCTCTTACCTGCAGGACCTCGAATCGACCGTGCAGAGCGTGGCTGCCACGCTCAAGTCGCCAGCCGCCGAACTGCAGGGCCGGCTCTCGCAGGTGCTGGAGCAGGTGAGGGCGCTCGAGCGCGAAGTGGGTGCGCTCAAGGGCAAGCTCGCGTCGTCGCAGGGCGACGAGCTCGTGTCGCAGGCCGTGGACGTCAAGGGCATCAAGGTGCTGGCCGCCAAGCTCGACGGCGCCGACGCCAAGACGCTGCGCGAGACCATGGACAAGCTCAAGGACAAGCTCAAGACCGCCGCCATCGTGCTGGCCGCCGTCGACGGCGAAAAGGTGCAGATCGCAGCCGGCGTCACCGCCGACAGCACGGGCAAGGTCAAGGCCGGCGAGCTGGTCAACTTCGTGGCCCAGCAGGTCGGCGGCAAGGGCGGCGGCAAGGCCGACATGGCCATGGCCGGTGGCACCAACGCGGCGGGCCTTCCGGCCGCGCTGCAGTCGGTGCAGGCCTGGGTCTCCGAACGCGCCTGACGGCCGGCAGCACCACCGGAACGAGCACGCCACCCATGCCAGAAGCGATCCCCGGTGAAGTGCTTGTGATGGGGGCGGGCACCATCGGGTGCTTCATCGGCGGCAGCCTCGCGGCCGCAGGCGTGCCCGTCACCTTCGTCGGCCGTCCGCGCGTGCTCGAGAAGCTCGCCAGGCACGGCCTGACGCTCACCGACATCGACGGCGCGAAGCGCACGCTGCCTGCCGATTCGCTGCGCCTTTGCGGGCAGGTGCCCGCCGGTGCGAAGCCCGCCCTGGTGCTGCTGTGCGTGAAGAGCGGCGCCACGGCCGAGGCCGCGGGCGAACTGGCCTTCTCGCTGCCGGCGGGCACGGCGGTGATCTCGCTGCAGAACGGCATCTCCAACTGCGCGGCGGCTGCGCAGACCGGTCCTTCGCTCAACGTGCGCGCCGGCATGGTTCCCTACAACGTCGCCGAGATCGGCCCGGGCGCCTTCCACCGCGGCACCGGCGGCCGTCTGGCTGCGGAAGACGACGCCGTGCTGCGCCCCTGGGTCCCGGTGTTCGAGCGCGCCGGCGTGCCGCTCGACCTGCATGCCGACCTGCTGCCCGTGCAGTGGGGCAAGCTGATGCTCAACCTCAACAACCCCGTCAACGCGCTCTCGGGCCTGCCGCTGCGCGAGGAGCTGATGCAGCGCGGCTACCGCCGGTGCTTCGCTTCGCTGATCGACGAGGCGCTGGGCGTCCTCAAGGTTGCGGGCATCGCGCCCGCGCAGGTTGCGGCGGTGCCGGCGCACCGGCTGGCCGGCCTGCTGCGGCTGCCCGACTGGATCTTCCGCATCGTCGCGGCGCGCATGCTGCGCATCGATGCCAAGGCGCGCTCCAGCATGGCCGACGACCTCGCGCTGGGCCGCCGCACCGAGATCGACGCGCTCAGCGGCGAGGTGGTGCGCCTCGCGCGCGAGCACGGCCTGAGCGCGCCGCGCAATTCGCGCATGGTTTCGCTGCTCGAGGCCTGGCCGCAGCAGCCGAAGCGCTGGACGGCACGGCAATTGCAGGACGCGCTGGGCCTGTAGCTGGGGCCTGTACCCTCGGCTGCATCTCGGCAGTTTCAAGGGGTTGTTCTGATGCAGGTCCTGATTCTCGGCAGCGGTGTCATCGGCACCTCGATCGCTTACTACCTGGCGCGCGCCGGGCACGAGGTGACGGTGCTGGAGCGCCAGCCGGCGCCGGCGCTGGAAACCAGCTTCGCCAATGCGGGCGAGGTGTCGCCCGGCTATTCGGCACCCTGGGCCGGGCCCGGCGTGCCGGTCAAGGCGATCAAGTGGATGCTGATGCAGCACAGCCCGCTGGTCATCAAGCCGATGCTCGATCCGGCCATGTGGCGCTGGGGCCTCTCGATGCTGCGCAACTGCACGCAGGCGCGCTATGAGGTCAACAAGAGCCGCATGGTGCGGCTCGCCGAGTACAGCCGCGATTGCCTGAAGGCGCTGCGCGCGGACACCGGCATCGCCTACGACGAGCGCATGCAGGGCACGTTGCAGCTCTTTCGCACGCAGCAGCAGCTCGACGGCACCTCGAAGGACGTCGAAGTGCTGCAGGCCTCCGGCGTGCCCTACCAGCTGCTCGACCGCGAAGGCTGCGTGCAGTACGAGCCGGCGCTCGCGGCGGTGAAGGGCAAGTTCGTCGGCGGCCTGCGGCTGCCGGGCGACGAGACCGGCGACTGCTTCAAGTTCACGCAGGCGCTGGCGAAGCTGGCCGAGGCCGAGGGCGTGAAGTTCCGGTTCGGCGTGAACATCCAGGCTCTCGAGCACGACGCGGCCAGGGGCGTGACGGCTGTGCGCAGCGACGCGGGCAGCTTCACCGCCGAGCGCTATGTCGTCGCACTCGGCAGCTACTCGCCGGCGCTGGTCAGGCCGCTGGGCATCCGGCTGCCGGTGTATCCGGTCAAGGGCTTCTCGATCACGGTACCGATCACCGATGCGGGCGGCGCGCCCGAGTCCACCGTGATGGACGAGACCTTCAAGGTCGCGGTCACGCGCCTGGGCGACCGCATTCGCGTGGGCGGTACGGCGCAGCTCTCGGGCTTCGACCTGCGGCTCAACGAGCGGCGGCGCGACACGCTCGAACACGTCGTGACCGATCTCTTCCCGCGAGGCGGCAACGTGCGCGACGCCTCCTTCTGGACCGGCCTGCGTCCCATGACGCCCGACGGCACGCCGGTGATCGGCGCCACCCGCGTTCCCAACCTGATGCTGAGCACCGGCCACGGCACGCTTGGCTGGACCATGGCGGCAGGCACCGGTCGGGTGATGGCCGACCTGATCGAGGGCAGGGCGCCTGCGATCGACATGGAAGGCCTCACCGTGGCGCGCTACGGCGGCTGAGGCCTCGTTCTCTCTCTCAATCCAAACAGGGCGGCCCCAAAAGGCCGCCCTGTTTTCGTTGCGATACAGGAATACGGGTTTTCCCTTAGTCATGAAGTTGTCTTCTTCGATATTCTTCGTGGCGTTCCATTAATAAATCGTTGTTTCTTTAGTGAAACAAACCTCGATCAGACGGACACGATGAAACCGACACGCCGCCATGCCATCGCCGCCGCCATTTCCATGGCCGCCGCTTGCGCCTCCGGACTCGCCTGGGCAGCCGACGGCTACCCGGCCAAGCAGATCACGCTGGTCGTCGCCTATCCGGCCGGCGGCGACACCGACGCGCTGGCGCGCCTCTTCGCGGAGAAGCTGTCGGCGCGCGTCGGCCAGACCGTGCTGGTGGACAACCGCCCCGGCGCCAGCGGCATCATCGGCAGCGCCTATGTGTCGAAGGCCGCGCCCGACGGCTACACGCTGCTGCTCGCGCCCAGCACCTTCTCGATCGCGCAGCTGGTGCTCAAGACCAACGGCTCGGGCTACGACGTGCTGAACGGCTTCACGCCGATCGTGCAGACGGGCAGCCAGCCGCTGTTCCTGGTGGCCGGCGGCAACAGCGGCCTCTCCACGCTGAAGGACGCCGTGGCTGCGGCCAAGGGCGGCAAGTCGCTGAGCTACGCGAGCCCGGGCAGCGGATCGCCGATGCACATCCTGGGTGAAATGTTCGCCCGCGCATCCGGAGCCAGCCTTGCGCACGTTCCATACAAGGGCGTGGCACCGGCCATCAACGACGTGCTGGGCGGCCACGTGCCGGTCACCTTCGTCACGCTGGGGCCGGTGGTGCCGTACCTCGCCGGCGGCAAGCTGCGCCCGCTGGCCGTGGCCTCGGCCCAGCGCTCGCCGCTCGCGCCCAACGTGCCCACGCTGGCCGAGCAGGGTTACAAGGACGTCGAGGTGACCGCCTGGAACGGCCTCTGGGGCCCGCGCAACCTGCCGCCCGAGATCGTGAAGACGCTCAACGGCCACTTCAACGAGATCCTGAAGATGCCCGAGATCGTCTCGCGCATGGCCGTGCTCGGCACCACGCCCGTGGGCGGCGACGCCGACGTGCTCGGCAAGACCAACGCCGCCGACTACGCGCGATTCGGCAAGGTCATCAAGGAGCTCGGCATCCAGGCCGACTGATCCGCACGACCGACCCACGCATCTCATTTCCATGACCGAACTCAAAGCCATCGCCGACCCCTCGAGCCTGCAGGCGCTGCTCGCCGAGATGCCCGCCAACCTGCTGGCCGGCCGCCGCGTGCTCGTGACCGGCGGCGCGCGCGGCCTGGGCCTCGCCTTCGCGCAATGCGTCGCCGCCGCGGGCGCGAGCGTTGTGCTGGCCGACATCCTCGGCGAACTGGCCGAGACCGAGGCGAAGGCGCTGCGCGAAGCGGGCCGCAACGCCCACGCGCTGCCGGTCGACCTGGCCAACCCGGGCTCCGTGGTGGCCTGCGCCGACGAGGCCATCCGCCTGCTCGGCGGCCTCGACGGTCTCGTCAACAACGCCGCCATCACCAACTCCGGCGGCCGCGACGCACACCAGCTCGAGATCGACGTGTGGGACCGCGTGATGAACGTCAACGTGCGCGGCAGCTGGCTCATGGGCCGTGCCTGCCGCGCCGCGCTGGCCGAAAGCGGCCGCGGCGCGATCGTCAACCTCGCCTCCGACACCGCGCTGTGGGGCGCGCCCAACCTGCTGGCCTATGCGTCGAGCAAGGGCGCGGTCATTTCCATGACGCGCTCGCTGGCGCGCGAGTGGGGCGGCGACGACATCACCGTCAACGCCGTGGCGCCCGGCCTCACGCTGGTGGAGGCCACCGAATACGTGCCGATGGCGCGCCACCAGAAGTACCTCGAAGGCCGCGCCATCCCGCGCGAGCAGCAGGCTGCCGACGTGTGCGGCGCCACCGTCTTCCTTCTCTCGGGGCTCGCGCGCTTCGTGACGGGCCAGCTGCTGGCCGTCAACGGCGGCTTCGCGATGCACTGAGAGCGAACCCACGCACCCGATTTTTCCGACCAAGGAGTCAACCCGATGAGCGACCTATCCGAACAGCAGAAGATCAACCCCGCGGCCACCAGCACGCTGGCCCAGCCCGAAGGCAGCAGCCTCGCGGAGTGGATGAACACCCGCATCGCCCGCTACGAGACCCGCAAGTACGACTGGGACGCGCTGAAGTTCCAGGCCGACTTCGACCCCAAGTACCGCCGCGCCCAGATGCGCTACGTGGGCACCGGCGGCACCGGCGTCGCCGCCGACGTCAACACCGTGCCCGCCGAGCACTTCACCTTCTCGACCATGGTGATCCCCGCCGGCCACGAAGGCCCGCCGCACCTGCACACCGACGTGGAGGAAGTGTTCTTCCTGATCCGCGGCAAGCTCAAGGTGGTGATCGAGAAGGACGGCGAGCGCTTCGAGACCATCATGACCGACCGCGACCTGATCTCGGTGCCGCCCGGCGTGTACCGCGAGGAGATCAACATCGGCGACGAGGACGCGCTGATGTGCGTGATGCTCGGCGCGAAGAAGCCGGTGACGCCGACGTACCCGGCCGATCACCCCCTCGCCAAGATCAAGCGATAAGGCGAACCCCTCAGGCCCGCCCACTCCGCGCGGCCGCCGCCCCCTTGCAGGGGCGGTACCTGCGGCCCGGCAAGGCCGGTTCCGCGGTATTCCCGAAAAAAGACCCTCAGCCCATGAACCACGCTGCCCATCCTGATGCGCTCCTGCCGGCCTCCGAGCTGGCACGGCTCGACGCCCGCTTTCCGGCGCGCGATGTCGCGGTTGGCGGCGGCGCGGTGGTGTCGGTGCGCGAGTGCGGGCGGGGCGCGGCCATCGTGTGCCTGCACGGCATCGGCTCGGGCGCGGCATCGTGGATCGACACCGCCGCGCTGCTCGCATCGCAGGCCCGCGTGATTGCCTGGGATGCGCCCGGCTACGGAAGCTCCACGCCGCTCGAGGCCGGCGCGCCGACCGCCGCCGACTACGCGGCGCGCCTGGGCGCCTTGCTCGATGCGCTGGAGATCGATTCGTGCGTACTGGTCGGCCATTCGCTCGGTGCCATCACCGCCGCCTCGGCCGCGCGCAGCGATGCGCGCGTCCACCGGCTGGTGCTGGTCAGCCCGGCCGTCGGCTACGGCGCGGCGTCTCGTGCGGAAGCCCGCGCCAGGGTCCGCGCCGAGCGCCTCGCCACGCTCGACGAACTCGGCATCGCAGGCATGGCCGCGAAGCGTTCGGCCCGGCTGGTTTCCGAAAACGCCTCCGAGCACGCCCGCCAGTGGGTGCGCTGGAACATGGCTCGGCTGAACGACCGCGGCTACCGCCAGGCGGTCGAGCTGCTGTGCAACGCCGACCTTCTGGCCGACCTGCCGCCGCCCATGCCGGTGCGCGTGGCCTGCGGCGCGCTCGACGTGGTCACGCCGCCGTCGGCCTGCGAAGAAGTCGCGCGCCAGTGCGGAGTGCCGCTCGAATTGGTGGACGATGCGGGCCACGCCGGCTATGTGGAGCAACCACAGGCCGTCGCCAAGCTGCTGCGCGAATCGCTCGCCGGCTGACCGCAATCACACAGAGACATCCGAGGAAGGAACCACTGGCATGGCCAACAACAACAACGACGGCAACGAAGCGATTGAAGAGGGCGCCGACCGCTACAACGTGCCCGCGCTGGAGCGCGGACTGCGCGTGCTGTGCGAGTTCAGCCGCGAAAGCCGCACGCTCTCGGCGCCTGAACTGGCGCGCCGCTTCGACCTGCCGCGCTCGACCGTCTTCCGCCTGCTCACCACGCTGGAGAACATGGGTTTTCTCGAGCGCACCGAGGGCGGTCGCGACTACCGCCTGGGCCTGGCCGTGCTGCGCCTGGGCTTCGAATACCTCGCCTCGCTGGAGCTCACCCAGCTGGGCACGCCGCTGCTCAACCGCCTGTGCGATGAGCTGCGCACACCCTGCAACCTGGTGGTGCGCGACGGCCGCTCCATCGTCTACGTCGCCAAGGTCGCGCCGCCCACGCCCTTCGCGAGCTCGGTCACCGTGGGCACGCGGCTGCCGGCCCATGCCACGGTGCTGGGCCGCATCCTGCTCGAAGACCTCACGTTGCCGCAGCTGCGCGCGCTCTACCCCGAAGACAAGCTCGAGACCTTCTCGCCGAGCACGCCCAAGACCGTGAACGAACTCTTCGACATGGTGCAGGCCGACCGCCAGCGCGGCTACGTGCTGGGCGAGGGCTTCTTCGAATCGAACATCTCCAGCATCGCCGCGCCGGTGCGCGACCACAGCGGCCACATCGTCGCCGCCCTGGGCGCCACCGTCACCGCCAGCCACATCGAGGAAAGCCGCATCGACGAGATGGTGCAGCGCGTGCGCGGCACGGCCGACGAGATCTCCGGCCTGCTCAATTACTCGCCCGCGCGCACCGCCAAGGTGGTGCCGCTGCGCTCCGCATGACCCTGAAACCATGACAGACCAGGCTCTTCCTTCCTTCTTCGCCGCCGATGCGCTGGCCGGCCGCGTGGCCGTGGTCACGGGCGGTTCGTCGGGCATCGGCCTGGCCACCGTCGAGCTGCTGCTGGGCTGCGGCGCCGCCGTCGCGCTGTGCGGCCGCAATGCCGAGCGGCTCGACGGCGCCGTGGCCGGCCTGCGCAGTCAGTTCCCGGGCGCGAAGCTCTTCGCTCAGCCTTGCGACGTGCTCGATGCCTCCTCGGTGCGCGCCTTCGCCGCCGCCAGCGAAGCCGCGCTCGGCCCGGCCTCGATGCTGGTCAACAACGCGGGGCAGGGCAGGGTTTCGACTTTCGCGAACACCGACGACGAGGCCTGGACCGAAGAGCTGAACCTGAAATTCTTCTCCGTCATCAACCCCACGCGCGCCTTCCTGCCGCAGCTCGCGGCACAACGTGCGGTGCTGGGCGATGCCGCCATCGTCTGCGCCAACTCGCTGCTGGCGCGCCAGCCCGAGCCGCACATGGTCGCCACCTCGGCCGCGCGCGCCGGCCTGCTGAACCTCGTGCGCTCCATGGCGACCGAATTCGCGCCGCAGGGCGTGCGCGTCAACGGCATCCTGATCGGCCTGGTGGAGTCGGGCCAGTGGCGCCGCCGCTTCGAGGCGCGCGAAGACAAGTCGCTCGACTGGGCCGCCTGGAGCGGCCAGCTCGCGAAGAACAAGCACATCCCGCTGGGTCGCCTGGGGCTTCCGACCGAAGCCGCGCGCGCGATCCTTTTCCTCGCTTCGCCCCTCGCGTCGTACACGACGGGCAGCCACATCGACATTTCCGGAGGCCTGTCACGCCATGCATAACCCCAACAACACCGTCACCGTCGGCGCCGTCGTCGCTGCCTTTCTCGAACAGTGCGGCGTCAAGGCGGCCTTCGGCGTGATCTCGATCCACAACATGCCGATCCTCGATGCCTTCGCGCAGCGCGGCACGGTGCGTTTCATCTCGGCGCGCGGAGAAGCCGGCGCGGGCAACATGGCCGACGCCTACGCGCGATCCACCGCCAGCCTGGGCGTGTGCATCACCAGCACCGGGCCTGCCGCGGGCAACATCGCGGGCAGCATGGTCGAGGCCCTGACGGCCGGCGCGCCGCTGCTGCACATCACCGGGCAGATCGAGACGCCGTACCTCGACAAGGGCATGTCGTACATCCACGAGGCGCCCGACCAGCTCACCATGCTCAAGGCCGTGTCGAAGGCCGCGCTGCGCGTGCGCAGCGTCGAGACGGTGCTCGGCACGCTCAAGCGCGCGGTGCAGCTCGCGCTGACGGCGCCGACCGGCCCGGTAAGCGTCGAGATCCCGATCGACATCCAGTCGGCGCTGACCACGATGCCGGACGACCTGTCGCCGCTGCCCGTCGAGCGCGCCGTGCCGTCGGCCGCCGCACTCGACGCGCTGGCCGCGCGCCTCGCCGTTGCAAGGCGCCCGATGCTGTGGGTCGGCGGCGGTGCCCGCCATGCCCGCGCCTCCATCCAGCGCCTGCAGAAACTCGGCTTCGGTGTCGTCACGACGACGCAGGGCCGCGGCACGGTGCCCGAGGACGACGCCGGTTCGCTCGGCGCCTACAACATCCAGAAGCCGGTCGAGGCCCTCTACCAGACCTGCGACGCGATGCTCGTGGTCGGTTCGCGCCTGCGCGGCAACGAGACGCTCAAGTACGAGCTGAAGCTGCCCCGCCCGCTATACCGCATCGACGTCGACGCCGCCGCCGAAGGCCGCTGCTACGCGTCCGAAGCCTTCGTCTGCGGCGATTCCGCGCTGGCCCTCGAAGGCCTGGCCGACCGCCTCGAAGCCGCCAGGTACAAGGCCGACCCGCAACTGCTGGTCGACCTGCGCGCCGCGCACGACCAGGCGGTTGCGGGGCTGCGCGACGGCCTCGGCCCGTACGCCGAACTCGTGCGCCAGCTCCAGTCGGCGGCCGGGCGCAACTTCAACTGGGTGCGCGACGTGACCGTCTCCAACAGCACCTGGGGCAACCGCGAGCTGCGCGTCTTCGAACCGAGCGCCGGCGTGCACGCCACGGGCGGCGGCATCGGCCAGGGCATGCCGATGGCCATCGGCGCGGCCATCGGCGCGGCAGTGACGGGATCGGGCCGCAAGACCTTCTGCCTGGCCGGCGACGGCGGCTTCATCCTGAACCTGGGCGAGCTGGCCTGCATGGTGCAGGAGAAGGCGCCGATGGTGATCGTGCTCATGAACGACAAGAGCTACGGCGTCATCAAGAACATCCAGGACGCGCAGTACGGCGGCCGCCAGTGCTACGCCGAGCTGCACACGCCCGACTACGACCTGCTGTGCAAGTCGATCGCGCTGCCGCATGCCCGCGTGCACGACCTGGCCGAGCTGCCCGCCCGCATCGGCGAGGCGCTGGCGGCCGAGGGCCCGTTCCTGCTTGAGATCGACATGCTCTCGATCGGCAGCTTCAAGACCACCTTCGCCGGCCCGCCGACCAACACGGTCACGCAGATCCCGGCGCTCGGCACGGTGGGCAAGTGAGGGAAGGCCGTTCCATGCCAACGCCAACGCCCACGCGGATCGCACTCGTCGGCTGCGGAGCGATCGGCACCTCGGTGCTCGAACTGCTCCACGGCGATCCCGCGCTGAAGGTGGTGGCTGTCGTCGTGCCCGCCGACGCCATCGCCGCTGCGCAGAAGGCTGCACCCGACGCGCAGGTGGGCAGCGCGGTGCCCGCCGACGGCATCGACCTCATGGTCGAGACCGCAGGCCATGCCGCCATCGAGCAGCACGTGCTGCCCGCGCTGGCGCGAGGCCTGCCCTGCGTGGTCGCCTCGGTCGGCGCGCTGTCGGCCACTGGCCTTGCCGAGAAGCTCGAAGCCGCGGCGGTTGCCGGCAGCACGCAGGTGCAGCTGATTCCGGGCGCCATCGGCGCGATCGACGCGCTCGCTGCCGCCCGCATTGGCGGCCTCGACAGCGTGCGCTACACCGGCCGCAAGCCGCCGCTGGCCTGGAAGGGCACGCCGGCCGAGCAGGGCCGCGACCTGGGCGCGCTGGCGCATGAAACCGTGATCTTCGAAGGCAGCGCGCGCGAAGCGGCCTTGCTCTATCCGAAGAACGCCAACGTCGCGGCCACCGTCTCGCTCGCGGGGCTTGGGCTCGACAGGACGATGGTGCGCCTCATCGCCGACCCGGCCACCGCCGAGAACGTGCACACCGTCGAGGCCGAGGGCGCCTTCGGCAGCTTCGAGCTGACCATGCGCAACAAGCCGTTGGCGGCCAACCCCAAGACATCCGCGCTCACCGTCTACAGCGCCGTGCGCGCGCTGCGCAACCGCGTGGCCGCGCTCGCCATCTGAATCCGCCGTCTTCCATGATCTCCTCCGAACTCCTTCCGATCTGCATCGCCGGCGAATGGCGCCTGGGTGGCGGCGACGTCTACGAAAGCCTCTATCCGGCCACCGGCGAGCCCATCGCGCGCCTGCGGGCCGCGAGCCTGGCCGACGTCGAGGAGGCCATCGCGGGCGCAGACCGCGCCTTCCGCACCAGTGGCTGGGCGCAGCGCCTGCCCCACGAGCGCGCGGCCGTGCTGCACCGCGTGGCGCAGCTGATCCGCGAAGAGGCCGAATCGCTCGCGCAGAAGCAGCGCCTGGACAACGGCAAGCCGATCAACGAGACCCGCAACCTCGTGGCCAGCGCCGCGGGCACCTTCCAGTTCTTCGCGGCAGCGCTGGAGACGCTGGAGGAAACCATCACGCCGTCTCGCGGCGCCTTCGTGACCATGAGCGTGCACGAGCCCATGGGCGTGGTCGCCGCCATCACGCCGTGGAACTCGCCCGTCGCCAGCGAGGCGCAGAAGCTGGCGCCCGCGCTGGCCGCGGGCAACGCCGTGGTCGTGAAGCCCGCCGAGGTCACGCCGCTGATGGCGCTGGAGCTGGCGCGCATCTGCGAGAAGGCCGGCGTGCCCAAGGGCATCGTCAGCGTGCTGCCGGGCAGGGGCTCGGTGATCGGCGACGCGATCACCAAGCATCCGCTGGTCAAGCGCGTGTCGTTCACCGGCGGCACCACCACCGGCAGGCACATCGCCCACATCGCGGCCGACAAGATGATGCCGGTGTCGCTGGAGCTCGGCGGCAAGTCGCCGACCATGGTGCTGGACGATGCCGATCTCGACCACGCGGTGAACGGCGTGCTCTACGGCATCTTCAGCTCGTCGGGCGAGTCGTGCATCGCGGGCTCGCGCCTGTTCGTGGCGCGCGGCATCTACGACGAGTTCCTCACCCGGCTGGCCGAAGGCGCCAACGCGCTGCGCGTGGGCGATCCGGCTTCGGAGCGCACGCAGATGGGTCCGCTCATCACCGCGAAGCACCGCGAGGGCATCGAGCGCTACGTGGAGCTCGGCGTTTCCGAAGGCGGCAGGATTCGCACGGGCGGCGTACGCCCGCATGGCGACGGCTATGACCGCGGCTACTTCTACAAGCCGACCATCATCGAGGGCCTGACAAACGGCGCCCGCATCAGCCAGGAAGAAATCTTCGGCCCGGTGCTGGTGGCCATGCCCTTCGACAGCGAGGAAGAACTGATCGCGCAGGCCAACGACAGCGTCTACGCACTGGCGGCCGGCGTGTGGAGCCGCGACTTCAAGCGTGCCTGGAAGCTGGGGCGCGCGGTGCAGGCCGGCACGGTCTGGGTCAACACCTACAAGCAGTTCTCGGTGTCCACGCCCTTCGGCGGCTGGCGCGACAGCGGCCTGGGCCGTGAGAAGGGCCGCGAAGGCATCTTCCAGTACATGGAGCAGAAGAGCATTTACTGGGGCACCAATGACCAGCCTCTGCCTTGGGCAGCACCATGAAAACCCCCGGGCTTCGCGCACTTCGTGTCGCTGCGCCAACCCCCTTGCGGGGGGCGATACCTGCGGCCCGGCAAAGCCGGTTCCGCGGTATTCCTGGAACGAGATGTTCGGTGCCGCGCGTGTGCCGCTCGGCATGAAAGAAAGATTGAAATGAGCGTACTTGGCATCGACCAGATCACCTACGGCGCGGACGACCTGCCCGCCTGCCGCCGGTTCTTCCAGGACTGGGGCCTTTCCCTGAAGTCGGAGGCCGCCGACGAACTCGTCTTCGAGTGCTTGAACGGCTGCAAGGTGGTGGTCGCGGCACTGGACAAGCCGGGCCTGCCGCCCGCGATGGAGGAAGGCCCGACGCTGCGCGAAGTGGTGTGGGGCGTGGAAAGCGAAGCCGATCTCGACCGCTACGCCGCCGCCATCGCGCGAGACCCGGCGTTCTTCGACGACACGGTGGACGGCGCGCGCCACATCGGCTGCATCGACCCCAACGGCCTGGCCGTGCGACTGCAGGTCAGCCGCAAGCACGCGGTGCAGGTCGACTGCGGCGCCATGAACACCTGGAACGCGAAGCTGCGCATCAACCAGCCGGCGCCCGTCTACGAACGCGCCACGCCCATCGAGGTCGGCCATGTCGTGTTCTTCGTGAGCGACGTGAAGGCCACCGGCGCCTTCTATGCCGATCGCTTCGGCTTCGTGGCCTCCGACAGCTACCCCAACCGCGGCGCCTTCATGCGCTGCGCGGCCGAAGGCGGCCACCACGACCTGTTCCTGCTGCAGATCCCCTCGGGCAAGCGCGGGCTGAACCACGTGGCCTTCACCGTGCGCGACATCCACGAGGTGTTCGGCGGCGGGCTGCACTTCTCGCGTTGCGGCTGGGAAACCCAGCTCGGCCCGGGCCGCCATCCGGTGTCTTCGGCGTACTTCTGGTACTTCAAGAACCCGGCGGGCGGCCTCATCGAGTACTACGCCGACGAAGACCAGCTCACCGCCGACTGGCAGCCGCGCGAGTTCGAGCCTGGCCCCACGGTCTTCGCCGAATGGGCAGTGGACGGCGGCCTCGATGGCAACACGCGCCGCCAGAAGAACGCCGAAGGGCCCAAGGGCGCCTTCATCACCGAAAAGAAATGACTCACCCGACCACCGACATGCAACGACGTTTCTCTCTTTCCGTCCTGTTCGCCGCAGTCGCGGCCTTCACGCTCGCCGCGCCCGTGCACGCGCAGCAGAGCGAGGCGCAGAAGCAGCTCTCGAGCGAGCGCTTCACCATCATCTCGCCGTTCCCGCCGGGCGGGCCGGTCGATACGCTGGCCCGCGTGCTCTCCGACGGCCTGGCCAAGCGCTACGGCCAGGCGGCGGTGGTCGACAACCAGGTGGGCGCGGCCGGCAACATCGGCATGGACAAGGTCAAGCGCGCCAAGGGCGACGGCCACACGCTGCTGGTGATACCGGCGGGCAACGTCACCATCAACCCGACGCTGATGCCCAACTTCCCCTTCGGCATGGCGAAGGACTTCGTGCCGGTCACCATGCTCGCGAAGGCGCCCAACGTGCTGGTGGCATCGCCCGAATCGGGCATCAGGAACGCGAAGGACCTGGTCGCTCAGGCCAAGGCCAAGCCCGGCACGCTCTCGTATGCCTCGCCCGGCGTGGGCAGCGGCCTGCACCTGGCGGGCGAGCTCTTCAAGCAGCAGGCCGGCATCGACATGCTGCACGTGCCCTACAAGGGCACGGCGCCCGCGCTCAACGACGTGCTCGGCGGCACCGTGCCGCTGATGTTCAGCAACCTGCCGGCGACGCTGCCCTTCCTGAAGAACGGCAAGCTGGTCGCCATCGGCGTGACCGAGGCGAAGCGCAGCGCCGCGGCGCCCGACATCCCCACGCTGGCGGAGCAGGGCATCCAGGGCGTGACCGTGACCTCGTGGTACGGCCTGATGGCGCCCAAGGGTACGCCGCCCGCCGTGGTCGAGCAACTCGCCAAGGACGCGGCCGAGATGCTCTCCAAGCCCGACGTGCGCGAGCGCCTGAAGCTGCAGGGCATGACCGACGCGGCCATGAAGCCGGCCGAGTTCGCCGCCTACATCCGCGACGAGACGGCCGTGTGGGCCAAGATCATCAAGGCCCGCAACATCGTTGCCGAGTGAGCCGGCGCAGGAACGAAGGCAAAGTCTCATGAAGACCACCAGCGAATCCACCATCGGCATCGTCGGCGCGGGCATCGGCGGGCTCGTCGCGGCCATCGCGCTGCGCCGCGCAGGCCACGACGTGGTCGTGTTCGAGCAGGCGAAGCAGTTCGCCCGCGTCGGCGCCGACATCAACCTCACGCCCAATGCCGTGCGCGCCCTCGACGGCCTGGGCGTGGGCGAGGCGGCCCGCGTCACGGCGGCGCGCCCCTCGCACCGCATCAGCCGCACCTACGACACCGGCGAGGAGACTTCGCGCCTGGAGATGGCCGACACCGCCGAGCAGCGCTACGGCGCGCCGCAGCTCACCATCCACCGCGCCGACCTGCTGGCGGCGCTGGCCGACATGTTCCCGAACGAGCGCGTCGCGCTCGGCAAGCGGGCCGAGAAGATCGCCGCCGATGAAAGGGGCGTGAGCCTCTCGTTCGCGGACGGCACCGATGCACGCGTCGGCGCACTGATCGGCGCGGACGGCATCCACTCGTGCGTGCGCACCGCGATGTTCGGCGCCGAGAGCCCGCGCTTCACCGGCATCGTGGCCTACCGTGCCGTGGTGCCGGCCAAGCGCGTGGCCGGCGTGCCCAACCTGGGCGCCTTCACCAAGTGGTGGGGCCCGAATCCGCAGAGCCAGATCGTCACCTTCCCGCTGAACCGGGGCAAGGACGTCTTCATCTTCGCGACCACGCCGCAGGACAGCTGGCACCTCGAATCGTGGACCGCGCCCGGCAGCGTCGAGGAACTGCGCGAGCAGTACGTGGCCTACCACCCCGAGGCGCGCGCCTTGCTCGACGCCTGCGACACGGTGCTCAAGACCGCGCTATATGAACGCGACCCGATGCCCGCCTGGACCAAGGGCCGCATGGCGCTGCTGGGCGATGCCGCGCACCCGATGCTGCCCTTCATGGCGCAGGGCGCGGGCATGGCCATCGAGGACGCTGTGGTGCTGTCGCGCCATCTCGAAGGCGTAGCCATGGCCGACTTGCCTGCCGCGCTGCAGGGCTTCGAGACCGCGCGCATCGAGCGGGCCAGCCAGGTCCAGCTCGGCTCGCGCGGCAACAACTGGCTGCGCGAAGGCGGCAACGCGGACTGGGTCTACGGCTACGACGCCTGGGCCGTGCCGCTAGCGACCCCGGCCATGGCGGCCGCCGCCTGAATCTTCAATTCATTCCGCCCTACGGAGGCCCACGATGCAAACCCAAGACCGCTACCTGCAACCGCACCAGGCGCGCCGGCGCCCCGCGACCACCTACGAAGACCTGCTGGGCGACGTGATCGAGCGCGCCTTCGCAGATGGCATCCACGACCTGCCGGGCCTGGTGCAGCGCCTGAACGACAGCGGCCTCGCCACGCCGGGCGGCCAGCAGTGGACCGAAGAGCTCTACCGCAAGGAAATGGCCGCGCTGGCGGCCTGAGAGAGGGAAAGGAACATCATGACCATCGCCATCCAACCCGCCGGCAACGCTGCAGCGGACCCGGTCGACCATCTGCTCGAGATCGGCCTGAAGGACCTCTGGTACCCGATCTGCCCCTCGCACTTCATCAAGGAGAACCCGATCTCCCTGCGCCGCCTCGGCCGCAAGATCGCGCTGTGGCGCGACGGCGAAGGCGTGCTGCATGCGCTGGAAGACCGCTGCCCGCACCGCGGCGCGCCGCTGTCGCAGGGCGTGGTGCTGGGCGACCGGCTCTCGTGCCCCTACCACGGCGTGGAAGTGCGCCACGACGGCGTCGTCACGCGCGTGCCCGGCAGCCCCGGCTGCAAGCTCGAGGGCTCGAAGGCCACGATGCACTTCCACGTGCAGGAGCGCGCCGGCGCGGTGTTCCTCTACAACTCGAAGGAGCCGGTCGACGTGCCGCCGCCGCTGGTGCTGCCCGAGCAGCTGACCGACGATGCCGAGTACAGCAGCTTCCTCTGCTACACCGAGTGGAAGGGCGACTACCGCTACGTGCTCGACAACGTGATGGACCCGATGCACGGCACCTACCTGCACAAGCAGTCGCATTCGATGGCCGAGGGCGATTCGAGCGCCAAGTTCGGCATCCGCCAGACCGACACCGGCTTCGTCTTCGAGAAGGAAGGCCAGCGCAACGTCAACTTCGACTGGACCGAGTGGGCCGACACCGGCATCCACTGGATGCGCCTCGAAATCCCGTACCCGAAGACCGGCGGCCCCGGCGGCAACTTCATCATCATCGGCGCCTTCTCGCCCATCGTGAAGGGCATGACGGCGACCTTCTTCTGGCGCGTGCGCAAGCTGCAGCCGGGCTGGCAGCGCGACACCTGGCGCTTCCTGTACCGCAACCGCCTGGAGGCGCGCCACTGGCATGTGCTGGAGCAGGACCGCGTGATGCTGGAAGAGATGGAGCCCGACGCCAACCAGCACGAGAACCTGTATCAGCACGACCTGGGCATCGTCCGCCTGCGCCGCCACATGCGCAACCTGGCCGTTGCGCAACTGGCCGAGGCAGGCGAAGCCGCCACGGCCTGACGGGGGAGAGAGCTTCGCCATGTCTTCCCCAACGCTCAACGCCCTCGTGCACACCATGCGATACGAGGCCGAAGGCATCGTGAGCGTCGAGTTCCGGCCGGCCACGCCCGCGGTGGACTTCCCCGCCTTCGAGGCCGGCTCCCACATCGACCTGCACCTGCCCAACGGGCTGGTGCGCAGCTACTCGCTGTGCAATCCGTCGAGCGACCGCCAGCGCTACGTGGTGGGCGTGCTCAACGACCGCAAGAGCCGCGGCGGCTCGCGCTACGTGCACCAGCAGCTGCGCGTGGGCATGACGCTGCCCATCTCGGCGCCGCGCAACAACTTCCGGCTGGAGGAGGGCGCCGAGCGCTCGGTGCTCGTGGCCGGCGGCATCGGCGTCACGCCCATCTGGTGCATGCTGCAGCGGCTGGTGGCCATCGGCAAGCCGGTGGAGATCGTCTACTGCGCCCGCACCCGCAAGGAGGCCGCCTTCTGCGACGCCATCGAGGCGCTCGCGAAAGAGAAGTCGGTGCAGCTCACCTGGCATTTCGACGACGAGAAGGGCGCCCCGCCGAACCTCGCCGAGCTGCTGTTCGGCAAGGGCGCCGCCAGCCACTACTACTGCTGCGGCCCCACGCCGATGCTCGATGCCTTCGAGAAGAGCTGCGAGCAGCTGGGCTACGCCAATGCGCACATCGAGCGCTTCGCCGCCGTGCAGGTGGAGGCGGGCGCCGCCTCGCAGGCATGCGTGGTGGAGTGCGCCAGGAGCGGCAAGAGCGTGGAGGTGCCGGCGGGCAAGTCGATCCTCGACAGCCTGATCGATGCCGGCCTCAACCCCGACCACAGCTGCAAGGAAGGCGTGTGCGGCGCCTGCGAGACGGCCGTGCTCGAAGGCGAGGTCGACCACCACGACGGCATCCTCACCAAGATCGAACGTGCGTCGAACAAGACCATGATGATCTGCGTCTCGCGCTGCAAGGGCGCGCGGCTGGTGCTCGACATCTGAACGGGGCCACCGGCCGACAGAAGAAAACCACCCGGGACAACTCAATGAAAAAGTACCTGATCGCGCTGGCTGCGGCCAGCGGGGCTGGCGGAGCGCTGGCCCAGTCTTCCCTCACGCTCTTCGGCGTGGTCGATGCGGCCGTCACCTACACCAGGGGCAGCGGCCCCGGTTCGGCCGGCAAGACGCAGCTGACCAACAGCGGCAACATGTTCAGCCGCCTTGGCTTTCGCGGCACCGAAGACCTGGGCGGCGGCTACTCGGCCAACTTCTGGCTCGAGATGGGCCTGCAGAACGACAGCGCGCAGGGCTTTCCCTCGAACTCCAACAACCAGGCCAGCGGCAACGGCCCGGCCGGCGTGCTGAGCTTCAACCGCCGCTCCACAGTGAGCCTCGCGGGCCCCTTCGGCGAAGTGCGGCTGGGCCGCGACTACGTGCCCGCCTTCTGGAACACCGCCATCTTCGACCCCTTCGGCACGGGCGGCGGCATCGGAGCCAACCAGATCTACTTCTCGGGCCTCGGCGGCCTGGTCGCGCCCACCGGCACGCGCGCGTCGAACAGCATCGGCTACCTGCTGCCGGCCGACCTCGGCGGCTTCTACGGCCAGGTGATGTACGCCATGGGCGAGAACGACTCGAACTCGGTGCTGCCAGGCACGCAGGTGTCGAACAGGCATGACGGCGACCACACCGGCGCACGCTTGGGCTACCAGGGCGGCGGGCTCAACATCGCGCTGGCCACCGGCCGTACCCGCTACGCGAGCGGCGACCTGCGCGTGACCAACCTCGGCGCCTCCTACACCTTCGATGCCTCGCTCATGAACCTCAAGCTCACGAGCGAGCTGTACAGGGAGTCGAAGGGCAGCACCGATGCCAAGGGCGTGCTCGTCGGCTTCCAGCTGCCCATCGGGCCGGGCGAGATCAAGGCCTCGTATGCGCGCTACCGGCTGGAGCCGGGCGGTGCGCTGCTGAAGCCCACATCGTCGAAGCTGGCCATCGGCTACGTGCACAACCTTTCGAAGCGCACGGCGCTCTACGCCACCATCGCGCGCATCAGCAACAGCAACGGTGCGTCGCAGGCCCTCTCGGGCGCGATCACCGCGCCGAACCGTGCCTCCAGCGGCACCGAGTTCGGCATGCGTCACATGTTCTAGGCGCCCCATCACCTTCACCCCGTCAGGACCGGCCATGCAGAACAGCAGCAGCAACAAGAACAGCGGCGCAAGCCTTCGCTGGTACGGCGTCATCACGCTGTTCGTGATCGTCGCCATCTCCTACGTCGACCGCATCAACATCGCCGTGCTGATCACCGATGCGGCGTTCCTGGAGCACGTGGGCCTCGCGGCCACCGACCGCGTGAGCCAGGGCTTCCTGGCGACGGCCTTCATGCTGGGCTACGGCGTGTCGGCCTTCGTGCTCACGCCGTTCTGCTCCGCGCTCTTCGGCGTGCGGCGCAGCCTGGTCTACGGGCTGATCCTGTGGGGCGTGGTGACCTGGGCCTCGCCGATGTTCCACAGCTACGGCCTGCTGCTGGCCTCGCGCGTGCTGCTGGGCGTTTCGGAAGGGCCGCTCTTCTCGCTGGCTTCCGCGTACATCAAGGCGCACTTCCGCAGCGACGAGAACGGCAAGCCCAATGCCTTCGTCAACATGGGCACGGGCCTGGGGCTGGCCATCGGCTATCCGCTCGTCGGCTGGCTGCTCACGCAGTTCGCGTGGGACAGCTCCTTCCACGTCCTCGGCGTCATGAACATCGTGCTGGGCATTCCTCTGGTGCTGGCCTTCGTGCGCATGCCGTCGGGGCACGCCGACGGCGTGAAGCCATCTTCCTTCGGCGAGGCGATGTCGCGCGTCGGCGGCATCGTGAAGGGCGCGCTGCAGACGCGGCACCTGTTCGTCGTCACGCTGCTGACCTCGGCAGCGCTGGCCTACCTCTGGGGCAGCAGCAACTGGCTGCCGACCTACCTGCGCGAGGCGCGCGGCTTCTCGATGCGCGAGATGGGCTGGCTGGCCTCGCTGCCTCAGTACGCCACGGTGCTCGCGGTGTTCGTGGGCGGCGTGCTCATCGACAAGGTGGGCCGCGAGCGGGTGCCCTTCATCTTCATGGGCGCGAGCGTGGGCGTGGCGCTGTCGGTGCTCATGGCCATCAATGCGCATGACCCCTACGTGGCGGCCTGCTGCCTGGTGGCGGCCAATTTCTTCTGGGGGCTGCAGAGCCCGGCCATCCCGAGCACGGTGCAGTACTGCTCGCGCCCCGAGCACACGGCCAGCGCGTTCGGCGTGACCAACGGCGTGGGCAGCCTCGTGGCGGGCTTCATGCCTGCGCTCATGGGCGGCGTGATCGGTGCGATGTCGCATGGGGCTGGTGCCGGCCCGGCGGCGGCAGCTTCATCTGCCTCCGGCTTCTTCGCGGGTTTCGCGCTGCTCATCGGCACGCAGGTGGTCGTGTTCGGCTGCGGCCTCATGCTGTGGCTGCGCGACCGCGCGCGCAGCGCGCACACAGTCTCTGGTTCACAGCTTTCGTAGCTTTTTCGAAGGCTTGTACCTTCGTACTGTCGTGGTCGGGTCACACTGCGGCGACCCGGTTTCCGTCATCTGCGTGAGCAGGTGTTTCGGCGGCTGAACCATCTTCGTATTGCATGGCATGCGTCGCGTGCCATGACGCCATTCGGCCTATCGCGCGCGAACATTTTGAGAAGGAAAAGTTCCGCGGTTCATTGAGCACGCAGCGCCCATCAGCTACAACTGCGTGACATCAATGGACGAGGGAATGCGCGTGAAATCAACGACGAGAGCCGCAGCAAGTCTTGCCATCGCCAACATGGTTTGCACCGTTCCCGCTTCGCGGGTGCGTGTCGCGCCGACGATGCGCATGCATTGACGAAGGCCTTCGCGCCACAAGCCCCGCCTGCCCATCCCATCACCCCGCGATCGACGGGAATGGAACCTCTCACGCCTCGCATCCTGGGACCGCCGCCTCGCGCGCGGTGCGACCCTGCATGACCGTGTGGTCCTGACGAACGAACGAGTTCGCCGGGAGGGCACCGTGTTGCCCGTTTCTCCCCGATTCCCCCGTTGTTCATCTCACTCATCACCGCGCGCGTCTTGCGCATCGCCGGCTATCCGCCGGCGGCTGCGAAGCCGGCGCATGTTTCTTCTTACCAAGAGTACTCAGAGGCGATCATGAAAAGATTCAATACACCCGTGGTCCATCATCTTGCCATCACCGCAGTGACCCTTGCCGTCCTCACGGCTTGCGGCGGCGGCGGAGACGGCGGTGGCTCTTCCTTGGGCGGTGCAGGCGTCGGCCTCAGCGCACCTTCGGACCAGGTCGTTTCCGCTCCCGTGTCCGATCCCACCGCCAAGGCGCCCGACGACGGCGTGCCCAACGCGGCGAACAATGCGGTCGCCGCCGTCGACCGCTCGGCGCGGCCGATGGAGCTGCCCGACACCGTCTGGCCCAGCAACTACAAGCTGTGGTTCCGCCCCGATGCGGCGCTCAAGACCTTCGTGGGCCGCGGCGACGTGGAGATCGAAGTGCTAAAGCCTGTCGATGCCATCGTCGTCGCCGCACACAACCTGAACTTCGCGAGGGGCCGCACCACGCTGCGCAAGGTGTCGAACCCTTCGGAGGCGATTGCGCTGATTCCCACGCCGCAGACGCTGGGCGACTTCGTGCAGCTGCGCCTGAACGACGGCCAGATCGCCAAGGGCAAGTACCTGCTGCACATGGAGTGGGACGGCAAGATCCAGTTCTCCGACGCCGAGTACTGCCCGCCGGCCGAGGTGGCGCGCAACCCGTTCTGCTCGGCGGCCACCGGCATCTTCAAGGTTGGACTCTCCACGCCCGAGGGCGTGAGCAGCGACGCCATCGTGACGCAGGGCGAGACCAACTACGCGCGGCAGTGGTTCCCGGGATGGGACGAGCCGGCCTTCCGCCACACCTTCGAGATATCGGCCGAGGTGCCGGGCGACTGGAAGACGGTGTCCAACGGCGCGCAGATCGAGGCGACGAAACTGCCCGACGGCTACCAGCGCGTGGCCTTCGAGAAGACGCCCTCCATGCCGATGTACCTGACCTTCTTCGGCGGCGGCAAGTTCGACATCCTGGCCGACAAGTTCAAGAACCCGCTCGACGGCAGCGAGATGCCGCTGCGCTGGTTCACGCCGCCGGGCCGCTCCGACTGGGCCAAGTTCGCGATGGAGTGGACCAAGGTGTCGATGGACTACTACTACAACTACACGGGCATTCCGCTGCCGTTCAAGAAGTTCGACACCGTCGCGGCCAACGACAGCTACAACAACAAGCCCAACACCGGCTTCGGCGGCATGGAGAACTGGGGCTCGATCTTCGAGTTCGCCGACTCGGTGCTCACCAAGCCGGGCGACACGCCCACGCTGTACTCGGTGACGGTGGTGACGCACGAGGTGGCGCACCAGTGGTTCGGTGACCTGGTCACGCTCGACTGGTGGGACAACGTGTGGCTCAACGAGTCGTTCGCGCGCTGGTTCGAAAGGCGCACCACGATCAAGTTCCACCCCGAGTACTACAGCTTCTCCGACTACGTCCTCGACAAGCACAACGTGATCGTCGCCGACCTGAAGAACACGGCCGTGCCGGTGCAGCGCAACCTCAATGACGCGGGCTCGTTCGGCTTCATCAGCCCGTCGATCTTCGTCTACAACAAGGGCAGCCACGTGCTGGAGACCATCCAGAACTACATCGGCGAGGAAGCGATGCAGAAGGGCCTGCGCATCTACCTGAAGGACTACGCCTTCGGCAACGTCACGCCGTCGCGGCTGTGGAGTTCGCTGGAGAAGGCCAGCAACGGCAAGAAGGTGAGCGAGATCGGCGACAGCCTGATCCGCCAGACCGGCATTCCGCTGCTCACGGTGGACGCGCAGTGCGCGGGCAACAGCACCTACGTGAACATCACGCAGGAAGCCTTCCCCAACCAGAACCTGTACCCGGCATCGACCTGGACCATTCCCGTGACGCTGGCCTATGGCGACTCGATGGAGCAGCGCAAGACCTTCGTGATGTCGGGCAACAGCACGCAGATCGAGCTGCCCGGTTGCACCGCGGTGCTGGCCGGGCCGACCGGGCAGGACTACTACGTGAGCAACTACAGCGCCCCCTCGTGGAGCGCGCTGCTGGCCAAGGCCCAGAACTTCGCGGGCAACAAGCCGCTGCTGCTGAACATCGAGCGCGATGCGTTCCGGCTGCTGAGCGTGGGCCGCATCACGCAGGCGCAGTACGACCAGATCAAGGGCGTGCTGAACCTGCCCGCACCGCTGCTGGCCAAGACCCAGGTGAGCGAGCAGAAGATGGCTGCGGTGGCCACCGGTGCGGAGAAGGAGGAGTACCCGCACGCACTGCGCTTCCAGGGCAGCCTGAAGCTGCGCGAGAACGAGAAGCGCTGAGCGGCATCACCTGAAACGGCGCGCGCCGTCCTGCATGCGGCATGCAGGGCGGTGCGCGCCCCTTCGACAAGGGATCATCATGAACACAGCACTCAAATGGCTGGCCGCCGGTGCGTCGGCATTGCTGCTCGCCGCCTGCGGCGCTAACAGCGGCGGCGCGCCCGAGGCCGAACTGGTCGGCACCTACGCCGTGAAGCAGAACGGTGCGCTCAAGGAGCTCATCAAGATCGAGAAGCAGGGCGACGCCTACGTGATGCGCGACAAGGTCCGCACGGCCGAGTGGAGCGAGCCGAAGATGACGATGAAGCCGGTGACGCGCAAGCACTGGACGCGCATCACCACCGACAGGGAGAACACCGCCTTCGTCGGCGTGGCGAGCGAGCAGCTCGGCATCTTCAAGGTGCCGGCCGGCTGGAAGAAGAACGGCTTCCAGACCTCGACCGGCTACTTCCTGTTCTATTCGCGAGGGCCGGTGGAGGCGTACAAGCTCTGAACCCGGAGGCTCAGGCGGCCGGCGCCACGCTCGCGCCCTCGATGCGGTGGCGCTTCAGCGCGTCGGCCACGAAGCCGCTGGCCTTCATCTCCTCGACGAAGGCCGCGAGCAGCGCCTGCGCCTGGGCGCCGCGGCTGGCGGGCGTGCCCATGGCCTGCTGGATCACCATGAAGCGCCCCGGCAGCACGCGCACGCCGGGTGCGCGCTGCGCCTCGCCTTCGAGCAGCTGGCGGATGCCGGCCGCCACCTCGACCTCGCCCGAGCGCAATGCCGCAAGTGCGGGCCCCGCGCCCTGGAGGCGGACGATCTCGGCCGCCTTGATCTCGCGCGTGAGGAACAGGTCATAGGCGCTGCCGGACCCCACCGAGATGCGGTTGCCCTTGGCATCGACCTGCGCGTTGTCCTTCAGGGCCGAGCCTTCGGGCACCAGGTAGCTGCCCTCGATCAGCACGTAGGGCGCGGTGAAGAGCAGCCCCTCGCTGCGCGCCGGGTCGATGGCGAAGAAGCCGATGTCGGCCTTCTCGTTCTTGACCGCGTCCACCGATGCGGCGGCCTTCTCGAACACCACCAGCTCGATGCCCACGCCCAGGCGCCGCGCGAACTCGCGTGCCAGGTCGATGGACACGCCCACGGGTTCGCCGGTTGCGGCGTCCTTGTTGGCGAGGATCGGATTGCCCAGGTTGATCGAGGCGCGCAGCGTGCCGCCGGGCGCGAAGGCGGAAACGAGGGAGGGGGAGATCGTCGTCTGCTGAGGCTGTGTCATGGCGTTCGTTCGTCGGCAGGGGAGCGCGCCAGTTTACGGGCGGGCCTGCGGAATTTCCTACCGGATGTAGGGAAGCGCGCTCACCGGCGAGGCCCGGCGGCTCCCGTAGGCTCGGGCATATTCGAAGGTAATCTTTTCTCTTTAACTCCTGCTGTTTCCGCCGTGCCGCTTTCCACCTTTCCTGTCGACGACAACGTCCCCGTCCGCCGCAACCTGGTATCGGCGACGGAGAGCGAGCTATACATTCGCGTGTTCGGCCCCATGATCGACGTGACCGCCAAGCCGGAGGGCCTCCCGCGATGAGCGCCGCCGTCCAACCCTCGATGGCCGAGGTGCTGCGCCCCCTGCGCAATGCCACGCATGCGCTGCACGAAGCGCTCGACAGCCAGCTGCCGATCGCCCGCGAAGATGCCTCGCTGGCCGACTACGCGGATCACCTGCGTGCCCTGCGCCCCTGGCTGGAGGCGGTGCGGCAGGCGCTGGCCGTCCCCGGCGATCCCGGGCTCGACCGCGTGGCGCGGCGCACCGACCGGCGCCTGGCGGCCCTGGCGCTCGATCTAGAGGATGCCGGTGCAGCGCCGGTCGGGGAGCACGCCGGCGCCACGGCCCAGGCATGCCTTGCGCCTCGGCTCGTGGAGGCCGCCGCCGAGCCTGCGTTCGCCTGGGGCCTGGCCTACGTGCTCGAAGGCTCCCAGCTCGGCGGCCTGGCCATGCACAAGCGCCTGGCGCCGAAGCTGGCGCCGCATCCGATGCGCTACTTCCAGCCCGTCGACGCACCCGACGGCCTGCCCGCGCAGTGGAAGGAATTCGTCGCGCAACTGGCTGCGGCGCTGCGCGATCCGGCGGCTGTCGATTCGGCTCAGCGCGGCGCCGTGGCCGGCTTCGAAACTCTCATCCCGCGCTTCGGTTTGCAGCCGGCCGGATTGTAGGAAGCCGCCGACGAATCCCCCGAAGACGCGCTGGCATGATCCTGTCAACCTGTTTCCAGATAACCCAGTGCGGCCGCCGCCGCCTCGCCCGAACTTGACCAACGTGCCGCCGCCCCTGACTCTCACCGAGCCCCAGCCCCAGCCGCAGGCCGGCTCGCGGGCCCTCGAGCCCGTGCCGGTCGACCTGTCCAATTGCGACCTCGAGCCGATCCGCGTTCCGGGCTCGATCCAGCCGCACGGCCGCATGCTGGTGCTCGACGGCGGCTCGCTGGCGCTTGTCGCATGGAGCGAGAACTGGCCCGACGCCGAACTGCCCGCCGCGCTCGAGGCCGTGCGCGGGTTGCGTTTGCCGGCGATGCCGCCGGGCGGCTCCCCGGTGTCGCTCGGGGCGATGAGTCTTGCGCATAACTTCTTCGACGTTTCCGCGCACCGCGGCGGGAACCACCTGATCGTCGAGTTCGAGGCCGCCTCGCCCCCGGGCGGCAACGAGGCGCCCATCTATTCTCTGGGCCGCGTCTTCCTGCCCCGGCTGCAGGATGCAGCCACGGTGGACGAACTGTGCTGCCTGGCCGCGCGCGAGATGAAGCGGCTCACCGGCTTCGGCCGCTGCCTCGTCTACCGCTTCGACGCAGCCGGCCATGGCGAGGTGCTGGCAGAGGCTGCCGAGCCCGGCTACGACAGCTACAGCGGCCATCACTTTCCCGCGTCCGACATTCCGCGCCAAGCGCGCGAGCTGTACCTCGTCAACCACTTCCGGCTGATCGCCGACGCCAACTACCAGCCTGTGCGCCTGCGTGCCAACGACGCGTCGCTCACCGCCGCCGACATCGACCTTTCGCAGGCGCAGCTGCGCAGCGTCTCGCCGATCCACCTCGAGTACATGCGCAACATGGGCACGCTGGCGTCCATGTCGGTGTCGATCGTCATCGATGGCAGGCTCTGGGGCCTGATCTCCTGCCACGACCATGCGCCGCGCTTCCTCGACACGGCGACGCGGCTCGCGTGCGAGCACCTGGGGCAGTTGCTGTCGCTGCAGATCCGTTCGAAGGAAAGCAATGGCGAGGTGGCCGAGCGGCTCGAGCTGCGCAAGCTCACGCTGCAGATCGTCTCGCACCTGTCCAACAGCGACGGCACCCTGCAGCACCTCACGTCCGAGGTCTCGCTGATGCTGCGCGTGATGCGCGCCACGGGCGCCGCCGTGGTGCTCGACGACGAGGTCTGGTGCGTGGGCGACGTGCCGGCGCGCGCGCACGTGCAGGAGCTTGCGGGCTGGATCGCGGGGCTGGGCGTGGAGGTCTATGAGAGCAATGCGCTGGCGGCGCACTTCGCGCCGGCTTCGCAGTTCGTCGACGTGGCGGCGGGCGTGCTCGCCATCTCCATCTCGCAGGTGCACCGGCACCTGATCCTCTGGTTCCGCCCCGAGATCGTGCAGACGGTCCGCTGGGCGGGCGACCCGCAGAAACCGCAGAGCCTGGTCAACGGCCGCATGCATCCTCGCCTGAGCTTTGCGAGCTGGGTGGAGCACATCCGCGGATGCTCCAAGCCCTGGTCGCCGGCCGAGGTCGGGGCGGCCGCCGAACTGCGCCAGGCGCTGATCGGCATCGTGCTGCGCCGCGCGGAGGAACTGGCCTCCGTGGCTTCCGAACTGGGACGCGTCAACAAGGAGCTGGAGGCGTTTTCGTACACCGTGTCGCACGACCTGCGCGCCCCGATGCGGCACATCGCCGGCTACGTCGACCTGGTGGGGCAGACCGAGGGCGAGCAGCTCAGCGAGCGGGGCCGCCGCTATCTTTCGCACGTCAAGGAGGCGGCCGCCTTCGCGGGACAGATGGTCGACGCGCTGCTCGACTTCTCCCGCATGGGCCGCTCCGCGCTTAAGCGGCGGCAGGTCGACAGCGCCTCGCTGGTCGAAGGCCTGGTGCGAGAGCTGACGCGGCTGGAGCCGCAGCGCAAGGTGGAATGGCAGGTCGATGCCGACCTGCCGGCGCTGTATGCCGACCCGCTGCTGCTGCAGGTGGCGGTGCGCAACCTGCTGGCCAACGCGGTCAAGTACTCGCGCACCCGCAGCCTGTCGCGCATCGCGGTGCGCGGCATCCGCAGCGACCTGGGCGACGGGCTCGAAGTGCAGGACAACGGCGTGGGCTTCCAGATGAAATACGTCGACAAGCTGTTCGGCGTGTTCCAGCGGCTGCACCAGGCCGAGGATTTCGAGGGCACGGGCATCGGCCTGGCCAATGTGAAGCGGATCGTGGAGCGCCATGGCGGCACGGTCTGGGCAAAAGGGGAGATCGACGCGGGGGCGAGCTTCGGCTTCATCCTGCCGCGCCAGGGCCCCGACAACGGAGAGGAACATGCTTAAGCCGATCCTGCTTGTCGAGGACGACAAGCGAGACCTCGAACTCACCCTGATCGCGCTGGAGCGCAGCCAGCTCGCCAACGAAGTCGTCGTGCTGCGCGACGGCGCGCAGGCGCTCGAGTACCTGCACCGCCAGGGCGAGCATGCGGACCGCGCCGAGGGCAATCCGGCCGTGATCCTGCTGGACCTGAAGCTGCCCAAGGTCACCGGACTGGAGGTGCTGCAGGCGGTGCGCGCCAATCCGGCGCTGCGCAGCATTCCGGTGGTGATGCTCACCTCGTCGCAGGAAGAGTCGGACGTGCTGCGCAGCTACGAACTGGGCGTGAACGCCTACGTGGTCAAGCCGGTGGCGTTCGACCGGTTCGTCTCCGCAATCGCCGAGCTGGGTGTGTTCTGGGCCGTGCTCAACGAACCGCCGCCGGGCTCCCTGAAGGCTGCGCGCAAACATGAGTAGCGACGGCGGCGCCCCTGCCGCGACCATGCAGCCGACGAGCATCCTGGTACTCGAAGACTCGCGCTTCGACGTCGAGCTGCTGACCGAGGCGCTGGCCCAGACCCTGCCGCTGGCCACGATCCGCGCGGTGCGCGACGAGCGCGGCTTCGTCGAAGCATTGAATGAAGGCGGCTTCTCGCTGATCCTGTCCGACTACGAGCTGCCGGGGTTCTCGGGCGCGCATGCGCTCGAGCTGGCGCGCCGCCTGGCGCCGGAGACGCCGTTCATCTTCGTCTCGGGCGTGATCGGCGAGGACAACGCGGTCGAGCTGCTCAAGAGCGGGGCCACCGACTATGTGAGCAAGGGCCGTCTCGCGCGGCTGCCCGTGGTGCTGGAACGCGCGCTCAAGGAGGCCGCCGACCGGCGCGCCAAGGGGCTTGCGGAGCGCCGGCTGAATGCGGCCAACGCGGCCATCATGGAAGCCGAAGCGCGCCGCCTGGCCCTCATGGAGCTGGGCGACCGCATCCGCGACATGGACGAGCCGGGCGACATCGCCTATGCGGCCTCCGAAATGCTCGGGCGCAGCCTGGACGTGGACCGCGCCGGATACGGCCTGGTGGACACGGCGGCCGAGACCATCGTCATCGCCCGCGACTGGACCGCGCCCGGCGTGGCCAGCCTCGCGGGCCTGCTGCACTTTCGCGACTACGGCTCCTACATCGACGACCTGCGCAAGGGCGTCACCGTGGCCTTCGCCGACGCACGGCTCGACTCCCGCACACGCGACAACGCGCAGGCGCTGGAGGCCATCACTGCGCGCGCGGTGGTCAACATGCCGCTCACCGAGCGTGGCGGGCTGGTCGGGCTGCTCTATCTGAATCATGGCGAAGTGCGGCCGTGGACGCGCGACGAGTTGGATTTCATCCGCGAGGTCGGCGACCGCGTGCGCTCGGCCATCGCCCGGCGCGAGGCGCAGATCGAGCTGATGGCCCTGGCCGAGTCGCTGGAGCGCCAGGTCGAGGCGCGCACCCACGAGCGCGACCGCACCTGGGCCCTGAGCCAGGACCTGCTGGGCGTGGCCAACTCGCAGGGCTTCTTCGTGAGCGTGAACCCCGCCTGGGAAGCCGTGCTGGGCTGGAGCGCCGAAGAGATCTGCGCCATGCCCTTTCGCTCGCTGGTGCATGCCGATGACCTGATCCACACCGAGGCCGAGCTGGAGCGTCTCCTGCAGGGCGAGCGCACCACCGGTTTCGAGAACCGCTACCGCACAAGGAGCGGCGGCTACCGCTGGCTCTCCTGGACCGCCGTGCCCGACAACGGCCTGCTGTACGCCGCCGCGCGCGACATCACCGAGCAGAAGGAGCGCGCCGCCGAACTCGATGCCGCGCGCGAGCAACTGCGCCAGAGCCAGAAGCTGGAGGCCGTGGGCCAGCTCACCGGCGGCCTGGCGCACGACTTCAACAACCTGCTGGCCGCGATCAGCGGCAGCCTCGAACTGATGCGCCGGCGCGGCCTTCAGGGCAATCCGGCGGACATGGAGCGCTACGTGGGCGTGGCGCAGGGCGCGGTCAAGCGCGCGGCCGCGCTCACCCACCGGCTGCTGGCCTTCTCGCGGCGCCAGACGCTGGAGCCCAAGCCGGTCAACGCCAACCGGCTGGTGACGGAAATGGAAGAGCTGCTGCGCCGCACGCTGGGCCCTCACATCTCGCTGGAGACGGTGGCGGCCGTCGGGCTGTGGAACGTGCACGCCGATCCGGGCCAGCTCGAGAATGCGCTGCTCAACCTGTGCATCAACGCGCGCGACGCCATGCCCGAAGGCGGCACCCTGGTGATAGAGACAGCCAACCGCTGGATCGACGCCCGGACCGCGCGCGACCGCGAGTTGCCGATGGGGCAGTACGTGTCGCTCACCGTCAGCGACAACGGCGTGGGAATGCCGCCGGAAGTGGTGGCTCGGGCCTTCGATCCGTTCTTCACCACCAAGCCGATCGGCATGGGCACCGGACTGGGCCTGTCGATGATCTACGGCTTCGCGAAGCAGTCTGGCGGGCAGGTGCGCATCTACTCGGAGGTCGGCAAGGGCACCTCCGTCAGCATCTACCTGCCGCGCCATGACATGCAGGAAGAAGTGTCCGCGGCACCGGCAGTGGCCATGCTCGCGCCGCGCGCCGACCAGGGCGATACCGTGCTGGTGGTCGACGACGAACCCGCGCTGCGCATGATCATCGTCGAGGTGATGCGGGGCCTGGGCTACGCCACGCTGGAAGCCGGGGACGGGGCCGAGGCACTGCGCATCCTCCAGACGCCGCGGCAGCGCATCGATCTGCTGGTGAGCGACGTGGGGCTGCCCGGCGGCATGAACGGCCGTCAGGTTGCCGACGCCGCGCGCACGGCCCGGCCGGGCCTCAAGGTGCTCTTCATCACGGGCTATGCCGAAAACGCCGTGTTGAGCCATGGCCACCTCGACCCCGGCATGCACGTGATGACCAAGCCCTTCGAGATGGACGTGCTGGCGCGCCGCGTGAAGCAGTTGATCGAAGAGCGCTAGCGCCCCGACCGTCGACATGCGCCCGGCCGGGGCTGCGGGAGATCAGCGCGCCGTCAGCGGCTCCAGGCCGGTCTTGGCGATCGTGGGAGCCGCTGCGGGCGAATTGAGATAGCGGATGAGCTGCCGCGCCGCGTCGGGCTGCTTCGAGGCGCTGGCGATGCCGGCGGAGAACACCGTCACGCGCTGCACTTCGGCAGGCAGCGGTCCGATGTAGTCGATGCCCGCGATGGGCAGCAGTTCGCTGACCTGCTGCAGGCCCAGCGCCGCGTCGCCGCGCGCCACCACGGAGCCGACGCGCTCGCTCAGGATGCGCTTGCTCTTGGGCTTGACCTGGTCCTCGATGCCGAGCTTCTTGAGCAGCTCGGTCTCGTAGTAGGTGCCGCTCGCGCTGGCCGAGTAGGCGATCGACGGCGCTGCGATCAGCGTGCGCTTGAGCGCGTCGACCGTGCTGATGTCGGGTTTGGGCGCGCCCTTGCGCACCGCGAAGCCGATGGCCGAGCGCACCAGGTCGACCTGGCTGCCCGGCACCACCTTGCCCTCGGCCACCAGCGCATCGAGCGCGGGGCGCGCGAGGATCACCACGTCGGCCGGCTCGTTGCGGGCGAGGCGGCTGGGGATGGAGTCTTCGGCATTGCCCATCGAGGCGCCGTAGGCGGTCTTCACGCTGCGGCCGGTGCTGCGCTCGAACTCGGGGCGCAGGTCGTTGTAGGCGGCGGTGAAGCCGCCGGAGGTCATGACGTGGATGTCGGCGCCGCCCGCGGGCTTGCTGCTGCTGGTGGTGCCGAGGCTGCCGCAGCCTGCGAGCGCGAGGGCCGCGACCAGCGGTAGCGCGGCGCGGCGGGTGAGGGTGCCGAAGGAAGAGGGGAAGGAAGAGCGGAAAGAAGAGGGGGTCTTGAAGGGCTTCGTCACGATGTCTCCAGGAGGAAGAGGATTGCGGCGCGGTCGCCGCGTGCCGCTGTCATCGTAGAAGCCGGGGCTGTCATTCGGCCTTCAGCGAAGTCGGGGTTATCACTGAGGCGCCTCGGGTGCCTCGGGCTTGTCGGGAGTGCTCCTGCCTGCATCCGCGCCCGGCAGCCGCCCGCGCCGGGCCAGCCCCTCGCGCAGCAGGAACTCGACCTGCGCGTTCGCGCTGCGCAGCTCCTGCGCGGCAAGGCGCTCGATCTCGGCCCACAGGGCCGGATCGATGCGCAGGGGGTAGGCTTTCTTGCCGGGACTGGCCATCGGATGGGTACGGATCGGGAGGGCGTGTACGGTTCGCGCCTCAGGTGTAGAGCGTACCGGTGTTCACCACGGGCTGCGTCTCGCGGTCGGAGCACAGCACCACCAGCAGGTTCGACACCATCGAGGCCTTGCGCTCGTCGTCGAGCACGACGAGGTTGCGTTCCGACAGGCCCTTGAGCGCCGCCTCGACCATGCCGACCGCGCCCGACACGATCTGGTGCCGCGCGCTCACGATGGCCACCGCCTGCTGGCGGCGCAGCATCACCTGCGCGATCTCGGGGGCGTAGGCCAGGTGCGTGAGCTTGGCATCGAGCACCTCGACGCCCGCGCTGGCGAAGCGGCGGTTCAGGTCGTCACGCAGGGCGTCGGCCACGGTGTCGAGGCCGGCACGCAGCGTGGTTTCCTCGCTGGGCAGGTCGTCGCCGCTGTCGTAGGCGTAGAGGGTGGCCAGGTGCCGGATGGCGGCCTCGGACTGGATGGCGACGAACTTGTTGTAGTCGTCGATCTCGAAGACGGCCTGCGCCGTGTCGTACACCCGCCAGACCACCGCCGCGCCGATCTCCACCGGGTTGCCGCGCTTGTCGTTCACCTTCAGCGGGGGCGTGTTGAGATTGCGTGCGCGCAGCGAGATCTTCTGGCCGCTTTGCAGCGGGTTGGTCCAGCGCAGGCCCTCGGAGCGGTCGGTGCCCTGGTACTGGCCGAAGAGCGTGAGGATGATGCCCTCGTTGGGCTGCAGCATGTAGAGGCCGGGGATCAGCACGAGGCCGACCACGATCAGCAGGACGCTCATCGGCAGCGGCATGAGGCGCTGCACGATCGCCCAGACGCCGATGGCGATCAGCAGCAGCACCACGGCGGAAACGCCATAGCCGTTGATCGACCGGTAGGGGCGCTCCATGCGGACCGGTCGCGGATTGATGTTGGGGGTCTTCTCTTGCATCACTGCCTCCGTTGAAAGTGATATCACTCTAATATCTTTTCGGGGCCAGTCAAGATGTTTTGGATGTCCCGGCAAGCGCGCCGGTTTTCCGCCGCCGGCTGCCGGCGCCAAGGTAAAGACGGCGCGCTTTACCGCCGCTTTACGGGCTCGCAACGCAGGCGACAGCCGCCGCGCCTGAAATTCGCGGTGGCCCTTCGGAGGGCCGGCCACCGAGGACTCCAGCCATGACCATGAACCGCTCCCTGCAACGCCTCGCACTTGCCGCCGCCCTCGTCGCCGTGAGCGGCCAGGGGTTCGCGCAATTCGGTGCTGGTGGGGGTGGCCCCGGCATGGGCGGCGGCCGGCGCGGCGCGAGGCCCGACAGCTCCGCCGCTTCGCGCACCGGCGAAGGCCTCACCACGCCGACAACAGCCGCAGGGAAGATTCGCGACAAGCTCTACGACCTGCGACTGCAGCTCATGGTCACGCCCGAGCAGTCGCCGCTGTGGGACCGTTTCTCCGACGCGGTTTGGGAGCTTGCCGGCCGCCCCGGCATGACGGCCGCCGCGCCATCCGACGACCTGAACGCGGTGCAGTTCGTCCAGCAGCGCGCGATGCAGGCACAGGATCGTGCGCACCGCATGCAGGCGGTGAGCGATGCGTTGTCGAAGCTCTACGAGTCGATGACGCCCGAGCAGCGCCACACGGCCGACCAGAACCTGCCGGCGGTCATTCCCTGATCGCCCCGATCAGTCAGTCGATCAGGTCGAAGCAGCAGCCCGCGTAGTAGGGCTTGTCGCCGCCCTCGACGAAAGGCACCTCGATGGGCTTGCCTTCGTTGCGCCACACGTCGCGCTTTCGGTAGCCGGAGCGCGAGAGGTCGGCCAGCAGCTCGTCGTGGTGCTGGATGCGGTAGGGGCACACCGCGATGCCGATGCTGTTGAGCGTGTAGATCGTTCGCTCCGGGTGCACGGCGGTGGTGTTCATCACGATGCGCCGGGGCTTCACCGCGAGCTCGGAAAGGATCGCGTCCATGCGCACCGGCAGGTACTGCAGGCTGCCCGACACGTACAGCACGTCGCAGCCGCTCGCATCGCGGTAGTCGGTGGTGAAGCCCAGCTGCTCGGTCGCCTCGCGCTTGACGGCCATCGCGCGGCCGCTCTCGACCACGCCGGGCACGTCGCACACCGTCCAGCGCAGCGTGGAGGGATAGCTCAGCACGCGGCGGAAGGCGTAGTACTTGATGCCGACGTGTCCGCCGAGGTCGAACACGCGCGTCATGCCCGCGTCGATGGAGCGGCCCAGCCAGAAGAGGCCTGGGTAGTCGTAGAAGTAGATCTGCGGGCTGTAGAGTTCCCCCGCGTCGGCGTTGGCATAGCCCACGGCCTTGCTGGAAGGCGCCCCGGCCTCGGCCGCGGCGAAGCTGTCGAACGAGCCCATGAACAGGTTCTCGTCGGTGTTGTTGAGGAACTTGCGCCTGTACGCGCTTTCGCGGGCAGGAAATTGCAGGAGGCTGTTGAGCATCTCGTTCTCCGTTGGCTCGCCCATTCTGGGCGCAACGGGAGCGCGAAGGCGCTATAGCCCAGTGCGGTTGGGGCAGTTACCCCATGGGGGTTACATACCGCTCGCCAACGCCGCGGCGGCCGCCCGCGTCTCCACGCCCAGCTTCTCGAAGATGTGCTCCAGGTGCTTGTTCACCGTGCGCGGGCTGGTGCCCAGGATCTCGCCGATGTCGCGGTTCGTCTTGCCCTTGGCGAGCCACGAGAGCACCTCGGTCTCTCGCGGCGTGAGCGCCGCATCGGCCAGCCGCGCGGCCGGCCCTTCGCGCTGCACGGCGAACAGCAGCATCGTCTCGCCCAGCGCCGCCGCGCCGAGGTTGCGCACCGACAGCCGCATGCCGGTGGACGTGCCGACGGCGATGACCGCACCCGGCGCCAGCGCCGCTTCGAGCGAGCCCGGCAGCAGGCCCGGCGCCGGCGGCACCTCCAGCGCATGCAGCCACAGCGCGGCCTGCGGCGAGCGCCATGCGATGCGCCCGCGCGTGTCGACGAAGACCACGCCCATGCCCGCCACGTCCACCGCGTCGCGGGCCATGCGGGTGATGCGCGCGTTGCGCGCGTGCGTGTGCAGCCGCGCCAGCACCTCCTGCGCGCGGATCGGCTTCACCACGTAGTCGACGCCGCCGCACTCGAAGCCCTCGACCACGTGCGAGGTCTCCGACAGGCCCGTCATGAACAGTACCGGGATGTGCGCGAGCGCCGGGTTGGCCTTGATGCGCCTGCAGGTCTCGAAGCCCGAGAGGCCCGGCATCAGGCCGTCGAGCAGGATCGCGTCGGGCACCACCAGTTCGAGCCGCTGCAGCGCGGCCTCGCCGTCGGCCGCCACCAGCACGGTGTAGCCGCTGGCCTCGAGGGTGTCGCACAGCATGCCGAGGCTGCTGGGGGCGTCGTCCACCACCAGCACCACGGGGCGTTCGGCCGAAGGCGAATCAGGGAGCGAGGGTGTCTGCATCTTCTGACAGTGCGTTGCGGAGTTTGTCTAGTTCGAAGCGCGCGACCATGCCGCGCAGCCAGGTGCATGTGGCCGCCGCCGAGGGCGAGGAAGCGGCCAGCCGGTCGAGCGCAGTGTGCAGGCCGCGCACGTGGCCCATCTGCGCAAGCCGCATGAGTTCGGCGCGGTCGTCTTCGGGCAGGTCGAGCTGCCTGGGGCGCGGTGCGGTGTCCGCATCGTCGTCGCGGGCGTTCGGCGGCAGGGCGTCGCCGGCCGCCAGCCATTCGAGGCCGAGGTGGCGCTCCAGCGTGGCGATGAGCTCCGACTCGATCACCGGCTTGCCCACGAAGGCCTGGCAGCCCGCCGCGCGCAGCCGCTCGGCCTGGTTCTCGAACATGTTGGCCGAGACGATGATGATCGGGATCTCGCCGAAACCCGAGGCGCGCACCGACGCGGCGGTCTGCCAGCCGTCCATGTCGTCCATCGTCAGGTCGAGCAGGATGGCCGAGGGCAGCTCCTCGCGCAGGCTGTCGAGGCACTCGGTGCCGCTGGCGGCCTCGCGCACCTCGAAGCCCAGCGGCGCGAGCATGCCCGCGAGCATCTGGCGCTGCACCGGCTGGTCGTCCACCACCAGCAGCGTGCGGCGCTCGCCGATGTAGCCCGACACGGGCTGGCGCACGGCACCCGCCTTGCCGGCCTGCGGGCCGGGGTCGGCCACCTCGCGCAGGTATACGCGCACGCTGAATGTGCTGCCCTGCGAGGAGGTCGACGCGAGCTTGAGCTCGCCGCCCATCAGCGAGGTGAGCAGGCCGGTGATGGTCAGGCCCAGCCCCGTGCCCGGCTCGCCGCGCCGGCGGCCCGCCGCGCCGCGCTCGAAGGGCAGGAAGATGCGCTGGTGGTCCTGCGGCGCCACGCCGATGCCGGTGTCGGCCACGTCGAAGCGCAGCACCTCGCGGCGCGCGTCAACGTGCAGCGTGACGGTGCCGCTGTCGGTGAAGCGCACCGCGTTCGTCAGCAGGTTGATGAGGATCTGCCGCAGCCACTTCGCGTCCGCATGCACCCAAGGCGGCAGCCGTCCCGCGTGCGTGTAGACGAAGGCCAGGCCCTTGTTCTCGGCCTGCGGCCGCACCATGTGCACGAGCTGGTCGAGAAAGGCCGGCAGCGCCAGCGGCGCGGGCTCCAGCTGCAGCCGGCCGGCCTCGATGCGCGCGAGGTCGAGCAGGCCGTCGATCAGGCCCAGCATGTGCTCGCCGCTGCGGTGGATGGTCTGCACCGCCTCGCGCGGCGGCTTCACCGAGTCGCCCTTCAGCAGGATCTGCGAATAGCCCAGGATGCTGTTGAGCGGCGTGCGCAGCTCGTGCGTCATGCCGGCCACGTAGCGGGTCTTGGCCTGGTTGGCGGCCTCGGCGGCTTCCTTGGCGGCCTGCAGCGCGGCGTCGGTGCGGCGGTGCGCCTCGATCTCCAGCGCCAGCAGGTTGTTGTGGCGGTTCGATTCCTCCTGCGCCATCTGCCGGCTCTCGCTGCCCAGCACCACCCACCACGCGGCCACGGCCGCCACCACGGAAAGCAGCGCGAACACCTTCAGGAAGGCCGTGGCCATGACCGGGTCGCTGGTGCCCGCCAGCGCTTCCTGTGCATAGACCACGCCCACCACGGTGGCCAGCAGCGCGATGAGCGACGCGGCCACGAGCAGGTAGTGCGCCACGCGGAAGTTCAGGCGCGCCGACAGGGCAGGCGGCAGCAGCGCCTGCAGCCAGCCGCTCATCTGCTCGGCCGCGCGCGAATCGGTCTTGCAGCGGTCGTGGCAGCGCGACTCGAGCGTGCAGCACAGCGAGCAGATCGGCGCGCTGTAGGCCGGGCAGTGCGCCATGTCCTCCGACTCGAAGCTGTTGTCGCACACCGAGCACTTCACGGCCTGGCCCGGCGTCCAGCGCTCGATGTCGTTGCGCGCCAGGTAGTAGCGCCCGTGCGTGCGCCAGGCCAGCAGCGGCGACAGAGCCATGGCGGTGGCCAGCGCGATGAAGGGCGAGAAGGCCTTCGCCCATTGCCCCAGCGTGCCGGAGTACGCCAGCATGGCCAGCGCCGCCGCCACCAGCATCGACACCAGGCCCACCGGGTTGATGTCGTACAGGTGCGCGCGCTTGAACTCGATGGTGCGCGGGCTCCAGCCCAGCGGCTTGTTGATGACCAGGTCGGCCACCAGCGCGCCCACCCAGGCGATGGCGATGTTGCTGTAGAAGCCCAGCACGTGCTCCAGCGCCGCGAACACGCCCAGCGCCATCAGCAGGATCGCGATGGCCACGTTGAACACCAGCCACACCACGCGCCCCGGGTGGCTGTGCGTGAGCCGCGCGAAGAAGTTCGACCATGCCAGCGAACCCGCATAGGCGTTCGTGAGGTTGATCTTCATCTGCGACACCAGCACGAACAGCACCGTGATGCCCAGCACCCAGGCCGGATCGCGCAGCACGTAGGAGAAGCCCGTGAGGTACATCTGCGTGGGCTCGACCGCATGGTTGGCCGGTATCTCGTGCTGCAGCGCGAGGAAGGCCAGGAAGGCGCCGCCCATCATCTTCAGCATGCCCGGCACGATCCAGCCAGGGCCCGCGACCAGCACCGCCGTCCACCAGCGCACGCGGTTGGCGGCGGTCTTCTCGGGCAGGAAGCGCAGGTAGTCGACCTGCTCGCCGATCTGCACCACCAGCGAGAAGGCCACGGTGGCGGCGGCGCCGAACATCAGCGGGTCGAAGCCGCTGCTGTCGGAGGTGCGGCCCACGAGGCCGGTGAAGTCGGCGTAGAGCTCCGGCTTCTTCACCAGCACCGCGACGAAGGGGCAGACGAACAGCACGATCCAGATCGGCTGCGTCCACAGCTGCAGCCCCGAAATGAGCGTGATGCCCCGCGCAACCAGCGGGATGATGACGATCGACGACACCATGTACAGCAGCCACAGCGGCCAGTCGAGGTACATCTGAAGCGCCAGCGCGAGGATGGCCGCCTCCAGCGCGAAGAAGATGAAGGTGAAGCTCGCGTAGATCAGCGAGGTGAGCGTGGAGCCCAGGTAGCCGAAGCCCGCGCCGCGCGTGAGCAGGTCCATGTCCACGCCGTGGCGCGCCGCGTAGTACGAGATCGGCAGGCCCGTGAGGAAGGTGATGAGGCCCACCACGAGGATGGCCCACAGCGCGTTCGAGAAGCCGTAGCTCAGCGCGATCGCCCCGCCGATGGCTTCCAGCGCCAGGAAGGAGGTGGCGCCGAAGGCCGCGTTGGCGACGCGGAACTCCGACCACTTGCGGAAGCTGCGCGGCGTGTAGCGCAGCGCGTAGTCCTCCAGCGTCTCGTTCGCGACCCAGGCGTTGTAGTCGCGGCGGATGCGGAAGATCTTCTGTCCGGAGACGGATTGCATGGCGGGTTCTCGCGGCGGCGGTGGCATGGCGCGGGTACAGCAAGAAGCGCTCCCTGCGTGCTTCCACCGGTTTCTGGCTCGCGAGTCTGCAGGCACGACGGGCCCTCGCCGCTACGTTGAATGACGTATTCGCGCATACGCCGGTGATTTCTAAAGTTCCAGCCATGGTGCTCGGGGCACCGTCCGATGCACTTCGATGGTGCGCGGCCTTCCTTTCCAACAACCTGCCTGGAGTTTCCTGATGTCGCGTGATTCCGATCTTTCCCTCGATGCCATGGCATTGCGCCGCCGCCGCCTTCTGCAGGGCGCCGCCGCGCTGCCCGTGATGGGCCTCAGCGGCCTGAGCTTCGGCCAGGGCCAGTTCCCCACGGCCAAGGTCAACACGACGAAGCTCGCCGTGACGGACACCGAGGTGACGGTGGGCCAGCTGCATTCGTCCACCGGCACCATGGCCATCTCGGAGACCGGCTCCATCCAGGCCGAGCAGCTCGCCATCGACCAGATCAACGCCATGGGCGGCATCCTGGGCCGCAAGATCAAGGTCATAAAGGAAGACGGCGCCTCCGACTGGCCGACCTTCGCCGAGAAGTCGAAGAAGCTGCTGGTCAACGACAAGGTCGCGGCCGTCTTCGGCTGCTGGACCAGCGCCTCGCGCAAGGCGGTGCTGCCGGTGTTCGAGAAGGAGAACGGCCTGCTGTACTACCCGACCTTCTACGAAGGCCTGGAGCAGAGCAAGAACGTGATCTACACCGGCCAGGAGGCCACGCAGCAGATCATCTGGGGCCTGGACTGGGGCGCGAAGGAGAAGAAGGCCAAGACCTTCTTCCTGGTGGGCTCCGACTACATCTGGCCGCGCACCTCGATGAAGATCGCGCGCAAGCACATCGAGAACTTCCAGAAGGGCTCGGTCAAGGGCGAGGAGTACTACCCGCTGGGCCACACCAACTTCAACTCGCTGATCAACAAGATCAAGGTGGCCAAGCCCGACTGCATCTTCGCGGCCGTGGTGGGCGGCTCGAACGTGGCCTTCTACAAGCAGCTGAAGGCCGCGGGCATCACCGGCGACAAGCAGTTCCTGCTGACGCTGGCCGTGACCGAGGACGAGATGACCGGCGTGGGCGGCGAGAACTTCGCTGGCTTCTACTCGTCGATGAAGTACTTCCAGACGCTGGACAACGCGAACAACAAGAAGTTCGTCGAAGCCTTCAAGGCCAAGTACGGCAAGGACGCCGTCATCGGCGACGTGACCCAGGCCGGCTACCTCGGACCCTGGCTGTGGAAGGCCGCGGTGGAGAAGGCCGGCAGCTTCGACGTCGACAAGGTGGTGGCTGCATCGCCCGGCATCGAACTCAAGACCGCACCCGAAGGCTACGTGAAGCTCGACGCCAACCACCACCTCTGGAGCAAGGCGCGCATCGGGCAGGGCCAGGCGGACGGCACCTTCAAGGTGGTGGCGGAGTCGGCCGAGCTGATCAAGCCGGATCCGTTCCCGAAGGGCTACCAGTAACCGTGTCTTTCTCCCTCCCCCTCTGAGGAGGGCAGGGGTGAGGGCAGGCGGCCGTCGATGAAGCCCTGCGCTCGCAGGCGCCGTCTGTTCCCATCCCAACCTTCCCCCAAAGGGGGAAGGAGCCAATACCCCAAACATCGGAATCCGTTGCCATGACTCTGTCGGACATGCTGAACATCGGCCTCATGCAGGGCTTCGCGGGGCTGAGCCTCTTCGCGGTGCTGCTGCTGATGGGGCTGGGCCTGGCGATCATCTTCGGCCAGATGGGCGTGATCAACATGGCGCATGGCGAGTTCATGACCATCGGCGCCTACTCGATCTACCTGGCCGCGCGCGTCACCGAGAGCCTCGCGCCCGAGTTCATGCCGTACTACTTCCCGATCGCCATCGCGCTGGCCTTCGTCTTCGCCTTCATCGTCGGCTGGATCGTGGAGTGGGTGCTGATACGCCACCTCTACAAGCGTCCGCTCGACACGCTGCTGGCCACCTGGGGCGTGAGCCTGGGGCTGCAGCAGATCTTCCGCACCTTCATCGGGCCGAAGGAGGTGAGCCCCACGCTGCCCGAATGGCTCATGGGCTCGTGGACGCCGCACGAGGGCCTGGACATCCCGATCAACGGCCTGTTCGTGCTGGCGCTCACCGCGCTGGTCACGGGCGGCGTGCTGGTCGCGCTGCACAAGAGCCGCTGGGGCCTGAGGGTGCGCGCCACCGTCGCCAACCGAACCATGGCCAACGCCACCGGCATCGACACGAAGAAGACCGACCGCCTCACCTTCGCCATCGGCTGCGGCATTGCCGGCGTGGCGGGCGCGGCCTTCACCACCATCGGCTCGACCGGGCCCACTTCGGGGTCGCTCTACATCGTCGACGCCTTCCTGGTCGTCACCTTCGGCGGCGCGGCCAGCCTGTTCGGCACGGTGGTCTCGGCCTTCGGCATCGCGCAGACGCAGTCGGTCTCGGAGTTCTTCATGACCGGCTCGATGGCCAAGGTGCTGACGCTGTCGCTGATCGTCTTCATCCTGATGCTGCGCCCGCAGGGTCTCTTCGCCGTCAAGGTCCGCCGTTGAAGGCACGCATGAACCTGCTGCGCGATCCGATCTCGCACCGCTCGCTACGGATCCTGCGCGCCTTCAATTCCCTCTTCCTGCTTTGGAGTCATCGATGAATTTCATCAAGGCCTCGATCCAGCGCTACCAGCTCGGCAGCCTGCTGCTGCTGGTGCTGCTGCTCGCGGTGGTGCTGCCGCTGTCGCTCGACATCTTCCGCCTCAACCTCGTGGGCAAGTACCTCACCTACGCCTTCGTGGCCGTGGGCCTCGTCATGGTGTGGGGCTATGGCGGCGTGCTGAGCCTGGGGCAGGGGGTGTTCTTCGGCATCGGCGGCTATGCGATGGCGATGTTCCTCAAGCTCGAGGCTTCCGATCCGGTGTCGACCAAGATCCAGACCACGCCCGGCATCCCGGACTTCATGGACTGGAACCAGATCACCGAGCTGCCCACGCTGTGGCTGCCGTTCAAGAGCCTGCCGGTGAGCCTCGCGCTGGTGGTGCTCGCGCCGATGGCGCTGGCCTGGCTCATCAGCTTCGCGATGTTCAAGCGGCGCGTGGGCGGGGTGTACTTCGCGATCATCACGCAGGCGGTGGCGCTGATCTGCACCGTGCTCATCATCGGCCAGCAGGGCTACACCGGCGGCGTGAACGGCATGACCGACCTGAAGACCCTGCTGGGCTGGGACACGCGCACCGACAGCGCCAAGTACGTCCTCTACTACGTCTGCGTCGGCCTGCTGGTGGGCAGCATCCTGCTGTGCCGCTGGATCCAGACCAGCAAGCTGGGCACGCTGCTGCTGGCGATGCGCGACAAGGAAGACCGCGTGCGCTTCTCCGGCTACGACGTCTCGAACTTCAAGGTCTTCATCTTCTGCCTGGCGGCGGGGCTCTCGGGCATCGGCGGCGCGATGTTCGCGCTGCAGGTGGGCTTCATGTCGCCGAGCTTCGTGGGCATCGTGCCCTCCATCGAGATGGTGATCTTCTGCGCCGTGGGCGGCCGCATGAGCCTGGTGGGTGCGGTGTACGGCGCGCTGCTGGTGAATGCGGGCAAGACGCTGTTCTCGGAGAGCTTCCCCGACCTGTGGCTGTTCCTGATGGCGGCGCTCTTCATCGGCGTGACCATGGCCTTCCCGATGGGGCTCGCCGGGGTGTGGGAAGAGAAGATCCGCCCCTGGTGGAAGTCGCGCCGCCAGGCGCTGCGCGAAGCCGCTGTGAAGCCGCCCGCCGCTTCCGCTGCCGTGCCCGTGCCGTCCGCCACATCGACCCCGCCCGAACCGACGCTGCCCGAAGGCGTCGGCAGCCAGCGCGCCTGACCGGAGCCAGCATCCATGAGCAACACCGACTTCGCGCTCGCCGTGGAAGACCTCACCGTCTCCTTCGATGGCTTCAAGGCCATCGACGACCTGACGCTGTACATCGACCGCAACGAGCTGCGCGTGATCATCGGCCCCAACGGCGCCGGCAAGACCACGCTGCTCGACCTGATCTGCGGCAAGACCCGCGCCAGCGCCGGCAGCATCAAGTTCAGGAACACCGAGCTCACCAGGATGGCGGAGCACAAGCGCGTGCGCCTGGGCATCGGCCGCAAGTTCCAGACGCCGTCGATCTACGAGAACCTTTCCGTCTTCCAGAACCTGGAGGTGTCGTTTCCCAAAGGGCGCTCGGTGTTCGGCGCGCTCGCCTTCAAGTGCGACGACGAGGTCAAGGCCAGGGTGCAGGCGGTCGCCGAGGAAATCGGCCTTGCCGACAGGCTCGATACCGAGGCCGGCCTGCTGAGCCACGGCCAGAAGCAGTGGCTGGAGATCGGCATGCTGCTGATGCAGGAGCCCGAGCTGCTGATGCTCGACGAGCCCATCGCCGGCATGAGTGCGCGCGAACGCGAGCTCACGGCCGAGCTGCTCAAGCGCATCTGCCAGAACCGCGCCGTGATCGTCATCGAGCACGACATGGCCTTCGTGAAGCAGATCGCACACAAGGTCACGGTGATGCACCAGGGAAAGATCCTCGCCGAGGGGCCGATGGAGAAGGTGCAGGCCGATCCGAAGGTCATCGACGTCTACCTGGGACACTGACATGAGCAACATCAACCTCAAGGTCGAGGACCTTCACGTCGCCTACGGCCAGAGCGAGGCCCTGCACGGCATCTCGTTCGACGGACATGCCAACGAGACCGTCGCCATCATGGGCCGCAACGGCATGGGCAAGACCACGCTGTTCAAGAGCCTCATGGGCGTGCTGCCGCTCAAGAGCGGGCGCATCGAGGTGGCGGGGCAGGACGTCTCGCGCGACGAGAGCTTCCGCCGCGTGGCCAAGGGCATCGCCTACGTGCCCCAGGGCCGCATGATCTTTCCGACGCTGACGGTGGAGGAGAACATCCAGACCGGCCTGGAGAACTCGAAGACGCGGCGCATTCCAGAGGAGATCTACGCGCTGTTCCCGGTGCTGTGGGACATGAAGAACCGCAAGGGCGGCAACCTCTCCGGCGGACAGCAGCAGCAGCTGGCGATTGCGCGTGCGCTGGTCACCGACCCCAAGGTGCTTCTGCTCGACGAGCCCACCGAAGGCATCCAGCCTTCGATCATCAAGGACATCGCCAAGGCACTCAACGAGATCCGCAAGCTGCGCGGCATCACCATCGTCGTGTCCGAGCAGGTGCTGAGCTTCGCGATGGACGTGGCCGACCGGCTCTTCGTGATCGAGGGCGGACGCCTCGTGCACGAGACGGCGCGCGACAAGACCGACGTGGAGCGCATCAAGGCCTATCTCTCTGTCTGATTCTTCCGTTCAACACAACCCAACCAGGAGCCACTGCAAATGACGGACACGCTGATCAAGGTCGACCTGACCAAGCCGCCCACCGAGAACGAGATGATCCACAACCGCTGGCATCCGGACATCCCGATGGCCTGCTGGGTCAACCCGGGCGACGACTTCATCCTGGAGACCTTCGACTGGACCGGCGGCTTCATCAAGAACAACGACAGCGCCGACGACGTGCGCGACATCGACCTGAGCACCGTGCACTACCTCTCGGGCCCAGTGGGCGTGAAAGGCGCCGAGCCCGGCGACCTGCTGGTGGTCGACCTGCTGGACATCGGCGCCAAGCAGGACAGCCTCTGGGGCTTCAACGGCTTCTTCTCCAAGAAGAACGGCGGCGGCTTCCTCACCGACCATTTCCCCGAAGCGCAGAAATCAATCTGGGACTTCAAGGGCATGTTCACCAGCTCGCGCCACGTGCCGGGCGTGAACTTCGCGGGCCTCATCCACCCCGGCCTCATCGGCTGCCTGCCCGACAGGCCCATGCTCGACATGTGGAACGAGCGCGAGAAGGCGCTCATCGCCACCGACCCGGACCGCGTGCCCGGCCTGGCCAACCCGCCTTTCGCCGGCACCGCCCACATGGGCAAGATGACCGGCGAGGCGAGGGCGAAGGCCGCCGCGGAAGGCGCGCGCACCGTGCCGCCGCGCGAGCACGGCGGCAACTGCGACATCAAGGACCTGTCGCGCGGCTCCAAGGTGTTCTTCCCGGTGTACGTCGATGGCGCGGGCCTGAGCGTGGGCGACCTGCACTTCAGCCAGGGCGATGGCGAGATCACCTTCTGCGGCGCCATCGAGATGGCCGGCTGGGTGCACATGAAGGTCAGCCTCATCAAGGGTGGCATGGCCAAGTACGGCATCAAGAACCCGATCTTCAAGCCCAGCCCCATCACGCCGCAATACAACGACTACCTGATCTTCGAAGGCATCTCGGTCGACGAGAGCGGCAAGCAGCACTACCTCGACGTGAACGTGGCCTACCGCCAGGCCTGCCTGAACGCGATCGAGTACCTGAAGAAGTTCGGCTACTCGGGCGCTCAGGCCTACTCGATCCTCGGCACGGCACCGGTGCAGGGGCACATCAGCGGCGTGGTGGACGTGCCCAATTCGTGCGCCACGCTGTGGCTGCCCACGGGCATCTTCGACTTCGACATCAACCCGAGCGCCGCCGGCCCGGTGAAGATGATCGACGGCAGCGTGAGCATGCCGCTGTCGCCCGACCTGCGTTGAAGAAAGAGAAAGGCGCGCGTCCATGCCCACCTACGACTACGCCTGCGGGCATTGCGGCGGCTTCGAGGCGCTGCGGCCTTCGGGCCTGCGCGACGAGCCGGCCGCGTGCCCCGACTGCGGCAGCGCTTCGCCGCGCGTGCTGTCGGCCGCGCCGCGTCTCGCGCTGATGGCCTCGGGCACGCGCCGCGCCATCGAGACCAACGAGCGCGCGCGGCACGAGCCCGTGAGCTCTCGCGACTATGCGCGGTTTCGCCATCCGGCGGGTTGCGGGTGCTGCGGATCGGGCAAGCGAGGAGCGACGGTGACCGCGCCCAACGGCGCGAAGGCGGCGCCGTCGAGGCGCCCCTGGATGATCAGCCACTGAAGAACAGTGCCGCGAGCCAGGCAGCAGGAAGGAAAAAGGGGGAAGGGGAGGGATGAACCCCCTATTGACCAGTTTCTTTTCAAGAGGCTGCATTGTTTCAATCCTGTGAACGCCGCGGTTCATTTTGCGAGCGTTTTTTGATGCCGATCAGGATCAAACTTCTCCTCACCAACCAACCGTTTGCCCTGAAGGAGATTGAAATGAATGCCTCGAAGATCCTCGCCGCTGCCGCCCTCTCGCTCCTGGCTGCTGCCGGCGCCCAAGCAGAAACCTATGACGGCGTGCACGTCGTGAACTCCTCGGTGAGCCGCGCCGAAGTCGCTCCGCAAGCCGTTGCCGCCGCTCGCGTCGGCAACGAATACAGCGAAGCCTCCTCCGCTGGCGCCCAGGCCTTCACGTCGACCGCCAACCGCGCCACTGTCCAGGCCGAAGCCGTCGCCAAGGCGCACGACCCGCTCGCCAGCCTCGACCGCCGCGCGTTCTACCGCGACGAAGTGCCGGCTGCGTACAAGAAGCCCAGCGTGTCGTTCACGCGCCAAGCTGGCCTGTAATCAGGCGACACCGGCAGCCGCTGCGGCGGTTGCCTGAAAAGGACGAAGCGGGCCGAAAGGCCCGCTTTTTTCATGGGCGGCCGATTCGCCTTGTTGCCCAAGCGCTTTGAAAATATACGCATTGAGTATATATTCGCGGCCATGAACATGCCGCAACAGGTGCTCCTCCGCGACGCGATGCGTCAACTCAACATGACGCGCGACGCCTTCGCGGAGCGCATCGGCAGCCGAAGAAGGGCGCTCGACGCCTGGCTGCTGCCCGACGAATCCAATGAATTCAGGGCCATGCCCGAGGTTGCGCGGCGCTTCGTGAGCGAGATCCTCGCTTCCGACGGTCGGCGCGGTGAATATACGCAAAGCGCACATGATGGGGCGCTGCGCAGGTCCATGGCGGTCGAGGGCTCGCACCACCTGCTGTCGGTCAGCCAGTTCAACCGCGACGCCATCGACGAGCTGTTCCAACTGGCCGACGTGATGCAGCCCATCGCGCGCCGCCGCAAGGTGAGCCGCGTGCTCGAAGGGGCGGTGCTGGCCAATCTGTTCTTCGAGGCCAGCACCCGCACGCGCGTGAGCTTCGGTGCCGCGTTCTGCCGGCTGGGGGGCTCGGTGTGCGACACCACGGGCTTCACCTTCTCCTCGATGGCCAAGGGCGAGTCGATCTACGACACCAGCCGCGTGATCAGCGGCTACGTCGACGCCATCGTGGTGCGGCACCCTGAGCAGGGCTCGGTGACGGAGTTCGCGCGCGCCACCAACGTGCCCGTCATCAACGGCGGCGACGGCCCGGGCGAACATCCGAGCCAGGCGCTGCTCGATCTCTACACCATCCAGCGCGAGTTCTCGCGTCTGGGCAAGCTGGTCGACGGCGCGCACATCGCGATGGTCGGCGACCTGAAATACGGGCGCACCGTGCACTCGCTCATCAAGCTGCTGGCGCTGTACAAGGGCCTGAAGTTCACGCTGATCTCGCCGCCTTCGCTGGCCATGCCGCAGGAGATCGTCGATGCGGTGAGCCGCAACGGCCACGTGGTCGAGACGGCCGCCACGCCGGCCCAGGGGCTGGCCGGCGCCGACATCATCTACGCCACGCGCATCCAGAAGGAGCGCTTCGCGCACGACGAAGTGCTGGAAGGCTTCGACAACGCCTTCGAGATCAACCGCGCGCTCATCGAATCGGCGTGCAAGCCCGAGGTGGTCGTGATGCACCCGCTGCCGCGCGACAGCCGCCCCGGCTCGCACGACCTCAGCGTCGACCTGAACAACGATCCGCGCCTGGCCATCTTCCGCCAGACGGACAACGGCATCCCGGTGCGCATGGCCATCTTCGCCACGCTGCTGGGCGTGGACAAGCTGGTGAGCCGCTCGATGCGCGACGCCGCCTGGACACCGCCTTCGCACATCGGGCCGGACGACAGCATCTTCCACGGGCTCGACTGAGGCCCGCGGCTGTCGGGCGCGTCAGGCGTGTCAGGTGTGGGAGAGGATGTTGACCAGCTTGCCGAACGGATCGCGCACGTAGAAGCGCCGCACGCCCCAGGGCTCGTCGACCGGGCCGTATTCGATGTCGAAGCCCGAGGCCTTCATGCGTTCGAAGGCTTCGTCCACATCATCGACCTCGACGGACAGATCGGGCACCGCGGTGCCTGAGCCGCCTTCGGATGCGAAGCTCAGCTGCACCGTCATGCCGGCCTGCGAGCCGTAGGTCTGGATCCAGCCGTGGTCCATGAGCAGGTCGAGGCCGAGGATGTCCTTGTAGAACATGGCGGCGCGCGCGGGATCGGGGGTGGCGAAGTTGGCGACCAGGCGTTTGACTTTCATGAGACCGTTGTCTTCCTGATGGTGAAGGTTTCCGAGAGCGAAGCGGCCGAATATAGAGCTTGGCTGCGCCGCACATGCTCACGCGTGCCTAAGCGAACCCTCACCCCAACCTAAGCAGCCCCTCAGCGGCCGATAAGTACCGCGTCCTAGAGTGAATCCGTCGTCATCACTCAACTCAAGGAGACAGCCATGAGAGTTCGAACCATTGCCCTGTGCATCGCCGCCGCGCCCGCGCTGGTGCTGGCATCCCTCGCGCATGCGGGCGGGCGTGCCGATCCGGACTACCCGCAGCTCTCGCATTCCACGCAGTCGCGCGATGCGGTGGCCGACGAGGCCGCGCGCGCGAACAACGGCGTCCATGCGACCGAGGTTGCCGAGTCGCAGCCGGCACCGAGCGTGTCCGGCGCCGATCGCGCCCAGGTGCAGGCCGAGGCGATTCGCGCGAACAACGGGATCCACCCGACCGAGGTGATGGAGTCGCAGGTGGCGCCGCCCGTGGCATCGGCGAACCCGTCGGGTTCGCCGGTCGAGCACGCGATGGGCGAGTAGGACGCGGCGGGGCCGGGCCTCAGTCCCGCGTGAGCACGAAGCGCTTGCGGATGCCGCTCGCGGCCGAAGGCGCCACCCACAGGTCGAATTCGCCAGGCTCCACGATGGGCTTCATGTCGCGGCCGATGAACGACAGGTCGTCGGCCGTGAGCGTGAACTCGACGACTTCCGACGCACCCGGCGCGATGCTCAGCTTGCGGAACCCCTTGAGCTCGCGCACCGGCCGCGTGACGCTCGCGGCGCGTTCGCCGATGTAGAGCTGCACCACTTCCTCGGCCTCCCGGGTGCCGGTGTTGGTGACGGTGGCGCGCACGCGCAGCGTGCCCGACAGCGGCATGCGCTCGCTGCTCAGTTCCACGTTGTCGTAGCGCACGGGTGCATAGCCGAGGCCGAAGCCGAAGGGGTAGAGCGCCTCGTTCGTCGCATCGACATAGCGGGTCTTGAAGGCCATGTCGGGTACGTTCTCGGGCGAGGGGCGGCCGGTGCGCTTGTGGCCGTAGTAGTAGGGCACCTGGCCGGCCGTCTGCGGAAAGCTCACGGGCAGCCGGCCCGAGGGATTGAAGTCGCCGAACACCACGTCGGCGATCGCGTTGCCGGTCTGCACGCCGAGGAACCAGGTCACTAGGATGGCGCGCGCATTGCGCACCGCGCCCTTGAGCGCCATCGCGCGGCCGTTGCTCAGCAGCACGACCACCGGCTTGCCGGTGGCGGCCACTGCCTCGGCCAGGTCCTGCTGCGCCTGCGGCAGGCCGATGTCGCTGCGCGAGCGCGCCTCGCCCGACATCTTCTGGCTTTCGCCGATGGCCAGCAGCACCACGTCGGCATCGCGCGCGGCGGCCACCGCCGCTTCGATGCCGCCGGGCAGCGCCGATTCGATGCCAGAGCCGCGCACCACGTTCACCGACGAATTGGGCCCCAGCGCCGTGCGCAGGCCCTGGTCGATGCCCACCGGCGCCGACTGCCCGGGGAACAGGCTCCAGGCGCCCATCAGGTCGATGGTGCCCTCGGCGAAGGGGCCGATCAGCGCGATCTTCGTGCCGGCCTTTGGCAGCGGCAGCAGCATGCGCTCGTTCTTCAGCATCACGATGGAGCGGCGTGCGCTCTCGCGGGCCAGCGAGATGAATTCGGGGTTCTCGGGGCGCTGTGCGGCGGGCAGGCCGTCGAGGCCGCGCATGGGGTCGTCGAACAGGCCCAGCTTCTGCTTGACGCGCAGCACGCGGCGCACGGCCTGGTCGAGCCGCGACATCGGCACTTCGCCCGAGGCGACGAGATCGGGCAGGTAGCGCATGTACAGGCCGCTCTGCATGCTCACGTCGGTGCCCGCCATGAAGGCCTGCTTGGCTGCCTCGCGCGGGTTGGCCGCGTAGCCGTGCTCCACGAGTTCCTCGTCGGCGGTGTAGTCGGAGACCACGAAGCCGCGGAACTTCCATTCGTCGCGCAGCACGCCTGTGAGCAGCGCGGGGTTGGCGGTGGAGGGCACGCCGCCGATCTCGTTGAAGGCGCTCATCACCGACAGCGCGCCCGCGTCCAGTGCCGCGCGGAACGGAGGCAGGTACACCTCGCGCAGCGTGTGCTCGGAGATGTCGCTCGCGTTGTAGTCCAGCCCGCCCTCGGCCGCGCCGTAGGCCGCGAAGTGCTTGGGCGTGGCCAGCATCGAGTCGGGCCGGGAAAGATCCGGGCCCTGGAAGCCGCGAACCCGCGCGGCCGCGAACTGCTTCGCGAGGAAGACGTCCTCGCCCACGCCTTCGAGGCCGCGGCCCCAGCGCGCGTCGCGTGCGATGTCCACCATCGGCGCGAAGGTCCAGCGGAAGCCGTCGGCCGTGGCTTCCACTGCCGCGGCGCGTGCGGTGCGCTCCGCCAGCGCGGGCTCCCAGCTCGAGGCTTCGGCCAGCGGCATAGGGAACATCGTGCGAAAGCCATGGATCACGTCGGCGCCGAAGATCAGCGGAATGCCCAGGCGCGATTCCCTGGTCGCGATCTGCTGCAGCCTGCGCTTGCCTTCGAGGCCCGCGTTGTTGAAAAGGCCCGTGAGACGGCCGGCGCGAACGTCGGCCGTCTCCTGCTGGGCGTTGCGCCAGCCGGCCTGCGGATTGTTGGGCGTGTCGATGTCGGCGGGCCCGTACAGGCTGAGCTGGCCGGCTTTCTCCTGCACCGTCATGCGGGAGATCAGGGCTTCGATGCGGGCGTCGGCGTCCTGCTGTTGCCGGGACGCAGCCGTCGTCGCATCGGGGGCGGCCGATGCGGAGGGCAGGAGGAGCGCGAAGGAGAGGAGGGCGCAGGCGGGGGCGAGAGAGCGCGCCGGAAGGCGCGGGAGTCGGACGTGCATGGGCTCCTATTCTGCAGATATCGGGAGTCGTCCCAGGACGGTGGGTTTTGGCGCTGGCTGTTGCCTGATGTGACGCTGGCGGCCATCAGGCATTGATCGGGCGCCAGAGCCGGTTCGCGGCCTGCTGTGACGCGAGCCGTGCGATTTGTGCCGATGGGAGGTTGGAAAGCGGCAGTGCGAGCGCGGATGCCAAGGCCTGCAGAGCCTGGCGGCGGGTGGGTGCTTGTGTCTTTGTCATCAGGGGTCGATTCACTTGAGTGCTACCGCACTGGCAGGGGCGCCGGGCACAGCCACTCGGAACTTGAGGCCTTCGAGCAGCTTGTCCCATAGGGCGATGGCTTCCTCGTCTTCGAGCGAAGAAGCCGCGGCAGCGCCCACGCGGTCTGATGCCACCTTGGTGAACATCGCCGCTTGCAGCAAGGCCGGACGTGCGACGTTGCCGGTTTCACCGATGAACATCCACTCGAAGTCGTGCGATCCATCGGCTTCGCGAACCAGCGACTCTTCGCCGTCCCAGCCGTGGACTTTCTTCTTTCCCTCGCGCAGCGTCGTCAGCCTGGGATAGCTGCTGCCGGCGTCCCGCTTGCGGTCGTTGATGAGCTTGAGCAGGCCGTAGCCATTGCTGCCCTTGGTGCTCTGGCTCTGGTTGCTCTGGACGCTGAACACCACGTCGGGCAGCGCCGCCATGTGCAGGCCGGCCTGGGACAGAGCCGGGCCTCGATTGCCGTCGACACGGGTGAAGCCGTATTCATGGCAAAGGCCTTCGTCCGTGGGGACCTCGTCGGGCTCGCGTGCGCGCAGGTTGCCGGCGGTCTCGACGGTATATTGAAGTATGGAGTCCGCAGTTATGTTGTTGCTCTTGGCCGTGGCGTTGCCTCCAACAAAGATGTGTGGGCCCACGACGTAGTAAACGTCAAAGCTCTCCAGTCCGTATTTCTTCGCCGATACGCTCTTGAACGAGCGCATGAGCCAAACATCCGGCGCCGGCCCTTTGCCGAAGTAGGTAATCTCGGCAGTCTTGTCTGCTGACAGTATCTTTGCGCGGTCGGCGGCCATCACTTTCTCGATGTCATTGGCCCGGTTGGGCAGCGTCGGAAAGTCGCGGCCAAACGCCAGCCTCGAATCGACCGGTGCTGTCAGCACATAGCGCCCGAAGCAAAGTAGCTTGGTGTACTCGAACAGTTTCTCGATGCGTCGGTTCATGCAGGCAATCCTCGTCTTCAGTGGTTGGTAGGTGAGTTCAGTTCTTCTCCGACCACCACTGGATGTCGAAGTCGGCGGCGATGCGCACGATGCCGTAGAGCGTGGCTGCGCTGGCATTGGCGTCGCTGTAGCTGCCCTGGTGGTCGTATCCGGCCTGCACGAACTTGGCTTTCGCGCGCACCTTGGCGGCGCTGCGTTCCACGGGTACTGTGCCGTCGCTGGGCGTCATCGGCGGTTGGAGCTTGAGCTTGAGAACTTCGCCTCGATCGCCTTTCACGCGCAGCAAACCCTCGCCGTTGTCTCCCTCGTGTCCGGGCAACAGGGTCCAGGTCAACGGGTCGCCGGCGATGACAGGGTCGCCATTGACCACGCGCCACACCAAGTCGTTCCAAGCCGGCTGGCCAGGGTCGCTGCCGTAGTGCGCATAAGTGCGTGGATGGAACGTGTCCCGGATAGAGTCCGCAAATCTCATGGCATCTTCAATCCGGGTCGTCGTGGCTTCCAGACCTATTTGTTCCGTCGGCTTTCCTCCTTCTTCCTTGGGTTTTCCGGCCTGCCCCGCCGGATCAATCCAATCCGGATTGATCAACCTCCACCACTTGTCCCGATCGAGCGTGTAGATCTCGCTCACTGCGTCACTACTGGGCCATTTCGCCAGGAACTTGCCGTTGTCGTCCTGCACCTGCAGCCACTGCGTGCCGTAGGCGGCTGCCGGCAGCAGTTCCAGGCCGCCTTGCGCATTGGCCAGCACGGCCGTCACTTCCTCGCCGTTGTCGCCCAGGACGCCCTGCGTGATGCCACCTATCAACCGGGACTTCAGATGCCACCAGGGCTTGTTGCTGCCCTCGAAGCCCGCGCGCATGCGCTTGTATGCGGCGGCCGCGCCGGTGGTGGGCATCACCCCGTGCACCACGCCCAGAATGCGATGCCTGATGTCGCCGTAGTCCGCATGCATCATCGCCCGCGCCAGGATGCCGCCCATGCTGTGCGTGACGATGATGACGCCGGGGCAGTCGAAGCCGTTGTGGTTGTAGGTGTCGATCAGCAGCTCGATCTTCTTCGCGAGCTGCTTTCCTTCCTCGCCGTTGCTCCTGAGCCAGTTGTAGCCGAAGGCGTGCACCGGATACCAGCAGTTGCCGATCCTGCGGATGTCGTCCTCGCTCAGCGGCTGCGCGTCGTGAACGCCGAAGCTCGATGGTGACCGTCCGATGAGCGCTTCGGGATTGCTCTTGTCAACCCATGCCGGCGACACGACGAGCTTGTTCTCCTCGCGGCGCAGCATGTCGTTGAGCAGGCGTTCCATCGACTGCAGGATGCTGCCGTAGGCGTCGAACATCACTTCGCTCCAGCCGCGTGCACGGGCCTTCTGGGCAGCGGTGAAGCATTGCCGATTGCTCGCCAGCGGGTGCGTCGGATCGGCCTTGGGATCGGTGATGAGCAGCTTGCTGATGTCGCCAAGGTCATCGGGCACGTTGTCGTGGCGCTTGTCGGAGCTGATGGTCGTATCGCCCGTGGCATCGAAGCGGCGGCGTTTCTTGCCCTCGATCTTCTCGTCGGTGACGTTGTAGCGGTCGACCTCCACCTCGTCGGGGTCCAGCCGCATCTGGCGGGCCGCCGCGCTTGCGTTGCGCCGCGAGAACGCATCGCCTTTCTTGTCGGGCCACCAGGCGAGGTTGTCGCTTCGTTTGAGCAGCTCCTGCCGCTCGCGGGACAGGCGGAGGTTGCTGCCCATGATGCCGGGCAGGAACACGATCGGGATCAGCTTGCCCGGGGGCACGCGCACGCGGACCTTTCTCCTGTCGTCGAGCGGCGTCGTCACGGCGGTGACCTCCGCGAAGCCGTCCAGGCCCAGGCTGAAGTCCAGCCAGATGTCCTCTTCTTCTCCCTGCACTGCCATCAGGAGACACTCCCGAGCCATGCAACCTTGTACGACTCGGGGCCGTCAGAGCGCTGCTGCCGCGTGGTGCCGTCGTTGCTGGTGACGTCGCCAACGGGTGCTTCCTGCGCAAGTGTCCTGCCCGAAGGGGCGGGCGTTGCCGCGCCTTCGCTGTCACGCATCAGCTCGAACAGCTGCCTTGCCGCAGGCGTGTCCTCCTCGTCGATGTGATGAAACAGCACCTCCTGGTCGAACCGCGTCTGCACATCCCGGTTCATCTTGTCAGGCGTGCGGCTGTCGGGCCCGATGAAGCTGTGCTTCGCCGCGTGCGCCCGCCATGCTCCGCGCGTGCCATGCACGATCCCCGAGGCGTTCCAGCAGGTGTAGCTCGCCCCGCCGTTGATGACGACTTCTTCCGCTGCAGCGATCGTGATCCGGTTGGCCTCCTGGCGGATGTTCATCTTCGCGAGCACGCTGATGCTGTTCTTCAGCGCCGCGATGTCGATGTCGGCGTTGCCCGCCACCAGCTTCATGCCGGCCTTGTAGGCGAACATGCGCACGGCGTTCTTTGCCGAGACCAGAAAGCTCTTCGCAGTGGCCACGCTGGTGTGCCCGCCGCTGGTCAGTGCGTTGTGTCCTGCGCTCGCGAAGTGGCTGGAGCCCTGCGCCGTGGCCTGGATGCCGCAGGGGCTCGCGAGCGTGAGGTGCGGCCGGCTGAACTCGAGGAATTCGCCCTGCGCGGCGTGGTTGCCCTTGCCCTGGATCGCGTCGTTCTGCAGCTTGAGTTCGGCGGCGACCTCGTTCTGGTCACCGCTTTCGTGCGCCTTGGCATCCAGCGCGAGCTGCGACATGCCTTCGTGCACCTCGCGTGCCTGCGTGAGCCGCGCAACGGTCTCGCCCATGTCGGTGATGTGCGCCCGTGCGTTCGGCCGCGGTTCAGTGCTCACCAGCAGGCCGCTGGCGGCGCGCAGTGCCCCGTGCCCATCGGTGCGCAGCTCGAAGCCCTGGCCGCGGTCGTCCTTGCGGCCCGTGGTGTCCTCGATGCGGCCTATGTGTCCGAGGCTGAGGCTGCTGCACTGGTGGTCGCTCTTGAGCTGGGCCTGCACCTTGCCCGGGCTGTCGTCGAGTGCCAGGTGGTTTCCGCGCAGGCTGGCTCCGAATTCGCGGCTTCGGATGCCTGTCAGGTGCGTCTGGGCGGGCAGCTTCCACGCCGGCATCTCGTCGGCGTTGTGGAAGCGCCCGACGACGATGGGATGGTCGGGGTTGCCGTTGAGGAAATCGACGACCACTTCCTGGCCGATGCGGGGCAGGGCGGCAGTGCCGAACCGGGCCCCGGCCCACCCGTGAGACACGCGCAGCCAGCAGGAGGAGTTCTCGTCTCTGCCGCCCAGGCGGTCCCACTGGAATTGCACCTTGACGCGGCCGTACTGGTCGGTCCAGATCTCGTCGCTGGCGGGGCCGACCACCACAGCAGTCTGCGGGCCGCCGGTGCGGGGCCTGCGCGTCGTGCGCGGAGGTCGCCAGGCGAAGCTGGTGGGCTGCGCATCGAAGGCGAAGCGCTGGATGGAGCTGCCCGACGTGGCGGCCGTGCCTTCGGTGGCGCGCAGGTTCTCCTGCAGGTGATAGGCCACGCCCAGCACGAGGTACTGGCGGTTCTGGTCGTCGCGAGGATGGCCGGCCAGCCGCAGCGTGTGGCCTGGTGCCAGCGAACGCAGGTTGGAACGGCCGCTGACAAGACTGCGTGCGCTCAGCTGCTCTTCATTGCGGATGCGCGCGTAAGTGTCGCCGTCGCCGTTCAGCAGATAGTGGCCGGGCCATTCGAACACCTCATGGTCGTCGTGATCGTGGCCCGGCGGCATCTGGCGCTGGCTCCGCAGGTCAGCCTTGGGCCTCTCGAAGTCGTAGTCGTCGGTGCAGTGGTGGCCGGAGCGCAGGTCTTCGGCCATCTCCCATGCGTAGATGCGTTCGGCCGGTTCTTCGCCGCCGGTCATGCCGGACTGCTCGTGCGGGTGGTAGCGCACTGTCTCGCCGCCGGGCAGCGGGCCGTGCGAAAGGGCGATGTCGTCCGCGAACACCAGCACATGCTGCGAGGTCTCGTGGCGAAACCAGTAATGGATGCCCTCGTGCTCGCACAGACGCGAGACGAAGTCGAAGTCGCTCTCGCCGTACTGCACGCAGTAGTTCCACACCCGGTAGCTGCGCGTGAGCTTCTGCTCGAAGGGATGCCCGTAGCGGCCGAGTACTTCGGCGACGATCTCGGGAACGCTGCGGTCCTGGAAGATCCTGTAGTCGTGGCGCCTGGTCGCGAGCCACAGCCAGGGGCGCAGCCTCATCGCGTAGAAGCTCTGCCGCGCATCCTCCCGAGCGAGGCCGAAGCGGGTGACGATGCCGGCGAGATGGCGCGTACCGCCGTGCTCGGTCTGCAGCGACACCGTTGCCGTCTTGCCCAGGAGCGCCTTGGGCTCGATGGCGTTGCTGCGGCCGAGCAGGTCGACATCGAAGGCGTAGGCTTGGCTCAGCGCCTCACGGCCGACCAGCCGATGGAATTGCAGCGCCTCGCCGACGGGCGTGGCAATGGTGACGCGACGGCCAGCCAGGATGGGCTTGGTCACGGGATCCTCCCTGAATAGTCGATCGCTCGACCGAAATTAGTTTTTTCGGATTATTCGAGCGCGCGATTCGAGGAGGGTGACCAGTCGCTGAAAGCCAGCCGGTGCGTGAATAAATTCTCAGAGAAAGCGCGTTGGCAGGCCAGTTAAATTCTGAAGGGAATAATTTCAGGATGCCTCCGCGCCACCGGAGATCCAGCGATCAATCCGCGCCCAGCTGCAATCGGCTGGGCAGCCTCTTCTCGATCGCGAACTTCAGCAGCGCCGCCGAGCGGAAGATGCCGTGCGCGAACTTGCCGTAGGGCAGCGTGAGAAAGAGCGCCATCACCACGCCCAGGTGCACCGCCAGCAGCAGCGCCATGAAGCGCGTGTCGCGCCACGCCAGCAGCGCGAGGCCGGTAAGGCTGGTGAGCAGCAGCAGGGCGATGAAGCCGCGGTCCATCGGGCGCTGTGCCGTGTCGCCATGCGCCGGGTCGCGCCGCAGGTTCAGCCACAGCAGGCCCGCGGGGCCGATCAGCAGCCCGAGGCCGCCGGCAGTGCCCAGCAGCACCGGCAGGCTGGTCAAGGCATAGGGAGCATGCAGGTCGAGCAGGTAGTGGTAGAGCGTCGCCACGCAGGTCGATGCGAAGCACAGCATGAAGCCGTAGAAGGTGAAGTGGTGGAAGCGCCTGCGCCACAGGGTGAAGCGGTCGTCCTCGTTGTTGCAGCCTTCGCCGTGGCCGCCGTCGAGGTACTTCAGGCGCAGCGCGTCGTGCGCGGCCTCGACGCTGGCGCCGCCGCGCACGCCCGGCAGGTCTGGCGCGTTCTGCGGATCGTTCGCCGGAGACACCTCGCGCCAGAAGCGGCGCACGCCCATCGCCAGCGCGAGCATCACGAAGAGGAACACCGCGCCGAACACCAGCGCGAGCAGGTTGTGGGGAAAGATCGCGTAGAAGTTGCCCGCCATCGGCTCGTGCATCAGCGAGCCCGACATCGCCACGGCCAGCACCAGGAAGAGGGCGAGCCCGCCCGCCAGTGCCAGTGCGACCGTGAGGCCGGCCCTGCGGTACAGCGCCCCCATCGCGGGCGGCCAGGCGTAGTCGTGGTACGTCTGCATGCGCACCCGCGCCATGGCCTGCGGCACGTTCACCGCGAACTCGTGCGGCGGCGCGTACTGGCAGGCGTGCAGGCAGGCGCCGCAGTTGTGGCAGAGGTTGGCGAGGTAGTGGGTGTCGGCCTTGTTGCCGAAGTCCAGCCGGCGCGTCATGGCCGGGAACACGGCGCAGAAGCCTTCGCAGTAGCGGCAGGCGTTGCAGATCTGCAGGATGCGCGCGACTTCCTCTTCGCCGGCGGTCAGCGGCAGCGCGGGGGCGATGGGAATCACGCGCCGTGATGGCATGCCCTGGGCATCCGCTTGTGCGCGCGCGACGAGATCAGTGAGCTGCTGCAAGCGCGGCCTCCTTGTCGTTCTTCGTGGAGGCCCGCGCGGCTTTCGCTGCCTGCGTGCCTGCGATGCGGCCGAAGGCCGTGCCGATGCTCATGCCGACGCCCGCGGTGTAGCCCTTGCCCAGCACGTTGCCGGCCATCATCTCGCCGGCAACGAAGAGGTTCGGGCTGGGCCGTCCGCCGAATCGCACGGCCGCCGTTTCGTCGACCTTCAGGCCCAGGTAGGTGAAGGTGATGCCGGGCCGCAGCGGATAGGCATGGAAGGGCGCGGTGTCGATGGGGCGTGCCCAGTGCGTCTTGGCGGGTGCGAGGCCCTCGGTGCGGCAGTCGTCCAGCGTGGTGTGATCGAAGCGGCCGACGCGGCATGCGGCGTTGTAGTCCTCCACGGTGCGCACGAAGGTGGCTTCGTCCAGGCCGATCCTGCGTGCGAGTTCGCCGAGCGTGCCGGCCTGCGTGCCGGGAAACACCGGCGGCATGAAGCGCCCGACCGCCTTCTGGTCGATGACCGACCACGCGATCTGCCCCGGCTGCTGCGCCACCAGCCGGCCCCAGATCGCATAGCGCTTGGGCCAGAAGTCCTCGCCCTCGTCGTAGAAGCGCTTCGCCTCGCGGTTGACCACCACGCCCAGCGACACGCAGTCGATGCGCGTGCAGATGCCGCCGTCGTACAGCGGTGCGCGTGCGTCGATGGCCACCATGTGGCCCTGCGACGGGTCGCCGATGCTGTCGGCGCCCGCCTCGATCATGTGCTTCAAGAGCACGCCCTGGTTGAAGCGCGTGCCGCGGATCAGGAAGTTGTCGGCCGGCCATTCGCCGCGCTCGTTCCGTCCCCATGCCTCGCGCAGCCATTCGCGGTTCGACTCGAAGCCGCCGGCGGCCAGCACGCAGCTCCTCGCTTCGATGCGTTCGCCGGCCTCGGTGCGCACGGCCACGAAGCGGTCGCCGTCGAGCTCGACCGAGGCCACGGGCGTGTCGTATCGGATCTGCACGCCGAGCCTTTCGGCGCTGCGGAAATAGGCGTTGACCAGCGCCTTGCCGCCGCCCATGAAGAAGGCGTTGGTGCGCGCGACGTGCAGCGCACCCGACAGCGGCGGCTGGAAGTGCACGCCGTGGCTGCGCATCCAGTCGCGGCAGTTGGACGAGGCGCGGATCACCAGGCGCGCGAGGCGCTCGTCGGTGAGGCCGCCGGTCACCTTCAGGAGGTCCTGCCAGTACTCCTCTTCGGGATAGGCATCGACCAGCACATCCTGTGGCGCGTCGTGCATGCAGCGCAGGTTGCGCGTGTGCTGCGAATTGCCGCCGCGCCATGCCTTGGGCGAGGCTTCGAGCAGCAGCACCGAGGCGCCAGCCTCGCGCGCCATCAGGGCGGCGCAGAGGGCGGCGTTGCCGCCTCCGACAACCAGTACGTCGATCACTCTCACTCGTGGGTCTCCTTGGGATCGGGAGACTGTAGGCAGGCCGGCCTTCAGGCGAAAGGCCGGTTCGGGCAACGGGTGTTCACGTTTCGAGAAGACTGGCGCCGGCCCAGAGGCCGTCGCGCACCAAGGCGCGCGCCGTGTCGGCCACCACCACGCGGGTGGCCAGCGCGGCGGGGGAGAGTTCGTCGTCCGACAGGCTCACGAGCAGGTTGCGCCGGCCCACGTGCGCGTCGGCGATCTGGGTGAGCTGCAGGTCGTCGCGGCCATGCCGCGCGGTGGCGGCGCCGGGCTGGATGGTCGCGCCGTGGCCGGCGCGCACCGCATCCATCAGCAGCGCGAGGCCGTCGACCTCGGCCACGATGCGCGGCGAGATGCGGGCCCGCGTGAAGGCGGCCGTCAGCGTGGAGCGCAGGCCGTGGCTGCCGCTTGGCAGGATGAGGGGCAGCTCCGCCAGCTGCGCGAGCCGCACGCGTGCACCGGTAGGGCGGTGCGCCAGTGTGGGAGAGGCGATCACGAAGAGCTTCTCGGCCAGGAGCGGCGTCACGCTCCAGCGCCGCGGGGTGTCGGTCTGGAACAGCACGGCCAGGTCGAGCTGCCGTGACTGCAGCATGGTCGTGAGATGGCCCGAGAGCGACTCGACCAGGTGCAGCCGCACCTCGGGGTAGCGCTCGCGCATGGCCCGCATGAGCGGCACGCCGAGCACCGTGGCGGTGGTGGGCGCCAGGCCCACGCTCACGTGGCCCGAGAGCCGCGCCTGCTGCGCCGCGAGCACCGCGTCGTCGGCATGGCGCAGAACGAGCTGGGCCTGGTGAAGGAAGGCCATGCCGGCATCGGTGGGCACCACGCCGCTGGCGCTGCGCTTGAGCAGCCGGGTGGAAAGCTCGCCCTCGAGCCGGCTGATCTGCTGGCTCAGCGCCGAGGTGACGACGCCCAGTTCGACCGCGGCGCGGCCCATGCTGCGAAGCTCGCAGACCTTGACGAAGTAGCGCAGTTGCCTCAGTTCCATCGGGCGATCATCGCACCGGCAACGGGTGCCGGCACCCGTCAGCTGCCCCGGCGGGAAGGCAAAAAAATGGCCGCCGGCACCCGTCGCGCAGGCGCTGGCAGCCGTGGAAACCGGGACCGGCGAAGGGCCTACTGCTTGTAGCTGTCGTCGATGCGGTCGAGCTTGCGGATGAGCGCGGGCCAGACGAACTGCCCGCCCAGGCCGCCGGTCTGCACCTTCATGGCCTGGCCCACGCCTTCCACGATGCGCGGGTCCACGTGCGTGAGTTCACTTCCGCCCGACTGCGCCGCGATCTGGATCTGGCAGGTGGCCTCGAAGGTGTACATCGACAGGAAGGCGTCCGCGATGGTCTTGCCGCAGGTCAGCAGGCCGTGGTTGCGCAGCATGAGGAAATTGGCGTTGCCCATGTCGGCCTGCAGGCGCGGCTTCTCGTCGTCGCGGAAGGCCACGCCCTCGTAGTCGTGATAGGCCAGCGAGGCGAGCACGAAGGTCGACTGCTGGCTGATGGGCAGCACGCCGTTCTTCTGCGCGCTCACGGCGATGCCGGCGCGGGTGTGGGTGTGCAGCACGCACTGGATGTCTTCCCGCGCCGCATGCACCGCGCTGTGGATCACGAAGCCCGCCGGGTTCACCGGGTAGGGCGAATCGATGACCTTGTTGCACTGCTGGTCGACCTTCACCAGGCTCGACGCGGTGATCTCGTCGAACATCAGGCCGTAGGGGTTGATCAGGAAGTGGTGCTCGGGGCCCGGAATGCGCGCGCTGATGTGCGTGAAGACCAGGTCGCTCCATCCGTGCAGCGCCACGAGGCGATAGCAGGCGGCAAGGTCGACGCGCAGCTGCCACTCCTCGGCGGAGACCAGCTTCTGGATTTCGGGTTGTGCGAAGGCGTTCATGGTGGGGTGTCCTTTGGAAGTTGTCGAAATCGGGCGGCCGGACGCGGAGGGTGCGAAGGTTGCGCAGAAGTCGCAGGAGGAAGACCAAGAAATGGTTTCCGGTCTTCTCTGCGACTCCTGCGTGGCTCTTGTCTTCCTTGTGCGTTCGGCTGTCGGACTTCAGGCGGCCTGTGCAGCAGGCTGCAGCGCCGATTTGTAGATGCTCTGCTTCGGCTGCGCCATCACGCGGCGCAGCATGGGTTCGAACTCGCTGATGGGCAGGGTCTCGGCCTTGGGGTCGAAGGCGGGGTTGTCGTAGAGCGCGCAGAACTCGGCGGTGCGCTCGTAGTGCGGGTGCCCCTTGAAGTTGTCGCGCATGTCGCGGTCCAGGCCGATGTGGTGGAAGAAGTAGTGGCCCTGGAAGATGCCGTGGTTCTGCACCATCCAGTGGTTGGCCTCGCTCACGAAGGGCTTGAGGATGGCTGCGGCGATGTCGGGGTGGTTGAAGCTGCCGAGCGTGTCGCCGATGTCGTGCAGCAGGGCGCACACCACGTATTCCTCGTCGCGGCCGTCGCGCAGCGCGCGGGTGGCGGTCTGCAGGGAGTGGGTGTAGCGGTCGACCGGGAAGCCGCCGTAGTCGCCTTCGAGGATCTGCAGGTGCTTGATCACGCGAGCGGACAGGCCGCCCGCGAACTGCATGAATTCGCCACCGATCAGCTGCCAGTCTTCGCGCGTGCTTTCCTGCATGCTCTTGAAACTTGCGCGTGCATTCATCGCCGGAGTCTCCGTTCTTTTGAGTCCTGTGGGGGAGCTGGCCACTGTATGCCTGCGCTTGACCATCAACTGTCAAGAATTTGACAATGCGGGGTTCTGGTAAACCCCCGTTCCCGCGTCATTCCCCCGTCATTCCCATCTTCATGGCCGCCTCTTCGAAGCCGCGTCTTTCCGCCGCGCACCGTGCCGCGCTGGAAGGCAACCCGTGGTTCATGAGCATGCCGCGCGCTCAGCGCGAGGCACTGGTGGGTGCGGCCGAGCTGCACCACGTACGCCGCGGCGCGATGGTCTTCCGCCAGGGCGACCCCATCCATGCCACCGACGGCGGCTTCTACGGGCTGGTGGCGGGCACCATCAAGGTCTCGTCGCTGCGCCAGGACGGCCGCGAGGCCATCCTCGCCGTGCTGGAGCCGGGCAACTGGTTCGGCGAGATCACGCTGATCGACGGCTCGCCGCGCACGCACGACGCCACCGCGCTGGAGGCGCTCGACCTGCTGGTGGTGCCGCCCGCGGCCTTCGCGCAGCTGATGCGCGATGTGGTTTTCTCCAACGCCATCGCGGCGATGCTCGCTTCGCGCGTGCGCATGCTCTACGGCCTCGCGGAGGACGCCACCCTGCGCAGCCTGCGCGCGCGGGTGGCGCACCGGCTGCTGGTGCTGGCGCGCGGCGACGCCACGCAGTCGGTGCAGCTGCGCCACGAACTGCAGCTGCCGCAGGAGGCGCTGGCCATGATGCTCGGCGTGACGCGCCAGACGCTGTCGAAGGAGCTCAATGCGCTGGCGGCCGAGGGCGTGCTTTCGCTGGGCTACGGGCGCATCGAACTGCGCTCGCTCGACGCGCTGCGTGCGCTCGTGAGCACCGGCTAGAAGGGCGGTTGCCGCCTACCTCAGCACCCGCCCGTCGGCCGAGATGCTGATCAGGTCGATGTTGCGCACGCTGTCGCGCAGGCCCGGGCGCAGGTTGATGCGGAAGCCCCCCACGTCGTAGTCGGTCATGCCCGACATCACCCGCATGAGGCCCGCGGCGTTCAACCCCCGGCCGGCGCGCTTCACCGCCTCGCCCGCGGCCTTGGCCGCGATGAAGCCCTCCAGGCCTTCGTACGAGGGGTTCTGGTCGGAGTTGTCGACGGCCGCGAGGTACTCCTTGACGATCGGAATGGCCGAGGGGCGCGGCGAAGGCACCACCTGCGAGATCACGATGCCGCCGATGTCCTTGCCGAGCGTGGCGTAGAGCGGGTCGATGCCGACGATGGAGAAGGCCATGAAGCTGCCCGAGTAGCCGCTCTTGCGCAGCTTGCGGATCGCGTTGGCCGTGGTGCCCGAGAGCGACACCAGCACGATGGCCTGCGGCGACTGCTTCTGCACTTCCTTCAGGGCCGCATCCAGCTTGTCGCCGTTGGCCGGCACCAGCGCGCTGGCGACCAGCGGCGTGAGCTTGAGCTCGCTGATGGCCTGCTCCACGGCCGCGAGGCCGGCGCGGCCCATGGCGTCGTCGTCGCCCACCAGCGCCACGCGCGTCTGCCCCACGGTGGCGCACTGCCTCACGATCTTCAGGGCCTCGTCGATCATGCCGGGGCGCACATGGAACACGTTCGGATGATCGGCCCCGCGCAGCGTGTCGGAAGCCGCGAAGGGCGCGAACAGCAGGCTGCCCTGCTGCGTGGCGACGTTCGCGCCGGCCTCGCTGCTGGCCGTGCCGACGAAGCCGAAGAGCATGTCGGCCTTGTCGGTGGTGAGCAGGGTGCGCGCATTGGCGGCGGCGCGGGCCGCGTCGTAGCCGTCGTCGAGCTGCAGCAGCTTGAGCTGCAGGCCGCCGGCCGCATTGCGCTCGTTGAACGCGGTCACCGCGAGGCGGCTGCCGGCCGCGAAGGCGTTGCCGATCTCTGAGGCGCTGCCAGTGAGCGGCACCGATTGCCCCAGCAGCACGACGCGCGCCCCGCCGGCCGCGGCCGCCGCCGTTCGCGCGGTCTGCGCCATGACGGGGTGGGCCATGCCGATGCCGCTTCCGAGCACCAGCGCGCCTGCCTTGCCCAACCATTCCCTGCGTGACGTGTTCATTGGACACCTTCTTTCACATTAGTAAAAAAGTGTAGCAATTTCAGGGCCAGGGTGGAAGGCTGGCATGCCCGCTGAAGGGGCTTCGATCAGTCTCCCTTCACGTAGCCTGCGAGATGCCTGCCTGTGAGTGTCGAGCGCTTGGCGACGAGGTCCGCCGGCGTTCCCTCGAAGACGACGCGCCCGCCCTCGTGCCCCGCGCCGGGGCCGAGGTCGATGATCCAGTCGGCATGCGCCATCACGGCCTGGTGGTGCTCGACCACGATGACCGACTTGCCCGAATCCACCAGCCGGTCGAGCAGGCCCAGCAGCTGCGCCACGTCGGCCAGGTGCAGGCCGGCGGTGGGCTCGTCGAGCACGTAGACGTCGCCTTTCTCGGCCATCTGCGTGGCCAGCTTGAGCCGCTGGCGCTCGCCGCCCGACAGCGTGGTGAGCGGCTGCCCGAGCCGCAGGTAGCCCAGTCCCACGTCGGCCAGCCGCTGCAGGATGGCGTGCGCGGCCGGCGTGCGCGCCTCGCCTTCGCCGAAGAAGGCAAGGGCCTCGTCCACCGGCATCGCCAGCACCTCGGCGATGTCGCGCCCGCCGAAGCGGTACTCCAGCACCGAGGCCTGGAAGCGCTTGCCGCCGCATTCCTCGCAGGGGGTTGCCACGCCGGCCATCATCGCGAGGTCGGTGTAGATCACGCCCGCGCCGTTGCAGGTGGGGCAGGCGCCTTCGGAGTTGGCGCTGAAGAGAGCCGGCTTCACGCCGTTGGCCTTCGCGAAGGCGTTCCGGATCGGGTCGAGCAGCCCGGTGTAGGTGGCCGGGTTGCTGCGCCGCGAGCCGCGGATGGTGCTCTGGTCGATGCTCACCACGCCCGCGCCGGCCGGAATGGAGCCGTGCACCAGCGAGCTCTTGCCCGAGCCAGCCACGCCGGTGACCACGGCGAGCACGCCGAGCGGAATGTCGACGTTCACCTTGCGCAGGTTGTGCGTCGTCGCGCCGCGTATCTCGAGCTTGCCGGTCGGCTTGCGAACCTTCTTCTTCAGCGTCGCCCGGTCGTCCAGGTGCCGCCCCGTGACCGTGCCGCTGCCGCGCAGCCCCTCGACGCTGCCCTCGAAGCAAACGCTGCCGCCGGCCGAGCCCGCGCCCGGGCCGAGGTCGACGACGTGGTCCGCGATGGCGATGACCTCCGGCTTGTGCTCGACCACCAGCACCGTGTTGCCCTTGTCGCGCAGCCGCAGCAGCAGCTCGTTCATGCGCTGGATGTCGTGCGGATGCAGGCCGGTGGTAGGCTCGTCGAACACGTAGGTCACGTCGGTGAGCGAGGAGCCGAGATGGCGGATCATCTTCGTGCGCTGCGCCTCGCCGCCCGACAGCGTGCCCGAGGGCCGGTCCAGCGAGAGGTAGCCCAGGCCGATCTCCACGAAGGAATCGAGGCTCGCCGCCAGCGCCTGCAGCAGCGGCGCCACCGAGGGCTCCTTCAGGCCGCGCACCCACTCGGCGAGGTCGCTGATCTGCATCGCGCAGGCGTCGGCGATGTTGACGCCCCTGATCTTCGACGAGCGCGCCGGCGCCGCGAGCCGCGTACCCTCGCATTCGGGGCAGGTGGAGAACGTCACCACGCGCTCCACGAAGGCGCGCACGTGCGGCTGCATCGCTTCCACGTCCTTCGACAGGAATGATTTCTGGATCGTCGGGATCAGCCCCGCGAAGGTCAGGTTGATGCCGTCCACCTTGATCTTCGTCGGCTCCTTGTAGAGCAGGTCGTGCAGCTCGTTCCTGGTGAACTTGCGGATCGGCTTGTCCGCGTCGAAGAAGCCGCAGCCGCGGAAGATGCGCCCGTACCAGCCTTCCATGCTGTAGCCGGGGATCTTGAGCGCCTTCGTTGAGCGACTTGCCGTCGTCGTAGAGCTCGGCGAGGTCGAAGTCGGTGACCGCGCCACGCCCCTCGCAGCGCGGGCACATGCCGCCGATGCGGTTGAAGCTTTCCTTCACCGTCTTCGTCTTCGCGCCGCGTTCCACGGTGATCGCACCCGCCGCGCTGACCGAAGGCACGTTGAAGGCGAAGGCGCCGGGCGGCCCGATGTGCGGCTTGCCCAGGCGGCTGAACAGGATGCGCAGCATCGCGTTGGCGTCGGTGACCGTGCCCACGGTCGAGCGCGGGTCGGCGCCCAGGCGCTGCTGGTCGACGATGATCGCGGTGGTCAGGCCGTCGAGCACGTCCACGTCCGGCCGCGCCAGCGTGGGCATGAAGCCCTGCACGAAGGCGCTGTAGGTCTCGTTGATCAGCCGCTGCGACTCGGCCGCGATGGTGCCGAACACCAGCGAGCTCTTGCCCGAGCCCGAGACGCCGGTGAACACCGTCAGCCTGCGCTTCGGGATCTCGATGCTGATGTCCTTGAGGTTGTTCTCGCGCGCGCCGTGCACGCGGATCATGTCGTGGCTGTCGGCGGCGTCTTGCGCCTTCGCAGGCGCCGCCGCCCTCGCTGTCGTCTTTGTTGCTGTCTTCGCGGCTGTCTTTGCGGCCGTGGTCGTCTTCTTCGTCGCCTTGGTGCTCATCGGTCCGTCTCTCCGCCTCAGCCCAACTGCTGGATGCGGATCAGGCTGCCCGCGGGGTCGCGCACCGCGCAGTCGCGAACGCCGTAGGGCTGGTCGGTCGGCTCCTGGACGATCTCGGTGTCGCTGGCCTGCAGCTTCGCGAAGGTGCCTTCGAGGTCGGGCGTGGCCAGCAGGATGGCGGCGTAGGTGCCCTTGGCCATCATCTCGGCGATGGTGCGGCGCTCGTCGTCGGTGATGCCGGGGTAGGCGGCCGGCGGCGAAAGCACGATGGAAACCCCGGGCTGGCCCGCGGGGCCGACGGTGATCCAGCGCATGCCGCCGTATCCCACGTCATTGCGGACCTCGAAGCCGAGCAGGTCGCGGTAGAAGGCGAGCGAGGCCTCGGGGTCGTTGTGCGGCAGAAAACTCGCGTGGATGCTGATGTTCATCGTGGTCGCTCCGGTGTGTCGTTGTCGAGGAGCGCTCAGTCTAGGTTCGACCGCGGGGCCGGCGCTTCTCGATTCCTGATCGGTCGCGTGACCTGCTTCGCCACGCACGGCGGCATGCCGTCGGTCTGCATGGCGGCCTCGCGGCGGTAGGCGCTGGGCGACATGCCCACCAGCTCGGTGAAGCGCGTGCTGAAGGTGCCCAGCGACGAGCACCCGACCTCGAAGCAAACCTCGGTGACGCTCAGGTCGCCCCGGCGCAGCAGCGCCATCGCGCGCTCGATGCGCCGCGTCATCAGGTAGGAATAGGGCGCCTCGCCATACGCGAGCTTGAACTGGCGGCTGAGGTGGCCTGCCGACATGTGCACGCCGAAGGCGAGGGCCTCGACGTCCAGCGGCTGCGCGTACTCGCGGTCGATGCGGTCGCGAACCCGGCGCAGCCGGGCGAGGTCGCGCAGATGGAGCTGCTCTGCGTCAGTCTTGTTGCTGGTCATCCGCGGGATCGTGCCATGCCGCGGCGGCAGGCTCAATCCGGCAAGGCCCGCTCGGGCCGATGCGACGGCGTCAGCCCTTGCGCTCGAACACCAGGTCCCACACGCCGTGGCCCAGCTTGATGCCGCGGTTCTCGAACTTGGTCAGCGGCCGGTAGTCGGGCTTGGGCGCGTAACCCTCTGCGGTGTTGCGCAGCAGCGGCTCGGCCGAGAGCACCTCGAGCATCTGCTCGGCGTAGGGCTGCCAGTCGGTCGCGCAGTGGATGTAGCCGCCGGGGCGCAGGTGCTGCGCGAGCTTGGTCACGAACCCGGGCTGGATCAGCCGGCGCTTGTTGTGGCGCTTCTTGTGCCACGGGTCGGGAAAGAATACGTGCACGCCGGCCAGGGTGCCGGGCTGCAGCATGTGGTCGAGCACGTCGACCGCGTCGTGCGCGCAGATGCGGATGTTCGACAGCTGCTGCTCGCCGATGCGCTTGAGCAGCGCGCCCACGCCGGGCTCGTGCACTTCGCAGCAGAAGAAATTGGTGTCGGGCAGCACTGTCGCGATGTGCGCGGTGGCCTCGCCCATGCCGAAGCCGATCTCCAGCACCGTCGGGCCGGCGCGGCCGCCGAAGGTGGCGGTCAGGTCGATCGGCTCGGGCTTGTAGGGCACGAGGAACAGCGGCCCCAGCTCGGAGAAGGCGCGCGCCTGGCCCTCGGTGGTGCGGCCGCCGCGCTTGACGAAGCTCTTGAGGCGGCGGTGCAGCGGATGGGGCTTGTCGGCGCCATCGTCGGCACCCTCGTCATGGCCCGGCGGAAGGTCGTTGGACACGGTATCGGAAAGATTCATCACGGGCGCGAATTGTAGAGAGCACGCCATTCGGGCACCCAGCCGGCCAGCGCCGCAGGGCAGTCGGTGGCCGTGGAAGGGCTCAGGCCCAGCACGCGCGCCGCGGCGTCGAGCGCGGCCAGCGCGGCGGCCGGGGAGCGGGTGTCGATGGAGGTCGCGCCGTTCTGCTTGGAGAGCTTGTCGCCGTCGGCGCCGCGCACCAGCGGCGTATGAAGGTAGCTTGGCGTGGGAAAGCCCAGCGCGCGCTGCAGAAGGATCTGGCGCGCGGTGTTGTCCACGAGGTCCTCGCCGCGCACCACGTCGGTCACGCCCTGTTCGGCGTCGTCGACCACCACCGCGAGCTGGTAGGCCCACGGGCCGTCGGCGCGGCGCAACACGAAGTCGCCGACCTCGCGGCTCACGTTCTGGCACTGGCGGCCGAGGCGGCGGTCGGTGAAGCAGAGTTCGCCGCCAGTGGTCGCATCGCCGGCGTCTTCCTCCCAGGGTACGCCGGGCGTGGGCGGAAGGTCGGCCTCGAATTTCTCGGTGGCGAAGCGCCAGGCGCGCGCGGGTTTGCCGTGCAGCCCGTCGCGGCAGGTGCCGGGGTACACGCGTTCGCCGTGGCGTTCGTGCCGCTGGCCCAGCCTGGCGAGCGCTTCGCTGATGTCCTTGCGTGAGCAGCCGCAGGGGTAGGCGAGGCCGCGCGCCTTCAGCCGCTCCAGGGCGGCCTCGTAACGGTCGGTGCGCCGGGTCTGCCACACGGGCGGCTCGTCGGGCAGCAGGGCGCAGGCGGCCAGCTGCTGGAGGATGTGCTCGCCCATGCCGGGCAGGCAGCGCTCGGTGTCGGCGTCTTCGATGCGCACCAGCCAGCGTGCCTGCGGGCCGCGCGCGCGAACGTCGAGCCAGCTCGCGAGCGCGGCCACCAGCGAGCCCGCGTGCAGCGCTCCGGTGGGCGATGGCGCGAAGCGGCCGGTCTCCCTCATCGCGGCCCGGTCAGATCACGTCGAGCGCGAGCGACAGTCCCGAGAGGAAGGCTTCCTCCACACGGTGGCCAGTGCACCAGTCGCCCGCGACGCCGATGCGAGCCTTGGCGTCCCACAGGTGGGTGGTGCCCACGGGCACCTGGGTCTGGGCTTCGTCCCAGCGGGTCGCCTGCGCATGCGCGGGCGTGGCGTAGATGCCGGTGATCTCGGCGAAGGCGCGCAGCAGCTTGGCTTCCACGCGCGAGGGTGCGTCGCGCAGATGTTCCTCCGACCAGGCGGCGCTGGCCTGCAGCGTCCAGCGCTCGACCGGCTCGCGCCCGGGCTTGGACGATTCGCGCGCCAGCCAGGCGACGCGGTGGTGCGTGCTGCGGGCCGCGTTCCACTGCGGGCCCAGGTGGGACATGTTGGGCTGGTTGGCCTGGGGGTAGGCGATCATCAGCGTCCAGCAGGGCGCGATGCGCACGGGGGCGATCTTGCGGGCCAGCGTGGCCGAGAGCTTGCCGCCGTCGCCCAGCAGGGCACGGGCAGCGGAGGGCGGCACCGCGAGCAGCACGGCGTCGAAGCCCGAATAGACGTGCTGCGAATCGTCGGCACCGGCGGTGCGCAGTTGCCAGCGCTTCGCGTCGAGCGCATCGGGCTCGATCTGCGTGACGCGCGCGCCGGTGACGAGGCTGTCGCCCAGCGGCTCCGCCCAGCGGGCGACCAGCGAATCCATGCCGGGCTGGGCCACCCAGTGCGGCTCGAGAGAAGGCAGCGCAGCCTCGGCCACGCGGCCGTGTGCGTCGAGCACGCGCACGAGGTTGGCGCTCCAGCGCTTGCACACGCCGGGGGTGTTCTCCAGCGCCAGGGCAAAGCGCGGATCGCGCACGGTGAAGTACTGGGCGCCGCTGTCGAAGCGGCCGAAGGCGGTGTCCACGCTCGCCATGCGCCCGCCGGGGGCGTCGTTGCGCTCGAACAGCGTGACCTTGTGGCCGGCCTGCACCAGCGTCCGCGCGCAGGCCACCCCGGCGATGCCGGCGCCTATGACGGCGAAGTGGCGGGGCTGGGCGGGCTGTTTGGGCTGTTTAGGGGCTGGCGGGGTTCGGTGACGGTCGGCGGCGGCCTTGGCCGGTTTCCTTGCAGTTGCGCGAGTGCTCATGAACGGCTCTTTTCTTCTGGACGGAATGCGGATGGATGTGTCTGCACTCTACATCGGTCCGGCAGCCGCTCCGCCTGAGGGCACACCCTTAGCGGCGCCGCGCGATCCTCGGCAATACTCGTCGGCCCCGTCGATGGAGCGCGGCTGCGTCATCGGCCCCGATGGCGCTCCAGCAGCGCGCGCCGCGTGCCTTCGTGCTCGAACTGCGCGAGCCACCATTCGAGCGCGCGCCCCGGCTTGCCGGCGCTCGGCACCCGCCATGCGCAGTGCAGCGATCCCAGTGGCGGCTTGCGCTCCGTCTTCAGCTCGACAAGATGCCCGGCCTCGATGTACGGCCGCGCCATCGGCTCAGGCAGGAATCCACCGCCCAGCCCGTGCAACTGCGCCGCGATCTTGGCCTGCATGCTCGGCACGGTGAGCACGTCCTGTCCACCGACCAGGTTCACCGTCATGCTGGGCCCATGGCGCGCCGAATCGGCCGCCGCCACTGCGCGATGCCGGCGCATCACGGCATCGGTCAGCGGCTGGGTTTCGCGTGCGAGCGGGTGGTGCGGCGCCACCGCATAGACGAAGCACAGCTCGCCGATGAGTCGGCTGCGGATGCCGGTGGCGCTGAAGGCCAGGCTCGCGGCATCGAGCACCGCGCCGATGGCGAGGTCGGCTTCGCCCGTGGTCAGTGCCTCGATGGTGCCCAGCAGGGTCTCGTCGCGCAGTTTCAGCCGGGTAGGCGGCTCCAGCGCGAAGAAGGCGGTGGCCAGGTCGAGCAGCGGGTCGCGGGCGATCACGCTGTCGACCGAGATGGTCAGCATCGCCTCCCAGCCGGTGGCCACGCGCTTCACCCGGTTGGCCACCGCGTCGATCTCGCCGAGCAGCCGCTCGGCCTCGCGTAACAGCTCGGCGCCGGCCTCGGTCATCCGTGCCTGGCGGGTGCTGCGGTCGAACAGCAGCACGTCGAGGGCGTCCTCGATCTGGCGCACCCGGTAGCTCAGTGCGCTGGGCACGAGGTTCAGGGCACGGGCGGCGGCGGCGAAGCTGCCGGTGGCGGCCACCGCCTGGAGCATGGCAAGGGCGTCGGGGGTCAGCACGTCTCTGGGGCTGGGCATGGGGGTTCCATTGATCAAAATATTTGAATGGTGCCATCAAACCGCGGCGTCTTTCGAGCGGGTGCCGAGACCCAAAATTCTTCACATCCGCTGCGCATCCGGCGCGGCATACGAAGAAGGCCCGCACACCCCCCACAGGGCAGGGCAGAAGGAGTCAGACGATGTTGCAAGTCCGTAAATCACAGGAACGCGGTTATGCCGACCATGGCTGGCTGCGCTCCTTCCACAGCTTTTCCTTCGCCAACTACTACGACCCGGCCCACATGGGCTTCGGCAACCTGCGCGTGATCAACGAGGACCGCGTGGCGGCAGGCGCCGGATTCGGCACCCACGGCCACAAGGACATGGAGATCATCAGCTACGTGCTCTCGGGCGAACTGGCGCACAAGGACAGCATGGGCAACGTGGAGAGCATTCCCCCCGGCGACGTCCAGCGCATGAGCGCGGGCCGCGGCGTGATGCACAGCGAGTTCAACCACAAGGCCGACCAGACCACGCACTTCCTGCAGATCTGGATCCTGCCGAAGGAGCGCGGCATCGAGCCCGGCTACGAGCAGAAGAAGTTCAGCGACGACGAGAAGCGCGGCAAGCTGCGCCTGGTGGCATCGCCCGAAGGCAGCGAAGGCTCGGTGAAGGTGAATGCCGATGCGAGCCTGTACGCCGGTCTCTTCGACGGCGACGAGAAGGCCAGCCTCTCGCTCGACCCGAAGCGCAAGAGCTACGTGCACCTGGTGCGCGGCGAGCTCGAAGTGAACGGCCAGAAGCTCTCCGGCGGCGACGCCGCGATGCTCGAAGGCGAATCGCAGGTGACGCTGGCCGGCGGCAAGGACGCCGAAGTGCTGGTGTTCGACCTGGCCGCCTGATCTCCCCCTTGCCGGGCGCTGGCCGCCCGGCTTTTTTTCACCCGTGTCTTTTTTCCAGTCCAGTCAACAACCGAGGAGTTCTCAACCATGGCAACCGCAAACACCGCACCCAACCCCGCGCAGGACACGCTGGCCCTCATCGGCCGCATCCTGATCGCCTACCTGTTCATTCCGGCCGGCATCGGCAAGCTCATGGGCTTCAGCGGCACCGTCGGCTACATCACGTCCGTCGGCCTGCCGCTGCCCGAGGTGGGCGCGGTCATCGCGATCATCGTGGAGCTGGGCCTGGGCATCGCGCTGCTGCTGGGCTTCAAGACCCGCTGGACCGCGATCGTGATGGCGATCTTCAGCATCGCGACCGCGCTGTTCTTCCACAAGTACTGGTCGGCACCCGATGCGATGAAGATGATGCAGCAGATCAACTTCAACAAGAACATCGCCATCGCCGGCGGCCTGCTCGCGCTCGCCGCCTTCGGTCCCGGCCGCTTCAGCATCGATAAAAAGTAAGCTTTCCCCCAGGCTTCGCGCACTTCGTGTCGCTTCGCCGCCCCCTCGCCGGGGGCACACCTGAGGCCCGGCAGAGCCGGTTCCTCGGTGTTCCGCGAAGAGACAGCCTCCCTTCCTTTCTCATTCAGGAGTTCCAAAAATGGCAAACATCGTCGTCGTCTTCCATTCCGGCTACGGCCACACGCAACGCGTGGCGCAGGCCGTCGCCGACGGCGCGGGCGCGCAGCTGCTCGCCATCGACGCGGACGGCAACCTGCCCGAAGGCGGCTGGGAGCTGCTGGCCGCGGCCGACGCGATCGTCTTCGGCTCGCCGACCTACATGGGCGGCGTGAGCTGGCAGTTCAAGAAGTTCGCCGACGCCTCGTCGAAGGTCTGGTTCACGCAGGGCTGGAAGGACAAGCTCTTCGCCGGCTTCACCAACAGCGCCACCATGAACGGGGACAAGGTCACGACCCTGAACTACTTGTGGACGCTGGCGATGCAGCACAGCGGCATCTGGGTCAGCATGGGCATCCTGCCGAGCAACAACAAGGCGGCCACGCGCGACTCGTTGAACTACGTGGGCGGCTACGGCGGCCTGCTGACGCAGGCACCTTCGGACGCCAGCCCGGCCGAGATGTCCAAGGGCGACTTCGACACCGCCCGCGCCTTCGGCGAGCGCATCGCCACGGTGGCAAGATCGCGGGGCTAGAACTCGCCCCCTGGCTTCGCGCACTTCGTGACGCTGCGCCAGCCCCCTCGCAGGGGGGGGCAGCACCGGCGGGCCGGCAACGCCGGTTGCGCGGTGTTCCGCGAACTGGATGCGACGAACGAAGCCGATCAATCACTCACGGAGAAACACGATGACCGACGCCACCCCCGAAACCCGACTGCTCAAGCCGCACGACAAGGACCTCGGAGGCGGCTTCAAGGTGAGAAGGCTGCTGCCCGCTGCGCAGCAGCGCTCGGTCGGTCCGTTCGTGTTCTTCGACCACTTCGGCCCGGCCACCGAGCAGCCGGGCAGCGAGCACGACGTGCGTCCGCACCCGCACATCGGCCTCTCGACGGTCACCTATCTCTTCAAGGGCGCGATGATGCATCGCGACAGCCTCGGCAGCGTGCAGGAGATCCTGCCGGGCGCCATCAACTGGATGACCGCCGGCCGCGGCATCGTGCACTCCGAGCGCAAGCCCGAGCGCCTGAAGGCCGACACCTACGTGAACCACGGCCTGCAGCTGTGGGCCGCGCTGCCGCAGGCGCATGAAGAAATCGAGCCCAGCTTCGAGCACACCCCGGCCGACGCGATTCCCGAACTGACGCAGCAGGGCGCGGCGGTGCGCGTTCTGGTGGGCGAGGCCTTCGGCGCCCGCTCGCCGGTGAAGACGCTTTCGCAGACCGTGTACCTCGACATCGCGCTGCCGGCAGGCGGGCGCTTCGAGCTGCCCGCGCTGGCGCCCGAGCTGGCCGTCTACGCGGTCGATGCCGACCTCGCGGTGAACGGCGAGCCGGTCGAGGTCCACACCATGGCCGTGCTGCCGCACGGGCAGGGCGGCACCATTACGGCCGACGCCGCCGTGCGCCTCGTGGTGATCGGCGGCGAGCCGCTGGACGGCCCGCGCTACATCACCTGGAACTTCGTCTCCAGCAGCCGCGAGCGCATCCTCGAAGCCGGCGCCGACTGGGCAGCGCAACGCATGGGCCATGTGCCGGGCGAGACCGAGTTCATCCCGCTGCCCGGCAAGCCCTTCGGCGTGCGCGAGCCCGATACGGGCACCACGCCGGTCTGAGCCTCGGCAGGCATGCGCAGGTAAACGCCAAAGAAGAAAGGCCCGCGATGCGGGCCTTTCGTTTTCCTGCCGGGCTGCCTACTTGCCGCCGATCGTCAGGCTCTCTGCAGGCGGTGCGCCCTCGGGCGCCTTCGGCAGCTCGAGCACGGCCTTGCGGCTGCCGCGGCCGCGCCATGCGGAGTAGCTCACGCCCAGCAGCAGCAGCGCGCACAAGCCGATGAAGGTGGCGCTGATCGGCCGCGTCACGAACACCGACATGTCGCCGCGCGACAGCAGCAGCGCGCGGCGGAAGTTCTCCTCCACCATCGGCCCGAGCACGAAGCCCAGCAGGATCGGCGCGACCGAGAACTCCAGCGTCATCAGCACCGCGCCGACGATGCCGAACACCAGCACCTCCCAGATCTGGAAGAGGCTGTTCTGCGTGCTGTACACGCCGGTCGCAATGAAGAACATCGCGGCCGGGAACAGGTACTTGTAGGGCACCTTCAGGAGCTTCACCCACACGCCGATCATCGGGACGTTCAGGATCACGAGGATCACGTTGCCGATCCAGAACGAGGCGATCAGGCCCCAGAAGATGTCCGGGTGCTCGGTGATGAGCTGCGGACCGGGCTGGATGCCCTGGATCAGCAGCGCACCGAGGATCAGCGCCATCACCGCGTCGCCGGGAATGCCCAGGCTCATCGTCGGTATGAAGTCGACCTGCGTCTTCGAGTGGGCCGAGGCCTCGGGGCCGGCCACGCCTTCGATCATGCCGGTGCCGAACTTGTTGGGCGTCTTCGACACCTTGCGCTCCAGCGCGTAGGCGATGAAGGTGGTGATGGTCGGGCCCGTGCCGGGCATCGCGCCGAACACCGTGCCCACCAGCGTGCCGCGGATCATCGCGGGGAAGGCGCGCTTGAGCTCTTCCTTGCTCGGGCGCATGTCGCTGAGCTTGAGCGTGCCGGTGTCGCCGATGGCCTTCATGCGGTTCACGTTCAGCAGGAAGTCGGCCACGCCGAACAGGCCCATCGAGATCGCCACCAGTTCGAGGCCGTCGCTCAGCTCCGGCAGGCCGAAGGCGAAGCGGAAGCTGCCGCTGTTCACGTCGGTGCCGACCACGCCGCACAGCAGGCCGAAGAGCGTCATCGCCACGCCCTTGAGCGGCGAGCCGCGCGACATGGTGGAGCCGGCCAGCAGGCCCAGCAGCATGATCGAGAAGATCTCGGTCGGGCCGAACTTGAACGCGATCTGCACCAGCAGCGGCGAGGCGAAGATCATCACGATGATGCCGACGGAGGCCGCGAAGAAGGAGGCGATCATCGTCACGCCCAGCGCGACGCCTCCCTTGCCCTGCTTGGTCATCGGATACCCGTCGAGACAGGTCACCGCGTGCGGCGGATGCGAGGGCATGTTCATCAGGATGGCGCCGATGGCGCCGCCGTACTGCGAGCCGTAGAAGATGCCGGCCAGCATCAGGATGGCCGGCACCGGATGCATCACGTAGGTGAGCGGCAGCAGGATCGAGATGGCCTGCAGCGCGCCCATGCCCGGCAGCACGCCGATGAGGTTGCCCACCAGCACGCCGAAGAAGGACCACATCAGGTTCGAGCCCTGGAAGGCCACGCCGAAGCCGTACCAGAGGTCGTGGAGCGATTGACCGATCATGGCTTCAGCCTCCCCACTGGAAGAGGGGCAGCTGCAGCTTCAGCGCCCACCAGAACACGACCACCGCGATGAAGCACATCGCAAGCGAGAGCAGCAGTGCCTCGGTCAGCGTGTTGTCGCGGTCCCCGAGCGCCGAGATGAACACGATCGCGAAGGTCGCAGGCAGCAGTCCGCCGTATTCGCCGAAGAGCAGGAAGGCGAGGATGCCGAGGATGATGCAGATGCCGCCGCGCAGGTCGGGCATGCCGCCCGGGTGGCCGTGCGAGGCCGCTTCCTCGCTCGCGTCGCCGCCGGACTTGTCGCCGCGTGCGGACACCGCGATCAGCAGGCCGGTCAGTGCCAGCAGCGCGCCGAGGGCGACAGGAAAGAAGCCCGGCCCCATGTGCGCGAGCTCGCCCACGCGGTAGCCGACGCCGGCATAGACGGCTGCCAGCCCGACGACGATCAGCAGGGCGCCGCCGTAGTAGTCCTTCTTGAATTTCGAAGCGGGCCGGGGCGCGTGCGAGGCCGTTTCTTCACCGAGCTGGTGCTGCATATGTCTCCTTCATCTGGAAGGAGCGCAGTCTAGGAAGCGGGGCTTTCAGTCCCCTTTCGGAGGAGGCCTTCACGGCCTTGCGGGCCGCAAAATACGTGTAATCACGTACCGGTGTATCGGGTGAAACCCTTGCGGAAACGGCCTCTGCAAGGCCTTCAGCGGTCTCGCGGAGCGAGCACCGGCAGCCTGAGCGTCGCGCGCAGTCCGCCGCCGTTGGGGCGCTCTGGCGTGTCGGCGTTCGAGAGTTCGATCTCGCCGCCGTTGCGCCGCGCGTAGCCGCGCGCGATGGCGAGGCCCAGCCCCGCGCCTTGCGCCGGACCCGTGGTGGTGGAGCTGTCGCGATGGAAGCGCTCGAACACGCTCTCGCGCCGCTCGGGCGCGATGCCGGGTCCGCTGTCGCAGACCTCGGCCAGCGCATGCGTGGCATCGCGCCGCACGGTCACGGTGATGTTGCCGCCGCGCGGCGTGTACTTGATGGCGTTGTGCACGAGGTTGGAAAGCACCTCGTGCAGTTCGGCCGCGTTGGCAGCCACGGGCAGCACGGGAGCCTCTCCTTCGTCGTCGCTTGATCGGTCCGTGCCGTCTGCTTCTTCCGTGCCGATGTCGCCGCGCGCGTCGACCCAGCCGAGGTCCTGGTCGTTCTCTCGTGCGAGCGGCAGGTACTGCAGCACCACGCCGCGCGCGATGGCGTTGAGGTCGGCCACCGCGGCGCCGGCCGGCGCGGCTTCGTCGCCCGCGGTGGCATGGGCCAGCGCCAGCAGCTGTTCGCTCAGGCGGCGCGTGCGTGCGAGCTGCGCGACGATCGCGTGCAGCGATTCGCGCATGCGCGCCGGGTCGGTCTCGCGCACCGCGTAGCCGGCCTGGATCGACAGGATGCTCAGCGGCGTGCGCAGCTGGTGCGAGGCATCGGCGAGGAACTGCGACTGCTCCGCCACCAGGCGCCGGTGGCCGGCGATGTGGTGGTTGACCGCGTCGACCAGCGGCGCCACCTCGTGGGGGACGCCGCCGGCGTCCAGCGGCGTGAGGTCGTCGCGCGGGCGCTCGCGCAGCGAGCGGCGCAGGCGTTCCAGCGGGCGCAGCGTCCAGGCCACGCCCAGCCACACCAGCAGCGCCATCACCACCACCATGCGCGTGTCGCGCAGGAACTCCTGGCGCAGCGTCTCGGCCTGCGCTTCGGTGCGCGGGCCGGTGCCCTCTGCCGCCTGGATGAGCACGCTGTAGGCCGCGCCGGGATGGACGTTGTCGTACACCGTCTGGCGCAGCGCTGCAACGCGCACCGGGTGCTGCTGGTAGACCGCGTCGTAGAACACGGGAGTGCCGTCGGGCGGGCGATGCGCCGGGCGCGGCAGGCCGGGCACGCCCATGAGGGTGGTCTCGGGCGAGTTCACGTCCAGCGTCTCGCCCTTGGGAATGCGCTGCACGCCGACGTGCAGGTACTTGTAGCGCAGCCGGGTGGACTCGAACATCGCCTGGATCGAGAAGGGTTCCTGCACGCGCACGCTGCCGTCGCTGGCCACCACGATGCCGTTGGCCAGGGCCTGCACCGGCTCCAGCAGGCTCTGGTCGTAGGCGACCACGAGCGAGTCGGTCAGCGCGCGGTAGTCGTTCCAGCTGTCCAGCGCCAGCAGCACGACCAGGCCCGGCAGCAGCAGCGCCAGCAGGCGCGCGCGGATGCCGAAGCGCTGCGGCTGTTGCTGCCGATGCTGCTGCTCAGTCGTGTGCGCCGGGGAATTCGCTGCGGACTGGGGCTGAGGTTCCATCGGCGATGCTCTCCAGCATGTAGCCCAGGCCGCGCACGGTGACGATGCGCACGTCGCTGTCCGCGAGCTTGCGGCGCAGCCGGTGCAGCACCACCTCGATGGCGTCGGGGCCGGCGGTGCTGTCGTTGGTGAACACCTTGGCGAAGAGCTGCGACTTGCCCACCGGGGAGCCGCTGCGCAGCAGCAGGGCGGTGAGCGCGGCCTGCTCCCGCGGCGTGAGCGACAGCAGCGTGCCGCGCAGCGTGAAGGCGCGGCTCTGGCTGTCGTAGGAGAGAGAGGCGCATTGCAGGCGCGGGTGCTGCTTGCCGCGGCTGCGCCGCACCAGCGCCGAGAGCCGCGCCTCGAGCTCCTCCAGCTCGAAGGGCTTGGTGAGGAAGTCGTCGGCGCCGAGGTTCAGGCCGCGCACCCGGTCCTGCAGCGCGCCCTGCGCGGTGAGGATCAGCACCGGCGTGCGGTCGTCGGCGGCCCGCATGTCGGCCAGCACGCTCAGGCCATGCTTGTCTGGCAGGCGCAGGTCGAGAACGATGGCGTCGTATTCGGTGCCGGCCATGAAGGCCTCGGCGGTGCGCGCGTCGGGCGCGTGGTCGGGCACGAAGCCGCTCTGCGTGAGCGCGCGGACCAGCCACGAGGCCATGTCCAGTTCGTCTTCCACCAGGAGGATGCGCATGGGGGCCTGTGAGTCTCGTCGTCGTCGCCGCGGTTACTGCTTGATGGCGAGGTCGGGATCTTCAGACGCCCGGGCGCTGGCGCGTGCCGAGCGCGCGCTCAGGTCGGGCGCCAGGGCCTCGCGGCCGTCGAAGACGAAGCAGTCGCCCTTGTAGTGCGCGCCGCCGACTTCCTCGAAGTACTTGAGGATGCCGCCTTCGAGCTGCAGCACGTTCTCGACGCCTTCCTCGTGCATCAGGATGGCCGCCTTCTCGCAGCGGATGCCGCCGGTGCAGAAGCTCACCACCGTCTTGCCCTTGAACTCGTCGCGGTGCGCGCGCAGGGCGGGCGGGAACTCGGTGAACTTGCCGATGCGCCAGTCGATGGCGCCCTCGAAGCTGCCGTAGTCGACCTCGAAGGCGTTGCGGGTGTCGAGCAGGGCGATCTCGCGGCCCTCGTCGTCATGGCCCTGGTCGAGCCAGCGCTTGAGCGTCGGCGCGTCCACGCCGGGCGCACGGCCGGCGGCGGGGCGGATGGCGGGGTGATCCATGCGGATGATCTCGCGCTTGAGCTTCACCAGCATGCGGCGGAACGGCTGCGCGGCAGACCAGCTTTCCTTGGCCTCGAGGTCGGCGAAGCGGGCGTCGGCACGCAGATGCGCCAGGAAGGCCCGCACGTTGTCGGCCGCTCCGGCCAGGAACATGTTGATACCTTCGGGCGCCACCAGGATGGTGCCCATGAGCTCCAGGGCCTGGGCGCGGGCGCGCAGGTCCTCGCGCAGCGCGGGGCCGTCGTCGATGGCCACGAACTTGTAGGCCGCGATATTCAAAATCTCTTGCACGGGGCGGGATTTTAGGTGCCGCCGGAATATCGCCCGGGTGCGGGGCCTCTGCCGGGCTCCCGCGGGGCGCCGCGGAGGGCGGTTTCAGGGATTGCCAATCCACATCGTGGAGGGCCTGCTTTCTACAATGCAGGCATGTTTGTTCACCTGCGCCTACACACCGAGTTCTCCGTCGTCGACGGCACCACCCGAATCGACGATGTCGTCAAGGCCGCTGCTGCCGACAAGCAGCCCGCGCTGGCCATCACCGACCTGAACAACCTGTTCGGGGCCGTCAAGTTCTACAAGCAGGGGCGCGGCAAGGGCGTCAAGCCGATCGTCGGCGCCGAAGTCTTCGTCGACGGGCTGGGCAAGGAGCCCGGCGCTCTGACCCGCATCGTGCTGCTGGTCCAGAACATGGAGGGCTACCTCAACCTGTCCGAACTGCTGGCGCGGGCCTGGACGCAGAACGTGGGCCGCGGCCAGTCGCAGGCGGCCTGCAAGCTCGAATGGCTGCAGGAGCTTTCGGGCGGGCTGATCGCGCTGTCGGGCGCGCAGGCGGGCCCGCTGGGGCAGCCGCTGCTGCAGGGGCAGGGCGAGCGCGCGGCGGAGCTGGCGCTGCAGCTGGCAGGCATCTTCCCGCACCGCTTCTACATCGAGCTGCAGCGCGCGGGCCGTCCCGAGGACGAGCCTCACGTGGTCGCCGCCGTGCAGCTCGCGGCCCGGCTGCACCTGCCGGTGGTCGCCACGCACCCCGTGCAGTTCGCCGCGCGGGAGGACTACGAGGCGCACGAGGCGCGCGTGTGCATCTCCGAAGGCGAGATCCTCGGCAATCCGCGCCGCGTGCGCCGCTTCACCGAGGAGCAGTACTTCAAGTCGAGTGCGGAGATGAAGGCGCTGTTCGCCGACGTGCCCAGCGCCCTGGCCAACACGGTCGAGATCGCCAAGCGCTGCAACCTCACGCTGGTGCTGGGCAAGCCGCAGCTGCCCGACTTCCCGACGCCCTTCGTCGCCGAAGGCGTGCGCATGCCGATCGACGACTTCTTCCGCCAGGAGTCCTTCGCCGGCCTGGAGCTGCGCCTGAATCACCTGTATCCCGACGAGGCCAAGCGCGACGCCGAGCGCCCGCGCTACGTGGAGCGGCTGGAGTTCGAGATCAACACCATCCTGAAGATGGGGTTCCCGGGCTACTTCCTGATCGTGGGCGACTTCATCCAGTGGGCCAAGAACAACGGCTGCCCGGTGGGCCCGGGCCGGGGCTCGGGTGCGGGTTCGCTCGTGGCCTACGCGCTGAAGATCACCGACCTCGACCCGCTCGAATACAAGCTGCTGTTCGAACGCTTCCTGAACCCCGAGCGCGTCTCGATGCCCGACTTCGACATCGACTTCTGCCAGGGCAACCGCGACCGCGTCATCGACTACGTGAAGGACAAGTACGGCCGCAACGCCGTGAGCCAGATCGCCACCTTCGGCACCATGGCCGCGCGCGCGGCCATCCGCGACGTGGGCCGCGTGCTCGACATGAGCTACATGTTCTGCGACGGCATCAGCAAGCTGATCCCGAACAAGCCCGGCATGTCGGTCACGCTGCAGTATCCGCCCGAGAAGAAGATCGAGGGCGACAAGAACAACTACGCCATCGAGATGGAGCCGCAGCTCGCGGAGCGCATCGAGAAGGAAGAAGAAGTCAGGATGCTGGTCGAGCTCGCGCAGAAGCTCGAAGGCATGACCCGCAACATCGGCATGCACGCCGGCGGCGTGCTCATCGCCCCGGGCAAGCTCACCGACTTCTGCCCGCTCTACCAGCAGCCCGGCAGCGAGTCGGCCGTGAGCCAGTACGACAAGGACGACGTGGAGGCCATCGGCCTCGTGAAGTTCGACTTCCTGGGCCTGGCGACGCTCACGATCCTGGAGATCGCGCGCGAGTTCATCATGAAGCGCCACAAGGGCCAGGAGAACTTCGCGTTCGAGAACATCCCGCTGAACGACGCGGCCACCTACCGGCTCTTCTCCGACGGCAAGACCGAAGCCGTGTTCCAGTTTGAAAGTCGCGGCATGCAGGGCATGCTGAAGGACGCGCGCCCGACGCGCCTGGAAGACCTGATCGCGCTGAACGCGCTGTACCGCCCGGGCCCGATGGACCTGATCCCCAGCTTCGTGGCGCGAAAGCACGGCCGCGAGGACGTGGAGTACCCGCACCCGGCAGTGGCCGAGATGCTCTCCGAGACCTACGGGATCATGGTCTACCAGGAGCAGGTGATGCAGACGGCGCAGATCCTGGGCGGCTACTCGCTCGGCGGCGCCGACCTGCTGCGCCGCGCGATGGGCAAGAAGAAGCTCGAGGAGATGGCCGAGCACCGCGAGAAATTCCGCGCGGGCGCCCTCAAGACCCACGGCATCGAGCAGGACAAGGCCGACGAGATCTTCGACTTGATGGAGAAGTTCGCGGGCTACGGCTTCAACAAGTCGCACGCGGCCGCCTACTCGCTGCTGGCGTACCACACGGGCTGGCTCAAGGTCCACTACACGGCCGAGTTCTTCTGCGCCAACATGACCGTCGAAATGGACGACACGGACAAGCTCAAGCTGCTGTTCGAGGACGCCCAGAAGAACTTCGGCATCACCTTCGAGCCGCCGGACGTGAACCGCGGCAACTACCGCTTCGAGCCGGTCACCAACAAGGTGATCCGCTACGGCCTCGGCGCCGTCAAGGGCACCGGCCAGCTCGCGGTCGAGGCCGTGGTGCGCGCACGGGAGGAGGGCGGGCCGTTCAAGAGCCTGTACGACTTCTGCGTTCGCGTGGACCGCCAGCGCATCAACAAGCGCACGGTGGAAGCGCTGATCAAGGCCGGCGCCTTCGACGCCATCCAGCAGAACCGCGCGGCGCTGGTCGCCTCGCTGGACCGCGCCTTCGAATTCGCCAACGCCACGGCGGCCAATGCCTCGCAGGCCGACATCTTCGGCGACTGCGAGCACGGTTCCGCCACCGCCGAGCCCGATCTCGTCGACGCCACGCCCTGGGGCGTGAAGGAACGCCTGACGCTCGAGAAGACGGCCATCGGTTTCTATCTCTCGGGCCACCTGTTCGACGAGGTCTCGCACGAGGTGCGGCGCTTCTGCAAGCGCGAGATCACCGACCTGCTCGACAGCCGCGACCAGCAGGTCATCGCCGGCATCGTGAGCGACTTCCGCGTGATCAATGGCCAGCGCGGCCGGCTGGCGATCTTCAAGCTCGACGACAAGTCCGATTCCATCGAGGCCACGGCCGACGAGGCGCTCATCAACGCCAACCGCAACACGCTGAAGGACGACGAGCTGGTCATCGTCAGCGGCCGGCTGCAGCCCGCGCGCGGCGGCTTCGAGGCGCGCTTCCAGGTGCAGCAGGTGTGGGACCTGGCCTCGGCGCGCTGCCGCTTCGGCAAGTTCCTGCGCGTGGCCGTGAACGGCAAGGCGCCCGACATCGCGCGCCTGCTGAAGGACTTCCCGCCGCGCACCGAGCAGACCGAGGTGGGCGACCTGATCCAGGGCTTGCCGGTGCGCCTGTCGATGGCGCGCGGCGGCGCGCAGGTCGAGCTGCAGCTGGGCGAGCGCGCCAAGTTCTTCCCGACCGACGCCGCGCTGGCCAGCTGGACCGCGCAGGCCGAAGCGGGCAAGGCGCTGATCGTCTACGACTGACTTTCCTCCGCGCGACGGCAAGTGCCCGGCAGGCGTGGGCTCTTTGGAGCCCTGACTACGATGCCTCCTGCATTTCAACCGTGAAGCACAAGGAGGATTCCGTCATGAAGAAGCAGTCTCTCGTCGTCGCCTCGGCTCTGGCGCTGACCCTGGCATTGCCGTTCGCCGCCTCGGCCCAGTACACCGGCCCGAGCACCCAGCCGGCCGCCGCGTCGGGCACGCCCTATGCCGGTCCGAGCACCGTGCCGGCGATGACAGTCAAGCAGTTGCTGGACACCGGCAAGGACGACCAGTACGTCACGCTGCGCGGCTTCATCGTGTCGCACGACGGCGGCGAGCACTACACCTTCGCCGACGAGACCGGCCGCATCAAGGCGGAGATCGATGCCAAGCATTTCCCGGCGGGCGTGAAGATCGACGACAAGGTGCGCGTGGAGGTCACGGGCGAGTTCGACAAGGACCTGATCGGCAGCAAGGTCGAGCTCGACGTGAAGCGGCTCAGCGTGCTGCGCTGACCTCGGTCCCGGCCAGGCGGCCTCAGTGCGCCATCGGCGTCACGGCGAGGTCGGGCACCACGTTCATGATGCGCAGCGTCTGCTGCACCACCTGGCTGAACACCGGCGCCGCCACGAGGCCGCCGAAGTACTTGCCGGCGCTGGGCTCGTCGACCATCACCGCGACGATGATGCGCGGCTTGTCGATCGGCGACATGCCCGTGTACCAGGCCCGGTACTTGTTGCTCGCGTAGCCCTTGCCCACCTGCTTGTGCGCAGTGCCGGTCTTGCCGCCCACCGAGTAGCCCACCGTCTGCGCGAGCGGCGCCGTGCCGCCGGGCGCGGCCGCCATGTGCATCATCTGGCGCACCTCGCTGGCGACCAGCGGCGAGAACACCCGCACGCCTGGAGGCTCCTCCCCCTGGTTCTTCAGCAGGCTGATGGGGATCACCTCGCCGTCATGCGCGAAGGCCGTGTAGGCGTGCGCGATCTGGAAGAGCGAGGCCGACAGCCCGTAGCCGTAGGACATGGTGGCCTGCTCGATCGGGCGCCATGACTTCCACGGCCGCAGTCGGCCGGTCACAGCGCCCGGGAAGGTGGTCTGCGGCTTCTGGCCGATGCCCACCGCGGTGAGCGAGTTCCACATCTCCTGCGCCGACATGCGCTGCGAGATCTTGGTGGCGCCCACGTTGCTCGACTTCTGGATCACCCCCTCGACCGTGAGCACGCCGAAGTTCTCGTCGTCGTGGATGGTCGCGCCCGACACCGTGATGCGCCCCGGGTTGGTGTCGATGATGGTCTTGGGCGTGACGCGGCCCAGTTGCAGCGCGGTGGCGACGGTGATGGGCTTCATCGTCGAGCCGGGCTCGAACACGTCCGTCATCGCGCGGTTGCGCAACTGCTCGCCCGTGAGGCTGCGGCGGTCGTTGGGGTCGTAGCTCGGGTAGTTGGCCATCGCCAGCAGCTCGCCGGTCTGTGCGTCGACCACGACCACGCTGCCGGCGCGCGCCTTGTTTGCGACCACGGCGTCGCGGATCTTCTCGTACGCCACGAACTGCACCTGGTCGTCGATGCTCAGCTGGATGTCGTGTCCCGGCGTGGGCGGCACCTGGTCCTCGGTGTCCTCGATGATGTGGCCCAGCCGGTCCTTCAGCACGTGGCGCGAGCCGGCCTTGCCGGCCAGCTCGTGGTCGAAGGCCAGCTCGACGCCTTCCTGGCCGATGTCCTCCACGTTGGTGAAGCCCGCCAGGTGCGCCGCCGCCTCGCCCTCGGGGTACTGCCGGCGGTAGTCGCGGCGCAGGTAGATCCCCTTGATGTCGAGCGCCGCGACCTGCTTGGCGATGGGCTCGTCGACCTGGCGCTTGATCCAGACGAAACTCTTGTCCTCGTCCTCGAGCTTCTTGTCGAAGTCCTTCTGCGGCATGCCGAGCAGCTTGGCGGCCTGCTTGAGCTTCTCCTGCGTGGCCGGGTCGTTGCGCTCGATGTCTTCGGGAATGGCCCAGATGCTGGGAGCGGGAATGTCCGATGCCAGGATCAGGCCGTGCCTATCGAGGATGCGGCCCCGGTTGGCAGGCAGTTCCAGCGTGCGCTGGTAGCGGACCTCGCCCTGGTGCTGGAAGAAGTCGTTGGCGAAGATCTGGACGTAGGCCGCGCGTCCGGCGAGCAGCACGAAGCCGAATGCGACGCTGGCCACGATGAACTTGCTGCGCCACACGGGGGTGGGGCTGGCCAGCAGGGGACTGCTGCCATAGCGGATGCGGCCGTTGGGGGTCATGAGCCCTGATTATCGAGTTCCGGGTGACGTGCAAGTCACCCGGAAGGGCCCCGTTTTCTTAGCTGCGCGTTAGGGGCGCAGGGAAATCAGCGCTTGGGCCGCAGCGTGACGATCAGCGACGGGAAGATTCGGCCGTCGGTGTCGCGCGGGAGCTTGTCGGTCTTGCGCAGGCCGCGCTCGGCAGCGTCGTCCCAACCAGGCAGGCCGCTCGACTTGCTGAGCTTCACGCCGACGATGGTGCCGTCGGGCGCCAGGTTCACCTCGAACTCCGCCGCCGGGTTGCCGTTCACGGTGTCGGCATCGGGGAAGGTGATGTTCGGGCGCACCGCTGCGGCGATGCGGCCGGCATAGCCGCTCGACGGACCGGAGCTGCGCTGGGCCGTGCCGCGCGAGTCGTCGCTGCCGGTGGCGTTGGCCAGGCCCTGCATGCGCTTGAGAGCGGCGGCGCGGTCGGCGGCCGCCTGTTTCGCGGCAGCTTCGGCCTTCTTCTGCTCGGCCAGCTTGGCTTCGGCCTCCTGCTGCTTCTTCTGCTCGGCCAGCTTCTTCTGCTGTTCCTTCTTGCGCTCGGCCTCTTCCTCGGCGCGCTGCTTGGCTTCCAGCTCCTTCTTCTTCTGCTGTTGCTGGCGTTCGAGCTCGCGTTCCTGCTGTTCCTTCTGCTCCTTGAGCTTCTTCTCGCGTTCGAGGGCGATGTCCGGGGCCTTGGGTGCAGGAGCGGGCTCTGGCGCCTTCGCAGCCGGAGGAGGCGGCGGCGCAGGGGCGGGCGGCGGCGGCGCGGGAACCGGGGTGGGGGCCGGCGGCGCCTGCAGGCGAGGGGCCGCCTGCTGGACCGTGGACGACCACAGCTCCGCGTCGACCGCGCCTTCGTCGGCGTCGCTGCGCCAGCGCACGCCCCAGGTCAGCGCCGCGATCAGCAGGCCGTGGGCGATGAGCGCCAGCACCAGGGCACGCAGCGTGCCGCGCTGCGGCGGCGGTGCGAACTCGGGGCGATCCAGTGCGAGCGACATGCCTTACTTGCCGCCCGTGGTCGTGACCGACAGGCCCACGCGCTCGATGCCGCTGCGCTTGAGCTGGTTCATCGCCTTCACGACGGTTTCGTACTTCACGGCCTTGTCGGCGCTGATGACCACCGGTCGCTGGTCGTCGCCGCCCTGGGCCTGCTTGGCGGCAGAACCGATCTGGGACATGGGGATCGAGGTGCCGCCCGTGCCGGTGGACGGGTCCTTCTTGATCTGCACTTCGTCTTCGCTCTTGATGACGATCTCGATGGGCTTGTCGGGCTGCTTGTTGGCGCGGTCGACCGAGGGCAGGTTGATCACGCTCGGCGTGATGAGCGGTGCGGTGACCATGAAGATGATCAGCAGCACCAGCATCACGTCGATGAACGGGACCATGTTGATCTCGTTGATCGTCCGGCGGCCGCGGCCGCGGGATGAAACTGCGGGCATGGGCTGCGCCTCCGTTCAGCGGTTGGCCGGAGCCACCGACGATGCACCGCCCGCGTTCGGGTTGGCCGAAAGGTTGCGCTGCAGGATGTTGGAGAACTCCTCGATGTAGGTCTCGAGGGCGATGGCGATCTTGTCGATCTCGCGGGCGAAGCGGTTGTAGCCCACGACCGCCGGGATGGCGGCGAAGAGACCGATGGCCGTGGCCACCAGCGCCTCGGCGATGCCGGGGGCCACGGTGGCCAGCGTCACCTGCGCCAGCGCGGCCAGGCCGGTGAAGGCGTGCATGATGCCCCAGACCGTGCCGAACAGGCCGACGTACGGTGAGACGGAGCCGACGGTCGCCAGGAACGAGAGGTTCTGCTCGGCTGCGTCCAGTTCGCGCTGGAAGCTCGCGCGCATCGCGCGGCGGGCGCCGTCGAGCAGGGTGCCTGCGTCGGTGACGTGGCGTTCGCGCAGCTTCTGGTACTCGCGCATGCCCGAGGCGAAGATGCGCTCCATGGGGCCGGCGAACTTGGCGTTCTGCGCGGCGGAGGCGAACAGCTCGTTGAGGCTGGTGCCCGACCAGAACTCGCGTTCGAAGTCTTCGTTGAGGGCGCGCATGCGCCGCAGAGCGAAGTACTTGCGGATGATCGCGGCCCAGCTTGCGATCGATACGATCACAAGCAGCGCCACCACCAGTTGCACCACGAAGCTCGCATGGAGCAGGAGATTGATGATGGAAAGGTCTTGGTTCATGGCTTGAAAGTTTGAGTCATGGAGCCGCTGTAGCGCTCGAGGGTTCCCGTCACCTGTTTCGGGATGCGTGCTGGCCGCAGCGTGGCTGCGTCCACCCATCCGATGCGGATCGTGCCTTCGCACAGCAGGACGGGTTCGGAGGCCCCCGTTCGCTCCTGCTCTGTTTTCGATAGCACGCGTTGTCCGATTATCAACGAGGCAGTTCCCAACTGTCGAAGTTCGGCAGTCACGAGCAGTTCATCGTCCAGCCGCGAGGGCCGATGGTATTTGAGCTGGGTCTCGCTCACCACGAACTGGCCGCCGGTTTCCTCGCGCAGCTTGCGCTGCTCCACGCCCAGCGAGCGCAGCCATTCGGTGCGGCCGCGCTCCATGAACTTCAGGTAGTTGGCATAGAAAACGATGCCGCCGGCGTCGGTGTCTTCCCAGTAGACGCGGATCGGAAACGCGTAGCTCATCGCGCCCGGTTCTCTGCCATCTCGCGCAGGCGCTCGATGGATTCCTGCAGGTGAGCCATCGAGCTGGCGGTGGAGAAGCGGACGAACTTCGCGGTCTCGGCGGTGCCGAAGTCGCGACCGGGCGTGACGGCGACGTGCGCGCGCTTCATCGTTTCGAAGGCGAAGTCCCAGCTGCCCGAGATGCCGAGCTTCTCGGCGAAGGACGTGCAGTCGGCCCAGGCGTAGAAGGCGCCGTCGGGAACCACGGGCACGTTCAGGCCCAGCGCATTGAGCTGCGGAATGAACCAGTCGCGACGCGCCTTGAATTCGGCGCGGCGGCGTTCGTACTCGGCGATGCTCTCGTCCTCGAAGCAGGCCAGCGCCGCGTACTGCGACACGGTGCTCGCGCAGATGAAGAGGTTCTGCGCCAGCCGCTCGACCACGGGCACCAGCACTTCGGGCACCACCAGCCAGCCCAGGCGCCAGCCGGTCATGTTGAAGTACTTGCTGAAGCTGTTGATGCTGATGACGTTCTCGTCGATGGCCAGCGCGGTCTGCCCGAAGGCGTCGTCGTAGGAGAGGCCCAGGTAGATCTCGTCGATCAGCGTGATGCCACCGCGCTTCGACACCACCTCGTGGATGCGGCGCAGCTCATCTGGCGCAATGGAGGTGCCCGTCGGGTTCGAGGGCGATGCCAGCAGCACGCCGCGCGTCCTGTCGGTCCAGGCGGCCTCGACCTTGGCGGCCGTGAGCTGGAAGCGCTCCTCGGCCGTGGTCGGCAGCAGCACCGCCTTGCCCTCGGCAGCGCTCACGAAGTGGCGGTTGCACGGGTAGCTCGGGTCGGGCATCAGGATCTCGTCGCCCGACTCGATCAGCGCCAGGCAGGCCAGCTGCAGCGCGGCGGAGGCACCTGCGGTGACGACGATGCGGCGCGCCGGCACGTCCACGTTGAAGCGCTGGCGGTACCAGGCGCTGATGCGTTCGCGAAGATGGTCGAGGCCGGTGGCCTGCGTGTACTGCGTGGCGCCGGCACGCACCGCGCGGGCGGCGGCTTCCTGGACCAGCGGCGGGGCGGTGAAGTCGGGCTCGCCGATGTTCAGGAAGATCATCGGCCGGTCGGTGTGCGCGACCTCGCGGGCGAGCACGCCCGCGGCCTTGGCCACTTCCATCACGTAGAAGGGCTCGATGCGCTGCGCGCGCGTGGAAATTCTCATCGCACCCCCTGGCTGCGGCGCTGTGCGCCTGCGGTCGGCCGAGCGGCGCCGCTCATGCCCTTGCTTTTCCGGAAGCCCGGTCGGCTTCGACCTCGAGCGGGCGAAGCTGCGGCGCCAGGCCGTTGAGCACGGCATTCACGTACTTGTGGCCGTCGGTGCCGCCGAATTCCTTGGCGAGTTCGATGCACTCGTTGAGCACCACGCGCCAGGGCACGTCGGGGCAGTTCTGGAATTCGTAGACGCCGATCCACATCACGGCATGCTCGATCGGCGAGATCTCTTCGAACTTGCGGTCGAGCAGCGGGCGGATCAGCGCGTCGAGCTGCTCGGCGCCCTCGATGGAGCCGTGCAGCAGCGCGTCGTAGTGCAGCGCGTCGGCCTTGTGGAAGCCGGCGAGGTCGCGCGTGAAGTGGTCGATGTCGGTCGGGTCGTTGCGGCCCACCAGGTGCTGGTAGAGCGCCTGCAGCGCGAACTCGCGCGCACGGGTGCGGTTCGACTTGGCCGAAGCCTTGCGCGCGCCGGTGCTGGTGAGGCCCACGCGCGACTGCTTGGGCTTTTCGCCGGTGGCCTTCAGGGCCTTGAGGGACTTGGAGCTGTCTTCGGTCATGAAAGGGTGGCCAGCAGTTGCGCCATCTCGACAGCCACGCGGGCAGCGTCGCGGCCCTTGTCGGTCTGGCGGGCGACGGCCTGCTCGAGGTTTTCGGTGGTGAGGATCGCGTTGGCGATGGGCAGGCGGTAGTCGAGCGCCACGCGGCTCACGCTCGCGCCCGATTCGTTGGCCACGAGTTCGAAGTGGTAGGTCTCGCCGCGGATGATGCAGCCCAGCGCCACCAGCGCGTGGTAGCCGCCGCGCTCGGCGAGCGCCTGCAGCGCCACGGGCACTTCGAGTGCGCCCGGCACCTGCACGTGGTGGATGTCGCTGGCGGCCACGCCCAGCGCCTCGAGCTCCGAGAGGCAGGCCGAGGCCAGCGCGTCGGTGATGTCGGCGTTGAAGCGCGCCTGCACGATGCCGATGCGCAGGCCCTTTCCGTTGAGCAGCTTTGCGTCCGCTCCCTTGTTTGCACCTTGCATGGTCTTCAGTCTTTCGTGAGGTAGCCGGCGATCTCGAGGCCGTAGCCCGCTGCCATGCTGGGCATGCGCCGCGGCGTGCCCAGCAGGTTCATCTTGTGCACGCCGCATTCGCGCAGGATCTGTGCGCCGATGCCGTAGCTGCGCAGGTCCATGCGGCCGCGCTCGGGCGCCTGCGCGGGACGGGCGGTGCCGTCGAACTGCGCGAGCAGCTCGCTGGCGGTCTCGCCGCAGTTCAGCAGCACGGCCACGCCCTTGCCCTCGTTCGCGATGTGCGAGAGGCTGGCGTCGAGGCTCCAGGAGTGCAGCGAGCGGTTGATCTCGAGCGCGTCGAGCACCGACAGCGGCTCGTGCACGCGCACCGACACCGTCTCTTCGGGCGCCCACTTGCCGCGCACCAGCGCGAGGTGCACGCCGTTGCTGGGCTTGTCGAGGAAGGCGTGGGCGGTGAAGCTGCCCCAGGCGGTCTGGATCTCGCGGCAGCCGACCTTCTCGACCAGCGATTCGACGCGGCTGCGGTGCTCGATGAGCGCGGCGATGGTGCCGATCTTCAGGCCGTGCTCGGCCGCGAAGACCTGCAGGTCGGGCAGCCGGGCCATGGTGCCGTCTTCGTTCATCACCTCGCAGATCACCGAGGCGGGCGAGCAGCCGGCCATGGCGGCGAGGTCGCAGCCGGCCTCGGTATGGCCCGCGCGCATCAGCACGCCGCCGTCCACCGCCTGCAGCGGGAAGATGTGGCCGGGCTGCACCAGGTCGGCGGCCACGGCATTGGGCGCCACGGCGGCCTGCACCGTGCGCGCACGGTCGGCGGCCGAGATGCCGGTGGTCACGCCCTCGGCCGCCTCGATGGAGACGGTGAAGGCGGTGGAGTGCTTGGCGCCGTTGCGCTGGACCATCGGCGGCAGCTGCAGCCGCTCGCACATCTCGCGCGAGAGCGTCAGGCAGATCAGGCCGCGCGCATGGCGGGCCATGAAGTTGATCGCCTCGGGCGTGATGTGGTCGGCAGCGATGACGATGTCGCCTTCGTTCTCGCGGTCTTCCTCGTCGACCAGGATCACCATGCGGCCGGCGGCGAGCTCGGCCACGATCTCTTCGACCGAGGAGATCGGGGCTGGTGCGCGCGCGGCGCGGGAAGCGGCGCCGATCGGCGTGACGGAGGCGTTCATTTGGAGATGTCCTTGGATGGAGTCGGTGCGAGCACGCCCGCCTGGAGCATGCGCTCCACGTAGCGCGCCACGGTGTCGATTTCGAGGTTGACCTTCGAGCCGGCCTTCAGGCCGCCGAGAGAGGTGTTCTCGACGGTGTGCGGGATCAGGTTGATGCTGATCTCCGCGCCGTCGGCGATGTCCCTGACGCTGTTGACCGTGAGGCTCACGCCGTTGATGGTGATCGAGCCCTTGTAGGCGAGGAAGCGGGCGAGGGCGGCGGGAGCCACCACGCGGAGCTCCCAGCTTTCTCCGACCGGCTCGAAGCGGCTGACGCTGCCGATTCCGTCGACGTGGCCCGAGACGATGTGGCCGCCGAGGCGGTCGCTTGCGCGCAGGGCCTTCTCGAGGTTGATGCGGCTGCCTTCGTCGGTCAGGCCGGCGGTCTTGTCGAGCGATTCGGCCGAGATGTCGATGGTGAACTGCTGGCGCTCGGGAGCGAGCGTGGTGACTGTCATGCAGGCGCCGTTGAGCGCGATGCTGTCGCCGAGACCGACGTCGTCGAGGTAGCCCGCGGGCACCTCGATGCTGAGTCTCTTGCCATGGGAGGAGGTGGTGCCGAGGTCGTGGATGGCGGCGATGCGCCCCACGCCGGTGATGATTCCGGTGAACATCCCGCCATTTTCGCAGAGAACGAAGGGGCCACGCGGTGGGCGGGCTAGAAGGCGTCCCTTCCGGCGACCCGGGCGACGATGCGAAGGTCGGGACCGACCTGCTCCAGGCCGCGGAATTCGAGGGGCAGGGCGCCCGTCAATTCCGTCAACGGCCCACCGGCGTGGATTCCGGACGCGATATCCAGCCCGTCGCCGATCAGCTTCGGCGCCAGGTAAATCAGCAATTCGTCGACAAGACCTTCGCGCAGCAGCGAGCCATTGAGCTTGTGCCCGGCCTCCACGTGCAATTCGTTGACTTCCCGGCGGGCAAGGTCCTTCAGCATCGCCGCCAGGTCGACCTTGCCCTGCGCATTCGGCAGGCAGGTGACCGTAGCGCCGCGCGCCTCCAAGGCGGCGGACTTTTGCGCGTCCTGCGTCGCGGCGTAGATCCAGACCGCACGGCCGGGCATGAAGAGCTTCGCATCCGGGGGGGTCTGCAGCTGGCTGTCGATCACCACCACGTGCGGCTGCCGGGTGGTCTGCACCAGCCGTACGTCCAGGCGCGGGTCGTCTTCCAGCACCGTGCCCACGCCGGTCAGAACCGCGCTGGCGCGAGCCCGCCAGGCATGGCCATCGGTGCGCGCCTGCTCGGAAGTGATCCACTGGCTCACGCCGTTGCGCAGGCCGGTCTTGCCATCGAGCGAGGCCGCCGCCTTGAGCCGCACCCAAGGCGTCTTACGGACCATGCGGCTGAAGAATCCGAGGTTGAGCTCCCGCGCCTCATCCGCGCCAGTCCCCACCTCGACCTGAACGCCTGCTGCGCGCAGCCGGTCGAAACCCTGGCCCGAGACCAGCGGATTGGGATCGGCCATCGCCGCCACGACCCGGCCGATACCTGCCGCGACCAGGGCGTCGCAACACGGACCGGTGCGGCCGTGATGGGAGCAGGGCTCCAGCGTGACCCAGGCAGTTGCCCCTGCCACCGAATTGCCCCGCGCTGCCGCATCGCGCAGCGCCATGACTTCGGCATGCGGACCGCCGACTTGTTGGGTGTGGCCCTCGCCGATCACCGTGCCGTCTGGCGCCACCAGCACGCAGCCGACGCGGGGGTTCGGATCGGTCTCCGGGCCGGCCTGGCGCGCCAGATTCAGCGCCTGGATCATGAAATTCGGATTTTCTTTTGTCATTCTTTTGTTAAATCAAATTCGTTGCAAATGTCAATTCGAAATTGATCGAAAACAATTTGCCGCCAATCCATCTGTTTTGACCGCCCGTCGCGCAATTGACGTTATTGGCCGGTCACTGGGAAATCGGAAAAATAGAATTCGCACCAATTGAAATCAGGGAGGAGCGCCCGCCGGCACGCAGATGCACGCAGCGGGTGGCACGACATGGACAACAACGGATTCTGCGCGTCCGAACGGGGCTTCACGCTCATCGAGATGATGGTCGTGATCGTACTGATGGCCGTGATGCTGGGATTGGCTCTGCCGAGTTTCAACGGCCACATCGAAAGGCGTCGGGTCGAGGGTATGGCCAGGGCGCTGATGGCGAGTGTCAGCGATGCGCGCGCCGAGGCGGCCCGCCGAGGGGTGAAGGTGACCATGCAGCAGCGATCGGAGTGTCTGGGCCGGGACTGGAGCTGCGGCTGGGAGACGCTGGTCGGAAGCGGCGAGGCCGTCGAAATCCTCAAGCGCCAGGATCCCGACGGACGTGTCGCCATCGAGAAGAGCACCGCGGGCGCCATGTCGTTCGACCCGATGGGACACTCGACGGGTGGGGGCCGCTTTCGCCTTCGTCCGGCCGACAGCTCCGGTTCGTCCAAGATCGTCGTGGTGTGCCTTGCCCTTGGGGGCCGCGTTCGGTTGGTGAGGGGGAGCGACTCATGCTGATGCGCCGTCCCCGCGTCAGCCGGGCGCAGCGGGTGCAGCGGGTGCAGCCGGGCTTCTCGATGATCGAAGCGCTGGTCGCGCTGCTCGTGCTCTCGCTGGGCCTGCTGGCGCTGGCCGGCTTCCAGGTTCGCGTGCTGGTCGACAGTGTCGGTGCAAGCAACCAGAACCTCGCAATCCAGCTGGCCGGCGACCTGGCCGATCGCATCCGTGCCAATCCCGCAGCAGCGGCGACGACGCCCAGCCGGTACGTGACAGACTGGTCGGCTGGGTCAACCAACGGGCCCAGGCCTTCTTGCGAGGGGCTCAAGGCCGCCTGCAACGCCGCCGAACTTGCGGCGCACGATCTATGGAACTGGAAGCGCGCGATAGCTGCCGCCTTGCCCGGCGGGGCGGCCGACGTGAGGGCCAGCGCCACGGCGGGCGGCGTGCTGCTCATGCACCTTGCCTGGGACGAGCCGGCGGTGCTCGACCCCATCGCGCCCGATCCGGACTGGCAGTGCCCCACAGGCAAGGCCTGCCTCGAAGTCTCCGTCGCGGTGCCGCAGCCATGAAGAGCCGAGCGCCATCCGGCTTCACGCTGGTCGAGTTCCTCGTCGCACTGGTCGTCGGAATGCTGATCGTGCTGGCCGCCATCGCGGCCATGCTCGGCACGCGCAGTACCGCCATGACGGGCGACGACGTCAACACGCTCAACCAATCGTCGGCGCTGGCTTTCAGGATGCTCGGCCAGCAGATACGGCAGGCGGGCTACATCCCCATCGATCCCACCGAGCCGCTCTACTACTTCAACACCAGCGCCGACCGGGGCACTAACCTGACCGACGAGCAGGCCTTCTTCGCGGTCAAGGGCGTGGAGTCCGCGGACGGCTCCAACGACAAGCTGAAGTTGGGCTACGCGCCGAACCCCGACTATTTCAAGGACTGCCTGGGTCAGGAGCCGGGGCGTTCTTCGGGCGGCGAATACGACCGGACCGAGCCCGAAGCGCAGGGCAACGCGCGGCTCATCACCAGCGAGTTCTCCGTGTCGAACGGCACGCTCAGGTGCCAGGGCAGCGGCAATGCGACTCCGCAGCCGGTCATCGACGGTGTGGAGCGTTTCGACGTCATGTATGGGGTCAGCGCCACGTCCGGAAGCCGGCAGGTGGTGCGCTACGTGACGGCCGACGGCGTCGACGATGGCTTCCGCAACGTCCGAACGGTTCGTATCTGCCTTCAGCTCGCGGGCGCCTCCAGGAGCAATCCTGCGGGCAGCCATGTCGACTGCGACGGGGTTTCGAAGAGGAGCAGCGACGGCAGGCTGCGGCGCGTTTACACGGCAGTGTTCTCGCTGCGCAACGACCTGGGAGCGCTGTGAGCATGACGGAGGCGACGGGGCCCGCGCGCGGGCAGGCCGGCGAACTGCCGGCGCAGCATGGCTTCACGCTCTTCATCGTGATGATCATGCTGCTGCTCTCGGCGCTACTGCTGATAGGCGGGGCGCGCACCGCGGTGCTTCTCGAATCGATGGCAGGCAACCAGCGCGACTACCAGCGCGCCTTCGAGGCCGCCGAGGCAGCGCTGCTGGATGCGGAGCGCGACATCCGGCAACTCGCCTTCGATTCCGCGAGCAAGACCTATGTGGCGTGTACGGCACTCGCCACGGCGCGCTGCCGCAAGTCGGAGGACGGACGCGTCTTTCCCGACCGGGATACGGGCTGGGTCACCGCCTACATGAACGACGGCCCCAACAGCTGCGAGCGGGGCATCTGCTATTTCTCGGAAGCGGGTTCGGTTGCTGCCGCCCACGGCAGCGAGGCCTACCGTTTCTGGCACCGCGATGCATACAAGTCCAAGTACGTCAGGTACGGCCAGTTCACCGGAGCGCTCAAAGCCGGCAGTCCGGCGCTGGATGGCGCCAGGTACTGGATCGAGGTGATCGACCGAAGGAACAGCAAATACCCGCTGTATCGCATCACGGCCACTGCCACCGGGGCGCGCAGCGTCATCGGCAAAGGGGAGGGGACGAAGGTCGAACTGCAGGTGTCGTTCGATCCGGACCCGGTCTCCCGGATCAACTGAGCATTGGGAGAGAAAGAGATGAGGATCAGGAAGTTGCCAGCACGCGCAGTCGTGTCGGGCCTCGTACTTGCACAGACCATCGTCCACGCTGCGCAGTATCCGCTGGCGCAGGTGCCGCGAAATGCCGCGGTCGCAGAGCCCGCGCCGAACGTGATCGTTTCGGTCGACAACTCCGGAAGCATGGACGGCAGCGGCATGGCCACCCTGCGCGCTGCGCTCAAGGAGAACTTTTCCGAGGCCAACATGCCCGATCACCGCATCCGTCTGGCCTGGCAGTCGCTGAACGACGACCACAGCGATCGCAACTGCGCTGCATTCCGAAACGCCGAGCGTCCTTGCCTGATCGGCGGACGCGTCAACGCGAACCTGATGCGTTCGCTGGACCGGACGCACCGAGCCAATTTCATGGCCTGGGTCGACGCCGTCCAGGCGACGGGCGGCACGCCTCTTCACGAGATGATGGCCCGCGCCGGCGAGTACATGCAGACCACCGGCCAGCACAGCCCCTTCTCGGATGAGCCGGGCGTGGCTGGAGCCGCGCAGTCGAGTTGCCGCAGGTCGTTCCATATCTTCATGACGGATGGCGACTATTGGCATCCCACGGGTTTGGAGAGCTTCATGCCCGCGGTTGCCAATGAAGATGGCTCTCGCCGCGTCCTGCCCGATTCCACACGCTACGAGCCGCGTGCACCCTATGCCGACAACTTCGGCAGGACGAAGCGTCCGACGCTCGCCGACTTGAGCTTTCACTACTGGGCCACCGACTTGCAGCCGGGGGTGCCCAACAACCTGAGGAAGATCATTGCCGAGCCCGGCGACGCGACAGTCGGAAGCGCCAAGCTCCCGGAGTACTGGAATCCCAAGAACGACCCGGCCACCTGGCAGCACCTGACGACTCACTTCATCGGCTTCGGTGCCGCGGGCACGTGGTGGTCGTCGCCGAAAATCTCTGCAACTGCATCGCAGCCCAGCTACAGCGGAGACTATGCCCGCCTGGTCGACGGCTCGATCCGGTGGCTGAACCCGTTCGAGGGTAACGACCGCATGGACCTCTGGCATGCCGCCCTCAACAGCCGCGGCACGTTCACGCCGGTTTCCCATGCCCAAGCCTTGAGCGGTGCCTTCAAATCGATCCTCGGACAGGTTCTTGTCAACACCAGCACACCGCTGACGTCGATCTCGGCAAACGCTTCCCGGGTCTCGACCAACACTTCCGTCTATCGGGCCGGCTACGACACGGCCGACTGGTCCGGCAGCCTCAGCGCCACGAAGTTCGGCGCCGACGGCAAGCTCTCTGCCAAAGCCGACTGGTCGGCGCGTGATCTGCTCGATACCCGCATGGCAAGCGCTGGCGCACACGACCGGGATCGCAATGTGCTCAGCTTCTCAGGCACCACGCCTGCGTCGGGTGGGCGTGCGGCGACGACCGGCGCGGGCGTGCCGTTCAGGTGGGCCGCCTTGAGCGACGTGCAGAGAGCCGCGCTCAAGGCCAGCGCCGACACCGGTCCCGAAAGCGCCGCCCTGGGTCGGGCCGTGCTCGACTTCCTGCGCGGGGACCGCAGCAACGAGGGCGCCGGTCGCCAGTTCCGCAAACGCGGCCACGTGCTCGGCGATATCGTGGGCTCCAGCGTCTGGTATTCGGGACAACCGAAAAGCGGCTTCACAGGTAACGCCTATGCCACGTTCGCAGCAGTCCCTCGCGCGCCGATGGTCTATGTCGGCGCCAACGACGGCATGCTGCACGCCTTCAACGCAAGCACTGGCAAGGAGGCGTTCGCCTACGTGCCCGAGGGCCTCTACGGCACGGCGGCGGCGCCGAATCTCAAGCGGCTCAGCGAAGGCGGCTACACCCACCGGTACTACGTCGACGGGAGTGCCTTCGTCGCCGACATCTACATGGGGGCGGCATCCTCGGCCAGGACGACCGACGCGCAGAAGGCGGCCCACTGGAAGTCGCTGCTCGTGGGCACCCTGGGCGCGGGTGGCAAGGGGTACTTCGTACTCGACGTCACGAGGCCCGAGAGCATCGACGAAGGCAATGCCGCCGCCGTGGCGCTGATCGACACGACCGGGCTTGCGGACGATGACCTGGGCCATCAGTTCCAGCAGCCTGCGATCGACGCCTTCTCGGGGCGGGCGCTGCAGGTCGCACAGTTGAGCAACGACCGAAAGGCCCTGATCCTGGGCAACGGCTACAACAGCAGGAGCGAGAAGGCGGTGCTGTGGATCCAGTATCTCGATGGGGACAAGGAGATCCTCAAGATTCCCGCGCCGACCACGCAGGCGAAAGACACGGGCAACGGCCTGTCCGCGCCACGTCCGGTGGACCATGACGGCGACGGCAAGGTCGACCTTGTCTACGCCGGCGACCTGCTCGGCAATCTCTGGAAGTTCGATCTCAGCAGCACCGACAGCCGCCGGTGGAAGGCCACCATGGGGCCCTTCGACAGGCGCCGCGCGGCCGGATCGGAATCCGCCTCCGGCCTCGACGACAAGCCGTTGTTTGCAGCAGGAGCCAGCCAGCCGATCACGGCGGCGCCTGTTGTGGTCGGGCATCCCCACGGGGGCTACATGGTGGTGTTCGGCACCGGACGACTTTTCGCCTCGGGTGATGAAGGCTCGACTGCGGACCAGTACCTGTATGGCATCCGGGACCTGGCCAACGGAAGCTCGGGCACTGCGGCCTTCACCGATCTCGTGGCGCAGACCATCGGCGACGCTTTCGTCACTGAGGGCGACGCCGAACTGCGCACCGTCTCCCGCAATGGCGTGAGCTTCGGCGGTTCGCGGGCCCGGCGTGGCTGGCATCTGAAGCTGCCGGTGGCCGGCGAGCGCATCGTATATCCAGGTGACGTCCTGGGCAGCGGCGTGGGTCTGTTCTCGACAACCATCCCTGGTTCGAGCAGCAATTCGGTCGACTGCGCCGCCGGCACGGGCGACGACGGGTGGTCGCTGCTGATCGACTTCTTCAGCGGCTCCGCACCGGCAGGCATTTCGTACACCACATCCGGTGCGGTGGGCGCCTACGCGGGCTTCAGGAACCGCTCCGGCAGGGACGACCTGGTCCTGCAGCCGCAGAACCGGCAGAAGGGCCAGGACGTGATCTGCAATGCCGCTGGCGACTGCAAGTCACCCATCCGGCCGGACATCGTGCGCCGATTCGGCTGGCGCAGTCTGATTTCGAGCGACTGAAACGGAAACCATGGACAAGAATCCCAGAGCACAAGCCCGCCCGCGGGCTCGTTCGTGCGGCTTCACGCTGATCGAACTCATGATCGTGACGGTGGTTATCGGAATCCTCGCTGCCATTGCCTACCCGAGCTACACCCGCTATGTGCTGCGGGCCAAGCGCGCGGACGCAAAGCAGCAACTGCTGCAGGCGGCGCAATGGAACGAGCGCTACCTGACAGCCAACGGCAAATATCCGCTCGGCAGCGTCGGATTGCCCTCCGGGCTGAAGCAGTCACCTTCGTCCGGGTCGGCCAGCTACAACATAGGCTATGTATCTCGCAGCGAAACCAGCTATACCCTGCAGGCCGTACCTCAAGGCGCGTCAGCCGCAGACGAGTGCGGAACGCTGACGGTGAACCATCGAGGCGTCAAGCTGGCCGCAGGGCGGACAAGCAGCGCGGATTCATTGGTTCAGCTCTGCTGGACCCGCTGAATTCGGGCGGGGAGAGGAGGTAGGGGCGCGCGGTGCGGCTCAGATGTCGCGCAGCAACTGCCTGAACTCGTCCACGTCCTCGAAGCTGCGGTACACCGAGGCGAAGCGCACGTAGGCGACCTTGTCGAGCTTCTTGAGTTCGCGCATGACGAGCTCGCCGACCTTGGTCGAATCGATCTCGCGCAGGCCGCTGGCCAGCAGCTTCTGCTCGATGCGCAGCAGCGCGTTGTCGATCTGCTCGATGCTCACGGGGCGCTTGCGCAGCGCCAGCATCATGGAGGCGCGCACCTTGGTCGAATCGAAGTCGGCGCGGCTGCCGTCCTTCTTCACGACCACGGGAAAGTTGACGTCGGGCCGTTCGTAGGTGGTGAAGCGCTTGTCGCAGGCGCTGCACTGGCGGCGCCTGCGGACGAAGTCGGCGTCTTCTGAAACGCGGGTCTCCACGACCTGCGTTTCAAGATGGCCGCAAAAGGGGCATTTCATGCGGCCAGGTCTTCCTGCTTCTCTCTACGAGCCGACAACAGGTCAGCGGTAGACTGGGAAGCGGCTCGTCAGGGCATGAACCTTGGCGCGCACCGCTTCGATGTTCGCCGCGTCGCGCGGGTTCTCGAGCACGTCGGCAACCAGGTTCGCCGTGATGCGGGCCTCTTCGTCCTTGAAGCCGCGGGTGGTCAAGGCGGGGGTGCCGATGCGCACGCCGCTGGTGACCATGGGCTTTTCCGGGTCGTTGGGGATCGCGTTCTTGTTGATCGTCATGTGGGCGCTGCCCAGCACTGCTTCGGCTTCCTTGCCGGTGATGCCCTTGGAGCGCAGGTCGACCAGCATCACGTGGCTTTCGGTGCGTCCGCTCACGATGCGCAGGCCGCGCTGGGTGAGGGTCTCGGCCACGATCTGGGCGTTCTTGACCACCTGTTGCTGGTAGGCCTTGAACTCGGGCGACATGGCTTCCTTGAACGCCACGGCCTTGGCGGCGATCACGTGCATCAGCGGGCCGCCTTGCAGGCCCGGGAAGATCGCGCTGTTGATCGCCTTCTCGTGCTGCGACTTCATCAGGATGATGCCGCCGCGCGGGCCGCGCAGGCTCTTGTGGGTGGTGGAGGTGACCACGTCTGCGTGCGGCACCGGGTTGGGGTAGACGCCCGCAGCCACGAGGCCGGCGTAGTGGGCGATGTCGACCATGAAGATCGCGCCGACGTCCTTGGCCACCTTGGCGAAGCGCTCGAAGTCGATGCGCAGCGAGTAGGCCGAGGCCCCCGCGATGATCAGCTTGGGCATGTGCTCATGCGCCTTGCGCTCCATCGCGTCGTAGTCGATTTCTTCCTTCTCGTTCAGGCCGTAGCTCACCACGTTGAACCACTTGCCGCTCATGTTCAGCGGCATGCCGTGGGTCAGGTGGCCGCCTTCGGCCAGGCTCATGCCCATGATGGTGTCGCCGGGCTTCAGGAAAGCCAGCATCACGGCTTCGTTGGCCGAGGCGCCGCAGTGCGGCTGCACGTTGGCCGCGTCGGCGCCGAAGATCTGCTTGATGCGGTCGATGGCCAGCTGTTCGGCCACGTCGACGTGTTCGCAGCCGCCGTAGTAGCGCTTGCCCGGATAGCCTTCGGCGTACTTGTTGGTGAGCTGCGAGCCCTGGGCAGCCATGACGGCCGGGGAGGCGTAGTTCTCGCTGGCGATCAGCTCGATGTGGTGTTCCTGGCGTGCGTTCTCGGCTTGAATCGCGGCCCAGATTTCGGGGTCGGTCTGTTCGACCAGGATATTGCGTTGGTACATGGCAGTCCTTTGAAGACGAGGTCCTTGTTCTTCAACCAAACAAGGGCTGCCCAGGCGAACGGCTGAACGCCTGTGTGACCAGGCGGTACGCTTCCCAGTGGTATTCCACGTCAGCGCGTGGCACCTTGACGGGTGCTGCGCCTATCGCCAGTCGCGTACCGCTCGAGTGTAGCTCAGCAGGCCGCACCCGCGCTGCCGAAACTCCTTCAGGAAACGGAAGACAGCAGGGCCACCTTGGCGGGTTCGCCGCCTTCCTCGCGCTTCGCGGGAGGCGCGACCACCGGGATCGGCTGCGGCCGCACGGTCGGCGGCGTGACTGTGGACGGCGCGCGGCCGTTGGCGACCTGCAGCAGGCGCTCGTGCTCCGCCATCACCTTGGCCGCGTAGCCGCCATCGTCCTCGAGGTTGGCCGCTCCCACGTAGTAGCGCAGTCCGCCTTCGAGCGAGCCGGCGCGGGCGATGCATTCCTGCAGCACCTTGACGCCGACGCGCATGTTGGTGACCGGGTCGAAGGCGGTGAGCGTGCCGCCCGCGCTTTCGTACTTGTCGCCGTGAACGCGCGTCATGACCTGCATCAGTCCCTGGGCACCGACCTGGCTCTGGGCGAAGGGGTTGAAGCTGGATTCGACGGCCATGATCGCGAGGATCAGGGTCGGATCGATCTTGGTGCGCTTGCCGATGCCATAGGCCTCAGCCACCAGCACGCTCAGCGGCTCGGCGGCCACGCGGTACTTCTTGCTCAGCCAGTAGGCCACGGCCGCCTGCTGCTTGGGCAGGTCGGCGGGGCTCGCAGCAGTGGTGCGCTCGATGGCCGTGGGCTCGAGGTCCGTGGCTTCGGGCGCGGGCTTGCGCGACTGCAGCCAGCCCATCAGTTCCTCTTCGCCGGTCTTGCGCAGGTCGGGCCGCGCCACCAGGGCGAGGGCCGCGAACACGATGGCCAGGCCGACCAGCGCGAACCCGTTGTGCGTGATTTCAAAAAAGCCGTCTGCCACGTCGGACAAGAAAGTCCGTAGCCCGCGGGCCGTGACATCAAACGCCTTATTCATCGCTCTTCCTTTCTGTGCGGCACCTGGTTCGCAACGCCATGGAAGGCGAGGGATGAAGGCAGCGGCGCTTGGATTGGTACGAATCAGGCTCCGCGCATGGAGTGAAGGGGTTGGTTGGGTGCGCGGTGACCTGATCAAGCCGGGGAACCCGGCAGCGGTTTCAGGTGGCCCCTCTGCGTCGGGCAGTCAGGGCAGCGCGGATTCTAGCGTGGCTAAATACCCGGTCAAGCATAAGCATTTGTTTTCTTATGCTAATAATTGTTTAAAAAGTTGGCCGCCACAGAGGCGTTTCGGCTTAGGGGAAATCCCTTTGTAAAACACGTTTGCAATCGGAGGGAGCCACGCCTAATCTGAACGGGCCTGGATTTTCAGGCGTTCTTCCGAGGCCCGGGAAACCCGAGGTGCAAGTCCGAGGGTTCGGCGGTCGAGGAGCCACGGTGGCAATCTCTTGCTGCCAGCACGGTGGGAACCATCGACTTCCCGTCGCGCGAATCGATGGCATGGGTTTTGGGCCCGCCATCAAGCCCGGTGAGAAGACGCTCGTCGACTCACCGGGCTTTCTTCATTCTGGAAACTCCGCGATGGACTGTCTGCGGTATTTCTCCCGCAGATGCGCGTGCGTCCTTTCTGCGTACGCAGCGCCGGCGCATGTTTGCGGCACACTCCAGCGATGGACGTAGCTTCGATCAAACAGAACAAATGGGTGCGGCGTGGGATCGTCGCTTTGCTTGCGCTCCTGGCCTTCTGGGTCATCGCATGGCTGGCGGTGCCGCCGATCGCCAAGAGCCAGCTCCAGAAGATCGCAAGCGAGAAACTCGGCAGGCAGGTCACCGTCGGCAAGATCGACTTCAAGCCCTGGACCCTCGAACTCACGCTGAACGACCTGCGCGTCGCCACCGCCGACGGCAGCAAGCCGCAGGTGGCCGTCAACCGCATCTACGCCGACGCCGAGCTGCAGTCGATCTTCCGCCTCGCACCGGTGATCGACGCCGTCACCATCGACGGCCCGGCCATCCTGCTCACGCACCTGGCCGACGGCAAATACGACATCGACGACATCCTGGCCAAGCTCTCGGCCGGGCCGCCGCCCGACCCGAACGCCAAGCCTGCGCGCTTCGCCATCTACAACATCGCCATCAATGGCGGCTCGGTCGACTTCGACGACCAGACCGTCAAGCGCAAGCACGAGCTGCGCGACTTCGTGCTGAAGGTGCCTTTCCTGAGCAACCTCGATTCCAAGCGCGACGTCAACACCGAACCCAAGCTCGCGTTCGCGCTCAACGGCAGCAAGTTCGACTCGGCCGCCTTCACCACGCCTTTCGCCGACAGCCGCAAGACCGACGCCCACGTGCAGTTCAAGGGGCTCGACCTGATGCCCTACCTCGGCTACATCCCCGGCGGGCTGCCGGTGAAGCTGCAGGCGGGCAGCCTCGATGCGGATCTGAAGATCGCCTTCGAGCAGGCGGCCACCACCGGCCTGAAGATCACCGGCACCGTGGAGGCCCACGCCACCAAGGTGGCCGACGCGCGAGGCCGCGACCTGCTGGCCTTCGACTCGCTCAAGCTGGGGCTGGCCGACGTTCGGCCGCTGGAGTCGGCGTTTCACCTCAGCGAGGTCGCGCTGGCCAATCCGCAGCTGGCGGTGGCGCGCGACGCGGCCGGCAAGCTCAACCTGCTGGCCACCGACCCGGCCACCGGCGCGGCGGAAAAGGTCGCTGCGCCGCCCGCAGCGGCGGCGAGCGCACCGGCCGCGGCAGGCCAGCCGGCGCAGAAGCCGGCGCTCAAGGTGCAGGTCGACAAGGTCGCACTGAGTGGTGGCCGCATCGGCTGGCGCGACGAGACCGTCAATCCGGCCGCCGCCGTGGACCTCACCGGCCTCGGAATCGACGTGTCGGGCGTCACCTGGCCGATGGAGAAGCCCGCCGAGTTCAGTGGCAGCACCGCCATCGCAGGCGCTTCGCTCAAGTTCAAGGGCAGCGCCACCGACAAGGTGGCCGACGTGCAGACCGAGGTCGAGGCATTGCCGCTCTCGCTGGCGGCGCCCTACCTGGCGCAGAGCCTTGAACCCACGCTCGACGGCAAGCTCAGCGGCCAGATCGACATCGCATGGGCCCAGCCCGACCTGAAGTTCAAGGCGCGCCGCGTCGCCGCCGACGGCCTGGCGCTGACCCAGGGCAAGACCGCGCTGGCGAGCGTCGGTCGCTTCGAGCTCGTCGATGCCGAGGCCGACATGACGAAGCACACGCTGAACGTGGCTTCGTTCACCGCGACCAATCCCAAGATCCGCGTCGAGCGCGACAGCGAGAAGCGCTGGATGTTTGAACGCTGGCTCAAGACACCGGCCGGAGGCGGTGCCACGAAGGAAGCCGAGGCGAAGGTCGCCGCGCCCAAGCCCGCGGCCGCCGAGGCGCCCCAGCCCGGCGCCAACACCAAGCCGTGGGCGCTGACCATCGGCACGCTGGCGGTCGACAACGGCGCGCTCTCCTATTCAGACAAGGCCGGCGCCGCCCCGGTGACGGTGGAAGTCACTGCCTTCAAGCTGCACGCCCAGAAGCTGGCGCCCGAAACCAGCGCGACCTCGCCGCTGGAGGTGTCGGGCCGCATCGGCTCCGGGCGCTCCGACCCGGGCCGCTTCGACTACAAGGGCAACATCGTGCTCAAGCCGCTGGCGGCCGAGGGCAGGGTCGAGATCGCGTCGTTCCCGGCGCACGCCTTCAAGGCCTACTACGCCGACGCGCTCAACATCGACATCCGCCGTGCCTTCGCGAGCTATCGCGGCACGGTGCGCTACGCGACCTCGCCCGCAGGCATGAGCGTGAAGCTGGCCGGCGACACCGCGCTCGACGACTTCCGCGCCAACAGCGTCTCGCTGACCCAGTCGCCCGGATTCGACCGCAACAACAACCAGTTGCTGAGCTGGAAGACGCTGAGCCTGCGCGGACTGCAGGTCAGCATGGCGCCCAATACGCCACCGAACGTGGACGTGCGCGAGACCACGCTGACCGACTTCTTCGCCCGCGTGATCGTCGACCCGACCGGTCGCCTGAATCTGCTGAGCCTGACGAAGAAGGGCGAAGCGGAAGCCGCTGCCGCAGCGGCGGCCGCTGGAGAGGCCAGCACGCGCAAGGGCCCGGATGGGGCGACCACCACGACGACGGCCGCCAAGGCATCTTCGCCGAAGGCTTCCGCCGGCAGGCCGATGTCGGCCGAGGAAATGGTCGGCGCAGGGCCGGAACCCGCGAAGCCGGTGGCGGCCGCGACCGCCGCCGCCCCGGCGGCCCCCGCCGATGCGGGGCTGGCGCCGGTCATCAACTTCGGCCCGATGAGCCTGGTCAACGGCAAGATCGATTTCACCGACCTGTTCGTCAAGCCCAATTACTCGGCCGACCTGAGCGAGCTGACCGGCAAGCTCAGTTCCTTCTCGTCCAACCCGCCAAAGGGCGAGAGCGGCCGGCCTGCGCTGGCCGACCTCGAGCTGCGCGGCAAGGCGCAGCAGACCGCCGCGCTGGAGATCACGGGCAAGCTCAACCCGCTGGCCAAGCCGCTCGAACTCGACATCACCGCCAAGATGCGCGACCTCGACCTGGCGCCGCTGTCGCCGTACTCGGTGCGCTATGCCGGCCACGGCATCGAGCGCGGCAAGATGAGCATGGACGTCAACTACAAGGTCGCGCCCGATGGCCAGCTCACCGCCACCAACAAGCTGGTGCTCAACCAGCTGCAGTTCGGCGACGAGGTGGCCGGCTCCACCAACAGCCTGCCGGTGAAGCTGGCTGTTGCGCTGCTGGCTGACCGCAACGGCGTGATCGACGTCGACCTGCCGCTCAGCGGATCGCTCAACGACCCGCAGTTCAGCATCGGCCCGCTGATCTGGAAGGCAGTGGTCAACCTGGTCGTCAAGGCGGTGACCGCGCCGTTCAGCCTGCTCACGGGCGGCCTGGGCGGCGGCAGCGGCGAATCGAGCGCCATCACTTTCGAGGCGGGCAGCTCCGAACTCAGCGCTTCCGCCAAGGAAAGCCTCGACAAGGTCGCCAAGGCGCTGACAGACCGGCCCACGCTGCAGATGACGGTGGTCGGCACTTCCAGCCTCGAGAAGGAACGCGACGCCTACCAGCGCCAGCGCGTGCGCCAGCTGGCCTATGCCGAGAAGCGCCGCGTCGCGGTGCGCGGCGGCCAGACTGGCACCGACGTGCCGCCCGTGACCGACGCCGAATATCCCGAGCTGCTGACTGCCGTGTACAAGCGTGCCGACATCACCAAGCCGCGCAACATCGTCGGCCTGGCCAAGGACCTCCCGCTGCAGGACATGGAAAAGCTGCTCTTCGCCAGCGTGCCCGTCGACGAGGAGTCGATGCGCCAGCTCGCGGTGGAGCGCGGTGCGGCGGTGCGCGACTACCTGCTGGCCAAGAACGTGCCGAGCGAACGGCTCTTCCTGGGCGCGGTGCGTACCAGTGCTAGCGGCAGCGACTGGAAGCCCGGCGCCGAGCTGAGCCTCACCATGAAGTGAGCCAGGGGAGGGTGCGGGGAGGGCGACGCGCGGTTGGTCGGCGCTTCGTCGCACTCGCCCGGACTTGCCCGCCCCTTGGTTTTTCGCCTGGGCTTGCTATATATGTAGTCCGTCAGCCCCCGGCCCACGGCACCGCGCAGTGCCGCCGTTTCATGGCGGAATTCAGCGAGCGGCGCCAAGTGGGTCAAAATGTCGATCTGCGCCGGCCTTTGCCGGCGCCTTCGCTTTCTCCACCAAGACAACGATTTCGCGCAGTGACCTCTAATTCTTCCAAGCCACACGACATTCAGGCCCTCGACACGCTCACCGGCGGCGCCTTCACCGCGCCGACCTCCGGCGAGCGCGCTGCGCGCATCCGCGACTGGCTCGCGGGCAACCCCGCGCCCGAGCAGATGCAGGAAGTCTTCAAGGAGCTGAGCGGGCGTGACAAGGGCGCCGCACGCCTGCTGCGCGAGAAGCTCGACGAACTCAAGCGCGCCAAGGGCCAGGAGGCCATCGCCGCCGAATGGGCCCAGAAGGCGGAGGCGCTGGTCGCCCAGTCCAAGCTCAACATCGCCGATGCGCTCGCCTGGCAGCGCGATGCCGCCAAGGCCGGCGCGCCCCTGTCGCGCGAGCCGCTGGCGAGCCTGAAGCTCAAGCTGTCGGAGCGCGTCAAGGGCATCGAAGACCTGCAGCACCGCGCGCAGGTTCATCGCGAAGCCGCCGTGCTGCTGGCACAGCGCTTCGAGGTGCTGTCCACCAAGGGCTGGCAGGACGCCCAGGCCGCCGAGGAATCGCTGCGCGCCGACGTGGCGCACTGGCAGCAGCAGGCCGCCGAGATCGTGGCCGATGCCAACTGGAGCAGCCTCGACGCCAAGTTCGCACCCCAGCTCGAAGCCTCGAAGTCGCAGCTGCTCGTGGTTTCCGACGCGTTCCACAGCGCTCTGGCGCAGGCCGTTGCCGCGGCTTCCGACGCTGCAGCGCCGCTGCCGCCGGTGCCCGTGTGGGCTGACGAGTTGCGCGCCGCGCGCGGTGAGGTCGTGGCGCCCAAGCCTGCGGCGCCGGCCCGTCCGGCCGCGCCCAAGGTCGATCCGGCCGTGCGTGCCGCCGCGCAGGAGGCCGTCCAGGCTGCGCTCACCAAGCTCGAGCAGGAAACCGCCGAAGGCCATGGCAAGGCCAGCGCCGGCGCGGCTGCCGCGCTGCGCGCCGTGCTCAAGGAGCACGGCAAGCTGGTCGACGCGCCGCTCGAAGCCCGCGTGCACGCCGCGCTGGTCGCTGCGGGCGAACTCGAAGGCTGGCAGCGCTGGAGTGCCGACAAGGTGCGCGAAGACCTGGTCGCCAAGGCCGAAGGCCTGCTGAAGCGCCCCGAAGGCCAGGCGCTGGGCGGCCGCAAGATGCAGGAAACGCTGCGCTCGCTGCGCGACCAGTGGAAGCAGGCCGACCAGGGAGGGGTGCCGAACCACGCGTTGTGGAAGCGCTTCGATGAGGCCTGCAACGAAGCCCACAAGGTGGTCGAGGCCTGGCTCGAGAAGGTGCGCGCCGATGCGGCCGAGCACCGCGCACTGCGCGTTGCCCTGATCGAGGAGGTCAAGGCCTGGGCCGCCGAACACGCCGGGGCCACCGACCTGAAGGCGCACAACCGCGCGCTGCACCAGTTCGCCGACCGCTGGCGCGATGCCGGCCACGTGGGCGAGAAGGTGTTCGCAGAACTGCAGCCGTTGTGGAACGAGGCTTTCGGCGCCGCCCGTGCCCCGTTCGAGAAGGCTCAGAAGGCCAGCATCGAACGCCGCCAGTCCATGATCGCCGAGGCGGCCGAGCTCGGCGCCCAGCCGGTGCTGCGCATCGATGCCGTCAAGGCGCTGCAGCAGCGCTGGCAGGCCGAAGCTCAGACCGTGCCGCTGGATCGCCGCCAGGAACAGAAGCTCTGGGATGCCTTCCGCGCGCCCATCGACGAGGCCTTCAACCGCAAGACGGCCGAGCGCGAGAAGGCCTCGGCCGCGATGAACGAGCATGACCGCCATGTGCTGGAGGCCTCCAAGGCGCTCGACGCGGCCAATGCCACCGGCGACGCGCAGAAGATCCGCTCGGCCATCGCGCGCCTCGAAGGCGCCCTGCGCGGCGAAGCGCCGCCGCCCGCGCCGAAGGCCGACGGCCCGGCGGTCGGTGCGACCGAGATCGTGGCGCCCGGGCAGGCAGCCGCAGAATTCAGTGAAAGCGCCGAACAAGCGCCGAGCCCGGCTGATGCGGAAGCGTCTCCCGGCACGTTCCACGAAGCAGGCGCGGCATCCGCTGCTGCCGAGGACCTGGTGGCGCCTGCCGACGGTGCCGACGCTTCGGCGCGCGCCGATGCTGCGGCGCACGACACCGGTGAAGCCGCCGCAGCCGTCCAGGCCCCGGCTGCTGCGCCGAAGGCTCCACCCAAGCCCGTCGTTGCGATGCGCGGCGACGACCGCCCGAGCAGCAAGAAGGCCGAGGCGGCGCCTGCCGCGCGTGGCGGTGCCGGTGGCCGCTTCGGCGACCGCCGCGATGGCGGCCGTCCCGGTGCCGGCGGTCCGGGTCGTCCCGGCGGTGATCGCGGCGACCGTGGGGCTCCTCGTGGTGGCGATCGTGGCGTCCCGGGCGGCCGCTTCGGCGACCGTCCTCCGCGCGAAGACCGCGGCCCACGCCTGGGCGACGCAGCCTTCAGGGCACAGCGCGAGGCACTCGAGCGCGCCGACATGGCACTGCGGAAGCTCGCTGCCCAGGCCCATGGCGAGGCCCTGACCCAGGTGCTGGGCGCCTGGGAGCAGCGCGATGCCAGCCGCCTGCCGAGCGTGCAGGAGCTTGGCCGGGCGGTCACGCCGGCCGTGCGCAGCGGCTGGTCGCAAGCCATCGGCTCCGCGCCCACGGCTGCCGCCAACGATGCCGCCGAAGCGCTGCTGCGCCTCGAGATGGCAGCGGAGGTGCCGACGCCAGCCGAACAACTCGAGGCGCGCCGTGCGCTGCAGCTGAAGCTGCTGACGAAGCGCGGCGACCCGGCGCCGTCGCAGACCTGGGGCCAGGACGCCGGCAAGGTGCTCGCCGCTGCGCACGACGCCGCCAGCGCACGCCGCCTGCAGAACGCGCTGAAGGCTCTGCTGCGCAAGTAAGGCGCAGGTCGCTTCCTCCATGAAAAAGGCGCCCCGCGGGGCGCCTTTTCTTTTTCGTTTCAGGCCGGTCGGGACCCGGCCCGGCTCAGACCTTCTCTCCGATGGCCGGCGTCTGCACGGCGCCGGCCTGCTCGGCCAGGTAGCCGTCGCGGATCTTCCGGCGGACCAGCAGCCCGCCGATGCCCAGCAGCAGCGCGAGTGCGCCGACGATCAGCGTGCCCTTGTCGGTCGCGCTCGAGGCGGCCGCCTTGTCCTTCACCTCCATGATCTTCTGCACGTCGGCCAGCGACACCACGGGCTTGCCCTTGAGCGTCACTTCGTAGACCAGGTTGTTGTCCGAGGGATCGACCCTCACCTCGACGGCTTCGTCGATCAGCGGCTCGAGCTTGCTGCGGCCGACCGCGTAGTCGACGCGCCATTTCTCGGTGTTGCCATCGGCCAGTTTCGCGTCGAGCACGAAGTAGCGGCGCGTGCTGGTGCCGCCGCGACGGCGCTTGGTGGTCTCGGTGACCTCGCTGCCGCTGAAGATCGTGCCGCTTTTCGCGACGAGGTCCTCGACGGCCGTGCCGTGCGTATCGGAGCTTGCCTTGAACTGCGCATACGCGGCCCAGCCCAGGATGCCGATGCCGAACACCAGCGCGATCCATGCCTTGCCCGTGAGTTGATAGAGCCAGTCCCTCATGTTGTGTACCTTTTTGGACGAGTTGATAACCCGTCGATGTTAAGGGTTGAATCGCTATCAAATGGATAGCTGACAACTGAGTCTGGGTGTGGGCTTAAGGCTGTTTAGGAAGAAAGAATTCGTCGAAGATCGCCAGCACTCCAGGGAAGTCCCGCGCGAAGTTCGGGCGGTTCACGAAGTAGGCCTCGCAAGCCACCGCGAAGAACTCGCTGATCGAGGTGGCGCCGTAGGCATCGAGCCACGGCGCCTCGGTGCCGAAGCGTTCGGCCTTGATGGTCTGCTCGCGGAAGTCTTCGTAGGCGGGCTGCAGCACGGCCAGCCAGGCCTCGCGGGCCGCGCGCGAGCTGCGCTGACCGGCGAAGCCCGGCGGCAGCGGCGGACAGCCGTTGGCCTCGCCGTTGCGCATGTCGATCTTGTGGGCGAACTCGTGGATCACGACGTTGTAGCCGCGCTCGCTGGTGATGCTGCTGGCCAGCACGTCGTCCCAGCTCAGCATGACGGGGCCGCGGTCCATGGCCTCGCCGGCGACGACTTCGCCGTATTCGTGCACCACCTGCGCTTCGTCGACCACCTTGCGCCGCGCCACCACCTCGGAGCGATGCACGACGATGCCGACGAAATCGTCGTACCAGTTCAGCCCGCCCTTCAGGTGCAGCACCGGCAGCACCGCCTGGGCCGCGATTGCCAGCGCGACCTCGTTGGTGATGGTGAAGCCCTTGGCGCCGTGGAATTCCTTGTCGCGCAGGAACTCGGCCGTGAGTGTGCGCAGCCGCTGGCGGTCGGACTCGGGCAGCGCCCCCAGGAAGGCATAGCGCCGCAGCGTGGCCTGCCAGGCGGCTTCGGGGATCGGGGGCAGGGCGCGCAGGCGGCGCAGCCACTTGAACATCGTCGTCGGCGGCGCGGCTAGCGCAGGTCGACGCGCTGCGCGCCGGCGGGCGAGAGGCACAGCAGCTGCGCGCGCGGAGGATGCGCGGCGGCATCCCAGTCGCTCAGCACGATGCGGCGCAGGCCGTCGCCCAGGTCATGGTCGGCAGGCCGGTGGGTGTGGCCGTGCACCAGCGCGTGGGCATTCGCCTGCCGCAGCCAGTCGCGCGCGGCCGGCGTATCGACGTCGGCCCAGACCATCGACGGGTTGCGCTTGCGGTCTTCGCTCTGCACGCGCATGGAACGCGCGAGCGCGCGGCGCTCTTCGAGGGGGCGGGCGAGGAACGCGGCCTGCCATCCGGGCGTGCGAACCTGGGCGCGGAACTTCAGGTATTCCGTGTCTTCCAGGCAGAGGATGTCGCCGTGACTCAGCAGCCAGCGCTGGCCGTGCAGCACCAGCACGGTCGGGTCATCGAGCAGCGTGATGTTGCATTGCGCCGCGAAGGCGGGGCCGACGAGGAAGTCGCGGTTGCCGTGCATGAAGAACACCGGCAGGCGCTGCGCGGTGCGGCGCAGAAGCTCGGCGCACTGGGCCTCGAAGGTCGCGGGCTCGCCGGGCTGCGCGGCGGAATCGTCGCCCACCCACACCTCGAACAGGTCGCCGAGGATGAAGAGCGCGTCCGCCGGCGTGGTCTGCAGATAGCCCCGCCAGGCCTCGAAGGTGGCGGGGTCGCCGGCCTGCAGGTGCAGGTCGGAGATGAGGTCGACCGTGCGCCACCCGGGCGGCGCCACCAGCTCAGCGAAAGCCGGGTTCGCCGCCATGCTCATGCTGCCGGCGTCGTTGCCGCCGAGCTGGCCCGGTCGAGGATCATTCCGCGGTGACGACGGCCTTCTCGATCACGACGTCCTCGAGCGGCACGTCGTCATGGAAGCCCTTGCGGCCGGTCTTCACGCCCTTGATCTTGTCGACCACATCGGTGCCGTTGATGACCTTGCCGAACACGGCGTAGCCCCAGCCCTGGGCCGTGGGAGCGGTGTGGTTCAGGAAACCGTTGTCGGCCACGTTGATGAAGAACTGGGCGGTGGCCGAGTGGGGCGCGCTGGTGCGGGCCATGGCCACGGTGTAGTTGTCGTTCTTCAGGCCGTTGTTGGCTTCGTTCTGGATCTCGGCGTCGGTGGGCTTCTGCTTCATGCCGGGCTCGAAACCGCCGCCTTGCACCATGAAGCCGGGGATGACGCGGTGGAACACCGTGTTGTCGTAGTGGCCCTTCTTCACGTAGGAGACGAAGTTCTCGACCGACTTCGGCGCCTTGGCGGCGTCGAGTTCGAGCGTGATCACGCCGAGGTTCTTGATGTGCAGTTCGACTTGGGGGTTGCTCATGTTGGGCTCCTGCTTGGGAAGGGAAAAACCGATTCGAAAACCGATGCGATGCGATTACTTCGCCACGACGGTGGCGGACTTGATGGTGACGGCTTCGAGCGGCACGTTCTGCATGCCGCCCTTGTTGCCGGTGGCCACGGCGCGGATCTTGTCGACCACGTCGGTGCCGGAGACGACCTTGCCGAAGACGGTGTAGCCGTAGCCATCGGGGTTGGGCGCGTTGAGCGAGTCGTTGTTCTTCACGTTGATGAAGAACTGCGAGGTCGCCGAGTTGGGATTGCCGGTGCGCGCCATGGCGATCGTGTACTTGTCGTTCTTCAGGCCGTTGCTCGCCTCGAGCGGAATGGGCGCGCGCGTGGGCTTTTGCTGCAGGTCGGCCGTGAAGCCGCCGCCCTGGATCATGAAGCCGTCGATCACGCGGTGGAACACCGTGCCGTCGTAGTGCTTGTCCTTGACGTACTGCAGGAAGTTCTCGACCGTCTTGGGCGCCTTGGCTTCGTCGAGTTCGACCACGATGTCGCCGGCCGTGGTGGCGAGCTTGACGCGCGGCGTGGCCGATTGCGCATGGCCGCTGGCGGCGAGCGCGAATGCGGCGGCCAGGGCGAGGGCGCCGCGGCGGCTGAAGCGAGAGAGGGAATGAATCGTCAAGTGAGGCTCCGTATGCGGATGGAGGAACGGTGCCGCGCCGTGCAGACCATGGCGGTGCCGCGGCGGCGACGGATTGGATGACCTGGCTACTTGCTCGTACGGCCGACCGGCTTGCGGATCACCGCCGGCGCGGGGGGCAGGGCGGCCGCCTCGGCTTCGGTCTTGGGGGTGAAGATCTGGCGGATCAGCGCGAGCTTGGGCGCGACGCTGGCGTTGGTGCTGGCGAACTGCTGCGCACGCACGTATTCCTGCGCAGCCAGGCGGGCATACACGTCGCCGAGGTTCTCGTGCGCCGTGGCGTAGTTCGGGTTGAGCTTGAGGGCCTGTTCCAGCGCGGCGCGCGCCTGGTCGAACTTGCTCTGGGACGCATAGAGCGCCGCGAGGTTGTTGTAGGGCTCGGAAAGCTCGGGGAAGTCCTGCGTGAGCTGGGTGAAGGCGGCAATGGCCTCGGCCTGCTTGTTCTGCTCGGTGAGGATCACGCCGCGAAGGAAGCGCATCTGCGGATCGCGGGGCTTGCCGGCGATGTAGGTGTCGGCCTTGGCGAGCGCCTCGTTCGACTTGCCCTGGCGCAGCAGCGCGTTCACGTCGTCGTATTCGTTCGCGTGCGCGGCGGAGCCCCAAAGGCTGAACAGCAGTGCGAAGGCAATGGAGAGTCTGGAGAAGGCGGCGTGCTTCATGAAGCCTCGGCGGAATTGGGGGGAGATGCGGGGGGCGAGCTCGGGGTGCGGGCTTGGGGAACACCCGGACGCTACCCGACGGCGGCCGTTTATACTTGAGCGGATTGTAACCGAGGGGCTATCTCGACCCCCTCGCGAACACAGTCCCAGCCACCCCTGAAAAACACCGTCTTTCGCCCGTGCCGCACGTGCGCGAAACGACGTTTTCCGAATCTCATGAGTCTGCGCATCTACAACACGCTGTCGCGTGAATTGGAGGAATTCTCCCCATTGCAACCGGGAAAGGTGCGCATGTACGTTTGCGGCATGACGGTCTACGACTTCTGCCACATCGGCCACGCCCGGATGATGATGGCGTTCGACGTGGTGCAGCGCTGGCTGCGCGCGAGCGACTACGAGGTGACCTATGTGCGCAACATCACCGACATCGACGACAAGATCATCGCCCGCTCGGTGCAGCGCGGCATCACTATCCGCCAGCTGACCGACGAGGTGATCGCGGCGATGCACGAGGACATCGGCGCGCTCGGCATCGAGCCGCCCACCATCGAGCCGCGCGCCACCGAATACGTGCCGCAGATGCTCGGCATCATCGAGAAGCTCGAGCAGAAGGGCCTGGCCTACCGCTCCGAGAACGGCGACGTGAACTACGCGGTGCGCAAGTTCCCGGGCTACGGCAAGCTCTCTGGCAAGTCGCTCGACGAGCTGCACGCGGGTGAACGCGTCGCGGTGCTCGACGGCAAGCAGGACCCGCTCGACTTCGTGCTCTGGAAGGCCGCCAAGCCGACCGAACCCGCCGATGCCAAATGGGAAAGCGCCTACGGCACGGGCCGTCCGGGCTGGCACATCGAGTGCTCGGCCATGAGCTGCGCCACCCTCGGCGAGACCTTCGACATCCACGGCGGCGGCGCCGACTTGCAGTTCCCCCACCACGAGAACGAGATCGCGCAGAGCGAGGGTGCCAACGGCAAGCCGCTGTCGCGCTTCTGGGTGCACAACGGCTTCGTGCGCGTGGACAACGAGAAGATGTCCAAGAGCCTGGGCAACTTCTTCACCATCCGCGAGGTGCTGCAGAAGTACGACGCCGAGACCCTGCGCTTCTTCCTGGTGCGCACGCATTACCGCAGCGCGCTCAACTACAGCGACGCGCATCTCGACGACGCGCGCAATTCGCTGAAGCGCCTGTACACCGCGCTCGACCTGGTCGTGCCGGCCGACGTCGAGATCGACTGGACCCAGCCCCATGCCGCGCGCTTCAAGGCCGCCATGGACGAGGACTTCGGCACGCCGGAAGCCATTGCCGTGCTGTTCGAGCTGGCCGGCGAGGTCAACCGCACCAAGTCCGCCGAAACCGCCGGACTGCTGAAGGCGCTGGCGGCGTCGCTGGGCATCCTGCAGGGCGACCCGCGCGCCTTCCTGCAGGCCGGCAGCACGCTCGACGAAGCCACCATCCAGGCCAAGATCGATGCGCGCGCCGCAGCCAAGGCCGCGAAGAACTTCGCCGAAGCCGACCGCATCCGCCAGGAACTCCTCGAGCAGGGCATCGTGCTCAAGGATTCGCCCACGGGCACGACCTGGGCGGCTGCGCAGTGAACGGAACGACGAACCCCATGCCCGCCCCCAGGAAGCCCAGCGTCAAGATCTACACGCCGGACTATTGGGAAGAGGCGTGCAAGCACCTCTCGCGCAAGGACCGTGTGATGAAGCGGCTGATCCCGAAGTTCGGCGACGCCTGCCTGGAGTCGCGCGGCGATGCGTTCACCACGCTCGCGCGCAGCGTGGTCGGCCAGCAGATCTCGGTCAAGGCCGCGCAATCGGTGTGGGACAAGTTCGCCGCGCTGCCGCGCAAGCTGACGCCGGCCAACGTGCTCAAGCTCAAGGTCGACGACATGCGCGGCGCGGGGCTGTCGGCACGCAAGATCGAGTACCTCGTCGACCTGGCCCTGCATTTCGATTCGGGCCTGGTGCACGTCGATGCGTGGAAGGACATGGATGACGAGCAGATCATCGAGGAGCTCGTCGCCATCCGCGGCATCGGCCGCTGGACGGCCGAGATGTTCCTCATCTTCCACCTGATGCGCCCGAACGTGCTGCCCGTGGACGACCTGGGGCTGCTCAACGGCATCAGCGTCAACTACTTTTCGGGAGACCCCGTCAGCCGCAGCGATGCCCGCGACGTTGCAGTGGCGTGGGCGCCTTATTGCAGCGTGGCGACTTGGTATATTTGGCGATCGCTGGATCCCGCTCCAGTCGTGTATTAGCAACACCCCCAGGCTGCGCGCACTTCGTGTCGCTTCGCCAACCCCCTCTAGGGGGCAACACCTGCGGCCCGGCAAAGCCGGTTCCGCGGTGTTCCTGGAATGGATGGTGCGGTGGTTGAGCGGGCAGCAAACTGAAATAAACAGGAGAAGACGTTGGCGAAACGAACCTTCCTCGACTTCGAGCAGCCGATTGCCGAGCTCGAAACAAAGATCGAAGAATTGCGCTATGTGCAGACCGAATCCGCGGTCGACATCTCTGAAGAAATCGATCAGCTCGGCAAGAAGAGCCTTCAGCTCACCAAGGACATCTACAGCGACCTGACGCCCTGGCAGATCACCAAGATCGCGCGGCACCCGGAGCGCCCCTACACGCTGGACTACGTCAACGAGATCTTCACCGACTTCGTCGAACTGCACGGCGACCGGCACTTCGCCGACGACCTGTCGATCGTGGGCGGCCTCGCACGCTTCAACGGCGTGCCTTGCATGGTCATCGGCCACCAGAAGGGCCGCGACACGAAGGAGCGCACCGCGCGCAACTTCGGCATGAGCAAGCCCGAGGGCTACCGCAAGGCGCTGCGCCTGATGAAGACGGCCGAGAAGTTCAAGCTGCCGGTCTTCACCTTCGTCGATACCCCCGGCGCATACCCCGGCATCGATGCCGAGGAGCGCGGCCAGTCGGAAGCCATCGGCCGCAACATCTTCGAGATGGCGCAGCTCGAGGTGCCGATCATCGTCACCATCATCGGCGAGGGCGGCTCAGGCGGCGCGCTGGCGATCTCGGTCGGCGACCAGCTGCTGATGCTGCAGTACTCGATCTATTCGGTGATCAGCCCCGAGGGCTGCGCTTCCATCCTCTGGAAGACCGGCGAGAAGGCTCAGGAAGCCGCCGACGCGCTGGGCATCACCGCCCACCGCCTGAAGGCGCTGGGCCTGGTCGACAAGATCGTCAACGAGCCGGTGGGCGGCGCGCACCGCGACCATCGCCAGATGGCCGCCTTCCTCAAGCGTGCCCTCAACGACGCCTTCCGCCAAGTCAGCGACCTGAAACCGAAGGAACTGCTGGAGCGCCGCTACGAGCGCCTGCAGAGCTACGGCCGCTTCAACGACACCAAGGCCGATACCGGCAGGTGATTCCCGCCCGGGCGCTGCCATGAACTCCGCTTTCGAACGCGCCATCGCCGCGTTCGAGCCGGCGCAATGGCCGCTGGCGGTGGGGTTCAGCGGGGGCGCCGATTCGACCGCCTTGCTGGCTGCCTGCGCGGCGCGCTGGCCAGGGCAGGTGGTCGCCTTCCATGTGCATCACGGGCTGCAGGCAGCGGCCGACGGCTTCGAGCGGCATTGCCGCTCGGTGTGCGAGCGCCTTGGCGTGCCGCTGGTCGTCCATCGCGTCGATGCCCGGCATGCGCCGGGCGAAAGCCCAGAGGACGCGGCCCGCCGGGCCCGCTATGCGGCGTTCGCCGAAATGGCGCATGCCGATGGGGCGAGGGCGGCGATCCGGTCCGTGGCGCTGGGGCACCATGCCGACGACCAGGTCGAGACGCTGCTGCTCGCCTTGTCGCGGGGGGCAGGGCTGCCGGGGCTGGCTGCCATGCCGGCGCTGGCCCAGCGCAGCGGGCTCGACATCTACCGGCCGCTGCTCGCGGTCCCGGGAGCGGAGATTCGCGAATGGCTGGCCGGCCGCGACCTGCCCTGGATCGAGGACCCGACCAACGACGACGCGCGCTACACCCGCAACAGGATCCGCTCCGTGCTCCTGCCCGCTCTGGAGCAGGCCTTTCCGCAGTTCCGAGCCACCTTCGCGCGCAGCGTGGGCCATGCCGCCCAGGCCCAGCAGCTGCTGGGCGAGCTGGCGGCGCAGGACCTGGAAAGCGTCGGCAGCCCACCGCGCATCGCCGCGCTGCAGGCGCTGTCGCGCGCCCGGCAGGCCAACTTGCTGCGCCACTGGCTGATGCGCTCGCACGGATGTGCGCCGAGCGCGGCGCAGCTCGATCAGCTGCTCGACCAGGTTCGGGCCTGCACCACGCGCGGCCATCGCATCCACCTGAAGGTGGCCGCCGGTTTCGTCGAACGCAGGGGCGACTTGCTGCATTGGTACAATGTTGCGCCCTCGCCGAAGACTTCGCTCTGACCGCTTGCAGGGCGCCGCCTATCCAGCGGCCCTTTCCTTTTCTCTGATTTCACCCATGGCATTGATCGTTCACAAATACGGCGGTACGTCGATGGGCTCGACCGAGCGCATCAAGAATGTCGCCAAGCGCGTCGCCAAGTGGGCGCGCGCAGGCCACCAGATGATCGTGGTTCCGAGTGCCATGAGCGGCGAGACCAACCGCCTGCTCGGCCTGGCCAAGGAGCTGGCGCCCAGCAAACCCGGCGTGGCCCATAACCGCGAGCTCGACATGCTGGCCTCCACCGGCGAGCAGGCTTCGTCGGCGCTGCTGGCCATCGCGCTGCAGGCCGAGGGCGTCGAGGCCGTGAGCTACGCGGGCTGGCAGGTTTCGGTGCGCACCGACAACTCCTACACCAAGGCACGCATCGAGAGCATCGACAACGAGCGCGTGATGGCCGACCTGAACGCCAACAAGGTGGTGGTCATCACCGGCTTCCAGGGCGTGGACGACGAGGGCAACATCACCACGCTGGGTCGCGGCGGCAGCGACACCTCTGCCGTGGCCATCGCGGCTGCGATGAAGGCGAACGAGTGCCTGATCTACACCGACGTCGACGGCGTCTACACGACCGACCCGCGCGTCGAGCCCGACGCACGCCGCCTGACGACCGTGAGCTTCGAAGAGATGCTCGAGATGGCGAGCCTGGGCTCCAAGGTTCTGCAGATCCGCTCGGTGGAATTCGCCGGCAAGTACAAGGTGCCGCTGCGTGTGCTTTCGAGCTTCACGCCGTGGGACATCGACATCAATGAAGAGGCCAAGTCCGGCACGCTGATCACTTTCGAGGAAGACGAAAACATGGAACAAGCCGTCGTATCCGGCATCGCATTCAACCGCGACGAAGCCAAGATCTCGGTGCTGGGCGTGCCCGACAAGCCGGGCATCGCGTATCACATCCTCGGTGCAGTGGCCGACGCCAACATCGAAGTCGACGTGATCATCCAGAACCTGAGCAAGGACGGAAAGACCGACTTCAGCTTCACCGTCCACCGCAACGAATACGCGCGCACCATCGACCTGCTGCAGTCGAAGGTGATGCCCTCGCTGGGCGCGACCGAAGTGGTCGGCGACACCAAGATCTGCAAGGTCAGCATCGTGGGCATCGGCATGCGCAGCCACGTCGGTGTGGCGAGCAAGATGTTCCGCGTTCTGGCCGAAGAGGGCATCAACATCCAGATGATCTCGACCAGCGAAATCAAGACCTCGGTCGTGATCGACGAAAAATATATGGAATTGGCAGTGCGCGCACTGCACAAAGCCTTCGATCTTGATCAGCCGGGCGCCTAAGTAGTGGCATAATCTCAGCTTCTTTCAGGAACTGTGACCGAGTGGCCGAAGGTGCTCCCCTGCTAAGGGAGTATGGGGTGTAGAGCCTCATCGAGGGTTCGAATCCCTCCGGTTCCGCCAACTGAGGTTCTGGATCAATCCAGAGTCTTCCAAAAAAGCCCCGTAAATCGCTGATTTACGGGGCTTTTTCTTCGAATGAGCTTCCCAAGCGTTCCGAAGTTTTCCAGCACTTTCCAACGCGAGTCGGCCCCATGGGGTGGTAGGTGGGGTGGTAGGCCCCATTTGCGGTGGTAAGACTTCCCCGAAAAGCCGTGTGGTAAAACCCGCGCCCATGGCTCGACACACACTCACGGCACTGGCGCTGAAGGCACGACTGGCGGAAGCCCAGAAGGTCGCTGCGGAGAAGAAAAAACCGCAGCGCATCGGCGATGGCGATGGCCTCATGCTGGTCGTGCAGCCGAACGGGTCGGCCTCTTGGGTGTTGCGCTACACGACGACCAGGCGCACCGACATCACGCTTGGGCGCTGGCCCACGGTGACACTTGCGATGGCGCGTGAAAAGGCAGAAGAGAAGCGCCGGCTGATCGCGACGGGGGAGGATCCAGCGCAGAAGCGCGCCGAGGAGAAGCAGGCCCGCGCTGCAGTGGCGTCGCCCGACACCGTGCGCAAACTCTTCGATGACTGGATGGCCACGACGAAGGCCGATCTGAGCGCCGTCTACCGCGGCAACATCGAAGCCGCGATGACCAAGGACGTGCTGCCGAAGCTGGGCGCGAAGCGTCCCCACCTGATCACGCGAGCCGACATCATCGACTTGATGCGCAAGATCGAGGACCGAGGAGCCTTCGAGATGGTGCGGCGTGTCCGCATGTGGCTGCGCGAGATGTTCGAGTTCGGCATCGACGACGAGGAACGGCCGCTCATGCTGGCGTCCCCGGTGCCCATGGGAACACTGCGCAGCTTCAAGACGCGCAAGACCATGAACTTCCCCGCGGTCACGAACCACAGCGATGTGAAAGACCTGATGGTCGCCTTGCGCCGGACCGAGAACTGGACCGTGCGGGCGGCGCTGCTGTTCTCGGCCTACGTGTTCCAGCGGCCCACCGAGGTCCGCGAGGCCGTCTGGGCAGAGATCGACCTCGAGCAGGCGAAGTGGACGATTCCTGCCGAGCGGATGAAGGGGAGGCTTGAGCACTGGGTGCCGTTGGCGCCTCAGGTCGTCGAGCTCCTGCGGCAGCACCAGGGTGTCGTCGGAAGCGAGGGGTGGGTGTTCCCTGGGCGCCGATACGGCAAGACGCTCTCAGAGGGAACTCTGACGGGGCGCCTGAACGCCTGTGGCTACGAGGGGAAGCACTCGCCGCATGGCTTCCGTGCGATGGCCCGCACGGTGATGGACGAGTTGCTGAAAGTCGATACACGCTTCATCGAGAAGCAGCTTTCGCACGAGGTCGACGCCAGGCTGAAGGGCGCGTACAACCGCGCCGAGTACTGGGACGACCGCGTGCTCATGATGCAGAAGTGGGCGGACTGGCTGGACGCTCAGAGATGAGCTTCTGCAGGTGCGCGTCGATTTCGGATTCGAGCCAGAAATTCCCGCCGCCTTGCTTCAGCGGGGCAGGGAAGGTGCCCTTCTTGATCTCGCTGTAGATCGTCGATTTGCCGCGGCGCACGCGCTCGCAGACCTCTGGTATGCGCAGTAGTTTCATGAAACCTCCTTCGATTCGTCGTTGTCCTGTTCCCCCCTCCCCGAGCTTCTGATAGCGGCAGCGGGAGCTTCGGGCAATGGCATCCAGTGAGTCGCTTTGCAGTACCCGCTGGTGTAGTTCGATCCATCCATTCCTTTGGGCACGGTGCTTTCCCAGCAGCCACGGTTGAACTCTTGCCCGGAAACAAGCGATATCACGGGGTCATGGGTTCGTTCTGCCAAAGGGCGAAAGGCGATGAACAGGCGGCCATCTCTCGGCGCTGTTTCGATTGGCAGCCACGCCTCCTTCGCCGCCCGCTCAGTAGCGGCGTCCCAGACGGCTTGCATTGCGGTGCGCATTTGGTCGGCGGTGTAGAGGGGTTCGGCGTCAGGCGGCACTGCTCGGCCAGCGAGTTGCCAGCGCGAGCTGTGGCCGTGCGACATGTACCGATGTGCGGCCGGCTCCGGCATCAGCGCCTCGAACTCGTCTCTCAGGTCAGGCATGGGCATCTCCCTTCATTGCATCGTCGATGGCGGCGTCGAGTTCTCTCGGGCTGAGACAGGTCGCCCATCCATTGCTGTACTTCTCTACCGTGAAATCGCCATTTCGACCACGTATGAACCGATACCGCTCCGCATCAGCCCTCATCGCCTCAGCCTCATTGCGTGCGGCTTGAATGGCGGCGTCCCAGACGGCCTTGGCAAAGGTCTGCATGTCGGCATAGTCCTTGCCGGTCAGGAAGTTCCAGCCCACAGGAACAGCGAGCAGCGCAAAGTGCAATTCACTGCCTGGCTCGATCTTCTTTGCCACCTTCAGCGGCTCGGGCGATTCGGGTTGGGGGGATGTAGTCATGCGGAGGCTTCCTCTTCGTCTTCCGGTTCAGCCGGATTCACGCGCTCAGCCAAGCGGCGCAGTCGGTCGATTTCTCGGCTAAGGGCGAACTCAACGCTCCCGAAGTGCTTGGCATCGCGTCGGTACTCATCGCAGAAGCCTGCGATCTCGTTGGAGCGGCGATCAAGGATTTGGGCTATCTGTGCACGCTCGGAATTGGAGAGATCGGTGTGCTTAGCCACGGTCACCCCCTGCAGGAGTCAGGCCCTTGATCGCTGCATCGATGGCCTCCCGGGCCGTCTTGCCTTGCCCGTAAGCGTTGTCCATGCCATGGACGCGGTATTCGCCATCGTCTGGCGCATCGACGATCACGGAGCAGGAGAACTCATCTCCTTGCCTGACGATCCAATCGAGGCGAGCTGTGTCCGCCTCTCCCTCCTTTGCGCTCGGCGCTGCCTCGGGGGCTGGGGTTGCTGCGAGGGCTTTTCGCGTGTCTTGCTCGATGCAATAGAGTTGCAGGATTTCGTCCACGACGGCTACATCTCCCGTATACCAGCGGCGGCCCAGTTCTGTCAGGTGGTCCTTGAGTTGGCGCAGCATTTCGGCCAATGCGGGTTCGCGGCGAAGGCCGACTTGGGCTTGCTTGAGCAATCCCGAGTAGTCCACGCGCATGCCAGTGTGCTTGGCAGCCAGTATCGCCACCGCCCCCTGTGCCGCAGCCGGGGCGGCGAGGAAGCGCACGCGGTCGCGATAGCGCATGACGGTGCGGGCGTCTTCTTGGCTGGCAGGCCCCTTGACCAATCCGTCCTCGATCATTCGCTGGAGAGCCTCCCAAACCGAATCGGGAACGGGCTCTGGCGCCACTGCCTGCTGTGCTCCTGCCGGGGCAGCGAGGGCGGCGCGAGCTCGCCATGCGTCATATGCGGCCTGCGTCTCATAGCTCTCGTAGGACCACTTGCCGAGCGCGCTGCAGAACTTGTCGAGGCGATTCCCGCGCGCCTCGGCCCACGCTTCAAACGCCTGTTGCTCATCCGCCACCGCCTGCTGTGCTCCTGCCGGGGGAGGGGCGGAGAGGGAGGCAATCTCGTTGCTGCGCGCATTGACGACGTGCGTTGACCAGCATTCATGCGTGCGATGGCCCTCCTTCTCGCAATGCAGGCAGTAGGGCGCGTAGGTTTGCTCAGCCATGATTGCTCTCCTCCCCTTTAGGAGTGGCCTTGGAGTTCAGTCGATTGCAGAAGTTGATGGCCTTCACAAGCCGCAGATGGCGTCCTTTCCGGTCGCCTCCGGTGGCAGAGGCGTACCACTGCCCATGCCACAACTTGATGCGCACACGCACCGGCGTCATTCCGACCTCCCGCTCTTCTCTGCGGCTTTAGGAGCGGCGGCAGTGGCATTCCGGACTTCGTCTTTCTTGGCCATCTCGTAGGCCGCGTCAAGCGTGCTGGCGCTGAATTGCACGGGGCCGACTGGCGGGACGATGATCCATCGGTCAGCCTTCCAGATTCGCGCATACCGACGCAGTTCGACGCCAGCATTCATGCGGTCCCTTTGTTCGGGCGTCATGTCGCGGTGCGTCATTCCAGGACGAAGGCACAACCGCTCGTAGTCGATGCGGTCGGCAAGCTCGTACAGCTTCTGCTGCTTCGCGCTCGGGGTATCGCCATCGCTCTCCTCGGTGGAGGTGAGGGAGAGGGCGGATTCGACGTTTCTCACAAACGCGATCAACTCCTCGGCTGGTACGGTGGCAAGGGCCGTCGAATACGGGCGGACCGCTGTAACGCAATCCGCGATCTGCGTATGGCTCAGGACCACTGCATCGCCTCCCAGAGACTGGAGGGTGGGGCGGGTGGCGAATCCGCAGACGCGCTCGATGCTCACACCTCCGATCTCGAACGTGATCTCGTGTGCGCCTCCGCGCCCGTTGTGATCTTCTTCGTGCCGATCGAAGTCGTCCTTGATCTGCAGAAGCGTCTCTTCATCCTCTCTGCCGAGCCATTCGCGGATCATGAATCGGCGCACGCCTTCCCAGTCGGTGACAAGCTCGGCGCTGGCGAGGTCAGTTTCGCCCCACGCGCGGCACAGGAAGGCGTCGAAGGCCTTGGGCTCTCCTCGCTCGTCCACCATAGTGGTAGCGGGGGTGGGGAGGGATTTGAGTTCGTAGAACATGCACCAGGCACCCTGCACCCATTCCTCGCAGTATTGCGATTCGCCTTCTTCGTCTGGCTTGAAAGTCTCGCGGCTCCAATACGGCTTAAGCCACTTCTCGAACTCGACTCTCAGCGCACTTTTGTCGGTCATCGTCTGTTCTCTCTTTTCTGGCATGGTGGGACTCAGAAGGGGTGAAGCGGGCGCCGCGGGGGCGCTCCGAAAGATCAGTTTTCGATCTCGGACTGATCGACCTTCGGAAGCGCGAGCAGCAGCTGCACGTCGCGCGACTTGAACGTGGCCAGCTTGCCGAACACGGCCTCGCCCACGTCGTTGATTTCGCAGGTCCATGTCCACGTCGTGGTGCCGCCTTCCTTGGGCGTGATGTGCAGGTTGTCGACCTTCACGTCGGGCAGCGTGATGTCGCTCTTGCCGCCGAGGCCGAAGTCGAAGGTGAGCTCGCAGCCGGTCTGCTCACCACCCCACGAGAAGCGGCCGATGCGCTGGCCGATCTTCGTGAGGTTCGGGCGGTCGGTGATGGGCTCCACGCCGTCGAGGCCTTGCTGTTCCTGCTCAGCGGCCTGCTTCGTGTACAGCATGCCCAGCAGGAAGCCATCCAGCATCGACAGCGCGCCGTTGGGCATTTCTGCGGAGAACCCGAGCTTCACGCCCGGGTTGCTGTCCGGCGGCCGGTTCTTCTGCGACAGGACATCGATGTCGGTCAGCTTCGCTTTGGTCGAGGACTCGAGATAGAACATGGGTCAGGCTCCTGGAATAAAACGTGGAATAAATTGCGGTCGGTTTTGTAGAAATGGGCGCCGCCGAAGCGGACCGGCCGGGAAGCAGAACGGAGGGAGGACAGGGGATTGCCGGCCGGGCTCGCCCGAAAGGGTTAGACGGGGTACTTGCCGTCGATCAGCGCCGCGAGGTCCTTCTGCTGGTCAGCAGGCAGATGACGCGCCGTGTCGAGCACCAGGTCAGCGGTGTCGCGGCTCGTGGCCTTGTTGATCTGGTCTGCGAGCTGGGCGTAGGTCGGGCCGGAGTCCTGGGTGCTTGCGCCCTTGATCTCGCCGGTGTCTTCGTCGACGCCTTCCTGCACCGTCACCACGTCGGCTTCGATCACAGCGCCGCGGCCTTCCTCGGCAGCATGCGAGACGGTGACGGCGTTGTGCAGCTCGATGCTCGACGGCATGTACTTCAGCACCTGCAGCAGCGCTACCTTGCGCGCGTACATCTCGAAGTTCGATTCGCTCGCCTTCGCGTAGTGGCGGTCGCCGACCTTGTTGAACTGCTTCAGGTGCTTTTCGACCTTGGCGCGCGTCCACACCTCGATGACAGGCATCTGCGCATCCTTGACGCGGCCGATGGCGTAGACGTGGGTGAACTTGCCTTCGTTGTCGCCGGGCTTGTGACGGCAGAACGGTGCATCGCCGAGTTGGTAGTCGAAGTCGTCGCCCTCGAAGACAACACCGGTCCAGACGGTGGCGCGGCCGCTGCGCGCTACGAGGTCGACAAGCCCTTTCCAGCCGGGCACGAAGGTGCAGGTGGTCTTGTAGGGGATGAGGTAGCCTTGACCACCGATGCCGGGCTCCAAGCCGAGCTGCGCGGCCGTCATGATGCAGCCGGCGATGCTCTGCGGCGTGCACTGCTGCAGGGCCGGCGTGGTACTGAAGGCCGTGAGCGCGAGCCGCGCCATGCGGTCGGCGTTCATGTGCTTCGGCAGCGCGAGCGCCAGTTGCGGCTTGAGCTTGTCGAGGAAGCTCGAAAACTTCGCCACGGGCGAGACGGCGACTTGGCCAGTTGCTGCGGCCTTGAGGTTTGCTACGGTCATTTCTTTCCTTTCTTGAGGCGCAGGACGCGCACGGTTTGCTGCTTGGTGAATTCGGCGCAGAGCGCGGGGTGGGCTTCCTTGAAGTCCTTCGCGCGGAAGCTGCTGTGGCCTTGGCCCTTCCAGGAGGCGATCTCTTTCCCCTCGAAGGTGAGCAGGGCGTTCGGGCTGATGAAGTCGGCGATCTCGAAGGTCAGTGCCTCTTCGGCCTCCTCAAAGTCCTTGATGCGGGACTTGATGTCGGCGAGTTGGCGCACCTTGTCGGCGATCTCGGCTGTGGCTTCCACGGGCTGGCCGTTGTCCATCGGGAAGAGCAACTTGATGTCGCTGAACTCGATAGGGTCGGGCGGCGTGTCACCCAGCACGTGGTCCACCCAGAAGCGAACCATCTTTTCGCGCATGGCCGCCACCGTCTCGTCGTCGCGCAGCGTCCAGAAGATGTCCACGTCATCGAAACTGCGCAGCGCGGCAACCAGGCACATGCGCCGGCCGGTGACGCCCAGGCCATGCATGAACTGTGCGGCGTACTCGATCGGCACGTCTTCGCTGTCCGTCTCGCCCCACTTCTTGCGAGCGAAGCCGCTCACGCTCTTGGCGTCGGCGTTGATGTGCTCGCGCTGCAGTTCGTACATCTCCCCGCCGATCTCGACTTGGCCGGTGAGCCGCAGCTCGAAGTCGATCTCGCAAGCGAGGAACGGGTGCTCGGCATCGGTGTAGCGCTGGTTCACCGCAATGAGTTCGACCTGCAGGCCCATGTCCTGCAACTTCGTGATCGTCATGTCGCGGATGAAAGGCTCGAGCTTGTGCCCGCGTTCGAGCATGCGCTGCCGAACTACATCAGGCTCTTCCTTCGGCGCACGGCCGGTCTTCTGGTTCCACAGTTCAACCGGCGTGGCCCATGGGCTCAGGCCCATCACAGCCGCGGCGTCAGAGCCGCCCAGGAACTTAGAGCGGTCCGGCGGTGACAGCACCTCGCACGGCAGCAGGTCGGTTTCGACGGCGCCCATTACGCAGCCTCAACGACATCCTGAGATGCTTGCGCGACGCGGTCGGGCATCTGCTCGAATGGAAGGTCATGGGGCGCGAAGCCTGAGACTTCGACGACGCCGTCGTCAGTCTCAAATACGACCTTGTGCGACACGAAACTGCCGAAATCGGTTCGTTCCAGACGGATTGCCTTCACGCCGTGAATATTGGTGGTGCCGAGAAACATGGTCAGCCTTTCAACGGAAGTAAAAATGAACGCCCAGCGCGATCAGCAGCAGGGCAATGAAGAGGGCCGCGAGCACGCGGAAGCACCCGTTGGCGCGCGCGATGTCGTGGCGCTCGTCGGCCTCGGCGATCTCGTCGGGCGTGGGCATCTCGAACACGGCCGGATAGGGCCGCTGCTTGCGCGCACGCTTGGCGCGTTCGTCGGCGAGGACGATGGGAGCGTGGTAGCCGGTGTTCATGACGTCACCCCCACGACGATCAGCGCCACCACGAACAGGATGTAGATCACCCAGTCCACTGCGGTGAAGTCGCGCACCGGGTCTTCCATGGGCACGATCTCGCACTGGCTGCTGCGGTTGTATGGACCGAAAGCCTCATCGGTCGTGCGGGGGTAGCGGCGCGTGTTCATGCGGCCCTCTTCGCAATGGTGGCTGCGTAGTAACGCAGCAGGTCACGGATCTCTACGCGCGCCCCATAGGGGCCAGACCACGCACCGGCATCCCCGAACACATGCAACTTGCCGTCAGGCAGCAGACTGCAAACCTTGTAGCCGGGCTTATCACTGCATTGCCAATGCCGGATCACAAACTCCGTGTCCTTCGTGATTTGCCCAAGAACCATGCGTTGCTCGGCGCCTTCGTACATCCCATTCCATGACCTGGATTGGCATGCTCGATCAATCACTGCAAGAAGCGTTGCGCCATCTCGCAGCATCTCGTTTGCTGCATCAAGGTCGGCCAGCCATTCGCTCCATTCCTGCGCGGCGGACTTCGAACTGTGCTTTTTGCCGTCAGCGGTTTCATAGACCGTGAGAGTTTTGTATGCAGGGCTCACAGCACACCTCCCTGCTTAAGCGTCGCAACCGCCGCCAAGCCAAACCCAGCAGCACCGAACAAGAAGCCTGCGAGCCAGGCGATGTACTCGCGGCGGGTCACGATGCAGCCTCCTGCGTCTTGGCGAGGGCGGCGAGCAGCAGAGCAACAAGAGCCGCCCCAATATGAGCGAGCGCAGCGCGCGAGCCGGAGCACCGCGCACATTGACAGTTCCAGCCCTTCACGCCTCGACTCCATTGGCGCGAAGAAACTCTCGGCGATCTGCAACGCTCTTGATGCCAGCTGCCTTGCGAAGCATGGCGGCCTTGCCCAAGTCTTCGCAGTAGCGGTGGGCTTGCCCGAGGATGACCCATGTCGGAAGGCTTCCCTCGGCCGACGATTCCAGTTCGGCCGCTGCTGACTCCAGCCATTCGGCGCTGACGGTCGGGCGGCGCCCCGGCTTGCTCTGCGCGGCGCTCACGATGCACCTCCCTCAGCGGCGGCAATCGCAGCCTTGGCGCACTTGCTCGCCAGCGCCACCCGGCGGAACCCCATCCGGGTACGCGGCACGTCCTTCGTCACCTCGATCACTCCAGCAGGCCCAGCCCACACGGTGAACTGCTGCCCGCCGACCGTCACCGTGGTCTTGCGCGGGGCGGTCACGATGCGTTCCTCCGGACGATGCCCTCGATCCGCTCATGAACCAGGTCCATCAGCAGCTTCCCGACTTCGGCCGGCGCGCGTCCATCGCGCAGGCACTTGGCCAGGCGCTCATCGTGCGCAACATCGCCGACCGTCGAGGCGTCCAGCTCGCGCCACTGCCGCGTGCGGATCTCGTCGCAGCGCTCGCGGTATGCGCGGTCGCCGGCGTCTGAGGTGTTATCAGCCTTGGCCGGGAAGAAGTTGCGCCCGACCTTCCAGCCGTTGAGCTCGGCCAGGTCGACGGCCATGTCGGGGATCAGGTCCGGCATCGGGCGGAAGTTCCGTCCGTAGTCCCTTGTCTGGGGTGCTGCTTTCATGTCCATCTCCGTGTTGGGATGGATGAATTATTAGTCGGGCTGCTTTATCTGTCAACAGTCCGACTGATAATTCCTGCCGCGGTCCGAAAAAAAGCCCGCGCGCGGCGGGCTTTGGTGCTGGTGCCCCCAGCAGGGTTCAGGCGGTCGCGCGGGCGCGCGTACGCTCAGGCAAACACTTGGCGAATCGGGGTCTGTGTGTTCGTGGCCTGGAGAAGACTTATGCCGTGAAGGCAGGCCTCCTTCGAGTTGTATCCCTCACCGCTGGCAATGATCTCGTGATTTGCGCCTTTCAGCCGCCAACGCCACTGCTGAACACCGAGTAACCCGCCAACGGTGGAATAGATCTCGAAATACATGGAGCCTCCTCATGGCTGAAAAAGAACGCATCGCGGGCTGGAAGGCCCAAACCGAGTACGTTGCTGAATACACCCATCGCGGAAGTACGTGGGCGCTCAACTTCTTTGCCGTCGACGACGAAGATGCCGCCGCCAAGCTAGCGAGCTTGCGAGCGAGCGTGACGCTGCTGGGGAGGTTGGAAGGGCGCATCGAGGTGGACCTCCAGTAGGCAGCTCAGTTGCAGTGGAAGGTGTTGCCGGCCCCGCGCGCGCAGAACGATCCGTTCGTCCCTTGTAGATTGCCGCCCGCGACGAAGTTGTACCGCACGCCGTTCGCGGATCCCCAGCAGCCAGCCTGGTCGCAGTTCACGAACTGGCCGGGCGGCCGGCGCACTGGGTTGGGTTCGGGTTCTGGTTGGTACTGGGCGCGCGGGGGGAGGGGTGCCGCCGGGCCGTACCCGCACGCGGCCTGCATTTCACGGACGGCACGATCAACCATGCCAGCGTCCGGCCGCATTGAGTTGATCGACACCTCGTAGTTGCGCGTAGCACGCGCGCAGTCCTGAGCGTGCACACCACCAGCGGCCAGCACGGCAAGGATGAATATTGCATTGGCTCGCATCAGAAGTCCTCGCTTTCCCAGGCCTTGACCACTCGGCCAAAAATCTCGAAATCCATGCCCTTCACGATGTCGAACGGGTCGTAATCGGTGTTGGCCGACTTCGCCCGCAAGATCACTCCGTCGATGGTGGGGATGCGCTGTAGACGCTTGACGAACCCCTCTTCGCCAACGCGGAAGAAGTAGATGCCGTCGATGTCGGCGCGCGTGACGCCTGTGTCGATCAGCAACGGGTCGCCGGGGTTGAACACGCCCTTCATCGAGTCACCGAAGCCGGTCACGATCGCCAGGTTCTTCGGGCTGGTTATGCGGTGCACGTTCTTCTGGACCCAGTCGGGGCTGACGGTCCAACTGCGAATGACGCCTGGCTGATCTTGCAGCACGAGTCCGTGGCCCATCTTCCCTCCGGTGTCGAACTGGTTGATGCGAATGGTTCGGTCGGCAGGCGGAGACTCGATGATTTCGGCGTTGCCGTAGACCGGGAGGCCCTCGCGCGCGACGAGCGCGGACGCAGAGAGCTTGCGAATCTCATCCGCGAGGGAAGGGCTGAAAACCGAGACGTCGACGCCTAGGAGCGCGGCGAACTTCGACGCGGCCTCAGGGTTGAGCGGGATTTTCCCGTTCAGGTACTGGTTGATAGCGCTTTGGCCGAAGCCCATTTCGCCGGCACACCAGTCTTGCGAAGCCGGCAGCTTCGCCTGCTTCCGGTCGGCCTGCCACTGCGCGAACAGCTCCTTCAATCGGTTTGCGTCTCCGAGTTGTCGGACGGTTAAGGGTTTGGCGGGCATCAAGCGAGCCTATTAGTGCGGCTCATGAGAATCAAACAGTCGGGCTGTTGACTTTGACAATCAGTCCGACTAATAATTCCGACATGAACCCCATCAAAGCAATTCGTGAGCGGTTGGGTCTGACCCAGGCCGCGCTGGCAGCCGAGCTCGGGTGCTCTCAGAGCAACGTCTCGTTCTACGAAAAGGGTCAGACCGTGCCCCAGCCGATGGCGAAGGCGCTGATCACGACCGCCGCTCGGCTCGGCTTGGCGATCGGCTACGAGCACGTCTACGGCGACGAGGAACTGCCGCCCGCCCCAGTCCCCGAGCCCGAAGCGAAGGCTGCGTGACATGCGCAGCACCCAGAAGAAGGGCCCGCGCACGCCGGCGCTGATCCGGCCCAGCGCCGCAACAAGGCGGCGCACCGAGATCAATGCGCGCGTCAGCGCTGCGTTGGAAGCCGCACGAGCTCTTTCAGCCCAGTCGGAAGCATCCGTTGAAGGATGTCGTCGCGCTGCTGGAGGTACTGCTCTGTGACCGGAAAGCCCAGCGCCACACCGTGCATGCGTTCCGCGGCTTCTTCGATCTCGGGTGCCAGCTTCGCAGCGAGCTTCGGATTCTTCGCTGCCATCCGGAGGATCCCGATGACGCATACCTGCAGCCCGTGGAACCGCAATTCGCTCATCTCGGCAGCGCGGTTCTGCATCTCGAGCGTCTTGGCGAACAGCTCCCTGAAGCCGTCGAAGTCCTCTTGGTTCATTTCGTCCACCCCTCGCGGGGTCCGTGTTGTGGTGACCGGACTCTATCCCGCGAGCGGGTGGGCACCCATCGGAGCCTGACCCATGGCCGCCCACCCCCTCACCGCCTGGTTCGTCCTCGTCGTCCTGCTCGTGTACGTGAGCGGGGCGTTCGAGGACTACAGCGATTCCGAGTAGAGCGGCGTCGTGCACGTGAATCCATTCAGAGGCCTTGCGCGGCCGTCCTTCCGTAAGGCCCTCAAGCGGCCGACTCCCCCGCAAGGGGGCTGAGCGGATAGGGCGGCCACCTAAGCCCTTTTTTTCATCAACCAAAGCGATGGGAGTCGTTTTCATGGATCGCAGTTTTTTTCCTACCGAATGGAAACCACAAGAAACCACTGGAAAGCGCTGGCAAGCCGGCCTCTCCGTGACAGAGCAGGTTCCTCGCCCCGAGGCGGTCGAGCTCGAGTTGATCGAGCGTTCGGGCTTCAGCAAGGCGCTCTCCGATGCCGCGATGCAAAGCGGCATGGACAACTACCAGATCGCCGACGCGATCCACATCAGCCACGGCTACATGTGCAAGTTCATGCGCGGCGTGGGCGAGCAATGGGCCAAGCGCCTCGTTGCGTTCATGCGCAAGACGAAGAGCTTGGCGCCCCTTGTCTGGCTGGCCGATCAGATGGGCTGCGACGTTGTGGTGCGACACAAGATGTCCGCGGAGTTGATGGCGGCCTACTCCAAGATCCAGGAGTACGAGCGCGAACACGGGCGGCTGATCGCCTGAGGGGAACGCCATGACGAAAGCAGTACGTGCCACCGTCTCGAAGAAGTTGCGGTTCGAGGTCTTCAAGCGCGACGCCTTCACGTGCCAGTACTGCGGAGCTCACCCTCCCAACGTGCTGCTGCACGTCGACCACATCAATCCTGTCGCCAACGGCGGCAAGAACGACATCGACAACCTGGTCACGTCATGTGAACCATGCAACCTTGGCAAGGGCGCCCGGCTTCTGACGGTGGTGCCCGAAACGCTGGCCGCGAAGGCGGCTGCCGTTGCGGAACGCGAAGCGCAGCTGCTTGGCTACCAGGAAATCCTTGAGGCCAAGCGCGCGCGCATCGAGGACGAACTGTGGCGCGTTGCCGAGGTCGTCGACCCGGGAAGCAGCAAGTTGGGCATGTCACGGGATTGGACGGCCAGCATTCGACGGTTCAACGAGCGCCTTGGAGTGCATGCGGTGCTCGACGCGGCTGAGATCGCCAGAGGCCGCTATCCGTGGGGCGGCAAGCGCACGTTCCTCTACTTCTGTGGGATTTGCTGGAACCTCGTGCGCCAAGCTGACGCTGGGCGAGGAGGGGAACTCTGATGGCCCGCGCACGCAACATCAAGCCGGGGTTCTTCAAGAACGAAGACCTCGCCGAATGCACGCCGTTCGCGCGCCTGTGCTTCGCCGGCCTGTGGACGATGGCGGATCGTGAGGGACGCCTTGAGGACCGTCCCAAGCGCATCAAGGGCGAGCTGTTCCCCTACGACAGCGTGGAGGTCGAGCCACTGCTTGAGGAACTGGTGCGCTGGGGGTTCATCCGCCGCTACCAGGTGGGCGGGGAGCGCTTCATCTTCATCCTGAAATTCGTGGAGCACCAGGCGCCTCATGGCACCGAAAAGGACGGAACTATCCCGGATGAGAACGGTTTCCTCACGATCCACGAACGCGGCAAGAACGGGTACATAACAGGGAATTACCGCCTTGAACCCCATGCCTTAACAGTTAAAGCGACCAGTCAAACTTCGAATCAACCAGCTACTGATAACGAGTCCTTAACTGTTAAGCCCCCATCTCCAGATGGGGGGCAAAACACCCTGATTCCTGATTCCGGATTCCTGATTCCTGATTCCCCCATCCTGAATCCTGATTCCGAAGAAAAGCGCGCGCCACTGCATTCCGCGGGCGAGGCCTGCAAAGCGATGAAGGCCGTCGGCCTGCCTGGCGTGAACCCCTCGCATCCCGACCTCGTGCGGCTGCTGGCCGCTGGCGTCACCGCGCAGGAGTTGGCCGACTGCGCCGTCGAGGCCGTGAGCACCGGCAAGCGCACGCCGTTCGCTTGGGTGCTGGCCACCGTCGAGGGTCGCAGACGCGATGCCGCGCAACGGGGTGCCGTGCCGCCAGCGCAGCAGTCCGCGCCCACCGAAACGCCCTACGAGCGAAAGGCTCGAGAACGCATGAACGCGTGGGCGCCAGGCGTTGCGAAACGCGCGCCGCAGCAGTCCGAAACCGTCGAAACGGAGGCCCGCGATGTCTCTCCCCGCGCCCTGGGTTGAAAGGATTTTCGAGCGGCTCATCGTGCGCTACGGCCGCGACTTCATGGCCCGCTACGAAGGCATTGGCAACACGCCAGTCGAGGGCGCAGATCTCGTCCGAGCAGACTGGGCCCGAGAACTCGACGGCTTCGAGCGGCATCCCGCGCTGCTCGCATGGGCGCTCGACCACCTCCCGGATCGTCCGCCGACGGCCGGCGAGTTCAAGCGGCTGGCGAAGTCTGGGCCCGACATTCAACCCGACCAGCAACGCCTGGAGGCACCGCGCCCGGCGTCCCGTGCCACCCGCGAGCGCCTGATCGCCGCCATCAAGCCCGCCCTGAAGCCGCAGCAGCGCGACCCGCGGCAGTGGGCTCGCGACCTCATCGAACGCCACGAGAGCGGGCGCTATCGCTCCACCCCCACAGCCCTGGCCATGGCGCGCGATGCGCTTCGTGAGCCGGCTTTCCTTGCCGAGGAGATCACGCCATGAACCCCGTTCACATTCGTCGCCCCGAGCCCGAAGAAACGCCACTGTCGCCCTCCGAGCGGCTGGTCGCAATTCGCGAGGGCTTCCATCCCTACGAGATCGAGCGCTGGCACCCGCAGATCGCGCGCAACTGGTCGCTGCTGTCGGCTCGCACGCACCGGGCGCAGGCGATTGCGGCGCTGCCTGACCATCTCGCGCCCGCGCGCGCATTTGCGGAGGCAGCATGAGCCACACGAAGGGCACACGCCTCGACGGCATCGCCACGCTTGAAGACCTGCGCCAGCGCTGCGTGATCGACGAGGAATCGGGCTGCTGGCACCTTCGCACCGCGCGCGGCCGGGCATTGCCACAGGGCCCGCGGCACGTGATCTGGGTGTTCGGCATCGGCCACACCACGGCGACGCGCGCCTCGTGGCTGCTGGCTCACCCGAAGCGCAAGCTGCGCAACGGCTGGGTCTGCTACCGGACCTGCGAAAGCTACGACTGCGTGGCGCCCAAGCACATCGTGTCGGGCACGCGCAAGGCCTGGGGCGAGCACATGGCGGCATCAGGCAAGGGCGTCACGGCCGCGAAGACAAAGGCCAACCAGACGGACGCGAAGTCGACCTGGAAGCTCACGCCCGAGCTCAAGCAGTGGCTGCTGGAGAGCCCGCAGAGCGGTATCGAGGTGGCGCACGCGCTGGGCATCGCGCAGGGCCGCGCCAACGCCATCCGAGCAAAGGAGCGCGCAGCCCTGATCGCGCGGCCGGCGTCCAGCGTCTTCGAGTTCGCCCAGCGTCACACCCCGTTCAACCTGGTGCGCGCCTCGGTACGCGCGGAGGGACTTGCAGCATGATCATCCTCGCCCTCGACCCCGGAACAACGCAGACCGGCTTTGTGCGCTACGACGGCGCACGAGTTGCAGAAAGCGGAGTGATGCAGAACAGCGACATGCTTCTGTTCCTGCAGAACGATGCACGACTGGAGGCTCAGCACCTTGCAATAGAAATGATCGCGAGCTACGGCATGGCCGTGGGCCGCGAGGTCTTCGAGACCTGCCGCTGGATCGGCCGCTTCCAACAGGCTTGGCACTCACCTGATTCCGTGGAGTTCGTCTACCGCCGAGAGGTGAAGCTGCACCTGTGCGGCACATCGAAGGCCAAGGACGCGAACGTGCGGCAGGCGCTCATCGACCTGTTCCCGGCCACTGGCGGCGGCAAGACACCGCAGATCGGCACGAAGGGGCAGCCCGGCCCACTGTACGGCGTCTCATCGCATGCATGGCCGGCGCTCGGCGTCGCTATGACGGTCATGCATCGCGAGCGGCCGCGCATCGAGCAAATCGCGCAGCCGGTGGTGCAGGGCGAGCTGTTGGGGGTGGCATGAAGATCACCCAGCAGCAAGCCGAAGAGTTCGCCAAGAAGGTCGTGGGCGACTACCTCACCGCCTGCAACCTGCAGGACGCTAGCCAGATCGGCGACGTGCTCATGAAGCTGTGCAGCGTGGCGGGCGTGATGATGGCCAACGCCGAGGGATCGGAGCAGGCGTTCGACAGGCTGCTCGGCACCGCGCAGTTCGTCCTGAAGAGCATGCCGAAGCAGCCGGCGCACCTTGGGCCGATCCAATGACCTGCGCCACCTGCACCCACTGGCGCCTCGAAGGCCAGCTCGCCCAGCACGGCTACGGCCAGTGCCAGCAGCGCCCCATCCAGCAGCGCGCTGCCATCACCACCAGCGCGCAGAACGTCTGCAGGCTGGGGAAGTTCGTGGCGATCGTGCCGAAGGAGGGCGCTTGACTTTGCTTTGTCGCCCCAAAGGCCGAGGCAACTGGCGGGTGATCCCCATGCTGCTGCCGGACACGCACGCCGACTTCTTCGCGTTCCGCCCCAACATGACCGTGACCATCGGCAGCCGCGTGCTGCGCATCGTGGAGGTACGCCCTTGAAGGAAATCGCAACATCTCCTCGTGTCTCCTGGAGCCGGCTCATCATCGATCTGGGCCGACATGGCTACACCAGCGGCCAGATTGCGGCGGTCGTAGGCTGCGGAAGCAGCACTGTGCGCGACTGGAAAAACCTCGGTTCGGAGCCGGAGCCGAGCCATGTTGATGGCGAGCGGCTCATTGCCTTGTGGTGCGCCGTTACCCGCAAGCCGCGAGATGAAGTCCCATTGAACCTGAACGACATCCTTTCGGCCGCCAACTTCAAATAGCCGAGATTCCGGCTTCTTTGCTTCCGAGACTAGGCGCTCCCAGAGATGGGACGTCAGGGCGCGACAGCTGATGGCCTGTATGGGCTGAACCCAAGAAACACCGGCGGGGCACTACCGCACCCGCGCCGACGCAGCGTTGATGCAGCGACTGCGACAAGGACCATGCGAACGTGACTGGCAATAGCGCATGGGCCGAGGCAATGCATCCCTCTGGGAACTTGGGCTTGAAACCGACAGATGAGCGGACAGGCTGGAGAAGGTGACAACTGGTCACCCTGCCGAAGCTATGGCGAATTGCGCCGGGATTCCGGCAGAGGGGTGCGGGACATTGCGGCGTCCCTACCAACCCCTTCAGGAGCCGCACCATGGGCCGCACTGCCTCCCCCGTCACCCCGGGCACCAATCCCACTCCGGACGCATCCGAGGCTGAAGCCTCCCCCGTCACCCCGGGCACGGGCGAGACGAACACCGCAGCAGCGGGCACCGACCTTTCGGAAACCGTGAAGGCCCAAGCCGCCGAGATCGCCGAGCTCAAGGCCATGATGCGCACGATCGCGCGCAACCAGGTCGCCGCCGCCGTGCCCGAGAAGGTCGAGCTGCCGAGCATGGCCTCGGTCCTCGAATCGAAGCCGACCATCCCCGTGCTGACCGAGGACGGCTGGTACGTCCCGCTGGTCCACCCCACCGACCGCAAGGTGTCGTAAGCCATGTGCGGAGGTGGCGGCAGGGCTCCCGCGCCAGTGGAGCCGCGCGAAGACCCGCAGGTCGCGGCAGATCGTGCCGCGGCCGAAGCTGCGAGCAAGGCCAACGCCGAGGCTGCAGTGCGCAAGACCGCGCGCCGTGCATCCGCGCTCTCCACGGGCGCCGGCACCACGTCGGCGCTCAGCTACGGAAAAACCACCCTCGGGGAATAGATGACCGAAGCAGCCGACCAACTGGACCGCCGCTACACCCAGTTGGCGGCGCAGCGACTCCCGCACGAGACGATCTGGCAGGAGGTCTTTGAATACCTCGCGCCAGAGCGTGCTGTCGGCTGGTACTCCTCACCCACCGAATCCGCCGGCACCACGGCCGCCAACCAGCGCGCGGTGCTCTACGACTCGACCGCAATCGATGCTGGCGAAGTGCTCAAGTCCAACTTCGCCAGCTGGATGACGCCCGACAACTCGCGCTGGTTCGGCCTGGACGCTGGCCAGGACGACGAGCAGACGACCGCGTGGATGGACGGCGCGGCGCAGTTCCTCTTCGAGCACATCAACTCCGCGGGCTTCGGCGCGGTAGCCGGTGAGTGCTACAGCGACATCGTGCCGGCGGGCTGGTTCGTTCTCTACATCGACGAGGGCAAGGACGAGCAGGGCCGGCCCATCGGTGGTTACAACTTCGAGCAGTGGCCGCTGTCTCAGTGCTTCGTGGCGAGCAGCAAGCCTGCCGGCCGCGTGGACACGATCTACCGGTGCTTCGACATGACGGTCGAGCAGGCTGTCGCCGAATACGGCCTCGACAAGGTGAGCGACGAGACCGCCAAGCTGTTCAACGACGGCAAGCTGACCGAGAAGGTGCCGATGCTCTGGGCCATCGAGCCGCGGCGCAAAGGCGAGTACGGCGCCGCGCTGTCGAAGAACCTGCCGTTCCGCTCCTGCCACATGGAGAAGCGCAAGAAGCACATCGTGCGCGAGTCGGGCTACCACGAGTTCCCGTGCGCCGTGCCGCGCTGGCGCCTGATCCCTGGCACGCCGTATGCCACGGGCCTCGGCTCCAACGTCCTGCCCGACGTGAAGACGCTCAACCAGATCAAGAAGCTCGAGCTGATGAGCCTCGACATCGCCGTGGGCGGCATGTGGAAGGCCGTGGATGACGGCGTGCTCAACCCGAAGACGATCCGCATCGGCCCGCGCAAGATCGTGGCCATGGCATCGCTGGAGAGCATGGCGCCGCTGGAGACGGGCGCGAACTTCAACGTGTCGTTCTCCAAGTGCCAAGACCTGCAGCAGGGCATCCGCCGGGCGCTGCTGGCCGACATGCTCACGCCCCAGGGCGGCCCGGTGCGCAGCGCCACAGAGATCGCTCGCGACATGAACCAGATCCGGCAGCTCATGGCGCCGCTGGTCGGCCGCTTCCAGTCCGAGTTCCTGCAGGTCACGGTCGAGCGCTGCTTCAACATCGCCTATCGCGCGGGCGCGCTGGTCGCCAAGCTGGGCCCGGTGCCCGAGGGCCTGCTCGAAGGCGACTACACCGTGAAGTACATCAGCCCGCTGGCACGCAGCCAGCTCATGGAAGAAGTCACGGCGATCGACACCTTCGTGGCCGGCCTGCTCGCGCTCGCTGGCTCGACGCAGGACATGACCGTCCTCGACAACATCAAGCTCGACGATGCCAACTACGAGAAGGGCAAGGCCCTAGGCGTGCCGGCCAAGCTGCTGCGCGGTCCTGAAGAGCTGGCCGAGAAGCGCGAGATGGACAACCGGAACCGGCAGCAAGCCCAGCAGGACCAACAGGCCCAGGCGCTGCAGATGAAGGCCGGCGAGACGGCCATCGACGCTGCCGTAGCCGCATGAGCCGCGATGTTTCGCCAGAACAGCTCCCCGAGCTGTATCGCCAGATCTTCGAAGTCGACAAGCGCGGCGCGCAGATCCTTGAAGACCTCGTGCGCCGCTATAGCAAACCGGCTGTCGTCGAGGGCGGCATCGACGCCGTGATCAAGACCTATCACCGCATGGGCGAGCACGAAGTCGTGCAGCACATCATCCGCATGATCAACCGGGCCAATTCCGTGCCCGACACCCAGGAGAACGAACCATGAACTTCGGAGCACGACATGTCTACATGGAAGGAGAAGCTGGCGCGGCTGGCGGTGGCGATGGTGCAGCGGGTGCCGCAGCCGGTGCCGCCGGCAGTGGTGCAGGAGCCGCCGGCGGTCAACCGGGCGCAGCGGCGGGCTCAGGCGCGGCAGCAGGCGGCGAAGGCAATCCAGCAGGCTCGGCGCTGAGCGGCGGCAACGAGTGGACCCCGCAGTCCATCCCCGAGAAGTTCCGCGTCAACGGCGCCGATGGTGAGCTCGACCTCGTGGCGTCGCTGCGCAAGGTCGACGAGCACCGCAGCGCGCTGGAGAAGCGCATGGGCAGCGGCGACATCCGCCCCAAGACGGCCGACGAGTACAAGTTGCCGGACAACGACACGTTCAAGTCGCTGCAGCTCGATGATGCTACGGCCAAGGCTTTCAAGGAAAAGGCCCACGGCTGGGGGCTGAGCCAGAGCCAGTACGAGAACGTGATGAACGAGTGGGCCACGCTGGCGCCCAGCCTGGTGGGCGCGGGCCAGGCTGAGACGGTCGAGACGGCCGTCGCTGAACTGAAAAAGACCTGGGGCAACGACTACGACGCCAACATCAGGGCATCGTTCTCTGCCGCCGTGAAGGTCGGCGCCGCGGCCGGCTTCACCTACGACGAGGTGGACAAGGCCATCGGCAACAACCCGGTCGCGATCCGCATGTTCGCTGCGCTGTCGAAGGAGATGGGCGAGGACGCGACGCCGGCCGCAGCCAACGGCGGGACTGGTGGCGGCGCGCAGACGGCGGCCGACTTCCTGACCGAGAACTTCGCGGCCTACAGCGATCCGAAAGACCCGAAGCACAAGTCCGTGACCGAGCGCTACAGCGCGCTGCTCGCGCGCGAGACGAAGGGCAAGAACGAACCGATCTGAGCGTGGGCGTCTCCTTGGTCGAGCAGTCGACCTTCAGCCCGCCAGCGAAAGCTGAGCGGGCTTTTCTTTTGCCGGGATTCCGGCACGTCGAAATCTGACATTGCAGGCCACGGCCCCGCTTGGCATGCGGGATCACCGAGAAGCCCGCAGCAGCCAGCGACGCAGGCCCGGCAACGGATCACCTGAACGGCGAACACCAGTTCAAAACTTCAGGAGTTCTCAATGACCGATACCGTGACCCGCCAGTTCGTAACGCAGTTCGATTCCTCGCTGCGCCTGCTGGCCCAACAGAAGGATTCCCGCCTCCGCGCCACCGTCTTCGACCGCGGCACCATCGAGGGCGCGAGCTTCACGATCAACAACCTCGGCGCCGTCGAGATGGACGAGAACGTCACCCGCCACGGTGACACCATCTGGTCCGACATCGACCACACCGCGCGCACCGTGCCGATGCGCGACTTCTTCAAGGCTCTGCCGCTGGACAAGGCGGACATCCCGAAGATGAAGGTCAACCCGGTGACGGGCGGCCAGTACATGCAGCAGCTCGTCGCCGCGCGCAACCGCAAGATCGACGACATCATCTTCGCGGCTGCCCTGGGCACGATCAACAGCGTGGACGGCACGACCGGCCCCTACACGCTGCCCGCCGGCCAGATCATCGCCGCCGGTGGCACGGGCCTGACCAAGGCCAAGATCATCCAGGCCCGCGCGATCTTCCGCGCCAACGAGACCGACGACGAGGAGCTGTTCTTCCTGTGGGACTCGCTCGCCATGACCCAGATCCTGAGCGACACCACGCTCACGAGCGCGGACTTCATGGCCGGCAAGATGATCCAGGAAGGCAACATCGCCAACAAGTGGCTCGGCTTCACCTGGATCCCGTACGAGCGCACCACGGTTGCCGGCGCCGTGCACACCACGGCCGCCTACGCCAAGAGCGCCATCCACTTCGGCATGGGCTTCGAAGAAGGCAGCGTCGATAAGCGCCCCGACAAGAAGAACTCGCTGCAGGTGTCGATGGCCGGCAGCTACGGCGCAGGCCGCCAGGACGAGAAGAAGGTCGTCCAAGTCTCGTTCCAGTAATCGCTGGCGCGAACCCCGGACCAACTCCCAGGAGAAAACGAAATGGCTGAACTTCTCACCGTCACCCGCACCCAGGTGGCACAGACCGCAGGCACCAAGGCGCCCGCGGCTTCCTTCAACCGCATGCGCGTCGCTGTCATCGAGACGCCCGCGGCCTACGCAGCGCCCGCGCAGAACGACACGGCCGGCACCTCCATCGTGCTGCCGCAGGGTTCGCGCCTGCTGCTGCCCGTCACCGTGTCGTGCGCCGCTGGCACCGCGTCGAGCACGCTGTCGGTGGGCCTGCGCGACCCAAAAACCAAGGTGGCCATCGACGCGACGGCCGTGGTCAACGCGGCGGCGATCAACGCAGCGTCCACCTCGCAGGTCAACACCGGCACGAAGACGATCAACGGCCAGACCTACCTGCTGCCGCAGGACTGCGAGCTGTACCTGACGTTCGGCGGCGCCGCAGGCTCTGCCAACCAGGCGATCCGCGTCGAAGTCCCGTTCGTCGCACCGTAACCAAGGGGTCCGCCCCTGCAACCGGAGGGGGAGGCCACGCCTTCCCCTTTTTTCGTTTCTGGAGAAGCCGATGTCCACCTCGATCTCGATCTGTTCCAACGCGCTGCTGCAGCTGGGCAAGGCCCCCATCGCTTCCTTCAGCGAGCCCGGCGACCTTGCGCGCCTGTGCTCCAACCTCTACGGCCCGGAGCGCGATTCGATCCTGCGTGAGAACGACTGGAACTGCGCGATCAAGCGCGACGTGCTGGCACCGATGGCGACGACGCCCGCCTTCGGTTTCTCCGCGCAGTTCGCGCTGCCCAGCGATTACCTGCGCATGATCAGCATCGGCGACTGGAAGGTGGGCATGCCCGCATGCAACCGCTTCAAGGTCGAGGGGCGCCGGATCCTGGCGAGCGGCACGGCTCTGCCGATCGTGTACGTCTTCCGAAACGACCAGGAGGCAACCTGGGACTCGAAGCTCGTGGAGCTCATGACCGCCCGCATGCTCTGGAAGCTGGCATACCCGGTCACCCAGTCCACCACGCTGCGCGACGAGCTGAAAGCCGAGTACATCGCCATGGCGAAGTCCGCCCGCGCAATTGATGCCCAGGAGAACCCGAGCGACGCCCTGAGCGACGACTTCACGCTGATCACGGGGCGGATGTAATGGCTCGCGCTTCGCTGATCCAGACCAATTTCACCGGCGGTGAGCTTTCCCCCGCCATCGCGCTCGGCCGCGTCGACATCGCCAAGTACAACAACGGCGCGCGCCGGATCGAGAACTGCGTGCTCACGGTGCAAGGTGGCGCCAAGCGCCGGCCGGGCACGCGCTTCATCCGCGCGACGAAGGATCAGACCAAGGTGGCGCGGCTGATCGATTTCGTCTTCAACCGCGGCCAGGCCTACGTGCTCGAGATGGGCGAAGGCTACATCCGCTTCATCAAGGACCGCGCCCATGTGCTGCTGTCCGGCTCGCCCTACGAAGTCGTCTCCCCCTACACCGCCGCGCAGCTCCCGACCGTCAACTATGTGCAGAAGGCGGACACGGCGTTCTTGGTGCACGAGAACGTGTTCCCGTACCGCCTGCAGCGCTTCGCGGATTCGCAGTGGGGCATGGCGAGCATCCCCTTCATCACGGCACCCTTTGAGGAGCAGGGCGACTACCTTGAGGTGGCGCTGACGCTCAGCCAGACCGGCGTGGGCCCGGCGACCGTGACGGCAGCGAGCACCATCTTCCTGAACTCGGACGTCGGGCGGCACATCCTCTACGGTGGCGGCGACGCGCTGATCACCGGTTTCGTCGACAACTTCCATCTCAACATCACGATCCGCACGCCGTTCCCGACGGTGAACCTGCCGGCCTTCGGGTGGAACCTCGACGGCAGCCCGCAAATGGGCATCGCGCCTTCGAGCGTCGGCACCATCGGCCAGATCATCTCGCTGTCGTCGGACTATGCCTTCTATGAACCGGCGAAGACCATCGGCGCGATGATCGCCAACGGGCTGAATGGCGTGATCGCCACCGTCACCGGACATGGCTATTCCACCGGCGACACCATCTCGCACTTCACCACGGGCGGCGCCGCCTTGAACGGTTCGTATGTCATCACGGTGATCGACGCCAACACGTACACCTACCAGGCGGTCGGCACTGGCGGGGTCGTCGGCGGCTCTGCTCGCCGGCTGCTGGCGTCGCCGGACGGCCGCGTGTTCCGGGCGAACGACGTGGGCAAGGTGATCTCCGTGAACGGTGGCCTCGTCGAGATCGTTTCGGTGCCGAGCAACACGATCGCCAACGTGAAGGTGCTGCGTCCGCTCACGTCCATCGTGCCCGCGGGCGCGAACGCCTGGACGATGGAGAGCCCTGCATGGAATGCACGCCAGGGCTACCCGCGCGCGGTGACGATCAACAAGCAGCGCCTGATCTTCGGCGGCTCGCAGGGCTACCCGCAGAACGTGTGGGCCAGCCGCATTCAGGAATACCTGAACTTCCAGTTCGGCACCAACGACGACGACGCCTTCCGCTTCGAGCTCGACGGGCCACGCAACAGCCCGATTCGCCACCTGGTGCCGGCGCGCCAGATGCTCGTGCTGACCGAGGCGGACGAGATGAGCCTCAAGGGTGGCCAGGAGAAGCCGATCACCGCCACCAACATCCAGAAGACCGACGAGTCCACGGTCGGAGCCAGCTCGGTGCGGCCAGTCAAGATCGGCAACGAGATGATCTTCGTGCAGGCGGCCGGGAAGAAGATCTCGGCCATCGGCTACCGCTACGAGATCGACGGGTTCTCGTCGCCGGACCGCACGGTCTTCGCTTCCCACATCACCGGGCCGGGCGTCACCCAGGTGGCGCACCAGAAGGAGCCGGACTCCGCGCTCTACGCTGTGCGGTCGGATGGCCAGATGGCGGTGTGCGCCTACGACATCGAGCAGGAGGTCACCGGCTGGTCGCGGTGGATCACGAACGGCGCATTCGAGTCGGTGGCCACGATCCCGACAGCCACCGGCGAGGATGCCTACAGCATCGTCCGGCGCACCGTCGGCGGCACCACGAAACGCTACGTCGAGGTGTTCGACCCCGACATGCTGGTGGACTGCGGCATCAGCGGAACTCACCCGACCGGGCAGGCCACGTGGACAGGGCTTGACCACCTCGAAGGCGAAACCGTCCAAGCGTGGGCCGATGGCGCGTATCTGGGAACCTACGAGGTGTCCGGTGGTTCGGTCACTCTGACGCGGCCGGCCAAGTCGGTGCAGATCGGCCTCGGCTTCACCTGCCTGATCGAGATGCTGCAGCCCGAGTCCGGCGGCAATGGCACGACAGCGCAAGGCTCGCAGGTGCACGTGAACGAGGTGATCCTGCGCGTGCTCGACACCACCGCGGCCGTGATCAATGGCCAGGAGATCGAGTTCCGCCGCTTCGGCGCCGACCTGCTGGACGTGCCGCCGCCCGTGTTCTCCGGCGACGTGCGCAAGACCACGCTCTCGGACGAGATCTACCGCACGAGCCAGATCATCACCCAACCGTACCCGCTGCCGTTCCATCTGCTGGACGTCATCCGGCGCGTCACGATCAACGAGGGGTAGCCCATGAAGGTTGAAGTAGCCACGCCCGACGACGCAGCCGAGATCGCTGCGCTCGGCCAGATCCTGCACGACACGTCGAGCTATGCGGCCATTCCGTACAACGTCGCGAAGGTCGAAGCCTTGATGCGAAGCCTCGCGGCCGGCGCCGGCGTGGTCTTCGTCGTACGCAAGGACGGCGCGATCGTCGGAGGCATTGCCGGCGGCGTGACCGAGTGGTGGTTTAGCGACGAGCGCCACGGCTACGAGTTCTCGTTCTTTGTGCGCGAGGACGCGCGCAACGCATTCACCGCGGTGAAGCTGGTGAACAGCTTCCGCATCTGGTGCGCCCGGCAAGGCGCCAAGAAGGTGCGGCTCGGCATCACGACCGGCATTCACGAAGACAGCACCGGCAAGTTCTATCGCATGCTGGGCTTCGAGCCGGCAGGCACTCTTTTTTCCCTGGAGGTCTGAGATGGGCATCGAAACAGCACTCTTGGTCGGCCTGGCCGCCGCGGGCACCGCAGTCAGCGTCTACGGCCAGCAGCAGCAGGCGAAGCAGGCCGACGCCATCGCCAGCCAGCAGGAACAGATCGCGCGCGACGACGCGGCGTATGCCGCCAGCGAGGCGCAGCTGCAGGCCCGGGCCATCCGCAAGGCGGCCGACAAGCAGCGCGCCGAAGCGCGCGCCGCGCTGGCCGGGTCTGGCGTGGTGGTCGGCGCCGGCACCGCAGAGCAGATCGACACCGAGATCCAGCAGCAGAGCGAGGAGGACGCGCTGATGGCGATCTACGACGGCAAGAACCGGGCGCGCAGCATCACCCAAGGCGGCAACCTCGCGGCGCAGCGCAGCCGCAATGCCGCGGATGCAGCCCGGATTGGCTCGTGGACCTCCGCGCTCCAGGGCGGCGCCACCATCGCACGCGGCTGGAACACCGGCGGCGCCAACGCACCGAGGGCCTGAGCATGGCGAAGATTCCAACCGGCAACTTCGGCTTTCGGGTGCCACAGGGCGGCGACACCACGCCGATGCCCCAGGTCGACAACCAGGTGGGCGATGCGACCCAGCGGCTGGGCGCGACAGCTGTAGGCATTGCTGGCAGCATGCTCGAGCAGCAGAAGCACGAGGCCAAGATCGCGGCCGACCGCGCCACGCAGGTGCAGGTGATGACCGCGCACGCGAACATCCAGAACGGCCTGGCCGACGCCTTCGACGCGGTGAACGCCGACGTGCTGGATGGCAAGACGGACAAGATCGCAGCCACCGCTGCGTGGCGCGACACCTCGCAGAAGATCATTGCCGACAACCTGAAGGGCGTGCCCGCCGACCGCGCGCCGCTGGTGGCCGCCCAGGTCAAAGGGCTGGAAGGGCAACTCCAGAACCGTCTGTTCGACACCTTCCGCAAGCGCGACCAGCAGGATGTGGCCGCCGGCCTGCTCACCTACAACGAACAGATGCAGCGCTTCGCCGCGACGGACCCGAAGGCCGCAATCCAGCAGTGGGGCACGTTCGTGGACCAGATGGGGCCGGGCGCCGGCTGGCCTGCGGAGCGCATCGCCAAGGAAAAGCAGACCTTCATCGAAGGCGTGACCTTCAACCAGTTCCGGCGCGCGGGCCAGCAGGCGATGCAGTCGGGCAGCGTGGCGGCCATCGAAGAGGTGCAAAAGCGCCTCGCCGGCCCCGAGGGCGACGCGCTCGACCCGGCGAAGCGCAACACGCTCGACCAGACGCTCTTCGGCTGGCGCACGAGCATCGAGGCGAAGCAGGCGCGCGCCGCCGACAAGGCCGAGCGGGACGCCACGAAGCGCTTCAACACCGCCACCGACACGCTGAACCAGTGGGGCGACATGGCGCTCAACGGCGCCACCGCATCCCCCGAGTTCATCGCCACCGCCGTGCAGCAGGTCGAGGGCATTCCCGAACTGCAGCCGCGCCTGCGTGACCTGCTGGAGACGCAGAAGGCGGTGTCCGGTTTCGCCAACCAGTCTGCGGCCCAGCGTGCGGCCATCCTCGAAGACGCGCGCGCCGAGCGCTCGAACCCCGCCCGCGGCACGGACCCCGCCGGCGAGCGCCGCCTGAAGGCTGCCGAGCAGATCGACGACCGCCTGCGCCAGAAGGTCAACAACGGCGAGGCTTGGGCGGCGGCCCAGAGCGTGGGTGTCATCGGCGCCGCGCCGCTCATGCAGATCACCAACCCTCAGCAGGCTCTGCAGGTCTTCCAGCAGCGCACGCAGGACATCACCGCGGTGGAGGCCTGGGCCGGGCGCAAGGTGTCCCCGCTGCAGCCCCAGGAGGCCGAGCAGTTCCAGAAGATCGTGCGGACGCTGAAGCCCGACCAGGCCGCCTCGCTGCTCGGCCAGATCGGCGGGGTGGTCGGTGATGCCGATCGGATCGCGGCCATCGCCAAGCAGATCGGCGACAAGGACAACACGATGGGCATGGCGATGCTCTACGCCAACTCGAAGACGACGCAGGGCCGCTACACCGCGGAACTGGTGCTCCAGGGCGAGCAGGCCATTCGCGACAAGACGGTGCGCATCGACGGCGCCGTGGAATCCGGCTGGCGGGCCGACATCGCTAAGAAGGTGCGCGGCGCCTACTCGAACCAGGAGGTCGAGAACAACATCGTCGATGCGGCATTCAAGATCGCCGCGGCGAAGGGCGGCGACATCGACAACGCGATCAACCTCGCGGCCGGCGGCATCATCGAACGCAACGGCGGCAAGATCCCGCTGCCCTACGGGATGAAGGAGCCGGAGTTCGACAAGCGCATCAAGGCATTCACCGCGGCCGACCTCGCCGGCCAGGCGCCCGACGGCTTCGTGCAGGCCGGCCCCGCGCGCATGCCGCTCGCCGACTTTGTGAAGACGCTCCCCGATGCGCGGCTCGTGCATGCCGGGCAGGGCCTCTACAACGTGCGCGCCGGCAACACCCTGGTGACCAACGAGCGCGGCCAGCGCATCACCCTGAAGGTCAGCCCATGATCGACGCGATGTTCCAGCAGGGCACCGACCAGGCCCTCGACGACCAGATCCAGCGGCCCGCGCCCTTCAAGAAAGAGGGCCCGGGCTTCAGCACTTTCGGGCTTGGCCGCGGTGCGGTGCTGGGTGTCGGCGGCGGTGCGGCGAACACGCTGGCCTTCGGAGCCGAGCTGGTGGGCGCGTTCGGCGACGTGGCGGGCGCCGGCGGCTTCAACCAGGGCGGCATGTTCAGCACGCCGACCGCAGAGGAGAAGCGCCAACAGGATGAGGCCGCCAAGCGCCTGCGCGAGCAGGGCCCGAACTTCAGCAACGAGGCGGGCGACATGTTCCGGCAGCGCGCCAAGGAGATCATGCCCGACCCCGCGACCACGCACGCGAGCGAGCAGGTCGTGGCCGGCGTCTCGCAGTTCGCGACCCAGGCCATCGGCTACGCGGCCACGACCGGCCCGGCCGCGCCGTTCCTGCTGGGCGCCGACGTGGGCATGGCCGAGGCCGACAAACTCAAGCAGCAGGGCGTGGACTTTGAGACTCGGACGAAGGCCGGCCTCGTGTCCGGCGCGGTGGCCGGTGTCTCCGTCGCGCTGCCCGTGGCGGTGCCCGGCTCGGTGGCGAAGACTGCCGCGCTGGTCGCAGTCGGCGGCCCGGGCGGGTTCGTGGCGCAGAACGCCGCCGAGCGCGCCATCCTGAACAACGCCGGGTACAAGGACATCGCCAGCACCTACGATCCGCTCGACCCCGTGGGCCTGGCGCTGTCGACACTGGTGCCGGCCGGCTTCGGCGCGGTGGCCGTGCGCGGCGCGCGCACGAAAGCGGCGCCGACGCTGAAGGAGGTGGTGCTCGGCATCGAGAGCAACGGGCAGCGCTACGACGCCAAGGGGAACGTGCTGACCTCGCCCAAGGGCGCCAAGGGCGAGATGCAGGTCATGGACGGCACCAATCTGGACCCGGGATTCGGCGTCCGTCCGGCGGCCGACAACAGCCTCGCCGAGCGCGCCCGCGTGGGCAGCGACTACCTCGACGCCATGCTCAAACGCTACGGCAGCGAGGACAAGGCCATGGCCGCCTACAACGCCGGCCCGGGGGCGCTCGACAAGGCGCTCGCGCGCGCGGCGAAGGAGGGCGGGGACTACCTGCGGTTCCTGCCCGAGGAGACGCAGGCCTATGTCACCAAGGGCATGAAGCGGCTTGGCGAGGAGCGTACGAACGCTGGTGCGCGCGAGGCCATCGCCCGCGATCCTGACCTCGTGGCTGCGGCCCGCGTACGCCAGACGCTCAACGCGATCGACAGCTACCGCCTTAGCGGCGACGGCGACATTGCCGGCATGTCGCGGCACCAGGACGCCATGGAAGCCGCCCACGACCAGCTCGCCCGCGGCGAGCCCGTGAGCGTGTCCGACCTGCTGGCGCTGGATTCCGTGCGCGCCGGCCGCCTGCTGGACGACCAGATCGCCGCAGGCGAAGCCCAGCGCGCCTCCCTGCTCGGTGAAGCCGGGAACATCGCCGACGCCGGCCAGGTGCGCCAGATCCGCGCTGAGCTCGATCAGGTGAAGACGCAGCGCCCGGACGACAGCGCCGCGGCCATCAAGGCGCGCGCGAAGGAGCTGCAGGAATCCGACCAGCTGAGCTACAAGCAGGCCCAGGCTGCGGCCCGCAAGGAGATCGCCTCGGCGCTGGAGACGCACGATGCGCAGATCCAGCGGCTGAATGGCTTGCTCGACCAGAACGCGCGGGCGCAGCGCGCCGCTGAGGATGTCGGCCGGGTGGATGCAGAACTGGCCAGCCTTCGGGAGCAGCGCGCGGAACTGGATGTGCCGGCCACGTCGCCCCGCTCGCTGGCGCTGGCCCTGAACGAGGCTTTCCGGCCGCCGCCGGCGCCGCGCGTGCGCACCGCAGTGGAAGCGCAGCCGCGCGCCACCGGCCGGCAGATGCTGGCTGCGGCAGGGGAATCGACGCCCGCGGCGACGGCTCCGGCCCGCGGTGTCAGCGCTGGCGAGCCTGCTATCAATTCAGGAAAACCAGCCGAGTCGGCGCCCGCGGACACAGCCGCCCTTGACCGCCAGGCCGCCGAGGTCGCGGACCTGCAGCCCGACCTCATGGTGCAACTCGAAGGCATGGACAAGCCCGTGCGCGCGGCCGACTTGCTCGAGCAGGTGAAGAAGGAGGCGGCTGACGAAACCCGCGATGCGTCGCTGATAGACGTGGCGGCGAACTGCTTCCTACGCAGTAGCTGAGGCGACGAGCATGACCAGCGACAACACGGCCGCCGCGCCGACCATCAGGGCGAGAACCTTCCAGTACGCCTTCGTGGCTTCCCATGCGTCCTGCCAGCGCCCGCGCGCGGCCCAAGCGGACAGCGGGATCGGCGCGAACAGCACGGCAATGCCCGCGAGGAACAACAGAAAGGACTGCATGTGAAGCCCAATTGTGTCACCGCCGTACAAGAGGCGGCGAAAAAGCTGGGGCGCAACGCCCTGACGGCCGCTCAGCTGCAGGCCATCGACGACCGCATCAACGCCACGATGCGCCGCCTTGCCCGCAGCGATCCGGACTGGCAGGCCAAGAGCACCGACCAGCGCGTCATCGAGGCCGCGCAGGCCGCCATGGCCGACATCCAGGCCGAGGCCGCGCGCAAGGTGGCGAACGCCCAGCGCCAGATCCTGAAGACCGCGGCCACCGACATCCGCATCACCGAAGGCATGGCTCAGTTCAAGGAAGGCCGCAGCCGCGCCCTCGTGAACGACATCGACAACACCGGCCACTACATCAACGGGATCAAGCAGGAAGCCGTGGGCAACATGGTCGACCTGATGGAGGCGGCCAAGACGGGCGAGGGCGCCGGCTTCGGGCGCCGCGTCATGATGTTCCTGTTCGACGCCGACAACCCGCGGATGACGCGCGACCTGGCCACCGAGATCTATCGCAACGGCGACGGCAGCACCGGCAACAAGATCGCGGCCGAGGGCGCGAAGGCATACCTGAATGTGATCGAGGGCCTGCGCCAGCGCTTCAACAGCGCCGGCGGCGACGTGGGGCGGCTGGAGTACGGCTACATCCCCCAGCCGCACGACGCCGCCAAGGTGCGCGGAGCCGGCGACGCCGCGGCGCGCGAGGCGTGGGTCGACCGCATTGCGCCCCTGCTGGACCGCTCGCGCTACGTGCTGGAGGACGGGTCGCGCATGGGGGACGCGGAGTTCCGCGCGCTGCTCGGCCGGGCCTGGGAGACGATCAGCAGCGACGGCGCGAACAAGCGCGAGCCTGGCGCCTTCGGCGGCAACGGCGCGAAGGCCAACGCCGGCAGCGAGTCGCGGCAGATCCACTTCAAGGACGCCGACAGCTACATGGCCTACATGAAGGACTTCGGCACCGGCAGCATGTACGACGCGGTGATCGGGCACGTGGGCCGGATGGCGCGCGACATCGGGCTGATCGAGCGATACGGTCCGAATCCGAACTCGCAGATGCGCCTGCAGTTCGACCTGGCCGACCGGGCAGACGGTGGCATCAAACGCGACTTCGGACTGCGCCCGCAGAGCTACTGGGACCAGCTCAACGGAACGGCCGGCACGCCGCAGAGCGCGAAGCTCGCGCAGCTCGGCACCGACGCGCGCAACATCCAGACGTTCGGCAAGCTGGGAAGCGCGGTGATCTCCAGCATCACCGACCTGGGCACCTTCATGACGACGACCGGCTACAACAAGCTCGGGTACTGGGACGCCATCGCCAACCTCGGCAAGACGGCCGCCAGCAAGGACGCGCGCGACTTCATGACCACGCACGGGATCATCGCCGAATCGATGATCGGAGACATGAATCGCTGGACGGGCGACAACATCCGCCAGACCTGGAGCGGGCGGCTCGCGAACAGCACCATGAAGCTATCCCTGATGAACGCCTGGACCGACACGCTGCGCCGCGCGTTCTCTCTCACGATGATGCAGGGCTTGGCCCGCATGTCGAAGACGGAATGGGGCAAGCTGACCGAGTGGGACCGCACGCTGATGGAGCGCCGCGGCATCACCGAGGCCGACTGGCAGGTGATCACGAAGGCCGACCTCACCGAGTTCGGTGGCAAGCAGCATCTCACGCCAGAGGCGATCCGGGCCACGAACGACGACCGCGCGAGCGAGGTGGTGGCCAAGGTGCTCGGCCTGATCCAGAACGAGAGCGAGTTTGCCGTGCTCAATCCAGACCTCGCGACGAAGACTCTGGCCAGCGGTGGCGCTACGCAGCGCGGCACCGTGCGCGGCGAGCTCGCGCGCAGCGTCATGCAGTTCAAATCGTTCCCCATCGCCATGGTGTCGCGCCACTGGCGCCGCATGCTGGAGGCGCCGCAGGTCACGGACGGCAGCGCGCCGGTTCTGGCCAACCGGGTGATGTACGCGGGCGCGCTCATGGTAACCACCACCGCCCTCGGCGCTATCGCGCTGCAGGCGAAGCAGTTGGTGGCCGGCAAAGACCCGATCGACATGCAGGGGCCGCACGCGGGCAAGTTTTGGACAAAGGCAGTTGCCCAAGGAGGCGGCCTCTCTATCGTCGGAGATTTCTTGCTGGCCGATTCAACAGACCAGCCCGGCGGATTCGTTTCGAACGCGGCGAAGTCTGTGCTGGGGCCGGCTCTTGGCTCTGTCTTCGAACTTGCATCTATCGGGAAGACCAACATCGACCGCAAGCTCGCAGGAAAGACGACCCACACGGCAGCCGAATCGCTGCAGTGGGCGCGCGCGAACACGCCCTACACCGGCATCTGGTACGCGCGCGCCGCGCTTGACCACGCCGGCCTGCACGCCCTGCAGGAGAACCTGAGCCCGGGCTACCTCGGGAAGATGAAGGCGCGGTCGGCCAAGGACTTTGGGCAGTCCTACTGGTGGAACCCCGGCACCGGCATGCCAGACCGCGCGCCCGATTTCGGAAAGGCGGTGGGTCAATGAAGCAAGAGCAATTCGAGCGTCTTCAGGCGCTGCACGAGAAGCTGGTCGACGTGTTCCTCGACGAGGCCGACCCCGACAAATGGCCCGGCACTGGCGTCGCGGTCGCGAGCTGGGACCAACAGACCCGCGGGGATCGCTACTGGGTCAAGAAGAACGCTGTGGCCACCATCGCGCTGACGCAGCGCATCCAGTCGCTGGTCACTGTCGTGCGCCATGCCACCGCAGCCGGCGGCGGTGAGGAGACGCCTGAGGCCGTGACCGATCCGCAGGACGACCTGGACAAACAGGTAGCCGACGCTGAGAAGGAGGCCGCGAAGTTGCTGGCCAACCTGCAGAACCCGAAGGCGAAGGCGGACTTCGACAGGAAGGTGCATGGAAAAGCGTGAGATCAGTTTTCTCGCCTTCTTCCTGATCTGGGCCAAAGCCCGCAACTGGGTGGTGCCGGACGTGCATGTCCGCGCGTGCCACTGGCTCGAGCACCGCGGTTCGCTGGCGGTGCTGCGCTGCTTCCGCGGCTTCGGCAAGTCCACCATCCTCGCCGTCTACAACGCCTGGCGCTACTACTGCGACCAGACCTACCGCATCCTCCATCAGTCCGAAGCGGACAAGACCGCGTACAAGACCAGCCGCGACACGCAGTACGTGCTGCGCAACCATCCGCTGACGCGCGGCATGCTGCCGCCAGGGCAACTGTCCGTCGAGGCGTGGTGGCTCACCGGATCGTCGGACCCGCGGAATGCCTCGATGTACGCCAAGGGCATCCTGTCGAACGTCACGAGCGCGCGCGCCGACGAGTGCCAAAACGATGACGTGGAGGTGCCGCGCAACATCGGCACGCCCGAGGCGCGCGAGAAGCTGCGGTATCGCCTCGGCGAGCAGACGCACATCCTGGTCCCGGGCGGGCGGCAACTCTACATCGGCACGCCGCACACGCACGACAGCCTCTACGACGAACAGGAGAAGCTGGGGGCCGACTGCCTGACGATCCGCATGTTCGAACGCGAGCACCGCACCGAGAAGCCGGCGATGGTGATCGACCCTGGCTTCGCGCCCGAGTTCATCTTCGTGGGGATCGGCCGTGGCGCGCGGTGCCTCGTCGTTGGCATCGACTACCAGCTGATCGGCACCCAGGTGCACTTCGCCGGAATGCCGGAAGGGGTCGTCGACTGCTATGCCGGCAGCGCCTGGCCGGAACGATTCGACCGCGCTGAGATGGAGCAGCGCCGGCGCAAGACGAGAACCCTGAACGAGTGGGATAGCCAGTACCAGCTGCACAGCAAGCCCATCGGTGAGATCCGGCTGGACCCCGAGAAGATCATCCCCTATGAGATGAAGCCGGTCCTGAAGCGCGCGAACCGGGAAGCCATGCTGATGCTGGGCAATGTGCGCATCGTGAGCGCCGCGTGCCGCTGGGACTGCGCCATGGGCAAGATCGACACGGACGCCTCGGCAATCTCGCTGGTCTACAGCGATGCGGCCGGGCGGCTGTACTGGCAGTTCGCGATCGGCCTCACCGGCGACATCGACGAGCAGTGCGAGAGCATCCGCAAGCTGGTGATCGAGTACCACATCCCGAGCGTGACGGTTGAGACGAACGGCCCGGGAGGCTTCGTGCCGCCGATCCTGCGCAAGCACCTGCGCGGCCAAGGGGGGAAGAAGCCGCTGCCAGCCGTGGCGTGCGGCGTGGTGGAGGACCACGTGGGCACGAACAAGAACAAGGACATCCTCGACGCCTTCGAAGCGCCCATGTCCATCGGCGCACTCTGGGCGCATGTCGACGTCCTCGACGGCCCGATGTGGGACCAGATGAAGGACTGGAACCCCGCCGTCACTACCCAGCCGGACGACTACCTGGACTCGGGCGCGAGGGCGATTCGGGCCAATCCCGTGCGGATCGGCAACGGGCACAGCGCCGGGATTCCGGCAGCGGTCGAGCGTGCAATCTGGCGGCCAGATTCTGGCGTCCATGAAGTCACGCTGGAGGCCTCTGAATGACCGTCCCCGTCCAAACCCCCGTGTCGAACCACATCGGCAACGGCATCACCACCTCCTTCGCCTACGGGTTCAAGCTGCTCGATGAGGTCGACATCAATGTTTCCGTCGACGGGGTTGTTCTGAGCCTGGGCGTCGACTACACGGTGACAGGGGTCGATGTTGAAGCCGGCGGCACGGTCGTCTTCGCGGTCGCACCCGCGGCCCTGAGCGCCGTGGCCCTCGTGCGGCGCGTGGCGCTCAACCGGCTCACGGACTACCAGTACTCAGGGGATTTCCAGTCCGACACCGTGAATCGGGATTTCGACCGCATGGTGATGATGCTGCAGGACAGCGGCCTCGCGCTCGCGAACACGATTCGCCTCCCTCCTGGTGATGCGGCCAGCGGCGTGCTCCCCGACGCTGCAGGGCGTGCACTCAAGGGCCTGGCCTTCGATGCCGAAGGCGATCTCTTCCTGACCGCTGCGGCTGGCAACGCTGATGTGCTCGCCGCGGCCCTCGGCTCGTCCAGCACCGCATCGCAAGGCGGGGGCCTGGTGGCCTACGATTCCTCCAAGAGCTATGCCGCAGGCACCGTCGGGAAGGGGATCAAGGATGCGGCGCAGGCCGGGGCCGATGCTTCGGCCACCGCCGCCGGCGCGGTCACGAACATCAACACGTACAAGACCGATATCGCCGACCTCACCAACTCGGCGAAAGGCGCGGCCCTTGTGGCGTACAAGACGACGTACACCGGCGGCGTGGGGCGCTCGCTGGCTGCAAAGCTCGCCGACACCCTGAGCGTCAAAGACTTCGGCGCCGTGGGCAACGGCGTGGCTGATGACACCACCGCGCTGCAGGCCGCCATCAACGCAGCGAACGCCAGCGGCAAGGTCGTCTATCTGCCCGCCGGCATCTATCGGACGACCTCGGTTCTGTCCGTCACGAAGGGCATTCGCATCACCGGCGACGGCGCCAGCCCTTACAACCCGCAGATCGGCACGGTAGGAGGCGGCTCGTGGCTGCACTTCGACCACATGGGCAACGGCATCTATGTGCTGCAGTCCGGCAACTTCACGTCTGGCGTGCGTTTCGACAACTTCGGGACGCGCCGCACGCAGCCCGCGCCGGCGCCAGGATGGACGCCGACCGCCTACGACTACGACATCGTGGTCGATAACTCGGACGTCGACATCAGCGACTTCGTGCTCCTGAATCCCGCCAAGGGCATCAAGCTGATCAACGGCAACGCCGGCCGGCTCATGATCAACCGGCTTCGCGGGCAACCGCTCATGACCGGCATCCGAATCGAAGAATGCTTCGACGTGGTGCACTTCAACCAGATCCACTTCTGGCCGTTCTGGCAGATCGACAGCCGCGTCACCGACTACACGTTGATCAACAGCAACGCCTTCGAGTTCTTCCGCTGCGACAACCCGCTGCTGTCGAACATCTTCACGATCCTCTACAAGGCCGGCATCTACATCGGGCAGGGCACGACGGGCACGGTGTCGAAGATGCACCTGGTAAACGGCGACTTCGACGCCGGCACCTATGGCATCTGGGTGGGCGCCGCATCGAACGGCGCCACCGGGCAATTCAACAACGTCACCAGCGAGCCGAAGCCGGGCATCGCGAACACCTACGGCATCTACGTCGAAGGGTCCAATGCGCTGCTCGACTTCGGGCTCGTTGGCCTGAACAACACCCGCAACAACGCGGTCCGCGTCAACGGCTCCAACAACGAGTTGCGCTTCGCATCCCTGACGGTGAAGGGCTACGACCTGGGCGCGCAGAACTTCCCTGCGATCGAGGCCCTGAACTCCAACATCGTGCGTTTCGCGCAGACGCCGTACATCATCAACGGTGGCGGTTCCGGCGGGCGTTTCGCGGAGGCCACGGGCGCGATCTACTCTCCGGAATGGCGCAGCTTCGCGCCGTCGGTCACGCCTTCATCGGGGACGATCAGCGCTTTCGGCACGGTGTCGGGCCGGTTCATGCGGCACGGCAATTCCTGCAAGGTGGCGGTCGACATCTCGATCACCACCAATGGCACCGGCGCCGGTGCGATCAACGTTCAACTGCCGGTCACCGCCCAGTTCCAGGCGACCGGCGCCGGGCGGGACGTGAACGTCGGCGGGAACATGCTGTCGTTCAACTTCAACGGCAACACTGGCGGCATCCTGAAGTACGACAACTCGTACCCGGCCGCAAACGGCAGTCGCCTGGTTGCTACGGGCGAGTATCCGATTTCGTGAGGCGCTAAATGAAGCACGACTTGAGCGACATCGTGAAACTCGACCCGACGACCACGGATCTCGGAGAGCTGCGGGACAGAGTTGGCAACCTCGAGGAGGGATTCGGCACCTTCCAGACCGAGCTCGCCGAAAACACTGCGGCCACGAAGCGCATCGAAGGCAATACGGCGGAGCTGATCGAGGCATTCGCCAACGTCAAGGGCGCGTTCAAGGTGCTCAACTGGATCGGCAAGTTCGCGCGACCGTTGGGTTATATCGCTGGCCTGCTCGCCGCGGTGGCCAGTCTGTGGACCGCCTATAAGACCGGCACGACGGTCACGCCGAAATGAACGCCAAGGCCAGACTCATCGCCAAGGTGGGTGCCGTTGCAGCAGCGGCGGCCGTGGCTTTCGTGGCTGGCAAGGAAGGCACGGTGCCGCGCACCTACCTTGATCCGATCGGCATCATCACCGCGTGCACCGGGCACGTGGACCCGACCCTGAAGCTCGGCACGACCTACACCGCCGAGCAGTGCCGCGACATGCTCTACGAGGACCTGGCCAAGCATGCCGACGACCTCGATTGCATCAAGAAGCCGCTCACGGACAACCAGAAGGTTGCGTTTCTGTCGTTCACGTTCAACGTCGGCCGGCCTGCTTTCTGCGGGTCGACCCTCGTGCGCAAGGCCAACGCTGGCGACATGGCCGGCGCGTGCGCCGAGCTGTCGCGCTGGGTCATGGCCGGCGGGCGGCAACTGCCTGGCTTGGTGAGCCGCCGCGCGGCTGAGCGCGCGTTGTGCGAGACGCCATGAGATGCATCGCCTGCGGCAGAGAGGGCCACGTGGCTGCGAACTGCCCGCGCGAATTCTGGAAGCTCAAGCTATGCCGCTGACCTGGGCGCTATCCAACTGGAAGCTGCTCGGTCTTGCCGTGCTGCTGGCGCTGCTGGGCCTGCAGACGGTGCGCGTGTCCGAGCTGCAGCAGGCCGCCGCTGAGCGCCGCGCCGTCGACGCTGAGAGCCAGCGCTTGGCCGAGCGTGCGCAGCGCACCGAAGAACAGCGCCGCACCGCGGCAGTCGCCCAGGAGGCCTCCAATGCTCAGACCCGCATCGCTTCTCTCGAAGATGACCTGCAGCGCGCTCGCGCTGCTTCTGACGGCGTGCGCAGTGCAGCCGCCGGCGCCGCCGGTCGAGCCCGCGCGAATTCCTGCCCTGCCGCCGCAGGCACGCGCCAGCATGGTGACGACGCCCTCGGGCTGCTCGTTGACGTGCTCGGCCGGGCTGACCAACGCGCGGGAGAGCTGGCGGAATACGCTGACCGGCTCCGGATTGCCGGCGTTGCCTGCGAGCGCTCCTACGACGCGCTGACCACAACTCAGAGAAGGTAGCGCAGCGTCGAAACCGCGACGCCAACGCGCCGGTTATCGTCCAGCCCTTCGATCACTTCGGAGATCGTGACCGGCTTGCAGCCGATGCTGAGCGATCCGTATCGCGCTCCCAGCGGCACGGACACTGCGCGCACTTCTCCCGGCTCCATGGTGACAGGCACGACGTTCGATCCGGCGACCAGATCGACACGCCGAGTCATCGGCAGGAAGTTGTGCAGCTTCACCTCAACGCTGCGCGCGCGCTTGGTCTGGTCGAGGCCGACCGACGCCGTGCCGCGTGTCCACCGCGTTTTCCCCTCGCCGTCGAACCAGCCATCATCCTGCGCGGTCGACTCCACGAGGAGCGAGGGGTCGCCCAGGTCGATCACCTCGCCTGCTAGCACGCCGGTGTAGATGTCGCCCCGGTCGGTTGCCGGGCACTTTCTGAACCGCACGAGCCAGCCGGTGCGCATCATCTGCTCCACCAGGTACTCTCGCTGGAATCCCAGCTCGCACCATCCGTAGGTCCGTATCGCACGCAAGGAGAGCCCATCCAGGCGCGGCCCCCAGGCGAAGGGCACGATCTTGCGCCAGTAGCTGTCCTTCGCGATGACGGGCTCGCCGGCCAGCAACAGCCGGCCTTCGGGCTTCAGCACGTCGCGCAAGCGCAGCAACGTGTCGGCATGGTCGAGGCTGTGGTGGAAGGCCTCGTAGAACAGCACGCGGTCGAATTTCTTGCCGGGCACCGGATCGCCGAACAGGCCCTTCACGGTGTTGATCTTGATCCCCATGGCCTGGGCCTGGCGGTCGATGATGCGCAGGTAGCGCTCGTCGATGTCGATGACCGAGACGTCGCAACCCATGCGAGCCAGGGCGAGGGCGATCTGGCCATCACCCGCACCGTACTCCAGCACCGCATCGCCGGCGCGGACCTCCATCGCGGTGATGATCGCGCCCGCGGCGCTGAGCGAATCGCCCACCATGCGGCTGTCGTTGTAGCGGTAGATTGATGGGGTGTAGGGGCCTTCAGCGAAGCCGTCTAAGAAGTCGGAGCGCTCGTTCTCGGCCGCGTTGTAGCCGGCGGTGCCCGAAAGGGAGGCGAGGAATTTGCGGCATGCACTCAGGTGCTGCTCGCCGAAGGGGTCGTTCTGCAGCATGGCCGGCGGCACACCTTCGGCGCTCAGGTAGACATCGCATAGCCGATCGATGCGGGACATCTCGTCCGGCAGTTGCTCGATCTCCTCCTGCATCGCCGCGAATTGCTCGAGCGAGCTGATAGCCGTCTTCATCATCGCCTCCAGGGTTATGTCGGCATGTTACATGTCTTGCCTCTTTGCTCCCGCGCTGGCGCCGCTGGAGAGCGCGGGCGCTGTGCTCAGTCGGCCATGTCGTCATCATTCACATCGAACCCACTGGACGACCGCGGCGCATGGCGCTCCATCGCTGCATAGCCAGTCTCCATCTCGACGACGCACCACCAGGTCTGGATGGTCTTGATGGACTTGCTCTTCGCGCCGCGCGCTGTGATCTCGTAGCCGGCGATCATGATGCCGCCCTCCTTGATGGCCAGGATGCGGGCGTATTGGAGGGGGAGCAGCACGTCGCTCTCCAGGCTCTTGATGTTCAGCAGCCGAGCCTGCATCGTGCGGCCCCAGTAGGCCGGATCGGCGCGTCGGTAGTCGAGGTAGCCGACGAAGCCCGGCTGGCCGGCTACCCTTGAGCGGGGCAGCCAGTTCCCGTTCTTTCGGAGCTGGACGACATGGCAAAGCACTGTACGAGCATACAGTGATCGTCATCGGCGGTTCGAATCCCGACTCCTCAGCCAAAGAATCGGGATGTGGTGGTAAGTGGGTGGTAAAAAATCCTCCGTGCCTCCGGAAGACGCGCCAATGCTAGAGATTGGAACTCAAAAAAAAAGGTAAAAAATCCTCCGTGCCTCCGGAAGACGCGCCAATGCTAGAGATTGGAACTCCAAACACCTGGTAAAAAATCCTCCGTGCCTCCGGAAGACGCGCCAATGCTAGAGATTGGAACTCCTCCGGTTCCGCCAAGATGCAACCCCTGTAGCAACCCAGCTACAGGGGTTTTTTCTTTCCAGGTCCGGACTCCGTCCGAGGCGCCTCAGGCGCCATGCAATTCCGGGAACCCCGCCATTACCGTCCGGCACCGCTGGCAGAGCATCGCTTGCTCGGCGTCGTCGCCCATCACGGTGGCGTCGTGCCGCCAGCACCTGCGGCAGCGAAGGAACGAGGTCGGCCTGACGCGGACTTCGACCTTGTCGCCCACCTTCAGCACCACGTCGGCGACCATGAAGATCGAGGCCAGTTCCGAACCCAGCAGCGCGAGCGACTCGAGGATCTCCACGGGCGCCTCGATCACCAGATTCGCCTCGCTGGAACGGCCGATGCTTCCCGACGAGCGCAGGTCTTCGATCGCCTTCATCACGCTCGGGCGCAGCTGCCTCGCATGGCGCCAGAAGTCGCGGACGTCCGGGTCTTCCATGCCGGGCGGAAGGGCTTCGTCCCAGGTGTGGAGGAACACGCTGTCGCCTTTCTCCTCTTCTGCATCGAACAGCACCGTCCATGCCTCCTCGGCGGTGAAGCTGAGGATGGGCGCCGAAAGCAGCAGCAGGTTCTTCAGGATCGCATGCAGCGCGGTCTGTGCGGACCGCCTTTCGTGGCTGTCCCGCGCGCTCGCGTACAGCCGGTCCTTCAGCACGTCGAGATAGAAGCCGCCGAGTTCGTCGGCGCAATAGCCATGGATGAGCCGCGTCACCGCGACGAAGTCGTAGTCCCTGTAGCTCCTGCGGCACTGCTCGCCGAGTTCGCGGCAGCGGGCCATGGCGTAGCGGTCGACGCTCGCGAGGTCGTGCTCGGACACTGCATCGGCTTGCGCGTCGAAGTCCGACACGTTCAGCAGCAGGAAGCGGATCGTGTTGCGGATTCGCCGGTACATCTCGACGACGCGATCCAGGATCTCCTCGGAGACGGAGATGTCCGTCGAGTAGTCGGTGCTCGCGATCCACAGCCGGATGATCTCTGCGCCCCGCGTGCTCGCCACCTCCTGGGGGCTGACGGTGTTGCCCAGCGACTTGCTCATCTTCTTGCCGTTCCCGTCGACGGCGAAGCCGTGCGTGAGCACGGCCTTGAAGGGCGCGCGGCCGTCCGCCGCGCAGCCCGTCATGAGCGAGGAGCCGAACCAGCCCCTGTGCTGGTCGGAGCCCTCCAGGTACAGGTCGGCCGGGTGGTCGTGCGCGTCGGGGCGGCGCGGGTCCCTGTAGACGGTTGCGTGGATGGAGCCGGAGTCGAACCACACGTCGAGGGTATCGGACAGCTTTTCGAACTCCGACTCATCCACGCCCAGGTCCGCGGGACTCAGTCGAGTCCAGGCGGAAATTCCTTCGCGCTCCACGCGCTGTGCCACTTCCTCGACGAGGCGCGAGGTCTCGGGGTGCAGCGAGTTGTCGCTGCGCCTGACGAAGAAGGCGAGGGGTACGCCCCATGCGCGCTGGCGCGAGATGCACCAGTCGGGGCGGCCGTCGATCATCGCTTCCATGCGCGAGCGGCCGGATGCCGGATAGAACGGCACGTCCCTGATCGCCTCGCGCGCGGTCTCGCGCAGCGTGCGCTCGTCGCCCTTCGCGGGATGGTCCATGGCGATGAACCATTGCGTCGTCGAGCGGAAGAGGATCGGCGTCTTGTGCCGCCAGCAATGGGGATACGAATGCTCGATGCGCTCCTGCCGCAGCAGCGAGCCGTCGGCCTTCAGCATTTCGAGGATGGCCTTGCTGCCTTCCTCCAGCGACATGCCGCCGATCACCGGCAGGCCAGGCACGAAGCGCCCGGCACCGTCGATCACGTTGTCGCCGGTGATGCCCAGCCCGCGGCACAGCTCGAAGTCTTCCGCGCCGTGCGCTGGCGCCAGGTGCACGAGGCCGGTGCCGGTGTCCAGCGAGACGAAATCGGCCGCCACCATGGGCACTGCGTTGTCGTGCAGCGGATGCTTCAGCATCGCGCCCACGAGGTCGATGCCGGGTGCGACCGCGCGGAGTTCGTGCGCGATGCCGAAGCCGCCCAGCAGCTTTGCCGCGCTATCCGAGGCCAGCACCAGCAGGCCCTCGGGCTTGTCGTACAGGCCATAGCTCGCCTCCGGGTCCAGGCCTACGGCGGCGTTGCCGGGCAGCGTCCATGGCGTCGTGGTCCAGATCACGACACGCGCCGGCTTGCCGGCAACGGGAGCGCACTTGAAGCGCGACGCCAGGTCGGCAGCGTCGATGGCCTGCATGCCGACGTAGGCCGTCATCGAGCGCTTGTTCGCGTATTCGAGCTCCGCCTCCGCCAGCGCCGACTGGCAGTCGACGCACCAGTTCACCGGCTTCTGGCCGCGAAACAGCAGGCCGCGCTGCCGGATGCGATCGAGAAAGCGGATCTCGTTGGCTTCGGTCTCGAAGTCCATGGTGCGAAAGGCGTTGTCCCAGTCGCCGAGCAGGCCCAGGCGCAGGAAATCCTTCTTCTGGCTCTGCGTCTGCGAGAAGGCGTATTCGCGGCATAGCGCCTGGACCTGCTCGGTCGGCAGGCCCCGGCCGTTCATCTGCTCGATGCGGTGCTCGATGGGCATGCCGTGGCAATCCCAGCCAGGAATCCACTGCGAGTCGAAGCCGTCGAAGAAGCGGCTCTTGAAGACCATGTCCTTGAGCACCTTGTTCACCGCATGCCCGATGTGGATGTCGCCGTTCGCGTACGGCGGGCCGTCGTGAAGGATGAAGGGTGGGCGGCCCGCAGCCGCCTCGCGCATACGCTCGTAGATGCGCTGCCGCGCCCAGCGCTCTACCAGTGCGGGTTCGCGCCTGGGCAGGTCTCCCTTCATCGGGAACGGAGTGGTCAGCAGGTTCAGTGTGTTCTTCAGGTCTGACATGTGGTGGTTTCGTCGATTTCTTTTCTTCTCGTCGATGGGGTGAGCGGCCGCATGGGGCTCAGTCCTTGTTGCGCAGGGCCGAGCCGGCGGCCAGCAGCGCGACGAGGCTGGCTGCCGCGGCGAACACCACGTACCAGGCGGGAGCGAGCGGATTCCCGGTCCGCGCGATCAGCGCCGTTGCAATGAAGGGCGCGAAGCCTCCGAAGATCGTGACAGCGAAGTTGTAGGCAATGGAAAGGCCTGTGGAGCGCACCTGCGTCGGATAGAGCTCCGCCATGGCGGCGGGCGCGGGCCCGGTGAAGCCGGCTATCAGCACCGCGAACACGAGCAGCACGATGGTCAGCGTCGACGGGTTGGGCACGGCCGTGAGAAGCCAGAGCGCCGGATAGGCCAGCACCAGGATCGCAGTGGCGAAGCCGATCAGCAGGGGCCTGCGCCCGATCCGGTCCGACAGCGCGCCGAAGAAGGGCGCCAGCACCACCAGCACCATCAGCCCCGCGCCATTGGCCCACAGCGACACGCTCTGCGGCAGCTTCAGCGTGCGCACCGCGTACGTCGGCATGTAGACGAGAAAGAAATACGTGCACACCGTCCATACGATGGTCACGCCGAAGCCCGCGATGATTTCCCGGCGGTAGGAGCCCAGTGCCTGCTTCAGCGGCGAGGTCTGCCTGTTGGCAGCCCTCACCTGTTCGAAGCTTTCTGATTCGTGCGTGCGGGTGCGGATGTACCAGCCCACCGGTCCGATGACCAGGCCGAAGAGAAACGGCACGCGCCATCCCCACGCCTCGAGCTGCTCCGGCGTCAGCACGTCCGTGAGCGTCGCGCCGAAGACAGAGCCCAGCAGCAGCGCGCCGGCCTGGCTCGCCTGCTGCCAGCTCGCGAAGTAGCCCCTGCGGCCCTTGGGCGCGTGCTCGACGAGGAAGGCGGTCGCGCCGCCCACTTCGCCGCCGGCGGAGAAGCCCTGGATGAGCCGCGCCAGCACGATCCAGGCCGGCGCCCACAGGCCCACGTCGGCATACGTCGGCGCGAAGCCGATCATGGCCGTGCCCAGTGCCATCAGCAGGATGGTCGTGGACAGCGCGACCTTGCGCCCGCGCGAGTCCCCCAGAGCACCCAGCACCACCGCGCCGACGGGCCGCATCACGAAGCCCACGCCGAAGGTCGCCACCGTCAGCAGCAGCGACGAAGTCTCGTCGCCCGTCGGGAAGAAGAGCCGGGAGATGGTGAGCGCGAAGAAGCCGTAGACCGCGAAGTCGAACCACTCCAGCGTGTTGCCGATGACGGCGGCGAGGATCGTCCGGCGCGTGGCGTCGCGAGTCCCTGCGCCCTGTGCAGGGAGGCCGTGAGCGGAGGAGAGAGATGAAGAAGAGGAAGAAGAGGGAGAGGAGGAGAGGGGAGCGAGGCTGCTCGTGGCGTCCGCCAGCGCGGCTGCGTCGAGGTTTTTCATGCTGTCTTGAGGGTTGGAGTGGTGGAACGGTCGGCGGCCCCGGAAAGCGCCCATGCGCCGGCCGACTGCATGAAGCGGTCGGCGGCCTGCAGTTGGCTTGCGGCGATCCATTCGTCGGGCTGGTGCGCCTGGGCGATGGAGCCGGGGCCGCATACCACCGTCGAGATGCCGACCTGCTGGAAGAACCCCGCCTCGGTGCCGAAGGGCAGTTCCGCCTCGGGCCAGAGCGCGCCCAGTTCGCGCGCCACCGAGACGGCCGCGTCGTTGTCGCGCGCCGAAAGCGCCGGCACGCCCGCGACCTGCCCGGCCTCGACGGTGACGCCTTCGGGAAGCTCGGCCAGCGCCTCGCGCACCGTGTCGCGCACCAGCTGGGCCGTGGCCTCGTCCTGCGGACGGAATTCCCACAGCACTTCGCAGCTGCCCGGCACGATGTTGATCGCGGTGCCTCCGTTGATCTGGCCGATGTTGATGGTGGCCTCGCCGCCTTTCCCGGCCAGGTTGCGCCGAAGCCCGGCCAGACGCGTGACGAGGTAGGCCGCCGGCTCGATCGCGCTGGCGCCAAGCGAGGGATCGCTCGAATGGGCGGGCAGCCCCGTGAAAAGCGCGCGGTGTCCGAAGAAGCCGCGATGCCGCACCCCCACGCGCATCTCGGTCGGCTCGCCGACGATGGCCAGCGCGGGTGCCTCGATCTGCGTCTTCAGGCGCTCCACGAGCTGCGGAACGCCCAGGCAGCCGATCTCCTCGTCATAGGAGAAGGCCAGGTGGATCGGGCGGCGCAACGGCTGTCGCCGCCACGCGGGCACCGCCGACAGGCAGGCCGCGATGAAGCCCTTCATGTCCGCCGCGCCGCGCCCGTGGAGCCGGCCGTTGCGCTCGACCAGCGCGAAGGGGCTGGCGCTCCAGTTCTGGTCGGTCACGGGGACGGCGTCGCTGTGCCCCGAGAGCACCATGCCGCCCGCAGCGTCGGGTCCGATGCTCGCGAGCAGGTTGGCCTTGCGCCTGTCCTCGCTGTGCACCAGGTGCACCTTGACGCCGTGCCCCGAGAGGTAGTTGCCGATCCAGTGGATCAGGTCGAGGTTGGAGCGGTGCGAGGTCGTGTCGAACGCCACCAGGGCCCGCAGGATGTCGATGGTGGTCATGCGATGCGCTCGGCAAGGGGCCGCTCGTTGGTGTTGTTGTTCGCGGCGGCGCCGCCCGGCCTGCCGGTGCTGCCCAATCGCTCCTGCACGAGCCGCATCGCGGCCGACTGGGTCGGCGTGCCGTCGCGGTCGGCGAGCTCGAAGATGCGGCGCAGCGTGGCGCCGATGCCTTTCACCTGCGCATCCACCTTCGCGGCATTGAAGCCTTCATGCTCCGACGCCACGCGGATCAGCCCGCCCGCGTTGATGACGAAGTCGGGTGCGTAGAGGATCTCCCGCTCGCGCAGCTGCCTGCCGTGCTCGTCGCGTGCGAGCTGGTTGTTCGCGCCGCCCGCGATCACGCGAAAGCGCATCTGCGGCAGCGTCTTGTCGTTCACCACCGCGCCCATCGCGCAGGGCGCGAACACGTCGGCCTGCACCGCGTAGATCGCATCGGGCTCGACGATGCGTGCATCGAATTCGGCCGCAGCCCTGGCTGCAAGTGCCGGATCGACGTCGCACACGACGAGTCGCGCACCGGCCTCGTCGAGCAGCCGGCACAGGTTCCAGCCGACGTTGCCAAGGCCTTGCACCGCCACGGTCAGCCCCTGCAGCCCGCAGCCCAGGCGGTGCGCGACGCTGGCCACGATGCCGTGGTAGACCCCCAGCGCCGTGGTCGGCGACGGATCTCCCGTGCCGCCCAGCGCTTCGGGCAGGCCGACCACATGCCGTGTGCTCTGCCGCACCCAGGCGAAGTCGTCGACCGTGGTGCCCACGTCCTCGGCCGTGATGTAGCGGCCGCCCAGGCGGTTGACCGCCACGCCCATGGCGCGCAGCAGGTCGGGTGTCTTGCTCTTGCGGGGATCGCCGAGGATCACCGACTTTCCGCCGCCCAGGCCGAGCCCGGCCGCCGCGGCCTTGAAGGTCATTCCGCGCGACAGCCGGAGCACGTCGCGCAGGGCCGAGGCCTCGTCTGCGTAGGGATACATCCGGCATCCGCCCAGCGCGGGCCCCAGCCTCGTGCTGTGGATGGCGATGATGGCTCGCAGCCCGACCTTGTCGTCGGATATGAAAACGACCTGCTCGTGGTCCGCGAAAGACTCGGTGGAAAAGACTGTCATCTGGTTCTTCTTCTGAATTTCGTTTGAACGAGTGCGGACCGGCTTCGCGCTATGCAGGGCCGCCGCATCCATGCCTGGTCAAGCAGGCTAGGAACAGCAACAGTCGACGTAGATATAGCAGCAGCTCGATGTGCTGCACATCGAATTCCGTGCCACATAGCGGCAGGATTTCAGGGCTTGCTTGGCGAAATGATTGCGTCATGTGTTGGCCTCGCTTTGAGGTGCAGCATGACAGGGAAGGTCGCCGCGATATTGGCGAAAATTTCGCTCGCCGAAGAATCAGCTTCGAGAAGCCTGAAGCGGCTGAAGCGTACTCGCCTGACTCATCCCATTGATGAGTCTTCTGTATTCGTTAATGGCGAGATCGATTTTTGAGTCGCCAAGGAGATCGTTTGAAAGTTTGAAATCGAATGTCTCGTCGACCAGACCCTGCACCACGGCGCCCGAAGCAATTTCCGGAATCGCAGCTTCGTCTTCGGGTATGAGGCAGGTCCAGATAAGTCCGTGCCGCTCGACGGCCGGAAACGCAGTGATCCTGAAGCAGTCCGGTGTCTTGGGCGCCAGCTTCTCCGGAACCTTGCTGCAGCTGCCGTCCGATGCGAAGCGCAGGCCGTGGTAGGCGCAGACGAGCTCGTCGCCTTCGGTTCGCCCGCTGCTCAGCGGCAATCCGCGGTGCGGGCACATGTCGCGGCCGATGCGGATGCCCTCGGGCATTCGGTAGACGGCCAGCCGCAGGTTCAGCAGCACGACCTGCCGCGGTTTAGCGAGCGGATCGTCCGCGCGCACCAGGGGAAACCACAGCCGCGCCAGCACGGGCCAGTCCTGCTCCGTGTAGGTGCAGTTCGGCGGGAGAAAGCCCTCGGGCAGCGGGCGGGCAGAAGCCGCTTCGACGGTCATGTCTCGCCTCCCTGTGCGCGTTGAATCGGTCTACCTGACCAGCCCGATCCGGATCCGCCGGTTGTGCTGGCCCTTGTTCTCGATCTTCATGATGCGCAGCGGCGCCGATTGCGAAGTCTTCGAGAGATGTGTGCCGCCGCAGGCCTGGCGATCGAGGCCCACGATCTCGATGATGCGGGTGGTGCCGTCGTCCTGCGGAGGCGGCGCGACCGAGCGGCTGCGCAGCACGCCCGGCTCGCGTGCGAGCGCGGTGGAGTCGAGGTAGACCGCATTCACCTGCAGGCCGTCGGAGATCAGGCTGTTGAGCTCAGGCTCGAGCTTGCGCAGTTCGTTGTTGTCGACCGCGGGCAGGTCGAAGTCGATGCGGGCGGTGCCGTCGGCGGCCATCTGCACGCCGGTGACCAGCGAGCCTTCGAAGCGCTGGTAGACCAGCGCGTTGAGGATGTGCAGGCCGGTGTGCAGCTGGCACATCATGAGGCGGAAGTCAGGGTCCACGCTGGCGACCACCTTCTCGCCAGGGGCCTTGCCGATGTCCGCCTCGTCGAAGACGTGCCAGGCGTTCTTGCCTTCCATCTCGATGCGGTCGATCTTCACGGTGCTGCCGTTCCATTGCAGCGTGCCGCGATCCGCCAGCTGCCCGCCGCCTCCCGGATAGAAATAAGACTTGTCGAGAAGAACTGCATTCGGCCTGCGCGCGATGACGTCGGCCTCGAACTGGAGGCGGTCGGGTTCGATGTGGCAAAGATACTGGGACATGGATTCCTCGGTTGTGCGGAATGCTGGGTTGCTTGCTTGCGGGTTGCCGCTCAGGAGAATCGCCGGGCCGTCACGATGCCGGCGAGGATGATCACGGCACCCACGAACTCGGTGACGCTCAGGTACTCGTGGAAGAGGTAGGCGCCGAACACCGTCGCGATGACGGGCTGTATCAGCAGCGTGATCGACGACATCGCGGCTGGCAGCTTGGCCAGCGCATAGGCGATCAGGCCCTGGCCGCCGACGTGCGACACCACGGCGAGCGCCACCAGCATCAGCACGCCGTGGAGCGTGTGCGGCACCAGCGATTCGCCGCGCAGCAGCGTGATCGGCAGCAGCACGATGAAGGTGCCGACGCTGCTCCATGCCATGACGGTCATCGTCCGGTAGTTGGAGCGCACGAGGCTCACCGCCAGCAGATAGGAGCCGTAGAAGACCGCGGTTAGCAGCCCCAGCAGGTTGCCCGCCATGTAGCTGGAGCCGAAGTCGAGCCGGTGGCCGATGAGGATGAATGCGCCGGTCAGCGCGAACAGCATGCCGAACAGGAAGCCCGGCTTGAACCTCTTGCCGAGGAAGATCCTGGAGCCGAGCACCACGAAGATCGGCGCCAGGTTGGCCAGCAGGTTGGAGTTGGCCAGCGTGGTCAGCGTCATCGACCAGTGGTAGAGCGCGAGGTTTCCCGAGAAGATGAAGCCCACGAGGATGAGCTTGAAGGGAATGCCTGGCGTGGATTTCTGCGCGGGTTGCTGCGTGCCTGCAGGCTCCGGCTCGGCCCTTGCCGAGAGCATGTCGAGCAGGAAGAAGATCGGGATCGCGAGCGCGACCCGGTAGACCGCGCTCGCGGTCGGCGGCAGTTCGCTGTGGCGCAGGAACACGCCGCCCAGCGCCAATGCCGCCGCGCCCAGCAGGAGCGCGACGAAAGAGAAGAAGCTGCTCTTCGATGCAGCCGGTAGTGCGATGGTTGTCGTCATGTTCTGCTTGATGCGACCGAGTCTCCATCGGTCGCATCCTTCGGTTTGTTGTGAATCGTCTGAAGCACGGACATGGCGAAGGCGACGGGCTAGGGCCGTAGTAGCGGCGGCTCTTCGAAACCTTCGATCACCATGAGCTGCATGTCGACCGCGGCGTCCTTGCGCAACCCTCTTGCGTGGGTGTACTCGGGCGACTCGTAGAACATCCTCGCCGCGTCCGCGGTCTTGAACTCGACAAGAACCACTCGCCTGTCATCGGGAGCGCCTTCCAGGTGCATGCGCTCGCCTCCCCGCGTCAGGAACCTGCCGCCGAATTTCTCGACGATGCCGGGCGTGAGTTGCTTGTATCGGTTGTACTGGTCCGGATTCACGATGGACATCCGGCCGATCAGATAGGCGACCATCTGGCGTTCCCGAGGTTGCTCAGCCGCGGGCGCTGCTAGACGTAGGCCACCTTCTTCTGCGTCGCGACGCCCGACTGCAGCAGCGCCGCGTCCAGGACGTCCCAGAGGCCGGTCAGCGAATCGAGGAAATCGTCTGCGCCTTCGATGACCAGGTGGGCGTATTCCGTCTTCAGCGCGAGTTCGACCGCGGTGCGCGCGTTCTGCTCATGGTGCTGCTCGGCGCCGACTTCGCCCCAGTGCTCCAGCAGGTAGTGCATCTCGGGCTTTTCGAGGTCGGCGTTGTAGATGCCGCTGTCCACCAGGCAGTACTTCTCGCCCGGGATCAGCTGCTGGTTCGAGATCATCTCCAGCGCCAGCGTGGTGCCGAGGTTGCGGTAGGTGTTCTCGATGTCCGTCAGCTTGCGGTGGTCGAACACGCCGATGGCCTTGCGCACCTGCGTGGTCAGCCCGGTCTCCATGTCGTAGCCCGGCAGCGAACCGAGCAGCTGGTCGGAGAAGGCCTTCAGCTTCGCCTCGACCTTCTCCTGGTTGTAGAGGTCCGCGAAGACGGGCTGGTCGGCCGACTGGTTCACGATGAAGCCGGCCATCGTCGCGAGTTCGGGTCCGTGGCCCGATTCGCTCTCGACGATTTCCTCGAGCAGCTCGCTCTGCTTGTGCAGGCCGTGCTTCTTCAGCGCATCGGGAAAGCTCCAGCCCGGCCGCGTCGAGGCGCAGAAGCTCTGGATCTGATGGAACAGCGCGCCGACGACGGGCGGCTCCGGTTCGACTTTGGCCCAATTCTTGAAAATCGGGTGTGAATAGCACCGATGATTTTTGACTCTGTCAACCAGATCGGAAATGGTCACGCTCATTTCTTGCTCCTAATCACAGTGGGTTGAAAAAATACCAAGGGGAAAATTCGATTGCTCGTGTTTCAAAGGGTGGGGTGGGTTACTTGCTTGCCATCAACATGCGCCCTCCAGGGTGGTCGAGTACTTCGATCCTGACGTTTGAAAATCCCGCGCGGAAAAGCTTTTCCGTCCATTCCTCCTCGCTCAGGAGCCTTCTGGACATGAAATGGTTGTGCAGATGATTGAATGCGGCGGCGAACGGTTTTTCCCAATTCGACTGGGCGACCGGAATTGCGTCGACGATGATCAGCGTGCCCTTGATGGCATGGGCGCAGCAGGCGCGCAGCAACGAATCCAGCGTTTCTTCTTCCGCGGGAAGAAGGTCGTGCATGACGAAGCCCGCGTGGATGATGTCCGCGTCCTTGATGAGGGAGGCGTCCTCCACGAGCACCTGGATGGGTGCGGTCACGAACTGGAGCCTGTCGCTCATGCCGGCCTCGCGCGCCGCCTGCACCGCCTGCTCGGTGGCCGACGGGCTCAGGTCGATGCCCACGCCGGTGGAGCCCGGGATCTTGCGCAGCATGCGGATCAGGAAGCCGCCGGAGCCCGATCCAAGATCCACGATTTTCTTTGGTGCCATCGCGACGATGGCGTTCTCGGGCTGGGGATAGAACGACTTCTCGCCCATCCACTTCGAGGTGCGCGCCACCAGGCCGCCGCTGCGCGGGTACTTGGCCTGCGCCTCCTCGTTGTTCTCGGAGAACTCCTTCGCGTTGTTGATCAGCGGCGCGCAAGCGCGAAGCGCCCACGAGAGATAGCCGACCTCGTTGATCAGCTCGTCGAAGTTGCTTCCCACCTTGTAGGTCGCCGGCGCCTTGGTGCCGAGGTCTTCGATGATGCCGGCCTTGCTCAGCGAATCGAGGTACGCCGAAATGACCGACTCCTTGATGCCGCAGGAACGGGATGCCGCGGCGGCATCCACGACCGGTGATTTCTGGAGGAATTCAATGACTCCGTATTCGGCGCCTATTTCCAGCAGGATTGCGGAACCTGCGAGGGAAGAACCAGTAATGCCGCGATCAACGTTTTGCATGGGTCACCTGTGGGTTGAAAGCTATTGAAAACGAACTGATTAATCTGCTCTGGCCGAAACCATTTAGTTGCACGATAGAGGGGGCGCCCGAACCCGTATTGGCAAAAATTGCGGCACAGCAGCAATCCGCAAAAAAGTGGGCCGAAGAATTCCAGCCGGGCGTGCGAATGCATTCGCGCGCGGCACGTGGCCGGCGCGGCGCTCAGCTGCCAGAGGCTTGTGAAGGGAAGGGCGCGAACCCCTCGGCGTGCATCGCGAGGGGGGCGGCGATCAGACTGTCAGTTGATCCGCGCGCGCACGTACTGCAGCGGCGTCATGCCGAAGGTGCGCTTGAAATGCCGCGTGAGTGCGCTCTGGTCGTAGAAGCCGCTAGCCACCGCGGCCTCGATGAGCGGGCGGCCTGCGGTGAGAAGGCCGATTGCGGCCCTGAGCCGCAGCTGCGTCAGGTACATGTGAGGCGTCAGGCCGATCGTGCGGTTGAATGCGCCGATCAGCTGGAAGGGCGTGAGGTCGGCGGCCGACGCCATCTGCTCGAGCGTCAGCCGCTCGGCGAACGCGTCGCGCAGCAGCTCGAGCACCGGCGCGAGCACGCTCGCATCCGCCGGCACAGGAAGCACGCGCTGTCCCGGCTGCGCATGGTTCTGGAAGAGCGTGCCGAAGCTATGGACGAACAGCTCCTGCTGCCGCAGTGGGTCCCACTGGCCGCTGTCTCCATCGAAGGCGCGATGCAACTCCAGGAAGCAGGCGATGAGTTCGGGGTCGTCGTAGATGTTGGAACCAAAGTATCGGGTCTGGTCGATGCCCAGCGTCGACATCAAATGCCTGATGCCCGGGTCTGCGAGGTAGAGGGCGCGGTACCGCCAGCGCGCGCTGCCGCCCATGCGGCCCGAGTGGGGCTCGGAAGGGTTGAAGACGAGCAGCGCCTGCTGATGCGCGATGCCCGTGCGTCCGCGGCTCTTGAATTCCGCACCTCCCACTTCGGTGACCGCGATCACGAAGGAATGGTGCACGTGCGGCGCGTACTCGTGCGTTGTGAAGTCGGCATGCAGCATGTCCATGCCGGGGATTCCGGATGCATGCCAGTAGCGCGACGTGTTCAGAGGGTCCAGCTTGGCCAATGAAAACCTCCGTTTGCATCGGCGGTTGCCACACATCCCGCCAGCGTCGTCGAACCGATCGATGGCACCTGAATGGTGAGCAAGGCCGTCTCGTTGCGGTGATTACAGCGCGATCTTGGTGGATGCGGAAAGCCTCCAGCCTCGATGCGGAAATCAAGCAAGCGGTGTGCCATTCGGCGGCCCCTGCATGGCCCGCAGCCGCTGCGGGAAAGATCAGATTCACGAACGGCGGCGAATGCCTCAACATGCTTCGCGGCGCAGCCATCTTGCCGCCGCTCATTGGAGACCTTCATGAACATGCCTCTCGAGAGCACCGAACTGGCGTTTCAGTTTTCGCTTGCCGATGGCGTCGAAACGCACAAGGTATTCAACCAGGCCGAACCATGCATCGGCCACAACGCGTTCATCGACGACGTGGCGCTACGTGGGCTGGTGGAGCGCCATGCACCATGGAGCATTCCGCATGCGATGGCCGTCGGTGCATTGGCGGGCGACGAGCAGGTGCAGGACCTTGCGCGGCTGGCCAACGAGCACAACCCGCAGCTGCGCACGCACGACCGCTTCGGCAACCGGCTCGACTGGGTCGAGTTCCATCCCGCATGGCACCAGCTCATGAGCCTGGCCTTCGCGCATGGCGTGCCCGGGCTTGCATGGACCACGAGCGAAAGCTCGGGCCACTTCGCACGCGCCGTGCTCAGCTACCTGTGGAACCAGGTCGAGAACGGCACGGGCTGCCCCACGGGCATGGCGTATGCCGCTTGCGCCGGCTTCGAGGGAAGGCCCGAGTTCGCGCTCTGGAGAGAGAAGACGCTCTCCGGAAAGTACGACCCGCGCCGCCTTCCGCTTTCGCACAAGACGGGCGCGGTGATCGGCTACGCGATGACCGAGAAGCAGGGCGGCTCCGACCTGCGCCAGACGCAGACCACCGCCACCTTCGTCGGAACCGAGAACGGCGTGCAGGTCTACAGCGTCACCGGCCACAAGTGGTTCTTCTCGGTGCCCACTTCCGATGGCTTCTATACGCTCGCGCAAACCAGGTCCGGCGTGAGCTGCCTCTTCGTTCCGCGCTTCCTGCCCGACGGCAGTGCCAACCGCGTCGCGGTGCAGCGCCTGAAGGACAAGTGCGGCAACCGCTCCAACGCATCGAGCGAGGTCGAGTTCAACAAGACGTGGGCGATGCTGGTCGGCGAGGAGGGGCGCGGCATCCGCGAGATCCTCTCGCATGCGCACCTCACGCGGCTGGACTTCGCCGTCGGCTCGGCGGGCCTGATGCGCCAGGCGCTGACGCTGGCGATCGGCCACGCATCGACGCGCGACGGCTTCGGCCGCCGCATGGCCGACCTGCCGATGCAGACCAACGTGCTCGCGGACCTCGCGCTGGAGAGCGAAGCGGCCATGCTTTGCGCAATGCGCGTGGCGCGCGCGACCGACGGCATGGCGTCGGACGAGCGCGAGCGGCTTCTTGCACGCGTGGCAACGCCGGTGGCCAAGTACTGGAACTGCCAGAGGGCGACGTACTTCGTCTACGAGGCGCTGCAGGTGCACGGCGGCAACGGCTTCATCATGGAGAACCCGATCGCCAGGCTGTACCGCGAGGCGCCGCTCAATTCGATCTGGGAAGGCACGACCAACATGATGTGCATGGACGTGCTGCGCGCACTGGGGCGCGAGAAGGGCGCGCTCGAGGTCTTCATGGACGAGGTTTCGCCGTCGCAGGCACAGGCCAGCGCCGCGCACGCGAAGTTCGTTGCCGCGCTGCGCGACGACCTTGCCGCGGGCGCGATCGACGAGGGCAACGCACGCGCGATCGTGACGCGCATGGCGCTTGCGCTGCAGGCGAGCGAGATGCTGAAGCACAGCGATGGCGCGGTTGCGCAGCGCTTCGTCGAATCGCGCCTGGGTGGCCGTCATGCCGGCGTGATGGGCACGCTGGAGGCCGGGGCCGACCTGCGCGGGATCGTCTCCCGCGCGTCGGTCGCGCCCGTGCGTCAGGCCGCCTGAGCCTGGCGCCGCAGCGGCAGCCACAGCACGAAGCGCGTTCCCCTCGGCAGCGGCTCCCAGCTGACGGTGCCGTTGATCGAGCGCGCACGCCGCCGCTGGTTCTGCAGGCCCCGGCCCGATGATGCGGCCATGGCCTTGTCGATGTCGAAGCCTTGTCCGTTGTCCTCGATGGTCACGCGCACGCCGCCGTCACCCAGCGAGGTGCCCACGCGGATTTCGGTCGCGCGCGTGTGGCGCAGGATGTTGGAGATGCTCTCCTGCACGATGCGCAGGATGTGCAGCGCGCTCGACGGATCGAGCCACTCCAGCGCGGGCAGCTCCTGCACCTCCCAGCGCAGCGAGACGCCCGTGCCTTCGAGGCGCGGCTCGAGCCGGTAGCGCAGCGTGGCCAGCAGCACGAGCAGGTCGGCCTCGATGGGCTCCAGCGAATCGAGCGTGAGCTTCAAGTCGTCCAGGCAGCTCTTGAGGATCTGCGAGACCTTGTCGTCGCTCATGCCGCCGCCCTCCACCGAGCGGATGGCGCTGATCAGCGAGGAGCCCAGCCCGTCGTGCATGTCCTGCATCAGCCGCTGGCGCTCGTCGCTGATGGTCTGCAGGCGCTCGACCTCGCGCAGCCTGCGGTGGCTGAACTCGAGCTCGGCCTCGCGCACCTGCAGGCGGTGCGCGAGGCTCGCGTTGAGCTCCTCGACCTCGCCGATGGCGTGCACGTAGCGGCGGTACATGAGCACGCCGAACACGATGAAGGTGGCCGCGTTCGTGTACGCGCCGAGATACCAGCCTTCGGGGCTGATGAAGTTGTTCTGCAGCAGCCAGTCGGTGACGCCCAGCAGCACGCAGACGCCGATGCCCACCGCCACCAGCCGTCCTTCGCTGGAGCGGCGCCAGGCGCTGACGCCGCCCACGAGGCAAACGGCGGTGCCCATCATCGCGGCGATCGCGTAGATCAGCGGCGTCACCTGGGGCGTGTTCTGCACGATGGCAAGACCGGGAATCGTGACGATGCCGATGGCCGTGGTGGTCACGACCACGCCGCGGGTCAGCCACACGAGCTGCCGCCCATGCAGCTGGCGCAGGAAGAAGTGCACGACCATCACCAGCCAGAACAGCGAGTTGACGGTCAGCCACGCGAACCAGTCGTTGAGCACCGGCAGGCCCACGTAGAAGTGCAGCCCCCGCATGAACGAGGTGGCCGAGAGGTTGAAGAACAGCAGGTAGCCGGTCTCGTCGCGGCGCCTGAACCACACGAAGAGGGCGAACACGCCCACCGCCATGAAGGCCGCGCCCAGCATCGCGGGCAGTTCCTGCTGCAGCCACTGGCGCATGCCGTGGCGGCCCCTGAGCGCATCCACCGGGCCGATCCACAGCGAGGACAGCGCCACCTGCGCGCTATGGGTGTGCTCCAGGCGCAGGAGGATTTCCGCGGGTGGGGCGTTGCCGCCGGCGCCATGTCCGTCGAGCTGCACCCACAGCGGCGTGCGGGTGCTGTTCCACAGCGGGCCCGACTGCTGCGCGCGATGAACCAGCTGGCCATCGGCATAGACGGCGATGGTGCCGTCGGTCTTGATGCGCGCGCCGTACAGCGCCCAGGGGCCGGCGCCGGCCGGCAGGCCGCGGGTGCCGAGCCTGATCCAGGTCGTGCGTGTGGTGCTGGTGGAGGTGTTCCCGGCCTGGCTCAGGAGCGCGATGGGCAGGGCCAGCGGAAGCTCGATCTGCTTCCAGTCCTGCGGCAGCGCGCCGCTGTCCTGCCGGGCCGGCGGCGTGCTGAAGCCCGAGGCGTCCTGCACCTGCCAGTCGGCGTGCGTCATGTGCAGGAGCGCGTCGGATTGCCGCACGCCGGTCGCCCCGACCAGGTAGACGCCGATGATGCCCAGCAGTGCGATCGAGAGAACGAGCACCACGGAGGCGAAGAAGGGTGCGGGGCGGTAGTTCAAGGGATGCTGGAAGTGCCGCGACCCGGGCCGGCGCGGAGGTTTATGTAACCTATTTTCTCACTTTGTTACCAAGCGGCCCTTCGGGTGAGCCCCGATGGCCTCACCGCGGGGCGGGTTGCGAGAGGATCCACTGCGCCAGCACCTGCGCGTCGGCCTCCGACACCTGGGTCTGCCTCGGCATGATCACGCGGCCCCAGGTGCCGACACTGCCGTTGCGAATCTTCCCGGCCAGCCGCGAGGCCGCCTCCGCATCGCCGCGATAGCGCTCGGCGATCTGCGCGAAGCCCGGGCCCACCTGCTTGTGCACGAGGCCGTGGCAGGCCATGCATGCGTTCTTGCGGGCCAGCTCGGCCGGCGTCTGGGCGATGGCGGAGAGCGAATGGATGGCCAACGCACAGCCCGCGAGGAACTGGCAAAGGCGCTGGACGGGAGTCTGGATCTTCATGGGTGGGGCGGTGCCTGCGCCCGTCATCGTCGCATGCCGCTTGCGCGGGGCCGGCCGTCGTGCATTCACGACAAGACGATTCAAGAGTAACTATATGTATGGTTAAATCCCCGCAACTATCGCGAAGAAGACGAGGGATTGCATGAAGCTGCTGCTGAGCATTGCGTTCGCCGCCGTGGCCCTGGCCGGTTGCGCCAGCGCTCCGACCACCCCCACCGAACCCGGAACGGGCAGGGGGACTTCCTATGTGCCGATGGTGGCCATGGAAGGCGTGGACAAGGTGCGCTACGACCAGGACGTGGCCGACTGCCGCACCGCCGCCAACCGCATCACCGCCCGCAGCGAAACCGGCGACGCCATGTGGGGCGCCCTGGGCGTGGGCCTGATCACCGTGTACGGGCAGGGCATCGTCGCCGCGGCGTCGTACACCGGCATCACGGCGGCCGTCATCGACTGGAACGGCCGCCCGAGTTCCGAACTCATCGCCGATCATCAGCAGATCGCCATCGTGCATTGCATGGCCAAGCGCGGCTACCGCAACCTCGACCCGAACGTGCGCGACACCTTCTACGGCAACACCTTCGATCCGGGCGTGATCGTCAAGCCGCGCCGCACCGGCGTCGACACCTACAACGTCGAAGCGCTGGCCAAGGCCGGCCGCTGCAACATCCAGCCGCGTGCCGAGCTGACGGCCAAGGGCCCCGGCTACGAGAGCTACAACGTGCCTTGCGACAACGGCGGAACCTGGGCGGTGCGCTGCGAGTTCGGCAAGTGCCGCGTGCTGGCACAGGCGGCGATACGCCGCTCCTGAGTCCGGCGGCTTCCCGCCCTCGGCAAGGCAGACGGGCCCGCGACGCGGGCCCGTTTTTCATTTGACGATCATTCCCTTGAGCGCCGGATCGGGCGCGGGCGGCTTGAGCTTCATCTGCCGCATGGTCTTCACCAGCAGCTGGGCGATCATCACGTTGCGGTGCCGCTTGCTGTTGGCCGGCACCACGTGCCACGGCGCATGGTCGGTCGACGTGGCCACCAGGGCGTTCTGGTAGGCCTGCTGGTAGGCGCTCCACTTGGTGCGCACCGACAGGTCGTCCATGCTGAACTTCCATTGCTTGCCGGGCGTATCGATGCGCGCTTGCAGGCGCTCGCGCTGCTCGTCCTTGTCGATGTGCAGCATGCACTTGACGACCACCGTGCCGGTTTCCGTCAGCAGGCGCTCGAAGTCGTTGATCTGTGCGTAGCGGCGCTTCGCCTCGGCCTTGTCGATCCAGCCTTCCACCACGGGCACCAGCACGTCCTCGTAGTGGCTGCGGTTCCAGACCATGATCTCGCCGGTGCGCGGCACCACGGCATGGCAGCGCCAGAGGTAGTCGCGCGCGCGCTCGTCCACCGTCGGGGCCTTGAATGCGGTCACGCGCACGCCCAGCGGCGAGGTGCGCGAGAACACCCAGCGAACGGTGCCGTCCTTGCCGCTGGTGTCCATGCCTTGCAGCACCAGCAGCAGCTTGCGCTTGCCCTCGGCGTTCAGCAGGTCCTGCAGCTCGTCGAGCTCCACGGCGAGGGCATCGAGCTCGACGCGCTGGGCGTTCTCGTCGCCTTCGCAGAAGGGCGTGTCGTCGGGGTCGATGTGGGAGAGCTTGAACTTGCCGCCGACGCGGTACTTCTTGAAGCTGGCCATGTAGCTGGACTCCGTGTTGGGAAGGGAACGACGAAGCCCGCAGGTTAAGCGATTGCTCAGGACTCGTCGTCCTCGGGCAGCGATGCGCTCCAGCGGTTGTCCCACTCAGCATGCTGGCGCACCGCGCCGTCGAGCTCGCGCCGGTCGCGCTTGGTGGGACGGCCCTGCTCGATGGCAAGTGCCGGTTCGATGCCCGCACGGCGCATCTCGCGGAAGGCGGCCTGCGCGGCCAGGCTCTCCGCCGTTTCCTCGTAGAGCTGCTGCGCCACCGGCGCCGGCCCGCGCTGGCCGCTGAGACCGCGCACCGTGACGGTCCGCGTCAGCGGGCCCATGCGCATCGCGACGGTGTCGCCCGCCTTGACCTCGCGCGAGGCCTTGGCGACGTCTCCGTTCACCTGCACGCGGTTCTTGCCGATTTCCTCCGCAGCCAGCGAGCGCGTCTTGAAGAAGCGGGCGGCCCAGAGCCATTTGTCGATGCGCAGACGGTCCATGAAATTCGAGGAGTGGAGGTCAGGCATTGTGCCGCGACGGCACCGGCTGCGGCGACGCGAGCGGAAGGCGCACGACGGCGTCCAGCCCGACGATCCGTCCGCTGCCGTCGGGCTCGGTACGGTTGTCCAGGCGGATGTGCCCGTCCAGCGCCAGCACGATCTCGCGGCAGATCGCCAGACCCAGCCCCGAGCCGCTGGAGGTGCTGCCCGCCGAGAAGGGCGCGAACAGGCGCTGGCGAAGCTCGGGCGAGATGCCGGGGCCGCCGTCGCTCACCACCAGCACCGCGTCGGCGCCCTCCGCGCGCACCGCCACAGACAGCGCGGCGCCCGGCGGGCTCTGCTTGATCGCGTTGTGCAGCAGGTTGCGCGTGAGCTCCTGCAGCATCCACTGGTGGGCACGCACCGGCACGGGCTCGTCGACAGCGAGCTCGAAGTCGAGCGCCTTGTCGGCCACCAGCGGCGACAGGTCGAGCGCGATGTCGCGTGCCACCTCGGCGAAATCGAGCGTCACCGATTCCGGCTGCTGCCGCAGCTGTTCCACCTTGGCGAGCGACAGCATCTGGTTGGCCAGCATGGTCGCGCGGTCGACGGTGCCGCTGATCTCGTCCAGCGCCTGTTCCGGCACCACGTCGCCGCGCTGCGCGGACTGCACCTGCGCCTTGAGCACCGCCAGCGGCGTGCGCAGCTGGTGGGCGCTGTCGCGCACGAAGCGCTTCTGGTGGTCCAGCAGGCGCTGCAGCCGGCCCATGACCTGGGTGGTGGCGTCGATCAGCGGGCGCAGCTCGCGCGGCGCGTCGGGGGCGTCGATGGGCGAGAGGTCGTCGGCCTGGCGCTTCTCGATCGCCTCGCCCAGTTCGCGCACCGGTCGCGTGGCGCGCTGCACGACGAACACGGTCACCAGCGCGATCACGCCCATCAGCAGCAGCTGGCGCCACAGCGTGTCGATGAGCAGCTTGCGCGCCAGCGTCTCGCGGATCTCCAGCGTCTCGGCCACCTGCACCACGGCCATGCCGCGGCCGGTGGCGCTGGCGACGGGCTGCAGGAGCACCGCCACACGCACCGGCTGGTTGCGGAACTGCGCGTCGTAGAAGTCGACCAGGGCCGCGTAGGCGCTGCGGTCAGGGATGCGGCCGTGCCAGAAGGGCAGCTCCGCGAAGCCCGAGATCATCTCGCCATTGAGTGCCGAGACCCGGTAGAAGAGCCGGCTGCGGTTGTCGGCCTCGAAGGCCTCCAGCGCGGAGTAGGGCACGATGGCGCGCAGCCGAGCCATGTCGTCGTAGCCCTCCACGTCGAGCTGCTCGCCGATGGTCTTGGCCGAGGCCAGCAGCGTGCGGTCGTAGGCGGTGGTGGCCGCCGCCAGGCTCTGGCGGTACAGGCTCACGCTGTTGATCACGATGAACACCGTGACCGGCGCGAGGATGCCGATCAGCAGCCGCGCGCGCAACGAGATCGCGCGGATCATCGAATGGGCGCGCAGGCCGGCGAACGCCGCGGAACCGGCTTCGCCGGGCCGCAGGCGCTGTCCCCTGCAAGAGTGTTGGCGAGGCGACACGAAGTGCGCGCAGCCTGGGGGTTTGTCATGTTTCAGGGCGCAGCAGATAGCCGAGTCCGCGCATCGTCATCAGCACGGCGCCGGTGCCGACCAGCTTCTTGCGAAGCCGGTACACCACCACCTCGATGGCCTCGTACTGCACGTCGGTCTCGCCCGGGAACACCAGTTCGAACAGGCGCTCCTTGGTCACGGCGTGGCCGGGCTTCATCATCAGCGCCTTCAGCAGGGCCAGTTCGCGCGGGGTGAGCTCGAGCAGCTCGGCGCGGTTGTAGATGGCGCCGTTGTCGGGCTCGAAGCGCAGGCCGCCGATCTCCTGCGGGTTCAGGCCCGCGTCCGGCCCGGTGGCGCCGTGGCTGCGGCGGCGCAGCGCGCGGATGCGCGCTTCCAGTTCGTCGAGGTCGAAGGGCTTGGGCAGGTAGTCGTCGGCGCCGGCGTTCAGGCCGACGATGCGGTCGCCCACCGTGCCGCGCGCGGTCAGCAGCAGCACCGGTGTGCGCAAACCTTCGGCGCGGGCCTGGGCCAGCACCTGCAGGCCGTCCAGGTTCGGCAGGCTCAGGTCGAGGGCGACCACGTCGGGTTCGATGGCTCGCCACTGGGTGACGGCCTGGGCGCCGTCTCCGCAGACGCGCACGTCGATGCGGCGGCGCCCGAGGGTGCGCTGCAGGGTGATTTGCATCGTGGGGTCGTCTTCGACCAGCAGCAGCTTCATACGTGGGGCTTCGGGGTGCGTACTTTGGTGTTTTCCCCAGTCTGGCGGACAGCCAACTGACAGCGGGGCGGCGCATGATAGCGCTCAGCTACAAGTCAGCTTCCTTTCAAGTTACTTCCAATCAGGAGACCCAAGCATGCGTCGCGACACCTTTCTGAAGTCACTGGCCGCCATGGCCGCCGTGGGAGCGCTGCCACTGTCGGCGCGCGCGGCCGCCAACGTCAAGATGATGATCCCCGCCAACCCGGGCGGCGGCTGGGACACCACCGGCCGTGCGCTGGGCAAGGCGCTGACCGACGCCAAGGTGGCCGACACCGTCACCTACGACAACAAGGGCGGCGCCGCCGGCGCGCTGGGCCTGGCCCAGTTCGTCAACGGCTCCAAGGGCGACGCCAACGCGCTGATGGTCATGGGCTCGGTCATGCTGGGCGGCATCATCACCGGCAAGCCGCCGGTCAACCTGTCGCAGGCCACGCCCATCGCGCGCCTGACCACCGAATACAACGTCTTCGTGCTGCCGGCCAACTCGCCGTTCAAGACCATGAAGGACGTGGTCGAGCAGCTCAAGAAGGACCCGGGCAGCGTCAAGTGGGGCGGCGGTTCGCGCGGCTCCACCGAGCACATCGCCGCGGCGATGATCGCGCAGAAGGTCGGCGCCGATCCGTCCAAGATCAACTACGTCGCCTTCCGTGGGGGCGGTGAGGCGACCGCCGCCGTCCTGGGCGGCAACGTCACCGTCGGCGGCAGCGGCTACAGCGAGTTCGCCGAGTACATCGCCGCCGGCAAGATGAAGCCCATCGCCGTCACCTCCGCCCAGCGCCTGCCGGGCGTCGACGTGCCCACGCTGAAGGAGCAGGGCATCGACGTCGAGATCGGCAACTGGCGCGGCGTCTACGGCGCTCCCGGCATCTCGGCCGAGCAGCGCAAGGCGCTGACCGACATGGTGCTGGCCGCGATGAAGAGCGCCTCGTGGGCCGAATCGCTCAAGAAGAACGACTGGACGGCGGCGGTGCTCTCGGGCGACGCCTTCGCCAAGTTCGTGGACGACGACTTCGCGAACCTGCGCGCGATCATGACGAAGTCCGGCATGGTCTGAACCTGGTTATCCCCCGGGCTGCGCGCACTTCGTGTCGCGCGCGCCTTCCCCCTTCGGGGTCAACACCCGAGGCCCGGCAAAGCCGGCTCCTCGGTGTTTCTTGCCGAAGGGGCTCTCTTTCCCCTCGATGCGGGAGCAAAAAATGACAACTCCAGACTCCTCGGCCTCGCCGCAATCCGCGGCCACGTGGCCCCAAACCCTTGTCGGCGCCGGCGTGCTGCTGACCGGCGTGGCGCTGGCCTTCGGCGCCATCGGCATCTCCTCCGACGCGGGCTACGGCGGCGTCGGTCCCAACTTCCTGCCCTGGCTGGTGTCCGTGGTGCTCGTGCTGTGCGGCGCCTGGATCCTGTGGGAGGCGCGCACCGGCGGCTTTCGCGAACTCGATGCGCCGTCGGGCGCCGAGCATGCCTACTGGCCCGGCTTCATCTGGGTGTCGGCGGGCCTGCTGCTCAACGCGGCGCTCATCACCACGCTGGGCTTCATCCTGAGCTGCACGCTGTGCTACCTGCTGGCGGTGCAGGGCCTGCGCCGCGCGAGCGGGCAGGCCGGCGTCAATTCGCCGCGCACCTGGGCGACCGACTTCGTCACCGGCGCCGTGATCTCCGCCCCGGTGTTCTGGATGTTCACGCAATTCCTGGCCATCAACCTGCCTGGCCTCACTTCGACCGGCTGGATCTGACATGGAAATCTTCAACGCCCTGATGGCCGGCTTCGCGGCCGCCATCACCCCGGTCAATCTCCTCTGGTGCCTGGTCGGCTGCGCCCTGGGCACGGCCGTGGGCGTGCTGCCCGGCATCGGCCCCGCCGTGGCGGTCGCCATGCTGCTGCCGATCACCGGCAAGGTCGACATCACGGCCTCGATGATCTTTTTCTCGGGCATCTACTACGGTGCCATGTACGGCGGCTCGACCACCTCCATCCTGCTGAACACGCCCGGCGAAACCGCCAGCATGGTGACGGCGATGGAGGGCAACAAGATGGCCAAGAGCGGCCGAGCGGGCGCGGCGCTCGCCACGGCCGCCATCGGCTCCTTCGTGGCCGGCACCATCGCCACCGTCATCGTCACGCTGTTCGCGCCCTTCGTGGCCGACTTCGCGGTCAAGCTCGGCCCGCCGGAATACTTCATGCTGATGCTGCTGGCCTTCACCACGGTGAGCGCGGTGCTCGGCAAGAGCACGCTGCGCGGCATGACGGCGCTGTTCGTCGGCCTTGCCGCAGGCTGCATCGGCCTCGACCAGATCTCGGGCCAGGGCCGCTACACCGGCGGCATCCCCGAACTGCTCGACGGCATCGAGATCGTGCTGGTGGCCGTGGGCCTGTTCGCCGTGGCCGAGGTGCTGTACGCCGTGCTGTACGAAGGCCGCGTGGTGGAAGGGCAGAACAAGCTCAGCCGCGTGCACATGTCCAGGCGCGACTGGAAGCGCTCCATCCCGGCCTGGCTGCGCGGCACCGCCATCGGCACGCCCTTCGGCTGCATTCCGGCCGGCGGCACCGAGATCCCGACCTTCCTGAGCTACGCCACCGAGAAGAAGCTGGCCAAGGACGAGGCGGCCAAGGCCGAGTTCGGCACCACCGGCGCCATCGAAGGCGTGGCCGGCCCCGAGGCCGCCAACAACGCGACGGTGACGGCCGCGCTGATCCCGCTGCTCACGCTGGGCATTCCGACCTCGAACACCACCGCCATCCTGCTGGGCGCGTTCCAGAACTACGGCATCCAGCCGGGGCCGCAGCTCTTCACCACCTCGGCCGCGCTGGTGTGGGCGCTGATCGCGTCGCTGTACATCGGCAACGTGATGCTGCTGGTGCTGAACCTGCCGATGGTCGGCCTTTGGGTCAAGCTGCTGAAGATCCCGAAGCCCCAGCTCTACGCCGGCATCCTGATCTTCGCGACGGTGGGTGCCTACGGCATGCGCCAGAGCGCGTTCGACCTGTTCCTGCTGTACGCCATCGGCCTGCTGGGTGTGGTGATGCGCCGCTTCGACTTCCCGACCGCTCCCGTGGTGGTCGGCATGATCCTCGGCCCGCTGGCCGAAGCGCAGCTGCGCAACGCGATGTCGATCGGCGAGGGCAGCGCGGCGGTGTTCTTCCAGCGCCCGATGTCGATCGCCCTGGTCATCATCGTGGTGGCCGTGCTGGTCCTGCCGCGCCTTGCCAAGCGCATGAGCGAGCGCAAGCTGGCGAAACTGGCGCAGATGGACGCCTGATCTTCCGGAGGCTTCGTTCGAGGCCTGGCCAAAAAAAAGCTGCGGCATTGCCGCAGCTTTTTTTGTTTGCGCAGCAGCTTCTTGCTACCGCCCCGGCGCGGGCGTCTCGATCAGGTCGTCGTCGATGTGCGGATCCGCCGGCTGCCCGCGCAGCCTGCGCACCGTCCGCTTGATCCAGTGCTCGATGTCGTCGACGTATGTGAAGACGGCCGGCACCACCAGGAGGCTCAACACGGTGGAGGTGATCAGGCCGCCGATCACCGCCATCGCCATCGGCGAGCGGAAGCTGGAGTCGGCCGCACCGAAGCCCACCGCGATGGGCAGCATGCCCGCGCCCATGGCCAGCGTGGTCATGATGATGGGGCGCGCGCGCTTGTGGCAGGCGTCGCGCAGGGCATCCCAGCGGTTCATGCCGTGGTCGCGGCGCGCCACGATGGCGTACTCCACCAGAAGAATGGAGTTCTTCGTGGCGATGCCCATCAGCATGATCAGCCCGATCAGCGAAGGCATCGACAGCGCCTTCTGCCCGATCAGCAGGCCCACGAAGGCGCCGCCCAGCGCGAGCGGCAGCGCGCACAGGATGGTCACCGGGTGCAGGAAGTCCTTGAAGAGCAGCACCAGCACGATGTAGATGCACAGCACGCCCGTGAGCATGGCCAGGCCGAAGCTGGCGAACAGCTCGGTCATCACTTCCGCGTCGCCCACCTCGGCGATGCGCACGCCCGGCGGCAGGTTCTGGATCGACGGCAGCTTCTGCACCGCGTCCTTCGCGTCGCCCAGGCCCACGCCCGAGAGCTCGATCTCGAAGTTCACGTTGCGCGAGCGGTCGTAGCGGTCGATCACCGCCGGGCCGCCTTCCATGCTCAGCGATGCCACCTGGTTCAGCATGACCGGCCCGCGCGTGCCGGGCACGGACAGACGCCCCAGCAGGTCGATGTCGGTGCGCGCGGAGTCCTCGAGCTTCACCAGGATCGGCACCTGACGCTGCGCGAGGTTGAGCTTGGCCAGCGACTGGTCGTAGTCGCCCAGCGTGGCCACGCGCAGCGTCTCGGCGATGGCCGAGCTGGTCACGCCCAGGTCGGCGGCGCGCGCGAAGTCGGGGCGCACGGCGATCTCGGGACGGATCAGGCTCGCGGTCGAGGTGATGTTGCCCAGGCCGGGGATGGTGCGCAGGTCTTTCTCCACCGCGCTGGCCGCGCTCGACAGCGCCACCGGGTCCTCGCCCGTGAGCGCCAGGATGTACTTCTCGCCCGAGCCGCCCAGGCCCACCGTGCTGCGCACGCCGGGCAGCGTTTCGAGCGCCGCGCGGATCTGGTTCTCGATCACCTGCTTGCGCGGCCGGTCGCCGCGCGGGTCGAGCTTGATGGTGAGCGTCGCCTTGCGTGTCTCGGGCGTGCCGAAGTTCGCGAACGGGTCGCCGCCCGCGCTGCCGCCGGCCACCGTGGTGTAGACGCTGCGCACGTGCTGGATCTTCATCACGCGGTTGCGGGTTTCCTCCGCCGCCGCCGTGGTCTGCGCCAGCGTGGAGCCCGGCGGCAGCGACAGGTAGATCTGCGTCTGCGAGTTGTCGTCCGGCGGAATGAAGCCAGTCTTGAGCAGCGGGATCATCGCCAGCGAGCCGAAGAAGAAGAGGGTGGCCAGCACCATCGTCTTGAAGCGGTTGTGCGTGCTCCAGGTCACGGCGCGCATGTACCAGCGCATCCAGCCCGGCTCCGTCTCGGCCGTGACCACCGGCTTGAGCATGTAGGCCGCCATCATCGGCGTGAGCACCCGCGCCACCACCAGCGACGCGAACACCGCGAGCGAGGCCGTCCAGCCGAACTGCTTGAAGAACTTGCCGGCCACGCCGCTCATGAAGGCCGTGGGCAGGAACACCGCGATCAGCGTGAAGGTGGTGGCGATCACCGCCAGCCCGATCTCGTCGGCCGCTTCCATGGCCGCCTGGTAGGGCGTCTTGCCCATGCGCAGGTGGCGCACGATGTTCTCGACCTCCACGATCGCGTCGTCCACCAGTATGCCGACCACCAGCGACAGCGCCAGCAGCGAGATCACGTTCACCGAGAAGCCCAGCAGGTGCATGCCGATGAAGGCCGGTATCACCGACATCGGCAGCGCCACGGCAGAGACGAAGGTGGCGCGCCAGTCGCGCAGGAACAGCCACACCACCACCACCGCGAGGATGGCGCCCTCGTACAGCAGGTGCAGCGAGCCGTTGTATTCCTCTTCCACCGGCTCGACGAAGTTGAAGGCCTCGGTCAGCTCAATGTCGGGGCGCGCGGCGCGCATGTCGGCCAGCGCCTTCATCACTGCATGGCCCACCTCCACCTCGCTGGCGCCGCGGCTGCGGGCCACCTCGAAGCCCACCACGGGCTTGCCGTTGAGCAGCGCCGCAGCGCGCGGCTCGGCGATGGTGTCGCTTACGCGCGCCACCTGGTCGAGGCGGATGCGGCGGCCGTCGCTCAGCGCGATCTGCATGTCGGCGAGCTGGTCGGCCGACTTCACCGTGGCCATGGTGCGCACCGGCTGCTCGCTGCCGCCCAGGTCGAAGCGGCCGCCCGCGCTCTCGGTCTGCACCTGCCGCAGCTGGCGCGAGATGTCGGCCGCGGTGGCGCCCAGTGCCTGCAGCTTGGCCGGATCGAGGTCGACGTGAACCTGCCGCGTGACGCCGCCCACGCGGTTCACCGCACCCACGCCGGGCAAGGCGAGCAGCTTCTTGGTGACGTCGTTGTCGACGAACCAGCTCAGCGCCTCGGCATCCATGGCCGAGGAGGCGATGGTGAAGGCCAGCACCGGCTGCGCCGCGAAGTCGAGCTTGGTGACCACGGGGTCGCGCACGTCGGCCGGCAGGTCGGCACGCACGCGCTGCACGGCGGAGCGCACGTCGTCGACCGCCTCCTGCACGGGCTTCTCGAGGCGGAACTCGACGATCAGCGTGGCGGCGCCGTCCTGCACCTTGGTGGTGATGTGCTTGAGGCCCTGCACCGTGGCGATGGAGTTCTCGAGCTTGCGCGCGACGTCGGTCTCCAGCTGCGAAGGCGCGGCGCCGGGCAGCGAGGCCGAGACCGTCACGGTCGGCAGGTCGATGTCCGGAAAGTTCTGCACCTTCATCGCGTTGAACGACAGCAGCCCACCAAAGGTGAGCAGCACGAACAGCATCACCGCCGGAATCGGGTTGCGTATGGACCAGGCGGAAACGTTCATGGGCGTGTCCTTTGCATTGCTTACTTCGCCGCAGCGTCGGATGCCGCCGGCCTGGCGGGCTGGGCCGCGGCGGATGAAGGAGGCGAGGGCGCATCGACCACGCGCACCAGGTCGCCGTCGTTGAGGAAGCCCGCGCCCTGCACCACCACCTGGGCACCCTCGGGCAGCGCGCTGGTGATCTCGATGCGGTCGTTCAGCCGCCGACCGATCTGCACCTTCATCTGCGCCACCTTGTTGTCGGGCTTCAGGATGAACACGTTGTTGAAGCCGTCGCGCGGCACCACGGCGGCCTGCGGCACCGTCGGTGCCGTGCTGCGGCCGAGTTCGAAGTCGCCGCGCGCGAACATGCCGGCCTTGACGCCGGTGTTCTGCTGAACGTTGGGCAGGTCCACGTACACCAGGGCCGCCCGCGTCTGCGGATCGACCGTGGGCGCGATGCTGCGCACCTTGCCGCGCACCTGCGCGCCGCTGGCGCTCACCACGAAGGCGGTGGTGCCGACCGCGACGCGGCTCAGCTCGGCCGAGGTCACCTCGGCGCGCCATTCGAGGCGGCCCTGGCGGATCAACCGGAAGAGCTCGGTGCCCGCCGCGACCACGCTGCCCACCGTGGCGGTGCGCGCCGAGATCACGCCGTCGTCGGGTGCCAGCACCTGGGTGTTGCGGCCGCGAACCTGCTGCGCGGCCAGCACGGCCTCGGCCGCTTCCACGCGCGCCTTGGCGGTCTGCTCGGTGGTCTGGTACTGGTTGATCTGCTGCTGGCTGAGTGCGCCCGTGGCCTGCAGCGTGCGTGCGCGCGCCGCGTTGCCGGCGGCGTCGGCCGCGGTGGCGCGGGCCTCGGCCAGCGAGGCGCGTGCCTGCGCGATGTCGGCCTGCACCGTCTCGGGCGAGAACACGGCGAGCACCTGGCCCTTCTTCACCGTATCGCCCACGTTCACGCGCACTTCGGCCAGCTTCAGGCCGTTGGACTCGGAGCCGATGACTGCCTCCTGCCACGCGGCCACGTTGCCGTTGGCCGCGAGCGTGAGCATCAGCTCGGTGGGCTCTGGCTTGGCGACGGTGACGGTCAGCGCGGGCTTGGGGGCCGCGGCGCCGTCCTTTCCCTTGGTTGCCGCGACCTGGTCGCCGGCCTTGCCCGAGGGCTTGCCGCCCCTCATGAAGAAGATCGCCGCGATGACGACGACCAGCGCGATCAGCGCGATGGCGAGAGTGGAACGCTTCATTGTTTTCATGGCGACGTCGCGACCTTCGCGGCCGGGGATGTGGTCATTGAGGACGATTCGAAAGAGGGGCCCTGCGCGGCCTGGCGATTCCAGCCGCCGCCCATCGAGCGGTACAGCGCCACCCATGCCTCGGTGCGCTCGCGCTGCAGCGAGACGCGCGCGGTCTGTGCCGAGAACAGCGTGCGGCGCGAGTCTTCCAGCTCGAACAGGCTTGCGAGACCGGTGCTGTAGCGCGCCTGCGTGGCGTCGAAGGAGGCCTGGTAGTTCTTCACCGCGGCATCGGCGTCTGCCGTGCGGGTGTCGGTAGCGTCGAGATTGACCAGTGCCTCCTCGACCTCGCGCACGGCCTGCCGCACGTTGGCACGGTAGAGCGACACGGCCTCGGCATAGCGCGCCTTGGCGGCATCGACGTTCGCCTTGCGCGAGCCGCCGTCGAGCAGCGGCACCGTCAGCGCGACGGGGCCCACGGTCCAGGTCTCGAGCGACTGGCGCACGCCGCTCACGCGGTACTGCGAGCGGCCGATGGAGCCCGACACCGTGAGCTTGGGATAACGCTCGGCCTCGGCCGAACCCACGTCCGCGCTCGCGGAGGCCACGCCGAGCTCGGCCGCGTACACGTCGGGGCGCTGCGAGATCGCCTCGGCCGGCACGTTCGCGATGCTGCCCACGGCCGGCAGAGCGCGCTGCGCCGGCGCGGCGGCGAGCTTGCCTTCGAGCGTGGCCTCGTCGATGCCGCTGAGCGCGACCAGCGCCTTGCGCTGCACGGCGCACTGGGCGCGCTGCTGCGTGAGCCGGCCCGATGCATCGGATGCGCTGGCGCGTGCAAGGGCCGCATCGGCGGGCGCGGTGAAGCCGGCCTTCGCCGACAGGTCGGTGAGCCGCGAAGTCTCGGCACGCGAGCGTGCATCGGCCTCCGACACGCGAAGCTGCTGCTGGCAGGCGCGTTCGGCGAAATAGGCGTTGGCGGTTTCCGCCGCCACCGCCACGCGGGCGTCGTGCCACTTGGCGTTGGCGCTGTTCTGCTTGGCCTCGGCCGCGTCGCGGTCGGCACGCAGGCGGCCGAACAGATCGACTTCCCACTTCGACTGCAGGCCCGCCTGCAGCGTGGTGATCGGCGTGCTGGAAGAGAGTCCGCCGCTGCTGCTGCTTCCCGAACCTGCACCCGTGCCCGCGCCCGCGCCAGATGGGCTGCCGCCGGAAACGCCCACCGGCCCGCGGCTTGCCGAAGCGGTGCCGTCGAGGCTGGGCAGCAGCGCCGCACCGGCCTGCACACGCGTGAAGCGCGCCTCGGCCACGCGCGCGGCGGCGCTCGCGACGTTGGGGCTCGCGGCCTCGGCGGCGGCGATGAGTTCGACCAGCAGCGGATCGTCGAGCTGGCTCCACCAGTTGGCCAGCGAGGCCAGCGAGCCGCCATGGGGCAGGGGCGCGCGCCATTGCGCGGGCACCGGCGCTTCGACCTGCGCGGGCGGACGCGTCAGCGAGCAGCCCGAGAGGCCGATGCCGATCCCCGTGCAGAGGACGGCCGTCAGCCTGGATCTGAATCGGAGTTTTCTCATTGTTTCTTCTGCTTTCTCTCGGCCTGCCTGCGCGCCGCCTCGGTCTGGACCAGCGCCAGCGCGTAGGAAGTAAGGCGATCGGCCCAGGTGTCGATGGCGCGCGGTGTGCGCAGCAGCGACGGGCGCAGGGCCTCGATGAAGTCCTGGCTCACGTAGAGCTGCATCGACAATCCGGTGATCGCGAAGGTCAGGCGATGGATGTCGTCGTCGGGGCGCTCCACCTTCAGGTGGCGGCACAGCAGCTCGGCGATGGCGCGGTGCGGCCCCTTGATGTCGCGCTCCAGCTCCTCGGCCCAGCGGCTCGTGGGCTCCAGCATCTCGCGCATGTGCAGCTGTATGCACTGCCGCACGATCTCGCCCTGCTTGAGCGGGTCGATCATCAACACCATGCATCTGCGCAGCGTGGCCTCGAGCGGCTGGCTGGGCACGTTGCAGGCGGCGATGAGGTCGCTGGAGTCGCCGCCCATCGGTTCGCTGAAGGTGGCCGCATAGAGCCCCTCCTTGTCGCCGAAGTAATAGCTGATGGCCGAGATGTTGACCTCGGCCTCGCGGGCGATCTCGCGCGTGGAAGTCTTTGCGAAGCCCTTCTGCGCAAACAGCCTCAAGGCGGTGTGGAGCAGCCGGTGGCGTGCCTCGGCACCGTCTGCGCGCGGTGCGCGGCGAGGTGCCTGGGTGATCGGATCTCTCGCGTTCATGCCCGGCATTACACCACGCACAAAATCAAACGATTGATTAACTTAAGGCTTCCTGAAGGTCTTTGCCGGACCGTGCCCGTCGAAGCGAATCCTTAAGACTTAAGGGGCGGGCCCGGCCCGCGCTACGATCCCGACATGCCTGCAGCCTCCACCGCAACACCCTCGCTGCCTCTCGATGCCGAGGGCATTCTCGCGCTCGCCGCGCGCTCGATGTTTCATTTGTTTTCGAGCATCAGCCAGGGCATGTTCCTGGTCGACAGCACCGGGCGCATCGTGTGGGTCAACGAAGGCTACCGGCGCTTCCTGCCCGCGCTGGGCTTCTCGTCCATCGACGAGTTCATGGGCCACATGGTGGAGGACGTGATCCCCAACACCCAGATGCGGCGCGTGCTCGAGACCGGCGAGCCCATCCTGGTCGACCTGCTGACCAACAAGGCCGGCACCTTCGTCGTCAGCCGCATTCCGCTGCGCGAAGAGCGCGGTGGCGGGGAGGGCGGCATGGGCAAGGTCATCGGTGCGATCGGCATCGTGCTCTTCGACCAGCCCGAGACCACGCTGCAGCCGCTCATCAGCAAGTTCGCGCTGCTGCAGCGCGACCTCGACGACGCCCGCCGCGAACTCGCGAGCCAGCGCAACAACCCGCTCTACCAGCACTCGGGCGATGGCCAGCGTCGCTCCAAGTACACCTTCGCGAGCTTCATCGGCAGCAGTCCGGCGGCGGTGGAGGTGAAGCGGCATGCGCGGCGCGCGGCGCAATCGACGAGCCCGGTGCTGCTGCTGGGCGAGACCGGCACCGGCAAGGAGCTGCTCGCGCATGCGATCCATGCCTCGTCGGCGCGGGCCAGGGGCCAGTTCGTCAGCGTCAACATCGCGGCCGTGCCCGACACGCTGCTGGAAGCCGAGTTCTTCGGCTTCGCGCCCGGCGCCTTCACCGGCGCCGACCGCAAGGGCCGGGAAGGCAAGTTCAAGCTGGCCGACGGCGGGAGCCTCTTCCTCGACGAGATCGGCGACATGCCGCTGGGCCTGCAGGCCAAGCTGCTGCGCGCGCTGCAAGAGGGCGAGATCGAGCCGCTGGGCTCCAACAAGCTCGTACCCTTCGACGCCCGCGTGATCGCCGCCACCTCGCGCGACCTGCCCGAACTCGTGCGCCGCGGCCAGTTCCGCGAAGACCTGTACTACCGCCTCAACGTGCTCCCGCTGCGTGTGCCGCCGCTGCGCGAGCGGCGCGCCGACATCCCCGCGCTCGTCGAGGCGCTGGGCGAAGACATGGCGCTGCGCAGCGGCGAAGCGCCCCCCGAACTCACGCCCGACGCGCTCGCGCTGCTCGCCGGCCAGCACTGGCGCGGCAACATCCGCGAACTGCGCAACGTGCTGGAGCAGGTGACGATGCGAAGCGACTCGCAGCGCATCGACGCCGTGCAGCTCGAACGCATCCTGCGCGAAGCCGGGCTGGAGCAGATCGAGCTGCCCGCCACCCTGCAGACCAGCCACGATGCCGACGAGCAGGCCGCGCTGCTGCGGCCGCTGTCGCAGCAGGTGGCCGAGCTGGAACGCAAGGCGATCGCCGCGGCTATGGCGTCCACCGGCGGCAACAAGCTGGCCACTGCGCGGCTGCTGGGCATTTCGCGCGCGACGCTCTATGAGCGGATGACGAGTCAGGAGCAGTGAGCCCATGCCCGAGCGATACTCCCGCCCCATCCCACAACCCCGACGCCACATCCGATGAAGAAGGCCCTCGTCCGTATCGCCGCCTGTCTTGGCCTCTGCGCCGTCGCCGGCATGGCCAACGCCGCGCCGCAGTGTTCCGGCGAAGCCGTCTCCCGCGCAAAGAAGCTGCTGACCTTCCACTTCGGCGAGGACGACCGCATCCGCATCAGTCCCGACGTGAAGGAGCTGCCGCCGATCCGCAACCCCGCCAACAAGAAGCAGCAGTTCAAGGTGCTCGAGGTCTGGGGCAGCATCTACAAGGGGCAGTACCGCATGCGGCTCATCTACTACGTGTCGGGCAACGACTGCACGCTGATGGGTCAGGAGATCCTGGAGTACGCGGACCTGTGAGCGTCAAGGCCCTGCGTTCCACCTTCGGCCCCAACTGCCACTGGTGCGGGCTGCCGATGGACTTCGACGAGCCGGCGGGCCGTCCGGAGTCGGCCACCATCGAGCATCTGGTGGATTCGACCTTCGGCGGAGTGCGCTCCTCGAAGCACCGGCGGCTCGCGCACGCCGCCTGCAACCATGCGCGCAACGAGTTCCGCCAGCAGGCCGAGCGCCAGTTCGAGCAGTGGATCGCCCAGCGTCAGGTCTCCGCGAAAACCCTGAATGAAAATCAGACATCCGACTGAAATTCAGACACTGCGAGTGTTCTGAATTCAGCCGGAGAGCGCTTCTCTCGAATGGAGAAACGTTTGTTATCAATGGCTTAGCGGGTGGCACGAACTGTGCAATATTCAGTCACCTTTTTCAGGAGACAAAGAATGAACCGTCGCCACCTCGTCGCCCTGGCCGCGCTCGCCGCCTGTGCCGCAGCCACCGCTCCGGCCTGGGCACAGTCCAACGAAATCCGCATCGCCCACATCTACAGCAAGACCGGCGCGCTGGAGGCCTACGGCAAGCAGACCCAGACCGGCTTCATGATGGGCCTGGACTACGCCACCGGCGGCACGATGACCGTGGCGGGCAAGAAGCTGGTGGTCATCGAGAAGGACGACCAGGGCAAGCCCGACCTGGGCAAGTCGCTCCTGGCCGCCGCGTATTCCGACGACAAGGCCGCGCTGGCCGTGGGCCCGACGGCCTCGGGCGTGGCGCTGGCGATGCTGCCGGTGGCCGAGGAGTACAAGAAGATCCTGATCGTCGAGCCCGCGGTGGCCGACTCGATCACCGGCGACAAGTGGAACAAGTACATCTTCCGCACCGGCCGCAATTCGAGCCAGGACGCGATCTCCAACGCGGTGGCCATCGACAAGCCCGGCGTCACCGTCGCCACGCTGGCGCAGGACAACGCCTTCGGCCGCGACGGCGTGAAGGCCTTCGGTGCCGCGCTCAAGAAGGCCAAGCTGGTCCACGAGGAATACCTGCCGCCCGCCACCACGGACTTCACCGCCGGCGCGCAGCGCCTGATCGACAAGCTGAAGGACCAGCCGGGCCGCAAGATCATCTGGATCGTCTGGGCCGGCGCGGGCAACCCGTTCAAGATCGTCGACCTCGACCTCAAGCGCTACGGCATCGAGATCGCCACCGGCGGCAACATCCTGCCGGCCATGGCCGCCTACAAGGCGCTGCCGGGCATGGAAGGCGCGGCCTACTACTACTTCGGCATCCCGAAGAACCCGGTGAACGAGGCGATGGTCTCGGCCCACTACAAGGAATTCAAGACGCCGCCCGACTTCTTCACGGCCGGCGGCTTCTCGGCCGCCATGGCGGTGGTGACCGCGCTGAAGAAGACCAACGGCGACACCAACACCAACAAGCTCATCAGCACGATGGAAGGCATGAGCTTCGACACGCCCAAGGGCAAGATGACCTTCCGCAAGGAAGACCATCAGGCGATGCAGTCGATGTACCACTTCAAGATCAAGGTCGACCCGGCGTTCGCCTGGGGCGTGCCGGAGCTGGTGCACGAGATCAAGCCCGAGGAAATGGACATTCCGATCAAGAACAAGAGGTAAGAACTCGCCCCCCAGGCTACGCGCACTTCGTGTCGCTACGCCAACCCCCTGCCGGGGGCAACACCTGCGGCCCGGCAAGGCCGGTTCCGCGGTGTTCCTCGAATTAATTTCAGTTTCGCCCCGGATGGCCGCCGGGCGAAGCGCCAGCCTGCGTCCTTCTTCGCGGCGGCATGTTGTTCCCCCGGCCGATTCGATTCGTCAGTCAGCAAAGCAAGCGTTCGATACCCACAACACAAGGAGACAGCGATGCCAGCGATGAAATGGAACAAGTGGAAGAACTGGAAGGCGCTCGCCGCAGCCGCGGCGATGACGGCGGCGGCGCACGCCGCGCAGGCGGCCGTGCCGCTGCCCGCGCTCGGTGCCAATCCGGCGGAGGTGAGCGTGTCGGGCCTGTCGGCCGGCGGCTTCATGGCCGTACAGCTGCACGTGGCGTACTCCGCCACGTTCAAGCGCGGCGCGGGCGTGGTGGCGGGCGGCCCGTACTACTGCGCCGAAGGTTCGGTGCTCAACGCCACGGGGCGTTGCATGACGCACAGCACCAGCATCCCGGTGTCCTCGCTCGTGAGCACCACCAACAGCTGGGCTGCCAGCGGTGCGATCGACCCGGTGTCGAACATGAGCGGCTCCAAGGTCTACATGTTCTCGGGCACCTCGGACAACACCGTCAAGCAGGCGGTGATGGACGACCTCAAGACCTACTACCAGAGCTTCGTGCCCGCGGCCAACGTCGTCTACAAGAACAACATCGGCGCGGGCCACGCGATGGTCACCGACGACTACGGCAGCGCCTGCAGCACCACTGCAGCCCCCTACATCAACAACTGCGGCTTCGACCTCGCGGGAGAGATCCTCACGCAGCTGTACGGCCCGCTGAACCCGCGCAACAACGGCACGCTCGGCGGCACCTTCACCGAGTTCAACCAGTCGGAGTTCGTCAGCGGCCACGGCATGGCCGCGACCGGCTGGATCTACGTGCCGCAGGCCTGCACCACCACCTCGTGCCGCGTGCACCTGGTGCTGCACGGCTGCAAGCAGAACTACACCGACGTGGGCGACCAGTACGTTCGCAAGACCGGCTACAACCGCTGGGCCGACACCAACAACATCGTGCTGATCTATCCGCAGACCAGCACGGCCGCCACCAACAGCTGCTGGGACTGGTGGGGCTACGACAACGCCAACTATGCGAAGAAGTCGGGCCCGCAGATGGCCGCTATGAAGGCGATGATCGACCGCGTCACCGGCTCCTCGGGCGGCAGCGGCCTGCCGGCGCCGACCGGCGTGGGCACGTCGGGCGCCACCGCCAGCAGCATGGTGATCGCCTGGAACGCAGTGAGCGGCGCCAGCGGCTACAACGTGTACCGCGGCGGCAGCAAGGTCAACGCCTCGCCGGTGACTGCCACCAGCTACACCGACAGCGGCCTTGCCGCTTCGACCACCTACAGCTGGACCGTGGCCGCGCTGAACGCGAGCAACGTCGAGGGCGCGATGTCGTCGGCCGCCACCGGCACCACCACCGGAGGCGGCAGCGGCGGCACCTGCTACACCGCGAGCAACTACACGCACACCATCGCCGGGCGCGCCTATGCCTTGTACGGCCTGACCTATGCGTACGGCTCGAACCAGTCGATGGGGCTGTGGAACATCTACGTGACGACCACGCTGAAGCAGACGGGGCCCAACTACTACGTGATCGGCACCTGTTGAGGCCGGTCTTCTTTCCTGTTTTCCGATTCGCAATGACCAACGACGATGCTTGAGACCCGAGATCTGACCATCCGCTTCGGTGGGCACGTGGCCGTCAACAGCGTGAGCTGCGCCTTCGCGCCCGGCACGCTGACGGCCATCGTGGGCCCCAACGGCGCGGGCAAGACCACCTACTTCAACCTGATCTCGGGCCAGCTCAAGGCGAGTGCGGGCACCGTGTCGCTCGACGGGCAGTCGTTGTCGGGCCTGTCCCCCTCCGCGCGCACGCACGCGGGGCTGGGGCGGGCGTTCCAGCTGACCAACCTGTTCCCCAACCTCACGGTGCTGGAGAACGTGCGCCTCGCGGTGCAGGCCACGCGCGAAGGCGCGCACCGGCGCGGGCTCAACCTGTGGAGCATCTGGAGCGACCACAGGGCGCTGACCGAGCGCGCCGACCAGATCCTGGCCGACGTGGCGCTGAAGTCGCGCGAGCACGCCACGGTGGCGAGCCTGCCGCACGGCGACCAGCGCAAGCTGGAAGTGGCGCTGCTGATGGCGCTGGAGCCCAAGGTCTTCATGTTCGACGAGCCCACGGCCGGCATGAACGCGGCCGAGGCGCCCGTCATCCTCGACCTGATCCGCAAGCTCAAGAAGGACAAGACCAAGACCATCCTGCTGGTCGAGCACAAGATGGACGTGGTGCGCGAGCTCGCCGACCGCATCATCGTGCTGCACAACGGCACGCTGGTGGCCGACGGAGAGCCGGCCGAAGTGATCGCCTCGCCGGTGGTGCAGGAGGCCTACCTGGGCGTTTCGAAGGAGGCCGCATGAGCGCGAACAATCTGCTGACCCTCGAGGGCGTGCACACGCACATCGGGGCGTATCACATCCTGCACGGCGTCGACCTCGCCGTGCCGCGCGGGCAGCTCACCATGCTGCTCGGCCGCAACGGCGCGGGCAAGACGACCACGCTGCGGACCATCATGGGCCTGTGGCATGCGTCGCAGGGCAGGGTGCGCTTCGGCGAGAAAGAAATCACCGCCCAGCACACGCCGCAGATCGCCGGGCTGGGCATTGCCTACGTGCCCGAGAACATGGGCATCTTCTCCGACCTCACGGTGAAGGAGAACATGCTGCTGGCCGCGCGCGGCGCGAAGAACGCGGCGCAGATCGACGACACGCGGCTGAAGTGGATCTTCAAGCTCTTCCCCGCGGTCGAGAAGTTCTGGAACCATCCGGCGGGCAAGCTCTCGGGGGGGCAGAAGCAGATGCTGGCCGTCTCGCGCGCCATCGTGGAGCCGCGCGAGCTGCTCATCATCGACGAGCCCAGCAAGGGCCTGGCGCCCGTGATGATCAACAACATGATCGACGCCTTCGCAGAGCTCAAGCGCAGCGGCGTGACCATCCTGCTGGTGGAGCAGAACATCAACTTCGCCCAGCGGCTGGGCGACACCGTCGCGGTGATGGACAACGGGCGCGTGGTGCATGCGGGCTCCATGGCGGAGTTTTCTGCGGACGCGCAATTGCAGCAATCTCTCTTGGGTCTCGCGCTATGACGTATTCCGTGTCTTGTTCCCTCTGCCGCTTGCGGGAGAGGGCTAGGGTGAGGGCAGGCGGCCTGTGCAACGGCCATGTCCTCGCATCGGTGCCGCCGGCCCTCACCCCAACCCTCTCCCGCAAGCGGGAGAGGGGGCAAGAGGGAGTGCAGCAATGAAGACGCTCGACTTCGATTGGCGGCCCCTGCTGCTCGCGCCGGTGCTCGCGCTCGTCGCGCTGCCGCTCACCGGCTCCTTCTCCACCTGGCTCACGCTCACGGTGGCGGGGCTGGCCATGGGCATGATCATCTTCATCATCGCCTCGGGCCTCACGCTGGTGTTCGGCCTCATGGACGTGCTGAACTTCGGCCACGGCGTGTTCATCGCGCTGGGCGCCTTCGTAGCCAGCAGCGTGCTCGGCCTCATGGGCGACTGGACCGGTTCGGGCGAGCTGTGGCGAAACCTCGTGGCGGTGTTCCCGGCAATGCTGGCCGCGATGGCGGTGGCGGGCGCGATCGGTTTCGCCTTCGAGCGCTTCATCGTGCGGCCGGTGTACGGCCAGCACCTGAAGCAGATCCTCATCACCATGGGCGGCATGATCATCGGCGAGGAGCTCATCAAGGTGATCTGGGGCCCGGCGCAGGTTCCGCTGCCGCTGCCCGAGGCGCTGCGCGGCTCGCTGCTGGTGGGCGACGCGGCCATCAGCAAGTACCGCCTGCTCGCGGTGGCCGTGGGCGTGGTGGTGTTCGGCGTGCTCGCATGGACGCTGGGCCGAACCAAGATCGGCCTGCTGATCCGCGCCGGCGTGCAGGACCGCGAGATGGTCGAGTCGCTGGGCTACCGCATCGGGCGGCTCTTCGTCGGGGTGTTCGTGGTCGGCAGCGCGCTGGCCGGGCTGGGCGGCGTGATGTGGGGCCTCTTCCAGCAGAACCTGGTGCCGCAGATGGGCGCGCAGGTCAACGTGCTGATCTTCATCGTGATCATCATCGGCGGGCTGGGCTCGACGGGCGGGGCGCTCATCGGCGCGCTGCTGGTGGGGCTGATGACCAACTACGTGGGCTTCCTGCTGCCCACGCTCACGCAGTTCGCGAGCATCTTCCTGATGGTGGCCGTGCTGCTGTGGCGCCCGCAGGGCGTGTACCCGGTGGCCAACCGCTGAAGGTGGAGAAGACCACATGTTCCTGAAACGACTTCTCTCCAACGACATGCCCCGCAGCCGCCTGCTGGCGGTGCTGCTGATCGCGGTGTTCGTCGCGCTGGCCTTCGCGCCGTTCATCTTCCCAGGCGTGAAGGCGCTGAGCGTGGCGGCCAAGGTTCTGGTGTTCGTGGTGCTGGTGGCCAGCTTCGACCTGCTGCTGGGCTACACGGGCATCGTGAGCTTCGCGCACACCATGTTCTTCGGCATCGGGGCCTACGGCATCGCCATCTCCGCCTCGCGGCTCGGGCCCAACTGGGGCGCGGTGCTCGTGGGGCTGGGCGCTTCGCTGGCGATCTCGCTGGTGCTTTCGTTCGCCATCGGCCTGTTCTCGCTGCGGGTGCGCGCGATCTTCTTCGCGATGATCACGCTGGCCGTGGCTTCGGCCTTCCAGACGCTGGCCTCGCAGATGTCGGACTTCACCGGTGGCGAGGACGGCCTCACCTTCAAGCTGCCCGAGCTGATCTCGCCGAGCTTCGAGTTCGCCGAAGAGCCTTTCCTCGGCGTCTCGCTCGACGGCCGGCTGCTTTGCTACTACCTGCTGTTCGTGGCGGCGGTGGTGCTGGTGCTGGCGCTGCTGCGCATCGTGAACTCGCCCTTCGGCCGCGTGCTGCAGGCGATCCGCGAGAACGAGTTCCGCGCCGAGGCCATCGGCTACCGCGTGGTGGTCTACCGCACCACGGCCGCGGTGCTGTCGGCGCTCTTCGCCACGCTGGCCGGCGCGATGCTCGCGATCTGGCTGCGCTACAACGGGCCCGACACCTCGCTGAGCTTCGAGATCATGATCGACGTGCTGCTGATCGTGGTGATCGGCGGCATGGGCACCATCTACGGCGCGGCCATCGGCGCGGTGCTCTTCGTGGTGGCGCAGAGCTACCTGCAGGACCTGCTTCGCATCGGCAACGAGGCCGCAAGCGGCCTGCCATGGCTGGCCGCGCTGCTGTCGCCCGACCGCTGGCTGCTGTGGCTGGGCCTGCTGTTCGTGCTCTCCGTCTATTACTTTCCCACCGGCATCGTCGGAAAACTGCGAGCAAGGGCAGCGCGATGAGCGACAACCAGATTCCACTCTCCCGCTACGCCCGGCTCGCGGGCCGCGAGATCCACTGGCTCGAATGGGGCGCGCCCGAGGCGCCTGTGGTCATTGCCTGGCACGGCCTCGCACGCACGGGCCGCGACATGGACGAACTGGCCCAGCACTTCGCCTCGCGCGGTTTCCGCGTGATCTGCCCCGACACCATCGGCCGCGGCCTGAGCCAGTGGAGCCCGCTGCCCGACGAGGAATACACGCTCGCGTTCTATGCGCGCATCGCCAATGCGCTGTGCGACGAGCTGCGGCTGGGGCGCGTGCATTGGGTCGGCACCTCGATGGGCGGCGCCATCGGCACCGTATGCGCCTCGGGCCTCTTCGAGCCGCGCATGAAGGCGCGCATCGCGAGCCTGGTGCTCAACGACAACGCACCGGAGCTGGCGCAGCCCGCCATCGAGCGCATCCGCGCCTACGCGGGCAATCCACCGGCCTTCGACACGGTGGCCGAGCTGGAGGCCTTCTTCCGCACGGTCTACAAGCCCTACGGCTGGCTCAGCGACGCGCAGTGGCGCCGCCTGACCGAGACCTCCACGCGCCGCCTGCCCGACGGCCGCGTGACGCCGCACTACGACCCGGCCATGGTCCGGCAGTTCAGCGCACACGACAACGACTACCTGATCTGGCCGCACTACGACGCCATCGAGGTGCCCGTGCTGTGCCTGCGCGGAGCCGAGTCCGACCTGGTGCTGCCCGGCGTCGTCGAGGAAATGAAGCGGCGCGGCCCCGGCGCGGCCGGCAGGCTGCAGGTGATCGAAGTTCCTGCCTGCGGTCACGCGCCCGCGCTCAACGTGCCCGAACAACTTGATCCCGTCGAGGGGTTTATCCGGGCGGCCGGCCGCTGAGGCTGCGGCGGCGTGACAATCGCCGCCCACCTCAACCACAAGGCCGAGACAAGGCCTCGAACACCATGGCGCTCTCGATGTACGACCTGTCCGTGCCTGTCTTCACGCGCGGACTCGGCCAGCTCACCCATATCCTCGACAAGAGCCTCGCGCATGCGAAGGCTAACGGTATCGACCCGGCCTCTCTGGTCGATGCGCGGCTGGCGCCCGACATGCTCACGCTGGTCGGCCAGATCCAGCGTGCGAGCGATGCCTCCAAGCTCGGCACGGCCCGCATCGCCGGCATCGCGGCGCCGAGCTTTCCCGACGAGGAAAAGACCTGGGACGACCTGGTCGCGCGCATCGCGAAGACACACGACTTCCTGGCCGGCGTCGATCGCGCCCTGATCGACGGCCACGAGGATCGCGCCGTGACCATCAAGACCCGCGAAGGCGAGGCGACCTTCACGGCGCAGCGCTACCTGCTGCAGTTCGCGCTGCCGAACTTCTTCTTCCACGTGACCACCGCCTACGACGTGCTGCGCCACAAGGGCATGCCCATCGGCAAGCTGGATTACCTGGGCAAGTTCTGATCCGGGCAGACCGTCACGCCGCCGGGACAAACTTCAAATTGCCGTGACACATGCGCACGCGGGGCGTGCGCCGCGAACAATCGCGCCTGACCGCTTTCGGTCTGACACTCGAGCGAGGTTCGCGATCATGAAGATGTTGTCCAGAAGGGCGTTCTCGGGGCTCGCCATCGGCTCCTCGGCGCTCGCGGCCGCTGCGGGCGGCGCATGGCCGGTGCGTAGCGCGCTGGCTGCGTCGCCGGGCCTGCGGGACTACGGCAAGGCGCCCGAATTCACGGGCATCGACAAATGGCTCAACTCGGAGCCGCTCACCATGCAGGGCCTGGCGGGCAAGGTGGTGCTGGTCGATTTCTGGACCTACTCCTGCATCAACTGCATCCGCACGCTGCCCTACGTCGTGAGCTGGTACGAGAAGTACAAGGAGCGGGGCTTCGTGGTGGTGGGCGTGCATTCGCCCGAGTTCGCCTACGAGAAGTCGACGCGCAACGTGCAGGACGCGATCCAGCGCTTCGGCATCCGCTACCCGGTGGCGCAGGACAACGGCTTTGCCACCTGGAAAGCCTACAACAACCAGTATTGGCCGGCCTTCTACCTGGCCGACAGCAACGGGCAGGTGATGCGGCAGCACTTCGGCGAAGGGGAGTACGCCGAGATGGAGGCCGCGATCGAGGCGCTGCTGGCGCGCAGGCCGCCGGCCTGAATCAGCGGCGCTACTTCGCCGATTGGATGATGCGCCGCACCGCCGCCTTGCCCACTGGCGTGAGCACGGGGTCGAGCTCGGTGTAGGGCACTTCGATCTCGATCTCGCAGCCGTTGCCGTAGGCGGGCTGGGCGAAGCGCATGCCCTTGGCTTCCAGCGTGAGGTCGTAGTAGGCGCCTTCTTCGTAGTTCGACCGGCAGTTGTCCTCGGCCTTCGAGGGATCGATGCCCGCATGGCGGAACAGGAAGCGGCGCAGCTTCGGTGTCATAGAGGCGCCTCCGGTGCCGGATATCCGGCCTTCGGCCGGGCGGGCCTTCGACAGCGAGCGCAGTCCGAACCAGGACCACGGGTCGATCTGCCTGCCGGTCTGCAGGTCCCATGTGCGGTAGAACCATGAGATGCCCGAGCGGCCCATGCCGGCCGCCCAGGTGTAGTTGCGGATGCTGAGCCACTGCGAGGTCCAGTACTCGGGGTCGGCGGTGTTCTCGTCCTCCGCCGGCACGCCGACGCGGCCGAGGAACTCGCGGCGCTTGTCGAAGTATTCCGTGACCGCGTCCTTGCTGGTGTCGAAGTCGCGCCGCAGTTCGCGGTTGATGGCCGCCAGCGTGGGCTCGGGGCCGGAGAGCTCGACGGTTTCCTGTCCGGCGAAGCGCAGCCGGCGGAAGCTGCGGCCGGCGGCGAACTCCTCCTTCTTTCCGATCTCGATCTTCGGCGGCGTCTCGAGCTGGCCTGCATAGCCTTCGCTTCCGCAGGCCCTGTCGCCGCCCGTGGCGTCGGCAAGGTCGAGCTTGATCGGCAGCGTGACGGGTGTTCCTTTCACGCTCTTCCAGGTGCCGGTGAGCGTATTGCCCCTGGCCGGCTCGAGCGACCAGAGGCCGGTGTCGCCGGTTTCGTGCCAGAAGCTGTCCTTCTCGATGCGGCTCAGCGGAATCGGCTTCTTGTACTGCCTGTAGAAGTAGCTCCCGCTCGGAAACTCCGCGTTGAAGCAGGCCACGATGGCCTTGGTGCCGAGCGTGCCTTCCCATACGCCCTTGGGTACGTCCGCGGTTGCGGCCGGGCAGGGCAGCAGGTGCAGCAGCGGGATCAGGCCGGCGAGGCACCGGGCGCGGAGATGTTTCATGGCTTGCGGGCGGAGATGGAATACATGAGCGGAATGCGCGGCATGCCCTCGGGCGGTGCCATGCGGCGCCCGCCGATGTCGCGCATGCCCTCGAAGGGCTTCCAGCCGTTGGCGTACGGATACTCGTCGAACTGCTCGATGACGAGGCCGGCCTGCGACAGCGCGGTCGTCACCTGGCCCACACCCCAGGTGAACTCGAAGCTCGGGTGCGGGTTGCTGAAGTTCTCCACGCCGCGCTCGTAACCTTCGCGCACCAGGCCGTCGCCGGACTCCGCCACGTAGTCGCCCACGCCCTCTTCGGGCACGGCGGCGTCGTTGAAATAGTCGTAGTGGAACTTCCAGGCCGGATCGAACACCAGCGCGAAGGGGTGGAATTCGACGATGACGAAGCGCCCGCCGGGCTTGAGCATCTGCGCCACGCCGCGTGCCCATGCAGCGATGTCGGAAAGCCAGCAAAGCGTGCCGTACGAACAGAACACGATGTCGAAGCGCTCGCCGCGCACCTGTGCGTCACGGAAGTAGTCGTAGACGTCCGAGCGCACGAAGCGCGCGGCAATGCCCGACTGCAGCGATAGCCGCGCTGCGAAGTCGACGGCTTCGTCGGAGATGTCCACGCCCGTCACGTCGGCGCCCAGACGCGCGATGCTCAGGCTGTCCTGACCCGCGTTGCACTGAAGGTGCAGCACCGACAGGCCCTTCACGTCGCCGAGCAGGCCGGCTTCTTCGGGAAAGAGCGTGGAGCCGCCTTGGCGGAAGAAGGTGGCCTGGTCGCCCTTGTGGCTGTTGTGCGCGACGGTGGCCGCGTTCCATGAGAGCCGGTTGGCTTCGTGCAGGTCCTTCTTCATCGGGCTGCGGGCACCGTATGCGTGGGCCAGCCGGCGAGGTTGCGTTCGGCGATGCCCGCGAGCGCGGTGATCCATGCGGGGCTGTCGTTCAGGCAGGGGATGTAGCTGAAGACTTCGCCTCCCGAGTGCAGGAAGGCTTCGCGGCCTTCCATGGCGATTTCTTCCAGGGTCTCGAGGCAGTCGGCCGGAAAGCCAGGGCACACCACGTCCACGCGCTTCACGCCGGACGCACCGAGCTCGCGCAGCGTAGGCTCTGTGTAGGGCTCCAGCCACTTGGCGCGGCCGAATCGCGACTGGAAGGTCACGCGGTGCTGCGCGTCCGACAGGCCCAGGCGCGCGGCGAGGAGGCGGGCCGTTTCGAGGCACTGCGCCTGGTACGGATCGCCCAGCGCGATGTTGCGTGCGGGAATGCCGTGGAAGCTCATGAGGAGCACCTGGCCGCGGCCTTCGGTCTTCCAGTGCTTCTCGATGCTCTGCGCGAGCGCCTCGATGTAGGCCGGGTCGTCGTGGTAGTCGTTGACGAAGCGGAATTCGGGCACGCGGCGCTGCCTGCTGCTCCAGGCGTTCACCGCGTCGATCACGCTCGCGGTGGTGGTGCCCGAGTACTGCGGATAGGCCTGCAGCACCAGCACGCGGCCGACGCCTTCGGCCTGCAGCGCGTCGAGCCGCGAGGCGATGGAAGGGCTGCCGTAGCGCATCGCGTCGCGCACGGTCGCGCGATGGCCGCGCTCCCCGAGCCAGCCGGCCAGCAGGGTGGCCTGCTTCTGCGTCCACACCTTCAGCGGCGAGCCTTCGCGCATCCAGATGCTCGCGTACTTGGCGGCCGACTTGGCCGGGCGCGTGCGAAGAATGATGCCGTGCAGGATCAGCGCCCACAGCGCCTTCGGGATCTCGACCACGCGCGGGTCGCCCAGGAAGTCGGCGAGGTAGGGGCGCACCGCGGCGGCGGTGGGGGCGTCGGGAGAGCCCAGGTTGCACCAGAGCACTGCGGTGCGAAGGGAACCGGGGGTACTCGGAGCGGCGTTCTCTTGGATCGAAGGCATGCGGTATTCTGCGGCATGACTTCCGCTTCCCCGGTGCCCGCGGGCGCCGCGCCTCTCGATCTCAAGCCTCTCGAGCTCAAGCGCATTTCGGCGATCTCGCTGGACCTCGACGACACCCTCTGGCCGATCTGGCCCACCATCGAACGCGCCGAGGCCGTGCTGCACCAGTGGCTGCTGCGCGAGGCGCCCAAGACCGCCACGCTGCTGATGACCCCGGGCATCCTGCGCGAGCTGCGCGAAGCCACTGCCAAGGAGCGTTCCGACCTCGCGCACGACCTGAGCGCGCTGCGCCGGGAGTCGATCCGCACCGCACTCACCCGCGCGGGGGAAGACCCGGCGCTGGCCGAACCGGCCTTCGATGCCTTCTTCGCCGAGCGCCAGCGCGTGACGCTGTACGACGACGCGCTGCCCGCGCTGAAGTGGCTCAGTGAACGCTATCCGCTGGTGGCCATTTCCAACGGCAACGCCGACATCCACAAGACGGGCGTCGGCCGCTGGTTCCGCACCGCCTTCAATGCGCGGGCCTTCGGCAGCGGCAAGCCGCACGCGCCCATCTTCCGCGCCGCCGCCGCATCGGTCGGCCTGCTGCCCAAGGACGTGCTGCACGTGGGCGACGATGCGGAGCTCGACGTGGTCGGCGCGCTCAACGCCGGCATGCAGGCCGCCTGGCTGGTGCGCGACGAACGCCCCTGGGTGCACGGCGCGCGGCCGCAGCTGATCGTGCCGAACCTGCACGCCCTGTGCATTGCGCTCGACGGCTGAGACGCCACCAGTCCGACAAGAGCAGCGCGTCTTTCAAAACCTCGCGGAACCGGCTTTGCCGGGCCGCAGGTGTCGCACCCTGCAAGGGGGACGTCGCGAAACGAAGTGCGCGAAGCCTTGGGGGTCAGCCGAATACAGGTCTGAAGAAGCTGCGTTCGTAGCTGAGGATGCAGCGCGTCTCCTCCGCGTACCTGAACGCGGCCTGGCACTCCGCATCCTGCATCGAATCGGCGCGGTACTTTTCGTAGTCGGCCAGGCTCGGAAAGCTGAACATCGCCAGCGCGACGTTGTTCGCGCCTTCCGAGGGCAGGAAGTAGCCGTGGTGCTTGCCGCCGAACTTCTCGACGAGCGGGATCCAGAGCCTGCCGTAGTGATCGAATTCCTTCAGCTTGTAGGGATCGACGATGTAGCGCAGGTAGCAGGTGACCATGAGGGATGTCTTTCGGGATGCAGGTCGGGGAGTGGTGAGGGGTATTGCTCGCGGCGTCTGCGGCCGCGCGCGGGGCTGACTATAGTTTCCCGGCTGTTGTCCCACCCTCCGCGGCCTCGCGCCGGACAGGAAACCCGAAGTGCATCTCTCCAACTGGCTCATCTTCTGCGGCGTCACGCTGCTCGTTGCGTTCACCCCCGGACCGGCCGTGCTGCTGGCGGTCTCGAACTCGATGAGCGTGGGCCCGCGACGGGCGATGATCAGTTCGCTGGGCAATGCGGCGGGGCTCTTCATGGTGTCCGCTGCCGCCATGGCCGGGCTGGGCGTGGTGCTCTCCACCTCGGCCCATGCCTTCATGGTGCTGAAGCTGGCTGGTGCGGCCTACCTGATCTACCTGGGCATCAAGCAGTGGCGCAGCCAGGGCAGCGTGTTCGCCGACGTGCAGGGCGGCCAGGGCGGCGCGGCACCGCGATCGAGCTGGCGCCTCTTCGGCCACGGGATGACGGTGGCGCTGACCAACCCCAAGGGCATTCTTTTCTTCTCCGCGCTGTTCCCGCAGTTCCTCACGCAGGACGCGTCGATGCTCACGCAGTTCGCGGTACTGACCGGCACCTTCGCAGCAGCGTCGGTGATCGCGCATTCGTTCTACGTGCTGCTGGCGCGCCTGCTGCGCAAGCAGCTTTCCGACGTGCGCCGCACGCGCATCTTCAACAAGGTGTCGGGCGCGGCCTTCGTGCTGCTGGGGCTGAGCCTGCTGAGACTGCGCAACAAGGCAGCCTGAGCCCGGCCTTCCTTCTGCTTCAGTCGATCCCGAAGCGTTCGCGCAGCGCCGCGCAGAAGTCGGCGGTGCCGCTGATCGAGAGGGTGATGGTCTCGTAGCGCGGCTCGTCCTCGCTCGATTCCTGCAGGTCGTAGTCCCACGTGCCGCCGTCGTCGAGGGCGCCGCGCGCATCGGGAAACGCGGCCTCGGCCCACGCGAGCACCTGCGCGACTTCGGCCCGCACCTCGGGTGTCTTGTCGGGCGAGGTCGATGCCATGGCGTCGAAGGTACCGTGGCCCTCGGTGTCCTCGCTGTAGTCGAAATCGAGGTAGCGCAGTTCGGTCGTCATGTGGTCAATCCAGTGATCTGGCGGCGGCGAGCCCGCTGAGCACCGCGCCTTCGAGCGTGGCGGGGTAGGGGCCTTCGACGTAGTCGCCGCAGGCCTGCAGGCCCGGTGCGATGGTCGAGGGCGGCCGCGCGAGGCCGGGCGTGCAGGCGAAGGTGGCGCGTTTCTCGATCACCGTCTGCACCAGCTCCAGATTCGACTGGCCCAGCTGGGCTTCGGCCTGCGCGATGACCTGCGCTTCCAGCACCTCGCGCGACGCCTCGTTCGCGCTCACCACCATCGCGAGCACGCCCTGCAGGCCGCCGAGCTGGCTCCTGTCGAAGGCGAACTGGGCCGGTGCCGTGGCCGGATCGCTGCGAAGCGCGAGCATCGGCTCGGCCAGCGGCTTGGCGCCGCGCACGTAGACTGTCGCGATGGCCTCGAAGCGCAGCGCCTCGGTGGTCTCGCACCAGCGGTCCGCCGGCAGGCCCGAGCTGCGGACAAGGCGCGCCGCGTCCCATGGCGCGCAGGCCAGCACGACCCGATCGAAGGCTTCACCATCGACCAGCCATTGCCCCGCCTTCGATGCGATGGCACGCACGCGCGTGCCGATGTGTACCTGGGCGCCGTGCTGCCCCATCCAGTGGATCGCGGCGTCGGGCAGCAGCGCTCCGAGATCCGCCCGCGGCAGCAACAGGTCGGCGCCGCCGCTTCCGCTGAAGAGCGCGTCGTTCAGCACACGCAGGAAGACCTCGCCGCTCGACTGCGCGACGGGCGTATTGAGCGCGGAAACGCAAAGCGGCTCGATCAGCTCCCGCATCACGCGCGGAGTGAGCCCGGCGCAAAGATCGGCAACCGTCGCGGCGCGGCCGCAGCGAAAGCCCGAGAGCCTCCAGCCGATGGCGGTGCGCAGCAGCGACGACTTGTCGCGCCACGTCCAGCCCCGCGCCGTGAAGATGCCCGCCAGCAGATCGAGTGGCGCAGGCAGCCGCGGCAGCTTCAGCCCGCCGCCGTTGGCGAAACGCAGCGAAAGAGGCAGCCGCAGCAGCGCGCCTTCGACGTCGACGCCCACATCGCGCATCAGCTGCAGCGTTGCGGTGTATGCGCCGATCAGGATGTGCTGGCCGTTGTCCAGTGCCAGCCCGTGCATGTCGTCGACCCGCCGCGCTCGCCCGCCCGGCATGTGCGCCGCCTCGAACAGCGTCACGGCATGGCCGAGCCGCGTGGCCTCCACCGCACAGGCGAGGCCGGCCCAGCCGGCGCCGATGACGGCGGTCTTCTTCTTGCTCAAGCTCAGATGCGTCCGAGGGCCTGGACTTTCCAGGCCAGCCAGAACTTGCGCACCGGCGTCAGACTCACGCGCTGGTTGAGCACCTGGAAGTTGTCGCGTTCGATCTCGCGCAGCAGGGTGCGGTAGATGCTGGCCATCATCAGGCCGGGCTTCTGCGAGCGGCGGTCGGCCAGCGGGAGGAGGGCGAGCGCTTCGTCGTAGGCGGCGTGGGCGCGCGCGGCCTGGAACGTCATGAGTTCGACGAATCGCTCGGAGTGCACGCGGTTCAGGATCTCGTGCGCCTTCACGTCGAACTTCTGCAGCTCGTTGACCGGCAGGTAGATGCGACCGCGCATGGCGTCCTCGCCCACGTCGCGCAGGATGTTGGTGAGCTGCAGCGCCAGGCCCAGCTTGTGGGCGTAGGCGGTGGTCTGGGCTTCGGTCTGGCCGAAGATGCGGGCGGCGACCTCGCCGACCACGCCGGCCACGAGGTGGCAGTAGCGCGCGAGGCCCTGGAAGTCGAGGTAGCGCGTCTGATCGAGGTCCATCTGGCAGCCGTCGATCACCTCGTTGAGCTGGCGCGCCTCGATGCCGTAGGCCGCGGCGTGCGGCATCAGCGCCTGCATGACCGGATGGCGCGGCGTGCCCGCGAAGGACTGCGAGACCTCGGTGCGCCACCAGGCGAGCTTGGTGGCGGCCACGCCCGGGTCGCTGACCTCGTCGACCACGTCGTCGACCTCGCGGCAGAAGGCATAGAAGGCCGTGATCGCGGCGCGTCGCGGCTTGGGAAGGAACAGGAAGGCGTAATAGAAACTGCTGCCCGAGGCGGCGGCCTTGTCTTGCACGTATTGCTCGGGGGTCATCGGGGAGGCGCTGCTTTCATGGGGCGTGATTGTCTCCGCATCCGCACAGCCTTCCAGAGCAGCACCGGAGCGTCGAGCTTGCCGATGGTGGGGCGCTGGCTGAAGGTGTCGAAGCCCAGCTCCTGGATCTTGTCGAGGATGCGCAGTCCCCCCTGCACCACGAGGCGCAGCTCCCAGCCGGCGCGACCGGGCAGCCGGTGCACGAGCGGCGCGCCCTCGGTCATGAGCTCGCGCGCCCAGTAACACATCACTGCTATGAGATTGATAGCTTCCTGCGGAGGCTCCGCGCGCGAGAGCGGCGCGAAGACCTTGAAGTTCTCGGGCGAGAGGCCGCGCCGGTCGCAGTCGGTCAGCGGAAAGTAGAAGCGGCCGCGCGGCAGATCGACGCTCGGGTCCTGCCAGAAGTTGATGAGCTGCAGCGCGCTGCAGATGGCGTCGCTCTGCGCCAGGGCCTTTGCGTCGTGCACGCCGTACAGGTGCAGCAGGAGGCGCCCGACGGGGTTGGCGGAGCGGCGGCAGTAGTCGAGCAGCTCGGCGCGGTCGGCGTAGGTGCTGCGGTCGCGGGTCTTCTCGATGTCCTGCACGAAGGCGCTCAGCAGGTCGGCGAGCAGGCCTTCGGGCAGGCCATGGTGGGCGGTGTTGTGGGCCAGCGGGCCGAAGACGTGGGGCCAGCGCGATTCGGGCAGCACTTCGCCGCGGGCTGCGGCTGCGAGTTCTTCCCGATAGGCGTGCAGGTCGGCCAGGCGCTCGGCGGGCGAGGCGCTGCCTTCGTCGGCGATGTCGTCCGCGGTGCGCGCGAAGTGGTAGATCGCCGCGATGGGCGGGCGCAGGTGCGGCGGGCATAGCCACGAGGCTACGGGAAAGTTTTCGTAGTGCGCCGGCGGCGCGGCGTGTTGGGGAGTGGCGGACACGCCACGATTGTCAGCCACGATGCAATGCCCCGGCACTATGCTCGCAGCGTCGCCACTACGAACTCCCGCTTCATGAAAGCATCCGCTCCGGCTTCCGGGCCACAGGTTTCAGCGTACGGCGAGGCGGCGCATCCGGCGGGGCCGGCGCTCATGGTCGCAGCGCTGGGCGTCGTGTTCGGCGACATCGGCACCTCGCCGCTGTACGCCTTCAAGGAGACGATGAACCCCGAGCACGGCGTGCCGTTCACGCCCGATTCGGTGCTGGGGCTGCTCTCGCTGATCTTCTGGGGGCTGATGTTCGTGGTCACGCTGAAGTACGTGGTGTTCGTGCTGCGCGCCGACCACGACGGCGAGGGCGGCATCCTGGCGCTGCAGGCGCTCGCGCGAAGCGCCGTGTCGGGGCCGAAGACGAAGCCCTGGGTGTGGAACGTCATCGGGCTGCTGGGCCTCGTGGGCGCGGCCATGTTCTACGGCGACAGCCTGATCACGCCGGCCATCTCGGTGCTGTCGGCGGTCGAGGGGCTGGAGGTGCAGGCGCCGGTACTGCAGCGTGCGGTGCTGCCGATCACGGTGGCGATCCTGATCGCGCTCTTCATGGTGCAGAAGAAGGGCACCGGCACGGTGGGCAAGATCTTCGGGCCGGTCATGCTGCTGTGGTTCATCGTGCTGGCGGCGGCCGGCGCCTGGCAGGTGCTGCAGCAGCCGCAGGTGCTCGCCGCGCTCGATCCGCGCCGTGCCCTGGGCTTCCTGGTCGAGCACCGGGCGCAGTCGCTGGCGGTGCTGGGCGCGGTGTTCCTGGCCTTCACGGGCGGCGAGGCGCTGTATGCCGACATGGGGCACTTCGGCGCCCGCCCGATCCGCCTTGCGTGGATCTTCATCGCGCTGCCGGGCCTGGTGCTCAACTACTTCGGGCAGGGCGCGCTGGTGCTGGCGAACCCGGCGGCCATCGACAACCCGTTCTTCCGGCTCTTTCCCTCGTGGGGCGTGCTGCCGATGGTGGTGCTCGCCGCGATGGCGACGGTGATCGCCTCGCAGGCGGTGATCTCGGGCGCGTTCTCGCTCACGGCGCATGCGATGCGCATGGGCTACCTGCCGCGCATGCGGGTGATCCAGACCTCGGGCACGGCCATCGGGCAGATCTACGTGCCGACGGTCAACTGGCTGCTGATGGTTGGCGTGCTGCTGCTGGTGCTGGGCTTCAGGAGTTCGGGGGCACTGTCGGCGGCCTACGGCATCGCGGTGTCGATCACCATGGTGACGACTACGCTGCTGGCCGGCATCGTGGCCTGGGGGCTGTGGCGCTGGAACAAGGTGGCGGTGGTGATCGGCGTGGCGGCCTTCGCGGTGGTCGACCTGACCTTCGTGATCGCCAACAGCCTGAAGGTGGCCGAGGGCGGCTGGCTCACGCTGGCCGTGGCGGCCGTGGTGATGGTGCTTTTCACCACCTGGGCGAAGGGGCGCCGGCTGGGCCTGGAAGCGGCCGCCGCCGAGAGCCTCCCGCTGCGGCCCTTCGTCGAGTCGCTGGCGCAGCACATGCCGCACCGGGTGAGCGGAACGGCCGTGTTCCTGAACCCCGACGCCACGGCGGTGCCGCATGCGCTGCTGCACAACCTCAAGCACAACCAGGTGCTGCACGAGCAGGTGATCGTGCTGCGCGTGCTGGCCTGCGACACGCCGCGCGTCGACGCGCGCATCCGCATCGAGGCCGAGCAGCTGATGGAGGGCATCTGGATGGTCACGGCGCGCCACGGCTTCATGGAGCGGCCCGACGTGCCGGAATTCATCCGCATCCTGGCCTACCAGAAGACGCTGGCGATCGATTCGATGAAGACCTCGTACTTCGTCTCGCGCGCCTCGGTGGGCGAGGAGAATCTGCCCGGCATGAACCCGGTCCGGCGTGCGCTCTTCGGCTGGCTGCAGCGCAATGCGGGACGGGCATCGGACTACTTCGAGCTTCCTGACAACCGCCTCGTTGAGATGGGCCAGCGCACCTAGATTTTTTCGGTGGGGGGTGTCCTAGTGACCAACGGGTCATTGACACTGGTTCACGTTTACCCTAGATTACTAACCAGTGGGTCAGTAATGACTCGGTTCGTCCTATCCAGGGTGTCTCATGACCGCCTCCACCGTCTCCCCGTTCCGTGTGCGCAGCGCCGCCTGGCTGCTGCTTCCCGCCGTGCTTCTGGCCGGCTGCTCTCCGAAGCCCGCGGCCGAAGATCCGGTCCGGGCGGTCAAGTTCGTGACCGTGGGGACCAGCGAATTCGATGCCCAGCCCGAGTTCTCGGCCGAGGTGCGAGCCCGCGTCGAATCGCGCCTGGGCTTCCGCGTGGGAGGCAAGATCACGAAGCGCCAGGCCGAGCTCGGCCAGCACGTGCAGGCCGGCCAGATCCTGGCCCAGCTCGATCCGCAGGACTATCGCCTGGCCGCCGAAGCCGCACGCGCCCAGCAGGCCGCTGCGCTCACCAATCGCGACCTCGCTGCCGCCGACCTCAAGCGCTACACCGAACTGCGGGCCCAGAACTTCATCAGCGGCGCCGAGCTGGAGCGCCGCGAAACCACCTGGAAGGCCGCGCAGGCCCAGCTAGAACAGGCCCAGGCGCAGCTCGCATCGCAGGGCAACCAGGCCACCTACACGACGCTGGTGGCCGACGTGGCCGGCATCGTCACCGCCATCGAGGCCGAGCCGGGCCAGGTGGTGCAGGCCGGTACGCCGGTGGTGCGCATCGCCCAGGACGGCGCGCGCGACGTTGTGTTCGCAGTGCCCGAAGACCGCGCCACGCTGATCAAGACCGGCTCGCCCGTCACGGTGCGCGGCTGGTCCGGAGGCAATGAACTGCAGGGCCAGGTGCGCGAGGTGGCGGCCAGTGCCGACGCGGTCACGCGCACCTACTCGGTCAAGGTCGCGATCGACGCCGCCACCGCGCCGCCGCTCGGGGCCACGGTCTATGCGCGCCCGCAGGCGCTTGCGCACTCCAGCGCTCCCGTGATGAAGCTTCCGACGAGCGCCCTGCGCCAGGAAGGCAAGGGCACGGCCGTGTGGGTGCTCGACAAGTCGACCATGACCGTGCGCTCGCAGCCCGTGCAGGTAGCCACCGCCGACGGCAACGAAGCCGTGATCGCCGGCGGCATCTCGCCCGGCATGATGGTCGTGGCGGCCGGCGTGCACGTGCTGTCGCCGGGGCAGAAGGTCACCATCTACCAGTCCAGGGAGGCGGCCGCGGCCGCCGCCAATGCCGGTGCGAAGGAGTCGGCACAGCCCGTCACGGCTGTCGCTGCGACGAACAAGGAGATCGCATCGGGTGCCGCCAAATGAGCGGCGGCGCAGCGAACCCCACCGACAAGCCTTCCGGCTTCAATCTCTCCAAATGGGCGCTGGACCACGCGCCCCTCACGCGCTACCTGATGGTGGTGCTGATGGTGCTGGGCGCATTCGCGTACTTCCAGCTCGGGCAGGACGAGGACCCTCCCTTCACCTTCCGTGCGATGGTGGTTCGCACCTACTGGCCCGGCGCCACCGCGCAGCAGGTGGCCGAGCAGGTCACCGACAAGCTCGAACGCACGCTGCAGGAGGCTCCGTACGCCGACAAGATCCGCAGCTACTCGAAGCCTGGCGAGTCGCAGATCATCTTCAATATCAAGGATTCGTCGAAATCCACCGAGGTGGCCAACGTCTGGTACACGGTGCGCAAGAAGATCGGCGACATGCGAGCCACGCTCCCGGCAGGCGTGCAGGGGCCGTTCTTCAATGACGACTTCGGCGACGTCTATGGCGTGATCTACGCGCTGGAGAGCGAGGGCTTCAGCTATGCCGAGCTCAAGACGATGGCCGACGACGTGCGCCAGCAGCTGCTGCGCGTGAAGGACGTGGCCAAGGTCGACCAGTTCGGCGTGCAGGACGAGAAGATCTACATCGAGATCTCGCAGAAGCGCCTGGCCCAGTTGGGGCTCGACTTCAATGCGGTGCTTTCGCAGCTCGGCTCGCAGAACGCGGTGGAGAGCGCGGGCACGATCCAGTCGCCGGCGGACGTGGTGCAGGTGCGCGTCGCGGGGCAGTTCACCAGCGTGGACCAGCTGCGCGAGATGCCCATCCGCGGCAGCTCGGGCAACCAGCTCAAGCTCGGCGACATCGCCGACATCCATCGCGGCTACATCGATCCGCCTTCGGTCAAGGTGCACCACCAGGGCAAGGAAGTGATCGGCCTGGGCGTGTCGATGGCCAAAGGCGGCGACATCATCGCGCTGGGCAAGGCGCTGAAGGCCACGGCCGTGACCATCGGGCAGCGGCTGCCGGCCGGCGTGAAGCTGGCGCAGGTGCAGGACCAGCCGGTGGCGGTGGCCAGCTCGGTCAACGAGTTCGTGGGTGTGCTGATCGAGGCCGTGGCCATCGTGCTGGGCGTGAGCATCGTCTCGCTCGGCCTGCACAAGGGCGGACGCTTCGGCTGGTACATCGACATGCGCCCGGGGCTGGTGGTGGCGATCACCATTCCGCTGGTGCTGGCCGTGACCTTCCTGGCCATGAACTACTTCGGCATCGGGCTGCACAAGATATCGCTGGGCTCGCTCATCATCGCGCTGGGCCTGCTGGTGGACGACGCGATCATCGCGGTCGAGATGATGGTGCGGAAGATGGAAGAGGGCTACGACAAGGTCCGCGCCGCCACCTTCGCCTACGACGTGACGGCCAAGCCGATGCTCACGGGCACGCTCATCACGGCGGCGGGCTTCCTGCCGATCGGCATCGCCAAGTCGGTGACGGGCGAATACACCTTCGCGATCTTCGCGGTGACGGTGATCGCGCTGGTGCTGTCGTGGATCGTCTCGGTGTATTTCGTGCCCTACCTCGGCACGCTGCTGCTCAAGGTGAAGCCGCACGCGGCTGCGACGGAGTCGCCTGGCCAGTCGACTCCCGACGCGACGCCGCACGAGCTCTTCGACTCGCCGTTCTACAACGCCTTCCGCAAGACGGTGAACTGGTGCGTGCAGCACCGCTGGATGACCATCGGCGCCACGGTGCTGATCTTCGCGCTGGGCATCTTCGGCATGGGCAAGGTGCAGCAGCAGTTCTTCCCGGATTCGAGCCGGCCCGAGATCCTGGTCGACATCTGGTTCCCCGAAGGCACCTCGTTCGCCGCGAACGAGGAGGTGGCCAAGCGCGTCGAGAAACGCATCATGCAGGAGGCCGGCGTGAGCACCGTCAGCACCTGGATCGGCTCGGGCGTGCCGCGCTTCTACCTGCCGCTGGACCAGGTGTTCCCGCAGACCAACGTGTCGCAGCTCATCGTGCTGCCCACGGACCTGAAGGTGCGCGAGACCCTGCGCATCAGGCTGCCGCAGCTGCTGGCGCAGGAATTTCCCGAGGTGCGCGGCCGCGTCAAGCTGCTGCCCAACGGCCCGCCGGTGCCGTACCCGGTCCAGTTCCGCGTGATCGGCCCCGACCCGGCGCTGCTGCGCGGCCATGCCGACGAGGTGAAGGCCGTGCTGCGCGACAACGCCAACATGCGCGGCGTGAACGACAACTGGAACGAGTCTGTGAAGGTGATCCGCCTCGAGATCGACCAGGCCAAGGCGCGCGCCCTGGGCGTGACGAGCCAGGCCATCGCGCAGGCTTCCAAGACCATGTTCAGCGGCACGACGGTGGGCCAGTACCGCGAGAACGACCTGCTGATCGACATCGTGCTGCGCCAGGCGCCCGACGAGCGCCAGGCCATTTCCGACATCGGCAACGCCTACATCCCGACGGCCTCGGGCCGCTCGATTCCGCTCACGCAGATCGCCAAGCCGGTGTTCACCTGGGAGCCGGGCGTGATGTGGCGCGAGAACCGGGACTACGCCATCACCGTGCAGGGCGACGTGGTCGAGGGCCTGCAGGGCGCCACAGTGACCGCGCAGCTGCTGCCGAAGCTGCGCGAGCTCGAGGCCGGCTGGGTCGCGGCCGGGCAGGGCGCCTACCGCATCGAGGTGGCGGGTGCGGTGGAGGAAAGCAGCAAGGGCTCCGCCTCCATCGTGGCGGGCGTGCCGATCATGCTGTTCCTGGTGTTCACGCTGCTGATGCTGCAGCTGCACAGCTTCAGCCGCTCGCTGCTGGTGTTCATCACCGGTCCGATGGGTATCGCCGGCGTGGCAGGTGCGCTGCTGGTGCTGAACCGGCCCTTCGGCTTCGTCGCGCTGCTGGGCGTGATCGCGCTGATGGGAATGATCCAGCGCAACGCGGTGATCCTGATCGATCAGATCGAGCTCGACCGCGCGGCGGGCGTGCCGGCGTGGGATGCGATCGTCGAATCCGCGGTGCGCCGACTGCGGCCCATCGTGCTGACGGCCGCCGCGGCGGTGCTGGCGATGATCCCGCTGTCGCGCAGCGTGTTCTGGGGGCCGATGGCCGTCGCCATCATGGGCGGACTGATCGTGGCGACGGTGCTGACCCTGCTCGCGCTGCCTGCGATGTACGCCGCTGCATTCCGTGTGAAGCGTGAGCCGGAAACGCGGCCGATTAGCGTCTAAAATCGCTGGCTGACCGATTTCAAGCGGATGGTCTTTGGCCCACGGGAATCCGTGGTGCGAAAAGCCCGTCCGCTTTTGCATTCACCTGAAAAAAAGATTGGCATCGCGCGGGTGGCGAAATTGGTAGACGCACCAGGTTTAGGTCCTGACGTTCGCAAGAACGTGCCGGTTCGAGTCCGGCCCCGCGCACCAGCCCTGCACGTAGCCCGTTCTATCGAGCAGACTAAAAGCCCCGTTCCGAAAGGAGCGGGGCTTTTTCCTTCTGCCTCTTCGTTTTCTTCACCAGTCGTTGTCGCTGCTGCCGCTGTCGAAGCTGCCGCCGCTGCTGCTCGAGTCGTCCCAGGAGCTCGTGTCCTTGATGCCGAAGTCGTTGTCGACGAAGCGGTCGGGCTCCTGCGAGGTCGAGGGCGTGGACGACGAGGGCCAGAGGCTTCGGCCCATCTCGGTGTTGCCGCTGTCGGGCACGTGCGTCGTCGTGCCGCTGTCGTTCCTGTCGAACACGCCGTTGTCGCTGCGCCCGTGCATCCAGTGGCGCACGGCTTCTTCCGCCACCACCGCGCCGACGCCCACGGCCGCACCGGTGGCGAGGGCCGAGCCGAGGCCCATGCCGGGGCTTGCCGCAGGCGGGGGCGCAGGCGTCCAGTTGCCGGCGGGACCGTAGCTTCCGTAGCCCGTCGGCATGCCTTGCGCGCCGGGTGCGCCGGGCACGGGACCGTACGACGGCGAAGGCGCGGCCGCGGGCGGCGCCACCCGGCTGCGGAAGGCCAGGTAGCCCACGACCAGCAGGCCGACGAGGGCGATCGGCATCCACGGCACGGAGCCCGTCCTGCCTTCGCTTGTCACAGGTGCGGGAGCGGATTCGCTGACGCGCGAAGGCGTGTTCACGGATCGCGGCGCGGGCGAGTCGAGCTTGTTCGTGAGCCGTTCGACGGCTTCCGGCCTGGCGAAATCGAGGCCGGGTGAGAGCTTCTTCGCCTTCGCGAGCTCACCTCTCGCGTCCTGCAGCCTGCCTTCTGCCGCGAGCAGTTCGGCGTGGACGAAATGGGCCTTCGCGCTGTCGGGATGCTCCTTCAGCACCTTCGCGATCATGGCGTCGGCATCGGACATGCGCCCGCCGTTGGCCGCTTCGTAGATCTGCTGGATGGTGGGGTCTTTCGGCGCGGCCGCCTCGGTCCCGGCCTGCGCGAGCGAGGGCAGGCCCAGTGCCAGGGCAAGGGTAAAGGCGAGGGCGGCGAACATTCGCTGGAGCATGAGATTTTTCCTGTGCGTTCCTGTGCAGGAGGATGACACGGCCACTCTACGGGCCGAATATTGGACGAACCTGACCGCCGCCGGGCCCCGGCTCCAACCCCGTGAAAACCCGCTTTGCGGCCAGATTAGAATTGCAGGTTGCCCAGTTTTGCAGGCGGCACACGCGTGCCTCCGCTTAAATCCCGCCAGCGCGTGCAAGTCTTTGATCCGTATCGACAAAAGACACAGGCATCGCGCGGCAGCCCCTCACCAGGAAGACATCATGACCGTGACCGTTGAAACCCTCGAGAAGCTCGAACGCAAGATCACGCTGACCCTGCCGGTCGGCACCATCCAGTCCGAAGTCGATTCGCGCCTCAAGAAGCTCGCGCGCACCGTCAAGATGGACGGCTTCCGCCCCGGCAAGGTGCCGATGAACGTCGTGGCCCAGCGCTATGGCTACTCGGTGCACTACGAAGTCATGAACGACAAGGTCGGCGAGGCCTTCTCGCAGGCCGCCAACGAAGCCAAGCTGCGCGTCGCGGGCCAGCCCCGCATCACCGAGAAGGAAGGCGCGCCCGAAGGCGAACTGGCCTTCGACGCCGTCTTCGAAGTGTTCCCCGACGTCAAGATCAACGACCTGTCGGGCGCCGAAGTCGAGAAGCTGTCGGCCGAAGTCGGTGAAGACGCCATCGACAAGACCCTGGACATCCTGCGCAAGCAGCGCCGCACCTTCGCCCAGCGCGCCCAGGACGCCGTGGCCCAGGACGGCGATCGCGTGACCGTCGACTTCGAAGGCAAGATCGATGGCGAGCCCTTCCAGGGCGGCAAGGCCGAAGACTTCCAGTTCGTCGTCGGCGAAGGCCAGATGCTGAAGGAATTCGAGGACGCCGTGCGCGGCATGAAGTCGGGCGACAGCCGCACCTTCCCGCTGTCGTTCCCGGCCGACTACCACGGCAAGGACGTGGCCGGCAAGCAGGCCGACTTCCTCGTCACCGTGAAGAAGATCGAAGCCTCGCACCTGCCCGAAGTCAACGAGCAGCTCGCCAAGTCGCTCGGCATCGCCGAAGCCACCGTCGAAGGCCTGCGCGCCGACATCAAGCGCAACCTCGAGCGCGAGGTGAAGTTCCGCCTGCTGGCACGCAACAAGAACGCCGTGATGGACGCCCTGGTCGCCAACGCCGAGCTCGACCTGCCCAACGCCAGCGTGCAGGCGGAAGTCAACCGCATGATCGAAGGCGCCCGCGCCGAGCTGAAGCAGCGCGGCATCAAGGACGCCGACAAGGCTCCGATCCCCGACGAAGTGTTCCGCCCGCAAGCCGAGCGCCGCGTGCGCCTGGGCCTGGTGGTCGCCGAGCTGGTGCGTGCCAACAACCTGCAGGCCAAGCCCGAGCAGATCAAGGCCCACATCGACGAGCTCGCGGCCAGCTACGAGAAGCCCGCCGACGTGGTGCGCTGGTACTTCAGCGACAACAACCGCCTGGCGGAAGTCGAAGCCGTGGTCATCGAGAACAACGTGACCGATTTCGTGCTGGGCAAGGCCAAGGTCAACGAAAAGTCGGTCTCGTTCGACGAGCTGATGGCTCAGCAGCAGGGCTGATCTCCGTCTTCGCCCGCTACGCCGATGGGGCTTGTGCTTTGCGGCACGAGCCCCATTTCACTCAAGGCGTACATTCCAGAAACAGCGAACGATCCCTTTTCCCGGAGAGCAAATTCATGAGCGCACAGGATATCCAGGCCCTCGGCATGATCCCGATGGTCATCGAGCAATCGGGCCGCGGCGAGCGGTCGTATGACATCTACTCGCGCCTCCTCAAGGAGCGCATCGTCTTCCTGGTGGGCGAGGTCAACGACCAGACCGCCAACCTCGTGGTGGCCCAACTGCTGTTCCTCGAGAGCGAGAACCCGGACAAGGACATTTCCTTCTACATCAACTCCCCGGGCGGCAGCGTGAGCGCCGGCATGGCCATCTACGACACCATGCAGTTCATCAAGCCCGACGTTTCGACCATGTGCCTGGGCTTCGCGGCCAGCATGGGCGCCTTCCTGCTGGCTGCCGGCGAGAAGGGCAAGCGCTTCTCGCTGCCCAACTCGAAGATCATGATCCACCAGGTGCTCGGCGGCGCACGCGGCCAGGCCACGGACATCGAGATCCACGCACGGGACATCCTGCGTACAAAGGACCAGATGAACCGTATCCTGGCCGAGCGCACCGGCCAGCCGCTGGAAAAGGTCAAGGCCGACACGGAGCGCGACTATTTCCTCACGGCTGACGAGGCCAAGGAGTACGGCCTGGTGGACCAGGTCGTCACCAAGCGCGGTTAAACGCCGGCGCCGAGGGCGCCAAATGGCAAAAGACGGCGTTTTCCACACGGGGAACGCCGTTTTTGTTTAGTTATCATTGTCCCTACCCTGTAACGAGGCAAATGTCCATGGCCGATAAAAAAGGCTCCTCCAGCGAAAAAACGCTTTATTGCTCGTTCTGCGGCAAGAGCCAGCACGAGGTCAAGAAGCTGATCGCGGGCCCTTCGGTCTTCATCTGCGACGAGTGCATCGACCTTTGCAACGAGATCATCCGCGACGAGCTTCCGGCGGGTGAGGAAGCGCGCGAAGCGCGCAGCGACCTGCCGACGCCGCTGGAGATCAAGGCCAACCTCGACAACTACGTGATCGGCCAGGAGCCGGCGAAGCGCATGCTGTCGGTGGCCGTCTACAACCACTACAAGCGCCTGCGCCACAAGGAAAAGGCCAAGGGCGACGACGTGGAGCTCAGCAAGAGCAACATCCTGCTGATCGGTCCCACCGGCTCGGGCAAGACGCTGCTGGCGCAGACCCTGGCGCGCATGCTCGACGTGCCCTTCGTGATGGCCGACGCCACCACGCTGACCGAAGCCGGCTACGTCGGCGAGGACGTCGAGAACATCATCCAGAAGCTGCTGCAGAGCTGCAACTACGAAGTCGAGCGCGCCCAGCGCGGCATCGTCTACATCGACGAGATCGACAAGATCTCGCGCAAGTCCGACAACCCCTCCATCACGCGCGACGTGTCGGGCGAGGGCGTGCAGCAGGCCCTGCTGAAGCTCATCGAAGGCACCATGGCCAGCGTGCCGCCCCAGGGCGGGCGCAAGCACCCGAACCAGGACTTCCTGCAGATCGACACGACCAACATCCTGTTCATCTGCGGCGGCGCGTTCGCGGGCCTGGAGAAGGTCATCGAAAACCGCACCGAGGCCTCGGGCATCGGGTTCGGGGCAGCGGTCAAGAGCAAGCAGCAGCGCAGCCTCACGGAAGTGTTCCGCGAGGTCGAGCCAGAGGACCTGATCAAGTTCGGCCTGATTCCCGAACTGGTGGGCCGCATGCCCGTGGTCGCCTCGCTCGCCGAGCTCTCCGAGGACGCGCTGGTGCAGATCCTCACCGAGCCCAAGAACGCGGTGGTCAAGCAGTTCACCAAGCTGCTGCAGATGGAGGGCGTGGACCTCGAGATCCGTCCGGCGGCGCTCAAGGCGATCGCCCGCAAGGCGCTGGCCCGCAAGACCGGTGCACGCGGTCTGCGTTCGATCCTTGAACAGTCGCTGATCGACACCATGTTCGAGTTGCCGAACGCGACCAATGTCGACAAGGTGGTGGTCGAGGAATCGACCATCGACGAAAACAAGCCCCCGCTGCTCGTGTACCGCGAAGCGGCGAAAAAGGCTTAAAGCCTAAGACGCGAAGGATTTGCATGTCTGGCCACACCCCCTTGCCTCCCGAAGCCCTCGACCTGCCGCTGCTGCCGCTGCGCGACGTCGTGGTGTTTCCCCACATGGTGATCCCGCTGTTCGTGGGACGCCCCAAGAGCATCAAGGCGCTCGAGCTGGCCATGGAGGCGGAGCGCCGCATCATGCTCGTGGCCCAGAAGGCCGCGGCCAAGGACGAGCCCTCCGTCGAGGACATGTTCGAGGTCGGCTGCGTCTCGACCATCCTGCAGATGCTCAAGCTGCCCGACGGCACCGTGAAGGTGCTCGTCGAGGGCCAGCAGCGCGCCCGCGTCAACCGCATCGATGACGGCGAGACCCATTTCTCCGCCAACGTGACGCCCGTCGAGGCGCCCGAAGGTGGCGAGAAGGGCACCGAGGTCGAGGCGCTGCGCCGCGCGGTGATGCAGCAGTTCGACCAGTACGTCAAGCTGAACAAGAAGATTCCGCCCGAGATCCTCACCTCGATCTCGAGCATCGACGATCCGGGCCGCCTTGCGGACACCATCGCCGCGCACCTGCCCCTCAAGCTCGACAACAAGCAGGCCGTGCTCGACCTCGACGACGTCAAGGAGCGCCTGGAAAACCTGTTCGGGCAGCTCGAGCGCGAGGTCGACATCCTCAACGTCGACAAGAAGATCCGCGGGCGCGTGAAGCGCCAGATGGAGAAGAACCAGCGCGACTTCTATCTCAACGAGCAGGTCAAGGCCATCCAGAAGGAGCTCGGCGAAGGCGAAGAGGGCGCGGACATCGAGGAGATCGAGAAGAAGATCAAGCTCGCGAAGATGTCCAAGGAAGGCCTGAAGAAGGCCGAGGGCGAGCTCAAGAAGCTCAAGCTCATGTCACCCATGTCGGCCGAGGCCACCGTGGTGCGCAACTACATCGACGTGCTGGTCGGCCTGCCCTGGAGTAAGAAGACCAAGATCAAGCACGACCTCGCCAATGCCGAGGCGGTGCTCAATGCCGACCACTACGGCCTCGAGAAGGTCAAGGACCGCATCCTCGAGTACCTCGCGGTGCAGCAGCGCGTGGACAAGGTGAAGGCGCCGATCCTGTGCCTCGTTGGACCTCCGGGCGTGGGCAAGACCTCGCTGGGTCAGTCGATCGCCAAGGCGACCGGCCGCAAGTACACCCGCATGGCGCTGGGCGGCATGCGCGACGAAGCCGAGATCCGCGGCCACCGCCGCACCTACATCGGCGCGCTGCCGGGCAAGGTGCTGCAGGGCCTGAGCAAGATCGGCACGCGCAATCCGCTGTTCCTGCTCGACGAGATCGACAAGCTGGGCACCGACTTCCGCGGCGACCCGTCGAGCGCGTTGCTCGAGGTTCTCGATCCCGAGCAGAACCACACCTTCGGCGACCACTACGTGGAAGTCGACTTCGACCTGAGCGACGTGATGTTCGTCGCCACCTCGAACTCGATGAACATCCCGCCGGCGCTGCTGGACCGCATGGAAGTCATCCGCCTCTCGGGCTACACCGAGGACGAGAAGACCAACATCGCGATCAAGTACCTGCTGCCCAAGCAGATGAAGAACAACGGCGTGAAGGACGACGAGCTCGCGGTCACCGAAGAAGCGGTGCGCGACATCGTGCGCTACTACACGCGTGAGGCCGGCGTCCGCTCGCTCGAGCGCGAGCTGTCGAAGATCTGCCGCAAGGTGGTGAAGGGCCTGCTGCTCAAGCAGCTCACGCCGAAGGTCACCGTCACCGGCGAGAACCTCAACGACTTCCTCGGCGTGCGCAAGTACACCTTCGGGCTGGCCGAGAAGCAGAACCAGGTCGGCCAGGTGGTCGGCCTTGCGTGGACCGAAGTCGGCGGCGACCTGCTGACGATCGAGGCGGTCACCATGCCCGGCAAGGGCGTGATCAGCCGCACCGGTTCGCTCGGCGACGTGATGAAGGAGTCGGTCGAGGCCGCGCGCACCGTGGTGCGCAGCCGCTCGCGCCGCCTGGGCATCAAGGACGAAGTCTTCGAGAAGCGCGACATCCACATCCACGTGCCCGATGGCGCGACGCCAAAGGATGGCCCGAGTGCGGGCGCCGCGATGACTACGGCCTTCGTGTCGGCGCTCACGGGCATCCCGGTGCGCAGCGATGTCGCGATGACGGGCGAGATCACGCTGCGAGGCGAGGTCACGGCCATCGGCGGCCTGAAGGAAAAGCTGCTGGCGGCGCTGCGTGGTGGCATCAAGACCGTGCTGATCCCGGAAGAGAACGCCAAGGACCTGCAGGACATTCCCGAGAACGTGAAGAACGGCCTCGAGATCGTGCCGGTGAAGTGGATCGACAAGGTGCTCGAGATCGCCCTCGAGAAGATGCCCGAGCCGCTGTCCGACGAAGAGGTGGCTGCATCCGCTGCTGCGATGGCCGAGCTGGCCAAGCAGCGTACGCCGGCACCGGCTTCGGAAGGCTCGGTCAAGCACTGATCGAAGCGTCGCAAAAGTTGCGGGACCTTGAAAAATTGGTATATACTTCAAGGCTCGAAACGCGGGAATAGCTCAGTTGGTAGAGCGCAACCTTGCCAAGGTTGAGGTCGAGAGTTCGAGACTCTTTTCCCGCTCCAGTTTTGAAAAAGGGAAGCTCCAGCTTCCCTTTTTTTCGCTAGGTCGATTTCGTATTTCAGCGTGGCGCGATAGCAAAGCGGTTATGCAACGGATTGCAAATCCGTCTAGTCCGGTTCGACTCCGGATCGCGCCTCCACTCTCCTCTCGGTTCAAACTGATTCGACCCCGAACACCAAGCCCCGCCAACCGACGTTGCCGGGGCTTGTTTTATTTGGGTTATCGTCGATGTCCAACCTGATGCCCGGATGGTGAAATTGGTAGACACATCGGACTTAAAATCCGCCGCTTCCTTAATCGGGGCATACGGGTTCGACCCCCGTTCCGGGTACCACACTTAAAAGGGAGCATTAGATGCCTCGCTACAACGCTCCATTTGAAATCCATGTGCACGGCGACGTGCCGCTGCGTTCGGACGTGACCTTCGATCAGATCCAGGAAGCGCTCAAGCCGCTGTGGAAGTACGCCGGCGCCAAGTCGCTGGCGGATGGCGCGACCAGTTCCTACGAGGAAGAGCCCGGCATCCGCTACGAGCAGAAGGACCACATGCTCCAGATGTGCTGGACCGTGGCCGGCGACGAAGACTTCCGCCAGGCGCTCGACGAGATGTGCATGGGCCTCAACGAGCTTTCCGAGCGCGGTGCGGCCATCGAGGTCACCTTCTACGACACCGACTTCGACGAGGAAGAGGGCGACCCCGAGGAAGAATCACGCGACGACTTCCTGATGTTGTTCGTCGGCCCGAATCCGGCCGCGATCATGCAGGTGCAGCGCGACCTCCTGGTGGAAGACGTGGTCAATCTCATGGAGCGTCATTTCGACGGCTCCGAGCTGGGCGGCGTGGTCGCCGAGATCGACCGCCTGTTCAGCGACCGTTTCGACGCGCTCGTGAACTCGCTCGAAATCGGCAAACGCCCGCGCGGTACGGGCGGGCCGGGCAGCGGCGGTGGTCACGGCGGCGGTCGTCGTCCGCGCCATCTGCACTGAGCAGAGTCCCCCGCCTGCCCGGGCGGGACTCCGCAACTCCGCAACTCCGTGCATGGCGCGGCCTGCAGGCCGCGCAGCGCGCTTTCTCCTGACCGCCGGCGATCAGGGCAGCTTGTCGCCGAACAGGCTGTCGTTGGTCAGCGGCCACCCGACTTCCGGTGCGTAGCGCACCGTCCAGTTCGCCGGGTTCTTCACGCGCGCCGCGAAGGCTGCCAGGTCCGAGCGATCGAGTGAACCCGTGTAGATCGCGTTGGTCTGGTTGGCGGGGCTCACCGTGAAGCTGAAGGCGGTGCCTGCGGTCGTGACGGCGTCGGGAATGGTGCCTGCGGTGCCGCCCAGCGTGATCGTCGCGAGGTAGTCGCCGACGGCGGTGATCTGTCCCGCTACGCCGTCGCCCAGTCCGGCGATGGTGCCGCCCGCGATGGCATAGACGGTTTCCGACTTGCCGATGCCGCCCGGCGAACCGAGCGTGAAGCCCTTGTCCGCGATCGGATTGCCCGTCACGTCGGTCTGGATCGTCAAGATGGTGCCTGCCGGCAGGTTGCGGTCGGCGGTCCAGAAGAAGGCGGTCTCGTTGGTGATGCCGGAGAACTCGTTGGTGCCCGACTTGCGGTCGCGGTCGGTGAAGAGCACCTTCGTGCCGCCGTTGACCGCCTTCAGCAGCACGAAGGCGTAGGCGTCGGGCGCCTCGGCGTTGGCCGCCATGAAGAGCAGGTCGCCGGTGGCGAGCGTGGTGGCGCCGGCGGTGGTGGTGAAGCTCAGCGTCGTCGCGTCGCCGATCCCGGGGAAGGCGTTGCCTGCGGGATCGGTGATGGCGTTGCCGTCGATCGTGACGTAGTAACCGCTGCTTGCCGACAGCAGTGCGGTCGGCACCAGCTTCAGCTTGTTGAAGGCCACCTGCAGGCGTGCGGCGGGGCTGTTGGCGTTGAAGGTCTCGACCACGCTGCCATCGGCCTTGTGCAGCACGATGCTGCCCGAGCCCAGGCGCACGGCTTCGTTGAACGTCAGCGTGAGCGATGCATCGAGGTTCACGCCGACGAGGCCCGCCAGTGATGCCTTCTTCAGCTTCGGCGCTGTGGTGTCGACCAGGGGCGTACCCAGGCGGACCACGAGGCCGTCGAATTTCTGGTCGGCGGGCGGCAGGTCCTTCGAGGCGATCTTGCCGTCCCACTTGGTATCTCCGTTGTCCAGCAGCAGCTGGACCACCGTGCCGGCCTTCACGGGGCCCGGCACCTCCACGACGGACTCGAAGCTACCGCCGGTTTTCTTCGACAGGGAATCGAGGTCGTTCGACAGCTCGACCGGTGCGCTGCCAGGGTTGCCGTTCCACGCGAACAGCGCGAAGTTGCGGTCCACGTCCGGGCTCGCCGGGCCTGCCGGGCCGGCGACGATCAGGTAGTTGCCATCGGTGCCCTTGTCGATCGAGCGGATGCCGCGGCCGCCCAGTTCGAGCTCGATGGGCGTACCGAAGGCGGCCTGGGTGGCGGTGCCGGCGACCAGCGCCGCGTAGTTCTGCAGCGGCACGATCAGCGCCTTGGAGCGTACGGCGGCGCCCGTCTGCGGCGCGCGAAAGCCCAGCCATAGTGCGGTGTCGCCCGGCGAACTGGTCATGCCCTCGATGGAGAAGCCGTCGACCCGCTCAGGCGCGATGCCGGCCCCTGCCGATACGGCAAAGCCGAAGTGGTTGGCGCCGAGGCCGTGCGCATTGCCGGAATCCCACGCGATGAGCTGCGCTTCGAGCAGCGCGAACTGGCCGACATAGTCGAACGCGGTGGCCGCGCCGGTGCCGCTGACCTTGACGGCGAACAGGTGCGAGCGGTCGGAGACGGCGTCCGCGCCGTCCTTCTTGTTGCTGTTGGAGCCGGTGAGGTACAGCGTGTCGCCGATGCGCGTCCCGGCCTCGAGGTCGAGTTCCTTGGTGAGCTTGGGGCCGTCGAGCTTGTAGCTCCATTCCTTCACCGCCGCGCCGCCGGCGCGCGGGTAGACGCGCAGCACGTTGGCTTCATCGTCCGCGACGATCATGAAGTTGTCGGGCAGCGCGATGGCGGTCGATGCGTCGGACGAGCCTTCGGTGGTGCCCGCATTGGGCGTGAACCGCGCCTCGGAGACGAACTGGCCGGGCTCGGAGGGCGTGGCCGGCGGCTGCGCGGGTTGCTGTGCGGGAGGCTGGGCAGCGGGCGGCGCCGAGCTGACTGGCGGAAAGATCCCGCCGAGCCCTGAGTCTCCACCGCCGCCTCCGCAGGCGCCAAGGGCCAGCGCGAGGGCGCCGGCGAGGATCAGGGGCTTGAAGGGAATGCGAAGCTGGGGGAGGGAGTTCATTGTGCGCGGCAATACTTTTTGACAAACCGCGCATGCTGGTGCTTCTGTGTGACGGCCCGGTGAAAAAGCGGGCCCTGGATCAGCCTCCCGTCAGGGAATCTGCTGCTGGAGCGACTTCGGCACCTTGAAGCGCTCGCCGTCGTAGCGCAGCGTGACGGTGTTGAACTTCGGGGGCAGGGCCTTCTCGATGCAGCCCTGGTCTTCCTGCTCCTGCGCGCGGCTTTGCAGCAAGGTGCGAGACAGCTGCAGGTCGGCGAAGCCGTTGCTGCTGCCCTTGCCGACCGAGAGCATGGTGCGCAGCTTCTCGAAGTGGCCGGTGCAGGTGGAGTCCCAGCCGCCATGGTCGTGGTCGAGCTCGATCTCCTGCAGCACCTGGCGCAGCTGTTTGCCGTGATGCACGTACAGCCGCACCGTCTCGCTCGCCAGCGGGCTGCCGGGCCCGTTGCTGCCCTTGTAGCGCACGCGCAGCCCGAAGGCGCGCGCCTCGGGCGAGAGCACGTACCGCGAGGTGTCGATGCGGATGTCCTGGATGGAGGTGGTGGCGTCCTCGTCGAGCGCCTCGGGCTGCACGAGCCGGCCGATGACGGTGTCGCGCTCGGTGTTGCCGTTGTCGGGGCGCTGGATCAGCAGGATCTCGAGGTCGAAGACCTTGGCGCCGCGGTCGGTGGTTTCGCGCGGCATCGGCAGCACGACGATGCTGCGCCCCGGAAAGGCCGGCCACACCTTGCAGGCTGCGAGCCGCTCGTCGAGCTGGCGTTTGGGGTGCAGCTTGGCATGCATGCGCTCGGCAAGGCCGCTCTCGCAGGCCGCATGGCTCACTCCGGCGACCGAGAGGCCCAGGAGGAAGAAGGCCCACAGGGCGGCGCGGCGCGGAAGCGGCAGGCGCATGGCTCGGTTCAGGCCGTGGCGGCTGCGGAAAGCCCGAGCCACCTGGCAGCCGCGGCTTCGAGCACCGCGACGTCGCCGCTGCTCTGCAGCAGCAGGCTCCCGACGGCGCCGGTTGCTTCGGTGGCGTCGGCAAGCCGGCCCGCCGATGCGAGCAGGCGCCGCGTCTGCTGCGCAACCGGCACGCCGGTGTCGATGAAGCGCAGTGTGGCCGGCGCATGCTTGGCCAGCTCGTCCTTCACCAGCGGATAGTGGGTGCAGCCGAGCACCACCGTGTCGACTTCGCCGGGGCCGTCGCCGAAAGGGCCGGCCTCGGCCATGTAGCGCTCGGCCAGCGCCGCGATGCCGGCCGAGTCGAAGCCTTCGATGGCCTTCACCAACCCGTCGCAGGGTACGGGCCGCACGTCGGCCGATCCCGCGAAGGAGGCGCGCAGGGTTGCGTACTTCGCACTGGCCAGCGTGCCGCGCGTGGCAAGCACCGAGACGTGCCCGGTGCGGCTTGCCGCCACCGCGGGCTTGAGGCCGGGTTCCAGCCCGACGATCGGCAGGTCGGGATGGTCTGCCCGCAGCAGGTGGATGGCGGCGGTGGTGGCCGTGTTGCAGGCCACCACCAGCGCCTTGACCCCGTGCTCGCGCAGCAGGTGTTCGACCACCGCGCGCGAGCGTTCGATCACGTAGGCGTCTCCACGCTCGCCGTAGGGCGCATAGGCCGTGTCGGCGAAGTAGACGAAGTGCTCGTGCGGGAGTTCGGCCCTCAGCGCGGCCAGCACGCTGAGCCCGCCGACCCCGCTGTCGAAGACGCCTACCGGGCTCAACTCAGGCTTCTTCCATCATGATGGTCTTGTACTCGCCCGTGGCGATGCGCTTCTGCCACTCGGCCGGGCCGGTGATGTGCGCGCTGGTGCCGCCGGCGTCGACCGCCACCGTCACCGGCATGTCGACCACGTCGAATTCGTAGATGGCTTCCATGCCCAGGTCCTCGAAGCCCACCACCTTGGCGGTCTTGATGGCCTTGCTGACCAAGTAGGCGGCGCCGCCCACGGCCATGAGGTATGCGCTCTTGTGCTTCTTGATGGCCTCGATGGCGACCGGGCCGCGCTCGGCCTTGCCGATCATGGCGATCAGGCCGGTCTGCGCCAGCATCATCTCGGTGAAGCCGTCCATGCGGGTGGCGGTGGTGGGGCCGGCGGGGCCGACGGCCTCGTCGCCCACCGGGTCGACCGGGCCGACGTAGTAGATGACGCGGTTGGTGAAATCGACCGGCAGCTTCTCGCCCTTGGCCAGCATGCCCTGGATGCGCTTGTGTGCGGCGTCGCGGCCGGTGAGCATCTTGCCGTTGAGCAGGAGCGTGTCGCCGGGCTTCCAGCTCGCCACTTCAGCGGGCGTGAGCTTGTCGAGGTCGACGCGCTTGCTCTTCTTCTCGTCGGGGGCCCAGTTCACCTCGGGCCACAGGTCGAGAGAGGGCGCCTCGAGGTAGACCGGACCGCTGCCGTCCATCACGAAGTGCGCGTGGCGCGTGGCCGCGCAGTTGGGGATCATCGCCACGGGCTTGCTCGCCGCATGCGTGGGGTACATCTGGATCTTGACGTCCAGCACGGTGGCCAGGCCGCCCAGGCCCTGCGCGCCGATGCCCAGGGCGTTGACCTTCTCGTACAGCTCGACGCGCAGCGCCTCGACCTTGCTCAGCTCTGCGCCGGAATTCTTCTTGGCCAGCAGCTCGTGCATGTCGAGGTCGTCCATCAGGCTTTCCTTGGCCATCAGCGCGGCCTTCTCGGCCGTGCCGCCGATGCCGATGCCCAGCATGCCCGGCGGGCACCAGCCGGCGCCCATGGTGGGCACGGTCTTGAGCACCCAGTCGACCACGCTGTCGCCGGGGTTGAGCATGACCAGCTTGCTCTTGTTCTCGCTGCCGCCGCCCTTGGCGGCCACGGTGACCTCAAGTTTGTCGCCCGGAACGATCTCCGTGAAGATCACTGCGGGCGTGTTGTCCTTGGTGTTCTTGCGGTCGAACTGCGGATCGGCCACGACCGAGGCGCGCAGCGTGTTGTCGGGGTGGTTGTAGCCGCGGCGCACGCCTTCGTTGATGGCGTCGTCCAGGCTGCCGGTGAAGCCGCCCCAGCGCACGTCCATGCCCACCTTGAGGAACACGTTGACGATGCCGGTGTCCTGGCAGATCGGGCGCTGGCCGGTGGCGCTCATCTTGCTGTTGGTCAGGATCTGCGCGATGGCGTCCTTGGCCGCCGGGCTCTGCTCGCGCTCGTAGGCGCGGGCCAGGTGGGCGATGTAGTCGGCGGGGTGGTAGTAGCTGATGTACTGCAGCGCGGCGCTGATCGATTCGATCAGGTCGGCCTGCTGGATCGTGGTCGTCATGGTGGGGGCTTTGTAGGAGTGTGGAAACGCCCCCCGATTATCTCAGCCGCGGCGCCTGCCCCGTCTGAGCCCACCCGTGCTGCCCGTCCCGCCTACCTTGCCGCGGCACGGGCCTGCTCGACCCAGCCGTCGAACAGCTCCTGGTGCGCCCGGATCCATCCGTCGGCATGGCGCTCCACGTCCTGCTGCGTGTTGGCGCCCTGGCTCATGCGCAGGTTCTGGGCGTTGATGTCGCCGATCGGCAGCTTCATCACCTCGAAGAGCTTCGCCGCGGCGGGGTTCTTCTCGATGAAGGCCCGGTTGGCGACGATCTGCTCGTCGTTGGCCTGGAATCCGTAGTTCCGGCCGTTGGGCAGCTGCGTGTCGACGTTGCCGCCGTCGCCTTGCGACGACGAGAAGGGCACCTGCAGCCACACCACGTCCTTGCCGGGGCGCAGCACGGCGCTGACCCAGTACGGCGTCCACGTGTAGTACAGCACCGGCTTGTCCTGCTTGAATCGCGCGATGGTGTCGGCCATCAGCGCGGCGTAGCTGCCTTGCCGGTGGCTGATGGTGTCGCGCAGCTGGTAGGCCGTCAGGTGGCTCTCGATGGCCAGCTCGCATCCCCAGCCCGGGTTGCAGCCCGTGAGGTCGGCCTTGCCGTCGCCGTCCGTGTCGAACAGCTTCGCGATGGCAGGGTCCTTCAGCTGCGCGATGTTGGTGATGCCGTACTGCTCGGCCGTCTTGCGGTCGATCAGGTAGCCCTGGACCGCGCCTGCGGAATACACGCCCTTGCGCCACAGCTTGGCGTCGCCGCCGCTGTTCTTGTAGAAGTCTGCGTGCAGCAGGCTCCAGTGGTTGGCCATGAAGGTGGCGTCGCCGTTGGCGATGGCCAGGTGCTCGGTGGCGGGCTCCAGGTCCTTCATGGGCTCGACCTTGTAGCCGAGCTTCTCCAGGCCGCGCATCACCAGCAGCGTCTGGAAGGCTTCTTCCGCAAGCGAGCTCTTCAGCGGCTGCACGGTGGCGCCCTTGCCGGGCAGGTCGTTGGAGGCCTGGGCGGCCGCGCCCGAGGCCATGAAGGCTAGGGCGAGCAGGCCGCGGGCGATGAGTCCGGTCTTGTTGCCGACGAAGTTCATGTGGCGGGTTCCTCCGTTCATAGCACCTGGGCGGAAAGGGCGGGCGCGGGCTCGGCGTCGGTACGCGACGGCGCCACGGCACGCTGCAGCAGGCGAAGCGCGAAACCCACCGGCCCGGTGTGCCACCAGCGGCGTCCGCCGCCGCGGCGCGACTTGCCCATGGCCTGCGTCAGGCGGTCCAGCGAGATCGCCAGCAGCACGATGCCCAGGCCGCCCACGGTGGCCAGGCCCATGTCGAGCCGGCCGATGCCGCGCAGCACCATCTGGCCGAGGCCGCCCACCGCGATCATCGAAGCGATGACCACCATCGACAGCGACAGCATCAGCGCCTGGTTGATGCCCGCCATGATCGACGGCATGGCCAGCGGCAGCTGCACCTTCACCAGCATCTGCCAGGGCGAGGCGCCGTAGGCGCGCGCGGCCTCGATCAGGTCGGGGCGCACCTGGCGCAGGCCGAGGTTGGTCAGGCGCACCAGCGGCGCCAGCGCGAAGACGATGGTCACGATCACGCCCGGCACGTTGCCGATGCCGAACAGCATCACCACTGGCACCAGGTACACGAAGGCCGGCGTGGTCTGCATCGCGTCGAGCACCGGGCGCATCACGCGCTGGGCCCGGTCGCTGCTGGCCAGCAGCACGCCCAGCGGCAGGCCGACGGCCATGCAGAACACCAGCGAGGTCAGCACCAGGGACAGCGTCACCATCGCCTCGGGCCAGATGCCCAGCATGGCCACCAGCAGCAGCGCCACCGTGGTGCCGATCGCCAGCGCGCGGCCAGCGAACTGCCAGGCCAGCAGGCCGATGAGCGCAATCATCGCCAGCGTGGGCAGGCCGGTGAGCAGGCCCTGGATCCAGTTCAGCGTGCCGTCGATGGGCAGGCGCACGGTCTGGAAGAAGGGGCGGAAGTGCTCGACCACCCAGCCCAGGCCGCTGTTGATCCAGGATTCGACGGGCAGCGAGCCGTCCCACAGGCGGTGCAGCTGCAGGCCGCCGGCGGCATCCGCGTGGCCGGCGAGTTGATGGGCGCCATCGAGCGGCGCGGGGGCGTCGAGCCAGGCGCTGGTCGCGGAGGTGTCGGGCGCGGCCGACAGCGCTTCCCACGGGTCGACAGGCATCGGCGCAGGCGAGGGCGTCGCGAGCGCGGTCGATGCGTCGTTCAGCGGTGCGAGTTCGGAAGACAGTACGGTGTCGTTCATCTGATGTGTCCTTCGAGTTCGTTCAGGCCGCGTTGGCGGCGTCGGCGATGGCGGCCACGGGTTGCTGCGGCTGGTGCGCCGGGTCGATGGGCGGCGTGTCGCGGTCCAGGAACTTCAGCAGCGTCGTCTTGCTGATCGCGCCGCAGAAGCGGCCGTCGGCCGCCACCACCGGCATTGCGCACGGCACCTGGGCCACCTGGCCGAAGAGTCCCGCCACGGGCGCATCGGCGTCGATCGTGCCGAGGTCGTTCAGGAACGCGTGGCGCAGCCCCAGCGGACCCGAATGGCCGTCGAGCGCGGCGCGCAGGGTGTCGGCCGACACGGTTCCCAGGTAGCGCTTGTTCGGGCTGGTCACGTAGGCGAAGTCGCGGTCCTGGTCTTCCAGCTGCTTGAGCGCCGCACGCGCGCCGCGCTCCGGGTGTTCGCTGACCACGGTGAGCTGCTTGCGCGCGATGTCGCCCGCCTTGAACACCGCCGCTGCGTCCACGCCGCGCACGAAGCTGCGCACGTAGTCGTTGGCGGGGCTGCGCAGGATCTCGTCGGGCGTGCCGACCTGGATCACCTGGCCGTCCTTCATGATCGCGATCCGGTCGCCGATGCGCATCGCCTCGTCGAGGTCGTGCGAGATGAAGACGATCGTGCGGCGCTGCTCTTGCTGCAGGCGCAGCAGCTCCGACTGCATCTCGGTGCGGATGATCGGATCGAGCGCCGAGAAGGCCTCGTCCATCAGCAGGATCGATGGGTCGGATGCCAGCGCGCGCGCCAGGCCCACGCGCTGCTGCATGCCGCCCGAGAGCTCGTCGGGATAGCTGTCGCCCCAGCCCGCCAGGCCCACCTGCGCGAGTGCCTTGTCGGCCTGCGCGAGGCGCTCCTTCTTGCCGGTGCCCGAGAGCTCGAGGCCGAAGGCGGTGTTCTCGCGCACCGTCATGTGCGGCATCAGCGCGAACGACTGGAACACCATGCTGATGTCCTTGCGGCGCAGCGCGCGCAGCTTGATGTCGGAATGTTCGTTGATGTCCGCGCCGTCGATCACGATGCGGCCCGCGGTCGGCTCGATCAGCCGGTTCAGCAGGCGCACCAGCGTCGACTTGCCCGAGCCCGAGAGGCCCATGATGACGAAGATTTCTCCGGCCTGGATCTCGAAGGTGGCGTCGAACACGCCGATCGACTGGCCGGTGCGCGCCAGGATCTCCTTCTTCGAAAGTCCTTGCCGGACCAGCTCCAGGGCTTGTTCGGGCTCGTCGCCGAACACCTTGAAGACATGGTCGATGAGAATTCCTTTGGCCATAAGTCGGGGCTCTCCTTGGTTGAAGGTTGACTGAGAGTTCGCCGTCCCGAAGGAACGGCGCAGCCACGCCCCGGCCCGTCAGAAGAAGGGGCGGCCGACAGGCACTGAAGACGACAGGGCGACGAAGCCAGTGCCCGCCGGATGCTTCATTCGCAGCGCGACGGGCCTGGTCGAGGGGCGCCGGCTGGAGGAGCGTGACGTGGCAATGGAGCCGGAAAGATCCGGCCGGTTTGCCGGGCAGGGCCCGGCGGGAGCACCTTGCACCGCGACGGGATTCGGAGATCCGCGAGTAGTGCAGGCTTGACCAGCGGCGTCATCATCATGACTTGCTGGTCGTCAGAAGACGTTGATTATAACTTTTCGACATGATGCGGTCAAGGCGAGCCGCTGGCCGGCGGTGTCGGCGGCGGCGCAATGCCCTCGTCAGATGAGAGCTACTCTCATCGGGGCGATACTCCGGGTCGCGCCGGCAAGCGGCGCGACCTTTCACGATCCTGCGGAGCTTTTTCTCATGACGACTTCCCCCAAGACCCGTGCCGAGCGCGACACCTTCGGACCGATCGACGTTCCGGCCGACAAGCTGTGGGGCGCGCAGACGCAGCGCTCGCTGCAGAACTTCGACATCTCCGGCGAGCAGCAGCCGCGCGAGATCATCAAGGCGCTGGCCCAGGTCAAGCGCGCCTCCGCCGTGGTCAACCATGCGCTGGGCCTGCAGGACGAGAAGAAGACCCAGGCCATCGTGGCCGCGGCCGACGAAGTCATCGCCGGCAAGCACCCGGGCGAGTTCCCGCTGGTGGTCTGGCAGACCGGCTCTGGCACGCAGACCAACATGAACGTCAACGAGGTGCTGGCCAACCGCGCCAGCGAGATCCTCGGCGGCGAGCGCGGCGAAGGGCGCCTCGTGCACCCCAACGACGACGTGAACCGCAGCCAGTCGAGCAACGACGTGTTCCCGACGGCGATGCACGTGGCCGCCGTCGAGGCCATCACCCACAAGCTGCTGCCGGCCATCGGCAAGCTGCGCGCGACACTGGAGCAGAAGTCGAAGGACTTCGCCGACATCGTGAAGATCGGCCGCACCCACCTGCAGGACGCCACGCCCCTCACGCTGGGCCAGGAGTTCTCGGGCTATGTCGCTCAGCTCGCCCATGGCGAGGCACATGTGCGCGCCGCGCTGCCGCACCTGTGCGAACTGGCGCTGGGCGGCACGGCCGTCGGCACTGGCCTCAACGCGCCCAAGGGCTATGCGGAACAGGTGGCAGCGGAGCTGGCGAAGCTCACCGGCCTGCCTTTCGTGACCGCGCCGAACAAGTTCGAGGCCATGGCCAGCGTCGATGCGCTGGTGCACGCCCACGGCGCGCTGAAGACGCTGGCTGCCAGCATGAACAAGATCGCCAACGACGTGCGCTGGCTCGCCAGCGGCCCGCGCAGCGGCATCGGCGAACTGAGCATTCCCGAGAACGAGCCTGGCTCGTCGATCATGCCGGGCAAGGTCAACCCGACGCAGAGCGAAGCCGTGACGATGCTGGCCGCGCAGGTGTTCGGCAACGACGTCGCCATCAACATCGGCGGCGCCTCGGGCAACTTCGAGCTGAACGTGTTCCGTCCGATGGTGGCGCACAACTTCCTGCAGAGCGTGCGCCTCCTGGCCGACGGCATGGTGAGCTTCAACGACCACTGCGCCGTGGGCATCGAGCCCAACCGCGAGCGCATCACCGAGCTGGTGCAGCGCTCGCTGATGCTGGTCACGGCGCTCAACACGCACATCGGCTACGACAAGGCCGCCTTCATCGCCAAGAAGGCGCACAAGGAAGGCACCAGCCTGCGCGAGGCGGCGATCGCTTCGGGCCACCTGACGGCCGAGCAGTTCGACCAGTGGGTGGTGCCGGAGAACATGACCGGGCGTTGATCCGGCCAGCGCAAGCAAACAAGGACCCGCGAGGGTCCTTTTTTTGTTGTTGCCTGCGGCTCAGTAGCCGATGGTGTAGCGCTGGCGGGAATGCGCCGGCTTTTCCAGCTCGTCGATGAACGCGATCGCGTAGTCCGCGAAGGTGATCCAGCTGCGGCCTTCGGCGCTCACGAGCAGGTCGTCCTTGCCCAGTCGGAACTTGCCGGTGCGCTCGCCTTCGACGAATTCGGCCGAGGGCGAGAGGAAGGTCCAGTCCAGGTCCTTCTCGTTGCGCAGCGTGTCGAGGAACACGCCGCCGGCAGAGGCTTCGGCGCGGTACGCGTCGGGGAAGTTGGGCGTGTCGATCACCTTCAGGCCGGGCGCCGCGAACAGGCTGCCCGCGCCTCCGACGACCAGCAGGCGCTTCACGCCGGCACGCTTCGTCGGCTCGATGATGGCCGCGGGCGGCACGGTGGCGAAGTGCGCTGCGCTGAACACTGCGTCGTGGCCGGCAAGTGCCTTCTCGAGCGCTGCGCCGTCGAGCACGTCGAGGTCGACGGCCTTCACGTTGGCACGGCCCGCCAGCTTGGCGCTGGCCTTGCGGGCGATGGCGGTGACGGTGTGGCCGCGGCGCAGGGCCTCCTCGAGAAGCTGGCTGCCGGCACGTCCGGTGGCGCCGATGATGGCGATGTGGCTCATGGTGACTCCTGTGAAAGATCGGATGGGATGAGCCGCATCTTAGGTTTCTGCTTTCGAAAGAAATACCTCGATTTACGCGCTTGTTTATTCCTAGAATCGTTCGAATGGACCGATTGAACGCAATGCGCGTGTTCGTTACCGTGGTCGATTCGGGCAGTCTTTCGGCCGCGGCCGACAAGCTCGACATGTCCCGCCCGGTCGTCACGCGCTATGTCGCCGAGCTGGAGCAATGGACCGGCGCGCGCCTGCTGCACCGCACGACGCGCCGCCTGAGCCTCACTGCGGCGGGCGAGGAACTGCTGCCGCGATGCCGGCAGGTGCTGGAGCTCACGGGCGACATGCAGGCGGCGGTGCGCCATCCGGCGGAGGCGCCGCGAGGACAGCTTCGGATCACCACCGGCACTTCCTTCGCGCAGGCCCAGCTGGCCGATGCGATCGCGGATTACGTGCGGCTCCATCCGGCCGTGATGGTCGACCTGGTGCTGCTGGATCGCACCGTGAACCTGGTCGATGAGCGCATCGACCTTGCGATCCGCACCGCGGCCGAGATCGACCCCAACCTCATCGCACGCCGTCTCACGACCTGCCGTTCGGTGGTCTGCGCCTCACCGGCCTATCTGGCCCGGCATGGGCACCCGCAGCGCGTGGACGAACTGGCGCAGCGCAACTGCCTCACGCATTCGTATTTCGGCCGCAGCCTCTGGAACTTCACGCGAAAGAGCGACGGCGAGCCGGTGTCGGTGGCAGTCGACGGGAACGTGTCGGCGAACGACGCGGTCAGCCTGATGTCGCTGGCGCGCGCCGGCGCGGGCATCGCGATGCTGCCGACCTACCTGACTGCGCAGCGGGTACATGACGGGGAGCTGGTGCCGCTCTTCCCCGATTTCGAGCCGCAGGTGGTGGGCATGTATGCGGTGTACGCCTCGCGCAAGCACATGCCGGCCACGCTGCGCACGATGCTCGACTTCCTTGCCGAGCGCTTCTCCGACCCGCCCGCCTGGGACGTTGCATCGCAGGCAGGCCAGGGTAGGGGCTAGGGGAGATCAGTGCGGGTCGGCGGGCGGATGGGCGGGCGCCATCAGCCGGTCGGTGTAGGCGATGGCCATCGCCGAGAACAGGAACGCGATGTGGATCACGGTCTGCGCGATCAGCACGCGGTCGGTGTAGTTGTCGGCGTTGATGAAGGTCTTCAGCAGGTGGATGGAGCTGATGCCGATGATGGCGGTGGCCAGCTTCACCTTGAGCACCGAGGCGTTCACGTGGCTCAGCCACTCGGGCTGGTCGCGATGGCCTTCGAGGTCCATGCGGCTCACGAAGGTCTCGTAGCCGCCCACGATCACCATGATGAGCAGGTTGGAGATCATCACCACGTCGATCAGCGCGAGCACCACGAGCATGATGACCGTCTCGTTCAGCGTGCCCACGGGAGCCGTGGTCTTGTAGCCGATGCTGGTGATCAGCGCCTGCAGCGCCTCCTTGGAGCCGAAGGCGGCCTCCACCAGATGCAGCAGCTCGACCAGGAAGTGCACCACGTACACAGCCTGCGCCACGATCAGGCCCAGGTACAGCGGCAGCTGCAGCCAGCGGCTCGCGAAGATCAGCTTGGGCAGGGGGCGAAGCGGCGAACCACGGCGTGGTACGGGCGGGTTCCGGGTGTCGAAAGGTTCGGGAGCAGACATCTGCAGTGCGGTTGTGGAGGACCGGGAATTCTAGGGGTGTCCCGGTGACGCACTCGTGATAACCCCGAGAGGGCCATCGAACAGGCTCTAACATGGCACCCGTCAGTGACCCGTAAGTGGGTCCGCCGACATTACGGCCGCACCCATCCTGGAGACAAAGAGCATGAGCAGCAGCGCATCTAAGAACATTGAATCCGTCCTGGTCGAGAACCGCGTCTTCCCGCCGGACGCCCGCGCCACGCAGGGCGCGCGCATTTCCGGCATGGCCGCCTACGAGGCCCTGTGCAAGGAGGCCGAGCAGGATTTCGAGGGTTTCTGGACCCGCCTGGCCAAGGACAACCTGAACTGGACCAAGCCCTTCACGAAGACGCTCGACGAATCGAATGCGCCGTTCGTCCAGTGGTTCGGCGATGGCGAGCTCAACGCCAGTGCCAACTGCCTCGACAGGCACATCGGCACCCCGGTCGAGAACAAGACCGCCATCGTCTTCGAGGCCGACGACGGCGCCGTCACCAAGGTCACGTACAAGGAACTGCTCGCGCGCGTGAGCCAGTTCGCCAACGCGCTGAAGGCACGCGGCATCAAGAAGGGCGACCGCGTCATCGTCTACATGCCCATGACCATCGAGGGCGTCGTCGCCATGCAGGCCTGTGCGCGCATCGGCGCCACCCACAGCGTGGTGTTCGGCGGCTTCTCTGCCAAGGCGCTGCAGGAGCGCATCATCGACGCGGGCGCGGTGGCCGTCATCACCGCCAACTACCAGCTGCGCGGCGGCAAGGAACTGCCGCTGAAGGCCATCGTGGACGACGGCATCGCGCTGGGCGGCTGCGAGTCGATCAAGACCGTGCTGGTGTACGAGCGCACGCCCACCGCGTGGAACCGCGTCGAGGGGCGCGACATCACCTTCACCGAGGCGCTGAAGGGGCAGGGCACCGAATGCGCGCCCGTTGCTGTCAACGCCGAGCATCCGCTCTTCATCCTCTACACCTCGGGCTCCACCGGCAAGCCCAAGGGCGTGCAGCACTCCACCGGCGGCTACCTGCTGTGGGCGAAGCTCACGATGGACTGGACCTTCGACATCCGCCCCGAGGACGTGTTCTGGTGCACCGCCGACATCGGCTGGATCACCGGCCACACCTACGTCGCCTACGGCCCGCTCGCCGCCGGCGCGACGCAGGTGGTGTTCGAGGGCATCCCGACCTTCCCGCACGCGGGCCGCTTCTGGCAGATGATCGAGAAGCACAAGGTCAGCGTCTTCTACACGGCGCCCACCGCGATCCGCTCGCTCATCAAGGCGGCCGACGGCGACGAGAAGGTGCATCCGAAGAACTGGGACCTCACCAGCCTGCGCATCCTCGGTTCGGTAGGCGAGCCGATCAATCCCGAGGCCTGGATGTGGTACCACCGCAATGTGGGCGGCGAGCGCTGTCCCATCGTCGACACCTTCTGGCAGACCGAGACCGGCGGCCACGTCATCACGCCGCTGCCGGGCGCCACGCCGCTGGTGCCGGGCTCGTGCACGCTGCCGCTGCCGGGCATCATGGCCGCCATCGTCGACGAGACGGGCAAGGACCTGCCCAACGGCGCGGGCGGCATGCTGGTCATCAAGCGGCCCTGGCCCTCGATGATCCGCACGATCTGGAACGACCCCGAGCGCTTCAAGAAGAGCTACTTCCCCGAGGAGATGGGCGGCACGATCTACCTCGCCGGCGACGGCGCGGTGCGCAGCGCCGACCGCGGCTACTTCCGCATCACCGGCCGCATCGACGATGTGCTGAACGTGTCGGGCCACCGCCTGGGCACGATGGAGATCGAATCGGCGCTGGTCGCCAAGACCGACCTGGTGGCCGAGGCCGCGGTGGTGGGCCGCCCCGACGACGTGACCGGCGAGGCCGTGTGTGCCTTCGTCGTGCTCAAGCGCGCCCGCCCGACCGGCGAGGAAGCCAAGCAGATCGCCAACGAACTGCGCAACTGGGTCGCCAAGGAAATCGGCCCGATCGCCAAGCCCAAGGACATCCGCTTCGGCGACAACCTGCCCAAGACCCGTAGCGGCAAGATCATGCGCCGCCTTCTGCGCAGCATCGCCAAGGGCGAGGCGATCACGCAGGACACCTCCACGCTGGAGAACCCTGCGATCCTGGAGCAGTTGTCGCAGACGAACTGATCCGGGATCCGGCCGCAGGCCGGTGCGTGCGAAGCACGTGAGCAGGTGAAGACGGCACTCATATCGCGCAGCGATGTGATGTGCCGGCAGAACCCTGCGATCCTGGAGCAGTTGTCGCAGACGAACTGATCCGGGATCCGGCCGCAGGCCGGTGCGTGCGAAGCACGTGAGCAGGTGAAGACGGCACTCATATCGCGCAGCGATGTGATGTGCCGGCAGAACCCTGCGATCCTGGAGCAGTTGTCGCAGACGAACTGAGCAGTAGTGCTGTAGGACATGGCCGTTTATGCGGCCATTTGCGCCGAACGCGGCTCTTCGCTGAGGTAAAACCATCGGATCACCGCGCGCCTCGAAGCGCGCGAGTCCCAGATGTGTTCGATCTTTCCGAAGGAGGCCTGCAATGGGCGTGAGATCCGCTTTTCTTTTCGTCGTCGTGCTGCTCATCGTGGCGCTTGCCGCGCTCAACTGGGGCACGCTGTCCACGCCCACCGAGGTGTGGCTGGGCTTCATGACCGTATCGGCCCCGCTGGGCCTGATCATGCTGGGGCTGACCGCGGTGCTGGCGGCCTTCTTCCTCGTCTACGTGCTGTACCTGCACAGCTCGGTGCTGATCGACACCAAGCGCCACACCAAGGAAATGCAGGCCCAGCGCGAGCTGGCCGACAAGGCGGAAGCCTCGCGCTTCACCGAGCTGCGCAACTTCCTGGAGGCGCAGGAAAACAAGCACATGGCGCAGAACGCAGAGCGCCAGTCAGCGATCCTCTCGCGGCTCGAGCAGCTCGAAACGGCGATCCGCCTGCGCTCGGACCAGACCGACAACACCCTGGCCGCGCACATCGGCCAGCTCGAGGACCGCATCGAGCGCCGGCCGGTGCCGGTGGACATCAACCCGCAGATCTGACGCGGCCGATGCCCGGGGGCGGGCTTACTTCGTCGACAGCACCCAGGCCGCGAGCTTCTTCGCGTCGGCCTCGCTGACCTGGTTGTTCGCCGGCATGGGCACCGGGCCCCACACGCCGGAGCCGCCCTTCATGATCTTGTTGGCGAGGGTGTCGACGGCACCCTTGTCGTCCTTGTACTTGGCAGCCACGTCCTTGAACGAGGGGCCGAGCACCTTGCGCTCGACCGCATGGCAGCTCATGCAGTTCTTCGACGTGGCCAGCGCCAGATCGGCGAAGGCAGGCGCGGCGAGCACGGTGAGGCCGAGGCCCAGGACTGCCGGCAGGAAGACTCTTTTCATGGGTGTAATTGTTAGGGGCTGAGTTACATTCGTCTCAATGCGATTGTAGGTAGTGCCGTGCACGGCACCGGATGCGTTGCCAATACAACCCCGAGGGATTCGCGATGTGGTTTCTGGGATTGGGCCTGCTTGCTCTGGCCCTCAAGTATTTCGAGATCGGCATGGTCGCCACCTGGAGCTGGTGGATCGTGCTGTCGCCGTTCGCAATGGCCGTCGCGTGGTGGGCCTGGGCCGATTCGTCGGGCTACACCAAGCGCAAGATCGTCGAGCGCGAAAACCGCCGCAAGCAGGAGCGCATCGACCGGCAGAAGAACAACATGGGCATCAAGACCACGAACGGGCAGCGCCCGCGCCGCTGAGCGGCCTCTCTCGTCCCGGCCCGGGTCTTCGCACCGAATGCATCACGCAGGCGTGCCATGGACGAGGAAGCCACCACCCGCGCGCTGATCGTCTTCGGACTTTCGCTGGTGCTCGGCCCGGCCATCGGCGGGCTCGTGGGGTGGCTCAGGAACTTCTTCTGGGGCGTGGGAGTGGGCGCCTTGGTCATCGGCTGCGCAGGCCTTTACGGTGCTGCTTCGCTGGGCTGGAGCCGCTACCAGTCGATCGCCGGCACTGCCAGCGTGCGGGGCAGCCTGGTGGAGTTCGTCGACGAGCAGAACAAGGACAGCAAGGGCCGCGTCACGGTGTCGCGCGCGCCGGTCGTCGAATACGTCACGCCCGATGGCCAGAAACGCCGCGTCAAAGGCCTTGGCGGCGGCCTGGCGGACAAGGAATGGGGCGACCCGGTCGAAGTGCGCTACCGCGTGGCCGACCCCGCGCAGGCGCTGGTGGCCGATTTCCAGAACATGTGGGGCGGCGTCTGGGGGCTGGGCATCTTCGGAGCCTTTCCCGCGATGTTCGGCCTGTTCTTCATCGGCATGGCGCGCAGTGAAGCGCGCGAGAAGCAGGGCATCTACACCCGGCCGCAGCCGCGCGAAGCCACGCCAGGCCAGAAGCGCTGGCGCACGCGCGGCACCGTGTTCGCCAACCTCGTCTTCCTGGCCGGCTTCGCGCTCGTGTTCCTGTGGCCCGATCCGAGCCCGATGAAGCAGTTCGGCGCGGGTTTCACGACCATCGGCGCCGGCGCGATCCTGCACTTTCTCGTGCAGAGCCTTCCGCCGGCGATGGATTTCCAGTCGCGCAGCATCCTCGCGATCGTGGGCCTCGGCTTCATCGCCTTCGGCTACGGTGCCTGGATGATGGCTTAGATGGGGCTCGCCCCCAGGCTCCGTGCACTTCGCGTCACTTCGCCAATTCCCTCTGGGCGGCGACACCGGGGCCCGGCAAAGCCGGTTCCCCGGTGTTTCACGCAGGGGTCAGAACTTGTCGAGCACCGCGCCCGAGCTTGCGCTCGATGCGTTGAACGCGAACTTCGCCTGCACGCCGCGCGTGTAGCGCGGAGCCGGCGCCTTCCAGCCTTCTCGGCGCTTGGCGATCTCGGCTTCGGGCACGTTCAGCTCGAGCTTGAGCTGGTGTGCGTCGATGGTGATCGAGTCGCCCTCGTTCACGAAGGCGATGGTGCCGCCGGCAGCCGCTTCGGGCGCCACGTGGCCCACGACCATGCCCCAGGTGCCGCCGGAGAAGCGGCCGTCGGTGATGAGACCCACGCTCTCGCCGAGGCCAGCGCCGATCAGCGCGCCGGTCGGCGCCAGCATCTCGGGCATGCCCGGGCCGCCCTTGGGGCCCAGGTAGCGGAGCACCATCACGTCGCCGGCCTTGATCTTGCCGTCGAGGATCGCCTTGAGCGCCGACTGCTCGTCGTCGAACACGCGCGCCGGGCCGGTGATGACGGGGTTCTTCAGGCCGGTGATCTTCGCGACTGCGCCTTCGGGCGAGAGGTTGCCCTTCAGGATCGCGAGGTGGCCTTCGTCGTACATCGGGTTGTCGATGGTGCGGATCACGTCCTGGTCGGCGCGCGGCACGTCCGGCACGTCCTTCAGCACCTCGGCGATGGTCTGGCCGCTGATGGTGATGCAGTCGCCGTGCAGCAGGCCCGCGTTCAGCAGCACCTTCATCACCTGCGGAATGCCGCCGGCCTGGTGCAGGTCGACCGCGAGGTACTTGCCCGAGGGCTTGAGGTCGCAGATCACCGGGACCTTCTTGCGCATGCGCTCGAAGTCGTCGATGGACCAGTCCACGCCCGCGGCGTGCGCGATGGCCAGGAAGTGCAGCACCGCGTTGGTCGAGCCGCCGGTGGCCATGATGACGGCCACGGCGTTCTCGATGGCCTTCTTGGTGACGATGTCTCGCGGCTTCAGGTCCTTCTTGATCGCCTCGATCAGCACCTTGGCCGATTCCTTGGCCGAGTTCTGCTTCTCGTCGTGCGGGTTGGCCATGGTCGAGGAGTAGGGCAGCGACATGCCCAGCGCCTCGAAGGCGCTCGACATGGTGTTGGCGGTGTACATGCCGCCGCACGAACCGGTGCCGGGAATGGCGCGCTTCTCGATTTCCTTCAGGTCCTCGTCGCTCATGTTGCCGGCGGCGTTCTGGCCCACGGCCTCGAACACGCTGACGATGTTGAGGTCCTGGCCCTTGTACCTGCCCGGGAGGATGGTGCCGCCGTAGACGTAGATGGCGGGCACGTTGGCGCGCAGCATGCCCATCATGCCACCGGGCATGTTCTTGTCGCAGCCGCCGACCACCAGCACGCCGTCCATCCACTGGCCGCCCACGCAGGTCTCGATGCAGTCGGAGATGACTTCGCGGCTGACCAGCGAGTACTTCATGCCCTCGGTGCCCATGGCCATGCCGTCGGAGATGGTGGGTGTGCCGAACACCTGCGCGTTGCCGCCGGCTTCCTCGATGCCTGCGATGGCCGCGTCGGCCAGCTTCTGCAGGCCCGAGTTGCAGGGCGTGATGGTGCTGTGGCCGTTGGCGACGCCGACCATCGGCTTCTTGAAGTCGCCTTCCTCGTAGCCCATGGCGTAGAACATCGAGCGGTTGGGGGCGCGGCTCTTGCCTTCGACGATGTTGGCGCTGCGGCGGTTGATCTGGATTGGCTTGGTGTCCATGGTGTCTCTTCTGTCGTGGGGAGATCGGGGAGCCCAAGTATCGGACTTCTGATTGATTGCTTCCAATCCATTTTCAATCGTCGATTGATATGCTCGGCATATGAATGAAGCACTCATCGACCTGCGCGCCTGGCGCCAGTTCGTCGCCGTGGCCGAGGAACTGCACTTCGGCCGCGCCGCGCAGCGGCTGCACATGACGCAGCCGCCGGTCACGCAGGCCATCGCCCAGCTCGAGAAGACGCTGGGCGTGGTGCTGTTCGACCGCACCCGCCGGCGCGTGGCGCTCACGCCCGCCGGCGAGGCGTTGCTGCCCGACGTGCGCGAGCTGCTGGCGCGCGCCGCAGCGCTGCCAGCACGGGCGCGCGCTGCGGCCGCGGGGCAGGTGGGGCGCGTGCGCATCGGCTTCGTCTCGACGGTGGGCTTCGAGCAACTGCCGGCCTGGGTGCGCGAATTCCGCGCCCTGTGCCCCGAGGTGGCGCTGGAGCTGGTCGAGGCTACGGGCGACGTGCAGCTCGAAGCCTTCGCACGCGGAGAGATCGACGCCGGCCTGATGCTGCATTCGCCCGGTGCCGCGCCGCCGGGCCTTGCGCGCCTCGCCGTGTCGCAGGAGCCTCTGGTGCTGGCGCTGCCCGGGCGCCACCCGCTCGCGCGTACCGGCAAGCTGCTGCTGGCCGACGTGCTGGCCGAGCCGCTGGTGATCTTTCCGCGCCGCATCGTGCCTTCGCTGCACGACGCCATCTTCGACCTGTACCACGCGGCCGGCCGCACGCCGCAGCTCGGGCAGGAGGCCATACAGATGCAGACCATCGTGAACCTCGTCTCGGGCGGCATCGGCGTGGCCTGGGTGCCCGAGAGCGTCACGCAGTTCCGCCGTGCGGGCGTGGTGTACCGTCGCGCCGAGGAGTTCGCGCCGGCCGCGCGACGCCGCAGTCCGCCGGAGCTGCCCGGCTGCGAGACCAGCCTGGTATGGCCCGAGGGGGCCGTCGATCCGGCGCTTGCGCGCTTCGTCGACTTCGTGCGCGAGCGCGGCGGCGGTCCGGAGCATCGAGAAGAGGAGGTCGAACGATGACGAAGAGACAGAGACAGAGACAGGGCCGATTGGCCCGTTGCCTGCGGTCCGCCATGGCGGCCGCTGCGCTGTGCGCGTCGACGGCCATGGCACAGACGCCGCCCCCGGTGCCCCAGTTCAAGGACTACCCGGCCAATGCCCCCTACACCGGCAAGAACCATCCGCTCGTGCTCGACAGCGATTTCGCCCGCAGCTACCGCACCCGGCTGCGCGAGGCGATCGCCACCGGAAAGCCCAGCTTCGCCGGCCGCTACATCGTCACGCGATGGGGCTGCGGCACGGGCGGCTGCAACGTGGGCGCGGTGATCGATGCGAGCACCGGCCATGCCATCAGCATGCCGTTCGCGCTGATGAGCGTGTATCCACTGAAGCCGCAGTACGAGAAGGAAGACGGCCAGGAGCTGATCTACAGGCTGTCGAGCCGGCTGCTGGTGCAGGCGGGCGACATCGACAGCTCGAACAGCAGCGGCAAGGACGTGGTCGAGTTCTACGAACTGCGCGACGGCGAGTTCAGGTTCATCCGCAGCGCACCCTACGGACGCGCGGCCCAGCCGAAGCCCTGAGCCGATCGCATTGATCGGTCAACGCGCCTTTCGCGGCCGGCCCGGCGCAGGCGGCGCTGGCTTGTCGAGCGCATCCGCCAGCACCGTTTCGAGCCACCCCGCGAAGGCCTGCATGCGCCGCGACAGGTTGCGCCGGTGCGGGTACACCAATTGCACCGGCAGCGGCTCGGCGCGCGCGTCGGGCAGCACCTCGACGAGTTCGCCGGCCGCGAGGTGCTCGCGCACGTCGTAGGCCGGGATCTGGATCAGGCCCAGGCCGGCCAGCGCGCAGGCGATGTAGGTCTCGGCATTGTTCGCAGCCACCTGGCTGCGCATGCGCAGCGTCGCGATCTCGCCATCGCTGAGCCATTCCCAGGGCGCGGCGCGACCGCTGGTCGGTGAGGCGTAGTTGACGGCCAGGTGTTCCGGCAGGTCGGCAGGCGTGCGCGGCGTACCGTGCCGCTCCAGGTAGGCCGGGCTCGCGCAGTTGATCAGCGCGAAGTGCCCCAGCGGCCTTGCCACCAGGCTGCTGCTGGTCAGCGGACCCACGCGCAGCGCGCAGTCGATGCCCTCGAGCACGAGATCCACGGCGCGGTCGGTCGAGCCGAGCTCGAGCTCGATGGCCGGATGCCGCTCGAAGAAGTCCGGCAGTGCCGGAGCGATCAGCAGCCGCGCGATGCGGCTGGGCACGTCGACCTTCAGGCGGCCGCTCACCTGGCCGCGCGCAGGGAGGAACTGCTGCTCCATGTCGTCCATGTCGGCCACCAGCGCGCGAGCCCGCTCCAGCGTCGCCTCGCCGTCGGGCGTGAGGCCCACGCGGCGTGTGGTGCGGTGGAGCAGGCGGGTTCCGAGGCGGGTTTCGAGCTGCTGCACGGCGGTGGTGACGCTGGCGCGCGGAAGGCCCAGACGGTCGGCCGCGCGCGTGAAGCTGCCGGTTTCGGCCACGCGCACGAAGACCTGGAGAAGCTCGATGCGGTCCATGGAGAGGGGGAGGCGGAAAGGAATCGGATTGTTCGTGAAATCCTGAATAGTCTAGCCTTGAATGAGCTATTTATCTGTGCGGAAGCGATCAATAGACTGGCCGCTCCAGTCACACATCCGAGCTTCAACCAAGGAGGTCATTCCATGTCCGCACGTACGCTCAAGAACAAGGTCGCCGTCATCGCCGGCGGCGGCAAGAACCTCGGCGCCCTCATCGGCCACCAGCTGGTCGATGGCGGCGCCCGGGGCATCGCCATCCACTACAACAGTGACGCCTCGCGCGGCGATGCCGAGAAGACCGCCGCCGAACTCAAGGCCAAGGGCGCCGACACGCTGCTGGTGCAGGGCGACCTCTCGGTGGTCGACAACTGCGTCGGCCTGTTCGACAAGGCGGTGAAGCACTTCGGCCAGGTCGACATCGCGATCAACACCGCCGGCGTGGTCATCAAGAAGCCGATCCTCGACGTCACCGAGGCCGACTACGACAAGAGCTTCGACGCCAATGCCAAGGCCGCCTTCTTCTTCATCCAGCAGGCCGGCCGCACGCTGGCCGATGGCGGCAGCATCGTCACGCTGGTGAGTTCGCTGCTGGCGGCCTACACGCCGTTCTATGCGATCTACTCGGGCTCGAAGGCCGCGGTGGAGCACTACACGCGCGCCGCATCGAAGGAGTTCGGCGAGCGCGGCATCTCGGTCAACGCCATCGGCCCCGGCCCCATGGACACGCCGTTCTTCTACGGCCAGGAGAGCAAGGAGGCCGTGGAGTACCACAGCAGTGCCGCCGCGCTCAGCAAGTTCTCGAAGAAGGGCCTGACCGACATCGAGGACATCGCACCCATCGTGCGCTTCCTCGTCACCGAGGGCTGGTGGATCACCGGCCAGACGATCTTCGCCAACGGCGGCTACACCACGCGCTGATCGGGCAAGATGCCGCTAGGAGGACGAGCGACATGCACACGATCTTGGTGATGGGCGGCGGCTTCGTGCTGCTGGCGGTGTTCCTGCTGGCCGGGCGCCTGCTGGGCGACGGCTCTTCGGCGGCGCTGGCCGTGGCGGCCAGGTGGTTCATTCCGGCGTGGTTCGTAGGCGCGGGCATCAACATGGCCGTGGGCGTGATCAAGGCCGGCTATTCGGTGGCGGAGGAACTGCCGATCTTCCTGCTCATCTTCGCGGTGCCGGCCGTGGTCGCGGGGCTCGTGTGGTGGAAGTTCGGGCGCTGATTCCCGTCTGAAAAGCCCCGCCTCGGCCCCGACATCCGGCCGGGGCACAATCCGCGGATGCTCATGTATCCGCATATCGACCCCATCGCCCTGCAAATCGGGCCGGTGGCCATCCATTGGTACGGCCTGACCTATCTGGCCGCCTTCGCGCTGTTCTATTTCCTCGGCACGCGCCGCCTGCGGCACGAGCCTTTCCGCCGTCTGGTGGATGCCGGCGTGTGGCAGCGCAGGGACATCGAGGACATTCTTTTCCTCGGCGTGATGGGCGTCATCGTCGGCGGGCGGCTGGGCTATTGCCTTTTCTACAAGCCCGAGTTCTATCTCACGCATCCGCTCGAGATCCTCTACGTGTGGCAGGGCGGCATGAGCTTCCACGGCGGGCTGCTCGGCGTGATTGGTGCGATGGTGTGGTTCTCGCACTCGCGCAAGCGGCCGTTCTGGCAGGTGATGGACTTCGTCTCGCCCTGCGTGCCGACGGGCCTCGCGGCCGGCCGCGTGGGCAACTTCATCAACGGCGAGCTGTGGGGCCGCTTCAGCAGCCCCGACCTGCCATGGGGCATGGTGTTTCCGCAGAGCGGATCGATGCTGCCGCGCCATCCCTCGCAGGTCTACCAGTTCCTGCTGGAGGGGCTGCTGCTCTTCGTCGTGATGTGGCTCTACGCGCGCAAGGAGCGCAAGCAGGGGCAGGTGGCCTCGGTGTTCCTCATCGGCTACGGCGTGCTGCGCTTCGTGGCCGAGTTCTTCCGCGAACCCGACGACTTCCTCGGCCTGCGGGCGCTCAATCTGAGCCAGGGGCAGTGGCTGAGCATCCCGATGATCATCGCGGGCATCGGGCTGTGGTTGTGGTTCGGCCGCACCGGCAGCAAGACGGCCACCGCCGCGCGCGCCTGAGCTTCCACGAAAAGGGCCCCTCGGGGCCCTTTGTCTTAAGGGTAACTACCCGCCGCTCATTCGACGCACGGCACTTGCGCCGGCCGGTTGGCAGGCTCAGAATTACGCGTAATTACAGAAAATTATGCGGCCCTGATCCATGCGCCTGGTCCCCAACTCCCTGCACGACGAAGTCGCCGCCACGCTGCGCGAGCAGATCTTCGACGGCTCGCTGGCCCCCGGCAGCTTCGTCGACGAGATCGCACTGTGCGAGCGGCTCTCTATCTCTCGCACGCCGTTGCGCGAAGCGCTCAAGGTGCTCACGGCCGAGGGCCTGCTGCGCCACGAGCCGCGCCGCGGCTGCTTCGTCAACGAGGTGACCGAGCGCGACCTCGACGAGATCTTCCCGGTCATCGCGCTGCTCGAAGGCCGCTGCGCCTACGAGGCGGCCCGCAACGCCAGCGACGCCGAGCTGCAGGAGCTCGACGCGCTGCACGAGCGTCTCGTGCGGCATGCCAGGGCCAAGCGCATCAACGACTACTACGCCACCAATCACATCATCCACGAGGCGATCATCAAGCTGGCCGACAACAGGTGGCTGGCCCAGGTCATCGGCGACCTGCGCAAGATCCTCAAGCTCGCCCGGCTGCAGCAGCTGCATGCGCCGGGGCGGCTCGAGCAGAGCCTGTCGGAGCACCTGGCCGTGTTCGCGGCGCTGAAGGCGCGCGACAGCGAAGGCGCCGACGCCGCCATGCGCACGCACCTGACCCGCCAGCGCGAGGCGCTGCGCGAGGTCGCGCGCCAGCAGAAGTCCAGGGTGATGTCGTGACGATTCTTCCAAGCATTGGAGTGCCCCGATGAGTGCGACCGAATGGTTCCAGGCGCGGCTGCGTTCTGGCGAGAAATCCAAAGTGCCCGTGGCGCCCGAGGGCGCGGCAAAGAGCGCTCCGCGCAATGCGCCCAAGCCCAGCGTCCGCACGACCGCCGAACGCCTGCAGGCCACCCTGCGCAAGGCCGACGAGGCCCTGTCGCCGCGCGCTCTGCGCCGTGTGCTGGCCGACCTGCAGGCCGTGATCGACCCGCGCGTGAGCGAAGTCGAGGGCGGCCGCCGTGCGCATGCCATCGCCGACGCCTACCGCGCCGCCACGGCCGACGAGCGCCGCGACTACTGGGCACTCATGAGCGAGCATTTCGCCGCCGATGCGCAGAAGCTCAAGGCGGCACGCGACCAGCACCAGGCAGCCGTCGGCACGCCCGACGAGGGCCAGGCCGAACTGCGCCTGCGCCGCGCGCTGGTGTCGCCGCGCATGCGCCTGCTGCAGCGTTTCGCGGTCGAGCCCGAGGGCATGCGCTTCCTGGTGGATCTGCGCGCCGACCTGCTGCCGTGCCTGAAGGCCGACAAGCGCCTGCTCGCGCTCGACGCGGAGCTGGAGCAGCTCTTCTCCACCTGGTTCGACGTCGCCTTCCTCGAACTGCGCCGCATCGACTGGGATTCGCCGGCCTCGCTGATCGAGAAGCTCATCCGCTACGAGGCGGTGCACGACATCAAGAGCTGGTCCGACGTGAAGAACCGGCTCGACGACAGCGATCGCCGCTGCTACGGCTTCTTCCATCCGCGCCTGCCCAACGAGCCGCTGATCTTCGTCGAGGTGGCGCTCGTCGACCGCATCAGCGACGGCATCACGCCGCTGCTCGACGAAACCGCGGTGCCGGTGCCCGCCGCCCGGGCCACCACGGCCATCTTCTATTCGATCAGCAACACGCAGAACGGCCTGCGCGGCGTGAGCTTCGGCGACTCGCTCATCAAGCGCGTGGTCGAGACGCTGCAGGAAGAGCTGCCGCGGCTGAAGACCTTCGCCACGCTCTCGCCCATTCCGGGCTTCCGCACCTGGCTCGCGAAGAACGCAGCCGACCTGCTGCCGCGCCTGGACGAGAAGCGCGAGGCCGAGCTGGGCCGCCTCGTCGGCTCGCTGCCTCCCACGGCCGAACGGCTGCTCGCCGCGGCGGATGGCGCCGCCAGCTTCGACGCCAGCTTCGACGCCAAGTCGCCGCTGCGCCAGTGGCTGATGCAGGCTGCGGCCGAATACCTCGGGCGCGCGCTGGTCGACGGCACGCCGGCCGATCCGGTGGCGCGCTTCCACCTGGGCAACGGCGCGCGCGTCGAGCGCCTGAACTGGGCGGGCGATCCTTCGCCCAAGGGGCACAAGCAGTCCTATGGACTCATGGTCAACTACCTCTATGACCTCAAGCGCCTGGACAAGCACCGCGCCTGGCTCGCCGAGGGCAGGGTGGCAGTATCGGGAGACGTGGAAAGCCTGTATTTCAAGAAAGGCTGAGGTCCGCCGAAAGAGGAAGCAGAGGACGTAGAAGAAGTAGAGGAAGTCGAAGCAGAGCAAAGAGCCGGTGCGCCAAAAGGCCGGCAGCCGCACGGGGCGGCAAGATCCACAACGACACACAGGAGATGAGACAAATGAACCCAAGCTTTCAGCGCCGCGACGTACTGCGCGTGGCCGCCGCCGGTGCGGCCGTTCTGTGCGGTGCCGCGCGCGCCCAGCAGGGCTGGCCGACCAAGCCCGTGACGATGATCGTGCCGTTCCCGGCCGGCGGCGGCACGGACGCCTTCGCGCGGCCGCTGTCGGGGCAGTTCTCGCGCGTCGCGGGCCAGACGCTGGTCATCGACAACCGCGGCGGGGCCGGGGGCACGCTGGGCGCCAGCATCGCCGCCAAGGCGCCGGCCGACGGCTACACGCTCTTCATGGGCGCGGTGCACCACGCGATCGCGCCGTCCATCTACCCGAGGCTCGACTACGACATCGAGAAGGACTTCGTGCCGCTGATGCTGCTGGCCAACGTGCCGCAGGTGGTGGTCATCAACCCGAAGCGGGTGCAGGCCAACACGATCCAGGAATTCATCGCGCTGGCGAAGCGCAACCCCGGCAAGTTCAACTACGGTTCCGCCGGCTCCGGCACCTCGCACCACCTGGCGGGCGAGCTCTTCAAGATCCAGACCGGCACCTTCATCACGCACATTCCGTACCGCGGCGCTGGCCCGGCGCTGTCGGACCTGATCTCGGGCAACGTCGACCTGATGTTCGACGGCCTGGGCTCCTCGGCGCAGCACATCAAGAGCGGCCGGATCAAGGCGCTGATGGTGGCCGGCACCAAGCGCAACCCGGCCTTCCCCGACGTGCCCTGCGCCGCCGAGGTGGGCCTGCCCGAGTACACCGTGACAACCTGGTACGGCCTGTGGGCGCCCAAGGGCACGCCGGCCGACACGCAGACGCGCGCCATCGACGACATGAAGAAGTCGCTGGCCACCGACGACCTGAGGGGCATCTGGGCCCAGAACGGTTCAGAGATCCCGAACCTCACCACCACCGCCTACGGCAGCTTCGTCAATGCCGAGATCAAGCGCTGGGCCGCGGTGGTGAAGGCCTCGGGCGCCAAGCTCGAATGACGACTGGAAGCGCCATCTCCCTGCGCCGCGACGGCGCCATCGCGGTCGTCACGCTGTCGAACGCGGGGCGCCTCAACGCCATGACGCGCGCCATGTGGCGCGAACTGCGCGCAGTGTTCGACGGCCTGCGCAGCGACGGCGACAGCGCACTGCGCTGCGTGATCGTGCGCGGCGAGGGCGGGGCCTTCTGCGCGGGCGGCGACATTTCCGAGTACCCGTCGTTCCGCTTCAGCGAGCCCAGCCTGCGAGAGTTCCACGAGAACGAGGTCTGGGCCGCCCTGCAGGCGATGCTCGACTGCCCGCTGCCGCTGGTCGCGCAGATCGAAGGCGCCTGCATGGGCGCGGGCATCGAGATCGCGAGCTGCTGCGACATCCGCCTGGCCGGCGCGTCCGCGAAGTTCGGTGCGCCCATCGCCAAGCTCGGTTTCCCGATGGCGCCGCGCGAAGCGGCGCTGGTCCATGGCGCCATCGGCGACGTGCTCGCGCGCGACATGCTGCTGGCCGCCGGCGTGCATGGTGCGCAGCGCCTGTACGACGCTGGCTTTTTGCTGCAGGTGCTGCCCGACAACGAGGTGCCGCTCGCTGCCCAGTCGCACGCCGAGCGCATTGCCGCGCTCTCCCCGCAGGCCGCGCGCCTGCACAAGGCCACCTTCGCCGTGCTGCGCGCCGGCGCACCTTCGGCCCACGGCCTGCTGGCCACCGCCTACGATTACGCCGATTCCGCGGAACACCGCGAGGGCATCGCCGCCTTCCTTGCCAAGCGCACCCCGAATTTCTGAAGCCAAGCCAAGCAATCGTCCGAATGAAGAAGTCCGCCAACGCCAACCTGTTCGCCGCCCTGCGCGCGGCATTCCCTGCCGACCTCGACGGCATCGCCGTCGAAACCGACAGCGGCCTGTTCTATTCCTGGCGCGACCTCGAACGCGCCAGCGCCATGATCGCCAACCTGCTCGACGCTCTGAAGCTGGAGAAGGGCGCGCGCATCGCGGTGCAGGTCGAGAAGTCGGTCGAGGCGATGCTGCTGTACCTCGCCACGCTGCGCGCGGGCTACGTGTTCCTGCCTCTGAACACCGCTTATCAAAGCGCAGAGATCGAATACTTCATCGGCAACGCCGAGCCGGCCGTGGTGGTGTGTACCAGCCGCAACGCCTCGTGGGTCGCGCCCATCGCCACCGCGGCGGGCACGAAGCACGTCTTCACGCTGGACGATGACCGCACCGGCACGCTGCTCGACGTGGCCGCGCAGTGCAGCGACCAGCACGTGCCCGCGCAGCGCAAGGCCGACGACATGGCAGCCATCCTCTACACCAGCGGCACCACCGGCCGCAGCAAGGGCGCGATGCTCACGCACGGCAACCTGCTGTCGAACGCCGAGGTGCTGAAGGACTACTGGGGCTGGACCGAAGGCGATGTGCTGATCCATGCGCTGCCCATCTTCCACGTGCACGGGCTGTTCGTCGCGCTGCACGGCGCGCTGCTCAACGGCAGCAAGATCCTGTGGTTCGCGAAGTTCGATCCGAAGCGCGTCGTGCAGAAGCTGCCCGAGGCCACCGTGTTCATGGGCGTGCCCACGCTGTACGTGCGCCTGCTGGCCGAGCCGGGGCTCACGCGCGAGGCGGTGCGCAACATGCGCCTGTTCATCGCGGGCTCGGCGCCGCTGCTCATCGAGACCTTCGACGAATGGCGCGAGCGCACCGGCCACACCATCCTGGAGCGCTACGGCATGAGCGAGACGGTCATGCTCACCTCCAACCCCTACCGGCCGGAGCAGGGCGAGCGCCGCGGCGGCACCGTGGGCTTCGCGCTGCCTGGCGTGCAGCTGCGCGTGCGCGACGACGGCGGCCGCGACTGCACCACCGACGAGATCGGCAACATCGAGGTCAGCGGCCCCAACGTGTTCGCGGGCTACTGGCGCATGCCCGAGAAGACGAAGGAGGAGTTCACTGCCGACGGCTTCTTCAAGACCGGCGACGTGGGCAAGATCGACGGCCGGGGCTACATCACCATCGTCGGGCGCAGCAAGGACCTGATCATCAGCGGCGGCTACAACGTGTATCCCGCCGAGATCGAGGGCTACATCAACGAGATGGCGGGCGTGGCCGAAAGCGCCGTCGTCGGCGTGCCGCACCCCGACTTCGGCGAGGTGGGCGTGGCCATCGTCATCCCGAAGGCGGGCGCGGCGCTCGACGGCGACGCCATCGTGGCGGAGCTCAAGTCGAAGCTTGCCAACTTCAAGATCCCCAAGCGCTGCTTCGTGGTGCCCGAGCTGCCGCGCAACGCCATGGGCAAGGTGCAGAAGGCGCTGCTGCGTACCGAGCACAAGGGGCTGTTCGCAGCCTGAGCCCGCGGCCTGAGCCGTCGGGTCAGGGCCCGGCGGTCGCTGGCTCGAGTCCGTTCATCAGCCCGCTGCCCGCGTGGCAGTTGACGTACTCGTAGCTCTGCTCGTCGGCCTTGAGCACCGACACCTCGTGGTACACGCGCAGCTGCAGCTGGAAGTTCAGCGCCTGCACGTAGCGCATGAAGCTGCCGAAGATCGCGACGTGCGTGGGATGCGACTCGGCCCAGCGCTCCATGTCGGCCAGCGAGCGCCAGTAGCTCAGCCCGAAGGACTTCTGCAGCGGTGCGCCCAGTGCGTCGAGGTGGCTCATGTAGCGGTTGCTGTAGCAGCCGATGGGCAGGCCCTGGTCGCGCAGGAAGTCCATGCCCTCGCGCAGCACGGGCTCCATGTCCTCGAGATAGAGCCTGCGTTCCTGCCCGGTGGTGTCGGTCCACTCCTGGCCGGAGCGGATCATCGCGATGTTCTCGTGCCCTGCGATGCGCACGCGCTGCCCCGGAGCCGGTGCGCCCGCGATCACCGCCCGCGCGCCCGAGGGCGCCATCGCATCGGTCTGCGACAGCGGGATGCGGTCGCGCATCGAACCCCAGTAGCCGTGCTCCTGCAGCTCGCCGCTGACGCCGCCCATCACCACGCCGACGCCCTCGAAGCGGTCGGGCGTGTTGAACATGGTCTCGAAGTGCTCGACGCGGGGCGAGGCGATCTCGCGGAAGTAGCCAAGGCCTTCCCTGAGGCGCTCGTCGGAGCGCCACCAGGCGTCGATGGCCGGCGTCGCGCACCAGCGTGCGTAGGCGGCTGGGTCGCTCCAGTAGGCGATGGCGATCATGTTGTCGAAGCCCTGCGCGTCGACGTAGTGCGTCAGGTCGTGATGGCCGGGGCCGTCGGGCAGGGCGAAGTCGCGCGCGATCTTCATCAGCGCCGCGCAGGCGCGGCCCTGCATCTCGGGGCCTCGCGACTGCACGCCGAAGTAGCCCATCACGACCTGCTTCACCGATACCGGGGCGCGGGCCGACCACACCGGGTAGGGCGGCACGTAGTCGTCTTCCACGCGACGGTGGCGCGTGCGGGGGCACCTCAGGTGCGCGTCGATGGCGGATTCCATGGCTTGCCTCCGAGGGTTCAGGCTGCGACGGGCTCGGGCATGCCCGCTTCGGGCTCAGGCGACGCCGCCTGCTGCACCACGACAGGCTCGCGGCGCGTCTTGTTGAGCAGCAGTTGCGTGACGTCGGGCCGCGAGTAGTGGCCGCTGGGGTCGGCGGCGGCCTTGGCGAGCGAGATCATGCCGAGGTCGATGTCGGCGACGACCAGGCCTTCCTCGTCTTCCGCCAGCGGGGTGCCCAGCGGCGAGCCGTCGGGCGCGAAGATGCGCGCGTAGCCGCCGCCGATGCGCAGCATCTGCTGCTTGCCGGCGTCGGTGCACATCAGCTCGCTCATGGCCTTCGACACGGTGGCGCAGGGCGCGATCACGAAGCACTGGCCCTCGGCGGCGTAGACCTGGCTCGCGGCATTGTTGACCTCGGGCCCCAGCGCGTAGGCCGCGCCGCGGTACAGCGAGAAGCTCGGCCATGCGCCGCAGTGGATCTGCTCGTTCTGCGAATACATCGCGTACTTGCTCAGCGGCTGCAGGTGTTCCCAGCACGAGAGCGAGCCGATGTTGCCCAGTGGTGTCTCGACCACGGCGAGGTCGGAGCCGTCGCCCTCGCCGAACACCGTGCGCTCCACGTGCGTGGGCTTGAGCTTGCGCCGCGTCTGCACGGTGCGGCCCTGGTCGTCGATGAGCGCCTGCGCGATGTAGAGGCTGCCGGCCGCCTTCTCGCTGTAGCCGAGAGACACCCAGATGCCGAGCCTGCGCGCCGCCTGCGCGACGCGCTCGAACTCGGCCGAGCCGACGACCAGCGAGTTGTCGTGGTAGCGCTGCACGAACTGCATGCCCCAGGCCGGCGAATCGAGCCAGATCCACCACGGGTAGCCGGGCACCCAGGTCTCGGGAAAGGCAATGAGCTTCACCCCCTGTTTCGCGGCCTGCGCCATGAGGTCGATGGTCTTCTCGATGGTGCCGTCGAGGTCGAGGAACACGGGGGCGGCCTGCACTGCGGCAACGCGCAGCTTGGGATGGACGGTGGTCGGCATGAAAGTTCTCCAGATGCAATCGAAGTAACGGGGCGTGGACCGCAGGCACCGGGTTTGCGCTGTGGCATGCGGGTTGCTTGAAGCGTAGATTCGCGCCGCCTGAACGCCTTGACCCGGTTTGGCGGCGTTCTTGTTCCAGCGTTGCATCCGTTCGCTGCCCCTGAGGCCTTCCGAGGAACCCCGATGACCCAACTGCTCAGTACCGACGCCGTCCCGCGCGACCAGCGGCTCGCCTACTGGACCGACATGATCTGCAACGTCTACGTGCAGCTGGGCTGCGACCCGGTGCGCGAGGGCGATTCGGGCGATTTCGAGGGCAGCATCCGCCAGCACACGCTGCCGGGGCTCGACGTGTCGGTCGTCACCTCGAGCCCGCAGAAGGTGATGCGCACGCCGGGACACATCTCGCATTCGAGCGACGACTACTTCCTCGTGAGCATCCAGGCGAGCGGCCGGGGCGTGGTGCGGCAGGACGGGCGCGACGCGGTGCTGTCGGCCGGCGACTTCGCGCTGTACGACAGCACGCGGCCCTACCAGCTGTTGTTCGACGAATCATTCGAGCAGATCGTGCTCAAGCTGCCCGGCGAGCGTCTGCGCAGCGAGCTGCGCGATACGCAGGCGCTCACGGCCACCACCGTTTCGGGCCGCGAGGGCGCGGGGCACCTGCTGCTGGGAATGATCCGCACGCTGCGCGAGGACATCGACACGCTGCAGCCGGCCTCGGCCCTCGCGGTGGCCAACGGCGTTCAGAACATCCTGGTGGCCGGACTGCAGACGCTGCCTGCGGCGAGCGCGCCCTCGCTGAGCAACCTCACGGCGTACCACCTCGCGCGGGTCAAGCGGCGCATCGACGAGCAGCTTGCGGACCCTTCGCTTTCGGTGAGCACGCTGGCCGCGGAGCTGGGCGTGTCGGTCAGCCACATCCACCGAGTGTTCAGGAGCGAGCCGCTCACGCCGTCGCAATACATCTGGGAGCGCCGGCTGGAGGCCTGCAGCCGCGACCTGCTGGAGCCGCGCCTCGCGGGCCGGCCCGTGGCCGACATCGCCTACGGCAGGGGATTCAACGACGCGGCGCATTTCAGCCGCGCGTTCAAGGAGCGTTTCGGCTGCTCGCCGCGCGAATGGCGGCAGCAGCGGATCCAGTAGCCTCGGCAGGAGGCCGCCGGAGCATCGATCAGCCGTGCAGGCCCTTCCAGAGCATGTAGGCCGCCAGCAGGTAGAGGATGCTCGCGAACACGCGCTTGAGCTTCTTCACCGGCAGGCTGTGCGCGGCCTTCGCGCCCAGGGGCGCCGTCAGCACGCTGCACAGCGCGATCACCGCCAGCGCGGGCAGCCAGATGTAGCCGAAGGAGCCGGCCGGCAGGCCCTGCACCGACTGCCCGCTGACCGCATAGCCCAGCACGTTCGCCACCGCGATCGGGAAGCCCAGCGCCGCGCTGGTCGCCACCGCGTTGTGGATCGACACGTTGCACCACGTCATGAACGGCACGCTGATGAAGCCGCCGCCGGCACCCACCAGGCCCGAGACGAAGCCGATGGCACCGCCCGCGGCGAGCTGGCCGCCGGTGCCCGGCATCTGCCGCGTGGGCGCGGGCTTCTTGTCGAGGAACATCTGCGTGGCCGAGAAGCCCACGAAGAGCGCGAAGAAGATCGCCAGCGCCGTGCCCTTGAGCAGCGCGAACACGCCGAGACTGCCCACCAGGCTGCCGATGACGATGCCGGGCGCGAGGCGCCGCACGATCTCCCAGCGCACCGCGCCGCGCTTGTGGTGCGCGCGCACGCTCGACACCGAGGTGAAGATGATGGTCGCCATCGAGGTCGCGATGGCCATCTTCACCGAGAGGTCGGCCGGCACGCCGCGGTGGCCCATGATGATCGTGATGAACGGCACCATCAGCATGCCGCCGCCGATGCCCAGCAGGCCTGCGAGGAAACCGGTGCCGAGCCCGAGGGCCGCGAGTTCGACGATGAGGAGGGGATCGAGCAGGCTGGAGACGTTCACGGAAATTCTGTATCGCAAAAAGCAACGGCCCCGAGCAGTGTGTGCAAGGGGCCGTGGCGGAATTAGGTGTCTGCAAGTGGGCGCCGGACTCGCATCCTGAACCGGGGTTCAGGTGGGCGAGGGCAGCAGGACTTCGGGTTCATCTGACGCGAGATGATCACACCCGTCGAGCGATTTACCAAGCCCGGCTCCGTAGAGCATTGGAACAAGGACATATAAAGCCCAACGCGCACCGCAGACAGTTCGGATTTTACCGCTGCAGCCCTGCCGGCGGAACCCGCTCAGAGCAAATGTCCATCGCCCGCCAGGGCCTGATCGAGTCTTTGAATGAGCTGGGCGGCCTTCGGGTCGGTGTCTGTGGTATCGGCTGGCGCCGCCGGTGCGGCGGGCGCGCTGGCGGCGGCCTGTTGCGCGGCGAGGTCGAATGCCAGGTTCAGCGAGGCCAGTACCGCGATGCGGTCGCGGGCCTTGACCTTTCCCGCATCGCGGATCTTGCACATGGCGGCATCCACGCGTTCGACGGCTTCGCGCAGCTGCGCCTCGCCTCCGTCGGGACAGCCGAGCAGATAGCTCTGTCCCATGATCTGTACTTCAATCTGCTTCATGCGGGGGAGTCTTCGGAAGGTGGTTCAGCCGGCAGCCGTTCGAGCAGGGCGTCGAGGCGGGTGCGGGCCGCGACGAGCCGCGACTTCAGTGCGTCGCGTTCGCGCGTGAGCGCATCGACCTGTTCCTGCAGCAGCGCGTTGGTGCGCTGCACCTCTTCGTGACGCACGAGCAGTCGTTCGACGCGCTCGGCGATCTGGTCGATGGGGCTGGAGGCGGGCATGGTTGGCGATTGTAGTTTCCCGGGGAGGCGGTCCTGCCGAGGCCGGACGCGGCGCCCGGCGTGCCCGGATTCTGCGGCTTTGCCGCCCGCCGATCAAACCCCTCGCGAGTCGCTTCAGGCCTCGCTCAGCCGCACGTAGGTGGCCAGCAGCGCGCTCTTGGCGACCACGCCCAGCAACACCGGGTTGGCGGCGCTCTCGATCAGCGGAAGCCGCTCGCCCAGGTGGTCGAGGAAGCGCTGCAGTGCCTCGCCAAGACCGGTATCGGCAGTGACCGGCTGGATCGCCTGAGAGAGCAGGGCGCCTGCCGTCGTCTCCTGCGGCGCGGTACCGAGCGACGAGAGCGGCACCACCCCGAGGTAGCGGTTGTCCGCGTCCACCACGTACAGGTACTTGACGGGGTACTGCAGGAAAAGCCTGCTCATCGCCTCGCGGTCCGCCTGCGGGCCGACCACGGTCTCGGCCGGCTGCACCAGGTCGCGCATGTGCAGCCCGCGCAGGCGCATCTGGTCGTCGCGCTGGGCGTTGCGATGCAGCGTGATCTCGTACATCGAGCCTGCGTTGGCCGAGCGCGCCACGAAGTACGCGATGACGCTCGCGGCCATCAGCGGCAGCATGACCTGGTAGCTCAGCGTCATCTCGAAGATCATCAATATCGCCATCAGCGGTGCCTGCGTGGCGCCCGCCAGGAAAGCGCCCATGCCGACGATGGCATAGGCGAATGGCGCCGAGCTCGCCGCCGGCCACAGCGCCTGCACGCCCTGGCCGAAGAGCGCGCCGATCATGCAGCCGAAGAAGAGCGCCGGCGTGAACACGCCGCCCACGGCGCCCGAACCGGCCGTCGCCATCGTCGCAACCGCCTTGGCGAGCAGCACCAGCGCGATCAGCGTCCATGCCCATGGCGTGTGCAGCACCGAATTCACCACGCTGTAGCCGTTGCCCCACACCTCCGGCATCGGCACCGACACCGCACCCATGACGAGCCCGCCCAGCGCCAGCCTCCACGGCAGCGCGAGCGGCAGCCGCGAGAACAGCGCCCGGCTGCCCTGCAGCGCGCGCAGGAAGCCCACCGCCGCGAAGCCCAGCAGCACGCCGAGCACGCAGAACAGCACGACCTCGGTGCCGTGGATCTCCGGGAACGGCGGCATCTTGTAAGGCGGCTGGTAGCCCGGCAGCGCCCGCATCGCGACGTTGGCCACCACCGACGCGATGATGATCGGCCCCACGCTCTCCATCGCGATGGAGCCCAGCACGATCTCCGCGACGAAGAAGGCGCCCGCGATGGGCGCGTTGTAGGCGGCCGTGAGGCCGGCCGCCGCGCCGCAGGCCACCAGCAGCCGCAGCCGTTCGGCCGGAAAGCGGAACACCCGCCCGAGCAGCGAGGAGGCCAGCGCCGCCAGCTGCACCATCGAGCCCTCCCGCCCGATCGAGCCGCCAGTGCCGATGCTCACCAGCGACGACGCGCTGCGCGCCAGCGTCTGCGCCACCGGAATGCGCCCGTCGCCGAGCACGATGGCTTCCATGTAGTCCGACGTGGCGCTGCGCGAAGCCACGCGCCTGGCGAGCACCAGCAGCAGCCCCGCCACCAGTCCGCCCAGGGTGGGGCAGGCGATGCGCGCCCACCATGGCAGCTGCTTCGCCATGGCGACCAGCCCCTGGCCGGGGCCGAGCACCAGGTGCTCGAAGGCGAGGAGCGCGGCGCGGAACAGTTCGGTCGCCAGCGTGCCCAGCAGTCCGGCCACGATCGACCACAGAAGCATCGACTGCCAGCCCGAGACACCGAAGAGCCGCTGCAGCGCCGAACGCAGGTTCAGGAAGATCGAGGCGGGCCGCATCATGGTCGTCGATGGTAGCGGGGCCGCAACTTTCGACTTAAGAGGCGCATGGCAGGACATAGAATTCCGCCCGTTGGTGCTCGCGCCGTGGTTCGCACGGCGCAGTTCAACGGGAAGCAGGAGTGGAAGCCCCGGTTCGCACCGGAACAAGGCCGAAGCCGCCTGCGCTGCCCCCGCAACGGTCAAGCAGACGGCGCCGCAAGGCGCCAACACCTTTCCATCGAGCCACTGGGCGCCCTGAAACAGGCGCCTGGGAAGGCGGCAAGGCGTCGTTCTGCCAGCCCGGATACCGGCCAACGAGGCGGCTGCCGCATGCGTCGAGGATCGAATGACGAACGCATGCGCGGCCATTGCGCCCAGGCGCCGGCGGGGAGGCCGGCCAGGGGTATTGACGTTCGTTCGCTTGATTCATGATTTCCCGTGTTTGCTCTTTCCGCGGTAGCGCTCCTGCGCGCCGCTTCCGCCACGCCTGCCTGCCGCTGGCGCTGGTTTCCGCCTTCGGCGGCATGGCCCATGCGCAGGAGGCCTCCACCCTGCGCGAAACGGTGGTCACGGCCAACCGCACGCCTCAGGCGCTGTCGGAGCTCGTGGGAGACGTCTCCGTCGTCGACAGCGAGACCATCGAGCGCAGCGGTGCGACCGGCGTGGCCGACCTGCTTTCGCGCCTGCCCGGCATCGAGATATCGCGCTCCGGCGGCGTGGGCAACACCACCAGCCTCTTCATCCGCGGCGCCGAGACGCGCTTCACCGCCGTCTACCTCGACGGCGTGCGCATCGATTCGCAATCGACCGGCGGCGCCGGCTGGGAAGGCATTCCGCTGTCGCAGATCGACCGCATCGAGGTGCTGCGCGGGCCGGCCGCCGCGGTCTACGGCTCCGATGCCGTGGGCGGCGTGATCCAGCTTTTCACCAGGCGAGGAGAAGAGGGCGTGTCGCCCTACGCCGGCATCGGCTTCGGCAGCAAGGGGCTGCGCAGGATCGAAGGCGGCGTGAGCGGCAAGTCGGGCCTCTTCGACTATTCCTTCGGCGTGGCGCATGAAGAGAGCAAGGGCTACAACGTGCAGCCCGTGAGCAAGCGCAACGTGACCAAGGACGGCTTCACCAGCCCCGACCGCGACGGCTACAACAGCACTTCGGGCAACGCGAAGCTGGGCTTCCAGATCACGCCCGACCAGCGCATCGAGGCCACGCTGCTTTCCAGCGACATCAAGGCCGGCTACGACGCAACGGTGTCCTACAGGACCAAGCTGCCGTTCCTGTTCGCCAACGACGTTTCGAGCAACAAGCTGCAGACCGCCGGCCTGAGCTGGTCGGCCAAGTGGAACGACGTCTACAGCACCCGCGTGCAGGTGACCGACTCGCAGCAGGTCTACAAGACCCAGCCGTCGTTCTACCGTACCGAGACCCGCCTGCGCGGCTACCTCTTCCAGAACGAATTCCGCTTCGGCCCGCACCTCGTCACCGCCACGCTGGAGCGCCGCGAGGACGCCCTGGAGAACGCGCCCACCACCACCTCGAAGCTGCTCGCGCGCGACCGCTCGCAGGACGCGATCTCGCTCGGCTACGGCTTCGTGCAGGGCCCGCACTCGCTGCAGCTGCACGTGCGCCACGACAAGGACAGCGAATTCGGCGGCAAGACCACCGGCAGCGCGGCCTACGGCTACGCCATCACGCCGTCGCTGCGCTTCACGGCCTCGGCAGGCACCGCCTTCCGCGTGCCCACGCTGTACCAGCGCTTCAGCGAATACGGCCTGGCCACGCTCAAGCCCGAATCGAGCCGCAACCTCGAGCTGGGCCTGCAGTACACCGAGGGCGCGACCCAGCTGGGCGTGGTGGCCTACGCCAACCGCGTGCAGAACCTGATCGTGTTCGACGGCTCTGCCAAGGGCTGTGCTTCGTCGTTCGGCTGCTACTCCAGCACCGCCCGCGCGCGCTACCAGGGCGTCACGCTCTCGGGCAGCCACCGCATCGGCGACGTCACGCTGCGCGGCTCCCTCGACTTTCAGGATCCGCGCGACCTCGCCACCCACAACCTGCTCGCGCGCCGCGCGCAGCGCCATGCCACCCTGGGCGCCGACTGGCGCATCGCGGGCTGGACGCTGGGCGCCGAGGTGCAGACCTCCAGCCGCCGCTACGACGACGCCGCCAACAGCGTGAAGCTCGGCGGCTACACCGTGCTGAACCTGTCGGCCACCACCCAGCTCACGCGCGACATCAACCTCGTCGCGCGCGTCGACAATGTGGGCAACAAGGACTACCAGTTCGCGCGGCTGTACGCCAATGCCGGCCGTACCGCCTACGTCGGTCTCAAGTGGACGCCTCACTAAGCAGCCAAGCACTCCAGCCGGGCGGCGCCGCCGGTGCCGCGGCGGCCTCCTGCGCCGCCGTGCTGGTGGCCGCCCCGGCCTCGGGGCAGGGCAAGACAACGGTCGCGGCCGCGCTGGCCCGGCTGCACGCGCGCCAGGGCCGGCGAGTCCGCGCCTTCAAGTGCGGGCCCGACTTCCTCGATCCCCACTGGCTGGCGCTCGCCACCGGCGCACCGGTGCATTCCCTCGACCTCTGGATGACGGGCGAGGCCGACTGCCGCGCGCGCCTGCATGCGGCGGCCGCCGAGAGCGACCTGCTGGTCATCGAGGGCGTGATGGGTCTCTTCGACGGCAATCCCAGCGCCGCCGACCTTGCGCAGCGCTTCGGCGTGCCGGTGCTGGCGGTGATCGACGCGCAGGCCATGGCCGGCACCTTCGGCGCGCTGGCCTACGGGCTGCAGAACTTCCGCGACGGGCTGCCGTGGGCCGGCGTGCTGGCGAACCGGGTGGCCAGCGAACGGCACGGCGCCATGCTGCAGGAGGCGCTGCGCGACCCTTCGCAATGGCTGGGCGCCTTGCCGCGCGACGCCCGCTTCACGCTGCCGGAACGGCACCTGGGCCTGGTGGCCGCCACGGAGCTGGGCGACGCGATGTCGCGGCTCGACGCGGCCGCCGACGTGCTGGCCGACACGCCGCTGGGCCGCATGCCCGTCGGCGAGCTGCCGCAGGTGGGCTTCGAGGCACTAGCATCCGACGAGGCACGAGCCGTGCCGCCATTGCTCGCTGGCCGCACCATCGCGATCGCACGCGATGCAGCGTTCTCGTTCATCTATCCGGCAAACCTCGATGTGCTCGGGGCGCTCGGTGCCGAGCTGAGCTTCTTCTCGCCGCTCGCAGGCGACGCCTTGCCGGCCTGCGACGCCGTCTGGCTGCCCGGCGGCTACCCGGAGCTGCATGCTCCGGCGCTGTCGGCCCGCACGGCGCTGCGCGAATCGCTCGCTGCGCACGTCGCCGCCGGCAAGCCGGTGTGGGCCGAGTGCGGCGGGATGATGGCGCTTTTCGACGAACTGGCTCTTCAGGAAGACGGTGGTGAAGTGCACCGCCTCTGGGGCCTGCTGCCTGGTCGGGTGACCATGCAGAAGCGGCTTTCGGGCCTGGGGCCCCAGCAGCTCTCGCTCGATGGCCACGTCCTGCGCGGACACACCTTCCACTATTCGAGCTGCGAGACACCGCTCGTGCCGGCCGCGCGCACCGCCCGTCCTGGTGCCACGCAGGCCGTGGGCGCGCGGGCCGGGGAGGTGCTGTACGTGCATGGCCCGGTGCGCGCGAGCTATTTCCATGCGTGGTTCGCCTCCAGTCCGCAAGCCACCGCGCGCCTTTTCGGCGCCATGCCCATCGAGTTGGAGAGCCATGCTGCATTCGACCAAGCCTGAAGCCGTGGTGCACGAGTTCATCCTCGGCGGCCAGAAGAGCGGCAAGTCGCGCCGCGCCGAGCAGCGCGCCGTCGATTGGCTCGCGGCCGGTGCCCGTGCCCGCCGCGCCGTGCTGATCGCGACCGCCCAGGCCTATGACGACGAGATGCAGGAGCGCATCGTGCGCCACCAGGCCGACCGCGCCGAGCGCGTGCCCGGCATGCGGACCATCGAGGAGCCGGTCGAGCTCGCGCGCGCCATCGTCACGCAGAGCACGCCCGAGACGCTGGTGGTGGTCGACTGCCTCACGATGTGGCTGACCAACCTGCTGATGCCGATGCCCATCGAAGACGCCCGCCCCGTGACGCGCACCCCCGCGACGCACATCGCGATGCTGCTGGTTGCGTTGCGCGATGCGCCGGGCCCGGTGGTGCTGGTCGGCAACGAGATCGGCCTGGGCGTGATACCGATTGGCCGCGAGACGCGCGCCTTCGTCGACGCCCTGGGCCGGCTCAACCAGGACGTGGCCGCCGCATGCGGACGCGTCACGCTCATGGCGGCCGGCCTGCCGCTGAGCCTGAAGGCGCCCGCCGCATGAGCATGAAGAAGATCCGCAATCCGCTCGCGGCGATCGGCCTCGTCCTGATGGCGCTGGCCGCGCATGCGCTCGACGTGGTCGACGAGCGCGGCGTGTCGGTGAGCCTGCCGCAGCCGCCGCAACGCGTCGTCACGCTGCTGCCTTCGCTCACCGAGTCGGTCTGCGCGCTCGGGGCCTGCAACCGGCTGGTGGGCGTGGACCGCTACTCCAACTCGCCCGAACAGGTGAAGGCTCTGCCGCAGCTCGGCGGCGGCATCGATCCGAACGTGGAGGCCATCGTCGCGCTCAAGCCCGACGCGGTGCTGCTGGCCAAGTCCTCGCGCGTCACGCAGCGGCTGGAGGCGCTGGGCATGAAGGTGCTGGTGCTCGAACCCAAGAGCCACGCCGACGTGCGCCGCGTGCTCGACAAGCTCGACCAGGTGCTGGGCACGCACGAGGCAGCGAAGGTCTGGCGCGTGATCGACGCCAGCGTGTCGGCCGCCGCGCAGTCGGTGCCCGCGGGGGCGAAGGGCATGCGCGTGTACTTCGAGGTCAACAGCGCGCCGTATGCGGCGGGCGAGTCGTCCTTCATCGGCGAGACGCTCTCGCGGCTGGGCATGAAGAACATCGTGCCGGCCTCGCTGGGCCCGTTCCCCAAGCTCAACCCCGAGTACGTGGTGCGCGCGAACCCCGACCTCATCATGGTCAGCGTGCGCAGCGCGCAGGGGCTGGAGCAGCGGCCCGGCTGGGCTGGCATCCGCGCGGTGCGCGAAGGCCGCATCTGCCGCTTCAGCGCCGAGCAGTCCGACGTGCTTGTGCGGCCCGGCCCGCGCATGGACGAGGCGGCACGGCTGATGGCGCAGTGCATCGTTGAAAAGGGCGGCAAGCTATGAATGCGGCTGCCGCCAGGCACACGGCCCATCTGCGCCGCGTACTGCTGCTCGGCGCCGGCCTGCTGGTGCTGGGCGCGGCGCTGATGCTGCTGGGCCTGGGCATCGGCAGCACCGGCTTCGAGAGCCTGTTCGCCGCACGCCACGACCCGGTGGCGCTGCAGATCGTGTGGGACATCCGCCTGCCTCGCACGCTCGGCGCCTGGCTGGCGGGCGCGCTGCTGGGGCTGGCCGGCGCGGTGGCGCAGGGGCTCTTTCGCAATCCGCTGGCCGACCCGTACCTGCTGGGCAGCGCCTCCGGCGCCTCGCTCGGCGTGGCGGTGGCGCTGCTGATGTTCGGCGGCTCGGCCGCGAGCATGCAGTGGGTGATGCGGCTCGGGCTCACCGGCGCCGCCTTCCTGGGCGCGGTGCTCGCAGTGATGCTCACGCTGATGCTGGCGCGCGGCGTGCAGCAGACGCTGCGGCTGCTGCTGGCGGGCGTGATCGTCGGCGTGGTGCTCGGTGCGGCGAAGGACCTCATCACCATCGCTTCGGCGGACATCCTCCAGGCGATCCAGGGCTTCATCCTCGGCAGCACCGGCCTCGTCGGCTGGAGCGCCTGCGCGGTGATGGCGATGGTCGGCGCGGCCTGCCTGCTCGCGGGCTGGGCGCTGGCGCCGGTGCTCGACGGGCTGGCGCTGGGCGAAGCCACCGCGCGCAGCCTGGGCCTCCCGCTGGGGGCGATGCGCGCGGCGCTGGTGGTGGTGCTGGCGCTGGCCACCGGGGCGGCCGTGGCGCAGACCGGGCTCATCGCCTTCGTCGGCCTGGCGGCGCCGCACCTGGTGCGCTCGGCCGTCAAGACCACGCATGCGCGGCTGATCGTGCTGTCGGCGCTGATGGGCGGGTTGCTGCTGATGGCGGCCGACCTGCTCGCGCGCTGGCTGATCGCGCCGCAGGAACTGCCCGTGGGAGTGCTCACGGCCGTGCTGGGCGGCAGCTACCTGCTGTGGCTGATGCACAGGCGCAGCGCGCGGAGCGGCGTGGCATGAGCCGCAGCAACGACATCGACGCCGCGCTGGAAGCGCACCGGCTGAGCGCCACGCTCGGCGCCAGCGAGGTGCTGCACGGCATCGACCTGAAGCTGCGGGCCGCGCGCTGGACCAGCATCGTGGGCCCGAACGGCGCGGGCAAATCGACGCTGCTGAAGGCGCTGGCGGGGCTGCTTGCTCATCGCGGCGAAGTGCGGCTCTTCGGCGAGGCGCAGGACAGGGTGCCCGCCCGCGTGCGCGCCCGCCGCCTTTCGTGGCTGGGCCAGAGTGGCACGGGCGAGGGCAGCGCCGACGACCTGATGGTCTACGACGTCGCCATGCTCGGCCGCCTGCCGCACCAGCGCTGGCTCGCCACGCCAGGCGCCGCCGACCGCGAGGCCGTCGAACGCGCACTGCGCAGCACCCAGGCCTGGGACTGGCGCGACCGTCCGCTGGGCCAGCTCTCCGGCGGCGAGCGCCAGCGCGTGCTGCTCGCCCGGGCGCTCGCCGTCGAAGCCGAGGCGCTGCTCATGGACGAACCCCTCGCCAACCTCGACCCGCCCCACCAGGCCGACTGGATGAAGATCGTCCGCACCCTCGTCGCCGAGGGCCGCACGGTGGTCAGCGTGCTGCACGAACTGCCGATGGCCCTGGCCGCCGACGAAATGGTGGTGATGGACCAGGGCCGCGTCGTGCACCACGGCACTTGCGACGACCCGGCCACCCATGCCGCGCTGGAGCAGGTCTTCGACCATCGCATCCGCGTGCACCGCGTGGCTGAGCAGTGGATCGCGCTGCCCCTATGAGATGCGGGATCGAACGCGCCCTCTGCGTCCGGCAACCCGCATTCGCCAGCCTTGAAAGACCGACAAATGCAAATTGAGACCCCACCCAGCGAAAAGCCCTACGAGAAGCCGGAAGGCGAACGCCGCGGCATCGTCATCGTCAACACCGGCGACGGCAAGGGCAAGAGCACGGCCGCATTCGGTCTGGCCTTGCGCGCCCACGGCCGCGGCAAGGCCGTGAAGATCTACCAGTTCATGAAGGTGCCGACCGCGCGCTTCGGCGAGCACCGCATGTTCGAGCAGATCGGCATTCCCATCGAAGGGCTGGGCGACGGCTTCAGCTGGAAGAGCCAGGACCTGGAGCGCTCGGGCCAGCTCGCGCGCGACGGCTGGGAGAAGGCGAAGGCGGCGATCCTCTCGGGCGAGTTCTTCCTCGTGGTGCTCGACGAGATCACCTATCCGCTGATCTACGGCTGGCTGCCGCTCGAAGGCGTGCTCGAAACCCTGCGCGCGCGGCCGAAGCATGTGCACGTGGCGCTCACCGGCCGGCGCTGCCCGCCGGAGATCATCGAGCTGGCCGACACGGTGACCGAGATGACGCTGGTCAAGCACGCCTTCAAGGCCGGCATTCCCGCGCAGCGCGGCATCGAGGATTGACATGGGGCGCGCTCACGCCGACGGGGCACATTCGCGCAGGGGAGTACCCGGTGGCCTGTGCCCCCACCCCGAAAGAGCAGCGTGACTACCCCGGCTTTCACCAAGAAAGACAAAGAGGCGGTCTACCGCGCCATCCACGAACGCCGTGACATGCGCCATTTCGCAGGCGGCCAGGTGGAGCCCGACGTATTGCGAAGGCTGTTGGAAGCAGCACACCACGCGCCCAGCGTCGGCTTCATGCAGCCCTGGCGCTTCATTCGTATTCGCGGCCAAGCGCTGCGCCAGCAGTTGCACCATGTCGTCGAAGAGGAACGCGTGCTCACGGCCCGCGCGCTCGGCGAGCGTGAAGACGAATTCATGCGGCTCAAGGTGCAGGGCCTGCTCGACGCCGCAGAGCTGCTCGTGGTGACTCTGGCGGACGGACGCGAGAAGCACGTGTTCGGCCGCCGCACGCTGCCGCAAATGGACCTGGCCTCGGCCTCCTGTGCCATCCAGAACCTCTGGCTCGCGGCGCGCGCCGAAGGGCTGGGCATGGGCTGGGTGTCGCTGTTCGATCCGGCCGAGGTGTCGGTCCTTCTGGGCCTGCCCGAAGGCGCCGAGCCCATCGCCTTGCTGTGCCTGGGTCCCGTGCACCAGTTCTATGAAGAGCCCATGCTGCAGCGCGAACGCTGGGCGAAGCGCGAACCGCTCGCGTCGCTTGTGTTCGATGAAAGCTGGGGCCTGCCTTCGGACCTTTTCGACAAACCTTCTTCTTCCACGGAGCCGACCTGATGCTGGCCTTCGATACCGTTCTCTTCGAGCTTGCGCGCCTGTTTCTCTGGCCGGTGACGCTGGGTGTGCTGCTTTCTTTCGTCTATGCGGTTTACTGCCTTGGCGCGTTCGCCATCGAGTATCTGCAGCGCCGCCGCGATCCGTTGCGCGCGCTGGTGCTGCAACGCCATGCCGCCGCGAGCCAGGAGCAGATGGAGCTGGTGGTGCTCAAGCAGCTCGAGGGCGTGCGGCTGTGCAGCCGCGTGGCGCCGATGCTGGGGCTGATCGCCACCATGATCCCGATGGGCCCGGCGCTGGTGGCCGTGGCCTCGGGCGAATCGCAGGGCGTGGCGCAGAGCCTGGCGCCGGCCTTCGCGAGCGTGATCGTGGCGCTGGCCTCCGCCTCGATCACCTTCGTGGTCTACACCGTTCGCCGCCGCTGGCTGATGCGCGAGCTGGTGACGGTGCTCGATGCACGGGACCGCCTCTCATGAGCCGGCGCCAGTTCTCGATATTGAGCAGCCTGGACAGCGACGACGACGACCCGGTGCTCTCCACCATCAACCTGATCGACGTGTTCATGGTGGTGATCGGCATGCTGATGATCGCGGTCATCAACAACCCGATGAACCCTTTCGCGCAGGACAAGGTGACGATCATCCGCAACGAGGGCCAGCCGAACATGGAGATCGTCACGCGCGAGGGCCGCAAGATCACGCGCTTCAAGGCCAGCGGTGCGACCGGGCAGGGTGATGGCGAGAAGGCCGGCACCGCCTGGCGGCTGAAGGACGGGACGATGGTCTACGTGCCGGCCGATGCGGAGCCGGCCGGCTCGGGCGGGAAGTGACCCGGCTTCTTCTTTTCGCCTGGCTCCTCCTCGCCGGGGCGGGATTGCTCCTCCCGGCGCACGCGCAGCCGCAAGGCACGAATCGCGTCGTCGTGCTGAGCACCTCGCTGGTGTCGCCGGCGCGCGTGGTGCGGCTGCAGGCGGCGGCGCGCGAGGCGGGGGTGCCGCTGCAGGTGCTGTCGGCGTCGCAGGACTCGCCCGAGGCGCTGGCCGCGGCCATCGACGGGGCCAGCCTGCTCGTGATCGACGCGCCGCACGTCAGCGTGGCGCAGGCCGCCGCCGCGCGGTTCGGCGATGCCGTGTCGCGCAGCACGGTGCCCTATGTGCTGGTCGGCGAGTTCGCGCTGGTGGCCAAGGGCCAGACCACCGCCGCGGCGCCGCTGGCGGCGCAGCGCGGTGTCGATGCCCCGTGGGCCCAGCGGCTGCGCGAGTTCTGGCGCTTTCCGGGCGCGGCCAACCTGGTCGCGTCGATGAAGGCGTTGCGGCAGCCGGGCATGATGCAGGGGCTGCCGGAACCCGTACCGCTTCCGCTCGCCGGCATCTACCACCCCGGCTGGCCGCGCGTCGAAACGGACGTGGCAGCCATCGAAATGCTGGCGGGCAGCGGCACGGTCGCCATCGCCGTCAACAGCGCCACGCTGGCCGGCGACGACACCGCCTGGCTCGATGCGCTCATCGCGTCGCTGGAGGCCCGTGGCCTGCGCGCCTATGCCTTCTACGGCCCGCGCCAGCAGAAGGACCTGTTCTTCCGCATGACGCACGACGGCGAACGCCGGGTGGCCGATGCCATCGTCAACGCATCGCTGGTCTTCAGCCCCAACGAGCGCAAGGCCGAGCTGGAGCGCATCGGCGTGCCGGTGCTGCAGACGCTGCCCTCGCTGGCGATGGACGCCGACCAATGGGCGCGGAGCAGGGACGGCCTCGCGCAGACCGACATCGCCTCCTACTACAGCCCGAGCGAGCTGGCCGGCATGACCGACCCGATGCTCGTAAGCGCACGAGATGCGGCGAGCGGCACGCTGCAGCCGCTGCCCGCGCAGATCGACGCCGTGGCCGCTAAGGCCGCCGCGCTGCTGCGGTTGCAGCGCACGCCGCCGGCCGAGCGGCACGTGGCGATGCTGGTCTACAACTACCCGCCGGGCGAGGCCAACTTCGGCGCCTCCTTCCTGAACGTGCCGCGCAGCGTGAGCAACATGCTGGCGGCGATGAAGTCGGCCGGCTACGCCACCGAACTGCCCGGCACCGATGCGCTCATCGCCCAGGTGCAGGCGACGATGCGGGCCTACTACCCGAAGCCCGCGGGCCAGGGCGACGAGCTGCAGCCGCTGCTCGACAGGGACCTCGCCGACACGCTGCCGCTGGCCGACTATCTCGCATGGTTCCGCGCGCTGCCGCAGGAAACGCAGCGCCGCGTCGAAAGCTACTGGGGCCCGCCCGGGAAGTCGACCATGCTGCGCACCGTGGCGGGCCAGCAGTCCTTCGTGATCCCGCGCGTGCGCTTCGGCAACGTGGTCGTGCTGCGCCAGCCGCCGCGCTTCGAGCCCGGCACGCAGGTGGTGGGCAAGGCCGGGCAGGTCTATCACCGCTCTGCCGTTCCGCTGAGCCACGGCTACCTTGCGACCTATCTCTGGCTGCGCCAGCGCTTCGGCGCCAGCGCGGTGGTGCACGTGGGCACGCACGGCACGGTCGAGTGGTCGGCGGGCAAGGAGCGCGGGCTCTCGGTGCAGGACGATCCGCTGCTCGCGCTCGGCGACCTGCCCAACGTGTATCCCTACATCATGGACAACCTCGGCGAGGCCACCACCGCCAAGCGGCGAGGCCGCGCGACCATGGTGAGCCACTCGACGCCGCTGTTCGCGCCCGCCGGCTTCCGCCCCGGCGTGCAGGAGATGCACGAGCGCATGCACGAGTGGGAGACGCTATCGCCGGGCGCCGTGAAGGCCGCCCTGGAGAAGCAGCTCACGGCCGAGTTCGCCGAGCACCGCTACGACCGCGACCTGGGCTGGACGCCCGCGCGCATCCGCGCCGATTTCGCGGGCTTCATCGCCGTGCTGCATCCCTACCTCGACGAGCTCGCGCAGACCGCGCAGCCGCTGGGCCTCGCGACCTTCGGGCAGGCGCCCGACGCGCAGCGCCGGCGCATGACCATCCTGCAGATCCTCGGCAAGCCACTGGTCGAAGCACTCGGCGAGGACATCGACGAGGCTTTCCTGATCGATGCGAAGAGCGTCTCCGCCTCGCGGCCCGCGCGCTGGGTGGAGCAGGCGCTCGTCGACGCGCAGGCCGCGAGCGCCATGGGCAGGACGCTTGCCGACCGGCAGAAGCTGCTGGAGCTGGCCGGGCGCGCGCGAAAGCTCGACGACGTGCTCGCGCACAACGAGGAAATCGAGGGCCTGCTGACTGCGCTCGACGGCCGCTACCTCAAGTCGAGCTATGGCGGCGACCCGGTGCGCAACCCCGACAGCCTGCCCACCGGGCGCAACCTCTACGGTTTCGACCCGAGCCGCGTGCCCACGCGCGCGGCCTGGGAGACCGGCGTCGCCGCCATGGATGCCTGGATCGCGCAGCACACGAAGACGCATGCCGGCAAGCCGCCCGGGAAGATCGCCTTCACCCTCTGGGCCGGCGAGGCCTCGCGCCACCAGGGCGTGCTGGAGAGCCAGGCCTTCTACGCGATGGGCGTGAAGCCTCGCTGGGACGAGGGCGGGCGCATGGCGGGCATCGAGATCATTCCCGCGTCGCAGCTGAAGCGGCCGCGCATCGATGTGCTGCTCAGCGTCACCGGCTCCTACCGCGACCAATTCCCGGCCGTGATGCGCTGGCTCGACGAAGCGGTGCAGCAGGTGTCGGCGCTGCGGGAGCCCGGCAATGCGGTGGCGCGCAACAGCGAGGCGATGGCGCGCAGGCTTCGCTCGGAAGGCACCGCCGCGGACGAGGCGCAGCGCTGGTCGACGGCCCGCCTGTTCTCGAACGAGCAGGGCAGCTACGGCGCCGGGCTGGAGGAAGCCGCGCTCGCAAGCGACGTATGGAAGAACCAGCAGCGCGGCGGCGGCGACGCGCAGATGGCGCAGCTCTACATGGATCGCATGGGCCACGCCTACGGCAAGGGCCTCGACGGCGCGGCGCGTCCGGGCGCGTATGCCGGCAATCTCGCGCAGGTGGACGCGGCGCTGATGGCGCGCAGCTCCAACCTGTACGGCGTGCTGACCAACGACGATCCGTTCCAGTACCTCGGCGGCATCGCGCAGGCGGTGCGGCATCTCACCGGCAAGGACCCGGCCCTGTACGTGCAGAACCTGCGCGACGGCACCGAGGTGCGCACCGACACGGCGGCCGGGGCCATCGCGCGCGAGATGCAGACGCGCTACCTGCACCCGCAGTGGATCGAGGCGCAGAAGGCCGAGGGCTACAGCGGCACGCTGCAGGTGCTGAAGACCGCGCAGTTCCTCTGGGGCTGGCAGGTCACCGCGCCGCAGGCGGTGCGGCAGGACCAGTGGCAATCGCTGCACGACGTGTACGTGCGCGACCGCTACGGGCTGGGCACGCGCGAATGGCTGGAAGGCGACAACCGCGCGGCCTTCGCGCAGACCCTGGAGCGCATGCTCGACGCGGTGCGGCTGAACTACTGGAAGCCCGATGCCGCCACGCGGCGCGAGCTGGCGCAGGCCTATGCGCAGGCGGTGCGGGCGACGGGGCTGCGCGAGCGCAATGCGGGCGTGCAGCGCTTCGTGCAGGCGGAACTGTCGCCGGCTCCGGCTTCTTCGCCCAGGCCGGCTCCGGCGGTCGCGCCCGCGGTGGTGCAGGCGCCTGCACCGGCCCCTGAATCTGCTCCCGCTCCGGACGGCCCGCAGCCCGTCAGCGGCCTGAAGCTCGAGCCGACATCGGCGGAAGCACCACCGCCCAAGGCCGGCGAAGCCATCGTCCTGCGGCTCTGGATGGCGCTGGGCGCCGCGCTGCTTCTTGCGTTCGGCGCGACGACGCAATGGCGCCGGGGCAGGGCGGCCGCCTGATTCGCGAGAATGGCGGCTCCCATGCCCTTGCCGAGTTCCGAATACGCCATCGCCTTCGCCGCCGCGCTGTGGATCGCGCTGGCCGTCGATCGCTGGCTGGGCGAGCCGCCCGCGGCGCTGCATCCGGTGGTGTGGATGGGTCGCTATCTGGGCATGGGGTCGCGCATCGCGCCGCGCATGCATCAGGCGAAGGCGGTCGATCTGCCGATGTTCTTCTGCGGCGCGCTGGTGTGGTGCGTGGGGGCGATGTGCGTCTGGGGCATCGCGATGGGCCTGCAGACGCTGGCGATGCTGCATCTGCCGGCCTGGGCGGTGGCGCTGGCGCTGGGCCTGCTGCTCAAGCCGCTCTTCGCCTGGCGCATGCTGCGCGACGAGGTGCTCGCTGTCGAGGCGGCACTGGGCGTTTCGCTCGATGCCGGCCGCCAGCAGCTGGCGCGCCTCGTCAGCCGTGACGTCGAGCGGCTCAGCGAGCGCGAGGTGCGCGAGAGCGCCATCGAATCGCTCGCCGAGAACCTCAACGACTCGCTGGTGGCGCCCGTCTTCTGGTTCGTGCTGCTCGGGCTGCCGGGCGCGGCGCTCTACCGCTTCGCCAACACCGCCGATGCGATGTGGGGCTATCGCGGCGAGCGCAGCGGCCGCGACTGGACCTGGTTCGGCAAATGGGCCGCGCGTGCCGACGACGTGCTCTCGTGGATTCCCGCGCGCATCACCGTGGCGCTGCTCGCGCTGGCGGCATGGCGCTGGCCCGGCGGGCTGGCGTTCGAGGCGCGCCGCACGCCGTCGCCCAACAGCGGCTGGCCTATGGCCGCGATGGCGCTGCTCTTGGGCGTGCGGCTGGCGAAGCCCGGCGTGTACGCGCTGAACGCCGAAGGCGCCGCGCCGACGCCGGCCGACACCGGCCGCGCCGCGCAGCTCGGCCAGCGCGGCGTGCTGCTGCTGGCCGGCGCTGTCCTCCTGATCGCGGCCGCGGTGCTGCTCTTCGTGCCATGACCGACGCCGATTCCCTGTTCACCCACGGCGGCCCGGACGCGCTCGGCGCGCCCGCGCACGACTTCTCCACCAACGCGAACGCATGCGGCCCGTGCCCCGAGGCGCTGGAGCGGGTGCGTGCCGCCGACCTGTCCCGCTATCCCGACCCGGCTTACACGGCGCTGCGCGAGCAACTCGCGGCCATGCATGGCGTGCAGGCTTGGCGCATCGTGCTCGCGGCCGGGGCCAGCGAATTCATCCGGCGCATCACGACCTGGGTGGCGGTCGAAGACCGGGGCGGGCATGGCGAAGTAGTGCTGCCAGCCATGTCTTATGGCGACTACGCCGCAAGTGCCCGGGTGCTCGGGTTGCAGGCGGTGCGTGCGCCGGCTGCGGCGCGACGGCCATTGCTGGCTTGGTGCTGCGAACCCTCCACGCCGCTCGGGCAGGCGCAGCCGGGCATCGGCGAAACCGTCGACGCGCTGCCCGAAGGCGTGCCCTGCGTGCTCGACCGCGCCTACGAGCCTCTGCGGCTGGAAGGCCGCCTCGCGCTCAACCAGCGTCAGCTGGATCGCGTCTGGCAGATGTGGTCGCCCAACAAGGCGCTCGGCATGACCGGCGTGCGCGCGGCCTATGCGATCGCCCCGGTGGATGCGCAGGACGCGGTGCAAGCGCTGGTTCGCCTCGCGGCCTCGTGGCCGGTGGGCGCGGACGGCGTGGCAATGCTCTCGGCCTGGACGCAGCCCGGTGTGCAGCAGTGGCTGCGCGACAGTCTCGCCACCCTGCGCGAATGGAAGAATTCGCAGACGGCCCTGTGCCGGGAGATGGGCTGGCAGGTCTGGCCGAGCGAGGCGAACTTCCACGTCGCCAGGCCGGGTGCAGACGATTTCGCCGGCATGCTCGAGCGCCTGCGCGCGTCGGGCATCAAGCTGCGCGACTGCGCCTCCTTCGGCCTGCCTGGCCATGTGCGCATGGGCGTGCTGCCGCCGGCCAGCCAGCAGGCGCTGAAGCAGGCCTGGACAGGCGCCACCTGAACGCCCGGACCAGCCAGAAACCCAAGTACGGAAGAAACAGATGCTCTACGCCATCACCACGCTTTTCCTCTGCCAGCTTGCCGGCGAACTGCTCGTGCAGTGGCTGGGGCTGCCCGTTCCCGGTCCGCTGATCGGCATGGTCTTCCTGTTCATCGGCCTGCTGGTGCGCGGCAGCGTGCCCCAGGTGCTGAGCGACGCCTCGGGCCATCTGCTGCGCAACCTGATGCTGCTGTTCATTCCGGCCGTCACTGGCGTGATGCTGCATTTCGAGCGGGTGGGGCGCGAGTGGCTGCCGTTCCTCGCGGCCGGCATCGTGGGGGCGGCCTTCACCATGACGGTCACCGCGCTCACCTTCCGCTGGATGATCCGCATCACCGGCAAGGACGCCCGGTAAATGACGGCGCCCGCGAAGCTCTTCGAGATCTGGGTGTTCCTGGCCCAGTCGCCGCTGCTGTGGCTGTCGCTCACGCTGCTGGCGTACTTGGGCGCGCTGTGGCTGCACACGCGCAGCGGACGCAACCCGATGGTCAACCCGGTGCTGATCTCGGTGATCGTCATCGTCACGGTGCTGCTGCTCACGCGCACGCCCTACGACACCTATTTCGAGGGCGCGAAGTTCGTGCACTTCCTGATCGGCCCGGCCACGGTGGCGCTGGCCGTGCCGCTGTACGGGCAGCTCGAGAGGCTGCGCCGGCTGTGGCTGCCGATCGGCGTGGCGCTCATCGTGGGTTCGGTCGCGGCCATCGTCTCGGCCGTGGGCATCGCCTGGGTGCTGGGCGGCTCGCACGAGCTGATGATGTCGCTCGCGCCCAAGTCGGCCACCATGCCCATCGCGATGGGCGTGGCCGAGAAGATCGGCGGGCTGCCTTCGCTGGCGGCGGTCGCCGCGGCCGTGGCGGGCATCTCGGGCGCGATCATGGCCACCGGCCTGTTGAACCTGCTGCGCATCAGGGAGCCGGCGGTGCGCGGCTTCGCGGTCGGCATGGCGGCGCACGGCATCGGCACGGCGCGCGCCATCCAGGTGAACGAGACGGCCGGCGCGTTCTCGGCGCTGGCGATGGGGCTCAACGGCATCGCGACCGCGCTGCTGGTGCCGCTGATCGTCAAGCTGATGGGGGCGTAGCGAACGCATGGGCAAGACAGCCGTCGAGCCGCGTCCGATGGAGCTGGTGTGGCCCTCCCGGGCCCGCCTGCCCGGCTACGTCGCGGCGCTCAACCGCGGCTGGTCGCGCGACGAGACGCGGCCGGAGTCGGGCGCCGAGGAGCGCGCCGCCATCGAGGCCGATGCCGACCGCTTCCTCGCGAGCCTGGTGGACCGCGAGGCGAAGGGCGGACGCATCGTCTTGCCCGACGGCTCCAAGGTGCGGCGGCTGCCGGGCTACAAGTGCTGGATGTGGGACGGCGAGTTCTGCGGCAGCATCGACCTGCGCTGGCAGCCCGGCACCGACGCATTGCCCCTCTACTGCCTGGGTCACATCGGCTACAGCGTGGTGCCCTGGAAGCAGCGCAGGGGCTACGCCACGCGCGCGCTCGGCGAGATGCTCAGGCTCGCGGCGCGGGAAGGCCTCCGGCGCGTGGAGATCACGACCAGCCCCGACAACTTCGCCTCGCAGAAGGTGATCGTGGCCAATGGCGGCGAGCTGGTCGAGACCTTCGTCACCCTGCCGAGCCAGGGAAGCGTGGCGAAGCTGCGCTACCGCATCGCGCTTGCCTGAGCCGCCCCTGGCGCAGAATCGCACTCCCGCAAACCGAGCCGGAGAAGAATCACATGGCCCAGTACACAGCGGAAGTCCTCTGGCTGCGCGGCGAGCAGGACTTCCTGTCGAACACCTACAGCCGGCGGCATTCGCTGCGCTTCGACGGCGGCGCCGAAGTGGCTGCGTCTTCCTCGCCGCACGTGGTGCCGCTGCCGATGTCCGACGCATCGGCCGTCGACCCCGAGGAGATGTTCGTGGCCTCGCTGTCGAACTGCCACATGCTGTGGTTCCTCACGATGGCGGTGAAGCGCCGCTTCGTGGTCGACCGCTACTTCGACGCGGCCGTCGGCGTGATGGAGAAGAACACCGAAGGAAAGATGGCGATGACGGTGGTCACGCTGCGCCCGCAGGTGAGCTTCTCCGGCGAGAACCTGCCCACGCGCGAGCAGGTCGAGCAGATGCACCACCGGGCGCACGAGGAATGCTTCATCGCCAACTCGGTGAAGACCGAGGTGCGCTGCGAGCCGGTGTTCTGACCCGGCCGCGCGGGGTCAGCCGACCAGCGAGCGGCTCTTCATCTCGAGCCGGGTGACGAGGCGCTGCAGCGCGCTTTCCGCGCCCGGTGGCAGCGCCAGGAAGCGGAAGCCCAGCTGGTAGCGCGGCGTGCCGTTGGGCTGCAGGCCGGGGCGCAGCGACACCAGTTCCAGGTCGAGCGTGAGGCGCCCCAGGGCGCCCAGCGACAGTTCGCAGTCCCTCAGGAAGGTGCCTACCGGCAGCGCGGCTGCGCGTTCGTCGCGGGTGCGAAGGCCGACGCCGCCCAGCGACAGGTCCTGTACCTCGAAGGAGAACGCCTCGCCCTGGGGCAGGGTGCCGGAGCAGGTGTACGAATCGGCGATCGGCGCATCCACGCGGAAGTACTCGCGCCGCTGCAGGTAGACCAGCATCTCCGGAAAGTCGGCCTCGAACGCCGGCAGGCCCTCGTAGCGGGTCTCGCGCGGCGAGGCGATGGAGAACTCGATGCGCACGCCGTCCTGCTGGGCTTCGAAGTGGCAGCGCGGCGCCGCCAGCAGGCTCTGGTTCTGCTCGGGCGAGGCGCCCCAGTCGAAGATGAAGACTCGGGAGCGGGTGTCCACGTCGAGCAGCTGCGTCACCAGGTGGCCGCCCGCGTACTGCACCGTGAGATTGTCGCGTCGGCTGGCGAGGTTGCGCAGGTGCACGCCGATCTCCACCGGCGTGCGGCGGGTGAATCCGCTGGTGTGCTCGGCTGCATTCGACTGTTCTGTATCCATGAGCTTGTGGTGTGTGTTGTCCGGCGCGCGCATTGCACCGCCGCTCCCGGGGCCTGCCTGCGGACGTCGCTGGTCGGGCCGCGGTACGCATGCGGGCGGAATCGGGACGGTTTTTCGGCATCCGGCCGAACTGGTTAACGGCATTTGCCGCCGGGAATTTAGGGCGGCACGGCGAATTGTCCGCCGCAGCTGCTGCGGCCCCGTGGTCAGCGGCGCTGCAGCCTCGGGTTCTTCGCGAATAGCTCGGCTGCCCAGTCCACGAAGGCGCGCACCTTGGCGCTCAGGTGGCGGTTGGGCGGGTACACCACGTGGATCGGCAGCGGGTCGCGGTGCCAGTCGGGCAGGATCTGCACCAGCTCGCCGCTCTCGAGCAGCGGCTCGGCCATGAAGGTGATGCACTGCGAGATGCCGAAGCCGCCCAGCACCGCGGTGATGTGCGCGTTGCTCTCGTTCACGGACACCCGATAGGGGCCGTTGAGCTCGATCACCTCGTCGCCCTTCTTGAACTCGTGCGGGTACACGCGCCGCGTGGTGCCCGAGAAGTAGCTGACCACGTGGTGGCGCTTCTCGATGTCGTTCGGGTGCTGCGGAATGCCGTAGCGCTTCACGTAGGCCGGCGAGGCCACGGTGACGAAGTCGAGCGTGCCGATGCGCCGAGCCACCAGCGACTGGTCGCTGAGCTCGCCCGCGCGGATCACGCAGTCGACGTTGTCGCTGATGAGGTCGACCGTGCGGTCGCTCACGCCCAGGTCGACCTGGATGTCGGGGTAGCGGTCGCAGAAGGTGGCCAGCGCGGGCAGGATGAGCAGCCTGGCCACCGATGTGCCGACGTCGATGCGCAGCCGCCCCGTGGGGTTGGCCTGCGCGTTCGTCATGCTGGCTTCCATGTCGTCGAAGTCGTTGAGCAGGCGTGCCGCCCGCTCGAAGTAGGCCGCGCCGTCGGGCGTGACCGTGACGCGGCGCGTGGTGCGGTTGAGCAGCTTCACGCGCAGGCGCGATTCGAGCGCCTGAATCTGCTTGGTGACCGTGCCCTTGGGGAGGGCCAGCGAGTCCGCTGCCCGGGTGAAGGTGCCGGCTTCCACGACGCGGACGAAGATCCGCATGGCCTGGATTTGATCCATCGAATGCCTGTTCTGGGTACCCGGCCCACACCGGGGGAGGCGGATTCTCACACAAGGAGACAATTCCCTCCGGTGGCACCGCCTGTTGCCTTGAGCTGTGCTGATTGTTGTCCGTTTGGAAACAGAGTGGGGTCGGCCGGCCTGTTTATGTACAGATCGGCCGACTTATATTTCAACCATCGCCCAAATCCCCGAGGTCGCCCATGTCACCCGTTCCATCGTCCCGTTCTGCCGAAGCCGCCGCCCGCGCTGCGGCGCAAGGCGTGGAAGCCGATCTGTCGATCGAGCTGCCCGGCCGCGAACCGGTCGGTGCCCGCGTGTACGGCCAGCGCGCCAAGGGCGAGGTGGCACCGCTGGTGCTGCATTTCCACGGTGGTACCTTCGTCTGCGGCGGCCTGGACAACGGCCGCAACGTGGCAAGGCTGCTGGCCGGCGCGGGTGCGGTGGTGGTCTCGCTTGCCTATCCGCTGGCGCCCCAGTCGCCGTTCCCGGAACCCATCGAAGTGGGCTATGCGGCCCTCGAATGGCTCTACAAGCAGCGCACCAAGCTCGGCGGCAAGGGCTCCCAGGTCTACCTGGCCGGCGAGGAGGCCGGCGGCAACCTGGCGGCAGCCGTGGCGCTGATCGCCCGTGACCGGGCCCATCCGCCGATCGCAGGCCAGATCCTGCTGTCGCCCATGCTCGACCCCTGCGCCGGTACCGCGTCGCTGCGCAACGCCACCAGCGATGCGACCGAGTGCCGCTGGGCCAGCGGCTGGGAGAAATACCTGAGCTGCCCCTCGAACGCCATGCACCCCTATGCGGTGCCCAGCGGCTCGCTGCGGCTGTCGGCGCTGGCACCGGCGCTGGTGCTGGTCGGCGCCGACGACGCGATGCACGACGAGGCGATGACCTTCGCCAACCGCCTGCGCGCGGCCGGCATTGAGGTCACGAGCAGCGTGCTGCCCAGCGCCTCCAACTGGCCGAAGGCGCTGTACGACACCGAGAACACGGGCTGCGTGGCCTGTGAAGCGGCGGTGCAGCAGCACTTCCGCGAGTTCTTCAGCGCGACCACACCGCCGCCCCCGACGGCCGACCACCCCAGCTAGTTCCCGCCGGTCACCGGCTGCCTGATCGACACGCTGCCAGCGCGGCCGCGTGCCGGGGCCCCTTTTTTCCTGAAATCCCGCCTCCTGGTGCCAAAAGCGCCGGGGTGGCTTGTTGCATCCCAAAAGTCATCGAGAAGGACTGAACATCATGTCGAACAACGAGAAAAAGCTGTCTTCCGCCGCCCGCAAGGGCCTCTGGCCCGCCCTGACCGGCCTCACCGCGCTGCTGGCCGTGGCCGCGGCGGTGGTGGGCATGTACAGCTTCAAGGCCGAAGCCAACAACGCTCCGGCGGCGCCCCAAGCCACGCCGGTGTCGGTCGCCACGGTGGCGGCGAGCGAGATCAACGCCTGGGACGAGTTCTCGGGCCGGCTCGAAGCCGTGCAACGCGTCGACGTGCGTTCCCGCGTGGCGGGCGCCGTGCAGGCGGTGCACTTCCGCGAAGGCGCGCTGGTGAAGCAGGGCGACCTGCTGGTCACCATCGACCCCGCGCCGTACGCGGCCGAGGTCGAGCGCGCCGAGGCGCAGGTGGCTTCTGCCCAGGCCCGCCAGTCCTTCAGCCGCAGCGAGCAGGAGCGCGCCAAGCGCCTGTGGGATGACAAGGCCATCGCCCAGCGCGAGTACGACGAGCGCGTGAATGCCGGCCGTGAAGCCGAAGCCAACCTGCGCGCGGCCCAGGCCTCGCTGCAGTCGGCGCGCCTGAACCTGGGCTACACCCAGGTGCGCGCACCGGTGTCGGGCCGCATCGGCCGTATCGAGGTGACGGTGGGCAACCTGGTGGCGGCCGGTCCGGGCGCCCCGGTGCTGACCACGCTGGTGTCGGTGAGCCCGATCTACGCGAGCTTCGATGCCGACGAGCAGGTCATCACCCGCGCGCTGAAGGAACTGCCCAGCGGCTCCAGCGCGCGCGGCCAGATCGAGAGCATCCCCGTGCAGATGGGCACCGCCGGCATGGACGGCACGCCGTTCACCGGCAAGCTGCAACTGATCGACAACCAGGTCGACGCCCGCAGCGGCACCGTGCGCGTGCGCGCCTCGTTCGACAACAAGGACGGCGCCCTGATCCCCGGCCAGTTCGCCCGCATCCGCATGGGCCAGGCCCGCAACGACACCGCGCTGCTGGTGAGCGAACGTGCCATCGGCACCGACCAGAACAAGAAGTTCGTGATGGTCGTGGGCGAGGACAGCAAGGCTGTCTACCGCGAAGTGACGCTGGGCGCCTCGATCAACGGCCTGCGTGTCGTAAGCAAGGGCCTGAAGGCGGGTGACCGCGTGATCGTCAACGGCCTGCAGCACATCCGCCCGGGTGCGCTGGTGGCGCCGCAGCAAGTGACGATGGACGCCAAGGCGGACCCCAAGCAACAACAACCGGAACGCGTGGCAGAGGCCGCGAAGTCCTGATTTCGGAGGAGGGCGCATCCGCGCCCGCCGGAGAACCAACATGAATCTCTCAAAATTCTTCATCGACCGGCCGATCTTTGCCGGCGTGCTGTCGCTCTTGATGCTGATAGCGGGCCTGATCGCGTTGCGCGGTCTGCCGATCTCGGAGTACCCGGAAGTCGCGCCGCCTTCGGTGGTGGTGCGCGCCCAGTACCCCGGTGCCAATCCGAAGGTGATCGCCGAAACGGTGGCCACCCCGCTGGAAGAGCAGATCAACGGCGTCGAAGGCATGCTCTACATGGGCAGCCAGGCGACCACCGACGGCGTGCTCACGCTCACCGTCACCTTCCGCCTGGGCACCGACCCCGACAAGGCGCAGCAACTGGTGCAGAACCGCGTCTCGCAAGCCGAGCCGCGCCTGCCCGAGGAAGTGCGCCGGCTCGGCATCACGACCGTCAAGAGCGCGCCCGACCTGACGATGGTGGTCCACCTCGTCTCGCCGAACAACCGTTACGACATCAACTACCTGCGCAACTACGCGGTGCTGAACGTGAAGGACCCGCTGGCGCGCATCGAAGGCGTGGGCCAGGTCCAGATCTTCGGCGGCGGCGACTACTCCATGCGCGTGTGGCTCGACCCGCAGAAGGTCGCGCAGCGCGGCCTGTCGGCTTCCGACGTGGTCGCTGCCATCCGCGGCCAGAACGTGCAGGCCGCGGCCGGCGTGGTCGGCGCTTCGCCGGGCCTGTCGGGCGTGGACATGCAGCTGTCGATCAATGCGCAGGGCCGCCTGCAGAGCGAGGAAGAGTTCGGCGACATCATCGTCAAGAGCGGCACCGACGGCGCCGTCACGCGTCTTCGCGACATCGGCCGCCTGGAGATGGGCGCCGCCGACTACTCGCTGCGCTCGCTGCTGAACAACGACCCGGCCGTCGGCATGGGCGTGTTCCAGGCGCCCGGCTCCAACGCGCTCGACATCTCGGCCAACGTTCGCAAGACGATGGCTGAGCTCAACAAGAACATGCCCGAGGGCTTGGAATACCGCATCGCCTACGACCCGACGCAGTTCGTGCGTGCGTCCATCGAGTCGGTGATCCACACGCTGCTCGAAGCCATCATGCTGGTGGTGCTGGTCGTGATCCTGTTCCTGCAGACCTGGCGCGCTTCCATCATCCCGCTGCTGGCCGTGCCGGTGTCGGTGATCGGTACCTTCGCGGTGCTGCACGTGCTGGGTTTCTCGATCAACGCGCTGAGCCTGTTCGGGCTGGTGCTGGCCATCGGCATCGTGGTGGACGACGCGATCGTGGTGGTGGAGAACGTGGAGCGCAACATCGAGGCGGGGCTCACGCCGCGTGAAGCGACCTACCGCGCGATGCGCGAGGTGTCGGGCCCGATCATCGCCATCGCGCTGGTGCTGGTGGCCGTGTTCGTGCCGCTGGCCTTCATCAGCGGCCTGACGGGCCAGTTCTATCGCCAGTTCGCGGTGACCATCGCGATCTCGACGGTGATCTCGGCCATCAACTCGCTGACGCTGTCGCCTGCGCTCGCCGCCTTGCTGCTGCGCGGCCACGATGCGCCCAAGGACGCGCTGACGCGCGGCATGGACCGCGTCTTCGGCTGGCTGTTCCGCGGCTTCAACCGCTTCTTCCATCGCGGCTCCGAGGCCTACAGCGGCGGCGTCAAGCGCGTGATCTCGCGCAAGACCCTGATGCTGGCCATCTACCTCGCGCTGATCGGCGTGACCTTCGGCCTGTTCAAGGCGGTGCCCAGCGGCTTCGTGCCGGCGCAGGACAAGCAGTACCTGATCGGCTTCGCCCAGCTGCCCGACGGCGCGACGCTGGACCGCACCGACGAGGTGATCCAGCGCATGGGCGACATCATGAAGAAGAACCCGAACGTGGAAGACGCCATCGCCTTCCCGGGCCTGTCGATCAACGGCTTCACCAACAGCTCCAACTCGGGCATCGTGTTCGCCACGCTCAAGCCCTTCGACCAGCGCAAGCGCGCCGACCAGAGCGGCGGTGCGGTGGCCGGGCAGCTGAACCAGGCCTTCGCGGGCATCCAGGACGCCTTCATCGTGATGTTCCCGCCGCCGCCGGTGGCGGGCCTGGGCACCACGGGCGGCTTCAAGCTTCAGCTGGAAGACCGCGGCTCGGTGGGCTACGACCAGATGGACGCGGCGGTGAAGGCCTTCATGGCCAAGGCCTACCAGGCGCCCGAGCTGGCCGGCATGTTCACCAGCTGGCAGGTCAACGTGCCGCAGCTGTACGCCGACATCGACCGCACCAAGGCCCGCCAGCTCGGCGTGCCGGTGACGGACATCTTCGACACCATGCAGATCTACCTCGGCAGCCTGTATGCGAACGACTTCAACAAGTTCGGCCGCACGTACTCCGTGCGCGTCCAGGCCGATGCGCCTTACCGCGCCCGTGCCGAGGACGTCGGCCTCCTGAAGGTGCGCTCGACCTCGGGCGAGATGGTGCCGCTGTCGGCGCTGATGAAGGTGAACTCGACCTTCGGGCCCGAACGCGCCATGCGCTACAACGGCTACCTCGCCGCCGACATCAACGGCGGCCCGGCGCCGGGCTATTCCTCGGGCCAGGCGCAGGACGCGATCGTCAAGATCGCGGCCGAGACTCTGCCCAAGGGCGTGACCTTCGAGTGGACCGAGCTGACCTACCAGGAGATCCTGGCCGGCAACTCAGCCTTCCTGGTGTTCCCGCTGGCCATCCTGCTGGTGTTCCTGGTGCTGGCTGCCCAGTACGAGAGCCTGACGCTGCCGATCGCGATCATCCTGATCGTGCCCATGGGCATCCTGGCCGCGATGACCGGCGTGTGGATCTCGGGGGGCGACAACAACGTCTTCACGCAGATCGGGCTGATCGTGCTTGTCGGGTTGAGTGCGAAGAACGCGATCCTGATCGTGGAGTTCGCACGGGAGCTCGAGTTCGCCGGCCGCACGCCCGTGCAGGCCGCGATCGAAGCCAGCCGCCTGCGCCTGCGCCCGATCCTGATGACCTCGCTGGCCTTCGTGATGGGCGTGCTGCCCCTCGTGCTGTCCACCGGCGCGGGCTCGGAGATGCGCAAGGCGATGGGCGTGGCGGTGTTCGCCGGGATGATCGGCGTGACGGCCTTCGGCCTGTTCCTGACGCCGGTGTTCTACGTGCTGATGCGCCGCCTCGCGGGCAACCGCCAGCTCAAGCTGCACGGCCAGGTGCCGCATGGCGAGGACTTCGTGTCGGCCGGGCATCCCGCTGCGCCTGCATCGCACGGCGGCTCGGGCGGCGGCGGACTGAATCCGGTGCCTGCGTCGCCGCGTCCCTCGCACGGTTCGCATGACTGATGAATCGAGAAGAAGAAAGCTGATCATGAAACTCTCAGTACAACCCTTGGTGAAGCCCGTCCACATGCTTCGCACGGCCCTGGTGCCGCTGATGGCCGCCCTGGTGCTGGCCGGCTGTGCCACCGTGCCCTCGGGCCTGCCCGAGATCACGACCACCGCCCAGTTCAAGGAGCAGGGCAAGGAGCAGCAGCAGGGCGCCACGCCGCCCGCCGGCTTCACGCGTGCAGTGCCTGCAGAGGCGCAGCCGCGCGGCGCCTGGTGGCTGGCGTTCAACGACCCGGTGCTCAATTCACTGGTCGAGAAGGCCGACGTCGGCAACGGCAACATCCAGGCCGCCGCCGCGCGGCTGGCCGAGGCCCGCGCGCTGGCGCGCAGCGCCAATGCCGACCGCCTGCCGCAGATCGGCCTGGGCGCTGGCGCCAACCGCGGTGCAGGCCTGGACAAGGCCACCGCCAGCACGCGGCCGGCCACGATGACCAACATCGGCGCCACCTTCTCTTATGAGGTCGACCTGTTCGGCCGCCTCTCGGGTGCGAGCAAGGCGGCGAACCTGGACGCGGCCGGCCGCGAGGCGCTGCTGCAGAGCACGCGCCTGGCGGTGCAGGCCGAAACGGCGCAGACCTACCTGCAGCTGCGCGCGCTCGACGCCGAGCGCGTGCTGGTGCGCGAGCAGGTCGAGGCCTACCGTGACACGCTGCGCCTGTCGCAGCGCCGCGAGCAGGCCGGCGACATCGCCGAGCTCGACGTGGCGCGCGTGCAGACCGAGGTGTCGTCCACCGAATCGGACGCGCTCGCGCTCGACCGCCAGCGCGCCCAGGTGGAGCATGCGCTCGCGGTGCTGGTGGGCGATTCGGCCTCCAGCTTCGGCCTGAGCAGCGCCGAGTGGTCGACCACGCTGCCGAGCATTCCGCCGGGCGTGCCGGCCACGGTGCTCACGCGCCGCCCCGACGTGTCGGCCGCGCAGAGCGCCGTGCTGGCCGCGCAGGCCCGCGTCGGCGTGGCGCAGGCCGCGTGGTTCCCCGACATCTCGCTGACCGGCGCCGCCGGCTATGCCTCGCCCGAGATCGGCGACCTCTTCAAGTGGTCGGCCCGCTCGTGGGGCGTGGGCGCGCTGCTGTCGCTGCCGATCTTCGACGGCGGCCGCCGCGAGGCAGGCGTGCAGGGCGCCAACGCCCAGCTCGACGGCGCGCTCGCGAGCTACCGCACGCAGGTGCTGGTGGCCTTCCAGGAGGTGGAAGACCAGCTGGCCGCCATCCGCACGCTGCAGGAGCAGTCGGTGGTGCAGGCGCAGGCCGTCACCTCGGCGGCGCGCGCCACCAGCCTGTCGGACACGCGCTACCGCAACGGCTACATCAGCCAGCTCGACCTGCTCGACGCCCGCCGCAGCGAGCTGCGCAACCGTCGCCAGGCGCTGCAGGTGAAGTCGGCCCAGTACCAGGCGGCCGTGGGGCTGGTCCGCGCCATCGGCGGCGGCTGGGACGCGCCGGCGCCGGTGGCTTCGGCGGACGGCGCTCGCACCGCCGTGGCTGCCGCCAGGTAGGTAGGGCCGGCGCGGCTGAGTAGCCGGACCCAGGGGACGCGAAGGATTCGAGAAGGGCGCGGAAGACGTCCAGCTTCTTGTGTTTCTCTTTCGCGGCCGGAAGTCCGCCTTTTTCGAATTGACAGCCTGAACGCCGCAAGGCGGTCTTGCGCCGTCGCAGGTTCAGTCGGTTTCGCCGGCTGTGTCTGCGGCGGCGCTTATTTTTTTGAGTTCCAGCACGCCCATGGCCATGGCGTTGGAATAGCTGGTCTGCGCCTGGGGCGCCCGCCGGTAGACCCGATAGTCCAGGGTTTCGGAGGCTTCGTCGGCATGGTGGGCCTCGAGCAGGGTCCAGTAGAACTGGCCCGGCTCGGGTTCCTCGACGGTCAGCGCCAAATCGTTCAAGGCTGGCATGGGTCCCTGGGGTGCGTTGTTGTGACAGTGTGCGACGCCAGGGGGTACGCGGGAAAGCGCCGAACGGATTCACCAGTCGCATTTGCAGTGCCCGGGCGTGAAAGATGTCGCATTCCGGACGCGCAGTCGCAGCGCTCAACGACAATCCCCGGATGAGTTCAAAGGCAAGGGCAATCGGCGAACCGGCGCGCTGCGTCATGGTCCTGGGCACCACCAGCGGCGCCGGCAAGAGCTGGCTGGCCACCGCGCTGTGCCGCTGGTATGCCCGACGGGGCCTGAAGGTGGCGCCCTTCAAGGCGCAGAACATGAGCAACAACGCCCGCGTGGTCGATGGCGGCGAGATCGGCAGCGCCCAGTACTTCCAGGCCCTGGCCGCGAATGCGGTGCCCGAGGTGCGCATGAACCCGCTGCTGCTCAAGCCCGAGCGCGACACCCACAGCCAGGTGGTGCTGATGGGGCAGGTGAGCGAGGCGCTCTCGGCCTTGCCCTGGCGCGGCCGCAGCGAGCGCGTGTGGCCCGAGATTTCGGCCGCGCTCGACGAACTTCGTCCCGAGAACGACGTGGTCGTGATCGAAGGCGCCGGCTCGCCGGCCGAGATCAACCTGATGGCCAGCGACATCGTCAACATGCGCATCGCCCGCCATGCCCAGGCGCGTTGCCTGCTCGCGACCGACATCGACCGGGGCGGCGCCTTCGCCCACCTGTACGGCACCTGGGCGCTGCTGCCGGAGCCCGACCGGGCGCTGCTGCGCGGCTTCGTGCTGAACAAGTTCCGGGGCGACGCCTCGCTGCTCGCGCCGGCCCCGCAGCAACTGCAGGAGCTGACCGGCGTGCCCACGGTGGCGACGCTGCCCATGTGGTGGCAGCACGGCCTGCCCGAGGAAGACGGCGTGTTCGACGACCGCAGCCGCGCCGGCGGCGCCGTCACGCGCACGGTGGCCGTCGTGGCCTATCCGCGCATCAGCAACCTCGACGAATTCCAGGCGCTCAAGAACGTGCCCGGCGTGCGGCTGGTCTGGGCGCGCACGCCCGCCGACGTGGCCGCCGCCGACTGGATCGTGCTGCCCGGTTCCAAGCACACCAGCGGCGACCTGGCATGGCTGCGCGCCCAGGGGCTGGACCGCGCCGTGGCCGCGCATGCCGAGCGCGGCGGTGCAGTGCTCGGCATCTGCGGCGGCCTGCAGATGCTGGGCGAGGCGCTGGTCGATCCGCACGGCATCGACGGCAATGCGCCGGGGCTCGGCCTGCTGCCGCTGGTGACGGTGTTCGAGCGCGAGAAGACGGTGCGGCATCGCACGGCCGGCTTCAGCGAGCTGACCGGCGCCTGGAGCCCGCTCTCAGGCGTGGCGGTGGGCGGCTACGAGATCCACCACGGCCAGACCGCCGAGCACCCGCAGCTCGCGCACGACGGCAGGGCGGTGATGCCCGACGGGCTGGCCTGGCAGAACGCGCGCGGCAACGTGCTGGGCATCTATCTCCACGGCCTGTTCGAGGACCCGGGTGCGCTGCACGCGCTCTTCGGCGCCTCGGCGCCCACGCTGGAATCCACCTTCGACGGCCTGGCCGATTTCATCGACACCCATTTCGAACCCGGTGTTCTTGCCGGGCTGATTGCATGACCGAACCCATCCCCACGATCCCCGACATTTCCGATGCTGCGCTCGCCGCCCGCCTGCAGGCCGCGCTGGACAACAAGACCAAGCCGCTGGGCGCGCTGGGCCGGCTGGAGGCGCTGGCGCTGCGCATCGGCAGCATCCTGGGCACCGACAGGCCGGTGCTGGAGGCGCCGCAGATGCTGGTCTGCACCGCCGACCACGGGCTGGCGGCGCGCGGCGTCTCGGCCTACCCCAGCGAGGTGACCTGGCAGATGGTCGAGAACTTCCTGGCCGGCGGTGCCGCCGTGAGCGTGCTCGCGCGGCAGCACGGCCTGGCGCTGACGGTGGTGGACTGCGGCGTGCGACGCGACTTCCAGGCCCGCCCGGGCCTGGTGTCGCGCCGCATCGCGGCCGGCACGGCCGACGCTTCCGCGGGGCCGGCGATGAGCGCCGGGCAATGCGAGCAGGCGATCGCCAACGGCCGCGAGGTGGTGCGTGCGCTGCCCGGCAACGCACTGCTGCTCGGCGAGATGGGCATCGGCAACAGCTCCTCGGCCGCATTGCTGCTCTCGCGCCTGGGCGGGCTCGACATCGACGCCTGCATCGGCATCGGCACGGGCCTCGACGCGGCCGGCCTGGCGCGCAAGCGCGAGGTGCTGCGGCAGGTGCTGGCGCTGCACGCGGGCGCGACAGCTCCGCTGGAGGCCCTGGCCGCGTTCGGCGGCTTCGAGCTGGCTACGCTGGCCGGCGCGGTGCTGCAGGCGGCCAGCGAGCGGCGGGTGATCGTGGTCGACGGCTACATCGCCAGCGCTGCGGTGCTGGTGGCGCAGTCGCTGCAGCCCCACGTGGTGCAGCGCTGCGTTGCCGCGCACCGCTCGGCCGAGCCAGGGCATGCGCTGCTGCTGGAGCGGCTGGGGCTCGATCCGCTGCTGCAACTCGACCTGCGCCTGGGCGAAGGCTCGGGCGGCGCGCTGGCCTGGCCGCTGCTCGAATCCGCCTGCCGCATCCTGCGCGAGATGGCGAGCTTCGAATCGGCCGGCGTCTCGCGAAAGGACGCATGAGCGCCGCGCCGGGCCGCCCCAAGCAAGCTCGCACCGCAGTGCGAAGCACGGAGGT
>NZ_KB907450.1:510203-1681451 GCF_000382045.1 Variovorax atrisoli 110B
GCAAGCTCGCACCGCAGTGCGAAGCACGGAGGTTCCCCGATGAGCGGCATCCGCCATTTCCTGCTCGCGCTGCAGTTCTTCACCCGGGTGCCGGTGACGGGCGCCCTGGCCGAGTGGGTCGGCTTCAGCCCGCAGATGCTGCGCGCGAGCGCGGCGCATCTGCCGGGCATCGGCTGGCTGGCGGGCGGGGCGGCGGCGCTGGTGTTCGCGGGCGTGGCCTGGGGCTTGCCCGGCGTGGCGGGTGCACTGGCCGCCGCGGTGCTCAGCACCGTCGCCACCGTGATGCTGACCGGCGCCTTCCATGAAGACGGGCTGGCCGACGTGGCCGACGGCCTGGGCGGATCGGCCAGCCGCGAGCGGGCGCTGGAGATCATGAAGGACTCGCGCATCGGCGCCTTCGGTGCAGTGGCGCTGGTGCTGGCGCTCGGACTCAAGTTCGCGCTGCTCGCCGCGCTGGCGGGGCGGGGTCTGCAGGCGGCGGCGATCGCCGTCGTCGGCGCGCATGTGCTGTCGCGGCTGATGCCGCTCTTCCTGATCCGCTGGCTGCCCTACGTGGGCGACAGCGGCGCGAGCAAGGCCAAGCCGCTGGCGGATGCGATCAGCCCGGGGGCGCTGCTCATCGCCATCGTGTGGACGGTGCCCGCCGTGGCGCTGCTGCTGCAGGCACACGACGCGGTTCACGTCGCGGCGGCGGTGCTCGCGGCCATGCTGGCGGCAGGTTGGATGGCCCGGCTCTTCATGCGGCGGCTGCAGGGCTTCACCGGCGACGGGCTGGGCGCGACCCAGCAGGTCTGCGAGCTCGCGATCTACCTCGCGCTGGCCTGGAAGGCATGAGCACGCTCTGGCTCCAGCGCCACGCGCCGGTCGTGGCGGAACCCGGCCTCTGCTACGGGGCGACGGACCTCGAAGCGTATGCCGATGCCACGCTGGCCGCCGCCCGCCGCATCGCACCGCTGCTGCCGGCCGACGTGCTGCTGTGCAGCTCTCCGCTCAGGCGCTGCGTCGCGCTGGCCGAGGCCATCGCCGCGCTGCGCCCGGACCTGTCGGTGACGCGGGACGCGCGGCTGGCCGAGATGGATTTCGGCGCCTGGGAGGGCCGGCCGTGGGCCGACATCCCGCGTGAAGACTTCGATGCCTGGACGGCCGATTTCGCCGACCTGCGCGCCGGCACGCACGGCGAGAGCGTGCGTACCTTCATGTCGCGCATTGCCGAGGCGCACGACGAGTGGCTGGCGCAGCCGCGCGACACGCTGTGGGTCACGCATGCCGGGGTGCTGCGCGCCGTGAGCCTGCTGCGGCGCGGCATCCGCTGCCCGGCTTCGGCCAGCGACTGGCCGTCCGGCGAGATGCCTTTCGGCGGCTGGCTGGTTTTCGACAATCCGGGCTGACCCAGCCTGACCCGACAGGCGCGGCAGGCCCTAGCCCGAACGCCCCCCGTCGTCGCGTTCGAGCTCCTGCCGCATGCGCCGCGCGACGGCGCTTCGCCCGTGAGCGTCCAGCTTCAGGTAGATGTTCTTCAGGTGCCACTTGACCGTGTCCAGCGACAGTCCGAGGGTGAGGGCAATCTTCTTGTTGGGCAGGGACTGCAGCAGCAGCTCGGCGATCTCTGCCTCGCGCAGGGTGAGCAGGCGCGTCAGGCGCCGGTCGTCGCGCAGCAGCGGCATGGGCGGCGGCTCGGCACGCGCGTCGCGCTGCAAGCGGGCCAGCGACTCGATCCGCTCGATGAAGAAGCCGAGCACCGGATCGAGATTGGGAATGGCCGCGGCAGAGACGATGAGCGACAGCGCATTGCCGTGCGCGCTCAGCAGGGTCTGCATCAGCCCGAGCCGGTGCCCCAGTCGCAGCGCCGCGCAGACGCGCGTTCTCGAGGCCTCGGCGCGGCCGAGCCTGTGTTCGACCTCCGCTGCCAGCATCTGCAGGGAGGCGACGAGGCCGACCTGTCCGCGCTGCTGGTAGTGGTTGGACAGGCGTTCGATCTTCTCCAGCGCATCGGGAAGCTCGCCGTCGTGCATCGCCATGCGGATGCGTCCGCGCTCCACGATGTCGGCGATGCGCCGCAGGGTGCCCGGCCCCACGCCCGGGTGCCTGGCGTGCAGCGCCTCCATCTCCCGCAACGACTCGCGCGCGCCGTCGGCGTCGCCGGTCGCGAGCTGGATGCCCTGTTGTTCCAGCAGCACGCAGGCCAGCGCGCGGTCCATGGCAAAGCGCCGCATGAAGCCGCCGGCCTGCGCGAGCTGCTCGAGCGCCTCGGTCCAGCGGCCGGCGGCCTGCTGAGCGCGGTTGGCCACGATCATCATGCGCAGGGTGGTGTCGGGGATCAGGCCGTCGTGCGTGCCGAGCTGTTCCTGCATGAAGCGCGCGGCGGCGAGCGGGCCCTGCTGCTCGTACAGCACCTCGACCAGCAGCTGGGCGGTCAGCCGCGCGGCCTCGCGGCAGCGGGCGCCGCGCTCCTGCGCCTCCGCCAGCACCTGGCGGTAGATGCGCTCGGCCCGGTGCATGTGGCCCTCGATGGCGTATGAAAGCCCGACCAGGCACTGGCCCACCAGCGAGCCGAACAGCGTGCCGGCGACCGGCTCGCCATCGATGCGCGGCGCCGGCTCGTCACGCTGGATGCGCCGCGCTTCCTCGAATTCGCCGCGGTGCAGGTGCAGCCAGGTGAGCACGTTGCGTCGCCCGGCGAGCGCGAACTCGTCGGCCGCCGGCGGCGGTGCCAGCAGTTCGGGCAGCAGCCACGAGAGCGCGTCGTTGTCGTCGTTGCGGATGGCGAAAAGGCAGCCGAGCAGCGTCAGCCGGTAGCGCATGGCGGGGTCGAGCGCGCCGGGCATCTGGCGCAGCCGCTCGATGCTGCGGGCGCAGTCGTCGAGCCGGTAGTCGGCCAGCTCGACCCAGGCAATCCAGAGAGCGAGGTTTGCGTTGTCGCCGATCTTTCCGGGGTCGATCTGGCGCATGAGCGCGATCACCTCGCTCATCCGGCCTCGCGTGAAAAGCGCCTCCGCGCCCCGCACGGCCAGCCGGGCAGCGGTGTCGTGGTCGTCGGCCGCCAGCGCGTGGCGTACCGCCTGATGGTGCATGCCGCGGATCGCGAAGGCCTGGCAGGCCGTGGCATGCACCCGCAGGCGCGTGGCTTCGGGCCAGGCCTCGAAACGCACCAGCAGCACGCTGCGCAGCAGCGGATGCATGTGCCACCAGCGCTCGTGGGGGGCCGTCTCCGGCGTTTCGGTCACCAGCGACAGCAGGCCCTCGTGCACCAGCGGTTCCAGAAGCTCGGCGCACATGGCCGGCGTGAAGCCTTCGCCGGCCAGGTCGGCGCACAGCGGGGCGCTGAAGCGGGTGGCGGCGGCGCAGAAGGTGAGCAGGCGCAGCTGGGTCTCGGACAGGCGCGGGAAGACGTGCGCGTCGAAGTAGGCGGCGAAGGGCTCCGGGTCGGCCACCCCGTGCACCAGCGGCGACTGTACGCTGCGCCGGCGGCGCACGTCGGCGCTGGCCAGCCGCAGCAGGGCCGGCCAACCTTCCGTCAGCCGATGGATCGCCGCGGCGGCGCGCTCGTCGAGCCGGGGCAGGCGCATGCCGAGGTAGTCGATCGATTCCGGCAGGCTGAAGCGCAGGTCGTCGTTGCGCAGTTCCAGCACCGTCTTGGACGCCGGGGCGTGCGCCAGCGTCATCGGCAGTTCGTCCTGGCTGGCGAAGACGCACATCAGGTTGGGCGGCGCGTACTCCACGAGCAGTTGCAGCGCGTGCAGCACGAGGCCGCTCTGCGCGCGCTGCACGTCGTCCACGATCAGCACCACCCTGCGTCCGTGCGCCGCGATGCCCCGTACCAGCGCGATGACCATGCGCTCCATGGCGAGTGCGTCGGGAACGGCGTGCGCCATCGCCTGCCGGGGAATGACGGAGTCGATGCCCGCCAGCGCCGACATCAGGCCGGTCATGAAGTGCAGGTCGCCTTCGGGCAGGTCGGCGAGCCTGAGCCAGGCGATGCCCGCGTCCGCGGAGACCAGTTCGCGCTGCCAGGTCAGCAGCAGCGAGCTCTTGCCGAAGCCGGCTGGCGCGCGCAGCACCACGCACCGTCGGGTGTCCGGCCCGTCGAGCCTTTCGAGCAGGCTTCGGCGGACCAGCAGTCGGCGGCTTCGCGTGCGCAGTGCCGGCGTACCGGGTATGGGGACAGGTTGCATCCGTGCGGATTCTGAGTCATCCCGCAAGCGGATCGAATCCCATATTCGAGGGTTTGCCCATCCCCACCCTTCGGGGGTGGGGTGGCGTGCAGGGGCGATGCCGATGACTCGGCGGAGCCCCCGCAAACAAGACTGGAGAACGCCTCATGTTCGATCTTTCGAATCTCAGGATCGGAGCCCGCCTAGGGCTGGGATTTGCGCTGTTGCTGCTGCTTCAGCTCGTCATCACCGGCATCGGCCTGCGCGAGATGGCGCATCTGTCGGAGCGCGTGGCCTTCGCCACCGAGGTCGGCGAACGCAAGCTCAACGAGCTCAACAACGTGCAGTCCGCCATCGGCAAGCGGGCCATCGCGGCGCGCAACCTGGCGCTGGTGTCCGATCCGGCCGCGCAGAAGGGTGACATCGAACTGGTCGGCAGCTCGCAGCGCGAGATCGACACCGGCCTGCAGAGCCTGGCCGCGGTCATGGCCGCGCCGGATGCCGCGACGCCCGACGAGCGCAGGATGCTGGAGAAGCTCGGCGCGCTCGAGGCGCAGTACCTGCCGATCGCGAAGAACGTGGTCGGGCTCGCCACCTCGCGCCAGACCGACGCGGCCGTGAAGGTGCTCACCCAGGAATGCATGCCGCTGCTCAACCAGGTGCTGGCGCATGCCTCGGCCTTCCAGGCGCTGCTGAGGAAGGGCGCGGACGAAAGCACCGCGTCGACCCAGGCCGCCTACCAGCGCGCCAAGTGGATGATCGTGTGGATCAGCTGCGCCTCGATGGCCGGCGGGCTGCTGCTGGCGTTCCGCATGACGCGCTCCATCACCCGGCCGCTGGGCCAGGCCGTGACCGTGGCCCAGCAGGTGGCGTCGGGCGATCTCACGGCCCGCATCGAGGTGGCCGACGCCTCGGAGTCGGGCATGCTGATGCGCGCGCTGCGCTCGATGAACGACGAGCTCGCCAAGGTGGTGGGTCAGGTGCGCGAGGGCACCGATTCCATCGCCTCGGCATCGAGCCAGATCGCCTCGGGCAACCGCGACCTGTCGTCGCGCACCGAGGCGCAGGCCAGCTCGCTGGAGCAGACGGCGGCGGCCATGCAGGAACTCACCGGCACCGTCAGGCAGAACGCCGACAACGCTCGCCTGGCCAACGAACTCGCCGACTCCGCCTCGCAGGTGGCCTCGCGCGGCGGGGCGGTGGTCGACCAGGTGGTGGAGAAGATGGCGTCCATCAACGCATCGTCGAGGAAGGTGGTGGAGATCATCGGCGTGATCGACGGCATCTCGTTCCAGACCAACATCCTCGCGCTCAACGCGGCTGTGGAGGCGGCTCGTGCCGGCGAGCAGGGGCGCGGCTTCGCGGTGGTGGCCTCGGAGGTGCGCAGCCTAGCGCAGCGCTCGGCCGCGGCGGCCAAGGAGATCAAGACGCTGATCGGCGACTCGGTGGGCGAGGTGGAGGCGGGAAGCACGCTGGTCAACCAGGCCGGCAGGACCATGGAGGAGATCATGGGCAGCGTGCGCCGGGTGACGGACATCATGGCGGAGATCACCGCGGCCAGCCAGGAGCAGGCCGCCGGCATCGGCCAGGTCAACGACGCCATCAAGCAGATGGACCGCACGACCCAGCAGAACGCGGCGCTGGTCGAGCAGGCCTCGGCCGCAGCTCAGTCGATGAACGACCAGGCCGCGGGGCTGGTGCACGCGGTGCGGATGTTCAAGCTGGCCTGAGCGGGCCGGCCGCGGTCAGTTCGACTTGCTGCGCCACTGCTCGCGCCAGAGCTTGTCGAGCTGCGGCGCGAGCGCGGCGGGCGGCGAGCCCAGCAGGCGGTTGCCGCCGTTGCGCTGCACCAGGCCATAGATGCGGCCGGAGCCCTGGTCGTAGAGCGCGATGGCGTTGTTGTCGTAGCAGTCGTGCGGCTTGCAGAAGGCGTGCAGCAGGTAGCGCGTGCCGTCGACGGTCACCCATTTCGGCTCGGGCGCCGGGCCTTCGCGGCGCACCAGCCATGGCTCGGTCTCGCGCGTGCCCAGGGCGGTGCGCCAGGCCTTCTGCATGGCGGGGCCGCGCGCCAGCGCGGCGGGGCTGCCGGTGGGCGGGGGCGGCACCTTGGCGGCAGGCTCGGGTGGCGGCGGCAGCGCGCGGGCGGCGCCGTTGCAGCGCCAGTAGCGCAGCTTCATCATCTCGGGGCCGAGCTGGCCGGCCAGGGGCTTGTCGGCATCGAGCGTGACGTACTGGCCGCGCGGGCTGCGGTAGACGAGGAAGGTCAGCGCGCCGGCCTTGTCCGTCTCGCCCACCAGCGCCACGTCGAAGCCCGCAGGCGGCGGGCTGTTGCCGAAGAGGCTGTGGACCGTCTGCGGCTCGCGGGTGACCACGCGGCGCTTGCCGCTTTCGGCGATCAGGGAATCCTCCCGGACCTGCAGCGCGGCGGCCGAGTTGTTCGCGCAGTCGGCCGACCATCGGCCGGTGTACTGCCCGACGTAGTTGGGAAGCTGCTGGCCACCCTGCTGCGACCAGGCAGCGGCCGGCAGCAGCGCGGCCAGCACGGCAAGAAGCAGGGCTCGGGAGTCGTTCGTCGTCTTCGCTGTGGTCTGGCGTCTCGTCATTCGTCTTTTCGTTGTCGTTGTTTCGTTCTCTTGTCTCAGGGCGACTTGGGCGCGGGCGTCTTCGGCTTGTAGGCGCAGAAGGCGGCCACCGCGCATTCCCAGCAGCGCGGCTTGCGCGCCACGCAGATGTAGCGGCCATGCAGGATCAGCCAGTGGTGGGCGTGCAGTCGGTACTCCGGTGGGACGCGCTTCTCGAGCTTGAGTTCCACCTCCAGCGGCGTCTTCCCGGGGGCCAGGCCGGTGCGGTTGCCCACGCGGAAGATGTGCGTGTCGACCGCGATCGTCGCCTCGCCGAAGGCCACGTTGAGCACCACGTTCGCCGTCTTGCGCCCGACGCCCGGCAGGGCCTCCAGCTCGGCGCGGGTACGGGGCACCTCGCCGCCGTGCTTCTCGACCAGGATGCGGCAGGCCTCGATCAGGTGCTTGGCCTTGCTGCGGTACAGGCCGATGGTCTTGATGTACTCCTCCAGCCCTTCCACGCCCAGTTCCAGGATGGCCTGAGGCGTGTTCGCCACGGGAAAGAGCTTGCGGGTGGCCTTGTTCACGCCCACGTCGGTGGCCTGGGCCGACAGCAGCACGGCGGCCAGCAGCTCGAAGGGGGTGCTGTATTCCAGCTCGGTCTCGGGTTCGGGGTTGGCCGCCTGCAGGGTGGCGAAGAAGAGGGGGATGTTGTCTTTTTTCATGGGGCTTCGGAAGGGGCAGGCAAGGCCGCCAGCCGCAATATATCGTCGAAAGCGGATGGCCTTACGCAGCTTTATTGACCGCGCTTTGGCGACAATGCAACCCCAGAAAGTGAGACCGACCATGCAATTCGCCTCCCGCCTCGACAACGTCGAGACCTCCGCCATCCGCGAACTCTTCAAGCTGCTGGGCAAGCCCGGCATCATCAGCTTCGCGGGCGGCTTCCCCGACAGCGCCATGTTCGACGTCGAAGGCCTCAAGGAGGCGAGCCAGAAGGCCCTGGCCGAGGAACCCGGCGGCGCCCTGCAGTACGGCGCCACCGAAGGCTACGAGCCCCTGCGCAGCCAGCTCAGCTCGTTCATGAAGACCAAGGGCGTCGACGTCGACCCCAGCGGACTGATCGTCACCACCGGCAGCCAGCAGGCGCTGGACCTGCTGGGCAAGACCATGATCTCGCCCGGCGACAAGGTGATCGTCGAGGGCCCGACCTTCCTGGCCACCATCCAGTGCTTCCGCCTGTACGGCGCGCAGCTCGTCAGCGCACCCGTCGACGCCAACGGCGTGAAGACCGACGAGCTCGAAAAGCTCATCGCCGAGCACAAGCCCAAGCTCGTGTATCTCATTCCCACCTTCGGCAACCCCAGCGGTGCCACGCTGAGCCTGGAGCGCCGCAAGAAGGTGCTCGAGCTGGCCGTGAAGTACCAGACGCTGATCGTCGAGGACGACCCCTACGGCGACCTCTACTTCGGCGAGGCCCCGCCGCCCTCGATCATGGCGCTGAGCAAGGACGTGCCCGGCAGCCGCGAGCTGCTGGCGCATTGCGGCAGCCTGAGCAAGGTGCTGAGCCCCGGCCTGCGCATCGGCTGGATGATCGCCCCGCCCGAGCTGCTGGCCAAGGCCACCATGTGCAAGCAGTTCAGCGACGCCCACACCAGCACCTTCTCGCAGGCCACGGCCGCCCAGTACCTAAAGAGCGGCCGCATGCCCGCCACGCTGGCCCATGTGCGCGAGGTGTACGGCCAGCGCGCGCAGGCCATGGGCGCGGCGCTCAAGCGCGAGCTGGGCGACGCGGTGAGCTTCACCCAGCCCAACGGCGGCCTGTTCTTCTGGGCCCGCCTGACGGGCGCCAACGGCAAGCTGGCCGATGCGAACGAACTGGCCAAGCGCGCCATCGAGAAGCTGGTGGCTTTCGTGCCCGGCGCGCCGTTCTTCGCGGAGAAGCCCGATGTCGCCACGCTGCGCTTGAGCTTCGCCACGGCCGACGTGGCGAAGATCGAAGAGGGTGTGAAGCGCCTCGGCCAGGCCCTGTAAGAGGCCCGCGCAGGGCTCAGGGCGACCGGTGCAGCCGGGGCGCCGCGAGCAGGTCCAGGTTGTCCGTGATGGCCGCATCCACGTTCGGATAGCGGCCTTTCATCTTCGACAGCGTCATGATCGTCTGCAGCGCCTTCAAATCCTTGACCGAGGGCGCGACCTTGATCTGCGCGATGGCCGCGCTGGGGTTGCCGCCGTTGATCAATGCCATCACCTTGCTTGCCCAGTCGTTCGCGCGCGCCATGTCGTCACCTGTCCTGTTGTCCGTGGAATGAGGCGACTGTACACAGCGGGTTAGGATCACCCATGAGAAAAACCTTCCAGCTTCAGGTCGAGGGCAAGCACCCCGACCGTCTACTCGAAGCCATCAAGCACGAGATCCGCAAGTACATCAAGCGCGAGCGGCGCCGCGAACTACCCGAGGGCGTGGACTACTGGGACTTCGACTGCCGCTTCGGCACGTCGCAGGAATCCGCCGAAGTCATCCACCTTTCCGCCATCACCGGCCTGATCGACGGCGTGGTGAAGGAGGGCGGCAAGCAGTTCTACATCGAGATCCTCGCCAAGCCGGCGCAGCGCAAGGCGCGCCCGGCCGGCTCGCCGGAATCCGAATCGCCCGAGGAAGGCTGAGCCCCGCTCAGACCAGCGCCTGCGCCAGCCGCAGGCCGTGGCGCTGCTCCGCATCCTGCAGCGAGCGCGCGATCGAGGGGTGCAGCCGCACCCCGTCCTTCGACTGCAATTCCCGACGCTTCAACCCGCCTTCGCCCGGCAGCCGCACAGGCTTCGCCGGGTCGATGGGCGCATTGCCGCGGCACTGCGCTGCCACATGGTCCATCTGGCGCAGGAAGGCTTCCTTGCCGCCGAAGGCGCTCAGGTCGTGCAGCGTGACGTGCACCGTCGCGCCCCAGCCCTCTGGCGGGTCGGCGCGGCCGTGGCCCGCGAGGCCGGCCGTGAGCGTCTCCACCAGCAGCGCCATGCCATAGCCCTTGTGGCCGTGGCTCAGTCCGCCCACGGGCAGCAGCGTGCCGGGGGGCTGGTCGAACAGCACCTGAGGATCGTTGGTGGGCTTGCCGGCGGCGTCGATCAGCCACTCTTCGGCGAAGGTCTCGCCGGCCGCGCGCTTGCGGTTGCTCATGCCGTTGGTGGTGATGGAGGCCGAGATGTCGACCATCACGCCGCCCTGCGACAGCGGAAAGCCCATGGCCAGCGGATTCGGCGTGAACACCGCCTGCGTGCCGCCGAAGGGCGCGACGCTGGCGGCATTGGGGTCGGAGCAGGCCAGCAGCATCAGCATGTCTTCGTGCAGCGCGCGCAGCATGTAGACGGCGAGGCAGGCGATGTGGTGGCTGCGCCGGATGACCAGCGACGCCGTGCCCAGCTCGCGCGCACGCGGCACCAGCAGGTTCATGCCCTGGTCCATCAGCCACGGGCCGGGCAGGCGCCTGCCGTCCCACAGCACGGCGGCGGGGCGGTCGGACAGCACTTCGGGCGCGCCGTCGCGCGTCATGCCGCCGGATTCCAGCTCCTTGACGTACCCCGCCAGCAGCGCGAGGCCGTGCGTGTCGTGGCCCAGCAGGTCGCCTTCGACCAGCGTGCGCGCGACCACGGCCGCCTTCGGCGCGGCGAGGCCGGCCTTCTGCAGCAGGGCGTCCGCATAGGCGACGAGCGCTTCGGCGCGATAGAGAGGAGCCGATGAAGCAGGCGCGGCGGCGTCGGTCATTTCAGTATTTCCAGCACGCGGTCGAGGCCGCCTTCGTTGATGGCCACCATGGCCTGCTCGCGCACCTTCGGCTTGGCGTGGTAGGCCACCGAGAGGCCGGCCTCGCCCATCATCGGAAGGTCGTTGGCGCCGTCGCCCACGGCGATCGTTTCCTGCGGCGAGATGCCCATGAGCGAGGCCACCTCCAGCAGCGTGCGGCGCTTCTCGGCGCCGTCGCAGATGTCGCCCCAGCTCTGCGTGACCACCTCGCCGGTGAGCTTGCCGTCGGCCTCGTCGAGCAGGTTGGAGCGTGCGAAATCGATGCCCAGGCGGTCCTTCACGCGGTTAGCGAAGAAGGTGAAGCCGCCCGACACCAGCAGCACCTTGAGGCCGGCCGCCTTGCAGGCCGACACCAGTTCGGCCGCGCCGGGGTTGAGCTTCAGGCGCTCGTCGTAGACCTGCTGCAGCGCCTCGACCGGCACGCCCTTGAGCAGCGCCACGCGGCGGCGCAGGCTTTCCTTGAAGTCCTTGATCTCGCCGCGCATCGTGGCTTCGGTGATCGCGGCCACCTCCGCCTTCTTGCCGACGGCATCGGCGATCTCATCGATGCACTCGATGCTGATCAGCGTCGAGTCCATGTCGAAGGCGATCAGCTTGAAGTCGGCGAGCTTCAGCGGCGGCTTCACGCGCTGGATGACGAGGCCGGGGGAGATTTCAGTAGCGCTCATGCGGTGGCGTTTTCCTTGACGGTGGGCTGGCCCAGGCTGCGCAGCACGTCGCGCACCATCTGGGCCCGGTCCTTGGGTTCTTTCAGTTCGCGCTCGATGCGCAGCTTCTCGTTGCCGGCTAGCTTGATGTGCCTGTTCTTCTGGATCAGCTGGATGATGGCCATGCCGTCCACCGGCGGATCCTTCTTGAATGTGATGTTGATGATGCCCGGCGCGGCGTCGACCTTCACCACGCCGTAGGGCCGCGCGAGCACGCGCAGGCGGTGGGTGTCGATCAGCGTCTGCGCCTGCGGCGGCAGCTTGCCGAAGCGGTCGACGATTTCCTCCAGCAGCGTGTCGATCTGGTCGGGCGTCTTCGCCGTCGCCAGCTTCTTGTAGAACGACAGGCGCAGGTGCACGTCGCCGCAGTAGTCGTCGGGCAGCAGGGCGGGGGCGTGCAGGTTGATCTCGGTGGTGACCGACAGCGGCGACAGCAGGTCGGGCTCCTGCCCGGCCTTCAGCGCGCGCACGGCCTCGCTCAGCATCTCGTTGTAGAGCTGGAAGCCGATCTCCATCATGTTGCCGCTCTGGTTCTCGCCCAGCACCTCGCCGGTGCCGCGGATTTCCAGGTCGTGCATGGCGAGATAGAAGCCGGAGCCCAACTCCTCCATCTGCTGGATGGCATCGAGCCGTTGCGCGGCCTGCTTGGTCAGGCCCTCGGTGTCGGGCACCATGAGATAGGCGTACGCCTGGTGGTGCGAACGGCCGACGCGCCCGCGCAGCTGGTGCAGCTGCGCCAGGCCGAACTTGTCGGCGCGGCTGATCACGATGGTGTTGGCGGTCGGCACGTCGATGCCGGTCTCGATGATGGTCGAGCACAGCAGCAGGTTGTGGCGCTGCGCCACGAAGTCGCGCATCACGCGCTCCAGCTCGCGCTCTGGCATCTGGCCGTGGGCCACGGCGATGCGCGCCTCTGGAAGGATCTCTTCCAGCTTCTGGCGGCGGTTCTCGATGGTCTCGACCTCGTTGTGCAGGAAGTAGACCTGCCCGCCGCGCTTGAGCTCGCGCAGCACGGCCTCGCGGATCACGCCGGTGCCCTCGTTGCGAACGAAGGTCTTGATGGCCAGGCGCCGCTGCGGCGCGGTGGCGATCACGCTCAGGTCGCGCAGCCCTTCGAGCGCCATGCCCAGCGTGCGCGGGATCGGCGTGGCGGTGAGCGTGAGCACGTCGACCTCGGCGCGCATGGCCTTCATCGCCTCCTTGTGGCGCACGCCGAAGCGATGCTCCTCGTCGATGATGAGCAGGCCCAGGTTCTTGAACTTGACCGACTGCGAAAGCAGCTTGTGCGTGCCGACCACGATGTCGACCTGTCCGTCGGCCAGCCCCTTGGCGGCGGCGGCGACCTCCTTGGCGGAGCGGAAGCGGCTCATCTCGGCCACCTTCACCGGCCACTTGGCGAAGCGATCGACCAGCGTCTGGTAGTGCTGCTCGGCCAGCAGCGTCGTGGGCGCGAGGAAGGCCACCTGCTTGCCGCCGGTGACGGCGATGAAGGCCGCGCGCAGCGCCACCTCGGTCTTGCCGAAGCCCACGTCGCCGCACACGAGGCGGTCCATGGGTTGCGGCGAGATCATGTCCTGCACCACGGCGTGGATGGCCGCCTTCTGGTCGGCGGTCTCCTGGAAGCCGAAGTCGTTGGCGAACACCTCGTAGTCGGCCGGCGAGTAGCGGAAGGCATGGCCTTCGCGCGCCGCACGGCGGGCGTAGATGTTGAGCAGCTCGGCGGCCGAGTCGCGCACCTGCTCGGCGGCCTTGCGCTTGGCCTTTTCCCACTGGCCGGAGCCCAGCTTGTGCAGCGGTGCCTCGTCGGCGCTGACGCCGGTGTAGCGGCTGACCAGGTGCAGCTGGCTCACGGGCACGTAGAGCGTGGCCTTGTCGGCGTATTCCAGGTGCAGCATTTCCTGCAGCAGCGGCTTGCCGTCGGGGCCGTTGCCCTGGCCCAGGTCCATGTGGATCAGGCCGCGGTAGCGGCCGATGCCGTGCGCGCTGTGGACCACCGGGTCGCCCACGTTGAGCTCCGACAGGTCCTTGATGAGCGCCTCGACGTCGCTGACCTGCTCCTGCTTCTTGTTGCGCCGGCGCGTGGTGGGCGCGGTGGCGAAGAGTTCGGTTTCGGTGACGAAGTCGATGCCCTGCTCGCGCCACGCGAAGCCAGAGGCCAGCGCGGCGGTGGCGATGCCCGTCTTCTCGTCGCCGGACGCCTCGAACTCGGCCAGCGAATCGAAGGCCGGTGGATTCACGCCGCTGGCGCGCAGGAAGTCGAGCAGGCTCTCGCGGCGGCCTTCGCTCTCGGCGATCAGCAGCACGCGGTGCGGCGTCTTCGCGATGTGGGCCTTCAGCCCGACCAGCGGGTCTTCGGCGCCGCGCACCACGGCAAAGGGCGGCAGCCTGTCGAACTCGGCGTAGGGCGTGTCGGTGTCCACGTCGCCGCGGATGGCGAGCTGCGCATGCGGCTTGGCGCGCTGGTAGAACTGTTCGGCGTTCAGGAACAGCGCCTCGGGCGGCAGGGCGGGGCGCTCGGGGTCTCCGCGCACGAGGCGGTAGCGCTCGTTGGTGTCCTGCCAGAAATGCTGGAAGGCTGGTTCCAGGTCGCCGTGCAGCACCACGGTGGCGTCGGCGCCGAGGTAGTCGAACACGGTGGCCGTCTCGTCGAAGAACAGCGGCAGGTAGTACTCGATGCCGGCGGTGGCCACGCCGTTGCCCATGTCCTTGTAGACGCGGCTCTTGGTCGGGTCGCCTTCGAGCAGTTCGCGCCAGCGGCTGCGGAAGCGCCCGCGCGCGTCGTCGTCCATCGGGAACTCGCGGCCCGGCAGCAGCCGGACCTCGGGCACCGGGTAGAGGCTGCGCTGGGTGTCGGGGTCGAAGGTGCGGATGGTGTCGATCTCGTCGTCGAACAGGTCGACGCGGAAGGGCACGAGCGAGCCCATGGGGAACAGGTCGATCAGGCCGCCGCGCACCGCGTATTCGCCGGGGCTCACCACCTGCGTCACGTGGGTGTAGCCGGCCAGCGTGAGCTGGGCCTTGAGCTTCGATTCCTCCAGCTTCTGCTTCGCCTTGAAGTGGAAGGTGTAGCCGGCCAGGAAGGAGGGCGGCGCCAGCCGGTAGAGCGCGGTGGTGGCGGGGACCAGCACCACGTCGGCCTCTTTCTGGCTGATGCGCCAGAGGGTGGCCAGGCGCTCGCTGATCAGGTCCTGGTGAGGCGAGAAGCTGTCGTAGGGCAGCGTCTCCCAGTCGGGGAACAGGGCGCAGCGCAGGTCGGGGGCGAAGAACGCGATCTCGTCGATCAGGCGCTGGGCGTCGTTGGCGTCGGCCGTGAACATCGCGGTAGCGCGCCCGGCGGCTTTCTCGCGCATGGCCAGTTGCGCCAGCAGCAAGGCATCTGCCGACAAGGGAGGACGCGGCAGCGTGAATCGCTTGCCCGCCGTGAGGTGGGGGAGGTCCATGGAACGCTTGATGGAAATGCACAACACCCCGCGCCGGCTGGCGAGGGGTGTGCGTAACGGGCAATTCTAGAATGGCGGCCCTTTATCCGCTTGTCGGCCACGGCCGACGCTGGGCCCCATGTCCTCTTCCCGACTCTTCGTGCTGATCCCGTGCGCCGGCTCCGGCCATCGCGCGGGGCATGCGCAGTCCACGCAACCCAAGCAGTACCGGCGCTTGGCCGGCCCGCCGATGGTGGCCCATACGCTGGAGGCCTTCCGCGCGATGTCGGGGCGCTTCGCCGGGCTGGCGCTGGTGGTGTCGCCGGACGACCGGGACGTGAACGCGGTGCTGCCGCGCTTTCCGGCCGAGAACGAGTACCTGCTGCGCGTGGGCGGCGTGACCCGCGCCGCCACCGTGCGCAACGGTCTCGCGGCGCTGCGCCAGAAGGGCGCCGGCGCGCACGACTGGGTGCTGGTGCACGACGCGGCCCGCTGCCTCGTCACCTCCAGCCAGATCGAGGCGCTCATCGCCGCCTGCGAGCACGATGCCGTCGGCGGCCTGCTGGCTCAGCGGCTGGCCGACACGCTGAAGTCGTCCACCACCGAAGGCCGCGTGGCGCAGACCCTGCCGCGCGCCGACAAGTGGCTGGCGCAGACGCCGCAGATGTTCCGCATCGGCATGCTGCTCGACGCGCTGGAGCGCGCCGGCGACGCCGTCACCGACGAGGCCAGCGCCATCGAGGCGATCGGACTGTCGCCACTGCTGGTACCCGGAAGCGCCCAGAACTTCAAGGTCACCTTTCCGGAAGACTTCGCCCTGGCCGAGGCCGTGCTGCTGGGCCGCAGGAAGGAGCTGGCATGACCGCAGCGACTTTCAACATCCGCATCGGCGAAGGCTGGGACGTCCATCAGCTGGTGGCGGGGCGCAAGCTGATCCTCGGCGGCATCGAAGTGCCGCACACCACCGGCCTGCTCGGCCATTCGGACGCCGACGTGCTGCTGCATGCCATCACCGACGCGCTGCTGGGCGGCGCGGGGCTCGGCGACATCGGCCGGCACTTTCCGGACACCGATCCGCAGTTCCGCGGCGCCGATTCGGCCGTGCTGCTGGCCGAGGCGGCGCGCCGGGTGCGTGCCGCGGGCTGGGAGATCGGCAACGTCGACAGCACGGTGATCGCGCAGGCGCCCAAGCTCGCGCCGCACATTCCGCTCATGTGCCAGCGCATCGCCGACACGCTGGGCGTGGCGTTGGAGCAGGTGAACGTGAAGGCCAAGACCGCCGAGAAGCTCGGCCCGGTGGGCGAGGGCCGAGCGATGGAGGCTCGCGCGGCCGTTCTTCTCCACAGATAAGCAAGACCAGCGCGGCCGGCGGCCACCAGTCAGGCGGGCTTCTTTCCGCTGCCGCCCTGCGGTTCGCCGGGCTTGGTGCCGGGTGGCATCGCGCGCGGCATGCGGATGTGCGCCGCCAGACCCCGACCCGGCGTGCTCGTCAGCGCGAAGGTGCCGCCCATGCGCTCGATGTTCTTCGCCACGATCGACAGGCCCAGTCCCGCGCCGGCCGCGGATGTCCGTGCGGTGTCGCCGCGGAAGAAGGGCTTGGTCAGCTGCGCGAGCAGGGCCGGCTCCACGCCCGCGCCGTGGTCGCGCACCTTGATGAGCACCGCGTCGTTGTTGGCCTGCGCCTGGATCGTCACGTCGGCCACGCCGGTGGAGGGCGTCTTGCCGTAGCGGCGCGCGTTCTCGACCAGGTTGGAGATGACGCGCGTGAGCTCGACCTCGTCGCCCATCACGCGCAGGTCGGGCGGCACCTCGACCTTGATGTTCATCTCCTCGTAGTCCTGCACGGCGTAGGTGCAGGCATCGACCACGTCGCGCAGCAGCACCGGCTTGGGGTCGACGTGGTCGGGCCGCGCGTAGTCGAGGAACTTGTCGATGATCGCGTCGAGCTGGGCGATGTCGGCGGCCATGTGGTCGCGCGCGTCCTCGTCGGCCACGCTCATCTCGGTTTCCAGCCGCAGCCGGGCCAGCGGCGTGCGCAGGTCGTGCGAGATGCCGGCCAGCATGATGGCGCGGTCCTGCTCGATCTTGGCGAGCTGGTCCGCCATGCGGTTGAAGCCGATGTTGACCGCGCGGATCTCGTTGGTGCGGGCGCGCTCGTCGAGGCGGTGAGCCTCGTACTCGCCTTCGCGCACCTGCATGGTCGCGCGCGACAGCTGCTTGAGCGGCAGGTTGATGAGCCGCGTGATCAGCGCCGCACCCGCCAGCGACAGCGCCATGGCGGTGCTCAGCCATACCAGCCAGGTGCGTCCGCCCACGCGGCTGAAGCGGGTCGGGTCGAGCAGCAGCCAGTAGGTGTCGCTTTCGATGGTGAAGCCGATCCACAGGCCCGCCTCGTCGTTCACGCGGCTTGCCACGGTCGTGCCTTCGCCGAGCTGCTCGATGAGCTCCTCGGTCACGCGCAGGTCGAGCGCGCCGCTGGTGTAGGGCTGGAAGCGGTCGTTGGGCTCGCGCGGCAGGATGCGCACGCCCTCCTGGTCGGCCAGCGTCTTGATCAGCGACACGCGGGTGATGGCGTCGGAGTACACCAGCGCAGCCCGCGTGAGGTTCACGAGCGAGGCGATCTGGTGCGCCGTTTGGATGGCGCGCGGCTCGTATTCGAGCGAGCGGAAAGTCTGCAGCCAGGCGACCGTGCAGCCGATCAGCAGCAGAGCGAGCAGGAAGAAGGTGCGCCAGAAAAGGCTGAAGCCCAGCTTGAGGCCGGGGCGGCGGTCACGCTGCGAGCTCGCTTCGAGCGGGCTGGGCATCGTGACCTGCGCGCCGTCCTCCTGGGCAGCGCCGGGTCTGGGGGGTTGGCCGACGGCCACCTTTCAACGTGGCGTCAGGCCGTGCCGTCCGGCACGAACACGTAGCCCACGCCCCAGACGGTCTGGATGTAGCGGGGCGCAGCGGCGTCGGACTCCACGAGCTTGCGCAGGCGCGAGATCTGCACGTCCAGGCTGCGGTCGAAAGGCTCGAACTCACGGCCGCGCGCCAGCTGCGCCAGCTTCTCGCGCGACAGCGGTTGACGCGGATGGCGCACCAGCGCCTTCAGCATCGCGAACTCGCCGGTGGTCAGCGAGAGCTCTTCGCCATCCTTCTTCAGGGTGCGCGAACCGAGGTCGAAGGCGAACGGGCCGAAGGTGACGGTCTCGTTCTCGGTGGAGGGGGCGCCGGGCGCCTCGAGCGGCGGGCGGCGGCGCAGAACGGCGTGCACACGGGCCAGCAGTTCGCGGGGGTTGAAAGGCTTGCCGAGGTAGTCGTCGGCGCCGACTTCGAGGCCGACGATGCGGTCCACGTCCTCACCCTTGGCGGTGAGCATGATGATCGGCGTGCGGTCGTTGGCGGCACGCAGGCGGCGGCATACGGACAGGCCGTCCTCGCCGGGCATCATCAGGTCGAGCACGATCAGGTCGACCGTGTCGCGCAACAGGATGCGGTTGAGCGCCTTGCCGTCCTCGGCCACGATCACTTCGAAGCCTTCCTGCGTCAGGTAGCGGCGCAGCAGGTCGCGGATGCGGGCGTCGTCGTCGACGATCACGATCTTGTCGGTGCGAGCGGGAACTTGAGTCATTTCTACAACGTCGAATTTGTAACAGCGCCGATTCTGAAGGCGTTGCGGTCCGGTTGAGCCGGATTTGCTTGGGGTTTGACACTAAGTTACAAAACTTGCGGACACTCGCGGTCTGGTCATTCGACGTTAGTCCGGCAGTGGCAAAGTCGCGTGTACCGATGACTTTCGCCTCAATGAGACGTCCTTTCCCCGCACTGCCGCTCATCCTCGTTTTCGCCTGCGGCCCGTCGCTGGCGGTTTCCGGCGACTTCCTCCGGGTCGGCGAGGCAAGACGCAACGAAGTCCGCGACGCCGTCGCCGCCCACCGTGCCGAGCAGCGCGAGGAGAAGCGCCGCGGAGAAGCGATCGCCGGAAGGCGCCTCACGCCCGCCGAGCTGTTCGAACTGCGCCAGCAGGTACGCGGCCAATGGGCCCCGCCCGCCGCGGGTGCTTTGCTCAATTCGGCAGAATCGCAGCCGGCCGAGCGCATCGTGCCGGTGCCGCCGCCCGCGGTGGGCACTTTGCCGCTGGCGCCGCGCAGCCAGCGCCGCTGATGCGGCATCGATGCGCCTGCGGCCTGCCGCGGCAAGCCCGGCGCCTGCCTTTCCATACCAACATCGGGAGTACTTCGCCATGAAGAAAAAGATCAAACTGCTTGCGGCCTGCGCCGCCCTGGCTGCCGCCGGCAACGCGCTGGCCCAGAACGTCGTCGCGCCCGCGCCCCAGAACGTGCTGCAGCTGACGGCATCGGGCACCGTCGAAGTCCAGCAGGACATGCTGAGCATGACCCTCGTGACCACCCGCGATGCCGCCGACGCCGCCACCGTGCAGACCCAGTTGAAGGCCGCGCTCGACGCCGCGCTGTCCGAGGCGAAGAAGAACGCCCAGACCGGTCAGCTCGACGTGCGCACCGGCAACTTCAGCCTGTCGCCGCGCTACACGAAGGAAGGCAAGATCAACGGCTGGCAGGGCTCGACCGAGCTGGTGCTCGAAGGCCGCGACTTCCCCCGCATCACCCAGACGGCAGGGCGCATCACCACGCTCAACGTCGGCAATGTCGGCTTCGGCCTGAGCCGCGAGCAGAGGGCCAAGACCGAGACCGAGGCGCAGAACATCGCCATCGAGAACTTCAAGCAGAAGGCCAACGAACTGGCCAAGGGCTTCGGCTTCGGCGGCTACACGCTGCGCGAGGTGTCGGTGAACGCGAGCGACAACGGCCCGATCCGCCCGCGCATGATGGCGGTGCAGGCCAAGTCCTTCTCCTCCGCCGATTCGGCGGTGCCGGTCGAGGCCGGCAAGACCGCCGTGGTGGTGACGGTGTCGGGCTCCGTGCAGCTCAAGTAGAGCCCATATATAGATAGAGAGGGCAGGTCCCCGCCGGCGGGCTACCCTCTATTGGGCAGTCCAGCCGCCGTCCATCGCCCAGGCCTGGCCACGGACCTGATCGGCAGCCGGCGAGCACAGGAAGACGGCCAGGCCGCCCAGTTGCTCGACGGTGGTGAACTGCAGCGAAGGCTGCTTTTCGCCAAGCAGGTCGTTCCGGGCCTGCGCGACGGTGATGCCTTCGCGCGCTGCGCGGTCGTCGATCTGCTTCTGCACCAGCGCAGTCAGCACCCAGCCGGGGCAGATCGCGTTGACGGTGACTCCCGTGGTCGCGGTTTCCAGCGCGACCGCTTTGGTCAGGCCGACGATGCCGTGCTTGGCCGCGACATAGGCCGACTTCTGCGCCGACGCCACCAGTCCGTGCGCGGAGGCGATGTTGATGACCCGGCCCCAGTTGGCCTCGCGCATCGCGGGGATTGCCAGCCGCGTGGTGTGGAAGGCGCTGGTGAGATTGATCGCGATGATCGCGTCCCAGCGTTCGAGCGGGAAGTCTTCCACCTTGGCGACATGCTGGATGCCGGCGTTGTTCACCAGGATGTCGACGCGGCCGAACTTCGACGCGGCGAACTTCATCATGTCCTCGATCTGCTCGGGCTTGCTCATGTCGGCGCCGTGGTACTCGGCGCGCACGCCCAGCGCCTCGACCTCGGACTTGGGCGCGGCGTAATCGCCGAAGCCGTTGAGCACGATGTCTGCGCCCTGCTGGGCGAGGGACTTGGCGATGGCGAGGCCGATGCCACTGGTGGACCCCGTAACAAGCGCGGTTTTGCCTTTGAGCATGAAGATCAATCTCCGGATGAATTAGGATGCGACGAGACAATTATCCGCACCAGGACACCTTCGTTTCCATGACCGAACCGACGCTTCATCACGTGGCGTGCGATGACGCCCAGGGCGGCCACCGCATGGCCTATTGGCAATGGGGCGACGCGGGCAGCGAACACGTCGTGGTCTGCGTGCATGGACTGACCCGGCAGGGGCGCGATTTCGACCTGCTGGCCCAGTCCATCGTGGAGCGTGCTGGCGGCGACGTGCGCGTGGTCTGCCCGGACGTGGTGGGCCGTGGGCGCAGCGACTGGCTGCGCGATCCATCTCTCTACCAGGTGCCGGTGTATGCGGCCGACATGGTCGCGCTGATCGCCCGACTGCATCGCGAGCAGCCGATCGGCACGCTCGACTACATCGGCACCAGCATGGGCGGGCTCATCGGCTTCGTGCTGGCAGGCCACAAGGAATTGCCGCTGGCGCGGCCCATCCGCCGCTTCGTCGCGAACGACGTCGGCCCGACCATCGAGCCGGTGGCGCTTCAGCGCATCGGCGCCTACGTCGGCAAGAGCGGCAGCTACGAGAGCGTGCAGGCGGCGGCCGATGCCATGTGGGCGCTGTCGACCACCTTTGGTCCGCACACGCCGCAGCAGTGGCTGGCGCTGTCGCAGCACATGGTGGTGCCTGCCTCGCAGCGCACGTCCGATGGTTCGGCGAAGGTCGAGGCACGGGGCGACGAACCTGGCGAAGGCGGCCGCTGGCTGCTTCACTACGACCCGGCCATCGGCGTGGCGCTTCGTGCGATCACGCCGGAAGCCGCTGCGCAGGGCGGTGCGATCATGTGGAGCCTGTACGACGCCATCCAGGCGCGCACGCTTCTCACCCGCGGTGCCGAATCGGACCTCCTGTCGCGCGACACGGCCGTGGCCATGACGCAGCGCGGACCGCACGCCACGCTGGTCGAGTTCGAAGGCGTGGGCCATGCGCCGACCTTCGTCGATCCCGCTCAGATAGCAGTCGTCACCAGGTTCCTTTTCGACTGATCCGCAGCCGATTGACTGATTTGAGCAAGTGAGTGAGCGAAGCGTGAAGCGCGATTCATCGAGTCTGCAGACGGCAACCGCGTCAGAGGCGGTCATGGTCGATTACCCGCTGTCCGCGGCGACGGCCGAGCGCACGCCGGTGATGGAGAACATGCTGGCCCGCGCGCGCGCCTTCGCCGAGCCGCTGATCGCCGACGAGAAGCTCGATACAGGAGAGAACACGCTCGCGCACGCCGACGCGGTGGCTGCCATCGTTGCGAAGATGGGGGGCTCCGAGGCGATGCAGGCGGCGAGCTACCTGGTCTATTCGTGCCAGCACCTGAACCGTCCGCAGGAGGTGATCGCCAAGGTGTTCGGCGACAACTTCGCCTCGCTCGCCGTCGAGACGACCAAGCTGGTACGCGTGCAGGAGCAGGCCCGCTCGGCCTCGCAGGGACATCACATCGAGGGCGCCGGCGCGCAGACCGAGAACGTGCGCAAGATGCTGCTTGCGTTCTCGCGCGACCTGCGCGTCGTGATGCTGCGGCTGGCTTCGCGCCTGCAGACCCTGCGCCATGCGGCCGCAAGCAAGCAGCCAGCCCCCGAGGGGGTCGCGCGCGAGTCGCTGCAGGTCTTCGCGCCGCTGGCCAACCGGCTGGGCATCTGGCAGGTGAAGTGGGAGATCGAGGATCTTTCGTTCCGCTTCCTCGAGCCCGAGACCTACAAGCTGATCGCACGGCTTCTTGACGAGAAGCGCGTCGAGCGCGAGGGTTACGTGGAGCAGCTGCGCTCCAAGCTGGAGCGCGAGCTGCAGACCGAGGGCATCAAGGCCGCGGTGCAGGGGCGGCCCAAGAACATCTACAGCATCGTGAAGAAGATGCGCGGCAAGTCGCTCGACTTCGCGCAGGTCTTCGACATCCTGGCGCTGCGCGTGGTGGTGCCCGACGTGAAGGACTGCTATGCGGCGCTGGCCTGGGTGCACTCGCACTTCCAGCCCATCGACGAGGAGTTCGACGACTACATCGCGCGCCCCAAGCCCAATGGGTACCAGTCGCTGCACACGGTGGTGCGCGAGCTGGTCGATGGCAAGGCCGGCAAGCCGATCGAGATCCAGATCCGCACAGAAGAGATGCACGACCACGCCGAGCATGGCGTGGCTGCGCACTGGGCCTACAAGGAAGCGGGCCACAAGGGCTACGCGGGCGTGTGGGCCAGCGGCGAGTACGACGCGAAGATCGCGGTGCTTCGGCAACTGCTCGCGTGGGAGCGCGATCTTTCGGGCGGCCTGCAGGGGCAGGGCCTGTTCGACGACCGCATCTACGTGCTGACGCCCGATGCGGCGATCGTCGAATTGCCTCAAGGGGCGACGCCGGTCGACTTTGCCTATACCGTGCACACGACGCTGGGGCATCGCTGCAGAGGGGCTCGCGTCGATGGCGCGATGGTTCCGCTGAACACGCCGCTGTCGAACGGACAGACGGTCGAGATCATCGCGGCCAAGGAGGGCGGCCCGTCGCGCGACTGGCTGAACGCGGAGCTCGGTTATCTCGCCAGCAACCGTGCGCGCGCGAAGGTGCGTGCATGGTTCAACGCGCAGATCACGCACGAGACCGTGGCGCGTGGACGCGAGGCCGTCGAGAAGCTGCTGCAGCGCGAAGGCAAGACCGCGGTGCGGCTCGAGGATCTTGCCTCGCAGCTCGGCTTCAAGTCGGCAGACCATCTGTTCGAAGTCGTCGGCAAGGACGAGTTCTCCCTGCGCAACATCGAGACGCTGCTGCGTCCGCCCGAACCCGCACAGGGCCCCGACGACGGCGTACTCATCAAGAAGGCACGCGGCAGCGAGAAGTCGGGCAAGGGCGGCGTGCTCGTGGTGGGCGTGTCTTCGCTGATGACGCAGCTGGCCAAGTGCTGCAAGCCGGCGCCGCCCGATGCGATCCGCGGCTTCGTCACGCGCGGCCATGGCGTCAGCGTGCATCGCAGCGACTGCAGCAACTTCCGCACGATGGCCGCGAAAGATGGCGAACGCGTCATCGACGTGGAGTGGGGCGTCGCGAAGAAGGGCGCCGAGGCGCCTGTGTATGCGGTCGACGTAGCTGTCGAAGCGGCCGACCGCCAGGGCCTCCTGCGCGATATCTCGGATGTCTTCGCGCGCGAGAAGATGAACGTGATCGGCGTGCAGACGCAGTCGATCAAGGGCACTGCGTGGATGACGTTCACCGTGGAAATCGCAGATGCAGCGCGCCTCACGCAGGTTCTTGGGCTGGTCACTGCAGTTATTGGTGTGCGATCTGCACGTCGTCGCTGAAAAACGCGATTTCTCCTGCTACAATAACTGCTTCTCGGACACATCCTTAGGCGCGTAGCTCAGCTGGTTAGAGCACCACCTTGACATGGTGGGGGTCGTTGGTTCGAGTCCAATCGCGCCTACCAATTTCTGTTTCAACCCCGGCCAACCACCGGGTCAATTGAACAGATCATCCACCGGGTTCTCCGGTGTGTATATCGCCCCTTGTGATGATGCAGGCAAAGACCTCGGCCACGTACTTGTGCTACCTTGGTCACTCTGCAACTTCATTCCATTTTTCTTGATAAGCGATTCGATGAATATGCGGTCGACCACGGCTGATCGGACTCATGCCGACAAGCGTCTGGCCGCATTGCTGAAGCAGGCTCCCATCGAGTTTGCGCGTGCCGTCTACGGCATCAACGACTACGCGAGCGGGCGCACCGACACGATGGCTGCCCGGGAAGTGGCGCGTGCGCACCGCCAGGGCATGCCCCTGACGGAGGAGCGTGCCGAGCAGCGTGCGCGGGCCTATCTGCCTACCGTTGGACAGGAGCACTGTCCGCGCTGCTGGGTGGTCTATGGCCACAAGACGCCGCTGCGATTCCGCGAAGCCGAGGGAGAGAGGCCCGAGGTCGCCGCCTGCAATGTGTGCGGCGCCGAATACGCGACCTCGTCCGATTGAGGCAAGTGGCCGGCCCGGTCAGGGTAAACCTTGTCGCGGCGCAGCAAAACCGCTCCCTAGAATCGTCCGACGACATGGGCGTCCATGTGAAGGAGTCCGCAGTGCAGAGCAAGAAGTCCGGGGTCAAGCCGGTACAGCGTGTGATCAAGAAGTACCCGAACCGAAGGCTCTACGACACCGAGACATCCACGTACATCACGCTGACCGAGGTGAAGCAGCTGGTCATCCAGAATGCCCAGTTCGTGGTGCGTGATGCCAAGACCGGCGACGACCTCACGCGCAGCATCCTGCTGCAGATCATCCTCGAAGAAGAAGCGGGCGGCGCGCCGATGTTCACGGAGCAGGTGCTGGCCAACATCATCCGCTTCTACGGTCAGGCCATGCAGGGCTACATGGGGCCGTACCTCGAGAAGAACATCCAGGCCATGACCGAGGTGCAGGCGCAGCTCGCCGAAAAGGCCGAGGGCCTGACCCCCGAGATGTGGGCCCGCTTCATGACCATGCAGTCGCCGATGCTGCAGGGGCTGATGGGCAGCTACGTCGAGCAATCGAAGAACGTGTTCCTTCAGATGCAGGAGCAGATGCAGAAGAACACCGAGCAGGTGCTGGGGGCCTTTGGCATCAAGCGTTCCTGACCTGCGGCAGGTGCCCGCAAGCGGTGGTTGCCCCGCCGTCTCCGATAGCTGGGACAATAGAGGCATATGAGCGAAGTTGCCTCCCCCGAACGCATGGCCGCGCCGACCGCCCCCAAGGTCGGCTTCGTGAGCCTTGGCTGCCCCAAGGCCCTGACCGATTCCGAACTGATCCTGACCCAGCTGAGTGCCGAGGGTTATCAAACTGCCAAGACTTTCGAAGGCGCCGATCTGGTGATCGTCAACACCTGCGGCTTCATCGACGACGCCGTGAAGGAGAGCCTCGACACGATCGGCGAGGCGCTGGCCGAGAACGGCCGCGTGATCGTCACCGGTTGCCTTGGCGCCAAGACCGGCGACCAGGGCGGCAACCTGGTGCGCCAGATGCACCCGAGCGTGCTGGCCGTGACCGGTCCGCACGCCACGCAGGAGGTGATGGATGCGGTGCATGCCAATCTGCCGAAGCCGCACGATCCTTTCATCGACCTCGTGCCGAATACCTTCGGGGTCGCCGGCCTCAAGCTGACGCCGCGGCACTATGCGTACCTGAAGATCAGCGAGGGCTGCAACCATCGCTGCACCTTCTGCATCATTCCATCGATGCGCGGCGACCTCGTGTCGCGGCCTGTGGGCGATGTGCTGAGCGAGGCCAAGGCCTTGTTCGAAGGTGGCGTGAAAGAACTGCTGGTGATCAGCCAGGACACCTCGGCCTATGGGGTCGACGTGAAGTACCGCACCGGTTTCTGGGACGGCAAGCCCGTGAAGACGCGCATGCTCGAACTGGTGCGCACGCTTGGTGAAATCGCCGAGCCGTACGGCGCCTGGGTTCGACTGCACTACGTGTACCCGTACCCCAGCGTCGACGAGATCGTTCCGCTGATGGCGAGCGGCCAGGTGCTGCCGTACCTCGACGTGCCCTTGCAGCACAGCCATCCTGATGTGCTCAAGCGCATGAAGCGCCCGGCCAGCGGCGAGAAGAACCTGGAGCGACTGGCGCGTTGGCGCGAGGTGTGCCCCGAGCTCGTCATCCGCAGTACCTTCATCGCGGGCTTTCCTGGCGAGACGGAGCAGGAGTTCGAGCACCTGCTCGATTTCATCCGCGAAGCCGAGATCGACCGCGCCGGCTGCTTTGCCTACAGCCCCGTCGAAGGCGCCACCGCCAATGACATCCCCGGCATGCTGCCGGAGGCCGAGCGCGAGGCGCGCCGTGCGCGCTTCATGGAGGTGGCCGAGGCCGTGTCGATCGCCAAGCTGCAAAGGCGCATCGGCTCGACGATGCAGGTGCTGGTCGATTCGGCGCCCGCCCTGGGTCGCAAGGGCGGGGTGGGGCGTACGTACGCAGATGCGCCGGAGATCGACGGCACGGTCCGTCTGCTGCCGCCCGAGAAGATCAGCAAGACGCTGAAGGTGGGTGAGTTCACCCGCGCGCGCATCGTGGGTGCAGAGGGCCACGACCTGATCGCACTGCCCGTTTGATGCGGATCCGATCGACCATGAAAAAAGCCACCGGAGACCGGTGGCTTGTTTCGGATGACCTGGCGGGGGTCAATTTGGATCTGGTGCCCAGAAGAGGACTCGAACCTCCACGATGTTACTCGCTAGTACCTGAAACTAGTGCGTCTACCAATTCCGCCATCTGGGCTGACTCTGCTTTTCAGCAAAGACTGCAAGTATACACAATTTGTCGCGGCTGCCCAAAAAAAACGGGGCGCGCGCAAAAAAACTGGCGCTGGTCCGGCTCTTGCCTGTCCGGTTGCGCCGACCGTTCGATGCGGATTCGATCGGCAATGAAAAAAGCCACCGGAGACCGGTGGCTTGAATCGAATGACCTGGTAAGGGTCTGTTTAAACTTGGTGCCCAGAAGAGGACTCGAACCTCCACGATGTTACTCGCTAGTACCTGAAACTAGTGCGTCTACCAATTCCGCCATCTGGGCCCACGTAGTTGCAGAAGCAACTACGTTTTGAATTTCAGGAAAGAAGGAGATCATATCAAAAATAATGTCACTTCCAGCGGCCTGCTGGATGAAATCGAAGGAACTGTTCAAGGACATCGCGACGGGCACGGCTTCGTGCAGCGCGACGATGGCGAAGCGGACATCTATCTGCCCCCGAACGAAATGCGCGCGGTGCTGCACAAGGACCGCGTCAAGGCGCGCATCGTGCGCCAGGACCGCCGCGGACGTCCCGAAGGGCGCGTGGTGGAGATCGTCGAGCGCCCTGAGCAGCCCATCATTGGCCGCCTGTTGCACGAAGGCGGCATCTGGCTCGTCGCACCGGAAGACAAGCGCTACGGCCAGGACGTCCTGATTCCCAAGGGAGCGACCGGTCCCGCGAAGGTGGGGCAGGTCGTTGTCGTGCAGCTCACCGAACCGCCGGCCCTTTTCGGCCAGCCCGTGGGCCGCGTGAAGGAGGTGCTGGGCGAGATCGACGACCCCGGCATGGAGATCGAGATTGCCGTGCGCAAGTACGGCGTGCCGCATGAATTTTCCGCGGAGTGCCTGGCCGCAGCCAAGGCACTGCCCGAGAAGGTCCGCCCGGCCGACAAGAAAGGCCGCGTCGACCTCACCGACGTCCCGCTCGTCACCATCGACGGTGAAGACGCGCGTGACTTCGACGACGCCGTCTATTGCGAGCCCGCGAAGGTGGGTCGCGGCAAGGGCTGGCGCCTGCTGGTTGCCATTGCCGATGTCAGCGCCTATGTGCAGACCGGCTCGCCCATCGACATCGACGCCTACGACCGCGCCACCAGCGTCTACTTCCCGCGCCGGGTGATCCCGATGCTGCCCGAGAAGCTGTCGAACGGCCTGTGCTCGCTCAATCCCGAAGTCGAGCGCCTGTGCATGGTGTGCGACATGCTGGTCGATGCCGACGGCGAAATCTACGCCTACCAGTTCTATCCGGCAGTGATGTTCAGCCACGCGCGCTTCACGTACACCGAGGTGGCTGCGATCCTTAGCAACACCCGCGGCCCCGAGGCTGCGAAGCGCAAGGAACGCGTCAAGGACCTGCTGAACCTCGCCGACGTCTACAAGGCGCTGCTCAAGCAGCGCGGCAAGCGCGGCGCCGTCGACTTCGAGACCACCGAGACCCAGATCATCTGCGACGACGCCGGCCGCATCGAGAAGATCGTGCCGCGCACGCGCAACGAGGCGCACCGCCTGATCGAGGAGGCGATGCTCGCCGCCAACGTCTGCAGCGCCGACTTCATCGCCCAGGGCAAGCACCCTGGCCTGTACCGCGTGCACGAAGGCCCGACGCCCGAGAAGAAGGAAATCCTTCGCGGCTACCTGAAGGCGATGGGCGTGGGCCTGAGCATCACCGATGAGCCGAGGCCGGGCGAGTTCCAGGCGATCGCCGAGGCCACCAAGGACCGTCCCGACGCGCAGCAGATCCACACCATGCTGCTGCGCTCGATGCAGCAGGCGATCTACACGCCGATCAACAGCGGCCACTTCGGCCTGGCCTACGAGGCCTACACGCACTTCACCAGTCCGATCCGGCGTTATCCCGACCTGCTGGTGCACCGCGTGATCAAGGCGATCCTCGGCAACACGCGCTACCAGCTGCCGATGCTGCCGACCCCTGGCGAGGCACACGCCAAGCTGGCCAAGCGCCTCGCGTCTCGCGTGAAGGCGCCGACGGCCAAGCCTCAGAAGGCCACCGTCGCGCCCAGCAAGGAAGTTTTGGCATGGGAGGCCGCGGGCCTGCACTGCAGCGCCAACGAGCGCCGTGCCGACGAGGCCAGCCGCGACGTCGAGGCATGGCTCAAGTGCAAGTACATGCGCGAGCACCTCGGCGAGGAGTACGGCGGGGTGGTTACTGCGGCCACCACCTTCGGCATCTTCGTCACGCTCGACGCGATGTACGTCGAGGGCCTGGTGCACATCACCGAGCTCGGCGGCGAGTACTTCAAGTTCGACGAGATGCGCCAGGAGTTGCGCGGCGAGCGCACCGGCATCCGCTACGCCATCGGCACGCGGGTGCGGGTGCAGGTGAGCCGCGTCGACCTGGACGGCCGCAAGATCGACTTCCGCCTCGTTCGCGAAGGCGAGGAGCTGACGACGCGGGCGATGAAGGACAAGGGTGCGGCATCATCGGGTGTGCCCGTGAAGGCCTCGGCCAAGCGCAGCACGCGCAACAAGGCGGAAGCCGGCAATGCCGAGCCCCGCGGCGAGCGGCCGACTTCGGCCACGGCCGGTGCGCAGTCGGCGATGCAGGCCTTCAAGTCGGCGGTGAAGAAAGCCGCCAGCAAGATGAAGGGCAAGGGGCGCAAGCCGCGCCGCTGACCGGCCTCGCATCGCCATGATCTAAACGAACGAACCATCGACAACCGAGAAGAAAGAGACAGACAGCATGAGCGCTGAAGACAACAAGGGCCGTATCGCCATCGTCACGGGTGCCGGCTCCGGCATCGGCCGTGCAGCCGCGCTGGCGCTGCTGGCCGACGGCTGGAGCGTGGCGCTCGCAGGCCGTCGCCTGGAGCCGCTGGAGCAGGTGGCGGAAGAATCGGGCGCCGGCGCGCGCGCCTTCGCGGTGCCCACCGACGTGTCGAACGCAGCCTCGGTGCAGGCCTTGTTCGCCGCGACGGTCGAGCGCTTCGGCCGCGTCGACCTGCTGTTCAACAACGCCGGCGTGGGCAACCCGCCGGGACCGTTCGAGGACTGGACACCCGAGCAGTGGCAGGGCGTGGTCGACATCAACCTGACCGGCATGTTCTTCTGCATCCAGCAGGCCTTCCGCACGATGAAGGCTCAGACGCCGATGGGCGGCCGCATCATCAACAACGGCTCGATTTCGGCCACGGCGCCGCGCCCGAACTCGGCCGCGTACACCGCGACCAAGCACGCGGTCGAAGGACTGACCAAGACCGCGTCGCTCGACGGCCGCAAGTACGACATCGCGGTGGGCCAGATCGACGTGGGCAACGCCATGACCGAGCTGGCCGCGCGCATGGCCAAGGGCGTGCCGCAGGCCAACGGAGAGCTCGCGATCGAACCGCTGATCGACGTCAAGATCGTCGGCCAGTCGGTGCTCTACATGGCGAACCTGCCGCTGGAAGCCAACGTGCTGTTCCACACCGTCATGGCGACGAAGATGCCCTTCGTCGGTCGCGGCTAGGGTCTTTCAGTCGGATGCGCGGCGGGCCAGCGCGCCGGCAGTGAGCGGGGCCGCATCGGCCGGCCAGGTGTCGGCGATGTGGCCGTGCTGCCAGACGGATTCGCGTGCCGCTTCGAACGCTGGGCGGCCCGCCGCCAGCGCTGCGCCGATCATTCCGGCCAGCACGTCGCCGGTGCCCGCGGTTGCGAGCCGGGCGTTGCCGGTCAGGTTGATGACGGGCGTCGTTTGGCCGGCGCCGGCGATGACGGTGCCTGATCCCTTGAGCACGGCAACGACGCCGAAGCGCGCCGCGAGTTCTCGCGCCGCGGCCATCCGGTCGCCCTGGACTTCCCCGACCGATCTGCCCAGCAGGCGCGCCGCTTCCAGCGGATGCGGCGTGATCACCGTTGGCGATCCAATTTTTCCGCGCGATGCCAGCTGGGCTTGCAGTGTGTTGTCGGTTGCGATGGCATTGAGCGCATCTGCATCGAGCACCAGCGCGGCCGCCGTCGAGAGCACACGTGGCAGAAGTTCGCGCACGGCTTCTGCTCCGCCGCAGCCGCAGACGGCCGTCATGTTCGAGAGATCGAGCGTTCGTGCGTCGCGCAGCATCAGTTCGGGCTGCGCGGTATCGACGGGCGCTGCGCTCGGATCGAGCAGCCCGACGAACACGCGGCCGGCGCCCCCATGCAGAGCCGCCGAGCCAGCCAGCAAAGCCGCGCCTGCCATGCCGGAGGCGCCTCCGATCACCGCGACGTCGCCATAGCTGCCCTTGTGCGAGGCATGCTCGCGAAGCTGCGCATCGGGCGCTCCGGCGATGCGCGCCACGGGGCGGTCCCTGAATGCGCCGCAACCCAGATCGTCGAACCAGACCGTGCCCGCCGCGTCGCGGCCTTGCGCCGTGAACAGGCCGGGCTTGAGCGTGAGGAAGGTGATGCAGCTGCGGGCGGCTGCCCGTGCGTGACCGGCGCCCCGAGGCAGCGTGCCGGTATCCGCATTCAGCCCGGAGGGCACATCGACGCACAGCACGGGTTGGCCGCTGGCGTGCATCTGCTCGAGCCAATCGGCCATCGTGCCGTCGGGCGGACGCGCCGAGCCGATGCCGAGCAATGCGTCGATCGCGAGTTCAAAGGCCGAAGGCGGCGTCGTGGCAAAGGTGACGCCTGCATCGCGAGCCCGCTGCAGCGATGCCTTGGCGTCCGGCGGCAGCCTGCCTTCATCGCCGAGGAAGGTGACGACCGGGAAGAAGCCCCGGTGCCGCAACTGCGCAGCAGCTTCGAAGCCGTCGCCGCCGTTGTTGCCTGGTCCGCAAGCCACCCAGATCGTGCGCGCATGCGGCGCGATCGCCATCGCGAGCCGCGCCACCGCGAGGCCCGCGCGCTGCATCAGCGTGTGGGCGGGCAGGGCGGCCGACGCTGCCTGCTCGATGCGGCGAGTTGCAGCGATGTCGAACAGATCGGCAGCAGTGGCGGAGGTGATGCGTTGCATCGACGCATTGTGCCGCCGGCCTGCCAGCGGCTTGCCTGCCTATGATCCGGGGATGAATTTCAAGGGCGCCGGTTGGCTGCTTGTTCTGCTCGTCGCGGCGCTGGTGTCGTTCCTCGCCGCGACGCTGGCGTGGATCGCCGGATTCGCGTGGGTTCTCGGCCTGCTGTGCATTGTGTGGGGCATCTTCCTGCTGGCCGAGTTCAGGCGATGGATTCCGCTGCGGGACGTGGCCTGGGCCGCCAATGTCGGTTTCGGCATCAGCGTGGTCCGCTGGTTCGACCTGCCGGCCGAAGCGACTTCCGGGCTGGAGCGCCTGGCACTCCTGGGGGCTGCCGGCTTGTGCCTGGTCTTCTTCGGGTTGGTCTGCCCCGGATTGCTGGGCTGGATGGCCGGCAGGTTCCGGCCTCCTCCGGAGCCGGAGCTTCCCGTCGAAAAGCCGGCAAGCCCGGAGGCGTTGCGCCGATGGGGTCCTAGAGACTGAGCCGTTCGACCCCGAGTCCTTCGAGGTCGATGCCCGGCTCGCGCCCTGCGATCAGGTCGCCCAGCACGCGCGCGCTGCCGCACGAGAGTGCCCAGCCGCTCGATCCGTGCCCGAGGTTGAGCCAGACGCCGGGAATGCCGCTGGCACCCAGCACCGGCGGACCGTCGGGCAGCATCGGCCGGGCGCCTTTCCACTGCTGGATGCCCGACTGCAGCGTCGCGGCACCCGGAAACCAGTCGTGCAGCACCTTGTAGAGCGTCTGCACCGCGGCGGGATTCATCGTCTCCAGCGAGCCGCCGATCTCCGCGCTGCCGGCCACGCGCACCCGCTGGCCCAGCCGGGAGATGGCGACCTTGAAGCGCTCGTCCATCACCGCGCTGCGCGGCGCATTGAGCGGCTCGCGGATCGGCGCGCTGACCGAATGGCCGTAGACCGGCGCCATCGGAATCCGCAGGCCCAGGGGCCGCAGCAGCGCGGCCGATTCCAGTCCGGCGCAGACCACCACGGCGTCGTAGCGGACCGGGTCCGAGCCGCTGGCGAGCGAGAGAGAGGTGGGCGCTGCGCGGCTCAGCGGCGCGATGTCGCAGTTGAAATGGAACTGGGCGCCGAAGGATTCGGCCTCCCACTTGAGCAGCAGTGCGAACTGGCGGCAGTTGGCCACCTCGTCCTCGGGCAGGTGGATGGCGCCTGCCAGCGGGGTATCAGGGTTCAGGGCGGGTTCGATCAGCCGGGCCTCGTCGGCGTCGACTTCCTTGAAGACGCTGCCGGCCGCGCGCAGCACGTCGAGCCCGGGCTGCACCAGCTTCTTCTCGCGCTTGGAGCGCAGCAGCACCAGGTAGCCGTCGCTGCGCTCGTAGCTGAGTTCGCGCGCCTCGGTCACCTCGTGCAGCCGGTTGCGGCTGTAGAAGGCAAGACGCTGCATGCGGGCGCGGTTGGCGAGGTAGGTGTCGAGCTTGCAGGCCTTCTGCCAGCGGGAGAGCCAGCCGAGGTCGCGCGAGCCCAGGGGCCAGCGCAGCTTGATGGCGCCGTGCGAAGAGAGCAGGGAGCGCAGCACCTTGCCGCGCATGCCGGGACCGGCCCACGGCGTGACGTATCCGGGAGCGACCACGCCGGCATTGGCGAAGCTGGCTTCCTCGGCGGCGGCGCCTCGGCGCTCGAACACGGTCACTTCATGGCCGTCGGAAACCAGTTCCCAGGCGGTGGTGACGCCGATGATGCCGGCGCCCACGATCGCGATTTTCATTGAATGTTCAGGATGAGAGAGATGGCCGGCGCCAGCGGAGCGGACGCCGTCGGCCGCTATTCTTGCAGTGCGCGTTCGGTCTGGAGCGCCACCGCAAGGACGGCGTCGTCGTGCAGCGCGGCATGCCACAGCATCAGGCCCACCGGCAATTCACCGGGGACGTGGCAGGGCAGCGAGATGGCGCACCCGTCGAGCATGTTGATGACCGACGGGTTGCGCAGCAGCAGCGCATTGACGCGGAAGAATTCTTCGTCGCGCTCGGCGCCCGGCGCCACGCTGGCGATGGGCGGCGCGGTGATCGGCACGGTCGGCGACAGCACGGCGTCGAACGGTGCGAGCGCGGCTTCGACGCGGCCGATCCAGTCGCGTCGGGCGTTGATCAGGTCGATGTACTCGTGCGCCTTCATCGTCGCGCCGCGCAGGATGCGCTGGGCCACGCGCGGGTCGTAGCCGGCGCCGCTGCGTTCCAGCAGCAGGCGATGCCAGGCGTAGGCCTCGGCAGCCGAGAAGCCGCCGGTGGCATTGATGGCGCCGAGTTCGGCGAGCTCGGGCAGTTCGATCTCCACGATGCGGGCGCCGGCGGCACGCAGAGCCTTCAGCGAGCGCTCGAAGGCGGTGGCGACGGCGGGCTCGACGCCATCGAAGAACAGGTTCTTCACCACGGCCAGCCTGTAGGCGGAGAGCGGGGCGTTGCCGGCGGTCACGCGCCGGGCGGCGAGGATCTCGTGCGCGGTGATGGCATCGCGCACCGATCGGGTCATGGCGCAGGCGGTGTCCAGGGTGGTCGACAGCGGCAGGGCGCCGGCGGTGGGCGTCAGCCGGGCCGTGTTCTTGAAGCCGACGATGCCGTTGAGCGCCGCGGGAATGCGGATCGAGCCGCCGGTGTCGGAGCCCAGCCCGATGAAGGCGGCCCCGCTCGCCACCGAGATCGCCGCCCCGGACGAGGAGCCGCCCGGAATGCGCGGCACCGCGGCGTCGCTGACGTTGGCCGGCGTTCCATGGTGTGGATTGACGCCGACGCCAGAGAAGGCGAATTCCGTCATGTTGGTCCGGCCCGTCAGCACGCCACCGGCGGCGCGCAGCCGAGCAACGGCAGGAGCATCGGCCTTTGCGGCCGGGGCGTGGGCGAGGACGGCGGAGCCGGCAGGGGTGGCCTGGCCCTCGACGTCGAAAAGGTCTTTTGCCGTGAAGGCGAGCCCGGCCAGGCGGCTCGCCGGGTCGCAGGCCTGGGCCGAACCCGGGGCCTCGTCGAACATCGTCCGGGTGAAGGCGTGGGCGCAGGCGGCGGACCTGGAGATGTCGAGCGCGCGCTCCATTTCGGTGCGGGCGTCGGTGCCACCTGCCAGAAGGTCGAGACGGGTGGCGTGGAGGTCGTTCATGGGAGCTGCAGGGTGCCGCCGGGGCGGTTCAGGTTCAGGGGAGGGGCGACGCCCGTGCTATACTCTTTGGGTTTCGCTGGCCGGGCAACGGCTTTCATTGCTCCCAGCCAGACACATCCGCAAACCGGCCCAATCAAGGTGTTGTGACTCGATTCGAAGAGCGCAAAACGGGCTGGATTTTAGACCCAACCTTTGGAGTAATTTCAATGTCCACGACCATGCGCGAAATGCTGGAGGCAGGTGTCCATTTCGGTCACCAAACCCGCTTCTGGAACCCCAAGATGGCCCCGTACATCTTCGGCCATCGCAACAAGATCCACATCATCAACCTGGAAAAGTCGCTCCCGATGTTCCAGGAGGCGATGAAGTACGCCAAGCAGCTCACCGCCAACCGCGGCACCATCCTGATGGTCGGTACCAAGCGCCAGGCCCGTGACATCGTGGCGACCGAAGCCCGCCGTGCCGGCGTGCCGTACGTCGACACCCGCTGGCTGGGTGGCATGCTGACCAACTTCAAGACGGTCAAGACCTCGATCAAGCGCCTGAAGGACATGAAGGCCCAGCAGGAAGCCGGCCTCGACAACCTGAGCAAGAAAGAGCAGCTCACGTTCACGCGTGAAATCGAGAAGCTCGAGAAGGACATCGGCGGCATCCAGGACATGAGCGCCCTGCCTGACGCCATCTTCGTGATCGACGTGGGCTTCCACAAGATCGCCGTGGCTGAAGCCAAGAAGCTGGGCATCCCGCTGATCGGCGTGGTGGACTCCAACCACTCGCCCGAAGGCATCGACTACGTGATCCCCGGCAACGACGACTCGTCGAAGGCTGTCACGCTGTACGCCCGCGGTATCGCCGACGCGATCATCGAAGGCCGCAACAGCGCCACCGGCGACGTGGTGAAGGCCATCGTCGAAGGCAATGACGAATTCGTCGAAGTCGAAGAGGGTGCCTCGGCCTGATTGGCGCGCCCGCGAGCCTGAAGAAGGGGCTTTGGTGCCCCTTTTTTTTAACCTGATTTTTGAATTCACGGAGATACAAAATGGCTGCAATCACCGCAAGCATGGTCGGCGAACTGCGCGCGAAGACCGACGCGCCGATGATGGAGTGCAAGAAGGCCCTGACCGAGGCCGACGGCAACATGGAAAAGGCAGAAGAGCTGCTGCGCATCAAGCTCGGCAACAAGGCTGGCAAGGCGTCGAGCCGCATCACCGCCGAAGGCGTGGTGGCCGCATACGCTGCCAGTGACGCCGGCGCGATGATCGAAGTCAACTGCGAAACCGACTTCGTCTCGAAGAACGACAGCTTCCTGGCCCTGGTCAACGCCGCCGCCAAGCTCATCGCCGAGAAGAATCCCGCCGACATCGCTGCACTGGGTGCACTGCCCTACGAGCAGGACGGCTTCGGCCCCACGCTCGAGGACGTGCGCAAGGGCCTGATCGGCAAGATCGGCGAGAACATGACCTTCCGCCGCTTCAAGCGCTTCGCCGGCAACGGCAAGCTGGCTTCGTACCTGCACGGCACGCGCATCGGCGTGATGGTCGAGTTCGAAGGTGACGACACTGCCGCCAAGGACGTCGCGATGCACATCGCCGCCATGAAGCCCGTGTCGATCGCTGCTTCGGACGTGCCTGCCGAGCTGATCGAGAAGGAACGCGCCATTGCTGCCGGCAAGGCGGAAGAAGACCGCAAGGCCGCCGAAGCAGAAGGCAAGAAGCCCCAGCCGGCCGACATCGTCGCCAAGCGCATCGAAGGCGGCGTGCAGAAGTTCCTGAAGGAAGTCTCGCTGCACAACCAGCCTTTCGTGAAGAACGACAAGCAGACCGTCGAGCAGATGCTCAAGGCCGCCAACACCACGATCAAGGGCTTCACCCTGTACGTGGTCGGCGAAGGCATTGAGAAGAAAGTTGACGACTTCGCTGCAGAGGTCGCCGCTCAAGTCGCCGCAGCCAAGGCTGCCGCCTAAGCCTTTATGGCTCCAGCGACGGTGCGTTCGCGCGCACCGTCGTTTTTTCATCGTCACGTTTTACACTCGTCCCGCCCAACCAAAGGAAATTGCCCATGTCTGATGCCCGTCCAGCCCACAAGCGAATCTTGTTGAAGCTGTCGGGAGAGGCGTTGATGGGTGACGATGCCTTCGGCATCAACCGCGCGACCATCGTGCGCATGGTGCAGGAGGTGGCCGAGGTCGTGAACATGGGCGTCCAGGTGGCGGTCGTGATCGGCGGCGGCAACATCTTCCGCGGCGTCGCAGGCGGTTCGGTCGGCATGGACCGAGCCACGGCCGACTACATGGGCATGCTGGCCACGGTCATGAATTCGCTGGCCCTGGCCGACGCGATGGACAAGCAGGGCCTCGTGGCCCGCGTGATGTCCGCGATCGCGATCGAGCAGGTGGTCGAGCCCTATGTGCGCCCCAAGGCGCTGCAGTACCTCGAAGAGGGCAAGGTCGTCGTGTTCGCGGCCGGTACGGGCAACCCGTTCTTCACCACCGACACGGCCGCTGCGCTGCGTGGTGCCGAGATCGGCGCCGAGCTGGTGCTCAAGGCGACCAAGGTCGATGGCGTCTACACCGCCGACCCCAAGACCAACCCCGACGCAACCCGCTACGCCACGTTGACCTTCGACGAGGCGATTGCGCAGAACCTCGGCATCATGGACGCCACGGCCTTTGCGCTGTGCCGCGACCAGAAGCTGCCGATCAAGGTGTTCTCGATCTTCAAGAATGGCGCGCTCAAGCGCGTTGTCATGGGCGAGGACGAAGGCACGCTGGTGCATGCCTAGGAGTATTTGAGATGACCATTGCAGACATCCGCAGTGCGACCGACGCGAAGATGAACCAGTCGATCGCCGCATTCCAGAACAACCTCACCAAGATCCGTACGGGCCGTGCCAATTCGGCGCTGCTCGACTCGATCCACGTGGAGTACTACGGCTCCCAGGTGCCCCTGAGCCAGGTTGCCAACGTGTCGGTGCTCGATTCGCGCACCCTCAGCGTGCAGCCGTGGGAAAAGGGCATGGGCGCCAAGATCGAGAAGGCCATTCGCGAAAGCGACCTGGGCCTCAACCCTGCCTCGATGGGCGACCTGATCCGCGTGCCGCTGCCCGCCATGAGCGAAGAGCGCCGCAAGGAAATGACCAAGCTGGTCCGCAACGAAGGCGAGAGCGCCAAGATCGCCACGCGCAACCTGCGCCGCGATGCGAACGAGGCGGTCAAGAAGCTGGTCAAGGAAAAGCTGGCCTCCGAGGACGAGCAGAAGCGCGCCGAAGCCGAGATCCAGAAGGTCACCGACCGCCATATCGCGGAAATCGACCGCCTGGTCGCGGCCAAGGAAGCGGAGATCATGGCCGTTTGAGGCCTGCCATGGCCTCGTCGGCGCCGCGCATTCCCCACCACGTTGCCATCGTCATGGACGGCAACGGCCGCTGGGCGACGCGGCGCTTTCTTCCCCGTATCGCAGGGCACAAGCAGGGCGTCGAATCGCTGCGCCGCTGCGTCAAGGCCTGCGCCGAGCGCGGCGTGGGTGTGCTCACCGTGTTCGCGTTTTCTTCCGAGAACTGGAATCGTCCTGTCGAGGAGGTTTCCGGGCTCATGGAACTGATGGTCGGCGCGCTCGCCCGCGAGGTGCCCAAGCTCAGCGCCGACGGCGTGCAGCTGCATTTCGTCGGCGAACGCGCGGGCCTGTCGCCCAAGATGGTGAACGGCCTGCTCGAGGCCGAAGCCGCCACGGCGCACAACACGCGGCTCGTGCTCAACGTCTGCTTCAACTACGGCGGCCGGTGGGACATCGCGCAGGCTGCCGCCAAGCTCGCTGCGAAGGGCGAGCCGATCACGGAACTCAGCCTCGATCGCGCCATGGCGCTGGCCCATGTGCCTGATCCTGACCTGTTCATCCGCACCGGCGGAGAGCAGCGTCTTTCCAATTTCCTGCTCTGGCAGAGCGCCTACGCCGAGCTCTTCTTCAGCGACAAGCTGTGGCCCGAATTCGACGAGGCCGCGCTCGACGAGGCCATCGCGGCCTTCCAGGGGCGCGAACGGCGCTTCGGCCAGACCTCGGCGCAAGTCTCTTCCACCGCCGAGGCCTGACGGCCCGGCAGCCTCCGCATGCTCAAGCAACGAATCATCACGGCGATCGTGCTTCTCGCGATCCTGCTGCCGGCGCTGTTCTATCCAAGTTACATCCCCTTCGGCTGCGTCATGCTGGTGCTGATCGGCGCCGGCGCCTGGGAATGGGGCCGCCTGAACGGCTACGGCCAGGGCGTGTCGCTTTTCCTGGGTGCCGAAACCATCGCGCTGTGCGCGTTGTCCTGGTGGCTCGGGTTGCTGGCGCAGCCGCTGATCCTGATGTGGACCCTGGCCAGCGCGGCCTGGGTGCTGGGCGGCGCAGCCTTGCTTCGAGTCGCCGTGCCCGGTTGGCCGCGCATTCCGCGAGGGCTGCGCCTGGTCGGCGGCCTGCTGGCGTTGTGGGTTGCCTGGCTTGCCGCGGTGCAGGCGCGCATGATCGGCATCAACTTCCTGCTGTCGATCCTCGTGCTGGTGTGGGTGGCCGACGTGTTCGCCTATTTCGCCGGCCGCGCCTTCGGCCTCAAGTTCACCCGCAGCAAGCTCGCTCCGGCCATCAGCCCCGGCAAGAGCTGGGAGGGCGTCTGGGGCGGCATGATCGGCGTGGTGGTGCTGGCCTTCGCCTGGGTCTGGGCCGACAAGGCAGCCGGCGCCACGGTGGCCAGCCTGTACACACGTCTCGCCGATCGCGGCTGGTGGCTGCTGCTGCTGGCTGCGCTGTTCCTCGCGGCCATGAGCGTCGTGGGCGACCTCGTCGAATCTCTCATCAAGCGCAGCGCCGGCGCCAAGGACAGCAGCCGGCTGCTGCCCGGCCATGGCGGCGTCCTCGACCGCGTGGATGCCCTCTTGCCGGCGTTGCCCATTGCCATGATGCTGGCTTCCCTGTGAATTCATCCAGAAGACAACGCGTTACGGTGCTCGGATCGACCGGTTCGGTCGGTGTGAGCACGCTCGACGTCATTTCGCGCCACCCCGAGCAATTCGAGGTTTTCGCGCTTTCCGCGGCCACCAGGGTCGACGAGCTGTTGGCGCAATGCGCGCAGTTCTCCCCGAAATTCGCGGTGATGGCCAGTGCGCCGCACGCCGCGCTGCTGGCCGAGAAGCTGAAGCAGAACGGCCTGAAGACGGTCGTGCTGATGGGCGACGATGCTCTTGAAACGATAGCGTCGCACGACGAAACCGATGCCGTGATGGCGGCCATCGTCGGCGCTGCCGGCCTGGGGCCGTGCCTGGCCGCGGCGCGCGCCGGCAAGCGGCTGCTGCTGGCCAACAAGGAGGCGCTCGTCGTCGGCGGCGAGCTCTTCATGCGTACTGTGCGCGAGGGCGGGGCGACGCTGCTGCCCATCGACAGTGAGCATTCGGCCATCTTCCAGTCGCTGCCCGAGGACCCATCCACGTGGGCGCGGCGCATCGACAAGATCATCCTGACCGCCTCGGGCGGCCCGTTCCGTACCCGCGCGCCCGAGACCCTCCGGATGGTGACGCCCGAGCAGGCTTGCGCGCATCCGAACTGGGTGATGGGCCGCAAGATCTCGGTCGATTCGGCCACCATGATGAACAAGGCGCTCGAGGTGATCGAGGCGCGCCATCTGTTCGGCGTGTCGCCTGAGCAGATCGAGGTGGTCATCCATCCGCAGAGCGTGGTGCACTCGATGGTCCAGTTCACCGACGCCTCCGTCATCGCCCAGCTCGGCACGCCCGACATGCGTGTGCCGATCGCGGTAGGTCTGGCCTGGCCCGAGCGCGTCGAAAGCGGCGCCGCGCGGCTCGACTTCCGCCAGATGGGCTCGCTTACCTTCGAGTCGCCCGATTCGGCGCTCTTTCCGGGGCTGGGCCTGGCCTGGCACGCCTTGCGAGCCGCGCCGGGCACAACGGCGGTGCTCAACGCTGCCAACGAGGTCGCGGTCGAGGCCTTCCTTGACCGCCGTTTGCGGTTCGATTGCATACATGCAGTCAACATGGAAACTTTGGAAAGAGTGGCTCCCTCCAAGCCGGCATCGCTGGCCGACCTGCTGGCGATCGACGCCAGCGCCCGGGCGGCAGCCAATGCCGCGGCCCTGCGATTCGCTGCCTGAAGTACCTGACCGAGCGACGCCTTTCCCCGAAAAGCAAGGACTCCGATGCTGCTTACTGTCATAGCCTTTGTAGTTGCACTCGGTGTCCTGATCGCGGTGCATGAGTACGGCCATTACCGCGTCGCGGTGGCCTGTGGCGTCAAGGTGGAGCGTTTCTCCGTCGGTTTCGGCAAGGCGCTTCTCCGATGGGAGCCGAAGCGGCAGCATCCGGGCCAGAAGACCGAGTTCGTGATCGGCGCATTTCCCTTCGGCGGCTACGTCAAGATGCTCGACGAGCGCGAAGGTCCCGTTGCGCCCGAGGAACGCCACCGCGCCTTCAATACCCAGCCCCTGCGTTCGCGTGCGGCCATCGTGGCGGCCGGGCCGATCGCCAACCTGCTGCTGGCGGTGGTGCTCTACACGGCGGTCAACTGGATCGGCGTGCAGGAACCTGTTGCCACGCTGGCGCGCCCGGTGGCGGGCTCGATCGCCGAATCGGCCGGCCTGAAGGGCGGCGAGCACATCACCCGTGCCGGTTTCGACGGCGACCTGACGCCGGTCCAGTCCTTCGAGGATCTGCGCTGGCGCATGACGCGCGGTGCGCTCGACGGCCGGGACCTGACCATCGAGGTCGCGGGCGAGGGCGGTCGGCCTGCACGTGAACTGGTGCTTCCGCTGAGCCGCATGGAGGCCAGAGACGCCGATCCGCAGATGTTCCGCAAGATCGGCGTGCTGGCACCCCTGACCCGGCCCGAGATCGGAGAGGTCATGAAGGGCAGTGCAGCCGAGTCGGCCGGCCTGCTCAAGGGCGACGTGGTCCGTGCCATCGGCGCCACGGCGATCATCGACGGCCAGCAATTGCGCGAAGCGATCCGCGCATCGGTCGACAACGGCCAGCCGCGCACGCAGGCCTGGGAGATCGAGCGCGGCGGCCGTTCGCTCACCATCGACGTGAAGCCCGAGGTTCGCGAAGAGGGCGGCGCCAAGGTGGGGCGTGTGGGCGCCTATGTCGGCGCACCGGCTGAAATGGTGACTGTGCGCCAGGGGGTGATCGATGGCATCTGGCGTGGCGTGGTGCGCACCTGGGAGGTGTCCGCGCTGACCGTTCGCATGATGGGCAAGATGGTCATCGGCGAAGCGTCGATCAAGAATCTCAGCGGTCCTCTCACGATAGCCGACTACGCGGGCAAGTCCGCGAGCCTCGGATTGACGCAGTACCTGGTGTTCCTGGCGCTCATCAGCGTGAGCCTCGGGGTGCTCAATCTCATGCCGCTGCCGGTCCTCGATGGAGGACACCTGATGTATTATCTTTGGGAGGGCCTGACCGGCAAGAGCGTCTCCGACGCCTGGATGGAACGGCTTCAGCGCGGGGGTGTGGCCCTGTTGCTGGTCATGATGTCGGTCGCACTCTTCAACGACGTCACGCGGCTCTTTGGTTAACTTTCTGCCGGCCCTTTCCGTGCCGGCTCAATTCACAGATGAACAAAAACTTCAGTCGCTTTCGCCTGCGTAGCGTTGTCGCGGTGGTTGCAAGTGCGCTTGCAGCTTCGGCCGCCTGGGCCGTCGAACCCTTCACGGTGCGCGACATCCGCGTCGAAGGTCTGCAACGCGTCGAGGCCGGTACGGTCTTCGCGTCGCTGCCGCTGCGCGTGGGCGATACCTACAGCGACGAGCGCGGTTCCGCCGCCATTCGCGCGCTGTTCGATCTGGGGTTGTTCAAGGACGTTCGCATCGACGTGAACGGCAACGTGCTGGTGGTCATCGTGGAAGAGCGCCCGACCATCGCCGATGTCGACTTCGTCGGCACCAAGGAGTTCGACAAGGCCGCGCTGCAGAAGGCGCTGCGCGAAGTCGGCCTTGCCGATGGCCGGCCCTACGACAAGGCTCTGGCCGACCGCGCCGAGCAGGAGCTCAAGCGCCAGTACGTGAGCCGCAGCCTGTACAACGCGCAGGTCGTGACCACCGTCACGCCGATCGAGCGCAACCGCGTCAACCTGACCTTCACCGTGACCGAAGGCGAATCGGCCCGCATCCGCGAAGTGCGCGTGGTGGGCAACAAGGCCTTCAGCGAATCGACTCTGCTGAGCCTGTTCGACCAGGACAGCGGCGGCTTCATGAGCTGGTACACGAAGTCGAACCAGTATTCGCGCACCAAGCTCAACGCCGACCTCGAAACCCTGCGCTCGTACTACATCACGCGCGGCTATCTCGAGTTCCGCATCGACTCGACCCAGGTCGCTATCTCGCCGGACCGCAAGGACCTGACGGTGACCGTCAACATCACCGAAGGCGAGAAGTTCGTGGTGTCGAGCGTCAAGCTGGACGGCAACTACCTCGGCCGCGACGACGAGTTCAAGTCGCTCATCACCATCAAGCCGGGTGAGCCCTACAACGGCGAACAGGTCACCGAGACCACCAAGGCCTTCAACGACTACTTCGGCACCTTCGGCTACGCCTTCGCGCGCGTGCAGGCGCGTCCCGAGATCGACCGCGTCAACAACCGCGTGGCCCTCACGCTGCAGGCCGAGCCCTCGCGCCGCGTCTACGTTCGCCGCGTTTCCGTCGGCGGCAACAACAAGACCCGCGACGAGGTGATCCGCCGCGAATTCCGCCAGTACGAGGCCTCCTGGTACGACGGCGACAAGATCAAGCTGTCCCGCGATCGCGTGGACCGCCTGGGCTTCTTCACCGAAGTCAACGTCGACACCCAGGAAGTGCCCGGCTCGCCGGACCAGGTGGACCTGACCGTCAGCGTGGTCGAGAAGCCCACCGGCAGCCTGCAGCTCGGCGCCGGCTACTCCAGCGCCGAAAAGGTCGCGCTGACTTTCGGCATCTCGCAGGAGAACGTGTTCGGCTCGGGCAACTTCCTGGGCGTGCAGGTCAACACCAGCAAGTACAACCGTACGCTGTCGTTGACCGCGACCGATCCGTACTTCACGGCGGACGGCATCTCGCGCACGTTCAGCATCTATCACACGACGACGCGTCCGTACCAGACCTCCACCGACGGTGACTACAAGCTGGTGAACCAGGGCGCCTCCATCCGTTTCGGCGTGCCGTTCAGCGAAGTCGACACCGTCTTCTTCGGCATCGGCCTGGAGCGCTATGCGTTCGACCCGAACAGCTCGACTGCTTTCTCCGGCTTGTATACGCCGCCGTCGTACCTCAATTACTTCGGATGCCAGAAGGACGCCACGGGCCTGCTGGTGGTGAACTGCAGCCAGAAGAGCGTCTGGGGCGTCCCGCTGAGCGTCGGCTGGGGCCGCGACAGCCGCGACAGTGCCCTGATCCCGACCACAGGTCGCCTGCAACGTGCCAACCTCGAAGTCGGCGCCGCCGGCGACATGAAGTACGTCAAGACGAACTACCAGTACCAGCAGTTCTTCGCGATCAACAAGCAGTACACCTTCTCGATCAACGGCGAAGTCGGCTATGCCAAGGCCTTCGGCAACAAGGTCTACCCGATCTTCAAGAACTTCTACGCGGGTGGCCTGGGTTCGGTGCGCGGCTTCGAGCAGAACTCGCTCGGCCCGCGCGACGCCCCGCTGTTCCTCCAGAGCGAAGGCGCGGCCATCGGCGGTACGAAGAAGGCGATCTTCAACGCCGAGCTGAGCACTCCGTTCCCGGGTGCCGGCAACGACCGCACCCTGCGTCTGTATGGCTTCTTCGACATCGGCAACGTGTTCGGCACCCGGGCGCCCGGCGTGACCGACGAGCAATGGAGTGCCGAGAAGAAGCTGCGGGCCTCGGTCGGCCTGGGTATCAGCTGGATTTCGCCGCTGGGTCCGCTGCGCCTCGCCTATGCCTTCCCGGTCAGGTCCCAGAAGGAAGTGGGACAACCCTTCACGGCAGGCTATATCCCCAAGGATAGAATCCAGCGCCTCCAATTCCAGATCGGAACGTCTTTCTAAATGAAGCATTTGATTCGCGCCGCGGCCGGCGCGTTGTTGATTCCCGTTTTTGCACTTGGCGCGGCTCCGGCCCAGGCGCAGGAAACCTTTCGCATCGGCTTCGTGAATCCGGACCGCGTGCTGCGTGAGGCGCAGCCGGCCAAGAACGCCCAGGCGAAACTCGAGGCGGAATTCCTCAAGCGCGAGAAGGACCTGACGGCGCAGGGCGATGCCCTGAAGGCCGCATCGGAAAAATTCGAGCGCGAGGCGCCGACTCTGGCCGAGTCGCAACGTGTCGCCCGCCAGCGCGCGCTGGTCGATCAGGACCGCGATTTCCAGCGCAAGCGCCGTGAGTTCCAGGAAGACCTGAACGCGCGAAAGAACGAGGAGCTCCAGCAGGTCTACGAGCGCGCCAACCGCGTGGTGAAGCAGGTGGCTGAAGCCGAGAAGTACGACGCCATCCTGCAGGAAGCGATCTACATCAATCCGAAGCACGACATCACCGACAAGGTGATCAAGGCGCTGAACGCGTCCGTCGCTTCTCCTGCGCCCGCGGCCGGCAAGTAACGCCGCGAACCGGCGTGTCACTGCAGCTCGGAGCCATTGTCGACGCCCTCGGGGGCGAGCTTCATGGCGATGCGGCGCTGCCCATCGAGCGGCTTGCGCCGCTCCAGAATGCGCAGCCCGATGCGCTCAGCTTCCTGAGCCATCCCAAATACCAGCAGGAGCTGGCGGCCTCCAAGGCCGCCTGCGTGATCGTGTCGCCCGCCATGCGGGAGGCGGCCGCGGCGCGCGGTGCCTACATCGTCACGCCTGATCCGTATCTCTACTTCGCCCGTCTCACGCAGCTCTGGAAGTCGCATCACGCGCGTCCGGAGGCCGACCTCATCCATCCCAGCGCGGTGATCCACCCTGAAGCGCAGGTCGACGCCACGGCGCGCATCGGCGCGCTGTGCGTGGTGGAGCGGGGCGCCCGCATCGGTGCGGGCACCGTGCTGAAGTCGCGCGTGACGGTCAGCGAGGACTGCTTCATCGGCGAACGATGCCTGCTGCATCCAGGCGTGGTGATCGGTGCCGACGGCTTCGGGCTCGCCCCGCACGAGGGGCGCTGGGTCAAGATCGAGCAGCTCGGCGCGGTGCGCATCGGTAACGACGTCGAGATCGGCGCCAACACCTGCATCGACCGCGGCGCGCTGGACGACACCGTCATCGAAGACGGCGTGAAGCTCGACAACCTGATCCAGATCGGCCACAACGTGCGGGTCGGCAGGAACACGGCCATGGCGGGTTGCGTCGGCGTGGCCGGCAGCGCGAACATCGGTGCCGGATGCACCTTCGGTGGCGGTGCCATCGTGCTGGGGCACCTGACCGTCGCCGACGGCGTGCACGTGTCGGCCGCGACCGTGGTCACCCGTTCCATCCACAAGGCCGGCCAATACACCGGCATGTTTCCCATCGATGACAATGCGAACTGGGAAAAGAATGCGGCAACGCTCAAGCAGTTGCACAGCCTGCGCGAACGACTGAAGGCGCTGGAGAAGGCTCCCTCGAAAAAATGACGACGATGCAGGAACAGAAAATCATGACGACGACGCTCGATATCCATCAAATCCTCAAGCTGCTGCCTCACCGCTACCCGTTCCTGCTGGTGGACCGCGTGCTGGACATGGAAAAGGGCAAGCGCATCACGGCGCTCAAGAACGTGACGATGAACGAGCCGTTCTTCAACGGCCACTTCCCGCACCGCCCTGTGATGCCGGGCGTGCTGATGCTCGAAGCGATGGCGCAGGCGGCGGCGCTGCTGTCGTTCCATTCGCTGGACATCGTGCCGGACGACAACACCGTCTACTACTTCGCCGCGATCGACGGTGCCCGCTTCAAGCGCCCCGTGGAACCTGGCGACCAGCTGACCCTCGAAGTCGAGATCGAGCGCATGAAGGCGGGCATTTCCAAGTTCAAGGGCCGGGCCCTGGTGGGCAGCGAACTCGCCTGCGAGGCGTCGCTGATGTGCGCCATGCGCCAGATCAACTGATGGCCGGCCGCAGCCAGTCGCTCATCCACAAGGCATGACCCAGGTTCACTCGACGGCCATCGTCGACCCCCAGGCACAGCTCGACGCCTCGGTGTCGGTCGGGCCCTATGCCGTGATCGGTCCGCACGTGCGGATCGGCGCGGGCACCACCATCGGCGCGCACTGCGTGATCGAGGGGCGCACCACCATCGGGCGCGACAACAGGATCTTCCAGTTCTCGTCGCTCGGCGCCGTTCCGCAGGACAAGAAATACGCCGGCGAGCCGACCGAGCTCGTCATCGGCGACCGCAACGTGATCCGCGAGTTCTGCACCTTCAACCTCGGCGTGCCCGGGGCAGGTGGCGTGACGCGTGTCGGCAACGACAACTGGATCATGGCCTACACGCACATCGCCCACGACTGCCGTGTGGACGACCACACCACGCTGGCCAACAACACGACGCTGGCCGGGCACGTGCACCTGGCCGACTGGGTCACGGTCGGCGGGCTCACGGGCATCCACCAGTTCGTCTCCGTGGGCGCCCACGCCATGCTGGGCTTCGCGAGCGCGGTCACGCAGGACGTGCCGCCTTTCATGCTGGTCGATGGCAATCCGCTGGCGGTGCGCGGCTTCAACATCGTCGGCCTGCGCCGGCGCGATTTCTCCGCCGAGCGGATCGCGGCGGTGAAGCAGATGCACCGCCTGCTGTACCGCCAGGGCAAGACGCTCGACGAGGCGCGGGCAGGCATCGCCGCACTCGCGACCGAAATGCCCGAGGCGGCCGGTGACGTCGCGCTGATGGAATCCTTCCTCGCCAATTCGACGCGCGGCATCGCGCGCTGAAGTGACGGCCATGCAGAACGACGGACAGCGACGCTTCGCGCTGGTCGCGGGCGAAGCGTCCGGTGACCTGCTCGCCGGCCTCCTGCTCGACGGCCTGCTGGCGCGCTGGCCTGATCTCCAGAGCGCCGGTATCGGCGGCCCACGCATGCTGGCCCACGGCTTCCAGAGCTGGTGGCCGCAGGAGAAGCTCGCGGTGCGCGGCTACATCGAGGTGCTGCGGCACTACGCCGAGATCGCCGGCATCCGCCGGCAGCTCAAGGCGCGGCTGCTGCAGGAGCGGCCTCAGCTCTTCATCGGCGTCGACGCGCCCGATTTCAACCTCGACCTCGAGGCCGGCCTGCGCAGCCAGGGCATGAAGACGGTGCACTTCGTCTGCCCGTCGATCTGGGCCTGGCGGCCCGAGCGCATCGAGAAGATCCGCGCCGCAGCCGACCACGTGTTGTGCATCTTCCCCTTCGAGCCCGAACTGTTGGCGGAGAAGGGGGTCGCCGCGAGCTATGTCGGCCATCCCGTCGCCAACGTCATTCCGATGGTGCCCGACCGCGCCGGCGCGCGTGCGGCGATCGGCCTGGCGCCCGATGCGCCGGTCGTGGCCCTGCTGCCGGGCAGCCGCCGTTCGGAGATCCGCTACCTGGCCGCCCGCTTCTTCGCCGCTGCGGCGCTGATGCAGAAGGAGCGACCGGCGCTGCAGTTCGTGGCTCCGATCATCCCGGGCCTGCGTGCCGAAGTCGAAACCCTGCTGCGGGCCAGCGGCATGGCCGGCCGCGTCACGCTGCTCGACGGCCAGTCGCATGCCGTGCTGGCCGCCTGCGACGCCACGCTGATCGCCAGCGGTACCGCCACGCTCGAGGCGGCGCTGTTCAAGCGGCCGATGGTCATCGCCTACAACATGAATGCGCTCTCTTGGCGCCTGATGCAGCGCAAGCAGCTGCAGCCCTGGGTGGGATTGCCCAACATCCTGTGCCGGGACTTCGTGGTGCCCGAGTTGCTGCAGGAAGCCGCCACGCCCGAGGCACTTGCCCGCGCCACCCTCGACTGGCTCGATGCGCCGGAAAAGACCCGGGCACTGCAACAAAGATTTTCAGAGCTGCATGTGCAATTGCAGCGCGATACGCCCACACTTTGCGCCGATGCGATCCAGAAAGTTCTTGAAGGCTGAGCAGGCCCCGCTGGCGTGGGATGCGCCCGGCCTGATCGCCGGTGTCGACGAGGCGGGCCGGGGCCCCCTGGCCGGGCCGGTGGTGGCGGCCGCCGTGATCCTCGACGACCTGCGGCCTATCCGCGGTCTCGCGGATTCCAAGACGCTCACGGCCCTGCAGCGCGAACGCCTGCACGACCAGATCCTGGCCAAGGCGCTGTGCTGCTCCATCGCGCAGGCCACCGTCGAGGAGATCGACACCCACAACATCCTGCAGGCGACCATGCTGGCGATGCGCCGGGCCGTCGAGGGGCTGCGGCTCAGGCCGGCGAAGGTGCTGGTCGACGGCAACCGCCTGCCGACGCTCGACGTGCTGGCCGAGGCCATCGTCAAGGGCGATGCGCGGGTCAAGGCGATCTCGGCCGCGTCGATCCTCGCGAAGGTGCACCGCGACCGGCTTTGCGAGCAGCTGCACGTCGAGTTTCCGCACTACGGCTTCGCCGGCCACAAGGGCTACGGCACGCCCGAACACCTGGAGGCCCTGCAGCGCCATGGCGCCTGCGTGCACCACCGCAAGTCTTTCAGCCCGGTGGCGGCGGCGCTGGCACGTACCGGTGGAACCTTGAAGGTGGCGCTGCCCGTCGAAACCGACGGCCAGCCGCCGATGGGCCTCGGCGCCATCGAAGTGTCGCGGCCCGAGCTTCGCGCAGCCCCCTGAGCCTTGCCCCGATGACTTCCGACACCGGCGCCAGCCACATCAGCTCGCGCGACAACCCGCTCCTCAAAGACCTGCGCAAGCTCGCGCAGGACCCCGGCGCCTATCGCAAGCTGGGACGGATCTGGCTCGAAGGCGATCATCTTTGCCGGGCTGCGCTGGCGCGGGGCGTCAAGCCCGCCGTGGCGGTGTTCTCGGAGTCGTTCTGGCCCAAGGCGCCGGCCGAGTGGTCGGCTGGTGCTATCAAAACCGTAGTGGTTGCCGACAACCTCCTGCGCGACATCAGCGGCCTGGAATCGCCGGCGCCGATGGGCTTCGTGCTCGATGTGCCGTCTCGGCCCGAGCTGCTTGCAGATGCGCCCAGCGTCGTGCTCGACCGCCTCCAGGACGCCGGCAACGCCGGCTCCATCCTACGCAGCGCCGCGGCGTTCGGCTTCACCCAGGTGATAGCGCTCAAGGGCACGGCGGCGCTGTGGGCGCCCAAGGTGCTGCGCGCCGGCATGGGGGCGCATTTCGGCCTGCGGCTGATCGAAGGCGCGGACGCCGACGCGCTCGAAGGCCTGAAGGTACCGCTGGTCGCCACCAGCTCCCACCGCGGCGACTGGCTGCACAGGGCCGAATTGCCCCATCCATGCGCCTGGTTGATGGGACATGAAGGGCAGGGCGTCTCGGCGGCGCTGGAGGCACGGGCTTCGCACCACATCCGGATCGCCCAGCCAGGCGGTGAGGAGTCGCTGAACGTGGCCGCCGCGGCCGCGATCTGCCTCCATGCGAGCGGAGCAGCCCTGCTGGCCAAATAACACACCCAGTCCGGGCTACAATCGGGGGCTTACTCGCAAATCAGCGTCGCCCGGCCGCCTACAACGCCATCTTCCCCTTAAGCAGCAGTCCCCAGGCACGCGCCTGAGGCTCCGGGCGACCGTAACCATCCGGAGAACCCAGTGCTTTTGTCTCTCAAGGGAAGTTTCCCGCCCGCCATCCTGGCGCTCGCAGACGGCACGGTCTTTCTCGGCAACTCGATCGGAGCCACCGGCTCCACGACCGGTGAAGTGGTGTTCAACACCGCCATGACCGGCTACCAGGAAATCCTCACCGACCCGAGCTACTGCCAGCAGATCGTGACGCTCACGTATCCGCACATCGGCAACTACGGCGTCAACGGCGAGGACATCGAAGCCGACAAGATCCATGCCGCGGGCCTGATCATCAAGGACCTGCCCCTCGTCGCCTCCAACTTCCGCAAGACCGCCACGCTGACCGAGTACCTCGTGTCCGGCAACACCGTGGCCATCGCGAACATCGACACCCGCAAGCTCACCCGCCACCTGCGAACCAACGGCGCGCAGAACGGCTGCATCCTGGGCCTGGCCGCGGGCGAGACCGTGACGCAGGCGCTGATCGACAAGGCCATCGCCTCCGCCAAGGCCGCGCCGAGCATGGCGGGCCTCGACCTGGCGAAGGTGGTGTCGGTCAAGCAGACCTACGAGTGGACCGAGACCGAGTGGAAGCTGGGCGCGGGCTACGGCGTGCAGATCACGCCGCGCTTCCACGTCGTGGCTTTCGACTACGGCGTCAAGAAGAACATCCTGCGCATGATCGCCCAGCGCGGCGCGCGCATCACCGTGGTGCCGGCGCAGACGCCCGCGGCCGACGTGCTCAAGCTCAAGCCGGACGGCATCTTCTTGGCCAACGGCCCCGGCGACCCGGAGCCCTGCGACTACGCCATCAGCGCCGTCAAGGAGCTGATCGAGACCGGCATCCCGACCTTCGGCATCTGCCTGGGCCACCAGATCATGGCGCTGGCCTCCGGCGCCAAGACCTTCAAGATGAAGTTCGGCCACCACGGGGCGAACCACCCGGTGAAGGACCTCGACAACGGCCGCGTGAGCATCACCAGCCAGAACCACGGTTTCGCGGTCGACGAGAAGTCGCTGCCGGCCAACCTGCGTCCCACCCACATCAGCCTGTTCGACAACACGCTGCAGGGCCTGGCACGCACCGACAAGCCCGCCTTCTGCTTCCAGGGCCACCCCGAAGCCTCGCCGGGCCCGCACGACATCGGCTACCTGTTCGATCGCTTTACGGCACTCATGGAAAAGAACAAGACGGAAAAGACGGAGAAAGAGAATGCCTAAGCGCACAGACCTCAAATCGATCCTCATCATCGGCGCCGGCCCGATCATCATCGGCCAGGCCTGCGAGTTCGACTACTCCGGCGTGCAGGCCTGCAAGGCGCTGCGCGAAGAAGGCTACAAGGTCATCCTGATCAACAGCAACCCCGCGACGATCATGACCGACCCGGCCACGGCCGACGTCACCTACATCGAGCCCATCACCTGGCAGACGGTCGAGAAGATCATCGCCAAGGAGCGTCCCGACGCGATCCTGCCGACCATGGGCGGCCAGACCGCGCTGAATTGCGCGCTCGACCTGTGGCGCAACGGCGTGCTCGACAAGTACACGGGCGCATCCACCAACAAGCCCGTCGAGCTGATCGGCGCCACGCCCGAAGCCATCGACAAGGCGGAAGACCGCCTGAAGTTCAAGGACGCGATGACCAAGATCGGACTGGGCTCGGCCCGCTCCGGCATCGCGCACTCCATGGACGAGGCCTGGGCGGTGCAGAAGCACGTTGGCTTCCCGACGGTGATCCGCCCCAGCTTCACGCTCGGCGGCACCGGCGGCGGCATCGCCTACAACCCGGAAGAGTTCGAGACCATCTGCAAGCGCGGCATCGAAGCCTCGCCGACCAACGAGCTGCTGATCGAAGAGTCGCTGCTCGGCTGGAAGGAGTACGAGATGGAGGTCGTGCGCGACAAGGCCGACAACTGCATCATCGTCTGCTCCATCGAGAACCTCGACCCGATGGGCGTGCACACCGGCGACTCGATCACCGTGGCACCCGCGCAGACGCTGTCCGACAAGGAATACCAGATCCTGCGCAACGCCTCCCTGGCCGTGCTGCGCGAGATCGGCGTGGACACCGGCGGCTCTAACGTGCAGTTCTCGATCAATCCGAAGGACGGCCGCATGGTCGTCATCGAGATGAACCCGCGCGTGTCGCGTTCGTCGGCGCTGGCCTCCAAGGCCACCGGCTTCCCGATCGCCAAGGTCGCGGCCAAGCTGGCCGTGGGCTACACGCTCGACGAGCTGCGCAACGAGATCACCGGCGGCGCCACGCCGGCGTCGTTCGAGCCCTCGATCGACTACGTCGTCACCAAGATCCCGCGCTTCGCCTTCGAGAAGTTCCCGCAGGCCGATTCGCGCCTCACCACGCAGATGAAGTCTGTGGGCGAGGTGATGGCCATGGGTCGCACCTTCCAGGAGTCGTTCCAGAAGGCGCTGCGCGGCCTCGAAGTCGGCGTCGACGGCATGAACGAGAAGACGCAGGACCGCGAAGTGCTCGAGAAGGAGCTGGGCGAGCCCGGCCCCGAGCGCATCTGGTACGTGGGCGATGCCTTCGCCCAGGGCATGAGCGTCGAGGAAGTGTTCGCGCTCACGAAGATCGACCCGTGGTTCCTGGTGCAGATCGAGGAGATCGTGAAGATCGAGCTCGAGCTGGAAACCAAGTCGCTCGACGACATCGACGCCGCCACGCTGCGCCTGCTGAAGCAGAAGGGCTTCTCCGACCGCCGCCTGGCCAAGCAACTGCGCACGACCGACACTGCCATCCGCGAAAAGCGCCGCGCCCTGGGCGTGCGCCCGGTCTACAAACGCGTGGACACCTGCGCGGCCGAGTTCGCCACCAACACGGCCTACATGTACTCGACCTACGAGGACGAGTGCGAGGCCGATCCGAGCGACAAGAAGAAGATCATGGTGCTCGGCGGCGGTCCCAACCGCATCGGCCAGGGCATCGAGTTCGACTACTGCTGCGTGCACGCCGCGCTTGCCATGCGCGAGGACGGCTACGAGACCATCATGGTCAACTGCAACCCCGAGACCGTGTCGACCGACTACGACACGTCCGACCGCCTGTACTTCGAGCCGCTGACGCTGGAAGACGTGCTCGAGATCGTCGACCGCGAAAAGCCCCTGGGCGTGATCGTGCAGTACGGCGGCCAGACGCCGCTGAAGCTCGCGCTCGACCTCGAGGCCAACGGCGTGCCGATCATCGGCACTTCGCCCGACATGATCGACGCCGCGGAAGACCGCGAGCGCTTCCAGAAGCTGCTGCACGAGCTCAAGCTGCTGCAGCCGCCGAACGCCACCGCGCGCACCGAAGCCGAGGCGCTCGAGAAGGCCTCCGAACTGGGCTACCCGCTGGTGGTGCGTCCGAGCTACGTGCTGGGCGGCCGTGCGATGGAAATCGTGCACGAGCAGCGCGACCTCGAGCGCTACATGCGCGAGGCCGTCAAGGTCAGCAACGACTCGCCGGTGCTGCTCGACCGCTTCCTGAACGACGCGGTCGAATGCGACGTCGACTGCCTGCGCGACGCCGAGGGCCAGACGCTCATCGGCGGCGTGATGGAACACATCGAGCAGGCCGGCGTGCACTCGGGCGACTCCGCCTGCTCGCTGCCTCCGTACAGCCTGAGCGCCGAGACGGTGGCCGAGCTCAAGCGCCAGAGCGCCGCCATGGCGGCCGCGCTGAACGTGGTCGGCCTGATGAACGTGCAGTTCGCCATCCAGCAGAAGGACGGCAAGGACGTCATCTACGTGCTCGAAGTGAACCCGCGCGCATCGCGCACCGTGCCCTACGTGAGCAAGGCCACCGGCATCCAGCTCGCCAAGGTGGCGGCACGCTGCATGGCCGGCCAGTCCCTGAAGTCGCAGGGCATCGAGAAGGAAGTGACGCCGCCGTACTTCAGCGTGAAGGAAGCCGTGTTCCCGTTCGTCAAGTTCCCGGGCGTGGACACCATCCTCGGCCCCGAGATGAAGTCGACCGGCGAAGTGATGGGCGTGGGCAAGACCTTCGGCGAAGCCTTCGTGAAGTCGCAGCTGGGCGCGGGCACGCACCTGCCGAAGTCGGGCAAGGTCTTCATCTCGGTGAAGAACAACGACAAGGCACGTGCCGTCGAAGTGGCGCGCGGCTTGGCCAAGCTGGGCTTCGAACTGATCGCGACCAAGGGCACGGCCGCTGCCATCAACGCCGCAGGCATCGAGTGCGCGACGGTGAACAAGGTGACCGAAGGCCGTCCGCACATCGTGGACATGATCAAGAACAACGAGATTGCCTTGGTCATCAACACGGTGGAGGAGCGCCGCAACGCCATCACCGACTCGCGCCAGATCCGTACCTCGGCGCTGCAGGCCCGCGTGACCACCTTCACCACGATCTTCGGCGCCGAAGCCGCGGTGGAAGGCATGGGCTTCATGGACGAGCTCGGCGTGATCTCGGTGCAGGAAATGCACGCGCAACTGGCTGCGGCCTGAGCGTCATCGCGACCATGGAAACGCAGCTCGTCGAACTCGGCCTGACCGACTGGAACGCGGCCACGCCCAACGAGGCGTGGATCGCGGAGCTGGAGGCGGGCAAGGTGCTGTACTTCCCGCGCCTGGGCTTCGAGCTGCTGCCCGAAGAGCGCAGCCTGCTCACGCCCAGCCTGCTGTCGCCCGACGTGCGCAACATCAGCCTCGACGCCAACGGCAAGCTCAAGGGCGCCGTGGGTGACGAGACGGTGCAGCGCAAGGCGGCAGCGATGGTGGGGCGATTCAGGGCGCAGGCCACGCAGCTCATCCACGGGCTGCTGCCGCACTATGCGCCGGCCCTGCGGCTCGCGCCGACCAGCTACAGGCCGGCACAGGTCGAGACGCGCGTGCAGTCGTGGCGTGCCGACGACCGTCGCTTGCATGTCGATGCATTCCCGTCGCGGCCGAACTACGGCGAGCGGATCCTGCGCGTCTTCACCAACGTGAACCCCGACGGCGCACCGCGGGTGTGGCGCGTGGGCGAGCCTTTCGAAGACATCGCGAAGCGTTTCCTGCCGCGCGCCAAGCCTTACTCGCGCCTGCAGGCGAAGCTGCTGCAGGCGTTGCACGTCACCAAGTCGTTCCGCAGCGAATACGACCACCTGATGCTGCAGCTGCACGACGGCATGAAGTCGGACATGGCCTACCAGGAAAACTCGCCGCAGGAAACTGCGAAGTTTCCGCCGGGTTCGGTGTGGGTCTGCTTCTCGGACCAGACTTCGCACGCCGTGATGGCCGGCCAGTTCATGCTGGAGCAGACCCTCCACCTGGATGCTTCCAAGCAATACAATCCGGCTTCGAGCCCGCTCGCCATCCTGAGCCGGCTGACAGGACGGACGCTCGTCTGAGCGCAGTCCCCCATCGACCGCCGAACGGCAGCGTTCGGCGGTTTCGCTTTATGGAGAGAAAACTAGACATGGCGACCATCCCCATCACCAAGCGCGGCGCGGAGAAGCTGCGCGAAGAACTGCGCCGGCTCAAGTCGGTGGACCGTCCTGCTGTCATCAATGCGATCGCCGAAGCGCGCGCGCAGGGTGACATCAGCGAGAACGCCGAATATGAATCCGCCAAGGATCGCCAGGGCTTCATCGAAGGCCGCATCCTGGAGATCGAGGGCAAGCTTTCCGCATCGCAGGTGATCGATCCCAGCGAGCTCGACGCCGGCGGCAAGGTGGTTTTCGGCTCCACCGTCGAACTCGAGGAAGAAGACAGCGGCGATGCCGTCAAGTACCAAATCGTGGGCGAGGACGAGGCCGACCTGAAGCAGGGCCTGATCAACGTCTCCAGCCCGATCGCCCGCGCGCTGATCGGCAAGGAAGAGGGCGACACTGCTGAAGTGCAGACGCCCGGCGGCCTCAAGCGCTACGAGATCGTGGCGGTCAGTTACGTCTGATCGCGGCGCGCATGAAGGACCTGAAGGATCGTATTGCGCTGATTCTGGCCGCCTTCTGGTGGGGCAGCCTGACGACGATCGGCTTTCTGGTCGTGCCCATGCTCTTCGCGAAGCTGGGCAACCCGTCGGTGGCGGGTAATTTCGCAGCGCAGCTGTTCGAGGCGCAGAGCTGGATCGCCATCGCCTGCGGGGTGATCCTGCTGATCCATTTCCGCTCCAAGGCCGACGAACGGATGAGCGGACCGGCGATGACGACCATCTTCTTCATCCTGGGTGCGCTGCTGCTGGCGCTGTTGCAGCAGTACGCGGTGGCACCGCGCATCGTGGCCCGCGAGAACCTCAAGCTGTGGCACGCCATGGGCACCGGGATGTACTTCTTGCAGTGGCTGTGCGCCGGCGTGGTGCTGTGGCGCATCGGGGGCCGCACGGCAGGCTGAAGCGACGGCGGAGCAAGAAAAAAAGGCGGCCCGGGCCGCCTTTCGCTTTTTGCCTGTCGCTTCCTACTCTTTCCAGTATTCCGCGACCCAGCGAGCCGGCTTGATGAAGCGGAATGCCCGGTTGCGGCGGCCCGCCAGCGCGTCCGGCGGGTTGCATTCGCCGTGGAACACCATGATGCGGGCGCCTTCGGGCACGAAGGGCTCTTCCCAGTAGTTGGTCGGCCAGGTCGGGATGCCGTGGTACTTGAAGCTCGGGCACCAGCCGTCGGGCCAGTAGGCCAGCTTGCCCTGCTTGTGGAGCACGTCCGACAGGTAGGTCTGCTCGTTGCGGTATTCGGCCTGGACCTTGTCCATGTTGGCCCGGAAATACGCCAGCACATCGGCATGGGCGCCGAGCTCGAAGCGATAAACCGAGGAGTTGCCCGTGATCCGGCCGCGCCGCCAGGGACGGTCGTAGTCGTGGATGATCAGGAACTCGCCCGGCTGCTCGAAGAAGGCGTCCAGGCTGCCCACGACGACCACGTCGAGGTCGAGGAAGAGTGCGGGGCCGCGCAGGCCGTGCAGGTCCTTCTCGAAGGTGGTGAGCTTCTTCCAGGCGCCATCGCGCTGGCCGGGGGCCAGGTGCAGGTTCAGCGGCGGAATCGGCAGGCAGGTCACCTCGGGACGCACGCCGTTGCCATCGTCGGTCAGGCAGACGAACTTGAAGTCGCCGCTCAGGTGGCGGCGGACCATCGCGTACAGCCGGTTGACGTACTCGGGGCCGTACTTCGTGCCCCACTTCATGCAGAGGATGTGGCGCTGAGCGCCTTCGGCGGCTGCCACCAGGCTTAATCCGCCTGGTTGCGCTTCTTGGCCGACAGCGGCCGCTTCGCCTTGGCGCGCTTGATGGTGCCACCCGGGGTGAGGCGCTGGTTGCCCAGAACGCGCAGGGTCTTGATTTCAGGGCGCTGGCCGCCGCGCTTGCTGTACTTGACGATCTTCACGTCGCGCGGGCCGGGCATGCGGTCTTCGTCGACCACGCGTTCCTTCTCGGGCTTCGGGCGCCACAGCACGAGCAGCTTGCCGATGTGCTGGATCGGGGCGGCATCGAGTTCGTCGGCCAGTTCGCGCAGCATGGCGTCGCGGGCCAGGCGGTCGTCGGAGAAGACGCGGATCTTGATCAGGCCATGGGCCTTGAGCGCCGCGTCGGCTTCCTTCTTCACGGCAGGGGTGAGCCCGTCTCCACCGACCATGACGATCGGATCCAGGTGGTGAGCTTCGGCGCGATGCACCTTGCGCTCGGCAGGGGTAAGTTGAATGGCGGGCATCCCCGTATTATCGACCCGTACACGAAGACCCCCATGAGCACCAAAGCCAAAAGCAAGAAAGTCAACAAGGCGTGGCTGCACGACCATATCAACGACCCCTATGTGAAGCTCGCCACGAAGGAGGGCTACCGGGCTCGCGCCGCCTACAAGCTCAAGGAGATCGACGAGTCGTTCGGCCTGATCAAGCCGGGCCAGCTGGTGGTGGACCTCGGCTCCGCCCCCGGCGCCTGGAGCCAGTACCTGCGCCGGCGCATGTCGCCGGGCGGGGCTGCCGCAGGTGAGCTGAACGGCACCATCATCTCGCTCGACCTGCTGCCGATGGAGCCCATCGAGGGCGTGACCTTCCTGCAGGGCGATTTCCGGGAGGACGACCTGCTGCAGCAGTTGCTCGGCGTGCTCGCCGGACGCAAGGCCGATCTTGTGGTTTCGGACATGGCGCCCAACCTGTCGGGCATCCATTCGGCCGACGCGGCCCGCGTTTCGCACCTGATCGAGCTGGCTATCGACTTCGCCCAGAACCACCTGAAGCCCGAGGGGGCGCTGGTGGCCAAGGTTTTCCATGGCAGCGGCTACGACGAGCTGGTGAAGCTCTTCAAGGCCAATTTCCGTGTCGTGAAACCTTTCAAGCCCAAGGCGTCGCGGGACAAATCGGCCGAGACCTTCCTGGTCGGGGTGGGGCTGAAGGCAGCGGATACGCCTTGATACCGGCCCGAGCAACATCCTTTGCGGTGCAAACCCATGTCAGGCTATGGCTGCATTAGGGAAATGCCAGCTTTTCGTAGCTTGAAAAGCCTAAAATGGGGCGCAATTGCGTACCCACAGCGCGTTTTTTCATTCACCTGTCACGCGCTTTAGCCTGGAGCTTCGTTTGAACAATCAGTGGTTTTCCAAAGTTGCCGTATGGCTCGTCATTGCCATGGTGTTGTTCACTGTCTTCAAGCAGTTCGACACCCGCGGTGGCGTCGGCTCGGGGACAGTCAGCTACTCCGAGTTTCTGGATCAGGTCCGCAACAACCAGATCAAGAGCGCCGTCATTCCTGAAGGCGCAGCAGGCGGCGAGATCGTCGCCGTCACGAACGACGACCGCAAGATCCGCACGACCGCAACCGTGCTCGACCGCGGTCTCGTGGGCGACCTGATCGACCACAACGTCAAGTTCGACGTCAAGCCGCGCGAAGAAAGCTCCCTGCTCATGACCCTGCTGGTCAGCTGGGGCCCGATGCTGCTGCTGATCGGCGTCTGGATCTACTTCATGCGACAGATGCAGGGCGGCGGCAAGGGCGGGGCGTTCAGCTTCGGCAAGAGCAAGGCCCGCATGATGGACGAGAACAACAACACGGTCACCTTCGCCGACGTCGCGGGCTGCGACGAGGCCAAGGAAGAAGTCCGTGAAGTCGTCGATTTCCTGAAGGACCCGCAGCGCTTCCAGAAGCTCGGTGGCCGCATCCCGCGCGGCCTGCTGCTGGTCGGCCCTCCGGGCACCGGCAAGACGCTGCTGGCCAAGTCGATCGCCGGCGAAGCCAAGGTGCCTTTCTTCTCGATCTCGGGTTCCGACTTCGTCGAGATGTTCGTCGGCGTGGGTGCTGCCCGTGTCCGCGACATGTTCGAGAATGCCAAGAAGAACGCTCCCTGCATCATCTTCATCGACGAAATCGATGCGGTGGGCCGCCAGCGCGGCGCCGGCCTCGGCGGCGGCAACGACGAACGCGAGCAGACGCTCAACCAGATGCTGGTCGAGATGGACGGCTTCGAAACCAACCTCGGCGTGATCGTGGTGGCTGCCACCAACCGCCCCGACATCCTGGACGCCGCTCTGCTGCGCCCGGGGCGTTTCGACCGCCAGGTCTACGTCACGCTGCCCGACATCCGCGGCCGCGAGCAGATCCTCGGCGTGCACATGCGCAAGGTCCCGCTGGGCCAGGACGTGAATCCGAGCGTGATCGCCCGCGGCACGCCCGGCATGTCCGGCGCCGATCTGGCCAACCTCTGCAACGAAGCCGCCCTGATGGCCGCCCGCCGCAATGCGCGCGTGGTCGAGATGCAGGACTTCGAGAAGGCCAAGGACAAGATCTTCATGGGCCCCGAGCGCAAGAGCATGGTCATGCCCGAGGAAGAGCGCCGCAACACGGCCTACCACGAGTCCGGCCATGCCCTCATCGGCAAGCTGCTGCCCAAGTGCGACCCGGTCCACAAGGTCACGATCATTCCGCGCGGCCGCGCCCTCGGTGTGACCATGAGCCTGCCGTCGCAGGACCGCTACAGCTACGACCGCGAGTACATGCTGAACCAGATCAGCATGCTGTTCGGCGGCCGCATCGCCGAGGAAGTGTTCATGCACCAGATGACCACCGGCGCGAGCAACGACTTCGAGCGCGCCACCAACCTGGCGCGCGACATGGTCATGAAGTACGGCATGAGCGATGCGCTCGGCCCGATGGTCTACGCCGAGAACGAAGGCGAAGTGTTCCTGGGCCGCTCGGTCACCAAGACCACGAACATGAGCGAGCAGACCATGGAGAAGGTCGACTCGGAAGTCCGCCGCATCATCGACGAGCAGTACGCCCTGGCGCGCCGCCTGATCGAGGAGAACAGCGACAAGATGCACGCCATGGCCAAGGCGCTGCTCGAATGGGAAACCATCGACACCGAGCAACTCGACGACATCATGGCCGGCCGCGCGCCCCGTCCTCCCAAGGACTGGACGCCCCGCATCCCGCCTTCGGGCAGCGGTGGCGGCAGCGGCGGCACGCCGGCCGTGACGACCGATCCGGCTCCCAACGCAGCGTGAGCGCGAGCTTGGCGTCAAACGACAACGGGGCCTCTGGCCCCGTTTTCGATGGCGTACAGATGAGCGCCGGCGGCGCCTTCTGGCAGACCTCCCGCTTCCGCATCGACCTCGCGCAGCCGCGCGTCATGGGCATCGTCAACGTCACGCCCGATTCCTTTTCCGACGGCGGCACCCATGCCTCTACCGAGGCGGCCCTCCGGCACTGCGAGCAACTGCTGAAGGAAGGCGCCGACATCCTCGACATCGGCGGCGAGTCGACTCGTCCCGGCAGCCCCGCGGTGCCGCTCGATGCCGAACTGGCGCGCGTGGTGCCGGTGGTACGCGAGGCTGTCAGGCTGAACGTACCGATCTCCATCGACACCTACAAGCCCGAAGTCATGCGCGCGGTGCTCGACCTGGGCGCGGATATCGTCAATGACATCTGGGCGCTGCGTCAGCCGGGCGCGCGCGAGGCGGTCGCCGCGCACCCCTCGTGTGGCATCTGCCTGATGCACATGCATCGCGATCCGCAGACCATGCAGGCGTTGCCCATGGCGGGCGATGTGGTTCCCGAAGTGCTGTCATTCCTTTCGGCCCAGGTGCAACTCCTGCGCGCGATGGGAGTCGATTCCTTGCGCATCACGCTCGATCCTGGTGTTGGCTTCGGCAAGACGGTGGCACAGAACTTCGCCTTGCTCGCGCGGCAGCGCGAGTTGCTCGCCGGTGGCTATCCGCTGCTGCTGGGCTGGTCGCGCAAGTCGTCGATCGGTGCGGTCACCGGCATCGAGGTGGCGGGAGAGCGAATCGTGCCCAGCGTCGCCGCGGCGGTGCTGGCGGTGGACAGGGGAGCGGCCGTGGTGCGCGTACACGACGTGCGCGACACCGTCGCGGCACTCGCGGTATGGCGCGCCATGAAGGCGCAAGAGTCACTAAAACAAACACAAGAGCAGACACCCTCAACATGACCCGCAAATATTTCGGCACCGACGGCATCCGTGGCACCGTAGGCAAGGCGCCCATCACTCCCGACTTCGTCCTGCGCCTCGCGCACGCGGTGGGCCGCGTGCTCAAGAAGACGCAGTCGCGCCCCACGGTGCTCATCGGCAAGGACACGCGCATCTCGGGCTACATGCTCGAATCCGCGCTCGAGTCCGGCTTCAACTCTGCCGGTGTCGACGTGGTGCTGCTGGGGCCGCTGCCGACGCCCGGCGTCGCTTATCTCACCCGCGCGCAGCGTGCGAGCCTCGGCGTGGTGATCAGTGCCAGCCACAACGCGTATCCGGACAACGGCATCAAGTTCTTCAGCGCGCAGGGCACCAAGCTCGACGACGCCTGGGAGCTGGCCGTCGAGGCCGCGCTGGAAGAAGACCCGGTATGGGTCGATTCCGCCAACCTCGGCAAGGCGCGCCGCCTGAACGACGCGCCCGGGCGCTACATCGAGTTCTGCAAGAGCACCTTCGCCAATGACCTGAGCCTGCGCGACATGAAGCTGGTGGTCGATGCGGCCCACGGCGCGGCCTACCAGGTGGCACCCAACGTGTTCCACGAACTGGGCGCTGAAGTGACCAGCATCGGCGTCGCCCCCGACGGACTGAACATCAACAAGGGCTTCGGCGCCACGCATCCCGAGGCGCTGATCGCAGCGGTGACGGCGCAGAAGGCCGACTACGGCATCGCACTCGACGGCGACGCTGACCGCCTGCAACTGGTCGACGCGAGCGGGCGCCTCTTCAACGGCGACGAGCTGCTCTACCTCATGGTGTCCGAGCGCATCGCGCGCGGCGACAAGCCGGTGGGTGTGGTCGGCACGCTCATGACCAACAAGGCCGTCGAGATGGCCCTGCGCAAGCAGGGCATCGAGTTCGTGCGCGCCAAGGTCGGCGACCGCTACGTGCTCGAAGAGCTCGACAAGCGCGGCTGGCTGCTGGGTGGCGAGGGCTCCGGGCACCTGCTGGCGCTCGACCGCCACACCACCGGCGACGGCATCGTGAGCGCGCTGCAGGTGCTGCAAGCCTGCGTGCGCAGCGGCAAGACGGTGGCGCAGCTGCTCGAGGGCGTCACCCTGTTCCCTCAGACGCTCATCAACGTGCGCATCTCGCCCGAGCAGGACTGGAAGGCCAACAAGGCGCTGGCCAGCGAAACCGAGCGCATCGAAGCCGAGCTCGGCGATTCCGGCCGCGTGCTGATCCGCGCGAGCGGCACCGAGCCGCTGGTGCGCGTGATGGTCGAGGCGCGCGATGCGAAGCAGGCCGAGTCCTGCGCCAAGCGCCTCGCGGCGACGCTGGATCCCGCGCGATGACGGCGGCGGCGACGCCGATCGAGGTGTTCATTGCCGACTATCGCAATACCGCCCACGCGGCCGCGCTGGTCGACCTTCTCGATGCCTATGCCAGCGACCCGGCCGGGGGCGGCAAGCCGCTCGAGGCTGCCGTGCGCCAGAGCCTTCCGGCCGAACTGGCTATGCGGCCCCAGGCATTCAGCGTGCTGGCGTATGAAGGCGGCCAGCCCGTGGGCCTTGTCAATTGCATCGAGGGCTTCTCGACTTTCGCCGCCAGGCCGCTCGTGAATGTCCACGACGTGGTGGTGCTGCCCAGCCATCGTGGGAAGCGCGTGGCGCAGCAGATGTTTGCGCTGGTGGAAGAGGAGGCCCGCAGGCGCGGTGCCTGCAAGCTGACGCTGGAGGTGCTGTCGGGCAACGCGCCGGCGTTGCGCGCCTATGAGCGCGAAGGCTTCGCGGGCTACCAGCTCGACCCGGCTTTCGGCACCGCTGTCTTCCTGCAGAAGAAGCTCTGAAAAAGAAGAGGGCCGGGGGCGAATCGATCGCCGTCGGCCCTCACCCCGGCGCTCTCCCAGGGGGAGAGCGCGCAAGTCAGATCAGAAGCGCGTCACCGGCATTTCGGCGTCGGCCTTGCCCGGTGCGTACTTGCCCAGCTCCCACTTGGCGATCGCATTGCGGTGCACTTCGTCCGGACCGTCCGCGAAGCGCAGCGTGCGTGCGCCGGCATAGGCCGAGGCCAGCGGGAAGTCGTCGCACATGCCGCCGCCGCCGTGGACCTGCATGGCCCAGTCGATCACCTGGCAGGCCATCGAGGGTGCCACCACCTTGATCATCGCGATCTCGTTCTTCGCGACCTTGTTGCCGGCCACGTCCATCAGCCATGCGGCCTTCAGCGTGAGCAGGCGGGCCATGTCGATCTTGCAGCGGGCCTCGGCGATGCGCTCCTGCGTCACCGTCTGCGAAGCCACGGTCTTGCCGAAGGCCACGCGCGACGAGGCACGCTTGCACATCAGCTCCAGCGCGCGCTCGGCCAGGCCGATCAGGCGCATGCAGTGGTGGATGCGTCCGGGGCCGAGGCGGCCCTGGGCGATCTCGAAGCCGCGGCCTTCGCCCAGCAGCATGTTGCTCGCGGGCACGCGCACGTTCTCGAAGTACATCTCGACGTGGCCGTGCGGCGCGTCGTCGTAGCCCATCACGTTCAGCGGGCGCACGATGCGGATGCCCTTGGCGTCGGCCGGCACCACGATCATGCTCTGCTGCGAATGCCGCGGCGCCTCGGGGTCGCTCTTGCCCATGGTGATGAAGACCGCGCAGCGCGGATCGGCCGCGCCGGAGATCCACCACTTGTGGCCGTTGATGACGTACTCGTCGCCCTGGCGCTCGATGCGCGTGGAGATGTTGGTGGCGTCGCTCGAGGCCACTTCGGGTTCGGTCATCGCGAAGGCCGAGCGGATCTGGCCTTCGAGCAGCGGCTTGAGCCAGCGGGCCTTGATCTCTTCCGAGCCGTAGCGGGCGATGGTCTCCATGTTGCCGGTGTCGGGTGCCGAGCAGTTGAAGGCCTCCGATGCCCATGGCACCCGGCCCATGATCTCGGCCAGCGGGGCGTACTCCTGGTTGGTCAGCCCGGCGCCGTCGTAGCCGGAGGCCGCTGCGCTGTCGACCGGCAGGAACAGGTTCCACAGGCCCTGGGCCTTGGCCTTCTCCTTGAGCTTCTCGACCGTCTTGAGCGCCGTCCAGCGCTTGCCGGCGGCTGTGTTCGCGGCAAGTTCGGCGGCGTACTCGGCTTCGGCCGGATAGATGTGGTCGTCCATGAATGCCTGCACGCGCTTCTGCAGGTCCTTGGTCTTGGCCGAGTATTCGAAGTCCATCTTGTCTCTCCTGGTGGGGTGGGGCGGCTTATGCCTTCTGGGCAAACTGCCAGGCCATGTCGGCCATGGGGCGGGCGCCGCGGGCGGATGCCACGGCTTGCTCGCTCGACGCGGTGCCGGCCTCGACCCGCTTGGCAATGCCTTGCAGGATCGCGGCCATGCGGAACAGGTTGTAGGCCTGGTAGAAGTTCCAGTCGGGCGCGAGCGCCTCGGGCGTGCTGATGCGGGTGCGCTCGCAGTAGCGGCGGATGTATTCGTTCTCGGTGGGGATGCCCAGCGAGGCGACATTGACACCGCCGATGCCGCGTCCGGTGGTCGGCGGCATGTGCCACGACATGCAGTGGTAGCTGAAGTCGGCCAGCGGATGGCCCAGCGTCGACAGCTCCCAGTCGAGCACCGCGATGATGCGCGGCTCAGTGGCATGGAACATCACGTTGTCGAGGCGGTAGTCGCCATGGACGATCGACACCTTGCTCTCGTCGCGCGCGCTTGCGGGCATGTGGGCCGGCAGCCAGTCGATCAGCCGCTCCATGGCCTCGATGGGCTGCGAGAGCTCGCCCGCGCCGTCGGCCGATGCCTTGTACTGCTTGCTCCAGCGGCCAATCTGGCGCTCGAAGTAGTTGCCGGGCTTGCCGTAGTCGGCCAGGCCGCGGGCGGCGAAGTCGACGGTGTGCAGCGCCGCGATCACGCGGTTCATCTCGTCGTAATGGGCGGCGCGCTCGGCGTTGCTCATGCCGGGCAGCGACTGGTCCCACAGCACGCGGCCCTGCATGAACTCCATGACGTAGAAGGCACGGCCGATCACGCTCTCGTCTTCGCACAGGCAGTACATGCGCGGCACGGGCACGTCGGTGCCGGCCAGGCCGCTCATCACCTTGTACTCGCGCTCCACCGCGTGGGCCGAGGGCAGCAGCTTCGCGACCGGGCCCGGCTTGGCGCGCATCACGTAGCTCTGCGTGGGCGTGACCAGCTTGTAGGTCGGGTTCGACTGGCCGCCCTTGAACATCTCGACCGTCAGCGGGCCCTTGAAACCGTCGAGGTTCTTCCCGAGCCAGGCCGCGAGCGCGTCGACGTCGAAGGCGTGCTGTTGCGAGACGGCACGGGTGCCGATGAAGGAGGAGAAGTCCTGGCTCATGTCGGTGTGTTTGTCTGCCTGTGGTTGTTGTTCTGCTGGTCGTTGCCGCCCTAGCTCTCAGCTTCCGAGACGCGCATCAGCGCAGCCCGGTCGAGCACCACGAGGCCGCCCGGCTCGATGCGGATGGTGCCCTCGCGCTCCATGGTCTTGAGCTCCTGGTTGACCCGCTGGCGCGATGCGCCCAGCAGCTGCGCCAGTTCTTCCTGTGCCAGCTGCAGGCCGATGCGCATCTGGCTGCCGTCTTCCAGGTTGGGCACGCCGTAGCTGCGCACCAGGTGGATGAGCTGCTTGGCCAGCCGCGCGCGCAGGGGCAGGGTGTTGAGGTCTTCCACCAGCCCGAAGAGTGTGCGGATGCGCCGCGCCTGCAGCCGCATCAGCGCCTCGTACAGCTCCACGTGCGAGGCCAGGATCTTCTGGAAGTCGGCGCGCGCCACGCACAGGATGGTGGTGTCCCCATGCGAGTAGGTGTCGTGCGTGCGCCGGTCCCCGTCGAACATCGCCACGTCGCCGAACCAGATGCCCGGCTCCACGTAGGTCAGCGTCACCTGCTTGCCCGAGACGGCCGTCGAGCTCACGCGCACCGCGCCCTTGGCACAGGCGATCCAGTGTTCGGGCGGATCGCCGCGGGCGGCGATCAGGTCGCCGTCCTTGTAGCGTTTGACGAAGGCGCATCGGAGGATGTCGTGCCGCAGCGATGGAGAAAGGGAAGAAAACCAGCGACCACTGTTGATCGCTTCACGTTCTTCGATGGTAAGAATGGGGTCGTCCATTGGTCTGTCCTCTCGGCGACTGGAAAGCTGGTGGGTGTCACGGGAGCGACGCCGTCGGGCGCCGGCTCGTCACATGGGTACTTACTCGTATTGCGGCGGCTTCTTCTCGAGGAACGCGGCGATGCCGATGCCCGCGTTCGCGTGATGCAGGTTGCGCACGAAGTGATCTCGCTCCTGCGCGAGCTGCGAGGCCAGCGTGGCGCCCCGGGCCTCGCTCAGCAGCTCCTTGATGCTGGCCAGCGAATTCGGCGCACGCGCGTTGAGCCGGCCCGCCAGCGCCAGTGCGCCCGCAAGGGCCTGGCCGCTTTCGGTGAGCTCGTTGACGAGGCCCAGCGCATGCAGGCGCGAAGCCGCGATGCGCTCGCCGTTCATCAGCCATTCGCTCGCAAGCTGGCGCGGCAGCTGCCGGCCGAGGTGCCAGCTCAGGCCGCCGTCGGGCGAAAGCGCCACGTTGCTGTACGAGGCCGCGAACACTGCATCGCGCGCCGACACCACGAAGTCGCAGGCCAGCGCGAGCGAGAAGCCCGCGCCCGCCGCAGCACCTTCGACGGCAGCGATGACCGGCTTGGGAAAGGTGCGGATCGAATCGATCCAGTTGTGCAGGCCCTCGATGCTCTCGGCTTGCACCGAGCGGTCGAGCTGCCGGTTGGCCAGCAGCCGCTGCAGCGAGCCGCCGGCGCAGAACCATGAGCCTTCGCCCACGATGACCACGCTGCGGATTTCCGCGCTGTTCTCGGCGCCGTTGAGCGCTTCGATGCCCGCCGCGTAGATGTCGGGGCCCAGCGCGTTGCGCTGGGTGGGGTTGGAGATCGTCAGCACCATGGTGCTGCCCTCGCTCGTGCTCTTGAGTTCTGCGGTGCTCATGGATCGTTTCCGTGCTCGTCAGTTATTTCGCGATCATTCTTCTTCGTGCAACAGGCTCAGGCCCAGGGCGCCGCGGCGGCGCAGCCATGGGCTCGGGCGATAGCGCGGGTCGCCATACACCGTCTGCAGGTTGAACAGCACCTCGAGCATGTTGGTCGGCCCGTAGAGGTTGCCCATGGCGAGCGGGCCGCGCGGATAGCCCAGGCCCAGCTGCACGGCGGTCTCGAGGTCGGCCGGCGTGCACACGCGCTGCTGGCACATGTCGGCGGCGATGTTGACGATGGTGCCGATCACGCGCTGCGTGACGAAGCCGCCGCTGTCGCGGATCACGCTCACGGCCTTGCCGTCGCGTGCGAAGAGGGCGTGTGCGGCATCGCGGATGTCGCGGCGCGTGGCCGGGTTGGTGGCGAGTACGCGGCGCTTGGTGGCTGCATCGTCGATCAGCATGTCGATGCCGACGGTGCGCGTGGCGTCCAGCCGCTCGACGGCGGCGACCGTGGTCACGTCGAAGCCCAGCGGCGCGACCAGGATCAGCGATTGCGGCGCGGCAGTGGCGCCGCTGTCGATCTGCGCGCCCAGCGTGTTCACCAGGCGAAGCAGTTCGGCGCGGCGTGCCGCACGCGGCGACACCCACACCGAAGGCGTACCCTCGACGACCGGCGCGGGCGCCTCGGGCGCCTGCTGCATCACGCCGTCGTCGTAGCGGTAGAAACCTTCGCCGGTCTTGCGGCCCAGCGCGCCGGCAGCCAGGCGCTGTGCGGTGATCACGCTGGGTCGGAAGCGCGGCTCCTCGAAGTACTGGTGGTAGATCGACTCCATCACCGGATGCGACACGTCGAGCGCCGTCAGGTCCAGCAGCTCGAAGGGGCCGAGGCGGAAGCCGGCCTGGTCCTTGAGGATGCGGTCGACGGTCGCGAAATCGGCCACGCCTTCACCGACGATGCGCAGCGCCTCGGTGCCGTAGCCGCGGCCTGCATGATTGACGATGAAGCCGGGCGTGTCCTGCGCCTGCACTGCGCTGTGGCCCATCTGCGTGGCGTAGCCGGCGAGCTGTTTGCAGACTTCGGGTGCGGTCTTGAAGCCCGCGACCACCTCGACCACTTTCATCAGCGGCACCGGGTTGAAGAAGTGGAAGCCCGCGACGCGCGCCGGATGCTTCAGCCCCGCTGCGATGGCCGTCACCGAGAGGGACGAGGTGTTGGTGACAAGCGTGGCGGTCTCGGCCACCACGCCTTCGAGTTCGCGGAACAGCTTGCGCTTGACTTCGAGATCTTCGACGATGGCCTCGACCACCAGGTCGCAGCCGGCCAGCGCCTGGATCGAATCGACAGCCTTCAGGCGGGCGATGCAAGCGTCGCGTGTGGCGGCATCGATCTTGTTCTTCTCGTGCAGCTTGTTCCATTGGGCGCCGAGAGCTTCGCGCCCGCGCTCGGCGGCGCCTGCGAAGCTGTCGAGCAGCAGCACTTCGCTGCCTGCCTGCGCTGCGATCTGCGCGATGCCGCGCCCCATGGCGCCGGCGCCGACGACGCCGATTCGGGAGTAGTTCACTGTCATGTGCTGGAGATTTTCACTGGTTGGGTGGTATCCGGGCCCGCCGTGCAGGCGTCGACGCGACGCGGCATCGATGGATGCCGCTGCCGCAGTCGAAGACACCGATTTTGCAGCCCCGAGCGCAGGGGCCGTGACGGGTTTTACGCGGGGGCGCGCTTTCAGGGGGCGCGCCGGCTGCGGTCGATCGCAACGCTCAGCGAGATGGCGACCATCAGCAGGCCGAGGCCGACCCAGCTCATCCAGGCGCTGGCGTCATGGGCCAGCAGCCATCCGCCCAGCGCCGCACCGACGGCCTGGCCGGTGTAGATGCCGGAGCTGTTGAGCGCCACCGAGCCCGGCGCCAGCGCGGGCGCCAGGCCCACCAGCCGCGCCTGCTGTGCCGAGTTGGCGGCGAAGCAGCCCAGCCCCCATGGAACGAGCACTGCGGCCAGCAAGGCCAGCGTGGAGGCCATGGGCCAGAGCAGCAGGCTCAGCGAGATCAAAAGCGTGGTGACGAGCACCATGCGCCCGGCGCCCACGCGGTCGATGAATCGGCTGACCAGCATGTTGCCCACCAGCCCGCACACGCCGAACAGCGCCCACATCACGCTGAGCGTGGTGGCGTCGGCACCGTAGCTCTGCTTGAGGATCGGCCCGAAGTAGCTGAAGAGCACGAACTGGCCCGCGCCCTGCAGCGCCGTGACCGAGACGATGCCCATCAGCACCGGGCTGCGCAGCACGCGCGACCATGCAGCAGCCGTCAGCGCGGCAGGACGGATGCCGATCGGCAAGGTGAGCCACACCGATGTCGCGCTCGCGACACTGAGCGCCGCAATCGCGCCGAAAGCCATGCGCCAGCCAAGATGCCCGCCGATCAGCGCGCCGATGGGCAGTCCCAGCACCGAGGCCATCGACCAGCCGAGAAAGACGAAGGTGACGGCCCGCCCGCGATGCTCCGGCGGCACCAGCAGGCCGGCGCAGGCGGCGGCCTGGGGCGTGAAGATGGCCGGCGCGATCACCGTGAACATGCGCACCGGCAGCAGCGCGCCGAAGCTGGGCATCAGCGCGCAGGCCACGTGGCCGAAGGCATACCAGAGCAGGGTGAGGGCGAGAAGCTGGCGCCGGTCCCATCCGGCCACTGCGGCGGCCAGCAGCGGCGCGCCGACGCACATGACCGCGGCGGCGGCAGTGATCAACTGCCCGGCCGTGGCGGCCGTGACCGAGAGCGAGGCGCTGATCTCGTTGAGCGTACCGGGCACGACCATGACGCCCGTGCCGATCACGAAATTGCCGGCAAGCAGCGCCCAGAGCGCTCTCTGTGGCGCCGGCTGGCTCACCGGCGGACCTGCAGCGCGCCGGGATTCACGATGTTGGTGGGGTTGCCCTTGATGAAGCTCACGACGTTGTCGAAGGCCTGGCCGAAATAGCTCTCGTAGCTTTCCTGCTCGACGTAGCCGATGTGCGGCGTGCAGATGCAGTTCTCGAGGCGCAGCAGCGCGTGTCCCTGCAGCGGCGGCTCGCTCTCGAACACGTCGACGGCCGCGAGCCCGGGGCGGCCGCGGTTGAGGGCCGCGAGAAGGGCGTCGGCCTCGACCAGTTCCGCGCGGGAGGTGTTCACGAACAGGGCGGTCGGCTTCATGCGCGAGAGGTCTTCGAGCGTGATGAGGCCGTTGGTCTCTTCGTTGAGCCGCAGGTGGACCGACAGCACGTCGGCCGCGGCGAAGAACTCATGGCGGTTCTGGGCCACCTGGAAACCGTCGGAACGCGCCTTGGCGCAGCTGGCTTCACGGCCCCAGATCACGACCTGCATGCCGAAAGCCTGCCCGTAGCGCGCGACCAGCTGGCCGATGCGCCCGTAGCCCCAGATGCACAGCGTCTTGCCCTTGAGCACCGAGCCGATGCCGAAGTTGGGCGGCATGGAGGCCGACTTCAGGCCCGACTGCTGCCAGGCGCCATGTTTGAGGTTGCTGATGTACTGCGGCAGCCGGCGCATGGCCGCCATGATGAGCGCCCAGGTGAGCTCGGCGGGCGCCTGGGGAGAGCCGGAGCCCTCTGCCACCGCCACGCCCCGCTCGGTGCAGGCCGCGACGTCGATGTGCCCGGCCACGCGTCCGGTCTGGGAAATGAGCTTGAGCTTCGGGAGCTTTTCGATCAGCTGGCGCGAGATCTGGGTGCGTTCGCGGATCAGCACGATCACGTCGGCGTCCTTGAGGCGAACCGACAACTGTCCAATGCCCTTCACCGTGTTGGTATAGACCTTGGCCGCGTATGCGTCCAGCTTGGAAGCGCAGCGCAGCTTGCGTACGGCGTCCTGGTAATCGTCGAGGATCACAATGTTCATGGCACGCCATTGTGCCTCGCAGCATTGGAATGTCGCGCCGGCAAACGTTTGGATACCCGCCCCGCAGCCGATCGCAGGGCGTCAGGAGCCCGCTAAAGGGCTCGGCTCAGGCTCAATGCAGTCGCGTCGAGCGAGGCGCGGCGGCCATGGTCTCGGCGGCTTCCAGGGCGGCCAGCCGGTCGAGTTCGGCGCAAACGTCGGCCATGCGGCCGGAGATCACCATGCGGTTGTTGCCGCGTTGCTGTCCCTTGCCATCGACCACGCGGACGACGCGAAGAGGGCGTGCCTGAGCGGCCGATTCGGATGGCGTGGTACCGCTGCTGCGGGCGGTACAGGCAGGGCGAACCGCCACGTAGCGCAGCCCAGCCGAAGATTCGGCGGTGTCGAGATGGTCCCCGCGGCGGGAGGGGCGGCGCGCCGGCATCAGTCGATTGGCCAGCGATTGCAGCGGCATCCAGATGTCGGCGATGGCGAGGAGGGCGATTCCCATGTGAACTCCAAGAAAGTATGAGGTTGAACACAGGCAGGATTTCTTGAGTCGGCTGCGACAGGGTGATGGCGAAGAAGCTTCGCCATACGCCCGCCACCTGTCGCTGCCGGATGGGGTGCTGTTGCTCTGGAAAGCAGGCCGCCGTGGCCTACATCAGCATGGTGTTGCGGATGAGGCCGACCGCGAGGCCCTCGATCTCGAAGGGCTCGCCGGGCTGCACGATGATGGTCGGGTAGTCGGGGTTCTCGGCGTGCAGCTCGATGACCTGCTTGTTGCGCTTCAGGCGCTTGACCGTTACTTCGTCGCCGAGGCGCGCGACCACGATCTGGCCGTTGCGTGCTTCCTTGGTGGCCTGTACCGCGAGCAGGTCGCCGTCCATGATGCCGGCGTCGCGCATCGACATGCCGCGCACCTTGAGCAGGTAGTCGGGCTGGCGCTGGAACAGCGTGTTCTCGACGTAGTAGGTCTGGTCGACGTGCTCCTGGGCCAGGATGGGCGAGCCGGCTGCGACGCGACCGATCAGCGGCAGCGCCAGCTGGGCCATTCCGGGCAGCGAGAGCGAGAACTGGTTGCCTTCGCGGTGGCGCGTTTCGTTGAGCGAGCGCAGCGCGTCGCCCTTGAGGCGGATGCCGCGCGAGGTGCCGCTGACCAGCTCGATGACGCCCTTGCGAGCCAGTGCCTGCAGGTGTTCTTCGGCGGCGTTGGCGGACTTGAACCCGAGTTCATTGGCGATTTCGGCGCGCGTGGGCGGCGCACCGGTACGGGCGATGGCACTCTGGATGAGGTCCAGGATCTGCTGCTGGCGGGCTGTAAGCTTCACGGCGAACTGCATGTGTGGTTCCTTGCGGCACTGGTTGGATATCCAGTGCCTGTATTTTTAACCAGTTTTTAGAAGTTGACAAGCCATGGTCAATTCCTCTTCGTCGGGGCTGCCACGCCGGGTGGTTGTTTTGGGCACCGGCGGCACCATCGCGGGCCGCGCCGCCAGCAGTGACGACAACATCGGCTACACCGCCGCGCAGGTGAGCGTGGGCGACCTGCTCGGTGACATCGAGGCGCCCGCAGGCGTGACGCTGGAGGCCGAGCAGGTTGCGCAGGTCGACAGCAAGGACATGTCCTTCGCCATCTGGCAGCAACTGGCCAGGCGCTGCGCGCACTGGCTGGCGCAGCCCGACGTGGCAGGCGTGGTGATCACCCACGGCACCGACACGATCGAGGAGACGGCCTTCTTCCTGCACTCGGTGCTGGCCTCCTCCAAACCGGTGGTGCTGACCTGCGCGATGCGCCCGGCCACCGCACTGTCGCCTGACGGCCCCCAGAACGTGCGCGACGCCATCGGTGTCGCCGCGACCCGGGGTGCGAGCGGCGTGACGGTGGTGTGCGCCGGTGCGATCCATTCCGGCGTCGACATTCAGAAGGTCCACACCTACCGCCTCGACGCTTTCGCTTCGGGCGATGCGGGGCCTGTGGGCTATGTGGAGGAGGGCGAACTGCGCCTTGTCCGACCGTGGCCGGAGGGTGGCGGAATGTCGGTCGGGAAGCTCTTCGAAGCGGCCGAGCTGCAATGGCCACGGGTGGAGATCGTGATGAGCCACGCCGGCGCCAGCGGCGCCGTGGTCGAAGCACTGAGTCAGGCGGGCGGACCGGACCCTCTGCGCGGACTGGTGCTGGCGACCACCGGCAACGGCACCTTGCACCATGCGCTGGAAGCTGCCGCGCTCAAGGCGCAGGATGCGGGTATCGCAGTGCTCCGCGCGACGCGCTGCTCGAACGGGCGCATCCTGCCGAAGACGGGCGACCTGCTTCGCGATGCGGGCGAGCTGACGCCCGTGAAGGCCCGAATCGCCCTGGTGCTCGAGTTGCTGGGCTGAAAGCAGAACCGCCCCTCTGGAGGGGCGGTTCGGTGCGGGTCGGATGCTCGGTCGATGTTTCGATCAGCTGCTCAGCGCGGCCAAGGCACGCTGGGTGATCTCGTCGACCGTGCCCACGCCCTTGATGGCGCGGTATTTCGGCGCGGCGGCCGGATCGGCCTTGGCCCAGGCCGAGTAGTAGTCGACCAGCGGACGCGTCTGCTGGCTGTACACGTCGAGCCGCTTGCGAACGGTTTCTTCCTTGTCGTCCTCGCGCTGGATCAGGTCCTCGCCGGTCACGTCGTCCTTGCCTTCCACCTTGGGCGGATTGAACTTGACGTGGTAGGTGCGGCCCGAAGCCGGATGCGAACGGCGGCCGCTCATGCGCTCGATGATGTCGCTGAAGGGCACGTCGATCTCGAGCACGTAGTCGAGCTTGACGCCTGCCGCCTTCATGGCGTCGGCCTGGGGGATGGTGCGAGGAAAACCGTCGAACAGGAAGCCGCTGGCACAGTCGGGCTGCGCGATGCGTTCCTTTACGAGGTTGATGATCAGGTCGTCGCTGACCAGAGCGCCGGCGTCCATGACCGCCTTGGCCTGCAGTCCGAGCGGCGTGCCGGCCTTGACGGCTGCGCGCAGCATGTCGCCCGTGGAAATCTGGGGAATGCTGTATTTCTGGCAAATGAAGGCCGCTTGCGTGCCTTTGCCCGCCCCGGGCGCGCCCAGCAAAATTAGTCTCATGGTGTCCTCGGACGGTTCTTAGATCTTGTGTCGCGCCGAGCTTCGGCCCCATGGCTGGGCTGGGCGGAGTTGCTTCGAGGATAGCATGCGTGCCCTTCGGGAAATCCCGCTACTTGCAGCCGGAAGGACGCGAAGGCTCAGTGCCCGGCGGCCGCGAAGACCGCACGGACGCGTGCCAGGTCCTCGGGCGTGTCGATGCCGGGCCCCGGGGCAGCGTCACTAACGTGCACCGCGATGCGATGGCCGTGCCACAGGGCGCGCAGCTGTTCGAGCGCTTCCGTCGCCTCCACGGGGGAAGGCGGCAGGGAAGGAAAGCGCCGCACGAAGCCCGCGCGGTACCCGTAGATGCCGATGTGGCGCAGCGGGGCAGGGGCTGCAGGCAGCACCGTGGGTGCGGCACCGTTGGCCGAGCCGTCGCGCCACCATGGAATGGGCGCGCGGCTGAAATACATCGCGTCGCCTTGAGCGTCGAGCACGACCTTCACCACGTTGGGATTCATGAAGTCGCCGACCGAGTCGATCTCGTGGGCGGCGGTGCTCATCGCCGCCTGGGCATGCGTGGCCAGCGTGGATGCCACGGCATCGATCAGCGCGGGGTCGATCAGCGGCTCGTCGCCCTGGACATTGACGACGATGTCGTCGCCATCGAGACCCAGCTGTTCGCAGGCTTCGGCCAGCCGGTCGGTGCCGCTGGGATGGTCCTGTCGTGTGAGGACGACCTCGACGCCGTGCGCCTTGCAGGCCTCGATGATGGAGGGATCGTCGCCCGCGACCACCACGCGTGCCGCGCCCGATTCGCTTGCCCGCTGCGCCACGCGCACCACCATCGGCACGCCTGCGATGTCGGCCAGGGGTTTGTTGGGGAGCCTCGTCGACGCGAGCCGCGCCGGAACCAGAACGGTGAAGCTCACAGTCCGAGCTCTTCGTCGGAGAGCGCGCGTGCCTCGTTCTCGAGCAGCACCGGAATGCCGTCTCGCACCGGATACGCGAGTCGGGCGCTGCGCGACCACAGCTCCTGCTTCTCGGGGTTCCAGGTCAGCGGCCCCTTGGTGACGGGGCAGACGAGCAGTTCAAGCAGCTTGGTATCCATCGAGCGATGATAGCTTTGCGTCGAGTGCCGCGAAGAAATCCGCAGAGGGCGAGAATTCCAGCGGCACTGCCAGTGCGTCGGACGCCTTGCGCCACAGCTTGACGGCGTCTTTCTCGGTGCAGACGAGGGTCTGGTCCAGACCCGATGGGCGTTGCCAGCTCTCGAAATCGAAGTGATCGGGCAGCGCGATGGTGTCGGCAAGCGTCAGGCCGCGGGCGCGCAGCATCTCGAAGAAGGCCTCGGGCCGCGCGATCGCCGCCAGTGCGACCAGGGGCCTGCCGGCCAGGGATGCCAGGGGCACGCGCTTGCCGTCGCTGCCCACGGCGGTGTCCGAAAGAGCACGCGTGGCGGTATGCCCACCCGCGAAAGCCGGCCGCGATCCGCTGTGCAGCACCAGGTCGCAGCGGCGCGGCCAGGCTTCTCGCAACGGGCCGGCAGGCAGGCGCCACCCGTTTCCGATTCCGCGGTCGTCGAATACGCAGATCTCGATGTCGCGCGCCAGGGCCAGGTGCTGCAGCCCGTCGTCGCTGACGATGACCTGGGTGGCCGGATGCCGCTCGAGCAGGGCGCGCGCCGCATCGATGCGCCGGCGCGCCACGAACACCGGTGCCCCGGTCGCATGGTGGATCAGCGCCGGTTCGTCGCCAACGTCCTGCGGATCGCTGTCGCCGAGCACTTCGCGGCAGTCGTCGGTGCGCCGGCCATAGCCGCGCGACACCACGCCGACCCGCATGCCGCGCGCCTGCAGGTGACGCACGACGGCCATCACGACCGGCGTTTTTCCCGCACCCCCCGCGATCACGTTGCCGACCACGATCACGGGTACCTGCACTCGCTCAACCCTCAGCAATCCCGCGCGATAGAGCAGGCCGCGCAAGGCGAACAGCGCGGCATAGACGAGCGACAGGGGCCAGAGCAGGCAGGCCAGGAGGCCGCGGTGCAGCCAGGCCTGCTGCAGGCGCGAACCTGTGTGGCCGCTGTTGCCGCTGCCTTCGGAAGGCACTCAGCGGCCGGCCTGCGCCGTCGACTGGGCCGCGAAGGTGATCTGCATCAGGCCCGCGCGGCGCGCGGCCTCCATCACCGTCACCACGGCCTGGTGCGGGCTGGTCGCGTCGGCGCTGATGATCACGACGCTGTCCTTGCCGCCGGTGGCCGCGGCGGCGAGAGCGGTCGTCACGGTCTCAACGCTGCGGTCGGCCACGGGATTCTTGTTGATCGAATAGCGGCCGTCGGCCGACACCGAAACGATCACTTCCTTCGGATAGTCGCGCTGCGCGTCGACGTCCGCCGTGGGCAGGCGCAGCTGCATCTCGGTGAACTTGCTGTAGGTGGTCGACAGCATCAGGAAGATCAGGATCACCAGCAGCACGTCGATGAACGGGATCAGGTTGATCTCCGGCTCGTCGCGCGCGCTGTGGCGGAACTGCATGCGGCCGCGGGTCATGACAAGTCTCCGTCGCGGCGCTGCAGGGAGGCGGCTGCCCGCTCGGGGGGGAGCGCAGAGCACGCAGTGACAGGCGTGGGGGCCATCATTTGCGCAGTGCGTTCAGATGGCGGGCGAAGCGCTCGCCGGAGAGTTCGAGGTTCAGCAGGTACTCGTCGACCCTGCTGCGGAAGTAGCGCCAGAAGATCAGCGTCGGGATGGCGACGATCAGGCCGAAGGCAGTGTTGTAGAGCGCGATCGAGATGCCGTGCGCCAGCTGGGCCGGGTTGCCCGAGCCTACGGCGCCGCTGCCGGGCGACTGCGAGCCGAAGATCTCGATCATGCCGATCACGGTACCCAGCAGGCCCAGCAGCGGGGCTGCCGAGGCGATGGTGGCCAGCGCAGGAAGGTAGCGCTCGAGCCTGTGCGCCACGGTGCGGCCCGAGGCTTCCATCGCGGCGCGCAGGTCGTCCTCGGTGCAGCGCGGATTGGCGTTCAGCGCACGCAGGCCGGCGGCCAGCACCTGGCCGAGCATCGAGTTGCGTTCCAGTTTGGTCACCACATCGGGCCCGGGAATCGCGCCATGCGAAGCGGTGATGGTCTCGTCGAGCAGCTTCGGCGGAAGGACCCTCACCGTCTTGAGGCTCGTGAAACGTTCTATAACCAGCGCGAGCGCGATGACCGAACAAGCAAGCAAGGGCCAGATCGGCCAACCTGCGGCAACTATGATGGAAAACAAGAAAATCCTCCGGCCCGTAGACTGCAAATGCGCGGCGATTATCCACTGAGGTCACCATCGTCACGCGCCTTGTTTTTGTGTCAGCAAGGACGCACAGATTCTGTGGATAACTTTGTGATTAACCTGCTGCGCAACGTGTCCGGACCCGCATGGGACGGCCTTTTCGCTGGATCGACTGAATTTTGAGCAGCACTTTTTTCAATGAAATCAACAGGTTGCACGAGAAACCGTGCAACTGTCCCGCCCCGAGGGCTGAATGCGGGGGCCATGGCGCCCGTTGTGGAAGAGTGGCATTCGGCCGAGCGTGCACTTTGTGAGCTTGCGTGAACCGAATTCCGTGCCGGGGCCGCGCGTCTGGGCTGTCGGCGCGCTGTGCCGAGCTGTTGCCGATGCGCTCGACGCGCGCTTCAACCCGGTGTCCGTGCGCGGCGAAATCTCGGGCTTTTCCCGTGCTTCGAGCGGACATTGTTATTTCGCGCTCAAGGACGAATCCGGCCAACTGCGCTGCGCGATGTTTCGTCGTGCTGCCGGCCTGCTCGATTTTTCGCCGCGCGACGGCGACCAGGTCGAGGTGCGCGGGCGGCTCGCCGTCTACGAGCCGCGCGGCGATCTGCAATTGGTCGTCGAGAGCCTGCGCCGGGCGGGGCAGGGCGCCCTGTTCGAGCAGTTCCTTCAGCGCAAGGCGCGCCTCGAAGCGGAAGGCCTCTTCGATCCGGCACGCAAGCGTGCGCTGCCGACCATGCCGCGTTCGATCGGCATCGTCACTTCGCTCGGCGCGGCCGCGCTGCACGACGTGGTCACTGCGCTGCGAAGACGTGTTCCGCACATCCCGGTCGTGCTTGCGCCTGCGGCGGTGCAGGGCGCCAATGCGCCGGGAGAGCTGGTGCGGGCGCTGCAGTCGCTGTACGAACTGACGCCTGCCGTCGATGTGATCCTGCTGGTGCGTGGCGGCGGCTCCATCGAAGACCTCTGGGCCTTCAACGACGAGACGCTGGCCCGCACCATCGTGCGCAGCCCGGTGCCGCTGGTCAGCGGGGTGGGGCACGAAACCGACTTCACCATCGCCGATTTCTGCGCCGACCTGCGCGCGCCGACGCCCACCGCCGCCGCGGAACTGGTCAGCGCGCCGCGCGACGTGTGGCTGGGAGCTCTAGACCTGATCGAGGAGCGCTTGGGCGATGCCTTGGGCGGGCGCCTCGATACGCTCGGGCAGCGGCTCGACCAGGCAGCGGGGCGCCTGGGGCGTCCGTCGGGCCTGGTGAGCCGGCAGCAGGTGCGCCTTGCCCATCATGCGCAGCGCCTGCGCTACACGGTGCTGGCCCGCAGGGAGCGCCTCACGCAGGCGCCGCGCCGGATCGCCGCCGACTTTCCACAGAAGCTTGAGCGCGCGGTGACCCAGCGCCGCGATCGGCTGGAGCGCGTGGCTCTGCGCATGCGGCTGCTCGATCCGGCGCTGGTGCTGCAGCGCGGCTACGCCTGGCTCACCGATGTGGACGGCCATGCGATCGTCAGCGCAAGGCAGCTTGGGCCCGGCGATGCCGTCAAGGCGCGGCTCGCCGACGGCGAGGTCGACCTGACCGTCACACCGGGCGGTGCGACGGGAACGCGTCCGACGCCGTCTCGATGATTACTTCCTAGAATCCCTCTTTCCCGCAACCAACCCACGAGTAAAAAACCATGGAACATGTGCTCCCACCCCTGCCGTACGCCCTGGACGCACTGGCACCCGAGTATTCGAAGGAAACCCTCGAGTACCACTACGGCAAGCACCACAACGCCTACGTGGTGAACCTCAACAACCTGCAGAAGGGCACCGAATTCGAGTCGATGACGCTCGAGGAGATCGTCAAGAAGTCCAGCGGCGGCATCTACAACAACGCCGCGCAGATCTGGAACCACACCTTCTTCTGGAACTGCATGAAGCCGCAAGGCGGCGGCGCTCCCACCGGCGCGCTGGCCAAGGCCATCGAAGCCAAGTGGGGCAGCTACGACGCCTTCAAGGAAGCCTTCGTGAAGTCGGCCGTGGGCAACTTCGGCTCGGGCTGGACCTGGCTGGTGAAGAAGGCCGACGGTTCGGTGGACATCGTGAACACGGGCGCAGCCGGCACGCCGCTGACGACTGCAGACACCGCGCTGCTGACGGTGGACGTCTGGGAGCACGCCTACTACATCGACTACCGCAACTTGCGTCCGAAGTTCGTCGAGACCTTCCTGGCCAAGCTGGTCAACTGGGACTTCGCCGCCAAGAACTTCGGCTGATCCCCCCGTTCTGCCGAAAACGAAAAAGCCGACCTTGGGTCGGCTTTTTGTCGGCTATGGACGGCAGACACTCATCGTTTGCCGGCCGCGAACAGCTCCCCGCCGATCTTCGCGCCCTTCTTGATGTTCTTCTTGGCGAACCATCCCTGGTTCATTTCGAGCACGTAGCGCACCGGCTCCTGCGAGCAATGCGTGTTCTCGGTCATGGGCTGCATGTCGGCCAGATTCACGATGCGGCCGTCGTCTGCCACGAACGCGGCGGTCAGCGGCAGGATCGTGTTGCGCATCCAGAAGCATTGCGTCGCAGGCTGCTCGAACACGAAGATCATGCCCTCGGCCTGCGGCATTTCCTTGCGGAACATCAGTCCGATTTCACGTTGCAGCGGAGTCTGCGCGACCTGCGCGTCGATCTTGTAGAGCCCGATCGACAGTTGCGTACGCGGCAGATCGGTCTGGGGTTGCTGCTGGGCATGGGCCGGCACCATGAACGATGCGGATGCGAGGAGCAGGGGAAGCAGTACGGCGAGACGCTTGAGCATCGGACGACTCTTTCAGGGCGGGGCCAGGGCCCGGCCTCGATTTAAAAATGCCAATAAAAATGCCCGCTGATGCGGGCATTGCCGGTGAGCGTGGAAGCTTACACCTTCTTGGCAGCGGCCGTGTGGGCCTTGGCCACGTGGCGAACCTTGTGCTTCTTGGCTGCGTGCTTCTTGGCCGAAGCGTGCTTGGCAGCCTTGGCGGGAGCGGGAGCAGCCGGAGCGGGTTCGGCTTGTTGAGCGAAAGCGCCGACTGCGAAGAGACCGGCGACCAGGGCTGCGAGCAGCTTGTTCATGAACATATCCTTTGAAATTCGTTGATCTGGATTGCCCTCCCTGCGGAAGGTAGACATTCAACGGAGGCCACTGCGCGCGGTTGACACCAACGTGGACACTTCAGGCGAAAAAAAAGCGCTCCGGAGAGCGCTTCTTTTGCGGGGCAGGCCGAATTACTTCGGGGTGCCGCCTTGGGTCGACTTGCGCTTGATGCTGCCGTCCTTGTTGCGACGACGCTGGTCGCGGGTTTCAGCGCGCTTCTCGCCGGAGGCTGCAGCCTTGTCGGCACCGATGGCGCCGCCTTCGGGGGTCTTGGCTTCGTCGCCGGCCGGAGCCTTGACCTGGCCAGCGGGCTTGGCAGCCTTCTTGGCTTCGGCGCGTTGCTGCGACTTGCTGTTGGTGGCGTTGCCTTGCTCGGGCGTCGTGCCGGCCGGGTTCTGGGCGTAAGCGCCAGCGGCGAACAGGCCGGCGATCATGACTGCGAGAATTTTGCTCATTGATGATTCCTCTATCGAGAATTGGTTGGAAACGCCTCCCGGCGAGCAGAAGGTCAGCCACTAACGACGCCGTCGGGCCGTCGGTTGACAAACGCTTGCTGATGGGTTGCGTCTAAAATGTACAGCGATTTGTTCGCCGGCTGTACAGCGGAATGCGCGCCGTGTCTGAATTCGCTGACAGTTGTCAAAAGTACGTCAATCCCGGAGCCGCCTCCCTTCATGACCAGTTATCAGCACATCAAAGTCCCGACCGAAGGCCAGAAGATCACGGTCAACGCCGACAACTCTCTCAATGTGCCTGACCAACCGATCATTCCTTTCATCGAGGGTGACGGCACCGGACTCGATATCACTCCGGTGATGCTGAAGGTGGTGGATGCCGCGGTGGCGAAGGCCTACGGCGGCAAGAAGAAGATCCACTGGATGGAGGTCTACGCCGGCGAGAAGTCGACCAAGGTCTATGGCCCCGATGTCTGGCTCCCCGAGGAAACGCTGCAAGCCGTGCGCGACTACGTGGTTTCCATCAAGGGCCCGCTGACCACGCCGGTCGGCGGCGGCATCCGGTCGCTGAACGTGGCGCTGCGCCAGGAGCTCGACCTCTACGTATGCCTGCGCCCCATCCAGTATTTCGAAGGCGTTCCCAGCCCGGTGCGCGAGCCGCACAAGACCAACATGGTGATCTTCCGCGAGAACTCGGAGGACATCTATGCCGGCATCGAGTTCGAGGCCGAAAGCGAGAAGGCGAAGAAGCTCATCAAGTTCCTGCAGGAAGAGATGGGGGTCAAGAAGATCCGCTTCCCCGAGACCTCGGGCCTTGGTGTCAAGCCGGTGTCGCGCGAAGGCACGGAGCGCCTCGTGCGCAAGGCGCTGCAATACGCCATCGACAACGACAAGCCCAGCGTCACCCTGGTGCACAAGGGCAACATCATGAAGTTCACCGAAGGCAGCTTCCGCGACTGGGGCTACGGCCTGGCCGCGAAGGAGTTCGGTGCGGAACTGATCGACGGCGGCCCGTGGATGAAGTTCAAGAACCCGAAGACGGGCAAGGAAATCACCGTCAAGGACAGCATCGCCGATGCCTTCCTGCAACAGATCCTGCTGCGTCCCGCCGAATACAGCGTGATCGCCACGCTCAACCTCAATGGCGACTACGTGTCCGACGCCCTGGCGGCCCAGGTCGGCGGCATCGGCATCGCCCCGGGTGCGAACATGAGCGACACCGTCGCGATGTTCGAGGCCACCCATGGCACGGCCCCCAAGTACGCCGGCAAGGACTACGTGAACCCCGGTTCTGAGATCCTCTCGGCCGAAATGATGCTGCGCCACATGGGCTGGAAGGAAGCCGCCGACCTGATCATCAGCTCGATGGAGAAGTCCATCGCCAGCAAGAAGGTCACCTATGACTTCGCCCGCCTGATGGAGGGGGCGACACAGGTGAGCTGCTCGGGCTTCGGCCAGGTGATGATCGACAACATGTAATTGCTGCGCGTCCCGGCGCCGCGGGCGTCGTGGCCGCACACGGCGGGCCCTTGAACTTCCGGAAGGAATTCAAGGGCTTTTTATTGCGTCTTCAATCGGGGTTTTCGCCGGGTTTTTTGCCTAAAACTCTTCGCGGCGCCGCCTTGGGGGAATACTGTCGCAAGCGCCGCAAACCCCTTGAATTGTCGGATAAGCGCCACCACGTTTTTTTGCTCGGCACGGCGCTTGCACGCTCTATAGAATGATTTTCATGGCAACGAGAATTCCAAAGACTCCAGGCACTCCGCCGGCGCAGAAACCGGCCGGGGACGATGGAGATTCGGTGGTCATCGAGCGCCGGCCGCAAAGAACCGCGCCGCCGCAGATGTACCAGGTGGTGATGCTCAACGACGACTACACGCCGATGGAGTTCGTGATCGTCGTGCTGCAGGAATATTTCAGCAAGGATCGCGAAACCGCTACCCAGATCATGCTCAAGATCCACCTCGATGGCCGGGGCGTCTGTGGGGTTTATTCCCGCGACATGGCGGCCACCAAGGTCAATCAGGTCATGGAGGCCGCCCAGCAGGCGGGGCATCCGCTCCAATGCATCAGCGAACCTGTTGCATGAACCAGTTGAATTGCGCAAGCTCCAACCCATCTGAGAACTTATTTACAGCAAGGCAAAAGGAAATCACATGATTGCCCAGGAACTGGAAGTCAGCTTGCACATGGCCTTCGTCGAGGCCCGGCAGCAGCGCCACGAGTTCATCACCGTGGAGCATCTGCTGCTCGCTTTGCTGGACAACCCGAGCGCCGCGGAAGTTCTGCGCGCCTGCTCGGCCAACGTCGACGACCTGCGGGCGTCGCTCACCAACTTCATCAAGGACAACACGCCCCAGGTGGCGGGTACCGACGATGTCGACACCCAGCCCACCCTGGGTTTCCAGCGCGTGATCCAGCGCGCCATCATGCATGTGCAATCCACCGGCAACGGCAAGAAGGAAGTCACTGGCGCCAACGTGCTGGTCGCGATCTTCGGTGAGAAGGATTCGCACGCCGTGTACTACCTGCACCAGCAGGGCGTCACCCGCCTCGACGTGGTGAACTTCATCGCCCACGGCATCAAGAAGAGCGATCCGCCGGAAGCCGTCAAGGGCAGCGGCGAAGCTCCCTCGGGTGAAGGCGAGGAGGGCGGCGGCGAGCGCAACGAGAAGGCTTCGCCGCTCGAGCAGTTCACCCAGAACCTCAACCAGATGGCCAAGGACGGCAAGATCGATCCGCTGATCGGCCGCGAGTACGAGGTCGAGCGCGTCATCCAGATCCTGTGCCGTCGGCGCAAGAACAACCCGCTGCTGGTCGGCGAGGCCGGCGTGGGCAAGACCGCGATCGCCGAGGGCCTCGCATGGCGCATCACGCAAGGCGACGTGCCGGAGATCCTGGCCGAGTCGAACGTGTTCTCGCTCGACATGGGCGCGCTGCTGGCCGGCACCAAGTATCGCGGTGATTTCGAGCAGCGCCTCAAGGGCGTGCTCAAGTCGCTCAAGGACAAGCCGAATGCCATCCTCTTCATCGACGAGATCCACACCCTGATCGGTGCGGGCGCAGCCTCGGGCGGCACGCTCGATGCGTCGAACCTGCTCAAGCCGGCGCTTTCCAGCGGCCAGCTCAAGTGCATCGGCGCGACCACCTTCACGGAGTACCGCGGCATCTTCGAAAAGGACGCGGCCCTGTCGCGTCGTTTCCAGAAGGTCGACGTGGTCGAGCCGTCGGTGCAGGAGACCGTCGACATCCTGAAGGGGCTGAAGTCGCGCTTCGAGGAGCACCATGGCGTGAAGTACGCCGTGGCGGCCCTGCAGGCTGCGGCCGAGCTCAGCGCCAAGTACATCAATGACCGTCACCTGCCCGACAAGGCGATCGACGTCATCGACGAGGCCGGCGCTGCCCAGCGCATCCTGCCGCCGAGCAAGCGCAAGAAGACCATCAGCAAGAGCGAAGTCGAGGAAATCGTCGCGAAGATCGCGCGCATTCCCCCTGCCAACGTCAGCAATGACGACCGCAGCAAGCTGCAGACCATCGAGCGCGACCTCAAGAGCGTGGTGTTCGGCCAGGACAAGGCGCTCGAAGTGCTCGCCTCGGCGGTCAAGATGGCTCGCTCGGGCCTGGGCAAGGGCGACAAGCCGATCGGCTCGTTCCTGTTCTCCGGTCCCACCGGTGTCGGCAAGACCGAAGCCGCGAAGCAGCTCGCCTACATCATGGGCATCGAGCTGATCCGCTTCGACATGTCGGAATACATGGAACGGCACGCGGTGAGCCGCCTGATCGGCGCGCCTCCGGGCTATGTCGGGTTCGACCAGGGCGGTCTGCTGACCGAAGCCATCACGAAGAAGCCGCACGCGGTGCTGCTGCTCGACGAGATCGAGAAGGCGCATCCGGACATCTTCAACGTGCTGCTGCAGGTCATGGACCATGGCACGCTGACCGACAACAACGGGCGCAAGGCCGACTTCCGCAACGTCATCATCATCATGACAACGAACGCGGGTGCCGAGACCATGAACAAGGCGACCATCGGCTTCACCAACCCGAGGCAGGCCGGCGACGAGATGGGCGACATCAAGCGCTTGTTCTCGCCCGAGTTCCGCAACCGGCTAGACGCCATCGTCAACTTCAAGGCGCTCGACGAACAGGTCATCCTGCGCGTGGTCGACAAGTTCCTGCTGCAGCTGGAAACCCAGCTCAGCGAGAAGAAGGTGGAAGTCACCTTCAGCGACAAGCTGCGCAAGCACCTGGCGAAGAAGGGCTTCGATCCGCTGATGGGCGCACGGCCGATGCAGCGTCTGATCCAGGACACGATCCGTCGTGCACTGGCCGACGAGCTGCTGTTCGGGCGCCTCACCGACGGTGGTCGCCTCGAAGTCGATCTCGACGACAAGGACGAAGTGCTGCTGGACATCCAGCCGCTTCCGAAGAAGGAAGGCAAGTCGAAGCCTGAAGCCGAGGAAGCAGCGGCAGGCTGATCGCTTGCGGTTCCTGAAATGAAGCCAAAGGCCGGTAGCATCGCTACCGGCCTTTTTCTTTGGGCCCGTCCATATCGAATCGCCGTCCCAGCCGCCTTCCCGCCTTGATCCTCCCCGAACTCAGCAACGAATGGAAAACCGGCCTCTCCCTCGCGTGGAGCGGCTACATCGCCGTGCTGTCGATCTGGATCGTGATGCAGAAGCGCGCTCCGGTGTCGACGATGAGCTGGATCCTCTCGCTGGCGCTGCTGCCATTCGCGGGGTTCGTCGTCTATTACTTCCTCGGGCCGCAGCGGCTGAAGAAGCAGCGCCTGAAGCGCCTGCGCAGCCGCGCCAGCGCCTCCTCGCAGGCCGACCTGGCAAGGCTGCGCGACGCGGCTCAGAACGCGCCGCCCGCGCTGCAGCAGATGGCCAAGCTCGGCACCGCGACCTGCGGGCTGCCGGTGTCGAGCGCGCTCGACGTCGAGCTGCTCTCGGGCGGCGCACGCACCTTCGATGCGATCTTCGATGCCGTTCTCGCCGCGCAGGACCACATCCACCTCGAGTACTACATCTTCGAGCCAGACCGCATCGGCACCGCGCTGCGCGACCTGCTCATCGAGCGTGCGAGAGAGGGCGTCACGGTGCGCCTGCTGATCGATGCGCTGGGTTCCAAGCGCATCGGCCGCAAGTTCATGGCGCCGATGCTGGAGGCCGGCATCAAGGTGGCGCTCTTCCATGACACCAAGATCGGCCGGCGACTGCGCCCGGTGACCAACTACCGCACCCACCGCAAGATCGTGGTGTGCGACGGCCGTGTCGGCTTCACCGGCGGCGTGAACATCACCGACGAGGAAGACAAGCGCACCAACCCCGACGCCTACCACGACGTGCACCTGCGCATCGAAGGCAGTGCCGTGCGCTGGCTGCAGACCACCTTCCTTGAAGACTGGACCTACGCCACCGGCGAAGACCCGCGCGGCATGGACGACGCGCTCAACGATATGCTGCCGCAGCTGGAGGCCGGCCACATTCCGGTGCAGATCGTCACGAGCGGCCCCGACAGCCCGATGGAAGCCATACATCGCATGCACGTCGAGGCCATCCATTCGGCCACGCACCGCGCCTGGCTCACCACGCCGTACTTCGTGCCCGGCGAGCCGGCACTGATGGCGCTCACGAGCGCTGCGCTGCGCGGCGTCGACGTGCGCCTGCTGGTGCCGCGCCGCAGCGACTCGGCCGTCGTGAGCGCCGCCGCGCGGTCGTACTTCGACGAGCTGATCGCTGCCGGCGTGAAGGTATGGGAGTACAAGGCGCGCATGCTGCATTCCAAGACCCTGGTGGTGGACGATCATTGCGCGATGATCGGCACCGCCAACTTCGACAACCGCAGCTTTCGCCTCAACTTCGAGGTCAGCGCGGTGGTCTATGGTCCCGAGCTGACGCGTCCGCTGGCGGCGCAGTTCGAGACCGACCTGCACAGTTCCGGCGCGGTGCGCGCCAACCGGCGCCAGGGTTTCTGGCGCCGCCTCGGCGACGCCATCGCGCGCCTGTTTTCACCCCTGCTCTGAATGAACCACACTTTTCTCTGGCACGACTACGAAACCTTCGGCGCGGTGCCGCGCCGCGACCGTCCGTCGCAGTTCGCGGCCGTGCGCACCGACGCGGAGCTCAACGAGGTCGGCGAGCCGCTGATGATCTACTGCAAGCCCGCGCCGGACTACCTGCCCAGCCCCGAAGCCTGCCTGATCACCGGCATCACGCCGCAGCTGTGCCTGGAGCGTGGCGTTCCCGAGCATGAGTTCGCCGCGCAGATCGAGCGCGCCTTCTCGCAGCCCGGCACCATCGGCGTGGGCTACAACACCATCCGCTTCGACGACGAGGTCACGCGCTTCCTCTTCTGGCGCAACCTGATCGATCCGTACGCCCGCGAATGGCAGAACGAATGCGGCCGCTGGGACCTGCTCGACGTGGTGCGCCTCACCTATGCGCTGCGCCCCGACGGCATCGAGTGGCCGGAGAAGGAAGACGGCAAGCCCAGCTTCAAGCTCGAAGACCTGGCGCGTGCCAACGGCCTGCTGCACGAGTCGGCACACGATGCCTTGTCCGACGTGCGCGCCACCATCGCGCTGGCCCGCCTCATCCGCAGCAAGCAGCCCAAGCTGTTCGACTTCGCCTTCGGCCTGCACAGGAAGGACCGCGTCGCCACCGAACTCGGCCTGCCCGCGACGCGCGAGACCGCGAAGCCCTTCCTGCATGTCTCGGGCATGTTCCCGGTCGAGCGCGGCTGCCTCGCCGTGATGTGGCCGCTGGCGAGCCATCCCACCAACAAGAACGAGCTGCTGGCCTGGGACCTGGCCCACGACCCGAGCGAACTGCGCGACATCGACGTCGAGACGCTGCGGCTGCGCCTCTTCACCCGCACCGCGGACCTGCCCGAGGGTGTGGTGCGCCTGCCGGTCAAGGGCGTGCACCTCAACAAGTCGCCGATGGTCGTCGGCAACCTGCGCACGCTCGCGGCGCCCATGGCCGAGCGCTGGGGCGTCGACCTGGAGGCGGCGATGCGCCACGCGGCCATCGCGCGCGACCTGCCCGACATGAGCGCGATCTGGTCCCAGGTATATGCCCGCCCCAAGGAGGCCACGCCCGACGTCGACGAGGACCTGTACGGCGGCTTCGTCGGCAATGCCGACCGGCGGCGCCTGAACCAGTTGCGCGGCCTCTCGCCCGAGGAACTGGCCAAGGACCGCACCGGCTTCGACGACGGCCGGCTCGAAGAGCTCCTCTTCCGCTACCGCGCCCGCAACTGGCCCGAACTGCTGAACGAGGACGAGACCGAGCGCTGGGAAGCCCTGCGCGTCGCCAGGCTCTTCAAGGGCGAGGGCGGCGCACGCACCATCGAGATGCTGTTCAGCGAGGTCGACGCGCTCTCCGAGAACGCCGACGAGCGCGGGGAGGAGATCCTCGGCGCGCTCTACGAATACGCCGAGGCCATCGCGCCCGAGGCCTGATTGACGCAACGACACAGCGGAGCGCCCAGCCCATGAGCCTGACGATCAACGCGGAACTGTCGAAGGGGCTCGAAAGCTACGGGCTCTTCCTCTCCGAAGGCTGCCTGCTGCCGACGCCGTTGCGCTTCGAGACGCCGGTGCGCATCTGGCATTCGGCGCAGCTGCATGCCAGCTGCTCCATCGGCGCCTATTCGAGCATCTCGCCCGGCGTGCTGCTCGTCGACGTTCGCATGGGGCGCTATTGCTCGATCGGCGACGGCGTGCAGACCCTGTCCGACCATCCGGCCGGCTGGTTCACCACGCACATGCTGGCCTACGCGCCGAATTTTCCGGAGCCCTACCGGCACCAGTCCGTCGGGCAGTTCGCTTCGCACTCGCCGGTGACCATCGGCAACGACGTGTGGATCGGCTCGCGCGTGAGCCTCAAGAGCGGCATCACCATCGGCGACGGCGCGGTGATCGGCGCCGGCGCCGTGGTGACGCACGATGTGGAGCCGTTCTCCGTGGTGGGCGGCGTGCCCGCGCGGGTCATCCGCCGGCGTTTTCCGGATGCGCTGGTGGAGTGCATCCTTGCCTGCCCCTGGTGGGACTGGGACCTGCGCACGCTGGCGCTCGACTGGCAGCACCCGGACGCTGCCCAGTCGATGCTGGAGGAGGCCGTTGCCGAGAACCGCCTTTCGCGCTGGAATCCCGGCTGGAGGCTGCTCGACCGCGGCCGGCCGCCGGGCGAGGGTCAGCCGGCGCCGCTAGTCCTGCTGCCGGGCTGAGTGAGGTCGACGCACCGAGGTGTTTGCATGACAACGACGACGGCAACCATCCTTTCTCCCGGCCGTGCCGCGCTGGCGGCCGCCGCGGCGGCGATCGCGCTCGCCGGGTGCGGGAGCCTGCCGCCCGCGCCTGTTGGCGCGAACGCCTGCGCAAGCGGCTTCGAGGCCTTCGAGCGCGACACGCTGTACTTCGGCCGTGCCATTCCCTCGGGTGGCCAGGTCTCCGATGCCGAATGGACCGCCTTCCTGGACAGCGCGGTGACACCGGCCTTTCCCCAGGGGCTCACGGTGATCGACGCGGCGGGCCAGTGGCGCGGCATGTCCGGCGAGGTCGTGCGCGAGCGCTCCAAGCTGGTGGTGCTGCTGCACGCCCGCAGCGAGAAGGACGACGCGGCCATCGCAACCATCGTGGGCAGCTACCGCCAGCGATTCGCACAGGAGGCGGTGCTGCAGGAGAGGCAGGCCGTCTGCGTCCGCTTCTGAAGGGTTCTGTGGGCCGCCCGGGCGGCCGCGAGGCTACAGCTTGATGCCGGCGCCCTTGACCGTCGGCCCGAGCACTTCGACCTGCTCTTTCACGAAGCCGTTGAACACGGCCACCGACTCCGGTTTCGCGACGATGCCCAGCTCGGTCAGCTTCTTCTGGATATCGGGCATGGCCAGCACCTCGTTGCATGCGGCATTGAGGCGCGCCACCATGTCCGGCGGCAGCTTGGCCGGCCCCGAGAGGCCGAAGAAGTTCTCCAGCACCAGCTTCGGCTGACGCAGCTCGACCATCGTCGGCACCTCCGGCATCAGCGGCGAACGCTGCGTGCCCGTCACGGCCAGCGGCACCAGCTGGCCGCTCTTGAAGAAGGGAACGTACGAGGTGATGACGTCGATGCCTACCGGGATGGTGTTGGCGATGAGGTCGGTGCTCATCGGCGCACCGCCGCGATAGGGCACGTGCACCATGTTGATCCCGGTGATCTTCTTCAGCAGCTCGCCGTGGACGTGCCCGATGGACCCGGGCCCGCCCGAGCCGAAGTCGATGTGGCCTTCCTTGCGCGCCAGCGCCTCGAAGTCGGCGAAGGTCTTGAGGCCGGAGCCCTTGCTCGCCATGATCACCAGCGGCGCCGCCCCGAGGTAGGCGACATGGGTGAAGCCCGTGACGGGGTCGTAGGGCAGCTTGTCGAGCGTGAATGGGCCGAGCGCGATCGGCGTGGTGTTCGACAGCATCAGCGTGTAGCCGTCGGCCGGTGAGGACGCCACCAGCGCGCCGCCGATGGTGCCGCCCGCGCCGGGCTTGTTGTCGACCACCACGGGCTGCCCCAGCTTCTTCGCGAGCTGTTCCGCCATCACGCGGGCGAGCACGTCGCTGGAGCCGCCGGGCGGGAAGGTCACGATGATCTTGATGGCCCGGTCGGGCCATTGGGCGAAGGCGGGCAGGGCTGCTCCGGCGAGGCCTGCGGCAAGGATCTGCATCGCAGCGCGCCGCGTAGGGCGATGGGGGCTTGAGTGGTGGTTCATGGCGTTCTCCGGCGACGGGCAAGAGCCAGGGCTTTAGCAGGAATCGGGCCGCCGACTTATGCTCGCCGCATGTCCGCCAACCTCGCCGCCAACCCTGCTGCCTACGCCGGGCTCGCCGACTTCGCCACGCGCCACCGCAAGCTCTTCGTGCTCACCGGCGCGGGCTGCAGCACCGAATCGGGCATTCCCGACTACCGCGACGTCGATGGCGAATGGAAACGCCCGTCGCCCGTCACCTACCAGGCCTTCATGGGCGAGGAATCCACGCGCAAGCGCTACTGGGCGCGCAGCCTGATCGGCTGGCCGACGATGGCGGGTGCCCGCCCGGGTGCCGCGCACCACGCGCTGGCGCGGCTGGGCGAGGCGGGCCGCGTCGGCCTGTTGCTCACGCAGAACGTCGACGGCCTGCACGAGGCTGCCGGCAGCCGCGGTGCCATCGACCTGCACGGGCGCATCGACACCGTGCGCTGCATGGGCTGCGAGCGGCGCACGCCGCGCGCAGAACTGCAGCTCGAACTGCGGCGGCGCAATCCGCGCTGGGCCGAGCTGGAAGCCCGCGCCGCGCCCGACGGCGACGCCGACCTCGACGGCCGTGATTTCTCCGACTTCGACGTGCCGGCCTGTCCGCACTGCAGCGGCCTGCTCAAGCCCGACGTGGTGTTCTTCGGCGAAAGCGTGCCGAAGGAGCGCGTCACCGCCGCCTTCGCCGCGCTGGAGGAGGCCGATGCGGTGCTCGTGGCCGGTTCGTCGCTGATGGTCTATTCGGGCTTCCGCTTCGTGCAGGCCGCCGCCGCGGCGGGCAAGCCGGTGGCGGCGGTCAACCTGGGGCGCACCCGGGCAGATCCGCTGCTTTCGCTGAAGGTCGAGCGCCCGGTCGGCGAGGCGCTGACGGCGCTGGCGCAGGAATTCGCCTAGCTTCGACCCGATGCCTTGAGCAGCGAGCGGACGAAGGCATCCACTGTGGTGGTGTAGGCGCCCGGCAGCCCCAGCTCGGCGTTGATCTGCGCGTGCGAGAGATCTTCCGGCGCCACCTCGGCACGGCCGCCTGTCGCCGCGATGCGCGCCGCGAACTGCCTCGCCTGAGCGCAGGAGCCGTCGCGGCGCTGGGTCGAGCACACCAGCAGCATCGGCGGCGCGCCGGAAGCCAGTGCGTCGGTGGGCGACACGCTGCGCCAGAAGGCCGGGTCGCCGCCGAATACGCGGTCGTAGAAGGGCATGTGCCGGCGCTGCATCAGTTCGGCCGTATCGAGCGCCGCACTGTCGAGTGCCACGGTGCCGAGCCAGGGGCGGGCGCCTTGCTGGCGGGCAATGGAAGGCGATGCGCTGACCAGCGCCGCGAGATGCGCGCCGGCCGAGTGGCCCATGAGCACGATGCGGCCGGCATCACCGCCCCACGAAGGAGCGTTCGCCTGCGCGGTGGCGACGGCACGTGCGACGTCCTGCGCCTGCTGCATCACGTCGACCTGCGGCACGAAGCGGTAGCTCACCGAGACCAGGATGAAACCCTGCTCGCGCACCCAGTGCTCGACCTTCCGGTCGACCACCGATGCGGCCGCCTTGTCGCCGAACATCCAGGCGCCGCCGTGGACCATCACGAGCATCGGGGCACCTTGCTGCATCTTCGGCGGCAGGTAGACATCCATGCGCTGGCGCGGATCGGGGCCGTAGGGCTGGTTGGCCAGCAGGCGCACGTCCGGCTGTGCGACAGGCGAACCGGACGGCTGCGCCGTCGCGGGCAAGAAAGCCGTCATGCACAGCCAGGCTGCGCAGATCCGCAACAAACGAGTCATGACAGGGCTCCCGGTGGACCGAAAAGGGCAGAGATTTTCGCGCGCCACCCCTTGGCTCGCCAGAGGTCGCGGCCCAGGTTCGCCCATTCGTGGAATGCGATGCGCAGCGGGTTGTGCGTGAGCAGCGGCGTGGTCAGCCCATAGCGCAGCCGCACGTCGCCTCTTTCCTGTGCGAAGGTGCCGAACATCCTGTCGAACACGATCAGCACGCCGCCGTAGTTGCGGTCGAGGTATTCCGGGTTCGACGCATGGTGCACCTTGTGGTGCGCTGGCGTGTTCAGCACCCATTCGAGCGGCCCCAGGCGAGGCATCCACGGTGCGTGCAGCCAGAACTGGTAGAGCAGGTTGGCGGCGAGGGTTGCCACCACCGCCAGCGGCGGAAAGCCCAGCCACACGAGCGGCGCGAAGAACAGCGCGGTGCCGGTGAGCTTGCCTGTCCAGCCCAGGCGCAGTGCGGCGGCCAGCGTGAGTTCGTTGGGCGAGTGGTGCACCGCGTGCGTGGCCCAGAACCAGCGCACCCGGTGCGCCGCGCGGTGATACCAGTAGTAGCAGAACTCCTGCCCCACGAAGAGCAGTGCGAAGGCCGCCGGCGTCGACAGCGAAATGGTGTCGACCCGGTGCGCATGCGCCCAGGCCAGCACCGGCGCGGCAATCGACAGGCCCAGCGCGTCGACCGCTCGCCGGCCCACCGCGTCGGCGAGCGAGGCGCCATAGGCGCGCCAGTCGTAGGACTGGCGCCGCACGAAGCTCTGGACCAGGCCTTCCAGCGTGGCCGCCGCGAGCACGAAGACGAGCAGGCCGGTCAGCCAGATGCCGATGGCGGGACCCATCGAATCACGGATCACATCGAAGGACATGGTGCTATTTTTGCCGTGCGCGGGGTTGCTGGGTCATGGCGTAGGCCTCTATCTGCTCCATCGTCACGCTGCCCGCCCGGGCTCTGTCGATGGCGTCGAAATTGCGGTAGACCCAAGGCATCCTGCCGCGGGCTTCGTCACGGGTGAGGCGCCCGTCGGCGTCGATGTCTGCGGCGCCGAAACGCTTGTGCAGCTCGGTGCGCATCTGCGCGGCGCGGCCTGCATCGGGTGTCTGGGCGCAGGCGGCGAACGATGCCGTCGCGAGTGCCAGAAGGAGGACGTGGCATGTCTTCATGGCTTTTCTCTCCGGCATCAACGGCAGGGGATGACCGCGCCGGCCGCGCTGTAGCAGGTGGCGCTGTGCGTCAGGCCGCTGCCGCTGCTGTAGCTGGTGCTGCTCTGCACGCTGTTGCCGGTGACGGCGCTGGTGGCCGTGGTGCTGCGGTTCTGGGTCACGTTGCCCGATGCGTCGCGGCTCGCGCTGCCACTGCTTTCCACGCTGCCGCGTGCGCCGGCTGCTGCAAAGCCGCTGCGGTGGCTGGCCGAGCCGTCGGGGTTGACGGAAGTCGAGCCTGCGCGTGCGGCGTAGCCTCCGTAGGGCCCGCGTACCGCTCGCATGTTGGTGGCGGTGGCGCCGCCCGCCGAGTTGGGCAGCACTACATGCCGGCTGGCCGCATCCGCATCGGCGGGCGAGCCGGATGCCAGCATGGCGCCGGCCAGCACGGCGAAGGTGGACAGGGAAAGAACGCGCTTCATGTTCGGGACTCCTTGCGGTGCCGGCTCCGCACCGCGCGGGGCCGTTGCGGTGACTGTGGCCGCGAGATGTGAGCCATCCATGGCGCGGCCAGGTCCGCTCATGACAATCCGTGAGCGCTCCTGCGGACCTTGTCATCGTTTGTCATGATTTCCCGCGCGACCGGGCAGGGCGACCGCCGTTACGATCCGCCGCATGACCGAAGCGCTGGCCCGCATCCTGATTGCCGACGACGAAGCCGACCTGCGCGCGTTGCTGCAGCGCTACCTTGGCGACCAGGGCTATGCCGTGCGCACCGTCGAGAGCGCCCTGCCGCTCGACAAGCTGCTGGCGCGCGAGCGCTTCGATGTACTGGTGCTGGACGTCATGATGCCGGGCGAGGACGGGCTGGCCGTGTGCCGCCGGCTGCGTGCCCAGGGCGAGACCATTCCCATCCTGATGCTCACCGCGCGCGGCGACCCGGTCGACCGTATCGTCGGCCTCGAGATGGGCGCCGACGACTATCTGCCCAAGCCTTTCAACCCGCGCGAACTGCTGGCGCGCATTCAGGCGCTGGTGCGCCGCCAGCGCATGCTGGGTGCGCATGGCGGACCCGCGTCCCCGCAGGAAAGCGTGCGCTTCGGCGTGTTCACGCTGCACGTCGGCGAGCGGCGCCTCGAACGCGAATCGGACGGATCGAAGGAGAACATTGCGCTGACCACCGGCGAATTCGCCCTGCTGCAGGCGCTGGCGCTCAACGCCAACCGGCCCCTGGGCCGCGAGCGCCTGATCGAACTGGCCCATGGCCGCGACCATGAAGCGACCGACCGCAGCATCGACGTGCAGGTGATGCGGCTGCGCAAGCTGATCGAGGCTGACTCCGCCCAGCCGCGCCACATCCGCACCGTCTGGGGCGTGGGCTACCTGTTCGTGCCATGAGGCTCTTTCCCCGCAGCCTGTTCGGGCGTAACGCGCTGCTGATCGTCGTGCTGATCGTGCTGGGCCAGCTTGGCGGCGCGCTGCTGCTTCGCGAGATGGTGCTCAAGCCCCGCCTGGACCAGATCGCTGAAAGCGTGGCGCGCAACGTCGACGCGATCCGCTCCGGCCTGCTGGCGCTGCCGCCCGCGCAGCGGCCGGCCTTCGTCGATGGCTTCAATCGCCAGGCGCTCGCTGGCCGGGCCGATCGCACAAGGCGGGCAGGCGAAGGACTGCGTCCGATGCTCACGCCGCTGGAGCGCAGCTTCGTGCGCTCGGTGTCGGCGCGCATCGCCAGCCTCGGTGTCGATGCCGTCTGGCGCCGCGAGGAGGACGGCGGCCTCGCGCTGCGGCTGATGGTCGACGGCAGCGAGCACTGGATCGTGATGCCCGGTGTGCTGCCGGCGCGCGAGTTCACGGGGGCGCTGGTGGCGGTGTCGATAGGCAGCGCGCTGCTCGCCCTGGCGGGAGCGCTGTGGTTCCAGCGCCGGCTCAACAGGCCGCTGGTGCGCGTGGTGCAGGCCGCGCAGACCCTGGCTGGCGGTCATGAGCCCGTGCCGTTGCCCGAAGACGGCCCCACCGAAGTGGCAACCGTGAGTCGCAGCTTCAATCAACTGGTCAGCAGCCTTCGCCAGACCGAGCGTGAGCGCGCCTTGATGCTGGCCGGCATCTCCCACGACCTTCGCACACCGCTCACCAAGCTACGCCTGGGAGTTGAAATACTGCGCGAGCGTATGGAGCCCGAACTCGTGAGCAGCATGACCCGCAGCGTGGAGGAAATGGACGCCATCGTGGGCCAGTTCCTCGATTTCGCGAGAGGCGAGGGGGACGAGAAGCCGGCGGCGACGTCGCTGGACGACATGGCGTGCTCGCTGGCTGCCGCCGGTGCCGACCATGGCCGCCCCCTGGTCCTGCAACTGGGCGACGTGCCCACTGTCGCCTTGCGCCCACAGGCCATGCGGCGCGCCATCGGCAACCTGATCGAGAACGCCTGGCGGCATGGCAGACCTCCGGTCATTCTGTCGACCCGCGTGGATGGCGACGAGATCGTCGTCGAGGTCATCGACGGCGGCGATGGCATCGAACCCGGCGAGGCCGACGCGCTCAGGCAGGCTTTTCGCCGCGGTCGTGCGGAGCGCGGCGGCGTGGCCGGCGCGGGGCTGGGGCTGGCGATCGTGCAGCGCATCGCGCAGGCGCACGGCGGGCGGCTCGAACTCGAGACGCCGCCCGGTGCCGGCCTGCATGCACGGCTGCGTCTGCCGATGCAGATCGCGCCGGGCGGCACGTAGCTTTCTGATTCAGTCCTGGGGCTTCGGCACCATCCAGCTCGTCGATTCGCCACGGCCGGGAAGGTGCAGGCTGGCCGTGGCAGCCGGCGTTTCGGCCAGCAGGCGGCCCTTGCGGAACACCTTGAGCCGTGCGGCGCGCAGGCGGATCGCCTCGACCGGGTCGCGCGCCTGCAGCAGCACGAAGCTGGCGTCGCAGCCGGCCTCGAGGCCGTAGTTCTCCAGGTGCATCACGCGCGCGGCATTCGTCGTCACCGCCTCGAAGCACTGGCGGATGCCTTCCTGGCTGGTCATCTGCGCCACGTGCAGGCCCATGTGCGCCACTTCGAGCATGTCGCCCGAGCCCATGCCGTACCAGGGGTCCATCACGCAGTCGTGGCCGAAGGCGACGTTCACGCCGGCGGCCATGAGCTCCGGCACGCGCGTCATGCCGCGGCGCTTGGGGTAGGTGTCGTGGCGGCCCTGCAGCGTGATGTTGATGAGCGGGTTGGAGACCACCGACACGCCGCTTTCGGCGATCAGCGGCAGCAGCTTGCTCACGTAGTAGTTGTCCATCGAGTGCATCGAGGTGCAGTGCGAGCCCGTCACGCGGCCCTGCAGCGCCAGGCGCTGCGTCTCGAAGGCCAGCGTCTCGATGTGGCGCGAGAGCGGGTCGTCCGACTCGTCGCAGTGCATGTCGACCAGCTTGCCCCGGTCGGCCGCGATCTCGCACAGCAGCTTCACGCTGGCGGCGCCATCCGCCATGGTGCGCTCGAAGTGCGGGATGCCGCCGACCACGTCCACGCCCTTGTCGAGGGCGCGCTCGAGGTTCTCGACGCCGCCGGGCGAGCGCAGCACGCCGTCCTGCGGAAAGGCGACCAACTGAAGATCGAGATACGGCGCCACCTTGCGCCGGACCTCCAGCAGCGCATCGACCGCCAGCAGGCTCGGGTCGCTCGTGTCCACATGCGAGCGCACCGCCAGCAGCCCCTTGGCCACCGCCCAGTCGCAATAGGCCAGCGCGCGTTCGATGAGCGCGTCGGCCGTCAGCAGGGGCTTCAGCTCGCCCCACAGCGCGATGCCTTCGAGCAGCGTGCCGCTCTGGTTGACGCGCGGCAGGCCGTAGCTCAGCGTGGCGTCCATGTGGAAATGCGGGTCGACGAAGTGGGGCGAGAGAAGCAGGCCCTGGGCGTCGAGCTTGTCGTGCGCCGGCGCATCGAGCCCGGGCGTGACTTCGGCGATGCACCCGTCCTGCACGGCGACCGACATGCCGGTGCGGCCGTCGGGGAGGGTGGCGTTGGTGATGAGGAGGTCGAGCATCGTGGCGGCCTTTGCGTGTTCTGTGGTCGATCGGTCAGCGGGATTGTCCCGCTCACTGCGGCGAGGGCTGGTGCCGATGGGCCCAGCGGTTGTTCAGGTTGTGGAGGTAGATGTACACGTAGTCGCTGCGGTCGCGGGCGACGCCGATGCTGCCCCAGTGGAATCCGGCCGGGCTGCGGGCAACGCCCATGGTGGCCAGCCAGCGCTCGTGGAAGCGATGGCGCTGGTCGACGCTGCCGTAGAAGTCGGCGTCTTCCAGCTTGCGAAGGGCGGGGGTCGTGAGCGCCAGGAAGCAGCTCACGAGCAGCTCTTTCTCGAAACGCAGCTGGAGCTGCACCGTCATGTCGCCCGAGGTTGCCGCTGCCCGGGCGAATACGCAATCCACGACCTGTCCCTCGACATGGGCGGTTTCGGCTCTTTTCGTGAAGTGGGCGGGCAGGTCGTCCGCAAGGGTGTCGATGTCGACGATGATCCCGGCCGCCGACAGCCGCCCGCTTGTCGTGTCCAGATGCAGCACCGTATCCATTCGGCTGTCCGCCTCGGCCGCTTCAGCGCGTGTTCTGCGCCCGGTACCGGTATTGCCCCGGCGCAGGCCCGACCTCGATGGTCACGCGGCGCAGCTTCTCGTCGTGTCCCGAGTCGGCCTTGGCGGTGACGACGATGCCACGCGGCGTGGCGCGGCAGGTGAGGTCGGACAGCGAAATCTCCGCGTGGTCGTTGTCGAGTTCGGCGATGGCGACCGTGTGCTCCGCGCGCAGGCTGCCGTTGGCGTCGCGGCTCATCCACTGCACGTAGAGGAACGACTGGGCGTACTGCTCGGCGTGCACCACGCGGTAGGTGCCCTGGTGGTCCTTGCCCCAGGTGCCGCACATCTGCACCCAGGTCACGGCGTCGGCCGTGCTGAAGGCCTCGTAGCCGTAGTTCATGCCGAGTGCGCGAGCGCCGTTGCCGCCCATGGTCAGCAGAGCCAGCAGCGCCGCGAGCAGGGCGCCTCGCGCGGCGGCGGCGGTCCTCGTGGTCATCAGCGTTCCCCCTTGCGGTACGGTTTCATCAGCGCCTGCGGGTAGCTCGCCTTGCGCGCCACCAGCACCAGCGCCAGGATCGACAGCAGGTAGGGCAGCATCAGGTAGATCTGGTAGGGCAGCACGGCGTCGCCCGATTGTTGCAGCCGCAGCTGAAGCGCATCGAAGAAGGCGAACAGCAGCGCGCCCAGCAGGGCCTTGCCCGGCCGCCACGAGGCGAACACCACCAGCGCCACGCAGATCCAGCCGCGTCCGTTCACCATGTTGAAGAAGAAGGCGTTGAAGGCCGACAGCGTGAGAAAGGAGCCCGCCATGCCCATGAGCGCCGAGCCCGCGACGATGGCGCCGGTGCGCGTGGCCGCGACCGACACGCCCTGGCTCTCGGCGGCCTGCGGGTTCTCGCCGGCCATGCGCAGCGCGAGGCCCAGCGGCGTGCGGTACAGCACCCAGCCCACCGCCGGCACCAGCAGCAGCGCGAACAGGGTGAGCGCGGTCTGCGCACCCAGGATGGGAATGGGCAGCCAGTCCATCGGTGCGAAGGGCGTGATGGTGGGCGGCGTGTTCACCTTCGGAAAGCTCACGCGATAGCCGAAGTAGCTCAGCGCGGTCGCCAGCAGGGTGATGCCCAGCCCCGAGACGTGCTGCGAAAGCGCCAGCCCGACGGTCAGGAAGGCATGCAGCAGCCCGAACACCATGCCCGCGAGCGCGGCCACCCCCACGCCCACCCACAGCGGCGCACCGGCATAGACCGCGAGCCAGCCGGTGAAGGCGCCTGCGACCATGATCCCCTCGATGCCGAGGTTGAGCACGCCCGCGCGCTCGCACAGCAGCACGCCGAGCGTGCCCAGGATGAGCGGCGTGGCGATGCGCAGCACCGCGACCCAGAAGGCGGCGTTGGAAAGAATGTCCAGGAGGTCGGTCATTGCGTATTTCTCCCTCGCCTTCCGGGGGAGGGCCGGGGTGGGGGCAAGCGGCGCTCGATGGGGACTCCGATGCCCCCATCCCAGCCTTCCCCCAGCGGGGGAAGGAGCAAGGCAGAAGATGCGAAGGCTGCCGTCATTTCGTCATCCTCACCCGGTACTGCGTGAGCAGCGTCGCCACCAGCACCGCGATCAGCGAGGCCGCGACGATCACGTCGGCGATGTAGGTCGGCACGCCCACCGCACGGCTCATGGTGTCGGCGCCCACGAGCACACCGGCCACGAACACCGCGGCGGCGATCACGCCAAGCGGATGCAGCCCCGCCAGCATCGCGATCACGATGCCGGTGTAGCCGTAGCCCGGCGACATGTCGAGCGTGACGTAGCTGGTGCGGCCCGCCACCTCGATGGCGCCCGCCAGCCCGGCCAGCGCGCCCGAGAGCAGCGCCACCATCACCACCGTGCGCGTCACCGGCACGCCCGCGAAGGCGGCGGCGCGCGCGTTCGCGCCCACGGCGCGGATGTCGAAGCCCAGCACCGTGTACTTGAAGATCGCCCACACCATCACCGCCAGCGACACCGCCCAGAGCAAGCCGGTATGAACCCGCGTCTGCGCGACGAGCTTGCCCAGTTCGAGGTCGGACTGCAGCGACACGCTCTGCGGCCAGCCCATGGCCGTCGGGTCCTTCATCGGCCCGTCGAGCAGCGCCGACACGCCCAGCAGCACGATGAAGTTGATCAGCAGCGTGGTGACGACCTCGTCCACGCCCAGCCGGTTCTTCATGAGCGCCGGACCCAGCAGCATCAGCGCGCCGGCAATGGCGGCGGCCAGCATCATCAGCGGGAAGAGCAGCCACGGCGACAGCTCGAAGCCGGTGCCGCCATGCATGCCGCCCACTGCCACGGCAGCCAGCGCGCCGGCGTAGAGCTGGCCTTCCGCACCGATGTTGAAGAGCCGCGCCTTGAAGGCGACGGTGGCAGCCAGCCCGGTGAGGATCAGCGGGATCGCCCGCGTGAGCGTCTCGCTCCACGCGAACACCGATCCGAAGCCGCCTTGCAGCAGCAGCGCATAGGTGCGGCCGATCGGCGCGCCGGCCCAAAGCACCAGCAGCGCGCTGATCGCCATCGTGAACACGATCGCGCCGATGGGGGCGAGCACCAACGCCATGCGCGAGGTCTCGTGGCGTCGTTCGAGCCGCATCATGACGAAGCTCCCTTGGCGTGGGATGCCGACGTCGCGCCGGCCATGGCCAGCCCGATGGCCTCGCGCGTCCATGCCGCGGCAGGGCGCGCTTCGCCCAGGCGGCCGCCGTGCATCACGGCCACGCGGTCGCCCAGCGCGAGCACTTCGTCGAGGTCGTCGGAAATCACCAGCACGGCTGCCCCCGCGTCGCGGGCGGCGATCAGCTGCTGCTGCACATAGGCGACGGCGCCGATGTCCAGGCCCCAGGTGGGCTGGTGCGCGACGATCAGGCGCGGGGCTCGGTTGGGGTGCTTCCTGTCGGCCTTGTCCTGGCTGGAGTCGGACTGGGGTTGTTCGGGCGCCAGCAGGGCGCGTCCAAGAATCAGTTTCTGCATGTTCCCGCCCGAGAGCGAGCGAGCCGGCGCCATCAGGCCGGCTCCGCGCACGTCGAACGCCTTTTCGATGCGCCGCGCATGGAGTCTGGCGGCGGCGCGCTTCACGATCCACGACCAGCGCGAGAACACGGGGCTTCGCAGCCGCTCCGACACCGCGTTCTCCCACACCGGCAAGTCGCCGACCACGCCGACCGCGTGCCGGTCCTCCGGAATGCGCGCGACGCCGCGCTGCACCAGCCGGGCCGGCGAGGGCGGCAGCGCGCGGCCCATGAGCTGTGCCGTGCCCGAGGTCGCGCGGCGCGTGCCGCACAGCAGCTCGGCCAGCGCGACCTGCCCGTTGCCCGAGACACCGGCGATGGCGGTGATCTCGCCCGCGCGCAGCGTCAGCGACACCTCGCGCAGCCGGTCTCGCCCGTCGCCCTTGGCGGAGGCCGCGGTGCTCACGTGGTCGAGCACGCAGACGGCATCGCCCACCGACTTCGCGGGCCGGCGCTTCGGCGCCTCCACCGCATGCCCGACCATCCAGAGCGCGAGCTGCGCCTGCGTGGTGTCGGCCGTGCGGGCCTCGGCCACCAGCTTGCCGCCGCGCAGCACGGCGATGCGGTGCGACACGCGCAGCACCTCGTCGAGCTTGTGGCTGATGAAGATCACCGACAGCCCCTGTGCCACCATCTGCGAGAGCGTGGCGAAGAGCGCCTCGCTCTCCTGCGGCGTGAGCACGGCGGTCGGCTCGTCGAGGATGAGGATGCGCGCGCCGCGGTACAGCGCCTTCAGGATTTCCACGCGCTGGCGTTCTCCGACCGAGAGGCTGCCGACGAGCGCATCGGGCTGCACCGGCAGGCCGAAGCGCCGCGCCACATCGAGCAGCCGCTCGCGCGCGGCGGCGCGTCGCGACACCGGGCGCCACAGCGGCTCGGTGCCCATCATCACGTTGTCGAGCACGCTGAGGTTGTCGGCCAGCGTGAAGTGCTGGTGCACCATGCCGACGCCCGCGGCGAGCGCCGCCTTGGGGTTGCCCGGCGGCAGCGGCGAGCCGAAGACTTCGATGCTGCCTTCGTCGGCGACATAGTGGCCGAACAGGATCGACATCAGCGTCGACTTTCCTGCGCCGTTCTCGCCGAGCAGCGCGAGCACCTCGCCTGCGTGCAGGTCCAGGGAAATGGCGTCATTGGCCACCAGCGCGCCGAAGCGTTTGGTGATGCCGCCGAGCCGGAGCACAAGAGGGTTCATGGGATGGCGGGCTCGGGACTGCCGAGCTCGCGGCAAAAGTTGTCGATGGCATTGGCGGCGGCGATGGGCGCGGCCTGCAGCAATCCGTGCGGACCTTCCAGCCGGACGATGCGAAGGCCCGACAGCGCACGCTGGATGGTACGGGCGGCCTGGTCGGGAACGATGCGGTCCTCCATGGCCTGAAGGTACATCGCGGGCACGCGCACCTGCGCAAGCTTGTCGATCACGTTCACGCGCTGCACTTCCTTCATGCGGCGCGTCATGACGGCGGTCGACACCTGCCGCAGCGAACCCTGCAGCAGGGCCGCGAGGCGCGGCGTGGCGAAGCGGCCCAGCAGCATGCGCCGCATCGGTCCGCGCATCGGGCCGGAGTGCAGGAACTTCATCGACAGCTCGAGCAGGCCGCCGCGCAGCAGCGCCAGCCCCGGTGCAGGACGGCGGGCAAAGCTGCAGCACAGGATCAGGCCGCGCAGCCCCGGCGGCGGAGACGCCGCGATGGAGATGGCCAGCGGTCCCGAGAAGGATTCGCCCAGCAAAACGAAGGGCTGGCCGGCAGGCAACTGCGCGCGCACCAGCCGTTCGAGCTCGTCATAGCCCAGCGGCTCGGTGCCGGGGTAGCGCACGACGTCGATGGCGTCTCGCCGTTCCATGGCCTGGGCCAGGGGCTCGAAGAGTTCGCCGGTGCCGTCCATGCCCGGAAGCAGAACGAGTCGGATGAGGCCGGCGGGCGCCGCCGTCACTTCCAGGCGGCCAGGAAGGCCAGCATGACCTTGGCGGAGTTGTCCGCCGCGATGCCCATGAAGGTGCCCATTTCGTTCTCGCCGTCGCCGCCGCCCGCGAGGTCGCTGAGCGAGCGGAAGGCGATGAAGGGCACGCCGTTGCTGTAGGCGACCATGCCCACGGCTGCGGTCTCCATGTCGAGCACGTTGGCCTGGAAGGTCTTGTAGGTGTATTCGCGGTAGGCCTTGTTGTCCATGAAGGCCTGGCCCGAGACGCCGTTGCCGCCCACCACCAGCTGCGGCTTGCGCGGCAGGCACTTGCCGGCGCTGCAGTTGGCCAGGTCGACATTGCGGATGCTGCGGGCCACCTCGAGCATCTTCGCGTCGGCCTCGAACCAGAACTTGCGGTGGATCTCCGGCCGCGCCGCCGAACGCACCTCGACCGGGCGCGGGAACATCATCCCGAAGTTGGGCAGCGTCGCGTCGGTGATGAAGGGCGGGGCGGTGTACTTGCCGGGTGAGGTCTCGCGCGCCATCAGCACTTCGAGGTACTGGCCCCACTGCGCCGGCACGGTGACGTCGCCCACGTGCAGCGACGGGTTCACGCCGCCTGCGATGCCGCTGAAGACGATGTTGGTCACGCGGAAGCGGTTGAGCGCCAGCTGCGTGTTCATCGTCGCGTTGGTCATGCTGATGCCGGAGAGGAACAGCACGACCGGCTTGCCTTCGAGCGTGCCGGTGGTGAATTCCACGCCATTGACGCTGTGCTTCACCGGACCCTGCAGCCGCGTGAGCAGCAGCTTCAGCTCGGGCTCGAAGGCCGACAGCACCGCGATGCGCGGCGTGTCGTCGAGCCGCGTGCTGCTGTTGATGGCGACGGCGCCGCCCTTGTAGACACCCACGCAGCCGGTCAGCGAGAGCCCGATTGCTGCGGCAGCAAGAACATTCCCGGCCATTCGGGGAACACCGCGGAACCGGCTCTGCCGGGACGCAGGTGTTTCCCCCTGCAAGGGGGTGGGCGTAGCGGCACGAGGTGCGCGGGGCCTGGAGGTGTGTTTCATCGTGCCGTCGACTTGGGCTGAGAGTCGTCGACCTTCACGGTGAACTTGCCCGAGAGAATGTCGGCCTGCTTGGCCTTCACCTTCGCGACGATGTCGGCCGGGACCTTCTTCTCGAAGGTGCCCAGCGGCGCGAGCTCGGAGCCCTTGTACTTCATCTGCGCGTAGATGCCGTAGTCCTCTGCGGCGAACTTGCCTTCCTTCACGAGCTTGATCGCGCGGTCGGCCGCGGGCTCGAAGTTCCACAGGGCCGAGGCCACCACCGTGTCGGGGTACTGGCTCTGGGTGTCGATCACGTTGCCGATGGCGAGCTTGCCCTTTTCCTTGGCGGCATCGGAAACGCCGAAGCGCTCCGCGTACATCACGTCGGCGCCCTTGTCGATCATGGCGAAGGCCGCTTCCTTGGCCTTCGGCGGGTCGAACCAGCTGTTGATGAAGCTCACGCTGAACTCCACCTTCGGATTCGTTTCCTTCGCGCCGGCCATGAAGGCGTTCATCAGCCGGTTGACCTCGGGAATCGGAAAACCGCCGACCATGCCGATGCGGTTGCTCTTCGTCATGCCGCCGGCCACCATGCCGCTGAGGTAGGCTGGCTCCTGGATGTAGTTGTCGAACACGCTGAAGTTGGGCGCCTGGGGCTTGAGCGAGGAGCCCATCAGGAAGGCCACCTTCGGAAAGTCCTTCGCCACCTTGCGCGCCGCCGCCTCCACCCCGAACACCTCGCCCAGGATCAGCTGGTTGCCGGCCGTGGCGTACTCGCGCATCACGCGCTCGTAGTCGGCGTTGCTCACGTTCTCGGTGGCCTTGTACTCGATCTCCCCGCGCGCCTCGGCCGCCTTGAGTGCCTTGTGGATGCGGCCCACCCATTGCTGCTCGAACGGCACGGTGTAGACCGCCGCCACCTTCAACTTGGCCTGAGCGAGCGCAAGACCCGGGGCGCCCACCGCAGCGAGCGCTGCGGCAACGGCGACGGAACGGATGATCAATTGACGACGTGCGGTCACGGTACTTCTCCTCGATTCGATTGGTGATGAAAGAACTAGCGCTGCAATCCTCGTGCCCGACGAGGGCACGGCCCCAACCCCCAGCAACCCAATCCCGGGAACACCGCGGAACCGGCTTCGCCGGGCCGCAGGTGTTGCCCCCCGGTAGGGGGGTGGGCGAAGCGACACGAAGTGCGCGCAGCCTGGGGGGCGAGCCTCACTTCGTCCCGAAGATCCGGTCGCCCGCGTCGCCCAGGCCCGGAAGGATGTACCCGTGGCTGTTGAGCTCCCGGTCGATCGCCGCGGTGTAGATCGCCACGTCAGGGTGCGCCTTCTGCATGGTCGAGACACCCTCGGGGCAGGTCAGCAGGCAGACGAACTTGATCGACTTGGGGTTGAGTTCCTTCAGCCGCTCCACCGCCGCGACGGCCGAGTTGCCGGTGGCCAGCATCGGGTCGACCACGATCACGTCGCGGTTCTCCATCTCGCCGGGCATCTTGAAGTAGTACTCGACGGCCGTCAGCGTCTTGGGGTCGCGGTACAGGCCGATGTGGCCCACGCGCGCGCCGGGCACCACGGTGAGCATGCCGTCCAGGATGCCGGTGCCGGCCCGCAGGATGGACACCAGCACCAGCTTCTTGCCGTCGATGACCTTGGCCTGCATGGTCTCCAGCGGGGTTTCCACCTCGATGTCCTGCATCGGCATGTCACGCGTGACCTCATAGGCCATGAGCATGCTGATTTCGTTGAGGAGCCGGCGGAAGCTGTTGGTGGAGGCGTCCTTGCGGCGCATCAGCGTGAGCTTGTGCTGGATGAGGGGGTGGTCGAGGAGGTGGACGTTGCTGCTCATCGGAATTTTTTGTGGCGTTGCTGGAAGACAGGGGAACCCTGGAGTCTAAAAGACGGTGCCGTCGCTCTCGATCAACAGAGGCGGAGCGCCGTCGCGCAGGCGTTGTGCCAGGGCGCGGCCCGCCGCCCAGGTGCCGCCTTCGAGCACGCAGGCCAGTGGAAGCTCCTCCTCGGTGCGGTCGAGCACCTTGCGCACGCGCGGCGCGATCTCGTCGAGCAGCGCCACCGTGAGCGCGCGCCATTCGACGATGAATTCGTCGCTCACCTTCCACTGGCGGGTGAGGAAGGCCGGGTCCTTCGGCACGATCACGCCACTGTCGATCAGCAGGCCGCCGTTGCGGTATTCGGGCAGTGCGGTGAGCGCGTCGAGCTGGCGCACCTTCACGCCGGCCCATTCGAAGGGTTCGAGCAGCGAGTATGTGAGCCACTGCGAGAGCTTGTGGAAGGGCATCCAGCCGTTGGTGAGGCCGGGGCCGCGCACGGCGCTGTGGCGCCAGCAGTCGCCGAGCGCCAGCGCGGGGTCGCCCGAGCCGATGCCGCCGGGGCTGTCGCTTCCGTCGGCGGCGATGCTGTCGACCGCGTTGGCCGCCGGCCAGATGCGCGAGAGCGTCTCCAGCAGCAACGACAGGATCTGGTGCGCCGTGACCTCGGCGGTGGGCGGCGCGGCCGGGCCGTACGGGCCGACAAGCGCGTCGAACAGCCCGCCGGGCCGGCCGTCGTCGCCGAAGGTCTCGGGCTGCTCGCTCATGGCCTCGCCGAGCCGGCGCAGCAGCGTGGCGCGGCCGGCGAGGCCGACCAGCGGATTGACTTCGCTCACCTGGAAGGCGTCGCCGAGGCGGTCGGCGACCAGGCCGCGCAGGCCGACCGCGTCGACCTGGCAGGGGCGGTCGGGATTGGACGAGAAAAGCCCGCTGGTGAACGCATGGAAGCTCGCCACGCCCAGCCCCTCCGAGCGCGAGAAGCGCTGGCCCGTGGCCGATTCGGTGTAGTGCCAGCCGGCTCCGGCGCCGGCGTCGAGCAGCACGCTCACCAGCACCAGGTCGATGTGGGCGCGGGCGCGCTGGCGTGCGTCGACCCTGCCGAGCAGCTTGTCGAGCTCCTCGACCCGGTTCACGCCGCCGGCCTCGAAATGGCGCCAGCGGCTGTGGTACGGGATGGTGTCCCACGGGTAGCGCTCGCGCGTGACCTCGGCCACGGTGCGCGCCGCGTCTTCGAGCGCGTCGTCGCCGCCGATGCGGAACCACTGCGACTCGCCGCGCCGTGCGCGAGAGAGCAGGGCGTTGGCGCGCTCGCGGATGGCCGCGGTGGTGCGCAGCAGCGTGGCCGCGCCTGCCGGGTGTGCGGTGTCGGCAGTGAATTCGATGGAGGGGTCGACTTCGCCCGCGCCGCCGGGCGGCAGGCTGCCCGAGCCATCGACGGGCAGGTTCGGGTCGTCGCCGTTCCGGGTGGGGTTGACGGGAGTGTTGCTGTTCATTCGCTGAGTCCTCGGCCCTTGGCCTTCTTCAGTTCCTCCGCGTCCGGCACCGGGCCCGGCGTGAAGTAGCCGGCCGCCATCTTGGCGTCCATCTCGACGCGGGCGTCCGCGGGGATCAATTCATCGGGGATGTTCACGCGCTCGCCGATCTCGATGCCCGAGCTGGTGATCGCGTCGAATTTCAGGTTGCTCATCGACACGAGCCGATGGATCTTCCTGATGCCGAGCCAATGGAATACGTCGGGCATCAGCTCCTGGAAACGCATGTCCTGCACGCCGGCCACGCACTCGGTGCGCGCGAAGTACTGGTCGGCCGTGTCGCCGCCCACCTGGCGCTTGCGTGCGTTGTAGACGAGGAACTTGGTCACCTCGCCCAGTGCGCGGCCTTCCTTGCGCGAATAGGCGATCAGTCCGACGCCGCCGCGCTGCGCGCCCTGGATGCATTCCTCGATGGCGTGCGTGAGATAGGGGCGGCAGGTGCAGATGTCGGAGCCGAACACGTCCGAGCCGTTGCACTCGTCGTGGATGCGCGCGGTGAGCTCGACCTCGGGGTTGGCCAGGTCGCGCGGGTTGCCGAAGATGTAGAGCGTCTGCCCGCCGATGGGCGGCAGGAACACTTCGAGGTCGGAGCGCGTGACCAGCTCGGGATACATGCCGCCGGTCTCCTCGAAGAGCGTGCGGCGCAGGTCGGTCTCGGAGCAGCCGAATCTGCGCGCCACCTCGGGCAGGTACCACACGGGTTCGATCGCGGCCTTGGTCACCATCGCAGCGCCTCCGGCGGTGAGGAACCTGCCGTCGGCCTTGAGGCGGCCTTTCTGAAGCGCCTCGATCACCTCGGGCAGGATCACGTGGGCCTTGGTGATCGCGATGGTCGGGCGGATGTCGTAGCCCGCCGCCATCTCGGTGGCGAACACCTCCGCCACCTGCGCGCCCCACGGGTCGAGCGAGACGATGCGCCCCGGCTCGCTCCATTGAGGATAGGGCCCGATCGCGTCGGTGGGCGCGGTGTTGGTGAGGTCGGCCTTGTGCTCGCGCTTGAGCGCGCCGGCCGCCACCGCGAGCGCGCGGTAGACGCTGTAGGAGCCGCTGTGGGTGCCGATCACGTTGCGGTGGGCACGCTTGGTGGTGGTGCCGACCACCGGTCCGCGTTCGGCCGCGGTGGCGGCGCCCCATCGGATGGGCAGGGCGCCGAAGCCGCCGGCGTGCGAGGTCAGCCGGATGTGGCCGGTCGACGGCGAGGGATGGAGCGGGGGGAGGGGCGCGGCGCCGGTGGCACCGCCGGGAGCGGAAGGGATCGTTGTGCTGTCAGCAGACATTGGTGGCCCTCAAAAAATGCAATGTACCGATCACGCGTGCGGCTTGCAAGCAACGCGCCACGGGCGCACCCGGTGTCCTGCGGGCATGGCCGTGCCGATGGGGAACAATGCGCGAGAACGGACGGATGGACCGGACGCGATGGAGGAAAGAACGATGCGTGTGCTTGCCTGTGCATTTCTCGCCCTGGGCCTGCTAGGCCTGAGCGCCTGCGACAAGGCCAGGGAGGGTTTCTCCGAAGGCTTCGACTCCGCCTTCAGGACCAGCTTCCGCGAGAGCTTCGTCGGCAGCTGCGTCAAGAGCGCGGGCGAGCACGGGAACAAGTCCCAGGAAGAGCTGAAGAAGCTGTGCACCTGCGCGGCCGACGGCCTCATGAAGGACACCCCTGTGGCCGACCTGCAGGACCTGGAGAAGATCAGGACGCGGACCAGCCCGATCATCCAGCAGTGCCTGAAGCAGCCCTGACGCCATGCCGGCGCCCTCGGGCCCGGCACAATGCGTCGGAACTTTTTCGACAAGGCTGTAACCAGCCAGCCCGATGGAACGAAACACTGTAGGCAGCAGGAAGAATCCCGGCGACGTGGAAGCGGCGCTGCGCGGCCTGTTCCTCCGCGGCCTCGACGGCGACGCGAAGGCCTACCGCGACTTCCTGCAGCAGCTCGCCGCGCACCTGCGCGCCTTTCTGGGCAAGCGCCTTTTCGGCTGGCCCGATGAAGTGGAAGACCTCGTCCAGGAATGCCTGCTCGCCATGCACAACCAGCGCCACACCTACCAGAGCGACCAGCCGCTGACGGCCTGGGTGCATGCCATCGCGCGCTACAAGATGATCGACCTGCTGCGCGCCAAGTCGGCCCGTGAAGACCTGCATGAACCGCTGGACGACGAGCTCGCCGTTTTCGCCGAATCCGCCGAGGAGGCCAGCGACGCGAAGCGCGACCTGGGCGGCCTGCTCGAGACGCTGCCCGAGCGGCAGCGCCTGCCCATCGTGCACGTCAAGATCGAGGGCCGCTCGGTGGCCGAGACCGCGAGCCTGACCGGCATGTCGGAGTCGGCCGTCAAGGTCGGCATCCACCGCGGGCTGAAGGCGCTGGCCGCCCGCTTCGGCAATGGCTGGGGAGCCGCGGCATGAAGACCGACGACCTGGTCTCGATGCTGGCCACCGGCGACGTGGCCGTGCCGCTTCGCCGGCGTCGCGCCAGCTCGCGCATGTGGCTGGCGTTGCTGGTGGGGCTGCCGTTCTCGCTCGCGATCCTGTTCACCGGTTACGGCGTGCGGCACGACATCGTGCAGGCCATGTTCTGGCCGATGTTCTGGGTCAAGGTGCTGTTTCCGCTGTGCATCGCCGCGGCCGGCTTCGTGGCGGCGGAACGGCTGGGGCGGCCGGGCGTGAAGCCCCGGAATGTGTGGATGGGCGCCGTGCTGCCGGTGCTCGGGGTCTGGATGCTGGCGGCGATCGCCTGGTTCACGATGCCGGGCGAGGCGCGCATGCCCGCGCTGATGGGGCAGTCGTGGCGCATCTGCGCGGTGAGCATCGGGCTGATGGCGCTCCCGGTGTTCGCGGCTGCGCTCGTCGCGCTCAGGGGCATGGCGCCCACGCGGCCCGCACTGGCCGGCGCGGCGGCCGGTGCGCTGGCCGGCGGCGTGGGAGCCTCGGTCTATGCGCTGCACTGCATGGAGTTGACCGCTCCCTTCCTCGCCGTCTGGTACGTGAGCGGGATCGCGGTGCCGGTGCTGGTCGGGGCGCTGCTCGGGCCTCGGTTGCTGCGCTGGTAGGTAGGCAGGCGAGGCCCCTGGAGCTTCAGCGCTTCTTGCCGCCGAAGATCCCGCCGAGCACGCCGCGCAGGATCTCCTTGCCCACCGAGGTGCCCATGGTCCGCACTGCCGACTTGGCCATGGTCTGCACCAGGCCATCGTGCTTGGCGCCGCGCGGACCGGTGGTGCCGAAGAGCATGTCGTTGAGCATGCTGCCCATGCCGGAGCCCGACGATTCCTCCGTGCCCTTGGCGGAGCCCGGTGCAGCGGGGGCAGGTGCGCCGGGCGCGCTTTCGGCGCGGCCCTTGAGCTTCTCGTAGGCCGATTCGCGGTCGACCGACTTCTCGTAGACGCCGGCGACCAGCGAGCCGGCGATCAGCGCCTTGCGCTGCTCTGGCGTGATCGGGCCGAGCTGGCTGGCCGGCGGCAGCACGAACACGCGCTCGGTCACGCTCGGGCGGCCCTTCTCGTCGAGCAGGCTCACCAGCGCCTCGCCGACCGCGAGTTCGGTGATGGCGGTCTCGATGTCCAGCCCGGGCTTCTGGCGCATGGTGCTGGCGGCCGCCTTCACGGCCTTCTGGTCGCGCGGGGTGAAGGCCCGAAGCGCGTGCTGCACGCGGTTGCCGAGCTGGGCCAGCACCGTGTCGGGAATGTCCAGCGGGTTCTGGGTGACGAAGTACACGCCGACGCCCTTGGAGCGCACCAGCCGCACGACCAGCTCGATGCGCTCCACCAGCGCCTTGGGCGCCTCGTTGAACAGCAGGTGGGCCTCGTCGAAGAAGAAGGCCAGCTTGGGCTGCTCGGGGTCGCCGACTTCGGGCAGCTGCTCGAAGAGCTCAGACAGCATCCACAGCAGGAAGGTGGCGTACAGGCGCGGCGAGTTCATGAGCTTGTCGGCCGCGAGCACGTTCACCACGCCCTTGCCGCCCACGGTCTGCATGAAGTCGGCGATGTTGAGCATGGGCTCGCCGAAGAACTTGTCGCCGCCCTGGGTCTCGATCTGCAGCAGTCCGCGCTGGATCGCGCCCACGCTGGCGGCGCTGATGTTCCCGTACTGCGTGGTGAACTGGCTGGAGTTCTCGCCCACGTACTGCAGCATCGCGCGCAGGTCCTTCAGGTCGAGCAGCAGCAGGCCGTTGTCGTCGGCGATCTTGAACACGAGGTTCAGCACACCCGCCTGGGTTTCGTTCACGTCGAGCATGCGGCCCAGCAGCAGGGGGCCCATGTCGGAGATGGTTGCGCGCACCGGATGGCCCTGTTCGCCGAAGACGTCCCACAGCGTGACGGGGCAGGCCGCGAGCTCGGGCAGATCGATGCCGCGTTCCTTCAGGGTGGCGGCCAGCTTGTCGCCGATATTGCCCTTCTGGCTGATGCCGGTCAGGTCGCCCTTGACGTCGGCCATGAACACCGGCACGCCGATGGAGGAGAGCTTCTGCGCGATGGTCTGCAGCGTGACGGTCTTGCCGGTGCCGGTGGCGCCGGTGATGAGGCCGTGGCGGTTGGCCAGGCCGGGCAGGAGGTTGCACTCGATCGTGTCGTGCCGTGCGATCAGAAGGGGGTCGGCCATGGGGCGCTCCGGGTCGTATCGAAGCGGGTAGTCTAGGGTGAATCTGCGCTCGTTCTTCCCTCCGGCACGGCCTGCTCCGGGTGCCGATTCGCCCCGCAGTCCGCACATGCTGTGCAACAAGGTGAAATAAGCAGAAAGAGTACGTACTGCGCCGCGGCAGGCTCCGCGTCCGGCCCTGGACGGCACTCCTATAATCCACGGCCCGCACGGTGGTTCAGGAATAAGTTTTAGGAGGTTTTTTTGTCATCGACTGCCCAGCCCCCCATTCCCGCCAACGGCGATGCCTCCGAACAGTCGCCGATCGAAAAAGAGCTGGCCGTGCTGCTCGTGAACGCGCTCAACCTCGAAATGGCTCCCGAGGACATCGTGCCGACCGAACCGCTGTACGGCGAAGGTCTCGGTCTCGACTCGATCGACATCCTTGAAGTCGCGCTCGAAGTCTCGCGCCGCTACGGCTTCCAGCTGCGTTCCGACGACGAACGCAACCAGCAGATCTTCCAGTCGCTGCGCACGCTCGCGGCTCACGTGGCCGAACACCGCGTCGCCACCTGATCCCATGTCCCGATGGCGAATAGCGCTCCTGCTGGTGGCCGGGGTCGCATATGCCGGCCTCTCCCACTGGATGACGCTGTTCCACGCGACTCAGCCGTGGGCAGTGGTGGTGCTGCTCGGCCCGCTCTGGCTCGCCGCGATAGGCCTGGCCGGCAGCTGGTTCGGCCGCTGGGGCGTCGCCATCGCGGTGGCGGTCGGCATCGCAGGCTTCGCGCTCGTCTTCCTGGGTGAGGCGGGCGACCCCAACCGGCTGTACGTGATGCAGCACGTGGCCATCAACGGCGCGCTGTGCGGCTGGTTCGGCTCCACGCTGCGCGGCAAGGGCCTGCCCCTGATCACGCAGTTCGCACAGCGCGTGCATCCGCTGCGCGGCCACATGCTGGCCTACACCACGCAGCTCACCCGCATCTGGACCGGCTTCTTCGCGGTGATGGTGACGGCCTCTATCGTCATCTACCTGACGCGGCCGTTCTCCGACTGGTCGCTGTTCGCCAACGTGCTGTCGCCCGTGATGGTGACGCTCCTCTTCGTGGGCGAACACCTGGTGCGCTACCGGCTGCATCCCGAATTCGAACGCACGCGCCTCGTGGACGCGGTGCGCGCGTTCTATGGCACGTCGTCGGTTGACACCAGCCCCGGCGGCCAATGACACAGGCCCCGCCCGCGTGACGACAGACGACACCCGCTTCCTGCCACTGCTCGCGAACCGCGACCTCGACGCCCCTCTCGCATGGCGCGCGGGCGTTCCAGTGAGCGCTCGCCAGTTCCTGGCCGACGTGGCCCGCTTCGCTCCCACGCTTCCGCCCGAGGGCGACGCCGTCAATCTCTGCGGCGACCGCTATGCCTTCGCGGTGAGCCTCGGTGCCGCGCTGGTGCGCGGCCGCGCGAGCATGCTGCCGCCCGATGCGCGGCCCGACACCATCGCGCGGCTGCTCGAATCCCGTGGTTCGCCGCTTTTCGCGCACACCGACGCCTCGCACATCCAGACGCCGGGCATCGAGCGGCTGCTGCTCGAAGGACTGGCCGGTCCCGCGGGAGATGCCCCCGTGGACGTGCCGCGCATCGACGCAGGCATGCACGCCGCCAGCCTGCTGACCTCGGGCTCCACCGGCGTCCCCCAGCCGCACGCGAAGACCTGGCGCACGCTGGTGGGCGACGTGGCCGTGGCGGTCAAGCGCCTGTGCCGGGTGCTGGAACGCCCGAGCCTGGAGGGACTGACGCTGGTCGCCACCGTGCCTGTGCAGCACAGCTACGGGCTGGAGTCTTCGGTGCTGCTGGCGATGCTGGGCGGCGCGATCTTCGAGAGCGGCCGGCCTTTCTTCCCGGCCGACGTCGCGAAGACGCTGGCCTCGGTGCCGCGTCCGCGCGCGCTGGTGACCACGCCTTTCCACCTCAAGACGCTGCTGCTCTCGGGCATCGAGCTGCCGCCGGTCGACCTGATCCTGTCGGCCACCGCGCCGCTGTCGCCGCAGCTCGCGCTGCAGGCCGAGCAGGCGATGGGCGGTGTGCTGCTCGAGATCTACGGCAGCACCGAGTCGGGCCAGGTCGCCACGCGCCGCACCACCGACAACGAGATCTGGGAGACCTTCGGCGAGATCCGCGTGCACGCCGAGCCCTCGGCCGACGGCGGCCCCGAGCGCTTCGTCTTCAGCGGCGACTTCATGCCCGAGCCCACGCCCATGGCCGACGTGCTCGAGCTGCTGGACGACCGCCGCTTCCGCCTTTTCGGCCGTGCCAACGACCTGATCCATGTGGCCGGCCGGCGCAGCTCGCTGGCGCACCTGAACTTCCACCTCAACAGCATTCCGGGCGTGGACGACGGCGCCTTCTGGCTGCCCGACGAGGTGGCCGACGGCGTGGTGCGGCCGGTGGCCTTCGTGGTCGCGCCCACGCTGTCGGCGGGGCAGATCATCGCCGCGCTGCGCCAGCGGCTGGAGCCGGTCTTCGTGCCGCGCCGCGTGGTGCAGGTGAAGTCCTTCCCGCGCGAAGGCACGGGCAAGCTCACCGTGCGGGCGCTGCGCGAATTCGCGCTGGCGCAGCTGGCCGAGGACGACACGCCGGTCCAGATGGCGCATGCGGTGCCAGACGACCACCCCGTGTTCGCCGGGCACTTTCCGGGCCAGCCGCTGCTGCCGGGCGCGCTCGTGCTGGCCGAGGTGATGGAGGCCATCCGCCGCGTGCCGGCGCTGGTCGCGCGGCTGGGCGAGCATCCGACGCTGGCGGCCGCCAAGTTCCTCGCGCCCGTGCGCCCCGGCGCCGTGCTGTCGATCGAGCTGAATCCCGAGACCGGAGCCTCGCGCGGCGTGCGATTCGACGTTCGCTGCGACGGCGTGGTGGCTGTCACCGGCCGCTGGACCGGCGTGCCAGAGTCCGGCCGATGAAACACACCGACGTCGAGACGCGCGCCGTCGACGAGGCGGCACGCAACGGCCATGCGGAGGCCAGGGCCGAGCGTGGGGAACGCGGCGAGAGCGGCGACTGGGCGCGCGCGCCCGAGCGCAGCAACATGCTCGCGCTGCGCTTCATCGTGATGATGGGGCTGGTGTTCGGGCGGCACGTCACGCGGCTGCTGCTGCCGCCCATCGCCCTGTACTTCCTGCTCTTCGCGCCTGCGCCGCGCCGGCACATCAAGCGCTATCTGTTCCGTGCCATCGGGCCCAAGGCCGGGTGGCTCGACGGCTTCCGCCTGCTGCACGCTTTCGCGTCGACGGTGCTCGACCGCGTCTACTTCCTGCGCGGCCGCATGGATCTCTTCGACGTGAAGATCTCCGGCAACGAGCCGCTCGACGTCGAGCTGGCCAACGGCCGCGGCGCCTTCCTGCTCGGCGCCCATGTCGGCAGCTTCGAGGCGCTGGGCGCCTGCAAGCAGCAGACGCACCAGCGCCATTTGCGCCTGGCGATGCTGATGTATCCCGACAATGCGCGGCGCATCACCGGCATCCTCAACGCCATCGCGGTGCCCGAGCTGCGCCCGCACGTCATCGCCCTGGGCCGCCCGCACTCGATGCTGGAGCTTCGCGACTGGCTCGACGGTGGCGGCATGGGCGGCATGCTGGCCGACCGCACGCTGCCCGGCGGCGAGGACCAGCCCGCGCACCAGCGCGGCAACAACATCGTGCTGCCGTTCCTCGGGCAGCCCGCCGTCTTCAACGACGGTCCCTTCCGCCTTGCAGCACTGCTGCGCCGCAAGGTGTTCTTCATGGCGGGTCTCTACGGCGGAGGCGCGCGCTACGACGTCCGGTTCGATCCGCTGGCCGACTTCGGCGAGCGGTCGTCCAGCCCCGCGGAGCGCGAGCAGCGCATCCGCGCGGCTGTCGAGGCCTACGTCGCGCGCCTGGAGGCGATGTGCCGTGCGTACCCCTACAACTGGTTCAATTTCCATGATTTCTGGCTCGAAGATGCGGCTTGACCGGCTTTGCAGGGCAATGGTGCTCGCGCTGGCCTTCTGCGCCGTGCCTGCATGGGCGGCATTCGACCTGCCCGAGCTGATGACGCTGCTGGCCCGGCAGAAAAGCGGCGAGGCCCGCTTCACGGAACAGCGCTTCGTGCACGGCCTCGAAGGCCCGCTCGATGCCAGCGGCACGCTGAGCTTCGACGCGCCCGACAAGCTGGTGCGCCGTACCTTGTCGCCGCGCGTCGAGACCATGGCGGTCGAAGGCAACACGCTCACGCTCTCGCGCGGCGGGCGCAACCGGACGCTGGCGCTCGACAGCATGCCCGAGCTGCTCGGCCTGGTCGAAGCCATGCGCGGCACGCTGACGGGCGACGGCGCCACGCTGCAGCGCTACTTCCGCAGCACCGTGTCCGGCTCGGCCGCCAAGTGGACGCTCGACCTCACGCCGCTGGACAGCCGCCTCGCCGCGCAGGTGCGCAGCATGCGCATCAGCGGCCGTGCGAGCGACGTGCTGGGCCTTGAAATGGAATTCGTCGGCGGCGACCGCTCGGTCATGAACATCACGCCGGGCGCCGCCGCCCCAGGGCCCGCATCCGCGCCAGCCGGCGCGCCCGGACGCACCGCGCCGTGACGCAGCCGGGGCAGCTGCAGCAGGCGGGCGGACCGCCGGGCAGGGGGCGGAGGGCGGCCGTGCTGCTGGCATGGCTGCTGGTGCTGCTGTGCGGCGTGGTGGTGATCGCGCGCACGCAGATCGGCGCCGATCTTTCGGCCTTCCTTCCCAAGAGCCCCGACATGCGCCAGCGCGTGCTGATCGAGCAGCTGCAAAGCGGTGTCGCCTCGCGCACGCTGATGATGGGTTTCGAGGGCGGCAGCGCGGCGCAGCGGGCTTCGGTGTCCCGCGCGGTCGCGAAGGAGATGCGCGAGAGCAAGCTCTTCGAACTGGTCCAGAACGGAGACGTCAGCGACTGGAGCGACACCGGAACCTGGGTATTCGACCACCGGTATCAGCTTTCGCCCGGCGTGAATCCGGGGCACTTCACTCCGGAGGGCCTGCGCGACGCTATCACCGAGACCTTGTCGATGCTCGGTACGCCGGCCGGCAACGCGATCAAGCCGCTCCTCGACCGCGACCCGACCGGCGAGACGCAGCGCATCGCCATGGAACTGGTGCCCGCAAGTTCGCCGCGCAGCGAGGACGGGGTGTGGATGTCGCGCACCGCGCCGCGCGCACTGATGATCGCCACCACGCGCGCCGCCGGCAGCGACCTCGACGCTCAGGCCGTGGCCATCGCCCGTGTGCATTCCGCCTACGAGGCCGCGACGCGTGCCATGGGCGCCGAGGCCCCGAAGCTCCTGCTGAGCGGTCCGCCGGTGTTCTCGGTGATGAGCCGCGACAAGATCAAGACCGAAGCCATCCACCTCGCGGTGGTGGGCGGCATCGTGATGGGCGGGCTGCTGCTGCTGGCCTTCGCGTCGCCGCGCGCGCTGGTCATCGCCTTCCTGCCGGTGGCGACCGGCGTGGTGATCGGCACCGCGAGCGTGAGCCTGGTGTTAGGCTCGGTGCACGGGCTGACGCTGGGCTTCGGCAGCACGCTGATCGGCGAGACGGTCGACTACGCCATCTATTACCTGATCCAGGCGCGCCAGGTCGGCGCGGGTGCGGTTCCCGGTACCGGCTGGCGTCGCTGGCTCGACCAGAACTGGCCGACCGTGCGGCTGGGGCTGCTGACCTCGGTGTGCGGCTTCGCGGCGCTCGTGTTCTCCGGCTTTCCGGGGCTGGCGCAGCTGGGCGTTTTCTCCATCGCGGGCCTCGTCTCGGCCGCGCTGGCCACGCGCTACGTGCTGCCCGTGCTGGCACCCGATGGCGCCACGGGCATGGGCATGCGCCGCTACATGGCGCAGCTTGCCGGGGCGCTGGTGCGCGGCCTGCCGCGCCTGCGCTGGCCGCTGGCCGCGCTCGGCGTGGCCGCGCTGGCGCTGGTGCTGTGGCAGGGCGGCCACCTGTGGCGCGCCGACCTTGGCGCCATGAGCCCGGTTCCCAAGGCCTCCCAGCAGCTCGACGAGATGCTGCGCAACGACATCGGCGCGAGCGACGGCGGCGTGCTGGTGGTGGCCTTCGGCGACGACGAGCAGGCCGCGCTGCGCCACACCGAGGCCGCCGCCGCGAAGCTCGACGCACTGGTCGACAGCGGCGATCTGGTCGGCTACGAGACCGTCACCCGCGTGCTGCCGAGCCTGGAGGTCCAGTCGGCACGCCTCGCCGGCCTGCCGGACGCGCAGACCCTGCGCTCCAACCTCGCGGAGGCCACGAAGGGGCTGCCGCTGCCGGCATCGCGGCTGGAGCCGTTCGTGGCCGATGTGGAGGCCGCGCGCAAGCTGTCGCCGATACAGCGCGCCGAGCTGGCCGACGGGCCGCTGGGCGCGGTCCTGAATACGCTCATGTACCAGCGCCCCGGCGGCGGCTGGGGCACGCTGCTGGTGCTGCACCCGGGCGCGAAGTTCGACCAGGCCCGGCTCGAGGCCGCGCTGTCGGGCCTGCCCGAGGTGCAGGTGGTCGACGTCGGGCGAGAGCTCGCGAGCCTGTACCAGCGCTATCTGCACGAGGCCTTCGTGCAGGTGCTGCTCGGCGCGCTGGCGGTGGTGGTGCTGCTGGGCATCTATCTGCGCTCGTGGCGCCGGCTGCTGGCTGTTTGCCAGCCGCTGCTCTTCGCGGTGGTGCTCACGCTGGGCGGCATGGCCGTGCTGCAGGCGGCGCTCGGCATCCTTCACCTGGTCGGCCTGCTGCTGATCGTGGCGGTGGGCTCGAACTACGCGCTCTTCTTCGACCAGTTGCGCACCACCGGCACGGCCGACGAGGACACGCTGGCCTCGCTGATGCTGGCCAACCTGACGACGGTGGTGTCCTTCGGGCTGATCGCGATCTCGGACATTCCGGCGCTGTCGTCGATCGGCCGGGTGGTCGCGCCCGGTGCGCTGCTGGCGCTGCTGCTGTCGGCGGCGTTCGCGCGCAGCGTGGGGCCATCGCGGCCCGGGCGCGGCTGATCGGGGGAAAATCCGGTTCCATGTCTTCCGCTTCCGCGTCCACCAACGAATCCTGGCCCTGGCCGCCGGCCATCCGTGCCAGCGCGGCATGGCATGCGGCCGCCATCGGCGCGGGCGTGCTGGTGCCGGGCGCCTTGCCCTGGGCCATTGGCGCGATCGTGCTGAACCACGCGCTGATCACCGGCGCCGGACTCACGCCGCGCAGCAGCCTGCTGGGGCCCAACGTCACCCGGCTGCCAGAGGCGGCGGCGGCGCGGCGCGAAGTCGCCATCACCATCGACGACGGCCCCGAGCCCGAAGTCACGCCGCGCGTGCTCGACCTGCTCGACGCGCACGGCCAGCGCGCCACCTTCTTCTGCATCGCCGAGCGGGTGCTCACGCAGCCCGCGCTGGCCCGGGAGATCGTCGCGCGCGGCCACAGCATCCAGAACCACACGGCGCAGCACCGGCACAACTTCTCGTTCCTCGGGCCGCGCGGTTTCGCGGCCGAGATCGCACGGGCGCAGGACATCCTCGCCGACGTGATCGGCCAGCGCCCGACCTGCTTTCGCGCGCCGGCCGGCCTGCGCAACCCTTTCCTCGAACCCGTGCTGCACCGCCTGGGCCTCTCGCTCGTGAGCTGGACGCGGCGCGGCTTCGACACCCGCGAGGGCGACGCCGCCAAGGTGATGGCGCGCCTGAGCCGAAACCTGCAGGCGCGCGACATCCTGTTGCTGCACGACGGCAACGCCGCGCGCACCGCTGCGGGACAACCTGTTTTGCTGGAGGTATTGCCCTTGTTGCTCGAACGCCTGCGCGCCGATGGACTGCGCTCCGTGACCCTGCCGGAAGGGCTGAAGCCATGAACGCGGCGATGTCGCCTTCACTCTCCACCGAGGCCGCCTGGCGCGAACTGCACGAGGCCGCCACCGTCCCGTACAAGAAGGGCGGCAACTTCGCCTGGCATTTCGCGCGCGGCAAGCTCGGGCGCGACCCGGTGTTCCGCGGGCTGCTCGAGCGCCGTCTGTTCGGCGAGCAGCACCAGCGCGTGGTCGACATCGGCTGCGGACAGGGCCTGTTCGCGAGCCTGCTGGCCTCGATGAGCGCGATGCAGAAGCAGGGCCGCTGGCCGTCGTCGTGGGCGGCCACGCCGCACGGCGCCGACTACACCGGCATCGAGCTCATGCCCAAGGACGTGGCGCGCGCCGAGGCTTCCATCGGCCACCTGGAGCCGGCACCCCGGCTGGTCTGCGCCGACATGTGCAAGGCCGATCTGCCCGACTGCGATCTCGTCGTGATCCTCGACGTGCTGCACTACGTGAACCTCGAGGCGCAGGAAGGCGTGCTGCTGCGCGTGCGCGATGCGCTGCGCCGCGGCGGCAACCCGCACGCGCGGCTGCTGCTGCGCGTGGGCGACGCCTCCAGCCGCCGCGGCTTCGCCATCAGCCAGTGGGTGGACCGCACCGTCACCCGCATCCGCGGCCACAAGGTCTCGCCGACCTGGGGCCGTCCTCTGGCCGAGTGGACGGCGGTGCTCGACCGCCTGGGCTTCCGCGTGCAGAGCATTCCGATGAGCGAGGGCACTCCCTTCGCCAATGTTCTGCTGGTGGCCGACCTGGAGCCGGCTGCTTGACCGCGCCGCAGACGCTCGATCGCGCGGGCATCGCCCTGCGCATTCCGCACAGCGGCAGCATGTGCCTGCTGGAGCGGCTCGAAGGCTGGGACGCCGAATCGATCCGTTGCACCACCACCACCCATTCGCAGGCCGACAACCCGCTTCGCACCGAAAGCGGCCTGCTGGCGCCGAACGCGATCGAGTACGCAGCGCAGGCGATGGCCCTGCACGGCGGCCTGCTGGCGGAAGAGGGCAGCGCGCCTTCGGCCGGCTTTCTCGCGAGTGCGCGCAACGTGAAGCTTGCGGTGGCGCGGCTGGACGACGTGGCCGGCGCCCTGCAGATCGCGGCCCGGCGCCTCTCGGGCGACGACCGGCAGATCCTCTATGAATTCACGGTGCAGGCCGAGGATGGCCGCATGCTGGCCGAAGGCCGCGCCGTGGTGGTCCTGAATACGCCGCTCGCCGCGGCAGCATAAGAAAGAAAGCACGTCGTCGCCATGAGTCTCGAAGGAAAACGCGCCCTGATCACCGGCGCCAGCGGAGCGCTCGGCGCAGCCATGGCACAGCGCCTGGCGCGCGACGGCGCCACCGTGCTGCTGCATGCCAACTCGCGGCCCGAGGCGGTCGAGCAGCTGGCGGCAACGATCGCGGCCGCGGGCGGCAAGGCCGAATGCCATGTGTTCGACCTGAGCAGCGACGAGGCTTGCGCTGCAGCATGCGCTCGCATCCTCGAAGGAGGGGCGGTGCAGATCCTGGTCAACAACGCCGGCGTGCACGACGACGCCGTGCTGCCCGGCATGCGCGCCGAACAGTGGCACAAGGTGATCGACGTGTCGCTCAACGGCTTCTTCCGCGTCACGCAGCCGCTGCTGCTGCCGATGATGCGCACGCGCTGGGGCCGAATCCTGAACATCTCGTCGGTGGCCGCCATTGCCGGCAACCGGGGGCAGGTCAACTACGCGGCCGCCAAGGGCGCTCTCAACAGCGCGACCAAGGCGCTGTCGCTCGAAGTGGCCTCGCGCGGCGTGACCGTGAACGCCATCGCACCGGGGATCATCGCGTCGCCGATGGCGGATGCGGTGTTCGACCCCGCCGTCATCAACCAGATGGTGCCGGTCAAGCGCGCCGGAACGCCGCAGGAAGTGGCGGCGCTGGCCTCGTTCCTCGCGAGCGAGGAGGCCGGCTACATCACGGGGCAGGTGATCTCGATCAACGGCGGGATGATCTGAAGGCCCGGCGAGGCCTCTTACAGAGGCAAGGTGTCGAAGGCTGCGTAGGCCGTCGCCAGCCACGACTTCACGCGCTGGCGCTCCAGCAGGCCCAGCGCATGCGGTCCCTCGCGGTCGTTCACGGCTTTCCAGAAGCTGGTGTTCTGCGCGTCGATCTTGCGCATGCTCGCGTCGTGCAGGCGGGGCAGGGCGATCACGCGGGCGCCGTTGGCCGTGGCCTTCGACAGCGACTGCGATGCGAGCAGCATGCCGAAGTCGCTGCCGCGTCCGTAGTTCTGCACCACGATGTAGTTGGGACGGTTGCCGAAGGTGTCGATCAGCGTGCCGAGCAGGTCGGTCGAGTCCTTGCCGTCGTCCAGCACATGCCAGAAGTTGACGGTGACGCCGATCTCGGCGAAAACGTCGAATAGGTCGGATTCCTTGATCCAGCGCGCCAATGGCGCCAGCGTCTGTGCCGCGAGGTCGACGATCACGCTCTGCTGCGGGTTCGTCTCGAAGCCGTTGACCACGGTGTCGAGGCCCTCGAAGCTGTCGACCACCACCGGAGAGGCGAAGCCTTCGTAGAAGCGGGTGAAGGAGCTGTGCGAGCGATCGGTGTCGAAGCCGGTGAAGGGCCGGCTGTGATCGATGAAGTACTGGGCCAGCACCCGAGCGGTGACCGACTTGCCTACGCCGCCTTTTTCGCCGCCGATGAAATTGATGGAGCTCATGAATTGCTGCTGCCTCGAATGGGTTGAGGAGGGGAGGGCCGGGCCATTCTAGGGGCCGGCTTTCTCCTTCGATTCGTCGCCACTTGCGATCGCGTAACGGCTTGCAGCAAGAGGCGCGCCCGGTGGGCTCACTTGGGCACGAGCGTGAACAGGGGCATGACCACCCCCATCACCCAGTTCTGGCCGAAGTCGAGCGCCGCCCGACGGTATTTCTCGTCGGCCTGCGCGGCCAGCAGGTCGAGGCGTGCCACCACCTTGGAGAGTTCGCGATCGGCCACGAGGTTGCGGCCGCGGTCGCTGATCTCGGTGGCCAGCAGCAGGGGCTGGCCGTCGGGGCCGGTCTTGGAGGAGATGAGCCACAGCGAGATCTCGAAGTTGCGCGCGGCCCGGAAGCTGTTCTCGGCGTTGATGCCGTCGAGCATGGTCTGGTCCCAGGTGTCGCCGTTGGCCTGCTTGAGCATGGTGGCCCAGCCGTAGACCAGCGCGGCCACGCGATCGCCCTGGTAGCCCTGTGGGGTGGTGTCGAAGGCCATGCGGATGGCGTCGATGCCGCTGGCGCCCTTGAGCTCGGGCAGCGGCGGGCCCTTGAGCACCGCGTCCCAGGCGCGCTGGGTGGCTTCCTCCATGCTGGCAGCCGACTTTCGCCATTCGCGCGGGTTGCGCTTGTAGAGCGTGCTCTGCACCCGGCGTATCGACTGCAGGTTGTCGCGCAGCGAAAGGTTGGCGATGCGGTTGGCGCCGGACTGCAGCCACTCCTGGTTGCTGTAGGGTTCGGCGCGCTGGGTGTCGCGCACCGACGAACAGCCTGCAATGCCGAGCAGGGCGGCGAGCAGGACGGCGAGCGAGCCTGCCCTGCGCGCCGTGCGGCGGGCCCGGCGCGCGGCAAGGGGTGAAACCGGGGAATCGTGCATGCCCTGACGTTATCATCCAAGGCTGGGGCGGCGGCCTGCTGCAAGCTGCGGGCCCGTGCAATTTTCCTTACAAATCAATACCTTGGCGCTACTGCCAAGGCAGGCCGACAAGTCGTGCGTCTTAATTCCATCAAGCTATCGGGCTTCAAGTCGTTCGCCGAACCCACCAACTTCATGCTGCCGGGCCAACTGGTGGGCGTTGTCGGGCCCAACGGTTGCGGCAAGTCGAACATCATGGATGCGGTGCGCTGGGTGCTCGGCGAATCGCGCGCCTCGGAGCTTCGCGGCGAGTCGATGCAGGACGTGATCTTCAACGGCACGACCACCCGAAAGCAGGCCAGCCGTTCGAGCGTGGAACTGGTGTTCGACAACGCCGACCACCGTGCCGGCGGCCAATGGAACCAGTTCGGCGAAATCGCGGTGCGGCGCGTGCTCACCCGCGACGGCACCAGCAGCTACTACATCAACAACCAGCCGGTGCGCCGCCGCGACGTCCAGGACGTGTTCCTGGGCACCGGCCTCGGCCCCCGCGCCTACGCCATCATCGGCCAGGGCACGATCAGCCGGATCATCGAATCCAAGCCCGAGGAGCTGCGCCTCTTCCTCGAAGAAGCCGCCGGCGTCTCCAAGTACAAGGAGCGCCGCCGCGAGACCGAGAACCGCCTGGGCGACACGCGCGAGAACCTCACGCGCGTCGAGGACATCCTTCGCGAACTCAACGCCAACCTCGAGAAGCTCGAGAAGCAGGCCGAGGTGGCCGCGCGCTACAACGCGCTGCAGGGCGACGCCACGAAGAAGCAGCACCAGCTGTGGTTCCTCAAGCGCAGCGAGAGCAATGCCGACCAGGCGAAGATCAAGGCCGATTCGGAGCGCGCCATCAACGACCTCGAATCGCGCATGGCCGACCTGCGCCACGTCGAGGCCGAGCTCGAGACCGTGCGGCAGGCCCACTACGGTGCCGGTGACCTGGTCAACCAGGCACAGGGCAAGCTCTACGAAGCCAGCGCCGAAGTCGGCCGGCTCGAGGGCGAGATCCGCTTCGTGGTCGAGGGCCGCCAGCGCGTCGAGCAGCGCCTCGTCCAGCTGCGCGAACAGATGGGCCAGTGGGGCCGCCGCCGCGAGGAGGCCGAAGCCGAGATCGAGACCCTGGCCGGCGCCGGCGTCGATGCCGAGGAGCAGGCCATCATGCTGGCCGCCCAGCTCGAGGAGCACGACGCGCGCATGCCCGAGCTCGAAGAGGCCGTGCAGCGCGCACAGGACGAGGCCAACACTCAGCGCACGACCGTGTCGCAGGTGCAGCAGCAGATCCAGGTGCTGGCCGCCGACCAGCGCAACATCGAGGAGCAGAGCCGCCAGCTGATGCAGCGCAGCGAACGCCTGCGCGCCGACCAGAACGCCCTGGCCGCGCCCGACGAAGCGCGCCTGCTCGACATGCAGGAGCAGTACGCCATGGCGCAGGAGGCGGCGAGCGAATCCGACGCGCGCCTGCAGGAACTGCTCGAAGCCGTGCCGCAGCTCGACGACGACCGCCGCACGAAGCAGCAGGCCGTCAACACCGAGGGCGCCCGCCATGCCGAGTTCTCAGCCCGCCTGGAGGCGTTGCGCGCCCTGCAGGAAAAGGTCAAGACCGACGGCAAGCTGGCCCCCTGGCTCGCCAAGCACGGCCTCGAAGGCCTGCAGGGCCTGTGGAGCCGCATCCACATCGAGCAGGGCTGGGAGAACGCGCTCGAGGCCGCGCTGCGCGAGCGCCTGGGCGCGCTCGAGGTCAGCCGGCTGGAGATGGTCCGCGCTTTCGGCAACGATGCGCCGCCTGCCAAGCTGGCCTTCTACAGCCCGCCGGCCGCAGGCGTGCCCGAGGGTTCGGCAACGCTGCCGCGCCTGTCGAGCCTGCTGCGCCTGAACGATGCCGGTCAGCAGGCGCTGCTGAGCGACTGGCTGCACGGCTGCTACACCGCCGCGAGCTTCGAGGAGGCGCTGGCCCAGCGTGGCTCGCTGCAGCCGGGCGAGGTCATTTACGTGCAGAGCGGCCATGCCGTCTCAGCGCACAGCGTCAACTTCTACGCACCCGATTCCGAGCAGGCTGGCCTGCTGGCGCGCCAGCAGGAAATGGAAAACCTGGAGCGCCAGCTGCGCGCCCAGACGCTCATCACCGAGGAAGCGCGCACCGCGCTGGTCCGTGCCGAAGCCGCCTATGCCGATGCTGCCTCGCGCCTCGTCACCGCCCGGCGCGAAGCGGCCGAAACCCAGTCGCGCGCGCACGAACTGCAGGTCGAGACGCTGCGCATGACGCAGCTGGCCGAGCAGACCCGTGCCCGCAGCCAGCAGCTGGCCGCCGACATCGGCGAAGTCGACGCACAACTCGAGGAACTGCAGGAACGGCGCATCGCCGCCGAGGGCCGCTTCGAGGAACTCGACATGCAGCTGGCCGATGCCCAGGAGCGCCACGCCGAGCTCGACGAACGCGTGATCGAGGCCAACCGTGCGCTGGCCGCAAGCCGCGAGCAGCACCGCAGTCTCGAACGCCAGGCGCAGGAAGCCACTTTCTCGCAGCGCACGCTCGAAGCCCGCCGCGCCGAACTCAACCGCTCCATCGAGACCGCCGCGCAGCAGACCGTGGCGCTGACCGACGAGGACGAGCGCGCCCGCGCGGAACTGGGCCGCCTGTCCGATGCGGCCGCGCAGGCCGGCCTGCAGGATGCGCTCGCGCTCAAGCTCGAACGCGAGACTGCGCTGGGCGCGGCGCGCAGCCAGTACGACGACCTCACGCTCAAGCTGCGCGCGAGCGACGAGCGACGCCTGCAGCTCGAGCGCGAGCTCGACCCGCTGCGCCAGCGCATCACCGAGTTCCAGCTCAAGGAGCAGGCAGCGCGCCTGGGCGTCGAGCAGTACCAGCAGCTGCTGGACGACGCCGGCGCCGACCTCGAGGCGATCGAGAAGTCGATCGAGACCGACAAGGTGCGGCTCACCGGCCTGCAAGGCGAGATCGACCGCCTCAACCGCGAGGTGGCGGCGCTCGGCGCGGTGAACCTGGCGGCCCTGGACGAACTCGCCATTGCCAGCGAGCGCAAGACCTTCCTCGACGCGCAGTCGGCCGACCTGAACGAAGCCATCGGCACGCTGGAAGACGCCATCCGCAAGATCGACGCCGAGACGCGCGACCTGCTTGGCGGCACCTTCAAGATCGTCAACGAGCACTTCAGCCGCATGTTCCCGGAGCTCTTCGGCGGCGGCAACGCCAAGCTCATGATGACCGGCGACGAAATTCTCGACTCCGGCGTGCAGGTGATGGCCCAGCCTCCCGGCAAGAAGAACCAGACCATCCACCTGCTGTCGGGCGGCGAGAAGGCGCTCACGGCCATCGCGCTCGTGTTCGCCATCTTCCAGCTGAACCCGGCGCCTTTCTGTTTGCTCGACGAAGTGGACGCGCCGCTGGACGACGCCAACACCGAGCGCTATGCCAAACTCGTCTCCGCCATGAGCCGCGAAACCCAGTTCCTCTTCATCAGCCACAACAAGATCGCCATGGAAATGGCCGAGCAGCTGATCGGCGTGACGATGCAGGAGCAGGGCGTCTCGCGCATCGTGGCGGTCGACATGGAGTCGGCTGTGTCCATGGTCGAAGCCGCATAAGCGGGGCGGCAACGATCCATGAGCAATCTCACACTCGCCCTGGCAATCTTCGGCGGCCTCGTTCTCGCGGCCGTCATCGGCTACGAGGCCATGATGTCGCGCCGCAATGCGCCGCGGCAACCCGATGCGGTCGACGTCGCGCTCGATGAAGCCGAGCGTGCGCTTGCCGCGGGCGGCGACGGCGTGGAGCCGGTGCTGAACGACGATCCGAACAAGGTGCAGGGCTCCGACCGGCACGAGCCGCTGTTCGACCCCGATCTTCCTGCGCCCAGCAGCGCGGCCGTGCCCCCGGTCGAGCGCCGGGGTGGGCTCGATCCGCTGATCGACGTGATCGCGCCGATCTCGCTGGATGGCCTGGCCTCGGGCGATGCCGCGCTCGCCGCGATGCCGCCCACGCGCCGTGCGGGCAGCAAGCCGGTGGCCATCGAGGGCCTGAACGAACACACCGGGCAATGGGAGCCGCCCGTGGCCGGCCAGCGCTACAGCGCCTTCCAGGTCGGCGTGCAGCTGGCCAACCGCACGGGCGCGCTCAACGAGATCGAGTACTCCGAGTTCGTGGTCAAGGCCCAGGCCTTTGCCGATGCAGTCAACGGAGCCCCGGAATTTCCCGAGATGCTCGACGAGGTGGCGCGGGCCCGCGAGCTCGACCAGTTCGCCAGCGCGCACGATGCGCAGCTGGGCTTCGTCCTGCGTGCGCTGCATGCGGCCTGGAGCCCGGGCTACGTGCAGCAGAACGCCGCGCGGCTGGGCTTCGTGGCGGGCATCATCCCGGGGCGCATGGTGCTACCGGCCAGCGAAGCCGGCCTGCCGCCGATCCTCGGCCTGGCCTTCGACACGCAGGCTGCGCTGGCCGACGACCCGGCCCAGTCGGCCATCCGCGAACTCAGCCTGAGCCTGGACGTGCCGCAGGTCGACCGTGCAGAGGAACCTTTCCGCCGCATGCGCGAAGCCGCCGCCACCCTGGCTCGCGAGATGGACGGCGTGGTCACCGACAGCGACGGCCAACTGCTGCGCGACGAGACCATGGACGTCATCGGCGCCGATCTCGAACAGCTCTACGACACGCTCGACGGGCGCGACCTTGCCGCGGGTTCCCCGCTGGCGCGGCGACTCTTCAGCTGATTTCGATTCCTCCTCGGGAGACACCATGACGACGCGCGACGAAGCGGCACGCGAAGCCGCCGCACTGAGCGAACAGCTCCACCGGCACGCCCATCTCTACTACGTGCTCGACGCGCCGGAGCTGCCGGATGCGGAGTACGACAAGCTCTTCCAGCGCCTGCAGGCCATCGAGGCCGAGTTTCCCGATCTGCGCACGCCCGATTCGCCGACCCAGCGCGTCGGCGGCAAGGTGCTCGAAGGCTTCGTCAAGGTGCGCCACAAGGTGCCGATGCTGTCGATCCGTACCGAGACCGACATCACGCCCGGCGGCGCGAGCGCCTTCGATGCGCGCGTGCGCCGCGAACTGGGCCTCGCCGAGGACGGCCCGCAGGTCGGCTACGTCTGCGAACTGAAGTTCGACGGCCTTGCCATGAACCTGCGCTACGAGAACGGCGTGCTGGTGCAGGCGGCCACGCGCGGCGACGGCGAGGTGGGCGAGGACGTCACGCAGAACATCCGCACGGTGCGCGAGATCCCGCTGCGCCTCAAGGGCAAGGCGCCGCCGGTGGTCGAGGTGCGCGGCGAGGTCTACATGAAGCGCGCGGACTTCGACGCGCTCAACGAGCGCCAGCGCCAGAAGATCGCGGACGGGCAGAAGAACGAGAAGGTGTTCGTCAATCCGCGCAACGCGGCGGCCGGCGCTGTGCGCCAGCTCGATCCCGCCATCGCCGCGGCGCGGCCGCTGAGCTTCTTTGCCTATGGGTTGGGCGAGGTGACGCCCGCCGCCGAAGGCGGGCCCGACTGGCCCACGCAGTTCGACTGGCTGCAGCAGTTCCACGAATGGGGCTTCCCGGTCGCCACGCAGACGGCCCGTGCCACAGGCGCTATCGAACTCATAGCGTTCCACGAGAACATCGGCCGCCAGCGAGATGCCTTGCCCTACGACATCGACGGCGTGGTCTACAAGGTCGACAGCATCGAGCTGCAGCGGCAGCTGGGCTTCGTCTCGCGCGAGCCGCGCTGGGCCGTGGCCCACAAGTACCCCGCCCAGGAGCAGCTGACCGAGGTGGTCGGCATCGAGATCCAGGTCGGGCGCACCGGCAAGCTCACGCCTGTGGCCAAGCTTGCGCCGGTGTTCGTCGGCGGGGTGACGGTGACGAACGCCACGCTGCACAACGAGGACGAGGCGCGCCGCAAGGACGTGCGCGTGGGCGACACGGTGATCGTGCGCCGCGCCGGAGACGTGATTCCCGAAGTGGTCGGCGTGGCGCCGGAGAGCCTGGCCAAGCCCGACGATCAGCGCGGCCCAGTCTTCACGATGCCGCGCAAGTGCCCGGTCTGCGGCTCAGAGGCGGTTCGCGAGGAGGGCGAGGTCGACTATCGCTGCACGGGAGGGCTGTTCTGCGCGGCGCAGCGCAAGGAGGCCATCCTGCATTTCGCGGCGCGTCGCGCGGTGGATGTCGACGGGCTCGGCGACAAGCTGGTCGAGCAGCTCGTGGATTCGAACCTGATCCGGACCTTGCCCGATCTCTACAAGCTGGGCTTTGCCACGCTGGCGGGCCTGGACCGCATGGCGGAGAAGTCGGCGAAGAACCTCGTCGATGCGCTGGAGGCCTCGAAGAAGACCACGCTGCCGCGCTTCCTGTTCGGGCTGGGCATCCGGCATGTGGGCGAGAGCACCGCAAAGGACCTGGCCAAGCACTTCGGCAAGCTGGACTCGATCATGGACGCGACCGAGGAGCAGCTGCTCGAGGTGAACGACGTAGGCCCGGTGGTGGCGCAGAGCCTGCGCACCTTCTTCGACCAGCCGCACAACCGCGAGGTGGTCGAGCAGCTGCGTGCCTGCGGCCTGACCTGGGAAGAGGGCGAGCCGGCCGCCCGGGCGCCGAAGCCGCTGGCGGGGCTGACCTTCGTCATCACCGGCACCCTTCCTACGCTGAGCCGCGACGAAGCAAAGGATAAATTGGAGGCGGCGGGCGCCAAGGTGTCCGGTTCGGTCAGCAAGAAGACCCACTACCTGGTGGCGGGCGAAGAGGCCGGGAGCAAGCTCGAGAAGGCGCGCGAGGCCGGTGTGGAGATCATCGACGAGGCGCGTATGCTGGAGATTCTTGCCAACGGCGTTCCGGCGGCTTGAGTCGTCGGGCGGCAGGGACGCCGACCGGCCTCTTTACCGGCCGTTACGCTGCTTCATCGCAGCGCAGTCAACAGGGTCTACAACCTGACGTTGAAAGCTAATTGAAGGCCACAAGGAGAGTCCCTCATGACCAAAATTCGAGTTCTCGGTGCCTGTGCCGCCATCGGTGGCGTTGCGCTGCTTACCGGCTGCGTCGGCGTTCCAGCCGATCCCTACTACGGCGGGGGCTATTCGTCGGGGCCTTACTACAGCGAGCCCGCGCCCGTGGTGGTGCCGGCGCCGGTCTACATCAACGGCGGCGGCTACTACGAGCGGCGTCCGCGCTATTACGACAGGCCCTATTACGACCGGCCGGCCTATCCGGTCCGCCCGCCTGCCTGGGGTGGTGGTGGCCGCCCAGTGGCTCCGCCTGTGGTGGTGCCGCCTCGTCCGCCCATCGCGGGTGGCGGCCCGGGCTCTATCCCGACCCCGCCTCGCGGCAACGCGCGACTCTGGACTTCGCCCGACTCGAAGAACCAGACCCCTCCCTGATCCCCTCCGGAGGATGGAGTTCGGAGCCATCGCGATAATCCCGCCATGGCCATCCGCGAAATCCTGAAAATGGGCGACCCCCGGCTGCTGCGCATCGCACAGCCGGTGGCCGCATTCGATACCGACGAACTGCACATGCTGGTGCGAGACATGTTCGAGACCATGCATGCGGTCAATGGAGCCGGTCTTGCCGCGCCGCAGATCGGCGTCGACCAGCAGCTCGTGATCTTCGGCACCGATGTCGTGAATCCGCGCTATCCCGATGCACCACCGGTGCCGCGCACCGTGCTGCTGAACCCTGTCATCACACCCTTGGGCGATGAAGAGGAAGAGGGCTGGGAAGGGTGCCTGTCGGTGCCGGGGCTGCGCGGCGTGGTGCCGCGCTTCGCCAGCATCCGCTATACGGGTTTCGACCCCTACGGTGAACCCATCGATCGGGTCGCCACGGGTTTTCATGCGCGCGTGGTGCAGCATGAGGTCGATCACCTGCTGGGCAAGCTCTACCCGATGCGGGTTCGCGATTTCTCGCGATTCGGCTACACCGAGGTCCTGTTTCCGGGCCTCGATGCTGCCGACGACGATTGAGCCCGCCGGCTCAGTTGTACTTGCTGCTCAGCGCGAAGCGGCCGCCGCCCATGAAGGCGAGGCCGAGCGCTGCGGCCAGGAACATGCCCTGCAGTTCCAGCGCCCATCCGCCTTGCTTGCCCAGTGCGCCCAGTTCCTTCGTGTGGACCAGCGCGATCGCCACCACCATGTTGATGGCAACGATCCAGGCTGCGGGCCGCGTGTAGAGGCCGACGATCAGCAGCACCGGCGCCACCACCTCCCCGATATAGACCAGATAGGCCAATGCGCCCGGCAGCCCGTGCTGGGCCAGCATGCCCGAGATGAAGCCGACGCCGCCTTGCAGCTTGGCGATGCCATGCAGGAGGATCAGCACGCCGAGAGAAACGCGCAGGATGAACTTGCCGGTGTCGTCGGATTTGACCATTGTGTGGATTCCCATTGAGTGGTTGGTGAAGGGCCGTATGGTAGTGACCCTGCGGCGCTTCCAGCCAGCCCGTCGAGGCGCATATGCATTCAACCCGGAGTTCTTTGGCAGAGTCAGCCGTCGGCCCGTACACTGCCTTTTGCTTACCGTTGTTGAGGAGAACACCAATGATGAACAAACCATTCCGGCCGGCGCTGCTCGCGGGCGCCTGCCTCGCAGCCCTGGCCTTTGCCGCCCCGGCCTTCGCCGGCAAGACGCTCGATGCAGTCAAGCAGCGCGGCACCGTCAAGTGCGGCGTGACCAACGGCGTTGCCGGCTTCTCGGCACCCGACACGCAGGGCAACTGGTCGGGCCTGGACGTCGACACCTGCCGCGCCATCGCGGCTGCCGTGCTCGGCGACGGCAAGAAGGTCGACTTCGTCCCGCTCAACTCGCAACAGCGCTTCTCGGCCCTGCAGGCCGGCGAGATCGACATCCTCGCGCGCAACACCACCTGGACGCTCACCCGCGACGCCTCGCTGGGCTTCAACTTCACCACCATCACCTACTACGACGGCCAGGGCTTCCTGGTGCCCAAGAAGCTCAAGGTGACGAGCGCCAAGCAGCTCAAGAACGCGACCATCTGCACCCAGTCGGGCACGACCAACGAGAAGAACGTGTCGGACTACTTCCGTGCGCAGGGCATTCCCGTGAAGACGGTGGTGTTCGAGAGCTTCGAGGCCTCGTTCAAGGCCTTCTTCTCGGGCCGCTGCCAGGCCTTCACGACGGACGCCTCGGCGCTGGCCGGCCTGCGCAACAAGGAAGCGACCAATCCCGACGACTACGTCATCCTGCCCGAACTGATCTCCAAGGAGCCGCTGGCGCCGCTGGTGCGCCGCGGCGACGACGAGTGGTTCGCCATCGCCAAGTGGGTGCCCAACGCGCTCATCGAGGCCGAGGAGTTCGGCATCACGCAGGCCAACGCGGACGAGCTCAAGGCCAGCAGCAAGGACCCGGCGCAGCAGCGCCTGCTCGGTTCCGGTGAAGACCTCGGCAAGCTGCTGGGCCTGGACAAGGACTGGTCGTTCCGCGCCATCAAGGCCGTGGGCAACTACGGCGAGATCTTCGAGCGCAACGTCGGCCCGAAGTCGGTCCTGAAGCTGCCGCGCGGCTCCAACAACCTGTGGAGCAAGGGCGGCCTGATCTACGCCCCCCCGGTGAGATAAGAGCTCTCCAGGCTTCGCGCACTTCGTGTCGCTTCGCCAATCCCGTCGCCGGGCGCAACACCAGCGGCCCGGCGCGGCCGGTTCCGCGGTGTTCCTGGCATTGGACCGCTTCTCCACCACGCAATGACTATCCGTAAAAGCGCTGCTCCTTCGTCATCGCGCGGGGTCTGGCTGGCATGGGCCGTCCAGGCCCTGCTGGTGCTGGCCGTGGTGGCCGGAGCGGTCTGGGTGGTTCACCATGCGCTCGAGGTGCTGCGCGCACGCGGCGTGCGTTCGGGCTTCGACTTTCTCACCGAGCCTGCCGGCTTCTCGATCAGCGAAGGCTGGCTCGACTTCGATGCCAGCCAGCCCTTCTGGCGCGCCTTCCTTGCGGGCCTGATCAATACGGTGCGCGCGGCAGTGCCCGCAGCCATCTTCTCTGTCGTGCTGGGCACGCTGATCGGCATCGGCCGGCTCGCGCCGCATGTGCTGCTGCGCGGCATCTGCACCGCTTATGTCGAGCTGGTGCGCAACGTGCCGCTGCTGGTCCAGCTGCTGATGCTGGCTTTCGCGATGGCAAACCTGTTGCCCGATCCGACGGAGCCGGTGCGGCTCCTGCCGGGTGTGTGGCTGAGCAAGGGCGGCCTCAGCGTGCCGTGGCCGATGATGGGCGAGGGCGGCCTGCATTTCGAGCTTCCCGAGCGCGGTGATTTCGGCGTGAGCGGCGGCGCGGCGCTCAGTCCCGAGTACGTGACCATCGTCGCCGGCCTGAGCCTGTATTCGGCCGCCTTCGTGGCCGAGATCGTGCGGGCGGGCATTCTTTCCGTACCGCAGGGGCAGGTGCTGGCCGGGCAGGCGCTGGGGCTCTCGCCGGTGCAGCAGCTGCGCATCGTGGTGCTGCCGCAGGCGCTTCGGGTGATCGTGCCGTCGCTCACCAACCAGTTGCTGAGCCTCACCAAGAACTCGTCGCTGGCGGTGGCCGTGGGCTATCCGGAACTGGTGTCGGTGGCCAACACCACGATCGGTACGAACGGCCGGGCCTTCGAGTGCATCGCGATCATCATGGCGGTCTACCTGCTGCTGTCGCTGCTGATCTCCTTCGGCATGAACCGCTACAACGCGCGCGTCGCATTGCGGGGCTGGCGATGAGGAACGCCGCGCAAGGGCCGATCGCATGGCGCAGCGAGCTCTGGGGTTCGCCGATGCGCGCGCTGGCGACGCTGCTGCTGCTGGCGCTCTTCGCGTGGATCGGCTTCCACGTCGTCGAATGGGGCATCGTGCACGCGGTGTTCCGGCCTGACGCCGAGGCCTGCCGCGCCGCGCAGCACGGCGCCTGCTGGGGCGTGGTGGCCGAGAAGTGGCGGCCGATGCTCTTCGGGCGCTTTCCGTACGAGGAGCAGTGGCGTCCCGCCGTCGCGGTGGTCGTGTTGTCGGCAGTGACCATGCTCAGCGCCTGGCCGCGCAGTTGGCGCTGGTGGCTGGTGCCGCTGTGGGTCGTTGCGCTGCTGCTCTTCGTGCTGCTGATGCGTGGCGGCGTACTGGGCCTGAGCCATGTGCCCACCGGGCGATGGGGCGGCCTGCCGCTGACCATCGGGCTCGCGGTGGTGGGGCTGGCGCTGGCCTTTCCGCTGGCACTGCTGCTGGCTCTGGGGCGGCGCTCCGGCTGGCCGGTGGTGCGCACCCTGTGCGCGAGCTACATCGAACTGGTGCGCGGCGTGCCGCTGATCTCGGTGCTGTTCATGGCCTCGTTCCTGCTGCCGCTGCTTTGGCCGGCCGGATGGCAGCCCGATGTGCTGGTGCGCGTGCTCGCGGGCCTCGCGCTCTTCGTGGCCGCCTATCTCGCGGAGATCATCCGGGGCGGCCTGCAGGCCGTGCCGCGCGGGCAGACCGAAGTGGCGATGGCGCTGGGCTTCGGCCGCTGGCCGGTGCAGCGCGACATCGTGCTGCCGCAGGCGCTGCGCCTCGTCGTGCCCGCGCTGACCAACAACGTGGTCGGCACGCTGAAGGACACCTCGCTGGTCACCGTGGTCGGCCTCTTCGAGCTGACGGGCGCGCTGGGGCTGGCGCTGGGCGGCGACCCGACCTGGCGGCCGTTCTACCTCGAGGGCTACCTTTTCGTGGCCGCGGTCTACTGGGTGCTGTGCTTCGGGCTCTCGCGCTACAGCGTATGGCTCGAAAAGCGGCTGTCGGCCGCACCCTGACCGGGACGCTGCCCGGGTCCTGTACACTCCGAGGCTTCATGTCGAGCCAACGCTTCCCCTTCGCATCCTTCGCAGCCCCCATGGGCCGCATGATGCCGCCTGCCTCCGCGCAGGCGATGGTCGTTGCTCGAATGATTACCACCATTACCACCGCGGCCACCTGAGCACGCGCAGGTGGCCGTTCCGGCAGCCACCTGGTGTATCGCTCTCTCCCCCGAACGAATGAACCCAGCTCTGGCAGCTGGGTTTTGTTTTTTCGTCAGGAGTTGTCCATGTACCGCGATCCCGTTGAATCCCTAGAGCCCTTGCACCACCGCCAGGCGGCCATCCGTACCCTGCGCGTCGGGATGATCGGCATCGGCACCGTCGGCTCGGGCACTTTCCGCGTGCTGGCGCGCAACCGTGCCGACATCGCGGCGCGGGCCGGCCGGTCCATCGAACTGGTGATGGTCGCCGCGCGCAACCTGGAGCGCGCGGCCGGCATCGTGGGAGACAGCGTCGCGCTGACGGCCGACGCGATGCACGTCGCCACGCATCCCGACGTCGACGTGGTGGTGGAAGTGGCCGGCGGCACCGGACCTGCGCGCGACTGGGTGCTGGCCGCCATTGCGCACGGCAAGCACGTGGTCACGGCCAACAAGGCGCTGCTGGCGGTACACGGCGCCGAAATCTTCGCGGCTGCGCGCGAGAAGGGCGTGATCGTGGCCTATGAAGGCGCGGTGGCCGTCAGCATCCCGATCATCAAGGCGCTGCGCGAAGGCCTTGCCGCCAACCGCATCGAATGGGTGGCCGGCATCATCAACGGCACCACCAATTTCATCCTGAGCAAGATGCGCGACGAGGGCCTGGACTTCGCCGCCGCACTCGCGCAGGCCCAGGCGCTGGGCTACGCCGAGGCCGACCCCAGCTTCGACATCGAGGGCATCGACGCGGCCCACAAGCTGACCCTGCTGGCCGCCAACGCCTTCGGCATGCCGCTTCGCTTCGCAGACGCGCAGGTCGAGGGCATCACCGCGCTGCAGGGCGTGGATGTGGCCTGCGCCGAGCAACTGGGCTACCGCATCAAGCTGCTGGGCGTCGCGCGCCGGCAGGCGGCCGGGGTCGAACTGCGCGTGCAGCCTGTGCTCGTGCCTGCCGCGCACCTGATGGCGCAGGTGAACGGTTCGATGAATGCCGTCATGGTGAAGAGCGACGCGGCCGGACTCACGATGTACTACGGCGCGGGCGCCGGCTCGGAACAGACCGCTTCTGCCGTGATCGCCGACCTTGTCGACGTGGCCCGGCTCGACGGTGTCCATGCCGCGCAGCATGTGCCGCACCTCGGCGTCCATGCGCATGCGACCAATGCGCTGGCCGTGCTGCCGCGCGCAGCCGTCTACACCTCGCACTACCTGCGCGTGCCGGTGCATGCGCTCGATCAGATCCAGGCGATCGCCGCCGGCCTCGCCGAGCGGAAAGTGCCGGTGCACCAGGTCGCGCTGGCGGCCGAACGGCCCGGGGTGGGACCTCAGGTGCTGGTGCTGACCGGCCCGGTGGAGCAGGGCGCGCTCGACCTGGCCGTGCATGCGCTGCAGGCGCGCGCCGAGGTGGCGGGGCCGGTCAGCACGCTGCGTGTGGAGTCGCTGGAAGGCTGAGCTTCAGGGCTTCCGGCGCGGGCTCAGTTCGGCATAGCCGGTGAGCGGATCGTGCGTTCGCGCGAACTGCCACTCCGGCAGCACGGCGACGAGGATCTCGGCCGTGGTCCGCACGACGCAGCCCGGCGCCGCGTGCCCGCCGAAGACGCGGCCCTCGGCGTCCGACACGCTGATGTGCAGGTGCGATCCGTCCGGCGACAGGCTGCCCGCCAGCGTGAGGATCTCCAGCTCGCCCTCGATGCGAGCCGGCGTCGGCGCCCCCGCGAAACGGATGCTCGCCCCGTTCAGGCTGCCGATGCCCGAGACGATGAATGCCGCTTCACTGCCGCTCGCAGCCAGGGCCGAGTCGAGCGACGCACGCAGGTCGTCGCCCGGGTTCAGCCGCAGCACCAGCGTCCGCATGCGGCTTCAGTTCCCCGCGAGCGCGCCGTCCACCACGTGCTGCGCTTCTTCGAGGATTTGCGCGAGATGCTCCTCGCCCTTGAAGCTCTCGCCGTAGATCTTGTAGATGTTCTCCGTGCCCGAGGGGCGCGCGGCGAACCAGCCATTCGCGGTGACAACCTTCACGCCGCCGATGGCCGCGCCGTTGCCCGGCGCATGGCTCAGCACCTCGACGATCCTGTCGCCCGCCAGCTCGGTCGACCGGATCTGCTGCGGCGACAGGCTCGACAGCCGCTTCTTCTGCTCGACCGTCGCCGGAGCGTCCACCCGGTTCGAGACCGGCCTGCCCAGCGCCTGCGTCAGCTCGGCATAGCGCTCGCCCGGGTCGCGTCCGGTGCGCGCGGCGATCTCGGCGGAGAGCAGGGCGGGCACCATGCCGTCCTTGTCGGTGGTCCACACCGAGCCGTCCTTGCGCAGGAAGGTCGCGCCTGCGCTTTCCTCGCCACCGAAGGCCAGCGAGGCATCGACCAGCCCGTCGACGAACCACTTGAAGCCCACCGGCACCTCGTGCAGCCTGCGTCCGAGCCGGCTGGCGACGCGGTCGATCATCTGGCTGCTCACCACCGTCTTGCCGATGGCCGCCTGCGCGGGCCAGTTCGGCCGGTGCGTGTAGAGGTAGTCGATCATCACCGCGAGGTAGCTGTTCGGCTGCATCAGGCCGGTGCTGCCGGCGACGACGCCGTGGCGGTCGTGGTCGGTGTCGCAGGCGAAGGCGATGCCGAAGCGGTCCTTCAGCTCGATCAGCTTGTGCATCGCGTCTGGCGACGACGGGTCCATGCGGATGCGGCCGTCCCAGTCGAGCGACATGAAGCGGAAGGTCGGGTCGACCTCGCGGCTGAGCACGTTCAGGCGCTTGAGCTTGTAGCGCTCGGCGATGGCCGGCCAGTAGCGCACGCCGGCGCCGCCGAGCGGGTCGACCCCCAGGTCGATGTTCACGTCGCGGATGGCATCCATGTCGAGCACCTGGGCCAGGTCCTCGACGTAGGTGTTCAGGTAGTCGTGGCGGTGCGTGGTCGAAGCGCGCAGCGCCTGCGCGAGCGGCATGCGCTTCACGCCTTCGAGGCCGTTCGCCAGCATTTTGTTGGCGGCTGCCTCGACGGCCGAGGTGATGTCGGTGCCGGCCGGGCCGCCGTTGGGCGGGTTGTACTTGAAGCCGCCGCTCTCGGGCGGGTTGTGCGAGGGGGTGATGACGATGCCGTCGGCCAGCCCCGTGGTGCGGCCGCGGTTGTAGACCAGGATCGCGTGCGACACGGCCGGCGTGGGCGTGTACTCGTCGTCCTTCGAGATCATCAGCTCCACGCCGTTGGCTGCCAGCACCTCGACCGCGCTGCCGAAGGCCGGCGTCGAAAGGGCGTGCGTGTCGATGCCGAGGAAGAGCGGCCCGTCGATGCCCTTCTGCCTGCGGTAGTCGCAGATGGCCTGGCTGATCGCCAGCACATGCCATTCGTTGAAGGCATCGTCGAAGGAGGAGCCCCGGTGCCCCGAGGTGCCGAAGGCCACGCGCTGCGCGGGCACCGCAGGGTCGGGCCGGCCTGTGTAGTAGGCCGAGACCAGGCGCGGCACGTCGACCAGCAGTTCGATGGGTGCGGGCTTGCCCGCCAGGGGATTGCTTGCTTGGCTCATGTCGATGGGAAGTCGAAGTTGATGAGATCCGAGATGCGCTCGACGGTGATGTCGGCGGGTGCGTAGGCTGCGTTGGCCGCGGTGTCGAGCGCATAGTGGCCCTGCCGCACGAAGACCGTTGTAAGACGCGGTCCCCAGATGGCTTTCATGGCCGAGAGGATGCGCAGCTTGTCGTCGATCATCACGTAGTGCCGCGCGGGATGGTGGTGCTCGACGACGTCGAGCATCTCTTCCTTGTGCACGTAGATCAGCACGCGGCCCTCCGTGGCCTCCCACAGGCCCGAGCGCTGCACCTTGCGCGGCTGCAGCACCACGTCGCCGTCCGAGAGGATCACCGTGGGGCCGTGGCGGCGCAGGTGCTTCAGCGTCTCGTGCACGCCGGGATAGAGCCTGTCGGCGAAGGGGTAGTCGGTGACGAATTCCGAGATCCGCAGCAGCCGCGCATCGCTCATGCCTTCGCGGCTTTCGCTGGTGCGAAAGAGCTGCAGCGCGCCGAGGTAGTCGACGTAGCCCAGGGAGTCGCGAAGCTGCTCGAAGCCGACCCAGTAGCGGCTCGCGCTTTCGGCGCCGAAGGCCTCGTCGAGGCGTGCGTGGAGGTCGGCGATGAAGCGGTCGTTGTCGAGCAGCGTGTTGTCGACGTCGATCAGGAAAACCGTGGCAGGAGGCTGTGTCATGGGGATGGGGCCGAGAGGGCTCGGCCGGGTACTGCACGCGTTGCTTTCAGCATAGCGCCCGAATGCGATGCCGGATCGCGGCCGCGTGATTTAGTTGATGGTTCGCTGCTCGCTGGCTTAACCTTTGACGCAGGGGCGCCCGGCAGCGGAATAAGCTCTCGAGGAACTTTGAACGCGAGGAAGGAGCACGAAAGATGCACATCACGAATGGTCGACGCCGGTCCGCGGCGGTCCTGGGTACCTTGGCTCTCTGCATGGGCCTGGCCGCCTGCCAGTCGCCTCCGGCCGACCGCCCCCTGACTTCGGAGGTGCCCGAGCCGCCGAGCTTCGTCACCCCGCCCGACACCTGCCAGGCGGCGTCGGTGCGATTCGGGCTGGGGCTTCGCATCACGCAGCAGCTGCTGGAGGAAATGCGCCAGCGCGCGGGTGCGAGGATGGCGCGCACCGTTCTCGCAACGGAGCCGGCCGATCCGGCGCAGGACATGATGCGGCTCAACGTGCAGGTCGAGCCCACCGGCCGCGTGGTCGGCGCGTACTGCGGATAGAGCGGCGTACTGGCCGACACCGCGTTGTATACGAAGGTGTTGTGGTGCGCACACGTGCCAGTAACAAATCTTCGCCGCAACGGGTGGATCGGTACGAATTGGGAGAACAATAGCCCGCGACTTCCGGAGTCCCAGTCTTTTGTCGAACCAGCAACCCACCGTTTCACTGCCGTCCTACTACGACGGATCGGCCCGCCTTCCGCCGGACGAGATCCTTCGTCCGCTGATGGCCGACTGGGCGCGCGCCGGCAAGCGGCTGGCGGCGGTGTGCTACGTCGACGTCGATCGCTTCGCCGAACTGAACACGCGCCTGGGCATGGTCGCGGGCAACGCAGCTCTGGAAGAGGTGGCCCGCCGCATCAAGGCCGAGCTGCCGCGTGAGAGCGTGATGGCGCGCGTGGGCGGCGACGAGTTCGCGGCGCTCTTCGCGGGCCTCGGCACCTCGCAATGCGCGCAGGTGCTCGAGCGCATACAGACGGCGCTCGCCGAACCCTGGGAATGGCGCGGCCAGACCGCCAGCATCGACGCGAGCATCGGCGCCATGCTGCTCGACAGCAACGGCCCGCCGCCCGAGACCGCGCTGCGCCAGGCGCAGCACGCGGCCTTCTTCGCCAAGCGCGCGGCCGACGGCAAGGTGCATTACTTCGACGCCCCGCAGGCACGCGCCGACGAGCAGGTGGTGCGCGAGCGCCAGCGCATCCAGGAGGGGCTGCTGCAGGGCGAGTTCTTCCTCGTCTACCAGCCCAAGGTCGACATGTCGCGCGGCGTGGTGGTCGGGGTCGAGGCACTGATCCGCTGGATGCACCCCGAGCGCGGGCTGATGCCCCCGGCGCAGTTCGTGCCGCTCATCGAAGACGATGCCCTGGTCGAGCAGGTCGGCGACTGGGCCATCGCCACCGCGCTGTGGCAGGCGCACCAGTGGCGCCTCGAGGGCCTGCAGATCTCGGTGAGCGTGAACGTGGCGCCGCGCCACATGATGCGCTGGGACTTCGTCGAGCGGCTGGCGCGCCACCTGGCCCAGTTTCCCAAGCAGGGCGAGGGCATGCTCGAGCTCGAGATCCTCGAGACCACCGCGATCAGCCAGTTCGCGAACGTCGCCTTGTTCGTCGAGGCTTGCAAGCTGCTGGGCGTGGGCGTGACCATCGACGACTTCGGCACCGGCTATTCGTCGCTGACCTACCTGCGCCAGCTGCCGGTGTCGACGGTGAAGATCGACCAGTCCTTCGTGCGCGGCATGGTCGACAACAGCCAGGACCGCGCCATCGTGCAGGGCATCATCGCGCTGCTCCACGCCCTGGGACTCACGGCGGTGGCCGAAGGCGTCGAGACGGTGAAGCAGGGCGAGGCGTTGCTGGCCATGGGCTGCACGCTGGGCCAGGGCTATGGCATCGCGAAGCCGATGGCGGCCAAGGAGGTCGGGCCCTGGGTCGCGCAGTATGAGCGCGCGCCGCTGTGGGGCCGCGACGGGAAGCCCGGCGCGGGCCTCCCCGATCAGAGCAGCGGCGTGTAGGGCGAAGTCATCGGGTTCAGCGTGGTGCCCGAGCCGGCGCCGGGCACGCCGATGCTGCTGGAGCCGCCGAACACGTAGCGCAGGTAGACGCTGCCTGTGAACTGCCGGTAGTTCTGCGCGTTGTTGAAGCCCAGGGCCCCGCCCAGGAACATCTTCGGAGCGAGCTGGTACTCCAGCACCGCGGCGAGGTTGTAGGCCAGGCCGGTTTTCGAACTGCTCGCGTAGGTGTTGTTGAAGTTGGAGCTGTTCAGCCCCAGGGCCAGCGCCTGGTAGGCCGCGTTGGATGCAGCCGAGTTGCGCGACGGGTCCGTGGGGAAGTAGGGCGAAGTCTTCTGGGTGAACGACTGCACGCCCAGCGAGGCGTTCAGCCGCCACGAGAGCCGGTCGCTGCGCCCGGTCCAGTCGACCGGGAACGCCACGCTCACGAAGCTCTGCGGGCTGAAGTAGCCGCCTTGCCCGAAGGTGTAGTAGCTCAGGTTCTTCTGGTAGCCCATCAGGCCGATGTTCATGCCCAGCGTGAGCTTGGAACTCGGGCTGTTCAGCAGGTGCAGATAGGCGCCGCCGCCGGTTTCCACGCGCGAATTGCTCTGCACGTTCCTGCCGGTGATGCCGTGCGCCGCGAGGTAGCTGTACACGCCGTAGGTGCCGTCGTCGTAGCCGATGTCGCCGCGCACGCCGGTGGCGACCACGCCGCCCCAGCGCTCGTTGGTGCGCTCGTCCTTCGCGCCGGCGAAGGACAGCACGCTGTCGGTCACGGCGCGGCGGGAGATGTCGGCCTTGTAGTTCCACGAGTCGCCGATGCTGCCCTTGAAGGTCACGTTGCCGACGACGTTGGTAGTGGGAAAGCCCAGCGGCGTGGTGCCGATGCCGGCATCGATGTTCTTGCCCTCGTAGCCCACGTTGAGTCCGACGCCGGCCGCGTTCTGCTGGCCGGGGCTGGCGCCGGTGCTCAGCGAGTTCAGCGCGGCGCTGGGGCCGCCGCCGAAACGGCTGCCGGTGCCGTAGTCGCTCGCGGGCGTGCCGGCATCGAGCACCGTGGGCGTCACGCCCACGACGATCTTGCCTTCGCCCACCGGGAAGCGCGCCTGTATCGGCAGCTGGAAGTCGGAGAGCCGGCTCAGGCCTGCCTCGCCGGCGCGGTTCCGGTACACCGTGCCCGCCGTGAGGCTGATGGCGCGCTGTGATTCGAGCTCCTGCAGCTCGGCTTCCACCGAACGGGGCGCGGGTGCGGTGCGCAGCGGCGCGTTCCAGCCGGATTCCGCACGCGGCGTGTTGGCCTGTGCATAGGCGGCGTTGGCCTGCGGGTAGCCCGGCGCCGGATAGCCGCCCTGCTGTGCCGGCGGAATGTAGACCGGCGCGACCTGCTGCGTGCCGGGTACCGGGTACTGCGGCAAGGGCTGTTGCATCGGCTGCGCGATATAGGCCGAGGCCTGCGGCACGTTGTTCGGGTTCGCCGCGGCATTGCGCGCCGTGCGGGTCGACGACGACTTGGCCGCCGTGGAGCGGCCCTTGGCGTTCGACGCCGGAGTGCCCGAGTTCCAGGGCAGTGCGCCGGGCGGGTAGGCATTCGGCGCCGCTGCTGCCGGATAGGCGGCGTTGGCAGGGTAGGCGGGATAGGCCTGCGCCACCGGGTATCCAGCCGCTGCCGCAGGCGCCTGGTACGAAGCCGGCTGCATCCGCGCCTGTGCGAATGGATTGCCGTTGGCCGGCGGATAGCCGGCCGGCACCGCCGCACCGGGCGCGCCGCCCGTCATGCCTGCGAAGGGGTTGGCCTGCGGCAGCGGCGATGCGGCCATGCCGCCGGGGGCGAAGCCGCCCGATGCCACCTGCCGCTCGGCCTCGACCGCCGCGCGCAGGTACTGCTCGGCCTTGCGGCTCTCGCCGGCGTTGCGGTAGACGCGCCCGGCCGCCGCGAGCACGCGCGACTGGTCGGGGGCCTGCTTGAGCGCGGCCATCACGTAGTTCTCGGCCGAGCTGTGGTCGCGCTGCGCGCTGGCGCTGGCAGCGGCGGCGAGCAGGGTGTCGAGATCGGTCGGGTTGCGCTGGAGCACGCGCTGGTAGAGCGCGAGCGCCTGGCCTTCGTCGCGCGCCGCCGAGTACAGCCGCGCCAGCGCAGCCAGCGCCTGTGGATCGTCCGGGCGCTCGGCGAGCACCGGCGCCATCGCGTTGTAGGCCGCTTCGAGGTTGCCCGCCTCGCGCAGCGAATCGGTCTGGCGCAGCGCGAAGGCCACGCGCAGGTTGTCGAAGTCGGCGCGCTGGCTGGCCGTCATGTTGGTGGCGGCCAGCTGGCGCAGCACAGCCGACAGCTCGATGTCCTGCTTCGTCTTGAGCAGCACCGAGGCGTAGAGCAGCCGGTCGCCCGTGCTCGGCGTGGGCGAGCGCGCCAGCAGCTGGCGGCTCATGGCCAGGGCGCGCGGTGCGTCGCCGATCTCGGCATAGGCGCCCGCGAGCTGGCCCCAGAGTTCTGCCGGCATGTCGCTGCTGAGCGCCGACTCGGCCTGTGCGAGCACGCCGCGCGCGGCGTCCACCTGGCCCTGGCGGGCCAGCGCCTGCGCGCGTGCCGCCTGCTGCTGTGCCCAGAGGCGGCGCTGCAGCGCGGCCATGTCGCGCGTGCGCGAACCCGCGGGAATGCGTTCGAGGTACTGGATGCCCGCTGCCGCGTCGCCGGTCTCGGAGGCGAGCAGGGCGCTCGCATAGAGCGCGTCGGGCATGTCGGGCTGCGACATCAGCAGGCCCTCCATCACGCCGCGCGCCTCGGACACCATGCCACGCTTGCGGTAGAGATTCGCGAGGTCCAGCCGCACCCAGGGGCTGTCGGGCGCGGCGAGCATCGCGTCTTCGAGCGTGCGCTGCGCGCCGGCCGCGTCGCCGGCATCGGCCTGCTGGCGGGCACGGTTGCGCGCCTGCTCGACCTGGATGTCGCGCAGCCCGCCCAGCTGGGTGGCCTGCTCGGGCGTGAGGCGGCGCGACAGGGCCACGGCCTCGTCGGGGCGGCCGGTCTGGCCGTAGACCGAGATCAGCCCGCGCAGCGCCTGCGTGTTCTGCGGATGGCTTTCGAGCACGCGCTTGTAGCCCTGCTCGGCCTGAGGGAAGTCGCCCGCGGCCGCGCGCAGGTCGGCCAGCGCGTTCTGGCCCACCGGCTCGCGCGGATCGATGCGCACGGCGCGCTCGTAGAGCGACTGCGCGCCGCGCAGGTCGTTCTTGCCCTGGGCGGCGCGGGCCTGTCCGACCAGCACCCAGTAGTTGGCGCTCTGCAGCGCCGAGTTCCACTTGCTGCCGCCAGCGCGCACCGCGCGCTCCAGCAGTTCCTGCGCCTCGGCGAAGCGCTCCTGGCGCAGGCGCACCAGGCCCAGTCCGCCCAACGCCTCGGTGTCGTCGGCCTTCGTGCGAAGCGCCTGCTGGAAGCGCTGCTCGGCAGTGCTCGCGTCGCCGCGGTCCAGCGCCTTGAAGCCTTCGCCCACCGGCACGCCGGGCGAGTTCGCGGCAGCGGCCTTGGCGCTGGTGAGGCTCTCGAGCCGAGCGGCCACGGCAGCGTCGGCCTGATTGGTGCTCAGGTATTCCTGGTAGAGGGCAACGTCGGGCTGGCGCGCGTCGAGCCAGATGAGCGCCTGGCGCCATGCGGCGCGGGCGGCATTGGCCACGGCCGGCTGCTTGGTCAGCTCGACCAGCTCGCGGATACCCGCGCGGCGGGTCGATTCGCTGTAGGTCTTCTGCTGCGCCAGCGCGAGCTTGTAGTTGGCGTTCTCCGGATGGTCCTTCACCAGCTGCTCGAGGCCGCGGCGGCCTTCATCGGCGCCCTGGGGCGTGCTGGCCAGCACCTGGTAGTACTCCAGCGCCAGCGCCTCGGGCGGCGGGCGGTTGTCGAACTGGCTGCGGTAGAGCTCCACTGCCTCGGCGGCGCGGCCGGCGCGAGCCGCGGCGCGGGCGCGCTGCAGAGTGCTCTGCGCACCGGCGGGCTGCTGCGCCTGCTGCTGCAGGCGTGCAAGGCGGCTGTCGTTCGGGTTCGCGGTCCGCAGGCGGGTGATCCAGGTGCGCGCGGCGTCGGAATTGCCGCGCGAGAGCTCGACCTGCGCCATGCCGTACATCGCGTCGGTCGACTGGGGCTGCACGCTCAGCAGCTTCTTCCAGCTTTCCTCGGCCAGGTCGGCGCGGCCCTGGGCCTGCCAGTAGTTGCCTTGCTCGATCAGCGCCGCGCTGGCGGCATCGGCCTGCGCATGGGCGGGGTTGGCGGCGTACAGGGCCACGAGCATGCCGAGGCAGGCCGTCCATTGCCGCGATTGGCGCGACGGCACGAAAGCACGCGGGCCGGTGGCGAGGCCGCGCGAGCGCTGCGGCATCAGGTCGGTCGTCAGGCCGGTCTTCATGCCGGTCATTGCGCCGGTCGATTGGGACGGCATAGCGTTCTCCATGAGGTTTGCAGCTGGCCGTGGCGGCCGAATTCATAACGGCCGTCGAGCCACGCCTGTCCGAAAAGCAACAGGCACTGCTCGTAGTACGGCAAGGGCGTCGGTGGCGGCGTGGTTGCGTTGGCGGCGGGAGGCGCCACGCGGCCGCCGGGCACGCGGGTGACCTGGTCGGCCAATGCATCGGTGGCGTCCAGCGCCTTGAGGTAGGGCAGCATCGCGCCCGAGAAGCCCAGCGGCGCCATGCCGCGGATCTGGCCGGTGACGGTGTCGACGTATTCGGGCACCGTGTGGTTCTCGGCCAGCGCCTGGCGCGGGCCGCGCAGGTTCAGCAGCAGCATCTTGCGCGCCGGGTCCTTCTCCGAAAGCATGCCCGCCCAGAGGTAGACGCGGATGGCGTCGTAGCTGCCGATGGCGCCCTTCTGCGGATCGGCGACGAAGCTGCGCGAATCCTGCGACCAGGCGCACCAGTCGGGCGCGAAGCCCTTTGGCGTGACGGCGCCGAACATGCGCAGCGTGTTGTCGATGACCTCGCCCCACGGGCCGGCCGCGTCGGTCTGCTGGAAGTAGCGCAGCAGCTGCAGAGGCATGTAGCTCGGGTTGAGGCGCCACAGCGGCCCGCTCGCCACCGACTTGGGCCAGGGCAGCAGCATGCGCCCGAGGCCGGGCACGTTGATGATCTCCTCGCGCACCGCCTGTGCGAGCACCTCGCGGCCGAGCGAGCGGTAGGCGGCGTCGTTCCAGAGGCGGCCGGCTTCCATCAGCGCATAGGCGATCCACAGGTCGGCGTCGGATGCGGCGTTGGCGTCGAGCACGCCCCAGCCGCCAGCGGGCTTGCGGCCCCATTGCCAGGCCGGCAGCTGCTTGGCGAGGCTGCCGCCCGCGAGATTGGCCTCGGTCCACGCCAGCACGCGCGAGAAGGTGGCGCGGTCGTTGTGGATCAGCGAGAAGAACAGGCCGTAGGACTGGCCCTCGGAAGTCGACTGCTGCTGCGGCGTGTTGAAGTCGATCACCCGCCCGTCGGGCTGGATGTGGCGCGCGGCGAAGGCGGCCCAGTCGGTGGCCGGGTGGCAGGCAGGTGCGGGTGCCGGCGAGGGCGAAGCCGGGGCGGGCGTCGCGGGGGGCGAGGCGGCCGGCGCGGCAGCGGCCAGCCTGGGCAGGGCCAGCACAAGCCCCGCTGCGCCCAGCAGGGCGCGCCGGCTCGAAGGCCGTTGCAGCAGGGGCACTGTTTTCGAACGTTGCATGTATTCCTTACTTACCCTTTGCCTTCACCGACAGCCGGCGGCGGGCGCGCAGCTGCAGGCCCGCGTACGACACGGCCGCGCCCAGCAGCGCCAGCACGATCACCAGCCCGGCCAGCATCAGCGGGCTGCGCGAGAGATTCCACTGCACCCAGGCGATGGGGGGCAGCCTCCCGACATAGTAGGTGTCTTGGCCCAGCACGCTGTTGACCTGCGTGTCGCGCACGATGGTCATGCTGCCCTGCACACTCTTGAGCAGGTCGGGCGTCATCAGCGCGTTGAGCAGCGCGTCCTTCGAGTCGCCGTTGGCGATGGCGGCGACCACGCTGCGGCCGCTGCGAAGCGGCGACTCGAAGCCGGCCAGCACCCCGTCGCGGCCGTCGGCGCTCACCGAGATCTGCATCGAGCCCGGCAGGTCTTCGCGGGTGCGCGCGCCGATCACGAAGTCGATGGCGCTGTCGATCCAGCTGGTGAGCTTGAACTCGGGCGCGTTGCCGTTGCGCTTGAGCGGCATCCTGTCGGCCCACTGGGTGAACAGGGGCTGGTTCTGCAGGTTGCCGATCACCAGCAGGTCCTTGTCGGCCCACTGCTGCGCTTCGGCCGAGCGGCCCACCTTCACGCGCAGCGCGGGGTAGCCGGTGGAGCGGCCGATCTGGCCGAGCAGGCCGAGGAACATCTCGGTGTCGCTGCTGCTGGGCTGGTCGGGCAGGATGACGGCGGTGTCGGACAGGTCGGCCATGCGCGAGAACGGGAAGCCGCCGTTGGCGTACGCGGCCAGTTCCGGCATCGCGATGAAATGCGGGAAGCCCGACACGTCGATCTTCGAGGTCGGGTCGATGGCGCCGCGCACGTTGTCCAGCTGCGGCACGCAGCGCCCGCCGACCGGCTCGAAGTAGTAGTGCAGCCGCAGCTGGCTGCGCGGACCCATGGCCAGCGGCGGCAGGATCACTTCCTTGCGCTCGGCCAGCGTGCCGTCGGGCATCAGCTTCACCGCCAGCGGGTTCCACCAGCGGTCGCCGGCCGGGTTGGCAGAGCGCAGCGGCAGGCCGCCTACGAAGTTCTCGTTGACGTTGACGTTGAGCGTCGACTGGTCGGGCCGCACGCGCGGCGTATAGCGGTATTGCAGGTCGAGCGGAATGCCGCGGCTGCGCCAGGTAAAGAGGTCGGGCGGCAGCTGCAGGTTCACTCGGACCACGTCGGGGTTGTAGCCCGTCACCGAGAGGTCGGCCGCCGTGGCCAGTTCGCCCAGCTGCAGCGGCCGGTCGCTCGGCACCCAGCGCGGCGCGTCATAGGGCTTGCGCGTGGGCGGCTCCTGGAAGGCGGTGATCGAGGCCGTGGCGCCCGCAAAGGCCTTGGCATTGAGCGCCAGCGCGGCTGCGGCGGTGCGCAGGTCGGCGGGCGTGCTGCCCATCACCAGCAGCAGCTTGCCGTTGGGGTCGCGCGGGTTGTCGACGATCGCGATGCCCGGCCCGCGGATGGCCGGCAGCGTGAGGCCCGGAATGCTTGAATCGGGCGTGACGAACACCACCGCGTGGCCCGTGGGCAGGTCGGCGCCCGACACCGGGAAGGTCGCGCCGCGGTAGTCGGCCAGCGCGCCGAACCACGACGAGACCACGCCCGCCGCCTCCAGCACCGGGCCCGAGGCGGCCGTGCCGAACACGAACGGAATGCGCGCGCGGCGCACGTCGCGGCGGTCGAAGAAGGGCTGCGGCAGGGCCGCGAGGTCGTTGACCAGCTTCAGCGGCGCCACCGTCAGCTTCAGCGTGCTGGAGGCGTCGACGCGCGCCCACAGGCTGGTGTGCGCCGGGTCCTCGCACTCGCGGGTGTAGTGGCCGATGAGCTCGACGTTGATGCGGTTGAATTCGGTGATCAGGCGCCGGTCGATCGGGATGTCGGCCGTCTGCGGACGGCCCGCGCCGGCGGTGGGCACCGGCAGCGTGGCCACCAGCACGTCGTTCACCGTGACCTTCAGGTGCGAGAGCTCCGGGATCAGCGAGGGCGAGTAGGCGTAGTTCAGCCTGAAGGAGGCGGCGGTCACCAGCTCGTCGGCGCGCACGTTGAACGGAATGCCGACCGTGCCGCTGATGCCGCGCAACTGCACCGCGTAGTCGATGCCCAGCTGCGTGAGGTTGAACTCGCGCACGGCGCCGCCGGCGGGCGCGGCTGCCGCCACGGCCTGCGGGGCAGCGGCGGCGACCGGGACCGCAGGAACGGCAGCCGGGGCCTGCGGTTCGGCGGTGCGGGTCTGGCCGAAGGCGGTGCCGGTGGCCACCAGGGCCACGGCCAGCGCCACGGCGCGGGAGACGAACGAGGACGAAGCCGCGCTGACTGGATGCTCGGCGCGGCGATGCGCGCGCTGGTGGGGCGTCACGTGGGTCGTCACGTGGATTCCTTCGCTTTGACGGGACGCAGCCGCGAGGCGGCCGCACGGTAGTAGTGGCTGAACATGTCTCTGAAGCCGGTGCCGCTGATGCTGATGATGTGGCCGAGCACGCGGTGGATCGGCACCCGCGGGTGGTTGCCCCAGCGCGCGGCCCAGATGTCGGCGCGGGCGGTGGTGCACTGGACCAGCGCACGCTCCTGCGCGAAGCTCATCGGCGCGAAGCGAAGGCCCAGGCGCTTGCCGTTGCTGAAGCGCACGCTGGAGGCGAAGCGCGACTCCTGGTCGTTGCGGTAGAGCGCCACCTCGACCGGCGTTTCTAGGTCGAGCTTCATGTCCTGCGGCAATTCGAGGCCCAGGCCGCCGCTGGAGAAGTCGAAGGTGTTGCAGCGCAGGGAGCGGCCGTCGGGGAAATACAGCGTGGCCGGCAGGTTCAGCTCCACGCGGTGCGAGCCGCGCAGCTGGCGCGACTCGTTGGCCGCGGCCACGCAGGCGCCCAGGATCATCAGGTTGTAGACCGTCCAGGCCAGGTTCAGCCACACGGTGGCGATGTGCTGCGAATCCACCCAGGTCAGGCGCCACACGCCCAGGCAAACGCCCACGAAGTTCAGCGCGAGCAGCACCAGGCTGGCCTTGGCGATGCTGCTGTCGAAATACTCCTGCTGGATCAGGCCGCCCTTGGCCGTCACGTTGAAGCTGCCCAGCTTGGGGTTGATGAGCGCCACCAGGGTCGGGCGGAAGATGTACCAGGCCAGCACCGCCTCGTAGACCTCGTTCCACAGCAGGTAGCGGAAGCGCCCCTGGATGCGGCTGTTGGTCAGGTTGGCGTGCAGGATATGCGGCAGCGCGAAGGCGAAGATCATCGAGGCCGAGGCGTGGATCACGCTCGCGCCGAAGTACAGGTAGGCCAGCGGCGCCGTCAGGTAGATGAGCCGCGGCAGCCCGTACAGGAAGTGCAGCATCGCGTTCACGTAGCACAGGCGCTGCGCCCAGTGCAGGCCGCGGCCGAACAGCGGGTTGTCGATGCGGAAGATCTGCGCCATGCCGCGCGCCCAGCGGATGCGCTGGCCCACGTGGCCCGAGAGGCTCTCGGTCGCCAGGCCCGCGGCCTGCGGCAGCGCGAGGTAGGCGGTGTTGTAGCCCAGGCGATGCATCTTCAGCGCGGTGTGGGCGTCTTCGGTGACGGTCTCGACCGCGATGCCGCCCACTTCTTCCACGATGGTCCGCCGCAGCACGGCGCAGGAGCCGCAGAAGAAGGTGGCGTTCCAGAGGTCGTTGCCGTCCTGGATCAGGCCGTAGAAGAGCTCGCCCTCGTTGGGCACCGTGCCGAAGGTGTCGAGGTTGCGCTCGAAGGGGTCGGCCGAGAAGAAGTAGTGGGGCAGCTGGACCATGCCCAGCTTGGGGTCGCGCCCGAACCAGCCCATGGCGATCTGCATGAACGAGCGCGTGGGGATGTGGTCGCAGTCGAAGATCGCGACGAACTCGCCCGTGGTGTTCTTCAGCGCGGCGTTGATGTTGCCGGCCTTGGCGTGGCGGTTGTTGTCGCGGATGACGTGGGTCACGCCGACCTGCTCGCAGAACACGCGGAATTCCTCGCGCCGGCCGTCGTCGAGCACGAAGATCTTGAGCTTGTCGCGCGGCCAGTCGATCAGCTGCGCGGCCAGCACGGTCTGGCGCACCACCGACAGCGACTCGTTGTAGGTCGGGATGAACAGGTCGACGGTGGGCCACTCGGCCGGGTCCTGCGGCAGCGGCACCGGCTTGCGCTCCAGCGGCCAGGCGGTCTGAACGTAGCCCAGCAGCAGCACCACGAAGGCGTAGAGCTCGGCCATCAGCAGGCCCACGCCCAGCACGAAGTCGAGCGGGTTGTCCATGAACATGGTCTCGGTCACCCGCCAGTAGGTGTAGCGCGAGGACACGACCACCGAAAGGAAGATCAAAACCAGGCTGGCGAAGCGGCCGCGGAAGCGGTTGGTGACCAGCGCCGCCACGAAAATGCCCACCGACAGCACGATCTGCTGCTCGAAGGTCATCGGCGCGATGATCAGCGCCGGCAGCATCGTGAGCGCCGCGATCCAGCCGAGGATGCGCACCGGCAGCAACCGAAGGATCGCCGGCGCCGGGCGGGGTTCGGGCTGGGGCGGCAGGGCGGACTGGGCGTGTTTCATCGGTTCGTCTACGTGGTCCGCAGGTTCGGGAAGGACGCCGCCTGGCGGACGGTGTCGATGCGTTCGAGCAGGCGTTCGGCGCAGGCGTCGATGTCCTGCGTCGCCTGGCTCATGGGCGCGTAGCGCTGCACGGGCGCGGCCGAGGCCAGCGCCTCGGGCACCGCCTGGTCCAGGTGCAGCATGCCCAGCAGCTCGGGGCGCAGCCGCTGGCGCAGCAGCTCGAAGACGTCGTGGTTGAGCCGCTTGCCGGGGTCGATCTGGTTCACCACGTAGCCGGTGCCGAGGTAGTCGGTGCGCGGGCGGGCGTACTTGTCGAGCATGCGCTCGACGATGGGCAGCGTTGCGAAGGAGCCTGCATCGGCCAGCACCGTGACCACGCCGAAGCTGGCCGCGCGCAATGCCTGCTGCAGGTACACCGATGGGCCGGGCGGGGTGTCGAGCACCACCAGCGTGTCGGCGGGCAGGCCGAAGCGCTCCAGCGTGTCACCCAGCCAGCCGGGGGCGCGGGCCAGCTGCTGCTCGAACGCGATCTGGCGCTCGTCGTCGACGTCGCCGAAGGGCAGCAGCATCACGCCGCCGTGCGCGGGTCGGATCACACGCGCCCACGGCATCAGGCCGGTGGCGGCCTCGACCAGGCCGCTGTCGCAGGTCTGCGGCTCGTTGGCGATGTGGAAGCGCAGCGCGTTCTGGGGATCGAGATCGATGGCCAGCACCCGCCGGCCGCGCTGGACGAGCGCGGTGCATAGATTGGCGGCAATCGTCGTCTTGCCTACGCCGCCCTTGGAAGAGATGACGGGGATGACAACCATCGTCACGTCGGCCTTCGCCAGCGTGACATGGGACCCGGCGGTGCCGCGGGCACCTGCGGCGCGGCCAGGCGTGCGAAGAGCTGCTCCAGGGGCGTCGGCGCGGCGCCCGGGCCGGAGGAGCCGATGGCGGTGGCCGGCGGCATCACCGGCGCGACCGGGGTCAGGGGCGGCTCGGGCGCGTACATGGCCGCGGGCGGCGGCGCGAAGACCTGCAGCGGCGGCACCGAGGCAGCCGGTGCATGAACGGGGGCCGCGGCGGGGGCGTGTACGGGTGCGTGGACTGGTGCATGAACCGGTGCGTGCGCCGTCATCGCGGCGCCGACCGGAACGGATGCCGGGGCAGGCGAGGGCGCCGGCGCGGGCGCGGGCGCAGCGACCGTCGGCGGATGGGCGATCTTCTCGCCGGTCAGCAAGGGCCACGCGCGCGGCGCCTCTGCGTCCGGCGGGGCGAACTCCCGGTAGCCGTTGCCGTTGCCGCCGAACTTGCCAAAGAGGCCGGCGATGTCCTCGGGCATGTGTTCCTCCGAGCTCATGGGTCGACCCTCGCCAGCCGCAGATCGACGCGCGGACCCGCATGGACTTCGGTCAAGGCGTGCACGCGCAAGTTCGCGGGCATGTGCTGCGCCTCGAACCAGGTCTGGTAGGCGCCCTCGAAGAAGCCGACGCTCCAGCCCGTCGATTCCGGCCCGAAGGCGGCCGCGACCGGGCTGCAGGCGTGGGAGATGGCGACGCCGTCGGCCTCTTCGTTCAGCACGGCGAAGCCCCAGTCGATGCCGTCCCAGCGGGCGTTGAACTCGTCCTGCAGTTCGCCCAGCGTGCGGCACGGGGGGATCGGCAGGGCATGCGCAAGACGCTGGCCGATGCGAAAGAAAAGCTGCTTCAGATCCTCAGGGGGCAATCCGGCGCTCAGTTCGGCGGCCATGCCGCGATTGAATTCCAGCCATTGCGCGCTGCAGGATTTCTTTTCGTAATAGTCAATCAACGACGAGCCAGTTTCCATGCCGAGGCATTCTCTTGGATCAGTTAACCATTGACAATGAATGTGAACTAATTAGTACGAAAGGACTGGGTTTGGGAGACCCAACTGTCTGAATTCGGGGACGAGTCCGCAGCGCGGACATGCAGGCCGAGCGATCCGCTTCGCGCCTGTACGGAGCACAGGCGCAAATGGATTCGTTTTTTTGGGGGGAGGGCGGTCGATCCCCTGCGGGGGAGCCGGAAGAAAGAGCGGGCGCTGCCGGCGCAGGGCTCGCGGGCTAAGGAGAGGGATCGACGGCCCGCGTGGGATCAGCCCGAGATGGCTTCGCCGGCCTGCTGGAACATCAGGCGGCGGGTGCGCTTGACCGCGTCCATGGCGGCATCTGCCTGCCGCAGGGCTTCCTCCGCGGAGGTGGTTCGCGGATCGACCGCCACCACCCCGACGCTGGCGCCCGCGTAGTCGATCGTCATGTTCCTGAGCCGCAGCTCGCCCTTGGTGTTCTCGGCCAGCCGATCGCCCAGCGCCATCGCGCCGGTGCGCGGCGATTCGCCCAGGCCCGGACCCAGGCCGATCACCACGAACTCGTCGGAACCGAAGCGCGCCAGCATGTCGCTCGCGCGCACGGAGCCCGACAGCTGCCTGGCCATGGCGGCGAGGAACTCGTCGCCGACTTCCTGGCCGTGCGTGTCGTTGATCTTCTTGAAGTCGTCCATGTCGATGAAGCCGACCAGCACGCTCTGGGCGCTGCGCGCGCCCTGGGCGAGCATGCGCTGCAGGGCATCGACGAGCGCCCGGCGGTTCGGCAGACCGGTGAGGGCGTCGGTCGCGGCATGGGTCAGCAGCTCGATCCCGGCCTTGTCGAGCTTGGCGATCATTCGTTCGCGCTCGACCTGCTGGCCGATCAGGCTGGCGAACAGGCGCAGCAGCGGCTGCACCACGGCCGGCAGGGGCGTCTGCCCGGCACCGGCGACGCACAGCGCGCCATGGAGGCCGCCATCGACCCGGACCGGCGCGGCGGCGCAGCTCCTGATGCCCAGTTCGCGTGCGGCATCGGCATCGCCCCAGCAGCCGCCCGCGTCGTCGGCGTAGATGCGGTTTTCCTCGAGGGCGTGGCGGCACAGCGTGTCGCCCCAGGGCAGGTAGTCCCCTTCGGGAATGGTGATCTCGCCCGCGTTGTGGGCGAAGAGGATGTGCTGGCGGGCCTTGTCGGGCTCGATGATGGCGAGATAGGCCGATTCCAGGCCGGTTGCCGCCTCCAGCATTTCGAGCATCGGGCGCGCCAGGTCTTCCAGCGTCGTGGCCGAGGAGACGGTTTCGGATAGCTGTTCGATCAGAAATTCCATGGCCGACATTCTGAGGGTTCCCGGGGTGTCAGGAGGCCAGTGCTTCCATCAATTCGGTTTCGATGGCCAGCTGTGTCTTCTGTCCCTGGAGCTCCGGGCCGCTGATCAGGAAGGTGTCTTCCACCCGCTCGCCCAGGGTCGTGACCTTGGCGAGCTGCAGGTTCAGGTGATGGCGCGCCAGCACCCGGGCCACCGAATACAGGAGGCCGGCGCGGTCGCTGGCGGAGATGCTGAGCAGCCAGCGCTGGGCCTTGTCGTCCGGCAGCAGGCTGATGCGCGGCTTGATCGGAAAGCTGCGCACCCGCCGCGACACCCGGCCCATGCTTGGCGCAGGCAGCGCGCCCGCTTCGGTCAGCGTCTGCGCCAGGCCCGCCTCGACCATGCTGATCAGGTCGCGGTAATGGTCGGGCAGGAAGGTGGTCACCACCTGGAAGGTGTCGAGCGCGTAGCCGTTGCTCGTGGTGTGCACCTTGGCGTCCAGGATGCTGAAGGAAGCCTGGTCGAAATAGCCGCAGATGCGCGCGAAGAGGTCGGGCTGGTCGGGCGTGTACACCGCCACCTGCAGGCCTTCGCCCACGGGAGACAGGCGCGCCCGGACCACCGGCGGCGCCTTCGGGTCGACCGGTACGTCGGGCGGCGGCACGAAGCGCGAGAGCTGCTTGGCATGCCAGGCGATCTCGCCGGCATCGTGGCGCATGAAGTAGCCCACGTCGAGCGTGTCCCACAGGGCCTTGTGCGCCTCGAAGCGCTGGGCGTGCAGGGCGAGCTGCACCAGGGCCTCGCGCTTGCGGGCCTCGACCTCCGCGTCGGGGTCGGGCATGCGGCCGCCCAGTGCGCGCAGGGTGTAGCGGTACAGGTCTTCCAGCAGCTTGCCCTTCCAGGCGTTCCACACGCGCGGCGAGGTGCCGCGGATGTCGGCCACCGTCAGCAGGTAGAGCGCGGTCAGGTAGCGCTCGTTGCCCACGCGCCTGGCGAAGGCGCCGATCACCTCCGGATCGCTCAGGTCCTGCTTCTGGGCGACCTGGCTCATCACCAGGTGCTCGGCCACGAGGAATTCGATGAGCTTGGCGTCTTCCCGGGCGATGCCGTGCTGCTTGCAGAAGCGCTGCACGTCGCGCGCGCCCAGCGTGGAGTGGTCGCCGCCGCGGCCCTTGGCGATGTCGTGGAAGAGGGCGGCCACGTACAGGATCCAGGGCTTGTCCCAGCCGGCCGCGAGCTGCGAGCAGAACGGGTACTCGTGCGCGTGCTCGGCGATGAAGAAGCGACGCACGTTGCGCAGCACCATCAGGATGTGCTGGTCCACCGTGTAGACGTGGAACAGGTCGTGCTGCATCTGCCCGACGATGCTGCGGAACACGCGCAGGTAGCGCCCGAGCACCGAGGTCTGGTTCATCAGCCTGAAGGCATGCGTGATGCCGTAGGGCTGCTGGATGATCCGCATGAAGGTCTCGTGGTTGACCGGGTCGTTGCGGAACTTGCTGTCCATCACGTGGCGAGCGTTGTAGAGCGCGCGCAGCGTGCGCGCCGACAGGCCCTTCACGCCGATGGTCTTCTGGTAGAGCAGGAAGGTCTCGAGCACCGCGTGAGGCTCGCGCTCGTACAGGTCGTCGCTCGCGATCTCGATCAGCCCGGCGCGCTCGTAGAAGCGCTCGTTGATCGGCGTGGGCTGCTCCTCGCTGGGCTGCAGCCGCTCGGAAATGTTGAGCAGCAGGATCTGGTTGAGCTGCGACACCGCCTTGGCGGCCCAGTAGTAGCGCCGCATGAGCGCCTCGCTCGACTTGCGCTGCGATTCGCTTTCGTAGCCGAAGGTCGCGGCCACGGCGGTCTGCAGGTCGAACACCAGCCGGTCCTCGCGCCGGTTGGCGATCACGTGCAGCCGGGCGCGGATCAGCGAGAGCAGCGCCTCGTTGCGCTTGATCTGCTGGGCCTCGAAGGAGGTGGCCAGGCCGTTCTTGGCCAGGTCGTCCCAGCGGCTGCCGTAACCCGCGGCCTTGGTCATCCAGAGGATGGTCTGCAGGTCGCGCAGGCCGCCGGGCGACTCCTTGCAGTTGGGCTCCAGCGCATAGGGCGTGTTGTCGAACTTCTGGTGGCGGTGCCGCATCTCCTGCGACTTGGCCACGAAGAAGGCCTGAGGGTCGATGGCGCGCGAGAAGCGGCGGCGGAAGGCCGTGAACAGCTTCTTGTTGCCGGCGATCAGGCGCGCCTCGAGCAGCGAGGTCTGGACGGTGACGTCCTTCTCGGCCTCCGCCAGGCATTCTTCGACCGTGCGCACGCTGGAGCCGATCTCCAGTCCGGCGTCCCAGCACTGGCCGATGAAGGCCTCGATGCGGGCCGGCTCGATGCTGCCGGCCTCGCCCTCGGGCGGCAGCAGCAGCAGCACGTCGACGTCGGAATAGGGGAAGAGTTCGCCGCGCCCGAAGCCGCCCACGGCCGCCAGCGTGAGCGATTCGCCGAAGCCGGCCTCGCGCCACAGGGTGCACAGGGTTTCGTCGGCCAGCGCCGAGAGCTGGCGCAGCACCGTGTGGACGCTGCGGGTGGGAGCGCGCGCGAAGCGCAGGGTGTCGAACAGGGCGAGCTTCTTTGCGCGATAGGCTTCGCGCAGCGTCGCCACGTCGATGTTGGCTGCTTCGATCACGGGCGGAAAGGCGATGGAACGCGGCGCTGCCGCGTCAGGTCTTGGTGGCGGTGACGAAGGAGGGCAGCGGCGGGCTGCCGGCCGACAGGGTCAGCACCTCGTAGCCGGTCTCGGTGACGAGCACGGTGTGCTCCCACTGGGCCGACAGCGAATGGTCGCGCGTGACGATGGTCCAGCCGTCGTACTGGCCGCCCTTGAAGTCTTCCTTCACGTCGCGCTTGCCGGCGTTGATCATCGGCTCGATGGTGAAGATCATGCCGGGCTTGAGCTCTTCCATGGTGCCCGGGCGGCCGTAGTGCAGCACCTGGGGTTCTTCATGGAAGCGCTGGCCCACGCCGTGGCCGCAGAACTCGCGCACCACCGAGAACCCGTGGCCTTCGGCGAACTTCTGGATCGCATGGCCCACGTCGCCCAGGTGCGCGCCGGGGCGCACCTGCAGGATGCCGTGCCACATCGCCTCGAAGGTGATCTGGCACAGGCGCTTGGCGGCGATCGACGCGTCGCCGATCACGTACATGCGGCTGTTGTCGCCGAACCAGCCGTCCTTGATGACGGTCACATCGACGTTCATGATGTCGCCCTTCTTCAGGGGCTTGTCGTTCGGAATGCCGTGGCACACCACATGGTTCACCGAGGTGCACAGCGACTTCGGGAACGGGACGCTGCTCGCGCCCATGTAGCCCACCGTGGCCGAGGTGGTGCCCTGCTTGACCATGTACTCGGCGGCGAGCCGGTCGATTTCGTTGGTCGTGATGCCGGGCTTGATGAAGGGGGTGAGGTAGTCCAGCACCTCGGAGGCCAGGCGGCAGGCGACCCGCATGGCTTCGATGCCTGCAGCGTCTTTGTAGTTAATGCTCATGGCCGAATTATCCCATTCGGCAAGCTAAAATTCCGGGTTAACGCGGATGACCCCAGTCAGCGGCCATCCGCCTCGATTCCTTGATTCCCAACGCGGCCCCCGAGGCCCCATCGACCGTGACGCAGCCCGCACCTAAAGCCCTTCCTGTCGTAACCATGTTCGAGGGCGGCAGCGCGCTCAGCGACTTCCGCGCGCGGCAGCTGCTGCCGAAGCTGCAGGCCATCGAACCGCGCATCGAGGGCATTTCGGCCCGTTTCGTGCACCTCGTGGTGACCGATGCGGCGCTCGACGCGGCGGACCGCGAGCGCTTCGCCGCGCTGCTCACCTACGGCGACCCCTTCGAGGCCCCGGCCAAGGCCGGCGCCAGCGTCACGGTCACGCCGCGCCTGGGCACCGTGTCGCCCTGGGCCTCCAAGGCCACCGACATCGCTCACAACTGCGGGCTGGCCCTGCGGCGCGTGGAGCGCGTCACCCAATACCACCTGAAGCTCAAGGCACCCCTGATCGGCAAGGCGCCCGTGCTCGAAGGCGACGCGCTGGCCGCCGTGGCCGGCCCGCTGCACGACCGCATGACCGAGTCGGTGCTGGCCACCGTCGAGCAGGCCGCCAGCCTCTTCAGCGAACTGCCGGCCCAGCCGATGGCGCAGGTCGACGTGCAGGGTGGGGGCCGCGCCGCGCTGGTGGCGGCCAACACCGGCTTCGGCCTGGCCCTGGCCGAGGACGAGATCGACTACCTCGTCGACGCCTTCACCCGCCTGGGCCGCAACCCCAGCGACGTCGAGCTCATGATGTTCGCGCAGGCCAACAGCGAGCACTGCCGCCACAAGATCTTCAACGCCAACTTCACCATCGACGGCCAGGCCCAGTCGCAGAGCCTGTTCTCGATGATCCGCAACACCGAGAAGCTGAACCCGCAGCACACCGTGGTGGCCTACGCGGACAACGCCTCGATCATGGAGGGCACGACCATCGAGCGCTTCGTGCCGGCCCACGGCTCGCAGAGCTATCAAAAAGATAGCGCCCTGAGCCATGTGCTGATGAAGGTCGAGACGCACAACCATCCCACGGCCATCTCGCCGTTCCCGGGCGCCTCGACCGGCGCGGGCGGCGAGATCCGCGACGAGGGCGCCACCGGCCGTGGTTCCAAGCCCAAGGCCGGCCTGACCGGCTTCACCGTCTCGAAGCTCTGGCCGGAAGAGGGCAGCTATGGCAAGCCAGAGCACATCGCCAGCCCGCTGCAGATCATGACCGAGGGCCCGCTGGGCGGCGCCGCGTTCAACAACGAATTCGGCCGTCCCAACCTGCTGGGCTACTTCCGCGAGTATGAGCAGACCGTGGCCAGCGACGTCGACACCGTCCAGCGCGGCTACCACAAGCCCATCATGATCGCGGGTGGCCTCGGCAGCATCGATGCGGCGCAGACCAAGAAGATCCAGTTCCCCGCCGGCTCGCTGCTGATCCAGCTCGGCGGCCCCGGCATGCGCATCGGCATGGGCGGCAGCGCCGCCAGCTCGATGGCCACCGGCGCCAACGCGGCCGAGCTCGACTTCGACTCGGTGCAGCGCGGCAACCCCGAGATCGAGCGCCGCGCGCAGGAGGTCATCAACCACTGCTGGCAGCAGGGCGCGGCCAACCCCATCCTCGCGATCCACGACGTGGGCGCGGGCGGACTGAGCAACGCCTTCCCCGAACTCACCAACGACGCCGGCCGCGGCGCGCGCTTCGACCTGCGCTCGGTGCCTCTCGAGGAGTCGGGCATGGCGCCGAAGGAAATCTGGTGCAACGAAAGCCAGGAGCGCTACGTGCTGGCCATCGCGCCCGATTCGCTCGAACAGTTCAAGGCCTTCTGCGAGCGCGAGCGCTGCCCGTTCTCGGTGGTCGGCGTGGCTACCGAGGAGCGCCAGCTGCTGGTGGCCGACGAAGGCGCCGAGGTGCAGCCCGTCGACATGCCGATGGACGTGCTGCTCGGCAAGCCGCCGAAGATGCATCGCGACGTCAAGACCGTGGCGCGCAGCTTCAAGCCGCTCGACCTCACCGGTGTCGACCTGCAGAAGGCGGCCATCGACGTGCTCTCGCATCCGACCGTGGCTTCCAAGCGCTTCCTCGTGACGATCGGCGACCGCACCGTGGGCGGCCTGAGCCATCGCGACCAGATGGTCGGCCCATGGCAGGTGCCGGTGGCCGACTGCGCCGTGACGCTGGCCGACTACAAGGGCTTTGCCGGCGAGGCCATGAGCATGGGCGAGCGCACGCCGCTGGCCGCGCTCGACGCGCCGGCCTCGGGCCGCATGGCGGTGGCGGAGGCCATCACCAACCTGCTGGCAGCGCCCATCGAACTCTCGCGCGTGAAGCTCTCGGCCAACTGGATGGCCGCCTGCGGCGAGCCCGGCGAGGACGCCGCGCTGTATGAGACCGTGAAGGCTGTCGGCATGGAACTGTGCCCGGCGCTGGGCGTGTCGATTCCGGTCGGCAAGGATTCGCTGTCGATGCGTACCCAGTGGAAGGACGGCGCCGAAGCGAAGAAGGTCACGTCGCCCGTGAGCCTGATCGTCAGCGCCTTCGCCACGCTGCCCGACGTGCGCGGCACGCTCACCCCGCAGCTCGATGCCGAGGAGCCCGACACCACGCTGGTGCTGATCGACCTGGGCCAGGGCAAGCACCGCATGGCCGGCAGCATCCTCGCGCAGACGCTCGACCAGAGCGGCGACACGGTGCCCGACCTCGACGATCCGGCGCAGCTCGTCGCGCTGGTCAATGCCGTGAACGCGCTGCGCGCCGACGGCAAGATCCTCGCGATGCACGACCGCAGCGACGGCGGCCTGTTCGCCACCGCCTGCGAGATGGCCTTTGCCGGCCACGTCGGCGTGGCGCTGAACGTCGACATGCTCGTCACGGAGGGCGACGGCATCTCCGACAGCCGCATGGAGACCGGCGACGCCAAGAACTGGGCGCAGCAGGTCAGCGCGCGCCGCGAGGAGCTCACGCTCAAGGCGCTGTTCAATGAGGAACTGGGCATGGTGCTGCAGGTGCGCACCGCCGAGCGCAACGACGTCATGCAGGTGCTGCGCGCCCACGGCCTGAGCACCCACAGCCATTTCGTCGGCAAGACGCGCCCCGCCAGCTCGCCGATGGACGCGGGCAAGGGCAAGGTCGAAGTCTGGCGCGATGCCAAGTCCGTGTTCAGCGCCAGCCTGCACGACCTGCAGCAGGTGTGGGACTCGGTCAGCTGGAAGATCGCCCGCGAGCGCGACAACCCGGCCTGCGCCGATGCCGAACACGCGGCGGCTGGCGATCCGGCCGATCCGGGCATGCACGTTTTCCTGCCGAACGCGCAGCAGGCTGCCGCGCCGGTTGCCCCGGCCCTCCTGCAGTCGCGGCCGAAGGTCGCGATCCTGCGAGAGCAGGGCGTCAACTCGCACGTCGAGATGGCCTACGCCTTCACCGAGGCCGGCTTCGAGGCCTTCGACGTCCACATGACCGACCTGCAGTCGGGCAGGGCGGACCTTGCCAGCTTCAAGGGCGTGGTCGCCTGCGGCGGCTTCAGCTACGGCGACACGCTGGGCGCCGGCATCGGCTGGGCGCGCAGCATCACCTTCAATCCGAAGCTGGCCGAGCAGTTCAAGACCTTCTTCGGCCGTGCCGACACCTTCGGCCTGGGCGTGTGCAACGGCTGCCAGATGTTCGCCGAGCTGGCCGACATCATCCCGGGCGCCGAAGCCTGGCCGCGCTTCACCACCAACCAGAGCGAGCGCTTCGAGGCACGCCTGTCGATGGTCGAGGTGCTCGAATCGCCCAGCATCTTCTTCGCGGGCATGGCCGGCAGCCGTCTGCCGATCGCGGTGGCGCACGGCGAGGGCTACGCCAACTTCAAGTACCGCGGCGACGCCGACAAGGCCATCGCGGCGATGCGCTTCGTCGACAACCACGGCAAGGCGACCGAGCAGTACCCGTTCAACCCCAACGGCAGCGCCGGCGGCCTGACCTCGGTGACCACGCCCGACGGCCGCTTCACCGCCGTGATGCCGCACCCCGAGCGCGTGTTCCGCAACATCCAGATGAGCTGGACCTCGGGCGACAAGAGCGAGCTGAGCCCCTGGATGCAGATCTGGCGCAATGCGCGCCGCTGGGTGGGCTGAGACTGATGCTCGACCTCGATCACCCGCGAAGCCGGCATGTGCTGGAAGCGGCGCGGATCGAGGACTTGATCCGCAAGCAGTTGCTCGCGTGGCGCGCGGACGAGGCGGCGGCTTCGTCGGCACGCATCGAGATCCTGCGTACGCTGCTGCCGCAGCTCGAGGCGCTCAATGCCGCGCACTTCGGCGCATCGAAGAAGATCCATCGCACGCTCGATGCGCTGGGCCGGGCGGTGCAGGGCGCGGATGCCGGCGCGGCCTGGCAGGTGTTCGGGGCACTCGACGGCCCGGGCGACAACTTCGGCACCTGGGCGATCTGAGCGCCCATGAAAAAAGCGGCCCTGAGGCCGCTTTTTTCTTGCTCGGGGTCGATTACTCGACCTTTGCCTTGGCGCGCAGGTCTTCCTGGTACTTCTGCAGGCGCTGCTGCTGCAGCTGCTGCGTGATCTGCGGCTTGACTTCTTCCAGCTTCGGCAGCTGAGCCTGGCGGATGTCGTCGACGCGGATGATGTGCCAACCGAACTGGGTCTTGATCGGGGCGGGGGTGGTCTCGCCCTTCTTGAGCTTGATCATGGCTTCCGAGAACTCGGGCACGAAGCTCGCGGGGTTGGCCCAGTCGAGGTCGCCGCCATTGGCGCCCGAACCCGGGTCCTTGCTCTGCTTCTTGGCGATGTCCTCGAACTTGGCGCCCTTCTTCAGGTCGGCCATGATCTTCTTGGCCTGGTCTTCGGTCTCGACGAGGATGTGGCGCGCCTTGTATTCCTTGCCGCCATTGGCCGCGACGAACTTGTCGTACTCGGCCTTCACGTCGGCGTCCGAGACCGGGTTGGTCTTGCGGTAGTTCTCGAACAGCGCGCGGATCAGGATGGCCTGGCGGGCGAGTTCGAGCTGGTTCTTGTAGTCCTCGGTGGCGTCCAGGCCCTGCTTCTGGGCTTCCTGCATGAACACTTCGCGAGCCACGATCTCCTCGCGCAGCTGGCCCTGCATCTCGGGCGTCACCGGGCGGCCGGCGGCTGCCAGCTGCTGGGCCAGGACGTCCATGCGGGCCTTGGGCACCGGCTTGCCGTTCACGATGGCTGCGTTCTGCGCCAGGGCCGCCATGGGGATGGCACCGAGCAGCGCTGCGGCCGCGACGGCCTGCATGATGTGTTTTTTCATGGAATGAATATCGAGCTGGGAGGGAAATGCGCGTGTAGGAAAAGGCGCGGGGAAGAAAGCAGGAATTGGAGGGGAAGAGGAGCAGCGGCCGGTGCAAGCGCGGCGTTCGGTCCGTTGGACGACTGACTCAGAGCACCTCGATGGCGATGGCGTGCAGACCCTGTGCGATAAAAACCTGGAGGGCATCATACACAAGCCGATGCCGCGCCACGCGGGGCTTCCCCTCGAACAGGGGGGAGGCGATGCGCACCCGGAAATGGGTGCCCCGGCCCTCGGCGTTGGCACCCGCGTGGCCCGCGTGGGCCGCGCTTTCGTCGATCACTTCGAGGGCCGTGGGCGCGAGCGCCTTGCGCAGCGCCGCCTCGAGTCCGGCTGTGGTGGGAAGGGGGGCGGTCGTGCTCGTCATGCCGCGGGCTTGTCTTCTTCGTTCTTCAGGTGCGGCGCGATGTACAGGCCCTGCGCCACCAGGAAGACGATGGGGAACACGTAGCCCCAGAGCTTGAAGTTGACCCAGGCCTCGGTGGTGAAGTACGCCGCCACGTAGCCGTTGATGACGGCCATGAAGACGCAATAGCCGATCCACGCCACGTTGAGCCGGCCCCAGATGCGGTCGGGCAGCTCCAACTGCGAGCCCAGCAGCATCTTCAGGAAGTTCTTCTTGAGTGCCCAGAGCGCCACCGCGAGCGCCAGCGCCATAGCGCCATACAGCACCGTCGGCTTCCACTTGATGAAGCGATCGTCGTGCAGCGCCAGCGTGAGCGTGCCGAACAGCAGGATCAGCACCAGCGTGGCCTTCTGCATCGCCTGCAGCTTGCGCTCGGTGGCGTAGATGATCGCCATCTGCACCACCGTGGCGGCCATGAGCACGCCGGTGGCGGTGTAGATGTTGCCCATCTTGTAGGCAATGAAGAAGAGCAGGATCGGGAAGAAGTCGAGGATCAGTTTCATCGAGCGGGCCGCTTTTTCTCTTATTTCTTCTGGAAGTCGAGCGACGCCGAGTTCATGCAGTAGCGCAGGCCGGTTTCGGTCGGGCCGTCCGGGAAGACGTGGCCCAGGTGGGCGCCGCAGTTGGCGCAGACGTTCTCGGTGCGAACCATGCCGTGCGAGCGGTCGATGATGTTGCGGATGGCGCCCGGCACCGCCTCCTGCGAGAAGCTGGGCCAGCCGCAGCCGGCGTCGAACTTGGTGCTCGACTCGAACAGCTTGGCGCCGCAGCAGATGCAGTGGTAGGTGCCGTCTTCCCAGTGCGCCTCGTACTTGCCGGTGAAGGGGCGTTCGGTGGCCGCGTGGCGGGTCACCTCGAAGGCCGCGGGTTCGGCGCCTTTCTCAGCGAGCAGGGCTTTCCATTCGGCGTCGGTTTTCTGTACGGGAGTGGTCATGATGAGCAGCTGATTTCGATCGTGGAAGCCCAGTCGGGCGGGAACCCGGCATACGCGTCGGCGCCGGGATGTTCTTCAAATGGGGTCTGCAGCAGAGCCAGCAAGGTTGCCACACCCGAGTGGTCCTTTTGCTGACTTGCTTCGATGGCCTGCTGTCCCAGGTGGTTCCGCAGCACGAACTTGGGGTTGGAGCGACGCATCAGTTCGGCGGCCAGCGCCCTGTCGGTGCCGGCATGGCGCTGCGAAAACGATAGCAGCCAGGCGTCGAAGCCCGCACGGTCCAGGAACAGGTCGCGCACCGGCTCCACGTTGCCGTCGGCCATGTAGCCGGAAAGCCGGCGCCAGAAGATCGTGTAGTCGACCTTGCCCGCGGCCAGCAGCTTGAGCACGCCTTCGATCAGCGGTCGGTCGCCTTCGGCAGCCTCCGTCAGGCCCAGCTTGGCGCGCATGCGGCCCTCGAATTCGTTCGGGAACACCGTCTTGTACGACTCCAGCGCAGCCACCGCGACTTCCTGGTCGTCGATCAGCGGCAGCAGTGCCTGCGCCAGGCAGAAGAGGTTCCAGTAGGCCACGTTGGGCTGCTGGTTGAAGGCGTAGCGCCCCTGAGTGTCGCTGTGGTTGCAGATATGGCGCGGGTCGAAGCCGTCGAGGAACTGGAACGGCCCGTAGTCGATGGTGAGCCCGAGGATGCTCATGTTGTCGGTGTTCATCACCCCGTGGCAGAAGCCCACGGACTGCCACTGGGCGAGCAGGGCCGCGGTGCGCTCGCTCACGGCCTCGAGGAAGGCTGCATAGGCGTTGCCGTCGAAGCGGTCGGTGGTTCGGCAGGCCGGGTAGTAGCGGTCGATGACGTAGTCGGCCAGGGCGCGCAGTTCCTCGTCGCGCTGGTTGGCCGCGAAATGCTCGAAGTGGCCGAAGCGCACGAAGCTGGGCGCCACGCGGGTGACCACGGCGGCGCTTTCGATCTCCTCACGGTATACGGGGGCATCGGAGCCGGTCACGCACAGCGCGCGGGTGGTCGGAATGCCCAGGCCGTGCATGGCCTCGCTGCAAAGGAATTCGCGGATGCTGGAGCGCAGCACCGCGCGGCCGTCGCCGCCGCGCGAGTAGGGCGTGCGCCCCGCACCCTTGAGCTGCACCTCGAGGCCGCCCTCGGTCTCGCCGAGCATGATGGCGCGCCCGTCGCCGAGCTGTCCGGCCCACACGCCGAACTGGTGGCCGCTGTAGACGGTGGCGATGGGGCGGGCGCCGGCCACCGGCATGCTGCCGGTCAGCGCCGCCAGCGTGGCCTTCGATTCGTGCCAGTCGGTCGGTAGCCCGAGTTCGCGGGCGACGGCTTCGCTGCGGCCCACCCAGTAGGGACCGGGCAGGGGCGTGGGGCGCAGTTCGGTGAAAAAGGCCGGTCCCAGGGCGGCAAACCCCGGTTTCCAGCGCAAGCCCAGGTCCGCGGCCTCGGTGTCTTCAGCAAGCAAGCTCATGCCCGGATTGTCCGGCACGGCGCGTAACCCCTGGCCGGGCGGGCCATCGAGGGGCGTGGAGGGTCAGGCCGCGAGGGCGGCCGGCGTGTCCCAGATGCGGGCCCGGTACTGCGCCGGCGGCACGCCGAACCAGCGCTTGCAGGCCCGGAAGAAGTTGCTGCTGTCGACGAAGCCCAGCATGTCGGCCACGTCGGTCAGTGTGTGGCGGTCTTCGGCCAGGTATTGCTTCGCCAGTTCACGGCGGGTGCGGTCGAGCAGCGCCTGGAAGGACACCGATTCCTCCTGCAGCCGCCGCTGCAGCGTGCGCTCGGCCAGGCCGAGTCCCGAGGCCACGTCCTGCCGGCGCGGCTCGCCGTGCTGCAGCCGGCGTGCGATCTCGGCGCACACCAGCGTGCTGGTGGTGGTCTGGCCCAAAAGGTCGAGCTGCTCCTCGAGCAGGTGCTCCTGCATCTCCCCGAGCGTTTCGTGGAAGGTGGGAAGGGGCGTGGCAAGGTCGGCGGCCGACAGCAGCAGGCGGTTGGCCTCGGAGTTGAACCGCACCTCGCAGCCGAAGGCCTCGCGGTGCAGGCGGTCGTCGGCCGGGGATGGGTAGACGAACTCCATGGCCAGCGGCTGCAGGTCGCGCCGGGTGAGCCACTGGCACTGCATGAGCACGGTCAGCAGGGCGTATTCGACGCGCTGGCGCGGAATGGGCAGGCTGCCGCCGGTGTGTCGCATCACCATCCAGCAGCCGCGCGGATCGGGCTGCAGCGAGAACGCGGTCGCGTCCGAGATCACCGGCATGTAGCGCGTGAGCCGCACGAGCGCCGCTTCGAGGCTGGAGCTGCACGACATCGCATGCCCGACCGTGCCCAGCTTGCTGTGCGTGGAAGCCAGGTCGCGGTGCAGGCCCAGCGTGGGCCGGCCGGCGCGGGCCACCGCGAGCTGCCAGAGCACGGAGATCTCGTCGACCGGGATGCGGGCGTTCTGCCGGTGCAGCGAGTCGGGGTCGAAGCCGGCTTCGCGCAGCAGCGAGGGCACATCCAGCCCCTCGGCCTCGAACATCGACAGGACGCCCTCGAGCCATGCGGCCGAGCTGGTGCGCAGCTCCGGCTGCGGCATGCAGCCCGCCCGGCGTTGGGGGCTGCGCTGGCGCAGCGGCGTGGAGGCTCCTGAAGTCATTCGTTTGGCTTTGTTGCGATAGCGATGAAAACCGTGCCGGTTCCTAGAATTTTTTTACGTGTTCGGCGGCCCCGGAGTATGGGCGCGGCGCGTCAAGCCAGGAATTCCGATTAACCCGGTGTGGAGACAAGAAACATGGAGACAGAGGCAAACGCCCGAGCGCCGAAGGGCCCGGCAGCAGCAGGAAAGACGGCCACGGCCAGGGCTGCTGCCCTGGCGATGGCAGCGGCCGCCCTTGCGGCGCCTTCGGCCTGTGGAGGCGGCGGTTCCGATTCGTCGGGCTTCGTCTTCCTGCCCAGCGCGCCGCCGCCCGCACCGGCTCCCGCCCCGGCGCCGCCCGCGGCCGACGGCCCCATGGTCCGACAGACCACCGCCGGCAAGGTCGAGGGCGTGGACGACAGCGCCAGGACCGGCACCTGGTTCTGGAAGGGCATTCCCTTCGCCAAGCCGCCGGTCGGTGCGCTGCGCTGGCGCGCGCCCGCGGCGCCCGAGCCCTGGACCGGCATCCGCCAGGCCAGCAAGTTCGGCAATGCCTGCCTGCAGATCGGCCGCATCTTCAGTCCCGGCGCCAACAACACCTACGACGAGACCATCGGCACCATGCTGGGCAAGCCCTCGGGCAGCGAGGACTGCCTGTTCGTCAACATCTGGCGCCCGGCCACGGAAGAGAAGAACCTGCCGGTGCTGCTCTTCATCCATGGCGGCAGCAACATCTCGGGCTATACGGCGGACCCGCTGTACGACAGTGCCGCGCTGGCCAAGGCCGCCAATGCGGTGGTCATCACCGCCAGCTACCGGCTGGGCATCCTGGGCTTCCTGAACGTGCCGCAGCTGCGTCCGGGCGGGACGGAAGGCGACGACTCGGGCAACTTCGCGCTGCTGGACAACATGGCGGCGCTGCGCTTCATCCGCGACAACGCGGCCAGCTTCGGCGGCGACCCGGGCAACGTCACGCTCTCGGGCGAATCGGCCGGCGCCACCAACCTGCTGTCGGTGATGACCTCGCCGATGGCCAAGGGCCTCTTCCACAAGGCCTTCGAGATGAGCGGCGGCATCTCGCTGGCGAGCAACCTGCCGGCGGGCACGCTGCCTTCGCTGTCGCCGGCCTCGGTCTCGCTGGCGCAGGGCGAGGCCATCCTGGAGAAGCTGCTCGTCGCCGACGGCACCGTCGCCGACGCCACGGCCGCCAAGGCCTACATCGCCGGTCGCACGCCGGCGCAGATCGCCGACTACCTGCGCGCGCAGGACGGCGGCAAGATGCTCACCACCGTGGTCGCGGCCGGCCTCGGCGCGGTCGGCCCCATTCCCGACGGCACGGTGATCCCGACCGACCCCATCGGCGCCATCGCCGCCGATCAGTACGTGAAGGTGCCGATGCTCTCGGGCAACACGCGCGACGAGGGCAAGCTGTTCGCATCGCTGCTGGGCACCATCGGCTTCCCGAAGTCGGGCTGGATCGTCTCCGATGCCCAGCGCTTCTCGATGATGTTCAACTTCAACCCCGATGCGGCGCCCACGCTCAAGGTGGAAGACATCATCGACCCGTTCTACCTTCCGGTAGACAAGCCCGGCACCGGCTACGACGCGGCGACGGCCCTCATCACCAAAGGGCTGTTCGAGGCCAACCGCGACAACCTGCTCGACACGATGAAGACGCGCCAGTCGAACATCTGGCACTACCGACTCGACTGGGCCCAGCAGGCCGCGCCCTGGAACGACGTGTACGGCGCCGCGCACGCCTTCGACCTGCCTTTCGTGTTCGGCAATTTCGGCCCCTCGGTGCTGTCTAACGTGATACGCGGCAAGGCCAACGAGAAGGGGAGGCTGGCGCTGTCGAACGCGGTCATGGCCAGCGTGGGCGCCTTCATGCGAAAGGGCGATCCGAACACGCCCGAACTTGGTGCAACCTGGGCGCCGTGGCCCTCGCAGCTGCTGCTCGACGCCACACCCGCCGCCACCCAGATCACGCTCAAGCAATGAGCCGCTTCGTTCAATCGTGCAGTGCGGGTTTGTGTCATTGTGCAAATGGCCGAAGCTTGCGTGAATGCGTTGTTCCCGAGCTTTGAAGAAGTCATTTCACATAGGAGTCCGTAGATGCTGGGTTTGATGCAAGACCAACCGCTTCTGATCTCGTCGCTGATCGAGTTCGCCGAGCGCCACAACGGCGACGGCGAGATCGTCTCGCGCCGTGTCGAAGGCGATATCCACCGCTGCACGTGGCGCGACATCGCATCGCGCGCCAGGCAGGTGGCCAACGCGCTGGACGGCGAGCAGCTGCTGTTCAGCGACCGCATCGCCACCCTGGCCTGGAACGGCTATCGCCACCTGGAGCTGTACTACGGCGTGAGCGGCAGCGGCCGCGTGCTGCACACCATCAACCCGCGCCTGCACCCCGACCAGATCGCGTGGATCGCCAACCATGCCGAAGACCAGATCCTGTGCTTCGACCTCACGTTCCTGCCGCTGGTGCAGGCGGTGCACGCGCGCTGTCCCACGATCCGGAAATGGGTTGCACTGTGTGATGCCGACAGGCTCCCCGCCGACAGCGGCGTGCCCAATCTCGTGAGCTACGAGACCTGGATGGGCACGCAGTCCACCGAGTACGAGTGGCCCACCTTCGACGAGAACTCCGCCTCCAGCATGTGCTACACGAGCGGCACCACGGGCAACCCCAAGGCCGCGCTCTACAGCCATCGCTCGACCATGCTGCATGCGTATGCCGCCGCGCTGCCCGACGTGATGCGCCTGTCGGCGCGCGACTCTGTGCTGCCGGTGGTGCCCATGTTCCACGTCAACGCATGGGGCATCCCGTACTCGGCCGCGCTGGTCGGCTGCAAGCTGGTGTTTCCGGGCGCGGCGCTCGACGGCAAGTCGGTGTACGAGCTGATCGAGTCGGAAGGCGTGACCTTCGCAGCCGGCGTGCCCACCGTGTGGCAGATGCTGCTGGGCCACATGCAGGCCGGCGGCCTGAAGTTCAGCAAGCTCAATCGCACGGTGATCGGCGGCTCGGCATGTCCGCCGGCCATGATCAAGGCGTTCCAGGAGCTCTACGGGGTGGAAGTGCTGCACGCCTGGGGCATGACCGAGATGAGCCCGCTGGGCACACTGTGCACGCTCAAGAACAAGCACCTGTCGCTGCCGCCCGATGCGCAGCTGCAGATCCGCATGAAGCAGGGCCGCGCCATCTTCGGCGTCGACATGAAGATCGTCGACGGCGACGGCAAGGAACTGCCCTGGGACGGCAAGGCCTATGGCGACCTGCTGGTCAAGGGTCCGTGGATCGTCAAGGAGTACTTCAAGGGCGAGGGTGGCGATCCGCTCATTCCCGACGAACGCAACCGCGGCTGGTTCCCCACCGGCGACGTGGCCACCATCGACGCCGAGGGCTACCTGCAGATCACCGACCGCAGCAAGGACGTGATCAAGTCCGGCGGCGAATGGATCAGCTCCATCGACATCGAGAACATCGCCGTCGCGCATCCGGCCGTGGCCATGGCCGCGTGCATCGGCGTGTTTCATCCGAAGTGGGACGAGCGGCCGATCATCGCCGTCGCGAAGAAGCCCAATGCGGAGGTCACGCGCGAGGAGCTGCTGAAGTTCTACGAGGGCAAGACCGCCAAGTGGCAGATCCCGGACGACGTGGTGTTCGTCGACGCCATCCCGCTGGGCGCCACCGGAAAGATCCTCAAGACGAAGCTGCGGGAGCTGCTCAAGGACTACAAGCTGCCCACGGCTTGACCGCCGGGGCTGCCGCGGGCGCCGCGCTGTCGCATACGCGATAGCAAGGCGGCCCCGGCGGCCTTGCTTGCGGGCAATCCCTGTGCGGCGGAAAAAGGGCCGCTTGTACGCTGGCGTTCCGCCTTTCACATTGGAGACTCTTCATGCAAGTTGCCATCAAGTCCGTAGCTGCCTGTGCAATGTTGGCGAGTGCTGCCGCCGCGTTCGCGCAGAAGGGCGAGACAGTCAAGATCGCCTGGCTCGACCCGCTTTCGGGCCTGATGGCTGCGGTGGGCACCAACCAGCTGAAGACCACGCAGTTCCTCGCCGAAGAGTTCAACAAGAAGAACCAGTCGGGCGTGAAGTTCGAGATCATCGCGCTGGACAACAAGCTCAGCCCGCAGGAGACCACCGCGGCGCTGCGTTCCGCGCAGGACCAGGGTGCGCGCTACATCATGCAGGGCAACGGCTCGGGCCCCGCGCTCGCGATCATCGACGCGATCGAGAAGAACAACGCGCGCAACCCGGGCAAGGAGCTGCTGTACATGAACTACGCAGCCGTCGACCCCGACCTGACCAACAGCAAGTGCAGCTACTGGCACTTCCGGCTCGACGCCGACACGTCGATGAAGATGGAGGCGCTGACCACCTGGATGAAGGACCAGCCCGACATCAAGAAGGTCTACATCCTCGGGCAGAACTATGCGCACGGCGTGCAGGTGTCGAAGTACGCCAAGGAAGACCTGAAGGTGAAGCGCCCCGACATCCAGATCGTGGGCGACGACCTCCATCCGCTCGCGCAGGTGCGCGACTTCTCGCCCTACATCGCGAAGATCAAGGCATCGGGCGCCGACACCGTCATCACCGGCAACTGGGGCTCCGACCTGTCGCTGCTCATCAAGGCAGCGAACGACTCCGGCCTGGACGTCAAGTTCCTCACCTACTATGCGCCGGGCGCCGGCACGCCCACCGCGATGGGCGCGACCTCCGCGGGCAAGGTCTACACCGTCGCCTACGCCCACTACAACATGGGCGGCGAGATCCAGCAGCTGCTCGCAGGCTACAAGAAGCGCATGAACGACGACCTCACGCAGTCGTCGATCTACCACGTGTTCGCGCTGCTCGATGCGGCCTTCACCAAGACGAAGTCGACCGACCCGGTGAAGGTGGCGGCCGCACTGGAAGGCATGAAGATCAAGAGCTTCAACGGCGAGGTCGAGATGCGCAAGTCCGACCACCAGTTGCAGCAGGGCCTCTACATCGCGCGGTGGGAGAAGGCGAGCGCAAAGTACCCCTACGACGCGGAGAACACCGGCTACACCAACGTTCCCGTGAAGTACTTCGAATCGTACGTGGCGAGCACGCCCACGTCGTGCCAGATGAAGCGTCCCTAGGCGCTTTGTGAACGCGTTTCCTACCCGGCGGTAGCAGGTGCCTACCGGCGGGTAGCAAATTGGAGAAACGCGGTGTCGCATGCGCGATAGAAACGGGCCTTTGCGGCGCCCCTCTTACGGGCATTCCCTGAGGGGAGGGGCTGCAAACGCTTGTACTCTCGTGCGGCGTTTTGAATCGGTTTGACCAGGAGATATAGATTGAACTTCGCTCTGAAAATCGCCGCCGCAGCCGTCATCGCTGCCACCGCCACCGGTGCCTTTGCCCAGAAGGGTGAAACCGTCAAGATCGCATGGCTCGACCCGCTGTCGGGCCTGATGGCCGCGGTCGGGACGAACCAGCTCAAGACCTTCCAGTTCTTCGCCGAGGAGTTCAACAAGAAGAATGCGGCGGGCGTGAAGTTCGAGATCATCGGCATCGACAACAAGCTCAGCCCGCAGGAGACCACCAGCGCGCTGCGCTCGGCCCTCGACCAGGGCGCGCGCTACATCGTGCAGGGCAACGGCTCGGGCCCGGCCCTGGCCATCATCGACGCGCTCGAGAAGAACAACGCGCGCAACCCCGGCAAGGAAGCGCTGTACCTGAACTACGCGGCCGTCGACCCCGACCTGACCAACAGCAAGTGCAGCTACTGGCAGTACCGCTTCGACGCCGACACGTCGATGAAGATGGAGGCGCTGACCACCTACATGAAGGACCAGCCGGAGATCAAGAAGGTCTACCTGCTGAACCAGAACTACGCGCACGGCCAGCAGGTCTCGAAGTTCGCGAAGGACAACCTCAAGACCAAGCGCCCCGACGTGCAGATCGTCGGCGACGACCTGCATCCGCTCGCGCAGGTGCGCGACTTCTCGCCCTACATCGCGAAGATCAAGGCATCGGGTGCCGACACCGTCATCACCGGCAACTGGGGCTCCGACCTGGCGCTGCTGATCAAGGCCGCCAACGACTCGGGCCTGAACGTCAAGTTCTACACCTACTACGCGGTGACCACCGGCACGCCGACGGCCATGGGCGCGGCTTCCGACGGCAAGGTCTACCAGGTCGGCTACGCCCACTACAACATGGGCGGCGACATGCAGAAGTACGCCGACGACTTCAAGAAGAAGTTCAACGACGACCTCTACACCACCGACATCTACACGGTGTTCCAGGCTCTCACCGAAGCCTTCGTGAAGACCAAGTCGACCGACCCGGTGAAGGTGGCGGCCGCGATGGAAGGCATGAAGTTCAAGAGCTTCAACGGCGAGATCGAGCTGCGCAAGACCGACCACCAGGCACAGCAGGGCCTGTACATCGCCAAGTGGGAGAAGGCCAGCGCCAAGTATCCGTACAGCCCCGAGAACACCGGCTACACGCTGGTGCCGGTGAAGTACTACGACGCGTACGTGGCGAGCACGCCCACCTCGTGCCAGATGAAGCGTCCGGGATGACGTTCGCTCCCAGGCTGCGCGCACTGCGTGTCGCTCATGCAGCCTGTGCCGTGCAACGCACGGCGAGGGACTGAGCCCGGCAGCCTGCTTGTTGGTCGAGGCCCGACTTCAACACTCGGGCCTCTTTCTTTTTCAACTGACACGAAAGACCGATGAACGTCGAATTCTTCGTCATCTCGCTGCTCAACGGCGTGAGCTACGGCTTGCTGCTGTTCATGCTGAGCTCCGGCCTCACGCTGATCTTCAGCATGATGGGCGTGCTCAACTTCGCGCACGCGAGCTTCTACATGCTGGGTGCCTACTTCGCCTACACGCTGTCGGGCATTCTCGGCTTCTGGCCGGCGCTCTTCATCGCGCCGCTGCTGGTGTTCGCACTGGGCGCCGCCTTCGAGCGCTACTGCCTGCGCCGCGTCCACAAGTTCGGCCACGTGCCCGAGCTGCTGGTGACCTTCGGCCTTTCGTACCTGATCCTCGAAGTCGTGCAGCTGGTGTGGGGCCGCTCCACGGTGCCCTACGGCCTGCCGTCGGCGCTGCAGGGACCGCTCTTCACGCTCTACGGCACGCAGTTCCCCAAGTCGCGCTCCTTCATCATGCTGGTGGCGGTGCTGATGCTGGTGTCGGTGTGGCTGCTGCTCACGCGCACGCGCATCGGCCTGGTGATCCAGGCGGCGCTCAAGCACCCCGAGATGGTCGAGGCGCTGGGCCACAACGTGCCGCGCGTCTTCATGCTGGTCTTCGGCGGCGGCGCCGCGCTGGCGGGACTGGCCGGCGTGGTCGGCGGCAACACCTACGTCACCGAGCCGGCGATGGCTGCGTCGGTCGGCTCCATCATCTTCGTGGTGGTGGTGGTCGGCGGCATGGGCTCGCTGGCGGGCGCCTTCCTGGCCTCGCTGATCATCGGCGTGGTGCAGACCTTCGCCGTGGCCATGGACCAGTCGCTGGCCACCGGACTGCAGGCCTTCGGCGTGGCGGTGACCGACCAGACCTTCGGCTACGAGCTGCTCAAGCTGACGATCTCGCAGGTCGCGCCGATCCTTCCGTACCTCTTCCTGGTGCTGATCCTCATCTTCAGGCCCAAGGGTCTTCTCGGAACCCGGGAGGACTGAAGCGATGAATACCGCAACCACGACAAACAACCCCGTCCAGTACTACCGGTTCAAGCCGCTGAACATCGGCCGCATCCTGATCTGGAGCTTCTTCGCGCTGCTGCTGATCGTGGCGCCGATGGTCTTCACCAGCAGCCTGGCGCTGACCATGCTGTCGCAGATCGGCTATCTCATCATCATCTGCCTGAGCTACAACATGCTGCTGGGGCAGGGCGGCATGCTCAGCTTCGGGCATGCGGTGTACGTAGGCATGGGCTCGTTCATCGCGATCCATGCGATGAACCTGGCCAGCGCCGGCAAGCTGCCGGTTCCGCTGGTGCTCATTCCCATCGTCGGCGGCCTGGGCGGCATGTTCTTCGCCGCGCTCTTCGGCTATGTGTCTACCAAGAAGTCGGGCACGACCTTCGCGATGATCACGCTGGGCCTGGGCGAGCTGGTGGCAGCGATGGCGCTGATGTTCCCCAGCTTCTTCGGCGGCGAGGGCGGCATCACCACCAACCGGGTGTACGGCGCCTCCTTCTTCGGGCTCAACTTCGGTCCGCAGAAGCAGGTGTACTACCTGATCGCCGTCTACTGCTTCATCTGCACCGGGCTGATGTTCGCCTTCACCGGCACGCCGCTCGGTCGCATGCTGAACGCGGTGCGCGACAACCCGGAGCGCGTGGAGTTCATCGGCTACAACACGCAGCGCGTGCGCTACTACGCCTTCATCATCGCCGGCTTCTTCGCGGGCATCGGCGGCGGACTGGCGGCCATCAACTTCGAGATCGTGAACGCGGCCGACAGCCTCAACGGGCTGCGCTCGGGCAGCTACCTGCTGTTCACCTTCCTCGGCGGCGCGACCTTCTTCTTCGGGCCGATCATCGGCGCGGCGCTGCTGGTGTTCGCACTGGTGCTGCTGTCCGAGCTCAGCAAGGCCTGGCTGCTCTATGTGGGCCTGGTGTTCCTGCTGATGGTGATGTTCGCGCCCGGCGGCGTGGCCAGCCTGATCATGATGAACGTGCGCGTGGCGCTGTTCGGCAAGATCAAGCGCTTCTACCTGCTGTACGTCGGGCTGCTGGTCGGCGCGGCCATCATGCTCGCGGGCGCGGCGGCCATCGTCGAGATGATCTATCACATGCAGCTCAACGCGGCGCTCGGCCCGATGGTGCCGTTCGCGGGGCTGCAGCTCGACACCTCCTCGGCCACGAGCTGGATCGTCGCAATTGCGCTGTTCGCGGTGGGCCTGGGCGTGTTCGAGGTGGTGCGCAGACGCTTCACCAGGGCCTGGGGGCATGCGCAGGAGGAAATCGAAGCCGAGATCAAGCGGCGGGAGACGGCATGACCACTTATTCACTCGAACTCAGGAACCTGCGCAAGAGCTTCGGCAAGACCGACATCATCCGCGGCGTGGACCTGGCCGTGACGGCCGGCGAACGCGTGGCCATCATCGGTCCGAACGGCGCGGGCAAGTCGACGCTCTTCAACCTCATCAGCGGCCGGCTCGCGCCGACCAGCGGCGAGGTGCTGCTCAACGGCACGCGCATCGACGGCATGAAGCCGTACGAGATCAACCGCATGGGGCTGTCGCGCAGCTTCCAGATCACCAATATCTTCCCGAAGCTCAGCGTCTTCGAGAACCTGCGCTGCGGCGTGCTGTGGAGCCTGGGCTACAAGTACACCTTCCTGCGCTTCCTCTCGAACCTGGACGATGCCAACGAGCGCACGGAAGAGCTCATCCGGCAGATCGGGCTGGAGAAGAAGCGCGACGTGCACGCGATGAACCTCACCTATGCCGAGCAGCGCGCGCTGGAGATCGGCGTGACGATTGCGGGCGGCGCCAGCGTGATCCTGCTGGACGAGCCCACGGCCGGCATGAGCAAGACCGAGACCTCGCACTTCATCTCGCTCATCAAGCACGTCACCGTCGGCAAGACGCTCCTGACGGTGGAGCACGACATGGGCGTGGTCTTCGGGCTTGCCGACAAGATCGCGGTGGTGGTCTACGGCGAGGTCATCGCCTTCGACACGCCCGCCGCCGTTCGCGCCAACGCGCGCGTGCAGGAGGCCTATCTGGGCTCTTCCGTTGCCGACGCGCAGGGAGCGGGACACTGAAATGCTGAAGCTCCAAGACATCCACGCCTACTACGGCAAGAGCCATGTGCTGCATGGCGTTTCCTTCGAGGTGAGCCCGGGCGAGATCGTCGCGCTGCTGGGCCGCAACGGCTCGGGCCGCTCGACCACCGCCAAGGCGATCATGGGCCTAGTGCATGCGGAAGGCGGCCTGCACTGGAAGGGGCAGGACATCCTGCGCCGCAAGGCCTACGAGATCGCGCACTTCGGCATCGGCTACGTGCCGGAGAACCGCGACATCTTCCCCAAGCTCACGGTGCATCAGAACCTGCTGCTGGGGCAGAAGGGGTCGGGCAAGGGCAGCCGCTGGTCCTTCGACGACATGTACGGCATGTTCCCGCGCCTGAAGGAGCGCCAGCACACCGAGGCCGGCGTGCTCTCCGGCGGCGAGCAGCAGATGCTCACGCTGTGCCGCACGCTGATGGGCGACCCCGACCTGATCATCATCGACGAGCCCACGGAGGGCCTTGCGCCGAAGATCGTCGAGCTGGTGGGGCAGTACCTCCGCACCCTCAAGGACAAGGGCATCTCGGTGCTGCTGATCGAGCAGAAGCTCACCATCGCGATGGAAATCTCCGACCGCGCGCTCGTGATGGGCCACGGCAGCATCGTCTTCGACGGCACCCCCGCCGGCCTGCGCGCCGACGCCACCATCCGCAAGGAGTGGCTGGAGGTCTAGGCCTCCGATTGCGGGTTTGCGAGCGAAGAGGACGCAGAGGGCGCGAAGATCACGCGAAGGGCGCGAAAGAGAAGGCAGATCATTTTTTCTGACTTTCCTTTGCGTCCTCCGCGAAACCTCCGCGTCTTCTGCGTCCGGTATCCGTTCACCGCATCCCCGGCCCTTGTCTCTACAGCGACTGCGTGCCATTGTTGGGCCGCGCGAAACGCCTAGAATCCCCCGAAAAAGAACACTCGTGCTTTTTCTTCTTTTTCTTCACACACCAAGGAACGCAGCATGACGGCTGAATACAAAGTGCTCGGCGATATCGCCGTGATCACACTGACCAACCCTCCGGTCAACGGTCTCGGTTTCTCGACGCGCATCGGCATCACCGACGGCCTGTCGAAGGCCAACGCCGATGACGCCGTCAAGGCCATCGTCATCACCGGCGCCGGCAAGGCGTTCTCGGGCGGCGCGGACATCAAGGAGTTCGGCACGCCCAAGGCGCTGCAGGAGCCCAACCTGCTGAGCGTGATCCTCGCGCTGGAAGCCTCTCCCAAGCCCATCGTCGCTGCCATCCACTCGGTGTGCATGGGCGGCGGCCTCGAACTGGCCCTGGGCTGCCATTACCGCGTGGCCGCTCCCGGCACCAGCGTCGCGCTGCCCGAAGTCAAGCTGGGCCTGATTCCCGGCGCAGGCGGCACGCAGCGCCTGCCGCGCGTTCTGGGCGTCGAGACGGCCCTGAACATGATCGTCAGCGGCGAGCCGGTCAAGAGCGAGCTGCTCGCATCGGTGCCCGGCCAGAAGCTGTTCGACAAGCTGGCCGCATCGGCCGAATCGGTGCTCGACGAGGCCGTGGCCTTCGCCAAGAGCGTGGCCGGCAAGACGGGCGAGGAGCTGCCGCTGGTGCGCAACCTGCCGTGCAAGCACCCGCAGGGCGATGCCTACTTCCAGTTCGCGAAGAACATGGTCGGCGGCATGTCGAAGAACTACCCCGCGCCGCTGCAGTGCGTCGATGCCGTGCAGGCAGCCACCAAGCTGAAGTTCGACGCGGGCATGGCCGAAGAGCGCCGCATCTTCACCTCGCTGATGTTCACGCCCGAATCGCTGGCGCTGCGCCACCTGTTCATGGCCGAGCGCGCCGCGAGCAAGATACCCGACGTGCCGGAAGACACCCCCAAGCGCGAGATCAAGTCGGTCGGCGTGATCGGCGCCGGCACCATGGGCGGCGGCATCTCGATGAACTTCCTGAACGCGGGCATCCCCGTGACCATCCTCGAGATGAAGCAGGAGGCGCTCGACCGCGGCATCGCCACCATCAAGAAGAACTACGAAGCCCAGGTCAAGAAGGGCAAGCTCAAGCAGGACAAGTACGAGCAGCGCATGGCCCTGCTGAGCACCACGCTGAGCTACGACGACCTGAAGGACGCCGACCTCATCATCGAGGCCGTGTTCGAGGAAATCGGCGTGAAGGAGAAGGTGTTCAAGGAACTCGACCGCGTCGCCAAGAAGGGCGCGATCCTGGCATCGAACACCTCGACGCTGGACGTCGACAAGATCGCCTCGTTCACCGAGCGTCCGCAGGACGTGGTCGGCATGCACTTCTTCAGCCCCGCCAACGTGATGAAGCTGCTGGAAGTGGTGCGCGGCAAGGCCACCGCGAAGGACGTGCTGGCCACCGTCATGGCCATCGGGAAGAAGATCAAGAAGACGGCCGTGGTCTCGGGCGTGTGCGACGGCTTCATCGGCAACCGCATGATCGAGCAGTACAGCCGCCAGGCCGGCTTCCTGCTGGACGAAGGCGCGACGCCGCAGCAGGTGGACAAGGCCATCGAGAAGTTCGGCTTCGCCATGGGCCCGTTCCGCATGGGCGACCTGGCCGGCAACGACATCGGCTGGGCGATCCGCAAGCGCCGCGCCGTGGAGCGCGCCGACATGAAGTACAGCCGCACGGCAGACAAGCTCTGCGAACTGGGCCGCTTCGGCCAGAAGACCGGGGCAGGGTGGTACGACTACCAGGCCGGCAAGCGCGACGCCATCCCGTCGGAACTGGTCAACAAGATGATCGAGGACCATCGCAAGGAACTGGGCATCACGCCGCGCAAGATTTCCGACGAGGAGATCGTGCAGCGCCTGGTGTACGCGCTGGTCAACGAGGGCGCGCACATCCTGGAAGACGGCATCGCCTCGAAGTCGGGCGACATCGACATGGTGTACCTCACCGGCTACGGCTTCCCGATCTATCGCGGTGGCCCGATGCACTACGCGTCGCAGGTCGGCCTGTACAACGTGGCCGAGACGATGAAGCGCTTCGCGAAGAACCCGCGCGACGACGCCGAGTTCTGGCAGCCCGCGCCGCTGATCCAGAAGCTGGTGGCCGAAGGCAAGTCCTTCGGCTGATGGCCGACGCGTAACCTGGGCCGGAACCAAGACCGCCAATGTTGAAACGCATCTTCCTCGGGCTGCTGCTGGCAGTAGTGCTGCTGGCAGCCGTCCTGGCGGTCAAGACCTGGACCACGCCGTCGCGCCAGCTGGCGGTGGCGCCCGCGCCCAAGCTGGACATCGACCTGCAGGCGGCCGCACGGCGGCTGTCCACGGCGATCACGTTCCGCACGGTGTCGGGGCTGGACGACCCGGCTGCCAACGCGGCCGAGTTCGACAAGCTGCACGCCTACCTGGAGCAGCAGTTCCCGAAGGTGCACGCCACCCTGAAGAAGGAAGTGGTGGGCAACAAGGCGCTGCTCTACACCTGGACCGGCACCGACCCGCAGGCCAAGCCCGTCGCACTGATGGCGCACCAGGACATGGTGCCCATCGCGCCTGGCACCGAGAAGGCCTGGACGGTCGATCCCTTCTCCGGCGAGATCAAGGACGGCTTCATCTGGGGCCGCGGCACGCTCGACAACAAGAGCAACCTGTTCGCGCAGATGGAAGCCATCGAGCTGCTCATCGGCAGCGGCTTCAAGCCGAGGCAGACGGTCTACCTCGTGATGGGCGACGACGAGGAGGTGAGCGGCCTGCGCGGCGCGCTGCCCATCGCCGAACTGCTCAAGTCGCGCAACGTGCGCCTGGACTGGGTGCTCGACGAGGGCCTGCTGGTGCTCGACGGCGTGATGCCCGGCCTGAAGCAGCCGGCTGCGCTCATCGGCCTGGCGGAGAAGGGCTACGCCACCTTCTTCCTCTCGCTCGACACCGCGCCCGGCCATTCGTCGATGCCGCCGCAGCACAGCGCCATCGGCAGCATGAGCGCGGCGCTGGCATGGCTCGAGGCCAACCCGATGCCCGGCGGCATCAAGGGCGTGGCGGGCCAGATGTTCGGCGCGCTCGCGCCCGAGATGAGCGGCGTCAACCGCGTGATGCTCTCCAACCTGTGGCTCACCGAGCCGCTGGTGCGCGGCATCCTCGAGAAGAGCCCGAGCAGCAATGCCATGCTGCGCACCACCACCGCGCTGACCATCGTTCGTGCGGGCAACAAGGACAACGTGCTGCCCGGCCGCGCCGAGGCCGCCGTCAACTTCCGCATCCTGCCGGGCGACACCATCGCCAGCACCGAGGCGCACCTGCGCAAGGCCCTGGGCAACGACGACATCAAGATCAAGGCCTACCCGGGCAACTCCGAGCCGTCGCCCGTGTCGTCGACCGACAGCACCGGCTACCGCGCGATCGAACAGGCCGTGCGCCAGAGCTTTCCCGATGCGGTGGTGGCCCCGGGCCTCATGACCGCTGCCACCGACTCGCGCCACTTCAGCGTCGTGAGCGACGCCGTCTTCCGCTTCTCGCCGTTCCGCATGAAGAACGAAGACCTGGCGCGCTTCCACGGCAACAACGAACGCCTGGCCATCTCGAACTACGGCGAGATGATCGGCTTCTACCGCCAGCTCCTGAGCAACGCCAACGCTGCTCCGGCGCAATGACGACAACCACTGCAGCCCTCTCTTTTCCCTTCCAACTGCTTCAAAGCCAAAGGACCTCACCATGACCAGCGCCGTCATCGTTTCCACTGCCCGCACGCCGCTCGCGAAGAGCTGGAAGGGTGCCTTCAACATGACGCACGGCGCCACGCTGGGCGGCCACGCGGTGCAGCACGCGGTGCAGCGCGCCGGCATCGACCCCGCATCGGTCGACGACGTCATCATGGGCTGCGCAACGCCCGAAGGCGCCACCGGCTCCAACATCGCGCGCCAGATCGCGCTGCGCGCCGGCCTGCCCATCACCACCTCGGGCATGACCATCAACCGCTTCTGCTCCTCGGGCCTGCAGACCATCGCCACCGCCGCCCAGCGCATCGTCGCGGGCGAGGGCGAGGTCTACGTGGCCGGCGGCGTCGAGAGCATCTCTTGCGTGCAGAACGAAGCCAACAAGCACATGCTGGCCGACCCCTGGCTGGTGAAGAACAAGCCCGAGATCTACTGGAACATGCTGCAGACGGCCGAGCAGGTCGCCAAGCGCTACAACATCGGCCGCGACGCCATGGACGAATACGGCGCCGCCAGCCAGCAGCGCGCCACCGCCGCGCTGGAAGCCGGCAAGTTCAAGGACGAGATCGCCCCCATCACCGTGCTGGCCGGCGTGGCCGACCCCGTGCTGGGCCTGCGCACCAAGGAAGTCACCGTCGAGAACGACGAAGGCATCCGCCCCGGCACCACCAAGGAAGGCATCAGCGGCATCCGCTCGGCGCTGCCCGGCGGCCTGATCTCGGCCGGCAACGCCAGCCAGTTCTCCGACGGCGCCGGCGCCTGCGTGGTGGTCGACGAGAAGTACGCCGAGCAGAAGGGCCTGAAGCCCATGGGCCGCTTCCTCGGCTTCGCCGTGGCAGGCTGCGAGCCCGACGAGATGGGCATCGGCCCCGTCTTCGCGGTGCCCAAGGTGCTCAAGCGCCTGGGCCTGACGGTCAACGACATCGACCTGTGGGAGCTGAACGAGGCCTTCGCCGTGCAGGTGATCTACTGCCGCGACAAGCTGGGCATCCCGGGCGACCGCCTGAACGTGAACGGCGGCGCCATCGCCGTGGGCCACCCCTATGGCGTGAGCGGCCAGCGCCTGACGGGCCACGCGCTCATCGAAGGCAAGCGCCGCGGCGCGAAGAAGGTCGTGGTCACGATGTGCATCGGCGGCGGCATGGGCGCCGCGGGCGTGTTCGAAGTTCTCTGACTCTCCCCCAGTCCGCGGCGCACTGCGCGTCGCCTTCGCCAACCCCCTTCCGGGGGCAACACCGGCGGCCCGGCGAAGCCGGTTCCGCGGTGTTCCTGAGAAGGAACGCCGCGGTCTCATGACACCCACGGAAATTCGACCATGAGCCTTCGTTCCACCCTCGACTTCCTGCTCTACGACTGGCTCGACGCCGAAGCCCTCAACCAGCGCGAGCGCTTCGCCGATCATTCGCGCGAGACCTTCGATGCCGTGCTCGACACCTGCGAGCGCATCGCGCGCGAGAAGTACGCGCCGTTCAACCGCATCGTCGACACCCAGGAGCCGCACTTCGACGGCGAGAAGGTCGTGCTGCCGCAGGCCACGCACGATGCGCACAAGGCCTTCGTCGAGTCGGGAATGATGAGCGCAGCGCAGGACTACGACATCGGCGGCATGCAGCTGCCCTACACGCTGCAGGCGGCGGCCAACAGCTTCTTCGCGATGGCCTCGGTGAGCATCGGCTCGAACATGCTCACCAGCGGCAACGCCAACCTGCTGATGGTGCACGGCACCGAGATGCAGAAGGAGGTCTTCGCCAAGAACGAGTTCTCCGGCCGCTGGGCCGGCACCATGTGCCTGTCGGAGCCGCAGGCCGGCTCCTCGCTGAGCGACGTGGCCACCCGCGCGGTGCCCGACGGCGACGGCTTCCAGAACGATCCGCTGGGTCCGCGCTACCGGCTCACGGGCAACAAGATGTGGATCTCGGCAGGCGACCACGAGCTGACCGAGAACATCGTGCACATCGTGCTGGCCAAGATTCCCGACGAGAACGGCAAGCTGGTGCCAGGCACGCGCGGCATTTCGCTGTTCATCGTGCCCAAGCGCATGGTCGATACCGAGGGCCGGCTCACCGGCCAGCGCAACGACGTGGCGCTCGCAGGCCTCAACCACAAGCTGGGCTGGCGCGGCACCACCAACACGCTGCTGAACTTCGGCGAGGGCAGGTACCCGGTCGACGGCAAGGCTGGCGCGGTGGGCTATCTGGTCGGTGCGCCCGGCAAGGGCCTGCACTGCATGTTCCACATGATGAACGAGGCGCGCATCGGCGTCGGAACGGCCGCCACCATGCTCGGCATGGCGGGCTACCACGCCTCGCTCGAGTATGCGAAGAGCCGCCCCCAGGGCCGGCTGGTGAAGAAGCCCGATGCCGCCGGTGCGGCCGTGGCCAAGGATTCGGCGGCGCCTCAGGTGCGCATCATCGAGCACGCCGACGTGCGCCGCATGCTGCTGGCCCAGAAGGCGTACTGCGAGGGCGCCCTGGCGCTGGAGCTGTACTGCGCCCGGCTGGTCGACGAGCAGAAGACCGGCGACGCCCAGGCCGCCGACGACGCGCGGCTGCTGCTGGAGGTGCTCACGCCCATCGCCAAGAGCTGGCCCAGCGAGTGGTGCCTGGAGGCGAATTCGCTGGCCATCCAGGTGCACGGCGGCTACGGCTACACGCGCGATTTCCCGGTGGAGCAGTACTGGCGCGACAACCGCCTGAACATGATCCACGAGGGCACCCACGGCATCCAGGCGGCCGACCTGCTGGGCCGCAAAGTGCTGATGGAAAAGGGCCGCGGCCTGCAGCTGCTGGCCGGGCGCATGACCGCCACCATCGGCCGCGCAGCCAAGGTGCCGGCGCTGGCGGCCCATGCCAAGGCGCTGGGAGCCGCGCTGCAGCGCATCGGCAGCGCCACCGAGGCCGCCTGGTCCACGGGCGATCCGGCCCAGGCGCTGGCCAACGCGGTGCCGTACATGCAGGCCTTCGGCCACACCGTGCTGGCCTGGATCTGGCTGGACGTGGCCCAAAGGGCCCTGGAAAACGATGGAGAAAAGGCGAGGGCGGTAACAGCTGGCAAGATCGGCGCCACGGACTATTTCTTCCACTACGAGCTGCCGAAAATCGGCGCATGGCTCAACGTGGTCGAAACCCGCGACCCGACCTGTACAGCTTTGCCCGAGGACGCCTTTTGATGGCCACGACCGATTCGCCGAACACCAACCCCAACACCCCCGTCGCCGCCAAGCCGCCGAAGCCGCACGCCCGGCTCGAGAAATGGATCTGGATCCTGATCTACGGCGGCCTCTTCGGCGTGATCCTCGGCATAGCCACCGGCCGCACCGATGCAGCGCTGGGCTGGTCCATCGCCGTGCCCGGCGGCGTCGTGGCGCTGGTCGGCTTCGTGCTGATCTACGTGCGCTCCCGCCTGTCCAACACGCCTTCGAGCAAGTAAGGAGGCCCGCCATGCTCAAGCACATCGTGATGTGGAAGTTCAAGGAGCACGCCGAGGGCGCCGACAAGGCGACCAACCTGCTCAAGGCCAAGGCGCTGCTCGATGCCTGCGCGAAGCTCTCGCCCGGCACGCTGCGCTTCGAGGTGGCCATCGCCCAGCCCGGGCTGGAAGCCACCTACGACCTGGTCCTGTACTCGGAATTCACCGATGCCGCCGCGCTGGCTGCCTACGCCGACCACCCGCAGCACGTGGCGCTGAAGCCGTTCATCGGCGCCGTGCGCGAAGCCCGCCAGTGCATGGACTACACGATCTGAACCACTACCCGAACCCCGGAGACAACCCATGACCGCACGAACCGTCCAGAAACTCTTCGACCTCACCGGCAAGACCGCCCTCGTCACCGGCGGCTCGCGCGGCCTGGGGCTGCAGATGGCCCATGCACTGGGCGAGGCGGGCGCGAAGATCATGCTGAGTTCGCGCAAGGCCGACGACCTGGAGCAGGCCGCCGCCGAACTGCAGGCCGCCGGCATCGACGCGCGCTGGATCGCCGCCGACTGCTCGAAGGAGGAAGACACCCGCCGCCTGGCCGACGAGACGCTGCAGCGCATGGGCGCGGTCGACATCCTCGTGAACAACGCGGGCGCCAGCTGGGGCGCGCCGGCCGAGAACCACCCGGTCGAGGCCTGGGACAAGGTGATGAACCTCAACGTACGGGGCTACTTCATCCTGTCGCAGCAGATCGCCAACGGCTACATGATCCCGAAGAAGTCGGGCCGCATCATCAACATCGCCTCCATCGCCGGCCTCAACGGCAACCCGCCCGAGATGCAGACGCTGGCCTACAACACCTCCAAGACCGCAGTCATCGGCTTCACCCGCACGCTGGCAGCCGAATGGGGCAAGTACAACATCAACGTGAACGCGATCTGCCCCGGCTTCTTCATGACGAAGATGGCCGCCGGCCTCATCAAGTCGCTGGGCGAGGAGAAGATGGCCGCGCAGGCGCCGCTGGGCCGCCTGGGCGACGAGGAAGACCTGAAGGGCCTGACGCTGCTGTTCGCGAGCGATGCCGGCAAGCACGTCACCGGCCAGTGGCTGGCGGTGGATGGCGGTGTCAGCGTCGTGCTCGGCGCAGCTTGAAATGACCACCCCCAGCCTCGCCCACTTCGTGTGGCTCGGACACCCCCTCGAGGGGGCGCACCCTGCGGCCCGGCGAAGCCGCTTCCGCGGGAGCCCGCGAAGGGGCCGTGCCATCGTGTCGGCCATTGGCAGACTGAAATGACCACTCAAGACGAAGACATCAATTTCCGCTCGTACACGAGCCGCATCCCGTTCGCGCGCCACCTGGGCTTCGAACTCACGAAGTTCGAGAACGGCGAATCCGAGATCCTCTACACCGCCAAGCCCGAGCACCTGAACACCTTCGACGTGACGCACGGCGGTGCCTGCATGACCTTGCTCGACATCACCATGGCCGCTGCCGCGCGCAGCATCGCGCCCGAGACGGGCGTGGTCACCATCGAGATGAAGACCAGCTTCATGCAGCCCTCCGTGGGCCCGCTGCATGCGCGCGGCACGCTCATTCACAGGACGGCGACGCTGGCTTTCACCGAGGCCAGAATCTACGACGAGCAGGAGCGCGTGTGCGCCCATGCCACCGGCACCTTCAAGTACGTGAAGCGCCGGCTGCCGACGGGGCCGGCCAGCGCCAACGAGATGCGTCCGCCGTCCACCGACTGAGCTGACTTGACGACCTGAACGAACAGCAGATCGACCGAATTTCCCTGGAGTCTTCCATGCCCACCAACAAGCAGATCCATCTCGACAACCGCCCCGAGGGCGAGGCCGTCGCCAGCAACTTCAAGCTCGTCACCGCCGAAACCCCCGCGCTCAAGGACAACCAGGTCCTGGTGCGCCACCACTACCTGAGCCTGGACCCCTACATGCGCGGCCGCATGAACGACTCGAAGAGCTATGCACAGCCGCAGCCGCTGGGCCAGACCATGCAGGGCGGCACCGTCGGCGAAGTGGTCGAGAGCAAGCACCCCAAGTACGCTGTGGGCGACAAGGTGGTCGGCTTCGGCGGCTGGCAGGAATACAGCGTGGTCGATGCCTCGCAGCCCGGCGCGCTGAAGAAGGTCGACACCGCGCACGTGCCGCTGTCGCATTACCTCGGTGCGGTCGGCATGCCGGGCGTGACCGCCTGGTACGGGCTGGTGAAGATCATCGCGCCCAAGGCCGGTGAAACCGTGGTCATCACCGCCGCCAGCGGCGCGGTGGGCAGCGCCTTCGGCGCGCTGGCCAAGGCGCGCGGCTGCCGCGTGGTGGGCATTGCCGGCGGCGCCGAGAAGTGCAAGTACGTGACCGACGAACTGGGCTTCGACGCCTGCATCGACTACCGCCAGCACACCGACGTCAAGTCGATGAGCGCCGCGCTCAAGGAAGCCTGCCCGAACGGCATCGACGGCTACTTCGAGAACGTCGGAGGCTACATCTTCGACGCGGTGCTGCTGCGCGCCAACGCCTTCGCCCGCGTGGCGCTGTGCGGAATGATCGCGGGCTACGACGGCCAGCCGCTGCCCCTGGCCAACCCGGCGCTGATCCTCATCAACCGCATGAAGATCGAAGGCTTCATCGTCAGCGAGCACATGGAAGTGTGGCCGGAGGCGTTGACCGAGCTGGGCACGCTGGTGGCCACCGGCAAGCTCAAGCCGCGCGAGTCGATCGCGCAGGGCATCGAGTCGGCTCCCGAGGCCTTCCTGGGCCTGCTCAAGGGCCGCAACTTCGGCAAGCAACTGGTCAAGCTCGTCTGATTGATGCGCCGATGAGCTGAACGCACGGCAAGGAGGCCGGTCATGCGCGCCGCGCCGGGCCGCCCCAAGCAAGCGAGCACCGCGGTGCAGAGCACGGAGGTATTCGAATGAACTCGACGCACGAGGTCTTCAACCAGCCCGAGCCGCTGGTCGACTACAACCTCTTCGACACCAACCGGCCGCTGCGCGATGCACTGAAGTTCAACGCGCCCACGCTGCAGACCACGCAACTGCACGAACTGGGCGCCACCCTCGGCTCGGCCGGCATGCAGGCGCATGCGCGGCTCGCCAATGTCCACACGCCCGAGCTTCACACGCACGATCGCTTCGGGCGGCGCATCGACGAGGTGGAATTCCACCCCAGCTATCACGCACTGATGAGCGCCGCCGTGGGCGCCGGCCTGCACGGCACGCCGTGGACCGGCACCTCCGCCTCGCCGCACGTGCTGCGCGCGGCCGGCTTCATGCTCTTCACCGAGCTGGAGCCGTCGATCCTTTGCCCCATCTCCATGACCTACGCCGTCACGCCTGCGCTGCGCGGCAACGCGGCGGTGCATGCCGACTGGGCACCGAAGCTCGGCAGCCTCTGGTACGACCCGACGCTCAAGCCCTTCGGCGACAAGCCCGGCGTGACCATGGGCATGGGCATGACCGAGAAGCAGGGCGGCTCCGACGTGCGGGCCAACACTTCCCAGGCGGTTCGCGAAGGCGGCAGCGATGCCTGGGGCGAGCGCTACGCCATCACCGGCCACAAATGGTTCTTCTCGGCACCGATGTGCGATGCCTTCCTGGTGCTCGCGCAGGCGCCCGCCGGGCTTTCGTGCTTCTTCCTGCCGCGCGTGCTGCCGGATGGCTCGCGCAACGCGATCCGCATCCAGCGGCTGAAGGACAAGCTGGGCAACAAGGCCAACGCGAGCTCCGAGGTCGAGTTTCACGGCGCAACCGCGTGGCTCGTGGGCGATGAGGGCCGCGGCATTCCGCAGATCCTCGAGATGGGCACGATGACGCGGCTCGACTGCGCGCTGGGCACCAGCGGCCTGATGCGCCAGGCACTGGCGATCGCGCTCAACCACGCCAGCCAGCGCATGGCCTTCGGCAAGCCGCTGATCGACCAGCCGCTGATGAAGAACGTGCTGGCCGACCTTGCGCTGGAGAGCGAGGCTGCAACCGCGCTTGCCATCCGCCTCGCGCGGGCCTTCGACCACCAGTCCGACGAGCACGAACGCCTGATGGCCCGGCTGCTCACACCGGTCGCCAAGTTCTGGATCTGCAAGCGCGGCAGCGCCTTCGCTCAGGAAGCCATGGAGTGCCTCGGCGGCAACGGCTATGTGGAGGAGGGCGGCGAGGGCATCATGGCCCGCATCTACCGCGAGATCCCGCTCAACTCCATCTGGGAGGGCGCGGGAAACATCATGGCGCTCGACCTGCTGCGCGGGCTGCGCAAGGGCGATGCGGTGGCCGCGCTCGAGAAGGAGCTGGCGCCCGCGAGGGGGCGGCATGCCGCGCTCGACCGCCTCGCCGACGCACTGCCGGCGCGCATCGAGGCGATGGCTTCCGAGGCCGAGGCCCGCCGCCTTGCGCAGGATGTCGCACTGGCCGTGCAGGCCGCGCTGCTCGTGCAGACTGCCCCGCCTGCAGTGGCGCACGCCTTCTGCGCATCGCGCCTTGCCGGCGACTGGGGCCATGCCTTCGGCACCCTGGCCGCAGGCACCGATTTCGATTCGATCATCCAGCGCGCCCAGCCCCGCTGAAGCGCGCCAACATCACAACGCTAGAAAGCCCACGAACATGGCCGACCTGATCCTTCATCACTACCTCACCTCGCCGTTCTCGGAGAAGGTGCGCCTGATCCTCGGCGCCAAGAAGCTGCCGTGGAAGTCGGTCTTCATCCCGCCGATCATGCCCAAGCCCGACGTGGAGGTGCTCACCGGCGGCTACCGCAAGACGCCGTTCCTGCAGATCGGTGCCGACATCTACTGCGACAGCGCGCTCATCGCCGACGTGCTGGAGCACCTGCAGCCCACGCCCACGCTCTACCCCGAGCCCGAGAAGGGCATGTCGCGCATCCTCGCGCAATGGGCCGACACCACGCTCTTCTGGGCCGCCATGGCATGGAACCTCCAGCCCAGGGGCGCGGCCGAGGTGTTCGCCAAGGCCCCGCCGGAAGCGGCCAAGGCCTTCGGCGAGGACCGCGGCAAGATGAGCGCCGGCAACATGACCCGCCTGCGCCCGGCCGATGCCACCAGCGCCTACAAGTCGTATCTGCGCCGGCTCTCCGACATGCTCGACGAGAAGCCCTACCTGCTCGGCGAGGTGCCCAGCATCGCCGACTTCTCGGCCTACCACCCGCTGTGGTACACGCGGCGCATCGAGTCGGTCCGCACCATCCTCGACCTCACGCCCGCGGTGGTCGACTGGATGGACCGCATGGCCGCCATCGGCCACGACGTGCCCGAGAAGTTCACGAGCGCAGAAGCCATCGCGGTCGCCAAGGCCTCCACGCCGCACTCGCTGCTGACCGACAGCACCTTCCAGGACGACCACGGCATCCCGCTGGGCAGCGCCGTCACCATCCGCGCCGAGAGCTTCGGCCTCGAAGAGACGCCCGGCACGCTGGTCGCCGCCACGCGCACGCACTACACGCTGGAGCGCAGCAGCGAGCAAGTGGGCACGGTGCATGTGCACTTTCCCCGCATCGGGTATGTGCTGAAAAAGGCGGAAGGCTGATTCGGGTCACGCGAACGACAGTCGATCTCTGCGCGAAGCGGTCCAATAGACGGCGCAGAGACAACCAAAGGAAAGCACCCAATGATTCAGGACTTCAAGGGCAAGACCGCAGTTCTCACTGGCGCGGGTTCGGGCTTCGGCCTGGAATGCGCGCGCATCGGCGCCGCCCGCGGCATGAACCTCGTGCTGGTCGACGTGCAGCAGGACGCGCTCGACAAGGCTGCGGCGGAGATGGAAGTGGCCGGCGTTCAGGTGCTGGCGCGCAAGGTCGACGTGTCGGACGCCGCGCAGATGGAGGCGTTGGCCGCTGCGGTGAAGGAGCGCTTCGGCGCGCCGCACTTCGTGTTCAACAACGCGGGCGTGGGTGCCGGCGGGCTGGTGTGGGAGAACACGGTCGCCGACTGGGAGTGGGTGCTGGGCGTGGACCTTTGGGGCGTGATCCACGGCGTGCGCCTGTTCGTGCCGATGATGCTGGAAGCTGCCGCGAAAGACCCGTCCTACCGCGGCCACGTGACCAACACCGCCAGCATGGCCGGCCTGCTCACGCCGCCCAACATGGGCATCTACAACGCCGCGAAGGCCGCGGTGGTAAGCCTCACCGAGACGATGTACCAGGACCTGAACCTCGTCACCGACCAGATCGGTGCGAGCCTGCTGTGCCCGTACTTCGTGCCCACGGGCATCACCAGCAGCGAGCGCAACCGCCCGAATGCACCGAAGGAAAGCGAGCTCACCAAGAGCCAGCTGATCGGCCAGGCGATGAGCAACAAGGCGGTGAGCAGCGGCAAGATCACCGCCGCCGAAGTGGCCGCCAAGGTGTTCGAGGCCATCAGCGACAACCAGTTCTACGTGTTCAGCCATCCGAAGGCGCTGGGCAACGTGCGCAGCCGCATGGAGAACATTGTCTCCATCACCAATCCGGCCGACCCTTTCCTGGAGCGGCCCGAGATCGGCCAGAAGCTGCGCGAGCAGCTGCGCTCGGCCTGAACGAAGGGCCGGAAAAGTTGATGAAGGGCAGGCCGGCGATCACACGGCCTGCAGTTCGGCGACCAGTGCCTCCACGCGCGCGAGCGCATTCGAGATGGAGCGCTCCAGCAGATCGCCGTGGTCCTCCGCGTGCTCGATCGCGAAGCTGTGGACTTCGTTCAATCCCAGCAGCGCCAGCGGGTTCGTGACGCCCGGTGTGAGCAGGTCCATCTGCGCCTGGAAGCCGCCCGGCCCGTAGCCGCTGCTGCCGCACGAGGTGAGCAGCACCGTGCGGCGATGGCGCTCGGCCAGCAGCGGCACGTACGGGTTGTCGCGGGAGGGGTCGAAGTCGAAGGTGGAGCCGATGCGCACGATGTTGTCGATCCATGACTTCAGCGGGGCGGGCATTCCGAAGTTGTACATGGGCACGCCGATCACCAGCACGTCGGCGCGGCGGACCTCGGCGATCAGCGCGTCGCTTTCGGCGAGCACCGCGTGCATCCACGGCTCGCGCTGCCCGGCCGGCGTGTAGCCGGAAGCGATCCATTCGCCGGTGACGTGGCCGGGCGGCGTGGCGCCGACGTCGCGGTAGATCACTTCGTCATCGGGCCGCGCTGCGCGCCAGGTCGTGACGAAGTGATGGCTGAGGCGGCGCGAATGCGAGCCGTGGACGTGCGTGCCCGAGCGGCCGGGGCGGGCGCTGGCGTCGATGTGGAGCAGTGTGGTCATGGAGCGGTCCTCTTTGACATGAAGATTTGGATGAAGAGAATTCAGCTGTCTGCCTGGCATGAAGTGAAATCTACCGATGCACTGATGCGGCGACAAACGACGATTTCTTTGCGCTGCTGAAAAATTAATTCATCCATTCGCCCATCCATGGCCAACCTTCGCCAACTCCCTGCGCTGGCGGCGCTGCGCGCCTTCGAGGCCGCCGCGCGGCACTGCAGCGCCAAGCTCGCGGCCAATGAGCTGTCGGTGACGCCCACGGCCATCAGCCACCAGGTGCGCCAGCTCGAGGATTCGCTTGGCGTGGCGCTCTTCATCCGGCAGCCGAGGCAACTGGTGCTCACGCCGCAGGGCAGGGAACTGCAGGCGGTGCTCGGCGAATCGTTCAATGCCATGGCGAATGCGGTCGCGCGGCTGCGTGCGCCGCCCGAGCGGACCGCCATCACGCTGTCGACCACGCCGGCTGTCGCGGCGCGATGGCTGCTGCCGCGCGTGAGCACGCTGCGCGCGCTGCATCCGAGGCTCGACCTGCGCATCCACGCGTCGCACGACGCGGTGCCGCTCGACGGCGTCACCGCCGACATCGCGATCCGCTATGGGCGCGGGGCGTGGCCCGGCATGGTGTCGCAGAAGCTGTTCGACAACGTCTTCGCGCCGGCGTGCAGCCCCGCGCTCAAGCTGCGCCGCCCCGGCGAACTGGTGCGGCATACGCTGCTGCACTTCGAGGTGCCGGGCAGCAAGACCCAGCCGGGCACGTGGACCGCGTGGCAGCAGGAGGCGCAGGTGCCGGGTCTCGACGTGTCGGCCGGCCCGGTGTTCTCCGATGAGACGCACACCGTGTCGGCAGCGCTGCAGGGACAGGGCGTCGCCCTGATGAGCCTTGCGTTGATCGCCGACGAACTGCGCGCGGGCAATCTCGTCCAGCCCTTCGGTCCGCAACTGCCGGGCTTGCCGTTCCATCTCGTCTGCCCGAAGGAGCGACGCGACGAGCCCGCCGTGGCGGCGGTTTTCGACTGGGTGAGGGCGCTGCAGCCGCCCGGCGACAACGCCTGACTCCGCCTGCAGTGACTTTCGGCACTGGTGGCTGCCGGCTCGCGCCCCTAGAGTCCGCGCGAGGATCAGGCGGCGCCTTGCTGTTCACCGGTTGTTAACTATTGCGCAGGCCGTCGAGCTTTGTTCGCCGCGCCTCTTCTCATCCGCAAGGTTCGCGCAGTAATCCCTTAGCCCGGCCGGATCCTTTCCTTAACCTTCAGTCACTTTCTTTGAGGAAGCTCAGAAAAGGTTGCCCCGAAGCAGCCGGCCTTCTTCAGCGGACCCATGCATACACGCGAGATATCGCGAAGAGGAGGACATTCATGCGAACCCCGTTCCTGCGAGAAGGCAGCCCGGACGAACCACCCTTGGTGCCCGGGCGCGGCGCGGCGCTCAGGGCGCTGCTGCCGGTTGTGATGTGCTTCGTCGCCGCGGTGGGGTTCGTGATGATGGCTCTGTTCGTCCAGAACATCGTGGCGGCATCGGTGTTGACCACGGCCGCCATCGTTTCCCTCGGGATCGGACTGATCCTCGGCCTGAGCATGTGGGGCTTTCCGGGCCTGCCGCGCTAGATGTCCGCGCATGAAGAAGGCATGGCCGGCAAGCCTGCCGCGGCCCCCGTACTTCGCATCGGCAACTGGCGCCTGACCTTGATCGGCGCGGCGATCGGGCTGCTGATCGTGCTGGCGGTGCTCATGAAATGGATCGTCGAGCTGCAGGTGGAGGCGGCGCAGGAGCGGCGCCTGAGCGAAGCCGTCGCGCGCGAGGCCGCTGCACGCTGCCATGAGAAGACGCCGCTTCAGGCGGTCAGGGAATGCCTGGCGGAGCTTGCCGCCGGCGTTGCGGCTCGTTCACAGGAGCGCTGAGCGAAATCGGTCAGCCATCGCGCATCCACTGGCCGGAAGCCGGGTTCACGACGGCAGGCTTGCCGCCCAGCATGAGCGACTCCTCGTCAGGATGTGCAGCGTTCGCTGCGGCGACGTCGAACTCGATCCGCAGTGCTTTCGCCACGGAGGCGTCCTCGATGGGGAGCTCCCAGGTCAGGAAGACCAGGTTGCAGTCGCTGCCATGCGCGAAGTCGGCTGCATCGAAGCCGCTGCTGCCGCGCCGGATCACCGCGTGAGGCTGGCCGGTGTCGAAGATCGCCATGGTCCCGCGCTTGAGCGGAATGCGCCGGCCTGCGGCGGGAAAGTGCAGGTCCAGCCCCTTGTCCTCGCTCATGAAGAGATTGCAGAACGCCGCGAAGCCGTACTGCATGCCGTCGTGGTGGTACTTCGCACCGCGGCAGGCCATCAGGGCGACGTCGCTGGAAGCGAGCACCCCGGGCAGGTCCTGCGCCTGCGCCCAGTCGAACGCAGCCTGGACGCACAGCCGGTAGTCCGGCCAGCGCGCGCGGGCCCGTGCGAGGGGCAGGGGCTCCACGTCTCCGGGTTCCAGTGCGAGCTGCGAGGAGATCTCGCGTTCCCAGTCGGCGAGCAGGCGAGTGGGAGGCATGGGAACGTCCACCGTGCCGGTCAGCACCACGTCGCTCACGCGGCGGCTGCGCAGCATTTCGCCGCTTCGGAAGAAGGCGGTTGGCGAGGGATGCGATGGGGCGGGGTGGTTCATCGCAGGGCAGTGTAGTGAGGGTGCGGTGCGGGCTGCCCCTCCAACCGTGCCTTGATAGCATCGCCGCCTTTGGCCGTGGGCCTGCCTGGGACTTCCAATGCGCGTTGACCTTGTCTCCGAAGCACAGCACGAGTCGCTGGTCGACCTGCTGTCCGAGCTGCATGCCTATTACAACGACGGCGCCGAGGTCGCCCGAGAGCTGGTGAGAGAGCATCTGACCGCGAACCTGCTGGCCCCCGGGTCGTTCCAGCGCCTTGTCGTGGCGCAGGACGAAAGCGGGACGGTGATCGGCCTCGCAGCCATCTCGCTGGTGTATTCGCTGGTCGATTTCTCTCCCGATCAGCGCAGGCACTGCCAGTTGAAGGAGCTCTACGTTCGCTCGTCGCACCGGAGCCACGGGGCCGGCAGGGCGTTGATGGCTTGGGTCGCCCGGTACGCCACAAGGCACGGGTGCGCCCGCATCGACTGGCCGGTAAAGGCGTTCAACCTGAGGGGCATCGCTTTCTACGAGAGCCTGGGTGCGAAGCGAGTCATGGAAAGGCTGGGCTACAGGCTTTCCGAGCCTGGATTGAGCCAGCTTGCCGGTTGCGCCGAGCACGACGAGACGCTTCAATCTTCGAAATCACAGGCCTGAGGACAGTCCGCGCTGTTGGCGCTCGGAAGATACCCTTAGAGATGTTGAGTACCTACGGGTTAACATTTGGAACCACATCCGGTAAAACAGTTCGCGACCCCATGGAGACGTATCCCACCCTCAGGCAGGCCACGGGCGTGGCCCGCACGCTGAGCAGGCACTCGTCCTGCACCATGGTGGTCTACCGCGTGACCGAGGAGAAGTTCGTGACGGCGCATCCCTCCGACCACGTCAATGGGACCATCGAGGCCGTCTTCCGCGACGGCTATCTGGTGCAGACCCTGCTGAGCAAGACACGCTGAGCCGGCGCCGGACGGCGCTTCGCAAGGCAGGCCTCCTTCGGGAGGCCTTTCTTCATTTCCACGAACTACGACGACGCGGGCACCGCCTGCATCAGCAGCGTCAGCGCCTTGCGAAGGCTCGTGACCGACGAGCTTTCGCCCTTGTCGAAGCCCATCCGCACCACCACGAGGTCGTGGGACGGAACGATCAGCACCACCTGCCCGCCGGCACCAAGCATGTAGTAGGCCGTGGTCGGCACGGGCCACGTGCTCGTGCCGTTGAGCCAGAAGAAGCCGCCGTAGATCGGCCGCTTGTCGGCGGCCCAGGCCGGTGCGAGCGTGCTGACGAACTTGACGAAGCCTTCGGGCAGGATGCGCTCGCCGTTCCACACGCCGTCCTGCAGGTAGAGATTGGCCAGCCGCGCCCAGTCGCGGGCCGACATGAAGTCGTAGCCCTGTCCCATGAAGTTGCCGTACGGGTCGGTCTCCAGCGTCATCGTGCGGATGCCGATCTTGTCGAACAGGTTTCTCTGCGGGAACGACAGGTACTCCTCGCCGCGTTTCTCCACGGCCAGCCTGATCAGGTAGTTCGCCAGTACCGGATCGGTGTTGCGGTAGCGGCCGATGGTGTTCGGCGGCCATTGCTGTGGCCGCGTGGCCGCATAGTTGAAGATGTTGATGCGGCCCGTGTAGAAGTAGACGTGGTCGGGATAGGTGCCGTTGGGGTTGAAGTCCGGATCGTCCGGCGCCTTGATGCGAAGGCCGCTCGACATGTGCAGGATGTCGGAGATCCTGATCTCCTTGCGCTTGTCGTCCGCCCCTTGCCATTCCGGAATGGGCGCGCGCTGGTCGAGCTGGTATTCGCCCTGCTTCATGAGCACGCCGAGCATGGTCGCCGTCACGCTCTTGCCCATCGACCACGATTCCAGCGGTGTGCTCGGCGTGATGCCGTTCATGTAGCGCTCGCCGACGATGCGGCCCTTGTGCGTGACCACGAAAGCGGCGGTGTAGGCCTCGGGCAGTTCGAAGGCCGCGTCGACTGCCTGGCTCACCTTGGCGGTGTCGATGCCGGGTGGGATGCCGCCCGGCATGACGTCGCCCATGGGCCACGCCTGCGTCGCAGGATCGGGCAGGGCGCTATTGACCGTCACCGGGGCGAAGAAGACGTCGTCCCTGCCCGGCGGCAGCGTGATGCAGCCTTGCGAACCGTAGTAGCGGGCCGTCAACGTGGGGCCGCTGGGGATGGTGATGCGGACTTCTTTTTTCGTACGGTCGACGACCGGAGCGCCGACCTTCTTGCGTTGGGCGTAGGGGCCGGTGAAATAGCCCACGCTCTCGGCTGCGACGACGGGATCGAGCCCGGTGATGAAGGCTGCCGAGCACATCGTCTTGGCGAAGCCCGAGGTGTTGTGCTCGAGCGGATCGCCCGGCGGCGGCACGTATGGCGTGTCGAGTTCGTAGCTCCTGGCGCGGGCGATGAGGGCGTCGCGCGCCGGAAGTTCGGGGGTGTTCGCAGCCGGTGGCGTGGTGGTGGGAGGCGTGGTCCCACCCGTGCCCAGGCCAATGCCGATTCCTCCCACTGCGCCGCCACCGCCGCCTCCGCCCCCACCTCCGCATGAGGTTAAAACCATTACAAGAAGCGCGCCTGTCGCGATGGCAACGGGCGCGTCGGCAAACCTCTTCATGGGGACTCCTCGCTCGGTTGTTGTTGCCGGAGTCTCAGCGAAACCGGTAACAAGCCGCAAGTCCGATCGTCGGATGAATTTTCAGCCTGCCGAAGCCTGCGACGCGATCCACTCCCACACGGCGCGTACCCCCGGCTCGTCCTCCCTGCCATTGGCGACGGCGAGGAAGTAGCTGCCGGTGTCCAGCGCGGGCCCGAAGGGCTGCACGAGCGCGCCGCTGCGGAGTTCCTCGGCCGACAGCGTGAGGCTCAACAGGGCCACGCCATGGCCGGCGAGCGCGGCCAGCATGGCGTGCGTCTCGTCGGAGAACGACAGGCCCGATGCCTTCATCGCTCGCCCCCTCGGCGGCGCGATGCCGGCTTCGCGGAACCATCGCGGCCATACGGCGGGCGCGAGCGCCTGCGGCTGCCAGTCACAGTGGATCAGCCGGTGCTTCGGCAGGTCTGCCGCGTCGTTCAGGCCCAGCATCGGGCTGCACAGCGGCGCGTAGCGCTCGCGCATCAGCTCGCGCGACACCAAGCCGGGCCAGTTGCCGTTGCCCGAGCGCACGGCGATGTCGGCCTCGCCGCGCGCCAGGTCGACCAGGGTGTCGCTCGCATGCAGCCGCAGTTCGACGCCGGGGCAGGCCTTGCGAAATGCCTCGATGCGCGGCAGCACCCAGCGCGCGGCGAAGGCGGTGTTGGTGCTCAGGGTCACGGCTTGCGAGGCGGGCGGGCGGCGCAGCTTGTCGACGCCGGCTTCCAGCAGGTCGAAGCCGGTGCGCAGGTCGTCGAAGAGCCGCTGCCCCGCTGGCGTCAGCGCGAGTTGTCGAGTGAGCCTGCGAAAAAGCGGCTGGCCGAGCGACTCCTCGAGCGCGCGCACCTGGTGGCTGATGGCCGACGGCGTCACCGAAAGCTCCTGCGCCGCCCGCTGGAAGCTCAGGTGGGCCGCCGCCGCCTCGAAGGCTCGCAGCGCGAGCAGCGGGGGCAGCCTGCGCGACGTGCGTACAGATGAGCCAATCTCTTTCATGCGTGGAGAAATGATCGTTTGTGAAGCCGGCCTTTGAATCCTAGATTCGAAGCCAGCGCCCCATTCTGGCAGCGCGATACGAAAGAAGGAAACTCATCCATGAAGAACGCGACCATCAATATCCTCCACATCGACGCCAGCGCCCGGCCGGGCCGCTCCGACACCGACCTGCACGGCTCCCATACCCGCCGGCTCTCCGCGCGTTTCGTCGAGCGCTGGCGGAAGGCGCGGCCCGCCGACCGCGTCGACTACCTCGACGTCGGCCAGCAGCCGCCGGCACCCGTCGACGGGCGCTGGATCCACGCCGCCTTCACGCCCCCCGCCGCGCGCGAACCGTGGATGGCCGAGGTGCTCGCCGAGAGCGACAGGCTGGTCGACCAACTGCTCGCGGCCGACCTGATCGTGGTCGGCCTGCCCATGTACAACTTCAGCGCGCCGGCACAGTTCAAGGCCTGGATCGACAACATCGTGCGCGTGGGCCGGACCTTCGGTTTCGACCGCTCGCGCGGCGCGGTGCCGTACTGGCCGATGCTGGCGGACGCGGGCAAGCGCGCGGTGCTGCTGGGTGCGCGCGGCGATCACGGCTACGACCCGGGCGGGCGCATCGCTCACCTCAACCACACCGAGAGCAGCGTGCGCAGCGCGCTCGGCTACATCGGCATCACGGAGGTGCACGAGGCGGCGGTGGAGTCCGACGAGTTCGGCGGCGAGCAGCTCGCGCAGTCGATCCGGCGCGCGGAGCGGCGTGTGGACGCACTGGTCGACGCGCTGCTCGAGCCCGCCGAAGCTTCGATGCCGATGGCAGCTTCGAAGGCGACCGTCGCCCTGAGCGCATCGGGAGAGGTGCTGTAGAAATCGGCGGCGCCGGATTGGAGGGCTCGGGCTCCTCCGGCGGGTCGGGTGGTACGACGCAGTCTCGCTGCCGGGAGCGAGGCGCGTCCCGCGGGCGCTGAATCCGCCCGCGTCTGCACGGCGTAAATCCTGCATCTTCCGCGGCAACCCGAACCCACCGATACTCGGAGGGCGGGAAACCCGCCGCCGGCAACGTACCGGCCCCGAGCAAGTTCAATGAATCAAACAGGTCCCTCGAAATTCCGGTTCGGATTGCACACACGCCTGAGTCTGGGCGTGGCGGCGGTGGTCCTGTTGGCCACCTTCGCGATCGCCACCTTCGCGCTACATCTGGTCAAGAGCAGCATGCGCGCCTCGATCGCGGCCGAGGAGTTCGCCCGGGTGGACGCCATCGCCGATGCGATCGACCAGAAATTCGGCAGCCGCCGCATCCTTCTGCAGACCTTCAGCGGCAGCGTGGAGGCGCAGGACTTCCAGGGCACCGCGGCGCTGCAGGCCTTCGTCGAGAAGCATGCCGCGCTGCGCCAGGCCTTCGACAACGTCGCCTTCCTCGACATGGACGGCAACCTGGTGGCCAACCTCAACGGTGCGCAGGCGATCGGCAAGGTGAACGTCAAGGACCGGCCGTACTTCCAGCAGACGGTCGCCTCCAGGGCCGGCCTGGTGTCCGAGCCGTACCGCAACCGGCTCAACGGACTGGCGCAGGTGGCCATCACCGAGCCGGTATTCGACGGTACCGGGCAGGTGCGCTTCGTGATCTCAGGCGCCATCAACCTGAAAGATCGCAGCGTGCTGGGCACGCTTGCCGACGTGAAGTTCGGCAAGACCGGCTACCTGTTCGTGACCACGGTGGACGGCATCATGGTCGACCATCCGAACGTCTCGCGCATCCTGAACCAGGTCCAGGCCAACGGCAGCGGCGGCGACGCGCAGATCCTGCGGGCGATGGCGGGCTTCCAGGGCTCCAGCGAGGGCATCAATGAAGCCGGAGTCCCCAGCCTCTACGCCTTCGACCGGATGGTGCAGGCGAACTGGATCGTCGGCGCCATGTATCCGCGCAGCGAGGCCTTCGCGAGCATCAATGCCATCGAGCGCGGCGCCTGGTTCGGCGCTTTCGCGCTCGCCTTGTGCGCCGGTGCGTTGACGCTTGTGGTGGTGCGCCGGCAGCTGACGCCGCTGGCGGTACTGCACCGCCACATGCAGTCGACCCAGCAGGCGCCTTCCCGGGTCGACGACGACACGCCGGTGGCGGAGCGCACCTATGTGGCCGACGAGATCGGCGACCTGGCGCGCACCTTCGACGAGCTGATGGAGCAGCGGCGCGCCATCGAACGCAGCCTCGCGCACAGTGAGGCCCAGGTCCGCGTGATCGCCGACAGCATTCCGGCGATGGTGTCGCACGTCGACGCATCGCTGCGCTACACCTTCGTCAACGCGCACGTGCGGGCGCTGCACAGCGGCAACGGTCCGCTGGTCGGCCGCCTGATGCCGGAGGTGCGCGGGCCGGCCGACTTCGCTCTGGTGGAGCCGCACATCATGCGGGCACTGGCCGGCGAGACGGTGATCCTCGAGAAGTCCGGCGACCCGGCGCTGGGCATCGGCGACCGCATCTTCAAGGCCCACTACATCCCCGACTTCGACGCCGAGGGCAAGGTGAGCGGCGTGTTCTCGATGACTTTCGACATCACCGAGGAGGTCAACATACGCCGCGCGCTGAGCGAACAGGAAACGCGCCTGCGCGACGTGACCGACAGCATTCCGGCGCTGGTGGGCTACTTCGACCGCCAGCAGAACTGCCTGTTCGCGAACATCCGCGCGCGCCAGATGGCGGGCCTGGGCGAGAAGGCGCCGCTGCAGGGAACGACGCTGCACTCGGCGCTGGGCGGCACGGTCTACACCCAGCTCAAACCGTACCTTCCGGTCATGTTCTCGGGCAAGAAGGTCCGCTTTCCGGTGCGCGCGCCGCTGCACGGCCGCCAGGGCTACTTCCAGGTGAACCTGATTCCCGACAAGAACCTGCGCGGCGAGGTGGTGGGCTTCTACCTGATGTCCTTCAACATCACGGCGCTGAAGGAAGCCGAGCTGCGCCAGGCCGAGAGCGAGCTGCGCCTGCGCGCCATCACCGACAACATGCCGGCGCTCATCACCTACATCGACCGCGACGAGAAGATCACCTTCGCCAACGCCACCAGCCGCGAGTGGCTCGGGCTCGATCCGGCGCAGGTGCTCGGTCGCCACGTGCAGGAGGTGTCGGGCCGCGAGGTGTACGAGTCGCGCCGGCCGATGCTCGCGCGGGCGCTGTCCGGCGAGCGCGTGGAGTTCGAGGCGCGCATGCAGCGCGGCGGTAGCGAGCGCGTCACCCAGGTCATCTACGTGCCCGACGTGCGCACCGACGGCGTGACGCACGGCATCTTCTCCCTGGCGCTGGACATCACCGCGCTGAAGGTGGTGGAGCACAAGCTCATCGAGCTGGCGCGCCTGGACACGCTCACTGGCCTGCCCAACAGGCTGGCCTTCAACGAATACCTGCCCGCCGCGGTGCTGCGCAGCCAGCTCACCGGCCATGCGATGGCGCTGATGTTCCTCGACATCGACCACTTCAAGGCCATCAACGACACCATGGGCCATGCAGTGGGCGACGCGGTGCTGACCGAATACGCACGGCGGCTGCAGGGCTGCGTGCGCGGCACCGACATGGTCGCGCGGCTGGCCGGCGACGAGTTCGTGCTGGTGCTGGAAGGGCTGAGCACGCCGGACGCGGCTGGCGTGGTCGCCGAGAAGATCGTGGACCGCGTCCACACGCCGCCCTTCGTGGTGGATGGCCAGCGCGTCGACGTCACCACCAGCATCGGCATCGCCTTCCACCGCGCGACCGGCTCGTCGGCCACCGCCGAAGAACTGTTGGCACGCGCCGACGTGGCCCTCTACAACGCCAAGGCCGCAGGACGCGACAGGTTCGCGTTCTTCATGCAGTCCGGTGGCTCGCGCAGCGATCTGCCGACGCGGCTGGAGTATTGAGCGGGCAGGCCCGAACGTTCAGCAGATGCCCAGCACGTGGTTTTCGTGACGGGCGTCGCCCAGCGTGAACCAGGCGGTGCCCGTGCGCACGAAACCGTGCTTCCCGTAGAAGGCGCAGGCGCGCAGGTTCAGGACGTTGACCGTGAGCCAGAGCGCGTCGCTGCCCGTGCGGCTGCGTACCGCGGCACGGGCCTCGTGCAAGAGGACGGAACCCACGCCGGCTTGGGTGAAGGGCGCCTGCACGTAGAGGGTGCATAGCTCGGTGTCGGCGGCAGGGAAGAGCTTCTGCGATGCGCCGAAGCGCAGCCGGGCATAGCCCGCCAAGAGGCCGCCGGCCTCGGCGACGAATACTGCGGTGCTCGGATCGCTGATCCGCGATACGAACGCGGCGGGCGTGAACTCGTCCAGCACGTAGCGCGGAATCAGATCGCTGACGCCTTCGGTCGCGTAGGTGTCGAGCCAGACCTGGATGGACAACGCCGCCAGCGCGGGAGCGTCGGCGGCGATGGCAGGGCGGATGTGGAGAGGAGCGCGGGAGATGGGCCGCGCGATTGTGCTCCCGCCCCGCGCGTCAGAAGCCAGGGCAAGGCTCAGGCTCGAGCCGAAGCGCAGTCGGCCAGCGCATTGCCTGGATCGCGCCGGTCGAGCGCGCGGCTCCAAAGTGCGATGGCCAGGCCCAGCAGGGTGATCGCCGCGGCCACCCAGCCCAGGGCGCGCAGCCCGGGACCATGGTCGATCACCACGCCGCCGACCCAGGCGCCGAGGGCGTTGCCCAGGTTGAAGGCCGCGATGTTGAGGCTGGACGCGAGGTTCTGGCCGGAGCCGGAAGCCTTTTCGAGCACCCGCAGCTGCATCGGTGCGACGGTGGCGAAGGAGGCGATCCCGAGCAGTCCGACGAACACCACGGCCGTGAACGGCGTGCCGATGGTGAACTGCATCGCGCCGAGCACCACCGCCAGCGCCACCAGCGTGCCGAACACGGCAGCCATCGGCGCGCGGTCTGCCAGCTTGCCGCCGAGCAGGTTGCCGACGGCGAGGCCGCCGCCGAACACCAGCAGGATCGGCGACACCGCCGATTCAGAGAGACCCGTGACCTGCGTGAGCAGCGGCTGGATGTAGGTGTAGACCACGAACACGCCGGCGAAGCCGAGCACCGTCATCGCCAGGCCGAGCAGCACCTGCGGACGCGCCAGTACGCCCAGTTCCTCGCGCAGCGGCGCGGGCTTGGCCGAGTCCTTGACGCGGGGGACGAAGACCGAGAGCACCGCGAAGGCCAGCACGCCGATCAGCGTCACGGCCCAGAAGGTCGAGCGCCAGCCGAAATGCAGGCCCAGCCAGGCGCCGGCCGGCACGCCGAGCAGCGTGGCTGCGGTCAGGCCGGTGAACATGATCGCGATGGCCGAGGCGCGGCGCTCCGGGGGCACCAGGCCGGTGGCGACCACCGAGCCGACGCCGAAGAAGGTGCCGTGCGCCAGCGAGGTGATGACGCGCGCGGCCATCAGCATCTCGTAGTTGGGTGCCAGGGCACAGGCGAGGTTGCCGAGCGTGAAGATCGCCATCAGCGCGAGCAGCACCGTCTTGCGCGGCAGCTTGCGGGTGGCGATGGTGAGCACCGGCGCGCCCACCGCCACCCCGAGCGCATAGCCCGAGATCAGCAGGCCGGCGGCCGTGATGGAGACGTGAAGGTCCGTCGAGACCTGCATCAGCAGGCCCATGATGACGAACTCGGTGGTGCCTATTCCGAAGGCACCGGCGGTGAGGGCAAGTAGAGCGATTGGCATGATGCCCCGTACTGTGGGGACGAATGCCATCGATGACTAGAATGCCGCTGGTACACAGACTTGTGAGTTGAAATCACAGATTGAAGGGGCACCATGCCGCGCATCGACGTCAACCGCTCCGGGGAGATGGAGGCCTTCGTGCAGGTGGTCGAGTCGGGCGGCTTCTCGTCCGCTTCGCGCCTGCTGGGCATGACGCCCTCCGCTGTGAGCAAGCTGGTGGCACGGCTCGAGCTGCGCCTGGGCATCCAGCTGGTGCACCGCTCCACGCGCAAGCTGCAGCTCACGCCGGAGGGCACCGAGTTCTACGAGCGCAGCCTGCGCGTGCTGGCCGACATGGACGAGGCCGAGCGCTGCGCCGCGGCCGGCGCCGCGCCGCGCGGTCGGGTGAGCATCAACGCCAGCGTCTCTTTCGGCCACCACAAGCTGGTGCCGCTGGTGCCGCGCCTGCTGGAGATGCATCCGCAGATCACGCTCGACATCGCGCTGACCGACCGCATCGTCGACCTGATGGACGAGCGCGCCGATATCGCGATCCGCTGGGGCCAACTGCCGGCGTCCGACCTCGTGGCGCGGCGCCTGGGCGAGACCAGCCAGGCCATCGTCGCCGCACCCGCCTACCTGGAGAAATACGGCACGCCGCGCACGCTGCAGGAGCTGGAGGCGCACAACCGCCTTGGCTGGAGCTATCGCCGCAACACGCCCGACTGGCCGCTGCGCGTGGACGGCCGCATGCAGTGGCTGCCGGTGGCCGGGCCGGTGCGCGCGGGCGACGGTGAAACACTGCGCCAGCTGGCGATCGCGGGGGCGGGCGTGGCGCGGCTGTCGCTGTACCACATACAGCACGACATCGACGCGGGCCGGCTGGTGCCGCTGATGGAGGAATTCAATCCGGCCGAGGTGGAGCCGATCCACGCGGTCTACATCGGCAAGGCCGGCACGCTGCCCGCGCGGGTGCGGGCGGTGCTCGACTTCCTGGTCGCCTGCTCGGGCGTGGGAGGCGGGCGCTACACGATCAAGCGCACGGCGCCGATGCCGGGGAACTCGGCCGTCACCTGATCGCCGCGCCGGCAGGGCAGCACGCCGACCCACGAGCCGGTGGTGACGACGGTGCCGGCTGGCGCCGTCTGCCCGCTGCGCGTGATGTGTCGCAGCCAGATCGGCAGCAGCCACGCCGGATCGGCCAGCGGATGCGTGCCTTCGCGCACCAACACTTCGGCATTGCCGATCTTCGTCTCGCAGCGCTGCGAGGCCCAGTCGATGGCGGCGCAGGGCGTCCATTCGCCGATCGCGAGCGCACCGTGCACCTGCGAGTCGGCCAGCCGCAGCAGGGCGGGCGTGGAGGGCAGGTCCTGCCAGCGCGCATCGACGATCTCCACGGAAACCGCCATGGCGTCGATGAGCGATGCGGCGCTGTCGTGATCGAGCTTCGCGGCCTGCGCAGGCGTCACGTCCTGGCCGAGCCGCAAGGCGATCTCGGCCTCGATGCCGGGGGTGTGGAACACGAGGTCGCTGAAATCGGCCGGGCCCTGCCGCACGCCTGCAGGCGGCAGCGGCGCATGCGTGAGCGTCGCGCTGCGCGAGCCGCCGCCGGACTTCCATGCGCGAGGCACGGGCTGGCTGTCGAACCAGCCGAGTGCCGCCGCGACGGCGTCCTGCACTTCATAGGCTTGCGCCGCTTCTTCGAGGGTGTCGAGCCACGGTGTGGCGTCGAGGGTGCGGTTGCCGCGGCGCGCGGCCACGAGTGCGTCGGTGAGGGCGGTCTGGGATGGAGTCATCTTCCCGATCTTCTCAGCAAAAGCCTGGCCGGTAGTGGCGATCCTTCCGGGAACACGGAGGAACCGGCTTTGCCGGGCTTCAGGTGTTGCCCCCGGAAGGGGGGTGGCGTAGCGACACGAAGTGCGCGAAGCCTGGGGGTGAGCCAGGTTCTTCAGGTTTCCACGTGCACGTTCCCGTCCTTCACCACCTTCGCCCACTTCGCGATCTCGGTGCCGATGAACTGCCTGAACTTGTCCTGCGAGCCGCCGCCGTCCTCCGCGCCGTAGGTATCGAGCCGCTCCTGCACGTCGGGCATCGCCAGCACGGTGTTCACGTCGCGGTTCACCTTCTGCGCGATGGAGGCCGGCAGCTTGCCCGGCCCGGCGAGGCCGTACCAAGTGGTGGCCTCGAAGCCCTGGAAGCCTTGCTCCTGCATGGTCGGCACGTTGGGATGGCCCTTGGCGCGCTTGGTGCGCGTCTGCGCCACGGCGAGCACGCGGCCGTTCTTCACGTGCGGCGTGGCGGCGGTCATGGTCTCGAAGCTGTACTCGATCTGCCCGCCCATCAGGTCGGCCAGCAGCGGGCCGCTGCCCTTGTAGGGCACGTGCAGTGCATCGACGCCGCCCTGCAGCTTGAACATCTCCAGCGCGAGGTGCTGCGCCGAGCCCGCGCCGGCCGAGCCGAAGCTCAGCGTGCCGGGCGCGGCCTTGCAGGCGGCGACGATGTCCTTCACCGACAGCGCCTTCTGCGCGGGGTTGGCGATCAGCAGGTTGGGCGTGACGCCCACCAGCACGATGGGCACGAAGTCGCGCTCCACGTTGTAGCGCAGCTTGGGCTGCAGGCTCGGCGCGAGCGCGTGGCTGTTGATGTGGGCCATCAGCAGCGTGCTGCCGTCGCTGGGCTGCTGCGCCACGTAGTCGGCCGCGAGCACGCCGGCCACGCCGCCCTTGTTCTCGACGATCACCTGCTGGCCCCACATGGTGGTCAGCTTCTGCGCGACCACGCGGGCCAGCGCGTCGGTGCCGCCGCCGGGCGGGAAACCGACCACGATGCGCACCGGCCCGGTCGGCCATTCCTGCGCGAAGAGCCGGGGCACGCCCAGCGTGGCGGCTGCGGCGCCCGCGGCCTGGATCAACGAACGTCTCTGCATCTTCCTTGTCTCCGTCGTGGGTTGGGAATCCGATGCGCGCCATCCGCGCCTTGACACCTGTGCAGTGCCGGTGGCGCCGCGTGCCTGTGCAGCGCCGATGGCGCTGCGAGCCTGTTGTCTATGCGGCTTTCTGCAGCGCGGCCGGTGCCGTGTGGCTCGAGAAGTGGTCCATCGCGGCCTGAACGCCGCTGCCGGCCAGCTTGATGCCCGCGAGCTTCATGCCCATCTCGACGCCGGCGACCATGGCCACCAGCGTCAGGTCGTTGCTGTCGCCCAGATGGCCCATGCGGAACATGCGGCCCTTGAGCTTGCCCAGGCCGGTGCCGAGCGAAAGATCGAAGCGCTGGTGGATCAGCCGGCGCAGCGCGTCGGCATCCACGCCCTCGGGCGTGATCACGCCGGTGAGCACGGGCGAGTACACGGCCGGGTCGGCGCACTGGATCGGCAGGCCCCAGGCATCGACGGCGGCGCGCACGCCGGCGGCCCAGCGCTGGTGGCGCGCGAACACGTTGTCCAGCCCTTCGCCAAGGATCATGTCCAGCGACTCCGAGAGGCCGTAGAGCAGGTTGGTGTTGGGCGTGTAGGGCCAGTAGCCGTCCTTGTTCATCTCGACGATCTCGTCCCAGGCCCAGAAGGCCTTGGGCAGCTTCGCGGTCTTCGAGACCTCGAGCGCGCGCGGCGAAAGTGCGTTGAAGCTGATGCCCGGCGGCAGCATCAGGCCCTTCTGCGAGCCGCTGACGCACACGTCCACGCCCCATTCGTCATGGCGGTAGTCGGCGCTGGCCAGGCCCGAGATGCTGTCGACCATCAGCAGGGCAGGGTGACCCGCCGCGTCGATGGCCTTGCGCACCGAGGCGATGTCGGAGGTGACGCCGGTGGAGGTCTCGTTGTGCACCACGCACACGGCCTTGATCTTCCTTTCCGTGTCCTTGCGCACGCGGGCCTCGATGAGGTCGGCCTGCACGCCGCGGCGCCAGCTCGGGGCGTGGGGCAGTTGTGCGTCGGCGCCCTGCCAGGCGAGGAATTCGGTCGAGAGGCCCAGGCGCGTGGCCATCTTCTGCCACAGCGAGGCGAAATGGCCGGTCTCGTACATGAGCACGTGATCACCGGGGCTCATCGTGTTGGCGAGCGCGGCCTCCCAGGCGCCGGTGCCCGAAGCGGGATAGATGGCGACAGGGTGCTTCGTCTTGAAGATCTGCCGGATGCCGCCCAGCACCTTCAGGCCCAGCGTGCCGAACTCGGGCCCGCGGTGGTCGATGGTGGGCAGGCTCATGGCCCGCAGGATGCGGTCGGGCACCGGGCTGGGACCGGGAATCTGGAGGAAGTGGCGGCCGGTGGGATGGATGTCGAGTTGCAGCATGGACTCTCCTTTCACATTCAGTTTTGCATTCAAAATGCATTCTTGTTTGATGGTTTACCCTGAATAGCCAGGGTTGTATGCCTGATTTTTTGCATTCAAAATGCGTTCAAGGGACAAAACCATGACAGCTGAAATCATCGAAATCTCCAGGCTCGCACTGCACGACCAGGTGGCCGCGCGCCTGCGGACCATGCTGGTCGAAGGGCTCATCGCGCCCGGTGCCAAGCTCAACGAACGCGAGCTGTGCCTGAAGCTGAACGTGTCGCGCACGCCGCTGCGCGAAGCCATCAAGCTGCTTGCGGCCGAAGGGCTGGTCGACCTGCTGCCCAATCGCGGCGCGGTGGCCGTGAAGCTCACCGAGGCCGACGTGCTCGACACCTTCGAGGTGCTCGCCATGCTCGAGGGCATGTCGGGCGAGCTGGCCGCCAGGCGCATCACCGACGAGGAACTCGCCGAGGTGCGCGCGCTGCACTACGAGATGCTGGCCTGCTTCTCGCGGCGCGATCTCTCGGGCTACTACCGGCTCAATGCGCGCATCCACACCGCGATCAACGAGGCTGCGGCGAACCCGGTGCTGTCGAACACCTACCGCTCCATCAACGCCCGCGTGCAGTCGCTGCGCTTTCGCACCAACCAGAACGAGGCGAAGTGGAAGCACGCGGTGGAGGAGCACGAGCAGATGATCGACGCGCTCTCGAAGCGCGACGCCGAGGCCATGCGCAAGGTGCTGGTGTCGCACGTGCTGCGCAAGCGCGACACCGTGCTGGAGCTGCTGCGCGCAGGCGAGATCTATCCACCCACCAAGCCGGCCAGATCGGCCAAGCCTGCCAAAGCGACCTGATCACCATGCGCATCGACCCCGCCAGCCACATGCAGCCAGCCGGAACCGTTCTTCCGCCCAACGACACCTGCGAGCTGCTCGCGCGCCGCCTGCGCTCGCAGACTCAGGGCGAGGTGCTGTTCGACGAAGCCTCGCGGGGCCGCTACGCCACCGACGCGTCGATCTACCAGATCACACCCGTCGGCGCCTTCGTGCCCACGAGCGAGCGCGACATCGCGACCGCCATCGACATCGCCCGCGACCTGAAGGTGCCCGTGCTCGCGCGCGGCGGCGGCACGAGCCAGTGCGGGCAGACCACCGGTGCCGCGCTGGTCATCGACAACAGCAAGCACTTTCGCCGCGTGCTCGACGTGAACGTGGAGGAGGGCACGGCCACCGTCGAGCCCGGCCTGGTGCTCGACCACCTGAACGCGCAGCTCAAGCCGCACGGGCTCTGGTATCCGGTGGACGTGTCGACCAGCGCGCAGGCCACGCTGGGCGGCATGGCGGGCAACAACTCCTGCGGCTCGCGCTCCATCGCCTACGGGAACATGGTGCACAACGTGCTGGGCGCCAGCGCGTGGCTGTCGAACGGCGAGCTGGTCGAGTTCGGCACCGTCGGCTCGCTGGGCGTGCGCGCTGCAGGCATCGCGCAGTTCGTGCGCAGCCTCGCGCGGCAGCACCGGGAGGCGATCGCCGAGCACTGGCCCAAGGTCATGCGCCGCGTGGCGGGCTACAACCTCGACATCTTCGACAACCAGAGCGAGCGGCCCTACACGGCCGACGGCAGCGTGAACCTCGCGCACCTGCTGATCGGCTCCGAGGGCACGCTGGCCTACACCCGCAGTCTGAAGCTCAAGCTCGCGGCGCTGCCCCGCGCCAAGGTGCTGGGCATCGTCAACTTCCCGACCTTCCATGCGGCCATGGACTCGGCCCAGCACATCGTCAGGCTCGGGCCCACGGCGGTGGAACTGGTCGACCGCACGATGATCGAGCTGAGCCTGGCCAACCCTGCCTTCAAGCCGACGGTGGAGACAGCGCTGATCGGCAAGCCGGCGGCCATCCTGCTGGTGGAGTTCTCGGGCGCAGACAAGGCCTTGCTGCTTGCGCAGCTGAAGCAGCTCGTCGAACTGATGGGCGACCTCGGCCTGCCCGGCAGCGTGGTCGAGATGCCCGACGAGGCGCGGCAGAAGAACCTCTGGGAAGTGCGCAAGGCCGGCCTCAACATCATGATGAGCCTCAAGGGCGACGGAAAACCCGTGAGCTTCATCGAGGACTGCGCCGTGCCGCTGGAGCATCTGGCCGAGTACACCGACGCGCTGACCGAAGTGTTCGCCAAGTACGGCAGCCGCGGCACCTGGTACGCGCATGCATCGGTGGGCACCCTGCACGTGCGGCCGATCCTCGACATGCGCACCGACGGCGCCGCGAAGATGCGCGCCATCGCCGAGGAGGCGAGCGAGCTGGTGCGCAGGTACAAGGGCGCATTCAGCGGCGAGCACGGCGACGGCCTGTGCCGCGGCGAGTGGATCGAATGGCAGTTCGGCCCCGCGCTCAACGAGGCCTTCCGCGCGATCAAGCGCAAGCTCGACCCCATCGATCTTTTCAATCCCGGCAAGATCATCGACCCGCCGCGCATGGACGACGGCGCGCTGTTCCGCTTCGCGCCGCCCACGGCGCCCAAGCCGTACCGGCGCATCGAGCTCAAGCCGGTGCTCGACTGGTCGGCCTGGAACGTCAACGCCGACCCGGTGACGGAAGTGACCACCGCGCCCGGCAGCGGTGGCGACAGCACGGGCGGCCTGGCCAAGGCGGTGGAGATGTGCAACAACAACGGCCATTGCCGCAAGTTCGACACCGGCACCATGTGCCCGAGCTATCGCGTGACGCGCGACGAGCAGCACCTGACGCGCGGGCGCGCCAACACGCTGCGGCTGGCACTGTCGGGCCAGTTGGGCCCCGATGCCTTCACCAGCGAGGCCATGCACGAGACCATGGACCTGTGCGTGGGCTGCAAGGGCTGCAGGCGCGACTGCCCGACCGGCGTTGACATGGCGAAGATGAAGGTCGAGTTCCTCGACCACTACAAGAAGCGCCACGGCCACACGCTGAAAGACAGGCTGGTGGCGAACCTGCCCGACTACGCCCACAGGGCCAGCCGCTTTCCCTGGCTGCTGAACCTGCGCAACAGCGTGCCCGGCGCCGCATGGCTGGGCGAGAAGCTGCTGGGCTTCTCGGCGAAGCGCTCGCTGCCCGAATGGCGCGGCGACACCTTCTGGCGCGGCAAGGCCGGCGAGCCTGGCCTGTTCGTCGAGCGCGAGGTGGTGCTGTCGATCGCGCGGCGCGGCGGCAAGACGGCGGTGCTCTTCGTCGACACCTTCAATGGCACCTTCGAGAGCGAGAACGCATTCGCTGCCGCGCGCGTGCTGCAGGCGGCGGGCTATGTGCTGCACACGGTGGAGAAGAGCGGCGGCCACCACTGCTGCGGCCGCACCTTCCTGGCCAGCGGCATGGTCGACGAGGCGAAGAAGAAGGCAGAGGCGCTGATCGACGCGCTCTTGCCGCTGGCGCGCGCCGGCGTGCCCATCGTCGGGCTGGAGCCTTCGTGCCTGCTCACGCTGCGCGACGAGGCGCTGGTCATGGGTTTCGGCGAGAAGGCCGAACTGGTGGCCAGGCACGCGCTGCTGTTCGAGGAGTTCATCGCGCGCGAGCTGAAGCAAGGGCGCTTCGAGTTGCCCCTGAAGCCCGCCGAAGCGCCCATCCTCCTGCACGGCCACTGCCACCAGAAGGCCTTCGGCGCGGTGAGCCCGGTGATGGACGTGCTGAAGCTGATCCCGGGCGCACAGCCCGAGCTCATCGAAAGCTCGTGCTGCGGCATGGCCGGCAGCTTCGGCTACGAGGCCAGCCATTTCGACGTGTCGATGAAGATGGCCGAGGCCAGCCTGCTGCCCGCCATCCGCGCGAAGCCCGGCGCCATCGTGGTGGCGGACGGCACCAGCTGCCGCCACCAGATCGGCGACGGTGCGCAGCGCGAGGCGGTGCACGTGGCCGTGCTGCTGGAGCGGCATCTGCTGCACGCCGACCCGGTGGCCGAAGCGGGTTGAGCGGGCGGGCTCCTGCAGGCCGGCGGCGGCTGCCGCAGAATAGGCTTCGCCTGCCGCCCGCCACCGCAATGCCGACGACGCTCGCCTCTCCAACCTCCATCTCCGCCCAGCCCACGCTGCGGCTGGCTTTCGCGCTCTCGATGGGCGCCGCTGTGTCGCTGGGCATCACGCGCTTCGCCTACGCGCTGCTGCTGCCGCCGATGCGCGCCGACCTGGGCTGGAGCTACGCGCTGGCAGGCGGCATGAACACGGCCAACGCGGTCGGCTATCTCGTCGGTGCGCTGGGCACGCCGGCGCTGATGCGGCGCTTCGGCGCGACGCGGCTGCTGGTGTTCGGCGCGGTGCTCGCCAGCGTGTTCATGGCGGGCAGCGGCTTCGTCACCGATGCATCGGCCTTGCTGCTGCAGCGCCTGCTGGCGGGCGTGGCCAGCGCGTGGGTGTTCGTGGCGGGCGGGCTGCTGGCGGCCCGGCTCAGCGAAGCCGGATCGGCGCGAGGCGGCCTGCTGCTGGGCATCTACTACGGCGGCACCGGCTTCGGCATCCTGCTGTCGGCATTGCTCGTGCCGCAGGTGCTGCGAGCGGCCGCGGGCGTGCCCCACGGATGGGCCTGGGCGTGGTGGGCGCTGGCGGTGGCAAGCGCGGCGGCCACCTGCCTGCTGGCATGGGCGGGGCGTGCGATGCCGCAGCAGACGGCCGCGCCGGCGGCACCTGTCGCAGCACCGGGTTCGGCACCGCCGGTCGCACTGCACCGCTTCGGCTGGGCGCTCGCGGGCTATGCCCTGTTCGGCATGGGCTACATCGGCTACATGACCTTCGTGATCGCGCTGCTGCGCGAGCAGGGTGCCAGTGCCGGCTTCGTCACGCTGTTCTATGCATTGCTCGGCATCGCCTGCGTGGCGTCCTCGCGGCTGTGGGCGGGGCTGCTCGACCGGTATCGCGGCGGGCAGCCGCAGGCATTGCTCAACGGGCTGCTCGGCGTGGCGACGTTGCTGCCGGTGCTGAGTTCGGCGGCGCCGGTGGCGCTGATCTCCGGCGTGCTCTTCGGCGCGGTGTTCCTGTCGGTGGTGGCATCGACCACCGCGCTGGTGCGCCACAACCTGCCGCCATCGCGCTGGGCACAAGGCATCAGCGCCTTCACCATCATCTTCGCGCTGGGGCAGATCGTCGGGCCGACCGTCACGGGCTGGATCTCCGATGGCCCGGGCGGACTTGCGCGCGGGCTCGTGGCCTCGGCGATGGCCCTGTGGCTCGGCGCGGTGCTCGCATCGCGCCAGCATTCGCTGCAACGGGAGGCATCGCAATGAGCGGCTTTGCATTGTTCGAAACCTCCATCGGCATGTGCGCGCTGGCATGGGGCCCGCGAGGGCTGGTCGGCGTGCAGTTGCCTGCCGACAACGGCGAGGCCGCCACGCGAGCGCGCATGCGCCAGCGTTTTCCTGACCTGCAGGAAGGCCCTCCGAACGAGATGGCGCAGCGCGCCGTCGAGGCCATCCAGGGCCTGCTTCGCGGCGGACGCGACGACCTGGGCCACATCGAGCTCGACATGAGCGGCGTGTCCGAATTCCACCAGCGCATCTATGCGATCGCGCGGCGCATTCCGCCGGGCCAGACCCGCACCTATGGCGAGATCGCCGAGGAGCTGGGCGACAAGGGCCTGTCGCGCGCCGTAGGGCAGGCCATGGGCCACAACCCGTTCGCGCCCGTGGTGCCATGCCATCGCGTGCTCGCCGCGGGCAACAAACCGGGTGGTTTTTCGGCGGGCGGCGGCGCGCTGACCAAGCTGCGCATGCTGGACATCGAGGATGCGCGGCCGAATGGGATGGCGTCGCTTTTCTAGACCGCTGGATCATCAGATTGCTAGATGGCAGGCACCGGCAGCCGGTGCAGCGTCGCAATGCGCGACGCGAAGATGATCGCCGCCTGCAGCCCGAAGCCCGCGAGCGCCAGCAGCAGGCAGGCCGGTTCGCCCCATGCCGCGCCGACCATGCCGCCTAGCGCGGCGCCGATGGGGCGCGCACCCGCGTTGATCGTGAGAAACACGGCCGACACCCGGCCCAGCATCGTGGCCGCAGTCACGCTCTGGCGCAGCGTGGTCGACGTGATGACCCAGACCATCGGCCCCGCGCCGAACAGGAAGAACGAGAGCGCTGCCAGCGTCGCGGTCGGCACGACGAGCGTGGCGGCCATCGCCGCAGCGGCCAGAACGGCGACCGAAGGGCCGACCTGTATCGCGCGGCCGAATGGCAGGCGAGCCACCACGCGAGGCGTGAGCAGCGCACCGACGACCATTCCTGCGCCGTACATCGCCAGCGTGAAGCCGACCGCCTGAGCACCGAGGCCGAGCACTCGCACCGCATAGGGCACGTAGCCGGCCTGCAGCACGAACCAGGATATGTTGAAGACCGCACCGGTCGTCAGCATGGGACGCAACATCTCGTGCTGCCAGACGAAGCGCGCACCGTCGCGCACTTCCAGCAGCGGATGACGGCCGGCGGAGGGCTCGCGTGTCGCCTCGCTCAGTCGCAGCAGCAGGGCCACCGCTGCCGCCGACAGCACTGCGGCCAGGACGAACGCAGCGGATGCGCCGGCCCATGCGACCAGTGCGCCCGCCAGTGCAGGCCCGGCGGTGAAGGCCGCGCTGCGCGCCAGTTCCAGCCGGCCGTTGGCCGCCGCCAACGCGTCGCGCGGCACGAGTGCCGGCACCAGCGCAGGTGCCGCAACGCTGAAACCCACCGTGCCGACGGCTCCCAGGAACCCCAGCACGGCGAGCAAGCCGATGCTGAGCTTCGACGCGAACACCATCGCCAGCAGCACGATCAGCGACACCGCCCGCAGGCCCTCGGCCCAGACCATCAGTCGCCGGCGCGACATGCGGTCCGCGAGCAGACCCATGGGCATGGAGACCAGCAGGAAGGGCAGCGTCTGCACGGCCGCAAGAAAGCCGATCTCGCCGGGGCCGGCGCCGAGCGCCAGCACCGCGACCAGCGGCACGGCCGCAAGGCTCAGCTGTTCTGCGGACTGCGCGGCGAGGTTGGACCACGCGAGGTCGCGGAAGGAACGGGGCAGGGGAGTTGGAGTCATGCCCGCATCGTGCGGGCGGGAGGCGTTGTTGGCTGGCCGTTTCCGGACAAGCGAGCGTCAGCGCTACGGCTTTTGCATCGGCTTCGGCATCGGCTTGGATGCTGGCGACACCACCTCCATCACGAAGTCGATGAAGGCACGCACCTTCGCCGCCGGCAGGTGGCGTGACGGATAGAGCGCATGGAGCGGGAGCCGCTCATCCGCCCAGTCGGGAAACAGGTCGACCAGTTCGCCGCTGTCGAGCTGCGGCTGGATGCCCACCGCCTTGATCTGCGCCACACAGATGCCGGAGAGGACCGTCTCCAGCACGGTCCCCGGATCGGTGAGCAGCAGCCGCCCCGTGGTCGGCACCTCGACGAGCTTGTGGCCGCGCTGGAACTCCCACGTGTACGGCTGTCCGGTGGCGGGGTTGCGCACCTGCAGGCAGGCGTGGCCGGCGAGGTCGGCCGGCTTCGCAGGGCGGCCGTGCCGCGCGATATAAGCCGGCGCCGCCACTGTGACCACGCGCGAATCCATCAGCTTGCGGGACACGAGCGACGACGAAGGCGGCTCGCCGAAGCGCACCGCGATGTCGAAGCCCTCGGCCACGAGGTCGCCCAGCTGGTCGCGTGCGATCAGCTCCAGCGTGAGCTCCGGGTACTGCGCGAGAAAGCGCGGAAGGTGCCGCGCCAGGAGCAGGCGCGAGGTGAAGGCGTCGGTATTCACGCGCAGGCGCCCGCGCACCGCGCCCGATGCGCCAGCGGCGATCGTGACTGCGTCCTCGATGCCGAGCACCAGCGGATTGATGTTGGCGTAGAGCTGCCGGCCTTCGTCGGTGAGGCTCAGCGAGCGGGTCGTGCGATCGAACAGCCGTATGCCGATGCGGCCTTCGAGTCGGGCGATGGCGCGGCTCACGCCGGAGGGCGTCAGGCCCAGTGCATTGGCGGCGCTGGCGAAGCTGCCGCCTTCGACCACTGCGGCCAGCACGCTGACGTTGGAGAGGAGGCGTCCGTCGAGGGGCATATTTCTATTCGTGATCAGATGTCATGAATGATATGCCGCACGGTCGCTTTACTCAAAGATGAGCCGTTCCTACGATTCGTCCCGTCGCATGCGTCATCACATCGAATCAAGTCAGGAACAAGGAACTTTCATGTACGCAATCACCGGAATCACGGGCCAGGTCGGCGGCGCAGTCGCGCGCGCCCTGCTGGCCGAAGGGCAGCCGGTTCGCGCGGTCGTCCGCGATGAAGGCAAGGGCCGCCCATGGGCCGCACTCGGCTGCGAGGTGGCTGTTGCCGAGATGGACGACGCCCAGGCGTTGACGCGCGCTTTCTCGGGCGCGGCCGGCGTCTTCGTCCTGCCGCCACCGAACTTCGACCCCGAGCCGGGCTTTCCCGAAGTGAGGGCGGAGAACGCCGCGCTGCGCCAGGCGCTCGACACCGCCCGGCCGCGGCGCGTGGTGTGCCTGTCGACGGTCGGCGCGCAGGCGGCCCAGCCCAATCTGCTGAGCCAGCGCACGTTGTTGGAAGAGGCGCTGCGCACGCTGCCCTTCGCGATCACTTTCCTGCGGCCCGCCTGGTTCCTGGAGAACCTGCGCTGGGACATCGCGCAGGCCCGCGAACACGGTGTGTTGTCCAGCTACCTCCAGCCGCTCGACCGCGCGGTGCCGATGGTGGCCACGGCCGACATCGGCCGCCTCGCTGCCGAACTCCTGCTGCACGAGGGCGAACTGCCGCGCGTCGTCGAGCTCGAGGGGCCGCAGCGGCAGACGCAGCACGACATTGCCGAGGCGCTCTCGCAAGTGCTGGGACGCCCGGTGCGCGCCGAGGCGGTGCCGCGCGAGAACTGGGGCGCGATCTTCCGCGCCCAAGGCATGCGAGACCCGGTGCCGCGCATCCAGATGCTCGACGGCTTCAACGAAGGATGGATCCGCTTCGAGGGCGACGATGCGAGCGTGCGCAAGGGCCGCGTGAGCGTGGCGGAGGTGATCCGCTCGCTGGTTGGCGAAGCCGCCTAGGCGCCCCGGGCCTGCATCTGCTCGAACCACTCGACCACGTACGAGGCCTCCGGCGCGGCGTCCGGCGCCAGCCCGTAGTAGTAGCGCTCCAGTGTCATGCGCAGTTCGGGCAGCGGCGACTGCAGGCGGCCCGAGGCGAGGTCGTGCGACACCAGCGAGGTCGGCGCGAGCGCGATGCCCAGTCCGTCGACCGCGGCCTGCAGCACGAAGTGCAGGTGGTCGAACTGCAGCCGCCCCGCCGGCCGGGCACGCGGAGCGCCGACCTGCTTCTTCCAGTCGTCCCAGTCGTCCTTGCGGGTGCGGGCCGACAGCAGCACGTGCGAAGCCAGCGCGCGCAGGTCGGGCAGGGGATGCGTCCTGAAAAGAGCGGGCGCGCCGACCACCAGCACCTCGTCCTCGAGAAAGGGCCGCACCTCCACCGACGAAGGCCAGCCTTCGAGGCCGCGGCGCACCGCGATGTCGAAGCTGCCGACGGCTTCCTCTGGCATGACGGTGCTGGTGACGACCTGCGGCTCGATCTCCGGAAAGCGCTCGACGAAGGAGGGCAGGCGCGGAATGAGCCAGCGGACCGCGAAGGATGGCCGCACGTTGATGCGAACCGCGTGCGCCGGCCCCTGCGACTGCAGCGACCGCGCTGCGGAGTTGATCTGTGCGAGCGCGGGCTGTACCTCGGCGAAGAACTGCTGGCCCTCGGCGGTGAGTGCGACCTGGCGCACGCGCCGCTCGAACAGCGCGACGCCGAGGACCTCCTCCAGGCCCTTGATCTGCCGGCTCACGGCGCTGTGCGTGACGTGCAGCTCGAGCGCCGCGCGCGTGAAGCTGAGGTGGCGCGCCGCGGCGGCGAAGGCGCGCACGGCGTTCAAGGGAGGCTCACGAAGCGGCATGCGTGCGATTTTCTCACGCATGAAGGGCGTTAATGTCGTTTGTCGCCAGGGCATGTGGCGGCGCACCATCGAGGCTCGATGTCACGCACCGCACCCGCTTCTCCAACATCCCCCACCGACCTGAACTCCCGCCACGCGGCGATGGCCCTGGGCCTCTCGCTGCCGGCCGACGTGGTGCTCTACCTGCTGCTGCCGATGTACGCGAGCCAGTTCGGCGTGACGCTCGCAGAGGCCGGCATGCTGCTCGCGGCCAACCGGCTGGTGCGGATCGCCGGCTACGGCTTCGTGGCCCGCTTCTATGCCCGCAACGGCGACCGGCTGACCTGCACCATCGCCGTGGTGGCGGCGGCCGCATGCGGGCTGGGCTACGCCACGCTCTCGGGCTTCTGGGCGCTGCTGCCGCTGCGGCTGATGTGGGGGCTGTGCTTCGCGGCGCTGAACCTGTCTACTCAGGCGCTGGCCACTGCCGACCCCGTGGGCGCGGCGCGGCGCAACGGTCGTTCGCGCGCCTTCATCGCGATGGGGCCGGTGCTCGCGCTGCCGCTGGGCGCACTGCTGGCGCACTGGACGGGGCCGCGCACGATCTTCGCGATCCTTGCGGTGTTCTCGCTGCTGGCGTGCTTCGTCACGCGGCGGCTGCCCGAGGCGCCGCATCCGGTGACCAGGCCGACCAGGCGCTTCAAGCTGCCCAACAGCCTGGACAGCTGGTCGTTCATGGAAGGGCTGGCGCTCGACGGGCTCTTCATCGTCGGCCTTTCCTATCTAGGCAAGGACCTGCTGCCCGGCGGCGCGGTGATCGTCGCCGGCGTGCTGATGGCACTGCGCTACCTCGCGGAGATCCTGCTGAGCCCGGTCGGCGGCCGCATGGCCGAGCACTTCGGCGCCGAGCGCCTGCTGGTGAGCCTCTCGCTCATTACCGCCATCGCGCTCGTGGGCTTCGGCTTCGGATGGCTGTGGAGCTGCGCGGCGCTGATCGTGGTGCTGCGAGCCCTGCAACTGCCGCTGCTGCCGCCGATCGTCGCCCGCCGCACGCCGGGGCCCGAGCGCGTGCAGGCGCTGGCGGCGCGCTCGGTGTGGCGCGACATCGGCGCGGGAACAGGGCCGCTCATTGCGGGGCTGCTGCTGCCGGTCGCGTCGCCACCATGGATCTACGGCGTGGCCGCCTTGCTGCTCGCACTGGCCGCGCTGGCCTGCGGCTGGGGCGCCTCGCCACAATCGACCAGCATCCAGCAGGAAAGCACATGACGACCTCCCACACCATCGAAACCGTCGCCCAGCTCGAAGCCCTGTTCGGGCTGCCCGGCGAGGCATCCCTCAAGAAGGAGGTGCCGTACCTGCACCCGAGCTACCAGGCGCTGATCGCCGCGTCGCCCTTCGCGGTGCTCGCCACCATCGGCCCGGGCGGGCTGGACGCCTCGCCGCGCGGCGATCCGCCGGGCTTCGTCGCGGTGCAGGACGAGAAGACGCTGCTGATGCCCGAGCGGCGCGGCAACAACCGCATCGACAGCCTGCGCAACATCGTGGCCGACCCGCGCGTGGCGCTGCTTTTCCTTATCCCTGGCGTGGGCGAGACGCTGCGGGTCAACGGCCGGGCGCAGATCTCGGTCGACCCGGCGCTGCTGGAGCGCTTCGCCATGGAAGGCAAGCCGCCGAAGTGCGTGATCAGCATCGCGGTGGAGACGGTGTTCTTCCAGTGCGCCCGGGCGATCCAGCGCTCGAAGCTGTGGGCGCCGCTGCCGGCGGACGCGAAGCCCGCGGTGCCGACGCCCGGTGCCATCCTGTCGGCGCTGACCGAGTCGGCCTTCGACGGCGAGACATACGACCGGGAGCTGCCTGCCCGGCAGCGCGCCACGCTGTACTGAGCCGGGCGTGGCCCATGAACGAAAAAAGCCCGCTGACGCGGGCTTTCTCGTTTTCTTCCTGCGGTCCGCGGACCGGCGTGCCTGTCGGCCTGCCGGCCCCGGGCCCGATCAGCGCACCCTGGATCAGCGCACCCTGGATCAGCGCACCCAGTGGCAGACGCGGTGGTGATGGCGCGCATCCCACTTGCACACCTTGTGCTTGTGGTGGTGGCGCGGTGCCGCCGAGGCGATGCTGGGAGCCAGCATGGCGAGACCGGCGAAGGCGAGGACGCTGGAGAGGATGAGTTGCTTGGTCTTCATGGCGTTCTTTCTGAGCAAAGACATCGATCGAGGAATTGCGTCGTTCAACGAGCGCTCCTGTAGAACGTTCTGATCAACATTCAGATGACACTTGTTGCATATTGATTGCGAGATACCGCGATCGCGGTTTCCGGAATACATGGAATGGCGGGAATGGCGATTACCCGGGGCCCTCAGGCCTGCCCCGCAGAAGGCGCCTGCTCCGTGCGCGCATCGTGTCCGATGATCAGCACCAGCCCGATGGCCACCGCCGACAGCATCGCCAGGAAGAGCACCGCGTAGAAGTCGTTGCCCATCTTGTCCTTGAGCGTGCCGAAGATGGTCGGGCCGATGTAGCCGCCCAGGTTGCCGATGGAGTTGATCCACGCGATGCCCGCCGCCGCAGCGGTGCCGCTGAGGATGGCGGTGGGCAGCGTCCAGAAGGTGGGCAGGGCGCTGAAGATGCCGAAGGCGGCCAGCGTCACGGCGGCCATCTTGGGCACCGGCGCGGAGGTCTGGGCAGCCAGCACCAGGCCCAGGAAGATGCAGGCCAGAGGAATCAGCAGGAACCACTTGCGCTCCTTGCGCGCGTCGGAAGCCCGCGTCCAGAACAGCATGGCGATGGCGCCCACGAGGTAGGGGAAGGCGTTGATGAAGCCGATCTCCACGTTGCCCAGTCCGCCGAAGCCCTTGATGATCTGCGGCAGGAAGAAGCTCAGGCCGTACAGCGGCACCGTGATGCCCATGTAGACGAAGCCCAGGCCGATCACGCGCGGGTTCAGCAGCGACTGCTTCCACGAGATCTTGTTGATCGACTCGCGGTTGGCGCGCTCGGCGTCCAGCGTGCGCTGCAGCCAGCTGCGCTCCTCGTCGGTCAGCCACCTGGCGTCCTTCGGGCCGTCGGGCAGGTACATCAGCACGAAGAAGGTCAGGATCAGCGAGGGCACGGCTTCCAGGATGAACAGCCACTGCCAGCCGTGCATGCCGCCGATGCCGTCCATGTTGAGGATGTAGCCCGAGATGGGCGAGCCGATCACGGTCGAGATCGGGATGGCGAACATGAACCAGCCCACGATGCGTGCCCGGTACGCCGCCGGAAACCACAGCGTGATGTAGAAGATTACGCCCGGGAAGAAGCCGGCCTCGGCGATGCCCAGCAGGAAGCGCACGATGTTGAAGCTGGTCGAGCCGCCGACCCAGGCCTGTGCGGCCGAGAGGACGCCCCAGCTGAACATGATGCGGGCGATCCAGCGGCGCGCGCCGAAGCGTTCCAGCGCCATGTTGCTCGGCACCTCGAAGAGGAAGTAGGCCAGGAAGAAGATGCCGGCCGCGCTGCCGAACACGGCGGCGGTGAAGCCCAGGTCCTTGGACATGGCCGCGCCGGCGAAGCCGAGGTTCACGCGGTCGAGGTAGGCGATGAAATAGCTGACCATCAGAAGCGGCAGCAGTCGCCAGCTGATCTTCGAGATGGTTCTCTGTTCTACGGGGTTCATGGTTGCTTGTCTCCGGTGTTGGATGGTTTTGTGGAGGCTGGTTGGGGAAACGGGGGAGGGCGGCCGACGCCGCCGGTGTCACTGCTGTTGTTGCTGCTGTTGTTGAGCCCTCATGATCTGGTGGCGCCGCCAGTAATGGCCGACGACGCCCTTGAAGTTCTCCTTCTGCTTGCCGAGGCCCGCGAGCTTCACCTTGGTGGTCCGCGCGCCCAGCATGCCCTTGTCGTGGTGGGTGACGATGAGCGTGTCGCCGAAGCTGCCGTCCTTGTAGGTCAGGCTCTTGACCTCGTCCCACGGGATGGCCGAGCCACCGTCGGCAGCATTGGCACTGGGGTGCATGCCCGCGTAGCTGATGTCGACGCGCTCGCCGTTCTTCAGCTCGAAGCCCACCGGCGGAAAGTGGCGCAGCACCACGGCGCGCTCCTCCTCGGTCGCAGGTTCGTAGCGGTAGGCCAGGCTCAGCTCGTGGTTCTGCACGAATCGCTGCTCGTACTCGCTCCAGAGGCGCTGCTCGATGTCGTGGGCGGTCTCGATCTCGTCGGCCCATGAGGCCTGCGGCGCGGTCGCGACGATGCCGCCATAGGCGCTCTCGGGCACGTGATGGCCCACGTTGCGCATGCGCTCGAGCAGCGGTGGATGGCTGTCGTAGGGGTGCGGCACGCCGGCCGTCTTCATGGCCTCGATGAAAGCCGGCGAGCCGGCATAGGGCGGCAGGCCGTCGGCGACGAAGCGGGCGATGCCGAGGGCACCGTCATGCTCGCGATCCTGTTCGAAGAGCTTGCGCTCCACGTCGTTGCGGTAGCTCGCATAGGCCGAGATCTTGATGAGCGACTGCACGATCGCATGCGGCGCGGTGAGCCCTGCTGCAACGCGGTCAGCCTTGTACTCGCGCTCCCGGCTGTCGCGGGCCAGAGCGAAGGCGAAGATCATGCGGTAGAGCCGCAGCAGGTAGTGGGCCACGATGGTGAGTCCGCCGCTTCGCATCTTCCAGGTGTACTGGTCGAACTGCAGCAGCTTGGGGCCGAGCGCGGCGCTGCTGCGGGTGTCGCCGCCGCCCAGGTGGGCGAGCTCGTGCGCGAGCACGGCGTCGGCCTCGGCCTGGTCGAGCACGCGCAGGAGCGGCAGGCTCACGAACAGCGTGCGCCCTTGCAGGGTGCGGCCCTTGACCTCGCAGGGCGCCTCGGTCACGAAGAAGTTGGTGTCGATGCCGGCCACGATGTGGTCGGGTGGCGCCGTCTTCACGCGGGCGGCGAGCTGGCGGATGCGCTCCCACAGGCGCGGCGCATCGGCCTGCGAGACCAGCTCGCCCTCGATCTCGTTGCCCGAGGGCAGCTTCTTGAACAGCGTGTAGATCGCGTAGAACACCGCCGCGCCGGCCGCGATGCCCGCCAGCGCGATGAGCTTGATGTAGTAGCTGTGCCAGAAGTACGCAGTGAGCCAGAACGACAGCCACACCAGCATCGCGCTCTGCAGCACGACCTCGACCGCGCACGACACCGTCATGAGCCGCCAGCCCGCGACGAAGCTCGCGTAGCGCAGGCCCCGGTTGGCGAAGGCCAGCGCCCCCAGCACCAGCGCCGCTGCGAGCAGCGCGGCGCCGAGCACGATGGTCCAGATGGCGGCGCGGTCGGCCCAGTGGAACTGCCACTGCATCGAATAGGGGCTGCACACCTTGTCGTGGAAGTTCCTGTCCTCGGGCGCGGTGGCGTCGCAGGCCTTGGAGAGCTGGTGGCTGCGGTAGAAGCCGGTCGCCTCGGCCTTCTCGGCGGGCGTGAGGCGGCTGTCGTTGGCGATGCGCTTCTCGATCGCCTGCAGGAACTCGGCGTCCTGCGAGCGCAGCGCGTATTCGGTGAAGGCGAGCGTCGCGGCCGGAATGGCGAACAGCGAGACGAGGGTGAGGAGGAACACGCGAAAGAGGTCGGCGTGAACCGTGCGGGCCAGAGCCATGGGCGATCTTCTCCTGGATGACGATTGCTGCGAGTTGTTATGAACGGTCCGGGAAGCCCATAGCGTAGCGGCCGCGGCGCGTGCGGTGAAGCTGGGGTGTCGTCAAGCGGTGCAGGGCACCGACCTGCCGCCGAATAAGGTTATCCCTTTTGCATCGTTCCGCACCGCGGGGCGCAGGTATAGCCTTCGTGCTCATCCATGGCTGCCACCTCCAACACCTCATCTTCGTTGCCCTCTGGTTCCGGGCCGTCGCCCGTCGCGTGGATCGCCGGTGTCGGCGCCAGCGCCGGTTTGGGCGCGGCGCTCGCGCGGCGCTTCGCGGCCGAAGGCTTCATCGTCGCGCTGACCGGCCGGACGCAGGCCCAGCTCGATGCGGTGGCCGGCGAAATCGTCTCGGCCGGCGGCCGGGCCCATGCATTTGCGGGCGACGTGGCGAGCGAGGCCGAGATTCATGGCATTGCGCAGAAGGCGAGGGCGCTGGGCCCGCTCACGGTGGCCATCTTCAACGCCGCGAGCGCGGTGCGCGCGCCGACGCTGGAGCTCTCGGTCGAGCATTTCACGCAGGCCTGGCGCACCAGCGCGCTGGGCGGCTTCATCTTCGGGCATGAGGCCTTGCGCGGCCTGCTGGCCAATCCTTTCGAGGCGGGCGGACAGCACGCGCGCGGCACCTTGCTGTTCACCGGTGCCACTGCGGCGCTGCGCGGCAAGCCGCCTTTTGCGGCCTTCGCCGCGGCCAAGGCCGCGTTGCGTTCGCTGAGCCAGAGCCTGGCGCGCGAATTCGGTCCGCAGGGTGTTCACGTGGCGCATGTGGTCATCGATGGCGGCATCGACGGCCTGCTGCAACTCGAAGCCATCGCTGAAAGCTACTGGCAGCTGCACGTGCAGCACCGCAGCGCATGGACGCAGGAGCTGGATCTGCGGCCGTTCAAGGAACCGTTTTGAGGAGTCACGCTACATGAGCGTCGGATCGAATGGCCAGATGTTGACCGCCACGCTGCCCTCGGTGGAAGCGGAGCTGAACTACCTGAAGGCGGGGCAGGGGCGGCCCGTGACTTACACATTCGAGCCGCCGCCCGGCACGCCCTGGGTGACCGGCGAACTGGAGCCGCGCCGCGTGGCGATCCGCGACGGGCGCCCCCTGGTTGCGCTGAACGAACTCTCGCTCGACCGCAGCGGCTTCACGCAGATCTCGCACCGCAGCGTGCTCGCCGATTTCTCCCAGGATGCGGCGATCCGCGACATCTACTACCGCGAGGCCGAGGCGCTGCTGCGCGACGTGACCGGCGCCGAGAAGATCGTGGTGTTCGACCACACGCTGCGCGACAGCGCACAGGGCTCGCGCCGCACGGCCGAGCTGCGCGAGCCGGTGCGCCGCGTGCACAACGACCAGACCTTCGTCTCCGGCCCGCGCCGCGTGCGCGACCATCTGCCCCCCGACGAAGCCGAGGAGCGGCTGAAGAGCCGCTTCGCGATCGTCAACCTGTGGCGGCCGCTGGCCACGGTCGAGCGCCTGCCGCTCGCGCTGTGCGACGCGCGCTCCATCTCGCCCGATGACCTCGTGCCCACCGACCTGGTCTACCCCGACAAGGTGGGCGAGACCTATTCCTTCACCTGGAACCCGGCGCACCGCTGGTACTGGTTCCCGAGGCTTCGGCCCGACGAGGCGCTGCTGCTGAAGATCTACGACTCGCTGGAGCAGGGCGTGGCGCGCTACACCGCGCACACCGCCTTCGAGGATCCGACGGGCTCGCAGGAGGCGCCGCCGCGTCGCAGCATCGAGCTGCGCGCGCTCGTGTTCTGGCCCGCCGGCAAGTAGCCCCCGTCCATGAGCACCACGAGGCAACTGCGGCTGGGCGCCTTCATGCGCCCGGTGAGCATCCACACCGGCGCTTGGCGCTATCCCGGCGCGTGGCCCGACGCGAACTTCAACTTCGCGCACCTGAAGCAGCTGGCCCAGACGCTCGAGCGGGGCCGTTTCGACGCCTTCTTCATGGCCGACCACCTCGCGGTGCTGAACATGCCCGTGGCCGCGCTGCAGCGCAGCCACACGGTGACGTCGTTCGAGCCGTTCACGCTGCTGTCGGCACTGGCGCAGCACACGCAGCACATCGGACTGGTGGCCACCGCCTCGACCACCTTCGACGAGCCGTTCCACATCGCGCGGCGCTTCGCCTCGCTCGACCACCTGAGCGAAGGCCGTGCGGGCTGGAACATCGTGACCACCTCCAACCCCGACGCCGCGCTGAACTTCGGCCGCGACGATCACATGGAGCACGACGAGCGCTATGCCCGCGCCCGGGAGTTCTACGACGTGGTCACCGGGCTGTGGGACAGCTGGGCCGACGATGCCTTCGAGCGCGACGTCGAAAGCGGCCGCTTCTTCGACCCGGCGAAGCTGCACGTGCTGAACCACAAGGGCAAGTACCTGTCGGTGCGCGGGCCGCTGCACATCGCGCGGCCGGTGCAGGGCTGGCCGGTGATCGTGCAGGCGGGCGCCTCCGAGGCGGGGCGCCAGCTTGCGGCCGAGACTGCCGAAGCCGTGTTCGCCGCGCCGGGCACGCTGGCCGGTGCGCGCAGCCTGTATGCCGACATCAAGGGCCGCATGCGCGCGATCGGACGCGACCCCGACCATCTCAAGATCCTGCCGGCGGCCTTCGTGGTGGTGGGCGACACGGTGGAAGAGGCACGCGCCATCCGCGCGAAGCTCGACGGCCTCGTGCACTACGACAGCGCCATCGCGTCGCTCTCGATCGCGCTGGGCCACGATGCGTCGAAGTTCGACCCCGACGGCCCGCTGCCCGACGTGCCCGAGACCAATGCGAGCCAGAGCGGCCGCGCCCGCGTGATCGAGCTGGCCCGCAGCGAGAACCTCACGGTGCGCCAGCTGGCACAGCGCCTGGGCGGCTACGGCGGCCTGGCCTTCGTCGGCACCGCGCAGACCATCGCCGACGCCATGCAGGAGTGGCTGGAAAGCGAGGGCTGCGACGGCTTCAACGTCATGTTCCCCTGGCTGCCCGGCGGGCTCGATGCCTTCGTCGACAAGGTGGTGCCCGAGCTGCAGCGCCGTGGCATCTTCAGGCGCGAGTACGAAGGTCGTACCCTGCGCGAGAACCTCGGCCTGCCATGGCCCGGCAACCGTTTCTTTGCCCAGAATTAGCAACACCGACTGAACCGCGCCCGGGCCGACCCCACGCCTGCACCGATCGCCGCGCTTCGCGACAATCGGCTCGATGCGTTCTTCCCCCTTCTTCAAGATGGCCCTGCTGCTGGGCCTGCTCTCGGCCATCGGGCCATTCGCCATCGACATGTACCTGCCGGCGCTGCCGGCCATCGGACAGAGCCTGCGCGCCGACATCGGCGCGGTGCAGATGAGCCTCACGGCCTTCTTCCTGTCGCTGGGCGCCGGGCAGCTGCTCTATGGGCCGGTCTCAGACATGGTGGGCCGCAAGCCGCCGCTGTACGCGGGGCTGCTGCTCTTCGCGCTGGCGAGCATCGGCTGCGCGCTGGCGACCGACATCCAGACGCTGATCGTGCTGCGCTTCGTCCAGGGCCTGGGCGCCGCGGCCGGCATGGCGATCCCGCGCGCGGTGGTGCGCGACCTGCACACCGGCACCGACGCCGCGCGGCTGATGTCGCTGCTGATGCTGGTGTTCAGCGTGTCGCCGATCCTCGCGCCGCTCGCGGGCAGCGCCGTGATCGCGTTCGCCGGCTGGCGCGGCGTGTTCTGGGCCGTGACCATCGCCGCGGTGGTCGGCCTCGCCATGATGGCGAAGCTGCTCGACGAAACCCGCCCGGCTTCGGAGCGCGTCGAAAGCAGCCTCGGCAGCGCGCTGTCGGCCTACTGGCTGCTGCTGCGCGACTCGCACTACCTCGGGCTGGTGTTCATCGGCAGCTTCGCGATGGCGGGCTTCTTCACCTACCTCGCGAACTCGTCGTTCGTGATGATCGACCACTACGGCCTGTCGCCCGCGCTCTACAGCGTGGCCTTCGGCGTGAACGCGGCCGCTTTCATCGGCGCCTCGCAGTTCAACGGTGCGTTGGGCGAGCGCTACGGGCTGGTCAAACTCGTCAAGTTCGGCGTGGTGTGCTGCGGCGCCGCGATGATCGCGATGTTCGCCTACTTCGCGATGGGCGGCGACAGCATCTGGGTGCTGATCGTCCTGTACTTCATCGCCTCGGGCTTCATGGGGCTGGTGATCCCGACCACCGGCGTTCTCGCGCTCGAAATGCACGGTGCCATCGCAGGCACGGCCTCGGCGCTGCTGGGCACGCTGCAGATGCTCACCGGCGCACTGGCGATGGCGGTGGTGGGCTTCTTCACCGACGGCAGGCCGCTGCCGATGGTGGCCGGCATGGCCGCCGGCGCGCTCATCGCGCTGGTGCTGACCTGGCTCACGCTGGGCGGCGTGCGCTCGGAGCCCACGGGCAAGGCAGGAAAGACAGGAAGGACACAGCAAGCCTGATGAACACGGTACGCGCAGGCGCCGCGCTCCCGGCCGCCGAAGACAACAACAACGGCGGCAACGCGGCGCCAAGGCCCGTCGACGGGCTGTCCCAGCCGGAGCGCGGCAGGGCGATGCTGGTCATCATCCTCGGGCTGATCGTGGCGGTGCTCGACGGCACCATCGTCAACCTCGCGCTGCCTGGCATCGCGCGCGAACTCAGCGCGAGCCCGTCGCAGTCGATCTGGGTGGTCAACGCCTACCAGATCGCCACGCTGGTGATGCTGCTGCCGCTGGCCTCGCTGGGCGACCTCGTGGGCTACCGGCGCGTGTACCTGGTCGGCATGGCGGTTTTCACGCTGTCCTCGCTGGCCGCCACATTCGCCAACTCGCTGGGCACGCTGATCGCGGCGCGCGCTTTCCAGGGCCTGGGCGCGGCCGGCATCATGAGCGTGAATGCGGCGCTGGTGCGTCTCACCTACCCGTCGTCGCAGCTGGGCAAGGGCATGGCGATCAATTCGCTGGTGGTGGCCACCTCGTCGGTGGCAGGGCCCTCGGTGGCGGCGGCGATCCTGTCGGTGGCTTCGTGGCCATGGCTCTTCGCCATCAACGTGCCGCTGGGCATCGTCACCTTCGCGCTCGGCCTGAAGGCGCTGCCTTTCAACCGCGTGCCGCCGGCCGCGGGGCTGCGCTTCTCGCCGCTCGACGTGGCGCTGAACGTGCTGATGTTCTCGCTGGTGTTCCTGGGCGTGGACCGGCTGGGCGTGCGCGAGGGAGGGGCGCAGGGCGCGGGCGGCTCGCAGGCGTCGGCCTGGGGCATCCTGGTGGCCGGACTGGTGGTCGGCTTCGTCTACCTGCGGCGCCAGCGCAAGCAAGCCGTGCCGCTTTTCCCGATCGACCTGCTGCGCATCCCGGTGTTCGCGCTGTCGATGGGCACCTCGGTTGCGGCGTTCTGCGCGCAAATGCTGGCCTACATCTCACTGCCTTTCCTGCTGCTGGAGGTGTACGGGCGCAGCCACATCGAGGCGGGCCTGCTCATCACGGCCTGGCCCCTGGCCATCGTGGTGATGGCGCCCATCGCGGGCAAGCTGATCGGGCGCTACCCCGACGGGCTGCTGGGAGGCATCGGGCTGGGCCTTCTGGCCATCGGGCTGGGGCTGCTGGCGGCGCTGCCGGCGCATCCGGGCAATGCCGACATCGCCTGGCGCATGGCGTTGTGCGGGCTGGGCTTCGGGCTGTTCCAGTCGCCGAACAACCACACCATCGTGAGCTCGCCGCCGGCGCACCGCAGTGGTGCGGCCAGCGGCATGCTGGGTACGGCCCGGCTCACCGGGCAGACGCTGGGCGCCGTGGTGCTGGCGGGCGTCTTCAGCTTCTGGAGCCCGCATGGCGGCCACGGGCCGGTGGTCGCGCTGGTGCTGGCCGCCAGCTTTGCCGCGGTGGCGGCGGTTTTCAGCAGCCTGCGGCTCAAGACGACAAGCCACGGCGGCTGAATGAGTTAGGGTACTCATCCATGACGGAAGTACCTGATACCGTGGTTTGCCCGGGCTGTGATGCGGTCTATGGCCGCACGCCGCTTCGCCCGCGCGACGTGGCGCGCTGTCCGCGCTGCGGCACCGAGCTCGACCGGCATCCGGGGCAGCAGGAGCGCCGCATCCTCCCGCTGACGGTGGCCTGCCTGATCATGTTCGCCATCGCGAACCTGTTCCCCATCGTCGAGATCGAGCTGCAGGGCATGCGCAGCCAGACCACGCTGGCCGGCGCGGTGGTGGCGCTCAGCGCCGAGGGCATGTCGGTGGTGGCGCTGCTGGTGCTGGCCACGACCATCCTCTTTCCCTTCCTGCAGCTCTGCATCCTGGCCTACCTGCTGGTTCCGCTGAGCCGCGAGCACCGGCCCCTGGGCTTCGCGCTGCTGGTTCGGGCGATGCAGTCGCTGCGGCCCTGGGGAATGATCGAGGTGTTCCTGCTGGGCGTTCTCGTGGCCATCGTCAAGCTTTCGAGCATGGCGACCGTGGTCCCGGGGCCGGCGCTGTGGGCCTTCGTGGCGCTCACGGTGATGCTGACGGCGGTGCTGTCGTTCGACCCGGGCGCGTTCTGGGGGATGGCGTTCCGCCCGAGGGGCGAGAAGGTCGGCGACGAACCTGGCGAAGGGAAAGGCGGGGCATCGGCATGAAGCCGCTGGGACGCGTCCGGCAGCGCCTCGGAAGCCTCGCGGCTTACGGCGACCGATACCACCACGAACATGAAGAAGACGCGAAGTCGCCCACCGCCGCCTCGATGGGCTACATGGCCTGCCGCCACTGCGGCGCCGTCTGGAAGGACGCGCAGGACGGCGAACCCTGCGGCCGCTGCGGCACGCACCTGCACACGCGCAAGCCGCAGAGCCTGAAGCTCACCTGGGCCTTCCTGATCGCGGCCTGCATGATGTACATCCCGGCCAACCTGCTGCCGGTGATGATCACGCGCACGCTGTTCGGCACGCAGAACGACACCATCCTGAGCGGCGTGATCTATTTCTGGGTGTCCGGCGCCTACGGGCTGGCGGCCATCGTCTTCATCGCGAGCTTCCTGGTACCGCTGTTCAAGCTGGCCGTGCTCCTGCTGCTGGTAGTGCTGGCGCAGCGCGGCAGCACGTGGCGGCGGCGGGAGCGGGCGAAGCTCTATCACATCATCGAGATCATCGGCCGCTGGTCGATGCTCGACGTGTTCGTGGTGTCGCTGCTGACCGGGCTGGTGCAGATCCAGGGCTTCGCGGTCATCACCGCGGGCGTGGGCATCGCGGCCTTCGGCTCGGTGGTGGTGCTGACCATGCTGGCCTCGCTGAGCTTCGACCCGAAGCTCACCTGGGACAGCCGGGAGGACCAGGCCATCCTGCAGGACAACGAGGAAGCCGCACGGCACGAGCAGCTTGTACAGGGACATGAAAAAAGGGACGAGAAACCAGCATGAGTGAAGACGACCGACCCCAAGACGACCCGGCACCATCCGCCCGGCCGAGCCCGACAGGCCAGCACCCGCTTCCCAAGCCGCGCGTGGTGCGCCGGCGCGAGTGGCTGCCCTCGCTGATCTGGCTGATTCCCATCGTGGCCGCGCTGGTCGGCATCACGCTGGTGGCGCGCATCATCATGGAGCGCGGCCCGGAGGTGGTGCTGACCTTCAAGACCGCCGAGGGGCTGGAGGCGGGCAAGACCGCCGTCAAGTACAAGGACGTGCAGATCGGCCTGGTCACCAGCCTGCGCCTGGCGCGCGACCGCTCGCACGTGCGCGTGCTGGTGCAGTTCAACAAGGACGCGCAGGGCTTCACCGCGGAAGACTCGCGCTTCTGGGTGGTGCGCCCGCGGCTGGACACCTCCGGCATCTCGGGCCTCAACACGCTGCTGTCGGGTGCGTACATCGGGGCCGACGCAGGCGTGTCGAAGGAAACGGCGGGCGAGTTCACTGGCCTGGAGAGCCCGCCCATCGTCACCCGCGACGACTCCGGCAAGCAGTTCCTGCTGCGCGCCAACGACGTCGGCTCGCTCGACGTCGGCTCGCCCGTCTACTTCAGGCGCATCAAGGTCGGCCAGGTGGCGGCCTACGAGCTCGACGGCGACGGTCGCGGCGTGACGCTGCGCGTGTTCGTCAATGCGCCGTACGACAAGTTCGTGGGCATGAACACCCGCTTCTGGCAGGCCAGCGGCATCGATGCGCAGCTCAGCGCCAGCGGCTTCACGCTGCGCACGCAGTCGCTGGCCACGATCCTGCTCGGCGGCATCGCCTTCCGCGCGCCCGAGGACGCCATGGGGCCGACGGCGAACGAGAACGCCTCCTTCGCGCTGGCGCAGGACGAAACGACGGCCATGAAGGAGCCCGACGGGCCTTCGCAGACGCTGCTGATGTACTTCAACCAGTCGCTGCGCGGCCTGGCGCCGGGCGCGCCAGTCGATTTCCGCGGCGTGGTGATCGGCGAGGTGAAGTCGATCGGCGTCGAATTCGACCGCGCCGAGCGCGAGTTCCGCATGCCGGTGCTGGTGCAGGTCTATCCAGACCGCCTGCGCCGCCGCGCGGGCGAGACCGGCACCGAGTCGCGCTTCAGCCAGCAGGAGCGGCTGCGCTTCCTGGCCGAGAAGGGCCTGCGCGCGCAGCTGCGCAACGGCAATCTGCTGACCGGCCAGGTCTACGTGGCGCTCGACTTCTTCCCGAAGGCGCCTGCCGCCAAGATCGACCTGTCGAAGAACCCGATCGAGCTGCCCACGGTGCCCAACAGCCTCGACGAGATCCAGTCGCAGGTGCAGGAGATCGCGACCAAGCTCAACAAGGTGCCCTACGAGCAGATCGCGGCCGACCTGCGCACCACGCTCGCGACGCTCAACAAGACCCTCACGGCCGCCGAGCAGACGGTCAAGCGCATCAACAACGACGTCACGCCCGAGCTGGCTGCAGCCATGAAGGACGTGCGCAAGACCGTGAACACGGCCGAGCGCACGCTGGCCGACGACTCGCCGCTGCAGCAGGACATGCGACAGACGCTGCAGGAGCTCACACGCGCCGCCGGCTCGGTGCGCGTGCTGACCGACTACCTCGAGCGCCACCCCGAGTCGCTGCTGCGCGGCAAACCGGACGACAACAAGAAATGAAGACGAAACACCTTGCCTATCCCGCGTACCTTGCCGCAGCGCTGGTCGCGCTCTCGGGCTGCGCCAGCAAGCCCGACAACTACTACACGCTGGCGAGCCCGGTGGCCGCAGCCGACGCGGCGCCCTCGACGATCGGCGGCACCGCGCCGGTCTACATCGAGCTCGCGCCGGTGGCCGTGCCCGAGCGGCTGGCCCGGCCCCAGATGGTGGTGCGCCGTCCCGACGGCAGCGTGCAGGTCGACGTGCTGGAGCAGCACCGCTGGGCCTCGTCCTTCGAGAACGAACTGCGCGACGCGCTGGCCAGCGGCATCGCCGGGCGGCTCGGTGCGCTCGACGTGACCAAGGGCGGCCGGCAGAGTTCGCTGCCGGTGTGGCGCATCGCGGTGCAGCTGCGGCAGTTCGATGCGGTGGACGGCGCTCGCGTGGACGCGAACTTCACCTGGACGCTGCGGCGCTCCGACGAGGCGCGCACGATGATCTGTCAGCTGAGCCTTGGCGAGCCCGTGGGCAGCGGCATGGACGCATTGGCGCAGGGTGCGCAGCGCGTGACCTCGGCCGCCGCCGCCGCGATGGCGCGCAGCGTGAGCGCGGCGCTGGCCAACCCCTCGGCGACCGCCTGCGCGACCTGATCCTGGCTGTTTCTCCCTCTCCCTCTGGGGGAGGGCAGGGGTGGGGGCACGGCAGCGCTCGAGGAAGCATGGCGTATCGTGCGGGGGCTGCCCCCATCCCGACCTTCCGCCAGAGGGGGGAAGGGGCAAGACGGAATCCCATGAAAAGGAGACCCCATGGCACAGATCGGCAAGGCGCCCTGCGACGACACGCTGATCCTGCACGGCGCCCGCCCCGAGGAGACCGGCTGTCCCGAAGCCGCCAGGCCATGGGTGCTGGCAGCGGCCATCGTTGGCTCGAGCATGGCCTTCATAGACGGCACCGTCGTCAACGTCGCGCTGCCGGCCATCCAGTCCGACCTGCACGCAACCGCCTTCCAGGCGCAATGGGTGGTCGAGTCCTATGCCTTGCTGCTGGCGGCGCTGCTGCTGGTGGGCGGGGCGCTGGGCGATCACTACGGGCGCAGGCGCGTGTTCGCGATCGGTGTCGGCATCTTCGCGTTGTCATCGGTGGCCTGCGCGCTCGCGGCCAATGTGCAGCAGCTGATCGCCGCTCGCGCGGTGCAGGGCATCGGCGGCGCGCTTCTGGTGCCGGGCAGCCTCGCGCTCATCAGCGCGGCCTTTCCGGAGAAGGAGCGCGGCAAGGCCATCGGCACCTGGTCGGGCTTCAGCGGCATCACGGGGGCGGTGGGGCCGGTGCTGGGCGGCTTCCTGGTCGATCACTTCTCGTGGACCTGGGCCTTCCTCATCAACGTGCCGATGGCGCTGGTGGTGCTGTGGATCGTGTGGCGCCACGTGCCCGAAAGCCGCGGAGCCTCCGCTACCGGCGGGCTCGACCTGTGGGGCGCGCTGCTGGCGACGGCAGGTCTCGGCGGCATCGTCTACGCCTTCATCGAGGCGCCGACGCAGGGCTGGGGTTCGCCGGCGGTGCTCTGCGCGCTGGCCATCTGCGTGCTTGGCAGCGTGGCTTTCTTCTTCGCCGAGCACAGGGCGCGCACGCCGATGCTGCCGCTTCAGCTGCTGCGCATCGGCAACTTCAGCGGCGCCAACCTGCTCACGCTGCTGCTCTATGCGGCGCTGGGCGGCGGGCTGTACTTTTTTCCGCTCAACCTGATCCAGGTGCAGGGCTACTCGGCCACGGTGGCCGGCGCGGCGCTGTTGCCTTTCATCTTCATCATGTTCGCGCTCTCGGGCTGGGCGGGGCAGCTGGTCGACCGGTTCGGGCCGCGCATGCCGCTGGTGATCGGCCCGTCCATCGCCGCCGTGGGCTTCGCTTTGTTCGCCTTGCCGGGTGTCGGCGCGAGCTTCTGGAGCGGCTTCCTGCCGGCGGTGGTGGTGCTGGGCTTCGGCATGACGGTGACGGTGGCGCCGCTGACGACCACGGTGATGAACTCCGTCGGCGCCGACCTGGCGGGCGTGGCCTCGGGCGTGAACAACGCGGTGTCGCGCGCGGCGGCGGTGCTGGCGATCGCGGTGTTCGGCGCGCTCATGGCCTGGGCCTTCGACGCGGCGCTGGCGGCGCACCTGCGCGAGATGGGGGCTTCGCCGCAGCTGGCGGCATTTCTCGAAGGCGAACGCAGCAAGCTCGGAGGCGCTGCGGTGCCGCCGGGCGTGGACGCGGCGACCGCGGCCGCGGTCAAGCGCGCGGTGGCCGAATCCTTCGTCGCGGGGTTTCGCTGGGTGATGCTGTCGAGCGCGGCCCTGGCGGTGCTCAGTGCGGTGAGCGCCTGGCTGATGATCCGGAGCAAGCCCGCAGGAGGCGCCGGCAGCAGGAACTGAGGAGACAGGAGACATGTCGATGCAGGAAGAAGACCGAGACCGGCAGACCCAGCAACAGCAGCCGCAACAGGAGCACCGACAGGAGCACCTCGACGTGCTGGTCGTGGGCGCCGGGCTCTCCGGCATCGGCGCCGGCTACCACCTGCAGGCGAAGTGCCCCGGGGCGCAGCTACGCGATCCTCGAGGGGCGCGAACGCAGCGGCGGCACCTGGGACCTGTTCCGCTATCCCGGCGTGCGCTCCGATTCCGACATGTACACGCTGGGCTATTCGTTCAGGCCATGGACGCAGGAGAAGTCCATCGCCGACGGGCCGTCGATCCTGGGCTACCTGCGCGAGACGGCGCGGCAATACGGCATCGACCGGAAGATCAGGTTCAGCCACCGTGTGGTGCGCGCCTCGTGGTCCACGCCCGATGCCTGCTGGAGCGTGGATGTCGAGCGCGGTCCCGAGCGGACTCCGCTGCGCATGCGCTGCAACTTCCTCTTCCTGTGCAGCGGCTACTACCGGTACGAGGCCGGGTATACGCCCGGGTTCGCCGGCATCGGCGACTACACGGGCCGCATCGTCCATCCGCAGCACTGGCCGGAGGATCTCGATTGCAGCGGCAAGAGGGTGGTCGTGGTCGGCAGCGGCGCGACCGCGATGACACTGGTGCCGGCGCTGGCCAAGACGGCCTCGCACGTGGTGCTGCTGCAGCGTTCGCCCACCTACGTGGTCGCGCGGCCGGCGCGCGACCCCATCGCCCATCGGCTTCGCAGCTTCCTGCCGTCAGGCATCGCGTACGGCCTCACGCGCTGGAAGAACGTGCTGCTGTCGATGTACTTCTTCCGCCTTGCGCGGCGCAGGCCCGAACGCGTGAAGCGGCTGATCCTCGGTGGCGTGCGGCAGGCCCTCGGGCCCGGCTACGACGTCGCCACGCATTTCACGCCGCGCTACAACCCGTGGGACCAGCGCCTCTGCCTCGTGCCAGACGGCGACCTGTTCGCGGCCATCAGGGCAGGGCGCGCTTCGATGGTCACGGACCATGTCGACACCTTCACGCCGGGCGGCATCAGGCTGAAGTCGGGCAGAGAGCTGCAGGCCGACGTGATCGTCACCGCCACCGGACTCGAGCTGCAGGTGCTGGGCGGCGTGCAGCTCGATGTGGACGGCCGCAGCGTGGACCCGGCCGCGACCTTCAACTACAAGGGAATGATGTACAGCGACGTGCCCAACCTGGCCTCGTCGTTCGGCTACACGAACGCCTCGTGGACGCTCAAGAGCGACCTGACCTGTGCGTATGTCTGCCGGGTGCTCAACCACATGGAGAAGCACGGCTGGAGGCAATGCACGCCCCGCAACACCGACCCGTCTCTGGTGCCCGAGCCCTGGCTGGACTTCTCCTCAGGCTACGTGCAGCGCGCGGTGGACAGGTTTCCGAAGCAGGGCTCGCGCGCGCCGTGGCGGGTGTACCAGAACTACGCGCGCGATCTCGTGAGCCTGCGCTTCGGTTCGGTGGACGACGGGGTGATGGAGTTCGCGAATCCGCGTGCCGGCTAGGGCGCTGGCGCGTGCGGTGGCGAGAGCAGCGTGTCGAGCTCGGCCCACAGCGGATCGCACTGCCCGGGCCTGAACGCGGCTGCCCTGAAGGTCGGGTGCTCCCCGCGGTAGGTGTCCCACAAGGCGCGCTGGCCGTCGGCCACGCAGGCGCGCACATTGGCCAGCCGGTCGGCGGCCTTCACGAGCAGCGCGAGTTCCTCGTCGCCCTTCACCTCGGCCAGCGCCGCGTAAGTCCTGGCCTTGCGCTCCTTGCGATTGGCACCGGGTGCGTCGGTGAGCAGAGCGACGCAGGAGGCGACCAGGTCGCCGAAGCGCGAGCGCACGTCGGCCACGGTGGCGGCCGTGTCCTCGACCACGTCGTGCAGATAGCCGACGACGCGCGCCTTGTCGCCGTAGGGCTGGAGCAGGGCGGCGACGGCGTCGAGATGGTGCACGTAGGGATGCGTGCCGTATTTCTGTTCGCCGTGCATCTCGACGGCGTAGGCACGGGCGGCCTCGGGTGTGAGTGAAGTACTCGTCATTCGGAGTCCTTTGCTTTTTTCCATTCTGCCTTCGTGGCGGCGCACCATCCTTGGCGCTTGCAGCCGCCGTGGGGCGCGGTCGATTCGGCCGGGGCATTTCGCCGGCGAAGTGCTTTTTTTGGCGCAAGCGCCCGGGTTCTTCAGGCGCCTCGTTTCACCAGCAGCCGCTGCGGCCCCTGGCCCTCGGCGCCGAGCCGGTCGAGCGAATTGCGCAGCTTGCAGCGGTCGATAGACAGGCAGCCGCAGCCGATGCAGTCGTCGAGGGCGTCGCGCAGCTTCTGCAATTGCGCCAGGCGCTCGTCCAGATCCGAGCGCCATGAGGCCGAGAGCCGGGCCCAGTCCTCGCGGGTCGGCGCGGCGGAGTCGGGCAGGGTAGCCAGTGCAGCGCCGATCTCGGCAAGCGAAATGCCTACCCTCTGGGCTACCCGAACGAAGGCCACGCGCCGCAGCACCGTGCGCGGGTAGCGTCGCTGATTGCCCGCGGTGCGGGTGCTGCCGATCAGCCCCTGCGCCTCGTAGAAATGCAGCGTGGACACGGTCACCCCGCTGCGGCGGGCGACCTCGCCGACCGTGAGCGTGGGGGGAATGCCGGCTCGTTGAAGTGCGTCGTTCATGGAAGAGAAAAGCCCTTGACCTCAGCTTTACTTGAGGTTTGAGAATAGCTCCCAGCGCGCGGGTCCCGTGCGCATTTTTCTCTGCAAGGAATCCGCTCCATGTCGCACGACACCATCGCCTCGTCCTCGACCTCTTCCTCGATCCCTGCCTACGGTCCCGTCTTCCGGGTCGACAAGTTCGCCGTGCCAGCCGACGCGCGGCCGGCGTTCATCGCGCAGATGCAGCGCATCCAGCAGACACTGCGCAACCTGCCGGGCTGCCTGCGCGCGCATGTGCTGGACCAGACGGGCGGAGGCAGCGAGTTCAACGTCCTGACGCTGGTCGAATGGACCAGCGAGCAGGCCGTGGCCTCGGCCACCGAGTTCGTTAAGAAGAAGTTCGCCGAGGAGGGCTTCGATCCGGTCGAGTTCACGAAGAAAGCGGGCGTACGCCCCGACCAGGGCTTCTATCGCATCGCCTGACAACTTCCCACTGACAGGCGTTGCACGGGTTGACAGCCAGCGGCGGAGGCTTCGATACTGAACCTCAAGGTTCATCATTCAAGCACCAAGGAGATCCCATGCAGAAGATCGTTCCCTGCCTCTGGTTCGACACCAACGGCGAGGAGGCGCTGAATTTCTACAGCAGCATCTTCCCCAACTCCCGCGTCACCGACAGGCTGCTGTGGGGCGACGCCAACCCCCAGCGCAAGGGCTCGCTGCTCACCGCGACCTTCGAGCTCGACGGGCAGGAGTTCATGATCCTCAACGGCGGCCCGCAGTACAAGTTCAACCCGGCCATCTCGATGTTCGTTCCGTGCGAGACGCAGGCCGATGTCGACTACTACTGGGACAGGCTGCTCGAAGGCGGCGGCGAGCCCGTGCAGTGCGGCTGGCTCACCGACCGCTACGGCGTGTCGTGGCAGGTCGCGCCCAAGGCCATGATCCGCATGTTCCAGGACAAGGACCAGGCCAAGGCCAACCGCGCGATGCAGGCCATGATGAAGATGGTCAAGCTCGACCTTGCCGAGGTGCAGCGCGCCTTCGAGGGAAGGTAGGAGCGGCGCCTACACCAGCCGGTGGATCGCCTTCTTGCGCCACACGAGCTGGTAGTACGCGGTCTGCAGCAGCAGCATCGCGCCGAAGGTCACGGGGTAGGCCACCCAGACTCCGTCGAGCCCGATGCGGTGGCTCATGAGCCATGCCACCGGCACTTCCACGCCCAGGATGCAGAAGATGGAGATCAGCGTCGGCACCAGCACCGAGCCGCTGGCGCGCATGATCCCCGAGAGCGCCGAGGCCATGCCGAACACCACCAGGCTCCACAGCATGATGTGCAGCAGCGTCTGCGCGATCTCGATCACCGGCGCGCTGGTGATGAAGAAGCCCATCAGCGGACGCGAGAAGAGGTAGCCCAGCAGCACCAGCCCGCCCGTCAGCACGAGGTTCATCAGCAGCGCCGTCTTCGCGATGGCGCCGAGCCGGTTGGCACGGCCCGCGCCGATGGCCTGCGCGCCGAGGATCGACGCGGTGATCGCGATGGAGATGGCGGGGAACTGCACGTAGGCCACCACCTGGTTGACCGCGCCGTAGGCGGCCGTGGCGTTGGAGCCGAAGCCGTTGACCATCGACAGCAGCACCACCTCGGCCAGCGCCACCACGATCATCTGCACGCCGGTGGGCACGCCGATGCGCAGCACGGCCTTCAGCAGGTGCGGCTGGATGCGCAGGTTGCGCATGAATTCCGCATCGGGTGCGAGCGGGCTCCTGCGCTGGCGCAGCCGGAAGCCCAGCCAGACGGTCGCCACGAGGAACGACAGCACCGAGGCCCATGCGCCGCTGGCTACGCCGAGCTGCGGCAGGCCGCCCCAGCCGCGGATGAGCGCAGGCGTGACCACCAGGCCGATCAGGGTGGAGATCAGCAGCGTGAGCAGCGGCGTGACGGTGTCGCCCACGCCGCGCAGCATCGCGGTGGCCAGCAGGAAGATGAACACGCCCGGCATCGCGATCAGCATGATCCGCGCATACCGCGTGGAGTCGGCCAGCACGTCGGGCGGCGTGCCCAGCGCCGCCAGCATGGGCGTGGTGAACGCGCCGCCGAAGACGGCGATCACGAGGCCCATCAGCACGCCGACGGTGAGCGTGGTGCCCGCGACGGCCTTCGCCTTGGCGGCGTCGCGCGCGCCCCAGGCCTGGCCGATGAGCACCGAGGCGCCCGCACCCAGGCCGATGATGAAGGCGATGAAGAAGAACATCACCGGGAAGAAGCTCGACACCGCCGCGAGCGCGCCCACGCCGAGCATCTGGCCCACGTACACGTTGTTGAGCGTGCCCGAGAGCGACTGGAGGATGTTGCTGAGCAACATCGGCGCGAGGAAGAAGAGGAACACCTTCCACAAAGGCCGGGGCGCGTTGACGGGCGATACGGGCACGCCCTGCAGGCCGCTCTGGCCGGCACCCTGGCTGCTGGCCGGGGTGCCGGTCGTCTCGGTTGTCGTTCTCATCGATGGTTCCAGCCGGCGGCCGCGAGTTTCTGCAGATGGGCGCGCACGTCGGCGGGCCAGGGTTCGATCAGGTTGGCGAAACGCTGCTCCTCGCCAGCGAAGAGCGCGCGGGTGGCTTCCTCGAAGCCGGGCAGGTTGCCCGCGATCGCGGTCATGAAGCGGTAGGCGGCCTCCTGCGCAGCGCGCACGGTGTCGCGCTCGGCGTTCACGCGGCGCGCATCTTCGACCAGCTTGCGCAGCGCGACCGACGCGCCGCCGGGCTGGCGGCCCAGCCAGTCCCAGTGCCGCGGCAGCAGCGTGACCTCGCGTGCGACCACGCCGAGCTTGGGACGGCCCACGCTGCGCGGTGCCTCGTCGCGATGCGGCTCGGCCTCGGGGTAGCGCAGTTCGGGCGGGAGCTCGCGCATGTCGAGGTCGAGCTGGGTGCCGGTCTGGTCGTCGAAAACGAGATACGGGCCGGGATCGTCGCGGCGGCTCAACTGCTCGAGCACTTCGGCCTTGCTGCCGTGCGCGACGCGCTGGAAGCCGAAGAACACGGTCAGGGTGGTTGTCGGGGTGTCGGAAGACATTCGGGTGTTTGTTTGTTCCTGGGAGGATGCCAAGCGAAACGAGGTGCGTAATCTACTCGCTGCTGCGCTTCGCTGCGCGCCGTTTCGACAGCAGGTATCGCACATGCGTTCAGGGTGTGTTGTAGCCGTTCGCCCCGAAGCATTGAAGCTCTTCCTGCCAGAGCGAAAGAAGCTTCTCGAGTTCGGCCTCGCGATCGAAATCGGGGTCTTTTCGCTCCTTGACGCGATCGACCACCTCGAAGCTGAAATGGTCGGCGCCGTGAGCGATCCAGTCGCGCAAGAGCGCCTTGCTGCGATGGGAGCGCATGTTCAGCTCGAAACGCGCGCGATTCATCGCGCCGTCGACGTCGAGGCTGCCGCCCACGTAGATGCGCCCGTCGAGCCTGTTGCGGATCGCGTAGACGCCGGCGGGGCGCGGGGTTTCCTTGTACTGGCGGATCAGGGCGCGGCGGGTTTCAGTGGGCAGGTTCATGCCTCAAATATTACCCGGGTTAAATGGAGATTGCAATATACCCGGGTAAAATGTGAGTCAGCCTTCCTTGAAATGACGCCAGCTTCGGGCGAGGCGCCGATTCAACGCCCGCACAAGGCGCCAGGGGCGGCTCTGCCTGACGAAGTCGAGCACGCGGTCCTTCCAGGCCTTCCATCGGGGATACCAGCGGGCGAACCAGGGAATGCGCATCAGCGGTCCCTCGACCAGCTGGAAGATCCGCGCCACGATGGCCGTGCCGACCAACTTGGCCAGCACCAGCACCGTCAGCGCACTCGCCGCATGGCCACGGCCGAAGAGGAAGAGCGCCAGCACCTTCACCGGCAGCAGCAACAGGACCGGCACGAAGAAGGCCAGCAGCGCTCCCCATGGCGGCAGCCGGCGCAGCCTCTCCTCTAGCGCAGCCCATAGGGGAAGGTGCGAGAGGCGCGCCACAAGCGCCGCCAGCGGCTCCCAGCCCCACTCCTCGAAGAGCAGCAGCGGAACGACGAGCGCCGTGGCAATGGCGCGGAGCAGGGCACGCAGCACGCGCAACAGATGCGCAAGGAAAGTCATCGTGCGAGCGTAAGGCAAGGCAGTGCGGCGGGCCGCTTTGCCATCAGCTGACGGTCAGCGAGGGGGATTTGAATGGCTCAAATGTCAGTCGAAATGCTTCGTCAAGGCCTCGGAGAGGGTTGGCGGCGCCCCTTGTTGGGTAGAGCAAGGCTATGGCAAAAGACATGTCGAACTGCCCATCCAAAGCCTCGCGGAACGGGCATTACATGCGTTGCCACAAGGGAAAAGTAGTACTTTTACTTGACACCGGTAGTCAATCGCAACAGGATGCAACCAAGGTAATCAAAAAAGTTCGATTTAAAAATCTGAGTAGAAATGGATTAACTTTTGGAAACGAACACGATGGACTAGTTGTCACAAAGGGGCTGAAATGGAAAGCGATCTTGAGATTTCGTTGACAGATTCAAGCAACTCTGCGAGGAAGTACAACAACCCTGGCCAGTTCGGCGGACTGCTGTCACCGTCCGCCGACACCCTCCCGTGGCCAGACTTCCTGACCGGGCAGCAGACCAAGCCGGTGCGCGTACTGCTCGTGGACGACGACCCGTTCGTGCGCCGCGTCATCGCCCAGGAATTGCTGGGCGACCTGCGCATCCAGCTCGAAGGACAGGCCGGTACGCTGCGCGAGGGCCGGCGCCTGCTGATGCAGCATGAATTCGACGTGCTCATGGTCGACATCCGGCTCGGCGACGGCAGCGGATTCGAACTGATCGAGGAGGCCAAGCGCCATCGCAGCGCGGCCGAGATCATCGTCATTTCCGCCCTCGAGGACGAACCCCAGGTGCTGCATGCCTTCGAGCTCGGCGCCTCGGGCTACCTGGTCAAGAACGCGTGGTTCCAGAGCTATGCGCAGGCCGTGCTGCAGGTGGTCAATGGCGGTGCCGCCATCACCCCCCGGCTGGCCCGCAGGCTGCTCGTGCACCTCGATCACAAGCGCTCCAACGTGAACCCGGTGCGCCCGCCCGACAGCAAGGCGACCCTGTCGGCGAGGGAGCGCGAAGTGTTGCGACTTGTAGCGACCGGCTACGTAACCGAAGAGATCGCACTGCAGCTCACCATCAGTGCCCAGACGGTTAACGCACACGTCAAGAACATCTATCGCAAGCTGCACGCGCACACGCGCGCGCAGGCCGTGAGCTTCGCCTCCCATCGGGGACTCCTCTAGGCCATGCCATGCTCGCGCCGCAGGACCTTCAGCTTCCGCATCTTCTGGAAGACCAGTTCGTGTGGCTTTCGATCGCTGCCTGGTGCGTGCTGCTGGCATGGCTGCGCCGGCAGGTCTCGCGCCGCCGGCTGCTGGCCTGGACCGCGCTCGCGGGTGCACTGCACCTGACGCCGGTCGCCGCGCAGGCGATCTGGTCAGGGCCGGCCGCCGTCGCAGCCACTGCGGGCGACATGTCGTTCGCCTTCTGGGCCCTTCAGGCCGTCAACGTGCTGGTGCTGGCCATGGTCGTGGGCATCTGGTACTTCTCGCGGCAGCGCACCTCCCATTCGCTCCAGACCGAGGCCGTGATGGCCGAGCGCCGCCGCATTGCCAACGACCTGCACGACGGCGTCGGTTCCAGGCTGGTGGCGCTGCTGGCCAGCCAGGACCCCAGGTCGGCCGGCCCCGGCAGCCTCTCGATGGCGCTCCAGGCCTGCCTGCTCGAGCTGCAGATGACGGTGGACGACCTGGACGACCAGGGAGACAGCACTGTCGTCGAGCGCCTCGGACACCTGCGCTACCGCCTGCTGCCCGCCTTCGAGCGCATGGGGGTGGCCTTCGAGTGGAGCGTGCCGGCCGAGGCAGAGACTTTCGAGATGCCCGCGGAGACCGCCTCGCAGGTCTGCCGCGTCGCGCAGGAGGCGCTGTCGAACGCCTTGCGCCATTCGCGTGCGAGCCGGGTCGAGCTGCGGGTCGCGGCGCACGACCAGGGGCGCGCGATGGTGCTCGAGGTGCGCGACGACGGCCGCGGGCTGGGCCCGGAGGCGAACGTTCGGGCGGGCGAGGCGGCGGGCGACGGGATTCCCTCCGCCGGCCTGGGCAAGGGCCTGCGCAGCATGCATTCGCGCGCCGAGGCGATCGGCGCTGAGCTCGACATCGGCCCCGTCGCGCCGCACGGCCTGTGCGTGCGGCTCGTGGTGCCGTGCGCGGCGCCGGCACGGGCGGAACACGAACGCAAGCTGTAACACGCCCGGCGGGCCGGCAGGGGGCGAGGCCGCGCTCGCCTATGGCAAACTCCCGCGCTTTGCCAGGGACGCGCTCAAGACATGCAGAAAATCATTCGCCAGCTCGCCGTCGAGATCAAGGTCGGCGAGAACCAGGTGAAGGCCGCCGTCGAACTGCTCGACGGGGGCGCCACGGTTCCATTCATCGCCCGCTACCGCAAGGAAGCCACCGATGGCCTCGACGACACCCAGCTGCGCGAACTTGAAGCGCTTCTTTCCTACCTGCGCGAACTCGAAGACCGCCGCGGGGCCGTGCTCAAGGCCATCGACGAGCAGGGCAAGCTGACCCCGGAGCTGCGCGCCGCCATCGAGCTGGCGCCCACCAAGCAGGAACTCGAAGACCTCTACCTGCCGTTCAAGCAGAAGCGCCGCACCAAGGGCCAGATCGCCCGGGAATTCGGCATCGAGCCGCTGGCCGACAAGCTGCTGGCCGACCCCACGCTCGACCCCGCCGTGGAAGCCAAGGCCTTCCTGCAGCCCGCCACCACCCTCGACGACGGCAAGCCGGGCCCCGATTTCTCGACCGTGCCGCTCGTGCTCGACGGCGTGCGCGACATCCTCTCCGAGCGCTGGGCCGAAGACGCCGCGCTGGTGCAGAGCCTGCGCGAATGGCTCTGGAACGAGGGCCTGCTGCGCTCCAGCCTCATGGCCGGCAAGGACGAGAACAACGCCGACGTCGCCAAGTTCCGCGACTACTTCGAGTACGACGAGCCCATCGGCCGCGTGCCCTCGCACCGCGCACTGGCCGTGTTCCGCGGCCGCGCGTTGGAGATCCTCGATGCCAAGCTGGTGCTGCCCGTGGAGCCCGAACCCGGCAAGCCCAGCATCGCCGAGGGCCGCATCGCGCTGCACCTGGGCTGGAGCCATTCGGGCCGCCCGGCCGACGACCTGCTCCGCAAGTGCGTGGCCTGGACTTGGCGCGTGAAGCTCGCGCTGTCCACCGAGCGCGACCTGTTCACCCGCCTGCGCGAAGACGCGGAAAAGGTCGCCATCAAGGTGTTCGCAGACAACCTGCGCGACCTGCTGCTCGCAGCGCCCGCCGGCCCGCGCGTGGTGATGGGCCTGGACCCCGGCATCCGCACTGGCGTGAAGGTGGCCGTGGTCGATTCCACCGGCAAGCTGGTCGAGACCGCCACGGTGTTTCCGCATGAACCGCGCAAGGACTGGGAAGGCTCGCTGCACACCCTGGGCAAGCTGTGCGCCAAGCACGGCGTGAGCCTGATCGCCATCGGCAACGGTACCGCCAGCCGCGAGACCGACAAGCTGGCGGCCGACCTCATCAAGCTGCTGGCCAAGATGGCCGCGCAGGCCGGCGCGCCCGAGCTGAAGGTCGACAAGGTGGTGGTGAGCGAAGCCGGCGCCTCGGTGTACTCCGCCAGCGAATTCGCCTCGCAGGAAATGCCCGACGTGGACGTGAGCCTGCGCGGCGCCGCCTCCATCGCACGCCGCCTGCAGGACCCGCTGGCCGAGCTCGTGAAGATCGACCCCAAAAGCATCGGCGTGGGCCAGTACCAGCACGACGTGAACCAGAGCGAGCTCGCGCGCACGCTGCAGGCCGTGGTGGAAGACTGCGTGAACTCCGTGGGCGTGGACCTCAACACCGCCAGCGTGCCGCTGCTCAGCCGCGTGTCGGGCCTGTCGTCCAGCGTGGCGAAGGCGGTAGTGCGCTGGCGCGAAGCCAACGGCGCCTTCTCCACCCGCAAGCAGCTGCTCGACGTGACCGGCTTCGGCCCCAAGGCTTTTGAACAAAGCGCGGGCTTCCTGCGCATCCGCGGCGGTGCCGACCCGCTGGACATCACCGGCGTGCACCCCGAGACCTACCCGCTGGTCGAGCAGATCATCGTCAAGACCGGCAAGCCGATCACCGAGCTGATGGGCCGCGCCGACATGCTCAAGACGCTGAAGCCCGAGCTCTTCGCCAACGAGAAGTTCGGCGTCATCACCGTCAAGGACATCCTGGGCGAACTCGAGAAGCCCGGCCGCGACCCGCGCCCCGACTTCAAGGTGGCGCGCTTCAATGACGGCGTGGAAGACATCGCCGACCTGAAGGAGGGCATGGTGCTCGAAGGCACCGTGAGCAACGTGGCCCAGTTCGGCGCCTTCGTCGACCTCGGCGTGCACCAGGACGGGCTGGTCCACGTGAGCCAGCTGAGCCACAAGTTCGTGAACGACGCGCGCGAGGTCGTGAAGACCGGCGACATCGTGAAGGTCAAGGTGATGGAAGTGGACGTGGCCCGCAAGCGCATCGGCCTGTCGATGAAGCTCGACGCCGCTCCGGCGCGCCGCGACGGCCCGCGCGACAACCGCTTCGAAGGGGCTGGACGCGGCCAGCAGCAGCACGGCCGCCGCGACAGCTCGCCGCAACCGGCCGGCCAGATGGCCAATGCCTTCGCCAAGCTGCAGGGGCTTCGCAAGTAAGGCAGGCGTCGACGCACGCTTCTTGCTGACGCGACCGGCATGACGATGAAAGCCCTGCGCATCTACGCCGGCCCCGCGGCCCGCAAGCACATCGAGCAGCACGGCCTGCGTCCGCAGGACGTGCGCACCGTTCCCGGCGCGGCGGGCGGGCCGAAGGGGCTGATCCTCGGGCCGCTCGACCGTTTCATCTTCGGACGCTGGCTGCCGCAGTCGAGCCAGCAGGTGCACCTGGTGGGCGCGTCGATCGGCGCGTGGCGGCTGTCGACGGCCTGCCTGTCGGATCCCGACACCGCTTTCGAGCGCTTCGAGCACGACTACGTGCACCAGCAGTTCGAGGTGCCGCCCGGCCAGAAGAAGCTCAGCCCGCACCAGCTCAGCGAGCGCTTCGCCGAGAGCCTCGAATCGTTCTACGGCGGGCGCATCGGCGAGGTGCTGAGCCATCCGCGCTATCGGCTTCACGTGGTGACCTCGCGCGGCCGGCACATCCTCGGGCGCGAGGGCAGGGCGCGCACGCCCGTGGGCTACCTCGGGGCATTCGCCACCAACAGCCTGCACCGCAAGAGCCTGGGCGCGTGGCTGGAGCGCTGCGTGTTCTCCACCCCCGGCGCGGCCCTGCCTTTCGCCACGCGCGACTTCCGCACGCGCCAGCACGCGTTGAGCGAGGCCAACTTCAACATGGTGCTGCAGGCCTCGTGCTCGATCCCGTTCCTGCTGGCGGCGGTGCACGACATTCCCGGCGCGCCGCGCGGCGCCTACTGGGACGGCGGCATCACCGACTACCACCTGCACCTGGACTACCAGCCGGCCGACGAGGGCATCGTGCTGTACCCGCACTTCCAGCAGGCGGTGGTGCCGGGCTGGCTCGACAAGGGCCTGCGCTGGCGCCACAAGGCCAGCGGTTTTCTCGACCGGATGGTGGTGCTTGCGCCCGACCCCGAATGGGTTCGGTCACTGCCCAACGGCAAGCTGCCCGACCGCAAGGACTTCATCCATTTCGCGAACGACGCGCAGGCGCGCATCACCGCATGGGGCCGCGCCACGCGCGAGGCGCGGCGGCTCTCCGACGAGTTCGAGGGCTGGCTTCAGCGCGACGGCGTGCCGGAGTTGCTGCCGCTCTGACCCGGCAGCGCCAGGGGCGCGGCGCAGTCGAGGACGTTCACTTCCACCGCATCGCCGACCTTGAGCCGGGCGTCGGCAGGCCATCGGCCGGTGCCTACCGAACGGCTGTGCACGCCTCCGTTGCGATAGCGCACGACGGCGTAGGGCGCCGCGGCACCACCGTCCGAGCCGCAATCGCGATCGGCCGTGGCGGCAAGGTCGCCCGCGCGCCCGACGCTGACGACCTCGGCAGCGCGCCAGCCGGCGGAGCGGTCGAAGGAATGCGCATCGAAGGCCGAGCAGCCGCTCAGCATCAGCGCTCCAAGAAGGAAGAGGCGCATCACGGCGCCGGCCCCTTCACTGCGATCGCGGCCGTCGCCTGGATCTCGACGCGGTACTCGGAGTCGATCAGTTTCGCTCCCACCGTGGCGCGCGCGGGAGTGTGTCCCGCCGGCACCCATTCGTCCCACACCGAGTTCATCGCGGCGTAGTCGCCCACGGTGCGCAGGTAGATCGTCACGCTGACCAGGTCCTGCTTGGTGGCACCCTGCGTGGCGAGCAGGCGGTCGATGTGATGGAGGATCTCGCGCGTCTGCCCGGTGATGTCGAGCGACGGGTTCTCGGCCACCTGGCCCGAGAGATACAGCAGGCGCGCAGTGCCGAGGTCGACGGTCACCATCTCGCTGAAGCGGGGTCCCATGTCGTGGCGGATGATGTTCATGGCGATGCGGAGGAATTGGAAGAAGACGTCGAAAGCGACGAAGACGAGTCGACCGCAGCATGCGGCTGGTTCCACCAGCCGCCGCCCAGCGCCTGGAAGAGGGCGGCCGCGTCGGTCAGCCGCAGCGCGCGGGCCTGCACCAGGTTGAGCAGCGCCTGCTGCTGGGCCTGCTGGGCGATGCGCAGCGAGAGCGCGCTGGCGTCGCCCAGCCGTACTTGTGCCTGCGTGCGCGCCAGGCTCTGCGACGCGGCGCGCTCGGCCTTCACCGCTGCCTGCAGCGCGCGGGTGTCGGCGTCGATGGCTTCGAGCGTGTTCGCCACGTCCTGGAAGGCGGCGAGCACCGTTGCGCGGTACTGCCCGGCCGCCTGGTCGAACGATGCGCGGGCGGCGGCCTCGCGGTGTTTCAGCGCGCCGCCGTCGAAGATGGGCTGCGTCACGCTCGCGGCGACCGTCCAGAAGAGCGAGGACGACTTGAACAGATCCGCCAGCCGGTAGGCCGAGGAGCCGTACGAGTTCACGCCCAGCGTCACGTTGGGCAGGCGCGCGGCCACCGCCACGCCGATGGCCGCGCTCGCCGACTTCAGCTGCGCCTCGGCCGCACGCACGTCCGGCCGATGCTCGACGAGGCTGGAGGGCAGGGTCAGCGGCAGCTCCGTCGGCGGTTGGAGCGCGTCGAGATCGAAGCGCGCCTCCACGCCCTGGCTCGGGAAGCGGCCGGCCAGCGTGGCCAGCAGGTTGCGCTGCTGCGCCAGCTGCCGGTCGAGCGGCGGCAGCGTCGCTTCGGTGGCGGCCAGCGCGGCCTCCTGCGCATCGACGTCGGCCGGCGCTGCCTGGCCCAGCGCCAGCTGCCTGCGATAGGCCTGCAGCACTTCCTTCTGGCCCGCGATGATCTTCAGCGTGGCGGCCTGCTGCGCGCGCAGCGAGGCTTCGGTGATCGCGGCGGTCACCACGTTGCTGCTGAGCGAGAGCTTTGCGGCCACGCTCTGGAACTGCTGCAGCTCGGTGTTGGCCTGCGCGCCTTCCACCTGCCTGCGGGTGGCGCCGAACACGTCGGGCGTGTACGACACCGTCACCTGCGCCGTGTGCAGCGTGTAGAGGCTCGCGTTGGACGACACCGGGCTCGCCACCGCGCTGGCCACGCGCTGCCGCGTCGGCGAGTAGCCCAGCGCCACGCTCGGCCAGAAGGCGGCGCGGTCGGCGGCTTCGTTCTCCTGCGCGGCGTGCAGGGCGGCATCGGCGGCCTCGATGGTCGGGTTGCCGGCGAGGCTCTGGGTGACCAGCGCGTTCAGCGGCTCGCTGCGGAAGGCCTGCCACCACTGGGCAGGCACGTCCACATCGATCGACAGGTGCGCGAGCGGCACGCCCTCGGCGGCCTGGCTCGTGGGTGGCGCAGGCGTGTATCGCTCGGGCAGGTTCAGCTGCGGGCGCGCGTAGTCAGGACCGACCGCGCAGCCCGCCAGCAGCATCGCCGCGATGCCGGCAGTGATGCCGGCCGTAATACCAGCCGGGACGGGCGCCGCCAGGTTCGTCTTCTTCTTCATTTCTCTGTTCTCCTACCGGTCGCGCCGCGAGCGCGTGCCCCAGCCCTTGCGTTCGAACAGGCGTTCCATCGCGAAGTAGAGCGTGGGCAGGATGAAGAGCGTCAGCAGCGTCGACACGACCAGCCCGCCGACGACCACGGTCGCCAGGCCGCGCTGCACGTCGGTGCCCACGCCGGTGGCCAGGGCGGCGGGCAGCATGCCCACCGAGGCCACCGTGGCCGTCATCAGCACCGGCCGCAGCCGCTCGGTCGCGCCTTCGAGCACCGAGGCCTGCAGCGCCAGGCCTTCGCCGCGCACGCGGCGGAAGTTGGCGACCATGATGATCCCGTTCTGTATCGATACGCCGAAGAGCGCGATGAAGCCCACGGCAGTGGCCACGTTGAGCGTTTCGCCCGCGACGTGCACCGCGATCAGCCCGCCCAGCGTCGCCATCGGCACCACGCCCAGGATCAGCGCCACCTGCCGGATCTTTCCGAACTGGAAGAACAGCAGCACGGCCATGATGCTCACCACGATGGCCAGCGACACGCCCAGCCGCGCCTGCGCGCGCTGCTGGTTCTCGAACTGGCCGGCCCATTGCAGGCGGGTCTTCGTGGGGTCGAGCTTCACTTCCTTCGCGATGCGATCGCGTGCCTCGTCGAGGTAGGAGGCCAGGTCGCGGTCTCGGTTGTCCACGCGCACCGTGATCTGGCGCTCGTTCATCTCGTGCGAGATCGTGCTTTCGCCGGTCTGCAGCCGGATGTCGGCCACCTGCGCCAGCGGCACCTTGGCGCCGCTGGAGCTGTTGAGCAGCAGCGAGCCGATGGCTTCGGTGTTGCCCTTGGCGCTCTTCGGCATCTTCACCGACACGTTGTAGGTGCGGTTGCCCGAATAGACGGTGATGACGGGCGCGCCGCCGATGCCGGTCTGGATCAGGTTGGCCACGTCGTTAGCGTTCACGCCGAAGCGCGCCGCCGCCTCGCGGTTGAGCTCGATCACCACCTGCGGGATCGGCGGCTCCTGGAACAGCGACGCCGAGGCGGTGCCGCGCACCGTCTGGAGCAGGTCGACGATCTGGTTGCCGATGCGCCGGCTTTCCTTCAGGTCGTCGCCGTAGATACGCAGCACCAGCGGACTGTGCGCGCCGCCCACGGCGTCGTTCACGCCGTCGATGATCGGCTGGCTGATGCCCACGTCGAAGCCCGGCATGCGCGCGAAGCGCTCGGTCAGCGTGCGCACGAAGTCGGCCTTCTTCACGCCGGCCGGCCATTCGCCATAGGGCTTGAGGCCCACGGGCACCTCCATGTGCGAGGGCGTCCACGGATCGGTGCCGTCGTCGTTGCGGCCGAGCTGCGTCACCACGTAGGAGACCTCGGGGTACTCCAGCAGCACGTGCCGCAGCTCGGTGGCCATCTCGCTGGCCTTGTCCAGCGACAGGCCCGAGGGCAGCTGGACCTGCAGCCACAGGGCGCCTTCGTCGATGTCGGGCAGGAACTCGCGCCCGGCCGTGGCGCCCAGCACCACCACCGCGGCCAGCGCCGCCACGCTCAGGCCGTAGGCGATGGCCGGCAGCTCCAGCAGCCGCGCCAGTACCCGGCGATAGGCGCCCGTCAGCCATACCAGCGGCTTGTTGACGAAGGGCTTGCTCGGCTTGCGCAGCGCCACGTAGGCCAGGCTCGGAATGAGCGTCAACGCGCAGAGCAGGGCGCCCACCAGCGCGTAGCCGACCGTGAAGGCCATCGGCTTGAAGAGCTTGCCCTCGGCGCGCTCGAAGGCGAAGAGCGGAAAGTAGGCCGTGATGATGATCAGCGTGGCGAAGAAGATCGGCCCCGACACATGGCTCACCGTCTCGAGGATGTTGCCCTCGGTGAGCGTGGCATGCGGCTCTTCTTCGCGGCGTCGCAGGATGGCCTCCATCACCACGATGGCACCGTCCACGATGATGCCGAAGTCGATCGCGCCCAGCGAGAACAGGTTGGCCGGCATGCGGGTGAAGTGCATCACGATGAACACCGTCACCAGCGACATCGGAATGGCAACCGCCGCCACCACCGCGCTGCGCGGGCTGCCCAGGAAGAGGATGAGCACGAAGCACACCAGCGCCATGCCTTCGAGCACGGTGTGCGTCACCTTGTCCACGGTGAGCTTCACCAGGTCGTCGCGGTCGATGTAGGGCACGATCTTCACGCCCATGGGCGCGAGCTCGGCCTGCAGTTCGTCGATCTTCCCGTGCACGCCCTCCAGCACGCGCGATGGGTTCTCGTACTTGAGCATCAGCACGATGCCCTCGATGGTGTCCGGGTTGGTGTCCTTGCCGAGGATGCCGCCGCGCTCCTGGTGCCCGAACTGCAGCCGCCCGAGATCGCGCACCAGCACCGGCGAGCCGCTGCTCTGCGCCACCACCACCGTGCCCAGGTCGTCCAGCGTGCGGATCTGGCCGATGCCGCGCACCACGTAGCTCTGGTCGCCGCGCGCGATGCGGCCGCCGCCGGCGTTGGCGCTGTTGTTGTTGATGGCCGTGACCACGTCGTTGAGCACCAGACCGTATTTCTGCAGACGCGCCGGGTCCAGCTCCAGCTGGAACTCGCGGGTGAAGCCGCCGAAGTTGTTGATGTCGACCACGCCGGCCACCTGCTTGAGCGCCGGAATCACCTTCCAGCGCTGCAGCTCCGACAGCTCCATCAGGTTCTTGGTGTCCGACTCCAGCGTGTAGCGGTAGATCTCGCCTGCCGGCCCCGCCACCGGCCCCAGGCCGGGCTGCGCGCCGGAGGGCAGGCTGACCTGGCCGATGCGCTCGGTCACGCGCTGGCGGGCGAAGTAGTCGTCGGTGCCGTCCTTGAAGGTCAGCGTGATCAGCGAGAGACCGAAGGTGCTGCTGGATCGGATCCACGCCAGCCCGGGCGTGTTGCTCAGCGCGCGCTCCAGCGGCGTGGTGATCTGCTGCTCGATCTCCTCGGCGGCCAGGCCGTTGACCTGCGTGGTCACCTGCACGTTGACGTCGCCGAGGTCGGGGTAGGCCTCGACCGTCATCTGCGTCCACGACCACGCGCCGAAGAGCACCAGCGCCACCGACATCGCCCAGGCCAGGTGCCTGCGGCGGAAGAACTGGGTGATGATGAGGTTAATCATTCAGCAGCACACCACCACGCACCACCACGCGCTCGCCCGCGGCCAGGCCGCTGCGGATGCGGACCTTGTCGCCGTCCTCCCGGCCCAGTTCCACCGTGCGGCGCACGAAGGTCCAGGGCTCGGCCTCGACGAAGACGCTCACGCTGTCGTTGTTCATCAGCAGCGCCGAGGCCGGCACCTGCGGCTGCGCGCCCTGCGGCACGCCCAGCACGGCCGTCGCGTACATGTTGGGCTTGAAGATGCCTTCGGGGTTGGCGAACACGATGCGGGCGCGGGCGCGGCGCGTGTCTGCGTCGAGCACCGCGCTCACGAAGGCGACCTTGCCGCTGAAGCTGCGGCCCGGGTAGGCGGCCAGCGTGACCACCACGTTCTGCCCGGGCGCGACCGTGCCCACGACGCTCTCGGGCACGTTGACCGTGACCCAGACCGAATCCAGGTTCGACACCGTCATCAGCGCCGCGTTGGCGTCGTTCAGGTTCGAACCGGCCGCCGCGTTCAGCGCCGTGACCGTGCCGGAGGCGGGCGCGACGATCTTCAGCACCTGCCCGGCCTGGCCAGCCTGGGTGCCGCTGCCGTCCGCGCCCAGGCTGCGCAGGCGCGCCTCGCTGCGGCGCAGTTCGGCCGTCTGCTGGGCGACGGCACTCTGGGCCGCCTCCACGTCCTTGGCGGCGTTGGAGCCGGCCTCGTTCACGCCGCGCGCACGCACCAGCGCACGCTGCGCGAGGTCGAGCGCGTCGCGGGCCTTCTGGGCATCGGCCACGGCCTGCGCGAGGTCGGGCGAGCTCATGGTGGCGAGCACCTGGCCGCGCTTGACGGTATCGCCCAGGCGCACCTTGAGCTCGAGCAGCCGGCCGGTCAGCGGCGGCAGGATGTTGACGGTGCTCGCCGGGTTGGCTTCCACCGTGGCGGGCAGGCTCACCTCGTGCGGCAGCGTGTCCTGGCCGACGGTGGCGACCAGCAGCCGGTCGCGCAGCGGAGAGCCGGCGGGCACGCTCAGGCGGTTGCCCTGGCGCACCAGCATCGGGGCGGGGGCGGCGGCCACCGTGGTGGCTGCATGGGCGGCGCCGTCGAAGGAGTCGACGCACAGGGCCGCGCAGGTCATCACGCCGAAGACGATGCGCGCGGGGGTTATCTGGTAGAGGGATTTCTTCTTCATCGCGATCCGGGGTGTCGCGGGACGGGCGCGCCGTGCACGGGACGCCTTCCCATGCCCTCGATCCGCTCCCGTCTCCTGCCGGAGAGCGTAGGAAAAGGCGCCTGAAGAAGCTCCCAAGAAATCCTGAAGTTCTCTTAAGGATCCGGACCGGTGGCCCGGTGGCCGTTGGTCAGGAAGGCACGGCATGATCCGCGCCATGAGAATTCTGCTGATCGAAGACGACCGCAAGGCCGCCCGGCTGCTGGCCCGGGGCCTGCAGGAGGAGGGCTTCGTGGTCGACGTGGTCCATACCGCGGAGGAGGGCGACGAGGAGGCGTTCGTCGTCGCCTACGACCTGATCGTGCTCGACTGGATGCTGCCCGGGAAGGACGGCCTCACCCTGTGCCGCGACCTGCGCCAGCGCGGCTGCAAGACCCCCGTGCTCATGCTGACCGCCCGGGACGCGCTCAGCGACCGGGTGGCCGGCCTGAACACCGGCGCCGACGACTACCTGACCAAGCCCTTCGCCTTCGACGAGCTGCTGGCCCGCGTGCGCGCGCTGCTGCGCCGCTCCGAGCTGGTGCGCCCGGTGGTTCTCGCACTGGCCGACCTGAGCCTCGACCCCGTGAGCCAGCGCGTGCTGCGCGGCGGCATGGTGCTGGAGCTGACCCACAAGGAGTTCGCGATCCTGCAGATCCTGCTGCGCCACGCCGGCGAGGTCGTCAGCCGCTCGCGCCTGGCCGAGCAGGTGTGGAAGGACGACCTGATCTCCATCGACAACCTGATCGACGTTCACATCAGCAACCTGCGCCGCAAGGTCGATGCGCCGCCGTGCGTGCCGTTGATCCACACGGTGCGCGGACGCGGCTTCAGGCTGGCGCTGGCCGAGGACGCCAACGGCGGCGGAATCGTCGCTCATGATTAGCTTCCGCAAGCGGCTGGCGCTGGCGCACGTCAGCGTGATCGTGGTGGTGATGGCGGTGGCCGCCTTCGCCTCCTACCTGGTGTTCTCGCGCAACGTGCACCGCGAGCTCGACGCCGCGCTGCTCGCGCTGGCCGAGACCGAGATGGGCATGCTGCTGGCGGCCGGCGAGGGCGACACCGTCATCGTCCACGAGGCGCCGCCGGGCCCCGGCGCGCCTTCGTTCGTTCGGCTCGACCGGCTGGTGCAGATCGTCGATGCCGACGGCCGCGTGCTCGCGCGCAGCAGCAACCTCGGCGAGGCGCAGCTGCCCATCCCGGCCGCGCTGCGCGAGCGGCTCGCGGCGGGCGAGACCGTCTTCGAGACGCTCGACGGCTACGGCGAGGAGCCCACGCGCATGGTCTCGGTGCCCGTGCCGGGCCGCAGCTCGCTGCTCGCGGTGCAGGTGGCGGGCTCGCTGGACGACGTGAACCGCACCGTGGCCATGGCCAGCGCGCTGTTCATCATTCTTGGCGGCGCGCTGCTGCTGGCGCTGGGCGCGGCCGGTGCGCTCATCACCCGGCGTGCCTTCGGCGCCATCGACGATGTGGTGCGGCAGGCCCACCGCATCGGCGATGCGAACCTCGGCGAGCGGCTGCCGCACCCCGGCACCAGGGACGAGATCGGCCGCCTCGTGGACACCCTCAACGACATGCTCGCACGCATCGAGCAGGGCATGGAGGCGCAGCGTCGCTTCACAGCCGATGCCTCGCACGAGCTGCGCTCGCCGCTGTCGCGCCTGCGCACCGAGCTCGAGCTGGCGCTGCGAAGGCCGCGCGAGCCGGCTGCTTACGTGGAGACGCTGCGTTCCTCGCTGGAGGAGGTCGAATCGCTCACGCTGCTGGTCGAGGAGCTGCTGGTGCTGGCCCGCCTCGACGCCGGCCAGGAGCGCGACGCGGTGGAAACGGTGTCGCTGAACCAGCTCGCCGAGGAGGCCCTGCGGCGCCTGGAGCCGCTGGCACGCGAACGTCGGCTTGCCCTGTCGCTGGACGCGCCATTCCCGGTCGCTGCGCGCGTCGCCCGAGGCGCAGCCAGCCTCGCGCTGGCCAACCTGCTGGACAACGCCCTCAAGTTCTCGCCGCCCGACACGGTGGTGAACGTGAACGTGCGCGCCGACCTGGAGGCCGACGAGGCGATCGTCAGCGTGTCGGACCACGGGCCGGGCATTCGCGGCGACGAGCTGCCGCACCTGTTCAAGCGCTTCTACCGCGGCGCCGCCGCGCGCTCCGACGAGAAGACGCCCGGACTCGGCCTGGGGCTGGCGCTGTCGCAGGCGGTGGTGCATGCGCAAGGCGGGCGCCTGGAGGCGGCGAACGAAGCGGGCGGCGGTGCGCGCTTCGACATGCGGCTGCCGCTGGCGCGCTGAATACCGAAAGTGCCATGGCGGGCACGGTCGCTGCTACCGCTCTGGAAAGCCATCGAAGACACCATTCATGAAGCACTTCATCGTCGAAATCAACTACCTCGTTCCGCTCGAAAGAATCCAGGAATCCGTGCCGCCGCATCGCGCCTACCTGCAACTGGGCTACGACGCCGGCTTGCTGCTCTGCTCCGGGCCGAAGGTGCCGGCGACAGGCGGGTTCATGCTGGCCCGCGCGGAATCGCTCGCCGCGCTGCAGGCGTTCTTCGCGCAGGACCCGTTCCACACCGAAAAGCTCGCGAGCTTCACGTTCAGCGAGTTCAACCCCGTCAAGCGGCAGGGCTGGGCCGAGGCGTGGTTCGCCGAACCCCCGGCGGCTTGATCACCGGCGCGGCGCCGCGCCTGCTGCGGCAATGGGCGCAGGCGCATCTTCCCAGCCGCCGCCAAGCGCCTTGTACAGGCTCACCGTGTTGACCGCCTGCTTGAGCTGCAGCTCTATCCATTGCCGCTGCTCCACGTACAGCTCGCGCTGCGCATCGGCGCCGGCGAAGTAGTCTTCGAGCCCGTTGCGAAAGCGCGTGCGCGAGATCGCCGCCACCCGCTGCAGCGACTGCACGCGCGCCTGCTGGGCCTGGAGCTGCGGGCGCAGGTGGCTGTCGGCGATCAGCGCGTTGGCGGTTTCGCGGAATGCCTGCTGCACGGCGTATTCATAACTCGCCATGGCAGCGGCCAGGCGCTCTTCGTTCGCGCTCAGGTTGGCGGAGCGCCGGCCCCAGTCGAAGATGGGCAGCGACACGCCGAGCACCGTGGCCCAGCTGCGGTTGCCTGAGCTCAGCAGGCTCGAGAACTCGCTGCTCAGGCCGCCACCCACGGCGGTCAATGAAAAGCTCGGATAGAACGCCGCCTTGGCCGCGCCGATGCCAGAGTTCGCGGCCTCGACGCGCGCATACGAGGCCAGCAGGTCGGGCCGGCGCTGCAGCAGGCTCGCGGGCAGGCCCACCGGTACGTCGGCCACCGAGCGCTCCGGCCATGGGCGCTGCGCGCCTGTGTTGGCGGGCACCGGCTGGCCGACCAGCACGGTGAGCCATTGCAGGTCCTGCCCCACGCGCATGCGGAATTCCTCGCGCTGAACGGCGGCACGCTGCACCAGAGACTGCGAACGCAGCAGGTCGAGGTCCGACGTGCCGCCCGCCGTGCGCGCACGCTGCATCACGCCGGTGCTGTCGGTCTGGGTGGCGAGGTCGGACTCGGCCAGCGCCAGCAGTGCGCGGTCGGCGCGCAGCGTGAGGTAGGCGTTCGACACCTCGCCCACGAGGCTCATGCGCGCCGCGGCAAAGTCCAGGTCGCTGGCCGTGGCCTGCGAGCCCGCCTGCTTCACGCCCGCGTCGACGCGGCCGAAGAAGTCGAGCTCATAGGCCATGATGCCGGCCTGCACCGCATAGGTGTTGCCTACGCGGCCGACCGCCTGGCTGTTGGTGGCCACGCCGTTCGGGCCGAGCGACGTGACCTGGTTGCCGCGTCCGGCGGAGCCCGCGAGGCCGATCTCCGGAAACAGGCTGGAACGCGTGCTCGCATAAACGGCGCGCGCTTCCCTCGCCTTGGCGGCGTACACGCGCAGGTCGCGGTTGCGGGCCAGTGCGGTGGCGATCAGCCCGCGCAGTTCGTCGTCGCGCACGAAGGCCTGCCATGCCATGGGTGCCGCATCGGCGCCGCCCGCTCCCTCTGCCCACTGCGCGGGCACTTCGACGTCGGCCGGTTTCAGCGGCGGCGTGAGGTTGCAGCCAGACAGCACCAGCACGGCGACCAGCACCACCATCAGCATCGGCGCGCTGCTGGCGAACATGCGCGGCATCGCCGGCATTCGGGGCATCCTGGGCCAACGCCAGCCCGCGCTGTCCATGAAGGCCAGCGCGGCGCGCCCCGGCTTCACCTGCGTGGCGACATGGCTGGGCGGCAGGCTGAAGACCTGGCGCACCAGCCGGTCGTGCACCGCCTCGTCGTGCTCGAAGGCCAGTTCGGTGCCTGCGTCGGAGCGGCCCGTCACCGTGGCCGCAACCCAGCCGACGTGGTCGACGTGGACGTCCAGCGGCTGCCCGACCGCGATGCGGCCCAGCGCGGCGCTGTTGAGCAGCCGCGCGCCGTCGCCCGCGATCTCGGCGAAGCGTGCCGCACCCACGCCCGCGGCGCTGCGCACGGTGGTGACGGCGTCGTACGGAAAGCGCTCGTCGTGCTCGGGGCGCGGGCGGTCGATGCAGGCGATCAGCGCGGCCAGGCAGTACACGGTGGCGACGAAGGTCCACACCACGTTGAGCACATCGCCGGCGGTCATCGAGCCGCCGATGGCGCCCAGCGCGCCCATCAGCATCGCCGCGATCAGGGCGCCGAACACCGCGACCAGGTTCCAGTGCACGACCGTCCTGCTGCGGTCCTGCCCCTTGGCCGTGACCTTGAACGGCCGCCCGAAAGGGCGGATCAGCGCCGAGACGATGGTGCGCGTGACCGCCATCGCGGCCACGATCTGCGTCACCTCGGTGAACACCGGCAGGCAGCGGCGCTGGCTGATCCAGTAGGTGTAGCCCCAGAACATGACGAGCGGCGGCAGGCCGTACATGGCAAAGGCCTGGGGCGTGGCATGGAAGGCCGACACGCCCGTGTACCAGTAGAGCGCGGGCGCCGCCAGGATCAGCAGGATGAAAGGCTTGGTGAGCCAGTGCATCAGCCCGTGCACGTAGTGCAGCCGCGCCGTGAAGCTGTAGCCCTTGCCGCGCAGCGGGCCGTCGCGCAGCAGCGCCACCTGGATGGTGCCCAGGCACCAGCGGCTGCGCTGGTTGATGTAGTCGATGACGCTGTCCGCCGACAGCCCGTTCGACGGCCGCTCGTTGAGCCAGCGCGTGACCCAGCCGAAGCGCATCAGCGTGTAGGTGGTGTAGATGTCTTCGCACACGCTGCCCGTGGGGAAGCCGCCGGCAGCGGTGATGGCGTCGCGCCGCACGATGAACGAGGTGCCTACGCAGAACGCCACGTCGGCCGCGTCCTTGGCGGGCTGCAGCACGTCGAAGAACACGCGCTGTTCGTCGACCCAGCTGTCGGTGGCGCGCAGGTTGTGCTGTATGGGGTCGGCGTTGTAATAGAACTGCGGCGTCTGCACCAGGCCCACCTTCGACTTCGGGTCGTCGAACAGGCCGAGCACGCGGTAGACGATGTCGCGGTGAGGCGCGAAGTCCGCGTCGAGCACGAGGATGTAGGGTGCATTGGTCATCGCCGCCGATTGCCGAAGCCCATTGTTGAGGTTGCCCGCCTTGGCATGCGCGTTGTCGGGCCGGCGCGCGTAGTGCACGCCTTTTCGCTCGCAGTAGTCGCGCAGCCAGTCGCGCCGCGTGTCGTCGAGCACCCAGACATTCAGATGCGGATAGCCGATGGCCTGCGCAGCGAGGATGGTCTTCTCGAGCACGCCGATCTCCTCGTTGTAGGTGCAGATGAAGACGTCGACGGCCGGCACGGCCGCGCCGCGCTTGCGCAGCATCGCTTCGCCCGCATCCGCCTGCGCGTGGTTGTCGCGGCGGCGCGAGAGCATCTGTATCGACAGCAGGGTGTAGACGATCGACACCATCTCGAACACCAGGAACACCCAGCCCATCAGCGTGCCGAAGCCCAGGTCCGCCGGCGGCAGGGTTTCGGCCAGCCGCCACACCACGTAGCGCACCAGCACCAGCGCGGTGAGAAAGCCGAACAGCACGCGGTGCGACGCACGGTCGGCGCGAGCATGGAAGATCATGATCAGGGCCAGGCCCACGACCATCAGATTGACCCTGAATTCAGGCGTATCGATCAGTTCGAACATGGCTTTGCTCCTGCGACGGTGGTGATTCCGGTGAACGGGTTCCAGCCCTTGGCTGCAAGTGCGATCCAGGCCGTGGCGCCCAGGTGGGGCCAGCGGTAGTAGAAGAAGTCGGGGCCCTTGGAATCGGGCCCGATGGCCAGCCCGGTCGAGATGCGCGGGCTGGGCGTGGCGTAGTACAGGCCGTTGGGCGCGCGCTGCGCGGCCAGCAGTTGCCACAAGGCCTCCGGCGCCGCGCCCTTGACGGCCACCAGCGTGGCTGCGGCCTGGGCGCTGCCCTCGGTCCAGATGCCGTCGGGCTGGCGCGAGAAGCCGTAGCCGGCACCGTAGCGATGGTTGGCATCGATCCATGCAAGCCCGGCTCGCCATGCGCAGTGGCCCGGCGGCGCGGCGAGCAGCGGCCACAGCTGCGCATCGAGGCCCGAGGCCATGCCCGAGACGCTCGCGCCGTCGGCCTGCGTGCCGATGTAGAAGCGCTGCTCGCCCTTGTTCCACATGCGTTCGACGAAGGCCAGCGCGGTGGTGGCCTGCTGCTTCTGCTCGGGGTGCGTGCCGGAGCGTGCGGCCCATGCGGCGGCCATGGCGATGTCGATGTTGTGCTCGGTCGATTTCCAGGTCTGCGCCGCCTGCTTTTCGTCCCAGCCGTACCAGCCGCCGCTGTAGCCATCCGGCGCAACGCTGGAACGCGTGCGTTGCTCGATCCATGCCAGCAGCCTCGCGGTGGCATCGGCATAGCGCGGCGAAGGTGCCGACTGGTTCACGTTGAGCAACAGCAGCGCGGCCCAGGCCACGTTGCCTGTCGCGGTGCTGACCTGGTAGGCATCGGCGATCCACTGGTTCCTGCTGGCGTCCCAGTAGCCGGACAGCACGGGTTTCGCATCGGCCAGCAGACCGGCGCGGTAGGCGTTGCGGATGCGGCCGTCGGAGTAATGCGGATCGTGCTCGACGGCCAGCACCATCGCGTCGGCGATGCGCTTGGCCGATGCGGTGTCGCCGCATGCGAGCAGTGCGATGCCGGCCAGCGCGTTGTCGTACACGAAGGCCACGTTCGCGAGGCTTGGCGCGAGTTCAGGCACGCCGTCGATCTGCGCCTCGGTGCGATAGCTCGGCAGCAGCAGCGGCGCCGAAGACTCACCCCGGCTGCTGAACGCCACGGCGCGGCGCAGGCCGTCGCAGCTCTGCCGCGCGAGCAGCTGTTGCACGGTGCCTTCGGCCGCCGGTGCCTGCGGCGCATGAAGGCACAGCATCGCCGTGAGCGCCATGGCCGGCGCCAGCGCGCATCGTCGAACGGGTGTTGCGTGATCCATCGTCTGCCTTCATCGGCGTCGTGGATGCATGCTTCGCGCTAGGAGGCCAGCCTTGCCGACACCACCTTGCCGGGGGCGCACAGGCCCCGTTGCGCGATCCAGGCCGGGTTGTCGGACTCGACACGCGCCACCGCGTACAGCGAGCCTTGTTCCGCGAAGGGGAAGGGCACTGCATAGCGGCTCTGGAAATCTTCTGGAGCAACTGGCAACAACTGGGTAACGCGGGCCGACACTTCCGCGCCGCCGTCGTCCGTTTTCACGGCGATGGTCGAGCCCATGTTGAGCTTCCTGGCCACCCGCGGCGGAAAGACCGCGACCACTTCGATGCGGCTGCAGTCGGTCATGCGCACCAGAGTGGCTCCTTGCGGCACGAAGCTGCCCTGCGGCATGAGCACCGAGTTCACCTGGCCCGGTTGCATCGCACGTACCTGGAAGGCGGCCATGCGGTCGATGCGGCTGCGTTCCTCGGCCTCCAGCGCGGTCACTTCGCGCAGCTGCTGGCGCAGGACCTCGCTGTCGTGCTGCGCGCGCTCGATGGAGCTGCTCAGTGTCTCGCGCCGACTGGTGAGCGTCTGGTAGACGCTGGCACCGCCGCCGCCCACGAACACGCCGCGGCTCGCGCTCGCCATGCTCTGGCCCAGGCCTGAGTAGGCCTGCTCGGCCACGGCCGCATTGGCCCGCGAGATGCTCAACTGCGCCTGTGCCGCGTCCATGGCCTGCGGGCTCACCGCGCCTTCGTCGAGCATGGCGGACGTGCGGCGCACCTTCTGCTCCTGCTCCGCCACGCTGGACTGCGCCACCTCGCGCTGGCGCTGCGCGATCTGCCACGCATCGCGCGTCTGCGCCATCGATGCGGTGCGGTAGAGCTTGACCTGCTGCTCCACGAACTGGAGTTCATCGCCCGATGCGTTGGCCTGGTTCGTCAACTGCGCCACCTGGCTTTGCAGCGCGAGCCGCTGGGTGCTGAGCGTGGTGAGGATGTCGCGGTTGATGGTCGGGTTCTGCACGGTGGCCACCACGGCGCCGGCGTCGACCTTGTCGAGCGCGCGCACCGACATCTGCGTGACCACGCCGCTGATGGGCGAGGTGACCAGCGTCACCGGGGCCTGCAGCACCGCGCGCGTGGCCTGCCTGGAGACCAGCGGCTGTATCAGCGTGGTGACGACGAGCCAGAGCACGAAGGCGAGCAATGCGTATCCCGCGATGCGCGGCACCAGCGATTCGGCGGTGCCGCCTCGCCATCGTCGCCAGCGCTCATGCCATGTGGAGACCTCCGCCTTCGCGATCTGGTGCGACTCCGGGACGGTACTTGCATTCATTGGCGCCTCGCAATCGATGACGTGGTGGCTTTTCAGGACCTGCGTCTCCACTGCCGTGGCACATCATTGGGGCATGCCATCTGCTTTGCTGCATTGCAGCAATACACATGCCAAAAGTGAACCATTTCCGCTTACAAAAGCAACCGAATGTGCATTCAGGGCGCGAGCACGAGCACCTTGAACTGGCTCGGCACGATGCGCATGCCGACGATGTTGCTGCGGTTCTGCACGGTCAGGCTGGTCATGCGCGTGCATGGCGAGCCCTTGAGCAGCACGGTGAACGCGCCCGTGATGTGGCGCGACGGACCCATCACGGTCTGCGACACCACGCCCATCAGCACGCCTGCGTTGTCGCCGTTGGTGATGGGCGTGGTCGTCGCCAGGTTGTGCGCGGGTGTTCCGCCGTAGAGGATGTTCCAGGCATTGGGAATGGCCGTGGGCCCGAGCGCGAAGTTGGGGTAGGGAATCGGAACGGCCGGCGGCGTCTTGCAGACATCGGGAAAGGCCAGGTCCATGCCCATCATCTGTGCGTTGGCGAACATGCGTGAAGCTCCTTCGAATCGGTGGCGGGTGGTTCAGCCCATGTGGATCTGCTCGGCATCGACCTTCACCAGCTCCTTGCTGGTGACGAGCGTGTTCTTCGCATGCAGGCGCAGCGTGCGCGAGGCCTGCATGTCGATCTGCCCCGCGCGCACCTGCTCGACTTCCTCGGTGATGCGGAAGCTCGACCGCGTGAGCAGGCTCAGCCGGTCGAGCACCACCTCGCAGGCGCGGCCGACGAAGCGCGACACCAGCACGCCGAACCGCACTTCGGCGCCCTGGTAGTCCAGCTCGGACACGGTGCATTGCGCGCGCTCGGCCGCGAGCGTCCATTGCGGCGATCGGCTGGCGATGGCGGTGTCCGATTGGAGGTCGATCGCACCCGCGCCCTGGATGGCAACGCCGCCGTGACGCGACTGCAGCCGCAGGTCGCCGTCGACTGCGAGCGTGGCCAGGCTGCTGTCGGCCTGCGCAACGACGGCGATGAGATAGAGCGCCTCGTCGTGCGGGCCGGCGACCATCACCGTGTCGCCGGGGCCGGGCAGCAGCAGGCAGCTGGCGGCGCGCCGGCAGCGCAGCATGCGGCGGCTGTCTGCGAGCACGACTTCGCAGAAGCCGTCTTCGGCCTCAGCGGCGCTGACCGTCGCCATGGCGATGCCGCTGGGCGGTGCGTCGGCTTGCCGTTGCTTCGGGCCTGCTTGCTTGCGCAGCAGCGGCGCCAGCGCGTTTTCGTCGGCGCTTTCATTGCCGCATTCGTCGCCGCGGCCGGCCAGCGGCGCGGGTGCGCTGGACGGTGTCCTGGATGCCATCGTCATGCGGGGTCCTTCATGTGGGAGGAGGGGAGGTCCTGCGCGCGCATCAGGCCGTGCGCGTCGCGATCGATGCGCACGGCGCGGTGCGGGCGCTGCCACGCGACGCGCTCGGCCTCGAACAGCTCGGGGTCGGCGTCGAGCACGCCGATGCGGTCGCTCCAGCGCGTGCCCGCCTGCAGGCTTCGGTGCATCTGCGTGCGCTGGAAGACGGCCTTCTCGAAATTGGCGGCGCGCAGGTCTGCGTATGAAAAGTCGGCGTACATCAGCCGGCTGTGCGCGAACGACGTGCGCTCGCAGCGGGCGCGGTGGAACACGCATTGTTCGAGCCGCGCGTCGGAAAAGTCGGCGTCGGCGAGCTGCGCATCGATCCACAGCGACTGGTCGAACACGCCCCCGCGGCAATCCGCCCCGCGCATGTCGGCCTGCGGAAACAGCGACTGCGGCGCGTGCACGCGCAGCAGCCGTGCGCCATCCAGCGCCGCGCCCTTGAAGTTGCACTGCACCAGCCGCGCGTCGTCGAACACGCAGTTCGACAGGCGCGCGTCGATGAACTGGCAGCGCTCGAGCGACTGGCCTGCGAACGACTGGCCCCGCAAGTCGGCCTCGGTGAAGATTGCGTTGTCGAAGCGCGCGCCGAGAAAGCCCGTCTCGCGCAGGTCGCAGCGAAAGAACACGCCGGTCGCGAACGCGGCTTCGCCGAAGTCGGCATCGCCGATGCGGCTGTCGTTGAAGATTGTCTTGGTGACCGATGCACGCACGAACCGTGCGCCGCCGAGGTCGCAATCGTGGAAAGCGGCCTCCTGCAGTACCGATTCATCGGCCTGCACGCCCCGCAGATCGGACTCGGCAGCCACCGTGCCTTCCCACCGAGCCGCGTGCATCGGCGCTTCCTGCAGGCTGCAGCGCAGGAAAGAAGTCTTGCCCAGCTGCGCGCCGTCCATCGCTGCGCCGTCGAAGACACAGCGCTCGAACACGGCGTCGGCCAGTTGCACGCCGTTCATGCTTGCGCGCGTGAAGCGGCACTCGCTGAACAATCCGCCCGACAGGTCGAGTCCGTCGAGCGGCATTGCGCTGAAGTCTTCTCCCTGCAATGGCTCGCCGCTGCGTACCTTGGCTGCCAGCGCCTGCGGGCTCATTCGACGGCGGCGGCCCGCGCGGCCGGCACGGTCTTGGTGTGCACGATGTAGGCGTCGCGTGTCTCGGTGACGTCGTCGATCACGATCTGGGACATGTCGGCGCGAAACAGGTTGGCTTCGCGCAGGTCGGCCGACAGCAGCCGGGCCTTGTTGAAATTGGCGTTCATGAGGTTCGCGGCGCGCAGCGAAGCCCGGCTCAGGTTGCTGCGTATGAAAAGGCTCTCGGGCGTCTGTGCCGCACCGAGGTCGGCGGCGGTGAGGTCGCACGACGAAAGATCGCAGGTGTCGAGGGTCGAGCGCGCAAAGCGCACGCCCTCCATCGGAATCTCGCGCAGGCTGCATTGCACGAGCGTGGCTTCTTCGAAGTCGGCGCCGCGCAGGCTGCTGTTGCCGACGAAGCAGGTGCTGCGCAGCAGTGCACGCCCGAACACCATTCGGTCGTCGCAATTCACGTGGGTCCAGGCGCAGGCTTCGAGCTCGGCGCCGCTGAAGTCGAGCCCTGCCACGCGGCACCCCAGGAAGCCGGCCTTCATGAGACGTGCGCCGCGAAAGCTGCAGTCTTCGATGGTCACGTCGGAAAGAAACCCGATGTAGGCGGCGTCGACCGCATCGAAGTTGCAATGCAGCAGCTGCGATTCGATGACGTGCAGGTGGCGCATGCGGGCCGATGAAAAGTCGCAGCGCTCGAGCTTGAGCTTCTCGAAGCCCGTGCCTTCGAACAGGGCCTGCGAGAAGACGGCCTGCTCGCACTGGATGCCGGCAAGGTTGGTGTCGCGGAAGACCGCGCGCTTGAAGTCGCCGGCCGACAGATGCGCGCGCACGAGCACGGCTTCGCTGAAGTCCGCGCCTTCGCAGCGTGCGCGGCGCAGGTCGGCGCCTTCGAGCAGCGCGCGGCGGAAGCAGGCGCCCTGCAGGTCCATTCCGCAGAGGTCGGCGCCCGTGAGGTCCATGTCGGTGAAATCGCGGCTGCCCTGGAGCACGGACAGAACCTTGGCGCGCAGCGCGGCCTGCCGTTCGTCGCTGGGTGCATCGATCGGCGTCTGGTGCTGGGCCGAACCGCGGTACAGCGCGAGCAGCCCGCGCTCGGCGTCCTGCGCGAGCTTGCGCATCGACTCGACTTGCTGCCCCGGCAGCGGCGCGGTACCGGTGGCCGCGGGAATGCCTTCGAAGCCGCGCAGCAGTTCGGCGCTGTCGACCTTCGGCGGGCCCTTCGGGCGCGTAGCGTCGTGTTCACGCACCAGCTTGCCGGTGTCGAAGCCGACTTTCATCGACTCCTTGGCGTTGGCATCGGCCTCGCGCTGCAGGCGCTCGCGCTCGACGGCGCCCTGTTCGCGCTGGGCCCGCGCGTGGTGGTCGGCCTGTTCGACGAAGTCCGGCAGCTCGCGCAGCGTGGGCATTCGCGTGAAGGGCTCCGGCAGGCGGCGCTCGTTGAAGTGCCGCGCCTTGTGGCCGGCGGCGAGCGCCTTCTGCTTCAGGTCTTCGCGGGCTTGCGCGCCACGCTCGCGCATGTTGCGCACGAGCGCCGAGTCGCCGGTGCCGGGCTGGTCGAGCCACGGGCCGATCGCTTCGTCGGGAATGAGCTCGTCGTCGCGGAACATGTACAGCGCGCCCTTGTCCGGGTCGCAGCGCTGGCGCAGCACGGCGGCGTAGTGGTCGAGGTCGCGCGGCTGGCCGACGCTTTCCAGCGCGGGCATCACATGCGAGATGTCGGACGCATCGTCTTCATCGATGCGCGTCTCTCCGTGGAAGACCAGCACCACGCGCTCGAGATGTGGAAAGAACCATGCGGTGGTCAGCCGCTGCGGCACTTCCTCGATCTGGCCGGGAAGCCGGTGCCGCGCGATGACGGCAAGGGCGCGCCACTGCGGCAGGCGGCCTTGCTGGATCGGCGTTGCAGGGTGCATGTTCCAGACCGCGAAGGGCGTGCCCGGTGCAATCTCCGCCGTGTCGTGAAAACGCTGGTCGGCGGGCGCGGCGTTGAAAAGCTGCCAGTCCATGTCCTCGGCGAATCCGGGGAACAGGTTGTCGCGCCAATGCCCGTCGTATTGCTTGCCGATGAGCCGCAGGCGGCGCGGCCATGCGATGTCGAGCGGACCGAAGCCCGCCGGCTCCGGCCGGTCGCCTGGATGGTGCAGGCGGTGCGCGGGGTCTTCGATGTTGGGTAGCCGCTGCACCTCATGGCCGTTCACGTTCTCCAGGCCGTGGCCGCGGCCCAGCGGGTTGTCCGCGAAATCGGGGCCGCCGTAGGCGCGCGTCCAGTCGATGCGCATGGCCTCGAAGGGCTGGGGTGGGGAAGGGCGTGCGCCGATCCAGAAACGATCACCGAACACCGCGAGGTCCTTGGCCAGATGGCCGACCTGCAGCCGTGCGGCGCAGCGGGTCTTCTCTTGGTGGTGCGCGGTGTAGGCGTAGCCGGTCGCGAGCATCTCGGCGCGAACCTTGGGAATGCCGAGGTCGATCGCCGTGGCCGGCCCCAGTTCCTCGGACAGCGTCTTCCAGAACTCGGGCTCGGGTGTCAGCACAGGCTGGCTGCTCATCGAGGCCATGCAAAGCGTGGTGACGGCCAGGCGCTGCTCGGCCCGCCGGAGGAAGGGGCGCGTGATCACGCTCAGCCGCAGCGGCTTGACTGTCTTCATGGACGAGGAAGGGAACAGCGCTCAGTCGGCACGCGGCAGCTCCAGCGGCGTGCGCGTGCGGTCGATGGCCACCGAGGCCGGATCGCTCGGGTCGTAGCGCAAGTGGACGACGCGCTGCGGCGTGAGGAACTGCGGCACCAGCGCGTCTTCGACGAAGGTGGGAATCGAGGCCGAATGCGCCGCGCCGGCGGCATCGGTGTAGGCCACGTCGAGCACCAGCGCGCAGACCGTCTGGCCGCGCGAGCCGCCGCGCGTCATGTTGTTGGGATGCATGCGCACGTTGCTGACCACGGCTTCAGCCGGCTGGCCCGTCTGCGCGAGCACCGCCCAGCGCCTGGCCTCGGCCATGTAGCGGCCGTTCTCCTTGCGCATGTAGCCCACCGCGCCGATGCCGCCCAGCACCACTACGGCCATCACCACGCCAAAGAACACCCAGAGAAGCGTCTCCCACTCGACCATGCCGGGCGTCACATCACGAGGTGCATGGCCTGCGCATAGGCCGCCATGCCGTCCATGTAGAAGCGGACCGCGGTCCTGCCGACTTCCATGGCCTGGTTGGTGATGTCGATGCCCTTGTTCGCGATCTTGAAGGTCAGGAAGTCGACCTTGAGCACCGCGTACTGCGAGTTGATGCCGTAGAACTGCTGGCGCACGCCCCAGAAGTCGAGCGACATGCCCACCGCGCCGAAGCGGAAGCCCGCGCCGCCGGAGCGCGTCAGGCGCCAGTCGCTGCTCTTGGCGTAGTTGTTGGTGTAGCTGACCGAGTTGTTGGTGTAGCTCACCGCCAGGTTGTTGTACGTGTTCGACGTCGTGTTGTAGACGGTGGTATTGATGACGTGCTGCGTCGTGTTGTGGATATGGTTCGTGGTGTTGAAGGTCACGTCCGGCGAGGTATGCACCGTCGGGCCGGTGACGGTGGTGGTCGACGGGCCGTTGACCACCACCGTATTCGAAGCGTCGATGGTGTCCTGCCGGCCCGCGCTCACGAAGCGCACTTCCTGCCCGTTGATGGTGCCGTGGTAGCCGCCGGTGATGGTCGAGTTGACGCCGCCGGTGATGGTGTCGTTCAGGCCTCCGCTGAGCACGCGCGTCTTGCCACCAGAGATGGTCTGGTTCACGCCGCCGGTCACGGTCTCGGTGAAGCCGCCGGTCACGCTGCGGGTGTCGCCGCCCGTGATGGTTTCCTTGGCACCGGCGGTGATGTCGCGTGTCTCGCCGTCCTGGTAGGTGGCCGATTCGTGGCCCTTGATGAGCGTGGTGCGGGTGCCGTCGGTGGTGTGGGTTTCGTCCGCTTCCACTTCCACGTCGAGGTTGCGCTCGGCATGCAGCAGGATCTGCTCGGCACCCGTGCGGTCCTCGAAGCGCAGCATGTTGGCCTGGTTGGCTGCGCCGCCGCTGCTGGAGCGCGTGAGGATGCCGCTGGCCGTGGCGTTGGCGGGCAGCTCCCATGGCGGCATCTGGTCGCTGTTGTAGACGCGGCCGGTGACGATGGGGCGGTCGGGCTCGCCGCCGATGAAATCGACGATCACTTCCTGGCCCACGCGCGGCATGTGCATGGTGCCGTAGTTGGCGCCGGCCCAGCTGCTCGACACGCGCACCCAGCAGGAGCTGTTCTCGTTCGACTGGCCGTAGCGGTCCCAGCGGAACTGGAGCTTCACGCGGCCGAAGCGGTCGGTCCAGATCTCCTCGGGGCCGACCACCGTGGCTGTCTGCGGACCGTTGGTACGAGGGCGTGGCGTCTTGCGAGCCGGACGGTAGGGCACGGAGGAGGGCAGCACGGTGAAGTCGAACTCGCACACCGATTCGCTGCTGCCGCCCGAGGAGTACTCGGGCTCGCGCAGGTCGTAGCGGGCCTCGGTGACCAGGTATTCGCGGTTGTCCGACTCGCGCGGGCAATGCGTCATCTGGAACAGGTAGCCCGGCGCCATGCCCACCACGTTGGTGTGGCCCGCGGCCAGCTCGTGTGCGCACTGCAGCTCCTGCAGGCGGATCTTCGCGTAGGCGTCGCCCTGCTGGTGCTCGGTGTAGCCGCCGAGCCATTCGTAGACCTCGTAGGTCGAGTGATCGTGAGGCTTGGGGTCCTGCTGCACGCTCTGGAGCGAGGCGCGCGACTTCCGGAAATCGAAGTCGTCGAGCATCACGCGGCCGGAGGTGATCTGCTCGGCCACCCGCCACTGGTCGATGCAGGGCTCCAGCGCATTGACCACGCGGTCGCGCGGCCGGTAGGGAATGCTGGCATGGCCCGGCAGAGGCTTGTAGCTGCCTGCGTCGTCGGCCAGCACCAGCAGGTGCGAACCGTCGGCGTGTTCGAAGTGATAGGCGATGCCTTCGTGCTCCATCAGGCGGCTGACGAAGGCGAAGTCGCTTTCCTGGTACTGCACGCAGTACTCCCAGGTGGGGTAGCTGCCGGTGAGGCGCTTCTCGAACTGGAAGCCGTACTTGCCCAGCACTTCGTCGAGCACCTCGGGCACGCTCTTGTTCTGGAAGATGCGGCAGTCGGTGGTGCGCGTGAGGTACCAGAGCCACGGCTGCACCAGCGCGCGATAGATGTATTGGCGGCCGGTTTCGTTGGCGCGGCCCACGAGCTCGAAGCGAACCACGGTGCCGTTGAGGAAGCGCGGGCCGCCTTCGTCGGCCAGCTCCAGCGTGAGCGAGGTGCCGAGCAACTGCTTCAGGTCGAGGCTGAAGCTGGTGCTGACCATGTCCACTTCGAACTCGAAGAGTTCGGAGAGTCCCTCCCGTCCCCGCATCGAGCGGAACTTGAGCTGCTCCGAGCTCAGGACGGTGTGGACTTGGACTGTGCGCTGCATTCGGAACTTCCCTGACCCTTGGGTTTCCGCGGCTGGGAAACCTTCGGTGACAGTCTAGAAATCCCTTATGTCACATAAATGACGCGAGGGGTGTGAGAGGGCGGTTTTTCCCTCTGAAACACCCCTCGGAACGCTCACTGAAGCAATGTGTAGAAGAAGCCATTACAGGCTTCTTGCGCGGGCCTTACATCGAGGCTTCGAGCATCGCCTTGTAGTCGTCGCGCGTGGCCAGGCGCGGGTTGGTCTTGTGGCAGTGGTCGGCCATGGCGCCGTCGATGATCTGCTCGAACATCGCCGGCATCACACCCACTTCGGCCAGGCCCTTGGGCAGGCCGAGGCGCGCGTTCATGTCGCGGATCGCATCGCCCAGGTCGCCGGCCGAATCGAGGTGCATGGCTTGCGCCATGCGCTGCAGACGCTGTTCCTTCTGCACCGACTCGGCGCCCGAGTTGAAGTGGATCACAGCGGGCAGGAAGAGGGCGTTGAGCGTGCCGTGATGCAGGCGCGGATCGACGCCGCCAAGGCTGTGGCTCAGCGAGTGCACGCAGCCCAGGCCCTTCTGGAAGGCCATCGCACCCTGCATCGACGCGCTCATCAGGTTCAGGCGCGCCTCGCGGTCGCTGCCGTCCTTGGTTGCGCGTTCGATGTGGCCCCATGCGCGCTCCAGTCCGTCGAGGCCGATGCCGTCGGCCGGCGGATTGAACGCCGCCGACATGAAGGTCTCCATGCAGTGCGCGATGGCGTCCATGCCGGTGGCGGCAGTGAGCTTGGGCGGCAGGCCCAGCGTGAGCTCGGGGTCGCAGATGGCCGCCTTGGGCATCAGGAACCAGCTGTGGAAGCCCAGCTTGCGGTGGTCGTCGACGATGACGATGGCGCCGCGCGCCACCTCGCTGCCGGTGCCGCTGGTAGTGGGCACCGCGATCAGAGGCACCACGCGCTCGGTGATGCGCGGCGAGCCGCCTTCGATGGTCGCGTAGGTCTTGAGCGGACCCTCGTGCGTGGCCGCGATGGCGACGCCCTTGGCGCAGTCGATGGCGGAGCCGCCGCCCACGGCGATCAGGCCGTCGCAGCGGCCGCTGCGGTAGAGCTCCACGGCCGCGCGCACTGCGGCTTCGGTGGGGTTGGAGGGCGTCTGGTCGAAGACCGAGACTTCGAGGTCGGCGATGGCGTCGAGCGCCTTCTGCAGCACACCGGCCGCGCGCACGCCGGCGTCAGTCACGATCAGAGGACGGTTGATGCCGATGCGCGCGCATTCGCTGGAAAGCAGCTTGATCGCGCCGAACTCGAACTGGATCTGGGTGAGGTATTGAATGAGTGCCATGGGGGTGAAGGCCTCCGGGAGCCCGGGGCAGTACGATTGCCGACCAGCCAAATCTAACAAGAGCGAACCGTCTTGCACACGAAAGAAACCCTTGCCGCTGTCGCGCCGGGCACACCGGACACCACGCGGCTCACGCAGAAGATGGCCAGCGTCGTCGAACGCATGGCCCGCGCAGGCCACCCGCCGCTCGACCGCCAGACCCCCGACGAGGCCAAGGCCTCCTATGAAAAGGGTGCCGGCGTGCTCGAAGTGCCCAAGCCCGAACTGGCGCGCATCGAAGACTTCACCATCTCGGCCCGCGACGGCCATGCGCTCCCCGCGCGCCTCTACGCGCCCTCGGCGGAGGTGCTGCCGGTGCTGATCTATTTCCATGGTGGCGGCTTCACCGTCGGCAACATCCGCACGCACGACACGCTGTGCCGCGTGCTGAGCATGAAGAGCGGCTGCGCCGTGATTTCCGTGGACTACCGGCTGGCCCCCGCGCACAAGTTCCCGACCGCATCGAACGACGCGTGGGATGCCTTCCAGTTCATCGCGAAGGAAGGCGCAAGCCTGGGCCTCGACCCCTCGCGGCTGGCGGTGGGCGGCGACAGCGCGGGCGGCACGCTCGCGGCGGTCTGCGCCATCCTCGCGCGCGATGCGGGGCTGCCGCTCTCGCTGCAGATGCTGATCTACCCCGGCACCACCGCGCACCAGGACACGGCCTCGCACCTGCGCCACGTCGACGGCCCGCTGCTGACCAAGGCCATGATCGACTTCTTCTTCGCGCAGTACGTCAACACGCCCGCCGACCGCGACGACTGGCGCTTCGCGCCGCTGCTGGCCGACGACGTCGACGGCGTGGCGCCGGCCTGGATCGGCCTGGCCGAATGCGATCCGGTGGTGGACGAAGGCATCGCCTACGCAGACAAGCTGCGCGCGGCAGGCGTTCCGGTCGACCTGGAGATCTACCGTGGCGTGATCCACGAATTCATCAAGATGGGCCGGGCGATTCCGGAGGCGCTGCAGGCGCAGGACGACGCGGCCCGGGCAATCAAGGAGGCATTGCTGACACCATGAGCGACACGACGACATCCAACGAACGCAAGGACTTCCGCTTCTTCCACCGCCTGCGCGTGCGCTGGGCCGAAGTCGACATGCAGAAGATCGTCTTCAACGCGCACTACCTGATGTACTTCGACACCGCCATCGCCGACTACTGGCGTGCGCTGGCGCTGCCGTACGAGGAGTCGATGCACGCGATGGGCGGCGACCTGTACGTGCGCAAGGCGACGGTCGACTTTCGCGCATCGGCGCGCATCGACGACGTGCTCGACGTCGGCATGCGCTGCGTGCGCATCGGCAACTCGTCGATCGTGTTCGAAGGCGGGCTGTTCCGGCAGGACCAGTTTCTCGTCGGCTGCGAGCTGGTCTACGTGTTCGCCGATCCGGCGACGCAGACCTCGAAGCCGGTTCCGCCGGCACTGCGCGAGGTGCTGCTGGGCTACGAGGCGGGCGAGGCCATGCGCACCATCGAGACGGGCGACTGGGCCACGCTGGGCGAAGGCGCCGGTGCGCTGCGTCGTGCGGTGTTCATCGAAGAGCAGAACATTCCCGAGTCGCTGGAGTGGGACGAGCAGGATGCAGTGGTGCTGCACGCGGTGGCGCGCAACCGGCTCGGGCAGGTCATCGCCACGGCGCGGCTGCTGCCGGCCGAGAACGGCATCTCGCACATCGGCCGCGTGGCGGTGCACCGCAACCTGCGCAGCGGCGGACATGGTGCCGCGGTGATGCAGGTGCTGGAAGACGCCGCCCGGAAGCGCGGCGACAGCGTGGTCGCGCTGAACGCGCAGCGCAGTGCCGAGCGCTTCTACACGCGGCTCGGCTATGTACCGCACGGCGAGGGCTTCGAGGAGGCCGGCATCCCGCACATCGAGATGCGCCGGCCGCTTCGGCCCGCTTCGTCTTCTCAGTAGCGGCTCGGAGGATCGGGCACGTAGCCCGGGTCCGAGCCGGGGAAAGGCGACGGGCCCGCGGGACGCGGCCAGCGCGGCGCGGGCGGCACCGGGATGATGCCCGCGGCGACGAGGTTCTCGCGGCTGTCGTAGCGGATGCGCACGACCTCGTCGGGCGACGACTGCGCGCGCTCGAAGGTGGTCTTGCCGACGTACGAGGTTTCGCGGCGGCCGTGGGCGGTGCCCAGGCTCGGGCTGGGTGCCGACTGGCGCGCCAGGTTGCCCGATGAAGAGGATTCGGCGGCCGCGGCGGGCGCGGCACTGTCCGCTGCGCCTGACTTGGCCCGCGCATCGCCCTGGTACGACGACGATTCGCTGCGGCGCTCGCGTTCGGGGCCATACCCTCCATATCCGCCGTAGTCGTCGCGGCGCGGGAACGGGGTGACAGGCGGAGGCAGCGGCTCGGGCATGCGCTCGCGGAACATCGCGACGCCGATCACGCCCACGTCGTCGGGCCTGCCGGTGCGGCTCGCGTACGAATTGCCGGCCGCCGCGAATTCGAAGGCCGCGATCTGCGAATCGCTCTTGCGCCAGCCGGTGATGTCGCTGCGCTCGCGGGGGCCGAACACGTAGCCGTTCTGCAGTACGCCCGCGGTCTCGCCCGTGACCACGTTGACGCCGTCCACGGACATCACGGCCATGATGCGCTCGCCCATCGCGTTGCGCGCCCGGATGGCATAGCGTGCGCCGGGGCGGCCGGCCACCCAGTATTCGCCGCGATGGCGGTAGATCGGCAATTCGGCGCCGGTGCCGCGGTCGACCACGCTGATCTGCATCAGCGAACCGATGCGGCTGGACGGCGTGGAAGGAACATAGGGGCGTTCCGATGGCTGGGCGCAGGCCGGGAGCGAGACCATGGCGGTCATGGCTGTCGCGGCCAGGGCGGTGGAAAAGAGTCTGCGCTTCATGGTGTGTCTTCCTTGCCGGAGTTGATCGGTGCCGGCTTCTACGGCGCAGCAAAGGCAACGGGGTTGGCAGACACGCAAAAAAATGGCGCCGTCGTTTCCGACAGCGCCAAACGCCTGTTTTCAAAGGCGTTGGGGGTTCAAGGAGTGCGCGGGCTCAGATGTCTTCGAGCAGCGGGTAGGGCAGCGGCTCGACCGTGAGCGCAGGGCCGTCGGCCGCGCCTGCGCGCAAGCCGCCGGCATCGAGCGCGGCGATCTGCATCGAGACCAGCGCGGACCAGCCGCCACCGGGCGCCGGCGCTGCCTGCGCCACGGTGCCCACGGGCTGCTCGGCGTCGTCGGCGGCGAACACTTCCTGGCCCACGGACACCGGCGCGTCAGCCTGCACGAGGTAGGTGCGCCGTTTCAGCGTGCCGCGGAACTGGCTGCGCGCAACCACTTCCTGGCCGGGATAGCAGCCCTTCTTGAAGTTCACGCCGCCCACGGATTCGTAGTTGATCATCTGCGGCACGAAGGCTTCGATGACCGGGGTCGTCAGCGTCACGATGCCGCTGCGCACCTCGCTCCATTGCCACAGGTTGTCTTCAAGGGCCGGACCCGTTGGCGCAGCGTGGCCTGCGGGGGCGATCCAGAGCGCGCGCGGCACGCCGTCGGCAGGGTAGAGCGACACGGCGCTGACTTCATCGCCGACCGCCGTGCGCTTGCCCGGCTGGGCAGCGGCGTCGAGTCCGTTGGCCGTGAGCGCGGTGCCTGCCAGGCCGTAGAGCGCAAACTGCGCGGTCGCATCGGTCAGCTTGACCTTGGCGCGCAGCACGTACATCGACAGGCGCTTGAGGGTGGCGGCGAGGATGTCGCGGCTGCACACCAGCAGGATCAGCTCAGGTTGCGGCTTGATGCCGATGAAACTTGCGATCACACGGCCCTTGGCGGTGCACAGGGCCGCGAGGCGGGCATCGGAGGCGCCGAGCAGGGAGAAGTCCTGTGTGAGCTGGCCGTGGAGGAAGCTGGCGGCGTCGGGACCTTCGGCCCGGATCACGCCGAGATGGGAGAGGGCGGTCACCCCATTGAGAACGACAGTGGTCATCGCTGAATTATCATGGCCGGGCCTGTCCCTTCGGGGCGGCGGGGGCTCCGGCCCTGCGGTTCGCAAGGGCACCTGTCTCTCGTCCGGGGCCTGCTGGTTTTTCCTCCGTTTTTCTCCGTCACCCCCACATCGGATCCGTGCGCAGCTTCTTTCTCACGCTTTTCCTGCTCGCCGCCCTGGTCGTGCTCGCGCTCGGCGGCGCCGGCCTATGGTGGGTGCACCAGCCACTCAAGCTGCCTGCGCCCAGCGTCGACCTGTCGGTCGAGCCCGGCACCACGCCGCGCGGCATCGCCCAGGCGGTGGCCGACACGGGCGTCGACGTCCAGCCGCAACTGCTCTACCTGTGGTTCCGCATCTCCGGACAAGACCGCCAGATGCGCGCCGGCAGCTACGAGCTGGAACGCGGCGTGACGCCCAAGCTGCTGCTCAACATCCTGGTGCGCGGCGAGGAGGCCACGCGCAGCGTGGTGCTGGTGGAAGGCTGGAACATCCGCCAGGTACGCGCCGCGCTCGCCAAGGCCGACCAGCTCAAGCCCGACAGCGTGGGCATGACCGACGAGGCGCTGATGGCCAAGCTGGGAAGGCCCGGCGTGCATCCTGAAGGCCGCTTCTTCCCGGACACCTATACCTACTCCAAGGGCTCCACCGATGTCGCCCTGCTGCAGCGCGCGATGCGGGCCATGGACAAGAAGCTCGAAGCCGCCTGGGCCGCCCGAGCATCCGACCTGCCGCTGAAATCGGCCGATGAGGCGCTGATTCTGGCCAGTATTGTCGAAAAGGAGACAGGCAAGGCCAACGACCGGGCGGAGATCGCAGCCGTTTTCGCCAACCGGTTGCGCATCGGTATGCCGCTGCAGACCGATCCGACGGTCATCTACGGCATGGGCACCGCCTTCGACGGCAACCTGCGCAAGAAAGACCTGCAGACCGACACGCCCTGGAACACCTACACGCGCGGCGGCCTGCCGCCCACGCCGATCTCGATGCCGGGCAAGGCGGCGCTGCTGGCGGCCGTGCAGCCGGCCCAGAGCAAATCGCTGTATTTCGTGTCACGCGGCGACGGCACCAGCCAGTTCAGCAGTTCGCTCGACGACCACAACCGAGCGGTCAACCGCTACCAGCGCGGCGGCGGCGACACCAAACCGAAGGCGACGACCCAATGAGCGAACAGGGCCTTTTTCTGACGCTGGAAGGCATCGACGGCGCGGGCAAGTCGAGCCATCTCGATGCGCTGGAGGCGCGCTTCAAGGTGCAGGGCCGCACCGTCGTGCGCACGCGCGAGCCCGGCGGCACGCCGCTGGCTGAAACGCTGCGCGGGCTGATCCTCGAGAAGCCGATGGACCCTTTGACCGAGTCGCTGCTGGTCTTCGCCGCCCGGCGCGACCACATCGCGCAGGTCATCGAGCCGGCGCTGGCGCGTGGCGACGTGGTGCTGTGCGACCGCTTCACCGACGCCACCTTCGCCTACCAGGGCGCGGGGCGGGGTTTCGACAACGCCGTCCTGTCGACGCTCGAGCAATGGGTCCAGGCGCAGGCCGGCAGCGCGAAGCTGCTGCAGCCGCAGGTCACGCTGTGGTTCGACCTGGCTCCGGAGATCGCCGCGCAGCGGCTGGCCGGCGCCCGCGTGCCCGACAAATTCGAGGCCCAGCCGGTCGAGTTCTTCCGCCGCGTGGCGCAGGGCTATGCGGACCGCGCGAGCGCCGACGCGCAACGCTTCGTGCGAATCGACGCCAGCCAGACGCGCGAGCAGGTCTGGTGGCAGATCGAATCCGAGCTGATTGCGCGCGGTGTGCTGGCCGGCGGAGGCATTCGATGAGCGCCGAGGCACTGTCTCCCTGGCTGCGCCGGCCGCTGACGGAGCTGCTGCGCCAGCGCGGCCATGCCTGGCTGCTGCAGGGGCCGTCCGGCATCGGCCAGTACGAGCTGGCGCTGGCCCTGGCCTCCGCCTGGCTGTGCGAGCAGCCGACGGAGCAGGGCACCGCCTGCGGCCATTGCGCGAGCTGCCACGCCATCGAGGTGCGCACGCATGCCGACCTTTGCGTGCTGATGCCCGAAGTCGCCATGCACGAGCTGAGCTGGCCGCTCGACGAGAAGGCCCAGGCCGAGATCGACGACAAGAAGCGCAAGCCCAGCCGCGAGATCCGTGTCGAGGCGATGCGCGACGCGGTCGGCTTCGCCCAGCGCACCAGCGCGCGCGGACGCGGCAAGGTGGTGCTGGTGTATCCGGCCGAGCGCATGAACACGATCACCGCCAATGCGCTGCTGAAGACGCTGGAGGAGCCCGTCGGCGATGTCCGCTTCGTGCTCGCCAGCGAGGCTGCCTGGCAACTGCTGCCGACCATCCGCAGCCGCTGCCTCGGCTTCACGCTTCCCTGGCCTGAAACCGCCGAGGCGCAAGCCTGGCTGGTCGCGCAGGACGTGCCTGCGGCCGACGCGGCCGCCTTGCTGCGCGCCGCCGGCGGCCGGCCCAGCGATGCCCTGCGCCTCGCGCGGGCAGGGCAGTCGCCCAAGGCCTGGGCACTGCTGCCCAAGGCCATGGTGCGAGGCGACGTCGGCGCGCTGGCCGACCACGCACCTGCGCAGGCGGTAGGCGCGCTGCAGAAGCTCTGCCATGACCTGATGGCCGTCGGCAACGGCGCGGCGCCCCGATTCTTCGAAGCGGCCGACCTTCCCGCGGCACCGCCACGGCTGGCGCTCGCGCGCTGGTCGAAGTCGCTCGCGAGCGCCGCAAGGACCGCGGAGCACCCGTTCAACGCGGGCCTCATGCTCGAAGCGCTTGTGAGCGAAGCGCGAACCACCCTAAACTCTGCCGCTCGTCGCCGACCATGAACCAACCTGCCGCACCCGCTGCGCCCGCAGCATCCTCCGCACCCGCCCGGCCGAGCGTCATCCAGCTCGCCATCAAGGAAAAGGGCGCGCTGTACGCGGCCTACATCCCGCTGTTCGCCGAGGGCGGCATCTTCATTCCGACCTCGCGCGAATACCGCCTTGGCGACGACGTCTATGTGCTGCTGACGCTGCCGGAAGACCCGCAGCGCTACCCCGTGGCCGGCAAGGTGGCCTGGATCACGCCGCCGCGCGCCGCAGGCAACCGGGCTCCGGGCGTGGGTATCCGTTTTCCTTCCGACGAGAAGTCGCGCCAGCTGAAGGCGCGCATCGAAGCGGCGCTCGGCGGCTCGATGGCCTCCGACCGCCCCACGCAAACCATCTGAGTCTTCCGCCGCCGTCACGGTGGCGCGGAACTCGTTCGACGGCGCCCGCCTCCCATACGGACCCCGCACGGGGCCCAGCCAGGGGCGAGCACCGCCATCCCTTCATTCCCGATGTTCACAGACTCCCACTGCCATCTCACTTTTCCCGAATTCGCGGGCCAGATGCCTGAGATCCGCGCCGCCATGGCTGCGGCGCAGGTCGACCGGGCGCTGTGCATCTGCACCAAGCTCGAGGAATTCGACGAAGTGCAGGCCCTCGCGGCCGCCTACGACAACTTCTGGGCCAGCGTGGGCGTGCATCCCGACAACGAGGACATCGCCGAGCCCACCGTCGAAGACCTGGTGCGCCTCTCGCAGCGCCCGCGCGTGGTGGCCATCGGCGAGACCGGCCTCGACTACTACCAGATGGAAGAGCGCAAGGGCGGCCGCAGCATTTCCGACCTCGAATGGCAGCGTGACCGCTTCCGCGTGCACATCCGCGCCGCCCGCCAGACCGGCAAGCCGCTGATCATCCATACCCGCGAAGCCTCGGCGGACACGCTGGCGATCCTGAAGGAGGAGGGCGAGGACGCCTCGCCCGGCGCGGCCGGCGGCGTGTTCCACTGCTTCACCGAGACTGCCGAGGTGGCGCGGGCGGCGCTGGACCTGGGTTTCTACATCTCCTTCTCCGGCATCCTGACGTTCAAGAAGGCCCAGGACCTGCGCGACGTGGCCGCCTTCGTCCCGCTGGACCGCATGCTGATCGAGACCGACAGCCCGTACCTCGCGCCGGTGCCGTACCGCGGCAAGACCAACAACCCGTCCTACGTGCCCTACGTGGCGCAGCAGATCGCGGAGCTGCGAAAGATGCCAGTGGAGGCCGTCGCCAAGGCCACGAGCGACAATTTCGAAGCCTTGTTCAGGGAAGTCAAATCATGAAAAACTACTTCAAGAAATCGATCTATCTCATTGTCGTTGCTGTATCTTTTGCAGCCCATGCCGGTTCCTTCGAAGACTTTTTCCGGGCCGTGCGCGGCGACAACGCCAGCGGCGTCAGGAACCTCATCCAGCGCGGATTCGACCCCAACACCCGCGATGAACACGGTCAGACGGGCCTCCTGATCGCATTGCGCGAGCCTTCGCCTAAGGTGATCAAGGTGCTGATCGAGGCGCCGCAGACCGACGTGGACATCGCCAGCCCGAAGGACGAGACCCCTCTGATGCTCGCGGCCATCAAGGGCCAGCAGGATGTGGTGGACCAGCTGCTCAAGCGCGACGCCGCTGTCAACAAGACCGGCTGGACGCCGCTGCACTACGCCGCCACCAGCGGGCAGATCGCGATCATGAAGACCTTGCTCGAGAACTTCGCCTTCATCGACGCGCAGTCGCCCAACGGCACCACGCCGCTCATGATGGCGGCCATGTACGGCTCCAACGACGCGGTGAAGCTGCTGCTCGACGAGGGCGCGGACACGACCATGAAGAACCAGCTGGGCATGACTGCCGTGGACTTCGCGAACAAGGCGAACCGCTCGGAGGCTGCCTCGATGATCGCCGCAGCTGCGAATGCGAGGGCCAATGCGCCCAAGGCTGTGCCCAAGGATGGCAAGTGGTGAGCTTCGCTCCTCCTGCTCAGCCCGGCTGCTGCTGAGTCGTGCAGTGGATGCCGCCGCCGCCCGCGGCAATGGCGTCGATGTCCAGTTGAACGACCTCCCGGCGCGGAAACAGCTCTTGCAGCAGCGAACGGGCGTTGCCATCGGCTCGTGAATCGCCGAACTGCGGCGCGATCACCGCGCCGTTGCACACGTAGAAGTTGATGTAGCCGGCGGCGAACTCGGGCGTTTCCAGCTTCCGGCGTACGGAATCCGGCCCTCTTAGAACTTCCACACGCAGCCGCTGGCCGCGGGCATCCGTAGCCTGTTTCAGGATCTCGAGGTGCCGGCGGGTCACGGCCCGGTCATGGGAGCCGGGGTCCTCGTCGAGGCCGGCCACCACGACACCGGGCGAGGCGAAGCGGGCATAGAAATCGGTGTGGCCGTCGGTGATGTCGCGCCCCGCGATTCCAGGCAGCCAGATGATCTTGCGCAGGCCCAGCAGCAGCTTCAGCTCGGCTTCGCAGGCTTCCTTGCCCAGGCCGGGATTGCGGTTGGCATTGAGCACGCAGCTCTCGGTGATGATGGCCGTGCCTTGACCGTCGACCTCGATGCCGCCGCCCTCCAGCACGAGCCGGGTACTCAGCCGCCGTACGCCGGCTGCACTGGTCACGTAACCGGCGACTTCCGCGTCGTGTTCATGCTCCTGCTTGCGGCCCCAGCCGTTGAAATTGAAATCCACCCCGGCCCATTGGCCAGAGGCGCTGTCGCGCACGAACACGGGGCCGGTGTCGCGCATCCAGAGATCGTCGACCGGCTGCACCTCGAGCTGTACCCGGTTGCCGCACAGGCGGGCCGCGAGATCGTGCTCTTCCTCGTTCACCAGCATGCGCACCGGCTCGAAGGCCGCGATCGTCCGCGCGACGCTGGCCAGGTGCTCGCGCACCGGCTTCAGCAGCCGCCGGCCCCAGACGTCCTCGTTAGCGCCGAAGGACATCCAGGTGGCACGATGCGGATCGCCTTCGTCAGGCATGTGCCAGGACTCGGGCGCCGCCGCCATCGACGGCACGGCCAGTCCCAGGGGCGCGAGGCTCAGGCCGCCGAGCAGACGGCGACGGGTCAGTAGAGGAGGGGGCATGCGCATGTCGGTGTCCTGCTACACGGGTTCCTGTTGCGTCGTGCAGTGGATGCCGCCGCCGCCGGCGGCAACGGCGTCGATGTTCAGCTGGACGATCTGGTGACTGGGCAATTGGGCCGCGAGCGCATTGCGGGCAGCCTGGTCGGCCGCAGCATCGCCGAATTCGGGCAGGAAAAGAGCCTTGTCGGTGATCAGGAAATTCACGTACCCGGCCGCGAAGTCCTTGCGTGAGAACTCCGGCCGCACCTTGCCCGGCGTTTCCAACACGACGATCCGCAGCGCGCGGCCGCGTGCATCGGTCGCCGCGCGCAGCAACTCCAGATGAAGCCGCGTCACCCTGTGATCGAACGAGGTCTCGTCGTTCTCCAGCGCTGCGACGACCACTCCCGGCTTGATGAAGCGGGCGTAGAAGTCGGTGTGGCCATCGGTGATGTCGCGGTTGGCGATGCCGGGCAGCCAGATGATCTTTTCCAGGCCCAGCAGTCGCTTGAGTTCGACCTCGGCGTCGGCCTTGGTGACGCCCGGATTGCGGTTGGCGTTGAGCACGCAGCTCTCGGTGATGATGGCCGTGCCTTCCCCGTCGACTTCGATGCCGCCGCCTTCCATCACGAGCCGGCTGCGCAGCAGCGGTACCCCGGTCAGTTCCGCCATTCGGGCGGCCACGGTCGCGTCGCGGGTGTGCGGCTGCTTGTTGCCCCAGCCGTTGAAGTTGAAGCTCACCGCTGCGCGCTCGCCGCGGGTATTGCGCACGAAGACGCAGCCGGTGTCGCGCATCCAGAGATCGTCGATCTCGTGCTGGATCAGTTCCACGTTGGAGCCGCAGAGCTGGCGCGCGGTGGCGAAATCGTCCGCACCCACCAGCATCTTCACCGGCTCGTAGACGCTGATGGCGTTGGCGATGCGCGCCAGCGCCTGCTGTACCGGCTGGCGCATGGGCGCGGTCCAGACCGATTCGCGGGCCGCGAACGCCATCCATACGGCGCGATGCGGAGCGCTCTCATCGGGCATCCGCCAGGTTTCGGCCGGTTGCGGGGAGGGCTGGAGCGCCATCGGGGAGGGCGCGGGAGCAGGGGCCGGCACCGGAACAAGTGCCTGCGGGCCGTTGCCGCCACCGCCTCCCCCACATGCACTCAGGATTCCGCTCATCAATCCGAGGCTGCCAAAGCCCATCAGGGCACGTCGAGTTGTCATGAAAATCAAGGGTTACTACTGAGCCCCGGATTCTGTTGACGTTTATCTATTTGGAAAATTGATCTTTTCTGGACTGATCGGCCAATTTGGCTCATGACTCGGTTTTCAGGGCTTGGCGTAGCGCACCAGGCTCTCGAACACTTCGCGGACCATCGGCATGCGCGGCTCGCCCTCGGTGCGCGAGATCCACAGCGTGCCAAGCGACAGGCTCTGGTACTCGAGGAGGCGCTGAAGCTGGCCCGTGTGCAGGGCTTCGTCGGCCAACAGGCGCGACACGAGTGCCACGCCGTGGCCGCGCAAGGCCGCGTCGAGCAGGAGGCGCGGATCGTCGTAGATGGCGCGCTTGCGCAGCTTGCCGAAGTGCTCGCGGATGAACGGACCGATGCGGTCACTCGTGAGGTCGGATTCGAGGCAAAGCAACCCGGCGGCAGCCTTGTCGGCGGAGTCTGCATGCACGACTGCGACGAGTTCGTCTTCGAGCAGCTGGACCTCGAACACGCCGCGCTGCCTGAGCGGCTCGCGGGTGATGGCGATATCCACGTCCATCTCGTCGATGTAGCGCGCGGTCTCGTCGATCGAGATGATCGGACAGAGCGCTGGATGCTCGCGCAGCAGCATCTCGAGGCGCGGCTGCAGCCAGCCTTCGGCGATCGGCGCCGGACAGACCAGCGTGACCAGGCTGTCATCCAGGTAGGTTTCGATGCGGTCGAGCCCGTTGCGGATCTGATCGAGCGACTTGCCGACGCTGTCGAGCAGCAAGCGCCCGGAGACCGTCAATTCGACGCCGCGTCCTTTGCGCCGGAACAGCGGCTGGCCGACTTGCTCTTCGAGCTGGGCGATCTGGTGGCTGACGGCGGATTGGGAGATGCTCAGTTCGTCCGCAGCCCGCGAATAGCTCCCCAGGCGGGCAGCGGCTTCGAAGCCGATCAGGAATCTGAAGGAAGGCAGTCTGGTGTTGGACATGGGAACAGTCCGCGGAGGTAGATTTGCTTTCTGGATTTTCGGGGGGGATAGCCTCCCTGGAATCCATCCATATCGCACACAATGTGCATTATGTTAAATAACAGATGGCAAATAGAACCCCTCTTCGTCCGGAGCAAGGTGGTAGTTAGATGCAAGCACTGATCGAGAACATATACGCCGCAGGCATGGGCGAGCAGCCGTGGCGATGCGCCCTCGACCGGATTCGTGCACTGACGGGCACTCGACTGGTCGCCATCGTGACATTGGATGGCGCCGGCCAGACCCTTGCCAGCGATGTCGCGGCCGACGACGACGAGTTGGCCGGCAAGATCCAGCAGGGCTACAACGACGAATTTCATCGATATGACCCGTCCCGGGCCGTGGCCGCGAAATGGGACGTGGGCCGCTGGTACGACGACCGGCAATGGAATCGGGACAGACAGCGCTCGCACAGCATCTATCACCAGGAATTCCTGCGTCCCCTGGACCTGGGGTATTGGGAAGGCGCATTCGTCTCCAGGACAACCAGGTTGTCGCACTTCTTGAGCTTGCATGGCGGGACGGACGACATGGGGTCGACCTCCTCCCGAGGCAGCTTCCAGAGCATTGGCACGCATCTGGGACGAGCGTTGCGCCTGCAAGCCCAGCTTGAGAGTTCGCAACAGCAGGTGAACCACGTCGAATCGGTGTTCGATGCCCTGGGCTGCGCGATCTTCGTGCTGGACGATTCGCGGCGCTTGCTGCGCGCGAATTCGGCGGCCAGCAGGCTCATGGCGCGCGAGAAGGCGCTGCGCTTCGTGAACGGCCGTTTCGAGCCATCGCCGCCATCGCCATCGACGGCACGGGAATGGCACGAGGCGTGCCGTCAAGGCGCGATCGCCCTTCGACGACCGGCGCCCCACAGCCCTTTGGTGCTGCGCTTGACTCCGTTGTCAGCCAGCTCTGCGGTGGCCAAGGACTGGCAGAGGCCCTTGACGCTGATGGTCGCTTCCGGTGATCGATCCATGGCGGAACAACAAAGCAGCCTGCGCATCGTTTTCGGCCTCACTCAGGCCGAAAGCGAAGTCTGCACCTCGATCTGCGTTGAAGGCCTCACGCCCCAGGCCTGCGCCGAGTCCCGCGGGGTGTCGATCGGCACCATTCGCTCGCAGATCAAATCCATCCACCTGAAGACCGGCGTGACCCGGCTCGCTGAACTGGTGCGGCTGGTCACCGGGATGTAAGGCGCCGCTCCCCCTCCCCGGCTCGCGCCGCCTTCCTTATTTGTACGCTTCATTCGTGGCGTTAGTCCTGAGGGCTCTTTCCTTGTCGGCCATCAAGGCCTGCAAGTGCAGCGGATACGGCGAAGGCATGGTCCCGATGGGGGCATCCAATCCCTGGCGTCGCACTTGCGCGATCGCGTTGTTCAGGAGCTCGGCGTCCTTCGCCAATCTTTGCGGGGTGTAGGGCTGTGACTGCAGCGCGAAGCGAGCGGGCTTCAGCTTGCGGTGGATCACCGTGATGTACTGCTGACTCTTCTGGGCCGCATCCTCTCCGTAGTACGCCCGCGTCCGCATCACAAACTCGTCTTCGAGCGCGGTCGGACTGGCGCCGTAGTCGACGTCCAGGCGGCAAAGATAGGACTTGTACATGAAGTCCTTCGCCCGTGCGTCGCCGGCTTTCTCCATGGTGTCGAAGTACGCCACGAAAAGCGGTGCGCTGCGCATCTGAGGGTCACGGACACCGTACCAGCTCATGCTTTCGCATAGCATGCTATTGAGGGGCGGTGTGGTCCCCGGCACTCTCGATGCCTTGTCGAGCAGCGCCTGCGACATGTAGGGAACCGCTTCTCGGAAGTGCCCGGATTGATACAGCACCATCGCGAGCTGCGCGCTGTAGAGGGCACAAGCCCGGTGATTGCCGCTTTCGCCGTTGTAGCCTTTCATCTGCCAGAAGGACATCTTTCCCAGACCTTCGATGGGCGCGCACTCCTCGTTCAGGCGCTTTTGCAGCAGCGCGACGGCCTGTTGGGGCTGCGACTTTTGAATGGGAACAACCGAGCTCTCGATCCATTTCTCGGCTGCTCGCTCATGCTCCCACGGATGAGTCGCGCATCCTGCCAAGGAGATAAGCGCTGCGGCGAGCGCAACTGCAAGAACATGCTTGCGAACCCGCGTCATTTCTCGACCCCCCATGGATTGACGTCTGCACCATTTCCGACAGCCTGCCTGGCATCGTTCTCGATCTGCGCCGCTCGATCTTGCCGATAGAGCTTTTCCTGCTCTTCACGCTCGGATGCACGGCTCATTGCGTCCAAACCCGCTCCCACTGCGCCGATCAACTGCGTCGCGCGGCTGGCGCGCGTCACGGAAGGGTCGGGCGGCGGCTGGTAGATCGGCGAAGAAGGGGCGGCGGCCTGCGCGGGACGCACCAAGGCCGGAGCAGCACGCGCGGTAGCCTGCGGCGCCGCTGCTGCGTGCGGGGTCACGGAAGCGCCGCTTTGCTGCCCGACGCCGGTGCTGCCGGCCTTCGCTGCTCCAGCCGGCGCCCCGAAAAGCTGCTGCCGCGCCCGCTGCTCCTCTTGCTGGCTCCTGCGCAGGGCATCTGCACGCTGGGCATCGGCTTCCCGGCGCCGCCGCTCCTCCTGGGCTCGCTGTTCCTGCGGATCGACCCATGGATGACAACGAGCCTCCTCGTTGACCGCCACCACGCCCGTCTCGATGCTCTCCGTGGCGCCCGGCTTGACGATCACCGTATGCCCGTTGCCGAAGGCACGATTGGCGTCGGCCCAGGACACGGCGCACTGCTGCGCTTGTGTGCCCGTGTTCTGAACATAAAGCACGGCGTTGAACCCACCCGGCGCGCCGCTCTTCCATAGGCGGATTTCAGCGAGTGAGCTGGAATGGAAGCCTGACAGCAATGAGGCTGTGACAACCAGCGCAGCAAGCCGGCGAGGCGGTTCCGGATTCGGACTTGGAAAAGAGACATTCCTCCCGAAGGGCAGGATGAAGCGTTCGATCATCTCGAAGTCGAGTGGGCTTGATGGCGCCGAATTGTCGAACGCCTCCCCTGCTGCGGCATCTCCAATATTCAGGATGCGGACTCCGCCAGCACATGCTATCGAGACCAAAGGTCGGACCAGATCGAGCGTCCGGTCGTCCCATGTCGAATCAAGCCGCGGCTTGTCGAAGCAATCGCTTCACAGGATTCCAGGCAATTGCTTCGACGTTTGCACGCATCGGCCTGTCCGCAGCGGGGCGCTGGGGCCGGCGCGTGTCAAACCGACCGACTCATTCATCTCAGCGCGTGCCAGCCACGGCCAACGCAGCCCAGGGCATCGCGACGAATGCTTCGCTGAGGCGAAGGCGCGCCGCATCCCCTGAGGCAGATACGGCCTCCCCGGTCAGCAGGTTTCGGAACGAAGCGCCAGCGAGCCAACCCGGCAGGCGGATGGTCGTGCCGTCCCAGCTCCTCGCCTCCGGCAGTCTCGGCGCAGCGGCTTCTCCAGAAATCGACGCGAACAGGCGGCCGGCCAGAACCAGCACGGCCTGGTCGCCATGCCGCCGCGCGAACGCCACGACGTGGCGCGCCAGCGGGCCCTCGACCGCCAGCGGTTCATAGCTTCCTTCGGAAAACAGCAGCGGCTGCGACCGGCGCAAGCTCAGCAGGCGCCAGATGAACCAGAGCTTCGCGCGACCATCGTGAGGGGCCGCGGCCATCGCCGTGATCCGTGACGAAAGATCGTTCCTGCCGACCGTCTGGTCCAGCTCATCGAGCAGCTGCTGGCGCAGCGCGTAGTCCACGGGGCGACGGTTGTCCGGGTCCACGAGGCTCAGCGCGATCAGCTCGCTTCCCTGGTACAGGTCGGGCACGCCGGGCGAGGCGTATTTCAGCAAGGTGAGGGTCAGGCTGTTCCAGGCGCCCAGCGTCGCCAGCCGGTCCGACAGCTGCCGGATGTCGCGCAGGCAGGCGCCCTCCTCCCCGCTTTCGGCGGGAGCCAGGATCTCGCGCACGAAGTGCTCCAGAGCCGATTCGTACGGCTCGTCCGGCTGTGTCCAGCGCGTGCGCAGCTTGGCTTCGCGCGCGGCCTTGCGCATGTATTGGCAGATGCGATCGGCGTAGTCCGGAAGCTCTGCAGCAGCGAGCCCGCCCGGCGGCAGGGTGCCCAGCAGGGTCTGGTAGAGCAGGTATTCGTCGGCCGGGGATGGCATCTCGCCGCCGCCCGGCAGCTGCACGCGCGATCCGCGGCACTTGCCGTGCCAGCGCGCCAGGGCGTGCATCCATTCGTCCGGAATCTCCGAAAGCACGTCGATGCGGTTGCGCACGTCTTCCGAGCGCTTGTTGTCATGCGTCGAGGTTGCAAGCATGGTGTGCGGCCAGCGCAGCGCGCGGTCGGCCGAGAGCTCGTGGAACTGCTCGACCTCGATGCCGAAAAGATCGGGCTCCCCGCCCACCTCGTTGAGCGAGCTCAGAGGAAAGTAGCGGTAGAAGGCCGTGTCTTCCACGCCCTTGGCCGCCACCGGCGCGCTGAACTGCTGGAAGCGCATCGCGAAGCGTTTTACCCGCTCAGCCAGCGCGGCCGGCGCCCCATCAGCCACCTCTCCACGCAGCGCACCGCGCAGGAACTCGAACACCGACAAGTCGGCGTCACCGCTGCGCCGCGCAGCCTCGGCCACGGCTTCGTCGATGAAGTGCGCGTCCTGCGGGGACGGCCCCTCGACGATGTAGGTTCGGTAGACGCTCATGCATGCGCACACGCCCGCCAGCGCCCGCCGCAGCGCGTTGAGCGTGTAGTCGCGCGTTCCCCGGTCGGCACGGGCGATGCGGAGCAACTCGCCGGAGAGCACGTTGAGCTCCGAGGACAGCGCGTTGCGCATCACCTCGCGCCGGCCTTCGCGGCAGATCGAGGCGAAGTCTTCCGTCACGCCGCTGAAGCGCTGCCAGGCGTGCAGCACGCTGTCCTCGCCTGCGGTATCGACCAGCACGCCGTTGGCCACGTTGGCGAAACGGTAGCCGGTGGTGCCGTGCACGTGCCAGCTGTCGGGCACCTCCTCGTGCGCGGCCGCGATCTTCTCCGCCACCACATAGAGCGGCCGCGCGGGCCGGCCACCGGCGTCATGGGTCGGCAGCGCCAGGCCGGCGCGTCGTGCATAGCCTTCCTGCAGCTTGCGGAAATAGCCCGCGGGGTCGTACAGCCCGTCGGGGTGATCGATGCGCAGCCCGTCGACCGCGCCCGAAGCGGCGAGGTCCAGCGCGAAGGACTGCGTGGCCTCGAACACCTCGTCGCGCTCCATGCGCACGCCCGCGAGATCGTTGATGTCGAAGAAGCGGCGGTAGTTGATCTCGTCGGCCGCCACGCGCCAGTGCGCGAGCCGGTAGGCCTGCGTCTCGATCAGCCCGTGCAGCGCGTCGCGACCCTCAATCGAGGCCAGGTTGAACTCGGCCACCGCGGCGGCGACCGCACGGGCCACCTCGGGCTGGCCAAGGGCCAGATCCGCGAGCCGCGCCTTGAGCAGCTCCTTGTCGCGCACGCGCTCGGCCTGCTCGTGCGGCGACGTGGCATTGCGCCCCGGCAGTCGCCCGAAGGCAGTCGAAAGACTCGCGAGCCGGTCTGCATCGACGCCGCCGAGCCGCGAGAGCGCGGGCTCCAGCACTGCCGGGTAGGTTTCGGGGGCCACCGGAAAGCGGTGCTCGAAATAGCGCATGGCGAAGCTGCCGGCCGCTTCCTCGAAGCACAGCACCAGTTCGCCGCGCTCCAGCACCTCGCCGTAGTGCCCGCCCAGCACCGGCAGCAGCACCTTGCCGGCCAGCTCGGGGTTCAGCGGCTGCCAGTCGATGTCGAAGTGCTGCGCGAAGAGCGAGGCCGGGCCGTTCTCCAGCACGTCCATCCACCAGGCGTTGTCGGCGCCGAACACGCCCATGTGGTTGGGCACCATGTCCAGCAGCTGGCCCAGGCCGTTCGCCTTCAGCGCATCGACGAAGCGCGCGAAGCCCTCCGCGCCGCCGAGCTCGGGGTTGATCTCGGCATGGGCGACCACGTCGTAGCCGTGCATGCTGCCGGGCCGGGCGCGCTGTATCGGCGAACAGTAGACATGGCTCACGCCCAGCTTCGCGAGGTAGGGCAGCACGCGGATGGCGTCGTCGAAGCCGAAGTCCTTGTGGAACTGCAGCCTGTAGGTGGCGCGCGGAATGCGCGTCTGCAGGCCGGCCAGCGCTTCGTGATTCGACTGCCGCGGCCGCGCTTCGCCCAGCACCCGCGCCAGCCCGCGCATGCGATCGCCCTGCGCCAGCGCCGCCACGGGCTGCGCCAGCTTGCGGCGCCAGTTGGGGTGTTCGTCGACCGTCCCCGGCATGTTGGCCTGCTCGACGGTGCCGGCCACGTCCTCCATCTGCACCGCCATCAGCGCCGATGGCGTCCTGGCGAGGAAGGCATGCGCCGCCTCCACCAGCCGCTGCGAAGGCATCGAAAGGCCGGCAGCCTCGGCGGCCTCGTCGCGGGACAGCAGGCCTTCCTGCAGCAGCGACTGGATGAGCTCGACGCGCTCGCGCATGCGGTCCGCCAGCTGCTTGTCGAAGACGGCCGGATCGGGAAACAGGTTCAGCGCCAGCCGCTCGCGAAGATCGGCCGCCGTCCACCAGCCCGCGAAGGTCGCGAGGTCGTGCGTGCTGATCGCGACCAGCGCGGCCGGCGGATATTCGGCCGGCGCCTTGAAGCCGCCGCCGTGGCGGCGCTCGAAGTAGAGCAGGCGGTAGGAGAGCACGTCGGCTCGAGAGAGGCCCTCGCGCACCGCGTCCTCGACCGTGCCGAGATCCTCGCCCACCACCATGCAGCGCTGGCGATGGCTTTCGATCGCGACGATGGCGAGCATCTCCTCCAGCGGGTAGTAGACGTATGCGCCCTCGCCCGCCCCGCGTCCGGGTGGAATCCAGAAGAGCCGCATCAGGCCCATCGCGTGGTCGATGCGCAATGCGCCCGCTGCGCGCATGCTGGCGCGCAGCGTCTCGATGAAGAAGCGGTAGCCGTCGGCGCGCAGGCTGCCCGGCTTCAGCGGCGGCAGGCCCCAGCGCTGGCCGGCCGGGTTGAACTCGTCGGGCGGCGCGCCGATGCTGGCGCCTTCGGCAAAGCCCTGCTGGAAAGACCACGCGTCGGAGCCGCCGCGGTCGACCGACACCGCCAGGTCCGCATAGAGGCCCACGCCCATGCCCAGCGCGCGGCAGCGCGCCGCGACGTGCGAGAGCTGCCGGTCGGCCACCCACTGAAGGTACTGGTGAAAGTGCACGCGGTCCGCATGCACGCGCGCGAACGCGGCGACCTCGGCGGAATCGGGATTGCGCCATGCGTCGGGCCATGAGTGCCAGTCGCCAGAGCCTTCTTCGGTGGAGAGGACGTGCGCCCGCAGGGCCTCGAACACCGCGTGACGCCGAAGGGCCTCGCCGCGGCGATCGACGAAATCGAGGAACGCCCTGCCCGCTTCGTCAGGTACGCCCTCCGGCGGGAGGTGGCGCTCGCGGAAATGGGCGAAGAGCAGCTCCAGCACCTCGAACTTCGCCACCGCAACGCCGGCGTAGTCGACGAGCGGCGAAACGCGCAGCGTGGCCAGGCGCTGCTGGAAGTCCGGCGAGCCCACCTTTTCTTGCGCGGCAGCGCAGCTGGAAAAGCCATCGACCGCCTCGACGTCGATGTAGAGCACGTTGAGCTGCTGCCGCGACGAGGGGCTGTACGGGCTTGCATGCTCCGGCGTGCCTGCGTACAGCGCGTGCAGCGGGTTGAGCCCGATGAGGTCGGCGCCCTGCCCGGCCGTCCGCACCGCCAGTTCTTCCAGATCGCCGAAATCGCCGATGCCCCAGTTGCGCGGCGAGCGCAGCCCGTAGAGCTGCACGGCCACGCCCCACACGCGTCCGCCGTCCTGCACGGCGGACGGGCGGTAGCAGCGCCCGGGAGTGGCCAGCACCAGCGTCTCGCCGGGCAGGCCCTCCACGCGCAGCCGGTGGTAGCCGGCTTCGAGCTCGACAGGGACGTGCAGGGTGCGTTCGCCCTGCGCTGTTTGGTCCGGGGAGACGTCGCTCTCGCCTTCGAGCACGGTCCCGTACTCGTCCTGCAGCTGCCAGCGGATTCGCCCGGTCGATGGCGCCAGCCGCAGCCGCACCTGCCATCCGGCCGCAGGCGTTCGAACGACGAGCACCGGCGGCAGCGCCTGGGCCTGGCTTGCGTGTCGCGCCGCTTCCAGCGCGGGCCCGGCATCCCCCACGCGGCCGAGCCGGACGCCGAACTCGGCCAGCAGCGCCATCAGGGAGCCTGCGCTGGCCTCCCTGCGAATCCCGAAGGCATCGAAATAGCTGGTGGCGATGCCGTGGTGTTCGCACAGCCGAACCAGTTCGTCAGTGACCGCGTCATGCGGCTCGCTCATTTCATCCGACACCCGGTGGATCCTCCAGCGTCACGTACACCGCGCCGCGTTCGAGCTGCAGCGCACCTTCTTGAATGGCGGCGCCTTCACCATGAACCAGCGCGCCGGGCGGAACAGCCCGGCTCGCCGCGGGCTTTTCGCCGAGGTGCGCCAGCATGTGCAGCCGGCCGGAAGTCCCGAGGTCCCAGCTCACCTGCAGCGTGCCGTTATCGCTGCGGTAGACGCCTGCGGCCGTCATGCCGGCGAGCCGGGGCACGATCAGGCGATGCCGCACTTCGAGCAGCTGCCGCACCTCGCACAACCGCTCGAAGTGCGCGCGCGTGCCGCGCTCGCGCCAGCGCAGCTTCGAGGCGACAAAGGTGGACTCGGCGTTCGGATCGGGAATGCGTGCACGCGCGGCCTCGTCGGCGAATGCCGCGAACCCGCCGAACTCGGAGCGCCGTCCCTCGGAAACTGCGGTGGCCAGCTCGGGGCCGAAGTCGCAGAAATACAGGAACGGCGTCGAAGCCGCGAACTCGTCGCCCATGAAGAACATCGGCACGTGCGGCGACAGCAGCAGGCAGGCCATCGCAGCGCGCACCAGCACCGGGTCGCCGAGCGCGTGGATGCGCTCGCCGAAGGCGCGGTTGCCGACCTGGTCGTGCGTCTGCAGGAAAGAGACGAAAGCCTGCGGCGGCAGCCGGGTGCTCGGCTCGCCCCGTCGCTCGCCATGGCGGAAGGCCGACGGCTGCCCCTGGTAGATGAAGCCCTCCGCCAACGCGCAGGCGAAGCTGGCGACCGGGTCGGCCGCATAGTCGGTGTAGTAGCCATCGCGCTCGCCGGTGGCGAACACGTGCACCGCGTGGTGCAGGTCGTCGTTCCATTGCGCAGTGCCGGCGACGGGGATGCCGCGGCCGTCGCGCATCAGCATCGAGGCCTCGTTGGCGTCGTTCTCCAGCACCAGGTGCACGTGGCGTTCGCGGGCCGGACCCTCGTCGAGCGCCTGGCGGATCTCCTGCACGATGTGCGGCCGCGTCTCGTCGTGGATGGCGTGGATCGCGTCCATGCGCAGGCCGTCGAAGCGGAACTCCTCGATCCAGTAGCAGGCGTTGTGGATGAAGAAGTCGCGCACCGTGCGCGAGCCCGGCCCGTCGAAGTTGATGGCCGGGCCCCACGGGGTCTGGTGCTCGCCGTTGAAGAACTCGGGGCAGTAGGCGTGCAGGTAGTTGCCCTCCGGTCCGAAGTGGTTGTAGACCACATCGACCAGCACCATCAGCCCGAGCGAATGCGCCGTGTCCACCAGCGCCTTGAGCTCGTCCGGCGTGCCGTACGAGGCATCGGGCGCAAAGGGCAGCACGCCGTCGTAGCCCCAGTTGCGGCGGCCCGGAAAGTCCGCCAGCGGCATCAGCTCGACCGCGGTGATGCCGAGCTCGGCCAGCTCTTCCAGCCGCTGCCGCGCGGCCTCGAAGGTGCCTTCCTCGGTGAAGGTGCCAAGGTGCAGCTCGTAGACAACCGCCTCTTCCCAGGGGCGGCCGCGCCATGCGTCGTCAGTCCACGCGAAGCTGTGGGGATCGACCACCCGGCTCGGGCCGTGCACGTCCTCGGGGTTGTAGCGCGAGGCCGGATCGGGCACGCGGGTGCCGTCGGGCAGGCGAAAGGCATAGCTGTCGCCCTGCCCTGCCTGCGGTACCGTGAGCCGGTGCCAGCCGTGGGCATCGCGCTCCATCGGCTGCGATCCGGCGGCGCCGTGCTCCAGCAGCACGGTCTCCACCGACGGGGCCCAGAGCGCGAAATCGACCCCCTGCGCCTGCACGGTGGCGCCGAAGGGCATGGGGTGCGCGTGCGTGGTCATGGCCGTACGTCCGGCCGGCTCATCACCACGAGCGAGCGGCATTGCAGCGGATAGCTGGGCTCGCTCCACGCGGGCGCATGCGCGGCGGCGTCCTCGGTGGTCAGCGGCGGCGCGGTGCTGGCGGTGTCGACCAGCAGCCGCCATGCGCCGTGTGAAGTCGCGGGCAGCGTGAAGGCGATCTCGTCGTGGTGGGCGTTGAACAGCACGATGAAGTCGTCGTCGTGCTGCGCCTCGCCGCGCGGTCCCCGGTCGACGATGCCGCCGCCGGGCAGGTACATCGCGATGCAGCGGGCGTTGCCGTCGTTCCAGTCCTCCGGGCGCATCTCGGCGCCGTCGGGCCTGAGCCAGTGCACGTCGGTCACGGTCTCCACCTCGGCCGGCTGGCCCGCGAAGAACGACCGCCGGCGGAACGACGGATGCGCGCGCCGCAGCGCCACCATCCGCTCGACGAAGCTCACCAGCGCGAGCCGCTCGGGCGTGGGCGTCCAGTCGAGCCAGCCGAGTTCGTTGTCCTGGCAGTAGACGTTGTTGTTGCCCTGCTGGGTGTGGCCGCGCTCGTCGCCCGCCAGCAGCATGGGCACGCCCTGCGACAGCAGCAGCGTGGCCAGCAGGTTGCGCTTCTGCCGCTCGCGCAGCGCCAGCACCTCGGGGTCTTCGGTGGCGCCTTCGGCCCCGCAGTTCCAGGAGATGTTGTTGTTGCTGCCGTCGCGGTTGTCCTCGCCGTTGGCCTCGTTGTGCTTGTCGTTGTACGAGACCAGGTCATGCAGCGTGAAGCCGTCGTGCGCGGTGACGAAATTGATGCTGGAGGTGGGCCGCTTGCCCGACCAGCCGTAGAGGTCCTCCGAACCGGTGATGCGCCGGGCCAGCTCGCCCAGCAGGCCGCCGTCGCCCTTCCAGAAGCCGCGCAGCCCGTCGCGGTAGCGGTCGTTCCATTCGGCCCAGCCCAGCGGGAAGTTGCCGACCTGGTAGCCGCCGTGACCCAGGTCCCACGGCTCGGCGATGAGCTTCACTCGGTTGAGCGTCGGATCCTGGCCGATGGCGTCGAAGAAGCCGCCCAGGTTCTCCACCTTGCCCGACTCGCGCGCCAGCGCCGAGGCCAGGTCGAAGCGGAAGCCGTCGACGTGCATCTCCTCGGCCCAGTAGCGCAGCGAATCCAGCACCAGCTGCAGCGCCTGCGGATGCTCCAGGTTGACGGTGTTGCCGCAGCCGGTGAAGTCGTCGTAGTAGCGGCGGTTGTCGCCGTTGACGATGTAGTAGGAGGCGTTGTCCACGCCGCGCATCGACAGCGTCGGCCCGAGCTGGTTGCCCTCGCAGGTGTGGTTGTAGACCACGTCGAGGATCACCTCGATGCCCGCGGAGTGCAGCGTCTTCACCATGGTCTTGAACTCCTTCACCTTGCCCGAGGCGCTGTAGCGCATCTCGGGGGCGAAGAAGGCCAGCGTGTTGTAGCCCCAGTAGTTGCGAAGGCCGCGCTCCGACAGGTGACGGTCGTTGAGGAAGCCGTGCACCGGCAGCAACTCGACGGTGGTGACGCCCAGGCGCTTGAGGTAGTCGACCACGGGCGCGCAGCCCAGCGCCGCGTAGGTGCCGCGCAGTTCGGGCGGCACGTCGGGGTGGGTCATGGTGAAGCCGCGCACGTGCATCTCGCAGATCACCATGTCCTGCCACGGGATCATCGGGCGGCGGTCGTCGCCCCAGGTGAAGGCGGTTTCGAGCACCCGGCCCTTGGGCATGAGCGGTGCGCTGTCGCGGCGGTCGAAGGAAAGGTCCTCGCGCTTGCTGCCGACCGTGTAGCCGTAGAGCGCATCGCCCCAGCGCAGGTCGCCCACCAAGTCTTTCGCGTAGGGGTCGAGCAGCAGCTTGTTGGGGTTGAAGCGGTGGCCCTCCTCGGGCTTGTAGGGGCCGTGCACCCGGTAGCCGTAGGCCTGGCCCGGCCGCGCCTCGGGCAGGTAGCAGTGCCACACGCCATCGGTGCGGTCGCGCATGGGAATGCGCTGGAGTTCGTGACGGCCGCGGTCGTCGAAGAGGCACAGCTCGACCTTCTCGGCATGCTGGGAGAAGAGCGCGAAGTTGACGCCCTCCCCGTCCCAGGTGGCGCCGCGAGGGTAAGGCCGGCCGGGCCAGACGGCCGTGATCGCGGGATTGCCAGTGTTTTTTGATGTCATCCGGAAGCTGCAGGTTGGAGGAAGGGATTGGAGAGCGAGGTGCCGCGTTCAGCGCGGCGGGCGGTCGTTGTCTTGCCGGCCGTAGGGACCGACGCCGGTGACGGAAGTTGGAGGCGCGGGCTTCGGCGGTGCGGCAGGCATCGGCGGCTGGACCCTGACATCCCGGGCCTCCTTCGGCCACCAGCGTTCGATGCAGGACTTGGCCCAGTCCTTCCCGGCCAGCCCGAAGGCCAGTGCCAGCGCGAAGACGGCGCCCGCGAGGATCACCAGGAAGCTCTCGCGCACGATGTCGCCGCCCACCTTCACCTGGTCGAGCGCGATCAGGATCACGAAGGCCATCACCGCGTACTGCGCGGCCTTGGCGAAGAGTGCCGCGTCCTGCATCTTCACGCCGCGGAAATAGCTGGCCACCGCGTCACCCACGAAGCGCGCGAAATACGAACCGAAGGCCAGCACCAGCAGCGCCACGAACACGTTCGGCACGAACCAGACGATGCGCCCCAGCAGGTCGGCGATGTAGCTCAGCCCCATGCCGTTGAATGCGATGAGCAGCGACGCCAGGATCACCAGCCAGTACGCGAGCACGCCGAACAGGCTGCTCGTGTCGCCCGCCAGGCCGCCCTGGCGCAGGAAGTTGTCGAGACCCGCGCGTTCGGTCAGCACGTTGAAGTTGATGGCGCGCAGGGCCTTGGTCACCGCGAAGCGCGCCGCCTTGGCCACGAGCCAGCCGACGAGCACGACCACCAGCGCGACCAGCAGCCGGGGAATGAATGCGCCGATCTGATAGAGGATGGCGCGCAACGGCTCCAGGTGAATGCCGAAGTTTTCCATGGTGGTTCTTCCCTTGTTTCGCTAGGTTGGCTTGGGGTTCGCGGCAGTTGCCGACAGCGGTGGGGTCGGGGGCGGCATCAGCCGCGCCCCGGCCGCACCAGCGCGAGCACGCCGTGCAGCGGGACCTGGGCCCAGTCGAGGCGGTTGCCGAGTTCGTAGCGAAGCTCGTAGAGCGCCTTCTCCAGTTCGAAGAGAGCAAGAAGCTCGCCATCGAGCGCCCGGCCGTAGCCGGCCAGGAACGCATCGCGCGTGGCCTGCTCCCAGGCGATCGCGGGTCCGGCAAGGCGCTCGGCCTCCTGCGTGCTCTGTGCCACGCGGCGCAGTGCGGACCAGCGCGCGTAGTTGAAGGAGCGCAGCATGCCCGCCACGTCGCGCAGCGGCGAACCCTTCATGCGGCGCTCGTCGAAGCTGCGCGCCGGCTCGCCCTCGAAGTCGATGATGACGAAGTCGTTGTCCTTCACGAGCACCTGGCCGAGGTGGTAGTCGCCGTGGTAGCGGCTCATGACGCCGCCGCCTTCGGCCGGCTGCTTCGCCTCGATGCTCGCGCGCAGCGCCTCGCCGGCGTCCAGCAGCATGCGCGCATCGGTCTGGGCGGCGGGCGGCAGCTGCTCGAAGCGCTCGCGCAGCATTTCGAGCGTGGCTGTGGCGTCGGTGGCCGCGCGCGCCTTGAAACCGGCGACATGGGTCGCGGAGAGCGGCTCGGGGTCGAAGGCCGCGGCGCCGGTGCGCGAGGCCAGCGCCTCGTGCAGCTCGGCCGTTCGCCGGCCCAGCTTGGCCATCAGCGCGAGGAAGCCGCCGTGCACCGCGGCCACCTCCGGCGCATCGCTGTCCGACGTGGCCACGTCGCGCAGGAAGCGCTCCAGGTAGCCCAGCGTGTAGTCCCAGCCGTCGCCCTGGTTCGCCACGTAGCGCTGCACCATCGCGAGCGTCATCGTGCGGCCGTCGGCCGTCATGTATTCGAGCGCGCCGAGCACCGGCACGCAATGCGGATAGCGCGCCACCTCGGTGAGGAAGCGGCCCATCTCCAGCTCGGGGTTGATGCCCTCGCGCACGTGGCGGTAGCCCTTGAGGAAGAGCGTCTCGCCCAGCGTCACCACCGTGTTGCTGCTCACGCCGCTGGGCCGGCCGACGGGAAGCGCGTCGATGTCGGCCGCGGTTTCCGCGAAGGCGGCCGTGGGCCTGAAGACCAGCTTGCCGTTCGCGGTCGCGAGCTCGGCGCCGCTGCCGATGGTGCGCACCAGTTCACGGCAGAAGGCCTCGTCGTAGAAGGCGTCGCCCATCAGCCCGACCTGCGCCTGCTGCCGCACCTTGGCGAGCGCGGCCTGAGCAACGCCGGCCATGCGCTCCTCGTCGCGCTCTTCCCAGGCGAGCGCCAGCGGCATGAAGTAGGTGGCGCCGCCGGGCGGGCCGTCGAGCTCGAGCAGCGGCAGCAGCCAGCTCAGGCCGTTCGCCTCCCACACCGCATGGTCGGCCAGCCGCGCGCGCTGGATCGTCGTGCCCTTGGAGGCGTACCAGCGCTGGATCTCGATGTGGCGCGGCAAGGTTTCGAGCTCGAACTGGTTGCGCATGCGCTCCGACATGCCGATGCGCCAGGGCATCACGCGGTCGCGGAAGAAGCTGGTCCAGCCGTCGAACAGCACCAGGGTGGGCCATTCCTGCAGCGCCACGCCTTCCTGGTGCCAGCTCGGGGCGTCGGCCTCGGCCGTGAGCTTGAACCAGTAGAAGCCGTACGAAGCCAGCGTGAGCAGGTACGGCAGCTCGCCGATGGGCGGGAACGGCGCGCGCCCGAGCATCTCGATGGGCACGAAGCCCTTGAACTCCGACAGGTCCAGCTCCACCGGCTGCGCGGCACGCGAGAGATTGAACACCGACAGGATCACGTCGCCGTCGTACTCGCTCAGGTAGGCCAGGATCTTGCGGTTGCCCGGCTTGAGGAAGCGCCGCTTGCCGCGGCCGAAGGCGTGGCTGGTCTTGCGCACGGCCAGCATGCGCTTGGTCCAGTTCAGCAGCGAGCTGCTGTCGCGCGCCTGCGTCTCCACGTTGAGCGCCTCGTAGCCGTACAGCGGGTCCATGATCGGCTGCAGGTACAGGCGCTGCGGGTCGGCGCGCGAGAAGCCGGCGTTGCGGTCGGGGTTCCATTGCATCGGCGTGCGCACGCCGTTGCGGTCGCCCACGAACACGTTGTCGCCCATGCCGATCTCGTCGCCGTAGTAGATGATGGGCGAGCCCGGCATCGACAGCAGCATGCCGTTCATGAGCTTGACGCGGTCGAGGTCGTTCTCCATCAGCGGCGCCAGGCGCCGGCGGATGCCCAGGTTGATGCGCGCGCGCATGTCGGCCGCGTACATGGTGTACATGTAGTCGCGCTCCTTGCTGGTCACCATCTCCAGCGTGAGCTCGTCGTGGTTGCGCAGGAAGATGGCCCACTGGCAGCCCTCGGGAATGTCGGGCGTCTGGGCCATGATCTCGACGATCGGGTGGCGGTCTTCCTGCGCGATGGCCATGTACATGCGCGGCATCAGCGGGAAGTGGTAGGCCATGTGGCACTCGTCGCCGTCGCCGAAGTACTCCCGCACGTCCTCGGGCCACATGTTGGCCTCGGCCAGCAGGAAGCGGTTCTTGTACTGAGCGTCGATGGCCGCGCGCAGCCGCTTGATCACCGCGTGCGTCTCGGGCAGGTTCTCGTTGCTGGTGCCGTCGCGCTCCACCAGGTACGGAATGGCGTCGAGCCGGAAGCCGTCCACGCCCATGTCGAGCCAGAAACGCATCGTCTTGAAGATGGCCTCCAGCACCGCGGGGTTGTCGAAGTTCAGGTCGGGCTGGTGGCTGAAGAAGCGGTGCCAGTAGTACTGCTTGGCGACCGGGTCCCAGGTCCAGTTGGAGGTCTCGGTGTCGGTGAAGATGATCCGCGTGCCCTGGTAGATCTGGTCGGTGTCGCTCCACACGTAGAAGTTGCGCTCGGGCGATCCGGGCGGCGCGAGCCGCGCGGCCTTGAACCACGGGTGCTCGCTGGAGGTGTGGTTGATGACCAGCTCCGTGATCACCCGCAGGCCGCGCTTGTGGGCTTCGGCCAGCATCTCGCGGAAGTCGTCGAGCGTGCCGTACTGCGGGTGCACGTCCTCGTACTCGGAGATGTCGTAGCCGTCGTCGCGCAGCGGCGAGGGATAGAAGGGCATCAGCCAGATGGTGTTGACGCCCAGCTCCTTCACGTAGTCGAGCTTGGCTGTGACGCCCTTGAAGTCGCCCATGCCGTCGTTGTTGGAGTCGAAGAAGGCCTTGACGTTGAGCTGGTAGATCACCGCATCGCGGTACCACAGCGGATCGTCGCTGTTGTCGATCTCGACGGTCTCGAGCGCGATGTGGGAGACGGGTGCATTCATGGGCGGGCGACCTCAGAGGAAGTAGTCGAAGTCGCGCTCGTCGCCATGGCGCCTGCGGACCACGAAGATGTGGGCGGGCACGCTGCGCGGATCCAGCCGCACGTAGTGCCAGTCGCCCTGCCAGAGAAAGCGCTGCCCGCTGAGCAGGTCATGCATCTGGAAGGCGCGCGAAGGCGGGTTCACGCCCACGCTGGCGGGCTCCAGGCCCACCCAGCCTTCCTGCACGTTGTGGGGATCGAGGTTGACCACCGTCACCACCACGTTGGCGCCGTCGACCGAGCTCTTCGCATAGGCCATGAGCTGCGGGTTGTCGATGTGCAGGAAGCGCAGCGTGCGGTCCGACTGCAGGGCCGGGTTCTCGCGGCGGATGCGGTTCACCCGCGCGATGAAGGGCGCCAGGCTCGCCGGGTCGTCGTGGTTCCAGTGGCGCAGCTGGTACTTCTCGGAATCGAGGTACTCCTCGCTGCCCGGGCTGCGCGGCAGGTGCTCGCGCAGCTCGTAGGCCGGCCCGTAGATGCCGTAGTTGGCCGCGAGCGTGGCGGCCAGCACCAGCCTCGACATGAACACGGCAGTCTCCCCGCTCTGCAGCTGCTCGTGCAGGATGTCGGGCGTGTTGGGCCACACGTTGGGCCGGAAGTAGTCGATGCCCGGCTCGGTCGAGAGCTCGGTGAAGTACTCCTGCAGTTCCTCCTTCGTGTTGCGCCAGGTGAAGTAGGTGTACGACTGCGAGAAACCCAGCTTCGCGAGCCGGTGCATCACCTTCGGCCGCGTGAACGCCTCCGCCAGGAAGATCGCGTCGGGGTGCTTGCGCTTGACCTCGCCGATCACCCACTCCCAGAACGGGAAGGCCTTGGTGTGCGGGTTGTCCACGCGGAAGATGCGAACGCCCTGCCCTATCCAGTGGTCGATCACGCTCTTGAGCTCGGCCCACAGCGCGCGCCACCCCTCGCACTCGAAGTTGAAGGGGTAGATGTCCTGGTACTTCTTCGGCGGGTTCTCGGCGTACTGCACGGTGCCGTCGGGGCGCCAGCGGAACCAGTCGGGATGCGCCTTCACGTAGGGGTGGTCGGGCGCGCACTGGAAGGCGATGTCCATCGCGATCTCCAGGCCGTGCTCCGCCGCGCGCGCGAGCAGGCGGCGGAAGTCTTCCTCAGTGCCCAGCTCCGGCAGGATCGACTTGTGCCCGCCCTCCTCCGCACCGATGGCCCACGGGCTGCCCACGTCGCCGGGGCCGGCCTCCAGAGAGTTGTTGGGCCCCTTGCGCTGGATGCGGCCGATGGGGTGGATCGGCGGGAAGTACAGCACGTCGAAACCCATCTCGGCGATGGCCGGCAGCCGCGCCTCGACGTCCTTGAAGGTGCCGTGCACGCCGGGCTGGGTGCCGGCCGATCGCGGGAAGAGCTCGTACCAGGTGCTGAAGCGGGCGCGCTCGCGATCCGCCACCAGCGGAAGCTCCACCGTGTGGCGCACCGCATGGCGGCGATCGGGGTGGCGCCGCGCGAGCACGGCGTATTCGTCGTCGAGCGCCAGTGCCTTCAGGGCGGCGACGTCCGTGCCCGGGTTGGCGGCCGTGGCGTCCAGCTCGGTGGCCCAGCGCTGGAGCGTGACGCGGTCGTCGCCCTCGGCGCGAGCGCCCGCCGCGGCGATCTCCAGCGCGCCGACCTGGGCGGCGACGCGAACGTCGGCCAGGTCCACGCGGCGGCTCATCTCATGGCGCCATGACTCGAAAGGATCAACCCAGGCCACCACCGTGTACACGTAGCGGCCCGCCGAGGGCGGCGAGAAGCCGGCCTCCCACACGTCGTTGCCCAGCGGCTTCATCGGCACCTCGCGGAACTCCGACTGCTCCTGGGCGCGCCAGCACAGCTGCACGCGCAGCACGTCGTGGCCGTCGGTGAAGCAATGGGCGCGCACCGTCACGCGCTCGCCGGCCACGCATTTGACGGCGAAGCGGCCGTTGTCGATGCTGGGTAGCACCGCGTCGACGACGGCGCGGGCATCGCCCTGCCATGCCCCGAGGTCGCTTTCCGCGCCGGCGCTCGCGGCTGCGGCGGGCCTGGTCGAGAAAATGTTCTTCATGAAGGCTGGTGCTCCAGGATCAGCGTGGACAGCGGCGGCAAGGTGAGGCACACCGATTGCCTGCGTCCGTGGGAACCCACGGGCGCCGCCTCGACGCCCCCGAAATTGCCCCAGCCCGAGCCGCCGAACTCGGTCGCGTCGGTGTTGATCACCTCGCGCCAGCGGCCGCCCAGCGGCACGCCCAGCATGTAGTTGGTGCGCGGCACCGGGGTCATGTTGCTCACGGTCAGCAGCGGCGGGCTGCCGTCGTCGGCCTTGCGCAGGAAGGCGAAGACGCTCAGGTCGGCTTCGTCGGCCGCAACCCACTCGAAGCCTGCAGGAGAGAAGTCGAGCCGGTACAGCGCGGGCGATGCGCGATAGACGCGGTTGAGCTGCGTCACCAGCCGCTGCAGCCCCGCGTGGCCTTCGAGGCCGCTCACCCACCATTCGAGCTCGCCGTCGTGCGTCCATTCGCGGCGCTGGCCGAACTCGCTGCCCATGAACAGCAGCTTCTTGCCCGGGTGCGACCACATGAAGCCGTACAGCGCCCGCAGGTTGGCGAACTGCTGCCAGCTGTCGCCGGGCATCTTGCCCAGCAGCGAACGCTTGCCGTGCACCACCTCGTCGTGCGAGAACGGCAGCACGAAGTTCTCGTGGAAGGCATAGACCAGCGAGAAGGTCAGCTTGTGGTGGTGGTACTTGCGGTATACCGGCTCTTCCTTCATGTAGGCGAGCGTGTCGTGCATCCAGCCCATGTTCCACTTCTCGCCGAAGCCCAGGCCGTCCATCTCGGTGGGGCGCGAGACGCGCGGCCAGGCGGTGGATTCCTCGGCCACGGTGAGCGTGTCGGGGTGTTCGCGGTAGACGGCGCGGTTGAGCGTCTGCAGGAACTCGATGGCCTCCAGGTTCTCGCGCCCGCCATGGCGGTTGGGCACCCAGCCGCCGGGGCCGCGTGCGTAGTCGAGGTAGAGCATCGAGGCCACCGCGTCCACCCGCAGGCCGTCGATGTGGTACAGGTCGAGCCAGAAAAGGCCGGACGACACGAGGAAGCTGCGCACCTCGGGCCGGCCGTAGTTGAAGATGCTCGAGTTCCACTCGGGGTGGAAGCCCTGGCGAGGATCGGCGTGCTCGTACAGGTGCGTGCCGTCGAAGTACGCGAGGCCGTGCTCGTCGGTCGGGAAGTGCGAGGGCACCCAGTCGAGCAGCACGCCGATGCCCTGCTGGTGCAGGTGGTCGACCAGGTACATGAAGTCCTGCGGCGAACCGAAGCGCGACGTCGGCGCGAAGTAGCCGGTGGTCTGGTAGCCCCAGGAGCCGTAGAACGGGTGCTCGGTCACGGGCATCAGCTCCACGTGCGTGAAGCCCATCTCGATCGCGTAGGCGGCGAGCTGGTGCGCGATCTCGCGGTAGCCCAGGAAGCGGCCGTCCTCGCGGCGCCAGGAGCCCAGGTGCACCTCGTAGACCGACATCGGCGCATCGAGCGCGTTGCGACGGCCGCGATCGGCCATCCATTCGCCATCGCCCCACTGGTACGAAAGCTCGCAGATGCGCGAGGCGGTGGCTGGCGGCAGCTCTGCGGCGAAGGCCACCGGGTCGGCCTTGTCGACCGTGTAGCCGGCGTGGCGCGAGCGGACGCGGTACTTGTAGGTCTGGCCGACCGCGGCATTCGCGACATGGCCGCTCCAGATGCCGGTCCCGCCGGGGTCGGGCTGCAGCGGATCGGCGTCGCCCGACCAGTAGTTCCAGTCGCCGACCACCGAGACCGACTCCGCGTTGGGCGCCCACACCGCGAAATCGGCGCCGCCGCCTGCAGCGGGATGGCAGCCGAGCAGGTCGTAGAGGCGGGAATGTGTGCCCTCCCTGAAAAGGTAGGCGTCTCGCTCGCTCTGAATCGGTTGGTTGGAGGGCACCTGCGTTCCTTGGTTGATGACCGGCAGAACGGCGCATCGGGCCCAACCCCGCCTGCTTGCCCGCTCTCGCCTGACCTCATCGAATTTGCGAGCGCGCGCCTGTCCGTGGTTACGGTCTGCGCCCATTCGCCTTGTCGGAGAGCTGCCCGTATGTCCGGCACGTGCACCGGAAGCGGGCGCACATCACATGGCTTTACATCCGCCGTGGCCCACGGTTGTTAAAAAGGAGGGCCTCAAGCCAACATGGAATCCATGACCGACCTCGACGCTTCCGCACGCGCACTGATCGAAGACTGCTCAAAAGCCTCGCTCGAACTTCTGGAACGCAATCTCACTTCTCACGGCATCCTGGCGGCCGCGCGGACGGAGGCCGCCGAGGCACGGCGCTACACGCGCATCTTCGGGCGCGACGCCGCGATATGCGTGATGGCCATGTGCGGCAGCGGCGTGCCCGCACTGGAGCAAGGCGCGGTGGCCAGCCTCGAGGCACTGGTGGCGCAGCAGGCGGCCAACGGGCAGATCCCGAAGTACGTCGATCCGGAAGGCCGCGACGCGGATTTCTGGTATCTCGGCTGCATCGACGCCACGCTGTGGTGGCTGATCGCGGTGGACCACGTGCGCCGCCATGGGCAGGTCGGCCCTTCGCGTTGGCAGGAGGAAGCGGGCCGCGCCATAGGCTGGCTGCTGGCTCAGGAGCATCAGCACTTCCGCCTGCTGCAGCAGAACGAGGCCAGCGACTGGGCCGACATCATGCCGCGCTCGGGCTACGTGCTCTATACGAATGCGCTGTGGTACAAGGTCAAGCGCCGCTTCGCGCTCGACCACGCTGAGGCGACGCACTACCACTTCAATCACCTGTTCAATCCCTTCCAGCGCGATCTTCCCGAATACCACCGCGCGCGGCTGCTGCAGCACTACGCGCGCCGCGGCCGGCGCGACCCGGGGCTGTACCTGAGCTTCGTAAACCTGGCCGTGGTGGGCGACGAAGGCGATGTGTTCGGCAACGTGCTCGCCATTCAGGGCGGGCTTGCCGACACGGACATGGCGCGCCGCATCGTCGACACCATCGACCGGGCACATGCGAGCGACCCCTATCCGGTGCGCGTGGTGCTGCACCCGCTGCCGCGCCATCACGCGCTGTGGCGGGCCTACATGAGCCGCCACAGGCAGAACATCGTGCACCAGTACCACAACGGCGGCATCTGGCCCTTCGTCGGAGGCTTCTGGGTGATGGCGCTCGCCAGGCTCGGCGAGCAGGCCAAGGCCTGGAGCGAACTCGCGCGGCTGGCGCAGTCCAATGCGCTGGACGACTGGCGCTTCACCGAGTGGTTCCACGGCCGCACGCTCGCGCCCATGGGCATGGCCGGCCAGAGCTGGAACGCGGCGACCTTCCTGCTCGCGCTGCGGGCGCTCCAAGGCGGCGAGGCCGCGTGGTAGCCGCCGGCCAGCCGCGAACGACGCATATTCCTACAGCCCGACCCGCGCATCGCCGATGAAAGGCGCCGCGCATCCGCGAGAGACCCGCGTCCTGGGCTTTGAAGCGAGCGTCGGCGTTCCCCAGATGCGCCGGCAAGGAGAACAGCCATGGCCATCACGGCAAACGTCATCTCGTCGGACCGTGTCGAAGGAACGTCCGTCTACAACTCCGCCGGCGACAAGCTCGGCACCATCGATGACCTCATGATCGACAAGCTGTCGGGGCAGGTGCGCTACGCCGTGCTGGAGTTCGGCGGCTTCCTCGGCATGGGCAAGGACCGCTACCCTATTCCCTGGAACATGCTGAAGTACGACACCGCGCAGGAAGGCTACGTGGTTCCGCTGCAGAAGGAGACGCTGGAAGGCGCCCCGAAGTACGCCGACACCAGCATCCCCGACTACGACGAGAGCTACACGGCCAGCATCAACAGGTACTACGGGCTCTGAGCCCGCAGGCGCCAGCCCCGTCGTTCACCCCGCCGGCGCCTCGGCCGGCGGCATTGCCCCGTCGGCCTGCGCCGGCAGGCTGCGTTCCAGCAGCAGATAGAGCGCCAGCCCGCCCGCCAGCGGCACCAGGTAATACAGCGCCCGGTATGCCAGCACCGCCCCCATCAGTGCGCCCTGCCTCACCGTGCCCGACAGCAGGGCGAGATACACGGCTTCGAGCACACCCAGCCCGGCCGGGATCGGCGTGATCACGCCGACGATGGAGGCTGCCATCAGCACCGCCAGCGTCGTGGCATAGGGCACCTTCTGGCCCAGCAGCAGGTACATGGCGGCGCCCATCAGCGCCCAGTTGGCGCTCGACAGCACCAACTGCATCGCGGCGATGCGCCCGCCAGGCAGACGCACGTGCCGACCCCTGTTCACCCATTCGCGCCTGCGCGAGACGGCGCAGGCCACCACGTAGCCGATGGCCAGCAGGATCATCGCCACGCCGAGCGCGCGCAAGGCGCCGTCACCGATGTGCGCCTGCCGCGGCGGATGGATGGCACCCGCTGCGAAGAGCCCGCCGGCCAGCAGCCCGTAGCCAAGCCAGTTGGTCGCCAGGCTCAGCCCCACGATCTGCGCGACGGTGGCTTCGTCGAGACCCGCGCGTGCATAGAGCCGCGCGCGCATCCCGATGCCGCCGACCAGCGAGCCGAGGTTGAGGTTGAACGCATAGCTGGTGACGGCGATGGCCCAGGTACGCGGCGCCGACAGCTTGTGCCGCAGGTGCCGCCTGCCGATCAGGTCGAAGCAGCCGTAGAGCGCGTGGCTCGCGGTGGCGAGCCCGAGCACGGCCAGCAGCAGCCAGGGCGAATACTTCTGCAGCGCATGCCAGGCGCCGGCCCAGTCGATCTTGTGGATGTGCGACAGCAACAGGCCCAGGACGACGACACCCAGCGCGGGAAGGGCCCACCGCCGCCAGCGTTGCCACCGCGTGGTGGCCGCGGCTGCGCCGGGGGCTGCCGGGGAGCTCAGGACGGCGGCCATCTCAGTCGGGATCGCGCTTGCCGCCGTGCGTCGCGGCTTTCTCGGGCGTCTTGTGCTCGGCTTCGCCCTTCTCGTGCAGCTTCTTGTTGGTCACGCCCTTCATGAGCTCTTCGCCCTCGACGTCGCGGCCGTCGATGGGGACGGACTCTTCCTGCGTCACTTCCGGCTCCTCGCGCGGCGTCTGCTTGGGGTTCTGCGTCATGCTGATGGCTCCTCGGGCTGTGTGTGATCGATCTGCGGATGAGCCGAGTCTTGGCCGCGCGCGGCCTGCACGCCGCCATCCGCAGGCGACGACAGGTGCAGGACATTTGCCATAGGCCTCCACCTTGGCCTCTACCTTGCGAACGGCGGTGTCGGCATAGGCCGACATGGCTGCGCGCCGTCTGTCCTCAAGGCACGGCTGCCGCGCGATCTAGGCTCATGTGCAGACGAAGAACCGGCGCGTCGCTCTTTCTCCTCATCGCGCGCGCCACGCCGCAGGAATCCCGCCACAGTGACGACCGCCACCCTTCCCTCCAAGACAATTCCCGCCGGCGTCCCCGGCACCAGCACGCCGGTTCCCGCGACCACGCCGCACCGGTGGAGCTTCATCCGCGCAGGCGGCCTCGACCAGGTGGTGTTCCGCAGCGGCGCGGACATCGCCCACATTGCCGAACTCGACCAGAAGCTGTGGGTCGCGCTAGCCTGCCCCACCCGCGGCATCGACTTCGATCCCCGCACGCTCGACCTGATCGACACCGACGGCGACGGCCGCGTGCGCCCGCCCGAGGTCATCGCGGCCTGCCGCTGGGCCTGCGAGCGGCTGCGCAGCCCCGACGCATTGCTCGCCGGCGGCGGCACCCTGTCGCTGGACGACCTCGATGACAAGGGCGCCGCGGGTGCGGATCTCGCGAAGGAAGGCAGGCGCATCCTCGACCTGCTCGGCAAGAACGACTCGAACACGCTCACGCTCGCCGACATCTCCAACCGCAGCGAGTGGCTCGCCGCCATGCGCTTCAACGGCGACGGCGTGGTCACCCCCGACACCGCCTCCGACGACGCGCTGCGCGCCACCATCGAGGAGGCGATGCGCACCCACGGCAGCACGCCCGACCGCCACGACAGGAAACCCGGCCTCGACCGCGCCCGCGCCGAGGCCTTCATGGCAGACGCCAAGGCCATGCGCGACTGGTACGCGCGCGCCGAAGGCAGCGACAAGGCGCTGCTGCCGCTGGGAGACCGCACGATCGCGGCGACCGAGGCGCTGCGCGCGGTCGCTGCCAAGATCGACGACTTCTTCGCGCGCTGCCGCGTCGCGGCCTACGACGTGCAGGCGGTGGTGGCGCTCAATCCGTCGCCGCAGGCATACGACGCGCTGTCGGGCCACACCCTCGACGTGGGCGCGCAGCCCATTGCCGAGCTGCCGCTCGCGCCTGTCACGCCCAGCCGCTCGCTGCCCTTGCGCGGCACCAGCCTGAACCCCGCGTGGGCCGAGGCGATGGCCGTCTTCGCACGCAACGCCGTGGCGCCGCTCCTGGGCGAGCGCGATGCGCTGGAGGAGGAACAGTGGCAACAGCTGCGCCGCCGGCTCGCGCCCTGCGAGGCCTGGATCGCGTCGCGCCCGGCCAATGCGCTCGCAGGCCTGCCGCGCGAACGCATCGATGCCTTGCTCGCGACGCGCGACGCCCTCCTCGCACTCATCGCCGAGGACGAGGCCGCCGAGCAGCACAACCGGCTGCTGGTCGACCTCGAAAAGCTGCTGCGGCTGCAGCGCGACCTGCTGGTGCTGCTGCACAACTTCGTGTCGTTCAAGGCCTTCTACCAGCGCGAGGGCGCCATCTTCCAGGCCGGCACGCTCTACCTCGACGGACGCAGCTGCGAGCTCACCGTGCAGGTGCAGGACACCGCCCGGCATGCGGCGCTGGCAGGCCTTGCAAAGACCTGCCTGGCCTACTGCGACTGCACGCGGCAGGGGCAGAAGATGAGCATCGTCGCCGCCTTCACCGCGGGCGACGTCGACTTTCTCTTCGTCGGCCGCAACGGTGTCTTCTACGACCGCCAGGGCCGCGACTGGGACGCCACCATCACCAAGCTGATCGAGAACCCCACCAGCGTGGGCCAAGCCTTCTTCGCGCCCTACAAGAAGTTCGTGCGCATGATCGAGGAACAGGTGGCCAAGCGCGCCGCCGCGAGCGAGGCGGGTTCGCAGAACGCGCTCCAGTCGCTGGCCGGCCGGGTGGCCACGGCCGACCAGGCGGCGGGTGCGAATGCCGCCGCGAAACCGGCTGCCAAGCCGGGCGTGCCATCGGCCGGCAGCCGCATCGACGTGGGTACCGTCGCGGCCATCGGGGTGGCGCTGGGCAGCATCAGCGCGGTGCTGGTGGGCATCTTCGGCAAGTTCATCGACCTGGGGCAGTGGATACCGGTGGCGCTCGCCGGCATCGTGATCGCCATCTCGGGGCCGAGCATGCTGATCGCATGGCTGAAGCTGCGGCAGCGCAGCCTGGGGCCGATCCTCGATGCGAGCGGGTGGGCCATCAATGGCCGCATGAAGGTGAGCGTGCGGCTCGGCGGCATGCTCTCTCAGACCGCGCGCGTGCCGCCGGGGGCGAAGCGCATCGCGCCCGATCCGTACCGCGAACGGCATGGCCTCGCGGGTGCGGTGGCTGCCGCCTGCATCGTCGGCGCCGTCGCGCTGCTGGCCTGGCGCATGGACTGGCTGGACGACCGGCTGCCGCCACGCCTGCAGCACGATCCGGCGACCACGAGTGCCCCGGGCGCCCCGGGCGCCTGAACCGCCATGAACGCCGATGCCCGCTTCGCGAGCCTCGGCGGACGCTGTGGGCGCTGTTGGTTTAGTGCACCTGGCCTACACCTTCGCAGTAGTCCAAAGCATTCACATTCATACTGTTGCGCAAGACAATTGCAAGCAGATCGCAATTGGCGACCTGCGCCGCATCCTCTTTGAACCGCAGTTTCGGGAACACATCGCGACTCCATGGAACACCGGCTGGACTGGACCCTCGCTGCCTGCGCCCGGCTTCTTCGGCCGGTGGTCAGGCTCGCGCTCGCCATGGGGGTCAAGCATCCGCACATCGAGGAGCTGTTGCGTGACCTGCTGATCGAGGAAGCCCAGCGCAGCTGGCGCAAGCAGGGCGTTCCCAACCCGAACCTGAGCCAGCTTTCGGTCACCACCGGCCTGAACCGCAAGGCGGTGACGGCCAAGGTCAGGGCAACCACCGATCCCCTGCCCCATACGGAACTGTCGGCTGCGGCCAAGACCTTCACGTTGTGGCTGCAGATGCTTACTAAAGATGACACCTACCGCCGGCTGCCCATCACGGCCGGCCAGGACGCGCCCTCGTTCGAGGCCGTCGCGCGCCTGAGCAGCCGCGGCAACGTGCATCACCGCACCATCCTCGACGAGCTGGTGCGCCTGAACATGGTGAGCGAGGACGAGGACAAGGGCGTGGTCGAGCTCACGACCGACGGCTTCGTGCCGGTCGAAGACCTGCAATCGATGCTGGCCTTCCTGGGCGACAACGGCCGCGACCACCTGCTGGCCGCCGTCGCCAACACCCTGGGCGAACAGCCGCGGATGCTGGAACGCGCGGTGTACGCGCGCGGCCTCTCGCTGGAAGACTGCGAACGAATCCAGCGCCTGGTGCGCGAGCGCTGGACGGCGCTGCACCATGAGCTGGCCCAGGACATGTCGAAGGCGGTCGACGAGGCCCCCGCCGGCGCGAAGGCGCGCATCCGCGTGGGCATCTACACCTACTTCGAAGACGAGCCAGCCGATCGGGCGCCGGCACGGCCGCCCTCATCAGAAAGCGAGCCCAGGCCATGAGCACGATCAAGACACCTCGCAGGATCATCTTCGGCCTGCTGTCGGCCGGGATCATGGCGTTGCTGCTTTCGTGCGGCGGAGGCGGCGGGAGCGGAGGCGGCTCGATCGCAGGCCTTGGCGTGGGCACAGGCAGCACGTCGCCGCCGGCGGCCACGGGGGCCGGGGGAACTACGGGAACCGCGGGGGCAGACCCCACCGGAACCGGAACCGGAACCGGAACCGGGACGGGGACGGGGACCGGCACAGCTTCGGCGGGGTCCGGAACCGGCGGTACGGGCTCGACCGGCGCCGCAGGCGGCTCGAGCGGCACAGGTGCTACGGGAGGCACCGGCAGCGACGCCGGCGCGGGCAGCAGCACTGCAGGCAACAGCAACACCGACGGCTCCGGCGTGGGCTCAGGCGGCACCGGCGTGACGGCGGACGCAGCCGGCATCGGCGCGGCGGACGGCCTGGGCAGCGTCATCCTCAACGGGCTGCGCTACGACACCGACAGCGCCACCTTCATCATCGAGGATGCGACCGAACTGCAGATCGGCATGAGCGCGCGCATCGCGGGCAAGGTCGACGCCAACTTCACCAGCGGCATCGCCAACCAGGTGGTCTCGGCGGCCGAGTTGCGCGGTGCGGTTTCGAACATTGACCTCGCCGGCGGCACCTTCGTGGTGATGGGCATCGGTGTCAGCGTCGACTCGGCCACGGTCTGGGCCGACGCCAACGGGCTGTCCGACGTCAGGGCGGGCAACATCATCCAGGTGTGGGGCCTGCCCGGCGCGCCGGGCATGCTGAGGGCCACGCGCATCCAGGTGGCCCCTGCCCTCACCGATCCGCTGGCCACAGGCGCGGTGCAGAACCTCGACAAGGCGCACAAGACCTTCATGCTCGGCCAGCTGACCGTCGACTACGGCACGGCCGCGTTCACGGGCCTGGACGAATCGTCGCTCGCCAACGGCGTGGTCGTGCGGGCCCGCGGCACGGCGGCCCCTGTCGGCGGCGTGCTCTCGGCCACCAGGGTGCAGGGCTGGTACGCCATTCCGACGAGCAACGGCGTGGCGGTGCAGCTCGCGGGCGTCATCAACGACTTCGCTTCGCGCGGCTCCTTCAGGGTGCTTGGAACGCCGGTCGATGCGACCAATGCGCAGATCGCAGGCGGCAATGCGAACTCGCTCGGCAACGGCGTGAAGGTCGAGGTCGACGGGTTCATGTCAGGCGGGGTGCTGGTGGTGAAGAAGCTGCGCATCCGCAACGTGCCGGGCACTGGCGGACCGGCCTCCTTCACGGTGATCGGCGCGATCGGCGGGTTCACGCCGCCCGCCAGCTTCAGGGTCCGCGGCCAGCCGGTGGATGCCAGTACGGCCGTTTTCGAGAACGGCACCCAGTCCGACCTCCAGAACGGCCGCAAGGTCACGGTCGTGGGCGACCGGGTGGTCGACGGCGTACTGATCGCGCAGCACGTCACGTTCTCGCCCTGAGCGAGCAATCCTTCACGAAACAAACTCTCGACAAGGCCGGGCGGCGGGAGTACAACTAAATAACTAAAGTGAAAAAATCACATTTAAAGCGCTCACGCCAATGCTGCCCCTCGACGACCGGAGATCGTGCATCCGCGGCGTTCCGCCCGCGGTAGCGCTGCTGCGCGTCTCGAAGCGGTATCTGCGATCGGCGCTGCGATGCGGGCATCCGCCCGCAGTTCCTGCCCATTGCTCGATGTGCACCAGCCACGGTGCAGACGGGAGCATGTATGCCGCTCACCCTCCTCCTCCGGCTTCTGCACGAGAAGCTTCCGGTCACGCTCACTGCTGACCCCGACATCAGGCACGCCTCCGTACTGATGGCCACCGGCCTGGTGGAAGCCGAGTTCCATCTCGACCACTTCGGCTACCAGCGGTACGAGAGCGCGGTGGTGTTCGACATCACCGAGGAAGGCCATGCCGAGATCGCCAACCTGAACGCCGGCGCGGCCGCGGCAGCGCTCGGAGACCCGGGGTGGCCGGTGATGCCGCTGGACTACCTTCGCAAGATCGGCAACTCGGTCTTCCCGCTGCGCATCGACGACCCGGCGGAAATCAACTCCGTCGCTGTGCTGAACGCCGCGGGCATGGTCGAAGCCACGCTGCCACCGCCCTGCCGGACCCGGCAGAGCCCGCAGAAATCCAGGCAGGCGGTCGTTCTCCGCGTCACGCCGCTGGGCCGCACCGCACTGATCGAACGGCGCGCCTGAAGCCGGCCCCGCAAGCCGGACAAGGCCGCGTCGTTGCGCTGAACAGGTACCCGCAAATATCCCGCCAGCCACGAGGTGCCAGGACCGCATCCCCTCGACAGCCTCCCGAAAATCACGGCGCAACGGCATCTTTGCAACCAAATGCAACAAACGTCACAAACCGACGATCGACCTCTGGCGCCATTGTTTTTGACTACCAAAGTAGTAATGTGAAACCTTCACATACATCCCTTTCAGGTGCGAGGCATGAATTCCAGACTGACACCGTCCGGCTCCGCCTGCAGCCATGGCCCCGCGCCCTGCATCGCGTGATCCGACTCATGCCGGGAACCCCAAGCCATGCTGGCCCATACCACCGCCGCCCCCGAAGCCGATACGGGTGTCGCCGCGGATGCGCTCATGGTCGCGCGTATGCGGCTGGTGCTTTCGGTTTCGGCGCTGCTGGCGGTGGTGGTTGATGCCGGGGACCATCGCGAGCACATCCACGGCACCGTGTGGCTGGCCTTCTGCGGCTATGTGCTGCACAGCCTGCTGGTTTACGCATGCACCCGCATGGGCCGCCCGTACTTCCAGGGCAAGGTCATCCACTGGTCCGACGTGCTGTGGTTCACGCTCATCATCTTCGTGACCGACGGCGTACAGAGCCTCTTCTTCCTCTTCTATTTCTTCGCGATCCTCACCTCCGCCTTCCGCTGGGGCTTCGAGGAAGGCGCCCGCGTGACGGTGGCTTCGGTCGCGTCCTTCGCGGCCTGCGGGCTGGCCACCAGCACCGGCAACGACGCGCCCCAGCTCCTGATGCGCAGCACCTTCCTGCTGGCGCTCGGTCACATGATCGTGCACTGGGGCGGCTCCAAGCTTGGGCTGCAGCGCCGGCTCGCGCTGCTGGGCGACGTCAGCCAGCTTTCCAACCCGCGCTTCGGCGCCGGCCGCACCATCGCCCGCACGATGGAAAAGACCCTGGCCTTCTTCAGGGCCAGCCACTGCATCCTGCTGACGCGCGACACCGCCTCGGGCAACTGGGTCCTGCGCACGCTGCGCAAGAACGACGCCTGCGAGCACGTCAGCGTCGAGACCATCGGCCGCATCGCCGAGTCGCCGCTCATGGCGTTGATGGCTTTGCCGACCGGCCAGACCGTGCTCAGCAACCGCCTGCCCTGGCCGCTGAGCCGGCTGTGCGCACAGAGCCATGTCTTCGAGCCGGCTGCCGCAGCCGGCTGGCGCGCCGAGGACGAGGAAGGCGCGCAACGCTGCGAGGCGGTGGCGGCGATGCTGGAGGCGCGTGCCTTCATCAGCGCGCCGCTGCCGATGCGGCTGGGCGAAGGCCGCGTCTTCGTGTCATCGCGCGACGGCCTCTTCAACAAGCCCGATGCGCTCTTTCTCACGCACCTGATGGAGCAGATCTTCCCGATCATCGAGACCATCGAGGTGCTCGACCGCATGGCCTCCGAAGCCGCCACGGCGGAGCGCCTGAAGTTCGCGCTCGACCTGCACGACACCGCCGTGCAGCCCTACATCGGCCTGCGCATGGGCCTGTGCGCGCTGCGCAGGAAGGCGGCCGCAGACAACCCGCTGAGCGAAGACCTGGAAAAGCTCACGGACGTGGCCGACGGCGTCATCGCCGACCTGCGCCGCTATGCGGGCGAAGTCCGGCAAGGCGCCAATGGCTGCGGCGGCCTGGTGCTGCCGCAGCTGCACCGCCAGGCCGCGCGGATCAAGGGCCTCTACGGCATCGACATCGCGGTGGCCGTCGACGGCCCGCTGCACCTCGACGACCGGGTGAGCGCCGAGGTGCTGCAGCTGGTCGGCGAGGGCCTCAACAACATCTGCAAGCACACCCAGGCCCGCCGCGGCAGCGTGCGCCTGGCCTGCAGCAATGGCCGGCTGCACGTTCGCATCGAGAACGAAGCCGGCCAGGAGAGCTTCACCAGGTTCAGGCCCCACTCCATCACCGAACGCGCAGCGGCCCTCGGCGGCCGCGCACAGGTCCGCCAGTGCGAAAGCGGCGGCACCGCCGTGCTGGTGGAAATACCGATCTGAGAACCGACGAACACCGCATGCCAGCCAGCACGCGCTGCACCGACACGAGACAAGCCAAAGCCAAGTTCAAGGAGCCCACCATGCAGCCAGCCACCCACCCCATCAGCGTCCTGCTCGTGGACGACCACCAGACCATGCTCTGGGGCCTGTCGAGGTTGATAGACGGCGAGCATCCGCGCATGAAGGTGGTGGGCACGGCCTGCTGCTGCGAGGACGCGGTCGCAACCTCGCAGAGCCTCGCGCCCGACGTCATCGTGCTCGACCTGGACCTCGACGGCCACAGCGCGCTGGACATCCTGCCCCGGCTGGTGTCCAACGAGGTGTCGCGCGTCATGGTGCTCACCGGCGAGCGCGAACAGCGCACGCTCGACCTCGCGGTGCTGCAGGGCGCGCGCGGCGTGATGCGCAAGGACGCGCCGGCGCAGCAGGTGATCGACGCCATCGAGCGCGTCCACAACGGCGAGCTCTGCGTCGACGCGCAGTCCATCGGCCGCGTCTTCTACGAGCTGACCGCTGTGAAGAAGCAGCAGCCCAAGGCCGATCCGGAAGCTGCCAAACAGGCCAGCCTGACGAGCAAGGAGCGCGAGATCATCCACACGGTCGTCGAAGGCAGCGGCGCCTCGAACAAGGCCCTGGCCGCCAGGCTCTTCGTCACCGAACACACGCTGCGCAACCACCTCACCTCGATCTACCAGAAGCTCGGCGTGGGCAACCGCCTGGAGCTGTACATCTACGCGATGAAGCACCAGCTCCACGCCCCCGCGCACTGAATCCAGCAGCACGACACGCGAAGGCCAAAGCCCGAAGCCCTGCGCGCCGCAACCGGCGCGCAGGGCTTTTTTCCATCCAGGAGATGTCGGTTCGAATGAAGGGCTCAGGTCCCGTTGAGCATCGGCATGATCATCCGCACGATGCGGATCGCCGCCGGCGTCAGGATCACCAGCGAGATGCACGGGAAGATGCACAGCACCAGCGGCACCAGCATCTTGGTCGGCACCTTGGCCGCGAGCTCCTCTGCACGCACGTGGCGCTTGTGGCGCAGGTCCTCGGAGAACACCCGCAGCGATTCGCCGATGCTGGTGCCGAAGCGGTCCGCCTGGGTCAGCATGGTCGCGAAGGTGCCGATCTCGTCCACGCCGGTGCGCAGCGCCAGGTTGCGCAGCGACTTCTCGCGGGTGGAGCCGGCGCGCATCTCGAGGTTGGTCCAGTGCAGCTCCTGCGCCAGCGCCGCGCTCTTCACCTGGATTTCCTCCGTGACCTTGGCCAGCCCGGCATCGAGGCCCAGCCCGGCCTCTACGCACACGAGCATCAGGTCGGCGGCGTCTGGAAAGTTCTCGAATATCTCGCGGCGGCGCGAGCGGATCATCAGGCGCAGCACCAGGTTGGGCAGGTAGCAGCCGGCCAGCGCCACCACTGCCAGCCACAGCAGCATCACCGTGCTGTCGTCCGCCGCACCCGTCGCCCGCAGGCCGACGTAGGCCAGCGCGGCGAAGCCCAGCGGCAGCAGCGTCTTCATGCCGAAGTACATGATGTAGGCGTCCGGGTGGCGGATGCCCGCGTTCAGGAAGCGCACCCGCAGCGGCGAGAGCTCGGCATCGCTGGTGGGCGAAGAGAGCTGCGCGAACGGCCCGACGATCTTGACGGCCTTCTCGGTCCACGCCGACTTGCCTGCCGGCATGGCCACCGCCTGCAGCCGCTGCTCGGTGCGCGTCGGCGACAGCCAGGCGGCCACTCCGACGATCGCCATCGACACGGCCAGGAAGACGAGAACGGGAAACAGCATGGTCATGGTTCTTCTCCTTCAGACGCGGATCTTCACGATCTTGCGCAGCAGCACGACGCCAACGAGCATCACCAACAGCATGTACTTGATCACCGTCTGCCCGATCGGATCGGTCCACAGCGGCGACATGAATTCGGGGTTGAACACGTTCATGAGCGCCGCCAGCGCGAATGGCATCAGCCCGAGGATCCAGGCCGACAGCCGCCCTTCCGACGACAGCACCCGCACCCGCGCGAGCAGCTTGAGCCGCTCGCGGATCAACCGGCTGAGGTTGCCCAGCACCTCCGTCAGGTTGCCGCCCGAATCGCGCTGGATCAGCACCGACACCACGAAGTAGCGCAGGTCGGTCAGCGGCACACGCTCGCTGAGGTTGGTCAGGGCCTGCTGCAGCGACACGCCGAAGTTCACCTCGTCGGCGACCATGCGGAACTCGCCGGCGATGGGCTCGGCCATCTCCTCGCCGATCATCTGGATGCCGCTGGCGAACGAGTGCCCCGCGCGCAGCGCCCGCGTGACGAGGTCCAGCGCCTCGGGAAGCTGCTTTTCCAGCCGCGTCAGCCGGCGGCTGCGCTGGTTCTGCAGGTAGAGCAGCGGCAGTATCGCCAGGCAGCCTCCCACCACCAGCCCGACCAGGAGCGACTGGTGCACGATCACCATCGATGCGAAGAAGCCGAGCACGCCCAGCACGCACGACACCAGCAGGAAGCTGGAAACAGTCCATTCCAGCCCCGCCTGCAGGATGAAGCGGTCCAGCATGTGCGCGCGCGGCAGCGTCAGCAGCAGGCGCTGCATCCACGGCACCTCGCTGAGCATGCGCTCCTTGGCCAGGTGGGCCTGCGGCGTGCGGTCGACCGCGGCGGAGAACGCCTGCAGCCGCTTCTCGATCTTGCGCGCTTCGGGCCCCTTGTAGGAGCGCCACAGCATGTAGAGCCCCTCCAGCATGAGCAGCACGGTCACGAACACCAGCACGGTGACGGTGATGAGGGTGTTGCCCCCCAGGTTGTTGAGCATGATGGCCTCCTGTTGCTTGCCTGGTCAGGTCATTCGTAGTGCTTGGTCGGGTCGAACATCGCATCCGGCAGGTCCACGCCGTACGCATGCAGCCGCTCCGCGAACTTCGGCCGCACGCCGGAGGCCTGGAAATGCCCGCGCACCTGTCCGTCGGGGCCCATGCCGGTCTGGCGGAAGCTGAAGATCTCCTGCATGGTGACCACCTCCCCTTCCATGCCGGTGATCTCCTGGATGCTCGTGACCTTGCGGCGCCCGTCCACCAGGCGCAGCACCTGCACGATCACCGTGATGGCCGACGCAATCTGCTGGCGCACCGTGCGGTGCGGCAGGTTCAGGTTGGCCATGCCGATCATGTTCTCCAGCCGCGCCAGCGCGTCGCGCGGCGTGTTCGCGTGGATGGTGGTGAGCGAGCCCTCGTGGCCGGTGTTCATGGCCTGCAGCATGTCGACCGCCTCGGCGCCGCGCACCTCGCCGATCACGATGCGGTCAGGCCGCATGCGCAGCGCGTTGCGCACCAGCGCGCGCTGCGTGATCTCGCCCTTGCCCTCGATGTTCATCGGCCGCGTCTCCATGCGCGCCACGTGCGGCTGCTGCAGCTGGAGCTCGGCCGCGTCCTCGATGGTGATGATGCGTTCGCTCGGCGGAATGAAGCCCGAGAGAATGTTCAGCAGCGTCGTCTTGCCGGCACCCGTGCCGCCCGAGATCAGCATGTTGACCTTCGCCTGGGCCAGGCCCTCGAGCATCTGCGCCATCTGCGGCGTCAGCGTCTTGAGCTCGTTCACCAGGTTCTCCATGCGCAGCGGGATCTTCGCGAAACGCCGGATCGACATCATCGGCCCGTCGAGCGCCACCGGCGCGATGACCGCGTTCACGCGCGAGCCGTCGGGCAGCCGCGCGTCGACCATCGGGCTCGACTCGTCGATGCGCCGCCCCACCAGCGAGACGATCTTGTCGATGATGCGCAGCAGGTGCTTCTCGTCGGTGAAGCTGACGTTGGTCAGCTCCAGCTTGCCTCTGCGCTCCACATAGATCTTCTCGTGCGAGTTGACCAGGATGTCGGAGACCGAGGGGTCGGCCATCAGCAGCTCGATCGGCCCGAAGCCGAGCATCTCGTGCTGGATGTCGCGGATCAGCGTACGCCGCTCGATATCGTTGAGCGCCTCGGGCTCCTCCTGCAGCAGTCGCGTGGTCATGGTCGAGATTTCCTGGCGCAGCACTTCGGGCTTGAGTGTCTCGAGCGCGGAGAGGTCGAAGCGCTCCAGCAGCTTCAGGTGCATGCGCTCCTTCAGCGACTTGTAGGCGTCCGAGGCATAGGGCGAGACGGACTGCTCCACGGCACTCCCGCCTTGCCGCATCGCGCTGTCGGTATCGATGGCATTGAGCTGTTCTCTGAATGACATGGGGACCTGCCTTGCTATTGAATGGGTTGGGCGATGCGCGCTCAGGCGCGGCGGAACAGCCGCCCGATGAAGCCGGGCGCCGCCTCCTGGCGCGGGCTGAGCGAGTGGGCGATGTCGGCGAGCTTCCTGGCCAGAGCGCTGCCGCGCGACAACTCGGCCAGCGGCACGCCGCGATTGATGGACGCATCCACGTCCTTGCCGCCGTCGGGCACGATCGTGAGCGTCGCGCCCACCAGCGAGCGCCGCATGTCCGACAGGCCGATCTCGCCTCCGCCCGCGCTGCGGTTCACCAGCAGTTCGACCTTGCCGGGCTGGTAGCCCAGCGACTTGAAGACGTGCATCAGCCGCGTCACGTTGCGGATGTGCGGCAGGCTGGGCTGCAGCACCGGGAAGATGCGGTCGGCCCGGTCCAGCACGCGGATCGAGAGCGTGTCGATGCGCGGGCCCAGGTCGAAGATCACGAAGTCGTACACGCCCAGCGCGATGTGCAGGATCGCGTCGATGTGCTCGGCCTTCACGTCCATCGCGCGCGAGATGTCCTCTGGCGCCGCGAGCACGGCGAAGGTCGGCGACACGCGCACCACGCTCGCGGCCAGCAGCGAGGCGTCGAGCCGGCCGATGTCGCGGGCCACGTCCGCCATCGTCGAGGTCGGACGCAGGTCGCTCACGTACGACAGCGCATCGCCGAACTGCAGGTTCAGGTCCACCAGCAGCACCGAGCGCTCCTTCGAGAGCTGGTGCGCGATGTTGGTCGCCAGGAAGGTCGAGCCGCTGCCGCCCTTGCACGGCATGAAGGCCACCACCTGCCCTGGCACGCGTGCCTGTGCACCGGCCATCTTGTGCGCGATGCGCTCCACGGCCGCCTCCAGCGCGGCCGTGTCGGCGGGCGACGGCAGCACCTCGCGCACGCCCGCGCGCATCGCGTGGATCAGGAATTCGGGCGTCTGCATCGCGCACAGCAGCACCACCGCGATCGACGGATGCTGCAGCGTGAGCTTCTCGACCAGGTTGAGCTCCTGCGGGTCGCAGCACATGCCGTCGACCAGCAGGAGATCGGGCGAGGCCTTGTCGACGACCCACTGCATCCGGCTCTTGCCGCCTTCGAACAGCGACACGGTGTGCGAGCGCGCCTCCAGCACCTTGCGCATGTCCTGCAGGTGGTTGGCGTTGGGGGAGATGATGGCGATCTTCATGGTCTTGTCCGTTGCGTTGATGGCTAGGAACAGATGGCCGCGCTGTTCGGGTCCTTGCGCATGACCTCGCGCGGCAGGTAGGTCGAGAAGCCCGGCATCGGGATCAGAGGCGCCGTGGCGCCCGAGATGGGCGAGATCCACTGGTAGTTGAGCCCCGTGATGCTCACGGTCACGCCCTGGCATGTCGCGGCCGTGCAGCCCGAGGGCGACCACGCCACCGACACCGTGCTGATCTGCGGCAGCAGCGCCTTCATGCGCGCGAGCACCAGCGCCTGCTGGGTGGTGTCGTCGCACACCACCGCGTACCGGGCCCCTGCCCGCGTCGCTTCCTGCGCCGCGCTCCAGGTGAAGAGCATGCGCGCGAAGTCCACGATGCCCAGCGTGAACATGAGGAAGACGATCAGGCCCAGCGCGAACTCGACCGTGGTCGCGCCGCCGAGCCGGCGGTTCTGGCTGCGTCTCATGATGCGGCCCTCATGCTGGCGGTGATGTCGCTGAAGGAGATGTTGCCGCTCGCATTGGCGAAGACCACGCCGAACACCGAGGGGAACATCGAATGGAAGGTGTAGCCGGTCACTCGGATCGTGACCGTGGTGATGATCGGCGCGGCGCCTGCCGACTGCCAGGTGCAGCAGGTGCCCGCCGGCACGTTCGCCAGGCTCAGCCCGCGCGCCAGCGGCGAGCCGGTGCCTGCGGTGTTGCCGTAGACCACCAGGTTGCGCGCTTCGGTGATCTTCGTGCCCGGCGTCTGCACCGACAGGTAGCGCACCGCGTCGCGCGTCGACTTGACCACCGCGTTGTACTCGTACATCGCGCGGCCGAACTCGGTGGTGATGAAGGTCAGCAACAGCAGCATCGGAATGATCAGCGCGAGCTCGACCAGCGCAACGCCTTGCTGAGTGCGACGGGATGGCTGCTTCATGGCATGCGCCCCTTTCTTGCGTTCTCTTCGCTTCTCATCTCATCTCACCAGCACCGGCACCAGCGGCCCCGCCGTTCCGCCCGCCAGCCCGCTGGTCGTGCAGGGGCTGCCGGCGGCACCGGCGTTGCCAAGGAATTCCAGCTGCACGTCAGTCATCGGAATGCTCAACGGCTGCAGCATCAGCATGCAGAGGTAGTCGATCACGTGGTTGCCGCCGTCGATGACCGGCACCGTGACGATGCGCCGGTCCATGCCGTACTGCATGTGGCCTCCGGCGACGTTGCCCGGCGCGGCCAGCGACTGGAAGCTGTTGAGCGAGAGCCCGGTGATCGACTCGCAGCTGTTCGCGCCCTTCACCTTGGTGCCCGTGTCGGCGCACGAAGCGAAGGCAGCGCGCTTGGTCACGAAATTCTGGGCAGTCGGGCCCGCGCCGGCACCTGGGGCGCCGTTGTACGCGTTGAACTGCGCGGGCCAGTTGAGCGAGGTGTAGGCGTAGCCGGTGTAGTCGGGCCGCGCCGTGCTCGGGTCGCTCGTGTTCTTGTAGATGCCGAAGCGCTGGTTCCACACGTCGGCCACCGAGGTCTGCACACCCGGGGTGCCGACCGTGTCGCCCACCTTTGCGCCGCAGCGGCCATTGAGTTCGGCGGAGGTTTCGGAGGCGCTGTTGCTGCCGTCCAGGTTGGCCCAGCCGATCTGCCCGCCGGTGGCGGCGTTCTGCGCCATGATGAGCGTCACCCATTCGCCCACGGCGAAGCCGTAGTTGGGTGCCGTGCCGCCGGTCTTGGGCTTCGCGGCCACCGGGATGGGGCATGCGGACTGCGCGCTCGCACGGGTGGCGACCGCGCTTGCGATGACGCTGCGGGTGGCAGGGTTGCCGGCCGCGTTGCCCGTGAAGGCGCCCATGGCCTTCATGAGCCAGATGTTGATGCCGGGTTGCGTGTGCGCGCACTGGGCATAGCGCGCCAATGCCGGCGTGGTCGTCACTGCATAGGAGGCGTCGCGGAAGGTGATGTCGCTCGCAACGATCTGGCCCTTCCCGCTCCAGTTGCTCGATTGCATGTTCACGCCGTTCGCGTTGCCGGCGACCTGGCCCGCACTCGTCGCCCGGGTGATCGCCGTGCCCTGCCCGTCGAGCTCGCGCGCGGCGGACAGGGCGCAGCTGTCTACAGCTGTCTGCAGCTCGGTCTTGACCACGAACAGGTGCCCGAAGTCCAGGGCGATGCCCATGAACCCCATCAGGAACAGCAGGATCAGCGCGGCTGTGACGATCATCGCGCCGCGCTGGCGGCGAAGAGAACGGCGGACATGCATGATCGGCTCCTGTGCAACAGAGGTGGTCCGGCAGACACGGGCTCAGGTGCAGCCCGTGCCATCGAGACAGTTGGCGACGCGGGTAATGAACGAGCTGAAGCTGTTGCCCGTCGTCAGAACCTGCAGCGCGACAACCAGCGCGATGGAGACGACAGCAATGATCAGCGCGTACTCGACTATCTGCGCGCCGCTCTCGTCTTTCAGAAATGACTTCAACATGGGACTACTCCTTTTCCATGCGGGAAAGAATGCGAACGCAGCAGCTGGCGTACAGCGAGCCGGGCCTGGCCCGGCTCGCTCGCCCTGCGGCTTACGAGCAGGTGGCCGTGGTGAGGCAGTTCGTCACGCGGGTGATGAACGACGTGAAGCCGCCGTTGTTCGCCGTGAGGCCCTTCAGCGCGACGACCAGGGCGATCGAGACGACCGCGATGATCAGCGCGTATTCGACGACCTGGGCGCCCTCTTCTTCGCGCAGGAAGTTCTGGGTCGATTGGCCGATGGCCTTGAAAAGGTTTTGCATGATTCGTTCCTTTCGATGTTTGAACGGTTGGGGATCAGGTTCGAGAAAACATGGATAGGGAAGAAAGTTCGTTTCGATTCGTGTCACTCTCCTTTCCGCGTGAGTCCCGAGGAAGCGGGCCTGGCCGATGCAACATGTGCGTGCATCACTTCGAGCTCCCTGCTCCTTGTCCGCCGATCTGGCCGCCGATGTTGATGACGTTCACCGCAGGCGGCGGCGTCTTGTACGACTCGTGGTACTGGTTCATCGCCTCGCGCGCGGCGCGGCCGTCCATGCCCACGGCGGGGTCGTTGCTCTTGCCGGCGTCGGGGTTGATGGTCATCTTCCGTTTCGCGTCGCGCACCGCGTCGCCGAAGCGGGCGTCGTAGTTGGGCGTGACGTGCGAGCAGCCGGCGCCCAGGAGGCACACGAGCGCAACGGTGGTCGTTCTGGCGATGGTGAACATGACGGTGCTCCTCACTTGGGTTCGCTGTCGGGGGCGGCCGGGGCCGGGGTGGAGCTTTCGAGTGCTCCGTTGAGATAGACCTCGGCGCGGCTGGGCACCACGTGGTTGTCCGTCGGCACCCGCGGCGCTTCGGCCAGCGGTTTCACCATGCGCGGCGTGATGACGAACATCAGCTCGGTCTGCTCGTTCTGGAACTCGGTGCTGCGGAACAGCGCGCCCATCACGGGCACCTCGCCCAGTCCGGGAAAGCGCTTGATCGACTCCGTCACGTTGGCCTTGATGAGCCCGGCGATGACGAAGCTCTGCCCGTCGTTGAGCTGCACGGTGGTGTCTGCGCGCCGCACCGTGAGCGAAGGCAGCACCGCCGTGACGCCGCCGACCGTGGTGAAGGGAGACCCGGTCTGCGACAGGTCCGACACCTCGGACACCATCTTCAGGTTGACCCGGTTGCCATTGAGCACCGTGGGCGTGAACTTGACCCCGATGCCGAACTCCTTCTCCTCCAGCGTGATGTTGGTGCCACCGCCGCCGGCCGCGTTCTGCGCCACCGGAATGAAGATCTTGCCGCCCGACAGGAAGCTCGCCTGCTGGCCGCTGATGGCCATGATGTTGGGCTCCGCGAGGATGCGCACCAGGCCGTCGTCCTTCTGGCCGTCGATGGTCACCGTACCGCGGCCGATGCGCAGCGCCTGCACCAGGCCGCCGCCGCCGCTCAGGAAGTTCGAGACCAGCGAGTAGCTGTTCAATCCGCCGCCGCTGGTGCGCGAGAGATTGATGCCGCCGCCCAGCCTGTCGAGCAGCGACTTGCTCACCTCGGCGATCTTCACCTCGAGCATCACCTGCTGCGGCGTCGCCACGCGCAGCAGGTTCACCACCTTCTTGCCGTCCGCGCCGTAGGCGGAGGCCAGGCTCATCACGTCGTCGAGCTTGAGCGCGTCGCTGATCTCGCCGGTGAGCACGATCGACTTCTCCGCGCTGCGCACCTGGATGCGCCGCTCCTCGGGCATCAGCTCGGCCAGCTTGGCCTGCAGCGCCATCGGGTCGATGGTGACGACCACGTCCTTGATGTAGCAGGTGCCGTCGGCGCTTTGCAGCACCACGTTCATCGAGCCCGCCTGGCGGCCGCGAAAGAACAGGTCCGTCGGGCTCAGCAGCGTGACGTCGACGTCGGCGATGCCGTCGCCGTTGCTCGCGTTCGCTGGCGGCGCCGCGACGGGCTGCATGCCCGCGGGCACGGCCGCCATCGCCGCGGCCGGCACCGGTGCGCGGCTCGGCGGCTGCCCGCTGACCACGATGCGCACCACGCGCGTCTTCAGTGGAATGACGACCGACTTGCCCAGCACGGCCTGCGTGGGCTGGTCGTCGGGAATGATCGCGGTGCAGCGGCGGGTGCCGTTGGCGGTGCTGCCGGCGACCGCCGGTGGCACCGCGACGATGGCGGTCGCCGGCACGGCGGCCACGGTGGAAGCGGTTGCGGCGGCGGCCTCTGCAGCCGTGGCGGGAGCCGACACGGTCGCGAGGGTCGCCAGGACGCTGGCGAGTGTTGTGGAGATATGGCGCACTTGGTGTTCCTCCTGTCGGTTCGTGTCGGTCGTTTCGGAGTTGGTCGGGTGCGAGGCGATCAGAAGCAGGTCAGCGAGCGGGCTGCGTTCTGGATCACTTCGACGCAATCTGAAGCGGGTGCCGCGGGCCCTGCACGCTGGACTCGCGGACGGGCCGAAGCCGGCGCGGGTGCGGTGGCGGCGACCTGCACGATTTCCTTCGCGCCGAAGAGCTGGCCCTTGGTGATGCCGTCGGTGGCCACCGTGGTCTTGTCCATCTGGTTGCGAAGCACCAGGGACAGCGTGCCCACGCTGCGCGCCAGGTCGAGCTTCTCGGAGTCCTCGAGCGAGAGCTCCAGCGTGACGGCGCTCACCACCTTCGGCTTGGTGTCGTCGCGGTTGGCCTCCTGCGCCACTGCGAGCACCAGCACCTTCTCGAGCACGGTCTTGCTGATCTGCAGGGCCTCTTCGCCGCGGCCTTTCTCCTGCTGGGCGTTGACCATCACGTCGACGTAGTTGCCCGGCAGCGCGAAGCCCGCCACGCCCACCACATCGTTGACGCGCACCGTCATGGCCCGCTTGCCGGTGGCGATCACCGCCGAGAGCCCGCCCTGGGTACCTACCGGCGCCAGCTTGCCCTCGACGATCGCCTCGCCGCGCAGCACGCCGACCTTCACCACGCGCTCGTCGAGCGCCTTGATGTCGCTGAACGCGCCGTTGGGCACCGAGCCGCGGGGCCAGTCGACCGTGGTGAGCATCTGCGGGTTGACGCGGCTGCCCAGTTCGATGTCGACAGCCGCAACGACGACCTTGTTCGACGCGATGCCGCCCTGCTTCGAGATCCATCCCGCCGCATAGACGGCGGCCGCCAGCCCGGTCAGCAGGGCCAGAAGGATCAGCCCGATCGCCTTGATGTTCTTCATGTGAACCTCCGTCGCAGATGAATGAAGAGAGGGTGTAAAGAGAAGAAGGAGCGGCTAGACGTAGCCCAGCTGGTGCGCGAGCACCTCGATGGCCGTGCCCGCCGCGATGCAGATGCCGTAGGGCAGCTTGCCGATGGACAGGCTCGCGTCGATGCGTCCCGAAGGTCGGATGCCGGCGATGCCCGAGAACATCACGCCCTGGGCGGCGTCCTTGACGTTGGCCAGCATGTGGCCCACGCGGCGCCGGTGGATCGCGAAGGCCATGGCCGCCACGCCGCCAGCGATGAAGGTGAAGAGCACCGCCATCAGCGTCTGCTCCGGCCCGATGAAGGCCCCGGCCATGGCCATCAGCTTCACGTCGCCGGCGCCCATGATCCCGATCACGTAGAACGGCACCATCGCCGCGAAGCCGATGCCCAGACCGCCGAAGGCGCTGGCGGCTCCCACGGCCGGCGTGCGTGCGGCCAGCGTGCCGTACACCAGCGCGAAGAGCGCGCCGCCGAAGGTCAGCCAGTTGGGAATGCGGTAGGAGCGCCAGTCGCTGACCGCAGCCACGGCCAGCAGTGCGGACAGCGCGAGCATGCGAAGGTCGGAGACCAGCATCGCCAGCAGTTCGAGGACGGCGTCGAATTCATGCATGTCGGTCTCCTCGTTTTCAGGCGCCGCGCCGGATGGCCAGCAGAAGCAGCAGGAGCACGACCATCACCAACGACCCGATGAGCGCGAACTCCATGAACGACATGCCGGCGTCTTCGCGCAGCAGGTTCATGAAGGTCGTCGGCAGCAGTGCGAGCAGTTCCATTCGTGTTCCCCGGTTGTGCGGTTCCGACTGCCTGCCGCCCCGCTTGGGCTTGGGCGTCGGACCATGGGGATGACTGTAGGAATCGGCCTGCATCCGCACATGAGCGCTGCGCCCTTTTGTGGGGGAGACAAATCCCCCGTACGCGCAACCGCGCAGGCAGGACAAAGCGCCCGGGCTCGGCGTGACAACGGACAGATGGCCGAATGGCCGGGTCGACGGGCTTGCGTCAGCTTTTTCCGTGGTTCGTTCAGCCTTCGAGGTAGCGTGCGATGCAGGCGTATTTCAGACGGCCGATCCCGGAGATACCCGCAGAGCGCCCGCAGATTCGATTACCTCGGTTGCATCTGGTTGCCATGGTCCTTCATTGCCATGCCGCAGCCTTCGTCGCGATGGCGGCCATCGTGTGGCGAGCGCGTTTTTCCGCAGCGCCGCAAACGCCTTCGACCACATCTTTCGCAATAGCCTCGCAGTACCCAGCACAAGGCATTTTTCGTTGCTTCCCCGACGCAGAAACTGCACCCCGGTCGTCACGCAAGCCACTCCACACAGCGTCACGGACCGCAGCTGATGGCCGGGTGGTCCGGCAATCGGGGTTTGTTCCACATCACTCGAGGAAGCATCATGAAGAAGACTCTCATCGCCATTGCAGTCGTCCTGGTCGGCAGCGTCGCCTCGGCAACTGTCGGCAGCACCGCGGTCGCCGCGACATCCACCTCCACCGGCTCTTCCAGCGCCGCCGGATCGACGGCCGCGAGCTCCGGCACGGGCAGCGCACTGAGCTACAACTCGGCGATGTCGGGCTCTTCGGCCAACGCGAACGCCTCGGGCAGTGCGTTCGCCGTTCCGGGCTTCGCCATCGGCGGCGCGACCGCGGGCGGCTCTGCCACCACCACCGGCCGCGTGACCAGCATGGCCGTGACGACAGGCAACGGCCTGGCCGCGGGCGGCGCCAATGCGTCCGCCAATGCAACCTCGGCAGGCAACGCCAACTATTCCGCCGGCGGTGCTACGCACGTGAGCGGCAGCGCGGGCGGCTCCGCAGCCTCGGTCACCAACAACACGGCGGCGACCGCGGCCGGCCCCGGCGGCGGCATCGCACTGGTGACCCGCACCTCGACCACCACCTCCGGCTACAGCGCTTCCTCCGGCGCGATCAACGGGCCCATCAACGGCACGACCACATCGGCCAACGCAGGCTCCACCGGCGGCTCCTTCGGCGTCACCAACTTCGCATGGGGCAATGCCGGCGGCTTCACCAACGGTGGCGGCACCGGCGGCACGGCCGGCGCCAGCTCGACCGCATCGGCTCCCTGAATCGGTTCCCTGAACCTCGCACAGACCGGTTGCCGAAACTGGAAATGGGGAGAGCGGCGAGCGCCCTCTCCCCGATCCTCAAAGGAGTCGAAAAAATGAAGAAGCTGATCTTTCTCGCGCTGCTGGGCGTTTCCGCAGTGGCCTTCGCTCAACAGACCAACACCAACACCGGCGCGAACAACGGCTCGTCGAGCTCGGCCACCACGTCGGCACAGGGCAACAGCCAGTCGGTGACGTTTTCGAGTCCGGCGACCGTGAACACGACGATGACCAGCAACCAGAACGTCAACAACACCGGTGCGACGACCAACACCGTCGACTACCGCGGCAGCTACACGATCAAGAACGTGCCGTCGGTCAACGGACCCAACCTGACGACGAGCAACGACACCTGCATGGGCAGCACCAGCGCCAGCGCCAACGGTGCGGGCGTGGGCCTGAGCTTCGGCACCACCTGGACCGACGAGCACTGCAAGCGCCTGAAGATGAGCCGCGAGCTGTGGAACAAGGGCATGAAGGCCGCCTCGCTCGCGATGGACTGCATGGACCCGGCCGCGATGGCCGCGCTGGAGATGACCGGCACCAAGTGCCCGCAGTCGATGACGGCCGAGGAGCGCGTAACGGCCTACGGTCCGCAGGCCTCTGCCAGCGGCGCGCCCGCCTCGCCGGTGCGTCCGGTGGCTGCGGCGGCACCTGCACCCGCCCCTGCCCCAGCGGCTCCGCAGCCTGTGGCCGTCGTGGCTCCGCCGGCGCCTGCCCCGGTTCCGCAGCAGCAGCAGCAACAACAGCAGGCCGCTGCCGCCTCCGAAGATGCGGGCGTGGTCACCATGCCAGTCATCAGCGCCACGGTGACGCCGATCGACCCGGCCGAAGCGGCCTCCATCCGCGCCGCGTCGCGCATGCTCGACCAGCGCTCCGACGACGTCGCGGCCGCACCGCGCGCGGCGCAGGCCGCGCAATGACCGCACCGGAGCGCCACATGACCCGGTCCGTACTCATCCTCTGGCTGGCCGCGTGCTGCGCGGCCACCACGGCGGCGGCCGCGGCGGTCCAGCAGCAGCCGCTGCGCGTCGAGCGCGTGAACATGGGCAGCGGCCTGCAGAACGCGCGCGGCACCGAAAACGCGCTGCCCGTCGGCTCCCTCGGCGTGTGGCACGTGCCGCAGTACCTGCCTGGCTATCCCACGGCCGCGACCATCTGGCCGCGCGTGATCTTCCTCCAGTGCACGGGGGACCTGTGCGCGGGCTACACGATCACGCCCGAGGTGGGGCGCGGCGAATACCTTTTCTTCGTGCCGGCCGACAAGTAGCAGCGAGCACGTCGCCGGACACGTTCAGGGCGTGCCGCTCTTTCCCAGGCCATGGCGCAGCGATTGCGCCGTGGCCTCGGCCGTGTCGATGCGCCGCTGCAGCTCATCGTTGACCACACCGACCAGCGCAGCGAGCTCGGCCCTGCTGGGATAGAGCTCCTGAGCGTCATTCACCTCCTGCTGGACGATGAGCTTTTCGAGGCACGCGTAGGCGCGCTGCATGGGCCTGAGACTTTCTATGTCGTCACAAACCTCCAGCGCGAGCGATTCGATATCGCGTGGCACGGATGCGGTTGGAGCGGAAGAGATGCGCGCGGACGTGCGTGCAGAAGCAGCCATGGTTGGCCTCCAAGTGATTGCGGTTTTTGAAGTCGCAGCGATTTGCACGGGAGTCCAAGCCCGATCGCGCCGTTGTTCGACGCGACCGGCGCAGTATAGCCACGCAGACTACTTCCCCCGACAGCTCAAGGGTTGCTTTGCGCCATCGCGCCCGAATCAAACGGGCGGCGGCTCGACGGGTTGGCCTACCGGGAAACCACTTGCGTGAAACCGGCCGGGCTTGCGCCCGCCCATCGAGCCGCCAAAAACTTGAACCCCTTCAGGGAATGCTCCGCGCCACCACGCCCAGGTCGCGCCACGCCTCGGGGTGGCAGCTGAACACCAGGATCTGGTGCCGCTGCGCCGCGTCGTACAGCACCCGCTTCATCTGCCGCAGGCGCTCCTCGTCGGTGTGGACCAGCGCGTCGTCGAGGATGAGCAGCGTCGGCTTGTTCGCCTCGCGCAGCAGGTCGGCGTAGGCCAGCCGGGCGACCACGCCCATCTGCTCGCGCGCGCCCACGCTGAGTTCCTCGAACTCGCCGCTCTGGGCGCCGCGCAGGCCCTGGCGCGTGATGCGGCCGGGCGAGAGATCGTCGCCGACCTCGATCTGCGCGCCGGCAAAAAGGATCTGCAGGTAGTGGTCGAGGTGCTTCTGCAGCGGCGCGCGCAGGCGCCGCGCCAGTGCCGAGCGCTTCTCGCGCAGCAGCTTGAGCAGGTGGTCGAGCGCCCTCGCCCGCCGTTCGAGCTCGGCGCATCGGCGCGTGGCGTGTTCCAGCTCGCGCTGCTTCTCCGAAGCGGCTTCTTCCTGGCCCAGCGCGCCCTTGGTCTCCAGTTCGACTTCGAGCCGCGTGATCTCGTTGGCGCGCTGGCTGTGCGCGGCCTCGGCCTGCCTTGCGCTGCGTTCGAGCCGCTCGACGTCCTGCGCGAGCACGGGCAGGTTGACGGTCTGCAGGCGCTGCGCGAGTTCCGAGAGGCGGTCCTGCATGGACGACTGCTGCGCCAGCGCATCGGTCAGCGCGCCGCCGGCCTCGGCCTTTCTGCCGGCACGTGCGGGATCGTTCAATGTCGCCTGGACGGCGGCGAGCTCGTCTTCGGCCGCCTTCACCTGTTCGCGTGCGTTGCCGGCCGCGACCTTCGCATCGTTGAGCGCGGCCGACGCATCGGCCAGTGCTGCGCGTGCAGCGGCTTCGGCAGACTCGGCCGAAGGCACGGCGATGTCTGCTTCCGATGCGGGCGGCATGCCCTGCAGGACCTGCCGGGCTTCGGCCAAGCGCGCTTCACGCGTCGCGACGTCGGCGGCAAGGGCGCCGAGTCCTTTGGGGGCCAGTGCCGCCAGCACGGCTTCGGCGGCGCCGGCTTCGCTCTTGCGAAGCGCGTGCAGGCGCGTGCGCTCCTCGACGGCGGCCACGCTCTCCGCGCGCAGGCCCCGCAGCAGCGCGGCAAGCTCGTCGCGCGCACGGTCGCGCTCGATGGCGAGGCTTTCGAGGTCGGCACCGCCCGGCAGCACGCTGATGCGGCCCACGCCTTCGATCTCGATGTCGGTTCGGGCGATGACGGTCCGGCGCTGCGAGCCCGCCAGTTCAACGCCCGCCACGCGGACGCCGGCGCCAGGCTGCAGCTCGAACTCCAGGGCCGTGGCCACGGCGTCGAGCCTCGCCTGCGCGTTGCGAAGCGTGTCGGCGCACTGGCGCAACCGCTTGAGTTCACTGTCAGGCACCGCGAGCGACTGCGCCTCGGACTGCAGGCGGGTCACCTTTTCCTGCTCGGCCTTCGCCTTCTCGTGGTTCTGGGAGAGCGCGGAAAGTTGTTCGGCCAGGCTCTGGACGGCGTTCTCCTGCGCGATGCGCGACGCGGCCTGGCGCGCCACTCGAAGTTTCTCGCGCGCTTCGGCATCGGCCTTCGTGGCGGCGGCATGGCGTGGCTCCCACGCCTGCAGTTCGCCGAGCGCCTTGGCCAGGGCTTGCTGTGTTTTCTGCAGGTTCGCCTCGCGCTGGGCGAGCGAGCCTTCCTCGCGCTCCATCGACTGCAGCTGGGTGCGCCATGAATTCACCTGCGCGGCGATCTGCCTGAGCGCGGCCTCCTGCGCGGTCTTCTTCTCGTCCAGGCCCCGGGCTTCGTCGAGCCGCTGCTGGGCAACGGCAAGCTGTTCGCGCAATGCAGCCCAGGGCCGGGCGGCTTCGTCGCGCTGGTGATCTCGCCGCAGGTTCGTCAGGCGGTCGACACCCGACTGGTACGACTCGATGTCGGCATGCAGCCGCTGCAGATCGGCTTCGAGCTCGGCACGCAGCTTGATCGCATCGGCGTAGGCGCCGCGCGGCGTTCCGGCAGCGGGCGTCAGCAGCTCGTTGCGCTCGGCTTCCACCGCCTTGAGCACTGCGTCGCCGTTGCTCGAAGCCAGCTCGCCCAGCGATTCGCCGAGCGCGTTGCGCAGATGGTCGCTCGCAAAGCCGACCGCACTGGCGATGTCGTGCGAAGTACCCTGCCTGATCCACAGCAGCCCCGGAATGCCCATGTGCTCGGGCGTGCTGGCGCCCTTGCCCGGAAAGCGGAAACCCAGCAGCGCCGCGAGGTGGTCTTCGGCCACGGCGCCGTCCATGGCGCGGCCATCGATCACCAGCTCGCAGCGCTTCTTGCCGAGGAAGGCCTTGGTGAGCCGGTAGCGCTTGCCGTCGAGTTCGAAATCGACCTCGACCATCGGCGTGGCCGAGCTCTCGCCCCAGGGCCGCAGGTGCTCGACCGCGCTGGAGCGATGCCGCTCGAAGAACGCGGCACGGATGGCCTCGGCGACGGTCGACTTGCCCGACTCGTTGGGTGCGGCGAAGAGATTGAGCCCGTCAGTCAGGCCGTCGATTTCGAGCGGCGCGCGGAAGAGCTTGAAGTTCTCGATGCGAAGACGCTGCAGCTTCATGCGGCGGCTCCCGCCTGCGTACCGAGGATGCGCGCGAGCGTGAGCAGCGCGTCGCGCGCCAGCTCGGCATCGGCGCCGCCCTGCTGCTCGCGCAATGCCTGCAGCGCCTCGCCGACGAAGCCGTCGGCGTGCAGCGCCTGGATGTCGTCCTCGGTCGGCTCCAGTCGCAGCGCCTCGCCGTCCCACACCAGGGCGCGGGCACGGGCGCGGGCGGCATCGAGGGCGGCGTTCAGCCGGTTGTGGCCCGCAAGGTCGCAGGTGCCTTGCGCGCGCAGCTGCACCACGTCGCCGCTGCCGATCTGCTCGAGCCTGCGCACCAGCTCGTCGATGTCCGAAGACACGGCGAGGCGCGGCTCCCACTGCTGCCAGTCGAACTGGCCGGTGCGCACGGGCTCGACCGCCGGCAGCGCGCCGCGGCCGTCGATGCGCACCAGCAGCGCCTGGCCGGAGTCGTTGGCGCGGAAGCGGTCGGTCTCGGGCGTGCCGGCGTACCAGGTGCGCTCGTCGATCTGCCGCGTGCCGTGCCAGTCGCCGAGCGCGAGGTAGTCGAGCCCGGCCTGCGCGGCACGGCCGGCGGCGATGGGGTTGGTGGAGTCGATGTCTTCCGAGAGGATGCCCTGCACGCTGCCGTGCGCGAGGCCGATGCGGGGCAGGCTCCCATCCTCCGGCTCGGCAGTGAAGAACCACTCGGTGAGGTCGCCATAGGTGTGGCGCTGCGTGAGCGGCGCGGGCAGCAGCGTGAACTTGCCCGCCACGGTGTGCGGCCTGGGCTCCAGGCAGCAGAGCACGTTCGGCGCGATGGCGCCCAGCCGCTGCGCCCGGCTCCAGACCGATTCGCTCAGCGCCGAATCGTGGTTGCCCGGGATCAGCAGCCACGGCCCGGTGAAGCCCTGCATGGCGTTGAACATGCGGCGAATGGTCTTGTCCGACACGGTCTGCAGGTCGAACACGTCGCCCGCGACAAGCACCGCGTCGACCCGGCGTTCGGTGGCGATGGCGGCCAGCCGCTCGACCGCCTTGAAGCGCGCCTCGAACAGGGCCGAGGCATCGTCGGGCTCGAATTGCGAGAACACCCGGCCGATCTGCCAGTCCGCGGTGTGGAGCAAAGAAATCATGCGTCGTGGCCCTCCTCTTTGCCTACCGCGTCTGCATCGCTCTGGTCATTTCTGAACAGCGAGCATCTTAGAGGCAGAGGGCACGCGCTCCTGCTGCGTGGCGACCCCTTCCCGGGGCGCGGCGGATCAGGCCTTGGCGTCGGCAGGGTCCGCGCACTCCTGCAGGAGCGCAGCCGACTGGGTGACCTGCTCGGCGAGCTGCTCGCGCAGCGGGCGCCACTCCAGGCTGAACGGGGCAAGCAGGAACCACTGCGTGGTCACGGCCAGCACGATGCCGAGAATGATGAACACCCAGTACACGAGTTCCATTGCCGCCCCTTTTGAAAAAATCGATCAGCGCGGGAGTCTGCGTGCTTCGCGGGCGGCGCGATATCGCCAATTCGGGGGATGCCGTTCGCCAGAGGCGGTGCAAGGCCGCCGCCGCGCGAACTCGCTCACCTTGCCGGGAGGTACTGGCGCGGATCGACGGCGTTGCCGCGATAGCGGATCTCGAAGTGCAGGCGCGGGCGGCCGGCGTCGGAGCTGCCGATCTCGGCCAGCTTCTGGCCCTGCTTCACCTGCTGCCCCTGCTTGACCTGGACCGCGCGCAGGTTGGTGTAGACCGACATATATGAACCTCCGTGGTCGACCATCACCACGCTGCCGTAGCCGCGCAGCGTTTCGGTCACCGCCACCTTGCCGGCACCGATGGATGCGACGGGGTCGCCCAGGTTGCCGCCGATGTCGATGCCCTTGCTGCTGGTGCCGTTGAAGCCGGTGATGACGGCGCCCTGCGAGGGCCAGCTCCAGTCGCTGCGTCGCGACGCGGGGGGCGACACCGGCTCGGGCGCCGAGGCCCGGGGCGGCCTGGCGCGCTCCGCGCGTTCGGAGCGCTCGGGGCGATCGGGCCGTTCACGGCTCGGAGAGGGCTCCGCGGAGGCCGCGCCGCCCGGCGGAACCACGCGCAGCACCTGCCCCGCTTCGAGCTTGTCGGGGTCCTGAAGGTTGTTCCAGCGCGCGATGTCTGCCGGCGAACGGCCCGACCGGGACGCGATGCGATAGAGCGTATCGCCCGGCTGGACGACATATTCGCCCGGCCCCGCCACCGGCGTCTTGGGAGACGTGGAGCACGCCGCCACCATCAATGCCGCGGCAAGCACCACGCCCGCGCGCCAGTTCCTTCCTGTCACAACCACTATCGGATTCCTCCTGCACAACCTGGATCTCGCGCTCCCGGACCTGCGGGACCGCGCTCGAAGAATGCGCGAAGGCTAACAGCAGTCGCCGGGCGCTCCGGCGGCGACGGGGCTTTTCCGCCTCAAGACGGCACCCGACCCGGTGATGGCGGCAATGCGGATCAATTGCCTGGAAAAGCCCCGGGAAAGTTATTCGGAGCAGCCCGCCCGGATATGTGAATCACATCGGGTAATAGGATGTCGCGGAGATTTTTGCGGCCTTCTTCAAATGGGATTCACATCTCTACTGCGAGCCGCCGTAATTTTTCAATTTTCAGATTTTGTTCTGATATTTCTTATTAGGTTACAAGCCCTGCCAATTGAATACAGTTGGCTCCGGGAGGATGTTTCATTTTTCGACGTCTCTTCCGGTGCGTTTTCCGCATGGCTGGGGGTGCGCACGACGACGGCGCCGGGGTCGCCCCCAACACAGGCGCCGACCGCGCTTTCACCCGAAATCCCCTCGAATCTCCCCCTGAGTACCTCGCTTCTACCGCGCCTCGGAGCCGGTTCGGACGGGTCGGCGAACGCCCTTTTCACTCCAAACGGCGCATCAGTTACCTCGTACTGGACGGTTCGGGTAGTACGTATGCGAAATAACTTTATCCAGTTGTAACTAGGGCCTTAAGTTAACACAACGGCATCAGCAAACACCCTAGGATGAAGTCACGAAAAAGCACGGACCACCTCCTGTTCTTTCAATTGATGTCAATGGATTTTCCAATGGCACGGACGCTTTCGCGCTATTTCTTTCGGGATATTTACGTGGAAATTCAAACTGTTTCGCAGCCGGCCCAGGCAACTCCAGAGCCTTCTCTGGAAGGCCTTTTCGCGCCGCGATCCAATTCGAAAGGCCCCGTCGGCCGCCACGCCGGCGCGGCAGCCCTGCCCTCCCGTCTCGCCGGTGACTGGACGCGCCGGCATGCGGACGGCGACCAGCTTCCCGACACCCTCCTGGCAGCCGCCTGGCTGCTGCTGCAGTCGCGCTGGCTCGGCATCGCGCAGCCTGTGCTGCACGAGCCGGGTCGCGCCCCGGTCGCGGTGTCGTTCGACGCGGCCAGTTCCGCCGACGCGTGGCTGGCCGTCGTGGATGCCAGCCGCCGCAATACCACTGCGCCGGCGCAGCAAGCAGCGGCCGTCCCTTCCCTCTGGCTGCGGGAAGGATCGGAAAGCGCAGATGCCCCGGTGCGCCTGCGCTTCGACGCGGCGACCGCCACTCTTCATATGGATGCGGCCGAAAGCCTGATGGATGCAGCCGACATCGACCAGCTGCTCGCCGCCCTCGTCGACACCGCCCAAGACCTGTTCGATCGCCCCGACGCCGCCATCGGCGACATCTGCACCCAGCCGCAAGCCGACCGCGCCGACCAGCTCGACGCCTGGAACACCGCCCTCGCGCCGGTGGACGCGGCCCTGACCGTGCCGGCCGTGTTCGCGCGCCAGGTGGAGACGGCGCCCGATGCCATCGCCCTCGCGCAGGGCGACGCGACGATGAGCTACGGCGAGCTCGACCGCCGCTCCAGCGACCTCGCGCAGCGCCTGCAGAGCCTGGGCGTGCAGCCGGGCGACGGCGTGGGCATGCTGCTGGAGCGCTCGATGCCGGCCATCGTCGCGCAGCTCGGCATCCTCAAGGCCGGCGCCGCCTACGTGCCGGTGCCCACGGACTACCCGGCCGACCGCATCGCCTACATGCTTGCGGAAGCCGGCGCGCACCAGGTGCTCACCACGCAGGAGTTGCGGCATCTGGTTCCGCCCGGTCAGGCCGTTTTTCTGGTCGACGAAATTGAAGACAAGCAGAACCGTGGTTTCTTGAATCCACCGGCCATCGACGCCGAATCGGTGGCCTACGTCATGTACACCTCGGGCTCCACGGGCACTCCCAAGGGCATCGAGATCTGCCATCGCTCGATCCTGCGGCTGGTGGTGGGCGTGGACTACGTCGACCTCGCCCCGGGCCTTGCGATGCTGCACGCGGCGCCGCTGGGCTTCGACGCGGCCACGCTCGAGATCTGGGGTCCGCTGCTCAACGGCGGCTGCTGCGTCATCCACGACGAGCGCGTGCCCACCGGCGCGGGCCTGGCTCGCACCATCGAGCGCCACGGCGTGCACACCGCATGGCTCACGGCGGCGCTCTTCAACGCGGTGATCGACGACGACCCGGCGCACCTCGCCGGCCTGCGCCACCTGTTCACAGGCGGCGAGGCGCTTTCCGTGCCGCACGTGCGGCGCGCGCTTGCCGCACTGCCGCAGCTCACCCTGAGCAACGGCTACGGTCCCACCGAGTGCACCACCTTCGCGGCCACGCACCGCATCGCCGCGCCGCTGGCCGAGGGGCTGCGCTCCATTCCGCTCGGCCGGCCGATCAAGAACACCGTGCTGCGCGTGCTGAGCCCGTCGATGGCGCTGCTACCGACCGGCTTCGTGGGCGAGCTCTGCATCGGCGGCCACGGGCTGGCGCGCGGCTACCTGCGGCAACCCGGGCTCAGCGCCGAACGCTTCGTGCAGGACCCCTTCGGCGCATCCGGCGAGCGGCTCTACCGTACCGGCGACCTCGCGCGCTGGCTGCCCGACGGCACCATCGAATTCATCGGCCGCCGCGACGGCCAGGTGAAGATCCACGGCCACCGCATCGAGACGGGCGAAGTCGAGGCCGCGATCCTCGCTCACCCGGGCGTCCAGTCGTGCGCCGTGGTCGCCCGGCCCGACGGAAACGGGCAGCTGCGCCTGGTCGCCTATCTGGTTTCGCGCTCTGCGGAACAGCGGCCTTCCTGGGAGGCCCTGCGCGCCCATCTGGCAGACCGGCTGCCCGCGGCGATGGTGCCGTCGGCACAGGTGTGGCTCGCCCAGCTGCCGGTCACCTCCAACGGCAAGCTCGACCGCAGGGCGCTGCCCGAGCCGGCGGGCGAGCGCCCCGACCTCGCCCAGCCCTTCGAGGAGGCGCGCGACGCCTTCGAGCAGCGCGTGTGCGATGCGTTCGCGCGTGCGCTGCGCATTGCAAAGGTCGGGCGCAACGACAACTTCTTCGACCTCGGCGGCGACTCGCTGCTCGTGCTGCAGGTGCTGGCCGACCTGCGGCAGGACTCGGCGGCGCCGCTGTCGGCCAACCTTTTCTTCCGCAATCCCACACCAAAAGCGATGGGGGCGCGGATGCAACCGGCGGACGAACAGCCCGCCGAGGCCGCTGCGGCCGGTTTCAAGGATCGACCGACCGCAGCGGCCACCCATATGGAAGACGCCGTCGCGCTGATCGCCACGGCCGGGCGCTTTCCCGGCGCGGCCGACGTGGAGCAGTTCTGGGACAACCTCGTCGCCGGGCGCGACACCATCAGCTTCTTCGACGACGTCACGCTCGACGCCGGCATCTCCGAGGCGCTGCGCAGCGATCCGGCCTACGTGCGCGCCCGCGGCGTGATCGACGGCATCGAGGACTTCGACGCTGCCTTCTTCGGCATCAGCCCGAAGGAAGCGCAGCTCATGGACCCGCAGCAGCGCGTGTTCCTCGAGATCTGCTGGGAGGCGCTGGAGCGCGCCGGCTATGTGCCCGACGCCGCGCCGGGCCCGGTCGGCGTGTACGCCGGCATGTACAACGCGACCTACTTCCAGCGCCACGTGAGCACGCGGCCCGACCTGGTGGAGCCGGTGGGCGAGTTCCAGGTGATGCTGGCCAACGAGAAGGACTACATCACCACCCGGGTGGCGAACCGGCTCAACCTCACCGGCCCGGCCGTCAGCGTGCACACCGCCTGCTCGACCTCGCTGGTGGCGGTGGCCCATGCGTTCCATGCACTGCGCACGGGCCAGTGCTACATGGCGCTGGCCGGCGGCGCCTCGGTCACCTGCCCGCCGCGCAGCGGCTATCTCTACAACGAGGGCTCGATGCTCTCGCCCGACGGCCACACGCGCAGCTTCGACGCGCAGGCGCAGGGCACGGTCTTCAGCGACGGCGCCGCGGTGGTGCTGCTCAAGCGGCTGGCCGACGCGCAGGCCGACGGCGACACCATCTACGCCGTGCTGCGCAGCGCCTGCGTGAACAACGACGGCGGCGCCAAGGCCAGCTTCACCGCGCCCAGCGTCGACGGCCAGGCGGCCGTCATCCGCGCCGCGCTGGCGGCAGCCGACGTGGACGCGCGCAGCATCTCGTACGTGGAAGCGCACGGCACCGCCACGCCGATGGGCGACCCGGTGGAAGTCGAGGCACTGGCTTGCGCCTACGCCGAGCACACCGACGCGCTGGACTTCTGCACGCTGGGCTCGCTCAAGAGCAACGTGGGCCACATGGTCACGGCGGCGGGTGCGGCGGGCCTCATCAAGACGGCGCTGGCGCTGCACCATGAGCAGATCCCGCCGACCGTGCACTTCAGCGCGCCGAACCCGGCGATCGATTTCGCGCGCACGCCTTTCCACGTCACCGCGAGCCTGCAGCAGTGGCCGCGCACGCAGCAGCCGCGCCGCGCGGGCGTCAGCTCCTTCGGCGTGGGCGGCACCAATGCGCACGTCATCGTCGAGGAAGCGCCGCCGCGGCCCGCCTCGCCGCCGGCCTCGGGCGACCAGGTGCTGCTGCTCTCGGCCCGCTCCGAGGCGGCGCTCGACGTCGCCGCCGGCCAGCTCGCCGCACACCTGGAAAGCCATCCCGCACTTCCCCTGGCCGACGTGGCCCACACCCTCTCGGTCGGCCGCAAGGCCCACGCCTTCCGCCGCGCCGTGGTGGCCGGCGGCACTGCCGAAGCCATCGCCGCGCTGCGCAATGCCGCGTCGCCCCGCGCCGCCAGCGGACGCGCGGCCTCGCGCGCACAGCAGCTGGTGCTGATGTTCCCCGGCCAGGGCGCTCAATACGCCGGCATGGGCCGCAACCTCCATGCGAACGACCCGGTGTTCGCCGCAGCCTTCGACGACTGCATGGAAGCCTTCGCCGGCGCCACGGACTTCGACCTGCGCGAGCGCATGTTCAGCGACGACCCGCAGGCGCTGGCACCCACGGCCGCCACGCAGCCCGCGATCTTCACGCTCGAATACGCACTCGCCCGCCGACTCCTGGCACTGGGCGCCCGTCCGCATGCGCTGGTCGGCCACAGCGTGGGCGAGTTCGTCGCGGCCGTCATCGCCGGCGTGATGCGGCTCGAAGATGCCGCCCGGCTGGTCGCCCGCCGCGGCGCGCTCATGCAGGCGCAGCCCGCGGGCGCGATGCTGTCGGTGCGCATGGGCGCGGCCGATCTCGCCGGCCGGCTCGGGTCCGGTCTTTCGCTCGCCGCCGACAACGGCCCCACGGCCTGCGTGGTCGCCGGCCCCTTCGAGGACATCGCCGCGCTGCAGGCCGCGCTGGAGGTCGACGGCATTGCCTGCCGCGCGCTGCAGACCTCGCATGCCTTCCACTCGGCCATGATGGAACCGGCCGTCGCGCCCTTCGAGGCGCTGGTGGCCAAGGTGGCGCTGCGCGCGCCGCAGATCCCGATCTTCTCGACGCTCACCGGCCAGCCGCTCGAAGATGCCGATGCCACCAGCCCGGCCTACTGGGCCCGGCACCTGCGCGGCACGGTGCGTTTCTCGCCGGCCCTTCGCAGCGCGATGGCGCAGCTGCAGAACCCGCTCTTCGTCGAGGCCGGCCCGCGCAACACGCTCGCCACGCTGGCACGCCAGCACGGTGCCAAGGCGGACAGCGTCGCTGCGCTGCTGCACCTGGAGCCCGGCGCCGATGCCGACGAGGCACGCACCCTTCGACTGGCACTCGCGCGCCTGTGGGCCCGCGGTGCCGAGGTCGAGCTTTCGCGCCTGACCGCCCGTGCCGGCGCGCAGCGCGTGCGCCTGCCGACCACGCCTTTCGAGCGCAAGCGCTGCTGGGTCGACATCGCCCCGGCCCCTGTCCCTGCGCCCGCCGCCAGTCCCGCCGCTTCTCCCGTCGTTTCGTCCATTGCGGCTGCGCCCGTCGCCGCCGTCGTCGTCCCACCCATTTCCCTGGAGCCGATCGTGACCGCCGCTACGCCCTCGCCGCTTCCTCCGCCAGCCGCATCGCCCATCGACGCTCGCCTGCGCGCCCTGTTCGAAGACATCTCCGGCCTCGACATGGCCCAGGCCGAGGGACAGGCGCCCTTCGGCGAACTGGGCCTCGACTCGCTCACGCTCACGCAGGCGGCCACGCAGATCAAGAAGCACTTCAAGGTCGGCGTGAGCTTCCGCCAGCTGATGGAGAACTACCGCAGCTTCGACGCGCTCTCGGCCTTCCTGCGCGAGAGCCTGCCGCCCGAGGCGGCGCCGGCCCCCGCCGCCCCGATGGCTCCGGCGGCGAGCGCGCCAGTCGAAACCGCGGTCTCCGTCATGCAGGCGGCCGTGCAGCAGCCGATGCCGGCGCCGATGCCGGTCTACATGCCCGTGCAAGGCAGCGCCGCCATGGGCGACGCCCATCTGCCCCAGCTGATTTCGCAGCAGATGGAATTGATGCGCCAGCAGCTCGCGCTGCTGTCGGGCGCCGCTGCCGCAGCGCCGCTGGTGACGCTGCAGGCCGTGGCACCCGTGCAGGCCGCTTCCGCCCCCGTGGCGGTTGCACCGGCAGCCGCGCCCGCTCCTGTCGTTGCCGCCGCTGCCGCCGACGAGCCCGCGCAGCCCGTGCGCTACGACGTGAGCAAGGCCTTCGGCGCCATCGCCCGCATCCACACCCAGCGCACCGCCGAGCCCAGCGGCCGGCAGAAGGCGCGGCTGGCGGCCTTCATCCGCCGCTACGTGGAGCGCACGCGCAAGAGCAAGGAATTCACCGAGGCCAACCGCCCGCACATGGCCGATCCGCGCGTGGTCAACGGCTTCAGGCCGATCACGAAGGAGATCACCTACCAGATCGTCATCGAGCGCTCCAAGGGTTCGAAGATGTGGGACCTCGACGGCAACGAGTACGTCGACGCGCTCAACGGCTTCGGCATGAACATGTTCGGCTGGCAGCCCGACTTCGTGCTCGACGCCGTGCGCCGGCAGCTCGAAGCGGGCTACGAGATCGGGCCGCAGCACCCGCTGGCCGCCGAAGTGACGGCGCTGGTGTGCGAGCTGACCGGCAACGACCGCGCGGGCCTGTGCAACACCGGCTCCGAGGCGGTGATGGCGGCGCTGCGCATCGCGCGCACCGTCACCGGCCGCAGCACGGTGGTGGTGTTCACCGGCTCCTACCACGGCACCTTCGACGAGGTGCTGGTGCGCGCCGGCAAGGCCGGCAAGGGCCTGTCGGCCGCGCCGGGCGTGATGAGCGGCATGTTCGGCGACATCCGCGTGCTCGACTACGGCACGCCCGAGGCGCTGGAGTTCATCCGCGAGAACGCGGGCGACCTGGCCGCGGTGGTGGCCGAGCCGGTGCAGAGCCGCCGGCCCGACTTCCAGCCGCGCGAGTTTCTCCACGAGCTGCGCGAGATCACCGCGAAGAACGGCTGCTGCCTGATCTTCGACGAAGTCATCACCGGATTCCGCACAGCGCTGGGCGGCGCGCAGGAGTTCTTCGGCGTACGCGCCGACCTGGCCACCTACGGCAAGGTCATCGGCGGCGGCTTCCCGGTGGGCGTGATCGCGGGCAAGCGCGAGTTCATGGACGCGCTCGACGGCGGCGCCTGGCAGTACGGCGACGACTCCATTCCCGGGGTGGGCGTGACCTACTTCGCCGGCACCTTCGTGCGCCATCCGCTCGCGCTCGCGGCGGCGAAGGCCTCGCTCGATCACCTGAAGGAAGCCGGGCCCGCGCTGCAGTCGGGGCTCAACGCCAGCACCACCGCCATGGCGGCCGAACTTTCGGGCTGGTGCAGGGAGGTGGGCGCGCCCATCGAGGTCCGGCATTTCTCGTCGCTGTGGCGCGTGAGCTGGCTCGAAGACCATCCGCTGCAGGACCTGCTGTTCGCCATGATGCGCAGCCGCGGGGTCCACATCCTGGACAACTTCCCCTGCTTCCTCACGAGCGCCCACAGCGCCGAGGACATCGCCTTCATCCAGCGCGCCTTCAAGGAATCGGTCGCCGAGATGCAGGAATCCGGCTTCCTGCCGCGCCGCGCAGTGCCCCTCACCGGCTTCGACCTGCACAAGCCCGCCGAGGAAGGCTCCGTACTGGCACGCGACATCGACGGCCAGCCCTTCTGGTACGTGCCCGACGCGGCCGCCGCCAGCCAGCAACACGTCAACGGAAAGGTCGCAGCATGAACGCCGTTCTCAAGCCCGCCGCGAGCGGCGGTGCCGTGGAGTGCATCATCCCGACCACGGAATCGCAGCGCGAAGTCTGGCTCGGCGCGACGCTGAGCCCCGAGGCCTCGATGGCCTACAACGAGTCGGTGGTGCTGCGCCTGCGCGGCGAACTCGACCACGACGCGCTGGCGCGCTCCATGGCCCGGCTGCTGGAACGCCACCAGGCCCTGCGCTCCACCATCTCGCCCGACGGCACCTGCATGCTGGTGAGCCACCCGGGCGGCAACCCGATGGCAGAGCACGACCTGGCCGGCCTCGCGCCCGATGCCCGTGCGCTGGCGCTGCGCGATGCGCACGACGAGGCCGTGTGCACGCCGTTCTCGCTGGAGCACGGTCCGCTCTTCCGCGCCGCGCTCTACCGCCTCGGCGAAACCGAGCACGAACTGGTGATGTCGGCGCACCACGTGGTGTGCGACGGCTGGTCTTGGGCGGTCATCACCGAGCAGCTGGGCCATCTGTATGCCGAGGAGACCGGCACGGGCCTGAAGCTCAAGGCCGCGCCGCTCTTCTCCGACTTCGCCGCCGAGGAAGCCGCTGCCGCCGCGCACCCCGACATGCAGGCGCACATCGACTACTGGCTGGGCCGCTTCCCCGGCAGCCCGCTGCCGGTGCTCGACCTGCCGCTGGACCGCCCGCGCCCGGCCGCGCGCACCTTCAATTCGCGCCGTGCCGAGCGGCTGCTCGACAAGCGGCTGGTCGCCGCGGTGCGATCGGCCAGCACCAAGGCCGGAATCAGCCTCTTCACCGGCCTGCTCAGCGGCTTCGTGGCGACGCTGCACCGTCTTTCCGGCCAGGACGACATCGTGGTCGGCATCCCGGCTTCGGGCCAGCTCGCGCACGACATGCCGGGCCTGGTCGGGCACTGCGTGAACCTGCTGCCGCTGCGCATCGCCGCGCACGCCGGCATGCGCTTCGACGCGCTGATGGACGAGTGCAACACCGCCGTGCTCGACGCCTTCGACCACCAGGCGCTGACCTATGGCGCGCTGCTGGGCCAGCTCTCGCTGGAGCGCGACCCGAGCCGGCTGCCGCTGGTGAGCGTGGCCTTCAACGTCGACCCCGACGTGGCCAGCAGCGCGCAGGCCTTCACAACGCTGGACGTGGTGCAGGACACCATCGCCCGCCGCTACGAGAACTTCGAGCTCTTCGCCAACCTGCGCCCGCACGAAGGCGGCCTGATGGTCGAGGTCCAGTACAACACCGACCTGTTCGACGAGGTGAGCGTTCTGCGCTGGCTCGACATGTTCGAGTGCGTGCTGCTGTCGGCCTCGCACAAGCCCGACGAGACCGTCGGCCGGCTGGAGGTGCTTTCGGCCGATGCCGCGCGCGACCTGATCGCGCTGCAGCCGGCGCGCGTTCCGCTGGTCGGCGCGCCGCTGGCGCATGCGGGCTTCCTCGCGCGCGTGCCGATGCAGCCCGACAGCCCCGCGGTGCGCGACGGCGCCAGGACCTGCAGCTACGGCGAGCTCGACGCGCTTTCCAACCGCCTCGCACGCGCCCTGCGCGCACGCGGCGTGGGCCGCGGCCAGCGCGTGGGGCTTTGCGTGGAGCGCAGCCTGGAGATGGTGATCGCGATGCTGGGCGTGCTCAAGGCAGGCGCCTCCTACGTGCCGCTGGACACCGCCTTCCCGCAGGCCCGGCTCGACCACTACGCCACCGACGCGGGCCTCAGCCTGATGCTGACCTCGTCGGACATCGCGGTCGCGCCGCGCGACTGGCGCGCCGACGCGGGCGCGCGCATCTTCGAGATCGACCGCGAGAACTGGCGCCAGCTCTCCGGCGAGCCGCTGCCGCCGAGCGCGGACGACCCTGGCCCCGAGGACGCCTCATACATCATCTACACCTCGGGCTCGACGGGCCTGCCCAAGGGCGTCATCGCCCATCACCGGGGCGTGGCGCACCTGCTGCAGTGGATGCAGCGCGAATCCAACGTCGGGCCGCATGACCGCATCGCGGCCGTCACCACCCTGTCCTTCGACATGGCGGTGCCCGACCTGCTGCTGCCGCTGGCGGCGGGCGCCGAGCTGGTGATCGTCAAGCGCGAGGTCGCGATGGACGGCACCCGCCTGTCGCGCGCGCTCGACGAGGAGCAGATCACCCTGCTGCAGGCCACGCCCGGCATGTGGCAGCTGCTGCTCGATGCCCAGTGGGCCGGCGGTGCGCCGGGCTTCCGTGGCTGGACCGGCGGCGAGGCGCTGCGCCCGAGCATGGCGCTGGCGCTGTGCGAACGCATGGAAGGCCTGTGGAACGGCTACGGCCCGACCGAGACCACGGTGTATTCCACCGCCTGGCATGTGCGCCCGGAAGAGATCGCCTCGCGCGGTGTCGCCATCGGCAGGCCGGTGGACAACACCGAGATCTGGATCCTCGACGCCGACCTGCAGCCCTGCCCCATCGGCGTGCCGGGCGAGATCTGCATCGCGGGCGAAGGCGTGTCGCTGGGATACATCGACCGCCCCGAGCTGACGGCCGAGCGCTTCGTCACGGTGCGCATCTTCGGCACGCCCAAGAAGATATACCGCTCAGGCGACCGCGGCCGCTGGCGCAACGACGGCCTGCTCGACCACCTCGGGCGGCTGGACTTCCAGGTGAAGGTGCGCGGCTACCGCATCGAGCCCGGCGAGATCGAGGTGCGCTGCTGCGAGGTCGAGGGCGTCTCGCGCGCGGTGGTGATCGCCCGCGAGGACAACCCCGGCGACGTGCGCCTGGTGGCCTACCTCGCGCTCAAGCAGGGCGCGGGCTTCGACCTCGAGACGCTGATGGTGCACCTGCGCAAGCACCTGCCGGCCTTCATGCTGCCGCAGCACGTGGTGACGATGGACGTGCTGCCCAAGCTGGCCAACGGCAAGATCGACCGCGTCGCGCTTCCGCCTCCGCAGGCACTGGCGCGCGACGAGGTGCGCCGCGGCGCGGCCCCGCGCAACGAGCACGAGCGCAAGGTGCTCGCGCTGATGGAGAAGGTGCTGAGCCTGCCCGGGCTGGACATGCACGACGACTTCTTCACCATGGGCGGCCATTCGCTGCTGGCGGCGCGCCTGACCACGCTGCTGAGCCGCGAGTTCCAGGTGACGGTGCCGCTGCGCACTCTCTTCGAGTCGCCCACGGCCGAGAAGCTGGCAGCCTCCATCCAGGCGCTGCAGGGCTCGGGCGTCGGCCTGCAGGCGCCGATCGGCCGCAGCATCGGGCGCACCACCGCGCCGCTGACCATGGCTCAAGAGCGCATCCGCTTCATGGAGCAGCTGCATCCGGGCCGCTCGGTCTACAACGCACCCTCGGCGCAGCGGCTCACCGGGCAGCTCGATGCGGCGCGCTTCGAGGCGGTGTGGCGCGAGATCATCCGCCGCCAGCCCTCGCTGCGCAGCCACATCGGCATCGACGCCGAAAGCGGCAAGCCGGTGCAGGTGATTTCGCAGTCAGCGGAATTCGCCCTGCCGCTGGTCGACCTGCGCAGCCTGCCCGCCGACCAGCGCGAGGCCGAGCTGGCCGAGCGCATGCAGGAGTTGGCGGACCGGCCCATCGACATTCACAGCGCGCCGATGATGCACGCGGCGCTGTTCCGGCTCGACGAGGACGAGCATGTGTTCCTCTTCGTTCCGCACCATCTGATCTGGGACGGCTGGTCCTTCGACCTGATGCAGCGCGAGATGGCGGCGCTGTACGACGCCGCAGAGCGCGGCCGCCCGCACAACCTGCCCGCGCTCTTCACCACGCAGGGCGACTACGCCGAGTGGCTGGAGAAATGGCTCGACGGTCCGGCCTGCGAGGAGCAGCTCGCCTTCTGGCGCGGCCGCCTCGAAGGCGCCAGGGCCGTGCGCCCGCCGGTGACCGACATGCCCCGGCGCGCCGGCAAGAGCGGCCAGGGCGGCGCGCACTGGATCCACATCGACCTGCAGAGCACGCAGCGGCTGCGTGAGATCGCTCGCGACATGGACGTGACGCTGAGCATGCTGACCTTCGGCGTCTACGCGCTGACCATGGCGCAGGTGACCGGCAACGACGCCATCGTCATCGCCAACCCGGTGCGCGGACGCCAGCAGGCGGAGACGGAAGACGTCATGGGCTTCTTCAACAACGTGCTGCCGGTCTCGCTCGCCATCGACCGCTCGCTCACGCTACCGGCCTTCATGCGCTACGTGAAGCAGGAGTTGCTGTCGATGATGAACAACCAGCAGGTGCCCTTCGAGCGCCTGATGCAGGAGCCGGGCTACGCGGGGCAGATCAAGACCTCCGGGCCCTACCAGTCGATGTTCTCGTTCCAGGACGCGCGTGAGCGCTCGCGCTGCGTCGGCAGCCTGCAGACCCGCCAGGTCCACGTGATGCAGCACGGTGCCACCGACGACATCGGCGTGTGGCTGATGGACAAGCCGCACGGCCTGGAAGGCGCGCTGATCTACAACGCCGACGTCTACCTGCGCGAGACCGGCGCCCAGCTGCGCGAGCGCTATCTCGAAGTGCTGCGCCGCGTGGCGGAAGAACCCGGCGCCACGCTGGAGCGGATCACCGACCCCGAGACCTCGACCAGCGCCGCCTACCTGCGCAAGATGGCCGCCGCCGACCCCGCCAAGGCGGCCGCGACCGGCGCAGCGATCGACGGCAACGGCGGGGCGGCAAGAGCGAAGCAGAGCCAGCTCGAACCGGAGCAGGCGCAGCTCGCCAGCATCTGGGCCGAGGTGATCGGCATCGACGTGGCCGACATCCGCGCGGGCGACAACTTCTTCGACCTGGGTGGCGACTCGCTGCTGGTGCTGCGCGCGGTGCAGCAGGCACAGCAGGCGCTGGGCCATCGCGTGGAGCCGCGCCGCTACCTGTTCGAGAACCTCGGGCAGATCGCCGCCTCGCCGCGAGGCGCTGCCGAGGGCGTGCCCTCCGAACTCGCCGAACTCGCCGCCGGCACGGCCGCGCAGCAGCACCGCGGCGGGCTGCTGGGCGCGCTCGGCGGCTGGCTGCGCAAGGGGTGATGGACATGACTGGCAGCACCCCCCAGCCGATCTCCATCGACGTGCCGCTGTGCCTGTACGTCGACCTGGACAGGTTCGCCGGCCTTCCGTCGGAGCAGGTTCTCTCGGCCGAGGAGCGCGAGCGCGCCGAAGCCATCCGCTCGCCGCTGGACCGCCAGCGCTACGTGGCCTCGCACCTCGCGCTGCGGCAGGCGTTGAGCGAGTACACCGGCCTGCAGCATGCGGAGCTGCACCTGTCCAAGGGCTCCTTCGGCAAGCCGTCGCTCACCGGCCATGCGCGCACGCAGTTCTCGCTGAGCCACAGCCAGGGCCTGGCGCTGATCGCCATCGGCGGCCGCGGCCCGCTGGGCGCCGACATCGAGCTGCTGCGCCCGGTGCCCGACGCGGCGGTGCTCGCGGCCGAGCATTTCACCCACCGCGAGCAGGAGGCGCTGGCCGCCCTGCCCGCGCACGAGCGCGACCGCGCCTTCCTGACCTGCTGGACGCGCAAGGAGGCCTGCCTCAAGGCCATCGGCGTGGGGCTGCTGCTGTCGTCGCAGAGCTTCGAGGTGGGCCTGGAGCCGGACTGCCGCAGCGTCGAGCTCTCGGTGGCCGGCCGCATCCTGTGGCTGGTGCTGGGACCGGCGCCCGAGCGGATGGACTGTGTGGGCTCCATCGCCGAATGGCGGCAGACGGAAGCGCGCGCCGGCCGGGCCAGCCACTCCGGCCGGCTGCTGGAGGCGCACGCATGAGCCGAATGACGCCGATCATGTTCGGGCCGGCCTCGCGGCAGCTCTTCGGCGTGTTCCATCCCGCCGAGGCGAGCGAGAGTGCAGCGGGAGGCACCGCCGTGCTGCTGTGCCCGCCGTTCGGGCAGGAGGGGCTGCGCACGCACCGCTTCTTCAAGGTGCTGGCCGAGCGGCTCTCGCGCTCGGGCATCGCCACGCTGCGCTTCGACTTCTACGGCTCGGGCGATTCGCCGGGCGAGGAAGCCGAGGGCGAGCTCGACGGCTGGCGCCGCGACCTGTGCTCGGCGCACGAAGAGCTGCGCCGGCGCGCGCCCGGCGCCTCCATCGTGTGGATCGGTGCGCGGCTCGGCGCCACGGTGGCCGTGCTTGCGGCGCGCGGCGGGCGCTGCGACCCGGTGCGGCTGGTGTTGTGGGAGCCGGTGATCGACGGGCGCGGCTACGCCCGGCTGCTGCGCGAGCAGCACGTGGCGGCCATCGACACCACCTTCTGCATTCCCGACCTGGCCTGGCGCCGCAGCCTGCTGCAGGAGCCCGAGGCGATGCCCGCCGAAGCGCTGGGCACCGTGCTCTCGCCCGCGCTGCGCGCCCAGCTGGCCGCGCTGGTGCCCGAATCGCTGCCGCTCACCGCGCTGCACGACACGCTGGTGCTGGCCGAGCCCGACGACGAGCGCACCGCCCAGTGGGCCGCCGACCAGCAGTCGCGCCACATGCCGGTGCGCCTCGCGTACTTCAGCCACCAGCTCGACTGGACCTCGGACCCCTACCCCAACAGCGCCATGGTCCCGGCCGACGCGCTCAACCGCCTGCAGGGTGCCCTTCATGAATGACCCGACCACGACGCTCCCCTTCGCCATCACCCAGGCCCCGCTGCTGTTCGGCCCCGGCGACGCGCTGATGGGCATGCTCACCCTCCCCGCGCGGCCGGCGCGCAGCGGCACCGCCTGCCTCATGTTCAACATGGGGGCCAACCACCGGGTGGGGCCGCGGCGCATCAACGTGAAGCTGGCGCATGTGCTGGCCGCGCGCGGCGTGAGCAGCCTGCGCTTCGACCTGGGCGGGATCGGCGACAGCGAGGCTCTGGCCACCTCGCCCGACCTGCAGATGCGCGCGGTGCACAGCCTGAAGGCGGCGATGGACGCGGCCGAGCGCACGCTGGGTGCGCGGCAGTTCGTGATCGTGGGCATGTGCTCGGGCGTGGAGCAGGCCATGTCGGCCGCGCTGGTCGACAGGCGCGTGGTCGCGCTGTCGCTCTTCGACGGCTTCGCCTTTCCGGAACTGCGTGCGCGGCTGGAGCGCAACCTGCGCCGCGCACTGGCCGCGCCGGCCCACCCCTCGTTCCCGGGCAAGGCCAGGCGCTGGCTGCAGCGCCGCTTCTCGCGCAGCCATTCGACCACGCCCATGCCGGGCTTCTTCGCAGAGAGGCGCGCACCCGAGGCCAACGCAATCTGGTTCGGCGCCGCGCTGCAGCGGCTCGCCGAACGCAATGTGGCGATGCAGCTGCTGTATTCGGGCTCTCTGCACGTGTGCGACCGCGGCCGCGACCAGCTCGGCGCCTTCGCCCGCAAGCCCTTCGCGCAGGGGCTGCAGTACGAGTTCCTCGGCGAGGTCGACCACACCGTGTGCACCGAAAGAGGCCAGCAGCTCTTCCTGCGCAGCGTGGGCGACTGGGTCGCCGAGCGCTGCCTGGCCGGCGGCATCGAGCGTCGCAGCCAGGCCAGCAGCCCCGCGCCGGCGGCGCCGGAACCGGCGATGACCACCTGGGCCGCGCTCTGAAAAAGGCCCGCCTTCCTCCCCTTTCGCACCTTGCACCACCGTCACAACCAGCCGTCAAGGAGACCACCATGCAACGCCACGATCCAGCGACACAGCCGCGCGCAATCCCATCGTTCGCGGCCCTGGCCCGGACGCAAGCGCAGGCCCGCCTGCGATGGCTGGGCCTGGCCATGCTGGTGTCCATCGGGCTGGTGACGCTGGCGGGCTGCGCGCCGGGCTTCGGCACGGTGGCGCCGCTGGGCTTCACCAGCACCACGGGCGACAGCACGGCTTCGGCCGACAGCGGAAAGATCATCCCGATCACGCCCGACCTGATCCGCTCGCAGATCGCGCAGCGGCCGACGGGCGTGCCCGACAACATCAAGCGGCTCTTCACCGCGGCGCCGGTCTACACCATCGGGCCGGGCGACGTGGTCGGCATCATCGTTTACGACCACCCCGAGCTGCTGCCGAACGCCGGGGCGGTGATCGCCCAGCAGTCGGACCCGACCGGCGTGACCGTGGCGCCAGGCTTCATCGTCGATGCCAAGGGCGAGATCTTCTTTCCCTACATCGGCCGCACCAAGGTGCAGGGCCTGACCGAGAGCGGCGCCTCGGAGCTGATCGCGGACCGCATCAAGGCCTTCATCAAGGACCCGCAGGTGACGGTGCGCATCCAGTCCTTCCGCAGCCAGCGCGCCTACGTGCAGGGCGAGGTGCGCACGCCGGGGCTGCAGATCTTCACCGACGTGCCGATGACGCTGTCGGAGGCCATCAGCCGCGCCGGCAGCTTCACCCAGGCCGGCGACCGCGCGCACGTCACGCTCACGCGCGGCGGCGTCTCGACGGTGATCAACCTGCCGATGCTGCAGGCGCTGGGCGCCGACGCCAACAACATTCCGCTGCGCAACGGCGACATCGTCAACGTCGGAACGCGCGAGGACAGCCGCGTCTACGTGATGGGCGAAGTGCGCGCACCGTCGGCGCTGCAGATGCGCAACAACGGCCGCCTGACGCTGAACGAGGCGCTGGGCGACGCGGGCGGGCCCGACCTGACCACCTCCGACCCGGGGCAGATCTACGTGGTGCGCAACGCGCCGGACAACCTCGACGTGCAGCAGGTCTTCAACCTGAACGCGAAGAACCCGGTAGCGCTCGCGCTGGCCGACCGCTTCGAGCTGCAGCCGCGCGACGTGGTGTACGTCGACCGCGTGCCGCTGGTGAGCTGGAGCCGCGTGTTCAGCCTGATCCTCCCGGCCGCCCAGGTCATCAACCTCGCCCGCGACACCGCCCGCCGCTAGGCGCGCCCGTCCGGACACCGAAGCCGCAGCCCACAAGAAGGTGACTTCATGAACGCGCACTGGCAGCCGACCCTTCCCGCGCCCGCGGGCGCCTCCCCGATGGTGCTCGAGACCACGGCGTGGCCCCGGGAATCCCGGTTCCACGAGTACCTCGACATCCTCATCGACAACCGCTGGCTGATCGCCGGCATCACGGCGCTGGCGCTGTTGGTGGGCGTGGGCTACGCACTCTTCGGCACCCGCGTGTACGAGGCCAACATCCTGATCCAGGTGGAGGACCCGGACCGCTCAGGCGGCAACTTCCCCGGCGACGCCAACGGGGGCGGCAGCATCAACGTGAAGACGCCCACGGCGGGCGAGACCGAGATCCTGCGCTCGCGCATGGTGCTGGGCCAGGCGATGGAGAACACCCGGCTCTACATCGACGCGAAGCCGCGCTACATCCCGGTGGTGGGCGAGTTCCTGGCGCGGCATTCGAGCCGGCTTTCCACGCCCGGCGTGTTCGGCTGGGGCAACTATGTCTCGGGCACCGAGCACATCGCGGTGGCGCAGATGGACGTGCCGCCGGCCCTCGAAGGCAAGAAGTTCACGCTGGTCGCCGGCAGCGAGGGCAACTACACGCTGAGCAGCCCCGAACTCGAGTCGCCGCTGCGAGGCACCGTCGGCGTGCCGCTGGACGCCACGGTGCCTGGCGGCAACCTGCACCTGCTCGTGGGTTCCTTCGAAGCCCGCCCCGGCGCCGCCTTCGAGCTGGTGCGCCATTCCAAGCAGCTCACGCTGCTGGGCCTGCAGCGCGACCTGCGCGTGGTCGAGAAGGGCAAGCAGTCGGGCGTGATGGACGTCAGCCTGCAGGCCGAGAACCGCAATCAGCTCGCCGGCGTGCTCAACGAGATCGCCAACCTGTACGTGCGCCAGAACATCGAGCAGAAGACGGTTCAGGCCGAGCGCGCCCTGAGCTTCCTGGGCACCGAGCTGCCGAAGCTCAAGCAGCAGCTGGAGCAGTCCGAGGACGCCTACAACCGCTACCGCAACCAGAACGGCACCATCAACCTCGACGACGAGGCTCGCAATGCCCTGTCGCAGAACGCAGACCTGCAGACCAAGCTGCTCGACGCCAACCAGAAGCGGCTGGAGCTGGTGGGCCGCTTCACCGCCGAGCACCCGATGGTGCGCACGCTGGACGCGCAGATCGCCTCGCTCAAGAGGGAACTGGGCGCCATCGACGGCCGCATCCGCCGCATGCCCATGCTGCAGCAGAACACGGTGCGCATGCAGCGCGACATCAAGGTCAACACCGAGCTCTACGCCACGCTGCTCAACAGCTCGCTGCAGATGCGGCTGGCCAAGGAAGGCAAGGTGGCCAACGTGCGCGTGCTCGACCAGGCGCTGGTCGCCGAGAAGCCGGTGCGGCCCAAGTCGATCATCGTGGTCGCGCTGGCGCTGGCCGGCGGCCTTTTCGCCGGGGGCGCGGCGGCGCTCGCGCGCAAGAACCTCAAGCGCTCCATCGAAAGCCCGGACCACATCGAGGCGATCACCGGGCTGAACGTCTACAGCAGCATTCCGCTGAGCACGCAGCAGCGCGTGCTCGACCGCGCGGTGCGCAAGGGCAAGCCCGGCATCAAGGTGCTGGCGGCGCTGCACGTGGAGGACCCGGCCCTCGAAGGCCTGCGGCGGCTGCGCACCGCGCTCAAGTTCGTGATGGTGGGCGCACCCAACAACCGCATCCTGATCTCCAGCGCCACGGCCGGCGCGGGCAAGACCTTCGTGTCGTCGAACTTCGCGACGCTGCTGGCGGTGTCGGGCAAGCGCGTGCTGCTGATCGACGGCGACCTGCGCCGCGGAACCCTGACGGAAGACTTCGGCCTGCAGCGCCGCGACGGCCTGGCCGACGTGATCACCGGCGAGGTGGCGCTGGAGCAGGCCATCCACCACCAGGTGCTGCCCTACCTCGACGTGATGTCCGCCGGCACGCCCCACGCCGACCCGGCCGTCCTCATGACCAGCGACACCTTCGCGCATGCGCTGGCGCTGCTGTCGGCGCGCTACGACGTGGTGGTGATCGACGCGCCCCCCACCCTGCTCGCCTCCGAGACCGCCGCGATGGCACCCAGCATGGGCACCGTGCTGCTTGTGGCCCGCGCCGACAACAGCGAGATGGGCGAGCTGCTCGAGAGCAGCAAGCGCCTCGCGCACGTGGGCGCGGCCTTCCACGGCGTGGTGTTCAACGCCGTCGACACCTCGCAGCGGCGCCATCGCACCTACGGCTACGGCTACTACGGCTATTCGCCCACCGCCGGCTCCGCCGCGCCGCGGCGCGATCCCTCCTACCAGCTGGACACGGCCGACACCGTGATGCCCAGGCGCATCGAACCGGAGCATGCCGAATCATGAGCACGCTGAGATCCACCCATTCCTCGGACCGCGGCCGCGGCAGCCCCGGCGTCGGCACGGCCGCCAACACCGCGCCCTACATGCCCCTGGGCGGCAAGCCCTGGCAGCGCCGCGCCAAGCGCGCAGCCGACATCCTGATGGCCGGTTCGTTCTTCCTCTTCTTCGGATGGGCCTACGCGCTCATCTGGCTCGGCGTGCTCTACACGTCGGGCGGCCCCGCCATCTACATGCAGCCGCGCTACGGCAAGGGCGGCCGCGTGTTCAAGTTCTACAAGTTCCGCTCGATGGTGGCCAATGCCGACGCGGTGCTCGCGCGCCACCTGCGCGAGAACGAGGCCGCGCGGCGCGAATGGGCCGTCTACCAGAAGCTGCAGCACGACCCGCGCATCACCCGCTTCGGCGCCTTCCTGCGCAAGTACAGCATCGACGAGTTCCCGCAGTTCTGGAACGTGCTCAAGGGCGACATGAGCATGGTCGGCCCGCGCCCCTGCATGTTCGCGCAGAAGGACCTGTACGGCGACTACTGGGCCCACTACTGCGCCGTGCGCCCGGGTATCACCGGCCTGTGGCAGATCAGCGGCCGCAACGAGATCAGCTACCGCCGCCGCGCCGCGATGGACGCGGAATACGTCGCCCACCTATCGCTGTGGCGCGACTTCGTGATCCTGCTGAAGACCTTCGGCGTGGTGACGGGGGCGCGGGGGTCACGGTAGCAGACGACGGCATCCGACCCCGAACACCGGACTCGCCTTTTCCATTCAACCACTTCACGAAAGCTCATATGCGAATCTTTGTTGCAGGTCATCGCGGCATGGTGGGTCAGGCGACGGCACGGCGCCTGCGCGAACTGGGCCACGAGGTGGTGACGCGAACCCACTCCGAACTCGACCTCCTCGACCAGGCGGCCGTGGCCCGCTTCTTCGCCACGGAACACATCGACCAGGTGTACCTGGCGGCCGCACGGGTCGGCGGCATCCACGCCAACATGACCTATCCGGCCCAGTTCATCTACGAGAACCTGGCCATCGCCACCAACGTGACGCACCAGGCCTTCGTGTCGGGCGTGAAGCGGCTGCTGTTCCTGGGCTCCAGCTGCATCTACCCGCGGATGGCCGAGCAGCCGATCCGCGAGGAATACCTGCTGAACGGCAGGCTCGAGCCCACCAACGAGCCTTACGCCATCGCCAAGATCGCGGGACTCAAGCTCTGCGAGAGCTACAACAGGCAGTACGGCGCCACGCACGGCATCGACTACCGCAGCGTGATGCCGACCAACCTCTACGGCCCCGGCGACAACTACCACATCGAGAACAGCCACGTGGTGCCCGCGCTGATCCAGCGCTTCCACCTGGCCAAGATCGGCAACTCGCCCAGCGTGCTGATCTGGGGCAGCGGCCGCGCGCGGCGCGAGTTCCTGTACGTCGACGACATGGTCGAAGGCTGCCTGGCGGTGATGAACCTCTCACGCGCCGAGTACGACCAGCAGACCGACGCGATGCGCGGCCACATCAACCTCGGCACCGGCGAGGACGTTTCCATCGCCGAACTCACCGAGCTGATCCGCGACGTGGTGGGCTACACCGGCACCATCCGCTACGACCTCGCGCAGCCCGACGGCGCCCCCCGCAAGCTGCTGGACGTGTCGCGCGCCCACAGCCTCGGCTGGCACGCGACGGTACCGCTGGCCGAAGGGCTTCGCCGCACCTACGCCGACTACCAGAAGGCGATCCGGCCGGTCGAGGAAATCGGCACGAGCCGGGCACAGGCCTTGACCGAGGTGCAGGCCCCCGCCTGAACCGCCGAGCGGATCCATCCACCCAAGGCCCCGCCATGCGCCCCCTCGCCTTCTGGTCCGGCATCGTCTGCGCCACCCTCTGCGGGCTGGTCGATCCGGCTTGGGGATACGCCGCGGTGGCCGTGCTGGCGCTGGTTCAGCTCGCGATGCTGGGGCGAGCCGGCGGCAGCGTGTTCCTGCTGATCCACTACACGACGATCCTGACCTACTTCTCGATCGCGCCGGCAATGCAGATCGCGCACGACGTGGATTTCTGGGACGCGGGCCTGATGCGCACGGAATCGCACACGCAGGCGCTGATGCTGCTGGTGCTCTACATGGCGGGCGTGGAGGCGGCGCGGCTGGGGGAGCGCGATGCGCCGGCCGACGCGATGGTGCGGCGCGACGGCCGCCTGGTCGAGCTCGCCAATGCGCAGTTGCTGCTGCTGGGCTGCGCAGTGTTCGCCTTCGGGGCGCTGCTGGTGAAGCCGGAGCTCAACTTCGTGGCGCGCGGCGTCGTGGGCCTGAGCGGCGAGGACAACAACCTCGCCATCGACTTCATCTTCTATTCAACGCTGCCCAAGCTGGTGGTATTGCTGTGCTTCGTGGCGCTTGCCATCCATGCGATGCGCCGCCGCACGCTGTGGTCCTGGGGCGCGGCGTGCATCGCGTTCGGGCTATCGGCGATCGCGGCCAACCCGGTGAACACGGCGCGGCAGATCCTGCTGATCGGGCTGCTGCCGCTGCTCATCCATCTGCTGTCGCGCAGCCGGCGCTGGCTGCTCGCGGGCCTGGTCTTCGGTTCGATCGCCGGGCTGGGGCCGGTGCTGAACCTGATCTCGCGCGGCAGCATCTGGGGCGAGGAGCTGCGGACCTTTCCATTCAGCCAGGACTTCGACGCGATGTTCGTGGTGGCCGGCATCCTGGAGCGCGCACCGATCCCCGACCTGGGCTGGGGCCGCTACCTGCTGTCGGCCTTCTCCTTCTTCCTGCCGCGCAGCCTGAAGATGTTCCCGGACTTCGACCCGCTGGGCTGGAGCGCGATCCTGGGCAACTTCTCGCAGAGCAACCTCTCGTTGCCGCCCTTCACCACGGCGTATTTCGATTTCGGCATGGCAGGGCCGGCGCTCTTCGGCTTCGCGATCTCGGCCATGTTCCGCGCGGTGGATCGGGCGGTGCAGGCCGATCGTCCGGTCTCGGCCGCGTACCTCTCGGCGCTGGTGCTGCTGGCCGCCTATGTGCCTTTCATGCGCGGGCCCATCCTGGGCTGGGGCCCGTTCGCTGCATCGGGCCTGATCGCCGCCTTCATCGCGGGCTCGCTGAGCTCGCGCAGCCGCCGCGCGTCGACGCGCGTGGTGCGGCGCCACCTGCCGAGCGCATGAAGCAGGAAGAACAAGAAAGAGAAGACGCAGCCATGGCCACCTACCTCTACTACGACACCGTGCGCCTCAACAAGGCGGCCGGCGGCGTGCTCAACGTGTCGGAGGTGCTGCTGCGCCACATGCGGCTCGCACCCGACGATCGCGTGGTGCCTGTGAGCGAGCGGCATCCGCGCCTGTTCGCACTGGCACAGCGGCTGAAGATCAGCCGCTTCGTGCTCGACACGCTGCTCTACAACTTCCACCGGCTGCGCACGCTGCTCACCGGCGAGCAGCTGTTCTCGGTGTTCCCGAACTACTACCTGCCGCTCACGCTGCTGGGGCGGCATCGCGACTCGGTGGTCATCGTGCACGACCTGCAGTACAAGGCCTATCCGCAGTACTTCGGGCGCGGCAAGCGGCTCTTCCTCGACTGGAACCTCTGGCGCGCGGCGCACAGCGCGGCGGACGTGGTCTTCATCAGCCGCAGCAGCCAGCGCGACTTCGAGCGCCACTTCGGACGCTGCGCCCATTCGAGCGTCATCTTCAACCCGGTGGACGCGCACCGCGTCGCGCCCGCGGCCGTGGCGGTGCCCGGCGAGCGCTACCTGATCGCGGCCTACCACTACTACCCGCACAAGAACTTCGCCGGCATCCTCGTGCTCTTCGCGCGCATGAAGACTGCCGGACTGGTCGACTGCCTCGACATCACCGGCAATGGCGCGGCGGAAGTGCAGCGCATGGTGTCGCAGATGCCGCCCGAGGTGCGCGACTGCGTGCGGCATCGCGGGCTGGTGCCGCGCGACGAGCTGCTGCGGCTCTACCAGGGAGCCACCGCCTTCATCTCGCTGTCCACCTTCGAGGGCTTCAACCTCTCGGCGGCCGAGGCGGCGACTCTGGGCGTGCCGCTGCTGCTGTCGGACATCCCGGTGCACCGCGAGCTGTTCGCGGACTACGCCTTCTTCGTGGGCAGCGAGGCCAGCGATGACGACGAGCCGGCGCGACTCGCTCAGTACCTCGCGCACCACGGGCACACGCGCCCGGCATGGGTGCATGCCGGCACCTGCGCGCCGGCCAACGTGGCGCGGCGCTACCTGATGCTCAAGCGCGGCACGCTGTCGCTCGCGGGAGCCTTGCCATGACCGGGAGCCTGATTCGCTTCGTGCGGCTGCTCGCGACGCTGCTGCTGGCCGCGGCGCTGCCGCTCGCGGCCCGTGCGCAGCCAACCCCGCAGCCCGGCTTCGGCGTGATGGTGCACTACCTGCCCGACAAGCAGTCGATCGGCGAGATCAAGCGCTTCGACGTGGAGACCTTCGCCTCGACGCTGGCGGAGATGCGCGTCTCGCACCTGATCCTGACGCTCGGGCAGAACAGCGGCCAGTACATCGCGCCCAACGCCGCGCTCGAAGTGCTCTGCCCGTCCAGCGTGGCCAACCGCCCGCCGCGCGACCTGCCGCTGGAGATCGGCCGCGCGCTGCGCAGCCGGGGCATCGCGCTGATCCTGTACCTGCCGTTCCGCGCGCCGCAGGGCGACCGGGCGATGATGGAATGCCTGGGCGACGTGTCTGAGCAGGAGCCCCCGCCGGCTCGATTCGTCGCGGCCTGGTCCAGCGTGATCCGCGACTGGTCGGAGCGCTATGGCGCGCTGGCCAGCGGATGGTGGTTCGACGGCACCTACAACACCAAGGGCATCACGCCCGCGGGCTGGGAGATGCTGTGCAGCGCCGCGCGCGCCGGCGCCACCAACCGCTGGCTGGCCTTCAACGCGGGCGAAGGTGCGGAGCGCTTCAGCGCCAAGTCGGCCCCGTGCCAGAACCTGATGGCCGGCGAATACATGCAGCCGCCTTCGCACCTGACCGGCCCGCCCTCGGAACTGGTGCTGCACGTGCTCACGCCTCTGACCGCCTCGTGGGGCCGCGACGCGCCTGCGCGCTTCACCGCCGCGCAGCTTCGCACCTGGATCGCCGACGCGGCCACCGCGCGGGGCCTCTTCACGCTGGACATGCCCATCGACGCGGCCGGCCGCTTCGTTCCCGCGCACGTGGCGCTCATCAAGAGCGTGACGGCCCGGCCCTGAATCCCTTCGCTGTCACCCCCATCAACCCCAACCCGAGCATCATGAATCCGCCCCTGCCCTTCATCGTCGTGGAAGACCGACAGAACAAGACCCTGGCGCTTTGCCGCGAATCGGCGGAACTGGCCGGCGAGCCTCTGCTCGTGCTCTCGGAGACCGACGCCGGTCCGGCCTATGAGCGCTTCTGCCGCTCTTACGTGCATCTGTCGAGCAACTCGCCGGAGTTCGAGAAGATCTGCTTCAGGCGCTACTTTCTCCTGGCGCGGTTTCTGGAATCCCACCCCGAGGTGCGCGACTTCGTGCTGATCGACAGCGACGTGCTGCTCTTCGAGGGCGCGGGCGAACACATCAGGCGGCTGGTGGGCAAGGCCGACTTCTCGGGCTCCAGCATGCAGTCGGCCGACGGCTGGAACCCCTGCCAGATCTCGCCGCACGTGAGCTACTGGACGTCCAACGGCCTGCGCCGCTTCGTGGCCTGCGTGCTCGATACCTATGCGACCCCGTCGGGCCGCAGGAAGCTGCGCGAGATCTCGCAGCGCTTCGCCGCGCGCGGCGTGCGCGGGGGTGTGTCGGACATGACGCTGCTCTACCTCTGGGCGCACGCCACCGGCAACGACGACCCCATCAACCGCGTGTTCGAAGGCATGGTGGTCGACCACAACATCAACGGCACGCACAACCTGCATCGCGGGGAGTTCAAGGTACTCGGCGGTGCCAAGCGCATCGCCCGAAGCGAGGGAAAGGCCTGGCTGACCAGCTCTTCGGGCGAGCCGGTCCGCGTGGTGGCGCTGCACTTCCAGGGCAGCGCGAAGATGGCGATGCCCCATGCGCTGCGCGGCCGCACGCTCACCGTGGCCGCCGTGACCTACGCGCTGCAGATGGCGCGCCGCGCGAAGAACAACGCCTTCCGCACCGGCGCCTTCGCGCGCAGGCTCTTCGACACCCGCCGGGTGCACCGCGTGCCGGCCGGCAAATGAGCATCGAGCGAGCCCGCGCCATGAAGCACCCCAGCCTGCCGCTTCCGCTGCCCGGTGCGCGCCCGGCATGGCTGTCGGGGCTGGGCGCGCTCGCCTCGCGGCTGTATGTATACCTTTCGGGCTTCCTTGCCATCTTCCTGATGGCAGCGAGCGTTCCGCCTGCGCGCTTCGGCGAGTACTCGGTCTACCAGTCGGTGCTGGAAGTGGCGCTGGTGGTGGCCACGCTGGGCAGCTCGCTGCTGTTCTCGCGCAATGCGGCCTCGGTGCCGCCGGGCGTGACGCGCGGCGACGTGGTGCGCACGCTGGCCATCGGCATGCCGATGGCGACGGTGCTGGCGATCGTGATCCTCACGCTGCAGCGCCTGCCGGTGGGCGATGCGCCCTTCGCCATCCTGGTGGCCACGCTGGTGGTGTTCGCCTTCAACAGCCTGCGCCTGTCCTTCAGCCGCGGCCTCGGCCGCGCGGGGCTGCTGAACCTGGAGGCCGGCATCCGCTCGACCGTACTGGTCGCGGGCGTGGGCATCTGCGCCGCAGTGCATTTCGACCTGGGCGTGGCGCACCTGCTGCTCATCAACCTGATCGCGGTCGTGGTGGTGTGCCTGGCGGTCGGCCTGCCGGCCAACGGCGCGGCGCCGCCGGCGGGCCGCGCGGCACTCGAACTGGCCTCGCAGGCCGGCGCGACGGTGTATTCGCTGCTGATGTTCCTGCTGCGCAAGTCGGACCTGCTCATCGTGGCGTACTTCATGCCGCTGAGCTACGTGGGTGCCTTCAAGATCGCCTTTCTGCTGGCCGAGGCGCCTTCGCAGTTCGTGCAGGCCTTCCTGGTCACGCGGACGCCCGCGATGCTGGAGACCGACGCGGGCAACTTCACGGCCGCCAGGCTGCGGCTCGCACGGCATTGCTTCCTGCTGGGCTGCGCGCTCTTCGCGGGGCTGGCCGTGCTCATCTCGGTCGCGGCGCCGCTTTTGAAGCTGGGCAACGAGGCTCGCACCATCTTCCTGTGCATCGCGCCGTACTTCCTGCTGCGCACGTACACGATCCACCACGAGACGATGCTCTCGCTGAAGACCTCGATGGGCTCGCTCGGCCGCTGGGCGCTGCTGGAGGTGGCGCTGCGGCTGGCCTCCTACGCGGCGGTGGTGGCGCTCTTTCCGGAGCGGCCGCACTACGTGTTCTTCATCGCCTGCCTGAGCGACTTCGCGCTGTACGAGACGCGCATGCGCCTGCACTTCGGCTTCTTCCCCATCGTGCGCCTGCTGGCGCGGAGGCCGGCGCCGTGAAGGTTCTCCTCTACTCGATGAACTTCGCGCCCGAGCTGGCCGGCATCGGCAAGTACTCGGGCGAGATGGCCGAGTGGCTGCAGGCGCGCGGGCACGAGGTGCGGGTGATCGCGTCGCCGCCCTTCTTTCCGCAGTGGTCGGTGTTCGAGGGCCATTCGGCCTGGATGTACCGCAAGTCGGTCTGGAACGGCGTGACGGTCTGGCGTGCGCCCACATGGGTGCCCAAGCAGCCGCGGGCGCTGGGGCGCATCGGGCACCTGCTGTCGTTCACGCTGTCGAGCGTGCCGCTGCTGCTGGCGCAGATCTTCTGGCGGCCGGAGGTCGTGATCGTTGTGGAGCCGCCCGTGTCCTGCGCGCCGGCCGCGCTGTGCCTGGCCAAGCTGCTGCGCGCCCGGTCCTGGCTGCACATCCAGGACTACGAGGTGGACGCCGCCTTCGGCCTGGGCTGGCTGCGTGGCGACCGGGTGAAGCGATTCGCGCTGGCGGCCGAGCGCTGGCTGATGCGCAGGTTCGACCGGGTGTCGACCATCTCCACCACGATGCGCGCCAGGGCGCTGGAAAAAGGCGTCGACGAATCGAGGCTGGTGCTGTTCCCGAACTGGGTCGACGTGGAGGCGATCCGGCCCGTCGAGCGGCCGCCGCTGGCTGCGGATGCCTCGCCGCAGGGCTATCGCGCGGAGCTGGGCATTCCGGCGGACGCGGTGGTGGTGCTATATGCCGGCAGCCTCGGCAGCAAGCAGGGCATCGAGTTGCTGGCCGAGGCGGCGCGGCTGCTGGTGTGCTCGCACGACATCCACTTCGTCTTCTGCGGCAACGGGCCGAGCCGCCCGTCGCTCACGAGCGCCTGCGCGCAGCTGGCCAACGTGCACTTCCTCGACCTGCAACCCAACGAGCGCTTCAACGAACTGCTGGGCATGGCCGACATCCACGTACTGCCCCAGCGCGCGGACGCGGCCGACCTGGTCATGCCCTCGAAGCTGGGCGGCATGTTCGCCAGCGGCCGCGCGGTGATCGTGACGGCGCATGCCGGCACCGCGCTCAGCGAGGCGGTGTGGGGCCGCGGCGTGGTGGTGCAGCCCGGCGACGCCGCCGCGCTGGCCGATGCCATCGAGCAGCTGTCGATGTCGCCCGCCACGCGCGAGCTGATGGGCTCGATCGGCCGGCGCTTCGCCGAGGCCGAACTCGACCGCAACGTGATCCTGCAGCGCCTCGAAGAGGAACTGCAGCGCTGCGCGACCGCCTGACGCGACGGCCGCCGCCACCAGGAACACGACCATGCCAGCACCCAGGATCCTCGTGACAGGCGGCGCAGGCTTCATCGGCAGCCACACCTGCGTGGCGCTGATCGAGGCGGGCTACCAGCCGGTGGTGCTCGACACGCTGGTCAACAGCGATGCGCGCTCGCTCAAGCGGGTGGCGTGCATCACCGGCGTCGAGCCCGTGCTGGTGCGCGCCGACGTGCGCGATGCAGCCGCACTGGACCGCGCCTTCGCGGCACACGAGGTGCGCGCCGTGGTGCACCTGGCGGGGCTGAAGGCGGTCGGCGAATCGGTGGCCGATCCGCTGGGCTACTACGACGTCAACCTGGCCGGCAGCCTCGCGCTGGCGCGAGCCATGGACCGTGCGGGGGTGCGCACGCTGGTGTTCTCGTCCTCCGCCACGGTGTACGGCGACTCGCATCCCTCGCCCATCGCCGAGGCCGCGCCGCACGGCCCCGTCAACCCCTACGGCCGTACCAAGTCGATGGTGGAGAGCATGCTGGCCGACCTCTCGCGAGCCGACCCGCGCTGGGGCATTGCCTGCCTGCGCTACTTCAACCCCGTGGGCGCGCACGAGAGCGGCCTGCTCGGCGAGCTGCCCAACGGCCCGCCGAACAACCTGATGCCCTACATCTCGCAGGTCGCGGCCGGCGAGCGCGAGTACCTGGTGGTGCACGGCGCCGACTACGACACCGCCGACGGCACCGGCGTGCGCGACTACGTGCACGTGATGGACGTGGCCGAGGGGCATGTGGCGGCCCTGCATCGCGCGGCGCGCCGGCCGGGCATCCTCATGGCCAACCTGGGCACCGGCCACGGCGCATCGGTGCTGGAAGTGGTCTCGGCCTTCGAGCGCGCGAGCGGCCGGCGCATCGCGCTGCGCATCGGGCCGCGCCGCCCTGGCGATGCCCCCGCCTACTGGGCCGATGCGCGCAGCGCGTGGCGCACGCTCGGCTGGCGGGCGCGCCGCGACCTCGACCAGATGTGCGCCGACAGCTGGCGCTGGCAGTGCGCCAACCCGCACGGTTTCGACGACCCGGTGCCCGCCCTGGTGCCCGGGGCCGCGCTTTTCCAGAACAACGACAGAGGCATCAACATCCACTCCAACCGGGGGCACACCCATGTCTGAACAAGCTACAACCCCAGCCATCGAGCTGGGCGCCGGCCAGTCGGGCTATCCGCCAGGGGTCTGCGCACCGGCCACGCCGCTGTGGCCGGGGTTCCTGACCGGGCAGGAAGACGCGCCGGTGCGCGTGCTGCTCGTGGACGACGACGAGTTCATGCGCCGCGTGATCGCGCAGGAGCTGCTGTCCGACCTGCGCATACAGCTCGAGGGCCAGGCCGGCAGCCTGCGCGAGGGCCGGCGGCTGGTGGCCACGCACGAGTTCGACGTGCTGATGGTCGACCTGCGGCTGGGCGACGGCTCCGGCTTCGACCTGATCCAGGAAGCGCGCGAGCACCGCCGCTCGGCCGAGATCATCGTCATCACCGTGCTGGAGGACGAGGCGCACGTGCTGCACGCGCTGGAACTGGGCGCCACCGGCTACCTGCTGAAGGACGCATGGCTGCAGAGCTTCGCCCAGGCGGTGCTGCAGGTGGTCAACGGCGGTGCCGCCATCACGCCGCGGCTGGCACGCCGGCTGCTCTCGCGGCTGAGCCACCGGCCGGTGGGCGCGCTGCCGCCGGTGGCGCAACCCGTGCCGCGCGCGACGACGCTGACGGCGCGCGAGTGCGAGGTCCTGCGCTTCGTCGCGCGCGGGCATGTGACCGAGGAAATCGGAAACAGGCTGGGCATCTCGGGGCAGACCGTCAACGCCCACATCAAGAACATCTACAAGAAGCTGCACGTCCACTCGCGCGCGCAGGCCGTGAGCTACGCCGCGTATTCCGGGCTGATCTGAACCGGACGGCCCTCCATCCACCCCACCCACCACCTCCTTCACGCTGGCGACCGATCATGAACACCGCTCTTCCCATCCATCCCGTGGTCCTGTGCGGCGGCAGCGGCACGCGGCTGTGGCCGCTGTCGCGCAAGGCCCTGCCCAAGCAGTTCGCGCCGCTGGTCGGCGGCAAGAGCCTGCTGCAGCTCACGCTGGAACGGCTGGCGCTGCTGAATGCCGACATCACCTGCGTGACCTCGGAAGACCACCGCTTCCTGGTGAAGGAAACGGTGGACAACGCCCGGGTCACGGGCCGGCAGATCCTGGAGCCGGTGGCGCGCAACACCGCGGCCGCGATGGCGTCGGCGGCGCTGCTGGCTGCACCCGACGACCTGCTGCTGTTCGCGCCCTCGGACCACCACATTCCCGACATCGCCCTGTTCGAGCGCACCGTGCGCACCGGCATCGATGCCGCGCTGGCCGGCAACATCGTCACCTTCGGCGTGGTGCCGAGCTTCCCGAGCACGGCCTACGGCTACATCGAGGCCGGCGAGGCGCTGGCCGACGGCCATAGCCACGCGGTGGCGCGCTTCGTCGAGAAGCCGAGCGCAGCGGTGGCCGAGATGCTGATCCTGCAGGGCGGCTACAGCTGGAACGCGGGCATCTTCCTCGTGCAGGCACGCACGCTGGTCGCCGCGCTTCGCGAGCACGCGGTCGACATCCTCCAAGCCTGCGAGAACGCGACGGCCAAGGCGAGCCGCGACGGCAGCTTCCTGCGCCTGGACCGCGTCGCCTTCGAGCAGTGCCGCGCCGACAGCATCGACTACGCGGTGCTCGAGAAGCACCGGCAGATCGCCGTCGTCAAGTTCGAGGGCCTGTGGAGCGACGTGGGCAGCTGGAACGCAGTCGCCAGCCTGCATCCGGCCGACGATGCCGGCAACCGGCTCAGCGGCAAGGCCAGCGCACTGAACTCGCGCAACACCTTCGTGCACGCGCCGCACCGGCCGGTGGTGGCCCTGGGCACGCAGGACCTCATCATCGTGGACACGCCCGACGCGGTGCTCGTGGCCGGCGCGGGCTGCGCCGAGCAGGTGGCGGAGGTGGTGCGCAAGCTCTCGCTGGAAGGCTGCACCGAGGCCACCGAGCACCGCCGCGTGGTGCGCCCATGGGGCGCCTACGACAGCATCGACCTGGGCGAGCGCTTCCAGGTCAAGCGCCTGACGGTGAAGCCCGGCGCCCGGCTCTCTCTGCAGATGCACCACCACCGCTCCGAGCACTGGGTGGTCGTGAAGGGCACGGCACGCGCCACCTGCGACGGCACGGTGAGGCTGGTGCACGAGAACGAATCGATCTACCTGCCCTCCGGCGCGATCCACCGGCTGGAAAACCCGGGCAAGACAGTGCTCGAGGTGATCGAGGTGCAGACCGGCGGCTATCTCGGCGAAGACGACATCGTGCGCTTCGACGACACCTACGGACGCTGCGCACCGCAGCCGGAGGCCGCAGCAACGGCTACGAGTGCGGCCACGTTGCCGGCGGACCTCATCGCGGCAGATACGGCGTGATGTTCTTCAGCGCGTTGGCGACGTAGGCGTCCTTCTCGCCCACCGGCGCCACGTAGTGCAGCGCGTCGGCAGCCGCCTCGACGCCCTCGGCGCGCGCGATGATCCAGCCGGCCAGGTAGGGCGACGCGAAGCAGCCCCCCGCGGTGGCGACGTTGCCGCGCGCGAAGAAGGGCTGGTTCAGCACTTCCACGCCGGCTTCCTGCACCCAGGGCTTGGTCGTCAGGTCGGTGCAGGCCGGCACGCCCTCGACGAGGCCGAGCCTGGCCAGCACGAGCGTGCCCGAGCACTGCGCCGCGATCAGCTGCCGCTGCGGATCGAGCGACAGGCGCCCCATCAGCTCCGGGCTGGCGACCACCTCGCGCGTCTTCACCCCGCTGCCGACCACCACCGCATCCGCGCGGCGCGCATCTTCGAGCAGCGACTGCGCGCGGATGGTGACGCCGTTCATCGACGTGACTTCCGCCGTCGGGCAGCAGATGCTCACGCGCCAGCCAGGCTTCTTGATGCGGTTGAGCACGCCCAGCGCAATGAGCGAGTCGAGTTCGTTGAAGCCGTCGAAGGTGAGGATGGCGATGTGCATGATCGTTGGCAGGTGGAGCGGGAGCCGGAATGGCGCCATCCTAGGAGAGCCGATCAATACAATCAAAGAATTGTCATGGATACATCGAACCGACGATGGCCGAAGCCCGCTACAAGCAACTGGTCGATGAACTCGCCGCGCAGATCCGCGCCGGCCGGCTGCCGCCCGGCACCCGCCTGCCCACGCACCGCAAGCTGGCGGAGCGCCACGGGCTTGCGCTGGTCACCGCATCGCGCGTCTATGCCGAACTGGAGGCCATGGGCCTGGTCAGCGGCGAGGTCGGCCGCGGCACCTTCGTGCGCGAGGCCTCGCTGCGCGTGGGCCCCGGCGCCGACCAGCGCGCCCTGCCGGCGGACCTGGTCGACCTGAACTTCAACTACCCCGCGCTGCCCGGGCAGGCCGAACTGCTGCGCAGCGCGCTGCGGCAGCTCGCAGCCGGCGGCGAGCTCGACGCGATGCTGCGCTACGCACCGCACGGCGGGCGGATGCACGAACGCGCCTGCTTCGCCCGGCACCTCGCCTCGCGAGGGCTCGCGGCGGAGCCGTCGAACGTGCTGATCGTCGACGGTGCCCAGCACGGCCTCGCCGTGACTGCAATGGCGTTGCTGCAGCCCGGCGATGTGGTCGCAGTGGACGCCCTCACCTACCCCGGCTTCAAGGTGCTGGCCGAGGCGCACCGGCTGGAACTCGCGCCCCTGCCCGCCGCCGGCCAGGGCCCCGATCTCGACGCGCTGGAGCGCCTGTGCGCACGGCGCCGCGTGCGTGCCGTCTACGCCATGCCGACCATGCACAACCCGCTGGGCTGGGTGATGAGCGCGAGCCGCCGCAAGCGCCTCGTGGCCATCGCGCGGCGGCACGGGCTGCTCGTCATCGAGGATGCGGCCTACGCCTTCCTGGCCGATGAGCCACCTCCGCCGCTTGCCGTGCTGGCGCCCGAGACGACGGTGTATGTCTCGGGCCTCTCCAAGAACGTCGCGACCGGCCTGCGCGTCGGCTTCGTCGCCGCGCCCGATGCGTGGGTGCCGAAGCTGGAGCGCGCGATCCGCACCACGACGTGGTGCACGCCGGGCGTGACCACCGCCATCGCATGCACCTGGCTGGAGGACGGCACGGTCGAGCGGCTCGAATCGGAGAAGCGGCAGGACGCGTCGGCTCGGCAGGCCATCGTCGGCGAAGTGCTCGCTAGGATGGGGTGCGTGCGGCATCCGTTCTCGTACTTCGCCTGGCTGCCGCTGCCGGAGGAGACGCGGGCCGATCTGGTTGCCGCGGCGCTGATGCGTGAAGGCGTTTCGGTTTCCACGGCCGAACCTTTTGCTACGTCGAAGCATGTGCCGCACGCGTTGCGGCTGGCGTTGGGGTCGGTCGGGTTGGATGGTTTGCGCAGCGCCTTGCGGACTGTGCGGCGGGTGGTCGAGGAGCAGTCTTTCTGAGATCCTGCGCGACGGCTGCCGGCTCGACGGAACCATGCTGATGGAGCATTCGGGCCGCCACCTCAGATCGACGTCGATAGTTCGTATCAGCGCGCTGAGGTCCGTGCGAATCGGGTGCTCGAATCTGCGGACCTCACCAGCCGTGAAAACGCCCCCAGGCGCGCAGCGAGCCATCGTCCGACAACGCGTGATATTCCGGGAACTGCGCCCCCGTCGCACAAGCATGGTTCGGCAGGATGCGCAGCCTCGTCCCCACGGGAAAGCGCGCCGCAATGTCCGCATCCGCCTCGCCTTCCCGCGAAAGAATGCCGTGTTCCTGGTTTGCACCACTGAGCACATAGCCGTCGAGTACCCGCCCCTGCGCATCGCAGATCTGCCCGTACCCGAAGTCCCACTTCTGCTTCTGCGTCCCCCGGTCGCGGCTCATCGCCATCCAGCCTGCGTCGACGATGGCCCAGCCTTTGTCGGCCTGGTGGCCGATCACGGTGGTCAGCACGCTCAGGGCGATGTCGTCTTCCGTGCACACGCCGATGTTGCGCATGACGAGGTCGAAGAAGACGTACACGCCGGCCCGCACTTCGGTCACACCGTCCAGCGCATCCGCAGCCAACGCGGTGGGCGTGGAACCCACGCTGACCACTGGGCACGGCAGCCCTGCCCCTCCCAGCCGCTGCGCCGCGCGCACGCAGGCTGAGCGTTCCTGCTCGGCCATCGCCTTGAGGGCCTCGGGCGTATCGAGTTCGTAGCTGGAGCCCGCGTGGGTCAGCACACCGCCGAGGCGCATGCCGCCCTCGTGCAGCACGCGGCCGACTTCGATCAGCGCGTCTTCTTCGGGCTTGATGCCGCTGCGGTGCCCGTCGGTGTCGACTTCGATCAGCACGTCGAAGGCCTCGCCGCTCGCGCGGCCGAACTCGACGATCGCGCGCGCCGAAGCCACGCTGTCGGTGAGGATGCCCAGCGCGCAGCCGCGGCGGCGCAGCTCCAGCGCATGCGGCAGCCGGTGCGGCGCCATGCCGACGGCGTAGAGGATGTCGGTGAAGCCTTCGGCGAAGAACTGCTCGACCTCCTTCAGCGTGGAGACGGTGATGCCCAGAGCGCCCGCGTCTCGCTGCGCCTTCGCGACTTCGATGCACTTGCTGGTCTTCACATGCGGGCGGAAGCGCACGCCGAGCTCGTTCATGTGCCTTTGCATGCGTTGGATGTTGCGCTGCATGCGCGTGCTCTCGATGAGGGCCGCGGGCGTGTCGATGGTGGCGAGGGTTTCTGTCATGGGTGGGCCTATTTCATTCAGTCATTCGGCGAAGGATTGGAGCCAGGGCAGCGCGGCGTCGAGCGTGGGTGCCTGCAGCTCGGGCGGTGGCGCACCCTGGGGCAGCGAGAGGCCGACGCGGTTGTGCCAGTACGTGCGCAAGCCGACTGCCGACGTGCCGAACATGTCGTAGCCGGAGCCCGCGACGAAGGCCGCGTCCTGCGCCCGCACGCCCAGCTGGTCGAGCGCCATGCGGTACGGGCGCGGATCGGGCTTGTAGAAGCCGGCCTCCTCGGAAGTGACGACCACATTCCAGTCGATGCCCAGCCGTGCCGCGGCACGATGGCCCAGGCGCTTCGAGCAGTTGGTGACCACGGCAAGGCGGCAGTGCGGCTTGAGCGCCAGCAGCAGCTCGCGCGCGCCGCCCCATGCGGGCAGCGTGTCCCATTGCGCTTCGAGCGCATCGGGGGCCGAGCCGGCCATGCCGGTGTTGCGGGCAGCCTCCTGCACGAGCTGCTCGTAAGGCACGTAGGCGCCGCAGCCGTAGGTCAGGCGCAGGTACTCGGCGCGCCAGGCGCGGCCTTTCGCTTCGGAGCCGGCGGCGGCGTTCCATACGGTCCAGGAGTCGAGCAGCGCGGTAAGCAGGTCGAACAGCACGGCGCGCGGATAGGCGTTGGAGGATTGCATGGGCAACGACTGTACGTTCCGAAGCCATGCTTGTGCTTCAATGCACAGTCATCAATCGTTAAGCACAAGTTAATGACGACGATCCAGATCGAGGACATGCAGCTTGCCGCCGCCCTGCTGCGCGAGCCATCGCTGAGCGCGGCGGCGCGGGCGCTCGACGTCACGCCGCCGGCGCTGTCGATGCGGCTGCGCAAGCTGGAGGCGTCGCTCGGCCTGTCGCTGGCCACCCGCACCGCGCGCAAGCTGAGCCTCACGCCCGAGGGCGAGCGCTTCGCGCGCGAGGCGGCCGCGCTGCTCGGGCAGATCGAGGGGCTGCGCGAATCGATGCAGCGCGACGACCGGCGCCTCACCGGCACGCTGCGCATTGCCGCGCCCTTCGGATACGGTCGCCAGTACATCGCGCCGATGCTCGCGCGCTTCGCCAGGCTGCACCCGGGGCTGGGCGTGCAGCTCGACCTGCGCGAGACCCCGTGGCCCGACCGGCACGACGCCGATGCGGTGATCCACATCGGCACGGTTCGCGATTCGTCATGGGTGGCGCGCACGCTCAGCGCCAACGAGCGCTGGTTGTGCGCCAGCCCTGATTACCTGCGCCAGCGCGGCACCCCTCGCATGCCGCGCGACGTGTTGCAGCACGACTGCATCTGCATCCGCGAGAACGACGAGGACGTGACGCTGTGGCACCTGCGCCCGGCCGGCCGCGCAGCCGCCGCCAAGGCCCGCCGGGAAACCCTTCGCATCTCGCCTGCCTACGTCACCAACGACGGCGGCGTGGCCCGGCAGTGGGCCGAACAGGGCCTGGGCCTGGTACTTCGCTCCGAGTGGGACGCGGCCGATGCGGTGGCACGCGGCACGCTGGTACGCGTGCTGGCCGACTGGCAGTTCGACACCGCGCCGGTCACGCTGCTGGTACCGACGCGCAAGGGCCGTACGGCGCGGGTGCAGGCCGTCGTCGAGTTCCTCGCCGAGAGCTTCGGCAACAGGGGCGTCAAGGGAAAGTAGCTGCGCGCATATCCATAGCCGCATTCCTTCGTTGGCCGCGCCGGCTTGGTGCGCCAACACTCGCAGCTTCGTATTTTCCGGAGGAGAAGCCTGCGATGACCTTTGCTCTCGATCATTTGCCGCCCTCGCGCCGCAGCGTGCTGCAGGCCGGCGCGGCCGCGGCCGTGGTGGGTTCCGGCGGCCTGCTCGCCACCATCGCGAATTCGCAGCCGCGCAAGCTCACCTTCGCATGGAGCCAGGCTGGCTTCTGCCTCGCGCCGGTGCCCGTGGCGCTGGAGCGCGGCTTCTTCGAGAAGAACGGGCTCGACGTCGAGCTGCTCAACTGGGCAGGCTCGTCCGACCAGATGCTGGAGGCGCTGGCCACCGGCAAGGCCGATCTGGGCGTGGGCCTGATCCATCGCTGGGTGAAGCCGCTGGAAGCGGGCTTCGATGTGAAGGTGGTGGGCAGCGTGCACGGCGGCTGCCTGCGGCTGGTGGGTGCCAAGGCAGCGGGCGTGACGACCGACCTGGCGAGCCTGAAGGGCAAGACCATCGGAGTGTCGGACCAGAACAGCCCGGCGCGGCAGTTCTACGCCATCCACCTCGCCAAGAAGGGCATCGACATCGAGAAGGACGTGGACTGGCGCGTCTACCCGGCCGACCTGCTCGACGTAGCGGTGAAGAAAGGCGAGATCCAGGTGATCGCAGATGGCGACCCGAACGTGTTCCTGATCGAGAAGCGCAACCCCGGCGTCTTCACCGAGATCGCCAACAGCGCCAAGGGCGAATACGCCGAGCGGCTGTGCTGCATCGTCGGCGCGCGCGGCGAGCTGGCGCGCAACGACAAGCCGCGCGCGGCGGCCGTGGTGCGCGCCCTTGCGCAGGCCTCCGACTACGTTTCCGAAAACCCGAACGAGGCCGCGCGCATCTACTCGAAGTACGCGCCCAAGGTGCCGCTCGAAGACCTGCAGAAGCTGCTGGCCGAGCTCACCTACAAGCACCACCCGGCCGGCAAGGCGCTGCGCAACGAGGTCGAGGCCTTCGCCACCGACTTCCGCAATGCGGGCATCCTGAAGAAGAGCACCGACGTGGTCCGCTTCGCCAACCACGTGTCGCTGGACGTCCTGGCATGAGCACGGCCGAACAGATCCTCGACGCTCCGCTCGGATTGCAGGGCGGCGCGCACGCGCCGGCCTCCGCCGCGCCCCGTGCGGCCAGGGCCACGGCCACAGCGCAGTCGGCAACGCTGCGTCCCGCCGCCCCCGCGGGCATCTGGCCCACGGGCCTGCTCGCCTCGGCCGCATGGGTCGCGCTGGGCCTGCTCACCCTGCTGTGGCCGAACAAGGAGGTCGGCTTCAGCGACTGGGCCTTCACCCGCGAGTTCGGCATCGCCACGCTGGTGGTTGCCGCGCTGCTCCTCGCCATCTCGCTGCTGGGCAGCCGCGCCGGCAGGCTGGTGCGCACCCTGCGCCCGGCCGGGCAATGGCTCGTCGCACTGGCCGTGGGCCTGGCGCTGTGGGAGGTCTCCACCGCCAAGCTCGGTGTGCTGCCCTCCCCGTTCTTTGCGCCGCCGCAGAGCCTGATCGACGTGGTGCACGAAGACTGGCAGCGCCTGGGTCTGTCGACCGTGCATTCGCTGCGCCTGCTGGCCAACGGCTTCGTGCTGGGCGCGCTGGTGGGCTTCATCACCGGCGTCGCCATCGGCTGGTCGCGCATCGCGGGGTACTGGGTGCATCCGCTGCTGCGTTTCCTGGGGCCGGTGCCCGCGTCGGCACTGCTGCCGCTGGCCTTCTTCTTCGCGCCTTCGAGCTATTCGGCCGCCGTGTTCCTCGTGGGGCTGGCCACCTTCTTTCCGGTCGCGGTGCTCACCTGGTCGGGCGTGGCCTCGGTGCACAAGAGCTACTACGACGTGGCGCGCACGCTGGGCGCGTCGGAACGCTTCCTGGTGTTCCGCGTGGCGATTCCGGCTGCGCTGCCGCAGGTGTTCGTAGGCCTCTTCATGGGCCTGGGCGCATCGTTCTCGGTGCTGATCACCGCCGAGATGATGGGCGTGAAGGCCGGGTTGGGCTGGTATCTGCAGTGGGCCCAGGGCTGGGCGGCCTACGCCAACATGTATGCGGCGCTGCTCGTGATGGCGGCGCTGTGCTCCGGGCTCATCACCCTGCTTTTCAAGGTGCGCGACCGCGTGCTGTCCTGGCAGAAGGGAACCGTGAAATGGTGACGAACGCCGTGCTTCCTCCCGCGCCCGCGCCGACCGGCCAGGCAGATGCCGCTGGCGCGCAGATCGACATCCGCGGCGTCAGCCACTGGTTCGAGGTGTCCGGCGGTGTGCTGCAGGTGCTCGACGGTGTAGACCTGCAGGTGCGGCCCGGCGAGTTCGTCGCGCTGCTGGGGCCCAGCGGCTGCGGCAAGTCGACCCTGCTGCGGCTGGTGGCCGGGCTCGAGCCCGCGACCACCGGCACCATCACCCAGAACGGCGAAACCATCACCCGGCCCGATCCGTCGCGCATCGTCGTCTTCCAGGACCCGACGCTCTATCCATGGCGCAGCGTGTGGGACAACGTGGCGCTGGGCCTGCAGGCGCGCGGCGTGCTGAAGGAACAGCGTGCCCGCGTCGACGAGGCGCTCAGGCTCGTGGGCCTCACCGAGTTCGCGAAAGCCTTTCCGCACCATCTTTCCGGCGGCATGGCGCAGCGCGTGGCGCTGGCACGCGCGCTGGTCAACGATCCGCAACTGCTGGTGCTCGACGAGCCGCTGGGCAAGCTCGACTCGCTCACGCGAATCGCGATGCAGAGCGAGCTGGTCAACCTCTGGCAGCGCGCGGGCTTCTCGGCGCTGCTGGTGACGCACGACGTGGAAGAGGCACTCTTCCTCGCCAACCGCGTGATCGTGCTGAGCGACCGGCCGGCGCGCATCGCGGCGGAACTGGTGGTCGACCTGCCCTACCCGCGCCACCGCGGCGACCCGAAGCTGGCCGAGCTGCGGCACGAGGCGCTCAGGCACCTGGGACTCGACGCCACGTGGTGAACTGAAGAGATGAGTGGTCCGCCCGAGGCCGGCTGGCTCAACCTGCTGATCGGCCTGCTGCAAGGGGCGCAGCTGTGGCTTCTGCGCGTTCTCGACGTGCTGGGGCTGGCCGGGCAATCGCACGGGCAGCCCGCCTGGCCGTGGGCACTGCGGCTTTCGGGCGAGAACCTGCTGATCGACCTCGGCCAGGCCCGGCGGCTCGGGCTCACGCTCGTCGTGCTTGCCGTGGCGCTGCTGATCCTGCTGCTTGCGCTGCCCTGGCGCCGGCGCCGTGTGTGGCTGGCCGCAGCGGCTGTGCTGCTGGCGGCATTGGCGCCTTGGCCCGAGGCCAACGTGGTGCTGGTGCCGGCGTATCCGACCACCTTCCATGCATCGCCCACAGGCTTCACTGCCGAGAGCATCGAACGCGGCCGCACCCTGTATGCAGCGCAGTGCGCCGCCTGCCACGGTACCGACGGCAGGGGTCACGGGCCGCTGGCCTCGGCCCAGGCCGTGTGGCCGCCCGACCTTGGCGGTCCGTTGCTGTGGCGCCGCGCCGATGGCGACGTGCTGTGGCATGTGATGAACGGCATGCGCGACCGCCGCGGAACCCCGACCATGCCCGGCTTCGGCTCCACGCTCAGCGACGCCGACGCCTGGGCGCTGATCGATTTCATGAAGGCCCAGAGCGCCGGGGAAAGCCTGCGCGCTGCCGGACTGTGGGCGCAGCCCATCGCGCCGCCCGATGTGATGGTGCAATGCGGCAACAAGCCGCCGCGCAGCCTTTCCAGCTGGCGCGGCCAGCGCCTGCGCATCGTCGCGTCGAACCTCGGGGCCGGCGCATCGACGCCGGCCGACGACCCACGCCTCGTCACCGTGCTGATCGCCCCGCAAACGACGGAAGTCGCCGCATCGCAGTCCGACGACTGCATCGCCGCATCGCCCGCCGCGTGGACCGCCTTCTCGCTCGTCGGCGCGACCACGCAGCTCGCGGGCACCCAGTTCATCGTGGACCGCGACGGCTGGCTGCGCGCACGCGGCGAGCCCGGCAAGGCCGCGTGGAGCGACGACGACCTGCTGTGCCGCACGGAGCAGCAGCCCTCGTCGAAGCCCGGCGTCCGGCCATTGCCGCCCGACGGTCTCGGCGCCCTCATCGCGCGCATGGACGCCGAGCCGGTGCGCTTCGTCAAGGGCGGGTACGTCCACTGACACGTACCAGCGCAACGGGACTACGATGTTTTTCCAGCGCTGCCAGCCCAATCGTTTTTTCAATCGAACCAGAAGGAGTCAGAGACCATGTCCAACCACGTCTACAAAACCCTGGAACTCACCGGCTCGTCGCCAACCGGCATCGAGGATGCGGTGAAAAGCGCCATCGCCAAGGCGCACGAGACGGTGCGCAACATCCAGTGGTTCAACGTCACCGAGACGCGCGGGCACGTGGTCGACGGCAAGGTCGCGCACTGGCAGGTGACCTTGAAGATCGGGTTCACGCTGGAGTGAGCCCTTCGGCCCGGCGCGATCGCTGCAACTAGCGCAGGTAGCCCAGGTCGCGCACGTCCGAGCGCACCGCCGAGCGGTCCACCCCCTGCATCGGCAGGCTCACCAGCAGCTCCAGCCGGCGCCGCAGCGAGAACAGCGTCTGTACCGCGTCGTGCGCGACCCTCTCGGGATCGCGGCCGTCGAGCAGGTCGGGGTAGGCCCACAGGGCCGCGTCGGGCTGGCCGGGCCACAGGGGCTGGCGCGGGCCCGTCGTTTCATCGAGCGTGATGACGAAGTCCGCAGGATGCGCACTCGCTCGCGCCAGCTCGTCCCAGCCGCGCGGCAGCCTGTTGGGCAAGGGGATGCCCGCGCTCTTCAACGCGGCGACTGCGGCAGGATGGAATTCGCGGGCGACCTGTCCGGGCTGCCCGCAGGAAGAGGCCGAGAACCGCTTCGGGTCCAGGTGTGCGATGCACGCTTCGGCCAGGATGCTGCGCAATGAGTTCCGTCGCGAGACGAAGATCACTCCGATACGTTTTTGCATGGAAACCCGAATATAGCCAAGCCCTCTGAACCCGTCCTGACCTCGGCTCTCGGGTGCGGCCACGATGCACAGCAGCGTCCGAACGGTGCAGACTCGGGGGCATGGACAAGCATTTCCTGACACCGCTTTTCGCGCCCGCCTCCATCGTCGCCTTCGTCGGCAACGCGGACGGCCCGGGTGGGCAGACGCCGGCCGGCCGCACGCTTCGCGAGGCGTTCCGCGCGCAGCGCTTCGACGGCACGCTGCGCTTCCTGGACGTGCGCACCAAGGGCACGCTCGAAGAGCTCGCGCAGACCCACGCCGACCTCGCGCTGATCGCGCTGGCGCCGGGCGACGTGGCGGCTGCGCTGGAGATCGCGGGGCGCATCGGCTGCAAGGCGGCCGTCGTCCTTTCGAGCGGCATCGGCGCCGAGCAGGCGGCGCAGTGGCGCAAGATCGCGCGCCGCGAGGGCGTGCACCTGCTGGGCCCCAACTCGCTGGGCTTCCAGCGCCCGCTGCTGCATCTCAATGCCAGCGTGGCCGGTCCGCTGGCGGGCAGCGGGCCCCTCGCACTGGTGGCGCAGTCGGGCGCGCTCACGGCCTCGATGCTCGACTGGGCGCGGCAGAACGGCGTGGGCTTTTCCAGCGTGGTCTCGCTGGGCCCGCACACCTCGGTCGACATTCCGCAGGTGCTCGACTTCCTGGCCAACGACCAGGCCACGCACAGCATCATCATCTACCTCGAAGGCATTGCCGATGCGCGCCGCTTCATGAGCGCGCTGCGCTCGGCCTCGCACGCCAAGCCGGTGGTGGTGCTCAAGGCCGGTCGCAAGCCTGCCGGCAACGAAGCCGCACAGACGCACAGCGCCGCCATCGTGGGCAGCGACGACGTGTTCGACGCCGCGCTGCGCCGGGCCGGCGCGGTGCGCGTGCGCTCCTTCGTCGAACTCTTCTCCGCCGCCAAGTGCCTTGCCTCGCGCTACAGGCCCGTCGGCAAGCGCCTGGCGGTGGTCACCAACGGCGGCGGCCCCGGCGTGCTGGCGGCCGACTGGATCAACGAGATCGGTCTCGACCTCGGCAAGCTCTCCGCCCCCGCGCAGAAGGTGCTGCTGCCCGCCCTGCCCCCACTCGCATCGCTGGCCGACCTGATCGACCTGTCGGAAGAGGCGCAGCCCGCCCACTACCGCGCCGCCATCGACGCGGCCTCGGCCGACAGCCAGGTCGACGGCGTGCTCGCCATCTTCTCGCCCAAGCCTGGCATCGACGCGGGAGCCACCGCGAAGGCGCTGGCCGACATCCCGCGGCCGATGAACAAGCCGCTGCTGGCCTGCTGGATGGGCGACTCGTCGGTGGGCAAGGCGCGCTCGGTGCTGGCCGACGCGACCATCCCGAGCTTCCGCACGCCAGAGGCGGCCGTGGGCGCCTTCGGCAACATCGCGGCCTTCTACCAGAACCAGCAACTGCTGCAGCAGACGCCGCCGCCGCTGTCGGCGCTGGCCAAGCCCGACATCGAAGGCGCGCGCCTCCTCATCGAGAGCGTGCTGGCCGAACGGCGCAACGTGCTGACGGAGATGGAATCGAAGTCGCTGCTGTCGTCCTTCCACATCCCGATCACGCGCACACTGCTCGCGCGCAGCCCCAGCGAGGCGATGATGATCGCGACGCAGCTGGGCTTTCCGGTGGCGCTGAAGATCGATTCGCCCGACATCCCTCACAAGTCCGACGTGGAAGGCGTGGCGCTCAACGTGCTCAACGGCACCGCCGCGCGCGACACCTACGTCGAGATGATGGAGCGCGTCGCCCGCCTCGCGCCCGAGGCGCGCATCAACGGGGTGACGGTGCAGAAGATGGCGCGCGCCCGGCGCGGCCGCGAGATCTACGTGGGCATGGTCACCGACGAGCCATTCGGCCCGGTCATCGTGTTCGGCGCGGGCGGCACCATGATCGAGCTGCTGAACGACCGTGCGATGGAGCTGCCGCCGCTCAACCAGTTTCTCGCGCGCCGGCTCATCGAACGCTCGCGCGTGGCCGAGACGCTGGGCGAATGGCGCGGCGCCCATGCCGTGGACATGGAGGCGCTCGAAGACCTGCTGCTGCGCGTGTCGGAAATGGTGTGCGAGCTGCCCGAGCTGCGCGAGATGGACATCAACCCGATCATCGTGGACGAGAACGGCGCCATCTCGGTCGATGCACGCATCGTGGTGGGCAGCAGCTCGCAGGCGGTAGCGGCCCACGTGGGCAACGCGGTCAACGGCTACCAGCACCTGGCGATCATGCCGTACCCCGCGCGCTACCGGCGCGAATGGCCGCTGGCCGGCACGGGCGGCGGCACCTACATCGTGCGGCCGGTCCACCCCAACGACGCGCAGATGCTGCAGGCGCTGGTGCAGGGGCTGTCGCCCGAGAGCCGCTGGTTCCGTTTCGTCTCGCGCTTCCACGAGCTGCCGCCGTCGATGCTCTCGCGCTTCACGCTGATCGACTACGACCGCGAGATGGCGCTGGTAGCGGTGGTGATGGAGCGCAGCGTGTCGCCCGACGGTACCGTGCTCGAGAGCGAGCGCATCGTGGGCGTCTCGCGCTACGTCACCAACCCCGACCAGACCAGCTGCGAGTTCTCCCTCGTGGTGGCCGACGAGTTCAGCGGCAGGGGCATCGGCTCGCGGCTGATGGAAAGCATCATCGACGTGGCCCGCGACAAAGGCCTCGCCGAGATGGACGGGCTGGTGCTTGCCAACAACCCCGACATGCTGAAGCTGGTGCGCCGGCTCGGGTTCACGGTGAAGTCGTTCCCGGAGGACCCGGACTTCAAGCTCGTGACCTACCTGCTCTGAGGCGCCCTCAGGCCTTCGGCATCCCGTCGCTGCCGCTGCCGCAAAGCACCACGGCGATCTTCTCGTCGTCGCGCCGCTCGAAGCAGCGGTGGCTCACGGCCGCCAGCGCGGTGGCCGCGCCGAGCTCGATGGCCAGGCCGGCGTGCTGCCAGGCCGAACGCGCCGAGTCCTCGATGACTTCCTCGTCGACCAGCACGATCTCATCGACGTACTTCTCGATCAACTCGAAGTTCAGCGGCTCGGTCGAACGCGCGGCCAGGATGGGCACGCGCGTCTTCACGTTCTCCAGCTTCACGATGCGGCCTTCCTTGCGGCAGGTGTAGAGCGTCGGACAGCCCGCTGCCTCGACCCCGATCACGCGGATCGAAGGCTTGAGCAGCTTGGCCGCCTGCGCGATGCCGGCGAGCAGCCCGCCGCCGCCGATGGAAACGACCAGCGTCTCGACCTCGGGCCACTCGTCGATGATCTCCAGCGCAGTCGTGCCCTGCCCGATCACCACGTCGCGGTCGGCATACGGATGCAGCAGCGCACCGCCATGCTCGGCCACGTTGGCACCGGCGGCGTCCCAGCTCTGGTCCCAGAAATCGCCATGCACCGTGAGCTTCGCGCCGTGGCTCTCGATGCGGGCGCGGGTGATCGGCGTGCTGGTGTTCATCACGAACACGTTGGCCGGCAGACCCAGCGTCTTGCCGACATAGGCGACGGCCGCGCCGAAGTTGCCGCCCGACGCGGTGGCCAGCCCCTGGCGGCGCACCTCCTCGGGAAGGTTCAGCACGCGGTTGAATGCGCCGCGCGCCTTGAAGGAGCCTGTCACCTGCTGGCACTCGGCCTTGAAGCGCACCTGCGCCGCGCCACCGGGCACCCAGGGATGGGCATCGACCAGCGGCGTGCGGCGGATGTAGGGCTTCACGCGCTCGTGCGCCGCGCGGTAGTCGGCCAGGGCGATCGGTTGCATCGCGTCTTTGTCGGTCATGCCTCGTCCTCGACCAGCACGCACAGGTTGTTGCCCTGCTTCACCGCGCCGAAGGTGCGCTGCGAATACACCGTGCCGCCCTTGGCGAAGCGCACTTCGCGGGGCTCCTGCGCGGGCTCGTGCAGCAGGTGCAGGTAGCCGGCGAGCTCGCCGGCCTCCACCGTGTCGCCCAGTTCGTGCAGCGGCTCGAAGTAGCCGTCGCCCGGCGACAGCAGGTTGCCGCCGTTGGGCACGATGCGCACGCGGCGGCTCGGCGGCGGCGCCTCGGGCAGCGCGCCCGGCACCACGCCCAGCCGCGCCAGCACGCGCGACAGGCATTCGCGGGTGCGCTTGACGCCCTTGGGCGAGACGCTGCCGTTCTCGCCCATCTCCGCCGCGATGGCGGCCAGGCCCAGGTGTGCGGCCGCGCCGCAGCTGGTGCGCGGGTCGCCCATGTTGTCGGTGATGACGGTGAACCTGGCGCCGAACCAGCGCGCCATGTCTTCCGCGCGCTCGCGCACTTCGGGTGCCAGCGTGGGCGTGACGACGACCTGCGCGCTCTCCTCGATGAAGAGCGAACTGCCGCCCGCGTGCAGGTCGACGTAGGCATCGCACTTGGGAAACAGCACATCGTGGATGAAGGCTGCGATCTGCTCCGTCGGCGTGCCGTAGGGGTTGCCGGGGAATACACGTGCGAGGTTCTTGCCGTCCAGCGGGCTCACGCGCGAGGCCGCGCGCATCGCGGGGGCGTTGGCGGAAGGCATCAGGATCAGGCAGCCCTTCACCTGCGAGGCGTCGAGCCTGCGGATCAACTCGTTGATGACGATCGGTCCTTCGTATTCGTCGCCGTGGATGGCGCCGGTGACCAGCACCGTCGGGCCGTCGCCGTTGCCGATGACTGCCAGGGGCAGCGCCACCGCGCCCCAGGCATCGTCATGTCCCGAATACGGAAGCCACGCGTGGCCGACCTGCTTGCCGGGCCTGGCCCAGTCGATGTCCGTGAAAACGGTGGAGGGACGCGGCTGGCTCACTTCACTTCTTTCTGCTCGTCCTTGAACCACTTCAGGCGCAGCGCCGCGAGGCTGCCGTCGGCGGTCTTGGCGTCGATGATCCTGTTCATCTCGGCCAGCAGCGCGGTCTCGCCGGGCTGCACGGCCATGTAGGCGGGGCTGATGCGGATCAGCGACTTCATCTCGATGCCCTTGGCCGGGTTCTCGTCGGCCACCTTCTGCGCGATGAAGTTGTTCTCGGCGAAAAGCGGCGCCTGGCCCGACAGGAAGGCCGAGATGGTGGAAGCCGTGTCTTCCAGGCGGATCAGCTTGGCGCCCGGCGCCAGCTCGCTCAGCGACAGGTCGGGCGTGGAGCCCTTGGGCACTGCCACGGTCTGACCCGCGAGGTCGGCCACCTTGGCGAACTTGGGCGTGCCCTTGCCGCCGTACACGCCGAGGTACACGGCCGCGTAGGGCTTGGAGAAGGCGACCTGCTTGGCACGTTCGGGCGAACTGCCCAGCGCGGCGATCACCACGTCGACCTTGTTCGACAGCAGGTACGGAATGCGGTTGGCGCCGGTCACCTGCTGCAGCTCGAGCTTCACGCCCATGGCCTTGGCCACGTTCTCGGCCAGTTCCACGTCGAGGCCGGTGGGCTTGCCTGCCGAGTCGGTGAAGCCCCACGGCGCGGCGTCGATGGTTGTGGCGATGCGGATCGCGCCCTTGGCCTTGATGTCGGCGAGCTTGTCGGCATGCGCGAGCAAGGGAGCGGCGCAGACCAGCGCGGCGGCGAACAGGGTTTTCAGTTTGAACATGGAAGCTCCTTGGAAGACAGGAAAGACAAGAACGACGAAAACGAAGGCGTGGGAATCAGACGACGGACTGCACGAACTGCTGGAACTCGGGGGTCTGCGGGCTGCCGAACATCCGCTCGGGCGTGCCGCGCTCCCAGATGCGGCCCTGGTTCATGAAGAGCACCTCGGAGGCCACGCGGCGCGCGAAGGCCATCTCGTGCGTGACGACCATCATGGTCATGCCGTCGCGCGCCAGGTCCTCCATCACGCGCAGCACTTCGCCGACCAGCTCGGGGTCGAGCGCGGATGTGGCCTCGTCGAACAGCATGAGCTGCGGCGACATCGCCAGCGCCCGCGCGATGGCCACGCGCTGCTGCTGGCCGCCCGAGAGCTGCGACGGCATGGCGTCGAGCTTGTGGCCCAGCCCCACGCGCTCCAGCATGCGCTGGGCCAGGTCGCGGGCCTCGTCCTTGGCGATCTTCTTCGTGAGCACCGGAGCCAGCGTCACATTGGCCGCGGCCGACAGGTGCGGGAACAGGTTGAAGCTCTGGAACACCATGCCCACGCGGCGGCGCAGCAGGGCCAGGTCGGTGTCGGGCGACTGCACATCGACGCCGTCGACCACGATACGGCCGGCGCTGATCGTCTCTAGGCCGTTCACGCAGCGCAGCAGCGTGCTCTTGCCAGAGCCGCTGCGCCCGACGAGCGCCACGATGTCGCCCCTGGCGACCTCGGTGGATACGCCGCGCAGCACATGGTTGTCGCCGAAGTGCTTTTCGACCGAATCAATGAGCACGAGCGGCATTCATGCGTCCTTCAAGAGAGAGTGCCAGGCGAGCCAGCGGATAGCAGATGGCGAAGTAGCACAGGGCCACGCCGCAGAAGACTGGCAGGTGTGCCAGCGTCGACCCCGCCACGATCTGGCCCGAACGCGTGAGTTCGACCAAGCCGACGAGCGCGGCGAGCGAGGTGTTCTTGATGAGCTGCACCAGGTAGCTCACCGTCGGGCCGAGCGCCACTCGGAAGGCCTGCGGCCACACCACGTGCCGCATGACGTGCCAGCGGCGCAGACCCACGCAGGAGGCGGCCTCCCATTGCCCCTTGGGCACGGACTCGATCGCGCCGCGCCAGATCTCGCCGAGAAAGGCGCCGGCCGAAAGCGAGAACGCTGCGGCGGCGGCCGTGAAGGCCTTGATCTCGATGCCCAGCAGCATCGGCACGCCGAAGTACAGGAGAAAGAGCACCCCGAGCAGCGGCGTACCCTGCACAAGCTCGACGTAGACGCGCGCCAGCACGCGCAGCCAGGTCAGCCGCGAAGTGCGCGCCACCGCCACGCCGAGGCCGATGACGGCGCCGATGGCGAAGGAGGTCAGGGCAAGCGCGGCGGTCCAGCGGATGGCACCGAGGATCAGCCAGAGATCGGCAATGGAAAGTCCGCGCATCTCAGCGGCCCTCCCTGCCGAAAAGCCGGCGCTGCACGAAGCCCAGCAGCACGCGCAGCGCCTGCACCGTGACGAAGTACATCGCGCAGATCACCACGTACACCTCGAAGCTGCGGAAAGTGCGCGAGTCGATGAAGCTGCCTGCGTGGAAGATGTCCTCCACGCCGATCTGCGAGATGAGGCTGGTGCCGATCAGCGTGAGCACCATCTGGCTGGCCAGCGAGGGAAACACGTTGCGCAGCGCAGGCACGAACAGCACGTGCACCAGCACCTGGCGCGGCCGCAGCCCGAGCGCGGCACCGGCTTCGGAGAGGCCGCGGGGTACCGACATCAGCCCCGATCGGAACACCTCGACCATGTACGCGCCGCAGTACAGCGCCAGAGAGATCACGCCGGCCACGGGCGCCTCCAGCCGGATGCCCAGGTTGGGCAGGCCGAAGTAGATGAGAAAGAGCTGCACCAGCGCCGGCGTGTTGCGGAAGAACTCCACGTACACACGCGTCACGCCGCGCAGCGGCTTGCTGCCGTAGATCAGCGCCAGCGAGCCCGCCACGCCGATCGCCATGCCCAGCACGATGCTCGACGCGGCATAGCCCAGCGTGTGCAGCAGGCCTTCGGCCAGTTGCCCTGCATAGGGCGCGAGCGCCTCGAACTGGAACTGGTAGGCCATCGTCAGTCCACTTCGAGGATGGCTTCGACCTCGACGGTCTGGTGCCCCGGCAGCGAGCCCGCGCCGATGGCGGAACGCGCGCCCCGCCCCACCTCGTCGCCGAACACCTCGACGAACAGGTCGGAGCAGCCGTTGATGACCTTCGGATGGAAGGCGAAGCCCGGCGCCGCATTCACGAAGGCCAGCAGCTTCACCACACTGCGCACGCGCCCGAGTTCGCCGAGCGCGGCCTTGGCGACAGCCAGCAGGTTCAGGCCGGTCAACCGGGCATGCGCGTAGGCAGCCTCGACGCTCACTTCCTCGCCGACACGGCCCACGTGCAGGCGGCCGTCTGCTTCGAGCGGGCCCTGGCCCGAGAGATACAGCATCTGGCCGCTGCGGCGCCATGCGACGAAGTTGGCGACGGGCGCCGGAGGCGGCGGAAGCTTCAGTCCGAGGGCGGCGAGGCGCTCCTCGGGGCTGCGCGCGCTGCCGTGGCTCGCGGCCGCCGGCGCCGTGTTGGAATCCAGGGTCATTGGGAACACATCACCGTTGCGGCGCGAGGGGCGGCGCAAACGGTCAACCTTTCGACGAAAATCAACGGATTCGGAAGGATTGGTCAACCAATCCAGAGCCATGCAGCGCAGTCTTATGTGACTGCGTAATGAATTCATTCTAAGAACATTAATTGCGATTGGTCAACCATTTTGGCGAACTCTTCAACCATGAATGCAAAGCCCGTGCCGCAGCCGCTCCAGCCGCTGATCGAGGTCACGGATCTCTCGGGCCGCATCGCCGCGCAGGACAAGGCGACCGCCTCGAAGGTCTACCGCGCCATACTCCAGTCGATCCGAGACGGCGCGCTCAAGCCGGGCGACAAGCTGCCCAACGAGCGTGACCTGTCGGAGCAGTTCAAGACCTCGCGCAGCACCGTGCGCCATGCGCTGGCCATGATGAGCGCGCAGGGCCTGCTGGAGCGCAAGGTCGGCAGCGGCACCTTCCTGGCCGAGGGGCTGATGCAGCTGCTGAGCGAGTCCGACCTGCCCGTGGCCGCGCACCACCGCGACGTGCCGACCTACACCGAGATCCTCGAAGGCCGGCTGCTGTTCGAGCCGGCCATGATGGCGCTGTCCGCCCAGCGCGCCGACGCCGAAGACTTCGCGCTGATGCGCCACCACCTCGCCGTGGTGCGCGACGCCGACCAGTGGCTGCAGTTCAAGGAGGGCATCTACGGCGTGCACCAGGCGATCTTCCGCGCCACGCGCAACCGCTTCCTGATGCAGGTGTTCGACGCCGTGGTGGCCGACCGCCGCGCGGTGCAGTACGACGGCCGCTCGAATCTCAACGGCCCCGTGGGCGCCGTGGTGCGCGAACAGACGCTGCGCGAGCTCACCGCCATCGTCGATGCGCTGGAGGCACGCGACGCCAAGGCCGCGACGAGCCTCGCGGATGCGTACTTCACGCGCATCCTGGCCTCTCTGAGCGTCTACGGCTAGAAGCGCGACGCCTGCAATGATCCGCACGATCCTGCACTTCCTGGGCCGCTTTGCGCTGACGCTTGCGGTGCTGCTGAGTTCTTCGTGGGCCTGCCTTGCGCTCTGGTACCACTTCCCCGGCCCGGCCGCCATGAAGATCGGCGCGGGCGTGCTGTGGGTCGCCTTCGGCCTCGCGGCGGTCGTGCTGACGTGGCGCAGTCGGGCCGCGCGCGCCCTGCTCTCCTACGCGGTCGGATTCGCGCTGCTGCTGGGCTGGTGGAGCACCATCCTGCCCTCGCAGAACCGCGTGTGGGCCGACGACGTCTCGCGGCAGCTGCACTCGCGCGTCGACGGCAGCATCGTCACGCTGGACAACGTGCGCAACTTCGAGTGGCGCAGCGACACCGACTACACCCAGCGCTGGGAGACGAGGCAGTACGACCTCGACCGCCTGCGCACGGTCGACGTGTCTCTCTCGTACTGGACCGGGCCTGCCATCGCGCACACGCTGGTGTCCTTCGGCTTCGACGACGGCCGGTTCCTCACCTTCTCCATCGAGATCCGCAAGGAGCGCGGCGAGAGCTTCTCGTCGGTGGGCGGCTTCTTCAAGCAGTTCGAGACCAGCCTGATCGCGGCCGACGAGCACGACATCCTGCGCGTGCGCACCAACGTGCGCGGCGAAGACGTCTACATGTACCGCGTGAGCCTGCCGCGGCCCGAGATCCGCTCGCTCTTCCTCGCCTACCTCGGCGAAGGCGCGGCGCTGGTGCGCGAGCCCAGCTTCTACAACACGCTCACCGCCAACTGCACCACCATCGTGTATGCGCTGGCCAAGCGCATCGTGCCGGGCCTGCCGATGGACTGGCGGCTGCTCGCTTCGGGCTACCTGCCCGACTATCTCTTCGACGTGGGCGGTCTTGCGCCCGGCTACAGCATGGAAGCGCTGCGCGCGGCTGGCCGCATCACCGAGCGGGCGATCGCGACGGACAAGACGCCGGGCGTCGATTTCTCACGGGCGATCCGGCAGGGCCTGCCGGGCGTCGCGGCTGCTGGCACCGGAGCGGCGCAATGAAACGCGCGCTGCGCTTCTTCGCTTCGCTGCCCGTGCTCGCCTGCGCGGCCGCACTGCTGGCAGGTTGCGCGGGCGTGACCGTCGGTTCGATCTCGCCGGCCGAATACCTCGCTCAGCGCCGCGGCGATGTGCTCACCACCGGCCGCCTGAGCACCTCCGCGCAGGAAGTGCTGCGCGTGATCGGCTCCGACGCCGACCTGTGCCGCAAGGACGGCCAGGCCTGCCGCAACGCGCTGGCGGACTCGCCGGGCCTGAGCGACGAGCAGCGTCTCTCGGCGCTCTCCGAAGTCTGGCTGCAGGTGGCGCTCGCGTCCGAAAAGCACGGCGGCGCGACCGATGCCGCCGCCATCGAGGCCTGGTTCGAGACCGCGCGCCACGCCTACGCCTACCTGTTCTTCACCGCCCGCAAGCCGCGCGACCGCGCCTTCGAGGACCGGCAGACCCAGGTGCGCGACTATTACAACTACGCGGTGCAGCAGGCCATCACCGGCCTGTACGACGGAGTCCGCCGCAACGGTTCGCGCGCGGTGGCGCAGCCCGCGATGCCGAAGGTGGGCGACTGGCGCATCGAGACCGACGTGTCGAACCTGCGCCTTCCTTCCGACACGCCCCTGCCCGACGAGCTGATTCCCGCCGCCTCGCTGACCTTCTCCGGCCTGCGCAACACTTACCGGCGCGACGGCTTCGGCGCGGAACTGGTGGCGGCGAGCGACAGGCGCACCGACGACGAGCCGCCGGCGCCGCGAGCCGACCTTGCAGACGGGCAGCAGCCTCGCCCGCCCTATCGCGAGATGCCCTTCCCGGCGGTCACCGCGCTGCTGCTGTTCGACGGCGCCAACCTCGGCGATGTGCTTCGCACCCGCACGCTGCGCATCGCGGCCTACGACCCGTATCGCACCGCCAACGTGCAGCTCGCCGGCCAGGAAGTACCGCTGGCCGCCAACTTCACTTCGGGCTACGGCCTGTGGCTCGCGCGCTCCGACTTCGCGCTGCAGGCGCTGCGCAGCCTCTTCGGCGGCCGCGAGGGCCTCACGCAGCCGCGCATCTACCTGATGCAGCCCTACGATCCGAACCGCCGCACTGTCATCATGCTGCACGGCCTGGCGAGCAGCCCCGAGGCGTGGATCAACGTGGCCAACGAGGTGCTGGGCGACGAGACACTGCGCCGCCGCTACCAGATCTGGCAGGTCTACTACCCGACCAACGCACCGCTGCCGCTCAACAACTTCGCGATCCGCGAAGCCGTGACCCAGACGCTCGCGCACTTCGACCCCTCGGGCAAGGCACCGGCCTCGAACGACATCACGCTGATCGGCCACAGCATGGGCGGGGTGCTGTCCCGGCTGATGGTCTCGTCCTCGGAAGACAAGCTCTGGGACGCCCTGCTCGCCAGCTACCCGATGCAGGGCGCGCAGCAGCGGCGCATGGAAGAGAAGCTCGCGCCCTACCTGCGCTTCGAGCCGCTGCCGCAGGTGAGCGACGCCATCTTCATCGCCTCGCCGCACCGCGGCACCGATTTCGCCAACAACCGCATCTCGCGCTGGGTGGCCAACCTCATCACGCTGCCCGTGGCGATGCTCGGGCAGCTGGGCGACATCTCGCGCGAGCTGATCCGCATCGCGCCCGCGCGGCAGGACCAGGGCACGCTGCGCATCCCCAACAGCATCGACAACCTCAGCGACCGCGATCCGTTCGTGCGGCTGTCGTCGGGCCTGCCGATGAATCCGCGCGTGCGCTTCCATTCGATCATCGGCAACGACACGCCCGGCGTGGCGCAGGCGCTGTCGAGCGACGGCATCGTGCCCTATGCCAGCGCGCACCTCGACGGCGCGGCCTCCGAACTGGTGATCCCGTCGGCGCACAGCGTGCAGGAGAACCCGCTGGCGATCCTGGAGATCCGCCGCATCCTCAGGGAGCAGCTGCGGCCCGAGGCTGCGCGCTGAGCGGCGTCGCTCCTACTTGCTCCCCGAGCGCTGCTGCGCCCGCACCCGCTCCAGGAATTCGTCGAAGAGCGCCTTCTTGCCCGGAAAGCGCTCCCTGCCCTCCTTGAAGATCGACTCCGCGGCGGCGAGCTGGCCGAGCCGCATGAGGCATTCGCCCTTCGAGAAGAACGCGGCCTCGCCGTCGGGATTCACCTGCAGCGACTGCTCGAAGTCCTCGAGCGCGCCCTGGAAGTCGCCGAGTTCCATGCGCGTGAAGGCGCGGTTGTCGATGGCCTCGAAGAAGAGCGGAAAGAGCTCCACGGCCGCGTCGTACTCGGCGATGCCTTCCTGTTTGCGGCCCTGCTCGCAGAGTTCGTTGCCGCGCAGATAGTGCGCATTGGCCTCGCGCACGATCTCGTGGCCGTCCTGGCCCATCAGCTCCAGATACCTCGGGAAGTCGGTGAGCCTCAGGTATTCGGCGAAGCCGATCAGGTCGTCCTCGGTGGGCTGCCTGTTGCCGATGAGTTCGCTGCCCCGGCTCACGCCGTCGGCATCGATGGGCGAATGCCATATCAGCACCTCGGCGTGCTTCAGCGATTCGACGGTGGGCTTCTGGTCCAGCGGCTGATAGCTCAGGCAGTGCGCCACCGCTGTTCCATCGGGCCACGGATCGACTTCGAGAACCCAGACGGCGCGCCAGGCCTCGTCGCTGCGGTAGGCGAGCACGTCGCCCTTCTTCAATGCCGGCGTCTTTGCGCCGCCGGTCGCAGGCGTTTCGGGTGGCGGCGTCGAGCCGGCGAAGCGTGCGGCAAGCCGCTTGAGGAATCTGGGCAGCATGGTGTCGGGTATCCGTTTGGAGATTGGACGTGCGAGACGATGGCGGGCAGCAGCGTGCCACTTTAGCCGCTCCCGCCAGTCGGTCGTGCGCATTGACCTTCGCGCTCGACGTGGCCTAACATCGCCGCCGCGGTGCAAGCCGCGCCCGGGCCCGCGGGAAGGGTTGAACCCACTTGCCTCTATATGCCGATCCATTCGCCTTTTGTGCAGCCGGATTTGCGGGCCGACGGCGTCTGATGCACGGAGGTACACATGAAGCGCATGCCCGCCCGGCCCGACCTGGGCCATCTGAAGAAGCAAGCCAAGGAACTGCTTGCGCTCTACCGAAGCAACAATCCCGCCGCCACCGCGCGCTTTCGCGAAGCTCTTCCGGCTGCTGCCAGCAAGAGCGATTCGGCGATTGCCGCGCTCGGCCTTCGCCTGCACGACGCGCAGTCGTGCATCGCGCGCGAATACGGATTTCCGTCCTGGGCCGACCTGCAGGGCTTCGTCCTCGCACGCCGCGCGCATGGGGACGATCCAGCGAAGGCCGTGCTGCAATGGCTGCGCCTCGTCTACGCCGGCGACATCGCCGGGGGCACGAACCGCGCGCGGCCTGCGCTGGCCCTGCGCCTGCTCGAAGAGAGCCCGGGCCTGCCGGGCGATGACCCGATCCTCGCCTGCGCGGTAGGCAACGAAGCCTTGATCCGCCAGGCCATCGAGCGCGACCCCGGCTGGGTGAACCGCGCAGGCGGCCCGCTCGCGCTGCCGCCGCTCGTGGCGCTCACACATTCGGGCCTGCTGCAGTTGCCGGACCACAAGGAGCGCCTGCGCCACTGCGCCAAGCTGCTGCTCGACGCAGGCGCGGACCCGAATCAATCGGTGGGCAGCCGCTGGCCGCCCGCGTCGCTCGCCCAGCCCGACGAGACCGAGCGGCTGTCCGCTCTCTACGGCGCTGCCGGCCAGCACCGCGATGCCGCGCTCACCCGGCTGCTGCTGGATGCGGGCGCCGATCCCGACGACGGCGAATCGCTCTACCACTCGCTCGAAACCCCGGCCTGCACGCGCCTGCTGCTCGAGGCCGGAGCCCGCATCGCGGGAACGAACGCGCTCTATCGCGTGCTCGACCTCGACGACGTCGACACGCTGCGCCTGCTGCTCGCGCATGGCGGCGATGCCAACGAACCGCCCATCGGCCCGCCCACCAGCGACTGGGGCTCCCTGCTGCTGTGGGCCATACGCCGGCGCCGCTCGCCCGCGCACATCGAGGCACTGCTCGCGGCAGGAGCCGATCCCAAGGCGACAACGCGCGACGGAACGAGCGCCTACGTCGCCGCGCTGCGCTTCGGCCTCCCCGAAGTCGCCAGCCTCCTGGAGCAAGCGGGAGGCGGCGTCGCACTGCCGGTGGACGAGGCCTTCATCGCCGCCTGCGCAAAAGGCGACGAGGCCGCGGCCCGCGCCGTCCAGGCTGCACACCCGGACATCGTCGGTTCGCTCTCGCAAGCACAGCTGCGCCTGCTGCCCGAACTCGCCGCACAAGGCTGCGCCGACGCAGTGAAGCTGATGGTCAGGCTCGGCTGGCCCATCGCCACGCGCGGTGGCGACTGGGATGCCTCGGCGCTGAACAAGGCCGTATTCCGCGGCGACGCCGGCCTCGTGCGCTTCCTGCTGGAACACGGCGCCAGCTGGCAGGAGCGGCACGGCTTCGACGACAACGCCTGCGGCGGCCTTTCCTGGGCCTCGTGCAACGAGCCGGAGGGCGAAGGCGACTGGCTCGGCTGCGCCGAAGCGCTGGTGGCCCACGGCATGCCCGCCGCGCAGCCCGATCCGGAGAGCCCGGACGGCGTGCTCATAGGCGGGCAGCGCTATGTGTTCTCGGACGAGGTCACCGATTTCCTGCTCGGCGCATCCGCGCTGCGAGGCTGACGAAAAAAAGCGGGCCCGAGGGCCCGCCCAAAGCCGTCCGTCGAATCGCGAAGAACGCAACCCGACTCCGACTCACCTCGAACTCAACTCCTGTCGCTGCTCCTGCTTCCCCCGTTTCTCCTCCTGCAATTCAAGCCGCGCGCCAACCCAGTTCCGGCGCGATGCGGCGGGAGAGGTCGGTCAATATCTGCTCGTAGTCTTCGCTGCCGAAGTTGTAGGGCAGCTCCACCCGCAACTCGCTCACCAGCGGCAGCACCGGGTCGCGGCGCAGGCGTTCGAGGATCTCGTCGGAACTGCCGACGAGGTCGTTCGCGAACAGCGTGCGGCGTTCGCCCTGCGGCGCCAGCGTGCGCTCGATGCGGCCGGCAGCGAACTCGCGATAGCGCTTGCGGGTGACGGTGTCCGCACCGTCGAGCGGCACGATCACGCGCCCCAGCGCCACCCTGCCCCTGCCCGCGTCGCTGTCAGCCTCGCTGGCCTTGTAGCGCTCGACCAGGCCCACCTGCGCCTGCAGGAAGTCGTCGGTGTTCTCGCCCGTGAGCACGTTGCCCAGCAGTAGGTTGAAGCCATTGCGCCCGGCCCATTCGGCCGAGCGCAGGGAGCCGCCGCCATACCAGAGCCGCCCCGTGAGACCCGGCGCGTACGGCTGCACGCGCGGGCGCACGCGTCCGCCGGCCGATTCCACGAAAGTCTGGTCGTCGCCGAGCAGCACGTCCTCGAGATTGGCCTTCAGCCGCCCCACGCGCTTGTGGCTGTAGTCGACGGTGTTGGGCGCTGCATCGTGGAAGCGGTTGCCCAGCAGGGCGCCGTGCAGCGGCGCGCCGGCGCTCAGGCCCACCTGCAGCCTGCCGCGCGAGAGCACGTCGACCGTCGCCAGGTCTTCGGCAAGGCGGAACGGGTTCTCGTAGCCCATCTGGATCACCGCCGCGCCCAGTTCGATGCGGCGCGTGCGCTGCGTGGCGGCGGCCAGGAAGGTGGCGGCCGACGAGACGCCACGCTCCAGGTGGCGCTGCCGCACCCACGCGCTGTCGAAACCGTGCTTCTCGCCGAACTCGAAGAGCTTCAAGGCGGCCTCCAGTCCGGCGAACGGATCGGCCTCGGCGTAGTTGCCCGGCGTGAGGAAGGCGAGATGGCGGATGCTGCTGCTCACGGCGCGAACTTCGGCAGGCCGGGCGGGTTGGTTTCGGACTTCGGCAAGGCCTCTTCCGTCAGGCTCCAGCGCGCGAGCGCCCGGCCGTAGGTGCCGTTGCGGATCAGGTTGTTGGTGGCGGTGGTCAGCGCCGCGGCGAGGCCGCTGCCCTTGCGCGTGGCGATGGCCACGTCCGACTTCAGCGGCCAGCCCGCGTTGACGGTGCCGACCAGCCTGATCTGCCCGTTCTTCGCGGCCTCGTAGGCCTGCGGCGCATTGGGATTGAAATTGGCGTCCACGCGCTTGGTGACCACCGCCAGCGTGCGCGTCACATCGTCGTCGTAGTACTGGATCTCGACCGGTTTCAGCCCCGCCGCCACGTTCTGCCGGTTCCACTCGAGCAGGATGCGCTCCTGGTTGGTGCCGGCGCCGGTCGTCAGCTTGAGGCCCGCAACGTCCTTCGGCTCCCTGATCGACTTGATGGCGCTGTCGGTCTTCACGTAGAAGCCATGCAGGCCGAGGCGATAGGTCGAGAAGTCGAACTTCTCCTTGCGCTGCTCGGTCACGCCCACGTTGGAGATCACGGCGTCGTACTTGCCCGAACTCAGGCCCAGCGGCCAGTCGGCCCAGGCGATGGGCTGCAGTTCGAGCTTGAGGCCCAGCGCATCGGCGACGAGCAGCGCGAAGTCGGGGTCGAAGCCGACGACGGTCTTCGCGTCCGACGCGTAGGTCGAGATCGGCGGCGCGAACGGCGCGATGGCGATGGTCAGCACGCCCTCCTTCACGAACTTGAAGCTGGGCGGAATCGCGTTGACCGCCTCGGCGTCCTTCTGGCCGCGCAGGCGGCCCTTCTGCTCGGGGCTGAAGTCGAACTTGTCGGCGGCATGGGCCGCGCCCGCCACGAGCATGAGCGCGACGAGGCCGCGGGCGATCCAGGTTTTCTTGAAGAGATTCATGGCCATCGCCTCAGTTCTTCGGCAGGCCGGGCGGATTGGTGCGCGAGACCGCGATGGCCTCCGAATCCAGGTTCCAGCGCGACAGCGCCTTGGCATAGTTGCCGTTCTTGATCTGCGTGTTCAAAGCCAGCGTCACGGCTTCGGCGATGCCCGAGCCCTTGCGCGAGGTGACGGCGATCTCTGCGTTCAGCGGCCAGCCGCCCGAGAACAGGCCCGCGAGCCTGGTCTTGCCGTCGCGCGCCTCGTAGGCGGCGATGGCGTTCGGCCCCAGGTAGGCGTCGGCACGGCCCGACTGCAGCGCCAGGCGCTGCACCACATCGTCGTCGTAATACTGGATCTCGACCGGCTTCAGGCCGGCGGCCACGTTCTGCTTGTTCCAGCGCAGCAGGATCTGCTCCTGGTTGGTGCTGGCGGACACGATCACCTTCAGCCCCGCGATGTCCTTCGGCTCCTTGATGGCGCCGAGCTTGCTGTCGGACTTCACGTAGATGCCGAGCTGGTCGTTGCGATAGGTCGAGAAGTCGAACTTCTCCTTGCGCTCCTCTGTCACGGTCACGTTCGAGACCACCAGGTCGAACTTGCCCGACTGCAGGCCCAGCGGCCAGTCGGCCCAGGCGGTGGAGACCAGCTCCAGCTTGCGCCCGAGGCTGTCGGCCACCAGCTGTGCGATGTCGGGCGCGTTGCCCACGGGTGTCTTGGTGTCGGTGGCGTAGGCCGCGAACGGCAGGCGGCCGGTGGTGGTGCCGACGACGAGCACGCCTTCCTTCTGGAACCTGAAGTCCTTCGCGAGCCGGACGGCCTCGTCGATCTTCTGCGCGCGCGGGCGGCCCGGCTGCTCGGGGCTCAGGTCCGGAGCGGGCTGGGCCGATGCGGCCAGCGGTGCCAGCAGCGCGGCAAGGACAACGGACAGGATGTTTCGTCGATAGATCATGAAGGTCGATGAAATGAAGTCGGGAAGGAAGAAGGTCAGAGAACCTTGGCGAGGAACTCGGCCGTGCGCGGATGCTCCGGCGCGTTGAACACCTTGTCGGGCGAGCCGGTCTCCAGGATGCGGCCGCGCTCCATGAAGACGATGTTGTCGGCCACCTCGCGTGCGAAGCCGATCTCGTGCGTGACGATGAGCAGCGTGGTGCCCGAGCGCGCCAGCTCCTTGATGACGGCCAGCACCTCGCCCACCAGCTCGGGGTCGAGCGCCGAGGTGGGCTCGTCGAACAGCAGCACCTTGGGCTTGAGTGCCAGCGCGCGGGCGATGGCCACGCGCTGCTGCTGGCCGCCGGAGAGCTGTCGCGGATACGCATGCGTCTTGTCGCCCAGGCCCACGCGCACCAGCAGCTCGGAAGCGAGCGCCTCGGCTTCGGGCCGCGAGAGGCCGCGCACGGAGATCGGCGCCTCGACGATGTTCTCCAGCACAGTCAGATGCGGGAACAGGTTGAAGTTCTGGAACACCATGCCCACGTCGACGCGGCGCTTCAGGATGTCGCGCTCGCGCAGTTCGTAGAGTGTGTCAGCGTCGCGCCGGTAGCCGATGAGTTCGCCGTCGATGGAGATGAAACCGTCGTCCACGCGCTCCAGGTGGTTGATGGCGCGCAGCAGCGTCGACTTGCCCGAGCCCGACTGGCCGAGGATCACAGTCACGCTGCCCCGCCCCACCGTCAGCGTGACATCGTCGAGCACCTTGAGCGCGCCGAAGCTCTTCGACACGCCGTGGATCCTGACCTCGCCGCCCTGCGTGAGCGGGTCGGTCCAGCGCGGGACCTGCGCGGGCACGACGGCGGCGGGCTCTGCCACGGGCGCCGGCTTCGAGCGCCACAGCCTGCTGGCCACGCGGCCGAGCCGCGAACTCGGCGGGTTGCGCAGCGCACCGCGCGAGAAATGCCGCTCCACGTAGTGCTGCACCACCGACAGCACCGTGAGGATGATGAGGTACCACACGGTCGCCACCATCAGCAGCGGAATCACTTCCAGGTTGCGCCTGTAGATGATCTGGATCGTGTAGAACAGCTCCGGCAGCGCCAGGATGTAGAGGTTCGAGGTGCCCTTGGCGAGCCCGATGATGTCGTTGAAGGCCGTGGGCAGAATGGTGCGCATCGCCTGCGGCAGCACGATGCGGAACGACTGCCGCCCGCGCGACAGGCCCAGCGCCGCAGCCGCCTCCAGCTGCCCCTGCTCCACCGAAAGAATGCCGCCGCGCACGATCTCCGAGGCGAAGGCCGCCTGGTTCAGCGTGAGTCCCAGCAGCGCCGCCACGAAGGGGCTGATGAGCTGCGTGGTCGGGTACGAGAAGAAGGTGACATCGGTGCCGGGGATGCCCAGCGTCACCGTCTCGTAGAGGTAGCCCAGGTTGTTGATGATCAGCAGCAGCACGATCACCGGCACCGAGCGGAAGAGCCAGGTGAACACCCACGCGAGCCGCGCCAGCAGAGGCGAACGCGACACCCGCGCCAGCGCCAGCGCGGTGCCGAAGAAGAAGCCCAGCAGCGCACCCAGCGCCGTCAGCAGAAGCGTGCGACCCAGGCCCTGCAGCACCGGCTCGGCGAAGAACCACTGCGCGAACACGCCCCAGCCCCAGCGCGGGTTGGTGAGCGTCGAGTGCAGCACGATGCCGATTACCAGCACGGCGAAGATGGTGCCAACGGTGCGCGCCGGGTAGCGCGCCGGCACGATGCGGAAGTGCGAGTAGTCGCCGTTGGCCGGGGCCGCGGCGGGAACCGGCGAACGCTGCGGCTGCGGTGCGCGCACCGGCGCGGGGTTCATCGGCTCGGCGGCCGCGTCGAGGACGGTGGTGTTCATCGCTGCGCCACTCCGACCAGTTGCCCGGAAGCCGAAGGGGCGTGCCGCCGCCCGGTGTCCAGGTATTTCTCGAAAGGCAGCTTGCGCGGCGTCTCCGGATCGATGGGCGGACCGAAGAGCGCCGTATAGCCATGGCCCAGGTACAGGCCCACGGCCTCGGGCTGGCGGAAGCCGGTCGTCAGGTAGATGCGCTCGTAGCCCTGCCGAAGCACCTCCGCCTCCAGTTCGGCTAGCACCTTGCTGGCCAGCCCTTGCCTGCGCAGATCGGCATGCGTCCACACGCGCTTGAGTTCGGCGGTGCGCTCGTCGTGGCGCATGAAGGCGCCGCCGCCGATGGCCACGCCGTCGCGCAGCAGCAGCACGAAGTTGCCGCCATGTGCCGGTGTGAACACCTCCGCGGGGTAGCGCTCCATCTCGCGCGGCTGGCCCGGCTCGCGCATCACGTCGCCGTAGCGGCTGTCGTACTCGAAGGTCAGTCCTTCGATCAGCGGCTTCGCGCGCGGATCGAGCGGCGTGGTGTAGACGAACTGTTCGCTCATCACGCGGCCTTCTGCACGGCGGGCGCGATTTCCTGCGCCGCGTAGCGGCTCGCCTTGCGCGGCAGGCCCAGGTGGTCGCGCAGCGTCTGCCCCGGAAGCTCTCGCTGGTAGCGCCCGCGCGCCTCCAGCGCCGGGATCACGAACTCGATGAAGTCGTCCAGCCCCTGCCCCAGCACCGGGAAGCCGAGGATGAAGCCGTCGGCCGCGCCCTCGTCCACCCAGCGGATGATCTCGTCGGCGATGCGCTCGCCGGTGCCCACGAACTGCGTGCGGGGCGTGGCCACTTCGAGCGCCACTTCGTGCAGCGTCTGGCCCTTGGCCCTGGCGTTGGCCTTGATGCGGTCGGTGGTCGAGCGGAAGCTGTTGCGGCCCAGTTCGCCCAGTTCGGGGAACGGCGCGTCCAGCGGGTACTGGCTGAAGTCGTGGTGGTCGAAGAAGCGTCCCAGGTAGGCCAGGGCTTCCTCCACCGTCAACAGCTCGCGGATGGCGCGGTACTTGGCTTCGGCCTCTTCCTCGGTGGCGGCGACCACGGGGCCGATGCCCGGGAAGATCTTCACGTCGCCGGCCTGCCGGCCCTGCGCGACGGCGCTGGCCTTCACCTGCCGCAGGAAGCTGCGCGTGTCCTCCAGCGAAGGCGAATGGGTGAACACGGCGTCGGCGTACTTGCCGGCCAGCCCGATGCCCGCGTCGGACGAGCCGGCCTGGAAGATCACCGGCTGGCCCTGCGGCGAGCGCTGGATGTTCAGCGGCCCCGACACCTCGAAGAAGCGGCCCTTGTGGTTCAGCGTGTGGAGCTTGCCGCCATCGAAGAAGCGGCCGCTCTCGCGGTCGCGCACGAAGGCGTCGTCGTCCCAGCTGTCCCACAGGCCCTGCGTCACCGCGAGGTACTCGTCGGCGATTTCGTAGCGCAAGGCGTGCTCGGGGTGTGCGCGGCTGTAGTTCTTCGCGCTGCCTTCCAGCGGCGTGGTCACCACGTTCCAGCCCGCGCGCCCGCCGCTGATGAGGTCGAGCGAGGCGAACTGGCGCGCCACCGTGAACGGGTCGCTGTAGGAGCTGGAGACGGTGCCGGCGAGGCCGATCTTCGAGGTCACCGTGGCGAGCGCCGACAGGATCGAGATCGGCTCGAAGCGGTTGAGGAAGTGCGGGATCGACTTCTCGTTGATGTAGAGCCCATCGGCCACGAACGCGAAGGCGATGCCGGCAGCCTCGGCCTTCTGCGCGGTGCGCACGAAGAAGCCGAGGTTGACGCTGGCATCGGCCGGCCCGCCCGGATGCTTCCAGGAGTTCATGTGGCTGCCGGCGCCCTGCAGCATGACGCCAAACTTGATGCTCTTGTTGCTGTTGTCGTTGCTCATGACGATGGCTCGCTTCGAGGGGTTCGCAATGGGAAAAAAGGAAGGAAAGGCTCAGGCTGCGACAGGCACGGCCTCGCGCGCCGCGGCGAGCAGTTCGACCGACGCACGGCGCTCCGCGAAGCCGGCCACGGGGATGTCGATGACGAACTCCTCGATGCCGTACTGCTCGCTCAATGCATCGAGCGCATCGCGCACTTCTTCGCCGGTGCCGGCGATCACATGCGGGCGGCGCTCCTCGGTCCGGTAGTCGCTCACGCCCGCCTGCCGTGCGAACTCGGCGGCTGCTTCGAGGCTTGGCAGGTTCACGCTCTGGCCGGTGGGCAGGTGCACGCGGAAGCTGCGCAGCCCGCCCACGAGCTCCGCGGCCTTCTCGCTCGTCTCTGCCGCGAAGGCGAAGAGCGCCAGCAGCGGCGCCCGCCCCGTTTCCGCGCGGTAGGCCTCGACCGATCGCGCAAGGTTCACGGGGTCGCCATTGAAGTGCCCTGCATAGGTGAACTGCCAGCCCAGGCGCGCGGCAAGCACCGCGCTCTCGGGGCTGCCGCCCAGCAGCACGCGCTGCGGCAGTTGCGGCGGATTGGGCGTGGCCACAGCGCCGGCGAGCGCATGGCCGGAGGCGACGCCGTCGTCCAGGAAGGCATCGAGCTCGGACAGGCGCACGCCGAAGTCGTCGCTCCTGCTCCTGGCGGGATCGTGCAGCCACTGCAGCGCCTTGCTCGTCAGCGGCAGGCCACCGGGCGCCTTGCCGATGCCGATGTCCACGCGGCCCGGCGCCAGCGAGGCCAGCACGCGGAACACCTCTGCCACCTTGAAGGGGCTGTAGTGCTGGAGCATGACGCCGCCGGTGCCCACGCGGATGCGCGAAGTCTTTGCCAGCAGGTGCGCTGCCAGCACCTCGGGCGCCGAACCTGCGTAGTTCCTGTTGCCGTGATGTTCGGCGAGCCAGTAGCGCCGGTAGCCCAGCCGCTCGGCCGCCTGCGCGAGCGTGATGGTGTGCTGGAACGCCTGTGCGGCGTCGGCGCCTTCCGGGATCAGGCTCTTGTCGAGCAGGGACAGCGAGTAGGACACGGTGTGCGGTGGCTGACGCCCCTTGATGAAGAATTGCTGCGAATTCTCTGGGGCATTGCGCGCACCGCTTGCGCTGAATTCCTATATCGATATCTGCTGGATGCTCAGTGTCTCGTGTGGGAAAGAATGGCCTGCGCAGCCTCTCGCGCGCTCATTGCGGCGGTGTCGATGACGATGCGCGGCGTGCTCCACGGCTCGTAGTCGTGCCGCTGCACGGACCCCCACGTAGGTGGCGCGAGGCCGGGTATGTCGACGTGCCGCTGCTCGACGCGGCGCCTGTGCTCGGCAGCGTCGGAACACACGACCTCGACTTCGACGATGGGTGAAGAAGCCCGCGCCGCGACGGCCCGCCAGGCCTCGCGCGTGACGGGCAAGGGGTTCACGCAGTCGGCCAGAACCGCCTGGCCCAGGGAAAGATTGGAGCCAGCCAGCGCATAGGCCACGATGTAGCCGGCCGGGCCGATCTCTCTGGTGGATGTTCCGTCGGAAGTACCGTCAGATATGCCACCGGGTGCGCCGGCAGAGCGCAGCGCCTGCTCGATGGCATCGATGCGCAGGTACGCGCAAGGCAGCAGCACGGCGATCTCGCGGGCGATGGTGGTCTTGCCGCTGCCGGGCAGCCCACCCAGAACGATCAGCATGCTCGGTCATCTCCAGGTTCAATGTCCTGGCGCCGAGTTCACCACGAATGGGGCAGCAGGCTCAACATGGCGGCCGCATGCAGGCGCCGAAGCGCGCGCACAGGCACGTAGCCGTGCGGTGCGCGGCGCGCCAGCGCGTGCGGCGAAGCCGGTGGCACATGCCAGGCTTTCGCGGTGAGGGCCAGGACATGGCGCGCCTGGGCGGCCGGGGAGACGTAATGGGTGCGCAATTGCATGGCAATCAATGAATCGAACGAATGCTTGCGCCGATTCTGCAAAGCGCACCCGCCTTTGCCAAAGACGGATTCCGAGTTACCTGATGCGGTCCCTGAGAAGACAAAGAAGAGAAGCGGCTCAGGCGAAGTCCGTCGAGGGCTTCTCCCAGAGGTTCACGCCGCCTTCCACCGCGTACTTGTCGATCTCGGCCAGTTCCTCCGCGCTCAGCGGCGCATGCGACAGCGCCGCCACGTTGTCGACGATCTGCTCGGGCCGGCTCGCACCGATCAGCGCCGAGCTCACGCGCGCATCGCGCAGCGTCCAGGTCAGCGCGAGCTGTGCCAGCGACTGGCCGCGGCGCCGTGCGATCTCGTTGAGCGCGCGGGCACGTTCGACGTTGGCCTCTGACAGGTGCTCCTGCTTCAGCGAGCCGCCGCCGGGCCGGTTGATGCGGGAGTCGGCCGGGATGCCGCTGAGGTACTTGTCGGTCAGGAGGCCCTGCGCCAGCGGCGTGAAGGCGATGACGCCCGCGCCGAGTTCTTCCGTTGCGTTCAGCAGGTCCTTCTCGATCCAGCGGTTGAACAGGTTGTAGGCCGGCTGGTGGATGAGCAGCGGCACCTTCCACTCGCGCAGCAGCGCGGCGATCTCGCGCGTCTTGCCGGCGGAGTAAGACGAAATGCCGATATACAGCGCCTTGCCCTGCTGCACCGCCTGGGCCAGCGCGGAAGCCGTTTCCTCCAGCGGCGTCTCGGGGTCGAAGCGGTGCGAGTAGAAGATGTCGACGTAGTCCAGGCCCAGGCGCTGCAGGCTCTGGTCGAGGCTGGCGAGCACGTATTTGCGCGAGCCGCCGCCCTTGCCGTAGGGGCCCGGCCACATGTCCCAGCCTGCCTTGCTGGAGATGATGAGCTCGTCGCGGTACGGCTTGAAGTCTTCGCGCAGCAGGCGGCCGAAGTTGGTCTCGGCGCTGCCGTAGGGCGGGCCGTAGTTGTTGGCCAGGTCGAAGTGGTTGATGCCCAGGTCGAAGGCGGTGCGCAGCAGCTGGCGCTGCGTGGCGATGGAGGTGGTGTCCCCGAAGTTGTGCCACAGCCCGAGCGAGATGGCGGGCAGCACCAGCCCGCTGCGGCCGACGCGGCGGTAGGGAATGGCGTCGTAGCGCTTGGGGTCGGCGTGGTAGGTCATGGGTGTGTCTGGTCCTGGCAATGGAAGAAAGAAGAAAGGGCGACCGAACGAAAGGAGATCGCGGGAAACTTTCGAGGATGCCCCCGCCTGCCGCGCGGGGCAAGCATTTCCACGCCGCTGTCGCACTTATCCGTCGCCGCATATGCATGCGCGGATTTCTTCGTTGGAGGCGTGCGCGCCGCTTCCTAGCATCGGCGCCTAGCCAACTTCCCAGACCGGCCCCGACCTCGGGGCGCGCCGCCATGTCCAACCCGTCCACTCCCGCCCTTCCCTCGCGCCGCCGCGCGCTCAAGACCTTCGCTTCGCTCGGCGCCGCCGGCGGCCTCGGCGGATTGCTGCTCGCGGGCTGCTCGCGCGACGAAGGCAGGACCGCATCCGCCGGCAGTGCTCCGGCGGTGGTGAAGAAGACCGGCGACAAGGTCGCGTTCAAGTACCCGAACAACCCCTCCTTCGACCTGATCTACCTGGCCGACGAGCTCGGCTACTTCGAGGGCACCAACACCCGGCCCGACTACGTCGGCAAGATCGCCGCGCCGCAGATCATTCCGCTGGTGGGCACGGGCGAGATCGACTTCGGCAGCCGCATGGTGCCGCTGGTGATCTCGGCCATCGCCTCGGGCGCCGACCTCAAGGTGGTGGCCGCCGGCGGCAAGACGCTGCAGGAAGCGCCGCACATGAAGTACTTCGTCCGCAAGGACTCGGGCATCCGCGCGCCGAAGGACCTCGAGGGCAAGACCATCGGCTTCAACAGCTTCGGCGCCTGCGCCGAGTTCGTCACCAAGAAGTACCTGCGCCAGCACGGCGTGGACGTGAACAAGATCAACTTCGTCGTCATCCCCGACGAGCAGGCCGAGCAGACGCTGGTGACCGGCAACACCGACCTGGCGATCATCCACGCGCCCTTCTCCGGCCGCGCCGACAACGCCGACTCGCTGGTGCGGCTGTGGAGCGACTTCGACCTCGACGGCGGCCTGGGCGGCATGGCGCCGTACAGCGCGCACGGCCAGTTCATCCGCCAGCACCCCGAGGCGGTGCGCGACGTGGTGACCGCGCTGGCCAAGGCCGGCAACTGGGTCAACGCCAACACCGAGGAAGCCCGCAAGCTGGTGGCCAGGCGCATCAACATGGAGCTGAAGAACGTCGACCGCTACGCCTACGTCGACGACCTGGTGGTGACCGAGCCGCCGATCCAGTACTACATCGACATCCTGCAGTCCGAGGGCAAGCTCGCCACCGGCAAGGTGTCGGTGAAGGACGTGTACACGAACGAGTTCAACCCCTTCGCCACGAAGGCCTGAGCGGGCACCAAGCGATGAGCATCAAGATCTCCGCCCGCGACGTGCGGATGGACTACGCCGCACGCGGCGCCAGCGAACGGGTGCGCGTGCTCGAAGGCTTCGACCTCGACGTGCGCGAAGGCGAGTTCCTCTCGGTGCTCGGCCCCTCGGGCTGCGGCAAGTCGACCTTCCTCGGCATCCTGGCCGGACTCACCGAGCGCACCGGCGGGCGCATCGCCATCAATGGCCAGCCGCTTTCGGGCATCAACCGCAACCAGGGCGTGGTGTTCCAGGGCTATGCGCTCTTTCCGTGGCTCACGGGGCTCGACAACATCGCGGTGGGCCTGGACATCCGCGGAGTGGCCAGGGCCGCGCGCCGCCGCACGGCGCAGGAATACCTGGAGCTCGTCGGCCTGCAGGGCTTCGGCGAGCGCTACCCGCACGAGATCTCCGGCGGCATGAAGCAGCGCGTGGCCATCGCGCGCTCGCTGGCCTACGAGCCCGACGTGCTGCTGATGGACGAACCTTTCGCCGCGCTCGATGCGCAGACGCGCGAGGTGCTGCAGGGCGAGCTGCTGCGCATCTGGGAGCAGCACCGCAAGACCATCGTGTTCATCACGCACAGCCTGGAGGAAGCCGTGTACCTCTCAGACCGCGTGGCAGTGATGACGCAGCGGCCCGGCCGCATCAAGGACATCATCGACATCCCTCTCGCGCGCCCGCGCTCGGCGGAGCTGCGCCACTCGGGCGAGTTCGCAGCGCTGCGCCAGCGCGCCTGGGAGGTGCTGAAGGACGAAGTGCAGCTCGGCCTGCGGCCCCGGTCGCTCGAAGGAGTGGTGTCGTGAGCGCGGTGCTCGACGCGCCGGTGGTGCGGTCGCCCAGCCGGCTTCTGAAGCTGGCACGCAGCCTCGGCCGCGTGGCCGAGCGCGGCATCGGCATCGTGCTGTTCCTCGCGCTGTGGGAAGCGCTGCCGCGCCTGGGCATCGTGAGCGACGCCTACCTGAGCCCGCCTTCGGCCGTGCTCGCGAGCATCGTGCAACTGCTGGAGAACGGCCAGCTCTGGAAGCATGTCGCCGCCAGCCTGCAGCGCTCAATCTGGGGACTGGTGCTCGCGAGCGTCGCGGGCGTGGTGCTGGGCCTGCTCGTGGGCGGCTTCAGGAGGCTCGCGGCCATCGTCGATCCGGTGCTGCAGCTGTTCCGCCAGACATCGGCCTTCGCGCTCTTTCCGGTGTTCATCCTGTTCCTGGGCATCGGTGAGCTGTCGAAGGTGGCGATCATCTTCTGGGCCTCGTTCTGGCCGGTGCTGCTGAGCACGGTGGGCGGGGTGAAGCAGGTCGACCGGCTGCTGGTGAACTCGGCGCTGTCGATGGGCGCCTCGCGCCGCTTCGTCTTCTTCAAGGTGGTGCTGCCGGCTTCGCTGCCTTCGATCTTCACCGGCGTTCGGCTGGCGGGCGCCTACAGCATCACGGCGCTGGTGGCGGCCGAGATGATCGGTGCGCACTCCGGGCTGGGCTTTCTCACGCTGAACTCGCAGGAGACCTTCCAGATACCGACCATGTATGCGGGCATCCTGCTGCTGGCGACGCTCGGGCTGCTGCTCAACTACCTTCTTGCGCTGCTGGAGCGGCGGCTGCTGCGCTGGCGGCGGGGGCTGAGCCTCGATGAGTGAAGCCATTTCCACGCGCCCCCGCAGGTTCGCGTTGGCCAGCGCCTCTCTCGCCGCGGCCGCCGCGCTGGCGGGCCTGGGCGCTTCGTGGGCCTCGGGCAGCCGGCTGAGCGAACTGCCCAAGGGGCCGGTGCTCGACAGGGCCATCGAGCGCGGCACGCTCGTCGTGGGCGTGCGCCGCTATCCCCGCCCTGCCCCTCCAGAAGCACCCACGCCGCCCGAACCCGACGGCTTCGACGCCACGCTGGCGCGCGAGCTCGCACGCTCGCTCGGCGTCAAGCTCGAACTGGTCGGGCTGGACACCGCCACCCAGGAGGCGGCCTTGCGCGAAGGCCGCGTCGACCTGCTGGTGGCAGGTGTTCCGGCCACGACCGCACCCAAGGGCATCGACGCGGCACCAGGCAGCTACGACACCGGCAGCGGCCTCGTGGTCGCGCTGCGCAAGGGCCGCGTGCAGGATGCCGACTCGCTGCGCGGCGCCTCGGTCTGCGTGGGCGAAGGCTCGGGCTATGCCGGCGCGGTGTCGCTGCGCTACGGCGCGCAGCCGCGCAGCTACCCCTCGTCCGTGCATGCGGTGTCGGCCTTCATGGCCGGCGAGTGCACGGCGCTGGCCGAAGACGAGGAAGTGCTTCAGCGGCTGCTGAAGAACGAGGAATGGCGCTTCTACAAGCCGCTGGCAAGCGGCCTGCGCCCGCCTTCGGACGCCGCCATCCGCCTGCCGCAGGGCGACGAGGCGTCTCGCGACTACCTGGCCGCCGCGCTGCGCCAATGGCGCGCGGACGGCACGCTGGCAAAGGCGCGCGGCGCACGTGCGGGCAACCTGCAGTTCGAGATCACGCTGCTCAAGGACGGCCTCGTCTGCCATTCCTGAGCAGCGCCGCGGCGCGCTTCAGGCCTGCTGCGGAGCGCGCCAGTCGGACAGCGCGAAATCGCGGTTCACGAGGTTCTCGGCCAGCAGGAACTTCTTCACCTCGTCGAGCAGCGCCAGGCCTTCGGGCGGATACGCAGCCTCGGGGAAGTGCGACAGCGGGTGCGAGACCTTCACGATCTCCAGCGGAAAGCCGCTCACCTCCGAATGGAAGGCGTAGTAGTCGGCGCTGTTGCGACGGATCTCCTGCAGCGCGGTGCGCCGCGCGCGCGTCCATGCGGCGGGCAGGCCCGGCGCAGCGGCCAGCAGCTTGCCCGAGGCGACGATCACCGAGGTGCCACGCAGCGTCGGGTGCTTCTCCGCCTCGTCGATCACCGGATAGCCGCGCGAGGCCAGCAGCGGCCCCACGTCGATCTGCGCCGCGAACGCCGCGATCGATCCCTGGTCGAGCGCCGCCTCGCCGTCGCGCGGGAACATGTGGATCACCTTGACCGACTTCTGCAGGCCGTTCTCCTTCAGCAGGCCCAGCACGTAGCGGTGCATGTAGGAGCCGCGCGCCACGCCGATGGACTGGCCCTCGAGTTCCTTCACGCTGCGCACGCCATTGCGCGGCGTGAGCAGCCACACGTTCATGCCGACCGCGTCGAAGCCGATGAGCTGCCCGTCGAGACCACGCGAGCGCGCCACCACGGCGGGCGTGTCGCCGTAGATGCCGACGTCGAGCGCGCCGGAGAGAAACGCTTCGTTGAGGTCGGGCCCGTTCGGGAAGTTGCGCGTCGTGATTTCCTTGAAGCCCAGCGGCGCCAGCTCGCGCAGCAGGTGCCCCTGCCGCAGCGCCCAGCCGGTGGCGTTGGCGGGCTTCTTGCCGGGGCCGATGTAGCCCAGGCGCAGCACCTGGCTGCTGCTGCCCTGCTGCTGGGCAATGGAGAAGACGGGCAACGCGCTCGCGGCGGCTGCGGCAGTTGCGGCGACGGCGCCGCGCAGCAACCGGCGGCGGCTTGGAAGATCGGACATCGAGAAGCTCAGTTGGAAAGGAAATAAAGGCGGCTCAGTGCGCTCGCCGCAGCAGCTCGAAGCTCGCATCGGCAGACGCGGTCGATTGCCGGCCGCGGCCCCAGCCGACGGCGCTGCGGTAGCTGCCCATGAGGGCCGCCGCCGCGGCATCGCGCTCCTCGGCGGTGGCGCTGCGGTCCGCGATCGGTGCGACGTAGAGCGCGTCTTCCGGGCAGTACAGCTCGCACATGAAGCACGTCTGGCAGTCGTCCTGCCGGGCGATGCGCGGCGCTGCGCCCGGCACGGCCTCGAAGACGTTCGTCGGGCAGGCGTTCACGCAGATGTTGCAGGCGGTGCAGCGCTCGGCGCTGATGACTTCGATCATGCGTCCACCCCTTCATTCACTGCGTGCTTCTGCACCCAGACCTCGTCGAGCCCGCCGCTGAGCAGCCGGTGCCGCTGCGACGGATCGAGCGTGCCGTGCTCGCGCCGGCGGTGCATGCCGCGCGTTTCGGTGCGCTGCAGCGCGCTGCGATACATCCAGCGCGAGGTGGCGAGCATGGCCGCCGCTTCGCGTGCGCGCACCGCCTCGGTAGCAGTGGCGGCCGGCGCGCTGGTGCGCAGGCGCTCCCACAAGGCATCGAGCCGCGAGAGCGAATCGCGCAGCGCATCGCCTTCGCGGAACCAGTTGCGCTCGTACGGAAAGACCTCGGCCTGCACCGCGCGAACGACTTCCTGGCTGTCGAAGGCCGTCGCACCGCGCGTCGAAAGCGCCACGCCGCCCGCGCGCAGTGCGGTGCGCTGCGACCTGGCGCGCGCATCGCGCCCGAAGGCCGCCGCGCCTGCGCCGGCCCAGAAGCCGGAAGACAGCGCCCAGGCCGCGTTGTGGCTGCCGCCGCCGGTGAAGCCGCCGCAGATCAGCTCGCGCGTCGCGGCGTCGCCTGCGGCGTACAGGCCCGGCACCGAGGTGGCGCAGCTGTCGTCCACCAGGTGCAGGCCGCCCGTGCCGCGCACCGTGCCTTCGAGCCGCAGCGTCACGGGAAAGTGCTGCGTGAAGGGGTCGATGCCCTGCCGGTCGAAGGAAACGAAGAAGTTGGGCTGCGCGGTGCGCATCCACGCGCGGATCTGCGCATCGGCGCGGTCGAGGCATGCGAAGACCGGCTGCGACTGCAGCGTCTGCGCGATCACGCCCCGCCCCTTCGAGGAGCCCGCGCCCTCGATGGCCACGCCGTCGGCCGTGTAGAAGGTCGCCCAGTTGTAGAACAGCGACTTGGTCACCGACGAGAACGCCGGTCCGAGCCCGTAGGCGTTCGAGAACTCCATCCCCGAGAGCGCCGCGCCCACCTCCGCCGCCATCAGCTGGCCGTCGCCCGTGAGCACGTTGCAGCCGAGCGCGCGGCTCAGGAAGGCGCAGCCGCCGGTGGCGATGACCACAGCACCGGTGCGTGCCACCCAGCTCTCGCCCGTCTGGCGGTTGACGCCGGTGGCGCCGCAGACGGTGCCGTGCTCGTCCACCAGCAGTTCGAGCGCGGGGCTGTGGTCGAGGATGCGCGCGCCGGATTCCTTCACCCGCTTGCGCATCAGCCGCATGTATTCGGGACCCTGCAGCGAGGTGCAGCGCAGTGCGCCCTGGTCGTCGGCGGGAAAGGGGTAGCCCCAGTCCTTGAGCCGCTCGACGTTCTCCCAGGTCTGCTCCAGCACGCGGTCCATCCAGGCGTGCTCGGCCAGGTGGCCGCCCATCGCCAGGCGGCTGGCCTTGGCCTCCTCGCGCGCCTTGCCTTCGGGCGACACGTGCCAGAGCCCCGTGCCCGAAGGCGCCGTCGCGCCCGACGTGCCACAGAAGCCCTTGTCGGCGAGCAGCACGCGCGCCCCTTGCGCGGCCGCGCTCACGGCAGCCCATGCACCGGCCGGCCCGCCGCCGATCACCAGGACATCGGCCTCGTGCCGCGCGGAGCCGTCCGCTCCCGAAAGAAGATGCCGCTCGAAATCCCTCGCGCCCATGGTCGATCGCCTCGCAATGCAAAGAGCGAGACCGTATCAACGGCTGCCGAAGCGCACAAAGAAGGAAAGCGCGGATCGATATGCGGTCCGCGCGTGCGGGCAGAATGCCGCCTCCCCAGGATCGAGGCAGCACCAGAATGAACATCACCCTGTCGCCCCCTACCGAGGAACAGTTGCGCTCCGGCGAACTGGGCCTCAAGCTGCGCCGCTACAACTACGGCTTCGTCGGCGAATACCCGAGGCAGGAATACATCCGGCTCGATGCGAGAGACGAGAACGGCCGTCTGCTCGGCGGGCTGCGCGGCTTCGTGTTCCTGTACTGGCTCGATGTCGAGGTGCTCTTCGTGGAGGAAGATGCCCGGGGTGCAGGCCTCGGCAGCCGCCTGCTGGCCGAAGCCGAGCGGCAGGCCATCACGCTCGGCGCCAGGAACGCGAAGCTGTCCACCTTCGAGTGGCAGGCACGCGGCTTCTACCTGAAGCAGGGCTACGAGGAATACGGGCGCATCGACGACTACGCGCCCGGCTTCTATCTCGCGTACATGAAGAAAGCGCTGCAGGCGCCCTGAGGCGGGCTACTTCGGCGCAGCCTCCCCGGCTGCCACCGCCCTGCTCTCCACCAGCCCTTCCCTGGGCAGCAGCAAGGCCAGCGCGATCACGCCGAGGCTCACGACCAGCATCATCACGAAGGTGAGGTGCAGCGATCCGCCCAGCGCCAGGCGGATGGCCGAATCGCCCGCGACGGAGCCGTGCACGCCCTGCAGCAGCATGCGCAGCTGCTCGTCGGAGAACATCGGCCGACCGTCGCCGTGCGTGAGCCCGAAGTTGAAGACCGCGCCGAAGAAGGCGGCGCCCAGCGCGCTGCCGAGGTTGCGCGAGAACACGTTCGATGCGGTGGCGATGCCGCGCTGCGCGAGATCGACGCCCTCCTGGATGAGGATGAGCGAGCTCAGGCTCATCACGCCCATGCCCAGTCCGATGATGAAGGAGCCGATCGCAGGAAGCACGGGAGAGCTGCCCGAGCCCAGCAGCACGAAGGTCGAGGCGCCCACCGGAATCAGCGCCGCGCCGGTCACCACCATGCGCCACAGGCCGATGCGGTGGAAGGTGCGCGATGTCAGCGTCGCGCCGATGGGCCATCCCAGCATGACCATCGTGAGCGTGAGGCCAGCCGTGACCGAGGAGCGCTCCAGCACCACCTGCACGTACATCGGCAGGAAGGTGGTGATGCCGATCAGCACCATGCCGGCGAGCATGGCCGCGCCGTTGACGATGGCGATCATCCGCGCGCCCCACAGGCGCAGCGACACCATCGGGTCGGCCGCGCGGCGCTCCTGCGCGATGAACAGCACCAGCGTGACGGCGAACAACCCGGCCCACGCGAGCGCCACGCCCGAGTTGCCCACGCCGAATTCGGTGAGCGCGATCATCAGCGCCGCGATGCCGATGGTGAAGAGCACGGCGCCCACGATGTCGATGGAAGAGCGCCGCACCGTGGGCGCTTCGTGCAGGAAGAACCAGAATCCCGCCGCCGCCGCGAGGCCGATCGGCACGTTGACCCAGAAGATCCACGCCCACGAGAGCTTCTGCACGATGAGCGCGCCGATCATCGGCCCCAGCACCGCCGACACCGCCCACACGCTCGCGAGCCAGCCCTGCACCTTGCCGCGCTCGCGCACCGGATAGAGATCGCCCACGATGGTGAGCGCCACCGGCTGGATCGCGCCCGCGCCGATGCCCTGTATGAGCCGGAAGCAGATCATGGCCGGCATCGACCACGAGAAGCCCGCGAGCACCGAGCCGATGACGAAGACCGCGATGCCCACGAACATGATGGGCTTGCGGCCGTAGAGGTCGGACAGCTTGCCGAACACCACCGTCATCGCGGTCTGCGCCAGCAGGAAGGAGGCGAACACCCAGCTGTAGAGATGCAGCCCGCCCAGCTCGGAGGCGATCTGCGGCATCACGGTGGAGACGATGGTGGCTTCTATGGCCACCATCGCCATGGAGGCCATGATCGAGGCGATGACCAGTGGGCGGCTTGTTGTTCTGGGGGTCGTGGAGGTCATGAGCCGTGCATGCTATAGACGCCATGAGCCCCTGTCGCTGGCTCGGGCTCTCGGGCGCCCGAGCCCGAGCGAGCTCAGCCGGCGTTCAGCGCCGAAGTGCCGTCGTAGATGTAGCGGCGCGACCACGGCAGCGTCTTCGCCGGCCTGCCCGCCTTGCGCCCGACGACCTGGTAGATCGCCACGTCGTCGTTCTCGAAGGCATAGGCGCAGCCCGCGAGGTACACGCGCCAGATGCGGAACTTCTCCTCGTCGACCAGGGCGCGCGCCTTCTCGCTGTTGGCCTCGTAGGCGTCGCTCCAGAAGCGCAGCGTCTGCGCGTAGTGGCGGCGCAGGTTCTCCACGTCGAAGGCCTCGAGCCCGCCCTGCTGCATGGCCTGCAGCGCGAGGCTGATGTGCGGCAGCTCGCCGTTGGGGAACACGTAGCGGTCGATGAAGTCGCCGCCACCGTACGACACGCCGCCCCCTTCGGGGTCGGACGAGGTGATGCCGTGGTTCATCACCACGCCGTCGTCGGCCAGCAGCTGCTGCACGCGCCTGAAGTAGTCGGGCAGGTTCTTGCGGCCCACGTGCTCGAACATGCCGACGCTGGTGATGCGGTCGAACTGGCCGGTCACGTCGCGGTAGTCCTGCAGGCGGATCTCGATGCGGTCTTCCAAACCGGCGGCCTTCACGCGCTCCGTCGCGAGATCGAACTGGTTCTGCGACAGCGTCACGCCCACGCAGCGCGCGCCGAACTTCTGCGCCGCGCGGATCACCAGCGCGCCCCAGCCGCAGCCGATGTCGAGCAGGGTCTGGCCCGGCTTCAGCTCGATCTTGGTGAGGATGTGGTCGATCTTCTTGAGCTGCGCGGTGGCGAGGTCTTCATCGCCGTTCTCGAAGTACGCGCACGAGTACACCATGTTCGGGTCGAGCCACAGCTGGTAGAACTCGTTGGAAACGTCGTAGTGGTACTGGATGGACTTCTTGTCCGAGGACTTGGTGTGCGTGAAGTAGCGCGCCATGTTCTGCAGCGCGCCGCCCGGCTTGTCGATCGATGTCCTGGCCAGGCCGTAGGCGATGTCGATCACGTCGCTGAGCTTGCCCTCGATGTCGATCTTGCTCTTGACGTAGGCCTCGCCCAGGTTGTCGAGCGTGGGCTGCAGCATCAGCGACAGAGCGGCTGGCGATTTCACGTGCAGCGTGACGGCGGGTCCGCTGAAGGTGCCGAAGTCGAAGGACTGGCCATCCCACAGGGTGAGCCGCGCCGGCAGGTTGGCGCGCTCGCGGACCGCGGCGCTCCACTGCGCCAGCTTCTTTTCCCAAAGCATGCATTTCTCCGTGTTGTTGAGTTCTCCCGCCCGAAGGGGCGGGCGGGTTGCTGCAGCGGGCAAGACGATAGCGAAGTTTCGCGAAGCCTGCATGGCCGGGACGACGCAAGAAATCGCGGCAAGTGCTACAAGGCGTCGCTGGTCCTGGCCGGAGCGGGTGCCTCGCTCGCCTCGATGAAGATCCGCCTGATCATCGGGAAACGCGCGCGTGCCTGCTTCTCGATGGCCGCGATGGCATCGGCCGCCTCGCCGGTGGGCGTGTCGTCCTTGAAGTTGACGTCGACGACCACGAGCACCTCGTCGGGGCCGATGTACATCGAGAGGATGTGCCCCACCTCCTCCACGCATTCCTGCTCCATGGCCATCGCGCGGATGGCGCGGGCGGTCTCGGGGCGGATGCCCTCGCCGATCAGCAGCCCGCGCGCCTGCGCGACCAGCACCACCGCCACGCCCGCCAGCAGCACGCCGATGATCACCGAGGCCACGCCGTCGAGTTCGGGCATGTCCAGCGCATGGCTCAGGTAGATGCCGAGCGCGGCGACCGCCAGGCCCACCAGCGCGGCGGAATCCTCGGCCAGCACGGTGTAGGTGGTCGGGTCCTTGCTGCGGTCGAGCGCCTGCCAGAAAGGCAATCCGCGTGCCTGCGCGCGAAACTGCCGCAGAGCGATCAGGAAGCTCGTGCCCTCGAAGAGCGCCGCCGCGGCCAGCACGACGTAGTTCCAGAACGGATCGCGCATCGGCTCAGGCTGGCGGATGTGCTGCACGCCCTCGAAGAACGACACGCCTCCGCCCAGACCGAAGATCAGCACCGCGACGATCAGGCTCCAGAAGTAGAGCTCCTTGCCGTGCCCGAACGGGTGCTCCGCAGTCGCGGGCCGCTTGCTCAGGTGCAGGCCCACCAGCAGCAGCACGCCGTTGAAGGTGTCGACCGCCGAATGCACGCCTTCCGACAGCATCGCCGAGCTGCCGGTGATGCCCGCGACGACGAACTTGGTGGCCGCGATCGCCACGTTGGCGCCGATGGCGCCGTAGATGGCGATCTTCGATTCAGCCACGCGGCGCAGCTCCGCGTGCCGGCAGGCTCACGCAGCCTCCATGGAAGCGGCGCCCATCGCGTCGTTGCCCGCCTCGCCCAGCCAGCGGCGCTTGTCGCGCAGCGGGGGCGCGCCGAACATGCGGCCGTACTCGCGGGCGAACTGCGAGGTGCTCTCGTAGCCCACGCTGTGCGCGGCGCTCGCCACGTCGGCGCCTGCGATCAGCATCTGCCGGCGCGCCTCCTGCAGACGCAGCTGCTTCTGGTACTGCAGCGGGCTCATCGCGGTCACCGCCTTGAAGTGGTGGTGGAACGACGACACGCTCATGTGCACCGCGCGCGCCATGTCTTCCACCCGCAGCGACTGGGCGTAGTTCATGCGCAGCGCGCTGATGGCCTTGGTGATGCGCTGCGTGTGGCTGTCCTGCAGGGCGATCTGCCGCAGCCGGGCGCCCTCGCCGTTGACCAGCAGGCGATACATGATCTCGCGCTTGATCAGCGGCGCGACGATGGGCACGTCTTCCGGCGTATCGAGCAGCCGCAGCAGGCGCAGCACCGGCTCCAGCACCGGCATGGCGATGCGGTTGACGTACATGCCGCGCGAGGCCGGCGCGTTGGCCTTGGCCGGCAGCTTCTCGTCGCCGATGAGGTCGCCGATCTCGTCGAGGGCCAGCTCGAGCCGCACGCCCAGGTAGGGCTCGTCCTCGCTCTTGACGCACACCTGGCCGCACACGGGCAGGTCGACGGAGGTCACGAGGTAGTGCATCGGGTCGTACACGTAGATGTCGTCGCCCACGATGATGCGCTTGGAGCCCTGCGCGATCAGCCCCAAAGCGGGGGAAGCGAAGCCGTGCTTGGGCCCTTCGGGCTTGCGGATGCAGAACACCTGCAGGCCGGGTACGGCGGTGACGACGGTGCCTTCCTGCCCCTGCGTGATGTGCTCGATGAGCGCCACGAGCTGCTTGCGGGCTTCTTCGAGTTCGGGGTCGAGCGGCATCGGCTGGGCGATGGCGGCGGCGATTTCGGGTGTTTCGTCGGACATGTTTCTGGAGCCTTGTCGCGATGGGGAGCCGCGGAAACGACCGGACGGCCCCTGGAGGAATGAGCGATCGGAAGCTTAGCGCTCCTCCCGCCGCTTCGCACGCCCCGCGCGGGAGGTCTGGAGAATCAGGCAAATACTTTGCAGGAACGCGCTCGCCGGGGAACGGAAGCCGGCGGGATACTTTTCCGGCGGATCGGGCCTTTCGCTCCTTCCCTGCCTTCTTTCCCTTCGGCCCCTTCCCACAAAGGAACCTTTCCATGCAATACCGCAAGTTCGGCCGCACCGGCCTATTCGTCTCCGAACTCTGCCTGGGCACCATGACCTTCGGCGGCTCCTCCGGCATCTGGGGCCAGATCGGCAACCTGCAGCAGTCGGAGGCCGAGGGGCTGATCGGCCGCTCGCTGGACGCCGGCATCAACTTCATCGACACGGCCGACGTGTATTCGGAGGGCCAGTCGGAAGTCATCACCGGCCAGGCGCTGAAGAACCTCAAGGTGCCGCGCGACAGCTTCGTGCTGGCCACCAAGGTGCTGGGAGAGACCGGCAGCAAGGGCGTCAACTCCGCCGGCGCCTCGCGTTTCCACATCATGGACGGCGTGAAGGCCAGCCTGCAGCGCCTGCAGCTCGACCACATCGACCTCTACCAGATCCACGGCTTCGACCCCGTCACGCCCATCGAGGAGACGGTGCACGCACTCGACAACCTGGTGCGGCAAGGCCACGTGCGCTACGTGGGCGTGTCGAACTGGGCCGCCTGGCAGATCGCCAAGGCGCTGGGCATCGCCGAACGCGACCGGCTGGCGCGCTTCGAGTCGCTGCAGGCCTACTACACCATCGCCGGGCGCGACCTGGAGCGCGAGCTGGTGCCGCTGCTGCGCAGCGAGAACGTCGGCCTGATGGTGTGGAGCCCTCTCGCGGGCGGCCTGCTCAGCGGCAAGTACGGCCGCAACACCGAGGCCGAGAAAGGCAGCCGCCGCACCAACTTCGACTTTCCGCCGGTGAACGTCGAGCGCGCCTACGACTGCATCGACGTGATGCGTGGCCTGGCCGAATCGCGCGGCGTGTCGGTGGCGCAGATCGCGCTGGCGTGGCTGCTGCACCAGCAGGTGGTGACCAGCGTGATCATCGGCGCCAAGCGCGTCGAGCAGCTGGACGACAACATCGCGGCCACCGCCATCAAGCTCACGGCCGACGAGCTCGCCACACTGGACAAGGTGAGCGCGCTGCCGGCCGAATACCCTGGCTGGATGCTGGAGCGCCAGGGCGGCGTGCGCGGCAAGCGGCTGGAAGAATCAGGCCGCCGCGGCTGATGCCGCTGCCTGCAGCAAGGCGCTGCGGCGTGCTGCATGCCCCGCCGTCGCCCGCAGCGCGGGCAGGTCGATGTGGCGGGCCGCGCCTGCCGCATCGGGCTTCTCCAGATGCGGCACGACGCCCAGCAGCGGCGCACCGAGCCTCGCGCGCAGCGTCTGCAGGTTGGCCTGCGGCGCGAGCATCGACGGATCGACCATGCTCGCCACCCAGCCGGCCAGCACCAGGCCGCGCGCGCGGATCGCCTCGGCGCTCAGCAGCGCGTGGTTGAGGCAGCCCAGCCTCAGGCCCACCACCAGGATCACCGGCAGCCCCAGCGCCACGGCGAGGTCGGCGCTGTCGAGGTCGTCGCCGAAGGGCACGCAGAAGCCGCCCACACCCTCGACCACCACCGCGTCGGCACGCTCCGAAAGTTCTTCGAAGGCCGAGAGCAGCGGCTGCAGCGCGATCTGCACACCCTCCTGCCTTGCCGCCAGATGCGGCGACATCGGCGCTCGCAGCAGATAGGGGCAGCGCAGTGCCAGCGGTGCATCGACATTGCCGGCGGCCTGCAGCTGCTCCACGTCTTCGTTGCGCCAGGCACCGTCGACCTCCTCGAGGCCTGCCGCCACCGGCTTCATGCCGACCGCGCGCAGGCCCGATCCGGCCAGCAGGCTCAGCATCGCGCTGCTCACGAGCGTCTTGCCGATGCCGGTGTCCGTGCCCGTCACGAACCAGCGGCGCCGAGGCTGCGTCATGCTCATGCGGACTCCTTCGAGCGCTGCCCGGCCAGGGCCTCGCCCAGCGCATCGACCAATCGCGCGAGGTCGGACTCGGTGTGGCTGGCCGACAGCGCGATGCGCAGCCGCGCCGTGCCCGCGGGCACCGTCGGCGGTCGGATCGCGCCGACGCGCAGGCCGTGCGCATCGAGCTGCGCCATCGTCCGCATCGCACGCGCGTTGTCCCCCACGATCAGCGGCTGGATCGCGGTCGGCGACTCGGGCAGCCAGGCGCTGCCGTCGGCCGGCAGTACCGACGCCAGCCCGCTTCGCAGCTGGGCTATGCGCTCCTTGAGCCGCGCGCGGCGTTCGGCGCCCTCCTCACCGCCGATCAGCGCCAGGCTCGCGAGCAGCGCATGCGCGAGCGACGGCGGCGCGGCCGTGGTGAAGATGTAAGGCCGCGCGCGCTGCACCAGGTAGTCGATGACGGTGCGGTGCGCCGCCACGAATGCGCCGGACACGCCCGCCGCCTTGCCAAGGGTGCCCACCAGCACCAGCCGATGCGAATGCAGGCCCAGCGCCTCGGGCACGCCGCGTCCGCTGGCGCCCAGCACGCCGAAGCCGTGCGCATCGTCGATCACCAGCCAGGCATCGTGCTTCTCGGCCAGCGCCAGCAGTTCGGCCACGGGCGCGACGTTGCCGTCCATGCTGAACACCGCGTCGCTCGCGATGAGCTTCACCGGTGCGTCGCAGGCGGCGAGCTGCGCATCGAGCGCCGCCACGTCGCAGTGCGCATAGCGCTCCACGCGCGCCCTCGCCAGCCGGGCGCCGTCGATCAGCGAGGCGTGGTTGAGCTCCTCCGAGAAGATCACCGCCTCCGCCCCGCCAAGCGCGGTCAGCACCGCGAGGTTGGCCATGTAGCCAGTGCAGAAGAAAAGGCTGCGCGCCTCGGGAATGAAGGGCGTCATCCATTCGGCGAGCGTTTCCTCGAGCTGCGCATGCGCACGCGAGTGCCCGAGGATCAAGTGCGATCCGCCGCTGCCCGTGCCGTACAGCGCGGCGCCCTCGGCCAGGGCCGTCGCCAGCGCGGGGTGCGCCGCCAGGCCGAGGTAGTCGTTGCTGCTGAAGCAGAGCATGGTGCGCGGCGCTGAGGTGCCGGCCAGCGTGAGCGTCTGCACCGGCGCGCAGGCGCTCTCGGCGACCTGCCTGCGGCGGCGCAGCGACTGGGCGTCGAGCGCGTCGATCTCGCCCTGCAGTCGGTCAAGCAAGCGCGACATCGCGGGCTCCTTCCATCTTCGGGTTCGTGGCCGCGACGGCGTCCAGCGTGGCGAGCGTGCCGTCGACCAGCAGGTCGATCTCGTCGTCGCCGATGGCGTACGGCGGCATCAGGTAGACGGTATTGCCGATGGGCCGCATCAGCAGCCCCTGCGCGCGCGCCGCAAGATGGAAGCGCTCCGCGAAGCGCTCGCCCGGATCGCGCACGTCGAAGGCGGTGATCATTCCGCGCTGCCGCAGGTGCTCCACCTCCCGGCCTTCCAGGCCCTTCCGCAACCGCTCGAGCAGGCGCGCCGCCCTGCCCTGGTTGCGCTGCAATGCGTTCTCGGCCTCGAACAGGTCCAGCGTCGCCAGCGCCGCGCGGCAGGCCAGCGCGTTGCCGGTGTACGAGTGCGAATGCAGGAAGCTGCGCGTCGCGTCGTCGTCGATGAAGGCGTCGTGGATGGCGTCGCGCGTCATCACCAGCGCCAGCGGCAGGTAGCCGCCGCTGATCCCTTTGGACAGGCACACGAAGTCCGGCCAGATGCCTGCCTGCTCGCAGGCGAAGAAGGTGCCGGTGCGCCCGCAGCCCACGGCGATCTCGTCGGCGATGAGGTGCACGCCGTAGCGGTCGCACAGCGCGCGCACGCAGCGCAGGTATTCGGGGTCGTGCATCGCCATGCCGGCGGCGCATTGCACCAGCGGCTCGACGATCACGGCGGCGATGGAGCCGTGCTGCTCGGCCAGCACCGCCTCCAGTTCGGCGGCTGCGCGGTGGGCGACATCGGCTTCGCTCTCGCCCGCAGCGGCATTGCGCGCATCGGGTGAAGCGACCAGGAGCGAATCGGCGAGCAATGGCGCATAGGCGTCGCGGAACACGGGCACGTCGGTCACATGCAGCGCGCCCAGCGTCTCGCCGTGGTAGCCGTGTCTGATCGCGACGAAGCGCCGCTTGTCGCCGCGGCCCGCGTTGCGCCAGAAATGAAAGCTCATCTTCAGCGCGATCTCGACCGCCGAGGCGCCGTCGGAGGCGTAGAAGCAGTGCCCGAGCACGCCACCCGTGAGCCCCGACAGCCGCTGCGCGAGCTCCACCGCCGGCTCGTGCGTGCAGCCGGCGAGCATCACGTGCGGGAGTGTGTCGAGTTGCCGCTTCAGCGCGGCGTTGATCGCCGGATGCGCATGGCCGAAGAGGTTGACCCACCATGAGCTGGTGGCGTCCATGTAGCGGCGGCCTTCCTGGTCGAAGAGCCACACGCCTTCGCCGCGCGCGATGGGAAGCGGCGGCACCGCCTCGAGGCGGATGCTCTGCGTGCACGGATGCCAGACATGGCGCCGGCTGCGCTGTTGCAGGTCGGCGTTGGAGGATGGGGAAGAAACGTCGGTCGGAAGCACCCGCGAAGTCCTTTCATGAGGGCAAGGCGCGGGATCGTATCGACGCGTTCGAGCTGCTACAAACCTCAACCGGGCGCGCACGAAGGCGCGGCGATCGGCGACGTTGCGCGAGATAGCCGCCACGTTCAGGGCAACGTCGCGGATCGAGCAGGCTTCTTGCCGCCGCATGCGAGTGGCGGGAAAACACAAGTTGTCCGGCTGGCGCCAGAAACAGGTCGCGAATGTCCGGTTTCCGAGGCTTCATCGCGCCGCGCACGAATTTCGGACATGCATCCTGGCGGGTTTTCGAAGCCCCCCGCCCCACCGTGTCAGCCGGAGCTTCTCCTCACCAGCGCGGTGATGTATTCGCGCAGGGTGATCGCACCGCGCACCGGCCTGGTCGCCGGTTCGTAGTGTTGGTCTATCGTGGCCCGCGTCATCGCAGCATACGACTTCGCGGCGGCCTCGGAAAAGCCCAGCGACGAGAAGGCCTGCTCCAGTTGCTCGCGAGGCGTTTCGACCAGTTCCACCGGCTTGCCGAGCGCTTCGGAGAACGCACGCGCCACGTCGCCCGGCGAGTAGCGCTCAGGCCCCTCGACATGGAGTGGCCCCGATGATTCGGCCGGGCCCAGCATCAGCTTGGCGGCGAACTGGCCGATGTCGTGCGGCGCCACCATCGGCAGCTCGAAGTCTTCCGGGAACATGCTGTGGACCCTGCCCTGACTGCGCGCGGTGTCCAGCGAGGCGTCCCAGTTGCTCATGTAGTAGGCGGCGCGGAGTGCGCTGAACGGCGTCGGGCCGGCGGCGAGCGCCTGTTCGAGTTCGTACAGCACGCTGAGGTCGCCGACGCCTTCGCCAGGCTGTGCACCGTAGGTCGACTCGGCGACGATCTTCTCGAGCTGGCAACCCTCGAGCGCCGCAACGATGGCGTGCGCGCTCCTCGACTCCTGCGCCGAGGTGTCCGACGAAGGCGATGCCGGCGGGTTCAGCACGAAGACGCGCCGACCGCCCATGAACACCCGGCGCAGCGCATGCGTGTCGAACACGTCGACCTGCGCCACGTGCGCTCCCTTGGTACGCAAGGCCTGGGCCTTGTGCGCGTCGCGCGTGACCACGGTGACCGGCTCGCTGCGCTCCAGCAGGGCCTGCGCGACCGCCGAGCCGACATGGCCGGTCGCCCCCAGGACGATGTGCATCGGCAGCCCCGCGCTCAGCCGCGCTTCTCGGCGTTGCGCTTGCGCGTGGCGGCGGCCTTCCTGGCGGAGGCCGATCGCTCGGCCGCGGTGCGATGCGCCGCCGCTGCGCCGCCGAGCTTTCCGCCCTTGCGCGAGGGCCCGTGGTTCTCCGACTTGCCGCGGCCAGAGCCGCTCTTCTTGCCGCCGCCGGTCTCGGCATTCACAGTCGCCCAGGCCCGGCGCTCCGCCTCGCCCTTGCCGACGCCGCGATGTTCGTAGCCTTTCTCGATGTGTTCGGCCTGTCGCTTCTGCTTGTCCGTGTAGGACGACTTGTCGCCTCTAGGCATGCGTTGCTCCTGCTGTTGGTTGAGGAGCTTTCATGCTGTGCGCGTTGCAGGCTGCATGGGTAAGAAGAAGAGCGTGCCGAGCGTCGGAGCCGTCCGTCGTGGGTTTGCCCGGCCGGCTTCCACCGGGCCGACGCGCGGGGTGGGTCCATTCCCACATGCGCCATGCAGGGGCAGACGCACAAGAGATGCGAGAGGCAAGTGGCCTCCCCGACTTTCCACGAAGGAGTTCCATCCCATGACATCCGCCAAGCAGCATCAAGACCCCGACGCCGTCACCACCGACGAGCACGACACCCTGCCCACCCGACACAACAAGGCAGGCAACCAGCCGCCCACGCCGAGGAACGAGCCGCGGCGCACGCCCGAAAGCCGCAACTACCGCGAGAGCCACGTCGGCGCCGGCAACCAGCTGCAGGCCCGGCGCGGAGGTTCGAGATGACGCCGGGGACCTCTGCCAGTACTGCCAGCAGCTCCATGGACCGCTGCATCGCTGCCTGCAACGACTGCGCCCTGGCATGCAACCGATGCGCCGCCGCCTGCCTTGCCGAAGGAATGAGCGGCCTGACGCGATGCATCGCGCTGGACATCGACTGCGCCGCGGCCTGCGCCTTCGCTGCCGGCCTGATGGCACGGGGCAGCGACAACGTCGTGGTCGCATGCGGCATGTGCGCCGAAATCTGCCAGCGCTGCGCCGCCGAATGCGGCAGCCACGACGCGGATCACTGCCAGCGCTGCGCCGAAGCCTGCAGGTGGTGCGAGGAAGAATGCCGGACCATGGCGGCAGCGGCCTGAACGGCCGGCGCATCACCGTTCGCGAGGCGCAGGCTGCGCTGCGGGCGCTCGACGAGGCGACCGACGCCTGTCGCGAGTGCCCGATCGGACAGTACGCGACGCAGTCCGTGTTCGGCGAGGGCCCTGTGCGCCCGGTACTGATGTTCGTGGGCGAACAGCCCGGCGACAAGGAAGACCTCGCCGGCCGCCCTTTCGTGGGGCCGGCCGGCAAGCTCTTCGACCGGGCCGTGGCGCAACTCGGCTGGTCGCGCGAGAAGCTGTACGTGACCAACGCGGTCAAGCACTTCAAGTACGAATGGCGCGGCAAGCGTCGCATGCACAAGACCCCTGGCCAGCGAGAAGCCGAGGCCTGCCATCACTGGCTGGAGAGCGAGCTTCAGCTGGTACGGCCGCGCGCCATCGTCGCGCTGGGCGCAACTGCCGCCCGCTCGCTGCTCGGACGCCCCGTGGCCGTGACGAAGCTGCGCGGCCAGTGGCAGGAAGATGCGGCGGGACGGCGAGTGCTTGTCACGCTGCATCCGTCGGCGCTGCTGCGCGGCGATCCGGCCCAGCGCGAAGCGGCCTGGAACGCCTGGATCAGCGACCTCTCGGCGGCGGCGTCTCTCTTCGCTCCCCGGCGGAAGAAGGACGAACAGAAAGAGAAGAAGTCCGTTCGCGTCGAGCCCGCGTTCGCAGGGTGATGGAGTAGCGCAGCGCCTCGGTGGGCGCGATCGCGTGCTGCCAGGCCCACCGCGCGGGTCCGCGCAGCAGATAGATGGAGCGCGGCTCAACCAGGAACTCGAGCGTTGGTGGCCCCGAAGAGGACGCGCCAGGCACGTAGGGCCTGAACTGCATGACGGCATCGTTGTGCAGCGACACGCCGACGATGTCCTCGAAATCAGGCACGTCGCGATGCCAGCCCAGCGGCGTGCCCGGCCGGTACTCGGCGATCAGCATGTGCGTGAGTTCTTCGGGCGCGATGCCGGCCCAGGCCGCCGCCTTGTCGCGAAGCGGATGCAGCTCAGGGGGCAGCGGCGCGCCGGGCTTCAGGCGGTTGGTGTCGAAGTCGTAGCTGCCGCCGAAGCTCGTGCCCCTTCGCCGGGCGGTGTATTCCTTGTAGCGCATCTCCTTGAGCGGGAGGGCCTGCACGATGGCCAGCAGGCCGGCTTCCTCCTCGCGCGAGAGGAACCCGTTCTCATAGCGCAGCCCTTCGATCGCGGCCGCAGGCGCTTCGCCGAACAGGTCAGGCTGTCCGGCGTGTTCGAGGCGTCTGGCGGCGCGCGTCATGAGGGTACGTCAGGGAGGTGTGGGAAGTTGCCAGACGCGAACCCAATCGATCTGCATGGTCCCGTTGGTGCTGGCGCCCAGCCGGCCGTAGCCTTCGGCCGGAATATTGCCAGCCCAGTAGAGATCCTTGATTTCACTGGTGAGCCGGATGAACTCCGGGGACATGGAGAGCCCCATCGTCGTGTCCCAGTATGGATTTCCATCGAAGAAGAACTGGTAGCCCGAGGGAGTCCAAAGTACACCCACGGTATGCCATTCGGCGAACGACTGGCCCGCCGGCAGTTGCTTCTGCCCGCTGCCGACTGTCTGCATCTCGTCCTTCGCGTAGCCATTCCAGTGAATTGCACTGGAATGCTGGTTGCGGACGTTTCCTGCGTTGTTCTCCACGACCGCGCGATGTTCGATGATGTCGATCTCCACCCCGAGACTGGGGTCCTCGGGCACGTAGACCTTGTTCATGTTCGACATCAGCCAGAAGGCCGACCACTGGCCGGGCATGCTCACGAAGCGCACGCGGGCCTCGAAATAGCCGAAGGTGAATCTGCCTTGGTCACCGGTGTTCGTGTCCAGGAAGCCCGTGCAGTGCTTGCCCGTCTCGGGATCCGTATAGGTCGAAATCGTCAGGACGCCGTTGGCGACCTCAATCGCATCGGGCGCATGGGTGGCATCGCCCCGGGTACCGCCATGTGCTCTCCAGCGCCTCTTGTCCAAGCTGGTGCCATCGAACTCGTCGTGCCAGGCGAGCCGATAACCAGCAGCCGGCGCGGGTGCCGACAGCACGGAGAACTGGGCGCTCGACTGACTGGCTCCCGCCGTCGTCTTTACGGTGATTGGCCCGGACGCGGCCAACGCGGGCACCGTGACCGAAATCCGCGTGTCCGAATCGACGCTGACTTTCGTTGCCGCCACCCCGCCGAAGCTGACGACAGCTGTAGAGTCGAATTTGGCGCCAGTGATAACAATCAATTTTCCCGGAACCTCGGCCGAAGGAACGAAAGACTGAATGACCGGGTGTGTCGTGACAGAGGAAAAACTCTCGTCGACAGTGCCACCTGCAGCGGGTCCAGGCGAATTCTCGGCACTCGAATTGTTTACGGATTGCGGCGCCGAGTTTTCGAGAGCCGGCACCGCCGCCTGTCCATTTGAGTTCCCGGAAGCCGGAAACAGTCCCGCACCACTTGGAGTGATGGCGCCTCCTCCTCCTCCGCATCCCGTCAGCGCCAGGCCGCCCCAAATCGCAGTGGCAGTTTGTGCGCCCGTTTGCAGGAACTGCCGGCGAGAGTTTTTCGGGATTTCCGATTCAGAGTTTGAAAAGATTGATTTCATGAAGAGATAGCTAATTGATGAATTACCTCTTCGAGTCTAAGCAGCCCGAAAGACGGCCCAGAGAAAAACTGCTCATTTCGATCGTTTAAATCACATAAATTCATTATCCGGAAAACCGAAAACAATCGCCAACAACTCGCGATTTGCAGACAGAAAAGATATGCAAGCACGAACGGCTCAGTCGCACCGCAATTCGACCCGACCAGGGGCCGCCGATAACGCGCACGCCACGATCATCCATGTCGGTATTCCTGGCTCCGGCCAACCAGTTGCACCTGCCACCACCGCGGCAGAAGCTCTCGGATCTCGGCGCGTGCGAAACGGTCGTCCAGCAGGTGCAGCACGCCCTGGTCTTCCTCGGTGCGGATGACGCGGCCGGCGGCCTGCACCACTTTCTGCAGGCCGGGGTAGAGATAGGTGTATTCGTAGCCCTTGCCGAAGCGCGCCTGCATGCGCTCGCGCGTGATCTCGTTGAGCGCGTTGTATTGAGGCAGGCCCAGGCTGGCCACGAAGGCCCCGATCAGGCGGCTGCCCGGCAGGTCGATGCCCTCGCCGAAAGCGCCGCCCAGCACCGCGAAGCCGATGCCCTGCCCGCCCTCCTCGAAGCGCGCCACGAAGCCCTGGCGGTCGGCCTCGCGCATGCCGCGCGTCTGGGTCCACACGGGAACGCCGGGGTGCCTCAGCGAAAAAGCCGCGCAGGCCTTCTCGAGGTAGTCGAAGCTGCTGAAGAAGGCCAGGTAGTTGCCGGGCAGTCGCTCGAACTGAGCGCCGATGATGTCGGCCACGTCGCGCAGCGAGCCCGCGCGATCGCGAAAGCGCGTCGACACGCCGGTCGCCACCTCCACGTGCAGTTGCGCGCTGCGAAACGGCGAGGCCACGTCGAGCAATGCAGCGTCCTCCGGCACGCCGAGGGCATCGCGATAGAACTCGAAAGGCGACAGCGTGCCCGAGAAGCAGGTGACCGACGCCGCCTCCGCGAAGCGGCTGTGCAGGAACGGCGCCGGCACGAGGTTGCGGATGGCCAGGCGGCGCGCCTGCTGCGTGGCGCCCAGCGTGCGCTCGAACACCGAGTGGTCGCCGAAAGCCTCGGCCAGCCGGGCGAAGTGCAGCGCGTCGAAGAAGAAGCGCTGCAAGGGGCCCTGAGAAGACTCGGGCGTTGCGGCGAAATGCTCGGCCATGGCGGTGTTGGCGGCCTGCAGCGTGCGCAGGAAGCGCTCCGGGATCTCGTCTGCCGCTTCGTAGTCGGCCTGCTGCGACTGCTGCACCGTGTCCCATTCGCGGAACACCCGCGCGAGCGGACCGCGCAGCACGGCGGGCGCCGCGCGGTGGGCCTCCTCCAGTGCGCCGCCGTCGAGCTCGGCCGTGTACATGCCGCGTGCGCGTTCGAGCAGGTTGTGGGCTTCGTCGACCAGCACGGCGGCGCGCCAGCCGGCCTCGCGCATCACGGCATAGAGGAAGGCACTGCTGTCGAAGTAGTAGTTGTAGTCGCCGACGACGGCATCGGCCCAGTGCGCCATCTCCTGCGCAAGGAAATATGGGCAGACCTCCTGCGCAAGGCCGATCTCGCGCAGCGCCTCGCGATCGAGCCATGCCACCTGCACGGCCTGCTCGCGCGCGGCCGGCAGGCGGTCGTAGAAGCCCCTGGCCAGCGGGCATGCGTCGCCGTGGCAGGCGCGGTCGGGGTATTCGCAGACCTTCTCGCGCGCCGCGAGTTCGAGCACGCGCAGCCTGGCCGGCCCCCTGCCCTTGTCCAGCATGCGCAGCGCGTGCAGCGCCACCGGCCGGCCCGAGGTCTTGGCGGTGAGGAAGAACAGGCGGTCGACCTTCCGGGCCGCGCGCGCCTTCAGCAGCGGAAAGATGGTGGCCAGCGTCTTGCCGATGCCGGTGGGCGCCTGCGCCAGCAGGCAGCGTCCCCCTGCGCCGGCCCGGTAGACGGCCTCGGCAAGCTCGCGCTGGCCGGCCCGGAAACTGCCGTACGGAAACGAAAGCGTGGCCAGCGTGCCGTCGAGCGCGGCGCGGTGCTCGGCTTCACTCGCGGCCCAGGCGGCATAGCGGCCGCACAGCAGTTCGAAGTGCTCGCGCAGGGCCTCGCGGGTGTGATGCTCTTCGAGCACGGTTTCCTCGCCGGTTGCGACGTCGAGATAGACCAGCGCCACGGCCATTTCGTCGTGGCCGTCGCGCTCGCACAGCATCCAGCCGTAGGTGCGGGCCTGCGCCCAGTGCAGCGCGCGGTGGTTGCCGCGGATGGCGTCGAAGTCGCCGCGGAAGGTCTTGATCTCCTCGACCCTGGCCCTGTCGGGCTCGTAGCCGTCGGCACGGCCCCGCACATGCACGCTGCCGCAGGTTGATTCGAGGGCGACCTCGCACTCATAGTCGCCGCCGCGCCTGTGCTGCACCAGCGCATGGCCGGCCATGCCTTCGAGCGCGCTGGGCGCCGGCACGAAGCGCAGGTCCAGGTCGCCCGCCTTCGCGCCGAAGGCGCACAGGGCCTTGACGGACACGGTATGGACGGCGGGAGCTGGAGGCGCGTCTTGCGGATGGAGGGGTTCGGAGCCCATCTGGCACTCACTGTACGGAATCACAGTATAGCGAGGCGCCCCTTTTTCTCGTCGCTGCACAGCCCTGGCTCCTCTGTCGGGAACTTCTCCGACAGGGTCGCGCGTTTTTCTCGGTCAAACTTGAAAAGATTTGCTTACAAACGGCACCGATGACGACAACACCCACCGCGATCGATCCCGACGACTTCGAGCGGCTCCTGAGCCGCAACATCAAGCTTCCCCTGATCGGCGGTCTGTTCGGCGCCGTGGTGTTCGTGGGGCTGATCCTGTTCCTGCTGTCGACCATCGGATGGGTCGAGCACACCGACCGGGTCAGCCGCGCCGCCAGCGAGCTCCAGCGCCAGAGCATCGACATGGAAACCGGCATGCGCGGCTTCGTGATCACCGGGGACGAGAGCTTCCTCGATCCGTATCGCGATGCGCTGCCCCGGGTCAAGGCCGGGACGACCGCGCTGCGTGAACTGGTCTCCGACAACCGCCAGCAGGTGGAGCGGGTCAACCGCATCGCGGCCATCCAGGAGACCTGGAACCAGTACGCCGCCGACCTGATCGCCGCCCGCCGCAAGGGCGACGACGCGCAGCTGCAGGTGCGCGTGGGCCGCGGCAAGCGCCTGACCGACAGCATGCGGGCCGAGTTCACCGCCTTCATGGAGACCGAGCAGGCCCTGCGCTTCCAGCGCAACAGCGACGCCAACCGCACCGCCTGGTGGGTGGTCGGGCTCTTCCTGCTGTTCACGCTGGGTTTCACCGGGCTGGTGGCCTACTTCGGGCGCAGGCAGCTGGTGCGGCTGTCCGACAGCTACGACGTGGTGCTCAAGAAGCAGGCCGAGCACAACGACCGGCTCGCGCACGAAGCCTGGCTGCGCGGTACGCAGACCGAGCTGGTCGGCGACCTGGTCGGGGAGCTCAGCGCGCCGGACATGGGGCGCAAGATCCTTTCCTTCTTCTCCCGCCACCTGGGCACCTCGGTCGGCGCCATCTATGTGCGCGAGCGCCACGGTCCGCTGCGCCGGGCGGCGAGCTACGGCTTCTCCAGTGCCGCGGAGGCCATGCCGCAGGTCTTCTCGCCCACCGAAAGCCTGGTCGGCCAGGCCGCCGCCGAGAACCGGCGCATGCTGATCGACCCGATCGACGCCGCGTACCTGAAGGTCAACTCCGGCCTGGGCGAGATGGCGCCGAAGGCGGTGCTGCTGGTGCCGGTGGGCAGCAGCGGCATGGTCAACGGCGTGGTCGAGCTCGGCCTGCCCGGCACGCTGGACGAGCGCGGCAGCCAGCTCGTGGACATGGTGGCGGACGACATCGGCACCTCGCTGGCGGCCGCACGCTACCGCGAGCAGCTGCAGGATGTGCTGGCCGAAACCCAGCAGCTCAACGAGGAGCTGCAGGTGCAGCAGGAAGAGCTGCGCACCGCCAACGAGGAGCTGGAGGAACAGTCGCGCGCGCTGCGCGCCTCCCAGGCCATGCTCGAGAACCAGCAGGCCGAGCTGGAGCAGACGAACAGCCAGCTTTCCGAGCGCACCGAGGCGCTCGACCAGCGCAACAACGCGCTGCGCCGCGTACAGCGCGACCTGGAGGACCGCGCCGACGAACTGCAGCGCGCGAGCCGCTACAAGTCGGAATTCCTCGCCAACATGTCGCACGAGCTGCGCACGCCGCTCAACAGCGCGCTCATCCTGGCCAAGCTGCTGGGCGACAACCCGCAGGGCAACCTGACGGCCGAGCAGGTGAAGTTCGCAGAATCGATCTACGCGTCGGGCAACGACCTGCTGGTGCTGATCAACGACATCCTCGACATCGCGAAGGTCGAGGCCGGCAAGCTCGAAGTGGTGACCGAGAACGTGCCCCTGGCCAAGCTGGCCGAGAGCCTGGAAAACACCTTCGCTCCCCTTTGCATGCAGAAGAAGCTCGGCTTCAGGCTCGACTTGAGCCCCGACGCGCCGGCTTCGCTGTTGACCGACCGGCAGCGGGTGGAGCAGATCCTGAAGAACCTGCTGTCGAACGCGATCAAGTTCACCGACAGCGGCGAAGTGAGGCTCGCCATCTCGCCCACGGCCGACGGCGGCGCGGCCTTCGCGGTGTCCGATTCGGGCATCGGCATCGACCCGACGCAGCACGAGCTGATCTTCGAGGCCTTCCGCCAGGCGGACGGCACCACCAGCCGGCGCTACGGCGGCACCGGCCTCGGCCTGTCGATCTCGCGCGACCTCACGCAGCTTCTGGGCGGCACCCTCACGGTCGAGAGCACGCCCGGCCAGGGCAGCACCTTCACGCTGCAGCTGCCGGCGCAGGCGCCCCAGGCCTCGCCCGGCCATCAGCAGCAGCCCAGACCGCCGGCCACTCAGGCGCACCGGGTCGCGCACTCCCCGGCCCCTGCGCAGCCCGCTCATCCCTCGCTGGCACCCAAGCCCCCTGCCCCGGTGCCGGCGCCGCAGTTCGCCGACGACCGCAGCCTGCCGCGCGACCAGGTCCGCCGCGTGCTGGTGGTCGAGGACGAGCCTCAGTTCGCCCACATCCTCTACGACCTGGCGCACGAGCTGGGCTACAGGTGCCTCGTGGCTCACGGCGCGGCCGATGGCTTCGATCTGGCCACGCAGTTCCTGCCCGACGCGATCCTGCTGGACATGCGCCTGCCCGACAGCACCGGCCTCGACCTGCTGCAGCGGCTGAAGGATTCGCCGCACACCCGTCACATCCCGATCCACGTGGTGTCGGCCGCCGAGAGCGCCCAGGGCGCCGCGCTGCAGATGGGCGCGGTCGGCTACGCGCTGAAGCCGGCCACCCGCGACGAGCTGATGAAGGTGTTCGCACGGCTGGAGGAAAAGCTCACGCAGAAGGTCAAGGTCGTGCTGCTGGTGGAAGACGACGAGCTGCAGCGCGAGAGCGTCATCCAGCTGATCGGCGACGACGACATCGAGATCGTCGCCGTCGGCTCCGGCGAGGAGGCGCTGGAGCTGCTGCGCACCCGCGTGTTCGACTGCATGATCACCGACCTCAAGCTGCCCGACATGCAGGGCAGCGAGCTGCTGAAGGCGATGGCGGCGGAGGAGATCGTGTCGTTCCCGCCGGTCATCGTCTACACCGGGCGCAACCTCACGCGCGAGGAAGAAGCCGAGCTGCAGCGCTACTCGCGCTCGATCATCATCAAGGGCGCACGCTCGCCCGAGCGCCTGCTCGACGAGGTGACGCTGTTCCTGCACAAGGTGGAGGCCGAGCTGTCGAGCGAGCGCCAGGGCATGCTGAAGACGGCGCGCGGGCGCGACCGCATCTTCGAGGGCCGCACGATCCTGCTGGTGGACGACGACGTGCGCAACATCTTCGCGCTGACCAGTGCGCTGGAACAGCGCGGCGCCATCGTCGAGATCGGCCGCAACGGCCGCGAGGCGCTCGAGCGGCTCGACCAGGTCAGCGAGATCGACCTGGTGCTGATGGACGTGATGATGCCGGAGATGGACGGTCTGGAAGCCACGCGCCGCCTGCGCGGCAACCCGCGCTTCGCCGACATGCCGGTGATCGCCATCACCGCCAAGGCCACCAAGGACGACCGCGAGCAATGCCTGGCCGCGGGCGCCAACGACTACCTCGCCAAGCCGGTGGACCTGGAGCGCCTGTTCTCGCTGCTGCGCGTCTGGCTGCCGAAGATGGAGCGGCTGTGACCGCACGCAACGACATGTCCAGGGCCGGCGCACCGGCGACTGCAGCGAATGCAGCGCCGCTGCCTCCGCTGAGCGACACCGAGATCGAGCTGCGCCTGCTGATGGAGGCCATCTACCTCAAGTACAGCTACGACTTCCGCAACTACACCACCGCCTCGCAGAAGCGCCGGGTGCTGTACGCGCTCGACCAGCTGGGATTCGCCAACATCTCGGCGCTGCAGGAGCGCGTGCTGCGCGACCCGGCGCTCTTCGGGCGGCTGCTGCAGTTCCTGACGATCCCGGTGAGCGAGATGTTCCGCGACCCGTCCTACTTCCTGGCGCTCAGGCAGCACGTGGTGCCGATCCTGCACACCTACCCTTCGGTCAAGGTCTGGGTGGCAGGCTGCAGCACGGGCGAGGAAGTGTTCTCGCTGGCAATCCTGCTGCGCGAGGAAGGGCTGCTGGCGCGCACCCAGATCTACGCCACCGACATCAACCCCGCATCGCTGGAGAAGGCCAGGCAGGGCATCTTCCCGCTGGAGGCCATCCGCGGCTACACCGCGAACTACCAGCGAGCCGGCGGGCGCGGCGAGTTCTCCGACTACTACACCGCCGCCTACGAGGCAGCGCGCTTCGACCCCTCGCTGTGCGCCGACGTGATCTTCGCCGACCACAGCCTGGCGACGGACAGCGTGTTCGCGGAAACCCAGCTCGTGTCGTGCCGCAACGTGCTGATCTACTTCAACCGCGAGCTGCAGGACCGGGCCCTGGGCCTGTTCCACGAGTCGCTGTCGCACCGCGGCTTTCTCGGGCTCGGGTCGAAGGAAAGCATCGATTTCTCGAGCTACGCCGACCGCTTCGACGCGCATGCGCGCGCCGAACGCATCTACCGCAAGAAAGCCACATGACGCGCCAGATGAAACGCCAGCTGCGTTCGCCGGTGCGCAAGCGCGTCGATGCGGTGGTGCTGGGCGCCTCGGCCGGCGGCATCGATGCGCTCTCGGCGCTGCTGGAAGACCTGCCCGCCAGCTGGCACATTCCGATGGCGGTGGTGCTGCACCTGCCCGAGGAACACGAGAGCCGACTGGCCGAGATCTTCGCGCAGCGGCTGCCCATTCCCGTGCACGAGGCCAACGACAAGATGCCCTTCGCGCCCGGCTGCCTGTATTTCGCGCCGCCGGGCTATCACCTGTCGATCGAGCGCGAGCGTGCGTTCTCGCTGAGCTGCGAACCGCCGGTGCTCTTCTCGCGCCCGTCCATCGACCTGCTGATGGGCTCCGCCGCCGACGTCTACGGATCGGCGCTGGCCGGCTTCCTGCTGACCGGCGCGAACGAGGACGGCGCCGAAGGCCTGCATCGCATCCATCTGGCCGGCGGGCTCACGGCCGTCCAGGAACCGGAGGAAGCACAGATTCCCACCATGCCCCAGGCCGCCATCGCGCGCCATCTCCCCGACTACGTGCTGCCGCTGCGCGACCTGCGCGCCCTGCTGCTCCAACTGGAGGCCGTCCATGAACATTGACATCGAAAGCAAGCTGCTGCTCGTGGACGACCTGCCGGAAAACCTGCTGGCCCTGGAGGCGCTGATCCGCGCGCCCGGCCGCACCGCCTACCGCGCGGGCTCGGCCGAGGCCGCACTCGCGCTGCTGCTGGAGCACGAATTCGCGCTGGCCATCGTCGACGTGCAGATGCCCGGCATGAACGGCTTCGAGCTCGCCGAGCTGATGCGCGGCACCGAGCGCACGCGGCACATTCCCATCATCTTCGTGAGCGCGGCGGGCCGCGAACTGAACTACGCCTTCCAGGGCTACGAGAGCGGCGCGGTCGACTTCCTGCACAAGCCGCTGGACCCGCACGCCGTCGTCAGCAAGGTGAACGTGTTCGTCGACCTCTACCAGCACCGCAAGGCCCTGCGCCACGAGATGGACCTGCTGGCCGCCGCGCACAAGAAGCAGGAAGAGCTGGTGCAGCAGCTGCAGCAGACGCAGCACGACCTGGAGCGCGCGGTGCGCATGCGCGACGACTTCATGTCGATGGTGTCGCACGAGCTGCGCACGCCGCTGAACACCCTCTACCTCGAGGCGCAGCTGCGGCAGCTGCATCTTTCGAAGGGCAACCTCGCCAGCTTCTCGCCCGAACGGCTGCCCGCGATGATCGAGCGGGACCAGCGGCAGATCCGCAACATGGTGCGGCTGATCGACGACATGCTCGACGTCACGCGGCTCAGGCGCGACGCGCTGTCCATCAAGCCCCAGCCGACGGATCTCTCGGCCCTGGCGAAGGCAGTGGTGGAAAACCTGCGCCAGCAGGCCGAGGCCGCGGGCACGGTCGTCACGCTGTCGGCGCCGGCCGAGCTGCGCGGCGCATGGGACGAATTCCGCATCGAGCAGGTGCTGACCAACCTGCTGACCAACGCGATGCGCTACGGCGGCGGCAAGCCCGTCGAAATGCTCGTGCAACAGTCGGGCGACACGGCCCGCGTGAGCGTGCGCGACCAGGGCATCGGCATCGCGCCGGAAGACCAGGCCCGCATCTTCGAGCAGTTCGAGCGCACCGACGACAGCCGCAAGCACGCGGCCGGCCTGGGCCTCGGCCTCTTCATCACCCGCAAGATCGTCGACCTGCACGGCGGGCGCATCGACGTGGAGAGCGCACCCGGAGAGGGGTCGCGCTTCACGGTCGAGCTGCCGCTGCAGGTGCCCGCCGTGCTTGCCAACCCATCTGACACCCAACCTGACGGAAAGAAGAGCTCCCAGTGAACGTGCTCATCGTCGACGACAACCAGGCCTCGGCCGACCTGCTGCAGGAGCTGCTGAGCCTGCTCGACCACACCGCGCGCTGCACCTACACGGCGCGGCAGGCGCTTGACGCGGCCGCCGCCGGAAGCTTCGATGCGGCGCTGATCGACCTCAGCCTTCCCGACCTGCCGGGAACCGAAGTGGCGCGACAACTGCGCGAGAGCACCCGCGAAGGCACGCCCAGGCTGCTGATCGCGATCTCGGGCTTCTCGGTGCAGGACTCCAACGGCCGCTCTGCCGAAGGGCTCTTCGACCACCATCTGCAGAAGCCGGTCGACTTCGCAAGGCTCGAGCAGATCCTCGCGGCCGGCGGCTAGGCGCTCAGCCCTCGCGGCTGCGCCTTTCCTTCCTGCCCTTGCGCGGGCTGCGCATCGCCTCGTAGCGATAGACGCGAAAGCCCTCGCGCTGCATGAAGCTCACCGGCTCCCAGCCGCGCGCCAGCGCGCAGTCGGTGATCTGCGCCATCTGCACGCCGAGGTAGTCCTGCAGGCTGTCGGCCACGGCGAGCTCGAACTTCCTGAGCTCGCGGTCCAGCGACTCCACCGCCGCGATGGCCGCGTCCACGCTGGTGAAGGGGCGCACGTGGGTCACGCCCTTGCTGCGCTCGGGAGTGCGCGGTTCGTCGTGGGGCTCGGCGCTGAAGTTCACGCTGGCGCCGCCCTCCATGCCGTTGAGGCCGCCGATGGCGCTCATGCTGGCCATGCTGCTCATTGCTGTGTTCATGTCATGAACCCCATGTCGCGCGGGTAGCTGATGCCGCTCGGCGCTGTGATGTTGTTGAAATTCTTCAGGTTCGGCAGGATGCCGTTGAGGTCCGAATCGGGCACGCCGAACCACTTGGCCAGCGTCGCCGCGTACTGGTCGACCGAGGTGGTCGGCAGCAGCCGCCCCTGCCCGACGTGCCACTGGTCGTCGTCGGCCGAGGTGTTGCCCACGCTCACCGGCGGCGGCGTGCCGTAGAAGGCCTTGCCTTTCACCGCGCCCGGGCCCTTGCCCGAACCCTTGTCAGGGCCGGTACCGCCAATCACGAAATGATGGCTGCCCCAGCCGTGGTCGGAACCGTTGCCGTTGCTCGACAGGGTGCGGCCGAAGTCCGAGGCGGTGAAGGCCACGACCTTGTCGGCGATCTGGAGGGCTTCCATCTGCGCCTGGAATGCGACCAGGGCGTCGGACAGGCGCTGCATCAGCGGCCCCTGCTTGGTGTCGAGGTCGTCGTGCAGGTCGTAGCCGCCCATGGAAACGAAGAACACCTGGCGCTTCACGCCCAGCGAGGCGCGCCCGCGGATGAGGCGGGCGACCATCTTGAGCTGGGCGGCCAGGTTGTTGCCGTTGGTGGGAAAGGTGACGTCCATGACATCGGACTGGATGGCGGAGGTGATCCTTCCTTCCGCCTCCACCGCGCGCAGCGTGACCTTGTTGTATTCGTTCTCCAGCGTATGGCCGCGCGCCTGTTGCGCGATCTGCTGCATGGCGGCCTTGACGGCCGAGGAGCCGTACACGCTGCCGGTTGCCGGGCTCACGCTGTTGATGCGAACCGCGCCGCCCGTGCCGACCTGGTACTGCAGCGCCTCGTCGCCCGACAGGAACACCGCGTTGCCCGCCACCGAGATGCAGGTGAACAGCGACGCATTGCGCTGTCCGCCGAGCATCAGGTCGCCGAGGTTGCCGCCCCAGCCGATGGTCGAGCCCTCGGGCGACGACGACTGCCAGATCGACTGCTGGTCGTTGTGCGAGAAGAGCTTGGGCGGAATCGGGAAATCCCGGCGGTTCGTGCTGTTGAACTGCGCGCGCGTGAGCGGCTTGATGAGCGGGCCGACGTTGAGCTGCACGGCCATCTTGCCTTGGTCGAAGAGCGTGGCAAGGCCGCCCATCGTCGGGTTCAGCGCGTACTTGCGGCCGCTGCCGAGCGCCACGTCGGGTTTGAGTTCGGTGGCTGCGAGGCCCGCGTACGGCAGCGCGATGCCGCCGCGGATGGTGCTGTACTTGTTGTAGCTGTCGGTGTCGAAGTTGACGAGCGTGTTGGCGTAGTCGTTGCCGCCGAAGAGGAAGACGCAGACCAGCGCCTTGTAGTCGTCGCCCGGTGCGGCCTGGGCCGCGGCCTCGCCCATGGCGGCGAGGTTGAGCGCGAAAGGCAGCGCGGTGCCGGCCATCGCGAGTTGGCCCGAGCGGCGCAGGAACGCGCGGCGCGTGTGGCGGGCGGGATCGATCAGGTGCATGTTCGGTTCGCTCCGGCTTCTGTCTTCATTTCTGCACGAGGTATTCGGGCGAGCCCATCACCAGCAGCACGCCGGCGCAGATGAGGTCTAGCCTGCGGGCGTCGGTGGTGGGGTTCGCCAGCGGCGCCTTGCTCAGCGCGTCGGTGATCAGCGCGACCGTGGCGGCCGAGAGCTGGTTGCCGGTGAGCAGCAGGTTGAGCCGGCGCACCAGCGCGGCGGGATCGTTCACCAGCGCCTTCTCGGCCGTATAGGTGGCGATCACGTCCTTGTTGTCGAAGCCGTTCTGCAGCTTGCCTTGCAGGAAGTTGAGATAGCCGCCCACGCTGGTCTCGTTGACCAGCTGGAACTCGGGCGCGACCATCTTGTTGCTGGCGATCGCGGTCGAGGGCGGCACGTAGCCCGGCCGGAAGAAGTTGAAGACCGAGGGCGAGCGCAGCGGGCACTGGCCCAGGCTCGAGCTCGGATCGAAGGTATTGCCGATGTTCCAGTTGTCCGATGCCGAGCCGATGCCGAAGGTGCGGCCCCATTGCACGAACCGCAGCATGGGCTCGCGCAGGTGGCCGAAGTTCGGATCGGAAAGGCCAGCGGGGCCGCGCGCCTCGTCGTCGATCAGAACGGCGGCGAACACGCTCTTCATGTCGCCGCGCACGCCCGCGCCGTTGTTCGCGAAGATGTCGGCCACGCGCTTCACATAGGCTGGGCTCGGGTTGCTGGTGACCAGCCGCTGGATCAGCTGCCGGCCGATGAAGGGCCCGACGTTCGGATGGTTGAAGAGCGTGTCGAGCGCGATCTTCAGCGCCGCCGGGCCGGCCGTTCCTGCGGGCACGGTCGCGCCCAGGAAGCGAGCCTCCAGCATCGAGTGGTTGGCGGCCGTGAAGGCCATGGGACGCGTGGTCCACGCGTTGGTCTCGATGGTGTAGCTGGCCCCCGGAGGAGTGAAGCCGTTGCGCTCGGACGAGCGGATGTCGAGGTCGTAGCCGGTGAACACGCGCGCGAGGTTGGTCACGTCGTTCTGCACGTAGGTCTCGATCGGCTGGCCATCGGCGCCGGTCTTCACGGTGCCGTCTGCTTCGAGCTGGTAGAGGCCGATGGTCATGAGCTGCATGACCTCGCGCGCGTAGTTCTCGTCAGGCTGGCGGCCGGAAGCGTCTTCCTTCCTGTTGCCGCGGGTGTTGAGATAGAAGCCCATCGCGGGATTCAGCGTCACGTCTTCCAGCAGCTGGCGGAAGTTGGCGGTGACGCCGTTGGCGAGCATGTCCCAGTACTGGGCCATCATGGCCGTGGGCCAGCTCGATCCGATCTCGGTGCCCGAGACCACGAAGATCTCGCTGAGCGCCAGCGCCATGCGCTTGCGCACCGGATCCGCCGCCGTCATGAGCTGGCGCCAGATCATGGCATCGGTTTCTACCTTGCCATACGTCTTGCTGTTGACCCACTCCCAGGCCGACGGCTGGCGCGGCGCGGCGAGCTGTTCGCTGAGCCACGGCAGGTAGCCCTTGGCGCGCACGGCGGCGATCTCGTCCTCGGAAGCGGAGAACTGGGCCTGGAGCAGGAAGCGCGCGGCCTCCGCGTCGGACTGGGCCTGGGTGTAGTGATAGGGGCCGGTATCGGGCGTGGGGGTGGCCGGGTTGGAGCCGGGTGCGACGCCACCGCCGCCGATGGGAAAGCCGAAGCCGCCGGCCCCGCCGCCCCCTCCTCCACCCCCGCCGCCGCAGGCGGCCAGCGCCGATGCGATCGAGAACGCAGCCGCTGCCTTCAGTGGGCGGGAGCCGTGAGGCGCCGCTGCGTCTTCCCGGGCGTTTGCCGTCTGCGCGACGTACACCACCTCGTCGGCCGGTGTTGCGGGCCCGGCCTCCAGCTGTTCCAACATGATCCTCGCTCCTGTGGCGCATCGGCGCCTGTCGGAGCGATCAAAGGCAAGCGGCATGCCCTGCGCAAAAACGGCAGGACAGGTGTCCAGGAGCGGTCAGGTCGCCACAAAAATGTGTAGCAATGTGACTTTTTAGTCACTCCTTGAAACAAAATTGGCATGCCAGAGGGCATGCCAGCGCTTCAGAAAGGATTCAGCAGGAGGCGCTTCAGTCGCGCTCGTCGTCCCAGCCGTTCGGCGGGCGGTAGGGATAGCCGGGCCCGTAGTAGATGCGTCCTGGAGGCGGCGTGTAGACCGGTGCGGGGCGGTAGTACACAGGAGGCGGTGGCCGGTAGTACACCGGCGGGGGCGGTTCGTAATAGATCGGCGCCGGATAGGGGTACACCGGCGGCGGAGCGTAGTACGGCGCCGGATAGCCGCCGACCACGTAGCCGGGGGTGCCGATCTGCACCGACCAGCTTCCGCGCGCATCGGCGGCTCCCGCCGCCAGCAGCGCACCGAAGGCGACGGCACCGATGGCCGCCAGCTTGAAAACAGAAGATTGCGATTTGAGGTTCACAGTGGCTCCAGGCCTGAGGGGCGGACACGCCCGAATGGATACGCAACGCCCGATACGTGCGCGCGGTGCACCCGGTCTCGGCCAGGCATCCTAGCCAAATGTCGGCACCGCGGGCAGTGACGCTGCAGCGCAGGTCGACGCTCAGCGTGCGATTTCGCGGCGCGACAGCAGCACGTCGCCGCTGCTCGTGTTGAAGGCGATGGTCGGCGCGCTGAAATCGCTCAGGGGCGCGCCCAGGCCGATCTCGCCCCGGCCATGCAGCACGCACTCCTCGCGCCGCAGCGCTATCTCGGTGCTGGGCCCGTCGTTGCCGTGGAAGCGCACCCAGGTGCCGTAGGTGCTGACGTCGATCAGAACGCAGCTGCCGTGCCGCAACTCGATGCGGGCGTGAAGCCGCGAGACGCGCGGGTCCTTCACCACGAACTGCGCGTCGTCGACGCGGCCCAAATGGATCGGGAGCTCCTCGGTGCGGAACATGGAGCGCACGTCGAGCCACGCGAGCTCGATCTGGCCGAAGGAGGAATCGGGCATCCGCAGAGGCGCGAGCGCGGCCGGCACGGTGAGGAAGGACGTCACGTCCTCCTGCCAGTCGATGCGGTGCACCACCGACATCTCGCTGCGCCCGCGGATGTTGATCAGGCCCAGGTCGCGATGCTGCACGGAGCCTTCGCGCAGCTGTGAAATCACGGCGGCCGTCACCCAGATCTGGCCGGGCCCCGCGAGGTCGCTCAATCGCGAGGCGAGGTTCACGGCATCGCCATAGCAGTCGCCCTCCACCTCCACCACCTCGCCGCTGGCCACCCCGATCTGCAGCGCCATGCGCAGGGGTGCCGGCCATGCGAGCAGCCGCTTCTGGTGATAGCGCTGCAGCTCGATGACGGCATGCGTGGCCGCCGCCCCGCTGGAGAAGATCGCGAAGACGCCGTCGCCGAGCGACTTCACCACGCGGCCGCCATGCGCCTGGCACACGCCGCCGATCCACTGCGTCAGACGGGTCACGGTTTCCGTGGCGCGCGCGTTGCCCATCGCCTCGAAGACCCTCGTGCTTCCCGTCAAATCAGCGAACACGACTGTGGAATTGACACCCATACCGTTTTGATTCTCGATTTCTGTCGATCGTTGTAAATGCCCGGGCCCCTCGCACCCCGGTCCCGCCACCTTTGCGGACATTCCATCTCCATCCGTTCCTATACGCACGAAATGGATCGATGGCTTCAGTATTCAGCAAGTGTCGGTGGCAGCGAGACGGGCATAAAAGGAGTCACGCTCAATTTGTAGTACTTTGGAAAACAAAATTCAACGGCCAGCGAAAACGATAAGTAAAGCGTGTTGTTTGCAAACAAGAAACATCGTTTCACATCTTGTGGAATGGTTAACTCAGGCTTAAGGTAGCGTCCGTTCCCGCTTTCGGCGCCACAACGCCCGTCCCATGTTCTTTCGCCGTCTTCTTCGTTTGCTGAACGTACCCGGCTCCGGATCGCACCGAGCGACGGAGAGCCAGCTGGGGCGCATCCGTACCGCGATGCTTTCGGCGCTCCAGGGCCATGGCGGTCACTCGGTCCAGCGGGTGAGCCAGCGCGTGCGGTTTGCCGCCGACGTCGAGGCGCTGTGGTACCTGCGGCAGGACGTCATGATCGCGCTGAGCGCCATCGACGGTGAAACCGCCGCGCGCCGCCAGATGAAAGCGATCAATAGCATGTTCAAGGGCGGACTGCCTGGCTCGATGGGGCCGCGAACGCATCAGCGCTTCACCAAAAACAATTGAATCTGAAACGGCCCCTCGGGGCCGTTTTTATTTTTAACGTTTTATTCCCTTTGTGTCTCAATCAGTGGGGGTGATCATGGTCATGTCCATGGTGATCGTCATGGCCATGTGCGTCCCTGTGGCCCCAAACGAGAAAAATATCACGCCCCTCTGCGGCCATCGACACCTTCGCCCCCACCGGCAATAAAACTTTTGTTTGAACGTGCCCGAATGGCAGGCCAGCCAGCACCGGCACCTTCAGCGACGCGCGCAGCCGGTCGATCACCGTGTTCAGTCCGAACCCGCGGTCGTAACCCGGCACCTTGCGGATGCCCGTGAATTGCCCGAACACGACGGCACGCTGGCGCGCGAGCACGCCGGCCATCTTCAGTTGATCGAGCATGCGTTCGATGCGGTAAGGGTGCTCGTTGACGTCCTCGATGAAGAGCACGCCCTTGTCCACCGCCGGGAAGTACGGCGTGCCGAGCAGGCTGGTGAGCACGCAGAGGTTGCCGCCCCACAGGACCGCATCCTGCACGGGCTTGAACTCGAGGTCGACGTCTCGCGCCGGCATGCGCCATCCGGTGCCTTCGCCCTGCCCCGTGATCAGGTCGTCGAAGCAGGCCTCCATGATGTCGTCGGGGCCGGCCTCGGCGCCGAAGTCTTCTCCGACCGCAGGACCCGACCAGGTCACCGCGCCGGTCTTCGTCAGCAGCGCGTTCTGCAGCGCGGTGAAGTCGCTGCAGCCGACGAACTCGGTGCCCTTCTCGATCGCCTTGGCCAGGGCCTTGTAGGGAATGGCGTCGAGGATGCGCGTGAGGCCGTAGCCGCCGCGCGCGATGAGCGCCACGTCGGCGCCGCTGGCAGCCGCGCGCGAGATCGCCGCGAGCCGCGTGGCGTCGTCGCCCGCGAAGCGCTGGTGCACCGAGAGTGCCGCATCGTCGACCTCGACTTCATGGCCCAGAGCCTTGAGCCGCTTCACGCCGCGCCGGAAAGCGGCCTTGTCGCGGACCGCGCTGGAGGGAGAGTAGATGTAGATGTGTTTGGTCACGCGTTCGAGTATCCCATTGCGTTTCTCAGCTGCAGCGCGAGCGCCGCCGCCTGCTCCGGCGTCGGCCCCGAGGCCTTGGAGACAGGGCCGAGCGCGCGCAGCGCTGCCTCGAACCCCCTGTCGGGAAAGGGCGCGCGCCATGCATCATCGGCGCGCTCATGCCCGTCGGGCGCGACGAGCACCACCGCGAACCGACCGGGCGCTGCCGCCTGCAGGAGCGCGGCGAGTCCGGAGGCCGCCCGGCTGTGGACGAGCGCCAGCGCCGACGCATCGGGCCGCACGCGGTCCAGCCATTCGAGCAGCACGTCGCGATGCCACTCCAGGCGATGCGCTGCCTCGCGCTTGGGCTTGTCGCTCTTGCCGAAGCCGATCAGGTCGGGCACCAGCGTGCGCAGGCCCGTCGCGCCCACCAGGTGCCTGAAGAGATAGCCCCATTCGCCCGGACCATGCAGGCAGAGGCAGCAAGCCGGATCGTCACCGGCGCCTTCGTCGACATAGTGCATGCGCCAGCCCTGAAGGCTCGGCAGGTCCTGCACGTAGTGCGGTGCGAAGTCGTAGCCGGCGAGCGCATCGAAGCGTGCGGGCGGCGTGCGCAGCGCGTCGTCGCGCAAGGGCTCGGCCTGTGCGCGCGCGGCGCTGCGCCGCTGCTGGAAGAAAGCCTGCAGCACCTCGGCGCACTCCTGGGCCAGCACCCCACCCTGCACCAGCGTGCGGTGGTTCAGACGAGGCTCTGCGAAAAGATCGAGCACCGAGCCGGCAGCACCGGTCTTCGGATCGGCTGCGCCGTAAACCACGCGGGCAAGCCGCGAATGCAGCATCGCTCCCGAACACATCGCGCAGGGCTCGAGCGTCACGAACAGCTCGCAGCCGTCGAGCCGGTAGTTGCCCAGCGCCAGGGCTCCTGCGCGCAGTGCATTGATCTCGGCATGCGCGCTGGGGTCGTGCTGCGCGACCGGCGTGTTGCGCCCTGTCGCGATCAGCCGGCCGTCCTGCACGAGCACCGCGCCCACCGGCACTTCGCCGGCTTCGGCCGCAAGGCGCGCCTCGGCGAGCGCGAGCGCCATCCAGTGCGCGTCGTCGTGCATCTCCTGGGAGTGGATCGCCTCAGTTGTCATCCGGCATCTGGCGCGTCTTGACGGCGGCGTCCAGCGCTTCCTTGACCTGTTGCTGCACCTGCTGCGGGTTCGCAGCCGCGCCGCCGACAGCGGGCGCCTCGACGCCGGGCACCGCCGGCCGCGCGGAAGAGGCCACACTGCTCAGCTGCTTCTTCGCGACCAGCCCGACGATCGCCAGCACGAGCACGAGTCCGATCAGACCGAGTCCCCGCACCTCAGCCGCCCTCCGCGACCGGCGCCCCGGCCGTCATGCCCAGGCGCCCCATCCATGCCGCCAGCGCCTGCTCGTCGGGCGTGCCCGCGCTGTAGACGGCATGCATCGCGGCATGCGATTCGCGGCGATGCTGATTGAGCTTGATCTTGCCTTGCAGCGCCGTCACCCGCAGCTCGAAGCCCACGATGCCGGCAAGCATCTTGAGCTGGAACTCCTCGCCGAGGTCGCGCCATTGCTGCGCGTAGGCGGGCTCGTGGTCATGGATGAGCTTCTTGAGCAGCACATCCTTTTCGGCGGGCTCCTCGATCAGCCGCGCCTCGACGGTGCAGTGAACCGCCAGGTAGTTCCAGGTCGGCACGCGCGCGAGATCGGGGTAGACGGAAGGAGAGAGATAGGAGTGCGGCCCGAGGAAGGTGGCCACCGCCCGAGGCCTGGCCTGCAGGTAACGCCAGTGCGGATTGGGCTTGGCGCAATGGCCCCACAGCACCAGCTCGTCGCCCGCTCGCTGCTCGGCGACCAGCGGCAGGTGCGTGACGTACGGCAGGCCGTCGTCGTCGTTCGAGATCAGGCTCGCAAAGGGATGCGAACGCATCAACTCCAGCGCGATGGCCGGGTCCTTCGCATTGAACTGCGGGGGCATGTACATGGGGCGATTTCCTCCTGGCGCCTCGTGGCGAGGCCCCATTCTCCCCGAGCTGCCTACTTTGCGCGCGGTGTCTCCAGCAGCTTGGCCATCGCGGTGTAGCCGCGCGCCTCCGCCAGCTGCAGCGGCGTGTTGCCCTGGCGGTCGGTGAGCTTGAGGTCGGCGCCTGCCTCGACCAATGCGGCCAGCGTGCGCTGGTGGCGCGGGCCGCCGTCACCGAGCACGATGGATTCGATCACCGCCGTCCAGTGCAGGTTGTTGACGTGGTCCAGCGGGGCGCCCGCGGCGATGAGCCTGCGCACCACCTCGTCGTGGCCGAGGTGCGCGGCTGCAATGAGGGCGGTGCCGTCGTAGCGGCTCGTGGTCTGCCCGGCCTTGGCGCCAAGCGAGAGCAGCACCGAGAGCGTGGCCGCATCGTCGGCCACGGCGGCGATGGTGACGGCGTCGTAGCGGTCGTCCTCCAGCAGGTCAAGGTCGGCGCCGGCCTTGGCCAGCAGCCTGATCGCCTCGCGCTGCCGGGCGAAGGTGGCGACGTGCAGCAGCGTGCGCCCGCGCGAATCGCGCGCATCGAGGTTCGCACCCGAGGCGATCAGCGACTTCAGCTTCTGCAGGTCGCCGTGCCAGGCGGCCTGGTGCAGCCCCTCGAAAGCCAGCACCTCGGCAGCCAGCGGCGGCACCTGGGCAGGCGCACCGGCCGGCACGCCCAGCCCGAGCGCAACCGCCAGCAGGCCCGGCCAGATACCGCGCGCGGTCATCAGAGCTGGCCCTTGACCTTCTCGAGCGCTGCGTTGGCGCACTGCTCGTCGAGGTGGCCGCCGGGCGCGCCGCCCACACCGACCGCGCCGATCACCTCATTGCCCGATTTGACCGGCACGCCGCCGCCCAGCAGCAGGAAGCCCGGCAGGTACACCAGGTTGGCGGCGCCAGGGTTCTTCTGCGCGCCTTCCATCATGGCCTGCGTGGGGCTCTTGGCCGAAGCCGAGGTCCACGCCTTGCGCTCGCTCGATGCCAATGTGTGCGGGCCGGCGTTGTCGGCGCGCTGCACGGCACGCACGGTGCCGGCGCGGTCGACCACGGTGGCGGCCACGTTGTAGCCGTTGGCGGCGCAGGCGGCCACGGCTTCGGCGGCGATCTGGTTGGCCAGGGCGAGCGAGATGTTCTTCTCGGTGCGCACGGCCGGCGCGGGCGCCTGGGCCTGGGCCTGCACCTGGGCGACGGAGGCTGCGAGCAGGACGGCGACGCCGCCGAGGCGGAAGATGGATTGCATTGTTCGTTATCTCCAGTGGATTCGGGTTGTTGCGCCGGCCCTTGCCGACGGCTGTGCCACTGTAGAAAACGCTGTCCGCGCTTGCCATTCGTACGGCTACGCCCGGCGCTCCGTAGTTCTACGGAGCGCCCTCCCCGTCCACCAGCACCGCATAGCGCCGGATCAGCTGCGCGAGCGAATCGCAGTCGAGCTTGGCGAACAGGTTGGCACGGTGCGTCTCGACCGTGCGCGGCGACAGCGCGAGCGTGCGCGCGATCTCCTTGTTGGTGAGCCCCTGCACGATGAAGGCCAGCACCTCGCGCTCGCGCTCCGACAGCTGCGCCACACGCTCGCGCGCGGCGTTGTCGGCCTGCGAGCGCTCGCGCGAGCGCACATGCTGGCGCACCGCCTGCTGCAGCGCCTCGAGCAGTTGCTCGTCGTCCACCGGCTTCTCGAGGAACTCCGCCGCGCCGGCCTTGAAGGCGCGGCGGCACATCTCGACGGTGCCGTGGCCCGTCAGCATGATCACCGGCTGGTCGACGCCCTGCGCCACCAGCCGGTCGAGCACGGTGAGCCCGCTGATGCCGGGCATGCGCACGTCCAGCACGATGGCGCCGACGCTGGCGCGGTCGAAGCCGTCGATGAAGGCCTGCGGGTCGGCCCACGCCTGCACGCGCAGGCCGACCGTGCCGATCAGCAGCGAGAGGCCGTCGCGCACCGCCTGGTCGTCGTCGATCAGGTGGATGAGCGGGGATTGCGGCGGATGGATGCTTGTAGTGTTCACGGCGAGGAAGACGACTACGGCGACGATGGCGGATCGGCCAGCGGCAGCAGCAAGGTGAAGCACGCGCCGCGCGGCGAGGCATTGGCGGCGCTCAGGCTGCCGCCCATGCCGCTGGCCAGCGTCTCGCTGAGGCTCAGGCCGAGGCCAAGCCCGCCCTCGCGCGTGCTGAAGAAGGGTTCGAAGAGACGCGGCAGCGCCTCGGGGGCGATGCCGCGGCCGTTGTCGGTCACGGTCAGGACGCCTTCCTGTCCCTTGCGATCGACGGACAACACCAGCCGCCGCTCGGCCGCCGGCACCAGGTCGAGTGCCTGCAGCGCGTTCATCAGCAGGTTGTGCACGATCTGCTCGAGCGCCACGTCCTCGGCCTGCACGCGCACCGGCGCCTGTGCCGATGCATCGAACTGTGCGGCGACGCCGCGCTTCGCGAACTCGGGCGCCAGCAGGTGCATGGCGCTGCGCACCACATCCTGCAGCACCAGCGGCTTCGTCTCGCTGCCGGCGCCCGGACGTTCGATCACTCGGCGCAGCCGGCCCACCACGCCTGCCGCGCTGCGCGCCTGCTCTGCCGCGCGCCCCATCGCGTCGCGTGCCGTGTCCAGATCGGGCGGATCGTCGTCGAGCAGCCGGCGGGCGGCCTGGGTGTTGGCCAGCACTGCCGTGAGCGGCTGGTTGAGTTCGTGCGCAAGGCCTGCGGAAAGCTCGCCAAGCGCATTGAGCCGCGCGACCTGCCCGAGCCGCAGCAGTTCCTCGGCCCGGCGGCGCGCCACGCGCTGGCGCTGGGCGGTCCACAGGCCTGCGAGCAGCAGCGCCATCGCGGCGGCCCAGCCGGCGATGCCGCGCCAGGGCAGCTCGCCCCAAACCACCTGCCTCTCGGCAACCAGATCGAAAGGCTGGCTCGGAGACGCGAGCGCCTTGGTCAGGCCGAAGCGCCATCCGTTCGTGCTCGGCGAGATCACGCCGGGCTGCAGCACCAGTTGCTGGCCGTCGCGCTGCAGGCTCAGCCGCACGGGGCTGCGCTGCGGATTCATCGGCCAGTCGCGCCAGGGCACGGAGCCGGCCAGGTCGATGTCGAGCGCGTAGCTGAAAGGCGTGGCGCCGATGACCAGCGTGTAGCGGCCATGGGCCAGGTCGAGCGTGGCCAGCTCGGCGCGCTGGAGGCTGCGCGAGCGCGCCTCGGCAGCTTCCAGTGCGCCGGCGCGCGCGCTGTCGGGCCAGGGCTGGTCGCGGTCGCGCCGCTGCACGCGCAGGATCGAGGAGTAGACGGAAGGCAGGCGCTGCTCGGGATGGTCCGCGCCCGTGCTGGGCTCCAGCAGCGCTAGCGTGGCCAGCACGGCGTCGTACTGCACCATCTGCTGGCTCATGAGGCGGTGCGCGATGCGCACGTCGGTCTCGAAGTCCTGCTGCATCTGCGCAAGTTCGGCACGCGCGATCCATACGGCGCCCACGGCGGTGAGCGCCAGCCAGGCCAGCCACCATCCGCCTTGCGTACGCAACCACTGTTTCATGGCGCGGATTGTGCCCGGCGCGGCCAGGCGGCTTTCCTCTTGGCCGAAAATGCGGCACCAGCCATGGCCGACGTACAGGACTCCCTCTTTCCAGACCTCCCGCGCCCCGAAGAAGCGCCTTCGGCCGCGCCACCGCCGCCCGCCGAAGCAGCCGCCGCGAAGAAGAAGCCGCCGCGCACCGCGACGGTCGAGCCCGCGCCGGCCGATCCGGAACTGGTCGAGCTGGCCGCCGCGCTGCCTCCCAACCTGCGCCTGGGCACCTCGTCGTGGAGCTACCCCGGCTGGGCCAACCTGGTGTGGGACGGCGAATACGCCGAGACCGTGCTTTCCAAGAACGGCCTCTCCGCGCTGGCGAAGCACCCGCTGTTTCGCACCGTGAGCGTGGACCGCAACTTCTACCGCGCCCTCACCGCCAGCCAATACGCGCGCTACGCCGCCATGGTGCCGGACGACTTCCGCTTCATGGTGAAGGCGCCCAGCCTGGTCACCGATGCCACGGTGCGCGACGAAAGCGGGCGCGGCATGCAGGCCAACCCGGTGTTCCTCAGCAGCGAGATCGCACGGCAGGACTTCGTGCTGCCCGCGCTCGAAGGCCTGGGCCATCGCATCGGCGTGCTGGTATTCCAGCTGAGCCCGATACCCGGGCACCTCCTGGCCGACCAGCCCGCGCTGCTGGCGCGCATCGCGGCGATGCTCGAATCGCTGCCCGACATCACATCGACCGCGCCCGACGCGGTGATCGCCGTCGAGGTGCGCGACCCTCAGCTGCTGAACCCCGCCTTCGCCGACATGCTGCGCAGCGTGCGCGCGACCTTCTGCATGGGCCTGCACGCCAAGATGCCGCCCATCGAAGACCAGCTGCCGATGCTGCGCGCCATGTGGCCCGGCCCGCTGGTGTGCCGCTGGAACCTGCACCGCCGGCACGGCCGCTTCGGGTACGAAGACGCGGAAAAGCTCTACGGCCCCTTCGACAAGATCGTCGACCCCGATCCGGAAACCCGCGCTGCGCTCGCCAAGGTGATCGCGGGCACCACCCGTGCGGGCCAGAACGCGTTCGTCACCGTGAGCAACAACGCCGAGGGCTGCGCGCCGCTGACGATCGCGCAGCTGGCGCGCGATGTCCTGGCCCTCGCACCGCGATAGCCTTCCCGCCGGCTAGCCGATGTTCTGCTTGGCAGCGACGGTCATCTCCACCTCGACCGTCGCGTTCTTCGGCAGCGCGTAGACACCGACCGCCGTGCGCACGTGCACGCCGGCCTCGCCGAACACGCGGTGCAGCAGGTCGGAGGCGGCATCGGCCACTTCGCTCTGCTGCGTGAAGTCGGCGGTGCACTGCACGAACACGCCGACGCGCAGCACCTTTTCCACCGCATCGAGCGAGCCTAGCGCGCGCCGCAGCAGCGCGAGGCTGCGCAGTGCGCAGATCTGCGCGCCCTCGCGGGCTTTGTCCAGCGACACCGCATCGCCGACGCGGCCCGTGACCACCACCGTGGTGCCCACGCGCGGCACCTGGCCGCTGAGATGGATGGTGCGGCCGTCGCGCACCAGCGGCACGTAGTGGCCGCCGGCAATGATCTCGCCGTCGAAGCTGTGGCCGATCTCGGCGGCGATCTGGTCGGCGATCTGGTCGCGGGTCATTTCTGCTGTCATGTCTGTTCCGTGAAAGGGAGTGCCATTGTCCTCAGCGCCTGCACGGCGAAACAGATACAGAAGGAGCCTATGCGAGGCAGAACAGAATGCCGGGGCCCATTTCAGGCCACCTCGGGCCATCGGCCCAGCACCTCGTGCACGCCCTCGCCCACGTGGCTGTCGATCAGCACCAGCGAGCCAGCCGACCATCGCACCGGCGCTTCGATCGCATGCCTTTCGAGCTTGCGCCGCGCATAGGCCAGCGTCATGTGCGGCGTGAAGGAGCGCGCAGGCTTCAGGCCCGCGTCGGCCAGCGCCTCGCCCAGGCGCTGGCGGAAGGCCTTGAGCGAGCGGACGCCGTCCTCGTCGTCGGCGCACAGCGCGAGCGCACCCTTGGCGAAGCTCATCGCCTTCTCGAAGACGATGTCGAAGGCAGGCGGCGGCACGGATGCGGCGGCCTTCGAGGCCAGCACGACCTTGTCGGCCGGCACCTCCTCGTAGTCGCCCAGGTCGAAGAGCGTGACGTGCAGACGGTGCGCCGCCACCAGTGTTCCCTTGAGTGCGTGCTGCGAGTTCATGCGTTCGCCGAGCTCGGCGATCGAGGCGGCCTCCTGCGGGGCCGGAAGAATTGCGAAAAAGAGAGAGTGCCCGGGTGCCGCCTTGCTGCGACGCACCTTGCTGCGCGGGCGTGGCAGGGGTTTGGGCGGAGGCTCGATACCGGGAAGAAGAAGCTGATCTGACATGCCTTGATCATCGCCCATGGCACGCGCCCTTCATCAGCGCTTCAGCAAGCGCCAAGCACTCCTTCAGGTTGCGTTTCGAGAATCGTCGCGAGCCGGTGGCACCGCATCTGTCGATGCGCCGGAGCCACCTGCCGACCGATCTCGATCAACCAACCATCCGAACAGGAAACTCATCTTGAAGACCAGAACGCAAGCCTGCACCGTCCTCGCGGCAGCCCTCCTCCTCGGCACCGCCTCCATGGCCGCCAGCGCCGCGGGGCCGGGCCAGGACGCCGGCATCTACGTGGGCGGCGCCGTCGGCCGCTCGAGCTACAGCCTCTCGTCTTCCAACCGTGTGCCCGTGCCGTGGGGCGGCGAAAAAAGCAGCCGGAGCGGCACGGCCTACAAGCTGTACGGCGGCTATCGCTTCACCGAGACCTTCGGCGTCGAGGCGGGCTACGCGCGCCTTGGCCGCGTAAGCCAGTGGAGCTCGAACGGCGCCTATTCGCGCCTGCAGTCGGGCACGGGCCAGGTCTTCTACGCGGCAGCCACCGCCCGGCTGCCGCTGGGCGAATCGTTCGCGCTCAACGGCCGACTCGGCGTCGCGCGCGGCCGCATCTCCGGCGACAACAACTGGGCGCTGCCCAGCCAGCGCATCTCGGGCAGCTCGACCGGCCTGATGGCCGGCTTCGGCGCCGAATACCGCATGACGCAGAACCTGTCGATCACCGCCGACTACGACTACTTCGGCAAGCTGTCGAAGCAGGCGAAGGGCGGCATGGTGACGGTGGGCCTGAAGGCGAACTTCTGAGCATGGGCCTGCTGCATCGGCGCACCGGCTACCACTGGTAGCCGGCCTGCATCCTTGCGCCGACCTGCGCGCCGGAGCCGGTGGCAACGGAAAGCCCTCCGCCCACCTGCCAGTGGTCGTCGAGCTGGTAGGCAAAGCCCACGCCGAGCGCGCTCTGGCCCGCATAGTGGGCTGCCGCGGCGCCGACCCAGCGATGGCCGGCCTGCAGCATCGGCACCGAAGGCATCGCCATTGCCTGGGCGACGCCGCGCGCCGCGAAGTCGCGCACCCCCTGCACCTGCGCGCCGAGCTGCGCGTTCGCACGCTCCAGCTGCGAGAGGTTGACCGCATCGGTGGGCAGGGTGCCGGGTGCCACGTTGACGATCTGGCGCGGCGCCGCCGCACTGCCCATGCTCACCGTGGAAGGACGGTCGGCCACCGAGCCCTGCCCCAGCGCCACCGAATCGGGCGCCAGGGCCCGGGCGTTCGCGCCCAACGCCACCGCATTGACACCGCTGGCCAGCGAGGCCGCACCGATGGCCGTGGTCGGATCGGCCAGCGCCCGCGCGCCATCACCGATGGCGAGCGAGCCCGCGTGGAGCGCCTGCGCGTCGCGGCCGATGGCCTGTGCGCCGTCGCCCTGCGCCGAGGCGCCGATGCCCACTGCGACGGCACCCATGCCGCTGGCGCTGGCCGCCGCCTGCCCGGGAATCGAGCAGCGCAAGGCCCCGCCGCTCACGGTGCACACGCCGAGCTGGCCATTCACCACCGCCTGCAGTTGCACCGACTGCTCCTGGATCTGCGTCGTGTGCTTCTGCAGCTGCTGGGTCATGTCGATCACCTGCGTGCTCTGGTTCGTCGCGAGGGTCAGGGCCTGCTCGGCGGTGGTGCGCACGCCGTACAGCTGCGCTCCGTTGACGGCATCGGTCGAGGTGGCGCTGACGTCTCCGGCAACGACGCCGCTGATGCGCCCGGCATTGACGATGCCTGCCCCGCGGTTGTCGATGCCGCCCTGCGTGACAAGTTGGCCGCCCACCGTCGCGTTTCCACCGACGGACAAGGTGCCGGCACTGACCTGGCCGCTGGCTTCGATGCCCGCGACATTGGTCAGCGTGCGCTGGTTGCCCGGGGAACCGAAGGACACCACGTTGCTGCGCCCCCCGTCGTTGCTCTGGGCGCCGATGGCCACCGAGTTCTGCCCGCTGGCGGTGCTCAGCATGCCCAGAGCCAGGGAACGCACGCCACTGGCCCACGCACTGCGGCCCAGCGCAAGGGCTCCGTCGGCGCTGGCCAGGCTGGCATAGCCCAGCGCCGTCGCACCGTCGCCGGACGCGCGCGAGGCCGAACCCAGTGCCACGCTGCCGTAGCCGCCCGCGTCGCTGTCGGCTCCGACAGCGGTGCTGCGCTCGTCGCGCGCCTTGCTGTTGACGCCGAAGGCGCTGGAGCGCACGCCGCTCGCCTGGCTGTCGTTGCCCACCGCGACCGCGCGCTCCTCGCTGGCAGCGCTGTCCGCACCGATCGAGACCGCCTCCACGGCCGAGGCCGCGCTGCGGTAGCCCAGCGCGACCGACGATTCCCCGCTCGCCTTGGCGACATTGCCCACGGCGAGAGCCGAGCCCGCGCTCGCTTCCGTGAATGAGCCGATCGCGGTGGCCGAATTCGCGCTCGCGTTGCTGCGCAGGCCGATCGCGGTCGCGCCATTGCCCGCGGCCTGCGCCCGGATGCCGTAGGCCGACGCATTGCTTCCGTAGGCCGTCGCCGAGCGCCCGATGGCCGTATTGCCTGAAGTGAGGTCGATCCCGGCCTGCGACTCGGCACCGCCGGCGATATTGCTCTGGCAGTCGGCCTGCACCACGTCGCGCGCCGTGCTGAACCCGGAATACGCGCCCTCGTCGCGGCTGCTGTAGAGCGTGCCGCCCGGGCACACGTTGGGATTGAGCACCTGCGCCTGAACGGCGGGCACCGCACAGATGCCCAGGGCGCAGAGCAACCGCACTGCCGGCATCAGGCGCTGTGATGGATGGGGTTTCATGGTCTGTTCTCCTCGCTCTTGCGGCCCTGGAGGCCGCCCGGGCGATGCTGCCGGTGCAACGCGTCGGGCCCGTACCATGCTTTGTGGTAGCCTGCGGCGCCCCGGCCGACGGCCCCGCCCGGCCCGCCCTCCGATCGCGACCCGCGTGCCATGCCCTCCCGGACAACACCCTCCGATCCCGACGCCCTCCCCACCCGCTCCGCCGGCGGGACTGAGCCGCTTTCGCTGCTGCGCATGGCCCGCACCACCGGCAGCGAACGCTTCCAGCACGAGCTGCTGCGCCGCCTGCTCGACGAATTCCGCGCGGACCACGGCGCCATCAACACCTGGCATCCGCGCAGCTTCGTCTCGTCGGTGGGCATCGGCTACGACCTGGCCGCGATGAGCGAGCAGTGGAACCGGATCAACGGCGCCGAGCTGGACTTCATCACCTTCGCCATGCGCGCGCAGCCCGAGCAGGCCGCGTTCGCCAATGACGACGACCCGCGCTGGAATAAGACGCCGCCGGCCTGGCGCGAATTCCTGTCGAGCCACGGCATCGTCCACCAGATGGGCGTGGCGATTCCTTTCGAAGGCAGCGAGACCTTCGTGCACCTGTACCTCAACCGAGGCCCCGGCTCGCCGCCGCACACCGAGCGCGACGCGCGCGCGCTGACCGCCCTCACGCCGCAGATCCGCGAGTCGCTGCTGGTCAACCGGCTGTATGCCCATGCGCGCCAGGGCCTGGACGAGGAGTCGCGGCCGCTCGCACTCACCGATGCACAGGGCTGGGTGCTGTTCGCCAACCGCGCCTTCTGCGCCGCGTGGCCGGCGCTCGCCGCGCTTTCGGGCGCGACCTCGCCGCGCCTGCCGCAGGCGTGGCTGTCAGGCCAGCGGGCGGCATTGCGTCAGCTGGACGCCGCCGGATGGTCGATCGAGGTGAGCCCGGACGAAAGCGGCCTGCGCGTCGCGCTGCAACGCCGCGCTGCACGCGACGGCATCGCCGCACTCACCGCGCGACAGGCCGAGATCGCGCGGCTGTACTGCATGGGGCACTCCAGCAAGGACGTCGGGCTGCGGCTCGGCCTTTCGCCGGCCACGGTGCGGGTGCACCTGCGCAACGCCTACAGCCGCGCGGGCGTGAGCAGCCGAGCCGCGCTGCGGGCCTGGCTGGGCATCTGAGGCGGGAACGACGCGAGAGGTCGAGATGCCCGCGGGCGAACCGAACGACAAACCGGTTCGTGCCCCGAGGTCATGGCGCAGCGGACACGGCACTGGCAGAAGGGACACGGCTCACGGCCATGCGAAGCGCAACTCGATAATGCCGGCACTACTTCCAGCGCACTCCTTCACAGCATGAATCTCTCTGTAGCAGACCTCACGGCGTTCATAGAAATCGTGCGCAGTGGGAGCATCAGCCGTGCTGCGCAGCATCTGGGCGTCACCCAGCCCTCGGTGTCCAAGGCGATACGCCGGCTCGAAGACGAGGTGGGCGTGCAGTTGCTCGAACGGGGGCTGCATGGTGCAAGGTTGACGGCCGAAGGCGAGATGTTCCTGGAAGCGGCTCGACGTTTCGAGTTGCAGCGCTTCGATCTCACGCGCGCCGCCTCCGAACTGCGCGCACGGCATGCCGGTCTGCTGCGGCTCGGCATCACCAGCCCGGCAGCCGACAGCGTCGCGGTGATGGCCGCCGCCGAGATGGTGCGCAAACGCCCCGGCATGAGGCTGCGTCTTCGCATCGGCAAGTCCGACGCGCTCGATGCGGCCGTCGAAGACGGCGAGATCGACCTGGCGGTCGTGCCCTCCTACACGGGGCAGTCGTTGCTGAGCACGCGGCTCCAGCTCGGGGAGGACCACATTCGCGTGGTGGTGCGACAGGGGCATCCGCTGACGAAGAAGCCGGTCGTCGGCCTGAACGACCTCACGCCCTATGCGTGGGTGATGGCGCCCCCGCAAAGTGCGGCGCGCAGGCACTTCTTCGCCATCTTCGAACGCAACGGCGTGCCCCTGCCGAGCGTGGCCGTCGAGACCGAATACACCTCCGAAGCAGCAATGGGGATCCTCAGCTCGACCGACCTACTGAGCATCGTGCCCGACTCGGTGCTGCGACGCTGGCTTGGCAAGGCAGTGCCGCTGAACATTCCCGAACTCGTGGTGAACCGGACGCTGGTGCTTCTGTCGCGCCCGGGCGCAAGGTGGTCGCCGCTGATGACGGACTTTCGCGAGCTGGTGTCGTCGTACCGCCCGAAGGGGCATTCCCCAGACGAATGAAACTGTGCGCCTGATGGACTGATTCTGGCGTGGATCTGGCAGTGCAATGGGAGCCTTCCAATTGCAAAGAAGCCATCCATGTCATTGCCAAACATCGTACTGATCGTCGCCGACAACCTGGGTTGGGGCGAGCTCGGCTGCTACGGCGGCGGCGCTTTGCGCGGCGCACCCACGCCGCGCATCGACCAGCTGGCCCGTGAGGGCCTGCTGCTGCAGAACTTCAACGTCGAGAGCGACTGCGTGCCCACGCGGTCGGCGCTGATGACCGGGCGCCATCCGATCCGCACCGGGTGCCTTCAATCCGTGCCGCCGGGCATGCCGCAGGGGCTCACGCGGCGAGAGATCACGCTCGCGCAGCTGCTGTCGTCACGCGGCTATGCCACCGCGCACTACGGCAAATGGCATCTCGGCGACGTCGAAGGCCGCTACCCCTCGGACCGCGGCTTCGACGAGTGGTACGGCATTCCGCGCACCACGGACGAGAGCCAGTTCACGTCCACCACCGGCTTCGATCCGAGCGTGGTCGACTTGCCCTACATCATGGAAGGCCGCTGCGGCGAGCCCTCGCGCCAGGTCAAGGTCTACGACCTCGAATCGCGCCGCGCCATCGACGAAGAACTCGTCGCGCGCTCATGCGATTTCATGCGTCGGCACAGCGAGGCCGGCCGGCCGTTCTTCCTGTACCTGCCGATGGTGCACCTGCACTTCCCCACGCTGCCGCACCGCGACTTTGCCGGCCGCACGGGCAACGGGGACTTCGCCGATTCCATGGCCGAGATGGATCACCGTGTCGGCCAGGTCATCGACGAGGTCGAACGCCTGGGGCTGGCGGACGACACGCTGTTCATCTTCTGCAGCGACAACGGCCCCGAGTTCCGCGCGCCCTATCGCGGCACGGCCGGCCCGTGGCGCGGCACGTACCACACGGCCATGGAAGGCAGCCTGCGCGTGCCCTTCATTGCGCGCTGGCCGGGGCGGATCGAGCCCGGTCGCGTCAGCAACGAGATCGTGCATGTGACGGATGTATTCGCGACGCTGGCAAAGGTCGCGGGCGCCGAGATTCCTGCGGATCGCCCGATCGACGGCGTGGATCAACTGCCCTTCCTGCGCGGAGAACAGACCAAATCGGCGCGCGAGGGCTTCCCCTTCTTCATCAAGAACGAGCTGCGCGCACTGAAATGGCGCGACTGGAAGCTGCATTTCTATTGGGAGCCCGAAGTCAACGAGGGCAAGGGCAAGCTCGAGTCGCCCTACCTGTTCAACATCATCCGGGACCCCAAGGAAGAAACCGATGTGCTGGTCTTCAACACCTGGGTGATGGGGCCGATGCTGCGGATGCTGAAGGCCTTCAACGACAGCTGCCTGCAGTTTCCGAACACACCGCCAGGTGCCGCCGACTGAGCGCGCCACGTCCTTCTTTTTTCACCACACCGATCCAACTGGAGAGTCGCTCATGCCCTCGCACGTTTCTCGCCGTCTTCTCGTCGTCGCTGGCCTCGCCGGCGGCCTGTTCCTGCAACCGGCCCTGGCACAGGAAAAGCCCTGGCCGACGGCGAAGCCCATCACGTGGATGGTGGGCTTCGTGCCCGGAGGCTCGGTCGACGTGATCACGCGCGTGATCGCCAAAGCCGTGTCCGAGAAGATCGGGCAGTCCATCGTCATCGAGAACCGGCCCGGTGCGTCGGGTGCGTTGGCGCTGCAGGCAGTGGCTCGTGCACCCAAGGACGGCTACATGCTCGTGACCGTTCCCGGTCCGGTGCTCTACGGCCAGCGCCAGCCGGAAATCGGCAAGGAGCTGTCGGCTGTCGCGTTGATGTCGCAGGGTCCGATCGTGCTGGTCGGCAAGAAGGAGGGAGCGCCGCGAAACCTCTCCGAACTGATCCAAGCCATGAAGAAGACGCCTGCGCAATGGAACTTCGCGAGTTCGGGGACCGGCACCGGCCAGCACCTGGCAGGCGAACTGTTCAACAGCATGGCAGGCACCGAGATGGTCCACATCCCCTACAAGGGCGGCGGCCAGGCGGTGACGGACATCATCGGCGGCCAGACCAGCCTGGGCATGCTGGGCGTGACTCCCGTGCTCGCGCACATCAAGTCGGGCCAGCTCAAGGCCTATGCGGTGACGACGACCTTCCGCATCCCCAGCCTGCCCGATGTGCCAACGATGGAAGAGGCCGGCCTCAAGGGCTACGAAGCGACGCAGTACTTCGTCGCGGCAGTCCCTTCAGGTGTCGATGCGCGCATCGTCTCGCGACTCAACGCCGCCATCGAGGAGACCAGCCGCACACCTGAGGTGGTGGCCGCGCTGGCCGCAGGCGGTCAGGTGGCCGGCAAGCTTTCTCCCGCGGAGACCCAGAAATTCGTCGTGAAGAGCCTCGCGAAATTCGACGCGGTGGCGAAGAAGGCCAACATCACGCTGAATTGAGGCCTGGTCGGCGGCGTGCTCAGCGCGCGCCGGTTCCGCCTGACCCCGCGGAGCCCTTCACTCCCATTCGATCGTCGCCGGCGGCTTGCTCGACACGTCGTAGGTCACGCGGTTGATGCCGCGCACCTCGTTGATGATGCGGCCCGACACCTTCTTGAGCAGCGCGTACGGCAGCTCGGCCCAGTCGGCGGTCATGAAGTCGCTGGTCTGCACGGCGCGCAGCGCCACCACGTAGTCGTAGGTGCGGCCGTCGCCCATCACGCCCACGCTCTTGACCGGCAGGAACACGGTGAAGGCCTGGCTCGTGAGGTCGTACCAGGTCTTGCCGGTGGCTTCGTCGGTGAAGTTGCGCAGTTCCTCGATGAAGATCGCGTCGGCGCGGCGCAGCAGGTCGGCGTATTCCTTCTTCACTTCGCCGAGGATGCGCACGCCCAGGCCCGGGCCGGGGAACGGGTGGCGATAGACCATCTCCGGCGGCAGGCCCAGGGCCACGCCGAGTTCGCGCACTTCGTCCTTGAACAGGTCGCGCAGCGGCTCCAGCAGCTTGAGGCCGAGCTGCTCGGGCAGGCCGCCCACGTTATGGTGGCTCTTGATGGTGACGGCCTTCTTGCTCTTGGCGCCGCCCGACTCGATGACGTCGGGGTAGATCGTGCCCTGCGCCAGGAAGGTCGCACCCTTGTGACCACCGCCGCCCGCCTTGAGCTTCGCAGCCTCCTGCTTGAACACGGTGACGAACTCGCCGCCGATGATCTTGCGCTTGGCTTCCGGGTCGCTCACGCCCGCGAGCTTGCCGAGGAACAGGTCGCTGGCGTCGACGCGGATCACCTTCGCGTGCAGCTTGCCCTCGAACATCTCCATGACCATGTCGCCCTCGTTCAGGCGCAGCAGGCCGTGGTCGACGAACACGCAGGTCAGCTGGTCGCCGATGGCGCGGTGGATCAGCGCGGCGGCCACGCTCGAATCGACGCCGCCCGACAGGCCCAGGATGACTTCTTCATCGCCGACCTGCTCGCGGATCTTCTCGACGGCTTCGGCGATGTGGTCGCGCATGACCCAGTCGGGCTTGGCGCCGCAGATGCCGAGCACGAAGCGCTCGAGGATCGCCTTGCCCTGCACCGTGTGCGTGACTTCGGGATGGAACTGCACTGCGTAGTAGCGTCGGGCCTCGTCGGCCATGCCGGCGATGGGGCAGCTCTCGGTGCTGGCCATGAGCTTGAAGCCTGGCGGCAGTTCGGTGACCTTGTCGCCGTGGCTCATCCACACGTTGAGCATGCCGTGGCCTTCGGGCGTGGTGAAGTCGGCGATGTCCTTCAGCAGTGCCGTGTGGCCATGGGCGCGCACGGCCGCGAAGCCGAACTCGCGCTTGTGGCCGCCCTCGACCTTGCCGCCGAGCTGGTGCGCCATGGTCTGCATGCCGTAGCAGATGCCAAGCACGGGCACGCCCAGGTCGAAGACGGCCTGCGGGGCCTTGTCGGTGGTTTCCTCATACACGCTGGCGTGGCTGCCGGAGAGGATCACGCCCTTGAGGTGACCATCGGCCGCATATTCGCGCACCCACTCGTCGGTGACGTCGCAGGGATGCACTTCGCTCAGCACGTGGGCTTCGCGCACGCGGCGTGCGATGAGCTGCGTGACCTGCGAGCCGAAATCGAGAATGAGGATCTTGTCGTGTTGCATGGGCGTTGGGACTCAGAGCGTTGAAATGTCGAGCAGCCTGACACCCGCGCGAGGTGCAGCCTGGATGAGTTGCTCGTCGAAGCTGGCGAGCGGGAGGTTGAGCGACTTGGCGAGCCAGAGATAGCCCGCGTCGTAGAGCGAGATGCCGGCGTCGATGGCCACCGCGAGCACGGCCTTGTGCTGGGCCGGAGCGAGTTCGTGCAGTTCGACGCGGTGGCGGATGGCATCGAGCACGCTCCACAGTCCCTCGACGGCGGACGAGGGAATGCGGCCGCTGCGCACGCCGTTGGCGAGGATGTTGGCGCACTCCCATTGCCAGGCGTTGGGCGCCTGCGGCTCGACTTCGTCGCGGCGGATGGCAGCGTAGAGCCTGCGGGTGTGCTCGCTGGCCATGTCGGGCAGCAGCCAGGCCGCGGTGACCGAGGCGTCCATGACGAAGGCGGTCATTGCTGGCGCCCCTCGTCGAGCAGTGCGCGCGGTCGCGGGCCAGGCTGGATGGTGGCGTGGAGCGCGTCGATCTGGCCCAGCTCACGCTCGATCTGCTCGTCGGTGATGACCGGCTTGCGGCGCACCGGCAGCATGCGCACGACTTCCTTGCCGTGGCGGGTGATGCGAACCTCCTCGCCCTTCTCGACGGAGTCGATCAGGGCGGAGAAGTTGTTCTTGGCTTCGGCGATGCCGACGGATTGCATTTGGGCCAGAAAAATTGAATCTGGCCCAAATTCTAATCCCAGTCTGGCCTGACTTTCAAGGTCTGGCCAGAACCCACTCAATCAGCTCGGTAGTTCGGCGCTTCCTTGGTGATCTGCACGTCGTGGACGTGGCTCTCACGGATGCCGGCCGTGGTGATCTCGACGAACTCGGCCTTGTTCTGCATGTCGGCGATGGTCGCGCAGCCGCAGTAGCCCATGCTGGCGCGCACGCCGCCGGCCATCTGGTAGACGATCGAGACGATCGAGCCCTTGTAGGGCACGCGGCCTTCGATGCCTTCGGGCACGAGCTTGTCGGTGTTGGGATTGCCGGTGGTCGACTCCTGGAAGTACCGGTCGGCACTGCCCTGCTGCATCGCACCGATCGAGCCCATGCCGCGATAGCTCTTGTAGCTGCGGCCCTGGTACAGCACGATCTCGCCAGGCGCCTCTTCGGTGCCGGCGAACATGCTGCCCATCATGACGGTGCTCGCGCCGGCCGCGATGGCCTTGGCGATGTCGCCCGAATAGCGCACGCCGCCGTCGGAGATCAGCGGAATGCCCGTGCCCTGCAGCGCTGTGGCGACACTGTCGACCGCCATGATCTGCGGCACGCCCACGCCGGCCACGATCCGGGTGGTGCAGATGGAACCGGGGCCGATGCCGACCTTGACCGCGTCGGCGCCGGCATCTGCCAGCGCGCGGGCGGCGTCGCCGGTGGCGATGTTGCCGCCGATCACGTCGACCTGCGGATAGTTCTTCTTGACCCAGCGCACGCGCTCGATCACGCCGGCGCTGTGGCCGTGGGCCGTGTCGACCACGATGGCGTCGACGCCGGCCTTCACCAGCGCCTCGACGCGCTCCTCGGTGCCGTCACCCACGCCGACCGCCGCGCCCACGCGCAGGCGGCCGTTGGCGTCGCGCGCGGCGTTGGGGAAGCTGGTCTGCTTGGTGATGTCCTTGACGGTGATGAGGCCCTTGAGCTCCCAGTCGCCGTTGATGACGAGCAGGCGCTCGAGCTTGTGCTTGTTCAGCAGCGCCTTGGCTTCGGCGAGCGTGGTGCCGTCGGGCACGGTGATGAGCTTCTCGCGGCGCGTCATGATCTCGCTGACGGGCACGTCGTAGCGGCTCTCGAATCGCAGGTCGCGGCCGGTGACGATGCCGACCACCTTGCCGGCGTCGACCACCGGGAAGCCCGAGATGCCGAGTTGGTCGGACAGGGCCATCACCTGGCGCACAGAGTGAGTCGGCGTGATCACGACCGGATCGCGCAGCACGCCCGACTCGTAGCGCTTCACCCGGGCCACTTCTGCGGCCTGCTGCTGCGCTGTGAGGTTCTTGTGCACGATCCCGATGCCGCCTTCCTGCGCGATGGCGATCGCGAGGCGGGCTTCGGTCACGGTGTCCATGGCCGCCGAGACGAGCGGCAGGTTCAGCGTGATGTTGCGGGAGAGCTTGGTGGCGAGGGAGGTGTCCTTGGGCAGGACCTGGGAGAAGGCTGGCACCAACAACACGTCGTCGAAGGTCAGCGCTTTGCCGAGAAGGCGCATGGGTGAGGCTCCAAAAGACGGATTGTAACGAGGCCGCCAATGGGTTTGCCGACACAGGCAATTGATGAACGTTGCAAAACCACCCGCCCCGGATGTTGCAAAAAGTAAGGCCGGGCTAAACTTCGGGGATGAAATTCGTGCACTGGCTGGTACTGGGATGTGTCGTTGCGCTGCCGCTGTCGGCGAGCGCCCAATGGCAATGGCTCGACAAGAACGGCAAGAAGGTCTACAGCGACCAGGCCCCGCCGCCCGACGTGCCCGAGAAGAACATCCTGCGCCGGGTCGGCCCGCCGCCGGCGGCGCGCTCCACTGCCAACCCGAACGTCGACGCCCCGCCTGCTGCGGAAGGCGCCGCCGACGCCCCCGCTGCCGCGCCGAAGGCAGCCGCAGCGCCGAAGCCGACCGGCGTCGACAAGGAACTCGAGGAAAAGACCAAGAAGGCCGAAGCCGAGCAGAAGAACAAGCAGGCCGAGGAGCAAGCCAAGGTCGCGAAGGCCAAGGCCGACAACTGCGCCCTCGCCCGCCAGAGCAAGGCCACGGTCGACAGCGGCATCCGCCTCGCGCGGGTCAACGCCAAGGGCGAGCGCGAGATCATGGACGACGCCGCCCGCGCTGCCGAGCAGAAGCGCATCCAGGACGTGATCAACAGCGACTGCAAGTAGCCGCAGTCACCGGAAGCCTCTCAGTAGCCGGCCTTCCCGCCCTTGCGGCGGTTCGCGAACAGTCCGGTGCCCCGCGCGCCCTGGCGCTGGAAGCGCTCCCGGCGCGCCACCTTCGGATCGACCGTGAGCGGGCGGCACAGCTCGGCACGGTCGCCGTCCTTCAGCACCTGATCCCATTCGACCGCCTTGCCCCAGATGCCGGGCGTCATCGCATGGCGCCAATCGAGGTTCGGAAAGCGGCTGGGCAGTTCGCTGGCCCGCACCGCATCGGCCAGCGTCGCTCCTTGCGGCAGGCGCAGCACCTGCTCGAACACCTCCCGCGGCGCGGGCGAGCAGCTCAGCGTGACCTCGATGCCCATCGCGGGGGTCAGGGCGAGCCGTAGATCTGCTCGGCGCGCTTGACGAAGGCCTCGACCAGGCTCGATGCGATGGTGTCGAACACGGGGCCCACGAGCGCCTGCAGGGCGAAGTTGCTGAAGCCGTAGCTCAGGTGCAGTTCGACGCGGCAGGCGCGCTCGCCCTCTTCTCCCACAGGCGTGAATTTCCACTTGCCATCGAGGTTGGAGAACGGGCCGTCGACCAGTTTCAGCTGCACTTCGCGCCCCGGAACGTGGGTGTTGCGGGTGGTGAAGCTCTGGTGCAGCCCGGCGAACGCGAGGCCCACTTCGGCCGTCATGCCGGCCTCGTCCTCCTCGATGACGCGGGACTTGTCGCACCACGGAAGAAACTGCGGATATTTGGCGACGTCGGTGACGAGCGCATACATCTCTTCGGCGCTGTACCAGATGAGGACGGACTTGTTGACTGTTTTCATAGAATCGGCACAGCGTGCGCGACGGATTGTATTGAAGCCATGCAGCCCCCATATTCCCGAGCCATGGCCACCAAGAAACAAGATACCTCCTCCCGCATCGCCGACAACAAGAAGGCCGCGTACAACTACTTCTTTGAAGAACGCTTCGAGGCCGGCATGGTCCTCGAAGGCTGGGAAGTCAAGGCGCTGCGCGAAGGCAAGGTGCAGCTCACCGATGGCTACGTCGTGATCCGCAACGGCGAACTCTTCGTGCTGGGCTGCCAGATCAACCCGCTCAAGAGCGCCTCCACCCACGTCAACCCCGACTCGGTGCGCACCAAGAAGCTGCTGCTCAAGAAGGACGAGATCCGCCGGCTGATCGGCAAGGTCGAGCAAAAGGGTTACACGCTGGTTCCGCTCAACCTGCACTGGAAGTCCGGCAAGGTGAAGTGCGAGATCGCGCTCGCCAAGGGCAAGGCCGAGCACGACAAGCGCGACACCATCAAGGACCGCGAAGGCAAGCGCGAGGTCGAGCGCGCGATGAAGAGCCGCAACCGCTGAAGATTTTTTTGCAGGCGATGGAATAAAAGCCGCGCTGCGGGCGTTTGTGCGCTTGTCACCGGAAGCCCGGTGTCGCCACCAACAAGGAGTTCTTCCATGCTGCCTTTCCGCGCCTCTTCCGCCGTCCTGCTGAGCGTCGTTCTCGCGCTCCCCGCCTTCGCCCAGCCCAAGCCCGCCGACGGCGTGCTCGTCGGGCCGAACGGCATGACGCTCTACACCTTCGACAAGGACACGGCCGGCAGCGGCAAATCGGTCTGCAACGGCACCTGCGCCACCAACTGGCCGCCCTTCATGGCGGCCGAGGGCGACAAGCCTGCCGGCGACTTCACCATCGTCACGCGCGACGACGGCAAGAAGCAGTGGGCCGCCAAGGGCTGGCCGCTGTACTACTGGGTGAAGGACACCAAGCCCGGCGACAAGACCGGCGACGGCGTCAACGGGGCCTGGAAGACCGCCAAGCCCTGATCGACCGGACATCCTGCCCACCCCATGGACGCCCGCCTGCTCGTCGAGCACATCCCGAGCCTGCGCCGCTACGCGCGGGCGCTCACGGGCAACGCCTGGGCGGCCGACGACCTGGTGCAGGACACGCTGGAGCGCGCCTGCGGCAAGTGGCGACTGTGGGTCGTGGGCAGCGACCTGCGCGCCTGGCTCTTCACCGTGATGCACAACATCTTCGCGAGCCAGGTGCGGCGCACGCCGCCGCCCCATGCGGTGGTGCCGCTGGAAGACGCGGCCCAGGAGATCCAGGGCCTTGCAGACACCGGCCGCGACCACGGCACGGGCCTGGATCTGCAGCGCTGCCTGATGCAGCTGCCCGAGGAGCAGCGCGCCGTTCTGCTGCTGGTGACGCTCGAGGACCTGTCCTACGCCGAAGTCGCCAAGGTGCTCGGCGTGCCGGTCGGCACGGTGATGTCGCGCCTGTCTCGCGCCCGCGTCCGGCTGCAGGAGCTGATGGACGGCGCCGCTGCGCCGGCGCGCCCCGGACTGCGCCGCCTCAAGTGAACGAACCCGTCGACGCAAGACCATGAACCGCCCCGCCCCGCCCCCCACCGAAGAAGAGCTGCACGCCTGGGTCGACGGCCAGCTGGCCGCCGACCGCCATGACGCGGTCGAAGCGGCGATCGCGCGCGATCCTGCCCTGGCCGCCAAGGTCGCGGCATGGCACTCGCAGCGCGATGCACTCCGCAGGCTGCACGGCGAGCTGCTGGACGCGCCTGTTCCCGCGCCGCTGATGGGCGCGCTCGGGCGGACGCGGCAAGGCAGTTCCTGGACGCGCTGGGGCGGCCTGGCAGCGGGGCTTCTGGTGGCTTTCGCCGCGGGCTGGATCGGCAATGCCCAGTGGGCCCAGTGGCATGCCCCGCGTGCGGGCTCGCAACTGGCCCGCGCCCCTGCCCTGCGCGAATTCGTGCACGATGCCTCGGTGGCACATGCGGTCTACGCGCCCGAGAAGCGCCACCCGGTCGAAGTGGCTGCCTCCGAGCAGCAGCACCTGGTGCAGTGGCTTTCCAGGCGCCTCGACAGGCCGCTGAAGGTGCCCGACCTCTCCAGCCAGGGCTACACGCTGGTCGGCGGCCGCCTGCTGCCCGGCGAGACCGGCGCACGCGCCCAGTTCATGTTCGAGGACGCCGCCGGCGAGCGCGTGACGCTCTACGTCGGCACCCTCGATGCACGTTCAGCCGACAGCCCCGCAGCCGCCGAGACCGCCTTCCGCTTCGCCTCAGAAGGCCCCGTGCCGAGCTTCTACTGGGTGGACCAGGGCTTCGGCTACGCCATCGCCGGCAAGCTGCCGCGCGACCTTTTGCTCAAACTCGCGACGCTGGCCTACCGCGATCTGTCTTGATGACCGCATAAACTGCCGGCTCGCGCATCCACCTCGTCCGGTGCTTCGTCACCGGCCCGGTTTTCGCGATTTTTCAACCGAAGGAGAAACTGCATGAAATTGCTCAGCGCCTCGATCCTCGCGGCGGCCCTGCTTGCCGGCTGCGGCAGCATGTCCAACAAGACCGCAAGCGCACCCGACACGCCCACCCGCACCGCCGACGGCGTGCTGGTCGGACCGAACGGAATGACGCTGTACACCTTCACCAAGGACACCGCGGGCGCCGGCACCTCCGCCTGCAACGGCCAATGCGCCGCCAACTGGCCCCCCCTGGCCGTGGCCGAGACCGCAAAGCCCCTCGGCGGCTACACCATCATCATTCGCGAAGACGGCAAGCGCCAATGGGCCTACAAGGGCTGGCCGCTGTACTACTGGGCCAAGGACGCCAAGCCCGGCGACAAGACCGGCGACGGCTTCGCCAACGGCGCCTGGAAGGTCGCGCGTCCCTGATCGCCTTCGGGCCTGAAACGAAAACGCCGGCTCCTGCCGGCGTTTTTTCTTGTCGATCTCTTGTCGTCTTCTTGTCGCCTTCTTGCCGGTTTGCTGCCGGTTTTTCCCCCACTCCCGGGGCCGGCGCCGCCACGGCAGAATCCTCCCATGACGCCAGACGCCAATCCGGACGCATTCCGGGCCCTGCTGAACATGGGCCTGATCGACGATGCGCAGCATGAAGCCGCGCTCGCCCACCCCGAGACTGCCACCCTCCCGCCCCTGCCAAGCCCGGCCCATGCGCTGGCCTGGATGCGCGTGCGGGGCCTCGTCACCGAGGAGGAGCAGATCGCCGCGATCGAGCGAATCGACGAGAACGCCCCTCACTGGGACGACGCCGCGGACGCCGACATCGAGACCGACGACCTCGTCGAACTCGCGGAACAGGGCATCACGCACGAAGCCATCGAATCGCTCCACAAGGACGCGCTGATCGACACCGAGACGCGCGACATGGCACTCGCGGAGACGCCCATCGTCGGCACCGTGCCCGCCTCTCCCATCGCCACGCTCGCTTGGCTGGCCACGGAGGGACCGCTCGAACGGGAACGCTTCGATGCCCTGCGCGCCCAGGTCGCGGCAGAACCGCCCTTTGCCACCGCCGTCGAGCGCGCGCGCATCGTGGACGGGGCGCAGGCCCTCATCGAAGCCGACGAGCGGGCCGTCAAGGCCTGGCAGGCGCGTGCGAAGCGCAGCAGCCGCATCGGCGCGCTGAAATTCGCCGTCGCGGTGGCCGTGATCGGCGGTGGAATCGGCTGGTATGCCTTCGCGCCGGCCAGCGTACCAGCCTGCGACGCCGCCTCCACCCGCACGACGCTCGACAGCCTCATGCGCCGCGTGAGCATGGACATGCGCATGCGCCAACTCGATCCCAACGGCGGCCGCGTGATCGAGACGCCCACCGTCGGCAGCATGCGCGAGATCGGCTACCTCAGGCCGGAACGCATCCGCGGCTGCATGGCCGTCATGACGCAGGGCGACAGCAAGGAACAGATGGCCTACACCATCGGCCCTGCCGAGCCCAAGGGCGACGACATGGTCGTGCGCGGCGCCGACGTCGCCATCGTCGAGGCCCGCTTCGGCAATCTCGATACCGACGGCAGGCCGCTCTACAACGCCGAGCCCATCGGCCGCGAGGCGATGGAGAAGGCCTTTCGCGACGGCGCCGCGCCGCTGGGCGCCGCCCGCAGCGCCTCGGCTGCGCGCATGCGCCCGCGCACCGACCCGGGCCTGGTGCGCAAAGACCCGAACCGCTCGCGCGCGATCGCCGAGATCGAGCCCACCGGTCCCTGCCGCAAGCTCGAGGACGGCTCCGGCCACGCCTGCCCGCTGGTCGTCGAATACAACGACAGCCTGATGGGCGCTCTGTCGGGCAGCGACAGCTCGCTGCCGGTGAGAGGTGAATTCACTTTCGTCGAAGGCGACGACGGGGAATGGCGCGTGGGCGACGACTTCGCCCAGACCTTCATGCGCAAGGTGCTCGAAGCACGCATGGGCAGCATCGGCGTGCCGGCCGTCAGCGTGGAGCAATAGCCGGCGCAGGGATCAGTGCGCGCCCGGCACCGCGGTGTCGGCGACCGTGGTGCGCCGTCCGCGCAGCGCAAGCAGCTCGTTGAAGACGAGCGCTCCGATGACCAGCATCCCGCCGGCCAGCACGCTTGGCGCGGGCTGTTCGCCAGCGCCGATCCACGCCAGCGCGATGCCGAAGATCACCTCCAGCAGGGCCAGCAGCGCCACTTCGGGCGCCTTCAGCACCTGGGCGCACAGCACCGAAAGAACACAGGGAATCGCAAGCTGGAACACGCCCAGGAATACCAGCAGCCCCAGGTCGTGCGCGCCGGCCTGGAACGGCCATGCCAAAGGCAGCGTGAAGAGCACGGTGAGCACCGCGCCGATGAGCACCGCGGGCACCAGGTCGATCCGGTGGCCCTTCGCCTGTGCGTGCTGCACGACAGTCCAGTTCGCAGCACCGGCCAGCGGCACGCACAGCGCGAGCAGCGTGCCGGCCAGCGATCCGCCGCCGCCTTCCATCAATTGCGTGCCATACATCCAGCCGATGCCCGCCCCCGCGACCACGATGGCCAGCCAGGTGCGCGCCGGCAGCCGGTGTCCGATGAAGAAGCGAGCCGCCAGCGCGGTGAACAGCGGCCCGAGCGACATGGTGACCAGCACGCTGGCCGTCGAAGCCAGCGTGAGCGCGACCATGAAGGCCGTGAACATCACGGCCCAGCACACGCCGGAAATCCAGATCTCACGCCCGCCGCGGCGCAACTGGGAGAACACGGCGCGTCCGCGCCAAAGCGGCAGGATCACAAGCAGCGCCAGCGTCGTGAAGAGACTGCGCCAGAAGGTGATCTCGAAGCTGTGCGCCTGCGCCAGATGCCGCGTGACGACGCCCGCCGTGCCCCACATCAGGGTCACGACGACCATCAGCCAGACGGCGCCGCCGTGCGTCAGGCGCATCGAGGGAGCAGGAAAGAACGGTGCCCGGGAGGCGGCCGCTCGATCAGCCCTGCATCAGGTCGCGGCTCGCGCGCTTGCGCTCGTGCTCCTTCAGGAAGCGCTTGCGCAGGCGCACGCTCTTGGGCGTGATCTCGACCAGCTCGTCGTCCTCGATGAATTCCACGCCGTATTCGAGCGTGAGTTCGATCGGGGGCGTGATCTTGATCGCGTCTTCCTTGCCCGAGACGCGGAAGTTCGTCAGCTGCTTGGTGCGCGTGGCATTCACCACGAGGTCGTTGTCGCGGCTGTGGATGCCGACGATCATGCCTTCGTACACCGGGTCGTTCGCCTTCACGAACATGCGGCCGCGATCGTCGAGCTTGCCCAGCGCGTAGGTGAAGATTTCACCGTCGTCCATCGAGATCAGCACGCCGTTCTTGCGGCCGCCGATGTCGCCCTTGTGCGGCTCGTAGCTGTCGAAGATGTTGCTGATCAGGCCGGAGCCGCGCGTCAGGTTCAGGAATTCGTTCGTGAAGCCGATCAGGCCGCGCGCCGGAATGCGGTATTCGAGGCGCACGCGGCCACGGCCGTCCGGCTCCATGTTGACCAGTTCGCCCTTGCGCTCGCCCAGTGCCTGCATCACGCCGCCCTGATGGCCTTCCTCGATGTCGGCCGTCACCAGCTCGATCGGCTCGTGGCGTTCGCCGTCGATTTCGCGGAACACCACGCGCGGCTTCGACACGGCCATTTCGTAGCCTTCGCGGCGCATGTTCTCCAGCAGGATGGTCAGGTGCAGTTCACCGCGGCCCATCACTTCGAACACGCCCTCCTCGCTGGTCTCGTTCACGCGCAGCGCGACGTTGTGCTGCAGTTCCTTCTGCAGGCGGTCCCAGATCTGGCGGCTGGTGACGTACTTGCCTTCGCGGCCGGCCAGCGGGCTGGTGTTGACGCAGAAGTTCATCGTCAGCGTGGGCTCGTCGACCTTGAGCATCGGCAGCGGTGCCGGGTTGGCCGGGTCGGTGACGGTCACGCCGATGCCGATGTCGGCAATGCCGTTGATCAGCACGATCTCGCCCGGGCCGGCTTCGGTGGCCTGCACGCGGTCCAGGCCCTGGAAGGTCAGCACCTGGTTCACGCGGCCCTTGATGGTCTTGCCGTCGGGGCCTTCCATGACCAGCACGTCCATCATGGGCTTGAGCGTGCCCTGGCTGATGCGGCCCACGCCGATGCGGCCGACGAAAGTCGAGAAGTCGAGCGCCGAGATCTGCAGCTGCAGCGGTGCGGTGGGGTCGCCCTTCTGCGAGGGCACGTGCTTCAGGATGGTGTCGAACAGGGCCGACATGTCGGGGCCCCACTGCTCGCCCTGCGGGCCCTCTTCGAGCGAGGACCAGCCGTTGATGCCCGAGGCGTACACCACCGGGAAGTCGAGCTGCTCGTCGGTCGCGCCGAGCTTGTCGAACAGGTCGAAGGCGGCGTTGACCACCTTGTCGGGGTTCGCGCCCGGCTTGTCGACCTTGTTCACCACCACGATGGGCTTCAGGCCGAGCGCCAGCGCCTTCTTGGTCACGAAGCGGGTCTGCGGCATCGGGCCTTCCTGGGCGTCGATGAGCAGCAGCACGCCATCGACCATCGAGAGGGCGCGCTCCACCTCGCCGCCGAAGTCCGCGTGGCCGGGGGTGTCGACGATGTTGATGTGCGTGCCCTTCCAGCTCACGGCGCAGTTCTTCGCCAGGATGGTGATGCCGCGTTCCTTTTCGATCGCGTTGTTGTCCATCACGGTGTCGACCACCTTCTCGTGCTCGGCGAAGGTGCCCGACTGGCGCAGCAACTGGTCGACCATCGTGGTCTTGCCATGGTCAACGTGGGCAATGATGGCGATATTGCGGATTTGCTTGGTACTCATGGTGTCGCTTCGGTCTGTTGTGCGTTCAAAAGAATTTGCTGGATTTCGATGGGGTTCAGCAAGCGCCCCGGAATCAGTTCGCCGGCCTTGACGTGGGCCGTGCCAAGGAAGGCAGGCGGCTGAGTGCCGAAGACGGCAACCTCGTCCGCATCGGCCCAGCCCCCGCGGCGGCGAAGGCCCGACAGAAAACGTGCCGCATCTTCCGTGCCCAGCGTGACGCGGCTGTGGCCGCCCACGAGCGATTCGGCCGGCAGCAGCTGCGCCAGGCGCTCCTCTTCGTCCATGGCCTCCAGCGCCTCGATGGTGACGCACTGGGCCTCGGTGAAGCCGCCGGTGGCGACGCGCCGCAGCGAGGTCAGGTGCGCGCCGCAGCCGAGCGCCTCGCCGATGTCCTCGCCGAGGGTGCGGATGTAGGTGCCCTTGCTGACGGAGGCGAGGATGCGGATGGTGTCACCGTCGACCGCCCGGATCTCGAGCTTGTGGATCACCACGTCGCGCGGCGCCCGCTCTACCTCCACGCCCTCGCGGGCGTACTCGTAGAGCGCCTTGCCGTCCTTCTTGAGCGCGCTGTGCATCGGCGGCACCTGCCGGATCGGGCCGGTGAACTGCGCCTCGACGCGCGCCAGGTCTTCGGGCATGACCTCGACCGGGCGCTCGGAAATCACCTCCCCCTCGGCATCGCCGGTGGAGGTCTTCACGCCAAGGCGGGCGGTGGCCACGTAGGTCTTGTCGGCATCCAGGTGAAGCTGGCTGAACTTGGTGGCGGCGCCAAAGCACAGCGGCAGTACGCCGGTGGCCAGCGGGTCGAGCGTGCCGGTGTGGCCTGCCTTCTCGGCGCGCAGCAGCCACTTGGCCTTCTGCAAGGCCTGGTTGCTGGAGAAACCCAGCGGCTTGTCGAGCAGCACCACCCCATGCACAGGGCGCCGCTGCACCCTTGTGCGTGGCGCGTTCATGGCTAGTCGTCTTTCGAGCGCGAAGCGACGGCTTGTGCGATGAGCGCGTTCATGTCGGCTGCACGCTCGGTGGTGCGGTCGAACACGAAGTGCAGCGTCGGCACGGTGTGGATGTGAAGGCGCTTGAACAGGCCGTTGCGCAGGAAGCCCGCGGCCTGGTTCAGCGCTTCGGTCGTCTCGGCCACGTCGCCCGTGAGCAGGCTGAAGAACACCTTCGCATGCGCGTAGTCGGGCGTGACCTCGACGGCCTGGAGCGTGACCATGCCCACGCGCGGGTCCTTCAACTCGCGCGCGATCAGCTCCGTCAGATCGCGCTGGATCTGATCGGCGACCTTGAAGGCGCGGTTGGGAGCGGCTGCTTTTTTCTTAGGCATGTAGGGAACTGGAACTCGTCATGGTCTCAGGCTTCATCAACGGGACCCCTTCGCAAAACACCGCGGAACCGGCTTTGCCGGGCCGCCAGTGCTGCCCCCGGAAGGGGGTTGGCGAAGCGACACGAAGTGCGCGAAGCCTGGGGGTGATCAAAGTGTCCGCGCGATCTCCTTGATCTCGAAGAATTCGAGCTGGTCGCCCTCTTTGATGTCGTTGAAGTTCTTGAGCTTGATACCGCACTCGAAGCCTTCGCGGACTTCGCGCACGTCGTCCTTCATGCGCTTGAGCGAGTCGATCTCGCCGGTGTAGATCACCACGTTGTCGCGCAGCAGGCGGAAATGCGCGCTGCGGTTGACGGAACCCGAGGTGATGTAGGAACCAGCGACCGTACCGATCTTCGATGCGACGAACACCGTGCGGATCTCGGCCGAGCCGATGACTTCCTCGCGGCGCTCCGGGGCCAGCATGCCCGACATCGCGACCTTGATCTCGTCGACGGCGTCGTAAATGATGCTGTAGTAGTTCAGCTGCACGCCGTTGCTCTCGGCCAGCTTGCGCGCACCGGCGTCGGCGCGCACGTTGAAGCCGATCACGACCGCCTTCGAGGCGATGGCGAGGTTGATGTCGCTTTCGCTGATGCCACCCACGCCGGCGTAGACAATCTGCACCTTGACCTCGTCCGTCGCCAGCTTGAGCAGCGACTGCGACAGCGCTTCCTGCGAACCCTGCACGTCGGCCTTGATGATGATGCGCAGCGTCTGCACTTCGCCCGCCGACAGGTCGGTGAACATGTTCTGCAGGTTCGCGGCCTGGGCCTTCGCCAGCTTCGTGTTGCGGAACTTGCCGGCACGGTAGGTGGCGATTTCGCGCGCACGGCGCTCGTCGCCCATCACCATGAACTCGTCGCCGGCCTGCGGCACTTCGGTCAGGCCCTGGATCTCGACCGGGATCGACGGACCCGCGGACTTGGTCGGCTTGCCGTCCTCGTCCAGCATGGCGCGCACGCGGCCGTAGGTCGAGCCTGCCAGCACCACGTCGCCGGTCTTGAGCGTGCCGGACTGGACCAGCACGGTGGCGACCGGACCGCGGCCCTTGTCGAGCTGCGCTTCGATGACCAGGCCCTTGGCGGCGGCATCCACCGGCGCCTTGAGTTCCAGCACTTCGGCCTGCAGCAGCACCTGCTCGAGCAGCTCGTCGATGCCCTGGCCCGTCTTGGCCGACACGCCGACGAACGGGACGTCGCCGCCGTACTCTTCGGGCACGACTTCCTCTGCCACCAGTTCCTGCTTCACGCGGTCCAGGTTGGCATCGGGCTTGTCGATCTTGTTGATCGCGACCACGATCGGCACACCAGCCGCCTTCGCGTGCTTGATGGCTTCCTTGGTCTGGGGCATGACGCCGTCGTCGGCCGCCACCACCAGGATCACGATGTCGGTGGCCTGCGCACCGCGGGCACGCATGGCCGTGAAGGCCTCGTGACCCGGGGTGTCGAGGAACGACACCATGCCGCGTTCGGTTTCCACGTGGTAGGCGCCGATGTGCTGCGTGATGCCGCCGGCTTCGCCCGCGGCGACCTTGGCGCGGCGGATGTAGTCCAGCAGCGAGGTCTTGCCGTGGTCGACGTGACCCATGACGGTCACGACCGGAGCACGCGGCAGCGCCTCGGCGATCTGCGCCGACACGTCCTCGTCGGTGAAGGCTTCGGGGTCGTCCAGCGCGGCAACCACCGCGTTGTGGCCCATTTCCTCCACCAGGATCATCGCGGTGTCCTGGTCGAGCGACTGGTTGATGGTCGCCATCTGGCCCAGCTTCATCAGCTGCTTGATGACTTCCTGCGCCTTCACGGACATCTTGTGCGCCAGTTCGGCCACGGTGATGGTCTCGGGCACATGGACTTCGAGCACGCGTGCCTCGACCGGTGCGGCCGGCACGTGCTGCTCTTCATGGCCGCGGTCGTTGCCACGGCGGCCGCGCGGGCCTCCACGCCAGTTGCTGCGTCCGACGCCGCCGCTGGCATCGCCGCGGGTCTTGATTTCCTTCTTCTTGGCAGGATCGCCAGCCCAACTCGAAGAGAGCTTCGCGGACTTGACTTCCTTGCCTGCACCGCCTCCGGCGCCGCTCGGCGCAGCAGCCGCACCGGGCGCGGCAGGCGCACCTGCTCGCGCTGCGGGCGCGGTCGGCTTGTGCAGCGTTCCCTTGACGCCGGCCTTCTCGGCCTGCGGCTTCTCGGGCGCCTTGTGCGGAACCAGCACGCGGGCCGGTGCGTTCATCATGGCGCGGATGGCCTCGGCCTCGGCCAATGCCTTGCGGCGGCGCTCGTCCAGATCGCGGGCACGCGCAGCTTCCTCTTCGGCACGGGCCTTCGATTCGGCAGCGGCCTTGGCCTTCGCGTCTTCCTTGGCCTGGGCAGCCTTCTGCTCGGCGGCAGCCTTCTCTTCGGCAGCAGCAGTGGCTGCTGCAGTAACCGCAGCGGGCGCAGGAGCAGCAGCCGGCTTGGCGGCGGCGGCAGCAGCCGCGGCCGCAGCGGCAGCCTTCTTCTCGGCTGCTTCGGCGGCTGCGCGCGCAGCTTCCTGCTCGGCCTTTTCAGCCTTCTCGGCCTGCTCGCGTTCGCGTGCCTCGGCCTCTTCGCGCTGGCGGCGCTTCTCGGCCAGTTCTTCTTCCTGGCGACGGATCAGCTCGGCCTGACGGCGTGCCTCTTCCTCGCGACGGGCCAGTTCGGCCTCGTCGACGCGAGGTGCGGCAGGCGCAGCGGCGGGCGCCTCCGCGGCGGCCGGCGCGGCCTCCGGGGCTGCGGCCAGATGGCCGTCGTCGCGCTGGATGAAGGTGCGCTTCTTGCGCACCTCGACCTGGATGGTGCGGGCGCGGCCGGTGGAGTCGGCCTGCTTGATCTCGCTGGTCGACTTCTTGGTCAGCGTGATCTTCTTGCGCTCGGGCTCGACAGTGCCGTGGCTGGCCTTCAGGTGGCCGAGCAGGCGCTGCTTGTCCGCCTCGGTGAGGGCGTCGGCGGCGGACGCCTTGGGTACACCCGCGCTCTTGAGCTGGTCAAGCAAGGTTTCGGGAGTCTTCTTGAGCTCGTTCGCGAACTCGGCGACAGTGGTACTGGACATATTGGTTTCGTGCCTCCATGACCGTCACTCTTGGCCGGCGAACCAATGTTCGCGGGCCTTCAAGATGAGGGCTTTGGCGTCATCGGCGCTCTGGCCGGTGATCTCGGTGAGTTCATCGACCGCGAGGTCGGCAAGGTCGTCACGGGTATTCACGCCCGCTTCGTGCAGCTTCGGAATCAGCTCAGGGTCGAGGCCCTCGAGGTCGCGCAGGTCCTGCGACACCGCGGACTGCGTCTCGACGCCCTCTTCCCTGGCGATCTCCATGGTCAGCAGCGCATCCTTGGCGCGCGCACGCAGCTCGTTGATGGTGTCTTCGTCGAAGGCCTCGATCTCCAGCATTTCGGAAATGGGCACGTAGGCCACTTCCTCGAGGCTGTTGAAGCCTTCCGAAATGAGGATGTCGGCGATTTCCTCGTCGACGTCGAGCTTCTCCATGAACAGCTTGCGGCTGGCGTCCGTCTCGCTCGCCTGCTTCTGGGCCGACTCGTTGGCGTCCATGATGTTGATCTTCCAGCCGGTCAGGTCGGAAGCCAGGCGCACGTTCTGGCCGCCGCGGCCGATGGCGATGGCGAGGTTCTCCTCGTCCACCACCACGTCCATGGCGTGCTTCTCTTCGTCGACCACGATCGACGACACATTGGCCGGAGCCAGCGCGCCGATCACGAACTGGGCGGGGTCTTCGCTCCATAGGACGATGTCCACGCGCTCGCCGGCCAGCTCGTTGGTCACGGCGTTGACGCGCGTGCCGCGCACGCCGACGCAGGTGCCGATCGGGTCGACACGCTTGTCGTGCGAGAGCACGGCGATCTTGGCGCGCGAGCCGGGGTCGCGGGCGCAGCTCTTGATCTCGAGCAGGCCCTGCTCGATCTCGGGCACTTCCTGGCGGAACAACTCGATCATGAATTCGGGGGCCGAGCGCGACAGGATGATCGGCGCGCCGCGCAGCGTCAGGTCGACCTCCATGATCATGGCGCGCACGCGGTCGCCGTTGCGCAGGTTTTCCTTGGCGATCATCTCGCTGCGGCGCAGGCGGCCTTCGACGCGGCCGGCCTCGACGATGATGTCGCCCTTGTCCAGGCGCTTGACGGTGCCGACGAAGATCTTGTCGCCGCGCGACATGAAGTCGTTCAGCAGCATCTCGCGCTCAGCGTCGCGGATCTTCTGCAGGATCACCTGCTTGGCGGCCATGGCGCCGATACGGCCGATGGGCACCGAGTCGACGGCCTCTTCGATGTACTCGCCGACCTCGATGTCGGGCATCTCTTCCTTGGCTTCGAACAGCAGGATTTCCTGATCAGGCAGCTGCAGGCCGGCCTCGTCGGGCACGACATGCCAGCGGCGGAAGGTTTCGTAGTCGCCGCTGTCGCGATCGACCGAGACGCGGATGTCCACATCGCCCTGATGGAGCTTCTTGGTGGCTTGCGCCAGCGTGGACTCGACCGCGCCGAAGACGACGTCACGCTCGACGTTCTTCTCGCGCGAGATCGCATCCACCAACATCAACATTTCGCGATTCATGCCACCACTCCTCTGTTCAGTCCGGAACCTGCGTTCCGTCGTCAATATCCGAAAAACCCGGTTGGGTTTTGGCCTTGCGGCCCTTGAAATCCACAATCGGAGCGAGCCGCGCCTCGCGCAGCTCGTCCAGCGCAAAGCCGAGCGCCTGCAACGTTGCGGGCGCGCGCTTCTTGCTCACCTTTTGACCCGGCTTGGGCTCGGGCGCATCGCTCCAGACGATCTGCCAGCCCGGGGCGCCGGCGCCCTCTACCTGTGCGGCCCGCTCCAGCGTGCCGCGAAATTTCTTGCGATTGGCCGCCACCTGGCCAGCCGCTGCAGCGCCCATCGGCGCCTTGAGCGTGATGTCGATCACCTCGCCCACGAAACGCTCGAAATCCTGCTCATTGCGCAGCGGGCGGTCAATACCCGGCGAGGAAACCTCGAGCCGCTTGTAATCGACCCCGTCGACCTCGAGCGCGAACTGCAGCTGGCGGGTCACCTTCTCGCAATCCTCGACGGTGACGAAAGGCTCCGGCAGGCCAGCGGCAGCAGCTTCGGAGTTGGGGCCTTTCCAGGGCAAATCAATCGTTACGCGCAGCAGTCCCCCGGCCGAACGCTCGACCTCGACCAGGTCGTAGCCGAGGCCGGCTACGGTTTGTTCCACTATTTGCTGCAATGCCACGTGTTCGAAAGCGCCTTTAAATGCCCGGCCCTGCCATCCGCCCGCCACGGATGCCAGAAAGCCATGAAATGAATGCCTGGAATGGATGGACCAAAAAAAACGGGCGGTTGGTACCCGCCCGTTTGGTCGTGAGCCTCGAATTATATGCTATTTGCGCAATTAATGAAGGGGCTGCGGGGCCGAACGTGCTATTGCGGCACCGTTTCGGGCGCGCCGCGCGATTTCAACCAGACATATGCGAAGAGCACTGCCCCGAACGCCAGTGCCGCTGCCGCGACCAGCAAGGGCAGCTGGAACGAGCCGGTGCGCTGCGCCAGCGGCGCGGCAAAGAGTGGCCCGACGATCTGCCCCACGCCGTACGAAGCCGTCGCATAGCCGATCAGCCCCGCCGCCGCGTTGCCACGCAGCCGGCGCGCATCCCGCATCGCAAAAAGAGTGATTGCGGTGAACGGCATGCCCAGCAGCAGGCTGCCGAGTGCGAAACCGGGAATGCTGGGCCAGGCGACCGACAGCACCACCCCCAGCGCCTGCAGCGCATAGGCCACTGCCAGCAGCAGGCGATTGTCCCAATGCGTCGGGGCGCGGGCCCCGATCAGCGCGCCCGGGATGATCGCCACCCCGAACAGCGGCCAGAAAAAGTCCGGCCACGACGACCCCGGCAGCGCCTGACGGGCGATCACCGGCAGGAAGGTGGCGGTGATGATGTAGCCGAAGCCCGCCAGCCCGTACAGCGCGACGAGCCAGATCGCGTCGCTGCGATCGTCGGGCCCGGCCACACGGGCTGAGGCGGCCGGCGCCGCAGCCGCCGAACCGCCGGCCGGAGCCTTTTCGCCGTCGTCGAACACCCGCCAGATCAGCGCGATCAGTACCAGCGCAAGGATGCCGAGTCCGATCCAGCCCGCATCGGAACCCCACTGCCCCAGCGCGCCGCCGAGCAGGCCCGTCATGACGATCCCGATCCCCGGGCCGGTGTAGATCACCCCGGCCAACGTCGGCGCGTTCGTCTCGGCAAGCCTGCGCAGGCCCCAGCCCGAAGCGAAGACGAAGACCCACGCGCTCATCACGCCAGCCGCGGTGCGCAGCACGCCCCAGCTCGTGAAGCTGTGCAGCAGCCCCATGCCCACCAGCAGAGCGGCCGTGGCCAGCAGGCCGCCCCGCACCATGCTCGATGCCTTGATGCCGATCGCCGCGCAGCTCACGGCGCCGAGGAAGTAGCCCAGGTAGTTGAGCGACGCCAGCACACCGCCTGCGGCCAGCTCCAGCTTTCCCTCGTGCAGCATGATGGGCAACATGGGCGTGAAGGCGAAGCGCCCCAGGCCCATCGCCACCGCAAGGGTGACCATGCAGGCCAGGGCCGCGCGCCAGGCTCCGCGCCGGTCGCGTCCGATTTCCGACATTCTTGTTTCAGTCTCCGTCTTATTCCAGCAGCGCGGCGGCCACCAGCTTCTTCGTATAGGGGTGTTCGGGCGCGTCCAGCACCCGTTCGACCGGCCCGGTTTCGAGGATGGCGCCGTCCTTCATCACGATGACGTTGTGCGCCATCGCGCGGATCACCTCCACGTCGTGCGTGATCAGCAGGTAGCTCAGGCCCCGCTCGCGCTGCAGCCGCTGCAGCAGGCCGAGCACCTGCTTCTGGATGGTGACGTCGAGCGCGCTGGTGGGCTCGTCGAGCACCAGCAGCCGCGGATCGACGATCAGCGCCCGCGCGATCGCCAGCCGCTGGCGCTGTCCGCCCGAAAATTCGTGCGGATAGCGCTCGAGAAGCGACGGAAACTGCGCCTCCGTCAGCCCGACGTCGGCCAGCGCCGCCAGCGCCCGCGTGCGCCTCGCCTCGACGCCCAGCTCCGGCGCATGCACGCGCAGGCCCTCCCCCACGATCTGCTCGACTGTCATGCGCGGCGAGAGCGAGGAGAACGGATCCTGGAAAACCACCTGCATCACCCGCCGCAGCCCCAGGTCGGAGGCGCGATCGACCGCCCAGCCCTTGCCCGCGACAGTCAGCGCGCCCTTGTGCTTGAGCAACCCCAGCGCCGCGAGCGCGAGCGTCGACTTGCCCGAGCCCGACTCGCCGACCACGCCCAGCGTCTCGCCCGGCGCGATGCGGAAGTCGGCGCCCTGCACCGCCACGAACTCGCCCTTGCCGAACCACCCGGCGAATCCCGGCTTCGGCACCGGATAGGTCACCCGCAGCGCGCTGGCCTCGATCAGCGGTGCCGCACCCGCATTCACGGCCACGGCCGCCACGTCGCGCTCGGGATGGCTGTCGATCAGCTTGCGCGTGTAGGGATGCTGCGGCGCCTCGAACACCGAGGCCACCGGGCCGTGCTCGACGATATGGCCGCTCTCCATGACCACCACGCGATCGGCGAAGCGGCGAACTAGGTTCAGGTCGTGCGTGATGAGCAGCACCGCCATGCCATGCTTGCGCTGCAGGTCGGCCAGCAGGTCGAGGATCTGCGCGCGCACCGTCACGTCGAGCGCGGTGGTCGGCTCGTCGGCCAGCAGCAGGCGCGGCTTGCAGGCGAGCGCCATGGCGATCATCGCGCGCTGGCGCTGACCGCCCGAGAGCTGGTGTGGAAACGCTCTCGCCCGCCGCGCCGGCTCGGGGATACCCGTATCGGCAAGCAGCTGGACCGCCGCCGCCTGCGCCTCTCGCTTCGAGAGGCCCTCATGCAGTTCGAGCACCTCGGCGATCTGGTCGCCCACGGTGTAGAGCGCGTTCAGCGCGGTCATCGGCTCCTGGAAGATCATTGCGATCTCCTTGCCGCGGATGCCGCGCAACTGGCGCTCGGGAATGGTCAGCAGGTCGCGTGGCCCATGCTGTTTCTGTTCCTTCTGCCCGTTGCCGAAGAGCCGGGCGCTGCCCGAAAGCTCCGCGTTCTGAACCAGCCGCAGCAGCGACAGCGCGGTGACGGTCTTGCCCGAGCCCGATTCGCCGACCAGGGCGAGCTTCTCGCCCGCAGCCATCCGGAAGTCGATGCCGTGCACGACCTCCTTGCCGCCGAAGGCGACGCGCAGGTCCTCCACTTCGAGCAGCGGCTGCTGATGGCCGGTGGTGTGTTGTGCGTCGCTGCTCATCACTTGTCGGCCTTCCGGGGATCGAGCGCGTCGCGCAGGGCGTCGCCCATGAAGGTCAGCAGCATGAGCGTGACGACGAGCACCACGAAGGTGGACAGCGAGATCCACCAGGCATCGATGTTGCCCTTGCCCTGGCTCAGCAGCTCACCAAGCGACGGAGTACCCGGCGGCACACCGAGCCCGAGAAAGTCGAGCGAAGTCAGCGCAAGGATCGCCGCGCTCATTCGAAACGGCAGGAAGGTGACGACCGGAACCATGCTGTTGGGAAGGATGTGGCGCCACATGATCTGCAGGTTGCCCACGCCGAGGGCCCTCGCCGCGCGTACGTAGTCCATCTGCCGGTTGCGCAGGAACTCTGCACGGACATAGTCGGACAGCCCCATCCAGCCGAACAGGCTCAGCAATATCAGCAGCAGCGCCACACTGGGCGTGAAGATTGCGCTGAAGATGATCAGCAGGTAGAGCTCCGGCATTGCACTCCAGATCTCGATAAGGCGCTGGAAGGTCAAATCTGTCTTGCCCCCGAAGAAGCCCTGTACCGCACCGGTCGCAACCCCCAGCACCACACCGATCACCGTGAGCGCCAGCGCGAACAGCACGCTCACGCGGAAGCCATAGATCAGTTGCGCCAGCAAATCGCGCCCCCGCTCGTCCGTGCCGAGCAGGTTTTCGCGCGACGGCGTCGCGGGGTTCGGGGGTTTCGAGAAATAGTTGAGCGTGCCGGGGCCGTAGCGATTGGGCGCGTAGATCGCCCAGTTGCCGCCTTGCGTGATGCGCTGCTCGATGAACGGGTCCAGGTAGTCGGTGGGCGTCTCGAAGTCGCCACCGAAGGTTTTCTCGGAATAGTCACGCAGCACAGGGAAATAGGTCTGGCCCTCGTAGCGCACGATGAGCGGCTTGTCGGTGGACAGCACCTCGGCGAAAAGGCTCAACACTACCAGTGCCGAAAAGATCACCAGGCTCCAGAACCCGAGCGGGTTGCGGCGAAAGCGTCGCCAGGCGCGGCGCCCCGGGCTCACCGACACCACGACGGGCATTGCTTTCTTCCTGTCAGTCAAACTTCACCCTCGGATCGACCCAGACATAGCAGAGATCGGAGACGAGCTTGGTCACCAGTCCGATCAGCGTGAATAGATAGAGCGTGCCCAGGAACACGGGGTAATCCCGCCGCAGCACGCTCTCGTAGCTCAGGAGGCCCATGCCGTCGAGCGAGAACAGCGTCTCGATCAGCAGCGCGCCAGCAAAGAAGGCGCCGATGAACGCTGCCGGAAAGCCCGTGATGATCGGAATCAACGCGTTGCGCAGCACGTGCTTCCACAGCACCTGACGCTCGGCCAAGCCCTTGGCACGCGCCGTCAGCACATATTGTTTGCGGATCTCCTCCAGGAAGGAATTCTTGGTGAGCATCGCGGTGATGGCGAAGCTGCCGAGCACCATCGCCGTCACCGGCAAGGTGATATGCCACAGGTAGTCGACGATGCGCGCGCCCCAGCTCAGCGACTCCCAATTCGGCGAGGTCAGCCCGCGCAGCGGGAACCACTGGAGCTGGCCGCCGAAAATCACCAGCAGCGCCACCCCGAGCACGAAGCCCGGAATGGCATAGCCGACCAGCACGAACAGCGTGGTGAGGAAGTCGAAACGCGACCCGGCGCGCACCGCCTTCGCGACGCCAAGCGGGACCGCTATGAGGTAGCTGATGAAGAAGGTCCAGAGCCCGAGGCTGATGGAGACAGGCAGCTTCTCCTTGATGAGCTGCCACACATCCTTGCTCTGAAAAAAGCTCTTGCCCAAGTCGAAGCGGGCGAACTGCTTGAGCATCTGCCAGAAGCGCTCCGGCGCGGGCTTGTCGAAGCCGTAGAGCGCCTTGATCTCCGCCACCTGCTTGGCATCGAGGGCGCGCCCGGCGGGGCCGCCGGAGAGGCGGTTTTCCTTGTTCGTCAGCTGCGACAGCAACTGCTCGGCCGGCCCGCCCGGAACGAACTGGACGATGATGAAATTGATCAGCAGCACCCCGAACAGCGTGGGAATGATCAGCAGAAGGCGTCTGAGCAGGTAGGCGGCCATGCGGTCTGGTCTGTCCGTGTCTCTGTTTTGCGTGTCTGGTTCAGCTACTTCGCGGCGGGGTCGATCCACCACATCGTCAGCATCGCTGAACCGGCGAGAAGCCGCTGAGGCAGCGGCGCCTCAGGCCGGTGCAGCTTGCGCTTGTGCGCGATGAAATACTGCTTGCCGTAGTACATCGGAATCACGTAGTTCTGATGGAGCAAGTAACGGTCCAGCAGGCGCGCACCCGCTGCGAGCGACTTGCGGTCGGGGGCGTTGACGATCACCTCCAGAATTTCGTCGATCACCGGATCACTGATGCCGCCGAGGTTCTGGCTGCCCTTCTCGTTGGCCGACTTGGAACCGAAATCGTCAAACAGCTCGTTACCCGGGCTTGACGAGCCGCCCGCGATGTTGATGGCCATGTCGAACTCGAGGTCGTCCTGCTTCTTCTTCAGCAGGCTCGGGTCGCGAAGCCGGTAGTCGAGGGTGATCCCGAGCTTGGCGAGATTGCGCGCATAGGGCGCCAGCACCACGCCTGAGCTGCGGTCCGCGATGTCGAAATTGATGACGAAGGGCGTGCCATCCTTGTCGCGCAGGGCGCCGTTTCTGTAGGTCCAGCCCGCCTCACGCAGCAGCTCCTGCGCGCGCACGAGATTGCGGCGCAGACCTTCGGCAGTGTCTCCGCTGGCGGCCGGGCGCGGCAACTCGCCCTTGGTGTTGTCGAGGTACCGCTGCCTGTTCTTCAGATGCTCGATGAGCGACTGCTCTTCCGGGCTCACCTCAGGCTGGGCCATCAGGTCGTCGCTGTTCTGGAAGTAGCTCGTTGTACGCGCCCGCCGCCCGTAGAACAGGTGCTGGTTGAGCCAGTCGAAATCGAAGGCCAGAGCGAGCGCCTGACGCACGCGCATGTCCTGGAAGCGAGGCTGCCGCAGGTTGGGCACCAGACCCTGCATGCCGGTGAAGCGGCGGTGCGAGATCTCTTCCTTGATCAGCTCGCCGGAATCGAAGCGCCGTCCCTTGTAGCGGCGCACCCAGGCGATGATCGAGCCCTCCTCCATCGCATCGAGCGAGCCGGCCTTCAGCGACTCCTCCTCGCCGAGCTTGTCCTTGAAGTACTGGTAGGAAACCGAGCCGAAGTTGAACATCCCCTTGCGAACCGGCAGGTCGGCGGCCCAATAGTCCGGACGCCGACGATAGGAGATGTACTTGCCGAAGTCGACCTTGTCCACGACATACGGGCCACTGGCGATCGGTGGCTCGCTCACGATCTGGTCGAATGGCTTGCCCTTGCCCCACTCGCTGGAGAACACCGGCAGCTGGCCGATGATCATGTGCAGCTCGGAATTCTGGCGCTTGAAGTCGAAGCGGATGGTGCGCTCGCCGACCACCACGGCGTCCTTGATGTCCACCCAGTAGGAGCGGAAGGTCGGTCCGGCCTGCTTGCTCATCAGGGTGTCGAAGGAGTACTTCACGTCCTTCGCGAGCACCGGGGCCCCATCGGAGAACTTCGCCTTCGGGTTCAGACGGAAGGTGACGCTCAGGCGGTCCGGCGCCAGCTGCACGTCCTCAGCGAGCAGGCCGTAGTTGGAGAAGGGCTCATCCTCGCTGGGCGTCATCAGCGAGTCGAATATCAGGCCGTACTCGGAAAACACGAAACCGTTGGAGCTGTAGCCCATGCCCACCGGCGGCACGCCCCTGAGCGTGAACGGATTGAGCTTGTCGAAGCTCCCGCTGGAAGACAGGACCAGGTCGCCGCCCTTGGGGGCGTCGGGGTTGACATAGTCAAAATTCTTGAAGGACGCCGGATACTTGGGCTCGTAGCCCATGCCCAGGCCATGCGCTCCCCACGAGGGAAGCGCCAAGAGAGCCAACATCAGAAGCAGCCAACCTCGCATGCGAGAATTCTGCCCAAGATTTTCACAAGGCAACCTCATGGGCTTTCTTTCGGGCAAGAAACTGCTGATCACCGGTGTATTGAGCAATCGCTCCATTGCTTATGGCATTGCCAAGGCCTGTCATGACCAGGGCGCGGAGCTCGCCTTCAGCTACGTCGGCGAGCGATTCAAGGACCGTATCACCGAATATGCCGCAGACTTCGGTTCGAAGCTGATTTTCGACTGCGACGTGAGCGACGATGCCCAGATCGACAAGCTCTTCGCCGACCTTGCCCAGGCCTGGCCCAAGTTCGACGGCTTCGTGCACAGCATCGGCTTCGCGCCGCGCGAGGCCATCGCGGGCGACTTCCTCGACGGGCTGTCGCGCGAGGGCTTCAAGGTCGCGCACGACATCAGCGCATACAGCTTCCCGGCAATGGCCAAGGCGGCCCTGCCCTATCTGAACGACAAGTCGGCCCTGCTCACGCTGACCTACCTCGGCGCCGAACGCGCGCTGCCCAACTACAACACCATGGGCCTGGCCAAGGCCTCGCTGGAGGCCTCGGTGCGCTACACCGCGGCCTCGCTGGGCCCGAAGGGCATGCGCGTCAACGGCATCAGCGCGGGCCCGATCAAGACGCTGGCGGCCAGCGGCATCAAGGGCTTCGGCAAGATGCTGGCGGCCGTGGCAGACGCATCGCCGATCCGGCGCAACGTGACCATCGAGGAAGTCGGCAACGTCGCGGCCTTCCTGCTGAGCGACCTGGCCAGCGGCGTGACCGCCGAGATCACCTACGTGGACGGCGGCTTCAGCAACGTGGTCGGCGGCATGGCCGAGTAAGCGTCCCGACGCCCACCGAAACGGGCCGCGCGAGCGGCCCTCGCTTTTTAGCTATTCATTCCATAGCAACGTGCTGAACCGCCGACTCCTGCTGCTCGCCGCCTTCGGGCTGGCCGCTTCGCCGGCCGTGGCGCTCGCGCGCGAGCCTGCACCATCGTTGATCCTTGCCGAGATCTATCGGCCCGGCATGTCGCTGGCGGACTACTGGGTCAGCGAGAAGTACGACGGCGTGCGCGCCTTCTGGGACGGCAAGCAGCTCTGGACGCGCGGCGGCGAGCGCATCGTCGCCCCGGCATGGTTCACTGCCCCACTGCCGAAGCAGCCACTGGACGGCGAGCTCTGGGCCGGCCGGGGCCGGTTCGAGCACGCCGTATCGACTGCTCGCAACCAGACGCCCAACGACATCGCGTGGCACGAGATGCGCTACATGGTCTTCGACCTGCCCGCACAGCCCGGCGACTTCACGACGCGGCTCGCCGCCCTGCGCAAGCTGCTGCCGATCACAGATGCCCCCTGGGTCGTGCCCGTGCCGCAGGAGCGCGCCACCACACACGAAGCCATGCAGGCGCTGCTCGACAAGACGGTGAAGATGGGCGGCGAAGGCCTGATGCTGCACCGCGGCGCCTCCGGCTACCGCGGCGAGCGCAGCAACGATCTGCTGAAGGTCAAGCCCTACGAAGATGCCGAAGCCCGGGTGGTCGAGCATGTCCTGGGCAAGGGCAGGCACAGCACCAGGCTCGGCGCCCTGGTGGTCGAGACGCCCGAGGGCAAGCGCTTCAGGCTGGGCGGAGGCTTCACCGACGCGCAGCGCGAGAACCCGCCGCCCGTCGGCAGCTGGGTGACCTACCGCTACAACGGGACCACGGCCAAGGGCCTGCCCCGGTTCGCGCGCTTCATGCGGGTGCGCGAGGGCTGATCGGCCGATCGATCAGCCCCTCGGACTTCCTTGCCCTTTACTTCGATTCCTTGACGCAGTCGGCGTAGTAGCGCTTCTTGCCCGTCTCGTCGACGCGCGCCACCAGGCCGTGGATGTCGGTCTCGAAACCCGGGCACTGCGTGTTGAACTCGCGCGAGAACTTGAGGTAGTCGACGATCTTCTTGTTGAACACTTCGCCCGGGATCAGCAGCGGAATGCCCGGCGGGTACGGCGTGATCAGGCTGGTGGTGATGCGGCCTTCGAGTTCGTCGATTTCCACCCGCTCGGTCTTGCGGTGCGCGATGTGGGCGAAGGCGTCGCTGGGTTTCATGGCCGGCGTGAGATCGCTCAGGTACATCTCGGTCGTGAGGCGGGCCACGTCGTAGCGCGCGTACAGCTGGTGGATGTGCTGGCACAGGTCGCGCAGGCCCAGGCGCTCATAGCCGGGGTGCTGCTGGCAGAACTCCGGCATGATGCGCCACATCGGCTGGTTGCGCGCGTAGTCGTCCTTGAACTGCTGCAGCGCCGTCAGCAGCGTGTTCCAGCGGCCCTTGGTGATGCCGATGGTGAACATGATGAAGAAGCTGTAGAGGCCGGTCTTCTCCACGATCACGCCGTGCTCGGCGAGGAACTTGGTCACCACGCTGGCCGGGATGCCGGTCTCGGCGAAGTTGCCTTCGAGGTCCAGGCCGGGCGTGACGATGGTCGACTTGATCGGGTCGAGCATGTTGAAGCCGTCGGCCAGCTCGCCGAAGCCGTGCCAGTTGCGCTGCGAGTTCTTGCCCTTGCCGGTCTTCGGCTGGCCGTTCTTCTCGCCGTGCATGATCCAGTCCTCGGCGCGGCCGATGCCCTCTTCGACGAGCTTCTCGGGACCCCAGACCTTGAACCACCACTCGTCCTTGCCGAACTCCTCCTCGACCTTGCGCATGGCGCGGCGGAAGTCCAGCGCCTCGAGGATGCTCTCCTCCACCAGCGCGGTGCCGCCGGGCGGCTCCATCATGGCGGCGGCCACGTCGCAGCTCGCGATGATCGCGTACTGCGGGCTGGTCGACGAGTGCATCAGGTAGGCCTCGTTGAAGAGGTCGCGGTCGAGCTGGCGGTTCTGCGAGTCCTGCACCAGCACGTGGCTGGCCTGACTGATGCCGGCCAGCAGCTTGTGGGTGGACTGCGTGGCGAACACCAGCGATTCCTTCGGCCGGACCCGGCGCTTGCCCATCGCGTGGTAGGCACCGTAGAACGGGTGGAAGGCCGCGTGCGGCAGCCATGCCTCGTCGAAGTGCAGCGTGTCGACGTAGCCGTCGAGCATGTTCTTGATGGTCTCGGTGTTGTAGATCACGCCGTCGTAGGTCGACTGCGTGAGCGTCATCACACGCGGCTTGACCTTGTCGGCGTCCACGTCGGCCAGGAGGGGGTTGGCCTTGATCTTGGCCTTGATGGCGCTCTGCTCGAACTCGCTCTTGGGAATGGGGCCGATGATGCCGAAGTGGTTGCGCGTGGGCTTCATGAACACCGGAATCGCGCCGGTCATGATGATCGCGTGCAGGATGGACTTGTGGCAGTTGCGGTCGACCACCACCACGTCGCCCGGCGCCACCGTGTGGTGCCACACCATCTTGTTGCTGGTGCTGGTGCCGTTGGTCACGAAGAAGCAGTGGTCGGCGTTGAAGATGCGCGCCGCATTGCGCTCGCTGGCCGCGACCGGGCCGGTGTGGTCGAGCAGCTGGCCCAGCTCTTCCACCGCGTTGCAGACGTCGGCGCGCAGCATGTTCTCGCCGAAGAACTGGTGGAACATCTGGCCCACTGGGCTCTTCAGGAACGCCACGCCGCCCGAATGGCCGGGACAGTGCCAGGAGTAGGAGCCGTCTTCCGCGTAGTCGATCAGCGCCTTGAAGAAAGGCGGCTGCACGCTCTCGAGGTAGCTCTTGGCCTCGCGGATGATGTGGCGCGCCACGAATTCGGGGGTGTCCTCGAACATGTGGATGAAGCCGTGCAGCTCGCGCAGGATGTCGTTGGGCAGGTGGCGCGAGGTCTTGGTCTCGCCGTAGATGTAGATCGGCACGTCGGCGTTCTTGCGCCGCACTTCGCCGATGAAGGTGCGCAGGTTCAGCACGGCCGGGTCGAGGTCGGGGCCGATGGTGAACTCCTCGTCGTCGATCGACAGGATGAAGGCGCTGGCGCGGCTTTGCTGCTGGGCGAACTGGCTCAGGTCGCCGTAGCTGGTGACGCCCAGCACCTCGAAGCCCTCCGTCTCGATGGCCTGCGCGAGCGCGCGGATGCCGAGGCCCGAAGTGTTTTCGGAACGGAAGTCCTCGTCGATGATGACGATGGGAAAGCGAAATTTCATGAGCAGGGCTCCGGACGGTCTGGCTGAGAGGGACACACAGGGCAATGTGGCGAGGCGCGAAGTGTACGGAATTCGGATGACGGCTCCGGTCAGCTTCGCGCAAGCCATCGGGTGGTGTCGGACAAGGCCGGCCCTGCCCTTCGCGCCGCAGTATCCCTACGCGGGGAAAGCGCTTGGAGCGGATGCCGCAGAATCACGCGGATCGAACAAGCAACAAGAGGAGTCGACATGGCAAATTCCACTGTCTGGTGGCTGATCGCGGGGGCGGCCATCGTGGTCGAGCTGCTCTCGGGCACCGTCTATCTCCTGCTGCTGGCGGCCGGCTTTGCTGCCGCAGCCATCTCGGCGCACCTGGGCTTCGGCACCGTCACGCAACTGATCGTGGCGGCCGTCATCGGCGTGGGGGCCGTGCTGGTCTGGTACGCGATCCAGCGCAAGCGCCCTCCCGCCCCGCCCACCGAAGCCAACCGCGACGTGAACCTCGACATCGGCGAGACCGTGCAGGTCGATGCCTGGAACCCGGACGGCACGGCGACCGTGCGCTATCGCGGCGCGCAGTGGACGGTGATCCAGCGTGCCGGCCGCACCCCCTCCACCGGCGAGCACCGCGTGGTCGAGGTGGTCGGCAGCCGGCTGGTGGTCGACAAGGTTTAGTCAGTCAGTCCGTCGTAGACAGAACTCAGAAAAGGAAGCGCACCATGGAATTCTCGGTACCCCTCATCATCCTGGTCATCGCGATCATCTTCATCAGCCAGTCGGTCAAGTTCGTGCCACAGCAGAACGCCTGGATCCGCGAGCGGCTGGGCAAGTACCACGGCACGATGACGCCCGGCCCCAACTTCCTGATCCCGTTCATCGACCGGGTGGCCTACAAGCACAGCCTGAAGGAAATCCCGCTCGACGTGCCGAGCCAGATCTGCATCACCCGCGACAACACGCAGCTGCAGGTCGACGGCATCCTGTACTTCCAGGTGACCGATCCGATGCGCGCCAGCTATGGCTCGTCGAACTACATCGTGGCCGTGACCCAGCTCGCCCAGACCTCCCTGCGCAGCGTGATCGGCAAGCTGGAGCTCGACAAGACCTTCGAGGAGCGCGACGTCATCAACGCCCAGGTGGTGGCGGCGATCGACGAGGCGGCGCTGAACTGGGGCGTGAAGGTGCTGCGCTACGAAATCAAGGACCTGACGCCGCCCAAGGAGATCCTGCAGGCGATGCAGCGCCAGATCACCGCCGAGCGCGAGAAGCGCGCGCTGATCGCAGCATCCGAAGGCCGCCGCCAGGAGCAAATCAATATCGCCACCGGCGAGCGCGAGGCCTTCATCGCCCGCTCCGAAGGCGAGAAGCAGGCGCAGATCAACAACGCCCAGGGCGAGGCGGCGGCCATCACCGCGGTGGCCACGGCGACGGCGGATGCCATCGAGCGCGTGGCAGCGGCCATCCGCCAGCCCGGCGGCGAGCAGGCCGTGCAGCTCAAGGTGGCCGAGCGTGCGGTCGACGCCTACGGCAAGGTCGCTGCCGACTCCAAGACCACGCTGATCGTGCCCAGCAACATGACCGAAACCGCCTCGCTCATCGCCTCCGCGATGCGGATGGTGCAGGCCGGCAAGCCGTCGTCGCAAGGTACGTCGAATCAGGGCTGATCTGACTGCTACAATCGTGGGCTTCGGAGCGGTGGATGAGCGGTTTAAGTCGCACGCCTGGAAAGCGTGTGAGGGTTAATAGCCCTCCGCGGGTTCGAATCCCGCCTGCTCCGCCAGAGAAACAAGAAGCCCAGGTTGCCAAAAGCACCTGGGCTTTTCTGTTTGGCAGCAGGGCTTTTCCGTTGTGCCCTCTCGCCATCCAGGATGGGGGAGCCGATGCGTTGCTTTCCAACAACCCCCGATGGCCTCGCAGGCGCTCGCGTCTGGCGCTACGATCCAAAGGTTCTACTTCCTCCAAAGCCCAAAGGAATCTCGATGGCCGGAAAACAGAAAAACCCGTCGCGCGGCACGACGACGCTGGATCGCACACTCGAAAAAAGCGAGCAGGTGGCTGCCGATGTGCAACGGGCATCGGACAACCTCGCCGTGGTCAACACGGTGCTCGAACAGGAACTGCCCGAGGAGGTACAGGTCGGCGAGGTGGCGCAGGCGATCGAGCACACCAGCCAGCTCGAGGAAAAGCTGGCCAAATCCGCAGAGAAGCTTGCCGAGGTGAACGCCGCCCTGAGCGAAGAGATCGAGAAGCGGCTCGAGGTGACGGCCGAACGCGACGAGAGCCAGGCACTGGCCGAGAAGCTCAAGGCCAAGATCCGCGCCGAGGGCGCCGACTGACCGGAGCTGCGGACCTCGTCCGTATCCCTTCTCCTACGCGGAGTCGGCGCCGGGCACGCTACGCTATTGGTTCTCAAGGCGAAACCACGGCATGGCCCTCATCACGTTCCTCGTCGAGGACAACAAGACCATCAGGGACAACCTGGTCCCGGCACTCGAGGATTTGGTCAATGGCCGTGTGGTCGGCTTCGCCGAGACCGAAAGCGACGCCCTCGCCTGGCTCGCCGCCCATCCCGATGAATGGCAGCTCCTGATCGTCGACCTCTTCCTCAAGGAAGGCTCCGGTCTCGGCGTTCTCGGCGGCTGCAAGGAACGCCGTCCCGGCCAGCGGGTGGTGGTGCTCAGCAACTACGTGACGGCGGACATCCGGGCGCGTTGCACGGCCCTCGGGGCGGATGCGGTGTTCGACAAGTCGCGCGACCTCGACGCCTTCATCGAGTACTGCAACGCCAACCGCCCGTCCGGCCTCGCGCCGCTCTGACGCTCTCCCCGCCCCCGCCCGCAAATACGGCGGGCATGAAAAAAGGGCCCGAAGGCCCTTTTTTCGTTCCTGGCTGAAGCAGCTCAGCGCACCACGGCGATCTGGGTACGCGCACCACCCTTGTAGGTGTACAGCGTCAGGGCGCCGTTCTTGATGTCGCCCTTCTCGTCGAAGGCGATCGGGCCGGTCACGCCCTTGTATTGCACCTTGCCGACTTCGGGCAGGTACTTGGCGGGGTCGGACGAACCGGCCTTCACCATGGCTTCGGCCAGCACGTTGACCGCGTCGTACACGTAAGGTGCATAGATCTGAACTTCGACGCCGTTCTTGGTCTTGAACTTGGCCTTGAAGTCTTCCAGCGGCTGCTTGAAGTCGCCGTCCACGCCGCCGGCTTCCGCGCACACCACCATGTCTTCGCCGATGGCATCGCCAGCCAGCTTCGGCAGTTCGCCGGTGCACAGGCCGTCGCCGCCCATGAACTTGACGTTCAGGCCCAGCTGCTTGACCTGCTTGAGCATCGGGCCGCCAACGGCGTCCATGCCGCCGAAGAACAGCACGTCGGGCTTGGCAGCCTTCAGCTTGGTCAGGATGGCGTTGAAGTCGGTCGACTTGTCGGTGGTGAACTCGTGGCCCACGATGGTGGCGCCAGCAGCCTTGGCCGCCTTCTCGAACTCTTCGGCAACGCCCTGGCCGTAGGCCGTGCGGTCGTCGATCACGGCGATGTTCTTGCCCTTGAGCGTTTCGACGGCGTACTTGCCCAGCGTGCCGCCGAGTTGCGTGTCGTCAGCCACGACGCGGAAGGTCGTCTTGAAGCCCTGGCGGGTGTACTTCGGGTTGGTGGCCGAAGGCGAGATCTGCGGAATGCCGGCGTCGCTGTACAGCTTGGAGGCGGGAATGGTGGTGCCCGAGTTCAGGTGGCCGACCACGCCGTTGACCTTTTCGTCCACCAGCTTCTGGGCGACTGCGGTGCCCTGCTTCGGGTCGCCAGCGTCGTCTTCGGGAACCAGTTCGAACTTGGCGACCTTGTCGCCGATCTTGATGCCCTTTGCATTCAGGTCTTCGATGGCCATCTTCGCGCCGAACTCGTTGTCCTTGCCGAGGTGGGCGATGGGGCCGCTGGTAGGTGCCACGTGGCCGATCTTGACGACCAGGGTGTCTCCGGCAGGTGCGGGTGCAGGTGCAGCCGCCGGGGCCGCGGCCGTTGGCGCGGGCGCTGCAGCGGGAGCAGCAGCTTCTTCCTTCTTGCCGCAAGCCACGAGCGTGATTGCAGCCAGTGCGACCGCAGTCCATTTCAATTGCATGGGAACCTCCAGAACTTGGATGAAAAGAGAATAAACAAACCGGTCGTGTGATCCGGGCGCGCAGACCTCGCAAGTTTCGCGCCGCGGACCAGCGGCACCCTCACGCCCTTCCGACCTGCGGCGCAGTTTAGCCCAGTATTCAGGGTCCGGAAGGTGGCGTAGACCCGGTGTTTTCGCTGAGTTCAGCGGCCATCGCCTCGATGACGAGCGCACGCAGAACTGCCTCTATTTCATTGCGCAAACGCGGCACCATTGCGTCGAGTTGATGCTGAACGGCAGCTGACACGGTGTCGCTCAAACGCTCCTCCAGCGACAGGTCGACGCGCTGCAGAACGCGGTGCAGCAATTGCTCTTCGAGGCTGACGATTTCCGCCTGCGAGAACTGCGCCGCCGGCGGCAGCGCCATCGAGTTCGTCGGGTCTGGCTGCGATGCCGGCGCGGCCTGCGGCTCGGGGCTCGCAGGCTCCGCGGGCATGTCGAGCACCGTGGTCAGCGTGGGGACGAACCGGGGCGGTGTACGCAGCGTGCTGGCCATGTCAGGAACTCTTTGCGAAGTCGTGCGGCTGGATGGTGTAGCCACGATCGGCATAGTGGCGCCAGCGGGCTCGGCCGAGCTGCCGGTCGTTCGCCTCGTCGCTCACGATGTCGATCATGCGTTCATAGCGCTCGAAGCCCGCGGGCACCTCGACACCAAGGTTCACCAGCATCTCGCGGTGCGGCAGCGAGGCCGCGTCGGCGCCTTGCGACGACAGCACCACGGATGAGCGCGCGACCACGTGCGCAGGGGCGTCGTCGCGGCAGTGCGCGACGAAGTCCACGGGCGACAGCTGCCAGAGCGCTCCATCCACCGCTTCGAGCGAGCGCGCGTCGCCCACCACCACCACGCGCAGGCCGCGCGTGTTCACGGCCTTGCGAACCAGCCGGCAGGCGTAGTTCAGCTTGTCGCGCGCGTTGTAGTGAAAGCCGATCTCGGTCACTTCTCGGTCCGGGTCTTTCCTGCGGGAGCCGCGGCGGACTTGCCGGCCTTCTTGCCAACCTTGGTCTTGGCGCCGGCCTTGGCGCCTTGGGTGCCATCCTCAGCACCGGTGCTGCCCACGCGGCCCATCAGATAGGACACCAGCAGGCCCACCGGCCGGCCGGTCGAGCCCTTGGCCGCTCCGCTCTTCCATGCGGTGCCGGCGATGTCCAGGTGCGCCCATGCGAAGTCGCTGGCGAAGCGCTGCAGGAACTTGGCCGCGGTGATGGCGCCGCCCGCGCGGCCGGCGATGTTGGCCACGTCGGCGAAGTTGCTCTTCAGGCCCTCGGCGTAGTCGTCGTCCAGCGGCATGCGCCAGCAGCGGTCCTGCGAGGCCTCGCCTGCGGCCTCGAGCGCCGCTGCGAGCGTGTCGTCGCTGGAAAACAGGCCGCTGCGCACGCCGCCGAGGGCGATCACGCAGGCACCCGTCAGCGTGGCGATGTCGATCACGGCGGCGGGCTCGAAGCGCTTGGCGTAGGTCAGCGCGTCGCAGAGGATGAGCCGGCCCTCGGCGTCGGTGTTGAGCACCTCGATGGTCTGGCCGCTCATGCTGGTCACCACGTCGCCGGGCTTCACGGCACGGCCGTCGTTCATGTTCTCGCAAGAGGGGATGAGGCCGACGACGTTGATGGCAGGCTGGATGTCGCCCAGGGCGCGGAAGGTGCCCAGCACGCTGGCCGCGCCGCACATGTCGAACTTCATCTCGTCCATCTCGGCGGCCGGCTTGAGCGAGACGCCGCCGGTGTCGAAGGTGATGCCCTTGCCGACCAGCACGACCGGCGCCTGGCTCTTGGGCGCGCCTTGATAGCGCAGCACGATGAAGCGCAGCGGCTGCGCCGAGCCCTGCGCCACGGCGGCGAAGGAGCCCATGCCGAGCTTCTCGACCTCCTTCGGGCCCAGCACCTCGCACTTGATGTTCGGCAGCTTGCCGAGCTCCTTGGCGGCCTCGCCCAGCAGCGTGGGCGTGGCGTGGTTGGCGGGGCGGTTGCCCCATTCCTTGGCCAGCTCGATGCCGCGGACAGTGGCGCGGGCTTCGTCGAAGGGCTGGGAAACCGCGCCGGCGTCTGCAACGCCGATGGTCAGCTGGCGGATGCTGCGCGGCTCGGCCTTGGGCTTGGTGGTGGTGTAGACATAGCTCGCTTCAGCCGCCGCAATGACGGCTGCAGCCACCGCCGGGCCGTCGGCCGGCTGGGCAAACACCAGGGTCACGCGCCTGGCAGGCTGTGCCTTGGCCGCACTGACGGCCGCCGCCACCCCGCTGCGCACGGAAGCCGGCTTGCCGTCGCCGATGGCAGCGAGCACCACGCGGCCGGCGACGACGCCTTCGGGACGATAGAGGCTCAGCAGCTTGCCGGCCTTGTCGGGCAGGTCGCCGGCCTTGCGGGCGCTGGCGGCGAGCACGGAAAGCGGGTCCTTGGAGACGATGGGGGCGCTGCCGGCGAGCACGATCAGGACATCGGATTTCTCGGCTGCAGCCTGGGCGACGGTGAGGGTCTTGAGTTGAAAGTCCATAATCCTTTTTTTCCTCGAACGATGTTATTCCATTCTTCCCTACGCAAGGAGCTGTCGCGCAGCTTCGGAGCGACCCTCGTGGTACTGGTCACCATCGTGATGACCATGATGCTCATCCGCACCCTCGGGCTGGCGTCCAAGGGCAGTGTGAACCCGCAGGAGGTGTTCCTGGTGATGGCCTACACGGTGCTCGGCTACATGCCGACCATCCTGAGCCTGAGCCTGTTCATCGCCATCGTCGGCACCCTGTCGCGCATGTACCGCGACAGCGAGATGGTCATCTGGTTCTCCAGCGGGCGCGGCATGGCCGATTTCGTCAAGCCGCTGTTCCGTTTCGCCTGGCCGGTGCTGATCCTGATCGCCGTGATGGCGCTGGTGGGCTGGCCCTGGGCCAACTCGCAGACCATCGGGATGCGCAAGCAGTACGAGCAGCGCAGCGACATTGAGCGCGTGGCGCCGGGTGAATTCCGAGAATCGGCCGGCCGCGTGCGGGTGTTCTTCATCGACAAGGAGACGCCGGACAACTCCAAGGCCACCAACGTCTTCATCTGGTCGATCGAGCGCAACATGCAGATCACGACCTCGGCGCGCAGCGGCAGCATCGAGAACATCGGCGACTCGCGCTACCTCCTGCTCAACAACGGCCAGCGCCTAGAGCAGCCGATGGCGAACACCGGCCTGAAGATCAGCGAATTCAAGACCTACGGCACGCGCGCCGGCGGCAGCTCCGGCTTCGGCGACGACGCCACCCCCGCACGTGCGCGCACCACGCTGTCGCTGCTGACCGACGCGAGCGACATGAGCCGGGGCGAGCTGGCCTGGCGCATCGGCATGCTGCTGGCCGCCATCAACTTCGTGCTGCTGGCGCTGAACGTGTCCAGCGGCAACCCGCGCGTGGGCCGCAGCGGCAACCTGCTGCTCGCACTGTTCGCCTTCGTCGTCTACTACAACATGCTCAACCTCGGCCAGAGCTGGATCAGCTCGGGCAAGTTCGGCATGGGCGGCTTCATGCTGCTGCTGCACGGCGGCGTGCTGCTGATCAACCTGGCATGGCTGGGCGCCCGCCAGAACAACTGGGGACGCCGCATCCGGAAGAGCCCGTCCGCCTCCGTCGCCGCGCCGCCATCCGCTCCCAGGATCGAACCCACGTGAAAACGATAAGACGCCTGATCTACGTCGAGGTGCTGAAGGCCGTCGCGTTCGTGACGCTCGGCTTCCTGAGCCTCTTCTTCTTCTTCGACTTCGTCGACGAACTGCAGTCCATCGGCAAGCCCGACAGCCTGAACTACGGGCCCGCGCAAGCGTTGCTGTACGTGGCCCTGCTGATCCCGAGCCACCTGTACGAACTGCTGCCGATCACCGTGCTGATCGGCTCGATCTTCGTCATGGCACGGCTGGCGCAGAGCTCCGAATACACCATCCTGCGCACCAGCGGCCTGGGGCCCTGGCGCGCGCTGCGCACCCTGCTGATCATGGGCATCGGCTTCGTGGTGCTGACCTTCGCCGTCGGCGACTACATCGCGCCCATTTCCGAGCGCACGGGCCAGCTGCTCAAGGCCAGGTACCAGGGCACCTACTCGCTGGCCGGCAACACGGGCGCTTGGCTGAAGGAGAAGCGCGACAACGTCTCCTACGCGGTGAACGTGCTGGCCATCGACCGCAAGGGCGCGCTGAAGAGCCCGCGCATCTTCGAGTTCGACGAGAGCGGCTACATCAAGACCCAGATCACCGCGGCCTCTGCCACCATCGGTGACGACGGCCACTGGATGCTCACCGGCGTGGAAGAACAGAAATACGACACGCGCAGCTCGGCCGAACAGGCGCACATCGTCACCACCAAGCTGCCTCAACTGAACTGGCCGACCTCGCTGACCGGCGAGATGGTGTCGGTGGCGCTGCTGCGCCCCGACCGGATGAGCACGATCGACCTGTTCGACTACATCCGCCACCTCGACGCCAACGGCCAGACAGCGCAGCGCTACGAGATCGAGTTCTGGCGGAAGGTCTTCTATCCGCTGTCATGCCTGGTGATGGTGGTGCTCGCCCTGCCCTTCGCCTACCTGCACTTCCGCCAGTCCGGCATCACGACCTACGTGTTCGGCGGCGTGATGATCGGCATCAGTTTCTTCCTGCTTAACAACGTGTTCGGCTACCTGGGCAATCTCAGCAACTGGTCGCCATGGCTCACGGCGGCGGCGCCGGGGCTGATCTACTCGGTGATGTCGCTCACGGCCTTCAGCTGGCTGGTGCTGCGGCGATGACGGCCACCCAGGGAATCATCCTGCTGGCGCACGGCTCGCGCGACGAGCGCTGGCGCGAGCCCATCGAGGCGGTCGCCCGGCAGGTGCTCGCCGACGATCCCAGCGCCCGCGTGGCCTGCGCGTACATGGAACTGGCGACGCCCGACCTGCCCACGGCCGCCGAAACGCTGATTGGCGGTGGCGCAACGGCCGTCCGGGTGGTTCCGCTCTTCCTTGGCATGGGCAAGCACGCCCGCGAAGACCTGCCGCAGCAGGTCGAGGCGCTGCGCCAGCGCTGGCCCGCCGTGGGTTTCTCGCTGGCCCGGATCGTGGGCGAAGAGCCCGAACTGGTCGATCTCCTGGCCAGGATTGCGGTCAAATCGTGAACATCCGGAAATTTCGATAGATTCCGAAGGCATAATGAATTCCGCAATAAGACGGAATTTGATATGAATCTGCATCAGTTCAAGTTTGTTCAGGAAGCCGTGCGGCGCAACCTGAATCTCACCGAGGCGGCCAAGGCACTGCACACCTCGCAGCCCGGGGTATCCAAGGCCATCATCGAGCTCGAGGAGGAACTGGGCGTCGAGATCTTCGCGCGCCACGGCAAGCGGCTGAAGCGCGTCACCGAACCGGGCCAGCACGTCATCGCCAGCATCGAGCTGATCATGCGCGAGGTGGGCAACCTCAAGCGCATCGGCGAGCAGTTCAGCGCGCAGGACAGCGGCACCCTCTCCATCGCCACCACCCACACCCAGGCGCGCTACGTGCTGCCGGTGCCCGTGGCCAACCTGCGCGAGGCCTATCCCAAGGTCAACGTGAGCCTCCACCAGGGCTCGCCCGACCAGGTGGCGCGCATGGTGATCGACGAGATCGCCGAGATCGGCATCGCCACCGAGTCGCTCGACGGCTACGCCGAACTGGTGACCCTGCCCTGCTACGAATGGCAGCACGTGCTGGTGCTGCCCAAGGACCATCCGCTGGCCTCCAAGGAGCGCATCACGCTGGAAGACCTGGCGAGCGAGCCGATCATCACGTACCACCCCTCGTTCACCGGCCGCACGCGCATCGACCACGCCTTCGCCCAGAAGAAGCTCACGCCGCGCATCGCGCTCGAAGCCATCGACTCCGACGTGATCAAGACCTACGTGCGGCTCGGCCTGGGCGTGGGCATCGTGGCCGAGATGGCGGTGCGCGACGAGTCGAACGCCGACCTCGTGGTGCGCCCGATGGGCCATGTGTTCGGCCAGAATATCGCGCGGGTCGCGTTCAAGCGCAGCGCCTACCTGCGCAACTTCGTGTTCAAGTTCGCCGAGCTGCTCTCCGACCGCCTCGACCGCAACCTGATCGCGAAGGCTCTCAGCGGCCACCAACAAGACTACGAGCTGTAATAGGACCTCCCCCAGTCTTCGCGCACTTCGTGTCGCTTCGCCAACCCCCTCCGGGGGCGACACCAGCGGCCCGGCAAAGCCGGTTCCGCGGTGTCCCTGGAAGGGAGCGAGGACGGACGACAGGCTGGCGCAAGAACAACTGAAACCACGACATCATGAGCACGTCACCACGCACGCCCGACATCGTCACCAAGCTGCCGGCCGTCGGCACCACCATCTTCACCGTGATGTCGGCGCTGGCCGCGGAGAAAAACGCGGTCAACCTGGGCCAGGGCTTCCCGGACTTCCACTGCGATCCGAAGCTGCTGGAAGACGTGACGGCCGCGATGGCCGCGGGCCACAACCAGTACCCGCCGATGCCCGGCATTCCGGCGCTGCGCGATGCCATCTCGGCCAAGATCGCGGCGCAGTACGGCCATACCTACAGCGCGGCGACCGAGATCACCGTCACTGCCGGCGCCACGCAGGCGATCATCACGGCCATCCTCGCCGTGGTGCGCCCGGGCGACGAGGTGATCGTGCTGGAGCCCTGCTACGACAGCTACGTGCCCAACATCGAGCTGGCCGGCGGCAGCGTGGTGCGCGTGCCGCTGGTGCCTGGCACGTTCCGCCCCGACTTCGACAAGATCGCCGCCGCGCTCACGCCGCGCACGCGCGCCATCATCATCAACACGCCGCACAACCCGAGCGCCACGGTATGGACCGAGGCCGAGATGCGCCAACTCGAGGAACTGCTCGCGCCCACCGACGTGTTCGTGATCAGCGACGAGGTCTACGAGCACATGGTGTTCGACGGTGCCCGCCACGAGAGCGTGGCGCGCTTTCCGGGGCTGGCCGCGCGCAGCTTCATCGTCAGCAGCTTCGGCAAGACCTACCACGTCACCGGCTGGAAGGTCGGCTACGTGGCCGCGCCCGCCCCGCTGATGGCGGAGTTCCGCAAGGTGCACCAGTTCAACGTGTTCACCGTGAACACGCCGATGCAGCATGCGCTGGCTCAGTACATGGCCGAGCCGAAGCCCTATCTCGAGCTGCCGGCCTTCTACCAGCGCAAGCGGGACCTGTTCGCCGCCGGCCTGGCCGAGAAGACCCGCTTCAGGCTGCTGCGCAGCGAAGGCAGCTACTTCCAGTGCGTGGACATCTCGGCGGTGAGCGACCTGTCCGAAGCCGAGTTCTGCCTGTGGCTCACGCGCGAGATCGGCGTGGCCGCCATCCCGCTGTCGGCCTTCTACGGCAACGGCTTCGACCAGCGCGTGGTGCGCTTCTGCTTCGCCAAGAAGGACGAGACGCTGCTCGCGGCGCTGGACCGCCTCGCACGCCTCTGACGGCTGCGGCTCGATGACCGCAGCCACCGCCCGATGCCCATCGCGATGAACAGGCCGCGCCGGGTGCTTCTGGCGCTGGCGCTCTCGTTCGTCGCGGCGGGCGTGCTTTCGCCCGTCGTGCCGCAAGTGGCCGGCAAGTCCTACTCGGCCATCGACGTTGCCCACGCCCTGCTCATCGGGGCGCTCAGCTACACGTGGTGCCGCGCCGAGGGGCTGGAGCGCGGCGGCGCACCGCCAGGGCGCTCGGCCTTGCTGGCGGGCCTGTTCCCCATCCTCGGCGTGCCGATCTATTTCTTCCGCACCCGTTCCTTCGCCAAGGCGCTCGTGGCGACGCTGGCGGCCGCCGCCTTCCTCGTCGCCTGCACCGTGCTGTCGGGCCTCTGCGCCATTGCGAGCGCAGCCCTGCTCGGAAGGTCCCTGCCCACATGAAGAACAACCCCGTTGCCATCCTGAGGCTCGTTTTCGGTGCGGTCGCCTTGGTGCTGTGCGCGGTCGCGTGGCTGCTGCACCACAACACGGCGTCCTTCATCGCCTCGGCCAGCCGCACGCAGGGCGAAGTGATGCGGCTGCTCTACGTCGAGAGCTCCGAGCGCCACGAATCGGGAGGCACCTGGAAACCGCTGGTGCGCTTCAAGGCGCCCTCGGGCGAGATCATCGAGTTCGCGCCGTCGAGCAGCAGCAGCCCGCCGGCCTACAGGGTCGGCGAGAAGGTCGATGTGTTCTTCGACCCGAACGACCCGCAGGACGCCATGCTCGACGGCTTCTTCTCGCTGTGGGGTGGTGCGCTCATCACGGGCGGGCTGGGCCTGGTTTTCCTGCTGGTGACGGCGGTGCTGCTGTTCGTGCCTGCAACCGCGCCGGCAAGGCGCCGACGCCCACGGTAGGACGCCGCCTGACCACCGGAGGCGCTGCCTTCCGGCGACATGCGCGACATGGCAGGGCGAGCATGACAGCTCATTGCAACAACGCCCTGGAGACCCTTATGTCGCTCTCGTTCATTCTGCTGATCATCCTCATCCTGCTGCTGATCGGCGCACTGCCGAGCTGGGGCTACAGCCGCTCCTGGGGCTACGGACCCAGCGGCGGCCTCGGCCTGGTGGTGGTGATCGTGGTGATCCTGGTGCTGATGGGACGCATATAGGCCTCTCAGCCACCGCGTCCCGGCCATAGGAAGCCAAGGAAAAGCCCGCGCAAGCGGGCTTTTTCTCGTCTCAGTCGTCCCAGTCGTCTCAGTGGTCTCAGGCCTGCAGCTGGGCCCAGGCCTTGTCCAGCCTCTTCACGCTCACGGGCTGCGGCGTGCGCAACTCCTGCGCGAAGAAGCTCACGCGCAGTTCCTCCAAAAGCCACCGGAATTCGAGCATGCGCTCGTCCACCACGCCCTTGCGCTCCGCCACGAGGCGCCAGTAGCGCTGGTCCTGCGGCTTCAGCTCGGCGAGCTTGCTCGCGTCGCGCGCGGGGTCGGCACGCAGCTTGTCGAGCCTCAGCACGATGGCCTTGAGATAGCGCGCGAAATGCTGCAGCTGCGTCCACGGCGCGTCGGCGATGAAGCGCTTGCCGACCAGGCGCTGCAGCTGCTGGGCGGCATCCTGCACGGCTTCGGGCTGGATCTTGGTGTCCTTGATCTTGCGCGCGGCCGCGGCGTACTCGACGAGGACCGTGCCGGCCAGCCGCGCCACCTCGTTGGCGATCAGCGTGAGGCGGCCGCGCCCTTCCTCCAGCCGGCGCTTGAACGCCTGTTCGTCGGTGGGCAGCGGGTCCTGCAGGAACGCACGGTCGATCGCCACGTCGATGATCTGCGTGCGCAGTTCCTCCGAAGTGCCCAGCGGCATGTATGCGACCGACATCTTCTGCAGGTCGGGGATGTTCTTCTCGAGGTACTTGAGCGCGTCCTTGAGCTGCAGCGCGAACAGGCGGCGCAGGCCGGCGCGGTGCTTGGCTGCCGCCACGGCGGGCTCGTCGAACACCTCGATGGTCACGGCGTCGCCTTCGTCGCGCAGTGCCGGAAAGCCGATCAGCGACTGCGAACCGCGGCGCACTTCCATCAGTTCGGGAAGTTCGCCGAAGGTCCAGGCGGTGTAGCGCTGTCCGGCCGGCAGCGCGGCGGGCGCGTCCGCGGCCTTGGCGGCGGGCTTCGAACGCGGGTCCGGCGCCGTCGCGGCAGCCTTCTTCTCCGGTGCCGCCTTGATGTTCAGCCCAGCCAGCGCCTGGAAGGCTCCTCGCGCCTGCGCACCCAGTTCGGCCTTCAGCGCGCCGAGGTTGCGCCCCATGCCCAGCTGCCGGCCGTGCTCGTCGACCACGCGCAGGTTCATGAACAGGTGCGGCGGCAGCATGTCGAGCTTGAAGTCGGCGCGCTTGACATCGATGCTGGTCATCTCGCGCACACGCTTGAGCAGCACGTCGGTCAGCGAACCGGTGCCGAACACCTCGGGGGCCGACAGTTCTTCTGCCAGCTTCGAAGCCGACTCGGGCAGCGGCACCAGCCGCGAACGCGGACGCTGCGGCAGGCTCTTGAGCAGGGCCTGGATCTTGTCCTTGAGCATGCCCGTCACCAGCCATTCGCAGCGCTCTTCGCTGACCTGGTTGAGCACGAAGAGCGGCACGCTGACGGTGAGGCCGTCCTTCGCATCGCCGGGTTCATGCAGGTAGCTCGCGGCGCAGTCGACGCCGCCCAGCCGCAGCGTCGGCGGGAAGGACTGCGTCGTGATGCCCGCCGCCTGGTGGCGCATGAGTTCGTCGCGCGTCAGGTAAAGCAGGCGCGGCTGCTCCTTCGAGGCCTGGCGGTACCAGTTCTCGAACGTGATGCCGCTGGCGACATCGGGCGGAAGCTGGGCGTCATAGAAGGCGAAGATCAGCTCGTCGTCGACCAGCACGTCCTGCCGGCGCGACTTGTGCTCCAGCCCTTCCACCTCGCGCACGAGCTTGCGGTTGGCCTGCAGGAACGGGAACCTGCTTTCCCACTGCCCGCCCACCAGCGCCTCGCGGATGAAGATCTCGCGCGCGGCAACGGGGTCGACCCGCGTGAAGTCCACGCGCCGGCCGCTGTACACCACCAAGCCATAGAGCGTCGCGCGCTCCAGTGCCGACACCTGCGCGCCCTTCTTCTCCCAGTGCGGATCGAGCAGCTGCTTCTTCAGCAGGTGCCCTGCCACCTCCTCGAGCCACTGCGGCTCGATGTTGGCGATGCCGCGTCCGAAGAGGCGCGTGGTCTCGACCAGTTCGGCCGCGACGATCCAGCGCCCGGGCTTCTTCTTCAGGTGCGCCCCGGGGTGCTTGTAGAACTTGATGCCCCGCGCGCCGAGGTAGGCCTCGTCGTCCTCCAGCTTCCAGCCGATGTTGCCCAGCAGGCCCGACAGCATCGACATGTGCAGCGCCTCGTAGCCGGCGGGCTGGGCATTGATGCGCCACTTGTGCTCGGTGACCACCGTGAGCAGCTGCGAATGGATGTCGCGCCACTCGCGCACGCGGCGGATGTTGATGAAGTTCTGGCGCAGCAGCTGCTCGTACTGGCGGTTGCTCAGCTTGTGGGTGTCTCCATGCCCGCCGCGCGCGTCCGCGATCCACTTCCACAGCCGAAGGTAGCCGCTGAACTCGCTCTTCTCGTCGTCGAACTTCGCATGCGCCTGGTCGGCCTGCTGCTGTGCGTCCATCGGCCGGTCGCGCACGTCCTGCACGCTGAGGGCCGAGGCGATGACGAGCACTTCCTCGAGCGCCCCCCGCGAACGGGCCTCAAGGATCATGCGGCCCACGCGCGGGTCGAGCGGCAACTTCGACAGCTCGGCGCCGGTGGGCGTGAGCTCGTTGGCGTCGTCGACCGCGCCCAGTTCGTTGAGCAGCTGGTAGCCGTCGGCGATGGCGCGCGGCGACGGCGCCTCCAGGAACGGGAAGCGCGCCACATCGCCCAGGCGCAGCGACTTCATGCGCAGGATCACGCCTGCGAGCGAGGAGCGCAGGATCTCGGGGTCGGTGAAGCGCGGGCGGCTTTCAAAGTCCTTCTCGTCGTAGAGGCGGATGCAGATGCCGTTCGCCACCCGGCCGCAGCGGCCCGCGCGCTGGTTGGCGGCCGCCTGGCTGATCGGCTCGACCAGCAGCTGCTCGACCTTGCTGCGGAAGCTGTAGCGCTTGACGCGGGCGGTGCCGGTGTCGATCACGTAGCGGATGCCCGGCACGGTGAGCGAGGTCTCCGCAACGTTGGTGGCCAGCACGATGCGCCGGCCCGTGTGGCCGTCGAAGATGCGGTCCTGCTCGGGGCCAGAGAGCCGTGCGAAGAGCGGCAGCACTTCGGCGCTGCGCAGCAGCGGCTGGTGGCTCAGGTGACGGCGCAGATGGTCGGCCGCCTCGCGGATCTCGCGCTCGCCGGGCAGAAAGACGAGGATGTCGCCCGCGTTGTGCGGATCGCGCCAGAGCTCGTCGACCGCGTCTGCGATGGCGTCGTTCAGGTCGTGCTCTCGCGATTCCTCGAAGGGCCGGTAGCGCTGCTCCACCGGATAGGTGCGGCCCGAGACGAAGATCGTGGGCGCCGGCCCCTTCGCCGAGGCGAAGTGCTGCGCGAAGCGGTCGGCGTCGATGGTGGCCGAGGTGACGATCACCTTCAGGTCGGGCCGGCGCGGCAGGATCTCTCGCAGGTAGCCCAGCAGGAAGTCGATGTTCAGCGAGCGCTCGTGGGCCTCGTCGATGATGAGCGTGTCGTAGGCCTTCAGCAGCGGATCGGTCTGCGTCTCGGCCAGCAGGATGCCGTCTGTCATCAGCTTGACGGAGGCGTCGCGCGAGAGGCGGTCCTGGAAGCGCACCTTGAAGCCGACCACGTCGCCCAGCGGCGTCTTCAGCTCCTCTGCGATGCGCTTGGCCACCGAGCTCGCGGCGATGCGGCGCGGCTGCGTGTGGCCGATGAGCCGGCCCTTGCCGGGCTCGGCGTTGAGCTTGCCGCGGCCCAGCGCGAGGGCGATCTTCGGCAGCTGCGTGGTCTTGCCCGAGCCCGTCTCGCCGCAGACGATCACGACCTGGTGCGCCGAGATGGCGTCCATGATCTCCTCGCGCCTGCTCGATACAGGAAGCGATTCGGGGAACTCGATGCGAAGGGGTGTGGTGGTCGTCAAGGCAGGAAGCAGTCGTCGGCGGCACTCGCCGGTTGCGCGCAGGAGCGAAGGAGCCGGCAGGCAGGCAAACCGTCGATTATCGGCGCCCACCACGGTTGTTGCACGGCATCCACAACGTTAGGCCTGATTGCGGCGAGATCGCGACACGATCCGTAAATAGTCTTTACTCGATTGCAAACCGCCACTACGATCGCGTCCATGTCCTACCGCCTTGCCCCCACCAACTTGCGCCGTCGCTGCGCAAGCCGCGCGCCCCGTGCGCTCGGAAGGGTCAAGTTGCCCCGCCCGGCCTGAAGCCCGCGCCCTCGACATCGTCGGCGCGCTTCGCAGACCGAAGCGCCGCAACCGACTCCGACAGCGTCGAGCCTGCCGCCTCCTGCCCGCCTTTCGTGGCGAAGCGGCGGCTGCATTCCTCCGTTCCTGCCAGATACCCAAGAAGAAAAACATGTCCAAAGACATCCGAAACCCACTGCATGCCGAGCTCGCCGAGCGCACTCGCCACCTGCAGACCGTCGCCGAAGCGCTGAAGACCGAGCTCTTCGGCATCGACGACATCATCGATCGCGTGATCGACTCGATCCGCGCCTGGTACGTGCTGCCGCAGCTCATCAGCCGCCCGGTCATCGTCTGCCTCTGGGGCCTCACCGGCACCGGCAAGACGCAGCTGGTGCGCAGGCTCGCACAGCACCTGGGCTTCTACGACCGCTTCATCGAAGTGCAGATGGACGGCTTCAGCCACGGCTCGGGCTATCACAGCCGCGGCTCGATCTCCGCCATGTTGGCCGAGTCGGGCATCGCCGAGGGCACGCCCGGCATCCTGGTGCTGGACGAGTTCCAGCGCTTCCGCACGGTCGACAACGGCGGCCATGACGCCAAGGTCGAGCGCTACCAGGACGTGTGGGCGCTGCTGTCCGACGGCCGCCTGCCGCCCGCGCTCTCGATGCTCGGCGAGATCGAGTCGTCGCTGGCCTATGCCGAGTACACGCAGGACCGCGACGGCTCCGACAAGAAGAAGTACGACAAGAAGCGCAAGCTGCACCTGTCGCCCTGGGAGGCGCGCGAGGTGAAGCGCTGCCTGAAGCTGTCGGAGACGCTGCTTCAGATCATGGCCTGGAAGCCCGCCGAGGTGCACGCGCGCCTGCGCGCCTTCCGCGACACGCAGCAGGGCTGGGAGACCGACTACAGCAAGCTGCTGGTGTTCGTCTCGGGCAACCTCGACGAGATGTACGCCGAGACGGCGCAGCGCGTCGAGGACTGCGACACCGACGCCGACATCTTCCACGAGCTGACGAAGAAGCTCTCCGTCATCGACGTGAAGAAGGCGCTGGCCGAGCGCTTCCGCCCCGAGCAGATCGCACGCCTGGGCAACAACCACGTGATCTACCCCTCGTTCGACCGCGCGACCTACGTGCGCCTGATCCTGTCGATCTGCGACCGCTACGTGGCCGAGATCCAGGAGAGCTCCGGCGTGCGCTTCGTGCTCGACGCGAGCGTGTACGAGCAGATCTATGCCAACGCCGTGTTCCCGGCGCAGGGAACGCGTCCGCTGTTCTCGTCGATCCACGCGATCCTGAGCGCCACGCTGGTCAACGCCGCGCTGTGGGCGCTGGAGCAAGGCGCCAACGGCAGCGAGCCGGTGTGGCTCTCGCTGGACGCGGGTGTGTCGGCCATCGCGGCGAAGTACCGCAAGGCGCGCCGCCAGTTTCCGGTGGCGCTGGAGCTGAACCGCCTCAAGCAGCGTTCGAGCGAGGACTTCCGCGCCCTGCTCGCGGTGCACGAGGCCGGCCACGGCGTGGCGTACGGCCTGCTCTTCGGCCGCGCGCCACAGGAGATCAAGATCAACGTGGCCTCGTTCGAGGGCGGCTACAACAGCTACGAGCAGCGCAAGGCCTGGTCGAAGGAGAACCTGCGCGACCGCATCTGCGTGGGCCTGGCCGGACGCGCCGCGGAGCGGCTGGTGTTCGGCGAGCAGGCCTGCACCTCGGGCGCCACGCAGGACTTCATGCAGGCGACCGCCTATGCCGCGCAGTACGTGCGCCACTTCGCCTTCGGCACGCGCCTGAGCCGCACCGACGTCGCCAACGACCCGAACGACAACGTCAACACCGACGTGGAAGCCACCAACCCCGAGATCGAGGCCCTGCTGGCGCAGGAGCACGAGCGCGCGCTGGCGCTGCTGGAGGCGCACGTGCCGGCGCTGATGGCGGTGGTCGATGCGCTGCTGCGCGACGGCTCCATCGCGCCGGCCGAACTGGCTGCGATGCTGGGGCTGCCCGCTCCGGGCTCGGATGAGGCCCACGGGGCGACCGACGCCTACGCGGCGCTGCTGGCGGGCTTCCGTGCCCGACACGAAGGGCCGCCGCCACCGTCGGCGCCCGCCGCCGCGGCCCGCGTACTGCGCGCGATCGCCTGATCCGTCCGTCCGGCCCGCCTGGCTCGACCGATCCGCAGGGGTCGGATCGAGTCAGGCAGACCGCCTTTCATGAATGCACAATCACGCCCCATGTCCACCGTCTTCAATTTCACCTTCGTGCCCTGGTTCCGCTCGGTCGCGCCCTACATTCACACGCACCGCGGTAAGACTTTCGTGGTCGGGCTCGCGGGCGAAGCGATCGCTGCGGGCAAGCTGCAGAACATCGCGCAAGACCTGGCGCTGATCCAGAGCATGGGCGTCAAGATCGTGCTGGTGCACGGCTTCAGGCCGCAGGTCAACGAACAGCTCGCGGCCAAGGGGCACGAGGCGAAGTATTCGCACGGCATCCGCATCACCGACGAAGTGGCGCTCGACTCCGCCCAGGAAGCCGCCGGCCAGCTGCGCTATGAAATCGAGGCGGCCTTCAGCCAGGGCCTGCCCAACACGCCGATGGCCGGCTCGACCGTGCGGGTGATCTCGGGCAACTTCATCACCGCGCGGCCGGTGGGCGTGGTCGACGGGGTGGACTTCAAGCATTCGGGCCTGGTGCGCAAGGTGGACGCGGCCGGCATCCGCCGCACGCTGGATTTCGGCGCCATGGTGCTGATGTCGCCCTTCGGCTTCTCGCCCACGGGCGAGGCCTTCAACCTGACGATGGAAGAGGTCGCCACCAGCGTGGCCATCTCGCTGCAGGCCGACAAGCTGATCTTCCTGACCGAGATTCCCGGCATCCGCATCGACAGCGAGCTGCCCGAGAGCGAGGACAACCCCATCGACACCGAGCTGCCGCTGGATGCCGCCGAGAAGCTGCTGGCCTCGCTGCCCCCGCCGCAGAAGCCCACCGACACCGCCTTCTACCTGCAGCACTGCGTGAAGGCCTGCAAGGCGGGCGTGGAGCGCAACCACATCCTGCCCTTCGCCCTCGACGGCTCGCTGCTGCTGGAGGTGTACGTGCACGACGGCGTCGGCACGATGGTGATCGACGAGAAGCTCGAGAGCCTGCGCGAGGCCTCGGTGGACGACATCGGCGGCATCCTGCAGCTGATCGAGCCCTTCGAACGCGACGGCACGCTGGTCAAGCGCGACCGCACCGAGATCGAGCGCGACATCCACCAGTACACGGTGGTCGAGCACGACGGCGTGATCTTCGGCTGCGCGGCGCTCTACCCCTACCCCGAGGCGCGCACCGCCGAGATGGCCGCGCTCACGGTGTCGCCGCAATCGCAGTCGCAGGGCGACGGCGAGCGCATCCTCAAGCACATCGAGCACCGCGCCAAGGCCATGGGGCTGGAGAGCATCTTCGTGCTCACCACCCGCACCATGCACTGGTTCCTCAAGCGCGGCTTCCAGCAGGTCAACCCCGACTGGCTGCCCGAGGCCCGCAAGCGCAAGTACAACTGGGACCGCAAGAGCCTGGTGCTGGTCAAGAAGATCTAGCCGCACCCCGCGCGGATACCAAGGAGAAATCCACGATGACGCTCGCCACCGCACTGCTCTTCGCCATCGTGGCCTTCGCCGCCATCGCCACGCCCGGTCCGACGGTGCTGCTGGCGCTCAGCAACGGCTCGCGCCACGGCGTGCGGCGCGCGCTGCCGGGGATGCTCGGGGCGGTGCTGTCCGATTTCGTGCTGGTCGGCGCCGTGGCGCTCGGACTGGGCGCCCTGCTGGCTGCGTCGGAATTCTGGTTCTCGATGCTGAAATGGGTGGGCGCGATCTATCTGGCCTGGCTGGGACTGCGCATGCTGCGCTCCAGGGGCGGCTTCCACCTGCCGGCGGCCGATGCGGCACCCTCGGCCGCGGCGGGCGAGAGCCGGCGGATCTTCCTCAAGTCATTCCTGGTGGCGGTGACCAACCCCAAGGGCTACATCTTCTGCTCGGCGCTCCTGCCGCAGTTCATCGACCCTTCGGGGGCCCAGGCGCCGCAGTACATCGTCATCGCGTTGATCTTCGCGGCGCTGGACATGGCGGTGATGCTGGCCTACGCCTTCGTCGGCGCCCGGGCGATCCGGCTGCTGACCGTGTCGGCCACCCGCTGGATCGACCGCGCCTGCGGCGGCATGCTGCTGGCGCTGGCCGGCTCGCTGGCCTTCTACCGGCGCAGCGCCGCCTGAGAGCGACCGCGTCCGCTCCTGCCACCGGCCCGCGCGAGTAGCCGTTTCGCCGGGAGCGGTAACACCTGTCACCGATAATCCCGGCCATGAATCCCCTGCTTTCCCGGTTGCAACCCTACCCCTTCGAGCGGCTGAAGCAGCTGTTCGCGGGCGTCACGCCCAACCCCGAGTTCACGGCCATCAGCCTGGGCATCGGCGAACCCAAGCACGCCACGCCGGGCTTCATCAAGGATGCACTGAGCGCCAGCCTCGGCGCGCTGGCCGCCTACCCCGCCACCGCCGGCGACCTGAAGCTGCGCACCGCCTTCACCGACTGGCTCAAGACCCGATACAGCCTCTCGCTGGACCCGGCGACGCAGGTGCTGCCCGTCAACGGCTCGCGCGAGGCGCTCTTCTCGCTGGCCCAGACCGTGGTCGACCCGACCGCCTCGCCCAAGCCCGTGGTGCTGTCGCCCAATCCGTTCTATCAGATCTACGAAGGCGCGGCCCTGCTCGCCGGCGCGGAGCCGTACTACGTGCCCAGCGTGCCCGCGCGCAACTTCGCGGTCGACTGGGACAGCGTGCCCGAAGACATCTGGGCCCGCACGCAGCTGGTGTTCGTCTGCTCGCCGGGCAATCCCACCGGCGCGGTCATGGCGCTGGACGAATGGAAGAAGCTCTTCGCGCTTTCCGACCGCCACGGCTTCGTGATCGCCGCCGACGAGTGCTACAGCGAGATCTACTTCCGCGACGAGCCCCCGCTCAGCGGCCTGGAGGCCTCGGTGAAGCTCGGGCGGCCCGACTTCCGCAACCTGATCGCGCTCACATCCCTGTCCAAGCGCAGCAACGTGCCCGGCCTGCGCAGCGGCTTCGTGGCGGGTGACGCGGCCATCATCAGGAAATTCCTGCTCTACCGCACCTACCACGGCAGCGCCATGAGCGGCGCCGTGGCCGCGGCCAGCATCGCCGCCTGGGGCGACGAGTCGCACGTGGTCGACAACCGCGCCCAGTACCGCGCCAAGTTCGCGGCGGTCACGCCGCTGCTGGAGCCGGTGCTCGATGTGCGGCTGCCCGATGCCAGCTTCTACCTCTGGGCCGGCGTGCCCGAAGTGTGGGCTGGCGACGACGAAGCCTTCGCCCGCGCCCTGTACGCTCAATACAATGTGACGGTTCTGCCGGGGAGCTATCTGGCGCGCCAGACGACGTACGGCGCGCACAGCGTCAACCCCGGCCGGGGCCGCATCCGCATGGCGCTTGTGGCCGAAACGGCCGAATGCGTGGAGGCCGCACAGCGCATCGTGCGCTTCTGCAAGGACGCCCGCCCCTGATCCGCTTCGCTTGACCCCTGCCCCCATTTTTCACCCGAGACTCTCCATGACCCAGCAACTGCAACAAATCATCGACGCCGCGTGGGAAGACCGCGCCAACATCTCGGTCGCCTCCTCGACGGCCGAAGTGCGCGACGCCGTCGAGCACGTGATCACCGAACTCAACAACGGCAAGCTGCGCGTGGCCACCCGCGAAGGCGTGGGCAAGTGGACCGTGCACCAGTGGATCAAGAAGGCCGTGCTGCTGTCGTTCCGCCTGAAGGACAACGAGCAGATCCAGGCCGGCTCGCTCGGCTTCTACGACAAGGTGCCCACCAAGTTCTCGCACCTGTCGGCCAACGAGCTGAAGGAATCGGGCGTGCGCATCGTGCCGCCGGCCGTGGCCCGCCGCGGCAGCTACATCGCCAAGGGCGCGATCCTGATGCCCTCGTACGTGAACATCGGCGCCTACGTGGGCGAAGGCTCCATGGTCGACACCTGGGCCACCGTGGGCTCGTGCGCGCAGGTCGGCGCCAACGTGCACCTCTCCGGCGGCGTGGGCCTGGGCGGCGTGCTGGAGCCGCTGCAGGCCAACCCGACCATCATCGAGGACAACTGCTTCATCGGCGCGCGCTCCGAAGTCGTCGAAGGCGTGATCGTCGAAGAGAACTCGGTGCTTGGCATGGGCGTGTACATCGGCCAGAGCACCCCGATCTTCAACCGCGACACCGGCCAGATCTCCTACGGCCGCGTGCCGGCCGGCAGCGTGGTCATCAGCGGCAACCTGCCCAAGAAGACCAAGTCGGGCCAGGACTACAGCACCTACGCCGCGATCATCGTGAAGACGGTCGACGCGCAGACGCGCTCCAAGACCAGCCTCAACGACCTGCTGCGCGACTGAACCTGGCACACCCCATGCTGCGCGCACTTCGTGTCGCTTCGAACGCCCCCTTGCAGGGGGCGACGCCAGCGGCCCGGCAAAGCCGGTTTCGCGGCGTTCCCCGCGAAGAACACGTTCTGCACGCAGCTCACGAATGATTCCAAGAGCACCCGAGGAGAGAGACCGATGAACATGATGGAACGGCTTCTTCGTCTGATGGCCGAACGCAAGGCATCCGACATCTATCTCTCGGCCCACTCCCCGGTGCTGATCCGCATCAACGGCAACTGCCTGCCCGTCAATGCGCAGGTGCTGCCGCCCACGGCGCCGCTGGCGCTGCTGTCGGAAGTGGTGCCCGCCGCGCGCATCCAGGAGCTGGAGAGCACGGGCGAGCTCAACATGGCCGTCCACCTCGAGGACGCCGGCAACTACCGCATCAGCGCCATGCGCCAGCGCGGCACCTACGCGGTGGTGGTGCGGCACATCGCCCCACGGATTCCGAGCTTCGAAGAGCTGAACCTGCCCGACATCCTGAAGACGCTCGTCATGGAGCGGCGCGGGCTGATCCTCATGGTCGGCGCCACCGGTGCCGGCAAGACCACCACGCTGGCCTCGATGCTCGACTACCGCAACGAGCACGCCAGCGGCCACATCCTCACGGTCGAGGAACCGATCGAGTTCACCTACACCAACAAGAAGTCGGTGGTGAACCAGCGCGACGTGGGCAGCGACACCACCTCGCTGCAGACGGCGCTGAAGAACGCGCTGCGCCAGGCGCCCGACGTGATCCAGATCGGCGAAATCCGCGACCGCGACACCATGTCGGCCGCCATCGCCTACGCGCAGTCGGGCCACCTGTGCGTGGCCACGCTGCACGCCAACAACAGCTATCGCGCGCTGAACCGCATCCTGAGCTTCTATCCCGTCGAGGTGCGCCCCACGCTGCTGGGCGACCTGGGCGGCGCGCTGCGCGCCATCGTGTCGCAACGCCTGCTGCGCACGCCGACCGGCGGGCGCGTGCCTGCGATGGAGGTCATGCTCAACACCGCGCTGGTGGCCGAGCTGATCGAGAAGGGCGACTTCTCCGGCGTGAAGGAGGCCATGGAGAAGTCGATGGCCGAAGGCTCGCAGACCTTCGAGGAAGACATCGCCCGCCTCGTCATCGAAGAGCGCGTCACCCGCGAAGAGGGCCTGTCGCAGGCCGACTCCCCCACCAACCTCATGTGGCGCCTGCAGAACCGCGCAGCGCCCAAGCAGCATGTCGACGACCGCCACCTGACGGATCAGGTCGACGAACCCACCTTCACCGACATCACGCTAGACGTCAAATTCTGACTCTCCCCCAAGGCTTCGCGCACTTCGTGTCGCTTAGCCGCCCCCTCGCCGGGGCAACACCCGCGGCCCGGCAGCGCCGGTTCCGCGGGGTTCCTGGAAGAGTCACCCTCCTTTCCTGTGCCATGTCCCGAACTCTCCAGCTAGCCGAACAACTCATCTCGCGCCCTTCCGTCACTCCCGACGACGCGGGCTGCCAGCAGATCCTCGGCGAGCGGCTGGCGCGGCTGGGCTTCACGCTGGAGACGATCGAGAGCGGCCCCGCCGACTTCCGGGTGACCAACCTCTGGGCGGTGCGCCGCCCCGAGGACGCGAAGGCCGCCACCCGGACGCTGGTGTTCGCCGGCCACACCGACGTGGTGCCCACCGGCCCCGTCGAGCAGTGGACCAGCCATCCCTTCACGCCCACGCACCGCGACGGCAAGCTCTACGGCCGAGGCGCCTGCGACATGAAGACGTCGGTCGCGGCCTTCGTGACCTCCATCGAAGACTTCCTGCAAGCGATTCCCGAGCCGCAGCTCACGCTCGCCCTGCTGCTCACGAGCGACGAGGAAGGCCCGGGCGTGGACGGCACGGTCGTCGTCTGCAACGCACTGGCCGCGCGCGGCGAGACCATCGACTACTGCATCGTCGGCGAACCCACGGCCGTGGAGCGCTGCGGCGACATGATCAAGAACGGCCGTCGCGGCACCATGAGCGGCAAGCTCACGGTCAAGGGCGTGCAGGGGCACATCGCCTATCCGCACCTGGCGAAGAACCCGGTGCACGCGGTCGCACCCGCGCTGGCCGAGTTGGTGGCCATCAACGCTGCCGGCGGCTGGGACGCGGCGAGCAACCCCTACTTCCAGCCGACCAGCTGGCAGATCAGCAATTTCCACGCAGGTACCGGCGCGAGCAACGTGATCCCGGGCAGCGCGGTGATCGACTTCAACTTCCGCTTCTCGACCGAATCGACGCCCGAGTCGCTGCAGCAGCGCGTGCACGCCGTGCTCGACGCGCACCAGGTCGACTACACGCTGGCCTGGACCATCGGAGGCCTGCCCTTCCTGACCACGCCGGGCGAGCTGGTGGAGGCCGTGCAGGGCGCCATCCGAGATGAAACCGGCATCGAGACCGAGCTGTCGACCAGCGGCGGTACGAGCGACGCGCGCTTCATCGCCAAGATCTGCAGGCAGGTGGTCGAGCTCGGCCCGGTGAACGCCAGCATCCACAAGATCGACGAGCACATCGAAGTGGCCGAGATCGAGACGCTGAAGAACATCTACCTGCGCGTTCTGAAGCGGCTGGACGCCGCGCTCGCCGGATGAGCACCGTCATCGAACTCATCGAGGCGGGCGCGAAGCGGCTGGAAGAAGCCGGCGTGGCCTTCGGCCATGGCACGGCCAACGCCTTCGACGAAGCCGCCTGGCTGGTGCAGTGGCGCCTGAAGCTGCCGCTGGACGACCTCGACGGCGTGGCCGACAGGCCCGTGTCGCCCGCCGATGCCGTCAAGGTGGCGGCGCTCATCGACGAACGCATCTCGACGCGCAAGCCCGCCGCCTATCTCACCAAGGAAGCCTGGCTGCAGGGCGTGCCCTTCTACGTGGACGAGCGCGCCATCGTGCCGCGCAGCTTCATCGCCGAGCTGATCGCCGAGGGAACCATCGACTACTGGCTGGGCGAACACACGCAGCGCGTGCTCGACCTGTGCACCGGCAACGGCAGCCTCGCGGTACTGGCTGCGCTCACGTACCCGGAAGTGACGGTCGACGCTGCGGACATCTCGCTGCAGGCGCTGGAGGTGGCGGCCATCAACGTCACCCGCCACGAGCTGGACGCGCGAGTGAGGCTGGTCGAGTCGGACGGACTGAAGAACCTGCCCGGCCCCTACGACCTCGTCCTGTGCAACCCGCCCTACGTGAACAGCGCCAGCATGGCCGCCCTGCCCGCCGAATACCGCGCCGAGCCCGAGCTGGCACTGGCCGGCGGTGCCGACGGCATGGATTTCGTGCGCCAGCTGTTCGCCGACGCGCCGTCTCGCATGAGCGAGCGCGCGGTGCTGGTGCTGGAGATCGGCAACGAGCGCGAGTACTTCGAGGCCGCCTTTCCGCAGCTCGAAGTCTTCTGGCTCGAAACCTCGGCCGGCGAAGACCAGGTGCTGCTGGTCACGCGCGACGCCCTCGTGGCCGGCGCCGGCGTGCGTTAGCTGCGCCCGCCCGAGCCCTCCCCTTTCTGTCGCTTTCCCGCAGCCACTGGCTGCGCAACCCCATTCACCGGGCGATCGATGCCGATTTCCCCGTGCCTTTGCCCCTTTTTCCGGGGCGTCCGAGGCCGGGCGGGATAATCGCCCCTACGGTTCCTCTTTCATGATCACTCTCAAGAACGTCATTCTTCGCCGCAGCGCCAAGGTCCTGCTCGACGGCGCCACGGTCACCCTCAACCCCGGCGAGAAGGTCGGGCTGGTGGGCCGCAACGGCGCCGGCAAGTCGACCCTGTTCGCCCTGCTCAACGGCACGCTGCACGAAGACGGCGGCGATTTCTCCATTCCGAAGCAGTGGCGCATGGCCCAGGTGGCGCAGAACATGCCCGAGACCGAGGAGTCGGCCACCGACTTCGTGGTGGGCGGCGACACCCGTCTGACCGAGCTGCGCGAGCAGCTGGCCACCATCGAGGCCGCCTACACCGAGAACCCCGACGACGCCGACATCGGCATGCAGCTGGCCCACGCCTACACCGACCTGGCCGACGCCGGCGAGCACGACGCCGTGCCGCGCGCGCAGGCGCTGATCCTGGGCCTGGGCTTCAAGACGCACGAGCTCGACGCGCCGGTCAACAGCTTCTCGGGCGGCTGGCGCATGCGCCTGCAGCTGGCCCGCGCGCTGATGTGCCCGAGCGACCTTCTGCTGCTCGACGAGCCCACCAACCACCTGGACCTGGACGCGCTGGTGTGGCTCGAAGCCTGGCTGCAGAAGTACCAGGGCACCATGATCGTCATCAGCCACGACCGCGAGTTCCTCGACGCCGTGACCGACGTCACCCTGCACATCGCCAACGCCCAGCTCACGCGCTACGGAGGCAACTACAGCAAGTTCGAGGACATGCGCGCGCTGCAGATGGAGCAGCAACAGCAGGCCTTCGCCAAGCAGCAGGAAAAGATCGCCCACCTGCAGAAGTTCATCGACCGCTTCAAGGCCAAGGCCAGCAAGGCCAAGCAGGCCCAGAGCCGCGTCAAGGCGCTGGAGCGCATGGAACGCGTGGCGCCGCTGCTGGCCGAAGCCGAATTCAGCTTCGAGTTCAAGGAGCCGGGCAACATCCCCAACCCGATGCTGTCGATCAGCAACGCGAGCTTCGGCTACGTTGTCGAAGACGCCGAGCCCAAGACCATCCTGCGCGGCGTGAACCGCTCGGTGCTGGCGGGCCAGCGCATCGGCATCCTGGGCGCCAACGGCCAGGGCAAGTCGACGCTGGTGAAGACCATCGCGCGCGAGATGGGCGCCTTGGCGGGCCAGGTCACCGAAGGCAAGGGCCTGAACATCGGCTACTTCGCGCAGCAGGAACTCGACGTGCTGCACCCCGAGAGCAACCCGCTGGAGCACATGGTGCGCCTGGCGCGCGAGCTCGGCGGCAATGCCAAGGAGCCTTCCGGCGAGCAGGCGCTGCGCGGCTACCTGGGCAGCTTCAACTTCAGCGGCGACATGGTGAAGCAGCCCGTGGGCACCATGAGCGGCGGCGAGAAGGCTCGCCTCGTGCTCGCCATGATGGTGTGGCAGCGCCCCAACCTGCTGCTGCTCGACGAGCCGACCAACCACCTCGACCTGGCCACCCGCGAGGCGCTGGCCGTGGCGCTCAACGAGTTCGAAGGCACGCTGATGCTGGTGAGCCACGACCGCGCGCTGCTGCGCTCGGTGTGCGACGAGTTCTGGCTGGTGGGCCGCGGGGTTGTCGGCGACTTCGACGGCGACCTCGACGACTACCAGCGCTACCTGCTCGACGAATCGAAGCGCCTGCGCGAGGAGGCCAAGGTGGCGGTGCGCGAGGCCGAGGCCGCCGCGGCCCCAGCGGCGGCCGCCCCGGCCGCGCCCCAGCAGCGCAAGCAGGACGCCCAGGAGCGCCAGCAGCGCAGCGACCAGGCCAAGCCGATCAAGCGCGAGATTGCCCAGATCGACGAACGCCTGGTCAAGGCCGGCACCGAGCGCGCCGAGCTCGAGGCGCGGCTGGCCCAGCCGCTACCGTCGGCCGAGATCGCCGAGGCCGGCAAGCGGCTGAAGGCGCTCAACGACGAAATCGGCCGCCTCGAGGAGCGCTGGCTGGCCCTGTCGGACCAGCTGGAAGCCCTGGCGGCCTGAACCGCAAAGCCGCTCAGGCAGGAAGAAAGGGAGTCGCCGGATGCCGTCAGCCATCGAACTGGCCCGGGGCGATGAAAAGCTCATCGCCGCCGTCCACCGCAGCCGCCGCCTCATCAGCCGCAAGGCGCTGATGGCGGCAGCAGCCAGCGCGGTTCCCCTGCCCGGCCTCGACTGGATGGCCGATGCCGCGCTGCTCTCGCGGCTGGTGCCGCAGATCAGCGCGGAATTCGGCCTTTCGGTCACGCAGGTCGAGAAGCTCGCGCCGCACCAGCGCGAGCGCATCCAGAAGGCCGCGACCACCGTGGGCGCGCTGCTGGTCGGGCGGCTCGTCACGCGCGACCTGCTGCTGCGCCTCGCAAAGCACGCGGGCGTGCGCCTCACGGCCAAGCAGGCGACCAAGTACGTGCCCATCGCCGGGCAGATGGTGTCGGCCGCGCTCGGCTATGCGGCGCTGCGCGCGCTTGGCGAGCAGCACATCAAGGACTGCGTGCGCGTCAGCACCACCCTCGCTCTCGCGCCTCCCGAACCGCACGCGAGCGCCTGAGCGCCTCGCCGTCGAAGAGCACCTGTGCCGCCCACGCGGCGCACGCCAGCCCGAAGCAGCTGCCGCCCGCGATGGCCGGATGCGCCGCGATCAGGCCGAAGGCCAGTCCCGCCAGGGAAAGCAGCGCCAGCAGCACGCACAGCGCGCGGTCGAGCCACAGGCCCGACGTCCATCGTCGATGCACCGCCTGCTCATCGCTTCTTTGCCGGGGGGCGGAAGGCCTCGGGCCCCGGCTTCAGGGCCTCCTCCTTCGCACGCTGCTCGTAGGCAGCCAGCAGCGCGACGTAGTGGCGCGACATCACGTCGGCCACCCGGCCCAGGCCGATCTTGCTGATCGTCGGCTGCGGAATGCCTGTTCTCTGTTCGATCTGCTTCTGCGTGAGGCCCATGGCCCTCAGGGCCAGAACCAACTCCCTTGGTTTCATTCTTTTCTCCCTTTTTTTACTATTCTAGAGTTCAGGAAGAATATTCGTTTGGGCTTAAATCCCCAACCGATGGACAGCATTGCCAAACGCGCCCTGGCCGCGCGCAAATTCGCCAAGATGACGCAGAAGCAGGCCGAAGCGGCCTCGGGCGTCAAGCAGTCGAGCATTTCCAAGATCGAGCGCGGGGACGTCACCCGCTCCATGAGCGTGCTGGCGCTGGCGCGCGCCTACCGGGCCGATCCCAACTGGCTCGACACCGGAGACGGCCCCGCCCCCTGGGACGAAGACCAGATGCGCCAGGCCCGCGACCGGGCCAACGAACCGCTCGGGCCGTACCGGGTGACCCACATCCCCCCGACGATTCCGAGCTTCAATCCGCGCACGCCCGGCACCGTGCCGCTCATCTCGTGGACGGACGCAGCCAACTGGGACAGCCACGAGATCTCGCAGCAGCCGCGCGCCGAGCGCTGGATTCCCTGCATCGCCCACCACAGCCTCCAGAGCTATGCGCTGCGCGTTCGCGGCGACAGCATGACCTCGCCCAGCGGCCAGCTCAAGAGCTACCCATCAGGCTCCATCGTCTTCGTGGACACCTCGCTGAGGACGCCCGACGACGGCGAGCGCATCATCGCCAAGCTCGAGGACAGCGACGAGGTCACCTTCAAGGTGTTCAAGCAGGAGGACGGCCGCCGCTGGCTGCTGCCGCTCAATCCCAAGCACGAGCCGGTGCGCTCCACCTTCACCGTGCTGGGCACGGTGGTGGGCAAGTGGGAAGACGAGGACTGAGCCCGACGTGGGCGGCGCCTCGGCAAAAAATTAGCCAGGCATTAGCTGGAACACGATTTCGTCGAGGTCAGGTTGCGTGCAGGTTCGGAAGCGATATTCATGGCTCTCCCTGTGGCCTGCATCCTCTGATCCTCCCTCCTCCAGCAGGTCACCTTCAAGCCCGCCTCGTGCGGGCTTTTTTTTGTGGATTTGCTCGCCCCCAGGCTGCGCGGCACTGCGTGCCGCTTCGCCAACCCCCTACCGGGGGCAACACCCGAGGCCCGGCAGAGCCGGTTCCTCGGTGTTCCTGGAATTGGGCCGTGGGTAATTTTTTGCAGTGCCCTTGGGGTGGTGCATTTGGCGCCTTGCCCGTACATTTCGCGCCGTGCAGGTCCCGTTTCGTCGCAACGGCCTCGCGGGGCAAGGGCGCGGCGGTGAGACTTCAGGAAGTCAGGCAGCCCGGGCGTTCCGGGTGTACAACCGCTGCCCCATGCCAAATCAAGACAACAATGCATTGGAGGATCACCCTGGTTCGTCGTTGCGCGCTGCGTTTGCGCGTCGACGCGCGGGGTGGCCCGTTCAGGGCGCCGTGCTCGGCGCCGTCCTGCTGCTGATGAGCGGCTGTGCGGTCGGGCCGGATTTCAGGACGCCCGACCTGCCGGCCGCCGCCGGCGGCGCGGACTACACACCCGCGCCGATGCCGGTGCGCACCGCGAAGTCCGACGTGCCGGCCGGCCAGGCGCAGGAGCTGCTTCCCGGCCGCGACATCCCCGCCCAGTGGTGGGAGGTGTTCCGCTCGGAACCGCTCGATCGGCTGATCCGCGCCTCGCTCGCCCAGAGCCCCACGCTGGCTTCCGCGCAGGCCGCGCTGCGGCAGGCCGAGGCCACCTACGACGCTAAGTCGGGCAACCTGCTGTGGCCGCAGGTCAACGCGCAGCTGGGGGTGCAACGCGAGCGAGCCTCGGAGGTCAGCACGCGGGTGGCGGGCGGCCAGTTGCTCACGCTGTACAACGCCTCGGTCAACGTCAGCTACAACCTCGACGTGTTCGGTGCCTCGCGCCGGCAGATCGAGGGCGCGCAGGCCGCCGTGGAAGCGCAGCGCTACCAGGTGGAGGCGACGTACCTCACGCTGACCTCGAACCTCGTCACCACCGCGATCCGCGAGGCCGCGCTGCGCGGCCAGCTGCAGGCCACGCAAGAGGTGCTGCAGGCGCAGCGCGAGCAGCTGGGCGTGATCGAAAAGCAATTCGACACCGGCGCGATTCCGAAGTCGATCGTGCTGCAGCAGCGCACGCAGGTCGCGCAGACGCAGGCGGCGATACCGCCGCTGGAGAAATCGCTCGCGCAGACGCGCCACCAGCTCGCCGTGTTCGCGGGCCGTCTGCCTTCGGAGCAAGGCCTGCCGGAGTTCGACCTCGCCAGCCTCTCGCTGCCGCAGGAGCTGCCGCTGTCGCTGCCCTCCGAGCTTGCGCGCCAGCGGCCCGACGTGCGCGCCAGCGAGGCGCAGCTGCACCAGGCCAGCGCGGCGGTCGGTGTGGCCACGGCGAATCTCTATCCGCAGATACAGCTCAGCGCGAGCTACGGCAACACCTCGCTGCGCGCCCGCGACCTGTTCACCGGGCCGACCACGCTGTGGAACATCGGCGCCGGGCTCACGCAGCCGATCTTCAACGGCGGTGCGCTGCGCGCGCAGCAGCGCGCGGCCGTCGCGGCCTACGACTCGGCGGCCGCGCAGTACCGCAACACCGTGCTCGGCGCCTTCCAGAACGTGGCCGATGCACTGCGCGCGCTCGAACTCGACGCGGCAGCGCTGCAGACCCAGGCCACCGCCGAGTCGCTCGCCAGGCAGTCGCTCGACCTGTCGACCGCGCAGTTCCGCGCCGGCGCGGTGAGCTACGTGACGCTGCTGACCGCGCAGCAGGCCTGGCTGCAGACGCACACCGCCCTGGCGCAGGCGCAGGCCGCGCGCTATGCGGACACGGCCGCCCTCTTCCAGGCGCTGGGCGGCGGCTGGTGGAACCGCGGTGCGCTGGCCGACGCGGCGATCGCGCCGGGGCAGCCCGCTGCGCCCTCGCCTCAGGCCTCGGCCCCGCTGAACTGAGCAGACCCGAACACTCCATAACTCCAAGAAAAGCCAATTTATGACCCGGAGAATGATCATCATGATCGGCTGCGTGCTGCTGCTGGTCGCCGTGCTCGCCGTGGGCAAGTTCCTTCAGATCCGCGCGCTGATCGCCGCAGTGCCCAAGCCCGGCCCGCAGACGGTGTCGACGGCCGAGGTGCAGAAGCTGCGGTGGCAGTCGCAGCTCACCGCGGTCGGCACGCTGAACCCGGTGCGCGGCGCCGACCTGGGCACCGAGGTGGCCGGGCTGGTGCGCACCGTGCACTTCAAGTCGGGGCAGGACGTGAAGGCCGGCACGCTGCTGGTCGAGCTCAATGCCGATTCCGACATCGCCCAGCTGCACGCGGCCGAGGCAGCCGCCGCGCAGGCCGCCATCGTGCTCAAGCGCGACCAGGCGCAGCTCGCGGTGCAGGCGGTGAGCCAGGCGCAGATCGATGCCGACACCAACGACCTGAAGGCCAAGCGCGCGCAGGTCGAGCAGCAGGCCGCGCTGGTCGCGAAGAAGTCGATCCGCGCGCCCTTCTCCGGTCGCCTGGGCATCACCACGCTGAACCCGGGCCAGTACGTGAACGCGGGCGACAAGCTGGTCACGCTGCAGACGCTGGACCCGATCTACGTCGACTTCGCCCTGCCCCAGCAGCAGCTCGCGGGCCTGGCGGTGGGCCAGGTGGTGAACCTGTCGGTCGACACCTTCCCGGGCCAGAGCTTCAGCGGCAAGATCAATGCGATCAGCCCGAAGGTGGACGCCGCCACGCGCAACGTGCAGGTCGAGGCCACCATCTCCAACCCGAAGCAGCTGCTGCTGCCCGGCATGTTCGCCAACGTGAAGATCGATGTCGGCGGCGAGCAGGAGCAGCTCACGCTGCCGGCCACCGCCGTCACCTACAACCCGTACGGCTCGACCGTGTACGTGGTGAAGGAGGCCGAGCCGCCCAAACCTGGCGCGGCAGGCACCGCGGGTGCGCCCGCGCAGCCGGCCAATCCATCGGGCGCCAAGCAGCTCGTCGCGCAGCAGGTCTTCATCGAGACCGGCCCGACGCGCGGCGACCAGATCGCCATCGTCAAGGGCCTCACGGCCGGCCAGGTGGTGGTGAGCAGCGGCCAGAACAAGCTGAAGAACGGCACGCCGGTGGTGGTGGACAACAGCGTCCAGCCCACCAACAACCCGGCGCCGACGCCGCAGGAAAAGTGAGGTCACCCGAATGAACTTCACAGACATCTTCATCCGCCGGCCGGTGCTGGCGATGGTGGTGAGCCTGCTGATCGTGGTCCTGGGGCTTCGCGCGCTGGCCGGCCTGCCGGTCAACCAGTACCCGAAGACCGAGAACGGCGTGGTCACCATCACCACCGCCTACTACGGCGCGGACGCGGCCACGGTCGCGGGCTTCATCACGCAGCCTCTGGAGGCCGCGGTGTCGCAGGCGCAGGGCATCGACTACCTGTCGTCGTCGAGCAGCCTGGGCGTGTCGACCATCACCGCCACGCTGCGGCTGAACTACGACTCCAACCGCGCGCTGACCGAGATCAACACACAGGTGAACTCGGTGCGCAACCAGCTGCCGCCGCAGGCGCAGCAGCCGGTGCTGACGGTGGCTACCGGCCAGACCACCGACGCGATGTACATCGGCTTCTACAGCGACACGCTGCCCAACAACAACGTCACCGACTTCCTGGTGCGCGTGGTGCAGCCCAAGCTCAACGCCATTCCGGGCGTGCAGACCGCCGAGATCCTCGGCGCGCGCACCTTCGCGCTGCGGGCATGGCTCGATGCGCAGAAGATGGCCGCCTACGGCGTGACCGCCACCGACGTGAGCGCGGCGCTGGCCGCCAACAACTACCTCGCGGCCGTCGGCCAGAGCAAGGGCCAGATGGTCAGCGTGCCGCTCACGGCCGGCACCTCGCTGCACAGCGTGGACGAGTTCAAGCAGCTTTCGGTGAAGAGCGCCAACGGCGCCATCGTGCGGCTGCAGGACGTGGCCAACGTGACGCTGGGCTCCGAGAACTACGACTTCAACGTGGCCTTCAACGGCGTGCGCTCGGTCTTCATCGGCATCAAGGTCGCGCCCGAGGCCAACATCCTCGAGGTGGCCAAGCAGGTGCGTACGGTGTTCCCCGACATCCAGGCACAGCTGCCCACGGGGCTGACCGGCAAGATCGTCTACGACTCGACCGACTTCATCAACACCTCGATCAGCGAAGTGATCAAGACGCTGGTGGAGGCGCTGGTCATCGTGACGGTGGTGATCTATCTCTTCCTGGGAAGCCTGCGCGCGGTGGTGGTGCCGCTGATCGCGATGCCGCTGTCGCTGATCGGCACCTTCTTCATCATGCTGGCGCTGGGCTACTCGATCAACCTGCTCACGCTGCTGGCGCTGGTGCTCGCCATCGGCCTGGTGGTGGACGACGCGATCATCGTGGTGGAGAACGTCGACCGGCACATGCGCGAGGGCAAGTCGCCCATGCAGGCCTCGCTGCTCGCGGCGCGCGAACTGGGCGGCCCCATCCTGGCGATGACGGTGGTGCTGGTGGCGGTGTACGTGCCCATCGGCTTCCAGGGCGGGCTGACCGGCTCGCTCTTCACCGAGTTCGCCTTCACGCTCGCGGGCTCGGTGGTGGTGTCGGGCATCGTGGCGCTGACGCTGTCGCCCATGATGTGTTCGCGCTTCTTCAAGCCCGAGCAGGACACCGGCAAGTTCGCAATGAAGATCGAGCACGTCTTCGAGCGCGTGCATCACCGCTACCAGCTGATATTGCGCGGCGTGCTCAAGACCTGGCCGGTGATGATCGTCATGGGCGCCATCCTGGTGGCGCTGCTGTTCGTGATGTTCAAGATGTCGAAGTCGGAGCTCGCGCCCGAGGAAGACCAGGGCATCGTGCTGTCGCAGGTGGTGGGCGCGCCCACGGCCACCATCAACCAGATGCAGACGTACGCCGACCAGATCTTCAAGGTCGCGCACGACACGCCCGAGTACGCGCAGCTCTTCCAGCTGACCGGCGTGCCCAGCACCAACGCGGGCATCGCGGGCGTGCTGCTCAAGCCCTGGGACGAGCGCACGCGCAGCGCGCACGACATCCAGACCGATCTGCAGAAGCGCTGGAACGGCATTGCCGGCGCGAAGGTGGTGGCCTTCCAGTTCCCTGCGCTACCGGGTGCATCGGGCCTGCCGGTGCAGTTCGTCATCAAGACCACCGAGCCCTTCGAGAATTTGAACGCCCTCGCCCAGCAGATCATGGACAAGGCGCGCGCCGACGGAAAGTTCTACTACATCGACGCCGACCTGAAGATCGACCTGCCGCAGGCCTCCGTGGTGGTCGACCGCGACAAGATCGCCTCGCTGGGCATCACGCAACAGGACGTCGGCAACGCCATGGGCGCTGCGCTGGGCGGCGCGTACGTCAACTACTTCTCGATCTCGGGCCGCTCGTACAAGGTGATCCCGCAGGTGCAGCAGGTCGACCGGCTGAATCCCTCGGACGTGCTGAACTTCTACATCAAGACGCCCAACGGCGTGGTGCCGGCCAGCACGGTGGCGAGCCTGAAGTACAGCGTGCAGCCCGAGACGGTGAACCACTTCCAGCAACTCAATTCCGTGACCATCCAGGGCGTGCCCAGCGGCACGCAGGGCGAGACGCTGGAGTACCTGCGCGGCCTGGTCCAGCAGATGGCGCCCAGCGGCTACACGGTGGACTACTCCGGCCAGTCGCGCCAGTTCGTGCAGGAGTCGGGCAACTTCGCCATCACCTTCGTCTTCGCGCTGATCATCGTGTTCCTGGCGCTGGCGGCGCAGTTCGAGAGCTTCCGCGATCCGGTGGTGATCCTGGTGTCGGTGCCGCTCGCCCTCTTCGGCGCGATGATCTTCATCTTCTGGGGCTTCGCCTCGATGAACATCTACACCCAGGTGGGCCTGGTGACGCTGATGGGCCTCATCAGCAAGCACGGCATCCTGATCGTCGAAGTGGCCAACCGCCTGCAGAAGCAGGGCCTGAGCAAGCTCGACGCCATCGTGGAAGCCGCCGGCACCCGCCTGCGCCCCATCCTGATGACGACCGCCGCCATGGTCTTCGGCGTGCTGCCGCTGGTCATCGCCTCCGGCGCCGGCGCCGCGGGCCGCAAGGCGATGGGCATCGTGATCTTCAGCGGGCTGTCCATCGGCACGCTGTTCACGCTCTTCGTGGTGCCGGCGATGTACCTGTTCATCGCGGCGCGGCATGAGAAAGACGCGGAAGACGAAAAGGAAAGCACCGCCGGCACGAACGCGCCGACGCTGCCGGGCAGCGTGGCACCGGAAGCCTGAGCGCAGCGCCGATCCGATCGGCAGTAAGAGCCCACGGTACTGAGGACCGTGGGCTTTTCTACGTCAATCGCAGCGGTAGAAGACCTCGCCTCCGGAAACCCGCTTGACCGCGTCTTCCGCGCCCGGGTTGGCCAGGAAGCGCATCGGTGCGCCGAAATTGCGACAGTAGTTCTCGGCATCCTGCGCAGTCGGCGACTTGAAGACGCCGTTGCCCAGCGGCGTGTAGCGCGGAGCCTCGCGGGTGACACAGCCGGCTACCAATGCCGCAGAAAGAACGATGGCGGAGAAAGAAATGAAGGTACGCATCGGAAAAGGTCGGAGGCGCCAGCCAGAGCCGCCGGGGTGAGGAAAGACGGGCGACTGTAGCCGCTTCGAGAACGCTCCCCCGCCAGAGGACGGCCGGAACAGCCTGCTCGCTGCGTCACCAACGCGTTGCCCTTCGACAAGCCTTGTCGGTGCGGGACCACACGGCTGTGCGCCGTGTGTCCTCATGGCGCGCTACACGCCCGCGCTTACCTTAAGGACTTCTTTTCACCGATCTGGAGTTCAACGACATGACGACGACGACCGACCTGGGCAAGCTCTGGGACCTCATCAAGGACACCCGCTTCGGCATGCTGACCCACCGCCATGGCGACGGCCAACTGCACAGCCATCCGCTGACCACGCAGAACAGGGACGGCGACGACGTGCGCACGCTTTACTTCTTCGTGCCGAAGAACGGAGACATCGCGCGTCACGTCGCCAGCGACCCGGTGGTGAACATCGCGTATGCCAACACCGACGACGACAGCTACGTGTCGGTGTCGGGCCACGCCACGCTGCTTGAGAACCAAGCAAAGAAGGAAGCACTCTTCAACAAGATGGCGCAGGCCTGGTTCCCCAATGGCCCGACCGATCCCAACCTCGGCCTGCTCGCAGTGGCGGTGGTCGATGCCGAGTACTGGGACGTGGACGACAGCAAGATGGTGCAGCTCTACAAGATGGCGAAGGCCGCCATCACGGGCGAGCCGCCGAAGGACCTTGGCGAGCACAAGAAGGTTGCGATCTGAGCGCAGGGCCGTTGGTGGTCGCGCAGGCGGCAGCATCAGCGATCACAATGGCCGACGCACTCGGCAAAAAAAAGAGCGCTCGACCAGTATGGTGAGCGCTCCAGGGTGTTGGTAGGACGTACTGGATTCGAACCAGTGACCAACGGATTAAAAGTCCGCTGCTCTACCAACTGAGCTAACGTCCCGAACCATTTTTCTGTTCTTCGCCGAAGTGATATCCGGCAAAGCCAAAGATTATAGCGTGTGCTTTGACGCTATTTTGTCCAGAACCCAACCTGCTGCGCACTGGCCGAAAGTCGCGGTCACGCTGACCACCGATCCGTACCCATGGCAGTTGAGCGTGCCGTCACCGCTCTCGATGGCGCACGAGGCATCGGGAGGCGCCACGCTCTCGCGGCTGAACACGCAGGCGACACCGATCTTGCGGCCTTCGCGCGGAGCGCCATGCTCCTTGCGCAGGCGCTGGCGCAGCTGGGCCAGCAGCGGGTCGTGCGTGACGAGCGACAGGTCTTCGATGTCGACCTTGTGCGCCTGCCGCTTGCCGCCAGCAGCGCCCACCATGATGAACGTGGCGCGCGACGCCCGAGCCCATGCGGCCATCGCCACCTTGGCCTTCACCTGGTCGCAGGCATCGATGACGGCCGTTGCCGGCCCGTTCACAGCCTGGGCCGCGTCGAGCAGCGAGAGCCAGTTGCCGGGCTCGACGAAATCGTCGATGGCCTGGACCTTGCACTCGGAGTTGATCTGCGCGATGCGCTCGCGCATGGCCTCGACCTTGGCCTGACCCACCGTTGCATCGAGCGCATGGATCTGGCGGTTGATGTTCGACTCCGACACGTGGTCGAGGTCGATCATGGTCAGCCGCCCCACCCCGCTGCGCGCCAGCGCCTCGACGGCCCAGGAGCCGACACCGCCGATGCCGACCACCAGCACGTGGGCATCGCGGATTTGTGCGGCACCGGCCACGCCGTACAGCCGCTCGAGGCCGCCGAAGCGGCGCGCAAAGTCAGGCGCCGCGGTGTCGGTGACGACATCCGCGGCGGCTGTGGGAGGAGTGAGAGACGCAGTGGCGATGATGGCGCTCAAGCGGAGTGCTCCGCCCTCATCAGCGCAGGCGCGAGAGACGTTCACGACCGGCCTGCGCGGCTTCGGACTGCGGGTAGGCCTTGGTCAGGTCTTCCAGCGTGCGGCGCGCAGCGCGCGTGTCCTTCAGCTCGATCTGGCAGTTCGCGATCGACAGCACGGCCTCGGGGGCCTTGGCGTGGTCGGGCGCGAGCGAGAGCATGGAGCGGAAGTTCGCGATGGCCTCGTTGTAGTTGCGCGTGGCGTACTGCGCATTGCCCAGCCAGAACAGCGCAGAGGCGTTGTAGCCGCTTTGCGGGTAGCGCTTGACGAATTCGGCGAACGCGGTCTGCGCCTGCGCGAACTGGCCCGAGCGGAACACGCCGAGGGCAGCCTCGAAGTCGGCCTTTTCCTTGGGGTCGGCAGTGAACTCGCGGCCGTCCACCGACACCTTCGAAGGCTCGCTCTGGCGGAGCTTGTCGTCGATGGTGGTCTGGCGCGACTGCATTTCGCTCAGCGTGCGCGTGAGCTGCTCGTTCTGCCCCGTCATGCGGGCCAGGTCGCCGCGCATCTGCTCGATCTGGTTCTGCAGGTCGAGCAGGCTGCGACGCAACTGGCCGTTTTCGTCGGTCAGCCGCTGGTCGGTCTGCTGGCGCATGGCCTCGACGCGCTGGCGCAGGTCGAGGATGGCGCGGCGTGCCTCGTCATCCTCGAACAGCGCAGCCTGCGAGGCCGCCGAGACGCAAAGCAAGGCCGCGGCCAGTGCCGAGCCTCGCAGGAGGGCGCGTGGCATCACCGGGTGTAGCGGATTTCGGCGCGGCGGTTCTGCGCCCAGACTTCCTCACCCGAGCCGGTGACCGCAGGCTTTTCCTTGCCGAAGCTCACGGCTTCGATCTGGTTGTCGTTCACGCCCAGCAGGGTCAGCGCGCGACGCACGGCTTCGGAACGCTTCTGGCCCAGCGCCAGGTTGTACTCGCGGCCGCCGCGCTCGTCGGTGTGGCCTTCGATGGAGATGCGGCGCTGCGGGTTGGCCTTCAGGAAGCGGGCATGGCCGTCGATCAGCGACTGGAACTCGGGCTTGACCGTGTAGCTGTCGTAGTCGAAGTAGACGATGCGCTCGACGCCCACCGGACCTTGAGCGGTGCCCGCGGTCGGGTCGATGGTGACAGGTGCCACGGTGCTGGCGCCTTGCTGGCCGCCAGCCGTGCCGGACCGGTCGGTCACCGGCGTTTCGTTGAGCTTGGTGCCCGACGAGCAACCGGCGATGAGAGCCACGATGGCCAGCGAATAGAGCGAACGTTTCAACATTTTTTCAAACTCCTCAAAGAAACCTTGGTCATTGCTTTTGGAACGGACCCCAGTCCGGTTCACGGATGTCTCCCGCCTGCCCCGCCAGTCGTGCCTTTATTTTTCCATCGAGCGTGGTCGTCATGAGGGCCTCGCGGCCCTGCAACTGGGTTGCATAGACGATCAGCTTGCTGTTCGGAGCAAAACTCGGACTTTCGTCCGCGGAGGTGTCGGTGATCGCGCTGACGTTGCCGGTTGCCAACTCCATCACATGGAGTTTGAAGGCGCCGCCCACTCGCGAGATGTAGGCCAACCACCGGCCGTCGCCGCTGACGGACGGAGAGATGTTGTAGGTGCCGCTGAAGGTCACGCGCGTCGGGCTTCCGCCGCCGGCGCTCATCTTGTAGATCTGCGGGGCGCCGCCGCGGTCGCTCACGAAATAGATCGTGCTGCCGTCGGCCGAGTACACCGGCTCGGTGTCGATGCTGGAGCTTTGAGTGAGCCGGCGCGGCTCGCCGCCGTTGGCCGGAATGGAGAAGAGCTGCGAGCCGCCGTCGCGGCTGAGCGTGACCGCCAGCGAGTTGCCGTCGGGCGCCCAGGCCGGGGCGCTGTTCGAGCCCTTGAAGTTGGCGAGCAGGCGGCGCTGGCCGGAGGCCACGTTGTGCACGTACACGACCGGCTTGCGCGACTCGAAGGAAACGTACGCGAGCTGCTGACCATTGGAAGACCAGCAGGGCGAGATGATCGGCTCGGGGCTGGCGAGCGCAGCCTGCGCGTTCTCGCCGTCGGCATCGGCCACCCACAGCGAATAGCGGCTGCCTGCCTTGGTGACGTAGGCGATGCGCGTCGAGAAGATGCCCTTTTCGCCGGTCAGCTTCTCGTAGACGTAGTCGGCAATGCGGTGCGATGCGAGGCGCAGGTCGCCCTGGGGAACGGTGTAGCTCTGCCCGCCCAGGTCCTGTCCCTTGACCACGTCCCAGAGGCGGAAACGCACGTCGAAGCGGCCATCGGCCAGGCGAGTGACGCTGCCGGCGACCAGCGAATCGGCAGTGCGCTGGCGCCAGAGGGAAAGGTCGGGACGCGAGGCTTCGTCGAGGGCCTGGCCCGAGGCATCGACGCCCCGGAACTGGCCGCTTCGTTCCAGGTCGGCCTGGATGATGTCGGAGATCTTCTGTGGGGAGGCCTCTTGCCCCTTGAATGGAACGAGCGCGATCGGCAGCTGCGTGAGCCCCACGCCCGAAACCTCGACCCGGAACTGGGCGAGTGCAGGAATCATGGGGGAGGCCGCGAGAGCCGCAATGAGGGTGCGGCGTGCAAATAGCGATGAAGAAGGAGTTGGAATTTGGGCTGACAACGGCTTGTTCATGCGGTTCGGAGAGGTTTCCGGGTGAAAAAGTTCTCCCCGGCTTCAACAGGCGAGATGTTACACACTGCCCAGAGGCTGCCGTCACAAAACGTTTATCCGTCGATCCGGTCCTACACAGGGGGCGGCTGCGCGCCTGCAAAGGCCCGACCCGTAGAATCCGCCGCCATGCAAGCATCCCCCGGCGCCGAGATCGCGCGCCCTCCCCTGATGCGCCGCCTGGCGCGACTCATGACATGGTTTGGCGGCTCCCGTCAATGGTGGGCACTCGGACTGATCGGGGCGCTGCTGGCTGCAGTCACCGAGCCGCTGATGGCGGCCCTGCTGAAGCCGCTGCTCGACCGCGGCTTCACGCGCGGCCAGATGCCGCTTTGGTTCGTGCCTGCCGCAGTGCTGCTGCTCTTTGCGGTGCGGGGCATCGCCCAGTTCATCTCGCAGTACGCGCTCTCGCGCATCGCCAACGAAGGCATGCAGAAGCTGCGGCGGGTGCTGTTCGAGCGGCTGCTCGGCGCCGAGCTCGCGCTGTTCGCCCGCCAGTCGGCCAGCGCCCTTTCGAACACGGTCGTCTATGAAGTGCAGACCGGCGCGATGCTGCTGGTGCAGGCGCTGCTCGGCCTCACACGCGACGGCTTCACGCTGGTCGCGCTGCTGGGCTACCTGATCTACCTGAACTGGAAGCTCACGCTCATCGTCGCTTTCCTGGTGCCGAGCATCTCGTGGATCATGAAGGTGTTCTCCAAGCGGCTCTACCGCCTGACCCAGCAGGGCCAGCAGGCCACCGACGAGCTGGCCTACGTGGTCGAAGAGAACGTGCTGGCCCACCGCGTGGTGCGCCTGCACGGCGCCGAAGACGCCCAAGGCCGCCGCTTCGAGCAGCTGAGCCAGCGCCTGAACCGCCTGGCCGTGAAATCGACCATCGCGCAGGCCGCCACCACGCCGCTCACGCAGATGATGGCCTCGCTGGCGCTCTCGGTGGTGGTCATGATCGCGCTCTGGCAAAGCGGCAAGCAGGGCTTCACGGTGGGCGGCTTCGTGGCGTACATCACGGCCATGCTGATGCTGATCGCGCCGATCCGCCGCCTGGCCGAAGTGGCCGGGCCCGTCACGCGCGGCCTCGCCGCGCTGGAGCGCGGGCTGATCCTCATCGACGAAGTGGCTCCCGAATCGCAGGGCAGCTTCACCCTCGAACATGCGCAGGGTCGCATCGAGCTGCGCAACGTGAAGGTCAGCTATCGGGGCGACGACGAGCTTCGCGCACTCGACGGTGTGAGCCTGACCATCGAGCCCGGCCAGGTGGTCGCATTCGTCGGGCCCTCGGGCTCGGGCAAGACCACGCTGGTCAACCTGCTGCCGCGCTTCGTTCAGCCCAGCAGCGGCCAGGTGCTGCTCGACGGCCACGACACGAGCGAGTGGCAGCTCAAGAGCCTGCGCGCCCAGTTCGCGATGGTCAGCCAGGACGTGGTGATGCTCAACGACTCGCTGGCCGCCAACGTGGCGCTGGGTTCCGAGATCGATCGCGAGCGCGTGCAGCAATGCGTGGACGCGGCCAACCTGAGCTCGCACGTCGAGAACCTGCCCCAGGGCATCGACACCGTGCTGGGCCACAACGCGACGCAGCTCTCGGGCGGCCAGCGGCAGCGCCTCGCCATTGCCCGCGCGCTCTACAAGAACGCGCCGATCCTGCTGCTGGACGAGGCCACCTCCGCGCTCGACACCGAATCCGAACGGCTGGTGCAGGACGCCCTCCAGCGCCTGATGCAGAACCGCACCACGCTGATCGTGGCCCACCGCCTCTCGACCATCCAGCACGCTGACCGGATCATCGTGATGGAACAGGGCCGCATCGCCGAGCAGGGCAGCCACGAGCAGCTCATGGCGCTCGATGGCCTCTACGCGCGGCTGCAGACGCTGGCCGTACGCACCGCCCCGCCGGGACAGGACCCGACGCTTTGACCGACCGGTGCTGCCTCAGAGCAGCACGATGTCGTACTGCCCCTGCCCGATCGCCGGCTCCGACTGCAGCGATATCGGCTTGCCGATGAAGTCGCTCAGGCCCGCAAGGTGCTGGCTCTCCTCGTCGAGGAAGAGTTCGATCACCTGCGGCGACGAGACGATGCGGAACTCGCGCGGCGTGAACTGGCGCGCCTCACGCAGGATCTCGCGCATCACGTCGTAGGCCACGCTGCGTGCGGTCTTCACGATGCCCTGCCCGCCGCAGGCGATGCAGGGCTCGCACAGCATGTGCGCCAGCGATTCGCGCGTGCGCTTGCGCGTCATCTCCACCAGTCCGAGCTGCGAGAAGCCGCCGGCGGTGGTCTTCACGCGGTCGCGCGCAAGCTGCTTGCGGAACTCGGCCAGCACCTGCTCGCGGTGGTCGTCGCGGCCCATGTCGATGAAGTCGACGATGATGATCCCGCCCAGGTTGCGCAGCCGCAGCTGCCGGGCGATGGCCTGCGCCGCTTCGAGGTTGGTCTTGAAGATGGTGTCGTCGAAGTTGCGCGCGCCGACGAAGCCGCCGGTGTTCACGTCCACCGTGGTCAGCGCCTCGGTCTGGTCGACCACGAGGTAGCCGCCCGACTTCAGGTCGACCCGCCGGCCCAGTGCCTTCGCGATTTCCTCGTCGACCGAATACAGGTCGAAGATCGGCCGCTCGCCCTTGTAGTGCTGGAGCTTTCCCGCGGCCTTGGGCATGTACTCGAGGCCGAACTTCAGCAGCAGCTCGAACTGCTCGCGCGAGTCGATGCGGATGGTCTGCGTTTCCTCGCCGGTCATGTCGCGCAGCACGCGCTGCAGCAGGCTCAGGTCCTGGTGCAGCAGCGACATCGGCGGCATGCGCATCGAGGCGTCGCGGATGCGCGACCAGGTCTTGCGCAGGTAGGCGATGTCTTCCGCGAGCTCCGCGTCGCTGGAGTCTTCGCCGTTGGTGCGCAGGATGAAGCCGCCCGTGTTGGCCGGCACCACGCCGCCGCTGTCAGCCGCCGCGGCGGCCTCGATGAGCGCGAGCATCCGGTTGCGCAGCGATTCGCGCTGGTCAGAGGGGATCTTCTGCGACACGCCGATGTGGTTGTCCTGCGGAAGGAACACCAGCAGCCGACCGGCGATGCTGATCTGCGTGGAAAGCCGCGCACCCTTGGTGCCGATCGGGTCCTTGATGACCTGCACCAGCAGCGACTGTCCCTCGAACACCTGCTTCTCGATGGGCACCATCGGCCCGCCGTTGCGGTGGTCGCGCTCGGGTGCCGGCGCGCTGGGGCGCGAACCCGGCGTGAACGGCGCCACGATGTCGGCCACGTGCAGGAAGGCGGTGCGCTCCAGCCCGATGTCGATGAAGGCCGACTGCATGCCCGGCAGCACGCGCGACACCTTGCCCAGGTAGATGTTGCCGACCAGCCCGCGTTCCAGCGTGCGTTCGACGTGCAGCTCCTGCACCGCGCCGTGCTCGATCAGCGCCACGCGGGTCTCCTGCGGAGACCAGTTGATGAGAATGTCCTGGCTCATAGGCTCGCCCCCCAGGCTGCGCACACTTCGTGTCGCTTCGCCCCTCCCCCTGCCGGGGCGCCCCCCCCGCCGGCCCAAAAAAGCCGTTTCCGCGGCGGCCCTGAAAAAGAATGCGGTCTTGAGTGTCATGGCGTGTTCACTTGAGCATCCCCGCCTGCCGCAGGAGTTGTGCGGTCTCGAACATGGGGAGGCCCATGATGCCCGAATAGGAGCCGCTGATGTGCTCGACGAACGCCGCCGCTGCCCCCTGGATGGCGTACGCGCCGGCCTTGCCCAGCGGCTCGCCGCTTTCCGCATAGCGGGCGATCTGCTGCTTCGTGATCTCGGCGAAGCGCACCCGCGACACGCTGAGTGCGGCGTGGCTCTTCTTGCCGTGGTGCAGCGCCACCGCGGTCAGCACGCGGTGGGTGGTGCCCGAGAGCATCCGCAGCATGCGCGCGGCGTCCTTTTCGTCTTCCGGCTTGCCGAGGATGGTCCGGCCGAGGGCTACCGTGGTGTCGGCGCAGAGCACCGGCGCCTCGGGCAGGCCGCGCCTGCGCATCCGGGCGACGGCGGCGTCGAGCTTCAGGCCGGTGACGCGCTGCACATAGGTGGCCGGAGCCTCGTTGGGCAGCACGGCTTCGAGCGATTCGGCATCCTCGTCGGCATCGGCCAGCAGCAATTCATGGCGAACGCCGAGCTGGCCGAGCAACTGGGCCCGGCGCGGGCTCTGCGAGGCGAGGTAGATGAAATCCGGCAAGGTTCAGGTCTCCCGTGGACTCGGCGGATCGCCGGCCACCATGTGGTTCCAGGCCAGCCCATGCGGCAGGCCCGGAGGTCCGAAAAGAAAGTGAAGGACGCGGCGGCGTGCCGGCGACTTCGCCCGCGACGAGGCATGCAGCAGCAAGGGACGCATCAGCAGCGCGTCACCCCGCGCCGCCGTACAGACGGTATCGCCATGGGCGGCGCGCAGGGCCTGCGCTTCATCGGGGTCGAGCCGGCCCGCACGGTGGCTGCCCGGCACGACGCGCAGCGGGCCGGCGTCGGCACCGCAGTCGTCCAGGTGCACGCGTACGGCGAGAAGCGATTGCAGCACGTCGATCGGCGGCTGCACATAGGGCTCGCCTTCCTTGATGACGGCGGGCATGCCGTCGGCCGAAGCCGCGATGGACGTGTCCTGATGCAGCGCGACCAGCCAGTTCCTTTCGGGCGTCTTGTCGAAGAGCGTGCATTGGACGGCCACCGACGACGCATCGAGCAGGCCCTTGCGGCATAGCCGCGCCTTCAGCTGGATGGCCATTTCGCGGCACGGCGGATGAGCCAGCAGATTGCGACTGCCCGCCGCCTGCCCCAGCCATTGATCGAGCGACTTCGCCGCAGCATCGAGCATCGCGGGCGGCAACGGCGCCGGCACCAGCAGGTGGCCTCGTCCCTCGAGCAATGCGACCTGCCCGTCGGCGTTCGTCATTCGCGGTGGTAAGGATGGCCCGCGTTGACCGACCACGCCCGATACAGCTGCTCGACCAGCAACACGCGCGCCATCGCGTGCGGCAGTGTAAGGTCGGACAGCCGGATGCGCTCGTGGGCCGCAGCCTTGAAGGCCGGGTCCAGCCCGTCGGGCCCGCCGACGACCAGGGCGACGTCGTCACCCTCGCCCTGCCAGGCCTGCAGCCGCGCCGCGAGCGCCTTTGTGGTCAGCGCCGTGCCGCGCTCGTCGAGCACCACGATGCGCATGCCGCGTGCAATGGCGCCCTCGATGCGCTCGCGTTCGGCGGCATAGAGGGTTTCGAGCGTCTTGGAGCCGCGCGGCTCGGTCTTGACCGCGCGCAGCTCGAGCTTGAGTTCGGGCGGAAAGCGCTTGGCGTAGTCGTCCCAGGCAGTCTGAGCCCAATCGGGCATGCGCTGCCCGACGGCGACCACCAGCAGCTTCATGCGCGGCGGGCTGGCGCCTTCCTGGCAGCCGTCGTCTTCTTGGCCGCAGGCTTCTTGGCCGCAGGCTTGCCCACGACCTTGACCGGCACGCGCGCGGTGGTGGTCTTCCTGGCGGGTGCCTTCTTGGCGGCGGTCTTCTTGGCCGGCGCCTTCGCAGCCTTGGCTTCCTGCTCGGCCGCGCGGATCGCGGTCTTGGCGGCACTGGAGCGGCGCAGCGTCGGCTCCTTGGCGGGCTTCTTCTCCTCGGCACCGGCCTTGGCGCCCGTGGCTGCCGCCGGCTTGGTGCCGCCGAGCTTGGCACGCACAGGCTTGTCGCCCCAGATCTCTTCGAGGTGGTAGTACTGGCGGATGGCGGGCTGCATGATGTGCGCGACGGCCGAACCGCAGTCCACGATGATCCACTCGCCGTTGTCCTCACCCTCCACGCGCGGCTTGGCGAAACCGGCTTCGCGCACCGCATCGCGCACGCTCGCGGCCAGCGCCTTGGTCTGGCGGTTGGAAGTGCCCGAGGCGACGATCACACGCTCGAACAGCGGCGAGAGATGCTCGGTGTCGAATACCTGGATGTCCTGCGCCTTGACGTCTTCGAGGCCATCGATGATGGCTCGCTGGAGTTTCTGGATATTTTTCTTTGCGGCGGCTTCAGTGGTCATCAGGCAGAGCGGTAGAGGTGGTGTTGGTCAATATAGCGTGCAACCGTGGGCGGAACCAGCGAGGAAATGTCCACGCCGAGCGCCGAGCGCCGCCGGATCTCGGTGGCGCTGATGTCCATGGGAGGCAATTCGAGCGCTTCGAAACGCGCGCCAGCCGGAAGGCCGGGCAATGTTTTCGGATCAAAACGGGCAGGGTTACCCGTCGATAGTGCGCGATACGCTACAGAAACAGTAGCAATGCCGAGTATATCCTGCCAGCCGTGCCAGGTCGGAAGCGCGGCCGCCTGGTCCGCGCCCATGATCAGCACCAGCTGCGCACCGGGCTGCTCGCTCTGCAGTTCATGCAGGGTGTCGAGCGTGTAGGTGGGGCCGTCGCGCAGCACCTCGCGGCTGTCGACCACAACCGTGCCCCGCAGTTCGCCGAAGGCCAGCCGGGTCATGGCGAGCCGGTCTTCCTTGGGTGTCAGCTCGCGGCTCTTGTGCCAGGCCTGGCCGGTGGGAATCACGTGCAGTTCATCGAGATGGAGCTGCGCCAGCGCGGCCTCTGCCAGCGCCACGTGGGCGTTGTGCGGCGGATCGAATGCGCCGCCGAAGACGCCGATACGCCGTGCCTTCATTGCTCGCACGCGAGAGATCGGCAGCAGCTTCGCGAAACCCGGAGCACCGGTATCGCGCGCTGCAAGGCGGGCCTTGGGGTCATATCCAGTCTCGTCGGACGATGAAGTCGCTGTAGAGCGCGGCTTCGGGACTGCCCGGCGCGGGCTGCTGCTGGTAGGACCAGCTCGCCAGCGGCGGCATCGACAGAAGGATCGATTCCGTGCGCCCGCCCGACTGCAGGCCGAAGTGCGTGCCGCGGTCCCAAACGAGGTTGAATTCCACATACCGCCCGCGCCGGTAGAGCTGGAAGTTGCGCTCGCGCTCGGTGTACGGCGTGCCGCGGCGGCGCTCGACGATCGGCAGGTAGGCCTGCAGGAAGCCGTCGCCCACCGAGCGGATCATCGCGAAGCCGTTCTCGAAGCCGCCTTCGGAGAAATCGTCGAAGAAGATGCCGCCGACGCCGCGCTGCTCGCCGCGGTGCTTGAGGAAGAAATACTCGTCGCACCAGGTCTTGAAGCGTGGGTACTTGTCATCGCCGAATGCGGCGAGCGAATCGCGGCACACGGTGTGGAAGTGCACCGCGTCTTCCTCGAAGCCGTAGCAGGGCGTGAGGTCCATGCCGCCGCCGAACCAGCAGACCGGCTCCCGGCCTTCGGGAAGAGCGGCGAGCATGCGCACGTTCATGTGGACGATCGGCACGTACGGATTGCGCGGATGGAACACCAGCGACACACCCATCGCCTCGAAAGGCGCACCCGCCAGCTCAGGACGGTTCTGCGTGGCCGAAGGCGGCAGTTTCGGGCCGCGCACCTGCGAGAAGCCGCAACCCGCACGCTCGAAGAGCTCGCCGCCTTCGAGGATGCAGGTCAGGCCGCTGCCCTGCAACGGCTCGTCGGGCGCCTTCTGCCAGGCATCGCGCACGCAGGTGCCGCCGTCGGCCCTTTCGACCGCAGCGACGATCGACTGCTGCAGCCCGCGCAGGTACTCGCCGACTGCCGCCGGGTTGGTTTGCTGCATCAGGAGCCGTGGGGGTTGCGCGCATGAACCGCGCGGAACCCGATGTCCTTGCGGTATTGCGCCCCATCGAACTTGACGCGCGCGGCAACCTCGTAGGCCCGCTGCTGCGCCTGCTTCACGCTGTCGGCGAGGACCGTCACGCACAGCACGCGGCCGCCGCTGGTCTTGAGCTCGCCGTTGTCGAGCGTGGTGCCGGCGTGGAACACCACGGCGTCGGGCGCTTCGGCCGGAATGCCGGTGATGCGGTCTCCCTTGCGCGGCGAAAGCGGGTAGCCGTGCGCAGCCATGACCACGCCCAGCGCCACCCGGCGGTCCCACTGCAGCTCGACCTGGTCGAGCGTGCCGTCGGTGGCGTGCCAGAAGACCTCGAACAGGTCGGACTTGAGCCGCATCATGATCGGCTGCGTCTCGGGGTCGCCCATGCGGCAGTTGAACTCGAGCGTCTTCGGATGGCCGGCAGCGTCGATCATGAGGCCGGCGTACAGGAAGCCGGTGTACGGGATGCCGTCCTTCTCCATGCCGCGGATGGTCGGCAGGATGATCTCGCGCATGGCGCGCGCATGCACCTCGGCCGTGACCACCGGCGCGGGCGAATACGCACCCATGCCGCCGGTGTTGGGGCCTTCGTCGTTGTCGAGCAGGCGCTTGTGGTCCTGGCTGGTGGCCAGCGCGGTCACGTTCTTGCCGTCGCACAGCACGATGAAGCTGGCTTCCTCGCCCTGCAGGAACTCCTCGATGACGACGCGCGCACCGCCTTCGTTGTGCGAGACGCCGAACTTGTTGTCGACCAGCATGAAGTCGACCGCCTCGTGCGCTTCCTGCGCCGTCATGGCGACCACCACGCCCTTGCCGGCTGCCAGGCCGTCGGCCTTGACGACGATGGGAGCGCCCTTGGCGTCGATGTAGGCATGCGCGGCTGCGGCGTCGGTGAAGGCCTCGTACTCCGCCGTGGGGATCTTGTGGCGCTTCATGAAGGCCTTCGAGAAGGCCTTCGAGCTTTCGAGCTGCGCGGCAGCCTGCGTGGGGCCGAAGATGCGAAGCCCGTGCGCGCGAAACTCGTCGACGACGCCTGCTGCCAGCGGGGCCTCGGGGCCGACCACGGTCAGCGCGATCTTTTCCTTCAGGGCCCACTCGCGCAGCGCGGCGGGCTCGGTGATGTCGATGCAGTCGTAGCGCTCGTCGCTCGCGGTGCCGCCGTTGCCCGGCGCCACGTACACGCGGCTCACCCGGGAGGCCTGCGCCAGGCGCCATGCGAGAGCGTGTTCGCGGCCCCCTCCCCCAATTACCAGTACCTTCATTCGCGGGCCTTCATTTCTCGCTGTGATTCAACAAACATGCATCGGGCGCTCGTGTTCACTCGGACAGCGAGGCGTTGTGATAGACGTCCTGCACGTCGTCCAGGTCTTCGAGCACGTCGAGCAGCTTCTGCATTCTTGCGGCGTCCTCGCCGGTGACCTCGATCGTGTTCTCGGCGCGCATGGTGACTTCGGCAGCGTCGGGCTTCAGGCCGGCGGCTTCGAGCGCGTTCTTCACGGCCTCGAAGTCGGCCACGGAGGTGATCACCTCGATGGCGCCGTCGTCGTCGGTGACGACGTCTTCCGCGCCTGCCTCGAGCGCCACTTCCATTACCTTGTCCTCGCTCGTGCCCGGCGCGAAGATGATCTGGCCGCAGTGCTTGAACTGGAAGGCCACCGAGCCTTCGGTGCCCATGTTGCCGCCGTGCTTGGAGAACGCGTGGCGAACTTCGGCCACGGTGCGCACCCGGTTGTCGGTCATGGTGTCGACGATGATCGCCGCGCCGCCGATGCCGTACCCTTCGTAACGAATCTCTTCGTAATTGACGCCTTCGAGGTTGCCGGTGGCCTTGTCGATGTTGCGCTTGATGGTGTCGATGGGCAGGTTGACCGCCTTGGCCTTTTCAACCGCCAGCCGCAGCCGGGGATTGCCGCTCAGGTCGGCGCCGCCGGCGCGGGCGGCCACCGTGATTTCTCTGATGGCGCGGGTCCAGAGCTTGCCCCGCTTCTCGTCCTGGCGGCCCTTGCGGTGCTGAATGTTCGCCCATTTGCTGTGTCCGGCCATGGCTTTCTATCTCGCTGTCCTGTGTTTCTGTGTCAATCCGAGCAGCCCCGAGTTTACTGTCCGGCGCACACAACGCCGGCTCCGCCCCCCGGAATTCGGGCCGGGGCTTTTGGTGATAATTGTTTAATGACGCCATCGCCTTCCGTCGGGCCCGGGAATCCCGACAACCCGTCGCAGCACGCCCCCTTGCCGCAGCGCCACGAGCCTCATCTGCGCGTCGAGCGCATGTCGCTGGCAGCCAGCCTGGCGCTCGCGGACGACGGCGAGGCCCCTTTCGCAGCCCTCGGCTACGGCACGCCCCACGGCGTGGCCTGGATGCCCACGGTCAATGCGCGCGTGCTCTCGGACGGCAGCGCGATGGCCGACGTGTGGCACGCCAGCGGCGCGCAGATCGAGTCGGGCACCACCGGCATCGCGCGCTGGCGCACGGACGGGCACTGGCTGCTCGGCGCCATCGATCTCGACGAATCCGCCGAGAAGCAGGGCCTGGCCGAACTCGCGCACCGCGCCTATCGCGACCTGTTCAAGACGCTCGACCAGGCCGGCACGCCGCACCTTCAGCGCATCTGGAACTACCTGCCGCAGATCAACGCCGACGGCGGCGGCCTGGAGCGCTACCGCCAGTTCAACCTGGGCCGGCAGGAAGCCTTCCTCGAAGCCGGACGCGCCGCCTTCGAGGGCGCACCGGCCGCCTGCGCGCTGGGCATCCACCAGGGCGCGCTCTCGATCCGCTTCCTGGCCGGGCAGCGCGCGCCGCTGCCGGTCGAGAATCCGCGGCAGGTCTCGGCCTACCGCTATCCCGAAACCTACGGTCCGCGTTCGCCGACCTTCTCGCGCGCCGCGCTGGCCGACATCGGCGGCGGCAGCATCGCCCTCTTCATTTCGGGCACCGCCAGCATCGTGGGACACGAGACCGTGCACCACGGCGACGTGCAGGAGCAGACGCGAGAAACGCTGCGCAACCTGCAGGCAGTGGTCGAGGCGGCCAACGTGCGCTGCAGCGCGAAGTTCTCTCTCTCAGCGCTCGATTCGGTGGTCTACGTGCGGCATCCGTCGGACACCGCCAGGGTGCGCGCCATCATCGAGGAAACGCTGGGTTCCGACGCGCCGATGGCCCGCCACGCCGTGTACCTCGAGGCGGACATCTGCCGCAGCGACCTGCTGGTCGAGATCGAGGCCCATGCCGTCGCCGCGGGGCAGTTGCGGGCCTGACCGGCTTTCGCCCGGCCGTTCCGCTCGATTGACCGATCAATGACCCGCGTGCTGAGATTTCTCGCATCGATCCCGCTCGCGCTGATGCTCTATGCGCTGCTGCTGTTCCTCGGCGTGATCTCGCTGGTCTGGAACATCTTCGCGATGCTCATCCATCCGGTGATGCCGGCGGCCCCCGCGCGCGCCCTGGGCCGCATGACCATCGCCTTCGCCTACCGCATGTTCTGGTGGCTGGCCTCGGTGACCGGCATGATGCGCATCGACGCCACCTGCCTCGACCCGATGAGCAAGGAGCCCGGCGTGATCTTCGTGGCCAATCACCCGACCATGCTCGACGCCCTGCTGCTGGTGGCGCGGCTGCCGCGCAGCGCCTGCATCATGAAGGCCGACCTGATGGGCAACATCTTCCTGGGCGCCGGCGCCCGGCTGGCGCGCTACATCAGCAACAAGTCGGCGCGCACGATGGTGCGCCTGGCGGTGAACGACCTGCGCAACGGCGGGCAGCTGGTGATCTTCCCCGAGGGCACGCGCACGGTGACGCCGCCGCTCAACCCCTTCCGCCCCGGCACCACGCTGATCGCCAAGCTGGCGCAGGCGCCCATTCAAACGGTCTTCATCGACACCGACTCGCCCTACCTCGCCAAGGGCTGGCCGCTGTGGCGCGTGCCGCCGCTGCCCATCGTCTTCACGCTGCGCCTGGGCAAGCGCTTCGCGCCCACGCAGGACAGTGACGTGCTGCAGGCCGAACTCGAACAATACTTCCGACAAAACATGGAGCAGCGCGCCACCGACGCGTCCCCCGAATGCCAGACGCCTCGCGCACACACCTTGTCCTGATCCCCAGCTACAACACCGGCGAGCGGCTGTTCTCCACGGTCGCCGCCGCACGCGCGCAGTGGAACCCGGTGTGGGTGGTGATCGACGGCAGCGACGACGGCACCGGTGAGCGCCTGCAGCAGATGGCCGAGAGCGACCCGGGCCTGCGCGTGTGGGTTCTGACGCAGAACCAGGGCAAGGGCTCCGCCGTGCTGCACGGCCTGCGCGCCGCCAAGGAGGCGGGCTTCACCCACGCGCTCACGATGGACTCCGACGGCCAGCACCCGGCCGACCTGATTCCCGCCTTCATGCAGGCCTCGCTGCGGCGCCCCGAGACCATGGTGCTCGGCCGCCCGGTGTTCGATGCCAGCGCACCGATGCTGCGTGTGCGCGGGCGGCGCGTGTCGAACGGCTGGACGCAGCTCGAGACCCTGTTCGCGGGCGTCGGCGATTCGCTCTACGGCTTTCGCGTGTACCCGGTGGCCGACCTGATCGCGGTGATGGAGCGCCAGCCCTGGATGCGCCGCTTCGACTTCGATACCGAGGCTGTCGTACGGCTGGCATGGCGCGGCGTGAAGCCCGTCAACATCGACGCGCCCGTGAAGTACCTGACGGCCGAGGAAGGCGGCGTCTCGCATTTCCGCTACGGCCGCGACAACGTGCTGCTGACCTGGATGCACGCGCGGCTGATGGTCGAGTTCGTGCTGCGCCTGCCTTTGCTTCTGTTCCGCAAGCTGGCGAAGAAGCCGCCGTTCCAGGACTGATGGATGTCCTGTTCCCTCGCCCTCAGGGAGGGGGAGTCCGGTCTCGTCACGACGCCGTCGCTGCCCCGCCCAGCGCCTTGTAGAGCGTCATCGTCGCGTTGAGCTGGTTCAGCCGGTTCTGCGCCAGCGATACCTCCGCAGCGCGGCGCCTGTCCTTGGCATCGAGCACCGGCTGCAGCGCGGTCGCGCCGGCGCGATAGCGCACCTCCGACAGTCGCTCGGCGCGTTGCGCCTCCTGCAGCGCCAGCGCCAGGCTTTCGCTTTCTGCGCGAAGTTGGGTGCGTGACGACAGCGCGTTCTCGACCTCGGAAAGCGCCGTGTAGAGCGACTGCCTGAAGCCCGCCACTGCTTCTTCGTACTGCGTCTGCGACACCGCTACCGTCAGCCGAGCCGTGTTCCATTGCAGGAAAGGCAGCGTCAGCCCCGCACCCAGCGTGGCCACCGGGTTCTTCAGCAGTTCGCCGAGCGCGGTGCTCGAGGTGCCCAGTACGCCCGTCAGGCTCAGCGCGGGATAGAAACCGGTGCGCGTGGCATCGACGTTCGCGAGCGCGCCGCGCAGGCGCTGCTCGGCGGCGCGAAGGTCGGGGCGACGGCCCAGCAGGCTCGCGGGCACGCCGGCATCGATGGCGGGCAACGGGATGTCGGGCAGCCGCGCAGGCTCCGGGGCCATCGGCTCGGGCGGCTGGTCGGACAGGATCGCCAGCGCGTTGCGCGCCTCCACCCGCTGCTGCAGCAGCTGGGTGTGGGCCGCTTCCTGGGTCGCGAGGTTCTGGCCGGCCTGCGCAACGTCCAGTCCCGACACCGCGCCGGCCGCGTACTTCACGCGTGCCAGCGCGAGGATGCGGCGGCCGTCTTCCATGCCCGCCTCGCTCAGTTCGATGCGCTGGTTCAGGTAGCCGATCTGCCAATAGAGGCCCGCCGTGGTGCCGACCAGTGACAGCGCCGCGGCCTCGCGGTCGGACTCGGTCGCCTTGAGTTCCCAGTCGGCAGCGCTGCGCAGTGCCGAGAGGCGGCCCCACAGGTCGAGTTCGTAGCTCAGCGTCACCGCTGAACTGGAGGCCGAGCCGGCCACGCCGCCGCGCTTCAGGTCGTAGCTTCGGCTGGTGCTGGCCTGGCCCAGCACGTCGGGCGTGAGGTTCGTGTTCGCCAAGCCCGCCTGAAGCTGCGCGCGCCGGACGCGGATGCCGGCCGCCGCCAGGTTGTTGTTGGTGCGAAGCGCGTCGTCGATGAGCCGGTCGAGCTGACGATCGCCGAAAGCCGTCCACCAGTCGGCCGACTGCGCAACCATGGCACCGGTGGCCGCTGGCGGAATCGGCTGCTGCCAACGCTGCGGAACCTCGAGCGGCCGCTGCGCGCGCGGCTCGGGCTGGAACAGCGTGCAGCCGCCCAGGGCGAGCACCGCGACGGCCAGCAAGGCAGAGGAAAGACGAGCCCTACTCACGAGCCAGCGCCTCGATGGGGTCCAGCCGCGCCGCGTTGCGCGCCGGCAGATAGCCGAACAGCACGCCGATCAGCGACGCGCACAGGAATGCCGAGACCACGGCGCCCATTGAAAAGATCATTTGCCACTGCTTGACGAAGAGCGAGAACAGGAAGCTGATGCCGTAAGAGAGCGTCACGCCGACCAGGCCGCCCACCAGGCACACGAGTACCGCCTCGGTCAGGAACTGCTGCAGCACGTTGCTCTGGCGCGCACCCACCGCCATGCGGATGCCGATCTCGCGCGTGCGCTCGGTCACCGACACCAGCATGATGTTCATCACGCCGATTCCGCCCACCACCAGCGAGATCACCGCGATGAGCGACAGCAGCAGCGTGAGCGACTGGCTGGTGCGCTCCGCCGTCTTGACGATGCTGTCCATGTTGAAGGTGAAGAAGTCCTTGGTGCCGTGGCGCATCGTGAGCAGCTTGACGATGCTGTCTTCCGCCGCCTTGGTCGGCTGGTCGTCGCGGATGCGCACCGTGATGTTGTCGAAGTGCTGCTGCCCGAAGAGCCGGCTCGCGCCCGTGCTGTAGGGCAGCCAGATGTTGAGCGACTTGTTGCCGTCGCCGAACACCGTCTTCTTCTCCTGCGCCACGCCGATCACCGTGCACGGCAGGCTGCCCACCAGGATGATCTTGCCCACCGGCTCGGTGCCGTCGGCAAACAGCTTGCGCCGGGTGTTCTGGTCGATCACCACCACCTGCGACTGGTGCCGCACGTCGGAGGCTGTGAAGGCCGCGCCGCTGGCCATCTGCATGTCGCGCACGCGGAAGAAGCTGTCGCTCACGCCGTTCACCGTGCCGTTGATGTCGACGCTGCGGTAGCGCAGCCGCAGGCCGCGCGAGGTCACGGGCGTGACGCTGTGCACGTAGGGCTGGGCCGCGATGGCGTCGAGGTCGGAAGGTATGAGCGTGCGGATGCTCGTGGCCTTGTCGTCGCCGAAGTCGCGGCCCGGGTACACGTCGAGCGTGTTGGTGCCGATGGCGCGGATGTCCGACAGCACGTAGCGCTTGGCGCCCTCCCCGATGGCCACGATCGACACCACCGAGGTGATGCCGATGACGATGCCCAGCATGGTGAGCGCCGTGCGCATGCGGTGAGCCATCATCGAGCGCCAGGCCATGCGGAAGGCTTCGGCGAAGCGGGCCCAGCCGGTGCTGAAGCGGGCGATGCCCAACCGGGGCTTCGCCATCGCCGTGGGGGCCGCGACGTCTGCTTGCGCAGCCGCTTGAGCTGGCGCCGCCACCGTCGGCACATTGGGCCGATCGCCCACGATCACGCCGTCGGCGATCTCGATGATGCGCTCGGTGCAGCTCGCCACCTGCATGTCGTGCGTCACGATGATGATCGTGTGGCCCTGCGCATGCAGCTCGCGCAGGATGCCGATCACCTCCTGTCCGCTGCGGCTGTCGAGCGCACCAGTCGGCTCGTCCGCCAGGATCACCTGTCCGCCGTTCATGAGCGCGCGCGCGATGCTCACGCGCTGCTGCTGGCCGCCCGAGAGCTGGCTTGGCCGGTGTTCGGTGCGGTCGCCCAGGCCCAGCCGCGCGAGCAACTGGCGCGCGCGCGAGTCGCGCGCCTGGCCGTCGGTGCCGGCGTAGACGGCGGGCACCTCGACGTTGCCGGTGGCCGTCAGGTGCTGCATCAGGTGGTAGCGCTGGAAGATGAAACCGAAGTGCTCTCGGCGCAGTTCGGCCAGCGCGTCGCTGTCGAGCGTGCCCACGTCCTGGCCCGAGACGGTGTAGGTGCCGGTGCTCGGCCGGTCGAGGCAGCCGAGGATGTTCATCAGCGTCGACTTGCCGGAGCCCGAGGCGCCGACGATGGCTAGCATCTCGCCGCTTCCGATGTCGAGGTTCACGTCCTTCAGCACCTGCACCTCCTGCTCGCCCGAGGGAAAGCTGCGGCCGATGCCGCGCAGGCTGAGCAGCGGCTGCGTCATTGAGGCTTGCCCCGGCCGCCGCCGTCACCGCCGCCGCCGCCCTCGCCGCGCTCCAGCACGGCAGAGGCGTCGCCGGTGATGACGTTGTCGCCCTCCTTCAGCCCTTCGAGCACCTGCGCCTGGAAGTTGTTGGAGATGCCGACGCGCACCTTGCGCGTTTCCACGGTCTGGTCGGCCTTGAGCACGCGCACCTCCTGGCGGCCGTCCTTGTCGCGCGCACCCAGCGCCGTGAGCGGCACCGTCAGCGCCTGCTTGGCCTCGCCCAGAAGGATGGCCACCTGCGCCGTCATGTCCACGCGCAGCGTGCGGTCGGGGTTGGGCACGTCGAACAGCGCGTTGAAGAAGACGGCGTTGTTGATCTTCTCGGGCGAAGGCTGCACCGCGCGCAGCGTGCCGTGGTAGCGCTTGTCGGGGTCGCCGAGGATGGTGAAGTACACCGGCTGGCCAGGCTTCACGCGCACCACGTCGGCCTCGGACACCTGCGCCTTCACGGTCATGGTCGAGAGGTCGGCCAGCTTCATCAGCGTGGGCACCTGGAAGGCGGCGACCACGGTCTGGCCTTCGAGCGTGTTGATGGAGACGACGTCGCCGTCGATGGGCGCGACGATGCGCGTGTACGAGAGGTTCTGCTGCGCCGAGGCCACGGCCAGCTTCTGCTGGCGGATCTGCGCCTCGAGCGACACCGCGTCGGCACGCAGTGCGCGCAATTCGGCGTCTGCGCTTTCCATGTCCTGCTTCGCGGCCGCGTCCTGCGCGAGCATTTCCTGCTGGCGCGTCCAGGTGAGCTGGGCCTGCTTGACGCGCACCTCCTTGGCCAGCTTCTGCGCCAGCAGGTTGTCGAGCCTGGCCTGCTCCTGCGCCAGGGTGTTCTGCGAGATGACGGGGTCGATCTCGGCGAGCCAGTCGCCCTTCTTCACCGTTTGCCCGAGCACCACCTTGAGCGACTTGAGCTGGCCGCTCACCTGCGCACCCACCTCGACCTGCTTGAGCGCCTGCAGCACGCCCGTGGCGAGCACCGCGTTCTCGAGGTCGGAGCGCTGCACCGTCGCAGTGAGGTATTCGTTCTTCTTCGCCGGTCGAAGCCATGAAGAGGCAATGACGAGCAGCACGATCAAAACGGCGATGCCGATGAGGTATTTGCGCGATCGCCGGGGCGGATTATTGGGCATGCAAAAGAAAAGGAATGGGAAGGCGCCGGGAGCCGATTGTTTTACTGGAAGAATTCAGCACCGATAAAGAAGTTCCAGGAAAGCTCCGCGGTTTTCGCACGATCCTAGCCGCCTTTGCTGAAGAACTTTTAAAGCCCCGCGCGGTGCATTGACACCATCCTCTTACAAGCGAGCGCACAGCGGTGCGGGCCTCCAGCGCGCTCGTGACTTTATGCACTGTGTGCCCGCGAATTGGACTCCTACATTCGCAATCGGGTGGTGCATTGCACGCCGCCCGACACAGCAGATGCCATGGTCCGCGAATATCCTTTTTTCGCGGCCGGGGCATCTTTTTTCCGACGCATTCAATTAAGGGGAAACGACCATGAAATTCAAACAGTCGAAAACGCTGCTGCGCAATGCAGCCCTGGGTGGTGCAATTGCAACGCTGCTGGCTTTCAGCGGCGCAGCGAGCGCGGCCCACATGCCGCAGGACAGCGACGCGCTGCAGACGGCGGGCGTCATCGCCAGCGTCGGAGCGCCTGCTTCGAAGCTCAAGGCGGAAGAAGTGTCGGCCCGGCAAGACCTGCTGAGCCTTGTCGCCCCCGCCGCCAAGCCCGAGAGGGCTCAGCCCGTGAATACCGCTTTGGTCGAGAGCTGCGCGAGCCGCTGGTACTGGCGCAGCCTGCTGGAAGAAATGGCCTGCGGCTTCTCAGGCCAAGGCTGGTTCAACTGAGCCTCGCGGCGTGAAAAAGCCGCCCTCCAAGGGGCGGCTTCCGGAGGCCTAAAGAAGACGCTCAGCGTGCGCGACGCGAACGCACCAGCAGCGTGATCAGCAGCAGCGACAGAACCACGAACGCGATGAACGACCAGTTCGCCAGCGTCAGTCCGAACAGCGACCAGTCGACCTTCGAACAGTCGCCACCGCCGCGGAAGATCATCGGCAGCGCGCGCTTCAGCGGAAAGGTCTCGATCATCCCGTAGAGGTCGCGGCCGCAGCTCACGACTTCGGGCGGATACCACTGCAGCCAGCTCTGCGAGGCCGCCGTATAGGCACCGCCCAGCGCGGCCAGCAGCGCCAGCACACCGCCCACGACCCGCAGCCCCACGTTGCGGAACACCCCGGCCAGCCCGGTGAACAGCGCCACCAGCACCAGCGCGTAACGCTGCACGATGCACATCGGACAAGGTTCGAGCCCGACCACGTGCTGCAGGTAGAGCCCGAAGGCCAGCATCAGGACACAGGCAAGGCAGATCAAGCCGAACGCGCGGCGCGGCGCGCCGAAGTACCAATCGATCAAGGAGATACCCAATCTTCTTCTACGAACACTCTGGCCTTGCGCGGATTGGCGACGACGGTGTCGCCCTCCTTCAAGCCCAGATCGCGGAACTGTTGCGCAGGGAGTTGCGCTTCGATGATGGTTCCGGAGCCCGGATTATCTGGATTCGAATCCGTGGGCTCAAGTTCCAGCCGCGCGATGGGTCCGACGACGATCGCGCGCGACAGCGTGGCGACGATGCCCGAGGCGCCGCTCGCGTAGGGTGTCACGTCGATGTCATGCGGACGCACGTATGCACGCGCCTTGGCGTCGCGCGCGCCGCTGTGTTCCGGAGATTCGAGGCGCATGCCCTGGAGCTGCACCGCGCCGTTGTCGGCGCGGCCGTGGAACAGGTTCACGTCGCCCAGGAAGCCGTAGACGAACGGGCTCGCGGGCTGGTCCCACACTTCCTGCGGCGAGCCCACCTGTTCGATCTGCCCCTTGTTGATGACCACCACGCGGTCGGCCACCTCGAGCGCCTCTTCCTGGTCGTGCGTGACGAAGATGGAGGTGACGTGCAGCTCGTCGTGCAGCCGGCGCAGCCAGCGTCGCAGCTCCTTGCGCACCTTGGCGTCGAGCGCGCCGAAGGGTTCGTCCAGCAGCAGCACCTTCGGCTCCACCGCCAGCGCACGGGCCAGCGCGATGCGCTGGCGCTGGCCGCCGGAGAGCTGCGAGGGATAGCGGTCGGCCAGCCAGTCGAGCTGAACCAGCTTGAGCAGGTCGGTCACCTTGGCCTTGATCTGCGCGTCGCTCGGGCGCTCCTTGCGCGGCTTCACGCGCAGGCCGAAGGCCACGTTCTCGAACACGGTCATGTGGCGGAACAGCGCGTAGTGCTGGAACACGAAGCCCACCTGCCGCTCGCGCACGTGCACGTCGGTGGTGTCCTCGCCCGAGAACAGGATGCTGCCCGTGTCGGCCGTCTCCAGCCCCGCGATGATGCGCAGCAGCGTGGTCTTGCCGCAGCCCGAGGGGCCGAGCAGAGCGACCAGCTCGCCCGAATCGACGTCGAGGCTCACGTCGCGCAGCGCGCGGAAGTCGCCGAACTGCTTGCTGATGTTGCGGATTTCGATGCTCATGATTTCTTCTCTCTCAGGGCTCAGGCCGCCGTGGCTTCAGGGGGCCGTTCCGGGGGCAGCTCGGCAATGGCCTTCATCTCGCGCTCGTGGCGCCATTCGATCACCGACTTGATCACCAGCGTGACCAGCGCCAGGATCGCCAGCAGCGAAGCCACAGCGAAGGCGGCCACCGACTGGTATTCGTTGTAGAGCACTTCCACGTGCAGCGGCATGGTGTTGGTCTGGCCGCGGATGTGCCCCGACACCACCGACACCGCGCCGAACTCGCCCATGGCGCGCGCGTTGCACAGGATCACGCCGTACAGCAGGCCCCACTTGATGTTGGGCAGCGTCACGCGCCAGAAGGTCTGCCAGCCGGTCGCGCCCAGCACGATGGCGGCCTGCTCCTCGTCGGTACCCTGCGCCTGCATCAGCGGCACGAGTTCGCGCGCGATGAACGGGAAGGTCACGAACACGGTCGCCAGCACGATGCCGGGCACGGCGAAGATGATCTTGATGTCGTGCTCGGCAAGCCAAGGGCCCAGCCAGCCCTGCGCACCGAACACCAGCACGTAGATCAGGCCCGCCACCACCGGCGACACCGCGAACGGCAGGTCGACCAGCGTGGTCAGCAGCGCCTTGCCGCGGAACTCGAACTTGGCGATGGCCCAGGCGCCGGCCACGCCGAACACCAGGTTCATCGGCACCGCGATGGCGGCCGTGATCAGCGTCAGGCGGATGGCGCTCCAGGCGTCGGGCTCCTTCAGCGCATCGATGTACGCGGTGACGCCCTTGCGAAGGGCCTCGGTCGCCACGGCGGCCAGCGGCAGCACCAGGAACAGGAACATGAAGCCGAGCGCGATGCCGATCAGCAGCCAGCGCACCCAGGCGGCTTCGGTGGTGCCGGCCTGCGCGCGGCGAACGACTTTGGAAGGGGCACTCATGTCAGCTCCCCGAACGGCGACGCTGCCAGGCCTGCAGGCCGTTGATGACCAGCAGCAGCAGGAAGGAAATGACCAGCATCACCAGCGCGACGGCGGTGGCACCCGCGTAGTCGTACTGCTCCAGCTTGCCGATGATGATGAGCGGCGTGATCTCCGAGATCATCGGCATGTTGCCGGCGATGAAGATCACCGAGCCGTACTCGCCGATGGCCCGCGCGAAGGCCATGGCAAAGCCCGTCAGCAGCGCCGGCGCGATGGACGGGAAGATCACCTTGGTGAAGGTCTGCAGCCGCGTCGCGCCCAGCGAGGTGGCAGCTTCCTCCAGCTCCTTCTCGGCGTCTTCCAGCACCGGCTGCACCGTGCGAACCACGAAGGGCAGCCCGATGAAGATCAGCGCGATCACCACGCCCGCCGGCGTGAAGGCCAGCTTGATGCCGTGCGGCTCGAGCAGTTGGCCGATCCAGCCGTTGCCGGCCAGCAGCGCCGTCAGCGAGATGCCGGCCACGGCCGTGGGCAGCGCAAACGGCAGGTCGACCAGCGCATCGACGATGCGCTTGCCCGGAAACTTGTAGCGCACCAGCACCCAGGCCACCAGCAGGCCGAACACCGCGTTCACGATGGCGGCGAGCAGCGAGGCGCCGAAGGTCAGCCGGTACGAGGCCATCACGCGCGGCGCGGTCACTGCCGTCCAGAACTGCTCCCAGCTCAGCGTGAAGGTCTTGAAGACCAGCGCCGACAGCGGGATCAGCACGATCAGGCTCAGGTAGAGGATCGAGAAGCCCAGCGTGATTTGGAAACCGGGCAGCACGCGCTTGGCGCCCCCTGCCCGGTTGGCACGCGAAAAAGGCGCTCCCGCGGTCGGGAGCGCCGAAGAAGTCACACCACTCATGATGAGAACGGTCCGTTGTTGAAGCGCTGGTCACTTCGTGGAACACCGCGGAACCGGCTTTGCCGGGCCGCTGGTGCTGCCCCCTGCAGGGGGGCTGGCGAAGCGACACGTAGTGCGCGAAGACTGGGGGTGTGCTTCACTTTCCGCCAGGCGTGTACAGCTTGTCGAACTGGCCGCCGTCGTTGAAGTGCACCTTCTGCGCTTCGCCGAGGCTGCCGAACAGTTCCTGCACCGTGAAGAGCTGCAGCGGCTTGAAGGTCGATGCGTACTTCTTGAGCACCGCCTGCGAGCGCGGACGCAGCGCGTGCTTGGCGGCGATTTCCTGCGCTTCCTCGGAATACAGCCAGTCGAGGTACGCCTTGGCGAGCTCGCCGGTGCCCTTCTTGGCGACGGTGCGCTCGACCACGGCCACCGGGTTCTCGGCCACGATGCTGATCGAGGGGTAGACCGAATCGACCTTGCCGGTGCCGAATTCGCGGTCGATGGAGACCACTTCCGATTCGAAGGTGATCAGCGCGTCGCCGATGTTGCGCTGCAGGAAGGCAGTGGTGGCGTCGCGGCCGCCGCGTGCCAGCACCGGCACGTTCTTGAACAGCTTGCCGACGAACTCGGCGGCCTGGGCGTCGGTGCCGCCCTTCTTCTTGACGTAGCCCCAGGCGGCCAGGTAGGCGTAGCGGCCGTTGCCGCCGGTCTTGGGGTTGACGATCACGACCTGCACGCCGGGCTTGATCAGGTCGTCCCAGTCCTTGATGCCCTTGGGGTTGCCGTTGCGCACGAGGAACAGCATGGTCGACGTGGTCGGCGATGCGTTCTCGGGGAATTTCTTGTTCCAGTCCTTGGCGACCACGCCGGTGTTGGCCAGGAAGTCGATGTCGGTGGAGGTGTTCATCGTCACCACATCGGCGTCGAGGCCATCGGCCACCGCGCGGGCCTGCGCGCTGGAGCCGCCGTGCGACTGGTCGATCTTCACGTCCTTGCCGGTCGCCTTCTTGTAGTGCGCCACGAAGGCCGCGTTGTAGTCCTTGTAGAACTCGCGCGCCACGTCGTAGGAAGCATTCAGCAGCCCCGTGCCCTGGGCGAAGGCGGTGCTGCCGGCGAGTGCGGAGGACGCCAGCGCGAGCACGGCGACGAAGGTCTTGATTCTGGAAGTCATGTAGTTGCCAGGTTTTCTGAAAATTCACGCCCCGCCGACCATGCGGCGGGCTCGTCGGTCAGCGACTGGAGCAAGGCAAGGCCCAGCGGCCACTCCCCGTGCCCCGAATCGATGTTGATGTGGCCCGCATTCTGCATCCGGACGAACTCGCTGCCCCAGGCGCGCGAATATGCGCCCGCCAGGCGGATCGGACAGTACGGATCGTTGCTGCTGGCCACCACGATGCTGCGGTACGGCAGCGCGGCATATGGCACGGGTGCGAAATCGGAGAGCACCGCGCGGCGCTCGGGGTCGGCGGGTGCCACCAGCAGCGCCCCCTGGATGCGGGCCGCGGCCTCTGCCGGCAGGTGGGCCGTGGCGATGCAGCCGAGGCTGTGCGCGGCGATCACCACCGGGCCATCGCTCTCCAGCACCAGCTTGGCCAGCGTGCTCACCCACGCCTCGCGCTTGGGCGAAGCCCAGTCGTCCTGCACCACGCGTGCAGCGCCCGGGATGCGCTCCTCCCACAGGCTCTGCCAGTGGCCGGGCCCGGAGTCGCGCCAACCAGGCACGATCACGACGCGGGTCTGCATGACGGCGTTGCCTTTCTCGCCCGCTTTACTTGTTCGGCTGCGGCGTGATGCGCAGGTACGGGCGCACGGCCTTGAAGCCCTTGGGGAAGCGCTCGGCCAGCTCGGCCGGGTCCTGGATGGCCGGGATGATGACCACGTCGTCGCCGTCCTTCCAGTTCACGGGCGTGGCGACCTTGTGGCTGTCGGTGAGCTGCAGCGAGTCGATGACGCGCAAGATCTCGTCGAAGTTGCGGCCGGTGGACGCCGGGTAGGTGATGGTGGTGCGGATCACCTTCTTCGGGTCGATGATGAACACGCTGCGCACGGTGGCCGTGGCCGAGGCGTTCGGGTGGATCAGGTCGTACAGGTCGGCCACCTTGCGGTCGGCGTCCGCGATGATGGGGAAGTTGACCGTGGTGTTCTGCGTGTCGTTGATGTCGCCGATCCACTCCTTGTGCTTGGTGGCCGGGTCCACGCTCAGCGCGATGGGCTTCACGCCGCGCTTGGCGAATTCGCCCGACAGCGCCGCGGTCTTGCCGAGCTCGGTGGTGCACACGGGGGTGAAGTCGGCGGGGTGCGAGAAGAACACGACCCACGAATCGCCGGCCCACTGGTAGAAGTCGATGGGGCCTTCGCTCGAATCCTGGGTGAAATTGGGGGCGGTGTCGCCTAGACGCAGAGTAGCCATGGTCGCTCCTGGATTGGATGGGAGTCCCGGATTGTGCGAACCCTTGCTTCAATGCCAAACGAATATCTGCTTGTTTGGATATGACGTTTTCCGCATAACGCGCTGATCCCGCCCCGCGCTAGAACATCCGCATGTCAGCGCTCTGCAGGTGCTCCATCAGGAAATCGATCAGCTTCCGTACCGCCGGCACCAGCGCCCGCCGCGCCGGAAACACCATGTGCGCGATCACCGGCGGCGGGCCCCAACCCGGCAGAAGCCTCACCAGCCGGCCGGCCTCCACGTCGGCGCGGCACATGTAGTCAGGAAGCATGGTCGCGCCGACACCGCCCAGCGCGCCGTATTGCAGCGTGGCCAGGTCGTCCGCCACGTACAGCGGCATGTGCGAATGGACGACGCTCTCGCCGTTCGGGCCCTCCAGCCGCCAGTCGGCGCGCCCTTCCCCGTTGACCGACATGGCCGCCGTGGGCAGCTTGGCCAGGTCGGCCACCGTCTGCACCGGCCCATATCGCTTCAGCAGCCCCGGGCTCGCCACCAGCACGCCGCGGCTGTAGCCGAAGGTCTTGGCGACCAGCACGGTGCTGTCTTCGATGACGGGGCGCACACGCAAGGCGATGTCGATGCCCTCCTCGATCAGGTCGACCGGCCGGTTGATCACCTTCATGTCGATGCGTACGGCCGGGTAGCGCTCCATGAACACAGGCATGAGCTGTGCCAGGCCGCTGTGGGCGATCGTGACCGGGCAGCTCAGCCGCACCAGCCCGCTGGGTTCGGTCTGCACCTGGGCCACCGCCTCGGCCGCCGCCTGGGCCGCGTCGCGCATGGCGGAAGCATGCCGCAGGTAGATCTCGCCGGCCGGCGTGAGCGACAGCCGCCGCGTGCTGCGCTGCATCAGCTGCACGCCAAGGCGCTCCTCCAGCTCCGCCACCCGGCGCGAGAGGCGCGACTTGGGGATGCCCAGTGCCCGGCTGGCGGCCGCAAAGCCGCCGCGCTCGGCCACTTCGGCGAAGAAAACCATGTCGTTGAGGTCTTGCATGACAGCCATTGTCCCGCAGATAGAACGATGTAGCCAGATTTTGGCTACTTATCGATTACTCGATCGAAAAATAGAATTCTTCCATCCGCCGGCCATCTTGAGCGCCGACAGCCATACAGAAAGTGATCGATTGAAATGAAGCTGCTCCACATCGACTCCAGCATCCTCGGCACCAACTCGACCTCGCGCCTGCTCTCGGCCGAAATCGTGACCGCATGGCGTGCCTCCCATCCCGACACCGCCGTCGAGTACCTCGACCTGGCCGTGGACACCCCCTCGCACTTCGGCGCCGACGCGCTGGGCATCAAGACGGGCGTGCAGGCCCAGCCCACCCCGGCCCAGCAGCGCGAGAACGACCTGTCCGAAAAGCTGGTGAGCCAGTTCCTCGCGGCGGACGTGGTCGTGATCGGCGCGCCCTTCTACAACTTCTCGATTCCGACCCAGCTCAAGGCCTGGATCGACCGCCTCGCGCAGGCCGGCCGCACCTTCAAGTACACCGAGAAGGGGCCCGTGGGCCTGGCCGGCGGCAAGACCGTCATCGTGGCCCTGAGCCGCGGCGGCGTGTACTCGGCCAGCGAAGGCGGCCAGGCGATGGAACACCAGGAGAGCTACCTGAAGGTGATCTTCGGCTTCTTCGGCATCACCGACGTGCGCTTCGTGCGCGCCGAAGGCCTGGCGATGGGCGACGAGGCCCGCAACAAGGCCCTGGCCGCCGCCCGCGCCGACATCCTGGCGACCACGGCCGAAGCGGCCAACCAGCGCAGCGCAGCGATCGCCGCCTGACCGGCGCCGCCGCCCGCAGCGAAAAAAGCCGCCCTTGCCGGGCGGCTTTTTTGCTTTCGCAGGGTACAGGCGCCGATCAGGCCGAGTGGCTCTTGATCCAGGCCACGTACTTGTCCATCCAGCCCTGCAGGAACTTCTTCGAGCCTTCGTTGCCGATGTGGCCCTTGTCGTCGAACAGGTCGTCCTTGGCCTGCAGGAACACTTCAGGCGCGCCCAGCGTGGGAACGTCGAGGTAGGCAAGGATGTTGCGCAGGTGCTGCTGCGCGAGCGCGGTGCCGATGGCGCCGACCGAGATGCCGACCACGCCGGCCGGCTTGCCCGCCCAGGCGCTCTGGCCGTAGGGGCGCGAGGCATGGTCGATGGCGTTCTTCAGCACGCCGGGAATGGAGCGGTTGTATTCGGGCGTGACGAACAGCAGGCCGTCGGCGGCCGCGATCTCGGTCTTCAGGCGCTTCACCGACGCGGCCTGGTTGCCATCATCGTCCTGGTTGTACAGGGGCAGATCGTCGATGCGCAGGCTCTCGAAGGTGAAGTCCGAGGGCGCGAGGTGCGCCAGGGCGAGGGCCAGCTTGTGGTTGTAGGAATCCTTGCGCAGGCTGCCGACGATGACGGCGATGCGGGTCTGGGCCATGAATGTGCTCCTTGGTTGAGAGGGTCGGAATGACGAGCCCGATTATGCGAAGCGCCCATGACCTTTTCTGGAAAAGTTCATCCGCTTGCGGCCGATCGACGTCAAGATGACACGTTCCGTTTCGCTACGTTTCCATCCGGGCTTCCATCCAGGCGCAGGACGCATCAGTGACCCATTCATCTTCCCACCACGACGTCATCGTCATCGGCCTCGGCGCGCTCGGCGCCGCCACCCTCTGCCAGCTCGCCCAACGCGGCGCGCGCGTGCTGGGCATCGACCAGTTCTCCCCGCCGCACGACCAGGGCTCCTCGCACGGCGACTCGCGCATCACGCGGCTGGCCGTGGGCGAAGGCGACGAATACGTGCCCTTCGTGCAGCGCTCGCATGCCATCTGGCGCGAGCTCGAGGCGCGCACCGGCAAGTCGCTCATGACCACGACCGGCGGCCTGATCCTCGCGCCGCGCGACCGCGTGGCCGAGCACCACGGCAAGTCCGACTTCGTGCGCCGCACCATCGCCTGCGCCGAGCGATTCGGCATCGCGCACGAGGTGCTCGACGCCGCCGGCATCCGCGCGCGCTTTCCGCAGTTCAGGCTGCAGGGCGACGAGATCGGCTACTTCGAGTACGAGGCCGGCTTCGTGCGGCCAGAGGAGGCCATCGGCGCGCAGCTCGACGTTGCGCGCGCATCGGGCGCACGGACGATCACCGGCGAGCGAGTCGACGCCGTCGAGCCGACAGGCAGCGGCGACGTGCTGCGTGTGCGAACCGCCGCCGCGAGCTTCACGGCCGACCGCGTCGTGGTCGCGGCCGGTGCCTGGCTGCCCGCCTTCCTCGGCGCACAGGCGCGCACCGACTGGCAGGCCGACTTCTCCGTGCACCGGCAGGTGATGCACTGGTTCGACACCGGCAGCGCCGCCGCCGACTTCGCGCCGGGGCGCTTCCCCATCTTCATCTGGATGTTCGGCGACGGGCCGGAAGACTACATGTACGGCTTTCCGGCCTCCGACCCGGCGCAGCCCGCGCTCAAGGTCGCGACCGAGCAGTATGTCGACGCAACCACGCCCGCCACCATCGACCGCAGCGTGAGCGCGGAAGAAAGCGCCGCCATGTACCGCGAGCGCGTGGCCGGCCGCTTTCCGCAGATCGGAGGCCGGGCCGTGAAGGCACGCGCCTGCATGTACACCGTGACGCCAGACCGCCGTTTCGTGATCGACGCACTCGACGGCATGCCCAGCCTGCTCGTGGTCTCGGCCTGCTCGGGCCACGGCTTCAAGCACTCGGCCGGGCTGGGCGACGCCATCGCGGATCATGTGCTGGGCCGCGCCAGCGCGCTCGACCTCTCGCCCTTTGCCCGCGGCCGTCTGCTGGAGAAGGCTGCGGCCTGAAGCACGCACGGGCGATCCCGGGCATCATCGCGGCCGATCTTTTCACTGTCGGATACAGGAGCGAAGCGCGATGAGATTTCTCGTGGTGGGTGCCGGCGCACTCGGTGGTTATTTCGGCGGCCGTCTGCTGGAGGCGGGACGCGACGTCACCTTCCTGCTGCGCCCGCGCCGCGCGGCGCAGCTCGCGAAGACCGGGCTGGTGATACAGAGCCCCTTCGGCAACCTGCAGCTGCCCTCGCCGAAGCACGTGCTGGCCGACGGCATCGACGGGCCCTACGACGTGATCGTGGTCGGCAGCAAGGCCTACGACCTCGACTCGACGATGGACTCGTTCGCACCGGCCGTCGGCCCCGACACCGTGATCCTCCCCCTGCTCAACGGCATGAGCCACATCGACCGGCTCGTCGAGCGCTTCGGCAGCGAGCGCGTGCTGGGCGGCCTGTGCATGATCTCCGCCACCCTCGACGATGAAGGTCGCGTGCTGCATCTCAACGACATGCACGGCCTGAGCTTCGGCGAGCGCGCGGGCGGCCGGTCGGCGCGGGTCGATGCCATCGCCGCGCAGTTCGCCGGGGCGAAGTTCGACGCCACGGCCAGCGAGAGCATCGCGCAGGACATGTGGGAGAAGTGGGTCTTCATCGCCTCGGCAGCCGGCCTCACGAGCCTCATGCACGCCTCCATCGGCGACATCGTGGCCGCCGGCGGCCAGGACGTGGCGCTGTCGATCTTCGACGAGTGCTGCGCCATCGCCGCCCACAACGGCTTCGCGCCGCGCGCTCCCGCCGTACAGCGTGGGCGCGCCATCATCACGGCCGCCGGCTCGCCGATGACGGCATCGATGTACAAGGACATGGCTCGCGGCGCTGCCGTGGAAGCCGATCACATCGTCGGCGACCTCCTGAGCCGCGCGGCGCCCGGCAATGCCACGGTGCCCACCGTGCTGCGCACCGCCTACGTGCACCTCAAGGCCTACGAGGCTCGACGCGCCCGCGAGGCTGCCGCGGCTGCAGCCTGAGGAGCCAATGAAGGACGCGCTGGCCTTCCTGCACACGGCACAGGTCCATGTGCCGACCTTCGAACGGCTGGTGCGACGGATCGAGCCTGGCTTGCGCGTGCGCCACGTGGTCCGCGAAGAGTTGCTGGCCGATGCGCGCGTCGTGGGCGTCGACGACGCCGGGCTCGTCTCCCGCGTTCACGAGGCCATGCACGAAGCCGCATCGGAAGGCGCGAAGGTCGTGGTGTGCACCTGCTCGACCATCGGCGCCATCGCCGAACGCACGCCCACCGGCGATGCCTTCAGGGCCCTTCGCATCGACCGTGCCATGGCCGACAGGGCCGTTCGCACAGGGCCGCGCGTGCTGATCGCCGCGGCACTCGAAAGCACGCTGGCTCCGACCAAGGCGCTTGTTCTTTCGGCGGCGCAAGACGCCGGGATCGCGGTCCAGCCGGCCATGCTGTTCGTCGAGGACGCATGGCCGCATTTCGAGGCCGGAGACAGCGCGCGCTACATCGAGACGCTTGCCAGCGCCATCCGCGCGGCATCGGCGGAGGCCGACGTCGTCGTGCTCGCCCAGGCCTCGATGGCGCCGGTGGCCGACGCGCTCGCCGACCTGGGCATCGACGTGCTCAGCAGCCCCGCACCAGGCACTGCGCACGCGGTGGCGCTGGCCGCGGCGGCCCTGGCGCTCAGTCGGCCTTGAGGATCGTCTCGCCCTTCAGCATCCCCATGTCGCGGACGTTGAAGCGGTGGCGCTTCCAGCCTTCCCAGGTGCGCCGCATGTTGCCGATGGAGATGAGGTAGTACAGCACCTTGAACATGCCGACGGGACCGCGCATCGGCGTGCCGCGGTAGATGTCGCCGGCCAGCAGCGTCATCAGGCCCTCCTTCACCCTGAAGGGGTTGCCCGGGTGCATGAACATGTCGCGGATGGTCGGGTTGGTCACGCGGTAGATGAACCACGAGTATTCGCGCGGGCCCTTGCGCATCATCGCCTCGAAGCCCTTGCGCGCCGCGGCCAGGCGCTGCGGCTGGTCGAGCGCGGTCGCCACCAGCTCCGCACCGTCGAAGGCGCTGTGCATCGCGAGGTACACACCCGAGGAGAACATCGGATCGATGAAGGTGAAGGCATCGCCCAGCATCAGGTAGCGGTCGCCCGTGGCGTGCGTGCTGGAGTACGAGAAGTTGCCGGTGGCATGCACCGCGTCGTCGACCAGCGTGGCGTTCTTCAGGCGATCGACCAGCACCGGGCAGGTGGCGATGGTGTCGTAGAAGAACTCCTTGAGCGGCTTGTCGCGCGACTTCAGGTAGTACGGCCAGCAGACCGCTCCCACGCTGGTGGTGCCGTCGGCCAGCGGAATGAACCAGAACCAGCCGTGCGGAAACCAGCAGATGCTGATGTTGCCTTCCTTCTTGCCCTCCAGCCGCTCTGCGTTGGTGAAGTGGCCGAACAGCGCGGTGCTGTTGTGGTCGGGGTTCTTCTGCTTGCAGCGGAATTTGTTGGCCAGCAGCGTGTCGCGGCCGGTGGCATCGACCACGAAGCGGGCGCGCCAGCTGCGGCGCGCACCGTCGTCCATCTCGGCCTGGACCGTGGCGCCGTCGGCATCGAAGGCCACGTCGCGCACCTTGCAGCCTTCGATTGCCTGCGCCCCGCAGGCGGCCGCGTTGCGGAACAGGAGCTCGTCGAGTTCGGAGCGGCGCACCTGCCAGGCCGAGTCGAGCGACTTGTCCAGGCCTTCGCCGAACTCGACGTAGCTGCGGTGCTCATGCTCGGGCGAGACGAACTCGATGCCGAACTTGGGCATGCCGATCTTCTCGACCTGGTCGCGCACGCCCAGCTTGTCGAACAGCTCCACGTTCGCCGGCAGCAGCGATTCGCCGATGTGAAAGCGCGGATGGTGCGCCTTCTCCAGCAGCACCACCTTGCGGCCCTGGCGGGCCAGCAGCGTGGCGATGGTCGACCCTGCGGGACCGCCGCCGACGACCAGCACGTCGCAGGATTCGTCGGCCGCCTGGGACACGGAAGAACTAGCTTGAGGCAAGGACATGCGATGGCAAGCAACAATGTTAACAATCGCAAGCATAGCGCGACGGCCTGCAAGGACCGCAAAGTCTGCTAAGCAGCCCGCGCCGGGGCGCCGCACACTGCCGGCATGCGCCTCCTACAGCTTCTCCGCCCCCTCTGCCTCGCCGCCGCATGCCTGTCTGCGGCGCTCGCCCAGGCCGCCGGCTTCGCGACGATCGAAATCCCGGCCGACCAGGAAGGCCCGGCGATCCGCGGCGGCGTATGGACGCCCTGCGCCGCCCCCGCGGGCGAGATCAGGCTGGGCCCCTCCACGATCCAGGCCGTACGGGACTGCCCGTTCCCGCCGGGCAACGCGCCGCTGCCGCTCATCGTGATCTCGCACGGCTACGGCGGCTCCTTCCTGGGCCACCACGACACGGCGCAGGCCCTGGCCGACGCCGGCTTCATCGTCGCCGCCATCAGTCATTCCGACGACAACTTCCGGATCCGCGGCGGCCCGGACGACAAGATATCGGCACTCGCGACGCGCACCACGGACATCAAGCGCCTGATCGACCACATGCTGCAGCGCTGGCCTTCCCACGACAGGATCGCGGCCGACAGGATCGGCTTCTACGGCTTCTCGCGCGGCGGCTACACCGGGCTGGTGCTCGCGGGCGCGAAGCCGGACTTCGAAAGGCTGCCGCCCCTGCCCTCGTCCCCCTGTGCAAAGGCGCCGGAAAGCGAGGAATGCGGATCGATGAAGCAGAGGTTCCGGCAACTGCTGGCCACGCCGCTGGCACACGACGCGCGCATCAAGGCCGCAGTGATCGCCGACCCGCTCAGCACGCTGTTCGACGCCGAGGGCCTGAGGAACGTGAGGATTCCGATCGCGCTCTGGGCGTCGGCCTACGGCGGCGACGGGGTCACGCCCGAGAGCGTGGATGCCGTCCGCCGCAACCTGCCCGTGGCCCCCGAATGGCATGTGGCCGGGAAAGCCGGGCATTTCGGCTTTCTCGCACCGTGCTCATCCGAGCAGATCCAGGCGAAATCGGAAATCTGCCGCGATGCGTCCGGCTTCGACCGCACCGCCTTCCACGAGGCATTCAACGCCGAGGTGACGGCCTTCTTCGACCGCCACCTCGCTGCGCAGCACTGACCCGGGTTCAGCCCGCGCGCCGCTGCGATGCCAGCCGCCGCACCACCGCCACCAGCCGGTCGATCTCGTCGAAGGTGTTGTAGAAGGCCAGCGAAGGCCGCACCGTCGTCTCCACGCCGAAGCGGCGCAGGATCGGCTGCGCGCAATGGTGGCCCGTGCGCACCGCGATGCCCTCCTCGTTCAGCGCCTGCCCCACCTCCTCGGTGGTGTAGCCGTCGAGCACGAAGGACATCACGCTCGCCTTGTCGGCCGCCGTGCCGATCAGGCGCACACCCGGAATCGCGCCGAGCTGGGCCATGCCGTACACCAGAAGGTCGTGCTCGTAGCGCGCGATGTTCTCGATGCCGATCTTGTTGACGTAGTCGATGGCGGCGCCCAGGCCCACCGCGTCGGCGATGTTGCCGGTGCCGGCCTCGAACTTGTTCGGGATCGGCTGGAACACCGTCTTCTCGAAGGTCACGTCGGCGATCATGTTGCCGCCGCCCTGCCACGGGGGCATGTCTTCGAGCACCTCGCGCTTGCCCCACACCACGCCGATGCCGGTCGGGCCGAACACCTTGTGGCCGGAAAAGACGAAGAAGTCGGCGCCGATGTCCTGCACGTCGACGCGCATGTGCGAGACCGACTGCGCGCCGTCCACCAGCGCCTTCGCGCCCGCACGATGCGCCAGCTCGACGATCTCCTTCACAGGCACCACCGTGCCCAGTGCGTTCGAGACCTGCGTGACGGCGACGATCTTCGTGCGGTCGTTCAGCAGCTTGCGGTATTCGTCGAGCAGCACCTGACCCGAGTCGTCCACCGGAATCACGCGCAGCTTCGCCCCCTTGGCGGCCGCGAGCTGCTGCCACGGCACGATGTTGGCGTGGTGCTCGAGGTTCGACACGACGATCTCGTCGCCCTCGCCCACGTGCTGGCCGCCCCAGCTCTTGGCAACCAGGTTGATGGCCTCGGTGGTGCCGCGCACGAAGATCACCTCCTCCACCTCGGGCGCATTGATGAACCTGCGCACGCGCTCGCGGGCGCCTTCGTAGGCGTCGGTTGCGCGCGCGGCCAGTTCGTGCGCCGCGCGGTGGATGTTGGAGTTCTCGTGCTCGTAGAAGTACGAGATGCGGTCGATGACCGACTGCGGCTTGTGCGTGGTGGCCGCGTTGTCGAACCAGACGAGCTGCTTGCCGTTCACGCGCTCCTGCAGGATCGGGAAGTCGCGCCGCACGGCGTGGATGTCGAAAGGCGGATGCTGCCCGCTGCCGGCCAGCGGCACGGCGTTGGGGCCTCGAGGGTCGGGCTTCGCCGGGGTGACGAAGCCGCTGGGCAGGCGCACCGCGTCGACGAAGTAGAACCGGGGCTCACTCCCTCTCCCTTCTGGGGAGAGGGTTGGGGTGAGGGGCAGCCCCGCACCTTGCGTCGTCCGCTGGCCCTCCCCCCAGCCATCTCCCGCAAGCGGGAGGGGGGGCGAGACCACGGGAGTCGCGCCGGCCGACGGATGCCCGTAGCCGTTTTCCAGGAAGTAGAACGACGAGGCCGCGGCTTGCGGTGCCGCCGCCCCGTTCAGCTGCGGCACACCCTGCACCGTGCCACCCGAGCGCGGCTCGAAGACGGGCGCCACAGAGAGCACGCTGTCGGGCACACCGTTGCCGGCCACCGCGTGCGGCACCAGGGCCGGCGCACGGTTCGCGAGCGAAGGCAGTTGCGTGGGCGATGCCGGCACGAGGTTCGCGCCCGGAACCTGCCCTTGCGGGAAGGGCGTGCCCGGCACGCTGGGCCCGAAACCCGCCGGGCTTGCCAGCGGCGAACCTGCGGGCGCGAGGTTGGCCGGGAACTGCGCGCCCGGCACCAGCCCGCTCGCCACGCCGGGCACCGATTCGGGCGGCGTGCCCGGCAGTGCGGAGAACATGGCGCTGGCCATGCGCGCGAGGATCGCCGGGTCGAACGGCGCCTCGCCCGGGATCGATGGAGTGCTGCTCACAGCGGCTTACTTGTAGGTGTCGGCGTAGTCGTGGTACTTGCCGATCTCGACATCGTCGAGCACCGCCAGCGCGTCGGTGGTCAGCACCGCGAGCGAGCAGTAAAGCGAGATCAGGTACGACGCGATCGCATGGTTGTTGATGCCCATGAAGCGCACCGACAGGCCCGGGCCCTGCTCGCCCGAAAGCCCCGGCTGGAACAGCCCCACCACTCCCTGGCGCTTGTCGCCCACGCGCAGCAGCAGGATCTTGCTCTTGCCGTCGGCCACCGGCACCTTGTTCGACGGGATCAGCGGGATGCCGCGCCATGTGATGAACTGCGAGCCGAAGAGGCTCACCGTCGGCGGCGGCGTGCCGCGGCGCGTGGCCTCGCGGCCGAACGCGGCGATGGCCAGCGGATGCGTGAGGAAGAAGGCCGGCTCCTTCCAGACCTTGGTCAGCAGCTCGTCGAGGTCGTCGGGCGTGGGCGCGCCGGTCAGCGGGAAGATGCGCTGCTCCTCGCTCACCTGCGCCAGCAGGCCGTAGTCGGGGTTGTTGATGAGCTCGCTCTCTTGGTTCTCCTTGATCGTCTCGATCGTCAGGCGCAGCTGCTCCTTGATCTGGTCGTGCGGGCTGCTGTAGAGGTCGGAGATGCGGGTGTGCACGTCGAGCACCGTGCTCACGGCATTGAGGTAGTGCTCGCGCGGGTTCTCCTCGTAGTCGACGAAGGTGCGCGGCAGCTGGTTCTCTTCTTCGCGCGAGGTGCAGGTGACCTTGATCGCTTCCGGGTTCTTGACCTTGTTGACGCGGTAGATGCCCGCTTCCACCGGCACCCACTGCAGCAGGTGCGTCAGCCAGCGCGGGCTGATGGTCTCGAGTTGGGGGACTGTCTTGGTGGCATTGGCCAGCTGTCTTGCGGCGATGTCGCCAAGGGCGGTGGTACCACCAACTGTTGCGCTCATGAATCAGGGCTCCGTGAGTTGAGAAGAAAGTGGCCGCCAGTGTCCGGCGGCCGCGGGTTTTCCCTCAACAGGCTATAGCCGCCAAGTTGATCCTTCGCGCGAGGCGCGATTGTTCGAGCTGCTCGCAGCGCATGAGCAGGCCGACCATGTTGATGCCCAGCGCCGTGGCCAGCTTCTGCGCGGTGACGATCGACGGGATGACGCGGCCGCGCTCGACCTCGCCCACGTAGGAGCGGTTGAGATCGGAGCGCTCGGCCAGCTGCTCCTGCGACCAGCCCTTGTCCTCGCGCAGCTGGCGGATGGTCACGCCGAAGTCTTCGACGAACGCCTTCATACGCCACCTGCCTTCGGCGCGTTCTGCAGGCTGGCCTGCGTGACGCTCGCGCCCGGCGGCACGTCGTCGGTGATCCACACGTTGCCGCCGATGACGGCGCCCTTGCCGAGCGTGACGCGCCCGAGGATGGTCGCGCCGGCGTAGATGACCACGTCGTCCTCCACCACGGGGTGCCGCGGAAGGCCCTTCTGCAGGTTGCCGTCGGTGTCGGTCGGGAAGCGCTTGGCGCCCAGCGTGACGGCCTGGTAGAGCCGCACCCGCTTGCCGATGACGGCCGTCTCGCCGATCACGACGCCCGTGCCGTGGTCGATGAAGAAGCCCGCGTCGATCTTCGCGCCCGGGTGGATGTCGATGCCGGTCTGCGCATGCGCCTGCTCGGCCACGATGCGCGCCAGCAGCGGCAGCCCGAGCCCGTAGAGCTCGTGCGCGAGGCGGTGGTGGATCATCGCCAGCACGCCCGGATAGCACAGCAGCACCTCGTCGACGCTCCGCGCGGCCGGGTCGCCCTGGTAGGCGGCGAGCACGTCGCTGTCGAGCAGGCTGCGCAGGCCCGGCAGCGCATTCGCGAAGCGGCGCACGGCCTCGGTGGCGATATCGTCGATCTCGTTGGCAGGACGCGGCTCGTGGCGCGCGTTGAAGTTCAGCTCCAGCCGCGCCTGCACCAGCAGCGCCTGCAGGGCCGAATCGAGCGTGTGGCCGACATAGAAGTCCTCGCTCTCGTGGCGCAGGTCCGGCGGCCCGAGCCGCATCGGAAAGAGCGCGCCCTTGAGCGACTCGACGATCTGCGCGAGCGCGTCGCGCGAGGGAAACTCGCGCGCCCCCGGCTCGCGCGAGCGCCGCTGCGAATCGCGCCATTCGTTGCGCACGCCATGCAGTGCGCGAACGATGTCGCTCACCTCGAAATGGGCCATCTGTGGTTCCTCCCGGAAAAGTGTCTTGCGGGCCGCAGGATCAGTCCTGCACCCAGGGCAGCCTGTGGAAGCGCCAGCCGTCGGAGCCGCCGCGATGCTGCTGCGCATCGATCTCGCCCTCGAAGCCTTCGAGCACATTGAAGACGTTCGTGAAGCCGGCCTTCGCTGCTGCCTCTGCCGCCAGCGCGGAACGCTTGCCGCTGCGGCACAGCAGCAGCACGACGGCGTCCTTGCCGCCGTCCTTCGCCACCTTGGCCTCGAGTTCGCGCACGAAGCGCGGATTGCGCGTGAGCGCCGTGCCGGTAGCCCAGGCCACGTGCTGGCTGCCGGGCACGTGGCCGACGAACTTGCGCTCTTCGCCGGAACGCACGTCGACCAGCACGGCCTGGCCCTTCTGCACCAGGTCCCAGGCCACCGGCGGCCTGACGCCACCGGCATAGGGCAGATTGCTCTCGGCGGCCGAGGCGCGCGCCTGTTCGAGTGCTTCGGGCAAGGCGATGACTTCTTCTTCAACTTCCACTGACATGCTGTGAGGCTCCTGTTGTGCGTTGGATACGCCTTGGTGGCGATAACCACCACTTTAGGAGCCGGGCGCCGAAGCTCAAACAACTGAAAAGTCGATTTCTAACAACCAGCCGTTGTAAAGGATCGATTCAGGGTCAAGTCAGGATCGGCTCAGGAGCGATCAGGCTGCAGCCCGTGCAGCTTCGGCCGCACGCACGGCCGGCGCCGTCAGGTCCACGCTCTTCCTGCCGTCCACGCCATACGGCACGTCGCCCGCGATCGTCACGCGACGCACCACGCGGTGCTGGTCGCCGTAGTCGTTGATCGCGTAGTGCTGCGTCGCCCGGTTGTCCCAGATGGCGACGTCGCCCTGGGCCCAGCGCCAGCGCACCGTGTTCTCCAGGCGGTGCACGTGACTCTGGAGCACGCTCAGCAGGTGGGCGGAATCATGCGTGGAGTGCCCGGCCAGCCGCTTCACGAAATGGCCAAGCACGAGGCTGCGTTCGCCGGTCTCGGGGTGCACGCGCACCACGGGATGCTCGGCTTCGAGCAGGCGGCGGGTGAACACATCGCGATATCGCTTCGTGCCCTCCTCGTCCAGATCAGCCGGCGAGCGCGCGGCGGCGTAGTCGTAGTCGTTGCCGTGGATGGCGCGCAGCCGATCAGCCAGCGCCTTCAGGTCGTCGGGCAGGCTCTCGTAGGCCGCCACCGTGTTGGCCCAGACCGTATCGCCGCCATAGGCCGGGATCACCACCGCCCTCAGGATCGACACCTGCGGATAGGCGACCTCGAAGGTCACATCGGTATGCCACGAATTGGCGCGGCCGCCGTGGCGGGAATCGAGCTCAAGCAGTTGGGTGCCGTCCTTGGAAGGCACGGTCGGGTGCGGCACCAGCTCGCCCCACAGACGACCGATGGCCTCATGCTGGGCATCGTCGAGATGCTGCTGGCCACGGAAGAAGAGCACCTTGTGCTTCAGCAGCGCTGCCTTGATGGCGCCGAACACCTCGGGCTGCAGCGCGCCCGAGAGACGCACGCCGCGCACCTCGGCGCCGATGTGGCCGGCCTGTCGGACGATGTCGAGTTCGTGCGGATGCGCGGCTTGCGCGGGAGTTGCGGAAGAAAGAATGGCGCTCATCGCAGGTCCTTTTTCGGGGGATCCGGAAGATTCTGCGAGGCGCCTGGCGGGGGTGGAAGGAAGGTGTTTGCAGTTTCTAATGCGTGAGGTGACTAAGGGGCGTCGATGAGGAGTCGGCAAAAGATAACCCGCCGTGGCGGGTTGTCGAGGTAGGCGACTGGTCGGTATGTCAGGGCTTGTCGCGCTGGTCTCGCACCCAATTCAAGCGACGCTCCGCTTCGACTTCGGATATCCGTCCCTCCGCAACCAGCCTCTTGAGCCTTCGCTCGTCTGCACGGTTCAGCGCATCCTTCAGAAGCGCCATCTTGCGTTGCCTGCACGGGTCACACTCGTAGAAACTCGGTGGACTCGTTGTTGGCTTCATCCCGGCATCGAATTCGCCGGCGCTGATTCGGCCTGTCGGCTCGATGCCCATTGCGAGGATTTTTCCGCTCTTGAACGTGACGAGTGCTTTTCCTTCACACCCTGTGGTGTCCGTGTTTTCCGGGTCGTAGGATTTCCACGAAATTCTGCGCATGTACCGCAATGCGTAGAAAACATCCTCTTCTGTAAGAACAACGTCGTCGCAGTCCAGAAAGTCCTTGTTCTCCCATGCGCTTCGATGCGAAGGGTGCGTGATTTCCACTTTTTGCACATAAGTGACTGGATAGCGCCCGTCGGCGGCATATGCGGGCGATGCGGCTGCCGCCGCAGCCAACGCAGAGACGGCTATTGAGTACTTGGTCTTGATCATGGTTTGGCAGTGGGTAGAGACCAATTCGCGCCTTGCGCCTCCGTGAGATTCTTCCTGCTGACCTCAGGATGGCGGAACACTTCATCCTGTGCGACCTGCATAGACCCTTGAAGTGCGTTGACAAGCCACGAGAGGGATTGATTCTGAGCCGCGGTCGGCGTTTCGAATATGCCGTACTTGCCTCGTATCTTGTCGAGCGACCATTTAGCCTCCTCGCCGATGGCTTTGAACCCGGCTGGCAGCTTGGCTCTTCCGACCAGCTCGATTCCTATCGCCTCCATATTGCTCGGATATCGATCGGCAGGCGCCTTGAGCATTTCAATGCGATGCATCTCGGCTGCGCCCACCTTTGCAGGGAAATCTCGCGGCTTGCATCTTTGGATCGCCAGACATCTTGCCTGCAACGGCCCCACATGATTCGTCCTCTGATAAATCGCCGCCGTCTGATAGATCGTCCCATCCTTGTCGATGAGAAAGTGCGCCCCGTTTGCCTTCGGCCGCTTGTAGCTGTTCAACGAAGACGCCGAAGTGTCGGCGTCCGTCTGGTGAACGACGATGCCGGTGATCGCCCCGGTCCTCTTCCCTCGTTCGATCTTCGGACTGCGTGCATGCCTCACCCGCGCGTGACTGATCATTCCATGTTCGTCAATCTCAACGAGCATGCGGTTCCTCCCTGAAGTGTCTGTTTGAATGCGATGACGAAGTCGTGGTCACCGCATCGATGTGCGGATCACGACTTCGCGGCGCATGCTAGGGCGACGACTTCAAGGAAGATTCAGGCCACTGAAAGATCGGGGCGATTCCAGCAATTCAGCACGGTCGATGAACTCGCGGCCTGTAAACCGCTGAAAACTCACCCCCACAAACGAAAAAACCCGGCGCCGTCACAGCGCCGGGTCGTCGCGGATGCCCGAGGGTCCGTCAGAGCTTCGCGATCGAGACCTCGGTCGACTTCACGAGAGCGACCACGTCGGAGCCCACCTTCAGCTGCAGCTCGTCGACCGAGCGCGTAGTGATGACCGAGGTGACGATGCCCCAGGCGGTTTCGACGTCGACTTCGGAGACGACGTCGCCGCGGATGATCTCGCGGACCTTGCCCTTGAACTGGTTGCGGACGTTGATGGCTTGGATGGACATGATGGGTTCTCTTTCAGGTTGATTGGGGAATTCGTTGAGGAAAAGCACGGCGAACGGCGCTCAGACGATCTCGGCCACGTCGTCGAACGCAAGCCGGGGGCCGCGCTCGAAGGTGCCTGCGTGGTCGGCCACGCCCAGGTTGACGAGGAAGTTCGCGCGGTAGCGGCCGTCCGGGAAGAAGGCCTTGTCGACCAGGTCGGCGTTGAAGCCCGACTGGGGGCCCGCGTCGAGCCCGAGCGCACGTGCGGCCAGGATCAGGTAGGCGCCCTGCAGGCTGCTGTTGCGGAACGCCGTGGCCTGCGCAGCCTCGGCGCTCTTCTCGAAGAGCGGCTTGGCGTCATAGGCCGGAAACTGGCTAGGCAGGTGCTCGTAGAAGCGCGTGTCCTGCGCCACGATCACAGTGACGCCTGCGGCCAGCGTCTGCGCGGTGTTGCCCGCCGACACGGCCGGCTTCAGTTTCGCCTTGGCCTCCTCGCTGCGCACGAACACGTAGCGCGCCGGCTGGGCGTTGAAGGCGGTCGGGCCCCACTTGAGCAGGTCGTAGAGCTTGTGGATGATTTCGTCGGTCACCGGCACGGGCTTGAACGCGTGCACGGTGCGGGCCTTGCGGAACAGCTGGTCCAGCGCGGCTTCGGGGATTGATTGCAGTGTGGTCATGGCTTCAAGAGAAGGCTTTGGTTCAATTCGATGCCGCCGCCAGCGCCTGGTCGAGGTCGGCCAGCAGGTCGTCGATGTGCTCGATGCCGACCGACAGGCGCACCGTGTCCTCGGTCACGCCGGCGCGGGCCAGCTCCTCGGGCGAAAGCTGCCTGTGCGTGGTCGATGCCGGATGCGTTGCCAGCGAGCGCACGTCGCCGATGTTCACGAGGCGCGTGAAGAGCTTCAGCGCATCGAGGAACCTGGCGCCGCCCTCGCGGCCGCTGCCGATGCCGAAGGTCAGCACGCCGCTGGCCTTGCCGCCCAGGTATTTCTTCGCGAGCGCGTGGTCGGGGTGGTCTTCGAGTGCTGCGTAGTTGACCCACTTCACCGCCTTGTGCGTCTTCAGGTGCTGCGCGACGCGCAGTGCGTTGTCGCTGATGCGGTCGACGCGCAGCGCGAGCGTCTCGATGCCCTGCAGGATCTGGAAGGCGTTGAACGGCGAGATGGCCGCACCCGTGTTGCGCAGCGGCACCACGCGTGCGCGGCCGATGTAGGCGGCCGGGCCCAGCGCCTCGGTGTAGACCACGCCGTGGTAGCTCACGTCGGGCTCGTTCAGGCGCTTGAAGCGCTGCTTGTGCTCGGCCCACGGGAACTTGCCCGAGTCGACGATCGCGCCGCCGATACTGGTGCCGTGGCCGCCCAGGTACTTGGTGAGCGAGTGCACCACGATGTCGGCGCCGTGCTCGATGGGCCGGCTCAGGTACGGCGAAGGCACCGTGTTGTCGACGATCAGCGGCACGCCGTTGCGGTGCGCGATCTCGGCGATGGCCGCGATGTCGGTCACGTTGCCCGCGGGGTTGCCCAGCGACTCGACGAACACCGCCTTGGTCCGCTCGTCGAACAGCTTTTCGAAGCTGGACGGGTCGCGATGGTCCGCGAAGCGCGTGGTGATGCCGAACTGCGGCAGCGTGTGGGCGAACAGGTTGTAGGTGCCGCCGTAGAGCGCCGTGCTGCTGATGATGTTGTCGCCGGCCTCGGCGATGGTCTGGATTGCGTAGGTCACGGCCGCCTGCCCCGAGGCCAGCGCGAGCGCGGCGATGCCGCCTTCGAGCGCCGCCACGCGCTGCTCCAGCACGTCCTGCGTCGGGTTGTTGATGCGGGTGTAGATGTTGCCCGGCACCTTCAGGTCGAACAGGTCGGCACCGTGCTGGGCGCTGTCGAAGGCGTAGGCCACCGTCTGGTAGATGGGCGGTGCCACGGCGCGGGTGGTCGGGTCGGGCGAATAGCCGGCGTGGACCGACAGGGTTTCGAATTTCCAGTTCTGCGACATGCGGAATACCTTTCAGGGTTGAAGGAAAGAACGGGCCGGCGGATTCATTCAGGAATACCGCGGAACCGGCTCTGCCGGGCCGCTGGTATTGCCCCCGGCGAGGGGGTTGGCGGCCACACGAAGTGGGCAAGCCTGGGGGTGGACATCAAATTGCCCAGCGCAATGCATGCGCCGGGGTTGCGAGCCAGCTGGCGTCGGTGCTCTCGGCTTCGGTCTCTTCGGACTTCTGCAGCACCCTGTCGAGGATTCGTTTTTCGATCGCGGCGAATGCCGGGTCGCCCTGCGAGCGCGGACGGGCCAGCGCGATGTTCTCGTCGAGCGCGATGCGGCCGTCCTCGATCAGGATCACGCGGTCGGCCAGCGCAACGGCTTCCTGCACGTCGTGCGTCACCAGCAGTGCGGTGAAGCGGTGGCGCTGCCAGAGGTTCTCGATGAGGCGGTGCATCTCGATGCGCGTGAGCGCATCGAGCGCGCCCAGCGGCTCGTCGAGCAGCAGCAGGCGCGGGTGGTGCACCAGCGCGCGCGCCAGGGCCACGCGCTGGCGCTGGCCGCCCGACAGGCGAGCCGGCCATTCGTTCTCGCGATCGGCCAGGCCGACCTGCGCCAGCACTTCCTTGCCGCGCGCCTTGGCGTCGTTGGGCAGGCCCAGCGTCACGTTGTCGAGCACGCGCCGCCACGGCAGGAGGCGCGCCTCCTGGAACATGATGCGCGTGTCGTCGTGCAGGCCGTTCACGGCCTTGCCGTCGGTGTAAAGCCCGCCGGAGCTCGGCTCCTCCAGGCCCGCGATGAGCCGCAGCAGCGTGCTCTTGCCGCAGCCGCTGCGCCCGACGATGGCGATGAACTGGCCCGGCTCGATGGTCAGGCGGGTGTTGCGCAGCACCTCGCGCGCGCCGTAGCGCTTGTGCAGGTTGCGCGCCTCCAGGCGCACGCCGCCGGCGATGGCTTGCGGCTGGGGCCGGGTCTGGATGTCTTTCAGGACTGCACTCATGATGTCTTCAGGCTCCTGGCTTGAACAGCGCCACGTTGAGCGCATCGATCTTTCTGGGAAGCAGCTTCTCGGCAAGGAAGGCATCGGCGATGCGCTGCTGCTCGCCCAGCCCCTCGGGCACCACCGGCCGCACCGCGTAGCTGCGGCGCGCGTTGGCCTGCTCGATGGTCGCGGCGTCCAGGCCCCACACGGGAGACAGCAGCGCGGCCGCCTCCTTCGGGTTCTGCTTGACCCACTTGCCGGTCTTCTCGAGCTCGGCGTAGACCACGCGCAGCACGTCCGGCCGCGCCTTCGCGAACTTGCTGCTCGCGAGGTAGTAGCGCTGGTACGAGGCGATGCCCGCGCCGTCGGCAAGCACGCGCACCTTCGACTGGCGCTGGGCAGCGGCGAGGAACGGGTCCCACACCACCCAGGCGTCGATCGCGCCCTTCTCGAAGGCTGCACGGCCGTCGGCGGGCGTGAGGTAGGCGGGCTCGATGTCCCTGAACGAGAGGCCGGCCTTGTCGAGCGCGGCGATCAGCAGGTAGTGCGCGCCGGCCGCCTTCGCGAAGCCGACCTTCTTTCCTTTCAGGTCGGCCACGGTCCTGATTGGCGAATCCTCGCGCACGACGATGGCCTGCGCCGAGGGCGACGGCGCCTCCTGCGCGAGGAAGGTCAGGTCGGCGCCGGCCGCCTGGGCGAACACGGGCACGGTGTCAGCCACGTCGGCGCTGATGTCGAGGTTGTCGAGGTTCAGCGCCTCCAGCAGCGGCAGGCCGCTGGTGAACTCGTGCCAGCTGAGCGTGACGTTCAGCGGTGCGAGCTGCTTCTCGAGCACACCCTGCGCCTTCAGCACGGCGATGAGCGTCGACGACTTCTGGTAGCCCAGGCGCACCGTGGCGGCCCGGCTGGCCACACCCTGGGCGAACACTGCGCCCGAGCCGAGTGCGGCGAGCGTGGCGATGGCCGTGCGGCGGGAGATCGATGGATGCCGTGTCATGTCCCTGCCCTCACTTCGCCTTCTTCTGGTAGCCGGGGTGCCAGCGCAGCCACCATTGCTCCAGGCCGCGCGCGAACAGGTCGGCCAGCTTGCCCAGCAGTGCGTACAGCAGGATGCCCACCAGCACGATGTCGGTCTGCAGGAACTCGCGGGCGTTCATCGTGAGGTAGCCGATGCCGGCCTGCGCCGAGATGGTCTCGGCCACGATCAGGATCACCCACATCAGCCCCAGCGAGAAACGCAGGCCCACCAGGATCGACGACAGCGCGCCCGGCAGGATCACCTCGCGGTAGAGCTGCCAGCGCGAGAGCCCGTAGGTGCGGCCCATCTCGATGAGCTGCGGATCGACGTTGCGGATGCCGTGGAAAGTGTTCAGGTAAATCGGGAAGAACACCGACACCGAGATCAGGAACAGCTTGGCCGACTCGTCTATGCCGAACCACAGGATCACCAACGGGATCAGCGCCAGCGCCGGGATGTTGCGCACCATCTGGATGGTGGAGTCGAGCAGCGTCTCGAAGAACTTCACCGACCCGGTGAGCAGGCCCAGAGCCAGCCCTGCACCGCCGCCGATGGCCAACCCCAGCAGAGCGCGGCCCGCGCTGACCTTCACGTGCGTCCACAGCTCGCCGGACACCGTGAGGTTCCACGCAGCCTTCACCACGTCGATGGGCGCCGGCAGCACGCGCGTGCTGAGCCAGCCCAGCGACGAGGCGATCTGCCAGAAGACGATGAGCCCCACCGGCACCAGCCATGGCACCAGCCGCTTCGCGACGTTGACCGCGAAGGACTTGAACGCGCTGCCGCCCGCCTCCTCGGCCGGCACGACCGCCGGCAGTTCCTGAACCTGTTCAGTCATGGCGATCCTTCAACTTTGCGAGACAAGGCGCGACGGCGCGTCCAGATTGGCGACGACTTCGCCGAAGGGCCCGCTCAGCGAGCCGCCGGCCAGCTGCGTCTTCGCCTTGCGCGACAGCAGCGGGAACACCAGCTCGGCGAAGCGGTAGGCCTCTTCGAGATGCGGGTAGCCCGACAGGATGAACTTGTCGAGGCCCAGGGCCGCGTATTCCTCGATGCGCGCAGCGACCGTCTTCGGGTCGCCCACCAGCGCAGTGCCGGCACCGCCACGCACCAGGCCCACGCCGGCCCACAGGTTCGGCGCGATTTCCAGATCGGCGCGCGTGCGCTTGGCACCGCCCGCATGCAGCGCGGCCATGCGGCGCTGCCCTTCGGAATCCATGCGCGCGAAGGCGGCCTGGGCGCGGATCACGGTCTCGTCGTCCACGCGGCTGATGAGTTCCTCGGCGGCCTTCCAGGCGGCATCTTCCGTCTCGCGCACGATCACGTGCAGCCGGATGCCGAACTCGACCTTCCGCCCGTTGCGCTCGGCGCGCGCCCGGACGTCGGCGATCTTCTTCGCCACCTCGGCGGGCGGCTCGCCCCAGGTCAGGTAGGCGTCGACCTGCTCCGCCGCCAGCTCATGCGCAGGCGCCGAAGAGCCGCCGAACCACACCGGCGGATACGGCTTCTGCACCGGCGGGTAGAGCAGCTTCGCGCCCTTCACGCTCAGGTGCTTGCCGTCGTAGTCAAAAGACTGCCCGTCATGGCTGCGCGCGATGATCTCGCGCCAGATGCGGATGAACTCGGCCGACTGCTCGTAGCGCGATGCGTGGTCCAGATACACGCCGTCGCCTTCGAGCTCCGCCTGGTCGCCGCCCGTCACCAGGTTCACCAGCAGCCGCCCGCCCGAGAGCCGGTCGAAGGTCGCGGCCATGCGCGCCGCGAGGCTGGGCTGGTGCAGCCCGGGGCGCACCGCCACCAGGAACTTGAGCTTCCTGGTCGCGCCGATCAGGCTGGAGGCGATGACCCACGGGTCTTCGCAGGAGCGGCCCGTCGGGATCAGCACGCCCTCGTAGCCGAGGTTGTCGGCCGCGCCGGCAATCTGCTGCAGGTAGGCCAGGTCGATGGGGCGGGCGCCCTCGCTGGTGCCGAGATAGCGGCTGTCGCCGTGCGTGGGGAGGAACCAGAAGATCTGCATCATGCGACTCCCGCGCCGGCCGCTTCGAGCACGTTGATCTTTTTCGGGATCAGCTTCAGGTCGAAGAAGGTGTCGGCGATCTTCTGCTGCTCGCCCAGGATGGCCTTGGTGATCGGCGCGGTGCCGTAGGCCGAGCGGTTCACCGACAGTTCGGCCACCGGCTTCGGAAGGCCCCAGAGCGTGGCCAGCTCGCCGGCCAGTTCGCCCTTGTTTGCGGCACCCCAGACGTCGACCTTGTTGAGCTCCTCGATCGCGATGGCCAGCACGTCGGCGTTCTTCGCCACGTAGTCGAGCGAGGAGAAGTAGTAGGCGCGGTTGCCGACCACGCCGGTGGCGTCGGCCAGCACGCGCGCGTCGAGCGACTTCTCGGCCGCGGCCAGGAACGGGTCCCAGATCACCCACGCGTCGACCGAGCCCTTCTCGAAGGCGGCGCGCGCATCGGCGGGCGGCAGGTAGACCAGGTTCAGGTCGGCGAACGCGAGGCCGTGCTTCTCGAACAGCTTGACGATGAGGTAATGGACGTTCGAGCCCTTGTTGAGCGCGATCTTCCTGCCCTTGAGATCGGCCACGGTCTTGATCGTGGAGCCCTTGGGCACCAGCACCGCCTCCGACTGCGGACGCGGCACGGTCGCCCCCACGTAGGCCAGCGGTGCGCCGGCGGCCTGCGCGAAGATGGGCGGAGCCTCGCCCACGTCGCCGAAGTCGATGGAGCCGACGTTCAGCGCCTCGAGCTGCACGGGGCCGGCGGTGAACTCGGTCCACTTCACGCTCACGCCCAGGGGCGCGAGGCGTTTTTCGAGCGTGCCGCGGCCCTTGAGCAGCGTGAGATAGCCCTTCTGGTTTCCGATGCGGAACTGGCGCGCGGGCGACTGCTGCGCCAGCGCGGCGAAGGAGGAAGGCAGCGCGATGGCCGCGGCCGCGCCCTGGATCAGGCGTCGGCGGGGAATGGAGGTGCGTGTCATGGTTGTGCGGGAACGATCGATGCGTCGAAGGCCTCAGGGCTGCGCCGTGACCACGGCTTCGCTGACCTTGATGGGCTTGGGAATGAGCTTCAGCGCGAAGAAGGTGTCGGCGATCCTTTGCTGGTCGGCCGCGACGGCCGGCGTGATCGGCTTCACGTTGAACTCGTAGCGGCGCAGCGCGAGCTCGACCACGTCGACCGGCAGGCCCTGCAGCGGAGCGATCAGCTCGGCCGCCTGGCGCAGGTTCTTCTTGAGCCAGATGCCCTGCTCCACCGAGTCGGCGAACAGCGCGTCGATGACCTTCGGGTTGTTCTTCACGAAGCCCCGCTCGCCCAGGTAGTACTGGTAGTTGTTGACCACCTCGGGCGTGCCGTCGGCCAGCACGCGCGCGCCGGTGGCTTTCTCGGCGGCGGCCTGGAACGGGTCCCAGATCACCCAGGCATCGACGTTCCTGCTCTCGAAGGCGGCGCGGCCGTCGGCGGGCGCGAGGTAGACGGGCTGGATGTCGGAGAGCTTCAGGCCGTTCTTCTCGAGCTGCTTCACGAGCAGGTAGTGCACGTTGCAGCCCTTGTTGAGCGCGACCTTCCTGCCCTTCAGGTCGGCGACCGACTTGATGGGCGAATCCTTCGTGACCAGGATGGCCTCGGCGCGCGGCGCGGCCGGGTCGTAGCCGAAGTAGACGAACTTGGCGCCCGCGGCCTGCGCGAAGATGGGCGGCGCCTCGCCGACGTAGCCCACGTCGACCGCGCCCACGTTCAGGCCTTCGAGCAACTGGGGGCCGGCCGGGAACTCGACCCACTTCACGCCGAAGCCCAGCGGCGCGAGCTTCTTCTCGAGCGTGCCCTGCGCCTTCTGCAGCACGAACAGGCTGGCCGACTTCTGGTAGCCGATGCGCAGTTCGCCCTTGCCTTGGGCATGCGCCGAGGCGGCGGAGATGAAACTCACGATCAGCGCGATGGCGCTGACCACGATGGCGCTGATCAGCAGATCGCGCAGGCCGCGCCAGAAGGAGCGCGGCGGCACTTCGAGCACGGGGTCTTCGGTTGCGACGGGGTTCATGCGTGGATTCCTTGGTGCAAAACGTCGGGCAAAGGCTGGCCCACGGCACGCGATGTGCCGGAAGCCTTTTCGTGGAACACCGCGGAACCGGCTTTGCCGGGCCGCAGGTGTTGCCCCCGGTAGGGGCTGGCGAAGCGGCACGAAGTGCCGCGCAGCCTGGGGGCGAGCCCCGCTAGACGCTACATCGCACGCGGGAAAACGGCACCGGCTCGAAGCCGTGCGTGGCAGGCAGCTTGAGGCCTTCGGTAGCGAGCACCTCGACGGCCTCGTTGAGTCGCTCGGCCAGGTCGTTGTGGACCTGGTAGGCGTTCTCGGGCGTCAGCGCGATCTGCGATTCGCTGGCGTACACGCCCGGCAGGATGTGGCGCGCCGACAGCGACTGCAGCACGGGCCGCAGTGCGTAGTCGAGCGCGAGCATGTGGTGCGGGCTGCCGCCGGTGGCCAGCGGCAGCACTGTCTTGCCCTTCAGCGCGTTCTGCGAGAGCAGATCGAGGAAGACCTTGAGCAGGCCGCTGTAGGCCGCCTTGTAGACCGGCGTGGCCACCACGATCACGCGGGCGGCCGCCACCTGGGCGATGGCCCGTTCGATGGCCGGGTGGTTCCACTCGGCCAGGAGCAGCGCCTGCGCCGGCAGTTCGCGAACGGCGAGCCGCTCGATCCGCGCGTGACGCTGGGCCAGCCGCTCACCCACCGCGTCGAGCAAGGCGGTTGAGCGGGATGGGGCCGTGGGGCTGCCGGCAATCAGGAGAACGGACACGGAAAACCTTAGTTCGATGAAAACAAGCGCGAATTCGTGGGGGCCGCCGCGCACGGCCGCCCGAAGCGGCCTGCCCACCCCCGGCAGGGGGTTGGCGAAGCGACGCGCGGTGCGCGCAGCCTGCGGGCGAGCCAGTTACTTCTGTTTTGTGGTGTAGATCTGGTCGAAGGAGCCGCCGTCGGCGAAGTGCTCCTTGTCGGCCTTCGCCCAGCCGCCGAAGGCCTGGTCGATGGTCACCAGCGTGAGCTTGGGGAACTGCTTGTCGTACTTGGCCTTGGCCTTCTCGGAGGTCGGGCGGTAAAAGTTGCGCCCGGCGATGTCCTGGCCTTCGTCGGAGTACAGGTACTTCAGGTACTCCTCGGCCACCTCGCGCGTGCCCTTCTTGTCGACGACCTTGTCGACCACCGACACGCTGGGCTCGGCCAGGATGGAGATCGACGGCACCACGATCTCGAACTTCTCGGGGCCGAATTCCTTCAGCGCCAGGAAGGCTTCGTTCTCCCAGGCCAGCAGCACGTCGCCCACGCCGCGCTGCACGAAGGTGATGGTCGCGCCGCGCGCGCCGGTGTCGAGCACGGGCACGTTCTTGAACAGGTTGCCGATGTATTCCTTGGCCTTCGCGTCGCCGCCGTACTTGCGCTTGGCGAATTCCCAGGCGGCCAGGTAGTTCCAGCGGGCGCCGCCCGAGGTCTTGGGGTTGGGGGTGATCACCTGCACGCCGGGCTTGACCAGGTCGTCCCAGTCCTTCAGGCCCTTGGGATTGCCCTTCTTCACCAGGAACACGATGGTCGAGGTGTAGGGAGCGGAGTTGTGCGGCAGGCGCTTCTGCCAGTCGGCCTTGACCAGGCCGCCGTGCGAGACCAGCGCGTCGATGTCGCCGCCCAGTGCCAGCGTGGCCACGTCGGCGTCGATGCCGTCGATGATCGAGCGGGCCTGCTTGCCCGAGCCGCCGTGCGACTGCTTGACCGTCACGTCCTGGCCGGTCTTGGCCTTCCAGTACTTGGCGAAGGCCTGATTGTAGTCCACGTAGAGCTCGCGGGTCGGGTCGTACGACACGTTCAGCAGCGTCACGGGGCCCTTGGCAGCCGCCGCGCCTTGGGCGAGCGCCGGCAATGCCGACAGGGCCATGGCACCGGCCACGCCGGCACCCAGGGAAAGCTTGATAAAGTCGCGGCGAAGGCTCATGGTGTCTTGCTCTTAAAAGGCATATCGATGAAGCTGCGTATTCTCAATACGACATATAGAAACTGGAACGACCAAGTTTTCAGTTCTAAATAGCCAAATCAACTAAGCAGCCCGCCGCCGGCTCCCCCGGTTTTTCCCGTATCCCCACTTTTTCCCGTTCAGAAGGCAACAGAAATGGCACGCATGGTTCAGTGCATCAAGCTCGGCAAAGAGGCCGAAGGTCTCGACTTCCCGCCCTACCCCGGCGAACTGGGCAAGCGGATCTGGGAAAGCGTCAGCAAGGAAGCCTGGGCCGCCTGGCTCAAGCAGCAGACCATGCTGGTCAACGAGAACCGGCTGAACCTGGCCGATCTGCGCGCCCGCCAGTACCTGGCTCGGCAGATGGAAAAGCACTTCTTCGGCGAAGGCGCCGACGTGGCGCAAGGCTACGTCCCCCCCACGGCCCCCTGACAGTCACCCCGCGATTGCCGCCCACCTCTTCCTCGGGAAACACCGCAGAACCGGCTTCGCCGGGCTGCAGGTGTTGCCCCCTCGAAGGGGGTGGGCGAAGCGACACGAAGTGCGCGAAGCCTGGGGGTGAGCCTGTTACCTGGCGCGCAGACGGCGTTCCCCGCAGCGAGCGCTTCGACGACATCTATCACACAGAAACCGGCGCACTGGCTCAGTCGCGCCACGTCTTCCTCGGCGGCTGTGGCCTGCCGCAGGCCTGGGGCGGACAGCCCCAGTGGCGGATTCTCGAAACCGGCTTCGGCCTGGGCCTCAATTTCCTGACGACCTGGCAGGCGTGGCGCGCCGACCCGGCACGCCCGCGGCTGCTGCACTTCGTTTCGGTGGAGGCCCATCCGGTCTCGGCCGCCGACCTGCTGCGCGCGGCGGGCGCCTATCCTGAGCTGGCTCCGCTGGCCGCCGAACTGGCTGCGCAGTGGAACGGCCTGCTGCCGGGCTTCCATCGGCTGGCCTTCGACGATGGCCGCGTGCTGCTCACGCTGTGCGTAGGCGACGTGCAGCCGATGCTGCGTGCCCAGCGCTTCGAGGCCGACAGCATCTTTCTAGACGGCTTCAGTCCCCGGCAGAACCCTGAAATGTGGTCGCCGGACACGCTCAAGGCGGTGTCGCGCTTCGCCCGCCAGGGCACGCGCATCGCCACCTGGACCATCGCGCGGGCGATCCGCGACGCGCTGGCGCAGCAGGGCTTCGTCATCGAGAAGCGTCCCGGCCTGCCGCCCAAGCGCGACTGCCTGTGCGGCACCTTCGCCCCCGCCTGGACCGTGCGCCGACGCGAGCCCGTGCCCGAGCGCGTCGATGCGCCGGGCCGCTGCGCCGTCGTCGGCGCGGGCCTGGCAGGCGCCGCCGTGGCTGCCAGCCTTGCGCGTCGCGGCTGGCAGGTGACGGTGCTCGATGCGGCCGACTGGCCCGCGTCCGGTGCGTCGTCGTTGCCTGTCGGCATGCTGGCACCGCATGTTTCGCCCGACGACGCGCTGCTCTCGCGGCTCACGCGGGCAGGCATCCGCGCGACGTGGATCGAACTCGAGCGCCTGCTCGAAGAAGGCCGCGACTGGTGCGCCACCGGCGTGCTGGAACGCCGGCCCGATGGCGATGTGCGCGTGCCCGCCGGCTGGAGCAGCCATGGGCCGAACGAATCCTGGCCCGCCGATGCCGATCGTCTGGCCGCAGCCGGCCTGTCCACCGAAACGCCCGCGATCTGGCACGCGCGCGCGGCCTGGGTGAAGCCTTGGCGGCTGATCGCAGCCTGGCTACGCCAGCCGGGCGTCGAGTTCCGCGGCGGCTGCCGGGTGGAACGGCTGGAGCGGCATCCGGACGGCTGGCGGCTGTTCGATGCTTCGGGCGGGTTGCTGGCCGAAGCGGACCGCGTCGTCATCTGCGCCGGCTTCGAATCGGGCCGCTTCGCACCCGCCCTGCCATTGCAGCCGGTGCGAGGACAGGTCGCCTTCGGCCCGATGCCCGACGACAGCACGCCGCTGCCCCACACGCCGATCAACGGCGACGGCCATCTGGTCGCCCACGTCCCCGGCGAGCGCGGCGAAGCCCCGATGTGGCTGGCCGGTGCGACCTTCGACCGCGACAGCACCAGCCTCGAACCCACCGCGGCAGACAGCGCCGCGAACCGAGAGCGCCTCGCACGCCTGCACCCGTCCGCCGCCCAGGCGTTGGCCGACGCCGAGAGTCACGCATGGGTCGGCGTCCGATGCGCCTCGGGCGACCGGCGCCCGCTCGCAGGCCCGGTCGACGCCGGCCTCTGGGCGTGCACGGCGCTGGGCTCGCGCGGCCTGAGCTTCGCGGCCCTGTGTGCCGAGCTGCTCGCCGCGCAGTGGCATGCCGAGCCGCTGCCCCTGCCCGCCACGCTGGCCAAGGCGCTCGGCACCCAAAGGCTCTGAATCGCGTCCTAGCTGGCGCCCTTCACCGCCGGCGCCAGCATGTGGTCGATGCGGCTGTCGCCATACGTGCGCAGCACTTCGGAGATCACGACCTTGTAGCCGTCGAGCCAGTTCGCCTGCGCGGCCTTGGCCTGCTGGTGCGCGGGATGCCGGATCAGCGCCTGCAGGCTTTCGAGCGAGTCCCAGTAGTAGACGTTCGACACCAGGCCGTTTCCTGGGTTTTCCCAGGTTTCCTCGCCCAGGTAGCCAGGCAGCGACTTCGCGGCGGCGGCGATGGTCTGGTCGAGGCGGTGGAACTCGTCGTCGAATTGCTTGCTGGCGAAGATGAAGGTGGCGGAGTACATGGCGGCGCGGTATCTCCTCGATGTCTCGATGGAACGGAGTGGGCGGGCGAGAGGGCGTCGATTCTGCGGCATGGCGCGTACGGCGCCGCGCTTTTGCAGGGCGAAGGCACGAGAATGCGGCGCATGGCCATCCAGTACGACATCAGGCACACCACCGTCTACCGCTACAGCAAGCCGGTCAGCTTCGGGCTGCACCGCGTGATGTTCCGTCCGCGCGACAGCCACGACCTGCGCGTGCTGGCCACCGACCTGCAGGTGAGCCCCGAGGCGAACACGCGGCTCATCCAGGACCCCAACTCCAACTCCGTTGCGCTGGTGCAGCCGCTGGGCGAAGCCACCGAGCTGCGCATCGTGTGCTCCTTCACGATCGAGCACGTGCCGCCCTCGCAGCGCGACCTGTTGACGCTCGACCCGTCGGCCGAGTTCCTGCCTTTCGCTTACTCGGTGCAGGAGCGCCTCGACCTCGAGCACTACCTGCGCCCGCACCACGACGACGACGGGCAAGGCACCCTGATCCGCTGGGCCCACCAGTTCCTGCGCAGCGACAAGCCCAACAGCACGCGCGAGGTGCTCACGCGCATGAACGCGCACATCGGCCAGAGCTTCGAGTACAAGGCGCGCGACGAGGAAGGCACCCAGACGCCGCTGGAGACGCTGGCGCTGGGCAGCGGCAGCTGCCGCGACTACGCGCTGCTGATGATGGAAGCCACGCGCCGCCTGGGCATTGCGACGCGCTTCGTCTCCGGCTATCTCTACGACGCGGCACTCGACACCGCCGCGCGCACGCAGGGAGAGCCCGACTCGATGACCGGCGCCGGCACCACGCACGCCTGGCTGCAGGCCTACCTGCCGGGCGTGGGCTGGCTTGCCTTCGACCCCACCAACAACCTCATGGGCAGCGGCCAGCTGATCCGCGTGGGCGTGGCGCGCGACCCTGCGCTGGCGGCGCCCATCTCGGGCAGCTGGTTCGGCGACCCGGAGGCCTACGAGGGCCTGGAAGCCACGGTGCTCGTCACGCGCCGCGAGGGCTGACGGCGACACGACCTCCACGGCTGTCGCGCAAGTGATAGCCGCTGCGGGAAATCCCCCACGGGCGGCTTCGGCATCGCCTCTACGCTGCGCCGCCGGCCAGCGAAATAGCACGGTCGTTCTACGCGATCGCGGGTGCAGCGCCGCGCCGGTCCTATTCCAAGAACCTGAAAAAAACGGAGAGAGACACCCCATGCATTCAGCGCGCCTGACACTCATCGCCCTGGCAGCCAGCCTCGCCGTCGCCTCGTGCGGCGGCGGAGGCGGCGGCTCGAACGGATTCACCTTCCTGCCCTCGGCCCCCGCCCCGGCTCCCGCTCCGGCCCCCAACCCGCCGGCGCCCCCGCCCCCCGCACCGGCCCCCGCGCCGGAAGAGACCCGCCTGCAGGACAGCCGCAACTCCTTCGCGCCGGCAGACCCCTCGGCCACCACATTCTCCGCGCTCGCGGCCGCCCCGAGCGACACCGTCGACAACAGCACCACCAGCCGCTGGGCCGGCATGCTGGGTGGCGCCCAGTACAACGTCGAGGTGCCCGCCAACTGGAACGGCAAGCTCGTGATGTACGCGCACGGCTATGCCGGCGAAGGCAACCTGCTGAAGGCCGGCACGCCGACGATCCGCCGCTACCTGATCCAGAACGGCTACGCCTGGGCGGCCTCCAGCTACAGCAAGAACTACTACGACGTGCGCGCCGGCGTGGAGGACACCAACGCCCTCGCCCTGCAGTTCAACGCCATCGCCAAGGCCAACGGCCGCGAGCTCGCAGCGCCTTCGAAGATCTTCATCACCGGCCACTCGATGGGCGGCCACATCACGGCGGCCGCCATCGAGGACGAGGCCTACGCCACGGCCAACCACAAGGTGAAGTACAACGGCGCGGTTCCGATGTGCGGCGTGGTGGGCGACACCGAGCTGTTCGACTATTTCGCCGCCGCGCAGGTGACTGCGCAGGCACTGGCCGGCAACGCCAGCTATCCGACGCCGAAGTGGGCCGACATCGGCGCGCAGGTCACCGCCACGCTCTTCTCGACCTTCACGAACTCGGACGTCGTGCCCAACGGCGCCACCGGTCTGGCCTACGCCTCGGTGCTGCAGAACCTGACCGGTGGCCCGCGTCCGCTCTTCCAGTTCGCACTTGGGAAAGGCCGCTCCTTCCAGGCGGTCTGGGGCGTGTTCGGCAGCGACGGCACGGTCAACGGCATCCTCAACAAGAGCACGCTGGACACCAACCGCTTCACCTACAAGATCGACGGCGACACCGCCGCCACCGACCAGCTCAATGCCAGCGCGCAGAAGCTCACCGCCGCGCCGGACGCCAATCGCCTGCGCACCGACGGGCTGCGCTGGATTCCCAAGGTCAACGGCGAGTTCAAGATCCCTGTGGTCACGCTGCACACGCTCGGCGACCTGTACGTGCCCTTCAGCATGGAGCAGATCTACAACCAGCGCGTGGCGGCCAAGGGCAACAGCCAGTGGCTGGTGCAGCGCGCCATCCGCGGCATCACGCACTGCGACTTCACGATCAAGGAACAGGAAGAAGCCTTCGCGGCCATGCTCGCCTGGGAGCAGGACAACACCGCCAAGCCCGCGGGCGACGACGTGGTCACGCCCTCCACGGTTGCAAGCTCGCTGTACGGCTGCAAGTTCACCCGCAATGCACAGAGCCCGGACGACAGCACGGACCTGATGGCCGTGCGCTCGCAGTTGGCGGCAGGCGCCCCCTGCGCCCCTTGAGGCTTCGAGGCGAGGACCGGCGGGCTCGTCGGCCTGCAGTCAGCCCGCGGGCGGCACCGCCGCCCGCGCGGCAGCGAGCTTCGCTTCGAGCTCGGCGATGCGCGCCCTCGCCTCGTCGCCTTCCGGAATCGGCCGGCCGCTGTCGCGCCACTGCACAGCGCTCTTGAAGCCCTCGGCCTCCGCCTGCCGCCTGAACCACATGCCCTCGGGGTTGTGGCGGGTGATGCCGTCGAACACGGTGGCGAACATCTGGCTTTGCTCCAGCCCCATCGAATGCCAGACCTGATTGACGACCAGCTTGTGCATCATGAGGTGCGAGCCCGGCACGCCGGCGATGCGCTGTGCGAGCTGCATCGTGGCCTCCTCGAGCTGCTGAGCGGGCACCGAGAAATTGGCCAGCCCCCATTCGGCCGCCTGGACGCCGGTGATGGTGTCGCCGGTGAACATGAGCTGCTTGGCACGCATGGCGCCGAGGCGGTAGGTCCACATCGCGGTGGTCGGGCAGCCCCACACGCGCGTGGGCATGTAGCCGATCCGCGCGTCGTCGGCCATGGTCAGCAGGTCGCAGCACAGCGCGATGTCGCTGCCGCCGGCCACCGCGTGGCCGTGCACCTTGGCGATGGTGGGCTTTCGGCTGCGCCATAGCGCCATGAAGTCGTCGGTGTTGCGCTTCATGGCGGCGTAGTCGAGCATCGGGTCCCACGGCGTCTTCTCCTGTCGGCAAGGGTGGTCGCCGTGCCCTGCGCCGCCTTCGCGGCCGCGGCCCTCGGCGTAGTCGCCGAGGTCGTAGCCGGCGCAGAAGGCGCGGCCCGCACCCTCGACCACGATCACGTGCACCTCGTCGTCGGCCTCGGCCCACTCGACCGCGCGGCGTATCTCGGCGGGCGTGGTCTCGCCGATGGCATTGAGCTTCTCGGGCCGGTTCAGCACGAGGCGCGCGATGCGCGGGTGCTGCGGGTCCTTGTCGATCAGGACGGTGTCGAAGGCTGGCATGGTGGGCTGTCTCCTTGTATCGAGGGTCGGTCGCACCGCTCTTTTAGCATCGACCTCCTCGCGCGCCCAGACCCGGGAAGAGCCTTCAGCCCGCTGCCGCGCCACCGAGCTGGAAGCGGAACACCGCGCCCTTGTCGGGCTGCTCCACCAGCCGTATGTCGCTGCCGTGCAGCTGCAGGATGCGCTTGACGATCACGAGGCCCAGCCCGCCGCTGCTGGCCGTGCCTTCGGATCGCGAGCCGCTCATGAACACCGGGCGCGTGAAGATCGCCTTCTGAAGCTCGCCAGGAATGCCGGGGCCGGTGTCGCTCACCTGCACGGTCACGCCGCCGTTCTCGGCGCGCAGCTGCACCACGATCTCGCCGCCCTCGGGGGTGTGGCGGATGGCGTTGTCCAGCAGGTTGGTCAGCACGCGCTCGATCATGCCGAGATCGGCCGACACCACCGGCAGGCCCGGCGCGATGTCGGGCTTCAGGCGCTGGTGCCTGGCCTCCGCCGCCAGCTCGAACTTCTGGAACACGTCCTGCACCAGGTCGGCGAGCGCGAAGCTTTCCTTCTCGGGCTTGACCACGCCGTATTCGAGCCGCGCCAGCTCGAAGGCCTCCTGCGCCAGCCGGCCCACCTTGCGGCTCTGGCCGAGCGCGATCTCGAGGTAGCGGCGCCGCTCCGCCTCGTCGAGCGTGCCGGCCTTGAGCAGCAGCGTCTCGAGGTAACCGTGCAGCGAGGTCAGCGGCGTGCGCAGGTCGTGCGAGATGTTGGCGAAAAGTTCGCGGCGCTGCTGGTCCTGCAAGGTCAGCTCGCGCCATTGCTCGGCGATGCGGCGCGTCATCTGCGCGAAGGCCTGGCCGAGCTGGGCGATCTCGTCGCTGCCATGCGAAAGCCGCTCCAGCGTGGGCGCCTCGCCTTCGAGCGATGCGATGCCCTCGCTCTCGAAGCGCTTCACCGCCGCGGTGAGCTCGCGCAGCGGCCGCGTGATGAGGCGGAACGCCGCCAGCCCCGCCAGCAGACCGAGCAGAGAAACCAGACCCATCGTCCACAGCGTGGTGCGCAGCACGTTGTCGGCCGCCACATTGGCGACCAGCGCGTCGTGGTCCTCGCCCTGCAGCACCACGTAGACGTAGCCGGCGTCGCGACCGCCCATCTGCAGCGGCGCGGCGCTGAACACCTTCGCGCCGTTCGGGCTGCGAGGATCGTCCCCCGCGATCGGCAGCGGCGCGCCCGACAGCAGCTTGCGGATGGGCCCCAGGTCGACCCTGTCGCGCTTCAGGTGCCCGGGCGGCGCGGCCTGCGCCTCGATGCGGCCGTCCAGTCCGAGCAGGTAGACCTCCACGCTGGGGTTGACGGCCATCAGCTTGTCGAACAGGTCCTTCACCGCCGCCTGGTCGAGCCCGCCGGGCTTCATGAGTTCGGAGTTCTCGGCGATGTGCGCCGCCAGCCCGAGCGACAGGCGCTGGACGACTTCCTGCTCGTGCATGCCGTTGGAGCGCACCTGCAGCCACACCGATGCGCCGCAGCACACCAGCAGCAGCACCGCGAACACGGCCGAGAGCCGCCGCGAGAGCGTGGCCCAGGCCATCGTCATGCGGCCTCCTCCGCGCTGCCGGTGCCCGAGAGCTTGTAGCCGCGCCCCCACACGGTGAGGATGCGCTTCGGCTGCGCCGGATCGGCCTCCACCTTGGTGCGCAGCCGGTTGATGTGGGTGTTGACGGTGTGCTCGTAGCCGTCGTGCTGGTAGCCCCAGACCTGGTTGAGCAGATCGAGCCGAGAGAACACCTTGCCGGGGTTGCGCGCGAAGAAGTACAGCAGGTCGAACTCGCGCGGCGTGAGTTCGACCGGCTTGCCGTCCACCCGAACCTCGCGCGACAGCGGCTCGATGTCGAGGTTGCCCAGCGTGAGGCTGCCCGAGTCCATGCGCGCGTTGCGCGCCATCGCGTCGGTACGCCGCAGCAGCGCCTTCACCCGCGCCACCAGCTCCAGCACCGAGAAAGGCTTGGCAAGGTAGTCGTCGGCCCCCAGCTCCAGCCCGAGGATGCGGTGCACCTCGCTGGATCGGGCGCTGATGATGATGATCGGCGTGTATCGCGTCATCGCGCGGGCTCGGCGGCAGATCTCGAGGCCGTCGATGCCGGGCAGCATCAGGTCGAGCACCAGCGCGTCCCAGTTGCCGCGCTCCAGCTCGCGAAGGCCGGCATGGCCGTCGGCGGCATGCTCGATGGCGTAGCCCTCGTCGCGCAGGTGCATGCGCAGCAGCTCGGCAATGTGGGCGTCGTCCTCGACGATCAGCACGCGCTTGGGAGTGTCCATGGTGGCGCCATTGTCCCGCCAACCGGCCGGCGGAGTTATCACGATTAATTGAACTTTGCGTGATGAATCGGCCATGGGGTGCGCCCAAGAATCCGCTCCATGAACAGCACGACAGCCACCGCCCCCATCTCCGCAACGGCCGAAGCCGGGCCGGTCCACCCGCTGTGGATGCGCATCTCGCACTGGCTCAACGCCCTGGCCGTGGTGATCCTGGTGACCAGCGGCTGGCGCATCTATGACGCGGCGCCCTTCTTCCCCTTCAACATCCCGACCGTGGTGACGCTCGGCGGCTGGCTCGGCGGCGCCCTGCAGTGGCATTTCGCCGCGATGTGGCTGCTGGTGGCCAACGGCCTGTTCTACCTGTTCATGAACATCGCCACCGGGCGGCTGGCCGCGAAGTTCTTTCCGCTGACGCCGGCCGGGGTCTGGCGCGACGCCCTGGCCGCCCTGAAGGGCAAGCTCTCACACGCCGACCCGCGCCAATACAACAACGTGCAGAAGCTGGCCTACCTGTTCGTGATGCTCGACCTGATCGTGATCGTGCTCTCGGGCCTGGTGCTGTGGAAGTCGGTGCAGTTCCCGGTGCTGCGCGAGCTGATGGGCGGCTACGAGTCGGCCCGCCGCGTGCACTTCTTCGGCATGGCAGCGATCGTCGGCTTCGTCGTCGTGCACCTCGTGATGGTGGCCCTGGTGCCCCGCACGCTCCTCACCATGATCCGCGGTCGCGCGGCCAAAGCCTGATGAAAATCTTCAAAGCCCCCACCCTGAGCGGCATCGACGGCGACGCCGTGCTGCGCGAAGCCCGCACGCTGATCTCGAAGAAGCTCGACGAGCCCTCGCGCCGCGTGTTCCTGCGTCGCTCGCTCACCCTCGGCGGCCTGTCGCTTCTCACCGGCTGCAGCATCAGCGACAACGCGCAGGTGGAAGCCGCGCTCACGAAGATCTCGCGTCTCAACGACAAGGTGCAGGGCCTGATCTTCAGCCCGACGCAGCTCGCACCCACGTACACCGAGGCCGAGATCACGCGCCCCTTCCCGTTCAACGCCTACTACGGCGAGGACGAGGTCCGCGAGGTCGACGAGGCCAGCTACAAGCTGGAAGTGACCGGCATGGTCGCCGACCGGCACGCCTGGACGCTGGCCGAGCTGCGCGCCATGCCGCAGCAGGAGCAGATCACGCGGCACATCTGCGTGGAGGGCTGGAGCGCCATCGGCAGGTGGGGCGGCGTGCGCTTTGCCGACTTCCTGCGCCACATCGGCGCCGACCTGACGGCGAAGTACGTCGGCTTCAAGTGCGCGGACGACTACTACACCAGCATTGACATGCCCACCGCGCTGCACCCGCAGACGCTGCTCGCGCTGAGCTACGACGGCCAGCCGCTGCCGCCGAAGTACGGCTTTCCGATGAAGCTGCGCATGCCGACCAAGCTTGGCTACAAGAACCCGAAGCACATCAAGGCGATGTTCGTCACCAACACCTATTCCGGTGGCTACTGGGAAGACCAGGGCTACAACTGGTTCGGAGGGAGCTGAGGGGCCGCCAGCCGCTCGACTGCCGAAGAAAGCGAAAGGCGGAGTTCCACAGGGACCGAGCCGACATTGAAAACCCAACCTCAACTCACTCAGGAAGACGCCAAATGAACAAGCTCACCGCAACCCTGCTCGCCACCTGCATGGCCTTCGCCGGCGCCTCGGCCTTTGCCGCCGACGAAATGGCCAAGGACGGCATGGCCAAGGACTCGATGTCCAAGGACGCAATGAAGAAGGACTCGATGGCCAAGGATTCCATGTCGAAGGACGGCATGAAGAAGGATTCGATGGCGAAGGATTCCATGTCCAAGGACGCCATGAAGAAGGACGCCATGGGCAAGGACGAGATGAAGAAGTAAGCCCGCAAGGCACCTCGCAAGCGCCATTGACGTCCGACGGATTCGGCGTCAATGTCGCGTGGGCCGCTCCACCGGCCGAAGCCAATCCCGTTCCCCAAGGAATTCCCATGAAATCCCTCGCACTCACCGCCGGCACGCTGGCCGCCGCCGCCCTGGTCTGGCATGCGGTGCCGTCGTTCGCCGAAACCGCCCGCCGCGTGCCCGCCCCCACCGCCGACCTGGTCGCGGCGCCAGGCGCGAAGACCGAAACCGCCGTGTTCGCCGGCGGGTGCTTCTGGGGCGTGCAGGGCGTGTTCCAGCGCGTCAAGGGCGTGAGCAACGCCGTCTCGGGCTATGCCGGCGGCGAGGCGAAGACGGCGCGCTACGACGAAGTCGGCTCGGGCCGCACGGGCCATGCCGAGTCGGTGCGCATCACCTACGACCCGCAGCAGATCAGCTACGGCAAGCTGCTGCAGATCTACTTCTCCGTGGCGCACGACCCCACCGAGCTCAACCGCCAGGGCCCGGACACCGGCACCCAGTACCGCTCCACGGTGTTCGCCGAGAACGCCGAACAGGCCCGCGTCGCCAGCGCCTACATCGCGCAGCTCAACCAGGCGAAGACCTTCGGCAAGCCGCTGGCCACCACCGTCGAACTGTCGAAGCCCTTCTACGCGGCCGAGGACTACCACCAGGACTACCTGACACTGCACCCGAGCCAGCCCTACATCGCGATCAACGACATGCCGAAGATCGACGACCTGAAGAAGCTCTTCCCCGAAAGCTACAAGGCCACGCCTTCGCTGGTGAAGGCGGCCAAGGCCGGCTGAGCGGACGCCTGGCTACTCCTTGTATTCGCCACGGCGCGCGGCCCGGTTGGCGCTGGTGCGCTCCACCAGCGCCTGCTGGGCGGCCGCCACATTGGCCGCGTCGCCCTTCCACGCGTCGAGCGCCGGCTGCTGCACCGCGCGAGAGAAAGAGAAGGTCAGCGCCCATGGCAGGCGCGACCTGTAGCGGCGGTTCATTTCGTCGAGCCGCGCCGACGCCAGCTGCGCCGGCTGGCCGCCCGAGAGAAACGCCACGCCGGGCACCACGGCCGGCACGGTCCGCAGCAGGCACTGCACAGTCGCCTCGGCCACGGCCTCGACGGAATCCTGCACGCCGGCCTTCAGGCCCGGCAGCACCATGTTGGGCTTCAGCAGCATGCCTTCGAGCAGCACGCCCTGCGCACGCAGTTCGACGAAAGTTCGGTGCAGCACCTCCTCGGTGACCTCGGCGCAGCGCGCGAGCGAGTGGCCGCCGTCCATCAGCACCTCGGGTTCGACGATGGGCACCAGCCCGGCCTCCTGGCACAGGGCGGCATAGCGCGCCAGTGCATGTGCGTTGACGCGAATGCAGGCTCGGCTCGGCAGGCCGTCGCCGATGGCGATCACGCCGCGCCACTTGGCGAAGCGCGCGCCCATCGCGGCGTATTCGGCAAGGCGCTCGCGCAGGCCGTCGAGTCCTTCCGTGACGGTCTCGCCAGGGTGTCCCGCCAGCGGCTTGGCGCCCATGTCGACCTTGATGCCGGGGATGATGCCGGCGTCGGCCAGCGCCTTAGCGAAGGGCTGGCCTGCGTTGGTCTTCTGCCGGATCGTCTCGTCGAACAGGATCGCGCCCGAGATGCTGTCGGCCAGGCCCGGCGCGGTGACGATCAGCTCGCGCCAGTCGCGCCTCGCAGCTTCGGTCTGCGGTATGCCGAGCGCGGCGAAGCGCTTGTTGCAGGTGGCGTTGCTCTCGTCCATCGCGAGCAGGCCCTTGTCGTGCGCGACGAGCGCGCGGGCGGTGTCGATCAGGGTTCGTTCGGTCATGCTGGGCACCTCTCTGGCGGGCATGGTACGCCCGCTCCGCTCACTCGTTAACACCGCGAACCTGATCGCTGGCCGACTTGGCGGCACAGCCTGTGCGGCCGGCTCGGTCTTTATGGAGGCGCAGCATGCGGGCAGTAACCTCTTCGCGGTCGGGACGGAAAGGAAACTGAATGGAACGCGGATCACGAGAGCGCCATGCGCGCGACGCCAAGATGCCATCGATGGTGGCGGCCCTGGCGCTGGCCGCGTCCGTGTTCGCAACGCCCATCGCGTTCGCGGAACTGGGCGGCGCTCCCACGCTGGCGCCGAGCCAGCGCATCGACGCCGTGTCGCACAAGGCGGCCGCTTCCGAGGCGACCGGTGCTGCGGCCAGGACGGAATCCGCCGCGGGCTGGAGCACACGGGAAACCACGTCCGACGATGGCATGGTCCAGCGCGAGTACCTGACGGCCGACGGCACGGTGTTCGCCGTCGCATGGCGCGGGCCGCGCCGGCCGGAACTCTCGGTGCTGTTGGGCACGCGCTACGCCAGGCAGATGGCCGACAACGCCCGCGCGCAGCGCCAACTGGGCAGGGGCTCTCACGCCACGACCTCGCAGGCGGACCAGACCTTCGCGGTCCACGCCTCGTCGCACCAGCGGTTGTCGACCGGCGTCGCCTGGCTGCCACGGATGCTGCCCGCGGGTGTCGATCCCGACTCGCTGGCCATCGCGCAAGGCTCCTGATCGTTTCAACTCATCTTCGCCCTTCGTGCCCATGGACTCACGACAAGCAGGCAGCCCGCGCACAGCCGGTGCCATGAACCTCCTTCGCGCCGTGGCTTGTGCCGCGAGCCTGCTGGGCCTCGCCGCCTGCGGTGGGGGTGGCGGCGGAGGTGGCGGCGGCGCACTGCCGATCGGGCTCTTGCCCACTTCGGCCCCGGCCGCTGGCGGCACCACGCCGGCGGCAGCCACGGCCCCTGCTCCGACGCCCGGCACGGCCCCTTCCGCCGCGGCGTCGAGTTCGCAGAATTCGATGCCGCTCACCGTGTCCAACGGCACCGATTCGAGCGGCGTCAACCTGCCGCAGGTGAGCATCAAGCTCTGCGCCCCGGGAACCGGCACCTGCCAGACCATCGACAACGTGCTTGTCGACACCGGCTCCACCGGCATCCGCATTGCCGCCGATGCGCTGAACTCGGCGATGAAGTCGGCCCTGCCCCAGGAAGCCGTGAACGGAGCGCCACTGAACGCCTGCGCCCAGTTCCTCGATGGCTACACATGGGGAACGATGCGTGTCGCCGACGTCACGCTCGGGCCGAAGTCCGCCAGCGCGCAGCCGCTGCAGGTCGTGGGAGACCCGAGCTCCGGCACCGTGCCCGCCGCATGCTCGGACAACAACACGCTGCAGCCCGAGAACACGCCCGACAAACTCGGCACGAACGGCATCATCGGCGTCGCCGCAGCGCTTCAAGACTGCGGCCCGGCATGCGCACAGAGGGTCATCCCCGCCACCTACTACACCTGCGCCGCCGGCGCATCGTGCCAGGGCACGACGGTCCCACTCGCGATGCAGGCCCAGAACGTGGTCGCCAGTTTCGCGCAGGACAACAACGGCGTCGTGCTCGGCCTGCCGGCGATCTCGTCGGCCGGACAGGGCGTGACCGTCGGCACGCTCTACTTCGGCGTGGCGACGCAAGGCAACAACGCCATGACCGGCGCCACGGTGCTGAAGACCGACTCGCGCACGCTCAGCGTTTCGGTCAGCTACAAGAACGCCAGCTTTCCCGACAGCTTCCTGGACAGCGGATCGAACTTCTTCTTCCTCAACGATTTCACGATCGCCCAGTGCGAGAGCAGCGGCTCGTTCAAGGGCTTCTACTGCCCTCCAAGCACACTGGCGCTCAACGCCAGCTTCACCACGGCGACAGGCCCGGCCCTGAGCCAGAGCTTCGCGATCGCGAGCGCGCAGTCGCTCTTCACCAGCAACCCGGGCGTCGTGGCGGTCGACAACATCGCCGCCGCAAGCTCCGGAACGAGCGCGATCGACTTCGGCCTTCCCTTCTTTTACGGCAGGCTGGTGGCCGTCCTCAACGAGGGGCAATCGGCGCTCGGCCAGCAGGGGCCGTTCACCGCGCTGGCAACGCCCTGAAGAAAATCCCGGCCTAGATCACGTTCTTCTCGAGCAGCGGCCTGTTCTCGAGGATCCGCGCGAAGGACACCGGGGACAGATCGAGGCTGCAGTACTCGCCGAAGCGGATCAGCTCCGCGATGCCGCGCCCCGCCGCCGGGCACTGCTGCAGCCCGTGGCCGGAGAAGCCGTTGGCGAAGTAGAGGTTGTCGCAGTCGGGGTGCAGGCCGAGGATGGCGTTGTGGTCGAACAGGTTCATCTCGTAGTAGCCGGCCCAGGCGCCTGTCATGCGGATGGCCTCGAAGGCAGGTACGCGCTCGGCCAGCGCGGGCCAGATGAAACCGTCGAAGGCTTCGTATTCGACTTCGAGCGGCGCGTCATCATGGTCCCGGTCTTCGGGAGGCGCGAAGCCGCAGATGAACTGGCGGCCCTCGGGCCGCAGCCAGATGCCGGATGTGTCGATCACCAGCGGACATCCGGGCAGTGCCTGCGGACATGAGAAGCTGAACACGCTGCGGCGGCGGCCGCGCACCGGCAGGTCGATGCCGGCCCATTGCGCGACCTTGGCGGCCCAGGCGCCCGCGGCGTTGACGACGACGTCGGCGTCCAGCGTCTCGCCGTCGTCGAGCTGCACGCCGGTCAGGCTGCGCCCGTCGCGGCGCAGCCCCGTCGCCTGCGCCTGCACGTAGCGCACGCCCTGCGAGACCGCCTTCCTGCGGAAGGCCTGCAGCAGGCTGTAGCCGTCGTACCAGCCCTCGCCCGACAGGCCGAGCGAGGCGAGCGCGATGCCTTCGGTCGATATCCAGGGAAAGCGCGCCTTCAGCTCATCGGGCGTGAGCAGGGCCACGTGCACCGCGTGCGCCTTCTGCATCGCATGGTTCTCGCGCAGCACGTCGGCACCGGCCTGCGAGGCCAGGTAGAGGTAGCCGGGTTCGACGAGGCCGATCTCGGGCACCTCGTCGCCCACGCGCAGGGTCTGGCCGAGATGGCGCAGGAAGTCGATGCCGTAGAGCGACATCCGGATGTTGATGGCGGTGGAGAACTGCTGTCGGATCGAGCTCGCCGACAGCGCCGACGATGCCTGCCCGTACGAGAAGTCGCGCTCGACCACCACGACCTCGAAGCGCTCCCCGTCGGAGTCGCGGGTCAGGAAGTAGGCGATGGCCGAGCCGATGGCCCCGCCTCCGACGATCACCACACGGCGCATGACTTGCCTTTCCTTGTCATCTTTGTTGCTCGACCGCACGCACGCAGAATAGCGCCGATGAGAAAAGACATCCCCAACCTCGGCGCGCTGCAGGCCTTCGAGGCGTCGGCACGGCTGGGCAGCTTCACGCGCGCGGCGAGCGAACTGGCGCTCACGCAGAGCGCAGTCGGCCGGCAGGTGGCCATGCTGGAGCAGCGCCTGGGCGTGCCGCTGTTCTCGCGCGTGCGGCGCCGCCTCACGCTCACCGACACGGGCCGGGAGTACGCGGCGCGCATCCGCCGCCACCTCGACCAGATCCGCCGCGACACGCTGGAGATCAGCGCCGGCCACGAGATGGGCTTCGTGCTGGAACTGGCCGTGGTGCCCACCTTCGCCACGCAGTGGCTCATACCGCGGCTGCCGGAGTTCAGCCGGCTGCATCCGAACATCACGGTGAACCTGTCGGCACGCTCGCAGCCTTTTTCCTTCCAGGAGAACGCCTACGACGCGGCCATCTACTTCGGCGACCAGTTCTGGCCGAACACGCGCGGCGGGCTGATCTTTTCCGAAGGCGAGATGGTGCCCATCTGCAGCCCCGCTTTCCGCGATGCGCATGGGCCGTGGGATGAAGCCGGTCTCGAGCGCTGCCGCCACGTGCACCTGAGCACGCGCGCCCACGCATGGCGCGACTGGTATGCGCAGCAAGGCTGGGAGTACACGGTGCACGCCTCGCGCGGTCCGCGCTACGAGCTCTTCACCATGGTGGTGGCTGCCACCGCGGCCGGCATGGGCGTGGGCCTGGCGCCGCGCATCCTGATCGAGCATGAGTTGCGCACGGGCGAACTCGTGATCCCGGTCGACCGGCACCTGGACGTGCGCCAGGGCTACTACTTCGCGTACCCCGAGGGCCGGCCGGCCTCCGGGGCACTGGAAGACTTCAAGCGCTGGGTGCTCGGGCTGACGCCCGCCTCACCCGGCAAGAAAGCCTAGACCGGGTTCGGGTTGCGCTCCAGGAAGCCCTGCTGGTGCCAGTAGGGATAGGCCCGCGTCGTCGCGCTGGCCGCGTCGAGCTCGGCAACCTGCGCGGGCGTGAGGTTCCAGCCCACCGCGCCGAGGTTCTGCCGCAGCTGCGCCTCGTCGCGAGCGCCGATCACCACGCTGGACACGGTTGGGCGCTGCAGCAGCCAGTTGAGCGCCACCTGCGGCACCGTCTTGCCGACTTCGGCGCCGACCTTCTCCAGCGCATCGACCACGCGGTACAGCAGCTCGTCGGGCACGGGAGGGCCCATGTCGGCCGTCACGTGCAGCCGGCTGTTGGCGGGCAGCGGCTGTCCGCGGCGGATCTTGCCCGTGAGCCGGCCCCAGCCCAGCGGGCTCCACACCACCGCGCCCACGCCCTGGTCGATGCCCAGCGGCATCAGCTCCCACTCGTAGTCGCGGCCGACCAGCGAGTAGTAGGCCTGGTTCGCGACGTAGCGCGCGAGGCCGTACCGGTCCGACACGGCCAGCGACTTCATCAGGTGCCAGCCGGAGAAGTTCGACACGCCGATGTAGCGCAGCTTGCCAGCGCGCACCAGGTCATCGAGCGTGCCCAGCGTCTCCTCCACCGGCGTGCTCGCATCGAAACCGTGGAGCTGGAACAGGTCGATGTAGTCGGTGCCCAGTCGCTTGAGCGAGGCATCGACGGCCTTCACGAGGTGATGGCGCGACGAACCCACGTCGTTCGGCCCCTCACCGCTGCGGAAGGTGGCCTTGGTGGAGATCAGCAGCCCGTCGCGCGGCCTGCCCTTGATCGCCTCGCCGAGTACCGACTCGGCCGCGCCGGCCGAGTAGATGTCGGCGCTGTCGAACATGTTCACGCCCGCTTCGAGGCAGATGTCGATGAGCTTGCGCGCCTCGGCCACGTCGGTGCTGCCCCACGCGCTGAAGAACTCGCCCTTGCCCCCGAAGGTGCCGGTGCCAAAACTCAACACGGGGACCTTGAGGCCGGATTTGCCCAGATGACGGTATTCCAAAGTGCTGCTCCTTGGTGCTTGAGGAATTCGGGATGAAGAAGGTACGGCAGACCGGTCAGTCTGCCGCGCGGCCATTGTTTGATGGCGCGCTCAACCTTGCGCGCGGACGGGGTTTGCGCAACGGGCCACAAATGGTTGACGAAGTCATCACCCAGTTCACTTTTAAGCCTTTAGCATGCGCCGCGAGGCCGTGGCCCCGCGCTCATCCGTTGCGCGAGACACGGCTTCTGCAGAGCAGATAAACAACGAATCTTCAGGGAGGAAAACCCATGCTTGTCGAAATCGACAAACACGGAATGATCAGTCACGCGCGTGTGCGGCATGCGCGCAGTCCGCAGATCGAACGAGGGAAACGCACCGCCGCCATCACCGGCATCGTCGTGCACCAGACCGATGCCGAAACGCTGGAGTCATCGCTGAACAGCTACAGGAACCCCAAGGCCAATGGAGCGCACTTTCTCATCGACAAGGATGGGACGATCTATCAGACGGCGGCGATTTATCAGAGGACGAATCATGTGGGGCCGTTGAAGGCGAGGTGTCTGATAACAGGCAAATGCACCCCGCGGGACTTTCCGGCAAAGGCTGGAGCCACGGCGATTCATCGCATTGAAATGCGCAAGGCGCCGCATGAGCGCTATCCAGGCAACATGGAAGCCATCGGAATCGAGATGGTTGGCAGGGCAAGACTGCCCGCTGGATTCCGGCCCATCCCGGAAGAACGACATTGGTCCCTTGACAAACTGCGAGGCGAGTACGGCATATTCGACACGCCGACCGCCGCGCAAAATCAAGCGCTCTCATGGCTGGTAAGCGTACTTGAGGACTCGATGCAAATGCCTCACACCGAGGTATTCCGCCATCCCTTGGTCAGCAGCAAGAACAAGACCGAAGCCCAGGGCGCAAACTGGAATCTGCCCGTACCAAAGCCATGAACAAGTTCAACTCCCTCATCGTCACGACCTTGATCGTGGCGACAGGAATAGCTGTAGCAGAGGCGGCCGACCGGCGATATCCCCTCGCTTACGTGCAAAAGATCGAGATCACGGAGCCGTCGCGCCGAACGGCCTGGGAAGACAAGGATTTCCTGGATTGCGACGATGTCGTGCTAACGGAAGAGGACGTCCGCTACGCCCTGCTTCATATGCGCAGGGTTTCATGGAGTGCCTATGCCCCTGAAAACACCGACACCACTGGATGCAAGGGCAGTGTGCTGGTGACGTTCAAGAATGGAAAGATTCTGGCCATGGGCATTGAGCCCACCGGGCGAATCACCACCGCAGAGTACGACACCGGAATGAAAGTCACGGCAAGTCCTGCGGGCTTCTACGAATGCGACCCTTGCAGGGAGCGCAAGATGAAGCTTCTGAAAGACGCGCTATATCGAGCCGATGAGCGAAGGCTCAAGAAGTTGGAGGCGGAAGGAAAAATTCCGCCGGGTGAAGCAGAACGTCGCCTGAAGACATTGAGGGCGAGCCGCTGACCCTTGTTCTCCACCCAACCCGCTTCGGCGGGTTTTCTTTCGCCCCACACTCCCAATCAACCGCCCGTCGGCTGGATACCATCGCCCGATGCGAATCTCCCTCGAAAGCCCCGCCCAACCCGACGTCATCCAGCTCATCGACGACCTCGACGCCTACCAGAAGCCGCTCTACCCGCCCGAGTGCCACTACGGCATCGACATCGCGGCGCTGTCGGCGCCGAACGTGCTGTTCGCCGTCGCCCGCGATGGCGAGGGCACGGCCATCGGCTGCGGTGCCATCGTCATGGAGCCGGAGTTCGGCGAGCTAAAGCGCATGTATGTGCGCCCCGAGAACCGGGGGCAAGGTGTCGCGGCGAAAGTGCTGGGCTTCCTTGAAGGCGAAGCGATGGCGCGTGGCTGCGCGATGTTCAGGCTGGAAACGGGCGTGAGCCAGCCGGAGGCACTGTCGTTCTATGCGCGCGCGGGCTATGTGCGGCGCGGACCGTTCGGGAGCTACCCGGATGACCCGCTGAGCGTGTTCATGCAGAAGACGGCAGCGTGAACATCGTCTTTCGCAAGGCAGTGCCAGCAGATACGGCGGGCTGCATCGAGTTGCGAGGCAAGACCAGGGAAAACGCCTTCACGGTCGATCAGCTCGCAGCCCTCGGGATCACGTTCGCGAGTTGGGGCGCGGGCATCGCTGACGGCTCGCTGCCGGGTTACGTCTGCACTGTGGACGGCGAACTCGCCGGCTATTGCTTCGGCGACCGCGACACAGGCGAAATCGTGGTGCTGGCGCTCTTGCCAGCCTTCGAGGGGATGGGCCTTGGCAAGCGTCTGCTGGACCTGATGGTCGACGAGTTCAGGGCATCGGGGTTCAACAGACTCTTTCTGGGCTGTTCGTCCGACCCCGAGGTCCGGTCGTACGGGTTCTACCGGCATCTGGGCTGGAAGCCCACGGGCGCTGTCGACGCTGCGGGCGACGAAGTCCTCGAATATTTCCCCTCATAGCACGACCGCGCAAGGCGCTGGTCATCCGTCGCCCCGCGCGCCGACAGGCGCAATCCCGCTGCATCAGGGGAAACACCTAGAAGCTCTTCCGCGAAGCGCCTGCGCAAGCCTTCCGCGAATGAAACAGCGCGCGCGCAGCCTCCCCAAAGCCCTTTTTTCGCTGGCCCGCTCCTTGCAACCACGATCAAAAATGACAGAAAATTTTCTTCTCTGACTTATATTTGTAAACCGGTTTTCAAAAAACGCACACTTTCGGGCGCATCGCACCCTCCATGAGCACCACTTTCGACTCCCCAGGCACCACCGTGGCTCAGCGCATCGCGCAGGCTTTGCCACGGCTGTCTCGCTCGCACCGGCAGGTGGCCGACTACGTACTGGAGCATCCGCTGCAGGTCGCCACGCTGCCCATCGATGAGCTGGCAGCGGTGGTGGGCGTCTCGGTGGCCACAGCCAACCGCTTTGCGCGGGCGCTGGATTTCGATGGCTACGCCGCCTTCCGGGCCGAGCTCGTGCGCGGCTTCGAGCCGCTGGTGGCGCCGGTCGAGCGTCTGCGCGGCAATCTGGAGCGGCCGACCACGGTGGCCGAGGTGTTCGCCACCGCGCTCGACGAGAGCCGCCGCAACATCGACGCGACCCGCCAGACGCTGGACTACGCCGCATGCGAAGCCGCGGTGGAGCGCATCGGCAAGGCGCGCTCGGTGTACATCGGCGGCTTCGGCGCGAGCGCGTGGCTCGCGGGGCTGCTGCAGCACGGGCTGGACGGCAGCTGCAGCGACGTGCGCATGCTCTCCAGCGTGAGCGGCGTCACGCATGCGGCGCGCACGCTGATGCACGCAGGGCCGCAGGACGTGTTCATCGGCCTGACCTTTCCGCGCTACCTGACGGACACCATTTCGCTCGCGCAGATCGCGCGCAGCCAGGGCTGCGCCGTGATCGCCCTCACCGACCGCCCCAGCTCGCCGCTGGCGCCGCTGGCCGACGTGGCGCTCTTCTGCCAGACCGAGACCAGCTACCGCCCGAACTGCGAGACCAGCGTGCTCGCGCTGATCGAGGCGCTGACCAGCGCGGTGGCGCTGCGCGCGCCCGACCCGGTGCACTCGGCCGGCCGCATCCTGCACGCGGTGCGACCGTGGCTGCATGGGGCCAACGGGCTGCCCCGCATCAACGGCCTCGACACGGGCGCCGCCGGGCAGGACAAGACAACGACAGATGCCTCCGCCGCGACCGGCGCCGGCAAGAGAAAGAAGAAAGCTTCCCGATGATCCAGACTCACGTGCCCGTGATCGCCATCCATGGCGGCGCCGGCACCATCAGCGCCGCGACGACGAGCGCGGAACAGGCGCAGGCCTATCACGATGCATTGAAGAGCATCGTGGCCGCTGCGCAGGCGATGCTGCTCAAGGGCGCATCCGCGCTGGACGCCACCTGCCTCGCGGTGGAGATGCTCGAGGAGTGCCCGCTCTTCAACGCCGGCCACGGTGCAGTGTTCACGCACGACGAGACGCATGAGCTCGATGCCGCCGTGATGGATGGCGCCACGCTCGCCGCCGGCGCCATCGCGGGCGTGTGCCACATCCGCCGCCCGGTGCGGGCCGCGCGCGCCGTGCTCGAAGACGGCGCCCATGTACTGCTGGCCGGCGCGGGTGCCGAGGCCTTCGCTCGCGAACGCGGGCTGGAGATGGTCGAGCCCTCGTTCTTCTCCACCGAGGCACGTCGCCAGCAGCTCTACCGCGTGCGCGGCACGGGCCGCGTGGTGACGGACCATGAAGGCGCCTCGATGACCGCATCCTCGCCGCTCGACGAGGACAAGAAGTTCGGCACCGTCGGCGCGGTCGCGCTCGACATGCACGGCCATCTGGCCGCGGCCACCTCTACCGGGGGCATGACCAACAAGCGCGTGGGCCGCATCGGCGACTCGCCGCTCATCGGCGCCGGCACCTACGCCGACGACCGCACGGCCGCCGTGTCGTGTACCGGCAGCGGCGAGATGTTCATCCGCGTCGCCGCGGCCTACGACGTCTGCGCGCGCATGGCCTACGGCGGCGCGACGCTCGAAGCCGCCACGCACGCCGTGGTGCAGCAGTCGCTGCCGGCCATCGGCGGCTCCGGCGGGCTGATCGCCGTGGACCGCCACGGCAACCTGAGCCTGGCCTTCAACAGCGAAGGCATGTACCGCGGCCACGCGCGCGGCAACGAAGCGCCGAAGACTGCCATCTTCGCCTGACGCAGCAGCCCCTTTTTTCTCGCATTCCCATGTCCACCCCTGCCCTCGCCCTGCCGGACGGCCGCGTTCTCGCCGTCGACGACCTCACCGTTCGCTTCTCGACTTCCGAGCGCACGGTCGATGCCGTGAAGAAGCTGTCATTCCACGTCGACCACGGCGAAACGCTCGCGGTGGTGGGCGAATCGGGTTCGGGCAAGTCGGTGACCTCGTTGGCGCTGATGCGCCTGGTGGAGCACGGCGGCGGCCGCATCCTGAACGGCAGCATGATGTTCCGCCGCCGCAACGGCGAGGTGCTCGACCTCGCGCAGGCGCGCGACAGTGCCATGCGCAACATCCGCGGCGCGGACATCGCGATGATCTTCCAGGAGCCGATGACGTCGCTGAACCCGGTGTTCACGGCCGGCGACCAGATCGCCGAGGCCATCCGCATCCACCAGGGCAAGAGCGACGCGGCCGCGCGCGCCGAAGCCCTGCGCATGCTGGAGCTGGTGCGCATTCCCGAGGCGCGCAACGTGCTCGACCGCTACCCGCATCAGCTCTCGGGCGGCATGCGCCAGCGCGTGATGATCGCGATGGCGCTGTCGTGCAAGCCGCAGCTGCTGATCGCCGACGAGCCCACCACCGCGCTGGACGTGACCATCCAGGCACAGATCCTCCAGCTCATCCGCGAGCTGCAGAAGGAGATGCACATGGGCGTGCTGTTCATCACGCACGACATGGGCGTGGTGGCCGAGATCGCCGACCGCGTGCTGGTGATGTTCCGCGGCGACAAGGTGGAAGAAGGCGTCTCCGACAACGTGTTCGCCGCGCCGCAGCACCCCTACACCCGCGCTCTGCTTTCGGCCGTGCCCAAGCTGGGCGCGATGCAGGGCACCGACCTGCCGGCCAAGTTCGAATTGCTGCGCACCGAGGCCAGCGCCGACGCCGCGGCGCCCCACCAGGCCACCCCGCAGGACACGGTGCGCGCCGACGCCGGCCCGATCCTGCGCGTGCGGGACCTCGTCACCCGCTTCGACGTGCGCAGCGGCCTCTTCGGCCGCGTGAAGCGCCGCGTGCATGCGGTGGAGAAGATCAGCTTCGACCTGTACCCCGGCGAGACGCTGGCGCTGGTCGGCGAGTCGGGCTGCGGCAAGTCGACCACCGGCCGCTCGCTGCTGCGCCTGGTCGAGAGCCAGAGCGGCGCCATCGAGTTCGGCGGCAAGAACATCCGCGAGCTGCCCACGCGCGAGCTGCAGGCGCTGCGCCGCAACATCCAGTTCATCTTCCAGGATCCGTTCGCCTCGCTCGATCCGCGCGTGACGGTGGGCTTCTCGATCATGGAGCCGCTGCTGATCCACAAGATCGCCAGCGGCGCCGAGGCGCAGCAGCGCGTCGACTGGCTGCTGCAGAAGGTGGGCCTGCCGCCCGAGGCGGCACAGCGCTATCCGCACGAGTTCTCAGGCGGCCAGCGCCAGCGCATCGCCATTGCGCGGGCGCTCGCGCTCAACCCCAAGGTGGTGGTGGCCGACGAATCGGTGTCGGCGCTGGACGTGTCCATCCAGGCGCAGATCGTCAACCTGATGCTCGACCTGCAGCGCGAGCTGGGCGTGGCTTTCCTCTTCATCTCGCACGACATGGCGGTGGTGGAGCGCATCAGCCACCGCGTGGCGGTGATGTACCTGGGCCAGATCGTCGAGATCGGCCCGCGCCGCGCAGTGTTCGAGGCGCCGCAGCACCCCTACACCCGCAAGCTGATGTCGGCAGTGCCGGTGGCCGATCCGTCGCGCCGCCACAAGCCGCGCGCCCTGCTCGAAGGCGAGATTCCCAGCCCGATCCGCGCGGTGGGCGACGAGCCCGAGGTGCCGCCGCTGGTGCAGGTCGCGCCGGGTCACTTCGTTGCGCGGCACGCCATCGGCGGCGCGTTCTGACCCGCGCCCCTTTTCTTTCCTCGTTCATTTTTCTCAACCCGCAGGCCCTCCTGCTTTTTTCCTCGAACCGACTGGAGTTCTTCCATGACGCAACAAGCATCTTCCTCCCTGCGATGGGCATCCGCATTGCTGGGCCTGGCCGCGCTGGCCGCCTCGGGCACGGCACTGGCCGCGAAAGACGTGGTGCTGTCCATCGGCTACCAGCCGGAAACGCTGGACCCGTACAACACCAACACCACCATCACCACGGCCGTGACCAAGACCTTCTATGAAGGCCTGTTCCAGTTCGACAAGGACCTGAAGGTGCAGAACGTGCTGGCCGAGGGCTACGAAGTGTCGAAGGACGGCCTGGTCTACACCATCAAGCTGCGCACCGGCGTGAAGTTCCACGACGGCACCGACTTCAACGCCGACGCCGTGAAGTTCACGCTCGACCGCGTGCTGAACCAGGACAACAAGCTGCTGCGCTACAACCAGTTCAACCGCGTGAGCAAGGTCGAGGTGGTGAACCCCAGCACCGTGCGCATCACGCTGAAGGAGCCCTTCGGCCCCTTCATCAACTCGCTGGCCCACGCATCGGCCGCCATGATCTCGCCCACCGCGTTGAAGAAGTGGGGCAACAAGGACATCGCCTTCCACCCCGTGGGCACGGGCCCCTTCGAGTTCGTCGAATGGAAGCAGACCGAAGCCGTCAAGGCCAAGAAGTTCGACGGCTACTGGAAGAAGGGCTATCCGAAGGTCGACAACATCTCGTGGAAGCCGGTGCTCGAGAACAACACGCGCGCCGCGATGCTGCAGACCGGCGAGGCCGACTTCGCCTACCCGATTCCCTATGAGCAGGCCGAGCTGCTGAAGAAGAGCGAGAAGCTCGAAGTGGTGGCATCGCCCTCGATCATCACGCGCTTCCTGGCATTCAACATGCTGCAGAAGCCCTACGACAACCCGAAGGTGCGCGAGGCCATCGGCTACGCCATCAACAAGGAGGCGCTGGCCAAGGTCGCCTTCGGCGGCTATGCCTTCCCCGCGCAGGGCGTGCTGCCCCAGGGCGTGAAGTACGCCGAGAAGATGGCCCCCATTCCCTACGACCTGAAAAAGGCCAAGGAACTGATGAAGGAAGCCGGCTACCCCGACGGCTTCGAGTCGGTGCTGTGGAGCGCCTACAACAACACGACCGCGCAGAAGACGATCCAGTTCGTGCAGCAGCAGCTTGCGCAGATCGGCATCAAGCTGCAGGTGCAGGCGCTCGAAGTGGGCCAGCGTACCGAGCAGGTGGATGCATGGCCCGATCCGAAGACGGCCAAGGTCCGCATGTACTACACCGGCTGGTCGTCGTCGACCGGCGAAGCCGACTGGGGCCTGCGCCCGCTGTTCGCCTCGGAAGCCTGGGCTCCCAAGCTGAACAACATGTCGTTCTACAAGAGCGAGACCGTCGACAACGCGCTGGCCAAGGCGCTGGTGACCACGGACGAGAAGGAACGCGCCGCGCTGTACAAGACCGCGCAGGAAGAGATCCGCAAGGACCTGCCGCGCGTGCCGATGGTCACCGAGCAGAACCTGTCGGCGCATGCCAAGCGTCTGTCGGGCGTGTTCGTGATGCCTGACGGCAACATCAACATCGACACGATCGCAGTGTCGAACTGAGTACTCCCCCAGGCTGCGCGCACTTCGTGTCGCTACGCCAACCCCCTCGCCGGGGGCAACACGCGCGGCCCGGCAGAGCCGGTTCCGCGGTGTTTCCCTGATGAGGGTGACTGTTTTGTGATGCCATGCTGAATTACTTTCTCAAACGACTGTTGGGCCTGATCCCCACGCTGCTCATCGTGGCAGTGCTGGTGTTCCTGTTCGTCCACATGCTGCCCGGCGATCCGGCGCGTCTCGCCGCCGGCCAGGACGCCGACGAGCAGACCGTGGCCATGGTCCGCGCGGAGCTCGGGCTGGACAAGCCGCTGCCGCAGCAGTTCGTGAGCTTCTTCTCCCACATGCTGCAGGGCGACTTCGGCACCTCCATCCGCACGCGGCGGCCGGTGGCGACCGAGATCGGCGAGCGCTTCTTCCCGACGGTGATGCTGACCATCACCAGCATGGTGTGGGCGGTGATCTTCGGCATGGCCATCGGCATCGTCTCGGCCGTGTACCGCAACAAGTGGCCCGACCGGCTGGGCATGACGCTCGCCGTGTCCGGCATCTCGTTTCCGGCCTTCGCGCTCGGCATGCTGCTGATGCAGATCTTCTCGGTCCAGCTCGGATGGCTGCCCACGGTGGGCGCCAGCAGCTGGAAGCACTACATCCTGCCCTCGATCACGCTGGGCGCGGCCGTGGCGGCCGTGATGGCGCGCTTCACGCGGGCCTCCTTCGTCGAGGTGATCCAGGAAGACTTCGTGCGCACTGCGCGCGCCAAGGGCGTGCGCGAGCGCGCCGTGATCATCAAGCACTGCCTGCGCAACGCGCTCATTCCGGTGGTGACGATGATGGGCCTGCAGTTCGGCTTCCTGCTGGGCGGCTCGATCCTGGTGGAGGCGGTGTTCAACTGGCCCGGCCTCGGTCGCCTGCTGGTCGATGCCGTGCAGATGCGCGACTACCCCGTCATCCAGACGCTGGTGCTGCTGTTCTCGCTCGAATTCATCCTGATCAACCTGGTGGTCGACGTGCTCTACGGCTACATCAACCCGACCATCCGGTACAAATGACCACCCCCAGGCTTCGCGCACTTCGTGTCGCTTCGCCCACCCCCTTGCAGGGGGCAACACCAGCGGCCCGGCAAAGCCGGTTCCGCGGTGTTCCCCGAAGGAACTGCAACACATGACTGATATGACTCAAGCTACCGGCGCGCCTGCCGAAACCATCGCGCCACCGGTCGTGGCCGTTCAAACCGCCGGCAAGGTCCGCACGCCCTGGGGCGAATGCTGGCGCCGCTTCAAGAAGCAGCCGGTGGGCATCGTCGCCGCGCTCTTCGTGCTGCTGCTGGTGTTCGTCGCGGTGTTCGCGCCATGGATCGTGCCTTTCGATCCGGAGAACTTCTTCGACTACGACATGCTGAACACCGGACCCTCGGCCGCGCACTGGTTCGGCGTCGATCCGCTGGGCCGCGACATCTTCAGCCGCATCCTGATGGGCGCGCGCATCTCGCTGATGGCGGGCTTCCTGTCGGTGGTACTGGGCGGCATCATCGGCACCGCATTCGGCCTGCTGGCGGGCTACTACGAAGGCTGGTGGGACCGCATCGTGATGCGCGTCTCGGACGTGCTCTTCGCCTTCCCCGGCATCCTGCTGGCGCTGGGCGTGGTCGCCATCCTGGGCAGCAGCATGACCAACGTGGTGGTGGCGGTGTCGGTGTTCAGCGTGCCGGCCTTCGCGCGCCTGGTGCGCGGCAACACACTGGTGCTCAAGCAGCAGACCTACATCGAGGCCGAGCGCAGCATCGGCGCGTCCGACTGGACCATCATCGTGCGGCACATCCTGCCGGGCACCATCTCGTCGATCGTGGTGTATTTCTCGATGCGCGTGGGCACGTCGATCATCACGGCCGCCAGCCTCTCGTTCCTGGGCATGGGCGCGCAGCCGCCGACGCCCGAATGGGGCGCGATGCTCAGCGAGGCCCGCGCCGACATGGTGACCTCGCCGCACGTGGCGCTCTTCCCCAGCCTGGCCATCTTCTTCACCGTGCTCGCCTTCAACCTGCTGGGCGATGCGCTGCGCGACGCGCTCGATCCGAAGATCGACCGCCAGTAAGTCTCTCTTTCTTCGCAATGTCTTCCAGCAAGCAGCAGGTCTCCCTCCCTTTCATCGGCAGCCTGCTCCAGGGCGAACGCAACGCCATCACCGACGTCGCAGGCGTCACCGTCGGCCACCGCACGCTGGCCGACGGGCCCGTGCAGACGGGCGTGACCGTCATCCGTCCGCACGCGGGCGACCTCTTCCGCGACAAGGTGCCCGCCGCCGCGGCGGTGCTCAACGGCTTCGGCAAGAGCGTCGGGCTGCTGCAGGTGGAAGAGCTCGGCGTGCTGGAGACGCCCATCGCGCTGACCAACACCTTCTCGGTCGGCACGGTGGCCGCGGCGCAGATCCGCCGCTGCGTGGCCGACAACCCCGAGTGCGGACGCACCCTGCCCACGGTCAATCCGCTGGTGTTCGAGTGCAACGACGGCTTTCTCAACGACATCCAGCGCATGGCGGTCAGCGAGGCCGACTACCTGCATGCGCTGACCGACACCGGGGTCGACTTCGAACAGGGCTCGGTCGGCGCGGGGCGCGGCATGTCGAGCTTCCAGCTCAAGGGCGGCATCGGCAGCGCGTCCCGGCGGGTGTCGGCGCGCAACGACGGCACCAGCGGCGGCCTGGGCGGCGAGAAGAACGCCGGCACCGGCGGCCTGCACACGGTGGGCGCGCTGGTGCTGGCCAACTACGGGCGCCAGCCGCAGCTGCTGCTGGCAGGACATGCGGTGGGCGAACGGCTCGCCGCGCTGCAGGCCGAGCGCAGCCTGCCGGCGGTGAACGAGGCCGAGAAGGGCTCGATCATCATCGTGGTGGCCACCGATGCCCCTCTCGACGCGCGCCAGCTGCGCCGCCTCGCGCTGCGCGCCGGTGCCGGGCTGGCGCGCACGGGCTCTGTCTTCGGGCACGGCAGCGGCGACATCGTGCTGGCCTTTTCAACCGCCTACACCGTGCCCTGCAGCGTCGAGCGGCCGATGCCGGCCGTGGCGATGCTGCACGACGGGCTGCTCGACGGCCTCTTCCAGGCCGCGGCCGACAGCACGGAACAGGCGATCATCCATGCGTTGTGCCGCGCCTCGCCGGTGACCGGACGCGACGGCAACCACCGCGCGGCGCTGTCCGACGTGCTGCCCGCCTCCGCCCTCTTCTCAACCCACGCCTGAACACGAACCGCCCAATGAAAGTCCTGATCTCCACCGACATCGAAGGCGTCGCCGGCGTCTATCACTCCGAGCAGGTCCGCGCGGGCAACCCGGAGTACGAGCGTGCCCGGCTGCTGATGACGCAAGAGGCCAACGCGGCGATCGCCGGCGCCTTCGACGCGGGCGCCACCGAGGTGCTGGTGAACGATTCGCACGGGGGCTTTCGCAACATGCCGCCCGACCTGCTCGATTCGCGCGCCCGCGTGATCCAGGGCAAGCCGCGCTACCTGAGCATGGTGGCGGGCGTGGAAGAAGGCGTGGACGCCGTCTGCATGGTCGGCTACCACTCGCGCGCCCAGGGGCGCGGCATCCTCGCCCACACGATCAACAGCTTCGCGTTCGCGGGCATCTCGCTCGGCGGCGAGGAACTGGGCGAGGCCGGCCTCTACGGCGCGCTGGCCGGCGAATACGGCGTGCCGGTGGTGATGGCCAGCGGCGACGACGTTTTCATCGCCGAGAACCGCCCGCTCTTCCCGCACGCGACCTTCGTGGAGACGAAGAAGGCCACGGGCTGCACCAGTGGCGTGTCGCTCTCGCCCGAGCAGTCGCGCCGGGCAATCCGTGCGGGCGTGGAAGAAGCATTGGCGGCCCGCGCGAAGGCCAAGCCGCTCGTCTTCGAAGGACCGCAGTCGGTGACGCTGCGCGCCCAGACCTCTGCACTGGCCGATCTCTTCTGCCAGTGGCCGAGCTTCGAGCGCGTGGACGGCGTCACCCTCCGCTTCACCGCCCCGACGGTGGAAGCGGCCGTGCGCATGCTGAACTGCTGCTCGGCGATGTCGTCGATGCTGCGCTAGACCACCTTGTAGACACGGATAACCACGGCCTCGCGCTGCGGCCGCAGCGGATCGAGCGTGCCCACGTAGACGAAGTCGTTGAGCCAGCCGTACTTGCCCTCGGGCGCAATGATCTGCAGCGTCGAGAACGCGTAGCGCGGCCCGTTCCTTGGATTGCGCGACAGCACCGTGTTGCGCACCGAGATCACCACGCCGTCGTCGGTCTTGAGCTCGTAGACGGCATCGAGGTTCTTCGCGCCGTCACGGCGCAGCAACTGGCGGTCGGCCCCGCCGGCCAGCACCGTGCCGCGCAGGCCCGGCCCCTCGAACGAGCCGCCCGTGATCGGCACCATGAAGCGCTCCCCGAAGGGCGAGGCGCCCAGCGTCATCGGCGGCGCGATGTCGACGATGGCCTCATAGACGAATTCGGTGCGGGGCAGCACGACCGGGAAGCGTTCGCTGGTCGGCGTGGCGATGGCAGCCGGCGGCGCATCGGCCGCATTGGCATTGGAGAAAGCGGCCACGGTTGCGAACCCGGCAAGGAGCGCGCCGCGGCGCGAGGTCGAAGCAGTCATTGCGTTTCCAGCCAATCTGGTTATTTAAGATAACCATTTCACTGCGGCCGGTCGGCAGGCGCGTCAGGACTTACCCGGACTGCGTTCATTGCCTCGGAGTGGCGAAGCCAGCATTGCGGCCTTATCCGGAATAAGCATCAAACCGCCCGGAAACCCGCATGGATACTGGCGAATAAGCTTATCCGCATAAAGCGCGAACCAAAAAATAGTTTGGTTCCATAAGGAGCGCTCGGACAATCGCGCCTTCTTGCTGGGGTGCCCCGTTCCATGCGCGGCACCGCACTTCCTCAAGACACACGCACGATGTACCAATACACAGAATTCGACCGCCAGTTCGTCCACCAGCGGGCTGCCCAATTCCGCGACCAGCTCGAGCGCTGGCAGAAAGGCAAGCTCGCCGAAGACGAGTTCCGCCCCCTGCGCCTGCAAAACGGCTGGTATGTGCAGCGCTACGCGCCGATGCTGCGCGTGGCCGTGCCCTACGGCGAACTGTCGAGCCGCCAGCTGCGCGTGCTGGCCCGCATCGCCCGCGAGTACGACGAGCCCGAGGCGGAGGTCTACAAGAAGGCCATCGAGACGCAAGGCCTGCTCGGCAGCCAGAAGCTCCCCACCCACTACGCTCACTTCACGACTCGCCAGAACGTCCAGTACAACTGGATTCCGCTGGCCAAGTCGGCCGACGTGATGGACCTGCTGGCCTCGGTCGACATGCACGGCATCCAGACCAGCGGCAACTGCATCCGCAACATCACCAGCGACGAGCGCGCCGGCATCGCCGTCGACGAGGTCGCAGATCCGCGCCCGTTCGCGGAAATCATGCGCCAGTGGAGCACGCTGCACCCCGAATTCGCGTTCCTGCCGCGCAAGTTCAAGATCGCCATCACCGGCGCCACCGAGGACCGCGCCGCCACCGGCTGGCACGACGTGGGCCTGCACGTGGTGAAACACGAAGCCGGCGACGCATCACAAAACATCGCCCCTGGCGCTGTGGGCTTCCGTGTGCAGGTGGGCGGCGGCATGGGCCGCACGCCCATCGTGGGCACGGTGCTGCGCGAGTTCCTGCCGTGGCAGCAGATCATGAACTACCTCGAGGCCGTGATCCGCGTCTACAACCGCTACGGCCGCCGCGACAACATCTACAAGGCGCGCATCAAGATCCTGGTGAAGGCCGAGGGCCAGCGCTACATCGACGACGTCGAGGCCGAGTACAAGCAGATCCTCGAGCACGACGGCGCGCCGCACACCATCACGCAGGAAGAGTACGACCGCGTGGCCGCATCGTTCGTGCCGCCCGCGCTCGCCACCCGCGTGCTGCAGAGCGCCGAGAAGACCGACGCCGAGCTGCGCCACCACGCCGCCGACGACGTGCAGTTCGCCCGCTGGCTGGCGCGCAACGTGGCGCCGCACAAGAACCCGGCCCTGCGCGCCGTGACGCTGTCGTTCAAGCGCCTGAAGCAGGCCCCTGGCGACGCATCGGCCGATCAGCTCGACACCATCGCCGAACTGGCAGACCGCTTCTCGGCCGGCGAAGCCCGCGTGACGCACGACCAGAACGTGCTGCTGCCCTGGGTGCATGCCGAAGACCTGCACGCGCTGTGGCTCGCCGCCCGCGCGGCCGGCTTCGCCAGCGCCAACGTGCACCTGCTGACGGACATGATCGCCTGCCCCGGCGGCGACTTCTGCGCACTGGCCAACGCACGCTCCATTCCGGTCGCCGAAGCCATCACCGAGCGCTACCAGGACCTCGACGAACTCGACGACCTGGGCGAGATCGACCTGCACATCAGCGGCTGCATCAATTCGTGCGGCCACCACCACAGCGGCCACATCGGCATCCTCGGCGTCGACAAGGACGGCAAGGAGTGGTACCAGGTCACCCTCGGCGGCTCCGACGGCTCTGCGCTCAGCGGCACGCCGCAGGCCGGCAAGGTGGTGGGCCCCTCGTTCTCGGCGGCAGAAGTGCCCGGCGTGATCGAGGCCGTGCTCAACACCTACCGCGATACCCGTGAGAACGGCGAGAACTTCATCGACACGCTGCGCCGCGTCGGCCACGACCCGTTCAAGGCCGCCGCCAACGGTGCACGTTTCAAGGTGGAGGAAGCAGCATGAAAAAAACCCTGAACATCCTCTCGGCGGAAGAACACGTCGACGACGGCGACCCGAAGGTGCTGCAGTTGCCCAACGACGCCGACCCGCTCGCCATCGAGGTGTGCCTGGCCGACATCGAGCGCATCGACCTGCACTTCCCGAAGTTCACCGATGGCCGCGCCTACAGCCAGGCCTTCCTGCTGCGCCGCCGCCTGGGCTTTACCGGCGACATCCGCGCCACGGGCGACGTGCTGATCGACCAGCTCGTGCAGATGGAGCGCACCGGTTTCTCGAGCGCGGTGCTCAAGGAAGGCGTGGACGCCTCCGACGCGCAGCGCCAGTTCGACCGCTTCGCCGCCTTCTACCAGGGCGATGCGGTGCAGACCGTTCCGCACTTCGCGGCGGCTACCGAGAGCGCGTGAAGGCATCGACATGAGCATCGACATCGACCGCATCAACGCCGAGCTGGGCCGCAACGCCCAGGGCCTGGTGGACTGGGCGCTCGGCCTGGGCCAGCCGGCCATCGTCACCACCAACTTCCGCCCCTTCGAGGCGGTGATCCTGCACCTGGTCACGCAGGTGAAGCGCGACGTGCCGGTGGTGTGGATGGACAACGGCTACAACACCGAGGCCACCTACCGCTTTGCCGACGAGGTGACGAAGCAACTGGGCCTGGACCTGCACATCTACCTGCCGCGCCGCTCGCGCGCCCATCGCGAGGCAGTGGAAGGCCCCACGCCCGCGCTGGACGACCCGCGCCACGCCGCCTTCACCGAAGAGGTGAAGCTGGAGCCCTTCGCGCGCGCGCTGCGCGAGACGGCGCCGAAGGTCTGGTTCACCGCGCTGCGAGCCACCGACACGGCCGTGCGTGCGCAGATGGACCCGGTCAGCATCAACCCCGACGGCCTGATCAAGGTCGCGCCGCTGCTGCACTGGTCGTCCAAGGATCTGCACGAGTACTGCGTAAAGCACGGCCTGCCCAACAACTTCGACTACGTCGACCCGACCAAGGGCGAAGACAACCGCGAGTGCGGGCTGCACCTCGCGCACTGAGCGCCCGCCCCGCATCGACCTACCGCATCCAGCACCCCATCCTCCGATGAACGCCCGAACCGAAACCGAACTGCTGCTGCCGGCGGCACACCTGTCCAACACGCACCTCGATGCGCTGGAGGAAGAAACCATCTTCATCCTGCGCGAAGTGGCGGCCGCCTTCGAGCGCCCCACCCTGCTGTTCTCGGGCGGCAAGGATTCGCTGGTGCTGCTGAAGTGCGCGGAGAAGGCTTTCGGCGTCGGCCGCATTCCCTATCCGCTCTTGATGATCGACACCGGCCACAACTTCCCCGAGGTGACGGAGTACCGCGACCGCCGTGCGAAGGAACTGGGCGCGGAGCTGATCGTGCGCAGCGTGGAGGACTCGATGAAGCGCGGCACCGTGCGGCTGGCACATCCGGGCGAGTCGCGCAACGCGCACCAGTCGGTGACGCTGCTGGAGGCGATCGAGGAATTCCGCTTCGACGCGCTGATCGGCGGCGCCCGCCGCGACGAGGAGAAGGCGCGCGCCAAGGAGCGCATCTTTTCGCACCGCGACAGCTTCGGCCAGTGGCAGCCCAAGGACCAGCGCCCGGAGCTCTGGACGCTGTTCAACACCCGCCTCGCGCCGGGCGAGCATTTCCGCGTGTTCCCGATCTCGAACTGGACCGAGCTCGACGTGTGGCAGTACATCGCCCGCGAGGAAGTCGGCCTGCCCTCGATCTACTACACGCACAAGCGCGAAGTGGTGGAGCGCCGCGGCCTGCTGGTGCCCGTGACCGGGCTGACCCCGGCGCGCGACGGCGAGACGGTGCAGGTGCGCGACGTGCGCTTCCGCACCGTGGGCGACATCACCACCACCTGCCCGGTGGAAAGCCTGGCAGCCGATGCGAGCGACGTGGTGCTCGAGACGCTGTCGGTCGACGTGAGCGAGCGCGGTGCCACGCGGATGGACGACATGACGTCCGAAGCTTCGATGGAAAAACGCAAGAAAGACGGGTACTTCTGACCCACCCCCAGGCTTCGCGCACTTCGTGTCGCTACGCCCACCCCCTCGCAGGGGGCAACACCAGCGGCCCGGCAGAGCCGGTTCCGCGGTGTTCCACGAATTGGAGAATCACTCAATGAACGCTGCTGTCATTTCAAACGCCTCGCCCGCCGAAATTCACGGCGACACCGGCACCGCCCTGCGCTTCATCACCTGCGGCTCGGTAGACGACGGCAAGAGCACGCTCATCGGCCGCCTGCTGGTCGACAGCAAGACCGTGCTGCAGGACCAGCTCGCCGGCGTGCAGCGCGGCGGCGAGACCGACCTGGCCCTGCTGACGGACGGCCTCTCGGCCGAGCGCGAACAGGGCATCACCATCGACGTGGCATACCGCTACTTCTCGACCGCAAAGCGCAAGTTCATCATCGGCGACGCGCCGGGCCATGAGCAGTACACGCGCAACATGGTCACGGCCGCCTCCGCCGCCGACGCCGCCGTGGTGCTGGTCGATGCGACCAAGCTGGCCTGGGCCGCCGAGGTGGAGGACGGCACCGTGGTCAAGCGCGAGCTGCTGCCGCAGACGCGCCGCCACACGCTCCTGTGCCACCTGCTGCGCGTGCAGTCGATCGTGTTCGCAGTCAACAAGCTCGACGCCATCGCCGACGCCGGCCTGGCCTTCGAACGCATCTCGACCGCGCTGAACGCCTTCGCCGAAGCGGCGGGCGTGCAGGTGACGGCCATCGTGCCGATCTCCGCGCTCAAGGGCTGGAACGTGGCCACGCGCCATCCCGACTGGGTCGGCTACGAAGGCCCCAGCCTGCTCGAACTGCTGGAAGACCTGCCGGTGACCGCGCAGGACGAGGCCGTGCCCTTCGCCTTCCCGGTGCAGTGGGTCGAGAAGTTCTCGTCGTCGGCCGACACCTCGCAGGGCCGCCGCGTGTTCTGGGGCCGCGTCGCCTCGGGCCACGTGGAGCCGGGCCAGCGCGTGACCGTGCTGCCGAGCAACCAGACCGCCACCGTCGCCCAGGTGCTGAGCCACACGCGCCAGCCGAAGGCGGTGCATGCGGGCCACAGCGCCGGCATCGTGCTCGACCGCGAGGTCGACGTGTCGCGCGGCGACTGGCTGCTGGCGCCCGGCGCCTTCGAGCCGGTGCGCGAGATCACCGCCACCGTGGCCTGGCTCGACGACGAGCCGCTGGTCGCGGGCCGCGTCTACTGGGCGCTGCAGGGCCACCGCTGGGTGAAGGCCAAGGTGGCGCGCATCGTCGACCGCGTGAACATCACCACGCTCGAGTCGGAAGCCGCGACGCAGCTTGAAGCCAACGCCATCGGCGACGTGATGCTCTCGCTGCAGCAGCCGCTGGCCGTGCTGCCCTTCACGCAATCACGTGCGCTGGGCTCCCTCGTGCTGGTCGATACGGCCTCCCACAAGACCGCCGCTGCCGTTCTCGTGCAGCCCTCCGCCGCAAAGGCCTAAAATCACGGGTTTTCCCCGACCTCACCACTGACGCCAGAGAACAAATGACCCACGTCGTCTCCGAAGCCTGCATCCGTTGCAAATACACCGACTGCGTGGACGTTTGCCCCGTCGACTGTTTCCGCGAAGGTCCCAACATGCTGGTGATCGACCCGGACGAATGCATCGACTGCGCGGTCTGCATCCCTGAATGCCCGGTCAACGCGATCTACGCCGAGGAAGACCTGCCGGCCAACCAGATCGCCTTCATCAAGATCAACGCCGAGCTGGCCCAGGCCGACGGCTGGAAGAGCATCACCAAGCGCAAGCCCGCCCTGCCTGAGGCCGAGGAGTGGAAGGACAAGACGGACAAGCTCGGGGAGCTGATCCGCTGAACCAGCCGGCCGCCATCGCCGCTCCCATCGAGACCGACGCGCTGATCGTCGGCGCCGGCCCCGTGGGGCTGTTCCAGGCCTTCCAGCTGGGCCTTCTCGAAATCTCCTGCCATATCGTCGATGCACTGCCCGCCGCCGGCGGCCAGTGCGTGGCGCTGTATGGCGACAAGCCCATCTACGACATTCCCGGCACGCCCGTGACCAGCGGGCGCGACCTGGCGCAGTCGCTGCTGCAGCAGGTGGCGCCTTTCAAGCCGCAATTCCACTTCGGCGAGCAGGTCTCCACCCTGGCGCGCGAGGCCGATGGGCGGCTGCTGCTGACCACCTCGGCGGGCAAGGCATTCCTTGCCAAAACCGTGTTCATCGCGGCCGGTGTCGGCGCCTTCGTGCCCAAGCGCATCGCGGTCGAGGGCATTGCGCAATTCGAGGGTTCCTCGCTCTTCTATCACCCCGATTCGCTGGATCGCTTCGCCGGGCAGACGGTCGTGGTCAACGGCGGAGACGACGTCACGCTCGAAACCGCCATCGCGCTCACGACCATCGCGAAGCAGGTCACGCTGGTGCACCGGCGCGATGGTTTCCAGGCCGAGGAAGCGACCGTCGCGACCATGCGCGCCCTCGTGGCCGCGGGCAAGCTGGCTTTCAAGGTCGGCCAGCCCGCCGCCTTCGACGGCAGGCAGCTCCGGATCACCACGCCTGACGCGACCACGCTGGACCTGCCGCTGGACGCGCTGGTCGCCTGCCTCGGCATCTCGCCGCGCCTCGGCCCCATCGCCGACTGGGGCCTGGAGCTGGAGCGCAAGCAGGTGCCGGTCGACACCGAGAAGTACGAAACCCGCGAGCGCGGCGTGTTCGCGGTGGGCGACATCAACACCTACCCGGGCAAGAAGAAGCTCATCGTCTGCGGCTTCCACGAGGCAACGCTGGCCGCCTGGGGCGCAACCGCCATCGTGTTCCCAGGCAAGGCCGTGCCGCTGCAGTACACGACCACCAGCACCCGCCTGCATGAGCTGCTGGGCGTGGCCGGTTCCCGCTAGCTAGTTCGCAGCATCGGGCAGCAGCGCCCGGTATTCGCCGACGAAGCTGCCGATGGCGGCCACGTAGCGGTCGATGTCCACGTCGCTCAGCGGCAGCGACAGCACCACGAAGCCGCGCGGCGAGGTGTAGATGCCCTCGCTCAGCAGATGGAAGAAAAGCAGCTGGCGCAGACGCGCGTCGACGGGCGCAAGGTCGTCGGTGCTGCGTACCTCGCCGCCCACGAAATGCGCGTTCATCAGCGAGCCGATGCCGGTGAACTGCATCGCCACGCCCTCGCCGGCACACAGCGCATTGAGCCGCTTGCGCATCGCATCGCCCCTGTCTGCCAACGCGCCTGCCGCCTCGGGCGTGAACAGCTTCGTGAGCCCGGCGTGGCCGGCCGCCATCGTCAGCACGTTGTTGTTGAAGGTGCCCGAGTGGGCCAGCGACCCGGTGCGTGGATCGAACAACGCCATCACGTCGGCACGTCCGCCGAAGGCGCCGAAGGACATGCCGCCGCCGATGTACTTGCCCAGCGTGGTCAGGTCGCAGCGGATGCCCAGTTTGTTCGCCAGGCCGTGCGGCGCGAGGCGAGAAGTCATCACCTCGTCGAAGATCAGCAGCGCTCCCACTCGGGTGGCCGATTCGCGCAGCGCCTGCAGGAACTCCAGCCGGCCCGGGATGCAGCCGCTCGCGCCCTGCATCGGCTCCAGCAGGACAGCGGCGATCTCGGGGCCGTGCTTGCCGATCTGCTCGCGCGCGGTCTGCTCGTCGTTGTAGGGCAGCACCAGGAAGTCGAAGGGCACGGTGGTCGGCAGCGGCTTGGCGCCGAAGCCCAGCACCCCGCCGTGGTAGCCGCCCGAGAACACGACGATCTTGCGCCGCCCCGTGAAGTGCAGCGCCGCCGTCACCGCCATCAGGTTCGCCTCGGTGCCGGAGTTGGTGAAGCGCAATTGCTCGATCTGCGGAAAGCGCTCGCAGATGAGCCTGGCAAGCCGGCCTTCGAGCAGGTTGTGGCCGGTGAGGTTGATGCCGCCCTTCATGGCTTCGGCGACGGCCTCGCGGATCTCTGGGGCCGAGTGCCCGTAGACGCCGGCCGTGTACTCGGCGATGAAGTCGGCATAGCGATGGCCATCGGCGTCCCAGAGCGTCGCGCCCTCGCCCCTGGCGATGGTCAGCGGGAAGGGCGCATAGAACAGCACCGAGCGGCTGTTGGCGCCGGGCATGTAGCGCGCCTGCTCCTCGAACTGGCGCAGGCTGGCGGGGTTGGCCTCGTTGAAGCGGCGGTGCGCGGCCGCAAGGGCCTGGTCGATGTCGGCGTGGGCCATGGCGATGTCCTTCAGGAGTGGTGCGCCCGTCGCATGCAGCGCGATTTATTGATCAATGCTCAATTTAATTTGTTTATACAGTCAACCCGGCTGCCGCACAATGGCCGCAACCATGACGAAGAATTCGCCCCCCAAGGCCCGGAAACCCCGTACGGCCGGTCGCCCCGCCGGTGGCGGCGGCCTGACGAAGCAGCGCATCGCCGAGGAAGCGCTGGCGCAGATCGACGAATTCGGCCTTGGCGCCTTCAGCATGCGCGAAGTGGCGGCCCGGCTCGACGTCTACCCGGCCACGGTGCACTGGCATGTGAGCACGCGCGAGGCGCTGCTGGCCGAGGTGGCGGCGCTGGTCATGGCCGAGGTCGCGCCGCCGCCGGGCAGGCTCGGCTGGAAGGACTGGATCGCCGAACTCTTCCGCCGCTGCCGTGCCGCCGTGCGGCGCCATCCGAACGTGGCGCAGCTGCTGGGCGCGCAGCTGGTGTCCAACGGCAGCCTGCCGATGGAGCTGGTCGAAGGCATCCTGGCCACGCTGGCCGATGCCGGCTTCGAGGACGAATCGCTGCTGGAGGCCTACAACTGCGTGGTCGCCGCGATGCTGGGCTTCCTGACGATGGAGTTCTCGCCCCTGCCCGCCGACAACACCCAGGCCTGGGCCGAGGAGCTGCGCGAGCGCGTGCACACGATCCGCCCGCTCGACCACCCGGTGCTCACGCGCAACCTCGCGCAACTGGCCAACAAGGCCTTCATCCTGCGCTGGGACAACGGCACGACAGTGCCGTTGGACAGCAGCTTCGAGCGGCATATCCAGATCACCGTCGACGGGCTGGATGCCTTCGCGCGAAGGCTCAGGTCGGCGTAGGCCCCAGCAGTTCGTAGAGCACCATCCGCGTCTGGCGGCCCCGCAGCTGGGCGAGTTCCTCGATGCGGCGGGTGGCGAGGCGGCCTCGCAGTCCCTGGAAGGTGGCCTCGGAGATCAGCATGCAGGTGCCGAGCTCCTTGTTGGCGCCCTCGATCCGGCTCGCTGCGTTGATCGCGTCGCCGATGGCGGTGTATGACAGGCGGTCGCTCGAGCCGAGCACGCCCGCGATCACGTGGCCCGTATGGATGCCCACGCGCGTGCGGAACTCCTGCAGCCCTTCGGCACGCCACTTCTCGTTGAGCGCATCCATCGCGGCACAAAGCTCGATGGCCGCCACGCAGGCGCGGTACTCCGCGTCCTCGAGTTCGTTGGGAGCTCCCCACAGCACCATGATGCCGTCGCCCATGAACTTGTCGATCACGCCGCCGTGCCGCGCGAAGATGCCCGCGGCAAGGTTGAAGTACTCGGTGAGCTGCCGCACGAGCAGATCGGCCGGCATCGACTCGGAGATGCTGGTGAAGCCCTCGACGTCGGTGAACATCGCGGTGATGCGGCGTGGCGACCCGCTCGGCCCTAGTGCGTGCCCTTCGGCGACCAGCTGCCGGATGATGTCCACCGGCACGAACTTGCTGAAGGCCTTGAGGCTGCGCGCCGACTCGTCCAGCGCCTGGTTGAGATGCTGGATCTCCAGCACCCGGCTGGGTTCGATCGGCAGGTTGTCCAGCTCCAGCCGCCCGATTCGGCGTGCGACACGCGAGAGGTTCTCGATCGGCCCGGTCACCAGCTTCGACAGCCGCAGCGAGATGAAGAGCGAGAGCGCCAGGAAGCCGACCGTCAGAAGCAGCGACCAGAGCACCGAGCGATGCAGGCTCCCGAGCAGCAGGTCCTCGGGTTCCCAGCTCACCAGTTGCCAGCGGGTGTGCGGCAGGTGCGAGGTCTGCACGAGGTAGCGGCGCCCCTCGTGCTCGATGGAGAAAGCCATGTCGTCAGCGCCGCCCGCAGTGCTGGCCGCGAGCATGTGCGCGTGGATGGTTCCAAGCACGCCGCTGTCGGGCGACTCCAGCTTGCGTACCGGCTCGGGGTCGTTGCTGCGCGCGATCACGTGGTGATCGGCACTCAGCAGCGCGCTCTCGCCGCTGCCCAGCGCGCCGGATATGCGCATCAGCCTCGACAGATGGCCCAGCGACACGTTGGCATCGACCACGAGCCCGCGCTTGTGGCCTTCGTCGTCGACGCGCCCCGCTGGCCGCGCATGGCCGATGGCGAGTTCCTTTGCATCGCTCATCAGAAAAGGCTGGGTCCATACTGGGCCCTTCGCCTTCATGGCCTCCAGATACCAGGTGCGTTTCTCGGGATCGAAGTCGCTGCGGTAGGCCGAGATCGAAGTCGTCGCGAAGCGCTGCTTCGCATCGCCGCCTTCCAGATCGGGCGAGCTCTTGTAGTGCCAGGTCTCGGTGCTGAATCCGTCGCCGCGCAGCACCTGGCGGATGGCCGGCACCGGGTAGCGCACCGCCATCAGCACATGGCCGTGATCGGTGGCCACGTTGATGCTGTCGATCTCCGGCGTCTGCTCGAGCAGGGTCCAGAGCATCTCGGCGGTCTGCTCGCCGTCCTCGCCGCAGACATGGACGCTCGGCGAATCGGCGATCGCGCGGATCGCCGCCTCGGTCTTCGCGAGGAAGGCCAGCACGTTGTCCTCGACCCGGTCGTGGTTGATCTTGTGTGCCGCGGTGCCCACCCTCGACACCAGCTTCTCTGCCGCCCAATAGCCGAAGGCCACCAGCAGCAGCGACTGCACCAGCGCCACCGCGCAGATGATGGTGCCCACGTCGACCCTGAAGCGACGCAGGCGGGTGCCCTTGAAGTCGTCATCTGCCATGCAAGTTCCTCTCCTTTTTCTCTTGCTTCACGCTTATCGGCGCGTGTTCCGGTTTCTTTTGTTCTGCGGCTGCTTTTCCTGCCGGCGGCGATTCTCGCGCCGCCCGCCCGCAGCCCAAGGGTTTTCCCGCCGCAAAGGCACGCCCGCCGTCGCGGCTTCCTGGCAGCGGATAAAATCCGGCTCGCGTCGCGGGTTGCCCGGGGCGCACTTGCTAGGGGTGCTGGGCGGCTTGCCGACCGGCTGAGAAAGTCCCTTTGAACCTGATTGAGGTAATCCTCGCGCAGGGAAGCTGGTCCGGTGACCTCTCACGCCTTCTCGCGTGACAGCCGCGTCGCCGGGGCCTCGCCCACCTGCCAAACCTTTTGCACTGGAGCAAACGGATGGCACAAGACAACAACGACAGCGCCGGCGGCGCCGCCGTCTCCAACGAAGCGCTGACTCCCCTGCCCGTCTCGCAGCGCGTGTTCGGCTGGCACGACCATGCATCGCTGTGGTTCAGCCTCGGCGTCGGGCTGCTGGTGACGCAGATCGGCGCGTACCTCGTGCCGGCCGTGGGCACGCGCGACGCGGCGATCGCGATCGTGCTCGGCTCCTGCATCGGAGCGGGCCTGCTGGCCTGGACCGCCCGGCTGGGCTGCCAGAGCGGCCTTGCAAGCGCCGGCCTGATGCACGCGACCTACGGCAGCGCCTTCGCGCGGCTGCCGGTGCTGCTCAACATCGTGCAGCTGGTGGGCTGGACCACCTTCGAACTCGTCGTGATGCGCGAAGGCACGCAGGCCATCGGCCAAACGGTGGTCGGCCCTGCGATCGGCTCCTTCTGGGGCGGCGTGCTGACGACGCTGCTGTGGGGCGCGGTGCTGCTGGCGCTGCTCGCGGGCTCGATGGTGAAGCTGGTGCGGCGCTTCGTGAGCCGCTTCGGGCTGCCGCTGGTGGTGCTGTCGCTGTTGTGGCTCAGCTGGCAGTTCGCGACGCAGCTGCAGGCCAAGGGCCTGGATGCATTCTGGGCTCGCCCGGGTGACGGAACAATGGGCATGTTCGGCGCGCTCGACCTGGTGATCGCGATGCCGGTGTCATGGCTGCCGCTGGTGGCCGACTATGCGCGGCACGGCAAGCGCAGCACGGGCGGCCTGGGCGGTGCGTTCGGCGGCACGTGGATCGGCTATGCGGTCGCGAACATCTGGTGCTACGCGCTGGGTGTGATGGTGGTGAGCGTGGCAGAACCGGGCACGGGCCTCGTCACCGCGCTGCTGCTGGCGCAGGGCGGGCTGGTGGCGCTGGGGCTGATCCTGATCGACGAGCTCGACAACGCGTACGGCGACGTCTACTCGGGCTCGGTCTCCACGCACAGCCTGCTGCCGCGCTGGAGCGTGAAGCGCTGGGGCCTGCTGCTGGCCGCCCTGTGCATCGCGCTGGCGCTGGTGCTGCCGATACACACCCTGGAGCCCTTCCTGCTGATGCTGAGTTCGGTGTTCGTGCCGCTGTACGGCGTGATCATCGGCCGGCTCGGCAGCGGCGAGACGGTCTCGCCGCAAGGTACGCAGCGCAAGGTCGACCTGGTCGCGGCGCTGATCTGGATCGCGGGCATCGCCGCCTATCACGCGCTCGCCAAGTGGGGGCCGCAGCTAGGCTCCGCGCTTCCGACGCTGGCCGCGACCTTCGTGCTGGCCTGGCTCAGCCGGCCTTCAACGGCAGCCGGTGCGTCGGCACTGGCGCAAAGCCGTGGTTGAGGGGGCCATGGCCTGCGCCGATCTTCACGCCCGCACCCGCGGCCATCGCGCCGAGGATGTAGGCGCGCGCGCGTTCCACCGCATCGGGCAGCGTGGCGCCCAATGCCAGGTGCGCCGCGATGGCGGACGACAGCGTGCATCCGGTGCCGTGCAGGTTGCGGCTTTCGATGCGGCCGGAGGCCAGCCGCCGGCGTTCGCCACCGCCCTGCAGCAGCACGTCGACCACTTCGTTGCCCGGCAGATGGCCGCCCTTGAGCAGCACGGCCTTCGCCCCGAGCGCCAGGAGTTCGTCCGCCGCGCCGTCGAGCGCATCCACGCCGTCGATGGCATGGCCGATCAGCAAGGCGGCCTCGTCGAGATTGGGCGTGACGACGATCGCGCGCGGGAACAACTCGCGCACCAGCACCTGCACGGTTTCCGCCGCGATCAGGCGGTCGCCGCTGGTGGCGACCATCACCGGGTCGAGCACCACGTTCTTCAGCTGGTAGCGGTCGATGGCCCACGCCACCACTTCGACCACCTCTGGCGCATGCAGCATGCCGAGCTTGACGGCGTCGACGCCGATGTCTTCGACCACGGCCTGGATCTGCGCCTTGAGGAAGTCGGGCGGCACGCCGTGGATGCCCGAGACGCCCAGCGTGTTCTGCGCGGTGAGCGCGGTGATGGCCGTCATGCCGTAGCAGCCCAGCGCAGCGAAGGTCTTGAGATCGGCCTGGATGCCGGCGCCGCCGCCGCTGTCGGAACCGGCGATGGAAAGCACGCGTGCGTAGCGCTGTGCGGGCTCTTGGTTGGTGCCTTGGGTCATGCCGAAAATTATCCGCGACGCGAAGGAGCCCCGGCATGAGCCTTCCTTTCAACTCCGTCGCCATCCTCGGTGCAGGCCTCATGGGCCGGCTGATGGCGGTGACGCTCGCGCGGTCCGGCTGCAAGGTCGACGTGTTCGAGGCTGGCAGCGCCGACGCCGAAGGCGCCGCCGCGCGCGTGGCCGCCGCGATGCTCGCGCCGCTGGCGGAGTCGGCGGTGGCGCCGGTCTCGGTGGTGCGCATGGGGCAGCACGCGCTGTCGCGCTGGCCGGAGTTGCTCGCGCCGCTCGTGCAGCCCGTGTTCTTCCAGCGCGAAGGCACGCTGGTGCTCTGGCACCGGCAGGATGCCACGGAGGCCACCCGCCTCGCCCGCGTGCTCGCGAACACCGGCGCGCAGGTACCCGAGCTGGCGCCGATGCAATCCGTCGATGCCCGCGCGATCGCCACGCTGGAGCCTTCGCTGGGCCAGCGCTTCGCGCAGGGCCTGTTCCTTCCGGGCGAAGGGCAGCTCGACAACCGCGCGCTGCTCGCTTCGCTGCTCGCCACGCTTGAGGCCAGCCCTCGCGTCACGCTGCATTGGCAATCGCCGCGTGCGCCCTCGGACTTCACACCCGGTGCTGCCGGCCAGCCCGACTGGGTGATCGACTGCCGCGGCCTCGGTGCCCGTCCGCAGTGGAATGCCCTGCGCGGCGTGCGCGGCGAGGTGATCCGCGTGCATGCCCCCGAAGTGAGCCTGCAGCGGCCCACACGCCTCGTGCATCCGCGCTACCCGCTCTACATCGCGCCCAAGCCGGGCAAGCTGTTCGTGATCGGCGCGACGGAGATCGAGTCGGACGACATGTCGCCCGCCAGCGTGCGCTCCACGCTCGAACTGCTCAGCGCCGCGTATGCGGTGCACAGCGGCTTCGCCGAGGCGCGCATCGTAGAGATCGCGACGCAATGCCGGCCGACGCTGCCCGACAACCTCCCTGCCCTGCGCCTGCCGCAGCCGCGCGTGCTGCAGATCAACGGCCTTTACCGCCACGGCTTCATGATCGCGCCCGCGATGCTCGATGCCGCATTGGAAGTGCTGACGCTTGGCCACTCGCCACTGGCCAAGCGCTTCGGCATGCAGACCCAGGACACATGACGATGAACATCCTGATCAACGACAAGCCCTTCACGCTGCCCGACGAAGCGAAGCTGGCCGACGCGCTGGCCGCGCTGGAGGCCACGCCGCCCTTCGCCGTGGCCGTGAACCGCGAATTCGTGCCCCGCTCGGCCTACGCGACACGCGCGCTGAACCACGAAGACCGCGTCGAGGTGATCCGCCCCGTGACGGGCGGCTGATTTGATGGAGACAACGCAAATGACGACCACGAACGATCCCCTGGTGCTCTACGGAGAGACCTTCCACAGCCGCCTGCTGCTGGGCACCGCACGCTACCCCTCGCCCGATCTGCTCGAGGCTGCCGTGAAGCGCGCGAAGCCCGCGATGCTGACCGCCTCGCTGCGGCGGCAGACCGCCAGCCAGGGCTCGGGCAACAGCGAACTGGGCAACGGCTTCTGGGAGTTGCTGCGCAAGCTCGCGGTGCCGGTGCTGCCGAATACCGCCGGCTGCCACAGCGTGCAGGAGGTGATCGCCACCGCGCAGATGGCGCGCGAGCTGTTCGACACGCCGTGGATCAAGCTGGAGCTGATCGGCGACGACTACACGCTGCAGCCCGACACGCTGAACCTGGTCGACGCGGCCTCGCAGCTGATTCGCGAAGGCTTCAAGGTGCTGCCCTACTGCACCGAGGACCTGGTGCTGTGCCAGCGGTTGGTCGACGTCGGCTGCCAGGCGGTGATGCCGTGGGCCGCGCCCATCGGCACCGGCCGCGGGCCGGTCAACCCCTACGCGCTGCAGGTGCTGCGCGACCGCCTCAAGGTGCCGATGCTGGTGGACGCGGGGCTGGGCCTGCCTTCGCACGCCTGCCAGGTGATGGAGTGGGGATACGACGGCGTACTGCTGAACACCGCCGTCGCGCTGGCGCAGGACCCGGTCGCGATGGCTGGCGCCTTCGCCGACGCGGTGCAGGCCGGCCGCAGCGCACATCGCGCCGGCGCCATGGCCGCTCAGGAGGCCGCGCAACCCAGCACGCCCGTGCTCGGCACGCCTTTCTGGCATCACGAATCATGAGCACCCCATTCGACTCCGGCGCCATCGCGCAGGCCATCGTCGCGGCGCACGGGTTGCGCTTCGGCGCGATCACGTCGGCGCCGGTGAGCGCGCCCAACTTCTCTTCCGACGATCCTGTCTACCGCGGCGCCAAGCGCGCGTGCTCCGCGCTCGGCTTCATCGAGATCGACGCCGAATGCCTGGCCCACGCCTGGCGCGCGCAGACGCAGCGCCTGAGCAGCTTCGACGCGGCGCTGTGGCCCGATGCGCCGGAAGACTTCGGCATGCGCCCCTTTCCGCCCACCGCTCGCGACGACGCGTTTCCGCCGTGCCCCGCGCGGCTCGGCCTCTATGCCGTGCTGCCCGATGCCCGATGGGTCGGCCGCATGGCGCGCGCGGGCGTGCCCACCGTGCAGCTGCGCTTCAAGTCGGACGACGGCGACGCCGTCGAACGCGAGGTGCAGGCGGCCGTCGACGCGGTGCAAGGCACGGGCGCCCTGCTCTTCATCAACGACCACTGGCGGGTGGCCATCGCAGCAGGCGCCTATGGCATCCACCTGGGCCAGGAGGATCTCGACGCGCTATCGGCCGAAGACCTCGGCCAGCTGCGCGCATCGGGCCTGCGGCTGGGTGTCAGCACGCACGGCTATGCGGAGATGGTGCGCGCCGACAAGGTGAGTCCGAGCTACATCGCCATGGGCGCGGTGTACCCGACCACGCTCAAGAAGATGGCGACCGCTCCGCAGGGCGTGGCGCGGCTGGACGCCTATGCGCGACTGCTGCGCGGCTATCCGCAGGTCGGCATCGGCGGCATCGATGCGGTGCGGCTGCCGGAGGTGCTGGCCACCGGCGTGGGCTCCGTCGCCGTGGTGCGCGCGCTTGTCGCGGCCGACGACCCGGAAGCCACGGCCGCGCAGTGGATCGCGGCCATCGATGCCGCCGCAGGCGAATGAACAGAATGAAAAAGACCGAGCTTCCCTTCGATTCTTCCAGCCGGCATCGGCTGTCTCCCGTTTCTCGTGCGCTGGCAGCCCTGCTCTTCGCGGCGGCATGTTCAGCGCATGCGCAGCAGCAATCGGCGCTGCCCGAGATCACCGTCAGCGAAGGCACGGCGGCGCCTCAGGCCGACGTGAGCGGCTTCGGCGACGTGCCGCTGCGCGAACTGCCGATCTCGGCCACGGTGATCGACAGCCAGCAGCTGCAGGCCAGAGGCGCGCGCCGGCTCGCAGATCTCACGCAGTTCGACGCCTCGGTCACCGACGCCTACAACTCCGCGGGCTACTGGGACTACCTCACGGTGCGTGGCTTCGTGCTCGACAACCGCTTCAACTATCGGCGCGAGGGCCTGCCGATCAGCGCCGAGACATCGATCCCGCTCGACAACAAGGAGCGCATCGAGATCCTGCGCGGCACCAGCGGCATACAGGCGGGCACCAGCGCGCCGGGCGGACTGGTCAACTACGTCGTGAAGCGCCCCACCGAACAGGACCTGCGCACGGTGCGCATCGAGACCACGAGCCGTGGCAGCCTGCTTGGCGCCATCGACCTCGGCGGGCGCTTCGGCGAGAACCGGCAGTTCGGCTACCGCATCAACGTGGCGAGCGAGAACCTCAAGCCGCTGACGCACAACCTCGACGGCAACCGCAACCTGTTCTCGCTCGCGGCCGACTGGCGCATCACGCGCGACTCGGTGCTGGAGTTCGAGATCGAGCAAAGCCGCAAGACGCAGCCCAGCCAGAACGGCTACAGCCTGCTGGGCAGCGTGCTGCCCGCGCCGGTGGATCCGCGCATCAACCTCAACAACCAGCCGTGGTCGCAGCCCTCGGTGTTCAAGGCGCTGACGGGCACGGTGCGCTTTAGTCAGGCGCTGAATGCCGACTGGCGCTGGAGCGCGCAGATCGGCCAGCAGCGCCTGAAGAGCGACGACCGACTCGCCTACGCCTTCGGCTGCGGCGCCGAAGGCAACTACGACCGCTACTGCTCCGACGGCACCTTCGACTTCTACGATTTCCGCAGCGACAACGAGCGCCGCACGCTGACGGCCGGCAGCATCAACCTCAAGGGCAACGTGACGACGGGCAGCGTGCGGCACGAACTCGGCTTCGGCCTGCTGCAAAGCCGCGTGCGCAACCGCTTCGACAACCAGGCCTACAACTACGCGGGCACCGGCAACATCTGGGGCACGGCCATCGTGCCGCCGGCGCCGGATGCCACCACGCCGCAGACCAATCGCGACGAACGATCGACCGAGTTCTCGGTGCAGGACGCGATCCGCTGGAACGACCGCTTCACCACCTGGCTCGGCGCGCGCCACACGCGGCTCGACCGCAGCAGCATCGGCAACGACGGATCGAACCCGACCGGCTACAAGCAGGACGTGACCACGCCGTGGATCGCGGCGAGCTACGCCATCCAGCCGGGGCTCCTGGCCTACGCGAGCTGGGGGCGCGGTGTCGAATCGCAGGTGGTGCCGAACAGGATCTCGCAATACAGCAACGCGGGGCAGGCCTTGCCGGCACTTCGCTCAAGGCAGTGGGAGCTGGGCCTCAAGGGCGGCAACGATGCCTTCGATTGGCGGCTCGCCTGGTTCGACATCTCGCGGCCTCTGACCAACATCGACCTGTGCACCGGCCTGTGCGAAGTGCGCAACGACGGCAAGGCGGTGCATCGCGGCCTCGAAGCCGGCGCGCAGTGGAACCAGGGGCCGTGGCGCGTCGGCGGCAGCGTGACGTTGATCGACGCCAAGCGGCGCGGCAGCACTGCCGATCCGGCGCTCAACGGGCAGTCACCCACCAACGTGCCCAAGCAGGTGCTGCGCGCGCAGACCGCGTATCGCTTCGCGTCGGTGCCGGGCCTCGAAGTGGCCGGACAGCTTTCGTACGAAGGCCGCCGCAACGTGCTGCCCGACGGCTCGGTCACCCTGCCCTCGTGGACGCGCGTCGATGCCGTGTTGCGCTACGACACCAAGCTGCGCGGCGCGAACGCGAGTTGGACGCTGTCGGTCGACAACCTGTTCGATCGCCGCTACTGGAAGGAATCGCCCTACCAGTTCGGGCATGTCTACCTGTTCCCAGGCGCGCCGCGCACGCTGCGCCTGGGGCTGAGTGTTGCGCTTTGAGCGCGCGGCCTAAAAGTCGCGAAAAATGACGCTATAATCTAAGGCTTGTTCCTCGATAGCTCAGTCGGTAGAGCGCCGGACTGTTAATCCGTAGGTCCCTGGTTCGAGCCCAGGTCGAGGAGCCACCATCAAGCCGCAAGGCCTCTGGATGCCCCGCTACTCACAAGGTAGCGGGGCATTTCATTTGAAGTGGTGCGCGGTGTTTGTCGCAGGCAATCGTCGCATCGATGCAAAAAATGCAGTCGAAGAGCCAAGATCGGCAAATCCATTGCATATAATTTAAGGCTGTTCCTCGATAGCTCAGTCGGTAGAGCGCCGGACTGTTAATCCGTAGGTCCCTGGTTCGAGCCCAGGTCGAGGAGCCACCATCAAGCCGCAAGGCCTCTGAAGAGCCCGCTGTCTTTCCGGACAGCGGGCTTTTTCTTTGGGCCAGCCTGCTTCACTGCGATCTGCGCAAAGCCGGCCAAGCGCCCTTCACGCGCAGGGCGCACACTCGCGCGCATGGAAAGCAGCCGCCGCATCGAGCAGGACTACCGCGCCCGCGTCGCGCGCGCCGTCGCAGCCATCGTGGCCGATCCAATGGCCGAGCACCGGCTCGAAGATCTCGCGCGGCTCGCGCATTTCTCGCCCTTCCACTTCCATCGCGTCTACGCGAGCGTGGCCGGCGAAACGGTTGCCGCCACCGTGCGGCGCGTGCGGCTCGCGCTCGCGACACGGCTGCTGGAAGCCGGCGACCAGAGCATCACCCAGGTCGCGCTGGCAGTGGGCTACGAGAGCCCACAGGCCTTCACGCGGGCCTTCGGGCAGTTCACGGGACAGTCGCCGCGTTCGTTCCAGCAGAAGGTGGTGCGGGCGATCCTCGATGTCGATGCATTGCCGCAGCCGGATGAAGGCATCGCCGCGCCGGCCGTGCGGATCGTCGAGCACCCCACGAGACGACTTCATGCACTGCGGCACCAGGGGCCGTTCTCCACCATTCCCCATACGCATCGGCGGCTGCGCCTGCATGCAGGCTCCGCACGCATTTCGGACCGCTGGGGCGCTTCCTTCGGCGATCCCGAGAGCGGCATCGGCTACAGCTACTACGCCGCAGTGGATTCCCCCGATCCCTGGCCCGACGCCGCCGACGTGGAGATGCTCGACATTCCCGGCGGCTGCTACGCGGCGCATCGCCTGGCCGGGCCGTACTCGCAGATCAACGCCGCCGTGCGCGCCCTCTACATCCGCTGGCTGCCCTCCAGCGGCTACGAGCCCGACGACAGGCCCACGCTGGAGCACTACCTGAATTCGCCGCGGCAGGTTTCGCCGTCCGAACTGCGCACCGACCTGCTGATCCCGATCCGCCGCGCGATTGCGGCTTGAAACAGCACAGCTAGCGCGGCTGGAAAGCAATGAGCCCCATGCCCGCGAGGCACACCGCCACGCCGGCCACGTCCCACGTCGTCGGCCTCACGCCATCCACCGCCCAGAGCCAGGCGATCGCCACGCCGATGTATACGCCCCCATACGCGGCATAGACACGCCCGGCGGCCGTCTCGTGCAGTGTGAGCAGCCATGCGAACAGGGCGAGGCTGATCGCAGCGGGCACCAGCAGCCATACGGAGCGGTCCTGCTTGAGCCAGAGATAAGGCAGATAGCAGCCGACGATTTCCGCGAGCGCCGTCGCGACGTAGAGAAGAAAGGTCCGCATGCATGGATTGTGAGGCGCGGCTCGCAGCGCGCTTACCGGCAACGAACGCGGGGCCATTGCTTGATGGGCCCGGGAGGCATCCCTACACTCGCGCGAATGGCCCGTCTTTCGTTCGACTCCCGCAAGCACGCTGCACTCGATGCAGCGCGCGTCGGCGATGTCGCGACCACGGCGACCATGGCCGTCTACCGACGCACCTGCGCACTTTCCTGAGCCCGGCGGTCCGCTACCCTTCCTTCTGATGCGCGAACCATTGACCGCCGGGCACCCGCCGCGCGGCCGCGACGCCGTTCATTTCATTCCTCATTGACGGCGCCGCACTCGATTGGAGTGCTTCATGCTTGCAACCATTCACGGAGAGCGCACGCTCACCGAACTCGACTTCGTCCGCCTGGGCAAACTCGCCGATCAACAACTTCCACCGGCGCTCGCCGAACTGCTCGACGCGGCGGACGTGCTGCCCTCGCGCGAAGTCCCGGCCAATCTTGTGACGATGAATTCGCAGGTCGAGATCGAAGACCCGGCCACGGGCCAGCGCCAGCAGATCACGCTGTGCTATCCGGGCGACTCGCAGCCCGGTGCAGGCTTCGTTTCGGTGCTGTCGCCGGTCGGCATCGGCCTGCTGGGCGTGAAGGCCGGCACGCTCGCCTGCTGGCGCATGCCCAACGGGGTGGAGCGCTCCGCGCGCGTGTCGGCGGTGCTCTTCCAGCCGGAAGCCAGCGGGGACTTCACGCGCTGAAGCGGGGCTTTCGCTCAGTGCTTGATGACTGCGCTGGTGCGGTCCTTGGCGCTGTCGATGGTCGCACTCACGGAGCTCGTGTTGATCGCCAAAGCGACCAGGACGGCGCCGACGAAAGCAGGATCGGCGGGACTGTTGAAGTTCGAAGCGCCCGCGATGGCCAGCGCCTGCTGCACCTGCTGGCGGGTCAGTTCCGCAGCCGCTTCTCCAACGATGTTCTTCTTGGTCGCCATCTGAAACTCCTGGAAGTGAAGGAGCGACTGTAACTTTCGAGACAGCGCGTTCGCTGTCCGGTCGCTCGCAGGCTGCGGGTACGGACTCGTGCCTGGTTGCAGCGTGTTCCAGGAAGTATCCAAAGTAATAGAATCGCCGCGCCCTACCCGCCCGTCCCCCGGTGCAGTGCGCCGGCCGACGCCGCGGCCCAGGGCGATCGAGGACATGGGCTGCCGCAGCCCGCACCTCCCCACTTCGGGCTCCGGCCGATGCACCACCCGCGCGGTGGAAACCACTCGGCCGCACCGCGTGCATGCACATGACTTTCGGCACTGGCGTGCCGGATTCACGGGTCGTATCGTCGCGCGGTCGCCGGCGGCGCGTCGAATCGGGAGGTCATACAGGCCAAGGCAGATCCATCTTCGATCTTGACAAGTGACGTCCGCAACGGGCGCCGCATTCTTTTCACTTGACAGATCGGGACATGGCTTTTTCTAAACTCTCTCTCGCAAGCGCACTCGCCGGCCTGCTGGCCCTTTCGGGCTGCCAGACCATGGACATGCAAATGGGCAGCCAGTCGGCCAAGACCGTGGCCACCGGCAGCGCAGCAGGCAGCGCGACCTCCGGTGAAAGCAGCCAGCTCGAGCGCTGCGATTCGCCGCTGGGCACGATCTCGCTGATCGAGAACGTGAACGCGGGCTGGTACACCATCCTCACCGGCGAATACAAGCTGCCGCCCACGGCCAACCTGCTGCGCCTGCTGGTGCAGCAATCGAACTGCTTCGTGGTGGTCGAGCGCAGCGCCGCCGGCATGAACGCCATGACGCGCGAACGCGCACTGCAGCAGTCGGGCGAAATGCGCGGCGGCAGCAACTTCGGCCGCGGCCAGATGGTCGCCTCCGACTACGGCCTGTCGCCTGAGATCGTGTTCAGCAACAGCGATGCCGGCGGCATCGGCGGCGCGCTCGGCGGGCTGGTGGGTGGCGGCCGCGGCCGCGCCATCGCCAACCTCGGCGCGAGCCTCCAGACCCGCGAAGCCAGCGCGCTGTTGACGCTGATCGACAACCGCTCGGGCGTGCAGGTCGCGGCCTCGGAAGGCAGCGCGTCGAAGACCGACTTCGCGGGCTTCGCAGGCTTGGGCGGCCTCTCCGCTGCCGGCGGCATCGGCGGCTACACCCGCACGCCGCAGGGCAAGGTGATCGCCGCGGCCTTCATGGACGCCTTCAACCAGATGGTCCGCTCGCTGCGCAACTACAAGGCGCAGACCGTGCGCGGCCAGGGCCTAGGCGGCGGCGGCCGGCTGGGTGTGGATGGCGGCGCGGCACCGTCGCAGACCTACGTGCCGTCGGAGAAGGCCCCGGCACGCCGCCGCAAGTAAGAGGCAATGCCCCGCCGGCCGGCCCGCCTCGCTCAGAGGTAGCGCGTCTCGGCCGGCGCCTCGAACCAGTTGTTGTTGCGCCCGTCCATGTACCGGACGGGCGCCGTCGACAGTTCCTCCAGCGTCACGTCGTCCAGGCAGTTCACCGCCACGCTCACGTAGGCGCCGCCGATCTGGGGCACATTGCCGCGCCCGAACGAGCGCACGCCGCAGTTCCGGCAGAACAGCCACTCGGTGCTGTGCGAGTTGAACTGGTACAGCGACAGCTCCTCCTGCCCCGACAGCAGCGTGAAGGCGTCCGGCTTCACGATCGCGCCCCATGCGCGGGTCTTGGTGCAGATCGAGCAGTTGCACTTGCCCGTGCCTTCGGCCAGATCGATCAGGGCCTGGAAGCGGACCTTGCCGCAATGGCAGCTGCCGTTGTACGTCTTCTTCATGGTCTGTGTTCCTGTTTTCCTCGCTGCGGAGGCTGTTGAGCGAAGACCCGAGGCTACGCCCCATTGCGGACAGTTCCTGTCCTCGATTGCAGGCATGATGTGCGCATGCTGTCTGCCACCGCACGCCTGATCCGGCTTCTTTCCCTTTTCCAGGCGCAACGCTCCTGGACGGGCGCCGACCTTGCCGCCCGGCTCGAGATCACCGAGCGCACGCTGCGCCGCGACGTAGACCGCCTGCGCAGCCTGGGCTACACGGTCGACTCGACCTCGGGCGTGGCCGGCGGCTATCGGCTGGGTGCGGGTACAGCGATGCCGCCGCTGCTGCTGGAAGACGAGGAAGCCATCGCGGTCGCCCTCGGCCTGGGCAACCCCGCAGGCGCCTCGGCAGACATCGGGAACGCCTCGATGCGCGCGCTGGCCAAGCTCGAACAGCTGATGCCGCCGCGCCTGCGCCGCCGGCTCGACAGCGTCCGCGCATCGGTGGTGCCGGTGATGCAGGACAAGTCGCCTGTGCGCCTGAAGGCCGTGTCATTGCTTGCCGAGGCCTGCACGGAGCGGCTGGAGTTGCGCTTCGGCTACCGCGACCACCACGACGCCCCGACCGAGCGCACCGTGCAGCCTCATCGCGTGGTGCAGACCGGCACGCGCTGGTATCTGCTGGCCTGGGACGTGGCGCGCGAGGACTGGCGCACCTTCCGGCTCGACCGCATCGTCGAGCCCGTGCCGACCGGCGAGCGCTTCACCCCGCGCCGGCTGCCTCATGGCGACGTGGCTGCCTACATGGAGCATGCGCTGAAGGTGTCGCCCTACCTGCACCATGCGCAGATCGTGGTCCACGCGCCCATCAAGGCGCTGGAGCCCTATCTCGCCTGGGTCGGCGGAACGCCGCATGCCGTCGGCGAGGGTTCCACGCGCATCGCCACCGCGGCCAATTCGCTCGACGCGCTGGCCGTCTGGCTCGGCTGCATGCCGCACGATTTCGAGGTCGAGTCACCGCCGGAGCTGGTCGCGCACCTTTCGCTCGTGGCCGGGCGGCTGGGCAAGGCGGCGTCCCGTGCATCCCGCCCATCCCATAGGCCACCGAAAGCGGTAGGCCGCCTCCCCCGTATATAGGATGGGCAGCGAACCAGCCGCCCCCTACCCTCTGCGACATCAGCAACCCAGGCCTTTCTTCCCATGCGCCTCGTCACCACGCCATGCATGAGCGCATGCAGCTTCTCCTCCACAGGCCCGGTCCACGCATGATCGCGGAAACACAGGTCGCCCTCGTCGAAGACGACACCGGCATGCGCGAGCGCATCTCGCGCGTGGTCGATGCAGACCCCTCCCTGAGCCTGGCCTACAGCGCCTCCAATGCGAGCGACATCCTGCGCTGGCTGATCGACAACCCGGTCGACGTGCTGCTGGTGGACCTCGGCCTGCCCGACCGGCCCGGGCTGCAGGTGATCAGCCAGTGCCGCAACATGCAGCCGGCCTGCGCGGTGATGGTGCTTTCGATCTTCGGCGACGAGGCCAACATGGTCCAGGCCTTCGAGGCCGGCGCCAGCGGCTACCTGCTGAAGGACGGCACCGAGGCCGATCTCGCCACCCACATCCGCCACCTGCGCGCCGGCGGCTCGCCGATGTCGCCGGTGATCGCGCGCAAGCTGCTGCGCCGCTGGCAGGCCCACTCAGGCGGTGCATCCAGGGAACAGGCTGCTGCCAAGGCCGCCGGTGCCCCGACGGTCGCGCCAGAACGACTTTCACCGCGCGAGTTCGAGGTGCTCGACCTGGTCTCTCGTGGTTTCACCTATGTCGAAGTCGGGATGCAGATGGGAGTCTCGGCCTCGACCGTCCAAACCCATATCCGCAATATCTACGGCAAGCTGGATGTGCACAACAAATCGGAAGCTGTTTTCGAGGCCCGCAACCTCGGCTGGCTTCCCTAGCGTGACCGGCGGCGGCCTGTGCCGCCTGCTGCTCGCCGCCCTGTGCCTGTGGCTCGTGCTGGCGTCGGCAGGGACCCCAGCCAGCGCGGCGGAAGCGCCTGATGCCTTCGACGTGATCTGGGCCGAAGCGGAACTCGAACCCGATGGCCAGCCCGCGCTGCAACGCCGGGTACAGCTGCCCTTCCGCTGGGACCACGAGTTCCCGGGGCGCGGCGGCAAGGCCACCTACCGCATCGAGTTGCCCGCCTCCGCGGTACCGGTGGGCCAGTCCGCGGCCCTGCTGCTCTCGGGTGCTGGCAACCAGGTGGCGATCTCCTTCAACGACGCACTCGTGGCCAGCTACGGCACCCTGGGCGCGCCGAACTACGACGCATCCAAGAGCAACCTGCTGGTGCCGGTGCCCACCGTGCTGCACCAGCAAGGCCAGCCGCAGTTGCTGGTGGTGCGCACCACCATCCAGCGCCAGCGCGGCGCGGGGCTGGCCAGCGTCCACTACGGCCCGGAGACGTCCCTCGCGGCGGTCTACCGGGCCAGGCAGAACTGGCGCAACACATCGGCCATCGTCTATGCCGTCAGCCTGCTGCTGATGGGCGGCATCGCCGGAGGGCTCTGGCTGCGCCAGCGCGACGCGCTCTACGGCTGCTTCGCGCTGGCCGCGCTCTCTGGCGTGGCGCGCAACCTCGATCGCGTGTGGCCCGACGTGGCCATCCCCTGGCCGCTGTGGGGCGCCATCGTGGCGGTCTGCTACGCCTGCCACATCGGGCTGATCGCGCGCTTCGTGCTGCTGGTGCTGGAGCGCAATCCGCCGTGGCTGGTGCGCTCCATCTATACCGCGCTGGCGCTGTCGGTCACGCTGGCGTGCGCTTCTTTCGCGTTCGCGCAGCCGCTGCTGTGGACCGGCGGGCTGGTCATCCTGCAGCTCACCAGCATCATCTGCCTGCCCTACGTGGTGTACGGCGCGCTGGTGGACCGGCGACGCATCGCAGGCGTGCTGATGGCCGCGGGCACGCTGGCCATCCTGGCCGGCGCGCATGACCTGCTGCTGGTGCGCATGGGCCTCTTCGGCGGCGCCTACTACACGCTCACGGCGCACGCGATGTTCTTCTTCGTGATGATCCTGGCCGGCCTGGTGGTCGAGCGCTACAGCCGCACCGTGGCCGACTACCGCGCACTCAACGCCAACCTCGCGGCCCGCGTGGCCGAACGCGAAGACCAGTTGCGCAGCGCCTTCGACACCATGCGCCAGCAGCAGCAGGAACAGGCCGTGCTGCTGGAGCGCCAGCGCATCATGCGAGAGATCCACGACGGCGTGGGCTCGCAGCTGGTCGGGCTGCTCAACGTGGTGACGCAGGCCCGGCCCGACCGCTCGGTGATCGAGGAACACGTCAAGCTCGCGCTCGACGAGATGCGCATGGCCGTCGATTCGCTGCAGCCCACGCACGACGACCTGGCCACCGTACTGGCCACGCTGCGCTACCGCCTGCAGCCGCGGCTCGATGCCGCCGGCATCGAGCTGGTGTGGGACGTGGAAGTGATCCCGCAGCTGGAGCCCTTCGCCGCGCAGGCGGCCCTGCAGCTGCAGCGCATCCTGCTGGAGGCCTTCACCAACGTGCTCAAGCACGCGGGTGCCACGCGCATCGTGATGCATGCGAGCTGGCACGGGGAAGAGACGCCCTCGCTGGTGCGCATCATGCTCACCGACAACGGACGCGGCCTGTCTTCGGCGCCGGCCAGTGGCGGGCGAACGGGCCACGGCATCGCCAACATGCGGGCGCGCGCCCAGTCCATCGGCGCGCGGCTGCAGATCGAGACGGTGGATCCGGCCGCCGGAGGCACGCGCATGCAGCTCGACTGGCCCTGCTCGCCGGCCTGAGGCGCTGCCCGGTCAGCGCAGGGCGAAAGCCAGCGTCACCGCGCCCAGCGCCAGCAGCCCGAGGCCGGCGATGAACACCATCTCGCCCCACGCCTCCAGCTTCGCGCCGGAAATGCGTGAGCGCATCGAGATGAAGGACAGCAACGCGCTGGCCAGGAAGACCAGCGCGTCCACTGCGAGCAGGCGGTCGATCAGCAGCCGCATGTCGTCGCGCGGCCCGAGGTGCCCGATGGACATCACCGTCATGCACACGCCGATCATGGTGGCCGACGTGGGCAGGATGTGCGCCGAGAGGCTCTGTGCAGGTGACGTCATTCGAGCGGCGGTTCTGAAGTCTCGGTTCCTTCGTGGAACACCGAGGAACCGGCCTCGCCGGGCCTCGAGTGTTCCCCGCGGGGGTTGGCGGCGCGACACGCAGTGCGCGCAGCCCGGGGGGGTCAGCCAATCCTCACGGGCACGAAGATCTTGTCTTCGCCGCGCTGGATCAGCAGCGCCACCGACTTGTTGCTGGCCTTCGCCACCACCTCGCGCACCTGCTCCACGCTCTGCGCCGGGGTGCCGTTGATGGCCAGCAGCACGTCGCCCGCCTGCACCCCGGCCTGGGCGGAGGGGCCGGCCGCGTCCTCGATCAGCAGGCCGTTGTCGACGGAGGCTTCGCGCTTTTCCTGCGGCTGCAGCGGCCGCAGCGCCAGGCCCAGCTTGCCCTGGCCCACGTCGGCATCGGCCTTCGCGACCTTGGCGGGCTTGTCGCTCGCGTCGCCGAGCTTGGCCTGCAGCTCCTGGCGTTCGCCCTGGCGCCACACTTCCAGCGTGACCTTCTTGCCCGGAGCCTGCTGGCCGATCACAGCCGGCAGGTCGCCCGAGGACACGATGGGCTGGCCGTCGACCTTGCGGATCACGTCGCCCGCCTTCAGGCCGGCCTTGTCGCCGGGGCCGCCCTTCTCGATGTTCGAGACCAGCGCGCCTTCGGGCTTGTCGAGCTTGAACGAATCGGCGAAGGCCTGGTTCACCTCCTGCACCGCAATGCCGAGGCGTGCGTGCTGCGCCTTGCCGGTGGCGACGATCTGGTCCTTCACCTGGATCGCCACGTCGATCGGGATCGCGAACGACACGCCCTGGTAGCCGCCGCTGCGGCTGTAGATCTGCGAGTTGATGCCGACCACCTCGCCACGCGTGTTGAGCAGCGGGCCGCCGGAATTGCCGGGGTTCACAGCCACGTCGGTCTGGATGAAGGGCACGTAGCTGTCGTCGGGCAGCGAGCGGCCCTTGGCGCTCACCACGCCGGCCGTCACGGTGTTCTCGAAGCCGAAGGGCGAGCCGATGGCCAGCACCCATTCGCCGACCTTCAGGTCCTTGGTGTTGCCCAGCGCGAGCACCGGCAGGTTCTTCGCGTCGATCTTGAGCACCGCGATGTCGGTCTTGGCGTCGGCGCCCAGCACCTTCGCGCGGTATTCGCGGCGGTCGGTGAGCTTGACGGTGACTTCCTTCGCGTCCTTCACGACGTGGGCGTTGGTGATGATGATGCCGCTGGGGTCGACGATGAAGCCCGAGCCCTGCGCACGCACTGGCACCTCGCGCTGCTGTTGCTGGCCGCGCGGGTTCATCTGGCCCTGGAAGCGGCGGAAGAACTGGAACATCGGATCGTCCGGATCGACGCCCTGGATCTCGGCGGCGGCCTCGTCGTCGGACGCCTTCATGGTGCCGGTCACGCTGATGTTGACCACGGCCGGGCCGTCGCGCGAAGTGATCGTCGAGAAGTCGGGCAGCGTGACCATGGCGGCCGGCGCGGTCGCGACGGCGTTGGTGGTCGGCGCACCCACGGCGCGGGCGCTGGTGTAGGCGCCGGCGCCGACGGCACCGATCACGCCGGCGCTTGCCAGGGCGATGGCCAGGGCACGGGGAGAAGTCAGACGTGAGTTCATTCGTCGGTTCCTTTCAAGGCGTATGGACGCAAAACGATGAAAGGAATGTCGCGGGTCTGACTTAAGCGCCGCTTAAACGGCGCGGCGCCGCCGCAAGGGACTCAGGCGCGCGCCGGAAAGCGCACCAGCACGCGCAGGCCGCCGAGGCTGGACGACTGGTCGAGCGCCACCGTCGCCCCGTGCAGGTCGGCGATCGACTTGACGATGGCCAGCCCCAGCCCGCTGCCCGGCGCCTGCGACTCGCCGGAGCGGTAGAACCGGTCGAGCACCCGCTCGCGCTCCTCGGGCGGCAGGCCCGGTCCGCTGTCGTCCACGGTGAGCTCGACGGTGCCGCCCACACGGGCGATGCCGATGTCGACCCGGCCCTCGACCGGCGTGTACTTGATGGCGTTTTCCAGCAGGTTGCGAAGCAGCATTCGCAGGGCTTCCGACTGTCCAAGCACCACCGCAGCCTCGTCGGCATGCGCGATGCCGATGTCGATGCCCCTCGCCTGCGCAGCCGCCACCGCGTCGGAAACCGCGAGCCGCGCGACCTCGGCCAGGTCGACCGGCTCGGGCCTGGCGCCGGCCGCGATGCTGGCCTCGTGCCGGGCCAGCGCGAGCATCTGCTCGACCAGCCGCGTGGCGCGGTCGATGCCCGCCACCAGCCGGCTCACGGCGAGCTCGCGCGAGGCATCGTCGGGTGCGCGCTGCAGGCCCTGCACCTGCAGCTTGAGCGCGGCCAGGGGCGAGCGCAGTTCGTGCGCGGCATCGGCGACGAAATGCTTCTGCGCATCGAAGGCATGGCGCACGCGGTCGAAGAGCAGGTTCAGTTCCTGCACCAGCGGACGCACCTCGTCGGGCAGGTTCTCGTCGCTCACCGGGGAGAGATCGTCCGCCTGCCGCGAGGCGACCTGCCTTCGCACGCGCGCCACCGGCGCAAGCGACCTGCTCACCACCCACCACACGACCAGCATCAGAAGCGGCGCCATCAGCGCCACCGGCGCGATGGTGCGCAGCGCCAGCGTACCGGCCATGTGGCGGCGCGCCGCCATGTCCTGCGCCACCTGGATCACCAGCCCGCGCGTCTGCATCGAGAACACGCGATACGTGGTGCCGCGTGCGTTCACGTCGGCGAAGCCCAGCACCGCCAGCTGCGGCAGCGCGGCCTGCTCGGCCGATTCGAAGATGCGCACGCCGTCGGCCGTCCACACCTGCACGACGAAGTCGAAGTTCTGCTCGGCGGCGCCCAGCCCTCCCACCGCGGCGCTCGGCGGCAGGCCCGCGCGCAGCGACAGCGCCATCTGCTGCATGTGATAGTCGAAGATGTCGTCGGCCTCCGCGAGCACCGTGCGATAAGCCACCAGCGCCTGTGCGCCCGCAGCCAGAACGATGGCTGCAAGAAGGAACCACAACAGGCGCGCGCGCAGCGAACCGGTCAGCGAATCAAACAGCCGCCTCATGCCCCCTCCCTTCGCGGGACGTCACGGAACCGGCTTCGCCGGCCCGTAGACGTCGCCCCCGGAAGGGGGTTGGCGAAGCGACACGAAGTGCGCGAGGCCTGGGGGCGAGTCATAGCTTCGGCACCATGTAGCCGACACCCCTCACATTGCGGATGAACTCCGCGCCGAGCTTCTTGCGCAGCCCGTGCACATAGACCTCGACCGCGTTGCTGCTGATCTCGTCCTTCCAGCTGTAGAGCTTCTCCTCGAGCTGCGCGCGCGACAGCACCATGCCCGGCCTCGCCAGCAGGGGCTCCAGCACGGCCCACTCGCGCGCCGACAGCACCACCGGCTGGCCGGCCACCGTGACCTCGCGCGTGGCCGGGTTGATGCTCACGCCCATGTGCTCGTACACCGGCTCTGCGCGCCCCGCCGCCCGGCGCAGCAAGGCGCGTATGCGGGCAAGGAGCTCGTCGAGGTCGTAGGGCTTGAGCACATAGTCGTCGGCGCCGGCATCGAGGCCTTCGATGCGCTGCTGCACCGAGTCGCGCGCGGTGGCGATCAGCACCGGCATGCGCTGCTTGCGCGCGCGCAGGTTGCGCAAGACCTCGAGGCCGTCGCGCCTGGGCACGCCCAGGTCGAGCATCACGAGGTCGTATTGCTGGGTCCGCAGCGCCGTTTCGGCGGCCTCGCCGTCTTTCACCCAGTCCACCGCGTACTGTTCGGCGCGCAGCAGGTCGAGCACCGCTTCGCCGATCATCACGTCGTCTTCGAGGAGGAGCAGTCGCATGGTTGTGTCCGTTTCGGGGGTTCGAGGCGCGGGCTTCGGCCAAAGTTCAGATCGGGCCCGCGCTCAGAGCAGAGACCGGACTTCGCGCGCGGCTTCGAAGAGCAGCGGCAGCATCTCGCGCAGCAGTGTCTCCTCCTGGTAGCGCGTGCCCGAGAGCACCACGTTGAGCGCCGCCACAGTGCGGCCCTGCATGTCGCGCAGCGGCACGGCCAGCGCCTGCACACCCAGCTCGTGTTCCTCGCTGGCGAAGCAGTAGTCGTCCTTGCGCGTGCGGGCGATCAGCTGCCGCAGGCCCCGTGCCTGCGTCACCGTGCGGGGCGTGAGCCGCGCCAGGTGCCGGCCCTTGAGCCATTGCATGAACTGGGTCGGCGCCATCGCCGCCAGCAGCACGCGCCCGGTGGAGGTGGCATGCGCGGGCAGCCGCGCGCCCAGGTGCAGGCCGTAGGCGAGCACCCGGGTCGGCGTGCCGTAGGTGCCGCTGCGCGCAACGATGACGACCTCCTCGCCATCGAGCACCACGGCCGAGAACGACTCGCCGGTCTGCGCCGCGAGCCGGTTCAGCGTCGGCTGCAGCGCGCGCGGCAGGCGCGACGAGGCGAGATAGCTGCCCGAGAAGCGCAGCACCTTCGGCGCCATCCAGAAATAGCTGCCGTCGGTCTCCAGGTAGCCCAGGTGGGCCAGCGTCAGCAGGTGGCGGCGGGCGGCGGCGCGCGTGAGGCCGGCGCGCTCGGCGGCCAGCGTGGCGTTCAGGCGCTGGCGCTCGGTGTCGAAGCTTTCGAGCACGGCCATGCCCTTGGCGATGCCCTCGATGAAGTCGGCCTTGGCGATGCTCATTCGGCGGGATGGTTCGTCGTCTATGGAAGTGTTGCGCGATGATCGCGCACGCATTCGCATGATCGCACACAGCCGCGCAAGCGGCCTCCACGGAACGCCCCGCGCGCCCTACGCTCCGCAAAACCCTTTCGGAGACACCCACATGCGCACCCAGGTCGCCATCATCGGAGCCGGTCCCGCCGGCCTGCTGCTCGGTCAGCTTCTGTACAAGGCAGGCATCGACAACGTCATCGTCGAACGCCAGAGCGGCGACTACGTGCTCGGCCGCATCCGCGCCGGCGTGCTGGAACAGGTCACCATGGACCTGCTGGCGCGTGCCGGCGTCGACACCCGCGCCAAGGCCGAGGGCCTACCGCACGAGGGCATCGAGCTGCTCTTCAAGGGCGCGCGCCACCGCATCGACATGCACGGCCTCACCGGCGGCAAGCAGGTGACGGTGTACGGCCAGACCGAAGTGACGCGCGACCTGATGGAAGCACGCGCGGCCGAGGGCCTGACCACCATCTACAGCGCGGCCAACGTGAGCCTGCACGACTTCCAGTCGGGCAAGCCGCGCGTGCGCTACGAGAAGGACGGCCAGACGCACGAGATCGAATGCGACTTCATCGCCGGCTGCGACGGCTACCACGGCGTGAGCCGCGCCAGCGTGCCGGCCGACGCGATCCAGACCTACGAGAAGATCTACCCCTTCGGCTGGCTCGGCGTGCTGGCCGACGTGCCGCCGGTTTCGCACGAACTCATCTATGCCAACACCGCGCGCGGCTTCGCGCTGTGCAGCATGCGCAGCGCCACGCGCAGCCGCTACTACGTGCAGGTGCCGACCGAGGAGCGGGTGGAGAACTGGAGCGACGAGGCCTTCTGGAACGAGCTGCGCGAGCGGCTCGACCCCGAGGCGCGCGAGCGCCTGGTGACCGGCCCTTCGCTGGAAAAGAGCATCGCGCCGCTGCGCAGCTTCGTCGCGGAGCCGATGCGCTTCGGCTCCCTCTTCCTGGCGGGCGACGCGGCGCACATCGTGCCGCCGACCGGCGCCAAGGGCCTGAACCTCGCTACGGCCGACGTGGGGTATCTCTCGCGTGCCGTCGAAATCTTCTACGGCGAGAAGTCGGCCTCGGCGCTCGACCGCTACTCCGACCTGTGCCTGCGCCGCGTCTGGAAGGCCGAGCGCTTCTCGTGGTGGTTCACTTCGCTGATGCACCGCTTTCCCGAGACGGGCGCCTTCGGGCAGAAGATCCAGGAGGCGGAGCTCGACTACCTCGTGCACTCGACCGCAGCCTCCACCGCGCTGGCGGAGAACTACGTCGGGCTGCCGCTCGAAGACTTCTAGGCCGCAGCCGTAGCCTTGGCCGCAACAGGCCGGCCTTCCAGCGCGGCCTTCATGGCCGCCCCGCCCTGCTCCATCATCGGTGCGATGTAGGCAGCCATGGCGTCGGGCAATACGTCGGTGATCCAGACGAAGCGAGAGCGGCCCTCCCCTTCCTCGAACACCTGCGCCGTCGCATGGTGATGCGTCGCCTTGCCGCCTGTGACGGTGTAGGCCAGCCGGCGGTGCGCTTCGTCGATGCCCACCAGCACCTCTCGCGCAACGAGGCCGTTGGCGAAGGTCAGGATGCGGGCGCCCTCCGCGTCGATCGTGCAGGCCGTGAGAAAACCCGGCGCGAGCCGCGTGTGCACGGCGTTGAAATCCCGCAGCGCATCCCAGACCTGCGCTGCGCCTGCCTCGACGACGAATTCCTTGTAGACCGTGGCCATGGTGCCGCTCCTCGTTCAGGGGCAGACCGCCTCGACGTTGTTGCCGTCGGGATCGATCAGGAAGGCCGCGTAATAGGTCGGGCTGTAGTCCGGCCTCGGGCCTGCACCGCCGTTGTCGGTGCCTCCGGCTTGCAGGCCTGCCTTGTGGAAGGCGGCCACGGCCTCGTGGCTGGGTGCGCGGAAGGCGATATGGGTGCCCGGCCCTTTTGCCGCGCCCTTGGCGGCATAGAGCCACAGTGCCGGCTCGTCCGCAGGGCCGATGCCGGCGTAGCTGTCGTCGTGCGGGCCCGGCACGTGGCCCAGCGGCGCGAGCGCGGCCTCGTAGAAGCGGCGGCTCGCGGCGAGGTCCGCGACTTTCAGTCCGATGTGGTCGTACATGATGGTTTCCTGCTCGATGTGTTGATCAGGAGTCCATCATCGAAGAGCGCCGCGATCCGCTCTTGGAGAATCTTGCGATCGCCCTTTGCCGCCCTGCGGAAGCCGCCGGGCGACACGCCCGCGGCCCGATGGAAGGTGCGCACGAAGTTGCTCAGATCGGCAAAGCCCACGTCCAGCGCGACCTCGGTCACCGGCCGGTGCTCGTCTTCGGCCAGCAGCCGCGCGGCGCGCCGCAGGCGTGAGCGCACGAGGTACTGGTGCGGCGTGACGCCCAGCACCTGCGAGAACAGCCGCAGGAAGTGGAAGGAGCTCAGGCCGGCTTCGGCAGCGGCGCCGTCGAGGCCGATGTCGTGCTGCAGGTTGGCGTCGATCCACATCGCGGCGTCGACCGCGCGGCGGCGGTCGCGGGAGATGGCCGACGAAGGCAGCTTCGGCTTCGCCCGGCCCGAGACGACCTCGACGAAGCGGCTCGCGAACCACATGCCCAGCTCGTCCAACCCCACGTCGCCTTGCCCGTCGGCCGCGGCCTGGGCCAGTTCGCCGATGACCACCAGTTCCGCCAGCGGCGGCACACCGCCGGCGCGCCAGGTCTTGCCGTCGCCGCCGATCAGGTCGACGAAGCCCGGCGAGAGGTGAAAGGCCAGGCACTCGTCGCCGCAGACGTGGTGGTCGTGCGTGCAGACGTACTCGTCGCCCGGGCAGCCGACCAGCACCGAGCCGGCGACCAGTTCATAGGCATTGCCGCGCGTGCGATAACCGAAGCTGCCCTTGCGCACGTACGAGACCGAATAACCTTCGTGCATTTCTGTGAAAGGCTGCGCGTCGGGACCCGCATCGCAGCGGTAGCTGGCGATGCGGATTGCGTCGGTCTGTACTTCGTTGGTGACAAGCATGGCCGACGCCCTCGTGCCCCACGAAAACGATTGCTCAATCGACCGTTTGCATCGCCTGCCAGACGCGTGCGGGGCTCAGCGGCATGTGCAGGCGCGGTGCGCGCGTGGCGAGGCCGTTGCGCGCGAAGGCATCGGCCACCGCGTTCACGATGGCCGGCGTGGCGCCGATGGTGCCCAGCTCGCCCACGCCCTTCACGCCCAGCGGGTTGTTCTTGCAGGGCGTGGACTCGTCCATCTCCATGTTGAACATGGTGTCGACGATGTCCGCGCGCGGAGCCGCGTAGTCCATCAGGCTGCCGGTGACAGGCTGGCCGGTCTCGTGGTCGTACACCACCTGCTCGTACAGCGCCTGGCCGATGCCCTGCACAGCGCCTCCCTCGAGCTGGCCGCGCACGATCATCGGATTGATCACGCGGCCCACGTCGTTGACCGAGCTGTAGGCCACCACGCTGATCTCGCCGGTGGGCGGATCGATCTCGATCTCGCAGATGTGGCAGCCGTTGGGCCAGGTGGGGCCCGCCACGGTGCTGGTGGAGTCGACGAAGATCTCGCGCCCGGGCTGCTTCGCCGCCAGCGTGAACAGGTCGAGCTCGAGGTCGGTGCCGGCCACGTTGAACACGCCGCGGCTGTAGACGATGTCGTCGAGCGAGGCCTCGAACTCCTGCGCTGCGAGTTCGCGCGCCTTGTCGATGGTGCGCTCGGCGCCGATGCGCACGGCCGAGCCGCCGGTGAAGAGAGAGCGCGAGCCGGCGCTGCCGAAGCCGTCGCCGCGGTCGGTGTCGCCGAGCACCACGCGGACCTTCTCGATGGGCACGCCGAAGGCGTCCACAGCGAGCTGGGCCAGCGAGGTGGCGATGCCCTGCCCCATGGCGTTGACGGCCGAGAAAACCTCGATCACGCCGTCGGCCTGCACCGAGACTGTGACGCGCTCCTCGAAGACGTTGCCGCCCGTCCACTCCAGGAAGGTAGCGATGCCCAGGCCGCGGTGCTTGCCCCGGCCGGCCGACTCGGCGGCGCGGGCCTCGAAGCCCTGCCAGTCCGCGAGCGTGAGCGCCTGGTCCATCACCGACTCGAAGTTGCCGGTGTCGTAGGTCTGCGCCATCGGGTTCTTGTACGGCATCTGCTCCGGGCGGATGAAGTTGCGCCGGCGCAGCGCGACGCGGTCGATGCCGGTCTGCCGCGCGGCCTCGTCCATGAGCCGCTCGATGGTGAAGATGGCTTCGGGGCGCCCCGCGCCGCGGTAGGCGCCGGTGGGCGCGGTGTTGGTGAGCACCGCCTTGAAATGGAAGTCGATGGTCTGGATGTCGTAGACGCTGGTCTGCACCCAGGGGCCGATGAGCAGTTGGATCGCGACGCCGGTGCCGGTGGCGTAGGCGCCGACGTTGGCGAGCGTCTTGATGCGCAGCGCGAGAATCCTGCCATCGGCGTCGAGCGCCATCTCGGCGCGCGCCTCGATGTCGCGGCCGTGCGCGCTGGAGAGGAACTCCTCGCTGCGGTCGGCCACCCACTTCACCGGCCGGTCCACCTGCAGCGCCGCATAGGCGACAGCGATGTCCTCCGGATAGGCACCGGTCTTCATGCCGAACCCGCCACCGACGTCGCCCACCACCACGCGCACCTTCTCCTTCGGCAGGCCGATGGCGGCGCAGATGGCGTCGCGCACGCCGGACGGCATCTGCGTGCTCATGCGGATCGTGAGGCGGCCGGTCTTGGGGTCGCGCGCAGCGAGCACCGAACGCGGCTCGATCGTGAGGGCGACCACCCGCTGGTTGATCACGTCGAGGGCGATCACGTGGCTGGCCCGGGCGAAGGCAGCCGTGGCGGCCTCGCTGCTGCCGTGGCGCATTTCTGCGCTGATGTTGCCGGTGGCCTCCTCGCACAGCAGCGGCGCGCCCTCGGCGGTGGCGCTGGCGAGGTCGACCACCATGGGCAGCTCTTCATACTCGACCATGATGGCTTCGGCCGCGTCGCGCGCCTGCTGCACGGTCTCGGCCACCACCGCGGCCACCACCTCGCCGACGAAACGGGTGCGCTCATGGGCGATGGCCCGGCGCGGCGGGCTGGCGCTGTCGCTGCCGTCCGCGCGCTTGAACCCCGCGGCGCCCGGCAGGGGCTTGACGCCGGCATCGGCCATCTCGGCGCCGGTGATCACGCGCAGCACGCCGGGCATGGCGGCGGCGGCGCTGGTGTCGATGGAAACGATCCGCGCATGCGGATACGAGGATCGGAGGAAGACGAGGTGCGCCTGCTCAGGCAGCGTGACGTCGTCGGTGTAGCGTCCGGCGCCCGAGAGAAGGCTTTCGTCTTCGAGGCGGCGAACTGCCTGGCCGCTGCCGAAGCGGGTGGGATTGGGTTCAGTGGTCAACGTTGTCCTCTTGTACTTATCCCCGGCGTTCGCTCGGGCCTGCCTGATCTGGTCGTTGATGCTGCAAATGCAAGCTGTGCACTATAGGGTTTCCGGCGGGTCTTGTGGCGCCGGGTCGTAGGAGCCGACTGCTGGTGGCGATGTCGACCGGACGCGATTTTCACCGACTGGCCCCATGTTTGCGAAGCCGTGTATACCTATGGACATGCGACAACTGCCCTGGCTCGAACCCGGAGATGCCCTGCCCGACCCCGCTTCGGCCTGGGGAGCAGCCGACCCGGTACCCGGTCTGCTGGCCGCCGGCGGCGCGCTCGACGTCGATACTTTGATGCAGGCCTACGGCAACTGCGTCTTCCCCTGGTTCAGCGAGGATCAGCCGATCCTGTGGTGGAGCCCCGACCCGCGCATGGTGCTGCAGGTGGACGAGTTCAGGCTGCACCGATCGCTGCGCAAGACCCTGGCGCGCTTCGTGGAAACACCCGGCTGCGAGGTGCGCATCGACCACGGTTTCGAGGCCGTCATCAGGGCCTGCTCGGCCTCGCCGCGGGTGGGCCAGTCGGGCACCTGGATCGTGCCGGACATGGTGGCGGCCTATACGGATTTGCACCGCGCGGGCCACGCCCACAGCGTCGAGACCTGGATCGACGGCGAGCTCGCGGGCGGCCTGTACTGCGTTTCGCTGGGTCGCGCGGTCTTCGGCGAGTCGATGTTCACCCGCCGTCCGGACGCATCGAAGATCGCGCTGGCGGCGCTGGTGTCGCTCTGTCGCCACTTCGGCGTGCGGATGATCGACTGCCAGCAGAACACCGCCCACCTCGCGAGCCTCGGCGCCCGCGAAATGCCGCGCAAGCGCTTCGTCGCGCACGTGGCAGGGGCACGGCAGGAACAGGGCCCACGGTGGCGATTCGAGCCCGTATACTGGTCCGAACTCCTTTCAGCGCGACCTCCCTCCCTGACGTGACGCACCTCAAGGATCTCCCGCTCCACACACTGCAGTTCTATGCGACTGCACCCTACCCCTGCAGCTACCTGCCGGACCGGCAAGCCCGCTCGCAAGTGGCCACGCCCAGCCACCTGATCCACAACGACGCCTACTCCGACCTGGTGCTCAGCGGCTTCCGGCGCAGCGGCATGTTCACCTACCGGCCCTACTGCGATGGCTGCCGCGCCTGCATCCCGCTGCGCGTGCTGGCCAACTCCTTCCGTCCCAACCGCAGCCAGCGCCGGGCGGTGAAGCAGCATGCCAACCTGCAGGCCCGCGTGCTCAAGCTGTGCTTCATGCCGGAGCACTACCAGCTCTACCTGCGCTACCAGAACGGCCGCCACGCCGGCGGCGGCATGGACCACGACAGCATCGACCAGTACACCCAGTTCCTGCTGCAGAGCCGGGTCAATTCGCGGCTGGTGGAATTCCGCGAGACCCTGCCCGACGGCAGCGCTGGCGCGCTCAGGATGGTGTCGATCCTCGACGTGCTCAACGACGGCATCTCGGCCGTCTACACCTTCTACGAGCCCGACTCGAGCGCCGGCTACGGCACCTACAGCGTGCTCTGGCAGATCGAGCAGGCCCGCAAGCTGGGGCTGCCGCACGTCTATCTGGGCTACTGGATCGAGCACAGCCCCAAGATGAACTACAAGGCGCGCTTTTCCCCTCATGAAGTGTTGTTGGACGGCCGCTGGCAGGCACCAGGCGATTTCACAAGATAAAATGGCGCTCGGTCATCACCGCAGAGCGCCATGAGAAAAAACCAATCCGACATTCCCGCCGTTCCCGTGATCCAGGTGATCGAGCGCATGTTCGCGCTGATCGACGTCCTGGCCTCCCGCGAGGACGCGATTTCGCTGAAGGAGATCAGCGAAAAGACAGGGCTCCACCCGTCGACCACGCACCGCATCCTCAACGACCTGGCCGTCGGCCGCTTCGTCGACCGCCCCGAAGCAGGCAGCTACCGGCTCGGCATGCGCCTGCTGGAGCTCGGCAACCTGGTCAAGGGCCGGCTCAACGTACGCGACGCAGCCCTGGGCCCGATGCGCGAGCTGCACAAGCTGACGCAGCAGCCCGTCAACCTCAGCATGCGCCAGGGCGACGAGATCGTCTACATCGAGCGCTCCTACAGCGAGCGCTCCGGCATGCAGGTGGTGCGCGCCATTGGCGGCCGCGCCGCCCTGCACCTGACCTCGACCGGCAAGCTGTTCCTGGCAGCCGACGACCCGCAGCGGGTGCGCAGCTACGCCACGCGCACCGGGCTGGCTGGCCACACCCGCAACAGCATCACCCAGCTGCCCGCGCTGGAGCGCGAACTGTCGAAGGCGCGCCAGTACGGCATCGCCCGCGACAACGAAGAGCTGGAACTGGGGGTGCGATGCATGGCTGCAGGCATCTATGACGACCAGGGCAAGCTGGTGGCCGGCTTGTCGATCTCGGCGCCAGCCGACAGGTTGGACGAAGGCTGGCTGCCCAAGCTGCAGGCCACGGCCAACGAGATCTCGGGCGCGCTGGGGTTCAAGGAAGGCATGTCGGCCACGCCCTCGCCTTCCGCAAGCTCCTCACCTTCCGCTGGTGCTTGACCTGGCACCGGCAGCAGCCGCGCCGCCCGCCAAAAACAAAACAGGCCCTCGCAGGGCCTGTTTTTCGTTGGGGACAGGATCTGCCTGATCAGCCAGCCACCTGGTATGCAGCGTTGCGCGACGAGGCCGCCGGCGAACCGACCGCATGCGTGGCTTCCACCCAGCGGCGCACGCGCTCCGCATCGGCAATGCGGCTGAACTTGCCGGCCGAATCCAGGAACACCATGATCAGCTTGCGGCCGGCAACCCGGGCCTGCATCACGAGGCATTGGCCGGCTTCGGAGATGTAGCCGGTCTTCTGCACGCCGATTTCCCAATCGGGGCTCTTCACGAGACGGTTGGTGGTATTGAACTGCAGCACGCGGTTGCCGACTTCGACCTGGTACTCGGGCGAGGTCGACAGCGAACGCACGGTGGCATCGGCGTAGGCGGCGTTGACCAGCAGAGCCAGGTCTTGCGCGCTCGACTGGTTGCGGCTCGACAGGCCGGTGGGCTCCACGTAGCGCGTGTCCTTCATGCCGAGCATCTTGGCCTTGGCGTTCATGATGCTCACGAAGGTCGCCAGGCCACCCGGATAGGTGCGGCCGAGCGCGTGCGCTGCACGGTTCTCGCTCGACATCAGCGCCAGGTGCAGCAGTTCGCCGCGCGAGAGCGTGGTACCGACGGTCAGACGCGAGCTGCTGCGCTTCTCGGTGTCGACGTCGTCCTGGGTGATGGTGATGAGTTCGTCGTTCGGCAGATGGGCCTCGCTGATGAGCAGGCCGGTCATGAGCTTGGTGAGCGACGCGATCGGCAGCACGGCGTGGTCGTTCTTGCTGAGCAGAACTTCGTGGGTGTCCTGGTCGATGACCAGCGCAACGCTCGACTTCAGGTCGAGCGCATCTTCGGTTCCATGCAGGCCGGCCATCTGGCCGAAGGATTGGCGCGGAGCCTCCACGACGCGTACCACCGAGCGGCGCTGCACGGCCACCACGGTCTTGCCGTTCTTCTTGTGGATGGTGGCGACGACGTTGCGGCCGCCGCGAACCACCTTCTCGGCGCGTTCGGCCTTTTCGGCACGGCCGCCGCGCTTGGCGACGACGGCGGTCTTCGAGGAAGCGGCGCTGCGCTTGACTTCGACGGGCACAGGCCCCTTCGCCTTCTTGGCGGCGACGGCGGTCTTGGCGGCGGGCTTTTCCTTCTTTGCTGCCTGGGCGCCAGGCAGCAAAAACGCCGTGGCGCAGAGCGCGACGGCGATGGCTTTGAAAGCGGGCAGGAACCGCTGGCTGGAAACTCGGCTTAGGCGGGCTTCAGGCATTAATAAATCTCCAGCGGCGACAAACGAGGACCGCAGTGTATCGAAATCAAAAAAGACACGCAATATCAGTTACTTGCATCCTCTTCTTCATTCGAATAACAAGGATCGCCCGACAACCTAACCTTGTGCCGCAACTCTCTCAGCTTGGCTCTGTAACTTGTTGAGCGCACTCAAATAAGCCTTAGCCGAAGCGACAACGATGTCCGGATCTGCACCCACACCGTTGACTACCCGCCCTGCGTTTTGTAACCGGACTGTAACTTCTCCCTGGCTTTCCGTCGAGCCGCTGATGGCGTTTACAGAGTAAAGAACCATCTCGGCACCACTCTTGACATGCGACTCGATGGCCTTCAGGGAAGCATCAACCGGGCCATTCCCGTCGGATTCGCCGGTGACTTCCTTGCCCTGGACGGTGAACACGATTTTCGCCTGGGGGCGCTCGCCGGTTTCGCTGTGCTGGGAGAGAGAGACGAAAGCAAACTGCTCACCAACGTTCGACACCTCCTCCGCGCTGACGAGCGCGAGGATGTCCTCGTCGAAAATCTCGGACTTCCGATCGGCCAGTTCCTTGAAGCGCAGGAAGGCAGCGTTGATCTCGCCTTCGCTGTCCATGGCCACGCCCAGCTCCTGCAGGCGCTGCTTGAAGGCGTTGCGGCCGCTGAGCTTGCCCAGCACGATCTTGTTGGCGGTCCAGCCCACGTCTTCCGCACGCATGATCTCGTAGGTGTCGCGCGCCTTCAGCACGCCGTCCTGGTGGATGCCCGAGGCATGCGCGAAGGCGTTGGCGCCCACCACCGCCTTGTTGGGCTGCACCACGAAGCCGGTGGTCTGGCTGACCATGCGGCTGGCGGCCACGATGTGCTGGGTGTCGATGCGCAGGTCGAGCCCGAAGTAGTCCTTGCGGGTCTTCACCGCCATGACGACCTCCTCGAGCGAGCAGTTGCCCGCGCGCTCGCCCAGGCCATTGATGGTGCACTCCACCTGGCGCGCGCCGCCGATCTTCACGCCGGCCAGCGAGTTGGCCACGGCCATGCCCAGGTCGTTGTGGCAGTGCACCGACCAGATCGCCTTGTCGCTGTTGGGAATGCGCTCACGCAGCATCTTGATGAAGTTGCCGTAGAGCTCGGGGATGGCGTAGCCGACGGTGTCGGGCACGTTGATGGTGGTGGCGCCTTCGGCGATCACGGTTTCGAGCACGCGGCACAGGAAGTCGGGGTCGCTGCGATAGCCGTCCTCGGGGCTGAATTCCACGTCGCCGATCTGGTTGCGCGCGAAGCGCACCGCCAGTCTCGCCTGTTCATGCACCTCCTCGGGCGACATGCGCAGCTTCTTTTCCATGTGAAGCGGCGAGGTGGCGATGAAGGTGTGGATCCGCCCGCGGGCCGCGCCCTTGAGGGCCTCGGCTGCTCGGCCGATGTCGCGGTCGTTGGCGCGCGAGAGGCCGCACACCGTCGAATCCTTGATCGTGTTGGCGATCGCCTTCACCGCCTCGAAGTCACCGTTCGAGCTGGCCGGAAAGCCCGCCTCGATGACGTCGACCTTCAGCCGCTCCAGCAGCTTGGCGATGCGCATCTTCTCGTCGCGCGTCATCGAGGCGCCCGGCGATTGCTCGCCGTCGCGCAGGGTGGTGTCGAAAATGATCAGCTGGTCGGTCATCGTGGTTCTCCTTCGTACGCGCCTTTCCTGCGCGTCCGGACCGGACCAGCGCTTCAGCGTCAGGCGACTTCAACCACCGATTGTGCGCTGTGCGCGCCCCGGGTACGCGCACGTTGCACGCCCGAGACGATCGCCTTCAGCGAAGCGGTGACCACGTTCGCGTCCACGCCCACGCCGAAGAGCGTGTGCGTGCCGTCCACGCGCAGCTCCAGGTAGGCCACCGACTTCGCGTCGGCACCCGCGCCGATGGCATGCTGGTGGTAGTCCATCACGCGCACGGAATGGCCCGTGGCCTGGCTCAGCGCCTGCGTGAAGGCGTCGATGGGACCGTTGCCGCGGCCCTCGATGGCGCGGACTTCGCCGTCCCATTGCACGTCGGCCTGAATCGCCACGGCAGCCTCTGCGCCCTCGCCCTTCTCCTCGATCAGGCGATGCGGCAGCGACTGCGCGGTCTCGATGCCGTATTCGCGCACGAACAGCTGCCAGAGGTCGGCCGCGGTGAGCTCCTTGCCGGCCACGTCCATCACGCGCTGCACCGACTGCATGAACTCCATCTGCAGGCGGCGCGGCATCTCGATGCCGTACTCGCTCTCGAGGAGGTAGGCCATGCCGCCCTTGCCCGACTGGCTGTTCACGCGGATCACCGCCTCGTAGCTGCGGCCGACGTCCTTCGGGTCGATCGGGAGGTACGGAATCTCCCAGACGTCGCCGTCCTTGCGCGCCGCGAAGGCCTTCTTGATCGCGTCCTGGTGCGAGCCCGAGAACGAGGTGTAGACCAGGTCGCCCACGTACGGATGGCGCGGGTGCACCGGGATCTGGTTGCAGTGCTCGACGGTGGCGCGGATCTCGTCGATGTTCGAGAAGTCGAGCTCCGGCGATACGCCCTGGGTATAGAGGTTGAGCGCGACGTTCACCAGGTCGAGATTGCCGGTGCGCTCGCCGTTGCCGAAGAGGCAGCCTTCGATGCGCTCGGCGCCGGCCATCAAGGCCAGTTCACCCGCCGCCGTGCCGGTGCCACGGTCATTGTGCGGATGCACGCACAGCACGATGGAGTCGCGGCGCGCGAGGTTGCGGTGCATCCACTCGATCATGTCGGCGAAGATGTTCGGCGTGGAGTGCTCGACCGTGGTGGGCAGGTTGATGATGCACTTGCGCTCGGGCGTGGGCGCCCAGACTTCGGTCACCGCGTCGACCACGCGCTTGGAGAAGTGGACATCGGTGCCCGAGAACATCTCGGGCGAGTATTGGAAGGTCCACTTCGTGTTCGGCTGCTTGGCAGCGAACTCGTTGAACATGCGGGCGTGGCTGCTGGCGAGTTCGACGATCTGGTCCTCGTCCATGCCGAGCACCACGCGGCGCATGACGGGCGCAACCGCGTTGTAGAGATGCACGATCGCGCGCGGGGCGCCCTGCAGCGATTCGAAGGTGCGGGCGATGAGGTGGTCGCGCGCCTGCGTCAGCACCTGGATCGTCACGTCGTCGGGAATGCGGTCTTCCTCGATGAGCTTGCGCACGAAGTCGAATTCGATCTGAGAAGCCGAGGGGAAGCCGACCTCGATCTCCTTGAAGCCGATGGCCACGAGGGTTTCGAACATGCGCATCTTGCGCGCGATGTCCATGGGTTCGACCAGGGCCTGGTTGCCATCGCGCAGGTCTGTCGACAGCCAGATCGGCGCCTTGGTCAGCACGGCATCGGGCCAGGTACGGTCCTTGAGGCCGATCGGGGCGAATGCGCGGTACTTGCTTTGAGGTTGCTTGAGCATGTCGATTTCTCTGTGATGGTTGGTAATCGACCAGCAACCCCAAAAAACAAACGGCCCGTTGCTGGTGCGAACGGGCCGTGATGAGGGATTTGCGCGTGCGCTACCGTCTCCGCCCGTGAGGGAGGGCTAGTAGGGCCAGAAGCGAAATCTTGTTCATGAGGGTGTCGAATGTAGCACAAGCCACGCTCAGTTATGCAAGCCCCGTTCGTCGGGCTCCTCCGTCGAGGTGCTGATCACGCTGGCCTGCTGGCCCTTGGCCTTGCGCCAGGCATAGACCACATAGCCGCTCAGGCCGTAGACGACGAACAGGCCGAACAGCACCGTCGGCGGGTGGATGTTGATGACGGCGATGCCCAGCGCGATCAGCACGATCACCGCGAAAGGCACGCTCTTCTTCATCTGGATGTCCTTGAAGCTGTAGAACGGCGCATTGGTGACCATCGTGAGGCCCGCGTACAGAGTGAACGCGAAGGTGACCCACGTGATCTGCGTCCACGAGAGATACAGCACCTCGCCACCGCGCTTGCCCCACTCGTTCACCAGCCAGATGAAGCCCGCAACGAGCGCAGCAGCTGCAGGTGACGGCAGCCCCTGGAACCAGCGCTTGTCGACCACGCCGGTGTTGACGTTGAAGCGCGCGAGGCGCAGCGCCGCGCATGCGCAATAGACGAAGGCAGCGATCCAGCCCCAGCGGCCCAGCCCCTTGAGCGACCACTCGTAGGCGATGAGCGCCGGCGCTGCGCCGAACGACACCATGTCGGACAGCGAATCCATCTGCTCGCCGAACGCGCTCTGCGTATTGGTCATGCGCGCGACGCGGCCGTCGAGGCTGTCGAGGATCATCGCCGCGAACACGCCGAGCGCCGCGAGGTCGAAGCGCGCGTTCATGGCCATCACGACCGAATAGAAGCCGCCGAACAGCGCCGCCAGCGTGAACAGGTTCGGCAGGATGTAGATGCCTTTGCGGCGCTTGCGCGGCGGCACATCGTCGGGAAGCGTGTCGTCATGCATCGAATTTGCCTCCATCCCTCGTGCGTGCTGCGTGGGTAGCTATCCATTCGATAGCATCTTGATCTGTGAATCGCATGGTTCGCAGTGTAGTTCAGGGGCCCGCGTCGTCCCCTTTCAAACAAAAGGGCCACCGCAACGGGTGGCCCTCGGGAAACGGGCGCCGAAGCGCCCTCCTGGCTGGCAGATCAGTTGCGGGTCTGGTCGACCAGCTTGTTCTTCTTGATCCAGGGCATCATCGCGCGCAGCTTCTCGCCGACGACTTCGATCTGGTGCTCTGCATTCAGGCGGCGGCGGCTGATCAGCGTGGGAGCGCCAGCGGCGTTTTCCAGCACGAAGCTCTTGGCGTATTCGCCGGTCTGGATGTCCTTCAGGACCTGCTTCATGACCTTCTTGGTCTCTTCGGTCACGACACGCGGGCCGGTGACGTACTCGCCGTACTCGGCGTTGTTCGAGATCGAGTAGTTCATGTTGGCGATGCCGCCTTCGTAGATCAAGTCGACGATCAGCTTCAGTTCGTGCAGGCACTCGAAGTACGCCATTTCGGGGGCGTAGCCGGCCTCCACCAGCGTTTCGAAACCGGCCTTGATCAGCTCGACCGTGCCGCCGCACAGAACCGCTTGTTCGCCGAACAGGTCGGTCTCGGTTTCTTCGCGGAAGTTGGTCTCGATGATGCCGGCCTTGCCGCCGCCGTTGGCAGTGGCGTAGCTCAGCGCGAGGTCGCGCGCCTTGCCGGTCTTGTCCTGGTGCACGGCCACGAGGTGGGGCACGCCGCCACCCTGGGTGTACGTGCTGCGCACGGTGTGGCCCGGGGCCTTGGGAGCGACCATCCACACGTCGAGGTCGGCGCGCGGCTGCACGAAGCCGTAGTGCACGTTGAAGCCGTGCGCGAAGACCAGCGAAGCGCCTTCCTTGATGTTCGGGGCGACGTCGTTCTTGTAGACGTTGGCGATCTGCTCGTCGGGCAGCAGGATCATGACCACGTCGGCGGCCTTCACGGCCTCGGCCACTTCGGCGACCTTCAGGCCGGCCTTCTCGACCTTGGGCCAGGAAGCGCCGCCCTTGCGCAGGCCGACCACGACCTTCACACCGCTGTCGTTCAGGTTCTGCGCGTGCGCATGGCCCTGCGAGCCGTAGCCGATGATTGCAACCGTCTTGCCCTTGATGAGGCTCAGGTCAGCGTCCTTGTCGTAGTAAACCTTCATTTGAATCTCTCCTAAAAAATCTCTCGCACCCGTGCGGGATGCATTTCACTCAAAGGCCGGAGGAATTCCGGTCCTTCATCTGCTGGTTGATGGACACGAGGCTGTCGTGGATGCGGAACAGCACGATGAGCAGTTCGCTGTAGATGCGTACGCCGATGGTGCCGAAGATCAGGACCGTGAAGGCCGGCAGGTACTGGCGCTGCAACAGCGCTGCCACCGCCAGCACGACCACGCCCAGCAGGCCGAGGAAATAGAGCACCCGGACGATCGCCGGGGTCACCATCCTGTCGAAACCAAGCAGTCCTCGCATCACTCTCGCCTCATGTGTGGATGAACGTATGAACTGAGGGCGCCTTCACCCTCCTACACGCGCAGGATGCGCTCGCCGCGCCCGATGCCACTGGCACCGGTACGGACAGTCTCGAGGATAGCGCTACGCTCGATCGCTTCCAGGAAAGCGTCGTTCTTGCCGTGGTCGCCGGTGAGTTCGATGGTGTAGCTCTTGTCGGTCACGTCGATGATGCGGCCGCGGAAGATTTCCGCCATGCGCATCATCTCCTCGCGTTCCTTGCCGACCGCGCGCACCTTCACCATCATGAGCTCGCGCTCGGTGTAGGCGCCTTCGGTGAGGTCGACGACCTTCACCACCTCGATCAGCCGGTTCAGGTGCTTGGTGATCTGCTCGATCACGTCGTCCGAACCGGTGGTGACGATGGTCATGCGCGAGAGGCTTGCGTCCTCCGTGGGCGCCACCGTGAGCGATTCGATGTTGTAGCCGCGGGCCGAGAACAGGCCCACCACGCGGGAAAGAGCACCCGGCTCGTTTTCCAGCAGCACTGCGATGATGTGTTTCATGTTTGCGTGACTCCTCTTTTCGCCGCCCTCCCCCGTGCACGGTAATGCGCGGGCTTGGCGGGCAATAGATTCGTCAGTAGTAAAGAGTTGAGCGAATGTCCGTTCCGTCGATCCGGTCAGAGATCTTCGGAACCCAGCAGCATCTCGGTGATGCCCATGCCGGCCTTCACCATCGGGAACACGTTCTCGGTCGGATCGGTACGGAAGTCCATGAACACCGTGCGGTCCTTGAGCTTGCGCGCCTCGCGCAGCGCCGGTTCCACGTCTTGTGGACGCTCGATCAGCATGCCGACGTGGCCATAGGCCTCGGCGAGCTTCACGAAGTTGGGCAGCGCATCCATGTAGCTGTGGCTGTAGCGGCCGGAGTATTCGATCTCCTGCCACTGGCGAACCATGCCCAGGTAGCGGTTGTTGAGCGAGCAGATCTTGATCGGCGTGTTGTACTGCAGGCAGGTGGAGAGTTCCTGGATGCACATCTGCACCGAGCCTTCGCCGGTGATGGTGAACACTTCCGAATCGGGCTTGGCGAGCTTGATGCCCATGGCATAGGGAATGCCCACGCCCATGGTGCCAAGGCCACCGGAGTTGATCCAGCGGCGCGGCTCGTCGAAGCGGTAGTACTGGGCGGCCCACATCTGGTGCTGGCCGACGTCCGACGTGATGTACGTGTCGGTATCCTTGGTCATGTTCCAGAGGGTCTCGACCACGTACTGCGGCTTGATCACGTCCTTGTTGCCGCGGTCGTACTTCAGGCAGTCGCGCGAACGCCATGCCTCGATCGTCTTCCACCAGTCGGCCAATGCGCCAGCGTCGGGCTTGGTGGTGCTCTCGCGGATCATCGAGATCAGCTCGGTGAGCACGTCCTTCACGTCACCGACGATCGGGATGTCGACCTTCACGCGCTTCGAGATGCTCGAAGGGTCGATGTCGACGTGGATGATCTTGCGTTCGTTCTGCGCGAAGTGCTTGGGGTTGCCGATCACGCGGTCGTCGAAGCGCGCGCCCACGGCCAGCAGCACGTCGCAGTTCTGCATCGCGTTGTTGGCTTCGATGGTGCCGTGCATGCCCAGCATGCCCAGGAACTTGCGGTCGCTCGCCGGATAGGCGCCCAGGCCCATCAGCGTGTTGGTGACCGGATAGCCCAGCATGTCGACCAGCGTGCGCAGTTCGTTGCAGGCGTTGCCCAGCAGCACGCCACCGCCGGTGTAGATGTAGGGGCGCTTGGCGGCCAGCAGCAGTTGCAGCGCCTTGCGGATCTGCCCGCCATGGCCCTTGCGCACCGGGTTGTACGAGCGCATCTCGACCTTGTCGGGATAGCCCGCGTACGGAATCTTCTTGAACGAGACGTCCTTGGGCACGTCCACCACCACGGGGCCCGGACGGCCGCTGCGCGCGATATGGAAGGCCTTCTTCATCGTCATGGCCAGATCCTTGGGATCCTTGACGAGGAAGTTGTGCTTGACGATGGGGCGGGTGATGCCGACCGTGTCGCATTCCTGGAAGGCGTCGAGGCCGATGGCTGCCGTCGGCACCTGGCCCGAGATGATCACCATCGGGATCGAGTCCATGTACGCCGTCGCGATGCCGGTGACCGCATTGGTCAGGCCGGGACCGGAAGTGACAAGCGCCACGCCGACCTCACCGGTGGCACGGGCGTAGCCGTCGGCAGCGTGGACGGCGGCCTGTTCATGGCGCACCAGCACATGCTGGATGGTGTCCTGCTTGTAGAAAGCGTCGTAGATATAGAGAACCGCGCCGCCCGGGTAGCCCCAGACGTACTGGACGCCTTCGGCCTGCAGTGCCTTCACCAGCACTTCGGCGCCCATGAGTTCTTGAGTCGAATTGCCTGCGCCAGCGGACGCAGCGGCTGCGGAGACGATTTCCGCCTTGGAGATTTCCATGATCAACCTTTGTTTATTTCGGGAACGAAATACCTTGGGTGCCCCTTGCCAACCCTTGTGAGGTCGCGCCAGGACTTGAGGCCAAAGCCATGGACGGACTGATGTTCCGCCGGACCGTGACCCGTTTGCCTTTTGACTTGCAAGGCGGATTATGACATTTCCGGGCGTTCATATTCGCTTCAGCTGCCTTGTAAAGCTACAAAGGCATAATCCGCGGCGATAAACGTAGCGATCGCTAGACCCCATTCCCACGCGGCGCGCCCTGCGCGCCCCCTCTCGCTTGGCCACTGAACAAGAACTCTCCGACTTCCTGAAAAGCGTCGAACGGCGCGCTTTCAAGCGCTCGGTCTACCACGTGCGGGATGAAGAAGCGGCCCTCGATATCGTGCAGGACAGCATGATGAAGCTGGCCCAGCACTACGGGGACAAGCCCGCGGCCGAGCTGCCGATGCTGTTCCAGCGCATCCTGTCGAATTGCACGCTCGACTGGTTCCGCCGCCAGAAAACCCGGCGCGCCCTGTTCTCCAACCTCAGCGATTTCGATTCGGTCGACGAAGACGGAGATTTCGATCTGTTGGAGAACTTCGTCTCGCCCGCCGACTCTAGGGAGGCGGAGAGCGCCGAAGACACCACCCGCCGCGCCCAGATCTTCAAGGAGATCGAGGAGCAGATCGCAGCTTTGCCGGGCCGTCAACGCGAGGCTTTCCTGATGCGTTACTGGGAGGAAATGGACGTCGCAGAGACGGCCGCTGCGATGGGCTGCTCCGAGGGCAGCGTCAAAACCCATTGCTCGCGAGCCGTCCACGCTCTGAGCAAGGCGCTCAAGGCCAAGGGAATATCGCTATGAACACTAAGGTTCCAACCTCGATCAACACCGTTGCCGAAGACCAGTTCGGCCAGCGTCTGGCAGCCCGCCTCTCGGCTGGCAACCAGGAACTGCCGCACGACATCGGCGAGCGGCTGCGCGTGGCGCGTGCGCAGGCCGTGGCGGCGCGCAAGCAAGCCCCGCAACTGAGGACCGCGCCTGCGGTGGTGCGCTCGGGCAACACGCTCACGATGGGCGGCAGCTGGTGGACTCGCATCGCATCGGTGGTGCCCCTGATAGCGCTCGTTGCGGGCCTGATCACCATCAGCGTGATGCAGGACGAGGACCGCGCCAGTGAACTGGCCGAAGTGGATTCCGCTCTGCTGACAGGCGATCTCCCCCCCGCCGCCTACACCGACCCCGGTTTTGCCCAATTCCTCAAGGCCGAAAACGCCTCCGACTGAACCTTCATCGATCGAATGCGACGCCGCACCTCTTCCAGCTTGAACAGCCCCCGCCCGTTGCGCCCGCTTCCGGCGGGCGCATTCATTTGGGCGGGCGCGTTCGCTGTCGCGGCCTTCGGCCTGACGCTCGCCTGCGCCCAGCCTCCTTCCGAGACCGCCTCCAAGGCGACTGGGAACCCGCCTTCGAGCACTTCGGCTTCGGCGAGCAGCCCCAAGGCCGTTGCCCCGACGAAGCCGCTGTGGAACGAACTCACGGCCGAGCAGCAGCAGGCGCTGAAGCCGCTGAATTCGCACTGGAACACGCTGAACATCGGTCAGAAGAAGAAATGGCTGGCGCTGTCGCGCAACTTCAGCAGCATGTCGGCGGAGGACCAGTCCACCCTCCACAGCCGGATGATCGAATGGGCCGCCCTGAGCAACCAGCAGCGCATCCAGGCCCGCCTGAACTTCGCCGAGGTGAAGCGCATTCCGGCCGATGAGCGCAAGCTCAAGTGGGAGCAATACCAGGCTCTGAGCGAGGAAGAAAAGCGCAAGCTGGCCGAGCGCGCCGCCGCCAAACCGCGCGGCGCCGCAATTCCCGTGCGACCGGTGTCTTCCCAGAAGCTGGTGCCGGTGCCTCCCATTGCGCCCGCCGGACACTCGCCGCGGATCCTGCTCGCCCCTCCCCCTGCACCGGCCGAGACGGTTCTGGTCGCCTCGCCTCCGGAACGCGCTCCCGCAGCGGCTGCCGCGGCGACACCGGCTGTTTCCGTCGCTCCAGCCGCTCCGGCCTCCTCCGGCGCCACGGCGCAGCCTGTTCCCGCCGAAGCCCAGGTGCCGGCACCATCGACGGCAGCGGATCAAGCGTCGTCTTCCACCCCCTGAGCGCAGGCCTCGATGGTTTCCAGCCCCTCCGAAGCTTCGAGCTCCGATCAGCCCGCCTCGCCCAACCCTCTTGCTCCCAGCGCTCCTGTTTCGATAGTGCCCGGCCTCTGGCGCCGCATGGCCTGCTGGCTCTACGAGGGCATGCTGCTCTTTGCCGTGGTGTTCGTCTCGGGCTGGCTCTTCAGCACGCTGGGCCAGATGCGCGACGCGATGGATTCGCGGCGCCATCTCCTGCAGGCTTTTCTTTTCGTGGTATTCGGCGTGTACTTCGTCTGGTTCTGGACCAAGGGCCAGACCCTCGCCATGAAGACCTGGAACATCCGCATCGTCGACATTCACGGCCAGCCCGTGAGCCAGCGCCGCGCGCTCGCGCGCTACCTGCTGAGCTGGGTCTGGTTCCTGCCGCCGCTGGCCGCCATCGCGCCCTTCAAGCTCTCGGGCGGCGAGTCGACCGTGCTGATCTTCGGCTGGGTGGCCGTCTGGGCCGTTCTGGCACGCTTTCACCCCGACCGCCAGTTCTGGCATGACGCCTGGGCCGGTACACGGCTCATCACCTCCAAACCGATGAGCCGCCGATGAGTGCCGTGCCGAAGCTTCCCGATCCCGCCGTCAACCCGCAGAAGGCCCGCAAGGGCCTCGATCGCGTCTGGCATGCCACGCTGATATCCCTGCACGGCCTGCGCGCCGGCTGGAGCGAGCCCGCCTTCCGCCAGGAAGCCATCCTGTCGATCGTGATGATCCCGGCAGCCTTCTGGCTGGGGCGCAGCTGGGTCGAGGTCGCGCTGCTCGCCGGCAGCGCCGTGCTCGTGATGATCGTGGAGCTTCTCAACACCGCCGTGGAGGCCGCCATCGACCGCATCGGGCCCGAGTGGCACGACCTCTCCAAGCGCGCCAAGGACATGGGCAGCGCCGCCGTGCTGCTTTCGCTGACGCTTTGCGCAGGGATCTGGGCAGCGGCGCTGTGGCAACGCTTCATGTCATGAGGCGGTCCATCGGCTGCGGCATGATGGCGGGATGACTCCCGAATTTTCGATCTGTGTGTACTGCGGCTCGCGCCCCGGCGAGCGCCCTGAATTCACCCAAGCCGCCCAGGCCGTCGGCCAATGGATCGGCCGGCATCGCGGCCAGCTTGTCTACGGCGGTGGCCGAACCGGCCTGATGGGCACGGTGGCCGAGGCCACCCGCCAGGCCGGCGGCCGCGTCGTCGGCATCATCCCCAAGGCGCTGGTCGACAAGGAACTGGCCAACCCCCTTTGCGATGAACTCCACGTGGTCGACACCATGCACGAGCGCAAGGCCATGATGGGCGAGCGCGCCGACGCCTTCGTCGCCCTGCCGGGCGGCATCGGCACCTTCGAGGAACTGTTCGAGATCTGGACCTGGCGCCAGCTCGGCTACCACGACAAGCCCACCGGCATCCTCAACACCGCCGGCTACTACGACGGCCTGCTCGCCTTCCTGGCGCACAGCGTGCGCGAGGGCTTCATGGGCGAATGGCAGATGGAGCTAATCCGCACCGGCACGGACGTGACCGAACTGCTCACGGCGCTGCGCGCCGAGGTACCGCTGCACGCACGCGGAGACCGCCTCTCGGAAAACCTCTGACCTCGGACAGCCCCGGGGGAAGTCAATCCAGAAACACCGAGGAACCGGCTCCGCCGGGCCTCAGGTGTTGCCCCCGGAAGGGGGTTGGCGCAGCGACACGAAGTCGCGCGCAGCCTGGGGGCGAACCAATCAAACAGCGTTCTCGTTCTCTTCGCCGGTACGGATGCGCACGATGCGCTCCACGGCGGTCACGAAGATCTTGCCGTCGCCGATCTTTCCGGTGCGCGCGGAATTGACGATGGCTTCGATGCAGCGCTCCACGTCAGCCTCGTTGACGACCACTTCGACCTTCATCTTGGGAAGGAAGTCGACGACGTATTCGGCGCCGCGGTAGAGCTCGGTGTGCCCCTTCTGGCGACCGAAGCCCTTGACTTCGGTCACTGTCAGGCCGGTGACGCCCACTTCGGCCAAGGCCTCGCGCACGTCCTCGAGCTTGAAGGGTTTGACGATGGCGGTGATCTGCTTCATGGTTTTTGCGCTCCGGCGGTTTCGTTGAATTTGCTGGTGATAGGGTAACGCCAATCCTTGCCGAAGCTTCGGTGGGTGACCCGGATGCCTACCGGCGCCTGGCGCCGCTTGTACTCGTTGATCTTGATCAGCCGCGCGACCCGCTCGACCACCGCGCGCTCGTAGCCGGCCGAAATGATCTCGTCGATTCCCTCGTCGTCCTGCATGTAGCGTGCCAGGATCCCGTCGAGGATGTCGTAGGGCGGGAGGCTGTCCTGGTCGGTCTGGTCGGGCCGGAGCTCGGCGCTCGGGGGGCGCGTGATGATCCGCTCGGGGATCGGCTCGCTACCCGTGCCGTACGGGTCGTGGGCATTGCGCCAGCGCGCCAGGGCGAAAACAGTGGTCTTGAGCAGGTCCTTGATGACCGCGAAGCCCCCTGCCATGTCGCCGTACAGCGTGCAGTAGCCGGTGGCCATCTCGCTCTTGTTGCCCGTGGTCAGCACGATGGAGCCGAACTTGTTCGACAGCCCCATCAGCAGCGTGCCGCGGATGCGGGCCTGGATGTTCTCCTCGGCCGTGTCCTCGGGCCGGCCCTTGAACTCCTCCGCCAGCGCGCCCTTGAAGGACTCGAAGGTGTGCCTGATGGAAATCTCGTCGTAGCGCACACCCAGGCGGCCGGCCATGTCGCGTGCATCGATCCAGCTAATGTCGGCGGTGTAGGGCGAAGGCATCATCACCGCTCGGACCCTGTCCTTGCCCAGTGCATCGACCGCGATCGCGAGCACCAGGGCGGAGTCGATGCCGCCCGAAAGCCCCAGGATGGCGCCCGGAAACCCGTTCTTGCCGATGTAGTCGCGCACGCCGAGCACCAGGGCATCCCAGAGCTGAGCCTCGGCGTCGCGCGGGGGGGCGATGGCGCCCGGCTCCGCGACGAAGCCGATGCCGCCCTGCGGCTTGCGCTCCAGCTGCACGAAAACCAGCTTCTCCCGGAAACTCTCGGCCTGCATGGCGGTGGCGCCGTCGGCCTGCAGCGCGAAGGAAGCACCGTCGAAAACCACCTCGTCCTGCCCGCCCACCAGGTGCGCGTAGACCAGCGGCAGCCCGACCGCACGCGCCCGGTCGGCCATGCGCGCGACGCGCTCGCCCTCCTTGCCCACGTGGTAAGGCGAAGCGTTGATCACCGCCAGCACCTCGGCGCCGCCATCGCGCGCGAGTTCCGCCGGCTGGTCGAACCAGGCGTCCTCGCAGATCAGCAGGCCGACCGAGACGCCCTCCACCTCGAACACGCAGGTGCCCTGCCCCGGCGTGAAGTAGCGGCGCTCGTCGAACACCTGGTAGTTGGGCAGTTCGCGCTTGGCGTAGGTCTCGAGGATGCGGCCTTCCTTGATGACGCTGGCCGCGTTATGGCGCATCTGCACGGCCACCGAGCGGCTGCGCAGGCTGCCGCCCGTCGGATGCCCCACCACCACGACCATGTCTTTGAGGTCGGCCAGAGCGGCGGCGATGCCTTTCACGGCATCATCACAGGCTTCGGTGAAGGCGGGGCGCAGGAACAGGTCCTCCGCAGCGTAGCCGGCAATCGAGAGTTCGGGCGTCAGCAGGAGGCGCGCACCCTGGCCATGGGCTTCGCGCGCGGCATCGACGATCTTCTTCGCGTTGCCGGCGAGGTCGCCCACCACAAAATTGAGTTGCGCGATGGCGAGCTTGAGCGTCATACAGAAGGAAGAAAAAGGCTTGAACGATTATGTCATTCGGGTTCTGCCGTCTCCGTCGGACGTGAGCCCGGAAGCGTGGAACGCGCTGCTCGCCGCCCAGGCCGAGCCGTCGCCCTTCATGCGCCACGAATACCTCTCGGCCCTGACCGACAGCCGCAGCGCCACACCCGACAGCGGCTGGCTGCCGCAGTTCGTCACGCTGTGGCAGGGCGAGCAGTTGCAGGCCGCGTGCCCGCTCTACGTCAAGGACCATTCCTACGGCGAATACGTCTTCGACTGGGCCTGGGCCAATGCCTACGAGCAGCATGGGCTGGTCTACTACCCGAAGGCGGTGGTGGCGGTGCCTTTCACGCCGGTGCCCGGTGCACGGCTGCTGGCGCGCGATGCCGAGAGCCGCACTTTGCTGGTGCAGGGCCTGATCGCGCTGTGCAAGCAGCTCGAACTGTCGTCGCTGCACCTGCTGTTCGGCGCCGACGCGGACATCGCCGCCTGCACCGAGGCGGGCCTCATGCTGCGCAACACGGTGCAGTTCCATTGGACGAACGCGCAATACGCCGATTTCGACGCCTTCCTCGCCAGCCTCTCCCACGACAAGCGCAAGAAGATCCGCCAGGAGCGCCGCAAGGTGGCCGACGCCGGGGTGCGCTTTCGCTGGTCGCGCGGCGCCGACATCGGCAAGGCAGACTGGGATTTCTTCTACCGCTGCTACGAACGCACCTACCGCGAGCACGGCAACCCGCCCTACCTCACGCGCGACTTCTTCCGGCGCATGGCCGACACGATGCCCGAGGCCTGGCTGCTCTTCGTCGCCGAGCGCGACGGCAAGCCCATGGCGAGCAGCCTGATCGCACTCTCCACGGAACCCGACAGCCCCCTGGTGGCCTACGGTCGCTACTGGGGCGCGCTGGAGCGCGTCGACTGCCTTCATTTCGAGGCCTGCTACTACCAGCCGCTGGCCTGGTGCATCGAGCACGGCGCGCAGCGCTTCGAGGGCGGTGCCCAGGGCGAGCACAAGATGGCGCGGGCGCTGATGCCGGTAAAGACCACCAGCGCGCACTGGCTGGCGCATCCGTCCTTCGCCGACGCAGTGGAGCGCTTCCTAGAACGCGAGGGGGCGGGCATCGAGAACTACATGGACCATCTGGGAGAGCGCAGCCCCTTCAAGTCAGGTTGAGCTGCGATTCGGCGCTGCTATAAAAGCGCCGACATCCACAACAATCCAGAGAGGAAGAACTCGATGCCATTCATCGGACTGGGCCTGCACGTCCTCATCGCGCTGTTCTTTGCCGTGCATGCGATGCGCCACGGCAAGCAGATGTACTGGCTGCTGATCCTGTTCAGCTTTCCGCTTCTCGGCAGCATCGTGTACTTCGTGGTCGAGTACCTGCCGGCCTCGCGCATGCAACGCACCGCGGGCAAGGTGGCGAACGCGGCCATCGGCTTCATCGACCCCGAGCGTGAGTACCGCGCCGCCGCCGAGGCCTACGACCTCGCGCCCACGGCACAGAACAAGCTGCGCCTCGCCAAGGCCGCGCTCGACAGGGGCCAGGCCGCCGACGCGGTCGGCCACTACCGCGACGCACTGAAGGGCCCGCTGGCTTCCGACCCGGAACTGCAGTTCGGCCTCGCCAGCGCCCTGCTCGCGGCGGGTGGCGCCACCGCCGGGCGCGACGCCCTTCAGGCCCTGCAGACGCTGCGCTCCACGCGCGACGACTACCGCAAGGACGAAGTGGCAGTGCTTATCGCCCGCGCCCTCGCCGCCGACGGCCAGCAGGCGGAGGCGCGCCAGGCCTTCGAGGAAGCGCTGAGCCGCTACAACACCGTCGAGGCCCGCGCCCGCTACATCGCATGGCTCGCCCAGCAAGGCGACGCCGCCGGCGCGCAACGCCAGTGGGACGAGTTCCAGCAGGCCGCGCGCCACTGGAACTCGCACGCACGTTCGGTCAATCGCGAATGGATGCAGTTGGCCGGCGACGCCGTCCGGGGCTGAGCGTTCTCTGTCCAAGGGCATAGCGCCCTTGTCCGTTTGGCACATCGACGGCGTGTCCGCCCTCTCCTAGCATCGGCTTCGAGGAGAGAACCCCAGCATGCAGACATCCACACGCCGGGCCGTCGCGGCACTCTGCTTCATCGCAGCCGGGCCCTGGGCGTCGGCCGCCAGCTTCGATTGCTCCAAGGCCGGCAACGCCACCGAGAAGGCGATCTGTGCCGACGCCGGACTCTCGCGGCAGGACGAAGCTATGGCCGCGCTCTACAAGCGGCAGGCTGAGATGCCCGGCACGGGCCAGTGGCCTGCCATCCTGAAACGGGATCAGCGCGACTGGATCGCGGTGCGCAATCGCGAATGCAAGGCGAACACGGAGTGCCTGAAGCAGGACTACGAGCGGCGCATCAGCTATCTCAGCCACCCTCTTCTCCAGTGGATGGGCCGCTATGTGGAGGGCCGCTGCCCGCGGGACGGCCGCTTCCTCGACGTGACGCCCGAGGTGGGCGGCACGCTGAGCATCGATCTCTACATCTGCCCCGATTCGCGCGGGAACATGCTGCTGCAGGGCAAGAACGTGCTCGACGGGCAGCGGCGCCTCGTGGTGCAGGAGTCCGGGCGTTGCACCCGCACCCTCCAGTTCGATACCGACCGCGTCACCGTCTCCGACGGGCCGGGCTGCGCACCTGCGCTGGCCGGCAGCTTCGCGCGCGACCCGCGGCGCTCGCCCTTCGAGAACGAATAGGCGAGCTTTTTACTTTCAGCTTCTTACTTCTTGTAGTTGGCCACGCCGTCCATGATTTCCTTCCTGGCCGAGTCGATGCCTTCCCAGCCCAGCACCTTGACCCACTTGCCCGCTTCCAGGTCCTTGTAGTGCTCGAAGAAGTGGCTGATGGCCTTCAGGCGCATCGGGTTCACGTCGTCCACCGACTTCCAGTGGCTGTAGATCGGCAGCACCTTGTCGGTGGGCACGGCGAGCACCTTGCCGTCGACGCCGGCTTCGTCTTCCATCATCAGGATGCCCAGGGGGCGGCACGGCACCACCACGCCCGGCAGCAGCGGGTACGGCGCGATCACCAGCACGTCGACCGGGTCGCCGTCGCCCGACAGGGTCTGCGGCACGTAGCCGTAGTTGGCGGGGTAGTACATGGCCGTCGTCATGAAGCGGTCGACGAAGATCGCGCCCGATTCCTTGTCCACCTCGTACTTGATCGGGTCGGCGTTCATCGGGATTTCGATCACGACGTTGAAGGCGTCGGGCAGGTTCTTGCCGGGGGAAACTTTGTCGAAGGACATGACGTTTTTCGAGTAGTTGAAAAGTATGAGAGGGACGGGGACAAACCCTGAGTTTACTTTCCGTGTCACCGGCCGGTCGCACACGCATCTGTTTTTGCCTGTAAATTGCAACCGTTGGCCAATCGGCTCCGCACCCCGGTGCAGCGAGCTTCGAGGAAGCAACGCGGCGGAAATCACGGTCCCGTACGCGTTGCACGCAAGGGCCCGTGCTGTCCGTCTCCACTAGTCACAACGAACGAATGGAGAAGCAAAGCATGATCGGCAACACCCCCCTGATACTGGCCATCGTCTGCGGTCTCGTCGCCGTGGCCTACGGTTTCTGGGCCCGAAGTTGGATTCTGGCGAAGGACGCGGGCAACGCCCGCATGCAGGAGATCGCGGCGGCCATCCAGGCCGGCGCCTCGGCCTACCTCGCCAAGCAGTACAGCACCATCGCCGTCGTCGGCATCGTGCTCGCCATCCTGATCGCCGTCTTCCTCGACCTCACCACCGCCGCCGGCTTCATCGTGGGCGCGGTGCTTTCCGGAGCCTGCGGCTTCATCGGCATGAACGTGTCGGTGCGCGCCAACGTGCGCACCGCGCAGGCCGCTACCCACGGCATCGGTCCGGCGCTCGACGTCGCGTTCCGCGGCGGCGCCATCACCGGCATGCTGGTGGTCGGGCTGGGCCTGCTGGGCGTGTCGGCCTTCTACTGGGTGCTGATCGGCAGCGGCACTCCGGCCGCGGGGCACAGCCTGTCGGCGGTGCTCAACCCGCTGATCGGCTTCGCCTTCGGCTCCTCGCTGATCTCGATCTTCGCGCGGCTGGGCGGCGGCATCTTCACCAAGGGCGCCGACGTCGGCGCCGACCTGGTGGGCAAGGTGGAGGCCGGCATCCCCGAGGACGATCCGCGCAACCCCGCAGTGATCGCCGACAACGTGGGCGACAACGTCGGCGACTGCGCCGGCATGGCCGCCGACCTGTTCGAGACCTATGCCGTGACGCTGATCGCCACCATGGTGCTGGGCGCGCTGATGGTCGCGGCGGCGCCCACCAACGCGGTGCTCTACCCGCTGGCGCTGGGCGGGGTCTCGATCATCGCGTCGATCATCGGCTGCTTCTTCGTGAAGGCGTCGCCGGGCATGGTCAACGTGATGCCGGCGCTCTACAAGGGGCTGGCGGTGTCGGGCATCCTGTCGCTGATCGCCTTCTGGTTCGTCACCAGCTGGCTGATCCCCGACAACGCGATCGCCGCGAGCGGCAGCCAGCTCAAGCTGTTCGGCGCCTGCTTCGTCGGTCTGGCGCTGACGGCCGCGCTGGTGTGGATCACCGAGTACTACACCGGCACGCAGTACAAGCCCGTTCGGCACATCGCGCAGGCATCGACCACGGGCCACGGCACCAACATCATCGCGGGCCTGGGCGTTTCGATGCGCTCGACAGCCTGGCCGGTGATCTTCGTTTGCATCGCGATCCTGGCGGCCTACTCGCTGGCTGGCCTCTACGGCATCGCGGTGGCCGCCACGTCGATGCTGAGCATGGCCGGCATCGTGGTCGCGCTCGACGCCTACGGCCCCATCACCGACAACGCCGGCGGCATCGCCGAGATGAGCGAACTGCCCGACAGCGTGCGCGCCGTGACCGACCCGCTCGACGCGGTCGGCAACACCACCAAGGCCGTGACCAAGGGCTACGCCATCGGCTCGGCAGGCCTGGCCTCGCTGGTGCTCTTCGCCGACTACACGCACAAGCTGGAGAGCTTCGGTCAGGCGATCAGCTTCAACCTGAGCGACCCGATGGTGATCGTGGGCCTGTTCATCGGCGGCCTGATCCCCTACCTCTTCGGTGCGATGGCCATGGAGGCCGTGGGCCGCGCAGCCGGCGCGGTGGTGGAGGAAGTGCGCCGCCAGTTCCGCGACATCCCCGGCATCATGGAAGGCACCGGCAAGCCCGAGTACGGCAAGGCCGTGGGCATGCTGACCGGCGCGGCCATCAAGGAAATGATGATCCCCTCGCTGCTGCCGGTTCTGGTGCCGATCATCGTCGGCCTGGTGCTCGGGCCGAAGGCGCTGGGCGGGCTGCTGATGGGCACCATCGTCACGGGCCTGTTCGTCGCCATCAGCATGTGCACCGGCGGCGGCGCCTGGGACAACGCCAAGAAGTACATCGAGGACGGCCACTTCGGCGGCAAGGGCAGCGAGACGCACAAGGCCGCCGTCACCGGCGACACCGTGGGCGACCCCTACAAGGACACGGCCGGACCGGCGGTGAACCCGCTGATCAAGATCATCAACATCGTGGCACTGCTCATCGTGCCGCTGGTGGTGAAGTTCCATGCGGGCGATGCGGCTGCGGCGGCACCTGCGAAGGTGGAGACGCCGCCCGCCGCCACTGCACCGGCGGCCATGGCCCCATCGACACCCGCGGCCACGGTCGCATCGGGTGCCGTATCGGCAGCCGAAGCCGCCGCGGTGAAGGTGGAGAACGGCGTCGTGAAGTTCTACTTCACGACTGCCAGCGCCGAGGTGGCGCCCAACGCCAAGGAGGCGCTGGCCGACGTCATCAAGGCCGTGCAGAGCGGCAGCACCGTGCTCGTGAGCGGCTACCACGACGCCAGCGGCGACCCGGCCAAGAACGCCGAGCTCGCCAAGCAGCGCGCAATGGCCGTGAGCGATGCGCTCAAGGCCGCCGGTGCGCCCGAGGACAAGATCGAGCTGGCCAAGCCGGAGCAGTCGCAGGCCGACGGGCCTCCTGCCGAGGCTCGCCGCGTCGAAGTCAAAGTAAAGTCATGAGATGACGCTCCCCCGGGCTTCGCGCGGTTCGCGTCGCTACGCCGGCCCCCTCGCCGGGCCCCACACCTGCGGCCCGGCAGTGCCGGTTCCGCGGTGTCTCGCGCACGGCCTGCTCGAGCCTTGCATGCCACTGAAGGCGCGTTGCGCCATGGACCACTGAAAGATGCCCACGACCGAACGACTCGAATCATTCATCGCCGCCGTCGAAGGCGGCGCGCATGCCAAGGCCATCGAGGACTACTACACCGAAGACGCCACCATGCGCGAGAACCAGGCCGAACCGCGGCGCGGCCGCAGCACGCTGGTGGCCCAGGAAACCGCCGTGCTGGAGCGCGCCGAGTCGGTGGTCTCCACCTGCGTTCGGCCGGTGCTGGTGAACGGCGACCACGTCGCGATCCACTGGATCTTCGAGTTCACGTTTAAGGGCGGCGGCAGGATGCGCATGGAGGAGATCGCCTGGCAGCGCTGGGAGGGCGAGCGCATCGCCGAGGAGCAGTTCTTCTACGACCCCGCCCAGCGAAAGCCGGGCTGACCGGGACCTTCCCCGACCGCTCCATCCACCGCCATGGCGCTGCTGCCAGTCTCCTAGCCCCATGCGATACCTACATGCCCTGTTCGCCGGCACCTGGGCCATCGCCCGGGCCGAGTTGGCGATCGTGCGGCGCTTTCCGCGCATCCTGCTGGCAGTGGCGGCGGTGGGCGTGGTGCCCGCGATCTATGCGCTGATCTATCTCTCGAGCGTGTGGGACCCGGCCGGCCACACATCCGACCTGCCCGCCGCCATCGTCAACCAGGACCGGGGCGTGACCTACATGTCGCGCACGGTCAACGTGGGCGACGAGCTCACGCGCACCCTGCTCGACAAGCGCGCCTTCGGCTTCCGCACGATGACCGACACCGAAGCGGCACGCGCCGAGGTGCGGCGGGGCACGCTGGCCTTCGCGCTGCTGATCCCGCCCGACTTCAGCGCCAACGCGGTGCCCGGCGCGCAGCGCGGCGCGGGACAGATCGTGGTCTACACCTCCGAAGGCAACAACTACAGCTCGGCCGGCCTGGCGCGGCGCTTCGCGGGCGAACTGGGGCACCAGGTCAACGAGATGCTCAACGAGCAGCGCTGGGGCCTGGTGCTGAATGCGGCCTCGGGCTCGCAGGCGCGGCTCGACAAGCTCAAGCAGGCCCTGATGGAGCTGCGCGACGGCAGCCAGGCGCTGGCCAGCGGCGCCGCCCAGTACGGCGCAGCCGCACAGCAGGTGGGAAGCGGGTTCAAGCAGGTCAACGGCGGCATCCGCACCATCGAATCGAAGCTGCCGGCCGATGCCGACCTGCGCGCGCTCAAGGCCGGCTCGCAGCAGCTCGCGGCGGGCCAGCGCGAACTCGGCAGCGGCCTCGCGCAAATCGGCGACGGGCTCGAGCAGCTCGAAGGCGGTGCCGGGCAGCTCGGCGACGGCGCGCGCCGGATGCAGAAGGACACGGCCGACATCCCCTTCGTGGGCGAGCGCATCGCCAAGGGTGCTGGCGAGCTCGCGGCGGGCGCCGACAAGCTGCGCGGAGGCATCGAGCAGGCGCAGGCCGCCATGACCAAGGCGCAGGACGGCAGCCGCAAGCTCGCGAACGGCGCGACCGCGCTCGACGGCGGCGTGGGCAAGCTCACCGACGGCATGGCGGCGCTGGCGGCGGGCATCCACACCATGTCGGGCAGGCTGCCGCCCGACCGCAAGCTCGACGAGTTCGTGCAGGGCGGCGTGCAGCTCGCCCAGGGCGCGGAGCGGCTTTCGACCGGCGTGCGCACCATCGAGGCCGCCCTGCCCGCCTCGATCACCCGCATCCAGGGCAGCGCCTCGGGGCTGGCGGACTCGGTCGAGCCCAAGGTGGAGGTGGTGGCGCCGGTGGCCAACAACGGCAGCGCCTTCGTGCCCAACATGGTGTCGGTGGCGCTGTGGATCGGCGCGGTGATGGCGGGCTACCTGTTCAACATCCGCATCGTGCTGTCGGACCACAGCCACTACCCCAAGCTCGCGAAGACGCTGGGCAAGATCACCATGCCGGCGCTGATCGTGCTGCTGCAGGTTGCGCTGGTGCTGGCCACGCTGGTGGGCGTGCTCCAGGTGCAGGCCCCGGACGTGCCGGCCCTTGCCTTGACGATGGCGCTGGCCTCGCTGGTGTTCCTGGTGGTGCTGTTCGCGATCCTGCACGTGTTCGGCGACTTCGGCCGCATCCTCACCGTGCTGCTGCTGACGCTGCAGCTGTCGGCCGGCGGCGGCGTGCTGCCGGTGGAGCTTTCGGCCGGCTTCTTCCGCGACGTGCATGGCTGGCTGCCCTTCAGCTGGGTGGTGCAGGCCTTCCGCGCCGTGATGTTCGGCGCCTTCGACAACGGCTGGGCGCATGCCTGCGGGGCCGTGCTGCTCTCGGGCGCGGTTGCCGTCGGGCTGATGGCGATCTTCGGCAAGTGGAACGAAGTGCTGCCGGCGGACTACAAGCCGACGATCCAGGTCTAGGGCTCAATATGTGACATCAATGATGTAACATTCAATCTGTCACATGAACACGCCAGCCGCCACCGATGCCGCCCAGGAACTCTCCGTCGAGGAGCTGGCCGCGCACACCGGCGTGACCGTGCGCAACATCCGCGCCTACACCACCGCCGGCCTGCTGCCGCCGCCCAGGCTGCGCGGACGGCTCGGCCTGTATGGCGACGAGCATGCGCAGCGCCTGGCGCTGATCCGCGAACTGCGCGACCAGGGCTTCGGCATAGAAGCCATCCGCCGCATCTTCGACCGCGCGCCGGCCTCGGCGTGGCGCGACCTCGTGGCCGTTGCCCGGTCCGTCTCGGGCAGCCTCTTCGCCGAGGAAAAGCCGGTGGTGGTCTCGGCCGACGCGCTGGCCGCCAAGTGGAAGGGCCAGATGACGCCCGCCCTGCTCGCCCGCGCCACCAAGGCCGGCCTCATGCGCGAACTGCCCGACGGCCAGGTGCAGATGCTCAGCCCCGCGCTCGGCCAGATCGCCGAGCAGCTTGCCGCCCTGGGCCTGCCGCTGGAAGAGGCCATCCGCATGCAGGAGACCATGGCCCGCACGCTGCGCACCGTGGCGCGCCACTGGCTGCGCGCGCTGGCCGACAACCTGCTGAGCAGCGACGCCATCGACGCCGGGCGCGCAACCCAGCTGCTCGAACAGGCCCGGGGCCTCGCCACCGGCGCGGTGCAGGCCGCGTTCCCCGTGATCCTGCAGCAGGAGCTCGACGCCCTGCTGCGCAAGACCACCTGAACCGATGACGAAACGAACACGCCACGCCGCAAGCCCCTTCACGCCGAGCCTGTTGCCGGCATTGCTGGTGCTGTGCGGCACCGCCTTCGCGCAGGCACTGCCACAGGCCCAGACGCCAGCCCAGCCGCAAGCCGGCGACGACACCCTCTCCCTGAGCTTCGACGCGGCCCGCGCCCGCATGATCGACCGCTCCGACAAGCTGGCCGCCGCCCGCGCCGCCGTCGACGCGAAGGAGCTGCAAAGCCAGGGCCTCAAGCGCCTGGGCGGCCCCTCGGTCAGCATCTCCGCGCTGGCCTATGCCTACAACGCGAACCTGAACCTCGATCTCGATCCGCTCAACCAGCGGCTCGGGCAGCTGGGTTCGGCGCTGCCGTCGTCCATCCAGAGCGTGATCGCGCGCGTGCCGATACCGCAACTGCCCAACAGCTACACGCTCAACCGCCACGACACCGGCACCAACGCCTCGATCTCCGCCGTGTGGCCGATCTACGTGGGCGGCGCGACCGACGCGGTGCGCGGCTTCGTCTCGGCCCAGACGCGCGAGGCGCAGGCCGACGCCGAACAGGCCGGCCACGAGGTCGACACCCTGCTCGTGCAACGCTACTTCGGCGCGCAGCTCGCCCGCCGCGCTGCCGCCCTGCGCCTGCAGGCCGAGCGCACCATCGCGCAGCACGACTCGGCGGCGCAGAAGATGCTGGCCGCCGGCGTGATCTCGCGCGTCGAGCGGCTGCAGGCCAGCGCCGCGTATGAAGAAGCCCGCCGCAACGCACGCAAGGCCGAGAACGACGCGGCGCTGGCCTCCGTGGCGCTGGCCCGCACCGTACGCGCCGACGGCAGCGTGGCGCCGCAGACGCCGCTCTTTCTCATCAGCACGCCGATCGAGCCGCTGAACTACTTCATCGATTCGGCGCTCACGCGGCACCCGGGCCTGGACAAGGTCGCGGCCAAGAAGTCGCAGGCCGAGCAGCTGCACGAAGGCGAAGAGGCGCTGCGCAGGCCGCAGGTGATCGCCTTCGGCACGCGCGAGCTCAAGAGCGGCAACGCCGACTGGGTGGCCGGCGTCGGCGTGCGCTGGACGCTTTACGACTCGGTGGACCGCGACAAGCTCTCGGCCGCCTCGCTCAAGCAGGTCGAGCAGGCCGAACGCACCGATGCGCAGGCGCGCAGCGACATCTCGCTGCTGGTCGAGCGCAACTGGCGCGCGCTGGAGAACGCTCGCCGCCAGTATCTGGAGATGAAGGCCTCGGTCGAGCTCGCGCAGGAGGTCGTGAAGCTGCGCACCGCCGGCCTGCGCGAAGGCACGAGCACCACGCTCGACCTGATCGACGCAGAGACCAACCAGGCCAAGGTGCTGACCGAACGCGCGCAGGCCGCCAACGACTACGTGCAGGCGCTCGCGCAGTTGCTCGAAAGCGCCGGGCTTTCCGACAGGTTTTCCGACTACATCGCACGTGCCGACGTGAAGGTGAATTGATGATGAGTGCCAAGACCCGAAAACTGATCGCGATACTGGCCGGCCTGCTCGTGCTGGCGCTGCTCGTCTGGGGCTTCTGGCGCGCCTCGCGTCCGGCGCCCGAGGTGTTCCAGGGCCAGATGGAAGCGCGCGAGACCGACGTCGCGGGCAAGGTGACCGCGCGCGTCGCCGAAGTGCCGGTGAAGGAAGGCGATCGCATCCAGGCCGGCACGGTGCTGGTCCGCATGGACAGCCCCGAGGTGCGCGCCAAGCTCGCGCAGGCAACCGCCGCCGAGCAGGCCGCGCAGGCCGTCGCCGAGAAGGCGCAGAACGGCGCCCGTCCGCAGGAAGTAGAAATGGCGCGCATGCAGTGGCAGCGTGCCGAGACCGCCGCGCAACTGGCGCAAACCTCTTTCCGCCGAGTCGACGGACTCGCGCGCGAGGGCCTGGTGGCCGACCAGAAGCGCGACGAAGCAGAGGCCAACTGGAAGGCCTCGCGCGACGCCGCCATCGCGGCGAAGGCGCAGTACGACATGGCCCGCACCGGCGCCCGCCCCGAGGACAAGGCCGCAGCCAGCGCACAGGCCCGCCAGGTCGCCGGCGTGGTGGCCGAGGCGGAAGCCGCCAAGGCCGAGACCGAGCTACGCAGCCCCGTGGCCGGCGAGGTGGCCAAGGTGCTGGCGAAGGTCGGCGAACTTTCGCCGCAGGGCGTGGCGGTGGTCACGGTGGTCGACCTGAACGACCAGTGGGTGGTGCTCAACGTGCGCGAAGACCGGCTCGCCCGCTTCGCGCTGGGCGACGAATTCGACGCCCACCTGCCCGCGCTGCCCGAGGGCAAGCGCACCGCACGCTTCAAGGTCTACTACAGCGCCGTGCTGCCCGACTTCGCGACCTGGCGCGCCACGCGCGGCGGAACCGGCTTCGACGTGCGCACCTTCGAGGTCCGCGCACGTCCGCTCAAGCCCATCGAAGGTGCGCGGCCCGGCATGAGCGTGCTGGTGGACTGACCGGCGGCACGGATTCCCTCGATGAGCCTCCGCGGCTTCTCCACCGCCAGCGCACGGCGCGAGCTCGCGCTGCTGCGCGCGCGTCCGTGGGACCTGGCCATGATCTCCTGGGTGCCGCTGCTCGCGGTGTTCCTGATCTGGTGGATCTTCTCGGCCGGCCTGCCCGAGCGGCTGCCGATCGGCGTGCTCGACCAGGACCACTCCTCGCTCTCGCGGCAGGTGGTGCGCTTCCTGGACGCCACGCCCGGCCTGCGCGTGGCGCAGCGCTACAGCGACGAAGGCGAGATGGCGCGCGCGCTCACCAGCGGCGCGGTCGACGCGGCGGTGCAGCTGCCGCGCGAACTGAGCCGCGACGTCAAGCAGGGCCGAGTCGGCCAGGTCATGCTGCTGCACAACGCGCAGCTCGGCACGCATTCGAGCCTGATCCAGCGCGACGTTCGCACCGCCGTGGCAACGGTCTCGGGCGGGGTCGAGCTGACGGTGCGCAGCAAGCGCGGCGAGTCGATGACGGCCGCGCGCGTGAGCATGGAGCCGATCAAGGCGAGCATGGTGGCGCTGTTCAACACGTCGACCGACTACGAGCAGTTCCTGGGCGCGGCGCTCATTCCAGCACTGCTGCACATCCTCGCGATGACCGCCGGCGCATGGGCCGTGGGCCGTGAGCTGCGCGACCGCAGCATCGGCGGATGGCTGGGCGCCTCGCCGCGGTGGCACGAGGTGCTGGCCGCGCTTGCGGGCAAGCTGGCGCTGCCGTTCGCGAGCCTGTCGGCGGTGGCGCTGGCCGCGATGCTGTGGATCACCGCGGGCCGCGGCTGGCATCCAGTCGGTTCGCTCGGATGGACGCTCTTCGCGCTGGTCGTCTTCATGGCGCTTTCGATCGCGCTGGGGGCCTTCGTGGCGGCGCTCACGCGATCGCTGCGCACGGCCCTGTCGGCCACGGGCTTCATCACGGCGCCCGCCTTCGCGTTCGGCGGCGTGGGCTTTCCGCTGGTCGCGATGCCCGTGCTGGCGCAGGTCTGGGCCAACCTGCTTCCCTACACGCACTACATCCGCGTGCAGATGGAGCAGTTGCAGATGGGCTCGCCGGTGGCGTACTCGGCGGCGACGCCGCTGTGGATGGTCCTGGCCACGGGCGTGCTGCTTGCCGCGTGCGCTGCGGCGCTGGTGAAGGCCGCCAAGGCGCCCGAGAGCTGGGGTGGACGCTAATGACCGACGAACGGCTTCGCTTCGGCCCGGCATGGCGCGAGACCGCATTGGCGGTACTGCGCGACAAGGGCGTGCTGCTGATCATGCTGCTCGCGCCCATCATCTACGGCTTCTTCTACCCCTGGCCCTACGGCACGCAGGCCGTGACGCGCGTGCCGGTGGCGGTGGTCGACCAGGACCACACCGGCCTGTCGCGGCAGATCGCACGCTTCGCAATGGCCAACCCGCGGCTGGACGTGCGCATGGTCACTGGTGACGTCGGCGAGGCGCAGCAGGCGCTGTGGCGCGGCGAGATCGAGGGTTACGCGCTGCTGCCGGCCGACCTGAAGCGCAGCGTGCTGCGCGGCACCTCTGCGGTGGTCACCATCGAGGGCAACGGCGCCTATGCGCTGCTCAACAAGGCGGTGCTGTACGGTTTCTCGGAGGCCGTGGGCACCGTCTCGGCGGGCGTCGAGATCCGCAAGCTGCAGGCCGGCGGCCAGAGCGCGATCCAGGCGGCTCGCAGCCGCAGCCCGCTCAATACGCAGCTCGTCGCGCTCTTCAACCCGACCGAAGGCTACGGCAGCTACGTGGTGCCCGCGGTGGCCCTGCTGATCCTCCAGCAGACGCTGCTCATGGGCGTGGCGATGCTGGCCGGCACCTGGGCCGAGGCCGGACGGCTGCGGGCATCGATGGGCGCCTGGCTGGGCCGGCTGGGCGCGCTGTCGGCATTCGGCTTCCTCAGCGGCGTCTTCTACTTCGGCTGGGTGTTCTTCCTGCAGGACTACCCGCGCGGCGGCAATCCGTGGGGGGCGCTGGTGCTGCTCGCGTTCTACGTGCCGGCGATCTGCACGCTCGGACTGCTGCTGGGCTGCTGGTTCCGCGAGCGCGAACGGGCCTTGCAGGTGCTGTTGTTCACGGCACTGCCGATGGCTTTCCTCTCAGGCTTCTCGTGGCCCGTGGAGGCCCTGCCGGAGCCGCTGCAGGCGCTGCGCTGGCTCTTTCCGAGCACCGCGGGAATCCAGGCCTCGCTGCGGCTCAACCAGATGGGCGCGCCACTGCACGACGTGCTGCCCCATCTGGGCGTGCTGCTGGCGCTGACGCTGGCTGGGCTCTTCACGCTGTGGCTCGCTGCCACGGCGCCGAAGCATCGGCGGGCCTAGCGTCGGCTCTCTGCAGCCACTGCGCGCACGAGCCGCGTGGCGGGTTCCACCAGCTCGCGCAGATCGCCTGCCCTGTTCTGCTCGATTGCCTGCAGCACCAGTTCGTTGATGCCGCCCACCACCGTCATCGCCATCTCGCTCGTCAGGTGCACCGCGGGGCTGTCGGCATTGCCGTCCGAACTGGTGTTGATGGCGGTCTGGATGAAGTTGGCGATCTCGTCGTTCACGCGGCGGCGTACCGCGAGGCCCGGCAGGCCGAGCCCCAGGATCTCGACGAAGAGCGTGCGCAGCAGCGCCGGGTCTTGCGCAAGGTAATCGAAGTACGCCGTCATGGCCTGCTCGACCTGCGCATGCCAGGGTTGGGCCGGATCGAAGGCCTCGCTCACCGTCTGCAGCGCGAGGCGGCTTGCGGTTTCGTAGAGCGCGATCAGGCACTCGGTCTTGGTGCTGAAGTGCTCGTAGAAGGTGCGGCGCGACACGGCCGCCTCTCGCACGATGTCCGCAATGGTGGTCTCGGCATAGCCCTTGGCAGCCACGGCATGCGCCATGCCTTGGAGCAGGCGCGCGTAGTGCTCGCTCCCGGGGCCCTCCGCGGACTTGGACGGAGCAGTTTTTTCGATGGTTTCGCTCATGGACGACACATTTTCCTACGCCCAGGTACTTGACAGTACCAAATCACAATTGCAACATGGCGGCACGCGGTACGAAGATGTACCAGCAATTCCGCTCCACGCAATCAGTGCTTATTCGAGGCTTGTTCTCATGACCGATCTTGTCGTACGCCGCCTTCTGATCGACCTGCAACCGCCGTTCGCCCGTGACTGGTGTGGCGGCGACGCATTCTCTACCGCTTTCTTCAACGCGCTGTCGATGAGCTTTCCCTTCGGCGAGCAGTTCTTCATCGACGCGGTGCGCGACGCCGTCGCAACGCTGCCGCCAGAGCTTCAGGAGCAGCACAAGGCCGACGTGCGCGGCTTCATCGGGCAGGAGGCCACGCACCGGCGCATCCACTCGCTCTTCAACAACCATCTCGAGAAGCAGGGGCTGGTCGACCGCTGGACGGCTCGCGCCAGCAAGCGAATGGAACTGATGGAAGGCGCCGACCCGCGCCACGCGCTGGCGGTGACGGCGGCCACGGAACACTTCACCGCCATGTTCGCCGAATGGCTGCTGGCCCACCCGGGCGTGCTCGACGGCGCCGAGCCGCGACTGCGCACCATGTGGCTGTGGCACAGCGCGGAGGAGCTGGAGCACAAGAGCGTGGCCTTCGACATCTACAAGGCCGCGGGCGGCTCCGACGAGTGGCGCACGCGCTGGTTCCGCCGCGTCACCTTGATGTTCCTCGGCGACCTGATGCGCCAGACCGTCGACAACCTGCGCCACGAGAAACAACTGTGGAAGTGGTCGACCTGGAAGAGCGCCGCGCGCATCCTGCTGAGCCGCGACGGCCTGCTGCGCGGCAACCTCGCCGGCTGGCGCAGCTACCTGCGCGCCGACTTCCATCCGATGCAGCAGGACAGCAGCCTCTCGGCGCGCTGGCTTGCGGACAACCGCGCGCAGTTCACGCCCGTGGGCGCGGCGCCAGAGGCAGCTGCCGCCGGCTGAAGCCCGGCAGGCCCGACGGCGGAGCCGCGCTCAGTAGAAGTTGGCGCGGTTGGTCGTCGCGGCACCCGCCTGCTGGTGCTCGGGGCGCATCTGCAGATCGTGCAGGGTGTCGAAGTCGGAAGGGGCGTCCGGCACCCGCATCACCACTTCCAGTTCGTGCATCGAGGCCACCCAGCGGCCTGCCGGCGATTCGGCCGGCTCGTCGTTGGCGAACACGCCGTCGCGGATGTACAGGGTTTCGCCCTCGGGGCGCTCGGCGTGCAGCTCGATGAGGCGCGAGATCGAGAAGTTGTAGGTCACGAGCTTCTCGCGCGTCTTGCGGTCCTTGCCGCCGCAATTGAACGAGCCCTCGGCCGCGATGACGATGCAGGAGCCATCGACTCCGCCATCCATGTCGATCTCGTTGCCGGAACGCCAGATCGCGTTGGGCAGGCGAACGCGAACCTTGTCGATGACCAGATCGCGCTGCTTGTTGAGGCTGCCCAGCGGAGGCACCAGCGAACGCAGCTGCCGAAGACGCTCGGCGAAGTTGTCGTCCATCAGGAATTCGACATGGTGCGTCGCGCTGCCCGAGGAGCGCCTGACCACCTGCATGACCACGTGGCGCGACTTACCCATGGCAGAACCCCTTGGCAAAGGTTGAATTCCGTAGCCCGCGGGGGGTGTAAACGGCGTGGCAGCAATTCATTGGAAATCAGCTACTTAGTAGGACTCTTGATTACATGCAATTACATGCATCATTTGTGTCCAACTGTATAGCGAATCCCGGGAATGTGGAAGGCCATTCCGTGACTTATGCACGAGGAAATGTCGCCCAAATGCCACCCCTCTGTGGTAGCGGCTAACCCGCCCCGGGGGCTCGACGCGCCTACTCCAGGGCTTCGTCGAGGGCCTTGCACGAAGGCGCGCAGACCGTCTGCGATTTGCCCAGCACCTGGCGGGTGCGCAGCTGCGAGCGCACCCGGTGCTTGCCGCACATGAAGCACGACATGGTTGCCCCGCTGAACGAGGCCGAGGCCCGGAACGGGGAACCCGGCGCCTTCGATTTGTAGCGCAGGCCGTCCGCCACCACTGCCGTCTTCACTTCACCCTTCGCCATGCATCTTGTCCTTGCTGTTCGGTTCGGCACGGCGCATCGCGCGTGCAATGGCTTCCCGGGCGCTGATTTCGGCCGCCAGGGAAGCGTCCAACGCCGAGCGGCAAAGCCCGGCGTGCTTGTAGTTGAGGTTTTCGTACACCTCGGCCGCGGCCGGATAGGCATCGAGCAGGCGACCCAGTTCGGCGCCCTGCCCGATGTCCTCGAACTCGTGCACAAGATGTTCGACCACGGAGCGGTACTGTTCTGCACCCACGGGTACAGGGCTGTGCTCGAGCTTTTCCAGCAGCTGCGCCAAAACATGGGTCACCGCCAGATCGGCCTTGGAAGACGGATTATCGGTCGTGTTCATGGTCCGCATCTGGGGGCAGCATACGCCTATGCAAGTGGCTGCTCGTATAGGGTGGTCTCCGGCTGGCCGGTATTGCGCTGGGCCGCCTGCATCCGCTGCAGCAGGCTGTGAAGCATTTCGGTCGACAGCCCGTGGATCACCAGCCGGTGCCCCGCCCGCAGGGTCGACAGCGGCACCAGCGGGTGCTTGTTGTTGACCAGGATCAGGTGCTCCGGGGCGTTCAGGATCGTCGCCGCGTAGATGCCGATGGTCTCGTCCAGCTGCAGGGAGTTCGCCGCCCGCCAGAAATCGTTGTCCGTGAGCATCAGCTGGTAGAGCGGCGTGAACAGCTCGATGGCGCTTTGCAGGTCCAGGAAGTTCAGCCTGCCCTGGGGCATGTCCTCCAGGCGCAGCCCCGGCTCCTTGATCATCGAGAAGTCGACTTTTTCCGCCTTGCACAGCGCCAGCCCCTTGTCGCGCAGCGCGGTGTTCAGCCTGATCACGAAGTTGAAGAGGTTCAGGTCGTGCTTCAGGAACATCTCGTCCTTGAGCGCGTCGATGTCCGCCGGCTCCAGCGGGCTTGTGGCCACGGGCGCCGGCGAATTGCGCCCGATGAAGGCCAGGATCTGCGAGCCCAGGTGGAAGTGCCGCAGGATCAGCCAGTTGGCCTCCGGCGACACGAAGCGCTTCAGCCCCCAGGCCAGCAGGCGGTGCAGGAGGATCGAATGCGACCAGTTGCGCGGCACGAACACCTTCGCGATCTGGATCAGGATGATCGTCAGCCGCGCGATCGGCCGCAGGAACGGCAGCAGGTACTGACGCGAGCCCGAACTCGAATCGGCCAGCCAGGCGGACTTGACGTCGTCCGGCAGCGGCGTGCTCTGGTCGAGATACAGCGCCAGCCAGGGGCTGGGATCGCGTTCGTCGTGGGCTTGCTTCAGGAATTCAGGCGTTCGATCCATGGGGCATCCGCTGCGTGATGTGTTGGAACTGCATCAGGTACAGCGCGGCCGTGTGGCGCGCCGTCTCGACGATCTGGCTGGCGGCGCGCGACTGCCCTTCCACCGCCATCACCATCTCCACCGCCGTGAGCCAGCGGCCGAGGTGGTTCTCGTCGTTGTGGCCGTGGTACTCCAGGAAGCGGAAGGCATCCGGCGGCAGCTTCAGGCTCGCCTTGAGCAGCGGCAGCAGCGCAGGCACGATGCGCTGGCCCGTGCCCTCGATGATGTAGATCGCGCCCAGCAGGCCGATCGGGTCGCGCGTGGCGGCCAGTCCGTGCAGGTAGGCATTGAGCGCCTCGCCGCCCGGGTTGCGCCGCAGCTCCTCGATGTTCTCCACGGTGCCGCCGGCCTTGCGGTAGTCGCTGAAGAGGATGTTGAAGTCGTTCTGCTCCTCGCCCGCGTGCACGCCGATCAGCGATGCCAGCATCTGGTAGGGCTCGCTCAGCGAGGCGGCGCCTTCGCGCATCCACTTGCTGCCCTCGCGCACCTGGGGCACCCATTGCTCCATCCAGTTCAGGTAGTCGGGCACGGCGAAGCGGCGCTCGCGGATCTGGCGGACGAGCGGCGTGCGCCACACGCGCGAACGGTAGTCGTGCCAGATGGCGGCCAGCTCGGTCAGCAGCGCACCCAGCCCTTCGGGCGCGGCGGCAGGGTCGTGCGGGGGCGCGATCATGAGGTCGTCGTCCGGCACGGCCGCAGCGCGCGGCGCCACCGCGACGGGTGCCGCGTCGACGGCCTCCACCTCCCACAGCATGTACGCCGCCATGAAGCGCCCCGACTCCGGCACGTAGCAGAAGATCTGCTCGCCCGGCTTGAGCGCCTTGGTGTGCAGGAACTCGGCCAGCATCACCAGGATCGACGCCGCGCCCGTGTTGCCCCGCCATGCGAGGTTGCTCCACCAGCGCTCGCGCGGGATCGACAGGTCGGCCTTGGCCATCAGGTCCTCGACCACCGGGATGAATTTCTCCGACGAGTAATGGCACAGGAAGTGATCGACCCGCTTCGGATCGACCCAGCCGTCGCGCACCAGCCCCGCGTATTCGTGGATGCCGATGTCGAAGAGGTGCGGCAGCAGCCGGATGTCCTGGCGCAGCGACAGCGCACCCGCCGCCTCCGCCTCCGCCCACGAGCCGAAATCGAGATGGCCGCGCGCGCGGTCCTCGGTCAGCCCCAGCTGCATGCAGACCGGATAGTCGCCCGAGAAGGCGCGCTGGTGCACCCATTTCAGCTTCAGCCGCAGGCCCGGCGAGCCGGCCAGGGCCGATGCCCCGTCGGACAGCAGCAGGGCCCCTGCCCCGTCGGACAGCATCCAGCGCAGGAAGTGCGAGTCGAAGTCGGTCTCGTAGCCGCGCGCCGCGAAGCGCGAACGCTTGAAAAGGCGCGACGGCATCTCGCTGGCCACGGCCATCGCCGAGCGGTGCGCGCCGAGTTCGATGCCCTGCGCAGCCGTCTGGATCGCCGACACGCCTGCGGCGCAGATGCCGTGCACCGAGTGCGTCTCCATGGGCTTCGCAGCCAGCTCGCCCTGGATCATGTTGGCGAAGCCCGGCATCAGCGCGTCGCCGCCCGAGGAGCCGCTGGCCAGCAGCGATACCCGGGAGAGCTCGGCCCCGCCGCGCTGGAGGCAGTCGCGGATCGCGCCAGCTGCCAGCTGCGCATTGGTGTGCCGCGTCACGCCTTCGGTGTCGATCGCGTAGTGCCGAGTGAGGATGCCGTTCTCCGCCAGGATGCGCCGCTTGATGCGCTCCGACATGCGGTTGAGCGGCGCGATGTACGCGTCCATGCGCTCGTTGGGGATGGGCTCGCCCGGCATGAAGTAGCCGGCGCTTTCTAGGTACACGCGTTGGAATGGAACAGGCATGGTTCAGAGAGTTGATGGATCGCGGGGCATCAGCGGGCGGCTGCGGAATCGCGGCCACACGGTCCCCAGCACGAAGACGCGCACCATGTACGGCACCAGCCCGCCCTCGTTGAGCACCGGATCCACCTGCGCGCGGTAGTGCGTGTGATGCAGGCGGGTGAGCTCGGACCAGTGGGCATGCGGGTTCTCGTGGTGTGCGGTGTGCAGGCCGATGTTGAACAGCAAGGGGTTCACCAGCCCTTCGAAATTGCGCGCGTAGTTCAAGCGGCTACCCGCGGTATCGCGCGGTGCCCCCGGCGCGCCCTCCTGCGTGGGTTTGCGGCCGTCGGCGTGCGCGTGCTGCAGGTAGTTGGTCGCCAGCAGCCAGTGCAGGCCGTGCAGCTGTGGCACGACGACGAAGAGCAGCGCCTTGCGCCAGTCGATCGCCAGCAGCACCGCCCAGCTCGCCAGCCACACTGCGTACTGCGCCATGCAGTAGCGCCAGGCGCCGCGACGGTGCCGCCGCAGCCGGGCGAGCCATGCGAAGAAGAGCGGCATGAGCACCCACACGGCCTGGAACGGGTGCAGCAGGTAGCCCCGGAGGTGGTTGGTATCGCCACCGAAGCGGTAGGTGCGTGCCACGTCCTTCGGGCCATGGCGATGGCGGTGATGGTTGGCGACGTGCGCGGGCCAGAACACGAAGGTCGGGTGGCCCTGCAGCAGCGTGATCCAGAAATCGGTGAACCTGTTCAGGCGCCGGCTGCGCCACATGCGCAGGTGCACGTGGTTGTGGTGGATCACGCCGACGCCCAGCGTCAGGAACAGCATCAGCCCGTACAGCACCGCATCGAAGCCGTGGAACCACTGCCAGGCCGCCAGCCCGGGCAGCGCCAAGAGGTAGGCGATGCTCTGCCAGTCGCGCCAGTTGCGCAGCACCGGCAGGCGGAGGTTCGCCCCGGACCCTGCGTCAGGCCGTGGTCGCGCCATGCTTCTTGCGGAAAGCCTGAAGAACCGGTTCGGCCGCATCGGCCGCCACGCGCGTGCCGAACAGCCGGTCCATGAAGGTGAACTGGAAGCCGTAGTTGCCGTTGTGCACCGCGTGGTGCAGGTGGTGCCGGCGGCTCGCCGCGAACCAGTGGCTGTACGAGACGCCCGTGAAGAAGTCGTAGTTCGAATGCCCGACGCAGTTGAAGAACAGGCTGAATACCGGCACCGCCGCCAGCGACCAGAAGCTGAAGTCGTGCACCACCATCGGCAGCAGGATCACGTTGCCCAGCATCAGCGCCTCGACGGGATGGAAGCTGTAGGTCGACCACGGCGTGGTCACGAAGGAGCGGTGGTGCGGCCCGTGGAAGCGCCGCAGCCAGCGCGTGTGCAGCAGCCGGTGGTTGATCCAGAAGTGCACGTCGTTCCAGATCGCCAGCGCGACGATCTCCACCGCGATCTGCCGCCAGCCCGCATCGGGATCGAGCCGGGCCCAGCCCAGCTGCAGCAGCCCCCACGGAAACACCATGCCCAGCCCGAAGAGCAGCACCGACACGCCCGACTGCGTCAGCTCGCGCCGCAGCTGCCCCGGCTGCAGCGGCCGCGGATCGAGCACCCGTCCGATGCCCAGCGCCGGGAGCACGCGCCTGGTGAGCAGCCAGGTGGCGGCGCCGAAACAGAGATAGATGCCGCCGAAGAAAAGCAGGCCCCACAGCATGACCTGCGGGGCGGACAACGAGGTGAAGGTCTGCGCCATCCCCCGAGGCTACAACAGCATCTCGGGGACGATCGGCGCGATCAGCATGTTGTAGAAGCGCTGGAAGAAGCCCGACTCCGGCTCCGAGGTAAGGATCATTTCCTTCTCGCCGTCGTTCGTCAGCCATTGCAGCGTGCCGGTGTCCTTGGCCAGCCGCAGCCGGTAGGAGTTCTGCAGCTTGCTGATGTTGATCACCCGCAGCATCTCGCGCGCCAGCTGCGGGCTGTCGACCACCACGCCCATCTCGGTGTTCTGGCTGGCCGAGCGCGGATCGAGGTTCATCGAGCCGATGAAGATGCGCGTCTTGTCGATGGCCGCCGTCTTCGCGTGCAGCCGCCCGAGCGACTTGCCGAACATGCCGAAGCGCTCGCCCGCGCTGGTGCGCTGCGGGCTCAGCTCGTAGAGATCGGCGCCGCTTTGCAGCAGCCGCTCGCGGTAGCGTGCATAGCCGGTGTGCACCAGGGGCTCGTCGTTGGCCGCCAGCGAGTTCGTCAGCAGCGTGAGCTTGACCTTGCGGCGGGTCAGGTCCTGGAAGGCCTCCATGCCGCGCTCGCCCGGCACGAGGTAGGGCGAGGTCAGGTCGACTTCCGTCCGGGCATCCATCAGCAGCCCCCAGACCTTCATCGTCACGCTGGTGGCGATGGCCTCCTCGGCCGTCATCGTCTTCGGCTTGGTGGGCGGATCGGCGATCGCTCGGGCCTCGCCCCACAGCAGCCCCATGCGGCCGGCGTCGAGCTCCTCGCCGATGGGGCCGTAGCCCAGGATGTCCGACGGCGGCAGCACGATCTTCGGCGGCGGCGCGGCCATGCCTACCCAGTCGTCGAAGTCGGCGCCGGTCGGCTTGCGCCCGCGCTCGCCCGTCACGATGTCGGCGATGGGCCAGACCTGCTCGCTGTTCCAGTAGGCGTCGAAGATCGACTCGAACTGCGGCACCACCTTGCCGACCACCAGCGCGTCCATGTCGATGAAGTTCTGCGCCTCGCTGAGCACGAAATACTCCTCGGCGATGTTGCGCCCGCCCACTACCGCCATCACGCCGTCGGCAATGAAGAGCTTGTTGTGCATCCGGTGGTTGAGCCGAGAGATCTCCCACGGCGACGCGGCGAAGCGCGACAGGAAGCCGTTGCGTCCGCAGCAGAACGGATTGAACAGGCGCACGTCGACATTGGGCGTCTCCGACAGCGCCAGCAGCAGCTGCTGGCTCTTGACCGTATAGAGGTCGTCCACCAGCACCCGCACCTTCACGCCGCGCATCGCCGCCTCGCGCAGCGTGCGCAGCAGCAGCCGGCCGACCGGATCGTTCTCGAGCTGGTAGTACTGCACCACCAGCGAGCGCTGCGCCCGCTGGGCGAGCTGGATGCGCGCGTCGAGCGAATACACCCCCAGCGGCATCAGCCGGAAGCCCGAATGCTCTTCGGGCGGCGTGGAGGCAGCGGCGATCTTCGCGAGCGTGGTCGACGGATCGGCCGAGGCCGCGAATTCGGCGGGCCGCTCGCGCGCGGGCGGCAGCGAGCCGCAGGCGCCGAGCGCCGCAACCAGCGCGCCAGCGAGCGCGACGCGCAGAAGTGGTCGGAGCCAGGCAGTCATGATGATGCTTCCATGAGGTCGTCTTCTTGTGGTTCTTCGTCCTTGTTGTCCTGCAGTACGCCAGCCGGTCGGCCCCGGTTTCAAGGCGCTTCGAGCTCCTTCTCGGGAAGGCTCCGGCCTAGAATTCGATCCACACCGCTGCGGAGTTACATCATGGCCCGTTCGCTTCCCCACCGCATCGCCTGCCTCGCCTTTTTTGCGGCTCTTACGAATACCGCCTCGGCCGCCCTCGACATCGGCGACCCGGCGCCCAAGTTCACCGCCAACGCCGCGCTCGGAGGCAAGACCTTCCGCTATTCGCTGGCCGAGGCGCTCGCCAAGGGCCCGGTGGTGGTGTATTTCTTCCCGGCGGCCGACTCCAGCGACTGCTCCATCGAGGCCCACGCCTTCGCCGAGGCCATCGACCAGTTCGCCGCGCTGGGCGCCAGCGTGATCGGCGTCTCGGCCGACGACATAGGTACCCTGTCGAAGTTCTCGGTCAAGTCCTGCCAGAGCCGCTTCCCGGTCGCCTCGGACGAGAGCAAGGCCGTGATCCAGGGCTTCGACGCCCTGATGCAGACCCGACCGGACTTCGCCAACCGCCTGTCGTACGTGATCGCGCCTGACGGCAAGGTCGCCTACTACTACCAGAACCTGAACCCGGACAAGCACGTGGAGCGCATGCTGAATGCGGTGAAGGCGCTGCCGAAGACAACCGCCGCCAGCAAGTAATCGGCCTCGAGGCCAGGGTCGGGGCGGCGCAGCGGCTACGGGTTTCGCAGGCTTCGCGCAAAATCCCGCCCCATGCAGCTCAACTACATCGCCAACGCGAACGTCCCGTCCTCCTCCGGCCGCACCCTGCCGGTCATCGACCCCTCCGACGGCCAGCCCTTCGACGAAATCCAGCGCAGCAATGCCGCCGACATCGACTCCGCCGTGCGCGCCGCGCGCGACTGCTTCGATGGCGTCTGGCACAAGGTCAGCGCCGCCGACCGCGGCCGCCTGCTCTTCAAGCTCTCTCAGAAGATCGCCGAGCACGTCGACGAGCTCGCGCTGATCGAGCAGCGCGACTGCGGCAAGCCCGTCAAGCAGGCGCGCGCCGACGCGGTGGCGCTGGTGCGCTACTTCGAGTTCTATGCCGGCGCCTGCGACAAGCTGCACGGCGAGACCATCCCCTACCAGGACGGCTACAGCGTCTTCACCTGGCGCGAACCGCACGGCGTGACCGGCCACATCATTCCCTGGAACTACCCGATGCAGATCTTCGGGCGCAGCGTGGGCGGCGCCCTGGCGGCGGGCAACGTGTGCGTGGTCAAGCCGGCGGAAGACGCCTGCCTGTCGCTGATCCGCGTGGCGCAGCTGGCAGCCGAGGTCGGCTTTCCGGCCGGCGCGCTGAACATCGTGACGGGCTACGGCCACGAGGTGGGCGACGCGCTCGCACGCCACCCGGGCATCGACCACATCAGCTTCACCGGCAGCCCGAAGATCGGCACGCTCATCCAGCAGGTGGCGGCCGAACGGCATTGCCCGGTCACGCTGGAGCTGGGCGGCAAGAGCCCGCAGATCATCTTCGCGGACGCAGACCTGGACGCGGCCATTCCGGTGGTCATCAACGCCATCGTGCAGAACGCCGGCCAGACCTGCTCGGCGGGCTCGCGGGTGCTGATCCAGCGCGACATCTACGAGCCGCTGCTGGAACGCCTGGGCCACGCCTTCGAGGCGCTGCGCGTCGGCCCGGCAGCCATGGACCTCGACGTGGGGCCGCTGATCCGCCAGACGCAGCAGCAGCGCGTGTGGGACTTCCTGAGCGACGCGCAGCACGCCGGCATCCCGATGGTGGCGCAGGGCATCGTGGTCGAGGAAGCGCCCGAGACCGGCTTCTACCAGGCCCCCACCCTGCTGCGCGATGTGCCGGTGGACCACCGCCTCGCGCAGGAAGAAGTCTTCGGCCCGGTGCTGGCCGCGATGCAGTTCGCCGATGAAGACGAAGCCGTCGCGCTCGCCAACGCCACCCACTTCGGCCTGGTTGCCGGCGTGTGGACGGCCGACGGCGCGCGCCAGTTCCGCATGGCCAAGCGCGTGAAGAGCGGGCAGGTGTTCATCAACAACTACGGTGCCGGCGGCGGCGTGGAGCTGCCTTTCGGCGGCGTGAAGTCGTCGGGCTACGGCCGCGAGAAGGGCTTCGAGGCGCTGTACGGCTTCACGACGCTGAAGACCGTCGCCGTCAAGCACGGCTGAGCGCCTTGGCGCGCCGCGCGTGCTGGCGCGTCAGCCCAGGGCGGTGTCGAGCAGCATCATCAGCACGAAGCCGATCATCAGCCCGCTGGTGGCGAAGGCTTCGTGCCCCTTTCGATGCGACTCGGGAATGATCTCGTGGCTGATCACGAAGAGCATCGCGCCTGCCGCGAAGCCCAGCCCCCAGGGCAGCAGCATCGCCGAGTGCCCGACCACGGCCGCGCCCAGCACGGCGCCCAGGGGCTCAACCAGCCCCGACAACATGCCGATCAGCACTGCGAAGCCACGGCCGTAGCCTGCGGCCAGCAATGCCACCGCGACAACCAGCCCCTCGGGCACGTCCTGGATCGCGATGCCGGTGGCCAGCGCATCGGCGCGCAATCCGTTGTTGGCCGCGTAGCCCACGCCGATGGCAAGGCCCTCGGGCACGTTGTGCAGCGCGATCGCGAAGACGAAGAGCCAGGTGCGGCGCAGCTGCCTGGCTGCATTGCCTTCGCGGCCCTTGATGAAATGCTCGTGCGGCAGCACACGGTCCATCAGCATCAGCGCCATGCCGCCGAGCAGGATGGCGGAGCCGATCACCCCGCCCGCTGCCCAACTGCCGCCGCCGAAGGTGCCCGCGTTCTTCGCGGCCTCCAGGCCCGGGATGATCAGCGAGAAGGCGCTGGCCGCGAGCATCACGCCGGCGCCGAAGCCGAAGAGCGTGTCCTGCAGGCGCTCCGGCAGCTTCTGCGAGAACAGCACCGGCAGCGTGCCGAGCGCCGTCGCCAGCGCAGCGACCGAGCCGCCGAGCAAGGCATTCCACGCCAGCGGATCGGATCGCACGAAATGCCAGAACTGCACAACCCCCACCACCACGCCGGCCGCGACGATGGCGAAGCCGATCCGTTCGCGCAACGGCCTGGCGGGTCTCGGCTGCCTGCCCTGCGCCACGGCGCCCTGTCGCGGCTCGTTCATGGGCTTCTCCTCAGCCGCCGATGGCGGCAGCGTGGCGCCGGGCCACCTCGGCCCAGTTCACGACGTTGTAGAAGGCGGCGATGTACTCGGGGCGGCGGTTCTGGTACTTGAGGTAGTAGGCATGCTCCCACACGTCGAGCCCGAGGATCGGCGTATTGCCCGAGCCGATGCCGCGCATCAGCGGGCTGTCCTGGTTGCCGCTGCTTTCCACCGCGAGCTTGCCGCCGGGGCCCACGGAGAGCCACGCCCAGCCGCTGCCGAAGCGCGTGAGAGCGGCCTTGGTGAATGCATCCTTGAAGGCGTCGAAGCCGCCCAGGTCGGCATCGATGGCCCTGGCGAGCGCTCCGGTGGGCAATCCGCCGCCGCCTTGGCCGACCGGTGCCATGACGGTCCAGAACAGGGTGTGGTTGGCGTGCCCGCCGCCGTTGTTGCGCACCGGCGCGCGCAGCGGCTCGGGCAGTTGCTCGACCCCGGCGATCAGTTCGTCGAGCGGTGTCTGCTCGTGCGGCGTGTCTTTCAGCGCCGCATTGAGGTTGTTGACGTAGGTCTGGTGGTGCTTGCCATGGTGGATTTCCATCGTCAGCGCATCGAGGTGGGGCTCGAGCGCATCGAAGGCATAGGGCAAGGCTGGCAGGGTGTACGGCACGGTCGGGGCGCTCCTTTGGTTAGAAGAGCCCTTTGCGTTGACGACGTGTGCGTACTCAGGCGTCCAAATGATAGGAATTCTCATTGTCTACGTCAAGACATCGAGCGTTGAATAACGCAGACCGGCCAAGCCGGAAGCTTCCGGCAACGATCGATACACTGTCCTACGGCATGTTTACGGGAGATCACCAACGATGAAGCTCGCTCGATCCGTTCTTCTTCCCCTCGCGCTGCTCCTGGGTACCGGAGTCGCGGCAGCCCAGGCCAGCGGCAATCCGCCGGCAGGCGACTACATCTACGAAGGCGGCAGCGGCTCACTGCACATCAAGCCCGGCGGCCGCTTCGACATCACCACCATCGGCACCAACGCCCACACCTGTGCGCTCGACGGCACCATCGTGCGCGGCAAGGCCAAGCTGGACGACACCGGTTGCGTGGTGAGCTTCTCGGCCGAAGCCGACAAGCTGCAGGTCACGACCAACGGCTCCGATCAGTGCCGCGGCTACTGCGGCATGCGCGCCGCCTTCGAGGGCACCTACATCCGCCCGATTCCCTCCTGCACCGACAAGGCCGTGGCCGGCTCGCGCAAGACCTTCAAGCGCCAGTACGACGCCAAGGACTACGCTGCCGCCCAGACCACCCTCGCGCCGGTGCTCTCGGACTGCGAGAGGACGCTCGACTGGATCACCAAGGCCTGGCTGCGCAACGACCTCGCCCTCACGCAATACAAGCTGAACGACCGCGCAGCCTGCCTCAAGACGCTGCAGCCGCTGGCCGAGGACGCGGCCCGCACCGACGACGGCATCAAGGAAAACTATCCGCCGGCCGATGCCGACATCTATCTGCCCGTGGTCCGGGCCACGCGCACGAACCTGAAGCTCTGCCGCGGATAGCGCCGGCCAGCGGGCGGTTCGGCACGGGCGGCGCCACGGCTGCCCTGCACGGTTTTCGTTTTTTCATCCACCACAACGAGACGGAGACGACACCATGAGATTCCTGAAGCGCAAGCTGCGCGCCGCAACGCTCGGCCTGGCACTGGCCCTGCCCCTGCTCGCGGCGGCGCAGCAATTGCCCACGGCCACGCCCGAGGAGGTCGGGCTGTCGAGCCAGCGCCTGCAGATGCTCGGCGACGTGCTGAAGGCCGACGTGGCGGCCGGGAAGATCCCCGGCGCGGTGCTGCTGGTGGCCCGCCAGGGCAAGGTGGCGTGGTTCGAGCCGGTCGGCAAGCTCGACAGCGCCGCCGGCACGCCGATGCCGCGCGACGCCATCTTCCGCATCTACTCGATGAGCAAGCCCATCACCACGGTGGCCGCGATGATGCTGGTGGAAGACGGCCGGCTGAAGCTCGACGACCCGGTCTCGGCCTACCTGCCCGAATTCGCGAACATGACCGTGGGCGTCGAGAAGCCCGGCGCCGACGGCAAGCCGGTGCTCGAGACCGTACCCGCGCGCCGCCCGATCACCGTGCACGACCTGATGCGCCACACCTCGGGCCTGACCTACGGCTTTTTCGGCCCGGGCCTCGTGAAGCAGGCCTACAACGCCGCCAACCTGGGCGCGGGCGACCCCACGCTGGCCGAGTTCTCCCAGCGCCTGGCGAAGCTGCCGCTGGCCTACCAGCCCGGCACGACCTGGGACTACAGCCAGTCGACCGACATCCTCGGGCGGGTGATCGAGGTGGTCTCGGGCCAGTCGCTCTACCAGTTCGAGAAGGCCCGGCTCTTCGACCCGCTGGGCATGAAGGACACAACCTACTACGTGCCCGAGCCCGCACGCCAGGCGCGCATCGCCGAGCCGCTGCCCAGCGACCGCAGCTTCGGCGTCGGCGCCGACTTCAACAACCCGCGCATCGTGCGCAGGTACGAGTCCGGCGGCGGCGGGCTGGTGTCGACCGCGAACGACTACGCGCGCTTCCTGCAGATGCTGATCAATGGCGGCTCGCTCGACGGCAGGCGCTATCTCGGCCCGCGCACCATCGCGCTGATGACCGCCGACCACTCCAACGCGGGCGCCGGTATCGTGCCCGGCCCGCTGTACCTGCCGGGCCCTGGCTACGGCTTCGGCCTGGGCTTCGCGGTGCGCCGCAACGACGGCGAGGCGCCCTACCCCTCGGCGGGCGGCGAATACAACTGGGGCGGCGCGGGCGGCACCTACATGTGGGTCGACCCCAAGAACGAGATGTTCGTGGTGCTGATGCTGCAGTCGCCGAAATACAGGACACATTACAGAACATTGACCCGGGACATGATTTATGCGGCCGTGATCAAGTAGCCTGTGTTCCACAGGCCCTTGGGGCCTGGCGCAAAATCGGGCCACGCCCCCAGAAGCCATGAAAAGCAGCAGCGACAGCACCGTCATCCCGATCTCCAGCATCGGCCGAGCACGCCCCGCGGTGGCCGTGCCGGAGGTCGCCGTGCCCACCACCGGCATGCTGCTCGACCGGCTGGGCCGGCCCCTGACCGACCTGCGCATCAGCGTGACCGACCGCTGCAACTTCCGCTGCAGCTACTGCATGCCCAAGGATGTGTTCGACAAGGACTACAAGTACCTGCCGCACAGCGCCCTGCTGAGCTTCGAGGAGATCACCCGGCTGGCCCGCCTCTTTGCCGCGCACGGCACTCGCAAGATCCGGCTGACCGGCGGCGAGCCGCTGCTGCGGAAGAACATCGAAGGCCTGGTCGAGCAGCTCGCCCAGATCCGCACGCCCGCGGGAGAGCCGCTGGCACTCACGCTCACCACCAACGGCTCGCTGCTCGCGCGCAAGGCCGCCGGCCTGCACGCCGCCGGCCTGCAGCGCGTGACGGTGAGCCTGGACAGCCTCGACGACGCCGTGTTCCGCCAGATGAACGACGTCGACTTCCCGGTGGCCGACGTGCTCGCGGGCATCGACGCGGCGCTGGCCGCGGGCCTCGGGCCCGTCAAGGTCAATATGGTGGTCAAGCGCGGCACCAACGAGCAGGAAATCCTGCCGATGGCGCGCTACTTCCGCAAGCACCACGGCGGCAAGGTGGTGCTGCGCTTCATCGAGTACATGGACGTGGGCGCCACCAACGGCTGGCGCATGGACGAGGTGCTGCCCTCGGCCGACGTCGTCACGCGCATCCATTCCGAATTCCCGCTGGTGCCGCTCGGGGCCGCGACGCCCGGCGAGACCGCCCGGCGCTGGGCCTATGCCGATGGCGGCGGCGAGATCGGCGTCATCAGCAGCGTCACGCAGGCCTTCTGCCACGACTGCAGCCGCGCCCGGCTGTCCACCGAAGGCAAGCTGTACCTGTGCCTGTTCGCGAGCGCCGGCCACGACCTGCGCCCGCTGCTGCGCGGCGACGCCAGCGACGAAGACATCGCCTCGGCCATCGGCCACATCTGGCAGGGGCGCGCCGACCGCTATTCCGAGCTGCGCGCCCTGCGCGGCCCCGATGGCGACAGCGGCAACGGCGACGCCGGCTCGAAGGGCCCGCGCCGCGTCGAGATGAGCTACATCGGCGGATGAGGCAGGCGCCAGCCATGCCCGCGCACGCCAGCATCGCGTCCGCCGACATCACGGGGCTGCTGCTGGCCGGCGGCCGCGGCTCGCGCATGGGCGGCGTCGACAAGGGGCTGCAGCCTTTCAATGGAGAACCGCTGGCGCTGCACGCGATGCGGCGGCTGGCGCCGCAGGTAGGCCCGCTCCTGGTCAATGCCAACCGCAACCTCGCCGAATACGAAGCCCTGGGCGCGCCGGTCTGGCCCGACAGCCTCGCCGACCACGCTGGCCCGCTGGCGGGCTTCCTGACCGGGCTTGAGCACTGCGCAACGCCCTGGCTGCTGACCGTGCCCTGCGACACGCCCCTCTTCCCGCTGGACCTCGCCGCCCGCCTCGCCGAAGCGGCAGTCGCCGACGATGCAGACATCGCCATGGCCACCGCGCCCGAGCCCGCCGAGGACGGCGGCCCGCCGGTGCTGCGCCCCCAGCCCGTCTTCTGCCTGCTGCGCGCCACCCTGCGCAACAGCCTCCTTCGCTACACCGCCGCCGGCGGGCGCAAGGTCCACGCCTGGATCGCACAGCACCGCGCCGTGCAAGTGCCCTTCGACCGCCCCGGCGACGCGCCCGACGCGTTCTTCAACGCCAACACCCTCGCCGAACTGCACGCCCTCGAAAACCGATGAGATGAGCCGCATCGCAGAACTCGCTTCCGCCCTCACGGGCCAAGACGGCGCCGACCTGAGCGTCGAAGCCGTCCACGCCTTCCTTTCCCAGCTGACGGCCACGGCCGTCGTCACCGGGCGCGAGAACGTCCCGCTGGCCGAAGCGCTCGGCCGCGTGCTGGCCGAGGACATCGTCTCGCCCATCAGCGTGCCGCCGCACGACAACTCCGCCATGGACGGCTATGCCTTCGACGGCGCCGTGCTGCCCGTCGACGCGCCCAGCGACGCCTCCGTCACGCTGCGCGTGGTGGGCACGGCGCTGGCGGGTTCGGCATGGCGCGGCGCGCTCGGGCCGGGCGATGCGGTGCGAATCATGACCGGCGCGATGATGCCGGCGGGCCTGGACACCGTGATCCCGCAGGAGTTCTGCAAGGTCGACGGCGAGCTCGTCTGCTTCCCCGCCAGGGTGCTGCGCCGCGGCGACAACCGCCGCTTCGCCGGAGAAGACCTCATGAAGGGCCAGCCCGCGCTGCACAAGGGCGAACGCCTTTCGCCCGCCGCGCTCGGCATGGTCGCGAGCCTGGGACTGCCCGGCGTGCCAGCGCTGCGGCGCCTGCGGGTGGCCTGCTTCTCCACCGGCGACGAGATACTGAGCCTGGGCGACGCGCCGCGCGAAGGCGCCGTGTACGACAGCAACCGCTACACGGTGATCGGGCTGCTCACGCGGCTGGGCTGCGAGGTGCTCGACCTCGGCCTCGTACGCGACGATCCGGACACGCTCGCCGCCACGCTGCGGCGCGCGGCGCGCGAGGCCGACGCCATCGTCACCAGCGGCGGTGTGAGCGCGGGTGCGGCGGACCACACGCGCGCGGTGATGCAGCAGCTGGGCGACATGGCCTTCTGGCGCGTCGCGATGCGCCCCGGCCGGCCGCTGGCGGTGGGGCTGATTCCCGCGGAGGAAAGCGCATCGAAGCCGCCGGCCGTGCTGTTCGGCCTGCCGGGCAATCCGGTGGCGGTGATGGTGACTTTTCTGGCCTTCGTCCGGCCCGCGCTGCTTCGCATGATGGGCTGCCACGAGGCGGCGGCCGCACCGCCGCCACTGCTGCGCGCACGCAGCACGGGTCCGATCCGCAAGAAGCCGGGCCGAACCGAATATCAACGCGGTTTTGTGAAGACCGTGCCCGGCGCGCTGCCCGAGGTGTGCGTGGCGTCCAACCAGGGCTCGGGCGTGCTCAGCTCGATGGTGGAAGCGAACGGCCTGGTGGTGCTGCGCCATGACCAGGGCAGCGTCGCGGCGGGAGAGGAAGTCGACGTGATGATGTTCGACGGGAGTATTTAGCTCTCCCCCAGGGCTTCGCGCACTTCGTATCGCTTCGCCAACCCCCTCGCCGGGGGCGACACCTGAGGACCGGGTGAGCCGGTTCGTCGGTGTCCCTTGAAAGGTGCCTTCACCGCACAAGCCCCTCGGGGTTGCTCAGATTCGGCCCAGCGCCTTTTCCACGCCCTTGTTGGCCAGCATGTCGGCGCGCTCGTTGCCCGGATCGCCGGAGTGGCCCTTGACCCAGCGCCATTCGATCTCGTGGCCGCCTTCGGTCACGAGCTTGTCGAGCCGCTTCCAGAGTTCGGCGTTCTTCACGGGCTCCTTGCTCGCGGTGACCCAGCCCTTGGCCTTCCAGCCGCGGATCCATTCGGTGATGCCCTTGCGCACGTACTGGCTGTCGAGGTAAAGCAGCACCTTGCAGGGCCGCTTGAGCGCGGACAGGCCCTCGATGACGGCGGTGAGCTCCATGCGGTTGTTGGTGGTGTTGAGTTCGCCGCCGAACAGGTCCTTCTCGCTGGCGCCCGACTTGAGCCACGCGCCCCAGCCGCCCGGGCCGGGGTTGCCCTTGCATGCGCCATCGGTGTAGATCACGACTTCGTTCAAGCTGACGTTTCCTTCTTCTTCATTCGATTCCGATCGATCTTCATGTCTTTCAATTCTTGCCGTTTCCGTCGCGATGCACCTTGCCGGCGATGGGCACGGGCGCCGTCGCGCGGGCGCCGGCGCGGCGCCACTCGGCGCTCAGCAGGCGCATGCCGCGCACGCGCTTGACCGCCACCAGGAAATAGGCCGCGCCGAAGATGGGCCACCAGCGCTCGCCGACAGTGTCCATCCAGCGCATCCGCTCCAGCCAGGCCTCGCTGCGCACCGCCGGCCGGTAGATGCCGAAACGGCCCGATTCCACCTCGAAGCTCAGCAGGCGCAGCCAGTCTCGCATGCGCCAGTAGCCGATGAACTCCCCGCCCTCGGGCAGGTAGAGATCGCCGATGCCCAGCCGCCGATAGATGTGCGCGCGGCGCTGCCGCATGCCCCAGAGGCTGGTCGGATTGAGCCCGCAGATCACCACGCGCCCTTCGGGCACCAGCACCCGCTCGACCTCGCGCAGCGTGGCGTGCGGGTCGGGGCTCAGCTCGAGCGCATGAGGCAGCACCACCAGGTCGAGGCTGTTGGCCGCGAAAGGCAGGGCAGCGAAGTCGGTGAGCAGCGTGGCCCTGCCGCCGCGGGCCGGGTCGTCCAGCGCCAGCCAGCGGTGCGGCATGCGGTTGGTGCGCAGGCCATCGACCTCGGCGGCCCCCAGCTGGAGCGCGTGATAGCCGAAGATGTCGGCCACCGCCTGGTCGAACTGGGCCTGCTCCCAAGCCAGCAGGTAGCGCCCCGGGGGGGTCGCGAACCAATCCTGCAAACCTATAATTTGACCGCTCATGACCCTTGTTCCGCTGCCCGCTTTCGCTGACAACTACATCTGGATGCTGCACGACGGGCTCCACGCCATCGTGGTGGATCCGGGCGATGCCCAGCCGGTGTTCGACGCGCTGGCGCGCGACAAGCTTCAGCTGGCCGCGATTCTAGTCACGCACCACCACCCCGATCACACCGGCGGCGTGGCCGCGCTGCATGCCGCCACCGGCGCGCAGGTATGGGGCCCCGCGCGCGAGCGCATCCCCGAGCCCTTCACGCCGCTGGCGCAGGGCGACATCGCCGAGGCGCTCGGACTGCGCTTCGAGGTCATCGACGTGCCGGGCCATACGGCCGGGCACATCGCCTACTTCCTTCCGGCCGCGCAAACCTCGCGCGAAGACGCGCCCCTGCTCTTCTGCGGCGACACGCTCTTCTCCGGCGGATGCGGACGCCTCTTCGAAGGCACGCCCGCGCAGATGCTGGCCTCGCTCGACGCGCTCGCCGCATTGCCCGGGGACACCCGCGTATGCTGCGCCCACGAATACACACTTTCTAACCTGCGTTTCGCTCAAGCCGTGGAACCGGCCAACGCCGAGCTGACTCAGTACAACGCGCGCTGCGAGAACCTGCGCGCCAAGGGGCAGCCCACGCTGCCGTCCCAACTGGCGATCGAACGCCAGGTCAACCCCTTCCTTCGCAGCCGCGAAGCCTCTGTCCTTAGAGCTGTGCGTGCCCATGCCGAGCTGGCTGCCGATGCAGCCGAGGCCGACGTGTTCGCCGCACTGCGCCAATGGAAAAACGACTTCCGATGAAACTGATCGCTGCCACCTGCCTTGCAGGTTCACTGGTGCTCGCGGGCTGCGCGGGCACGAACAACAGCTCCAGCACCTCCTCTTCCTCCCCCTCCTCGTCGTCATCGGCCGGCGGCACCGGCTCCAAGGTGGCCGGCAGCGCCACCCCCGTCTATCCGCGCGACGCCCTCACTCCCCTTGCAAGCGGCCAGGCCCATTCGCAGAGCGTCGTCACGCTCGCGCCGCCGGCCGACATGTGGGACCGCATCCGCCGCGGCTTCAAGATGCCGGACCTCGACAACGACCTCGTGCGCGACCGCGAGCAGTGGTACGCGAGCAGGCCCGACTACATCCAGCGCATGACCGAGCGCTCGAACAAGTACATCTTCCACATCGTCGAGGAGCTCGAGCGGCGCAACATGCCCACTGAGCTGGCGCTGCTTCCGTACATCGAGAGCGCGTTCAACCCGCAGGCCATCTCCAGTGCCCGCGCGGCGGGCATGTGGCAGTTCATGCCGGCCACCGGCAACGACTTCGACCTGAAGCAGAACATCTTCCGCGACGACCGCCGCGACGTGGTGGCTTCCACCCGCGCAGCGCTCGACTACCTGCAGAAGCTCTACGGCATGTTCGGCGACTGGCAGCTCGCGCTGGCCGCCTACAACTGGGGCGAAGGCAGCGTGAGCCGCGCCATCGCCAAGAACCAGCGCCTGGGCCTGCCCACCACCTACAGCGACCTCACCATGCCCGCCGAAACGCGCATGTACGTGCCCAAGCTTCAGGCGGTGAAGAACATCGTGGCGAATCCGCAGGCATTCAACGCCGAGCTGCCGCTGATCCCCAACCACCCCTACTTCCAGACCGTCACGCTCACACGTGACCTCGACGTGGAGCTCGCCGCCAAGCTGGCCGACGTGCGCATCGAGGACTTCCGCGCGCTGAACCCCGCCGCGCACAAGCCGGTGCTGATCGCCGCCGGCACGCCGCAGATCCTGCTGCCCTGGGACAACGCGGCCGTGTTCCAGCGCAACTTCGACGCCTATTCGCAGGGCCAGTACGCGAGCTGGACCGCGTGGGTCGTGCCCAACACCATGACGGTGGCCGACGCCGCCCAGCGCTCGGGCATGAGCGAGAACGACCTGCGCTCCATCAACAACATCCCGCCGCGCATGCTCATCAAGGCCGGCTCGACGTTGATCGTGCCGCGCGGCTCCCGCGTGAAGGAAGACGTGGCGGCCGTGGTGGCCGACAGCGGCCACCTGAGCTTCCAGCCCGAGATCGTCACGCGCCGCACGACCGTGAAGGCCGGCCGCGCCGACAACGTCGCGAGCATCGCGCGCCGCTACAACCTCAAGCCTTCGGCCGTGGCCGAGTGGAACGACGTGAAGCCGAACCACGCTTTCAAGCGCGGCTACAGCGTGGTGGTCTACCTGCCGGTGCGCGCAACCCCGGCTGCCCGCGCGGGCACCGGCATCCGGGCCGTTTCGCATGCCGCGGCGCCGGTTCCCAATCGCCGTGGCGGCGCGCCTTCGAAGGCTGCCGCTCCGCGCGGCGCCGGCAGCGTCGTGAAGGTGCCTGCCAGCAGCAAGCAGCAGGTCGTGCGCGAGAAGCGCGGCGGCACGCCGTCCAAGAAGAAGCGCTGAAAGCCGCGAACCGAAGGCTCAGTGAGCCTTCGGCGCCTGCTGCGCCCTTCTGCGCACCACGGCCTCCATCGCGGCAACGCCGATCATGATGACGGTGGTGAGCGTACCCACCACCAGCACCGTCATGTGCGAGGCGAACACCGCGAGCAGCGCCAGGAAGCCCAGTCCGAAGAGATGCGACTGAGGCAGAAAGCCGCGCACCACGCGCTTGAAGAGCGCGTTGCCGAAGAGATAGATCGCGGGGCCGCCGATGAGCGCGCCCAGGTACTTGAGCTCCGCATGGTGCGAGCCCTCGCCGATCGTCAGCTCGTCGGCCACGGCGCAGACGATGATGCCGGCCACCAGGATCACGTGCGTGTAGTGGAACTTCGCGCCGATGGCGCCCGGGTCCTTCGCATGCTCGATGACGTGCGTGGCTTCCCTGGCGCTGGTGTCGAAGTACATCCACCACATCGCCAGGCTGCCCGCGAAGCCCACCAGCAGCGCGAACAGGTCGATGCCGTGCCACTCGACGTGGTGCCCGAAGGCGATGCCGGTGGCCAGCACCGACTCCCCGAGCGCGACGATCACGAAGAGCTGGCAGCGCTCGGCCAGGTGGCCGCCGTCGATGGTCCAGTCGCTGGTCAGCGAGCGGCCCAGGCCCGGGAAGCGCAGGCCGATCATCGGCGCGATGTATTCGCACAGCACGCCGCCGAACCACAGCGCGAGGCGCGCCTGCCCTTCGGCCAGGCCGCCGGCGATCCAGAACACGCCGGCCACGCAGTTCCACGCCAGCAGGCGGCGGAAATTGGGCGTAAGCGGATCGTTCGGGCCGATGGCGACCAGCATGCAGAAGGTGCGCCCCGCCTGGATGCCGACGAAGCACAGCGCGAACACCAGCCCGCGCTCGGCGAAGGCGCCGGGCAGCGCCGAGGCCATCACCATCGCCAGCAGCATGATCGCGAACAGCACGCCGCGGATGCGCAGCGTGCCGGGATTGAACCAGTTGGTCGTCCAGGCGGTGTACTGCCAGCCCAGCCACACCGCGAACCACATGACCAGCGTCTGCAGCGCCCCCAGGAGCGTGAGGTGGTCCAGCAGGTAGTGGGAAAGCTGCGTGACGGAGAACGCGTAGACCAGGTCGAAGAACAGCTCTTCGTTGGAGACCCTTGCCGCCTCGCTGCGCGAGCGCAGGGTCGTGGCCCGCTTGTGGTTGTCGTCGTGGCTCATTGTTCGTTCACTCCCATGAATCATTGCAGCGCCCTGCGGCGCCGCGCGCGATCATCGCACGGAGGCGAACTGGCGCCCTCCTAGAGCTTCTCGGTCTCGCCGGTCTTCGGCTGCCACTTCATCAGCCGTCTTTCGATGACCCCGACGATCCCATCCAGCGCCAGTGCGAAGGCCGTGAGCACCACGATGCCGGCGAACACGGTATTGACGTCGAAGGTGCCCTCGGCCTGCAGGATCAGGTAGCCCACGCCGCGCGCCGAGCCCAGGTACTCGCCCACCACCGCGCCCACGAAGGCCAGCCCCACCGAGGTGTGCAGGCTGGAGAACACCCAGCTGGTCGCGCTCGGCAGGTATACGGTGCGCAGCAGCTGCCGCTGGTTGGCGCCCAGCATCTTCGCGTTGGCCAGCACCACCGGGCTCACCTCGCGCACGCCCTGGTAGACGTTGAAGAACACGATGAAGAAAACCAGCGTGACCGCCAGCGCCACCTTGCTCCAGATGCCGAGGCCGAACCACAGCGCGAAGATGGGCGCGAGGATCACGCGCGGCATCGAGTTGGCCGCCTTGATGTACGGATCGAGGATCAGGCTCGCCGTGGGCGCGAGCGCCAGCCACAGTCCGCAGGCCAGCCCGAGCACCGTGCCGATGCCGAAGGCCAGCACCGTCTCGAGCAGCGTGGTGCCAAGGTGCTGGTAGATGTCGGCGTTGCCCTTCAGGCCTTCCGGAAAGAGCGCGTTGGCCGGCACCTCGAAGGGCAGGAACCAGCTCCAGATGCGCCCCGCCACCTGGATGGGCTCGCCGAGGAAGAAGGCGATCTGCTGGTTGCGCGAGGCCACATGCCACGCCACGAGGATCAGCGCCAGCAGCGCCAGCTGCCAGAAGCGCGCGTTGCGCTCGTTCAAGCCCGGCCGTGCCATCACGCGGCCTTCCTGAGTTGCTGCGCGTAGCCCTTGAGCACCTCGTCGCGCAGCACCTCCCAGATCTGGGTGTGCAGCTCGACGAAGCGCGGCTGCGTGCGCACCTCGGCCACGTCGCGCGGGCGCGGCAGGTCGATGGCGAACTCGCCGATGGGGTGCGTGGCAGGCCCCGCCGACAGCACCACCACGCGGTCGCTCATCGCAATGGCCTCGTCGAGGTCGTGCGTGATGAAGAGCACCGCCTTCCGTCCGTGTGAGCCCCCGGGCGCTGCGCGCCCACCCCCCGAGGGGGTGAGCTCCGGCCTTGGGGCGGCCCGGCGGTCTTCGCTCTGCGCGCTCCAGAGCTCTAGCACCTCGTTCTCCATGAGCTGCCGCGTCTGGATGTCGAGCGCGCTGAAGGGTTCGTCCATGAGGATGATGTCGGGGTCGAGCACCAGCGTCTGTGCCAGCGCCACGCGCTTGCGCATGCCGCCGGAGAGCTGGTGCGGATAGCGGTCGCCGAAGCCCGAGAGCCCCACGCGCGAGAGCCACGCCTCGGCCTGGTCGCGCGCCTGCGCCTCGGGCACGCCGCGGTACTGAAGGCCGACCATCACGTTGTCGATGGCGCTGCGCCAGGGCATCAGCGCCTCCGACTGGAACATGTAGCCCGCGCGCGAGTTGACGCCCGAGAGCGTCTGGCCGAAGACCTTCACCGTTCCCGAGGAAGGCTGCAGCAGGCCCGCGCCCACGTTCAGCAGCGTCGACTTGCCGCAGCCGGTGGGTCCGACCACCGAGACGAACTCGCCCGCCTTCACCCGCAGCGTGGTGTCGGCCACCGCCGTGTAGCGCTGGCCGGGGTCGTCCTTCGAAAGAAAGGTGCAGCTGATGGAAAGGAGTTCGAGTGCGTGTTCGGACATGGCAGAAAAAACCCGGCCTGAGCCGGGTCGCGGGACATGCGTAGTCAGGCTTTGAACCTGTCCTTGGCGCGCCTTGCAAAATCGTTGGTGTAGGTCCTGGCGAGGTCGATCTTTTCGGCCTTCACCGTGGTGTCGAAGCTCGCGATGGCGCTCAGCGCGGTCTTGGGGCCGTCGGCGGGCACGAGACCGTCGGTGGCGATCGACTCGCGCACCTTGTCGAACGAGGCGAGGTACAGCGCGCGGTCGCCCAGCAGGTAGGTCTCGGGCACCGTCTTGATGATGTCGCCCGGTCCGGCCGTCTGCAGCCACTTGAGGCCGTGCACGATGGCGTTCGCCAGCGCCTGGCAGGTGTTGGGATTCTTCTGGACGAAGTCTGACGACGCATAGAGGCAGGCCGCCGGCATCGTGCCGCCGAACACCTGCTGCGTGCCCTTGAGCGTGCGCGTGTCGCTGATGATCTTCACGTCGCCCTTCTGCTCCAGCATCGTCATCACCGGGTCGGTGTTGCTGATGGCGTCGATCTGGCCCGATCGCAGCGCGGTGAGCGCCCCCGCGGCCACGCCCACGCCGATGTAGCTCACGTCGCTGGCCTTGAGCCCGCCGCGCGACAGCACAAGGTTGGCCACCATGTTGGTCGACGAGCCGGGAGCCGAGACGCCGATCTTCTTCCCCTTGAGATCCTGGATGCCGGTGTAGCCGGCCATGTTCTTCGTCGACACGCCCACCGCGATCTGCGGTGCGCGCCCCTGAAGCACGAAAGCCTGGAAGAACTGGTTCTTGGCCTGCAGGTTGATGGTGTGCTCGTAGGCGCCCGAGCACACGTCGGCCGAGCCGCCCACCACCGCCTGCAGCGCGCGCGCGCCGCCGGCGAAATCGGAGATCTCCACGTCGAGCCCTTCGGCCTTGAAGTAGCCGAGCTGTTCGGAGATGGTGAGCGGCAGGTAGTAGAACGCCGCCTTGCCGCCCACCGCGATGGAGACCTTGGTCTTCTCAAGCTTGGCCTGCTGCGCGAAGACACGCGGCAGCGCGATGGTCGCGGCAGCGATGGCGGAAGCAGTGATGAGAGTGCGGCGATGAAGCATGAAGACTTGCCTGGAACTTGCCCGGAACTGTTGCCTGGACTGTTGCTTGTGGGCTCTGTGATTCGTAAGGAACTGAATCGAGCTTAGGGGCCGCAACTGGCAACTGCATCGGGGTGATCCCGTGCGGGTTTCCACGTAAGCATGAAGGCCTCGCAGAGAAGCCTTCGGCAAGGCTTCAGCGAGCCAGAAAAAGTATCGCGATATTGACCAGGAACGCGAGTGCCCAGACGGCGCTGCGCGCGCTGCCGACGCCCCTGATGTAGAGCGCGATGTAGATCACGCGAAGCACCACGTAGGCCACCGCGAGCATGTCGAGGCGCGCCTGCGCGGCGCCGAGCTGGTGCGCGATGACCACCGCGCCGATGAAGAACGGCAGGCCCTCGAAGCTGTTGGCCTGCGCACTGTTGGCGCGTGCACGCCAGCCACTCTGCTTCGCGGCCCATTCACGCGGATGCGTGTTGTCGCGCGGACCGAAGCTGCCCGCCTTGGCGATCCATGCCGCGACGTAGGGCAGCACGCAGGCGACGAGCACGCACCAGTAGGCGACGGTGAGCAGCGAGAGGGTCATCTGCCGATCTTCTACCTGCGATCCACCAGCGCATGCGCGATGGTGCCGAGATCGACGTACTCGAGCTCGCTGCCGGCCGGCACGCCGCGCGCGAGGCGCGTCACCCTGAGGCCGCGCTGCTTCAGCCCCTCGCCGATCACATGCGCCGTGGCCTCGCCTTCGGCGGTGAAGTTGGTCGCGAGGATGACCTCGCTCACCGTGCCGTCGCGCGCGCGGTCGAAGAGCTTCTGCAGCCCGATGTCATTCGGGCCCACGCCGTCGAGGGGACTGAGCTTGCCCATCAGCACGAAGTAATAGCCGCGGAAGGCGCCGGTGCGCTCGAGCGCGGCCTGGTCGGCCGGCGTCTCGACGACGCAGAGCTTGGTCGGGTCGCGCCGGGTGTCGAGGCAGACACTGCAGATCGGCGCCTCGGTGAAGGTGTTGCAGCGCTCGCAATGCCGCACCTGCCCAGCCGCCTGCTGCAAGGCGCGCGCGAGAAGCTGCGCACCCTCGCGGTCGTGCTGGAGCAGATGGAACGCCATGCGCGAGGCCGACTTGACGCCGACGCCGGGCAGGCGGCGCAGCGCATCGACCAGGGCGTCGAGCGAACTGGCGTCTGCCATCTATGCCTGCAGCCTGTTCAGAACGGCAGCTTCATGCCTGGGGGAAGACCCGGCATGCCGGCCGTGAGCTTGCCCATCTTCTGCTCGCTGGTTTCCTCGGCCTTGCGCACGGCGGCGTTGAAGGCAGCGGCCACGAGATCCTCGAGCATGTCCTTGTCGTCCGCCAGCAGGCTGGGGTCGATGGTGATGCGCTTGACGTCGTGCTTGCAGGTCATGACGACCTTGACGAGGCCGGCGCCGGATTCGCCTTCGACCTCGATGGTGGCCAGTTCTTCCTGGGCCTTCTTGAGGTTTTCCTGCATTGCCTGAGCCTGCTTCATGAGGCCGGCCAGTTGTCCTTTGTTGAACATCGTTGGTCCTGATCTGTCGGTTGGAAAGTGGGTGAAGGATACGGGAGACGCGAACTCAGGCCGGCTTGAGCGTGCCGGGGACGATCTTCGCGTCGAAATCGCGCATCAGCGCCTGCACCTCGGGGTCGCTCATGATGGCTTCCTCGGCCAGGCGCTGGCGCTCGTCGGCCGCCTGCCTGTTGCGGCGCGCGGGGCTGTCGACCACGCTGCCGACCTCGATGGCGAGCTTGACGCTGTGGCCCGCACCGTTGAGCGCCGCGGTGAGCTTCTCGCGGGCGGACGGCTGGTTGAGCGTCTCGCGCTCGATGCGCAGCAGCCACTGGTCGGTGTCGCGGCCCACCAGCTGCGACTGCAGCGCGAGCTCGCGCGCCAGCGCGGTGATGGCCTCCGCCGCGACCAGCTGCGTGACCGTGGCGTACCAGAAATCGCCGTCCTCGCTGGTCGGAATGGGGGTGAAGGTGCTGCGCGGCTCGTCGGCGCGCGGAGTGTCGCGGGCGCTAGGCGGCGGCTGCACGCGGATCGGCACGCCGACGACCTTGGCAGGCGCATCGCCATGGCTGTCGGCACGAGGATCGGCCTGCCGGGGTTCGTCCACCACAGCGAGGCGATGGCCTGCGGGAAGCGGTGCCGACTGCGCCGGGGCCGGCGCGACGGCAGGCTCCGCCGGAGGCCTGGCAGCAACGGGTGCAGAAGCGACGGGCGCCGGAGCCGGCGCAGGCGGCGAAACGCGCGCCGCGGGAGCCTGCGGCGCTGCGGCCGCGGCTTCATTCAGAGTTTTTTTTTCCGGGGTGGCCGTCGAGGCGGCCGCGCTGGAAGGCTTGAATGCCAGCAGCCGCAGCAGCACCATGGTCAGCGCGGCGTACTCGTCCGGGGCCAGGCCCAGCTCCCCACGGCCGTGCAGGCACAGGCTGTAGAGCAGCTGGGTCTCGTCGGCCGGCATCAGCGCCGCAAGGCGCGCGGTGTCGGCCGCGTCGGGGTCGGTGGCGGCATCTGCCGCCGCTTCCGCGCGGGAGGGCACGGCCTGCAGTACCGCCATGGCCTGCAGCACGGCCGTCATTTCCTCCAGCGTGGAGGCAGCGGACATGCCGTCGACGCGCAGTGCCTCGGAAGTCTCGACCACCGTCTTGCCGTCGCCCTGCGCCAGCGCCTCGATCAGTCGGAACACGTGGCCCCGATCGACGCTGCCGAGCATCTGGCGCACGCCGGCTTCGACGAGCTCGCCGTTGCCGAAAGCGATCGCCTGGTCGGTGAGCGAGAGCGCATCGCGCATCGAACCGCGCGCCGCCCGCGCCAGCAGGCGCAGCGCCTGCGGTTCGGCAGGAACGTTCTCGGTCTGCAGGACGGCTGTGAGGTGCTCGAGCACCGTCTCCGGCGCCATCGGCCGCAGGTTGAACTGCAGGCAGCGCGACAGCACCGTCACCGGCACCTTCTGCGGGTCGGTCGTGGCCAGCACGAACTTCAGGTACTCGGGGGGCTCCTCGAGCGTCTTGAGCATCGCGTTGAACGCGGTGTTCGTGAGCATGTGCACTTCGTCGATCATGAAGACCTTGAAGCGCCCCTGCACCGGCTTGTAGACCGCCTGTTCAAGCAGCGACTGCACCTCGTCCACGCCGCGGTTGGAGGCCGCGTCGAGTTCGGTGTAGTCCACGAAGCGGCCCGCATCGATGTCGCGGCAGGCCTGGCAGACGCCGCACGGCGTGGCAGTGATGCCGCCCTGCCCGTCCGGCCCCTGGCAGTTGAGCGACTTCGCCAGGATCCGCGAAACCGTGGTCTTGCCGACACCCCGGGTGCCGGTGAAGAGATAGGCGTGATGCAGGCGCTGAGTCGTCAGCGCGTTCTCGAGCGCCTGAACCACATGCCCCTGGCCGACCATCTCACCGAAGGTTTTCGGACGGAACTTGCGGGCGAGCACGAGATAAGACATTGCGGGCATTCTAAAAGGCACGAGGGACCCCTCCCGATAGCTCGGCAGGGCCTTTTCGCAGGACATCGAGGATCCGGGCTGCGCCGGTCCTCCGGTGTCGCCCCAGCAGGGGAATTGCCGAAGCGACACGAAGTGCGCCCGGCCCGGGGGGTTACAATACGCGCTGACGGGCCTCCCTGCATGGTGAAGTGGCCAACCGGGTCAGGTGGGGAACCAAGCAGCCCTAACTGCGTAGTCAGTGCCAGGGGTAAGGCTCGTCAACTTCTTCAGCGGTTTCGTTTCATTCCATGCGAAATGAAACGGGGCCCGCAAAAACAAATTTCCAGCAAAGAATCCGGCGCTGAGGCCTTCAAAGGCTCAGCCGCTGGATGGCGCCTCGCGCAGCCGCAGCGCCGCTGGCCATCGAAGCGGTCAGCAGGTAGCCGCCGGTCGGCGCTTCCCAGTCGAGCATCTCTCCCGCCACGAACACGCCTGGCAACGCCTTCGACATGAGCTGCGCATCCAGCGCATCGAAGCGCACGCCGCCCGCGGTGCTGATGGCCTCGTCGATCGGCCGAGCTGCGACGAGCTTCAGCGGCACTGCCTTGATGGTTGAAGCAAGCTCCTGCGGGTCGTGCATCGCCTCACGGCTCAGCGCCTCGTACAGCACGCCGGCCTTGATGCCTTCCAGGCCCAGCCTGCTCTTGAGATGGCTGCTGAGCGAACGCGCGCCGCGCGGATGCTTCACGGCCGCCAGCACCTGCTCGGCGCTGCGATCGGGCAGAAGGTCGAGCAGCAGCGTCGCGCTTCCCTTTTCGGCGATCTCGTCGCGCAGCAGGGCCGACGCCGCGTAGATCAGGCTGCCCTCGATGCCGGTCGCGGTCGCGACGAACTCACCCTTGCGCGCGAAGTGGCGTCCGTGGCTGTCGGTGAACGAGATCGCGACCGACTTGAAGGGCTGGCCGGCGAAGCGGCTGGAGAAATGCTCGCTCCAGCCCGCCCCATCGAAGCCGCAGTTGGCGGGCTGCAGCGGCGCGACATCCACCCCCTTCGCCTGCAGCCATGGAGCCCACGCGCCATCGGAACCCAACCGTGCCCAGCTCGCTCCGCCGAGTGCCAGCACGACGGCATCGGCGCTGGCCGTCACCTCGCCCGAGGGTGTCGCGAATCGCAGCGAAGCCGGATCGAGGGCCTCGTCGCCCACCCAGCGGTGCCGCATGTGGAACTGCACGCCCGCCGCGCGCAGCCGATGCAGCCAGGCGCGCAGCAGCGGCGCGGCCTTCATGTCGGTCGGAAACACGCGCCCCGAGGTGCCCACGAAGGTCTCGATGCCAAGGCCGGCCGCCCATTCGCGCACCTGCTGCGGCCCGAACCGCGCGAGCATCGGCTCCAGCTGCGCACGGCGCTCGCCGAAGCGGCTCATGAACGCATCGAAGGGCTCGGAGTGCGTGAGATTCAGCCCGCCGCGGCCGGCGAGCAGGAACTTGCGGCCCACCGAGGGCATCGCGTCGTAGACGTGCACCTGCGCGCCCGAGGCGCTCAATACTTCAGCCGCCATCAGGCCGGCGGGTCCGCCGCCGATGACGGCGACGGTCGGGGAAAGATTCATTCGAGATTCACCAGTTCGCCCTGCCCGGTGAGAAACGCGACACGCACGCTGGCACCGGGATAGGCATGTTGCACTGCCGCGCGATAGCGCTGCATCTGTGCGATCAGCGCGGCGTCCCGTTCGGGGCGCGCCGCGGATTTGTAGTCGAGCACCCACCAGACGCCGCTGTCGCGCTCGCGCACCAGCCGGTCGATGCGCAGGGTCTCGCCCTCGTGCACCAGCGTGACTTCATTGCCATGCCAGTCGACCCTGCGATCGTCCCACACCCAGGCCCCCTCGCCCGCGCGGATGCGCTGGGCCAGTGCGGCGGCACCACGCGCCTGCTGTGCATCGAGCAGGAATTCGCGGGCGGCGGCACGAACGTGCGCCGCCGGCAGCGGCTCGCCCGGTACCGCCCATTCGAGCAGGCGGTGCATGGCCTGCCCGAAGGCAGCGGCGCGGGCGTCGACGGTGGTGGTCGTGGCACCCGAGGCCTTCTTCGCGGGCGGCTCTTCCGCGGGCTCGGGCGCCTCGGGCATGCGCTTCATCGAAAAGCTCGCCGCGACGGTTTCGGCCGGCAGCGCGACCAGCGGCTCGTCGGCCTCGGTCGGCTCGCACAGCGGCTGCAGGCGCGACCACCAGCTGCCTTCGTTGGCGCGCGCAGGCTTCACCGACGAGAGCACCAGCCGCTCGCGTGCCCGCGTGACGGCGACGTAGAGGCCATTGAGCTCTTCGCGATGGCGCGCGCGCTGTTCTTCCTCGAGCAGCGAAGCGGCGCAGGCCGGCGGCGTCTTCTCGCTCGCCAGAAAGATGAAGCGCGTCGGCGCGCTGTCGCTGCCCTTCCACTCGACCAGCACGCCCATGGTCTGGGCGCGCGGCGGCGGGGCATCGCAGTCGAGCATGAGCACGGTGTCGGCCTCCAGCCCCTTGGCGCCGTGCACGGTCAGCAGTTGCACCGCCTCGGGTGCGGTCACGGTCGGGGCCCGCACGCCGCCGGCGCGCAGCGCGCGCACCAGCGCATAGGGCGTGACGAAGCGCGCGCCGTCGATGTCCAGCGAGGCCGACAGCACGCCGCGCAGGTTGGCCAGCGCGCCCTGCCGCATGGCGGCGGGAACGGCAGCGCCGAACTTCGCGAGCAGGTCGCCGTCGTGGAAGATCGCGTCGAGCGCGTCGTGGGGAGGCAGCGTCATCAGCCAGCGCTGCCAACGCTTGAGCCTCACGCCCGCCTCGACGAGCACGGGCGGCAGGCTCGCGTCCTTCTGGATCAGCGAGAACCAGCTCACCGGGCCGCGCTCGCGCTGACGCAGCGCGAGCTGCACCAGGGCCTCGTCGCCAATGCCGAACACCGGCGACTTCAGTGCCCTCGCCAAAGACAGATCGTGCGCGGGCGACACCAGTGCGTCGATCAGCGCGACCACGTCCTGCACCTCGGGGGCGTCGTACAAGTCGTTCTTCTCGGGCTGCTGCACGGGAATGTGGCGCTGGCGCAGCGCCTCCTGCATGGCCGACAGCCGGCTTCGCCGGCGCGCCAGCACCATGATGCGGCTGGGCTGCGTGCCGTCGGCGATGCGCTGCGCGACCCATCGCGCGGCCTGCTCGCATTCCTTCTGCAGCAGCTGCTCCTCGGGCAGCACGCGCGGAGTGACGAGGCTGTCGCGCCAGTGCAGCATGCCGTCGTCGGCGGGCGCTGCTTCGGCCGTATCGCCGCCGACCGCGTCGCGGTCGATGGCCGGCAGGTGCAGCAGCTCGCCGTCGTCGCGGCGCTCGGTGGTGTGGGCGCGGTAGCCGTCGAACTCGCCGGCTTCCTGCGCCGCCAGCATCGCCGCATTGACCAGCCCGACCACCGACTGCGCGTTGCGGTGCGTGTGGTCGCAGTTCAGCAGCTCGCCGTCGAGCCCTTCGCGCACGAACCTCTTCGCGGCGATGAACACCTGAGGCTCGGCGCGGCGGAAGCGGTAGATGCTCTGCTTCGGGTCGCCCACGATGAACACGCGCGGCGCACGGCCCTGCGCACCGGTGTAGGCGCTGAGCCAGCCGTAGAGCGCCTGCCACTGCAGCGGATTGGTGTCCTGGAACTCGTCGATCAAGAGGTGCGCGATGCGCGCGTCGAGCCGCTCCTGCACCCAGCCCGAGAGCGCCGACTGGCCCAGCAGCAGCAGCGCCGCCTGTTCGACGTCGTTCATGTCGACCCAGCCGTGCGCGCGCTTCACGTCGGCGAAGGCAGCGATCAGCAGGCGCGTGAGGCGCGTCATGCGCTGCTGGTAGAGCCAGGCGGCGTGCTGCGACTGCGCAGCGCACAGCACCTGAAGTTCGGCCTCGGCCTCCTGCGCAGCGGGGAACTTCTGCAGGTTCTTGTTGAGGCGGTCCTCCGTCGCCACGAAGAAGTTCTTGCGCAGATGGGCGAGCGCGGCGACCAGCGCATCGCCGGCCGGCTCTCCCGTGCCGAACACGTCGATGATGGCCTCGGCGGCCCTCTGCGGCGTCTTGTTGCTCTCGCGGCCCAGGGCGGAGGCGCGGTCGAGCCAGCGTCGGCGGACCTGTTCGCCGCGCAATGAGTCGGTCGGCTCGTCCAGTCCTTCGAGCGCCGGGTACATCGCGCTGAAATGCTGCACCGCGTGCTCCGCATCGGACAGCGAGAACTCCACGCGCTTGGACAGCGCCTCGCCCAGCGCCTTGGCCGTCTGCGAGCGGCCGTGCGTGGCGACGACGGCGTAGTAGTCGGCCAGCGCCTCCCTGTCGGCGGTCACGGCCTCGAAGAAAGGCCGCCACGTGCGGCTGCGCGCCTCCGCGTCGTCCTCGAGCAGTTCGTAGTTCGAGGGCAGGCCCAGCTCCCGCAGCACGGCGAGCGGCGCGTTGCGCAGCAGGCCCGCGAACCAGGCGTGGAAGGTGCGGAACTGCACCGGCCGCCCGCCTTCGAGCAGGCGCCGGTAGAGGCCCTTGAGACGCGGCACCGCGGCCGATGCCGCCGCAGGCTCCATGCCGCGCATCACCAACTGGGCGACCAGGTCTTCCTGCGGGCGTTCGGCGAAGTCCTCCAGCCACTGGTCGAGGCGCTCGCGCATCTCGCCCGCGGCCTTCTTCGTGAAGGTGATGGCCAGGATCTCGTGCGGCTCGCAGGCAGCCTCGCCTTCCTCGAGCAGCGCACGCAGGATGCGCGAGACCAGCATCCAGGTCTTGCCCGCGCCGGCGCAGGCTTCCACTGCCACCGAGCGGCGCGGATCGCAGGCGACGGTGTAGAAGGCCTCGCGCGTGACGTGGCGGCCGTTGTGTTCGTAGGCTGCGCCGTTCATTGGGTGTCGCCTCCGGCAGCTTCGACGCCCGGCGGCGGCGCCGCCTCGTCCCAGAAGTCCTTGCGGCACAGGCCGCGTGCGGCGCAGTACTCGCAGACCGCGCCTTCGCCCAGCGGCGGCAGCGACGCGCCCTGACCGATGCGCCTGAAGTCCTCGATGATGCCGGCCACCAGCGCATCGCGCGCCTCGACCACGGCCGGCTGCTCGACGGTCTGCGTGCCGGCGGCCTTCTCGCCCACGTTCACGTAGGCCGCGCGCAGGGTGTCGTCGGCCACCAGAGCGGCGTAGAAGGCCAGCTGGGTGTCTTCGGTGGGGTCCTTCACGCGCTCCTTGCTCACCGTGGCGGACTCGGTCTTGTAGTCGATCACGAAGGCCTGGCCGTCCGGCATGCGGTCGATGCGGTCCAGCCGGCCGATCAGGCGCAGGTCGCCCAGCGGCTGCTCCTTCCAGGGCTCGGACTCGGCGAATACCGCGCCGCTCGCCTCGTGCCCCGTGAGCCAGTTCAGGTAGCCGTCGCGCACGGCGGGCCATGCTGCGGCGAAAGGCAGGAACTCCGCGTCGGAAAGCCCGAGTTCCTGCGTAGAGCGGCGGGCAGCCTCCTCGATGAGGACGATGCGCTCCTGCGCATCCTGCGTCGGCGCCTCGGCCAGCGCCTCGTGGAAGTGGCCGAGCACGGCATGCAGCCAGTTGCCGAAGTCGCGCTTGTCGACCTCGGCATCGAGCTCGTCGGCACTGCGCAGGCCCAGCTGGCGCAATGCGAAGAAGCGATAGGGACAGCGGCGAAGGTCCTCGTACACGCTGGTGGAGATGTTCTGCAGCGGCAGGAGTGCGCCGGAGGGCGTCGGGTATCCGGTCGGTCTGAGGGCCACCTCGCGCGGCGCGCGCGGGTCGGCCGAGGGCTGCAGCGTGTGGTCGAGCTGCAGCGCCTGCACCAGCGGGCTGGGCCGCACGGGCTCGCCGCTGGCGTCGGAATGGCGCCAGATCAGCTCGCACGAGGGGTTGTGCAGCGCCGCGGCCCAGGCCGCGCGCTGGGCGGCTTCAAGCGCCTCGCGCGATGGCAGTCCGAGTTCGAGGCGCTGGGCAGCGCTCCAGTTGCCGGGTGGTTCGGGCGATGCAGGCAGGCGGCGATCGTCGCAGCCCGGGATGACCACGGCGCCGAAGGACCGGCCCAGCAGCTGGTAGAGCGGCAGCACCACGACCCGGGGAGACTGGTCGCCTGCCGGGGGCACGAAGCTGGCGTCCTCGAGCACGTCGCGGACCCAGGCGGTGAACTCGGCCAGCGTGTGGCGGCCGCCGGGGAACTCGTCTTCGTCGTCGCCATGCGCGCCGGCGTCGAGCCAGAGCGCACCGATCACCTTGCCGCCGGCCAGGTCTTCTTCGAGCAGGCCCCACTGGCCGCTGGCCTCCAGCAGCTCGCGCAGTGCGCGCAACCACTCGGCCAGGGGGCGCGCGCGGGCCATGGGCGCACGGCGGGCCTCGATGGCCTCGGTGAACACAAGCAGCGCGGTGTCCTTCGACTTCTCGCTGCGGGCCATCAGGCTGCACCAGGTCGACCAGTCGCGCATCGCCTCCTGACGCAGGCGGGCCTCGAGCGAATGGACGATGGGCGAATCGCCCTCGGCGCCGCTCTTGAGCCATTCGAGCACCTGGTCGCTGGAAGCGTCATGGGCGCAGGCGCGCAGCGCACTCATCAGCGTGGCGGCGGCGCGCGTCGTCGAGAGCTTCCAGCCCGTTTCGTCGTGCGTGACGACACCCTGCGCGGCGAGCTGGGCGCTGATGCGGCGCGTGAGCGCGCGATCGGTCGCCACCAGCGCGACGGGAGCACGGTCTTCGGCGAGATGGCGCAGCACGCAGGCGGCGGCAAGCTCGGCCTCGTCCTCGGGGTCCAGGGCGACGTGCGAGGCACATGTCTGAATGGGTGTCCCCGAAGGCACGAGCGAAAGATGAAGCGCGCGGTCGCCCCAGAGCTTGCACAGCGACTGCGTGAGCGCATCGGCCTGGAAGCCCTCCAGCACGATCAGCCCATCGACCTGGGCCCGCGTGGATTCGCGCTGCAGCACGTCGGTGGCGTAGCCCGAGGTCGAGGTCCATGCGACGGCGATGCGGATCAGCGCGCTCTCGATGCGGAACCACTCCGACTCGCTGCCGGCATCGGCCACGCTGGCGGCGCGAAGAGCCCATTCACCGCCCCGCTCTTCCGGCGTTACCGCGGCAGCCAGGGGGCCGAGCTGATAGGCGAGCTCGACGACCCGGCCGGCCAGGGCGAAGCGCTCCGCATGGAAGCCCGCCTGCGACAGCAGCGCCTGGGCCGTGACCAAGTCGCGCGCCATGTCGTGGGCGATGTCGTAGCCCATGGGCACGAAGCCGCCCGCACTGCGGGCCCAGTTGTGGGTGGTTTCGAAGCGAGGCACGAAGCCGGGGCTGCCGCAGCGCGCCCACATGGCCCGCGCCACGCCCATCAGCTGCGCATAGGGCACCAGCACCACGGTGCGGGCGGCATGCAGTTCGCGCTCCACGAGAGCGCGGACGATCCGCGCGACGATGCCGTCGGCGGGGTCGCACCAAAGGGCCTGCACGGGGTGGCCATCGTTCATGTCGTTCTGTCGAGGGGTATGGAGCGCTTCGCGCAAGGGCTTTGGCTATCGCTGCCATAGCGTCTCCATTCGGAACGCCACCCCTTGGTTTCTGTCACAATGACCAGCACTTTAGCTGCACCGAAACTCTCTGCGCACAAGGATTCACACATGGCCAGCGAACTCATCAAACACATCTCCGATTCCTCCTTCGAGGCCGACGTGCTCAAGTCCAGCCAGCCCGTACTGGTCGACTACTGGGCCGAATGGTGCGGCCCCTGCAAGATGATCGCCCCCATCCTGGACGAGGTGTCGACCGCCTATGAAGGCAAGCTGAAGATCGCCAAGCTCAACGTGGACGAGAACCGCGACATCCCCGCCAAGTTCGGCATCCGCGGCATCCCCACCCTGATGCTGTTCAAGGACGGCCAACTGGCCGCCACCAAGGTCGGCGCAATGAGCAAGGCTCAGCTCACGGCCTTCATCGACCAGCAGCTCGCCTGAGCGACATTTGAACCGGCCAGCGCGCAATGCGTTGGCCGGCGCGTTTTTCCTGTCATAATCTCTTCCAGTTCACCGGTCCTTCTGCATAGAGGCAACCGGTTCGAGTTCCCCGGTTGGTGAAGCAGTTCTCGCTTCACACCCAACCTCCCCCCGTTTTCCGTTCGATTGCCCCACGAGGGGTCATTCCATGCACTTAAACGAACTCAAGGCACTCCACGTGTCTGAAGTCCTCAAGCAGGCTGAAGCGCTTGAGATCGAAAACGTTGGCCGCATGCGCAAGCAGGAGCTGATGTTCGCGATCATCAAGAAGCGCGCCAAGGCCGGCGAGCAGGTCTTCGCCGACGGCGTGCTCGAAATACTGCCAGACGGCTTCGGCTTCCTGCGCAGCCCCGACACCAGCTTCACGGCCAGCACGGACGACATCTACATCTCGCCCAGCCAGGTGCGCCGCTTCAACCTGCACACCGGCGACATGATCGAAGGCGAGGTGCGCACGCCCAAGGACGGCGAGCGCTACTTCGCGCTGACCAAGCTCGACAAGGTCAACAACGGGCCGCCGGAGCAGAACAAGCACAAGGTGATGTTCGAGAACCTGACGCCCCTGTTCCCCAAGGAGCAGATGCGGCTCGAGCGGGACGGCATCAAGGGCGACGAGAACATCACCGGCCGGATCATCGACATCATCGCCCCCATCGGCAAAGGCCAGCGCGCCCTGCTCGTGGCGCCGCCCAAGAGCGGCAAGACGGTGATGATGCAGCACATCGCCCACGCCATCAGCGCCAACTATCCCGACGTGCACATGATGGTGCTGCTGGTCGACGAGCGCCCCGAGGAAGTGACCGAAATGCAGCGCACGGTGAAGGGCGAGGTCATTGCCTCGACCTTCGACGAGCCCGCCGCGCGCCACGTGCACGTGGCCGAGATGGTCATCGAGCGAGCCAAGCGCCTGGTCGAGCTCAAGAAGGACGTGGTGATCCTGCTCGACTCCATCACCCGCCTGGCCCGCGCCTACAACAACGTCGTGCCCTCGTCGGGCAAGGTGCTGACCGGCGGCGTCGACGCCAACGCGCTGCAGCGTCCCAAGCGCTTCCTGGGCGCGGCGCGCAACGTGGAGGAAGGCGGCTCGCTGACCATCATCGGCACCGCACTGATCGACACCGGCAGCCGCATGGACGAAGTGATCTTCGAAGAGTTCAAGGGCACCGGCAACTCCGAAATCCACCTCGACCGCCGCCTCTACGAGAAGCGCGTGTTCCCCTCGATCCAGCTCAACCGCAGCGGCACGCGCCGCGAGGAACTGCTGCTGGCGCCCGAGATCCTCCAGAAGACCCGCATCCTGCGCCAGCTCATGTACAACATGGACGAGATCGAGTCGATGGAGCTGATGCTCAAGAACATGAAGGCGACGAAGACCAATGTCGAGTTCTTCGACATGATGCGTCGCGGCGGGTAACTGTTGCCCGCCTCCAGGCTGCGTGCACTTGGTGTCGCTACGCCTGCCCCCTGTCGGGGGCGGTGCCGACTGACCGGCAGAGCCGGATCAGTGGCACCCCACGAATGAATGCCCGCCTTGTGCGGGCATTTTTCATGTGCGGATCGCTCGGCCCTCTCGAGCGCTTTGGCGGCCGAGGTCGAGCAACTCCATGAGGGCGACAGCCTGCTCGGGCGGCACCGGATTGGAGCCTTGCCCGAGGATGGCATCGCGAACCGCGGCGTAATAGTCGACGTAGTTGCCGGCCCGCGTGGGAATGCTTCGCCTGGTGAAGGTCCCGCCGGGCCCTGCCAGCGATAGCTCTCCGTCCAGCGGATCGGCGCCCCACCCTTCGGCGGGCGGCCGCTGCCCGGCACGCAGAGCGTCTTCCTGCGTATCGACGCCGTGCTTGACGTAGCTCCCGAGCGTGCCGTGGACGATGTAGCGCGGCGCCGCGTGAGCCGCCAGCGTCGTCGAATGCAGCACCACGCGCAGCGGTGCGTGCGAGCCTGTCTCATAGCGCAACACGGCATGGAAATAGTCCTCGACCACGGCGCCGTCGCGCAGGACCGCCGTGTCGAGCTGGATCGTGTCGGGACGGCCGAAAAGCTGCACCGTCTGATCGACCAGATGGGAACCCAGATCGACCCAGAGGCCCGCGCCAGGCACCGCCTGTTCGCGCCAACGCTCCTTCACTTCGGGGCGGAAACGGTCGAAATGGGACTCCAGGTACACAGGGCGACCCAGCTCGCCGGAAGCGAGGAGTTCCTTGAGGGTCAGGAAATCGGAATCGAAGCGGCGGTTCTGGTAGACCGCCAGGAGCCGATTGTTGCGCCGTGACAACAATTCGAGCTCCCTCGCTTCGGCCACGTCGAGCGTGAAGGGCTTGTCGACCACGACGTGCTTGCCAGCCTCCAGCGCCGCCTTGGCGACCGGATGGTGCTGGGCGTTGGGCGTGGCAACCACGATCAGGTCGATGTCGGGACGGGCCACAAGCGCGGACACATCCGGCACGACCGCCACGCCGGGCCAGTCTGCATGCACCTTGTGCGGCTGCGAACTGGCCACGGCCGCCAGCTCCAGCCCCGGAACGGCCGAAAGAACGGGGGCGTGGAAGGTCTGGCCGGCAAATCCATAGCCGACGAGGCCCGCGCGCAGGGGGCTGGAAGTCATTGGGCGCCTTCGGTTTGCTCGAAAATGGGGCAGTATGCGATAATCGCTGGCTCCGCGAAAAGTGCGGTCAGGCAGCTTCGCCTGGCTCCTCGGGTCTCCCCCGGGCAGCGCGCCACTGATGGCACGCTGGTGGCTCTCGCATCGACCGCGCATTGATTCCAAAAGCGCAAAAGGAAACACCATGGCAAAAGAAGGCATCCACCCGAATTACCGCGAAGTCCTGTTCGTCGACATGTCGAACGGCTTCAAGTTCGTGACCCGTTCGTGCGCGAACACCAAGGAAATGGGCAAGACCGACGACGGTCGTGAGCTGCCGCTGTTCAAGCTCGATACCACGAGCGAATCGCACCCGTTCTACACCGGCACGCAGAAGTCGGTCGACAACATGGGCGGCCGCGTCGAGAAGTTCCGCAACCGCTTCGGCAAGACCACCGGCGCCGCCTCGAAGTAAGGTACGCGCTTTTGCGTCGAGGGCAGCCCGGTTTACCGCGCTGCCCTTTTTCTTTCCCGCTCCTGCCTCTTCCGTCCACTTGAACCAGCCCACCCCCGCGATCGTTGCCCAGAGCGCCGTGCGCCGGCTTCCGCGCATCGCATTGCTGCTGCTCTGTGCGGCCTATCTGCTACCGGGGCTGGTCGGCCGGGGCCCCTGGAAGAGCGCCGACATCACCGCCTTCGGCTACATGGCCGAACTGGCCCACAGCACCGAAGGCATCGCGCGCTGGTTCGATCCGATGCTGCTGGGCCTGCGTCCGGAAACGCCGGCGCTGGTTCCGTACTGGATCGGCGCACTGGCCATCAAGATCGCCCCCTCGTGGGTCAACCCGGACCTGGCCGTCCGGGTCGCGTTCGCCTTCCTGCTCTGGGGCACCTTCACCGCCACCTGGTATGCGGTGTACTACCTGGCCCGCACCGCGCGGGCCCAGCCCCTGGCCTTCGCCTTCGGCGGCGAGGCCCGGCCGACCGACTATGCGCGTGCGATCGCCGACGGCGGCCTGCTCGCGCTGATCGCCTGCCTCGGCCTCGCGCAGCTCGGCCACGAGACCACGCCCGCGCTGGCCCAGCTCTTCTTCTCTTCGAGCCTCTTCTATGGCGTGGCCGCCCTGCCCTATCGCCGGGCCGGCCCGGTGATCGCGCTCACCGTGGGCACCCTGGGCATCACCCTGAGCGGCGCGCCCACCGTCGGGCTCGCGCTGGCCATCGGCAGCGTGATCTACGTCGCGTACGAGCGCAGGCTGGCGGCGAGGTCCGCCGGCGAAGACTTCGGCATCGACGATGAAAGCGTCGGCCCCGGCTACACGCGGGGGGGCCTTCTCACGATGATCGGCATCACCGCGCTCGCCGCGGTACTGGTCTTCAGCCTGAAGCTGCCGACGTGGAAGATCACCGTGATGGGCAACACGCTGGTGAGTGACTTGCGCGGCCAGGCCAAGCTGCTGGTCTGGTTCACATGGCCGGTCTGGCCGCTCGCCATCTGGACGCTGTGGCGCTGGCGGCGGCAGCTCACTGCGCGCCACGTCGCGCTGCCCTTCTGGTTCGCGCTGGTACCGCTGGCCGCCACCTGGACCACCGATTACTCCGACCGCTCGCTGCTGCTGGCCCTGCCTGCCTTCGCCACGCTCGCGGCGTTCGCATTGCCCACCTTCAGGCGCAGCGCCTCCGCGCTGATCGACTGGTTCAACGTTCTCTTCTTCAGCGGACTCGCCGTGCTGGGCTGGATCTACTGGATCGCGATGCAGACGGGTGTGCCGCCAAAACCCGCGGCCAGCGTCGCGCGGCTGGTGCCCGGCTTCGTGCCCGAGTTCTCGCCGATCGCGGTGGTGCTCGCAGTGGCCGCCACGATCGCCTGGTGCTGGCTGGTGCGCTGGCGCACCGGACGGCACCGCGCCGCGCTCTGGAAGACGCTGGTGCTGCCGGCCGGCGGCACCGCGCTTTGCTGGATGCTGCTGATGACGCTGTGGCTGCCGCCGATCGACTATGCGCGCAGCTACGTGCCGCAGATCCGCGCCGTGGCCGAGCGCGTGGGCCAGCCGCGCTGCATCGCGGAACTGGCGCTGAGCCGACCGCACATCGCGGCGCTGCGCCATCACGGCAACTTCAACGTGCAGCCGCTGCTGCTGGGCACCGACTGCCCATGGCTGCTGGCCAGCCCCGAGACGATCGAGCGCCTGCACACCATCATCCCGTTCGACCAGTGGCGCTTCGCCGGCACGCTGCGCCGCCCGAGCAGCGCGGCCGACGACCTCCTGCTCTACCAGAAGATCACGCCGCAGTGAGGAGCGAACGTGCCCTGATCGCGCGGCACGCGGGCACGGTGCTCGTCGGGCAGCTGGCGGTGATGGCCTTCGGCGTGACCGACACCATCATCGCGGGCCGCTACTCGGAGCATGCGCTGGCCGCGCTGTCCGTCGGCGCCGCGGTCTTCGTCAGCGTCTACGTGTCCCTGATGGGCGTGCTGCAGGCGCTGCTGCCGGTCTGGGCCGAATTGCACGGCGGCGGGCGCGGCGGCGAGGTGGGCCGGTCGGTGCGGCAATCGCTGTACCTGGCGGCCATCGCCATCGTCATCGGAATGGCGATCCTGCTGCTGCCAGGGTCGGTCCTGCGATGGACCCAGGTGCCCGCGGAGATGCGCGGCGAAGTCGAGGCCTACCTCGCGGTGCTGGCCTTCGCGCTGGCGCCCGCCCTTCTCTTTCGCCTGTTCAGCACGCTCAACCAGAGCCTGGGCAGGCCTCAGCTCGTGACCTGGCTGCAGCTGGGCTCACTCGGCGTGAAGCTGCCCTTGTCGATCTGGTTCACCTTCGGTGGCGCGGGCCTCCCGGCCATGGGACTGGTGGGCTGCGGCTGGGCCACGCTGTGCGTGAACTGGACCATGCTCGGCTGCGCCGTCTGGCTGCTGCGCAACCGGCCGTTCTATGGCGACTACGGTCTCTGGAAGCGCATCGAGGCGCCCGACTGGCAGCAGATCCGGAAGTTCGCGCGACTCGGCGTGCCCGGCGGCCTGGCGGTGCTGGTCGAAGTCACTTCGTTCACGCTGATGGCGCTGTTCATCGCCCGGCTCGGCACCGCCGCAGCGGCGGCGCACCAGATCGCGTCGAACCTGCTGGCGGTGGCCTACATGACACCGCTGTCGCTGGGCATCGCCACCAGTGCCCGCGTGAGCTTCTGGCTGGGTGCCGGCGATGAAGCGAAGGCGCGGCTCGCCTGCCGCAAGGGCTTCGGTCTGACCGCGCTGTGCGCGCTTGTCTATGCCGCGGCCATGGTCGTGCTGCGCGACGAACTCGCCAACGTGTATTCCGACAACCCAGCCGTCATCGCGATGGCGGCATCGCTGCTGCTCGCCGTCGCGGCTTATCACGTGGCCGATGCCGTGCAGACCTTCTGCGTGTTCGTGCTGCGCTGCTACCGGGTCACGCTCGCGCCGCTGGTGATCTACTGCACGATGCTGTGGGGCGTGGGCCTGGGCGGCAGCTACCTGCTCGCCTATCGTGGCCTCGGCCCGTGGGAGGCGATGCAGTCGCCGTTGGCGTTCTGGATCATGAGCGCCGCGGCGCTCGCACTGACCGCCCTGCTGTTCGGCGCGCTGCTGCGCTGGACGATGCGCCGGCGCGCGAAACGCAAGTAGCAGGAAGGCGAAGAAGGCCCCGAGGGCCTACCTGGCCATCACGCGCGCTTCCCGCACGCGCGCCGCCGGAAAGACCAGCGCGAAGCGGGACCCCTTGCCGACGGTGCTCTCGATGCGCAGCTCCGCGCCGTGCCGCTGGGCGATGTGCTTGACGATCGCCAGTCCCAGCCCCGTGCCGCCGGTTTCGCGCGAGCGGCTGCGGTCGATGCGATAGAAGCGCTCGGTGAGGCGCGGAATGTGCTCCGCAGCGATGCCGGGGCCCGTGTCCTTCACGGCGTACTCGCCGCGCCCGTCCGGCAGCACCCGCCAGCTGACGGCGACTTCGCCGCCACCCGGCGTGTAGCGGATGGCATTGCTCAGCAGGTTCGACATCGCGCTCTGCAGCTCGGTCGGCGCGCCGGACACCTCCGACTCGGCTTCCACGGTGAACGACAGGCGGTGCCCCTGCGGCGTCAGCCGTCCCGAGAGGCCGCGCCCCTCGTCCTCGCACTGCGCGAAAAGCGCGCGAATGCGAATCCACTGGCTGCCCGAGGGCGGCGCGCTGCCTTCGAGCCGCGACAGCGTCAGCAGGTCGTTCACCAGCGTCTCCATGCGGTGGGACTGCTGCCCCATCAGCGACAGATAGCGCGTGCGCTCGTCGGCATCGAGCGGCAGGTTCTGCAGCGTCTCGACGAAGCCTGCCAGCACCGTCAGCGGCGTGCGGATCTCGTGCGACACGTTCGCCACGAAATCGCGGCGCATCGCCTCGGCCTGCTCGAGCGCGGTGATGTCGCGGGTGAGCAGCATGCGGCGGTTGCCGGCATAGGGGTGCACCTGCACCGAGAGCCGTACCGGATGACTGCGCTGGTGGCCATGGCCCAGCCCCGGGCCGTCGATGACGACGTCGCGGCTGTAGTTCCAGGACGCGAGGTACGCGACGAAGGCGGGATCGCGCACGAGGTTCGCCAGATGCTGCGCCAGGTCGCGCTCGGCATCGATGCCGAACTGGCTGGCCGCCGTCTGGTTGCACCATTCGATGCGCCCCTGCTCGTCGAGCAGCACCACGCCGTTAGGCGACGCCTGGATCGCCGCAAGGAACTCCTGCAGGCGATCTTCGGCCTGCCGGGTCTGTTGCTCGCGGTCGCGCAGCAGCTTGCGGATGCGCTCGGAGAGTTCGCCCCAGACACCCGGCCAGCGAGATGGCAGGCCGGCAGCGTCGTTGCGCAGGATGCGCAGCAGCCGATCGGCGCGCCACGCATCCAGCGCCAGCCAGATCACCGCGCCGAGCCAGGCACCCAGCCAGCCGAATTTCCAGCCGAAGATGCCGGCGGCGCCCGCGCCTGCTGCCAGGGACGCTATTAAAAAGGTAGCGATGCGGAAAGGCATGGCGGGCGATTATCCGCGCCCGCGGCCAAGGGAAGCCACGGCGCTCAAACCGTGACTTGGGCGGTCAGCCGGTAGCCCGCTCCGCGGACGGTCTCGACCATCGGCGCGGCGGCACCCAGCGATTCGCGCAGGCGCTTGACGTGCACGTCGACCGTGCGCTCCTCGATGTAGACGTGGTCGCCCCACACCTTGTCGAGCAGCTGCGCACGGCTGTGCACGCGCTCGGCATGCTGCATCAGGTAGGCCAGCAGCTTGAATTCGGTCGGGCCGACCTTCAGCGCATTGCCCTGCCAGGTCACGCGGTGCGTGGAGGTGTCGAGGGCCAGCTCGCCGATCTCCACCCGCTCCGTGACCACTTCCGGCGCCCGGCGGCGCAGCACGGCGCGGATCCGGGCGAGCATTTCCTGCGTGGAGAACGGCTTGGTGATGTAGTCGTCGGCGCCGGCGTCGAGACCGGCGACCTTGTCGGGTTCGTCGCCGCGCGCGGTCAGCATCAGGATCGGGATGGCCTTGGTGCGCGGGTCCTTGCGCCACTGGCGCGCGAGCTGCAGGCCGCTCTGGCCCGGCAGCATCCAGTCGAGCAGGATCAGATCCGGCAGGAAGGCGTCGATCTCGCGCTGGGCCGCGACGCCATCTTCCGACCAGATCGGCTCGAAGCCGTTGTGGCGCAGGTTGACGGCGATCAGCTCGGCGATCGAGGACTCGTCTTCGACGATCAGGACTCGGGGTTTCTTCATGCTTTTCTTGGGAGTCTTGCCGCAGCCGTTACTGCAGCGCGGACTCGATTTCCTGCATCGAAGTGTGCCGCACATCGGCACCCTTGACGATGTAGATGATGAATTCGGCGATGTTCTTCGCGTGGTCGCCGATGCGTTCGATGGCCTTGGCCAGGAACAGCAGGTCCAGGCTGGCCGAGATGGTGCGCGGGTCTTCCATCATGTAGGTGACCAGCTTGCGCACGAAGCCGTCGAACTCCTTGTCGATCAGGTCGTCGTCCTTCAGGATCGACACGGCCGCTGCCGTATCGAGCCGTGCGAAGGCGTCGAGCGCCTTGCGCAGCAGGCCCGCGGCGAGGTCGGCGGCGATGCGCAGCTCGGTGGTCGGCAGCTGGCGGGCGGCGCCGCTCTCGATGATCGACTTGACCATGCGCGCGATCTTGTTGGCCTCGTCGCCCACGCGCTCGAGGTTGGCGGTCGTCTTGCTGATGGCGATCAGCAGGCGCAGGTCGCGCGCGGTCGGCTGGCGGCGCGCGATGATGGACGACAGTTCGCGGTCGATGTCGATCTCCATCGCATTGACGCGGTGCTCGGTTTCCATCACGCGGTTGGCCGCCTCGGGGTCGAACTGCAGCAGTGCATAGACGGCCTGGTTGATCTGCGACTCGACCATGCCGCCGAGCTCCATCACGCGCGACGAAACGCCGTTGAGCTCGCTGTCGAACTGGCTGGAGAGATGTTTCTCGGTCATGTTGTCTCCTTTGACTTCAACCGAAACGGCCGGTGATGTAGTCCTCGGTCTCCTTGCGCTGCGGCTTGAAGAACATCTGTTCGGTCGCGCCGAACTCGATCAGGTCGCCGAGGTACATGTAGGCGGTGTAGTCGCTGCAGCGCGCGGCCTGCTGCATGTTGTGCGTCACGATGACCACCGTGTATTCGTTCTTGAGTTCGGCGATCAGCTCCTCGATCTTCGCGGTCGAGATCGGGTCGAGCGCCGAGCAGGGCTCGTCGAGCAGCAGCACTTCGGGCTTGATCGCGATGCCGCGCGCGATGCACAGGCGCTGCTGCTGGCCGCCGGACAGGCCCGAGCCGCTTTGCTGCAGCTTGTCGCGCACCTCGGTCCACAGGGCCGCCTTCTTCAGGGCCCATTCGACGCGATCGTCCATTTCGCTGGCCGAGAGGTTCTCGAACAGCTTCACGCCGAAGGCGATGTTGTCGTAGATCGACATCGGGAACGGCGTCGGCTTCTGGAACACCATGCCGACCTTGGCGCGGATCAGCGCCACGTCCTGCTTCGAAGTGAGGAGGTTCTCCCCGTCCAGCGCGATGGTGCCTTCGGCACGCTGCTCCGGATAGAGCTCGAACATGCGGTTGAAGGTGCGCAGCAGGGTCGACTTGCCGCAGCCCGAAGGGCCGATGAAGGCGGTGACCTTGTTCTCGGGAATCTCGAGGTTGATGCCCTTGAGCGCGTGGAACTTGCCGTAGTAGAAGTTCAGGTCCTTGACCGAGATCTTCGAGCGCGTCGGTTGTGCGACAGTGTTTGGCATTTGTTGTCTTCTTCCGGATTCAATGTTTGTTGCGCGTCAGGACCCGCGCCAGGATGTTGAGGGCAAGCACGGCGATCGTGATCAGGAACACGCCGGCCCATGCCAGCTGCTGCCAGTTCTCGTAGGGGCTCATCGCGAACTTGAAGATCGTGACCGGCAGGCTGGCCATCGGCTGGCTCACGTCGGCGGTCCAGAACTGGTTGTTCAGCGCAGTGAAGAGCAGCGGCGCGGTTTCGCCGGCAATGCGCGCCACGGCCAGCAGCACACCAGTGACCACACCGGCGCGGGCGGCGCGCAGCGTGATGTTGGTGATGACGCGCCACTTCGGCGTGCCCAGCGCGTAGGCCGCTTCGCGCAGGCCCGGCGGCACCAGCTGCAGCATGTTCTCGGTGGTGCGGATGACCACCGGAATCACGATCAGCGCGAGTGCGATGGCACCGGCAAGACCCGAGAAGGTCTTGAAGTAGGCCACCACCACGGCATAGACGAACAGGCCGATCACGATCGACGGCGCCGACAGCAGGATGTCGTTGACGAAGCGCGTGACCGAAGAGAGCAGGCCCTTGGGGTTGTACTCGGCCAGGTAGATGCCGGCCATGATGCCGATGGGCGTGCCCACGAAGGTGGCCAGCATCACCATCACGAACGAGCCGAAGATCGCATTCGCGATGCCGCCCGCCTCGTTCGGCGGCGGCGTCATCTGCGTAAACGTGGCGATGGCCAGGCCGCCCACGCCCTGGCGCAGCGTTTCCCAGAGGATCCAGATCAGCCAGAACACGCCGAAGGCCATCGCGGCGAGCGAAAGCGTGAGCGCGATCTTGTTGACGCGGTTGCGCGCGGCGAACTTGGCCTGGCGCGTTTCGGCCAGTGCCTTGGCCACGAGAAGGTTCTGGGCGGTGCTCACGACTTGGTTCCTTCGCTCTTCTTCATACGGGCCAGCAGCATCTTGGAGAGCGACAGCACGACGAAGGTGATGAAGAAAAGCACGAGGCCGAGGTACATCAGCGCGGCCTGGTGCAGGCCGGCGCCGGCTTCGGCGAATTCGTTGGCGAGTGCCGAGGTGATGCTGTTCGCAGCCTCGAACACGGAAAGGGAGTTGAGCTGGTTCATGTTGCCGATCACGAACGTGACTGCCATCGTTTCACCCAGCGCCCGGCCGAGGCCGAGCATGATGCCGCCAATGACGCCGGCCTTGGTATAGGGCAGCACCACCTTGGAAACAACCTCCCAGGTGGTGGAGCCGAGCCCGTAGGCCGACTCCTTCAGCAGCGGCGGGGTCACCTCGAACACGTCGCGCATCACCGAAGCGATGAACGGGATGATCATGATCGCGAGGATGATGCCGGCCGAAAGAATGCCGATGCCCACCGGCGGGCCGGACACCAGCGCGCCGAGGTAGGGCACGCCGGAAAGAAGCTTCTGCAGCGGCTGCTGCACCCAGGTCGACAGGATCGGCCCGAACACCAGCAGGCCCCACATGCCATAGACGATGGAGGGCACCGCAGCCAGGAGTTCGATGGCCGTGCCCAGCGGACGCTTGAGCCAGCTGGGCGAGAGTTCGGTGAGGAAGAGCGCGATGCCGAAGCTCACCGGCACCGCGATCACCAGCGCGATGATCGAGGTGGCCAGCGTGCCGTAGATCATGACCAGGCCGCCGTACTCGTCCTTGACCGGATCCCACACGCTGCTCGTGAGGAAGCCGAGGCCGTACTTCGAGATGGCAGGCCAGGCGCCGGCAACCAGCGACAGCAGGATGCCGATGAGCATCGCCAGCGTCAGCAAGGCGGCGCCCTTGGCGGCCCAGCCGAACAGCCGGTCGGCCATCGGGCCGGAACGCGGTGCCTTCACAGGCGGCGGAGGTGCGGTGGCACGACCGCGCTCGGCCGCGAGGTCGAGGGAGGTGGTGGCGGCGGGAAAGGTGGATGACACGGGTCGCTCCGGCAAAGACGAAAGCGGCGCGTCCTCGAGCGAAGAGTTGCTCATGGGCGCGCCGTTCTGGACTGGTGGGTAGGTTTACTTGAACGCGACGGCCTTGCCCGACGAGTCCTTCACCTCACCCCATGCCTTGGCGATGGTGGCCTTCACGGCGTCGGGCATCGGCACGTAGTCGAGCTCGTCGGCCGTCTTGTCGCCGCTCTTGTAGGCCCAATCGAAGAACTTGAGCACGGTGGCCGCGTTGGCGGGCTTGTCCTGCACCTTGTGCATCAGGATGAAGGTGGCGCCGGTGATGGGCCATGCATCCTTGCCGGCCTGGTTGGTCAGCACCTGGTAGAAGCTCTTGTTCCATTCGGCGCCTGCGGCGGCGGCCTTGAATGCCGAGTCGTCGGGCGACACGAAGGTGCCGGCGGCGTTCTGCATCTGGGCGTACGTCATCTTGTTCTGCTTGACGTAGGCGTACTCGACGTAGCCGATCGAGTTCGGCAGGCGGTTCACGAAGGCCGCGACGCCCTCATTGCCCTTGCCGCCCGCGCCGGTGGGCCAGTTCACGGCCGTGCCTTCGCCGACCTTGGACTTCCACTCGGCGTTGACCTTGCTCAGGTAGTTGGTGAACAGGAAGCTGGTGCCCGAACCGTCGGCGCGGCGAACCGGGGCGATGGCGGCGTCGGGCAGGTTCAGCGAACCGTTCAGCGCCTTGATGGCGGGGTCGTTCCACTTGGTGATCTTGCCCAGGTAGATGTCACCCAGGACCTGGCCGTTGAGCTTCAGCTCGCCCGGCTTCACGCCCTGGATGTTGACCACGGGGATCACGCCGCCGATGACGGTGGGGAACTGCAGCAGGCCCTTGGCCTGGAGCTCGTCGTCCTTCAGGGGAGCGTCCGAAGCGCCGAAATCGACGGTCTTGGCTTCGATCTGCTTGATGCCGGCACCCGAGCCGACCGACTGGTAGTTGATCTTGACGCCGGTGGCCTTGTTGAAGTCGGAAGCCCACTTGGCGTACAGCGGTGCCGGGAAGCTGGCGCCTGCGCCGGTCACGTCTTGTGCGAAGGCGGAAATGGAGAACATCGCGGCCACGAGACCGGCTGTTGCAAATTTGAACGTCGTTTTCATGAAGCTTCCTTTTAGAAGTAAGAAGTAGTCCCTTTCGGGCTTGGGACGGACTCTAGAAAGCTTCTATGACATCAATGTGACACCCCTCCATCGAGGGAAAATGCCTTTCCGGCACCGGTGTTTCGTGTGACGCTGTCACATAACAGTCATTTGTTGTGCCTAGCCTCTCGAAACTCGCCGCTGCAGGTTCCGGGGGCGGCGCGCCCCGTCACGGCGCTACGATCGAAACGCGAAGAATCCCCGCCCTCTCTTTCAGAACACATGCAAAACGGCACCCGCCTCGCGGCAGTCGACCTGGGGTCGAACAGTTTCCGGCTCGAAATCGGACAGGTCGACCACGGCCAGATCCACCGGACCGAATACCTCAAGGAAACGGTGCGCCAGGGCAACGGCCTGGACAGCGCACGCAACCTGACCACGGAAGCCATGCAGCGCGGGTGGGACGCCCTCGCCCGCTTCGGCGAGCGCCTGGCGGGCTTCAAGCGCTCGCAGGTCCGGGCCGTGGCCACGCAGACCCTGCGCGAGGCGCGCAACCGGGAAGAATTCCTGCTGCGCGCGCGCACCATTCTGGGTTTCGGCATCGACGTGATCCCGGGGCGGGAGGAAGCCCGCCTCATCTACCAGGGCGTGGCGCACATGCTGCCGCACAACGACGCCTCCGACCGCGAACGCCGGCTGGTGATCGACATCGGCGGGCGCTCCACCGAAATGATCATCGGCCGCGCCCTGGTCGCCGACCGGATGGAGTCCTACCGCGTGGGCAGCGTCGCGTGGTCCATGAAGCACTTCGGCGAGGGCCTCTTCACGCAGGGCGCCTTCCGCGCGGCCGAAGTCGCCGCCAAGGCCGTGCTCGACGACGCGCTCGGCAGCTACGCGCGCGACCAGTGGGATGTGGCCTACGGCGCCTCGGGCACGATCGGTGCGGTCGGCGACGTGCTTGCGGCTGCCGGCGGTGACCCCGGCCTGGTCACCCGAGCGGGCCTCGACTGGCTTCTCGACCGCCTGCTCAAGGCCGGAAGCGCCGACAAGCTGCGCATCGACGGCATGCGCGAAGACCGCAAGGCAGTCATCGGCGGCGGCCTGAGCGTGCTGCGTGCGGTGTTCGATCTCCTGTCCATCGACGAAATGAAGGTCGCGCAGGGCGCGCTGCGCCATGGCGTGCTCTACGAACTGCTGGAACGCGACGAAAGCGTCGCCGACATGCGCACCACCACCGTGGCGCGGCTGGCCACCCGGTTCGCGGTGGATCCGGCGCAGGCCCGGCGCGTGGGCGAAACGGCCGCAGCCCTTTTCGTGCAGCTGGCACCGGCCGCGCGCGGCGGCAGCACCACCAACCGGGCCGGCCGCGCGCTGCGCAAGCTCGGATGGGCCGCGCAACTGCACGAGATCGGCACGCTCGTGTCGCACAGCGACTATCACAAGCACGGCGCCTACATCCTCGACAACACCGATGCGCCGGGTTTCGCGGTCAACGAACTCCATGCCCTGGCCCAGCTGGTGCTGGGCCAGCGCGGCAAGCTACGCAAGCTCGAGGCCTCGCTGGACGACGAGACCTTCGTGATGCAGTTGCTGGCGCTGCGGCTCGCGGTGATCCTGTGCCATGCGCGCCGCGACCCCGATCCGCAGGCGCTTCATCTTGCGGCGCTCGGTGCACGGGCCTTCACCATCGCCTGCGCCCCGGATTGGGCGGAGGCGTATCCGCAATCGGCGCACCTGCTGCGCGAGGAAGTGCTGGCCTGGCAGAAGACCAGCAGCTGGCGGGTCGAGCTCAGCGGCTGCTGAGCCCTTCCCGCCTTCCGATACGGCTGGTCAGAGCAGTTCAGGCGACTGCACCGTCACCACGACGGTCTGCACGTCGCCGTCGCGCTCGCGCGTGCGGATCCACCACAGCGCACCCTTGCGCACCGGGCAGCTGTCCTGCTTCAGGCCGAGCAGCAGCGAGATCGCCTGCCCCACCGAAGGCTGGTGACCGATCATCAGCACCACCGACTTGCCATTGGGCCAGCCGGCCGCACCGAGCATCGCCTCGGCGGTGGTGTCGGGAGCAAGCTCCGAACGCAGCTTGTACTTGCGGCCCAGCGCCAGCGCGGTCTGCTCGCAGCGCCGCGCCGGGCTGCAGATGATGCGCGTGCCGTCCGGCAGCTGCCTGTCGAGCCATGCCGCCATCCGCTTGGCCTGCTTCTCGCCGCGCGCGGTGAGCGAGCGCTGCATGTCGTCGCAACCCTCGGTCCAGTCCTCGGCTTCGGCGTGGCGCCAGAAGATCAAGTCCATGGTCATCGTCTTTCGATCGTCAGTTGCCGGATGCATCTCTGAGATGCCCTCGTGATGCGTAGCGGTTCATGAGCGCCGCCTGAGCGCCGTGGGCCTCGACGGCGGGTGAGGAACCGGCCTCGGCCGCGTGCGTATCGTGGTCGACGCGCGTGTAGGTGCCGTCGGCGCCCAGGTCCCAGGCGTCGCGGCCGTCGTGCAGGTAGGCCACCAGGCATTCGTCGATCAATCGCTGGCGCAGTCCGGGGTCGGTCACGGGCCACGCGAGCTCGACGCGCCGCATCATGTTGCGGTTCATCCAGTCGGCGCTCGACAGATAGAGCGATTCGTCTTCGCCATTGCGGAAGTAGAAGACCCGCGAATGCTCCAGGAAACGGCCGATGACCGAGCGCACCCGGATGTTGTCCGTGACGCCCGGCACCTGCGCAGGCAAGGTGCAGGCACCGCGCACGATCAGGTCGATCTTCACGCCCTTCTGGCCGGCACGGACCAGCGAGGAGATGATCTCGTCGTCGGTCAACGCATTCATCTTGGCGACGATGCGGGTCGGCTGGCCGGCCGCGGCGGCCACGCCGAGGGTATCGATCTGCGCGACGATGTTCTTGTGCAGGTCGAACGGCGCCAGCCACATGCGGTTGAGTTTCGGCAGGCGGCTCTGGCTTGCCAGGTGCACGAACACGGCCTCCATGTCGGCCGTCAGCAGCGGATCGGCCGTGAGGTGGCTGATGTCGGTGTAGAGCCTGGCGGTGCGCGGGTTGTAGTTGCCCGTGGAAAGATGGCCATAGCGGCGCATCTGCTTGCCCTCGCGCCGCGTCACCAGCAGCATCTTGGCGTGCGTCTTGAGGCCGACCACGCCATAGACCACCTGGGCGCCGATCGACTCGAGCATCTCGGCCCAGTTGATGTTGGCTTCCTCGTCGAAGCGGGCCTTCAGCTCCACGACCACCGTGACTTCCTTGCCGCGGCGAACGGCTTCGCGCAGCAGGTCCATCATTTCCGAATCGGCGCCCGTGCGGTAGATGGTCTGCTTGATCGCCAGCACCTGGGGGTCCTGCACCGCCTCGCGCAGGAATGCCAGCACCCCCTCGAAGCTCTCGAAGGGCTGGTGGATCAGCACGTCACCGCGCTGCAACTGCTCGAAGAACGACTGGCCAGGCGACAGGGTGACGGGGTACGAGGCGCGATACGGCGGAAAGCGCAGCTGAGGTTCGTCGAGCAGGTCCGCCAGCTGCGTGAGGCGGGCCAGGTTCACAGGGCCGTGCACTCGGTACAGCGCCTGGGGCGGCAGGTTGAACTGCGCCAGCAGGAAGCTCGCGAGCGATTCGGCACAGCTCGCCGAGACCTCGAGGCGCACGGCCTGCCCGTAGTGGCGGTGCTGCAGGCCCTGGCGCAGCGCGGTACGAAGGTTCTTGACGTCTTCCTCGTCCACGGCCAGGTCGGAATGCCGCGTCACGCGGAACTGCGAGAAGTCGCCCACCTCGCGCCCCGGGAACATGCTGCTCAGATGCGCGCGCACCACGCTCGAAAGCGCCACGAAGAGCGTCTTGCCCTCCGACACCTTGGCCGGCATCCTGATCAGCCGCGGCAGCACGCGCGGCAGCTTGACGATCTGGATCGGGTTCTCGCGCCCGAAGGCGTCCTTGCCGCCCAGCCGCACGATGAAGTTCAGCGACTTGTTCGCCACCTGCGGGAAAGGATGCGCCGGATCGAGCCCGACCGGGATCAGCAGCGGGCGCACCTCGCGCTCGAAATACTCGCTGACCCACTTGCGCTGGGCGGGATTGCGCTCGCCGTGCGAAATGATGCGGATGCCGTGCGTCGCGAAGGTGGGCATCAGCTCGTCGTTGTACAGCGCGTACTGCCGGGCCACCAGCTTGTGGGCCGCCTCCGCGAGCCGCTCGAACGATTCGACCGTGTAGGTGCCCTTGTGGTCGCCCGCACTGCCGGCGATCAGGTGAGGTGCGGCGCGGACTTCGAAGAACTCGTCGAGGTTCGACGAAACGATGCACAGGTAGCGCAGGCGCTCGATCAGCGGCACTTCCTTGCGATGCGCCCAGTCGAGCACGCGCTCGTTGAACGAAAGAATGCTGTGGTCGCGGTCCAGCAACGTGAAAGCAGGTGCCGCAACCTCGGGAGACGGGTTGGCGGAAGCGGGTGACATGGACACTGATTCTGAAGCAGGCGACACAGGAGGGAACACAGGCTGAAATATGACAGTGTCAGCCCCTCTTGTGACAGTTCCATGACTATTCGGTGACGCCTCGGCGCCAGCGGTCTGGCGGCCGAGGGCACCAGGCGAGGAAGCGAGCGGCCCTGTCTCGGGCCGGTCAGCCGCCGGCTTCATGAACCCAGGAAGTGCTTGCGGTAACGCGCCGGCAGGTCGTCGATGCGCATCAGCATCGGCAGGTCGGCAGCGTTGAAATCCGGGTCCCAGGCCGGGGCGCCGAGCACCTTCGCGCCCAGGCGCAGGTAGCCCTTGATGAGTGCCGGCGGTTCCACGTCGAGCGTGCTGTCCAGGCGCTCGACCGGCAGCGGCAGGCGGGGCTGCACCTGGTACTGGATGGGCGCCATGTGCTTGGCCGAAACCTGACGCCAGATGCTGGCTGCAGCGTCGCCGTTCGTGACACCGTTGTGTGACATCGGGATGCTGGCGCAGCCGATCATCGTGTCCAGCTTGTTGCGGTGCATGAAGCCGGCCAGGGCACCCCAGAGCGCGAGGATCACGCCGCCCTGGCGGTGGTCCGGGTGCACGCAGCTGCGGCCAAGCTCCACCATGCGCTCGCGCAGGTCGCGCAGGCGGGTGAGGTCGAATTCAGTATCGCTGTAGGTGCTGCCGACCCGGCGTGCCTGGGCCGGCGTCAGAACGCGGTAGGTGCCGATGACTTGCTGGGTCTGCTCGTCGCGCACCAGCAAGTGTTCGCAGAAGTCGTCGAACAGGTCGATGTCGTGGCCGGCCAGCGGCGAGGAGACCCGGGCGCCCATCTCGCCGACGAACACGTCGTAGCGAAGGCGCTGTGCGGCGCGAACGTCATCGACGTGGCGTGCCCAGCCGACGGTGATGCCTTGCCTGGATTCGACGGCCTGGGGCAGGATGACTGCAGGGGCCTGGGGCACCGACGGGCGGGCGGCAGCGGTGGAGCCACCGGCTGCAGGAGCAGGCCACAAGGCCGCGCGGAGCCCGATCTGAGAAAGCGGAAACGTCGGGTTGGGCAGTTCTTTCATGTGGAAACCCTTTCTGCGAGCGAGTCTCCGCACCTGCGATGAAGCGGGCATGTCAGGAAAATTGCAGGCGCGTGACGCTGTTACAGCATCACCCCTGCCGCGGGACGCCTGCAACCGCTCGGGCCGCCTTCGTCGTCTAATGCGATGGATCCGCGAAATGGAGTTCGACCTCATGGCCACACCTGCCCCCGCCGGCACAGACAGCAGCCGCCTTCACCAGACTTTCCCGGTGCTCAGTGACACCGAGATTGCGCGCATCGCACGCTTCGGCACCGTCCAGCAGTTCCCACGCGGCACGAGGCTGTTCACCGCAGGTGAAACGGGCCCTGGCATGTTCGTGCTGCTCAAGGGCGTCGTGGCTGTCACGCAACGTGACGGCCTCGGGCATGTGGTGCCGATCGCGCGGCAGGGGCCGGGCGAATTCCTCGCCGAGGTCGGCCAGCTGAGCGGCCGCCCTGCCCTCGTCGACGGCCACGCCGACGAAGACGTGGAGGCGCTGCTGGTTTCGCCCGCGCAGCTGCGCGCGCTGCTGGTGGCGGAAGCGGACCTTGGCGAGCGCATCACCCGCGCGCTGATCCTGCGGCGCGTGGCGCTGATCGAGTCGGGCGCCAGCGGGCCGGTGCTGATCGGGCAGCCGCAGTCGCCCGACATGGCCCGGCTCGAGAACTTCCTGCGCCGCAACGGCTATCCCTATCACCTGGTCGACGCAGCGCACGACCCCGACGCCGCCGCGCTGCTCGAGCAATACGGCGCCTGCAAGCTGCTCGCCGTCTGCCCGGACGGCTCTGTGCTGGTCAACCCGAGCGACGATGCGCTGGCACGCTGCCTGGGCATGGTCGACACCGCCGAGCGCAACGAGCTCTACGACGTGGCCGTCGTCGGCGCCGGGCCTGCCGGGCTGGCGACCGCTGTGTATGCGGCGTCCGAGGGGCTTCGCGTGATCGTGCTCGACTGCCGGGCATTCGGCGGCCAGGCCGGCGCCAGCGCGCGCATCGAGAACTACCTGGGCTTTCCTACCGGCATTTCCGGGCAGGCACTCGCGGGCCGCGCCTTCGTGCAGGCGCAGAAGTTCGGTGTCGAGATGCTGATCCCGGCCAAGGTCGCATCGCTCGACTGCTCGCGCGACAACCCGCTCAAGAGCCTTGCCGTCGAGCTTGCCGACGGCCGAACGATCCGCGCGCGCACGGTGGTCATCGCCAGCGGCGCTCGCTACCGCCGCCCCGACGTCCCGCGCCTTGCCGAATTCGAAGGCCGCGGCGTCTGGTACTGGGCCTCCGCCATCGAGGCGAAGATCTGCGCGCAGCAGGAGGTCGCGCTGGTCGGAGGCGGCAATTCGGCCGGACAGGCCGCGGTGTTCCTGTCGCGCCATGCGGCTAAGGTCAACGTGCTGGTGCGCGGGCCGTCGCTCGCTGCCAGCATGTCGCGCTACCTGATCGACCGGATCGAGGCCACGCCCAACATCTCTTTGCAGCCGCACACGGAACTCGTGCGCCTTCATGGCGGCTCCGACGAAGGCCTGACCGGCGCGACATGGCGCTGTCACACCTCCGGCAAGGAACATGACTGCGCGGCACGCAACATCTTCCTTTTCGTCGGCGCAGAACCGGAAACCTCGTGGCTCGAAGGCTGCGGCGTGGCGGTCGACAAGCATGGCTTCGTGCTGACCGGCAACGCCGCCAGCCGCGGCTTTCCGGCGCAGCCATCCGCGGTGCTCGAGTCGAGCGTGCCGGGCGTCTTCGCCGTGGGGGATGTGCGCTCCGGCTCGGTCAAGCGCGTGGGCGGCGCCATCGGCGAAGGCGCGGCCGCGGTCGCCCAGATCCACCAGCACCTTTCGCAGGCCTCGGCAGTCGCCTGACGGGCGTCGGCTGCACACAAATAGAGAAGAAGGAGTTCAAAGTTGTCCATCAAACCCTGTGACCACGTGCCTGCCGAGATCGCGCACCCTCATGCGCAGCAGCATCGCGGCTGCGAAGACTGCCTGAAGACGGGCGACACCTGGGTGCACCTGCGTCTTTGCGTGCACTGCGGACACATCGGCTGCTGCGACTCGTCGAAGAACCGTCACGCGACGCGGCATTCGCATGCCGAAGGCCACCCGGTCATCCAGTCGCTCGAACCCGGCGAGAGCTGGATGTGGTGCAACGCGCACCAGCGGCAGGTCGGCTGAGAGCTCGCGCATTTCGCCAGCCACACCGCGAATTCCCGCGCCTGCACGCGCCTGGATTCGCACGTATATGCTGCCGGGCTCGCATCCAACACATCCCGCACCGGAGAGCCAGACAACATGCCCGCATCGCCCATCGACGTCTATTCCTGGCCCACACCCAACGGCCACAAGATCCACATCATGCTGGAGGAGTGCGGCCTGCCGTATCGCGCGCACCCTGTGAACATCGGCAAGGGCGACCAGTTCGCGCCAGACTTCCTGCAGATCAGCCCCAACAACAAGATCCCCGCCATCACCGACCCCGATGGTCCGGACGGCAAGCCGATCTCTCTCTTCGAGTCGGGTGCCATCCTCGTCTACCTCGCGGGCAAGACCGGCAAGTTCCTGCCGAACGGTGACCGCGAGCGCTACGAAGTGCTTCAGTGGCTGATGTTCCAGATGGGCGGCGTCGGTCCCATGCTCGGACAGGCGCATCACTTCCGCATGTACGCCCCCGAGAAGATCGCCTATGCGATCGACCGCTACAGCAACGAAGCCAGGCGCCTGTACGGCGTGATCGACAAGCAGCTGTCGCGGAGCAAGTTCATCGCCGGCAAGAGCTACTCGATCGCCGACATCGCCATCTTCCCGTGGCTGCGCAGCTGGGAAAACCAGGGCATCACCCTCACCGACTTCCCCCATCTGAAGGATTGGTTCGACGGCATCGCCGCGCGCCCGGCGGTGCAGCGCGGGGTGAAGGTGCTCGCAGACCTGCGCCAGCCGATCACCGGCGACAAGGAGCGGGAGATTCTTTTCGGCAAGACTCAGTACGAGAAACGCTGAGAGCCCCTTTATCCGGGCTAGAATGGAAGGCTTGTCGGGGTGTAGCGCAGCCTGGTAGCGCATCTGGTTTGGGACCAGAGGGTCGAAGGTTCGAATCCTTTCGCCCCGACCAAAAAATCGAAATGCACACAGTCACATTGCGGGCTGTGTGCATTTTTCGTTTGTATCTGCGCTGCGGAATGCACGCGAAGGCGCCCCTGGGGGATGCGGAAGGCCGATAACTCACCCGCGCAGGCCGGAAGCCAGGGGCTGGAACTGCGCGGGATGAAAGTTGGCCTGCCCGGAGGGGATCGAACCCCCGACAACCTGCTTAGAAGGCAGGTGCTCTATCCAACTGAGCTACGGGCAGATTTGAGGCTGGAGAGAAGCCAGCAAAATCAATGACTTGAGCGTGAATGCTCTCACGGACGAGCGCGGATTCTACCGAGTTCCGCGTCTTGGTTCGGCGGGCAGGATGCATTGCGCTGCACGCCATCGGGCCCGTCAGCCAAGCGCGACAACCGTCTCCCAATTCCAGCCCAACTGACCGGATAAGCTGGATTTCATGCTTGCCGGGAGCGGTCCGACCTGCAGACGATCCACCGGCAAGATGCAGCCACCACCATCGCCGACCTCGCCCCGAGACGCCGCAGCCACCCCGCCGAAGGATCCTGAACTTGCTCGACGCACTCCGCGCCCTCTGGGCCGCACTGGTCGCCATCGGCCGGTTCCTGGCCTGGCTGCTGAACCTGCTTTCGTGAGGCCGATCAGCTGCTTGCGGCCTGCTGCGGCTCTCCGAGCGAAAGCATCAGCCGGTTCGCCCAGTTGAAGAAGGCCGCGCCGTGGATGACGTCGGCGATCGCGAGATCATCGAGCCCCTGCGCGCGCAGTTGCGCCACGTGCTCCACCCCGAACACTGGCGGCGTGGCGGACAGCGCGACCGAAGCCGCCACGATCGCGTTCCAGCGCTCGCCCAGGTCGGCCTTCACTCCTTCGTCGAGCAGCTTCTGCACGTCTTGCGTGCGCTGCGAGAAATGCGAGGCGAAGCGCGCGTGTACCGATGCGCAATAGATGCAGCCGTTGTAGCGCGAGGCGGCGGCGGCCGAGAGTTCGCGCTCGGCGCGCGGCAGGCCGGCTTCGGGGTTGTAGAAGATGTCCTTGTCGGTGCGCGTGCGTGCGCCGAGGATGTCCGGATCGCGCGCCAGCAGGCGGAAGTACGGCGACTTCGCGCGCGATGCGTCGACCAGCCCTTCAAAATGCCGCTCGGTCAGCTCGGCCTCGGGCAGCGGCTCCAGCCAGGGCAGCCATTCGAGCTGCGCCTGCGTGAAGGCGTTCGGATGGGCGTTGTCGGGATGGGTCAGCACGGTTTCGTCGCTCATGGTGTTGGTCGCTCTCTCTGCCTCTATGTCTCTTCGTCTCGCTTGCTCAATCGACGGCGGTGACGGGACGCTGCGCCAGCGCCCTCAGGCCGGCCACCACGCGGATCTGGAACGCGATGAAAGCGACGAGCTGCGACAGCGTCACGATCTCGGTGCTGGTCCATCCCGCATCCAGCAGCGATTTCAGCGCCGCGGCGCTCGCATCGCGCGGGTGAAAGACGAGCAGGTGCGCATGCGCGAGCGCGGCGGAGAGCTTCTCGCCCAGCACCGCATGCCCTGCTTCGCTCACCGCGTATGAAGGGCCGGCCGCGTCCTCCGCGCTGAGCGGGCCGGCTGGATACCGGCCATAGGGGCCTTGCGCAGCGCCTCGCTGCGTCTCGCTGGCGATCGCGTCCGCCACGCCGGCGCGGGCGCCCTTCTCTACCAAGGCATCGGCATAGAAACGCGCCACCTCGGCCTGCCCGTGCAGCCCCGCGACGAAGGCCGCGACGGCGAACCGGTCCGCAACTTCGAAGTGCCCGAACACCGGAGGCGTCGGCGCGAACAGTGCGAGATAGCTCTGCTGCGCGTGGGTGCGTGCCTGCTCGCGATGCGCGCGAATGCGATCGAGGTGGCTGCCGGGCTCGATGCCGACCAGCCGATCGATGACGTCGGACACCGCCGGGACAGCGGAAGAAGAGACGATGGCGTTCATGAAGGGGAGGAAGAAAGAAAAGAAGAAGGCAAAAGGGGGAGGCGCAGCTACAGGAGCGCGAGGGATTGGAGGTCCTTCGATTCTTCGGCGCCGCTCGTCCAGCCCAGGGCCGGCGCAACCACGGTGGCAGTCAGTTCGATGGAGCGCAGGATCGCCTCGTGCGGCGGATCGACGGAGTGCACCTGGCAGACCAGGTCGGTCACGCGCGCGAGCGTACTGTCGGCGCGCAGGGAGGCGATCACGTCGTCGGGCGAGCCGACGTGCACGTCGTAGGCGGCAATCAGCTGTTCGAGCGGCGCCTCGGGCCCTGCGCGGTCGGCGAGGCCGGACTGTCCCGCGGCAGCGAAGCGCGCGGCCGAGCGGCGCAGGCCGATGTCGGCCAGGCGCAGCGCCTCCTTGCGGGTGTCCGCCACGAACACGCTGCGCGAGCCCACGATGCGCGGCATGCGCCCCGGAGGCAGCGCGGCCAGGTAGGCATCGACGATGGGGTTCTGGATCTCGGCGAGCGAGGCATGCGGCGCGTGCTCCGGACGCGCCTGGGTGCACGAGAGCATCAGCCCGTCGACGGCCTCCCCTGCCCGCGTCCCGCCGCCGACCGAGAAGGTGGCCTGCCAGATGCGGCCGAGCAGTTGTTCGCCCGAGGGGTACAGCGTGTCGCCGCCCTCCAGCGCCCGGCCGGCCCAGGCCGAGCGCACCGCGGCCAGCTGCCTGGCGAAGATGGCCGAGCGGTCGTTCCCGTCCAACCCGAAGGCTGCAAAGGATTCGGGCGTGCCACCCGTCCCGACGCCCACCTCGAGCCGGCCGCCCGAGAGCAGGTCCAGCACGATCGCGTCCTCGGCGACGCGCACCGCGTTCTCCAGCGGCAGCGTGACGATGCCGGTGCCCAGGCGAATGCGCCGCGTGCGCGAGGCCACGTACGACAGAAAGACGAATGGCGAGGGCAAGCCACCCTCGTGCTCGTGGAAGTGATGCTGCGCGACCCAGGCCGAGTCGAAGCCGAAAGCCTCGGCATGGGCGATCTGTGCAGCGACGAGGCGGTAGCGCTCAGCGGCGGGCGCATCGTCGAGCAGCCGGCTGAAGAAGCCGAGCCGAAGCGGGCGCGATGATTTGTCGGAAATGCCGGGCATCCGGAAAAGAAGGCGGTGTTGTGGCGGGCCTTCGAGTCTTGCCCGGGACGCGGCCCGAGGGAAATCCGGTTATCGCGCTTGCTTATGCGCTTTGCGCGTATCGGCGTGCGACCGGGTTTTCAGTCCGCCACGCGCTCGGCGGCCGTGCAGACGCGGTTGCGTCCTCCCATCTTGGCGGCGTACAAGGCCCGGTCCGCGGCCTGGATCAGCTCCTTCGGCGGCTGCCGCGTCTCGGCGGGACTCAAGGCATCCACACCGGCGCTCAAGGTGACGAAACCATCCGGCGCGCCTGCATGCACGATCTTCAGGTCGCGCACCGCGCTGCGGATCTTCTCCGCGAGCGCGGCCGCAGCCGCCACGTCGGTATTCGGCAGGAGAACGGCGAGTTCCTCTCCGCCGTAGCGGGCGGCCAGGTCGCCAGGGCGCCGGGCCGCAACATCGGCGATCGTGCGGCCGATGGTCTGCAGGCATTCGTCTCCGGCCGTGTGGCCGTAGATGTCGTTGTACTGCTTGAAGCAGTCCACATCGAGCAGGATCAGCGCCAGCGTGCTGGCGTCGCGCATGGCGCGGCTGAATTCGCTGTCGAGCGTCACGTCGAACTGCCGGCGGTTCGCGAGGCCCGTGAGGCCGTCTTCCATGGCGAGGGTGTTCAGCGTCTTGTTGAGCTTCTCGAGCGCGTCGCGCGCGCGCCGTAGTTCGGCCTCGGTCTTGTTCTGCAGCTCCATCTGCCTCACCAGGCGCCAGCCCACGAAGCCGACGATGGACACCAGAAGAATCACGCCGCCCGTATGCCTGAGCGTCTCGTCCCACCACGCAGCCAGGATCTCGTCCTTCGACAGCGCGGCCCCGACGAACAACGGATAGTTGGCAAGCCGCCTGAAGCTGTTCAGGCGCGTGACGCCGTCCTGCGAAGACTTGATCTCCGCCGTGCCGACCGGCCCCAGTGTCTTGTAGGCCCGGTAGAGATCGGTCTCCAGCATGTTGCGCCCGACCATCTCGGTGCTGAACGGGCGACGGGTCATCATCGTGCCGCTGTCGAGGATGAGTGCGACGGCGCCCGCCTGGCCGATGTCGAGGCTGTCGTAGAAGCGGGTGAAGAAGTCGACCTCGATGGTGGCGAGCGCGACGCCGCCGAAGCTGCCGTCGGGGTTGTCGATGCGCCGCGACACGGGAACCAGCAGCTTGCCGTTGGTGCGGCTCTTGACCGGTATGCCGATATGCGGCCCGCGGTCGTCGTGCTCGCGATGGAAGATGAAGTATTCGCGCTCGGCGTTGTTCAGGTTCTGCGGCCGCACCTCCCGCGAGTTCACGATCCAGCCGCCGTCCTTGTCGTAGACGTGGATCGCATCGAGCTGCGGGAGCGCGGCCACCCGCATGGCGAGCACCTTGTGAAGCCGCTCGACGGCCGCCGGCCCCGTGCCGTCGTGCTCCACGCGCTCGACGACGCCGATCAGCGCGGTGTCGGTCTCCTTGATCGTGTCGTCCGCCTGCTGCGCCATCGCGCGCGCCAGGTTGGCCGTGGCGACGCTCATCTGCCTGAGCTGGACCGCACGCGACTGCCAGCTGTTCCAGCAGTCGAGCGCAATCAACGCGAGGCAGACGACGGTCACGAAAACCGTGGTCCGGAAGGTGATGGAGGGTCGACGAAACACTATCTGCTTTCGAGGCGTCGATGTCTGAAGCGCCTCGCAGACTTTGACACATCTGCGGCCGGATCGGCAGCGATCCGGCGACGCAGCAAGGCCCCGTTTCAGACCGGACGCACGTCGAAGAACGCCTCGTCGGTGTCGCCCAGGTCGCGAAAGCCCGCGGTGCGCGCCGCGTCGTAGGCCCTCGCCCAGCGCTTGGCCAGCGCGATCTCGGCCTTCGACAGATCGCTCTCGCTCGATTCGCTCGCGTTCTGGAAGGCTCGCAAGGCCTCGACCACGTCGCCGCCGAGCTGCCTGTCGATCTCGCGCCTGAAGCGCTGCTCGGCCACCTTGACCGCATCGGCCACGGGGTGGGAGTAGTCGGCGAGCCGGACGGTGTATGCGACCCGGTCTTCCACTTCGACGTTCTCGAAACGGAACGGCTCCTCGGGCGCAGCGCCTGGAAACGATGGCTCGGGCAGCACCATCGCCTCATGTTGCTGCGACAGGGCCATGGGAAAGGCTGATGCTGCCGCGGCAGCACCTCTGGGGAAGAAAAGCTCGAACTGGTTCATGGTTCATCGCCCCGGCACGCAGTTGCGCACCGATCCGGGCTCGTGGCCAAAGACTGGATGAATATACAGTCTTTGGCGACTCTTAACCAGCCCGCGGCGGGCCGGCGCCGCCGCTTGCGCTCAGCGGCCGTCGTAGATCATCCGCCAGACATTGCACCCGTTCGGGCACGCCGCTCTCGCCGGGCTCGGATTCGCCTGGGTGGCCGCGACTGGCGCGACGGGCGATGCAAAGAGGGAAAGATCGGCAGGATCGCTGCCCGGCGACGGAGTGCCGCCGACGACGAGTGCAGTCACGCTGACCGCCACCACTTTTGTAACCATCAACATGATCGTCTCCAGCAGTTGGTCACCAATCCAAGATAGACCTGCCGAAGACAAAAATCGCGAGGATTTACCCTCAAGGAATATCGGGCGCGGACCGCTCTCCAGGAGAAAGCGCGGATCCAGGCTCGGCAGCCTCCCCCGCCTCCACGTAGTTCAACTCGACCGGATGCACGATGGAAGCCGCCGGCTCGCCATCGAAGCGCACCAGCAGGTATTCGCCGCTAGCGCCCGTGATCGCGCCGAACCTTCCTCGAAGCTCGACCCTGCCGCCGCGTCGTGCAGGAACCTTGAAGCGCACGCGGATGTATGGAAGGCCCACGCGGAAATACTCGACCATGCGAACTCCCTGAATTGCGAATGCGGTCGACGACGCTGCGGCGGTCCCACCGGGGGCCGCGCAATGTCGACAACCGCTCGTTGCAATTTCGTCGCAGCCGTGTCGAATCCTTGTCAGCCGGAATCGCTCCCCCGTGACAGCCACGGGTCATTCGGCGGGCGCGCCAAAGCCGCTCAGCGGGGGTTGCCGAGGGCGTTTTCCTCTTCCGCCTCGATGTCCTCGTCGACCTCCTCCCGGGGGCCGACACTCAGGTCTTCCGAAAGCCCCTTCAGCACGACGTAGCCCGCCTGCAGTGCCTCGGCGTAGGTTGGGAAGCCCTTGGCTGCTTCCATCAGCGGTTCGAACTCCAGGGAGTTGTCGAAGGATTCCAGGAGTACCCAGAAATAGTCGCCCTCGTCGTGCTGGTCGACGGTCAGGGCGATGGAGATGAGTTGACCGGCCATGCCGCGCATGGTGGCCCGCCCAGGTGACAGGCCCAAGTAGCGCAGATGAACATTCGGCTTCGTGCGCGAGTGCTCGAAAACACTACATCCCTTCACGCAAGAAGCCTTCACGGCGTCACTGCGGATCGGCGATGCTCTGGGCATGCCCGCAGCAAATCCACGTTCACCAGTGCGCCGCGGATGGCGCGCCGCCGCGCTGATCTACACGGTCGCCGGCGTCGCCTGCATCCTGGGCTGCGCCGTCGCGCCCGACAGCGACGTGAGCCTGCTCGTCGCCATCGCGGGCGGGCTTCCCTGGTCGCTGAGCCTGCTGACGCTGGGCCTGTCGCCGGGCGTGGCCAACACGGCGCTGCTGATGCTCGCTGCGAGCTGGACGGTCAATGCCGCACTGCTGTGGTGGCTGGCGCTGCGCCGGCCCGGGCCGCACAGCCCCTCGCATCCGGCCTGATGGAGCTTTGACGCGTCGGAGCGATTCGGTGCGATCATCTCGCCCCGAAACACCGGGCGCCCGGCGCCCGCCCCACAACAAGAACCGAGACACGAGGCCCTTCCCCGATGCCCCAAGCCCTGCAGCAAGTCAACGCGCCGCTGATCGGCGTTCCCGGCGGCCGCCATCTGCTCGACACCCCCGCCCTGCTGATCGACCTGCCCGCGATGACGCGCAACATCGAGCGCATGGCCGCCTTCGCCAAGTCGCGCGGCGTGAACCTGCGCCCGCACGTGAAGACGCACAAGTCGGTCGAGATCGCGCGCCGCCAGGTGGCGGCCGGCGCCATCGGCGTGAGCTGCGTCACGCTGGGCGAGGCGGAGGTGATGGTCCAGGGCGGCATTCCGGGCGTGCTCATCACCTCGCCGGCGGTCACGCCGAGCAAGATCGCGCGGCTCATCAAGCTGGCGCAGCAGGCGCGCCCGGGCGACGTGATGGTGGTGGTCGACAACCCGCAGAACCTCGCCGAACTTGCGCGCGCCGCCAGCGAGCTCACGCATCCGCTCGACGTGCTGGTGGACTACGGCGCAGGCTACAACCGCACCGGCGCCGCCACGCAGGCCAAGGTGCTCGAGCTGGCCGCGCTGGCCGCCGCCGAGCCGCGCCTGCGGCTGCGCGGGCTGCAGGCCTATGCGGGCAACCTGCAGCACATCGTGGCGCGCGATGAGCGCAGCGCGGCCGCCGCGGGCCTGCGCGAGACGGTGGCGGGCATCGTCGCGGCGGCGCGGCGCCAGGGCCTGAACTTCGACATCGTCACCGGCGCGGGCACCGGCACGCACGACCTCGATTCGCAGGAAAACGCGTTCACCGAACTGCAGGCCGGCTCGTACGTTTTCATGGACGCCGAGTACAGCCGCGTGCTGGCCGACGGCGACCGGCCCTCGCCCTTCGAGACGTCGCTCTTCGTGCAGACGGCCGTGGTCAGCACCAATGCAACCGACTGGGTGACGGTGGACGGCGGCACAAAGTGCTTCTCCACCGACAGCGGCGTGCCGGTGGTGGCCAAGGGTGCGGATGCCGCGAGCCGCTACGCCTTCTTCGGCGACGAGCACGGCAAGCTGATGCCGCCTGCGGGCTCTCAAGCCTCGCAGGCCCCAAGACCCGCGCTGGGTGCCCGGGTGGAATTCGTCACGCCGCATTGCGATCCGACCGTGAACCTGCACGACGCCTACCACGTGGTCGAGGGCGGCACCCTGGTCGCGATCTGGCCGGTGGACGCGCGCGGCAGGCGATAGCCGCCGAGCGCGGCCGGAAGAAGCCATCGGCATAAGAAAACGCGAAAAGCGTATTTCACAAGCGCCGCGCCGCGGGGGACAGTCGGGCGCTGTCCCTCTTTTCCCGGGCATGCCTTCAGGCCGCCCCGCCCCCATGGAATCCATCCAAGCCAAGACGCGCCCCGCGGCGCAAGCGCCGCTCGCACAGGCGCCGTCGTTCCAGCAACTCGCTGCCCGCTTCCGCCCCGTCTTCCAGCGCATCGCCGAGCGCTCCGCCCAGCGCGAGACCGATCGCGAACTCGCCTACGAACCCGTGGCCTGGCTCAACGCCGAGCGCTTCGGCGCGCTGCGCGTGCCGCTCGAGCACGGCGGCCTGGGCGGCTCGGTGGAGCAGCTCTACGACCTGCTCATCGAACTGGGCGAGGCCGACTCCAACCTGCCGCAGATCCTGCGCGCGCACTTCGGCTTCATCGAGCGGCTGCTGGCGGAAATCGACCCTGCCCTGCACGGCCCGTGGATGCGCCTTGCGGCCGAGGGCGTGATCTTCGGCAACGCCACCACCGAACTCGGCGACGGCTCGCTCAAGACGCTGCAGACCACCTTGAAGCGCGACGGCGACGCCTGGCGGCTCGACGGCGACAAGTTCTACAGCACCGGCACGCTGTATGCCGACTGGATCTCGGTTTCGGCCCAGCGCCTGAACGACGACGGCAGCAGCGACCGCGTGATCGCGCTCGTGCCCGCCGAGGCGCAGGGCGTGGAGCGCGTGGACGACTGGCGCGGCTTCGGCCAGCGGCTGAGCGCATCGGGCACCACGCGCTTTCGCAACGTGCGCGTGAAGCCCGAGAACGTGCTGCTGTACGTGCGCGACCAGCCCACCCCGCTGACAGCGCATTTCCAGCTCACGCACCTTGCAACGCTCGCCGGCATCGCGCGCGCCATCGTGCGCGACGCGGTGGCCTTCGTGCAGCCGCGCAAGCGCGTCTACAGCCATGGCAGCGGCGACACGCCGCGCGAAGACCCGCTGGTGCAGCAGGTCGTCGGACAGCTCGCGAGCACGGCATTCATCGCGACCTCGACCGTGCAGGCCGTGGCGCGCGGCCTGGGCGAGGTCGACCGCTTCCGCGAGCGCGGCGAGGCCGTGCCCGAGAGCCTGCTGTTCGAGGTGGAGCTGAACACCGCCAAGGCGCAGGCCGGCATCGTCGATGCGGTGCTGCAGGCCGGCACCCGGCTCTTCGACATCGGCGGCGCCTCGGCGCTGCAGGGAGACCGCCAGCTCGACCGGCACTGGCGCAATGCCCGCACGCTCGCCTCGCACAATCCCACGATCTACAAGGGACGCGTGGTGGGAGAATACCTTCTCAACGGAACAAGGCCGACTTTCTACTGGGCCGTGGGGAGCGCTTAAAGTCGCGGGTTCTCCAACGGACCTGCTTCTTCCATGCGCCGACTGCTGCCAGCCCTTCTCCCACTCGTCGTCCTCGCCGGCTGCGCGGCGCCGCAAACCGGCGTGCTGCGCCTCAACGACGGTGTATTCAGGGCGGCGAGCGAGCAGGAGGCGCAGGCCTATTGCCGCATCGATGGGAACCCGATCCGGTTCCTGCAGCCGGCCGACGCACCGGCCACAGCGGCTACAGCGGCCAGCGGCGTGCTCTTCAGGTGCGACTGAAGAAGATTCGGAGAGTCAGCAGCCCTCTTCAGACGCGCGGGAGCGCCGCCAGGAACGTGGACACGACGATCGCGGCAGCGCGGTCCAGCTGCAGGATGTCCGCGACGTCGAAGGCGTGCGGCGCGGTGCGTCCGCTCGAGCCGAGCGGCTTGCGGATCTCGACGAGGACTTCGGCCGCCAGCTCGCGGTCGCTGCGGGGCCGGCCGTCGGGGTGCATCACCCATTCATCGACCTGATCGAACGGAATGCTCCGAAAGACTCCCACGATGGGGACGTACTTGTAGCGATCCTCGCCCACCAGGATGGGCACGCTGAGGTTACAGAAAAACGTGGTCGTCGACATGCAGGATCGCCGTCGCTAGGCAAAGCATTCAATTGTTAATGAGTGAGCTGTCCGGAGCCATCCTCTGAGGGAGCCGTGACGGGGGGAGACGTGACCTTCTGCACACAAATTGCCTCCATCCTTGTCCATTTGGGCTACAAAACAACCACTTTATTCTTACATAAAGATACACCGAACGGGATTCTTTGATGTTTTCGGCTGCTCGAGCCCCGAATTGAAGGCCGCTGAAGGGGCGCTCTTGTAAACACGCGCTGGCAAAACCCGGCACGCGAAGGCCGGCGAAGAGTGACTGCGGCGCCCGGGCGGGCGCCCGCCTCGCTCACCGCGCAGCGATGGTTTCAGCAGGATCGGCCGCAGCGCGGCCCGGCCACACCCAGGCGGCTGTCAGCCCGGCGTGCCGAAGCGCGGTGCGCGCCGCTCGATGTTGGCCTTCACGGCCTCGACCTGGTTGGGGCTGCCGATCAGCGCCTTCTGCTCCACCGATTCGGCCAGCAGCAGCTCGGCCGCGCTCTGCGAGAGCGATGCGTTCAGAAGGCGCTTGCCCGCGCGGATCGCGTCGGGGCTCTTGCCGGCGATCTCGTGCGCCATCTGCAGCGCCTCGGCCAGCGGGTCCGCGCTGACGCGGGTGGCGAAGCCCAGTCGAAGCGCCTCTTCGCCCGAGAAGATGCGCCCGGTGAAGGTGAGTTCGCGCACCACGTCGCTACGGGCGAGTTCGCGCATCAGCACCATGCCGGCCATGTCGGGTACCAGGCCCCACTTGATCTCCATCACCGACAGCTTCGTGTCGGGCGCGACGATGCGGATGTCCGCCCCCAGCGCCACCTGCAGGCCGCCGCCGAAGGCCACGCCGTGCACAGCGGCGATGACGGGCACCGGCACCTCGCGCCAGACCATCGCGACCTGCTGGGCGGCGTTCGCGATGCCGTGCGTGCGCACGACCAGGTCGGCACCGGCGGCGCCCTCGCCCAGCACGTCGGCGCCCGCGCCCTGCTGCTGCATGCGCTCGAAGGAGGCCATGTCGAGCCCCGCGCAGAAGGCCTTGCCGCGGCCCGAGATCACCACCGCCCGCGCCGTCTTGTCGCCGCGCAGGGACTCGCCGGCCTCGATGAGCGCATCGAACATCGCCGGATCGAGCGCGTTCATCTTGTCGGCGCGCGAGAGATGCAGTTCGACCACGCCGTCGGCGTGGCGGGTGCGTTCGATGCGGTCGGTCATTCGATGTCTCCTGGGCGGTTGCTGCGCCAGTATCGCCGGGCACGGGCTCAAGCGATGATGGCGGCTGTCGCCAACACAACACCGAAGCCATGCCCCTGGACCGCCGCCATTTCCTCATTCAATCGGGTTCCGCCGCCGCCGTGGTCGCGCTGTTCGGACAGGGCTGCGCATCGACGCCAGCGCCTCCATCCGCCGGACCCGACGAGACGCTGGGCTTCACCGGCGTGCCGGCGTCCCTGCGCGACGGCATCGTGATACCGCCCGAATACGAATGGCAGTTGCTCTATCCCTGGGGCTCCCCCACCGGCGTCGCCGGCCGCATGCCGACCTTCGCGCCCGACGCCGGCAACAGCGCCGACGACCAGGCCGTGCAGGCCGGCATGCACCACGACGGCATGCATTTCTTCGCGCTCGACGCGGCCGGCGAACGCGGCCTGCTGGTGATGAACCACGAGTACACCGACGAGCAGCTGCTGCACACCGACGGCGTCAAGGAATGGACTTCCGGCAAGGTCCGCAAGTCGCTGCACGCCATGGGCGTCTCGGTGATCGAGATCCGGCGCAGCGGCCAGGGCTGGCAGCAGGTGCTGCCCTCGCCCTTCGCGCGCCGCGTGCACGGCAACACGCCGATGCGCATAGCCGGCCCCGCCGCCGGCACGCCGCTGATGCGCACTGCCGCCAATCCGGCCGGCGACGCGGTCTTCGGCACCTTCGCGAACTGCGCCATGGGCGTCACCCCGTGGGGCACCTACCTCACCTGCGAGGAGAACTTCCACGGCTATTTCGGCGGCCCGAAGGACGCGGCCCGCAACGCCACGCCGGCCCAGCGCCGCTACGGCACGGTGGCCGGCTCGCAGTGGGTCGAGTACTGGCGCTTCGACGAGCGCTTCGACCTCAGCCGCCATCCGAACGAGCCGCACCGCTTCGGCTGGGTGGTCGAGATCGACCCGTTCGACCCCACGGCCACGCCCGTCAAGCGCACCGCGCTGGGCCGCAAGCGCCAGGAAAGCGCCACCTGCACCGTCGCGAAGGACGGCCGCCTCGTGGTCTACATGGGCGACGACTCGCGCTTCGAATACATCTACAAGTTCGTCAGCCGCGACAAGGTGCGCCCCGGCACCGACGCCGCCGCGCGCGCCGCCAACCGGCACCTGCTCGACGAAGGCACGCTCTATGCCGCGCGCTACGACGCCGGCGGACGCGGCCAGTGGCTCGAGCTCACGCACGGGCGCAACGGCCTGGACGCGGCGAACGGCTTCGCCGACCAGGCGGAGGTGTTGATCCACGCGCGGCTGGCCGGCGACCAGGTCGGCGCCACGAAGATGGACCGGCCCGAGTGGATCGCCATCCATCCGCAAAGCGGCGAGGTCTACGTCACGCTCACCAACAACAGCCAGCGCGGCGACGCCGGCAAGCCCGCTCCCGATGCGGCCAACCCGCGCGCCAACAACCTCTTCGGCGGCATCCTGCGCTGGCGCGAGGACGCGGGCGATGCGGCCTCCACCGGCTTCTCGTGGGACCACTTCGCGCTCGCCGGCGACCCCGCGCAGCCCGGCAGCGGCGCGCGCTATCCCTCGGCCGGCGCCGATGCATTCGGTGCGCCCGACGGGCTGCACTTCGACCGCGGCGGCCTGCTGTGGATCCAGACCGACCTCAGCGGCCAGGTCATCGGCAAGCCGCCCTACACCTCGCTGGGCAACAACCAGATGCTGTGCGCCGACCCGGCCTCCGGCCGCATCAAGCGCTTCCTCACCGGGCCCAACGGCTGCGAGATCACCGGCTGCGTGGTCACGCCCGACCGGCGCACGCTGTTCGTCAACATCCAGCACCCGGGCGAGGCGCGCGACGACGGCGACACGAAGCACAACAGCGCCTGGCCCGACGGCACGACGCCGGGCAGCGCCCGGCCCCGCTCGGCAACGCTGGCCATACGCCGGCGCGATGGCGGTATCGTCGGCACCTGAGACAGCCAACAGGCGCAAAAAAATCAGAAGGGCCCCAGCATGAGCATCCGCATCGTCCGCCTCGGCACACCGCGCGCGCCCGACGAGGGCCTTCGCGTCGGCACCGTGCGCCGTCCGCCGCGCGGCGTTCCGAAGACCGAGTTCGCCTCGCAGGACTGGTACGACGTGTGGTATCCCAACCTCGCCCCCTCGGTCGAGGCGATGAAGCAGGCGCAGGAAGCCCAGAAGGCGGAATCGCCCGCGCAGTGGAATGCCTTCGTGCGCAAGTTCAAGGCCGAGATGGCCGAGCCCGATGCGAGCCGCAGCCTCGACCTGCTGGCCGCGCTGTCGCATGGCACGTCGCTCTCGGTGGGCTGCTACTGCGAGGAGGAATCGCGCTGCCACCGCTCGGTGCTGCGCAGCCTGCTGGCGGAGCGCGGCGCGAAGATCGTCGACTGATTCCGCTCAGACCATCGGCGCGCCGACGAAAACCGGCAGCTTCTCGGCTTGTGCGGAGTACGCGGCCAGCACCGGGAAGTCGGTCGGCGAAATCGCATCGGGCGTCAGCAACTGCGTGAACGCCCAGGCCACGGCCGTCGAGACGCCGGCCTGCGTCATCGTCTCTTCACTGGCCGACAGCGGCTCGGCAGCGAGCTCGCTTTCGAGCGCCGAATACGCAGCGGCGAGCTGACCCCGCACACGGTCCACCCACGGCTGGTGCAGCTTCTCGGCCGGGCGCAGCTGGCGCTCGTAGACGATCTGGACCGTCTTCTCGCAGGCCGCCAGCGCGAGCCCCGTGAGCCGCAGTTCGCGCAGCCGCCGCGCCGGGTCCGGCGACAGCAGGCTGCGTCCGCTGAGCGCCTGGGCGTAGTCGATGATGAGCGTCGAATCCATCAGCACCGAGCCATCGTCGCAGACCAGCGTGGGCGCCTTCACCACCGGGTTGATCGCGCGGAACTGCTCGAAGGTGCTGAAGACCGAGATCGAGCGGTGTTCGAAGGGAACGCCGAGCAGGCGCAGCGAGATGGCGGTGCGCCGCACGTAGGGCGAGTCGAGCATGCCGACGAGTTGCATGGATGTTTTCTCCTGGAAGACGGCCCACGATACCCGCCGCAGCGGCAGCGCCGAATGGCAAGGCATCGAAAATGACGGCCGCAAACCGATCAACCATCGGCGGCCACGCGCCTGCCCTCTTCCGCTCATGAACATCGACAAGAAAGACCGCCTGATCCTCGAAGCGCTGCAGACCGACGCGCGCCAGAGCCTGGCCGCCATCGGCAAGCGCATCGGCCTGTCGCAGCCGGCCATGAGCGAGCGGGTGCGCAAGCTCGAGGAAGCGGGCGTGATCGAGGGCTACGGCGCGCGCGTCAACCTGCGCGCGCTGGGCGTGGGGCTGCAGGCCATCATCCGCATCGACACCACGCATGCGGGCATTGCCAGGTACCTGAAGCTGTTCGACTCGATGCCCGAGGTGCTGAGCGCCGACCGCGTGACGGGGGAAGACTGCTTCTTCGTGCGCTGCGCGATCGCCGAGCCGTCCGACCTGGAGCGGGTGGTGGACGCGCTGGCGGTCGATGGCTCGGTGACCACGTCGCTGGTGCTGTCGAGCCCCGTGAACAAGCGGGTCACCGTGCACGCGGCCAGGCCGCCGAAGAAATAGGCGGCAGCCTTCAGCGCTGCGCCTTGTCCTTCTGGTTCTGCGCCTCGATGCGTTCGCGCGCGGCCAGCCAGTCGGCGTCGCTCCACTGGCGCAGCTCGTAGAAGTTGCCGCCGGTGGCCAGTGCATTGCCGCCGTCCATCATGATGCTCTGGCCGGTGAGCCAGTCGCACTGGCCCGGCGCCATCAGGAAGGAAGCCAGGTTCTGCAGCTCGCTCATGCGGCCGGTGCGCGCCATCGGGTTGTTCTGCTTGCTGCGCGCGCCGGGCTCCTCGCCGGGGTTCAGGCGCTTGCTCATGCCTTCCGTCGGAATCTCGCCGGGGCCGACGGCGTTCAGGCGGATGCCGTAGCGCGCCCATTCGACCGCGAGCGACTTGGTCATGACCTCGATGCCGGCCTTGCTCATGGCCGAGGGCACCACGTAGGGGCTGCCGTTGTCGACCCAGGTGACGATGATGCTCATCACGCTGCGGAAGGCGTCGCCCTGCTTCCATTCGCCCGATTTCGCCTGCGCCACCCAGCGCTTGCCCACCGCCTGCGTCACGTAGAAGCTGCCGTGGAACACGATGTTGGCGATGGCGTCGAAAGCGCGCGGCGAGAGGGCCTCAGTGGGCGAGACGAAGTTGCCTGCCGCGTTGTTAACCAGCCCGGTGAGGCCGCCGCTCTGGAACAGGCTCTCGACCATCTCGTCGACCTGCTGCGCGATGCGGATGTCCACGCCGAAGGTGTCGATGCGCCGCTGCGGAAACTGCTTGCGCCATTCGGCCGCCGTCTCCTCGCAGACCGACTGGCGCCGGCCGCAGATGGCCACGTCGGCGCCGAGGCTCAGGAAGCGCTCGGCCATCGCCCGGCCGAGGCCGGTGCCGCCGCCGGTCACCAGGATGCGCTGGCCGCTCATGAGGGAAGTCTCGAACATGAATCGTCTCCTTGGTCGATGGAAAGGCGGCACCCGCCGCCACCGGCACATGCTACGCGCGCGGCACCCTTGCGGCTTGCGTGAGGTGGTTCCGTCCCCCGGGGCGAGAATGCGCGAAACGAAATTTCCGGAGACGACGACCGATGCCCAGCCCCGCCGACGACCAAGCCTTCGCACCGCTGGAGGGCGTTCGCGTCCTCAGCCTCGCGCTGAACCTGCCCGGGCCCGCCGCGCTGCTGCGCTGCCGCCGGATGGGCGCCAACTGCCTGAAGCTGGAGCCGCCGGGCGGCGACCCGATGGCGCTCTACAACCGGCCCGCCTACGCCGCGCTGCACGAGGGCATCGAGATCCGCACCCTCGACCTCAAGACCGAGGCCGGCCAGCAGCAGCTGCACGCCGAGCTGGCGGCCACCGACGTGCTGCTCAGCTCGTTCAGGCCCTCGGCGCTCGCCAAGCTGAAGCTCGACTGGGCCACGCTGCAGGCGCGCCACCCTTCGCTGTCGCAGGTGGCCATCGTCGGCGCGCCCGGCGAGCGTGCCGAGGAGCCGGGCCACGACCTGACCTACCTGGCCGAAAGCGGCCTCGTCACCGGCACCGAACTGCCGCCCACGCTCTACGCCGACATGGGTGGCGCCCTGCTCGCGAGCGAGGCGGTGCTCAAGGCCATGCTGCTGCGCTCCCGAAGGGCTGGCGGCGTTTACCTGGAAGTGGCGCTGAACGCCTCGGCCGACTGGCTCGCCCTGCCCCGCACCTGGGGCCTGACCCAGCCCTCGGGCGCGGTCGGAGGCGCGCATGCGGGGTACCGCGTCTATCCCTGCGCCGATGGCCGCGTGGCGGTGGCGGCGCTGGAGCCGCATTTCGCGAAACGGCTCTGCGAAGCCGCGCAGATCGCCTCGCACGACATGCTGGCGCCGTCCACCCGCGAGGCGCTGGCGGCCTGGCTGCTGACGCGCACGCGCGCCGAACTCGATGCGATGAGCCGCGAGCGCGACGTGCCGCTGCTCACGCTGGCTGACTAGGACTCAGCGAGCGGGGCCGTCGCGCTGCCGGTCTTCGCGCTTGAGCGCGAGGTAGGTGTCCAGATCGATCTCGTGCAGCTGGCGCGGGTACTGTTCGGCGCCCGCGAACCATCGACGCTGGCGGCGCTCGGCCTGATCCGGCCCCGGTGCCGAGAGGTAGGCGTCGAGCGTCAGGAAGTAGCGCATCGCATTGCGCTCCACCAGCCCCCGCAGGCCGCGGATGTAGTCGGGCTGGCCCTCGGGCGTCTTGCCGACCACGGTGAAGCCCACCTTGTCGCTGCCGAAGGTCGCCAGGTAGGCCATGGTGCCCAGGCGCACCATGGTGTTGTGGTCGTAGCTGTAGCTGAAGTGCAGGAAGCTCTTGTGCTCGTCGAGCGCCACGGCCTCGAGCGTCACGCGATAGTTGCTGGTGCCCAGGGGGCCGCTTTCGGCGGAGAGCTCCACAAGCAGGTGATCGGGCGAGCTGCTGCTGACCCGGTAGACGAAGGGCAACTCGAAGGCCTGGTCCACGGGCTTGTCGTAGCGTCGCACCACGTAGAGCGTGAGCATCTCGCGCCCCTGCGGGCCGCTGGAGGTGCGGCAGCGCCGGTTATTGACGTGCAGGGTCAGCACGTCGCACCAGTGGGCCGAGCCCTTGAGCGCGGTCGCGATCTCGGAGAGCGGATGCTCGACCACTGCATGGACGTCTCCCTGCAGGCCGTCGGCAGTCTCCATCGAGTCCAGCTGAATGGCCCGGCCGAAGCCGCTGTGCGCGAGCTTGTCGCTCATGCGCTGATGGACGTCGCGCAGCGCCTGGGCGGAGGAGCTCTCCCCGGAGGCGGCCGCGAACGCCTGCGCCGAGGCAAGCACCAGCGACAACGCTGCCGCCAGGATGCGCATCCACGAAACCGGCGAGTGGGGCGAACTGCTCATGGGGCCACACCATACAACGGAGCGCCCCACCCGTGGCATCAGTCGGACTGTGCCGGCTTGCTGCGCCGCACCAGCAGCAGCATCGCGCCGGCCAGCAGCAAGGCCCCGGCCCACTGGCGCGGCGTCATCGCCTGCGAGAACAGCGCCGCAGCCAGCAAGGCCGCCACCAGCGGCTCGATCAGCGTACCGACCACCGCCGCCGTCGGCGACAGCCGCCGCGCGCCCCAGGCGAAGGCCAGATAAGCCACCGAGGTCGTCACCACGCCCGTGTAGCCCACGCCCAGCCATTGCGCGCCGCCGTCCGGCCAGGTGATGCCCGCGGGCACGGCGACGGCCAGCATGCAAAGCGCCGCCGCTGTCATCCCCCAGGCCGAGGCCGTGACTGCCGGCACCCGCGCGGGCATGCGCGCGTTGCCCAGCACCACCATCGCGTAGCAGAAGGCGGAGCCCAGCGACCACGCCACGCCGACCGCATGCCCCGGCGCCAGCGGGCCCCATCCTCCCGCAGGCATCACCAGCAGGAGCACGCCCGCCAATGCGAGCATCAGCCCCGCGACAAGCTTCGGGCCGAGGCGCTCATAGCCGCGCAGCACCGACACCAGCGCGACGATCACCGGCGCGCAGCAGATCGAGATGACCGTCGGCAGTGCCGCCCCCAGGTGCACGATGCCGGCGAACCAGCAGCTCACGTTGAGCGCCATCGCGGCGCCCGTGGCCAGCATCTGCAGCCGCTCGCGACCGCCCAGGTCAGCCCAGCCGGTCCCCGGCATGGCAGGCGCCCGCCAGTGCAGCCACCACAGCAGCGGCAGCCCGAGGGCGAAGCGCGCCAGCGACAGGCTCTGCGGCGCGATGCCGCCATCGATCAGGAATTGCGCCACCAGCGCACCACCGCCCCAGAGGGCGCCGGCCAGCAGCACGCCGCCCCAGGCCAGGGCGGCAGACGTTCTTGCGTTCATTGATGAAAGTTCTTTCTCCATGACGCCCGCCATGGCCTATGGCCGATCGCTTCAGGATCGGGGTTCAGGCAGCGGGCGTGACCATCCGAGCCGCCGGCCGGCCCTTGGGGCACGGCTGGCGGCAACCGCTTGGGTCCGAGCGCGAGCGCGCTTCAGCAGCGGACGGCGGACGGGGGAGAAAGATGGCGGGCCATGTCGCGTATCTTATGCGCCCAAGACTTTTTCGAGGAACGGCCCATGCCACTCGTGCGAATCGATCTTTCCAGCGACACCCCCGAAACCCTGGGTCCGGCCATCGGCGACCTGGTCTACCAGGCCATGCGGGACACCATCAACGTGCCGGAGCACGACAAGTTCCAGGTCATCACGCGCCACGCTCCGCAAGAGCTGGTGCATCCGGCAAGCTACCTCGGCGTGTCGTATTCGCCGGGTTTCGTGCTGATCCAGATCACCCTGAACCAGGGGCGCACGACCGAGATGAAGAAGGCCTTCTACAAGCGGGTGGCCGACGACCTCCACGGCCGGCTGGGCATCCGGCGCGAGGACGTGTTCATCAACCTCGTCGAGGTGGCGAAGGAGAACTGGTCGTTCGGCAACGGGGAGATGCAGTACGCCTGAGGGCGCTCCCCGGGGGTGGTCGACTCAGCGCGGCTTGCGGATGTTGCCGCGCACCGGGCCGGCAGGCTTGCGCCCGGCCGTACCCGTGCCCGAGCCGTTGTCGCGCGGCGGCAGGCCGGTGTGCTGCGTGAGGATGCGGCCCTTCGAGGGCTTCACCGGTGCCAGCCTGACCGGTGCGGCCTTGGCGGCAACGGGTGCCGCCGTCGAGTTCTTGCGGCGCGCGCTGGTGTAGCCGCCGTCGGTCATCGGCTGCCAGGTCGGGATGAGGTGGTGCTTGCCGTTGCCGATCAGGTCGGCGCGGCCCATGCTCTTGAGGGCCTCGCGCAGCAGCGGCCAGTTGTTGGCGTCGTGGTAGCGCAGGAAGGCCTTGTGCAGGCGGCGGCGCTTGTCGCCGCGCACGATGTCCACCGTCTCGCTCTCGCGCGTGATCTTGCGCAGCGGGTTGCGGTTGGAGTGGTACATCGCGGTGGCGGTGGCCATCGGGCTCGGGTAGAAGGTCTGCACCTGGTCGGCGCGGAAGCCGTTCTTCTTGAGCCAGATCGCGAGGTTCATCATGTCCTCGTCGCTGGTGCCCGGATGTGCGGCGATGAAGTACGGAATGAGGTACTGCTTCTTGCCAGCCTCGGCCGAGTACTTCTCGAACATCTGCTTGAACTTGTCGTAGCTGCCGATGCCGGGCTTCATCATCTTCGTGAGCGGGCCCTGCTCGGTGTGCTCGGGCGCGATCTTGAGATAGCCGCCCACGTGGTGCTGCACGAGCTCCTTCACGTACTCGGGCGACTGCACCGCCAGGTCGTAGCGCAGGCCGGAGCCGATCAGGATCTTCTTGATGCCCTTCAACGCACGCGCCCGGCGGTAGATCTTGATCAGCGGGTCGTGGTTGGTGTTGAGGTTCTGGCAGATGCCCGGGTACACGCAGCTGGGCTTGCGGCAGGCGGCCTCGATCTCGGGCGACTTGCAGCCGATGCGGTACATGTTGGCGGTGGGTCCGCCGAGGTCGGAGATGGTGCCGGTGAAGCCCTTCACCGAATCGCGGATGGCCTCGACCTCCTTGATGATCGAGTCTTCGGAGCGGCTCTGGATGATGCGGCCCTCGTGCTCGGTGATGGAGCAGAAGGTGCAGCCGCCGAAGCAGCCGCGCATGATGTTCACGCTGAAGCGGATCATCTCCCACGCGGGGATCTTGGTCGCGCCGTCGTGGCTGCCGTTCTCGTCGGCGTAGCGCGGATGCGGGCTGCGCGCGTACGGTAGGTCGAACACGTGATCCATCTCGGCCGTGGTGAGCGGAATCGGCGGCGGGTTGATCCACACGTCGCGCGCCGTGGTGCCCTCGCCGTGCGCCTGCACCAGCGCGCGGGCGTTGCCGGGGTTGGTCTCCAGGTGCAGCACGCGGTTGGCGTGCGCGTAGAGCACCGGGTCGCTGCGCACCTGCTCGTAGGACGGCAGGCGGATCACCGAGCGCTCGCGCGGAGGCACCTTGGTCTTGCCCTTGCCCTGCAGCGCGGGGTTGGGCACGAAGTTCAGCGGCTTGATGGCGGGGTTGACGGCCGCAGAGCCCGCAGCCTCGGCTGCCTTCGCGACTGCCTCGGCCTCGTCTTCCTTCGCGCAGGTGGCGCCGTTGGCCTTGGCCTGGTCGGACACCATGAGGTACGGATTGACGTGCGCCTCGACGCGGCCGGGCTCGTCGACGCTGGTGGAGACGATCTCGAACCAGCCTTCCGGCGTCTCGCGCCGCACGAAGGCGGTGCCGCGCACGTCGGTGATCTGCTGGACCGGCTCCTTGGCGGCCAGGCGGTGCGCGATCTCGACGATGGCGCGCTCGGCGTTGCCGTACAGCAGCAGGTCGCACTTGGAGTCGACCACGATGGAGCGGCGCACCTTGTCCGACCAGTAGTCGTAGTGGGCGATGCGGCGCAGCGAGCCCTCGATGCCGCCGAGGATGATCGGCACGTCGTTCCAGGCTTCCTTGCAGCGCTGCGAATACACGATGGCTGCGCGGTCGGGGCGCGCGCCGCCCACGTCGCCGGGGGTGTAGGCATCGTCGCTGCGGATCTTCCGGTCGGCTGTGTACCGGTTGATCATCGAATCCATGTTGCCGGCGGTGACGCCGAAGAACAGGTTCGGCTTGCCCAGCGCCTTGAAGGGCTCGGCGCTCTGCCAATCGGGCTGCGCGATGATGCCCACGCGGAAGCCCTGCGCCTCCAGCATCCGGCCGATGACCGACATGCCGAAGCTGGGATGGTCGACGTAGGCATCGCCGGTGACGATGATGATGTCGCAGCTGTCCCAGCCGAGCGCTTCCATCTCCTTGCGCGAGGTCGGCAGGAATTTCGCCGTGCCGAAACGGGCCGCCCAGTACTTGCGGTAGCTGGTCAGCGGCTTGGCGGCACGCGCGAAAAAGGAGACGTCGACGGGAGCGTTCATCGGTGGGAGTTGACAGCGCCGCGGGAGCGCCGTTGTGGGCAACCCTCGATTTTAGGGTTTTCCACCATGCCTGTCGCCCTGCGTTACCTGTGACCGGACTTTCCCGAAGGACTCATGTGCCGGCAATTTGATTGCCAAAGTCAACCAACCGAATGACAATGGCAACCATGTCCACGACTTCGCCTCCCATAGATACCGCCGCCGTCAAGGCGATCCGCCAGTTCAACCGCTTCTACACCCGCCGCATCGGGGCGCTCGACCCCTACCTGGGCAGCGCCATGTCGCTGACCGACGTGCGTGTCCTGTACGAGCTGGCGCACCGCGAGGTACCCGTCGCCAGCGAGATCGGACGCGACCTCGGGCTGGACGCGGGCTACCTGAGCCGCATCCTTCGCCGCTTCGAGAACGAAGGCTGGCTGGTGCGCGAGCCGCATCCGCGCGACGCGCGCCAGAGCGTGCTGCGCCTGACCGAGGCGGGCCACGCCGCTTTCGCGCCGCTGCAGCAGAAGTCGCGCGAGGAGGCAGCCGCTCTGCTCGCCTCGCTGGCCCCGGCGCAGCGACAGCAGCTGGTGCACGCCATGGGAACGGTTCAGTCGCTGCTCGATCCCCAGGCGCCGCCGGAGAGGCCGCAGGCCGCCATCCTGCGGGAGCCCGGCCCCGGCGACATCGGCTGGGTGGTGCAGCAGCACGGCGAGATCTACGCGCGAGAGTACGGCTGGAACAGCACCTTCGAGGCGCTCGTCGCGAACATCGCGGGCGAGTTCCTGCTCAAGTTCCAGCCCGAATGGGAGCGTTGCTGGATCGCCGAGCTCAACGGCGAGCGCGTCGGCTCGATCTTCGTGGTGCGCAAGTCGGCCACGGTGGCGCAACTGCGGCTCCTGATCCTCACGCCCGGCGCGCGCGGGCTGGGCCTGGGCGGCAAGCTGGTGGACGAATGCATCGCCTTCGCGCGCCTGAAGGGCTACCGCAAGATGGTGCTGTGGACCAACAGCTGCCTGACGGCCGCGCGCGGCATCTACGCCAGCCGCGGCTTCCAGCTCACGGCTTCGGAGCCGCACGAGGGATACGGCACGCCGCTGGTGGGCGAGACCTGGGAATTGAAGCTGTAGCAGGCCCTGCCTGACTGGCCCCTTCCCCCTCTGGGGGAAGGTTGGGATGGGGGCAAGCAGAGCTTTCGATGGATACGCCGCGTGCCCCACCCCGGCCCTCCCCCAGAGGGGGAGGGAGAAGGCTCACTGCATGAACCAGCCGTGGCTCACCACGAGCGATTGACCCGTGAGCGCATTGGTCGGGAACCCCGCGAACAGCAGCGCCACGCGCGCCACGTCTTCCGTGGTCGTGAACTCCCCGTCGACCGTCTCCTTCAGCATCACGTTCTTGATGACCTCCTGCTCGGTGATGCCCAGCGTCTTGGCCTGCTCGGGAATCTGCTTTTCCACCAGGGGCGTGCGCACGAAGCCCGGGCAGATCACGTTGGCGCGCACGCCGTGCTTGGCTCCTTCCTTCGCGACGGTCTTGGCCAGGCCGATGAGGCCGTGCTTGGCCGTCACGTAGGGCGCCTTCAGCAGCGAGGCCTCCTTGGAGTGCACCGAGCCCATGTAGATCACGCTGCCGCCGCGGCCCTGCGCGTACATGTGCTTCAGGCAGGCCTTGGTGGTGAGAAAGGCGCCGTCGAGGTGGATGGCGAGCATCTTCTTCCAGTCGGCGAAGCTGAACTCCTCCACCGGATGCACGATCTGGATGCCGGCGTTGCTGATCAGGATGTCGATGCCGCCGAAGGCCGCGGCGCCCTCTTCCACCGAGGCGTTGACCTGGTCTTCGTTCGTCACGTCCACGCCCACGCCGATGGCCTGCGCGCCCGTGGCCTTGAGTTCGGCCGCGGTGGCGTCGGCCGCTTCCTTGTTCAGGTCGGCGATGATGATCTTCGCGCCTTCCTGGGCGAACAGGATGGCGATTTCCTTGCCGATGCCGCTGGCCGAGCCGGTGATGTAGGCGACCTTGTCCTTGAGTTGCATGGTGATGTCCTTGAGGGTTGAGGAGAGAGAAGGATGAATTCCTGCGCCGTTTCCGAATCGGGAGACACTGCGGATCCGGCTTGGCCGGGCCGCAAGTGTCGCGCCCGGCGAGGGGATTGGCGAAGCGACACGAGGTGCGCGCAGCCTGGGGCCGTGCTCATTTCATGTAGTCGTGTTCCACGGTGCCCAGCGCGAGCGTCATGTCCGCGATGTAGTGCACCGCCGACTCCACCTTGCGCACCGGCAGGTCGGCCACCGGCGCCAATGCGTGCGGATGCAGTTCGAGCGAGCCGGGCCCGCCCCACGCGCCGTGCAGCGTCACGTCGACCATGTGATAGCGCACCAGTTCGCAGATGCGCGCGGTGCCGTCGACGTGCGGAATGATCTTGAGCAGGAAGTTCGGCTGCGCGATGCCCGCGAGGATGGGCGCTGGATCGAGCGTGCGGTGCTTGAAGCCCATCGTGGCCTTCGCCACGCGCACCTTGCCATAGTCGAGCGTGCCGACCACCACGTCGGTCTCGTAGTCGAGCACCGGAGATGCGAGCTTCTTCGGGAAGCCCCAGAGCTCGCGCCCGCCTGCAATGGGCGGATGGTCGTTCAGGTACATCGCATGCACGTAGGCGCCCTTCTCCACGCCCTTGTCGGTGCGCAGCTGCACCGGAATGACCTGGCCCGACTCGGTGTAGTCGCCAAAGCCGGTGGAGTCGGGCATGCGGATGAACTCGTACTTGACCAGCGGCTCGACGACTTCGAGCGGCTCGGGCACCACCGCGCGCAGGGCCTCGATGTCGGTGCGGTACGTGATGATCAGGAATTCGCGCCTGATGAAGCGGTAGGGACCCGGCGGAAAGGCGGGGCTGGTCAGCGGCATCGCGAATGCCGTTCGTCGCACGTCTTCAATGTTCATGATGCAAACATTTCCTCCTGGTGAAGCTGAAGCGTTGAATTGACGGCCCAGTCTCGCGCTGGTTTCTTAGCCGGGGCTGAATCGCCGCTCGCCCAGGCGGCTCATCGCGACAGCCCCGGCCGCTTGACGCGCCCCGAGCCGTGCTCGCCGAGGTCGAAGGTGGTCACACCGTTCACGGTGGCATCGGCGCGCAGCGTCTCGGGGTGGGCCAGGGTCACGCGCATGTCGCGCGCGCCGGTCTCCCAGTGCTCTTCGACCGCGGCGCGCGAGAACTCGTAGTCCTTCGACTCCAGTTCGTAGGGCTTGTCGCGGTAGATCAGGTGGAAGATGTCGATGGGCTCGTGCGTGAGCTGCGACTGCACCTCGTGGACGCTGGGATCGTTGCGCAGGTTGGCGGGCAGCTTGGAGATCAGGTCTGCAATGGCCTGCTGCAGGTTCATGTTGGCGGCCAGCGCGTCGGTGTTCATGCGGGTGCGGCTGGAGTAGGTGATGTCCTTCTGCCGCTCCATCACGCCAGCCATGTTGCGGGGCATCTCGCCGCGGGCGTTGAACAGGTCGACCTGCAGCACCACCAGCGGCTCGTTGCGCGGGTGCGTGTCGAGCACGTACTGCAGCGGCGTGTTCGAGACGATGCCGCCGTCCCAGTAGTCGTCGCCGTCGATGCTCACCGGCGCGAAACCCGGCGGCAGCGCGCCGCTGGCCATGATGTGCTCGGGCCCGATGCGCTGGCGCGTGTTGTCGAAGTACACCGAGTTGCCGGTGCGCACGTTCACCGCGCCCACGCTGAAGCGGGCCTCGCAGGCGTTGATGCGGTCGAAGTCGACGAGGCGCTCCAGCGTCGACTTCAGCGGCGAGGTGTCGTAGTAGCTCAGCAGCGGCGCGGCGCCCCCGAGCAGGAAGGCCGGCGAATAGCGCGGCTCGAAGAAGCCCGGAATGCCCACCAGGGAGGCCATGGTCGCGCTGTACTGGTTCTGCATGGCCCGGTCGCCCAGCCATGAAGGCAGCCGCTGCGATGGCCCGGAGGACACGAGGTGCCAGAACTCGCGCAGCCGGTCGACCCGTTTTTCCTGCGCGTTGCCTGCGATCAGCGCGGCGTTGATGGCGCCGATGGAGACGCCGGCGATCCAGTGCGGCTGCAGGTCGGTCTCGCTGAGCGCCGCGTACACGCCGGCCTGGTAGGCGCCGAGCGCGCCGCCTCCCTGCAGCACCAGCGCCTTGCGGGCGGTACGCATGTCCTTGCGGCGCGAGGCGAAGGGGTCGAGGGGCTTGGAGGCGGCACGGGTTTTCTTCTTCGGGGGTGTCGTCGTCATGCGTTCATTTGACACCACTCCCGATACAAGAACCTGACCAGGGGTCGCCGCCCCCGGCACGATCTCACATCTTCGGCAGCAGCTGCCCGCGGATCTCGCCGCCGGGGTTGGCGGCCGTGTGGACGTTGGCGTACCACTTGCCCGCCGACAGGTCCGCGGCCTGGGCCGGCGTGAGCGTGGCCTGGCCCTCGATCGGGCTCGCCGGGTTGGCGAAGGGCAGCACCACGCCCGCGTTCGCGCCCGCCGCGGCCGGGCCATGGAAGTGCGCCATGGTGGCCGGCCCGCTCAGGCCCGTGTAGGTGATCTTGTACTTGAGCACGTTGGTGTCCCGGTCGAGCCAGGCCTCCGCCATGCCGCTGCCGCGGGTCATGTTCGGCGGTACTTCGCTGGCCGCGTTCATCGCACCGCTGAAGCTCGCGACGTTCGACTTCGACATCATTCCGCAGCCGGCCAGCGCGGCACCGGCAACGCCGGCGACGAGCGCCGCACGCAAAAGAGAGCCATATTTGGTCATGAGCGTGATCTCCTGGTTGTGAATGCGACGACAGCATAGGCAGCTGCACGGGATCTGTCCTGTCGGCCATCGCCCCGACTTGGGGCTGCGCGCTCGACCTGAAAGAGAATGTGTCGATGACCTCCCCTGCTTCCACGACCCTCTCCAACACGCTTCCCACGGCCCGCGACGTCGTCGATTTCTGGACCGAAGCGGGCCCCGAGCGCTGGTTCGCCAAGAACGACGCCTTCGACGCCGCCTTCATCACCCGTTTTGCCGACGCCCACCAGGCCGCAGCCCGCGGAGAACTCGACCACTGGGCCGCCGACGGCCAGGGCGCATTGGCGCTGATGGTGCTGCTCGACCAGTTCCCGCGCAACGCCTGGCGCGGCAATCCACACATGCTGGCCACCGACGGAAAGGCCCTGGCGGCGGCGAAGCAGGCGATCGAGGCAGGCTTTGACCGGGAGTGCGACCCTGCACTGAGACGCTTCTTCTACCTGCCCTTCATGCATTCGGAAGTGCTGGCCGAGCAGGAGCGCTCGGTGGAACTCAACGCCGCGCTCGACGACAACACCCAGCGCTTCGCCGTGCTGCACCGCGACATCGTCGCGCGCTTCGGCCGCTTTCCGCACCGCAACAGGATGCTCGGGCGCCCCAGCACGGCGCAGGAGCAGAAGTTCCTGGACGAAGGCGGCTTCGCGGGCTGACCCGCGCAAAGCGTAGAGGTGACGCTCAGTCGTCGTTGTGCGGCAGCGGCAGCTCGCGCGTGGGCGAAGGGTTCAGCTCGGCGATGCCCTCGGCGTTCTTCATCGAGCCGTAGGTGCGCGCATAGACCCAGGTGAACTCCGCGCCCAGCAGGAAGATCTGCGCCGAGTAGTACACCCACACCAGCACCACCACCAGCGAGCCCGCCGCGCCATAGCCCGAGGCCACGCTGCTCTTGCCGATGTACAGGCCGATCAGGTGCTTGCCGACGGTGAACAGCAGCGCCGTCACCGCCGCGCCCACCCACACGTCGCGCCACTGCACCTTCACGCGCGGCATGATCTTGTAGATCATCGCGAAGATCACCGTCACCATCGCGAAGCTGAAGACGAAGTTGACGACCTGCGCCGTCGTCTCCCAGGCGCCGAACATCGGCGACCACCACTTGCCCAGCGCCGCGAGCGCCGCGCTCGCCACCAGCGACACCATGAGCAGGAAGCCGATGCCCATGATCATGCTGAACGACAGCAGCCGCACACGCAGCATGTTGAACAGGCCCTTGTTCTTGACGCGGGCCGGCGCGCGCCAGATGCGGTCGAGCGCGTCCTGAAGTTCGCCGAAGACGGTGGTGGCACCCACCACCACCAGCCCGATGCCGATCACCGTGGCGACGATGCCCTCGGCCGGCTTGTTGACGGCCTTAAGCATGCCCTGCACCGCCGCCGCGCCCTGCTCGCCCATCAGGCCCGAGAGCTGGGCAAAAATCTCGCCGCGCGCGGCGTCCTGCCCGAAGACCAGCCCGGCCACCGCGATCACGATCAGCAGGAGCGGCGCGATCGAGAAAACCGTGTAGTAGGCGAGCGCGGCGCCCATGCTCGGGGCGTAGTCGTTGGACCACGAATTGAAGGCCCGGCGGCAGAGATCGAAGAGCGCGCGCAGTTGCGTGACCATGCTGGAATGTCCTCCTTGAAACCCTTGAAGCGGCCGGGCGCCGCCGTGTCGCGGCGGCGCCCGGCATGTCGAATGCCTGCCTACGATAATCGCTCGACATGCAACCGTCTCCTCCTGCAGCCCATCCCCAGTCGCCGCGCGACCTTTTTGTCTCGTTCACCTGGCTCGCGCTGCAGGGCTTCGGCGGAGTCCTCGCCATCGTCCAGCGCGAGATGGTCGAAAAGAAGAAATGGCTCACGCCCGAGCAGTTCCTCGAAGACTGGGCCGTGGCGCAGGTGATGCCGGGGCCCAACGTGATCAACCTCGCGCTGATGATCGGCGACCGCTACTTCGGCCTGCGCGGCGCGCTGGCGGCGGTGGCGGGCATGCTGACCATTCCGCTGGTGGTGATCCTCGCGCTGGCCGTGCTGTACGCGCACTATGCGGGCAATCCGCAAGTGGCGGCGGCGCTGCGGGGCATGGGGGCCGTCTCGGGCGGGCTGATCGCCGCCACGGGCGTCAAGCTGGTGCCGCAGCTGCGCAAGCACCCGCTGGGCTTCGCGACCTGCCTGGTCATCATGGCGCTGGTGTTCGTGGCCATCGCGGTGCTGAAGATTCCGCTGGGCTGGGTGCTGCTGGTGCTCGGCGGCGCGGCCTGCATCTGGACCTGGAAGAGGATCGCCCCATGACCATCGCCATGCAATGGCACGACTGGCTGGCCCTCCTCGGGCAGTACATGCTGCTGTCGCTGCTGTCGATCAGCGGCGCCATCACCACGGTGCCCGACATGCACCGCTACCTCGTCACGCAGCACGGCTGGCTCACCGACGCGCAGTTCAGCTCCTCGGTCGCGATCGCGCAGGCGGCGCCCGGGCCCAACGTGCTGTTCGTGGCGCTGATGGGCTGGAACGTGGGGCTCAATGCCGGCGGCGGCATCGGTGCCGGGCCGCATGCCTGGGTGCTCGGGCTCTTCGGCCTGCTGGTCACGATGCTGGGCATCATGCTGCCGAGCACCACCCTCACCTACTTCGCGACCCGCTGGGGCCACCGCAACCGCACGCGCCGCGAGGTCCGCGCCTTCAAGCAGGGCATGGCGCCCGTGGTGGTCGGGCTGCTGATCGCCACCGGCTGGGTGCTGGCAGCAGGAAACCATGCCGGCGATGCGCCCGCGTGGCACCTGTGGCTGCTGACCGGCGCTGCCGCGCTTATCGTCTGGCGCACGCGCATCCACCTGCTCTGGCTGCTCGGCGCCGGCGCGGTGCTGGGCGCCGTGGGCTTCGTCTGAACTTTCCCATCCTCTTCATCAGGAACACATCGACATGTCGCAACTTCGCCCGCTCGGCCGCTCCGGCCTCCAGGTTTCCCCGCTCGCCTTCGGCGGCAACGTGTTCGGCTGGACCGTCGACGAGGCCGCCTCGTTCAAGCTGCTCGATGCCTGGCTGGACGCCGGCTTCAACTTCGTCGACACCGCGGACGTGTACTCGGCCTGGGTGCCGGGCCACACCGGCGGCGAGTCGGAGACCATCATCGGCAAGTGGCTCAAGCAGAGCGGCAAGCGCAACCGCGTGGTGCTGGCCACCAAGGTCGGCAAGCCGATGGGCGAAGGCAAGGCGGGCCTCGCGCCCAAGTACATCCGCGAAGCCGTGGAGGCCTCGCTCAAGCGCCTGCAGACGGACTACATCGACCTCTACCAGTCGCACGACGACGACGCCAACACCCCGCTGGAGGAGACGCTCGGCGCCTTCGACGAGCTGATCAAGGAAGGCAAGGTGCGCGCGATCGGCGCATCGAACTACACCGCGCCGCGCCTGGCCGAGGCGCTCGACGTGTCGGAACGCCTGGGCATCGCCCGCTACGAGAGCCTGCAGCCGCTGTACAACCTCTACGACCGCGCGGTGTTCGAAGACGAGCTGGAGCCCCTGTGCATCAAGCGCGAAGTGGGCGTGATCAACTTCTACGCGCTGGCCGCAGGCTTCCTCACGGGCAAGTACCGCACCGAGGCCGACGCGTCCAAGAGCGCGCGCGGCGCCAACACCACCAGGAAGTACCTCAACGAGCGCGGCCTGCGCATCCTCGATGCGCTCGACAAGGTGGCCCAGCAGTACAACGCCAAACCGGGCCAGGTGGCCATCGCGTGGCAGATCGCGCGCCCGGGCGTGACGGCGCCGATCGCCAGCGCCACCTCCATCTCGCAGCTCGAGGAGCTCGTGGTCGCGACGCAACTCAAGCTGGACGCAGGCACCATCGAGATGCTCGACCGCGCCAGCGCCGAAACGGCGAAGCCCGCGGCCTGACCCGATGAGCACCTTCGACGCCATCGCCGCTCCCACGCTGGAGCATTTCGCCGACCTGAGCATCCAGGTGGGCGTGCCGCAGGTGCTGGGCAGCAGTCCGCGCGGGCTGCGCCGCGTGGTGCCGATCCTCGGCGGCGAGGCCATCGGCCACGGCTGGCGTGCGCGCGTGCTGCCGGGCGGCAGCGACTTCCAGCTGATCGTGAGCGACACGCTCTCGGAGCTCGACGCGCGCTACGGCCTCGAGACCGACGCGGGCGACCTGATCTACGTGCACAACAGCGCGATGCGCAGCGCCTCGCCCGAGGTGATGGCCAGGCTGCTGCGCGGCGAGCCGGTCGATCCCTCGCAGGTGTACTTCCGCTGCAGTCCGCGCTTCGAGACCGCGTCGGCGTCGCTGAAGTGGATCAACGAGCGCATGTTCACCGGCGCCGGCGTGCGCAACCCGGCCGAGGTCGTCATGCGCTTCTTTGCCCTGAACTAGCCGTCGACCGGGTTCAGCGGCGTGGCGAGGATGCGCTGGTAGAAGGCCACGTCCAGCCAGCGCCCGAACTTGAATCCCGCCTGGCGCACCGTGCCCGAGTGCTCGAAGCCCAGGCTCTGGTGCAATGCAATGCTGCCGGCGTTGGCCGCGTCGATGGCGCCGACCATCACGTGGACGTCACGCTTGACCGCCTCTTCGACGATGGCCTCCATCAGCGTGCGGCCCAGGCCCTTGCCGCGGTGCGCGCTGTCGACGTAGACAGAGTGCTCCACCGTGTACTTGTAGGCGGGAAAGGCGCGGAAAGTGCCGTAGCTCGCGAAGCCCAGCAGCTTGCCGCTTTCGTCCTCGACCCCGATCACCGGAAAGCCGTTGGCGCGCTTGGTGGCGAACCAGGTCACCATGTTCTCGGGCGTGCGCGGCTTGTAGTCGTACAGGGCGGTGGAGGTGACGATGGCCTCGTTCAGGATGGCCAGGATCGCGGCGGCGTGGGCTTCTTCGGTGCACGTGATGAGACGCATGGTGCGGGTCCTCGTTCGGATTTCATTGAAACTTCGTTCAATATATGAGAATAATAATCTCATATGGGAAACGATTCATCTACTGATCCAGCTTCCGCCGGTATTGCCGGCCAGAGCATCGACCTGCTGATAGCCTCCCGGCTGCTGGCCCTGCGCCAGTCGCAGGGCCTGAGCCTCTCGGACCTGGCCGAGCGCTCGGGCGTGAGCAAGGCCATGATCTCCAAGGTGGAGCGCGCCCAGAGCAGTCCCACGGCGGTGCTGCTTGGCAAGCTGGCCGCGGGGCTGGGCGTGCCGCTGGCGCAACTGCTGACGGAGGAAAAGGCGCAGCCCCAGCGGCTGCGCAGGCGCGCCGAGCAGGAGGTGTGGCGCGACCCGCAGGCAGGCTACCTGCGGAGGCAGGTCGCCGAGCGCCAGGCGGGCAGCGGAATCGAGATGGTCGAGATCGAATTGCCGCGAGAGGCTCGGGTCGACTATCCACGCTGGAGCGGCAAGCCGTACCGGCAATGCCTCTGGATGCTCGAAGGCGAATTGCAGGTGGACTACGGCGACGAACGCTTCGAGCTCGCACCGGGCGACCGCCTGGACTTCGGCGTGGACCGGCCGCTGGTCTTCAAGGCGCTCGGCGGCAGCGCCTGCCGCTACCTGCTGGTGGCGAGCCCCGAGTAGGTCCGCAGCGCGCGGAAATCGCGTACCCACTCGGTAGGCACCCTCCCACAAGCACATCCGGCACGCACCGGTGCTGCGCGCCGCGGCGCCGGGAATACTGCGAGGCATCCAGACTTTAGGAGGAACACGATGTCTTTCGCGCTCTACATGATCGGTTTCCTGATCTTCCTGGCAGGCGTCGCCTGGGGTGCCTCGGTGGCCGGCGTGCCCACGCTCTACATCGGCATCGGTGCGGTGATCCTGCTGGGCATCGGCATCTTCAGCGCGGTGGGCCGAACGCGCGGCAAGGACCCGTCCTGAACCTGGTCCTGAGTTCACGCCGGCTTCACGCCACCCGCACATCGGGTCGCTAACTTCGCAGCGCGCATCGCATCAAGCGATGCGCGTTGCTTCAAGTCAGCGGCCCCATGCATACATCCACCAGCCTCTTCTCCCCGCTTCTCCCCTCCGCCTCTTCCGCGGCACCCGCACCGGCTTCCTATGCCGGCAGTGGCACGGGAACCCTCCAGGTAGACCTGCTCGTCGTGGGCGCGAGCTTCGCGGGCCTCGCCTGCGCCCGCGCCGCAGCGCTCGCCGGACTCAGCGTGATGGTGCTGGAGAAGAAGACCGCTGCGGGCGCCAAGCTCCACACCACCGGCATCATCGTCAAGGACGCGGTCGACAGCGTGCCATGGCTGGCCGAGGTGCCTCCGGCGCTGGTCCGCCGCATCGAAGGCGTGCGGCTCTATGCCCCCGACATGCACCACGTCGACCTGCATGCGCCGGGCTACTGGTTCTGGGCCACCGACGCACCCGCGCTGCTCGACTGGATGGTGGACTCGGCCCGGGACTGCGGCGTCGAGGTGCGGCTGGGCACGCTGTTCGAACAGGCGCTGTGGCTCGACGGCCACTGGGAAGTGCCGCTGACGCAGGGTCCCTGCATCACGGCGACATACCTCGTCGGCGCAGACGGTCCGCATTCGCGCGTCGCCAAGGCGCTGGGCCTGTCGCGCAACACGCGCTTTCTCTACGGCGTGGAGCACGAGTACCAGGGCGCGAAGATGGCACCCGACCTGCTCCATTGCTTCATCGACCGCAAGCTGGCACCCGGCTATATCGGCTGGGCGCTCGAAGGCGTGGGCGTCAGCCAGATCGGGCTGGCACGTCGCGTGGGGCACAGCGACGCGGGCGCGCTGAAGCTCGATCCGCTGCTGCGAAAGATCGCCCCTGCCGTCACGCCCGGCGATGCGCCGCCCGTCGCGGTGCGCGCGGGCATGATCCCCTGCGGCGGGGTGCTGCCCGTGGTGGCGCGCGATCGGGCTCTGCTGGTGGGCGATGCGGCCGGCATGGTGTCGCCGGTGACTGCGGGCGGCATCCACACCGCCCTGCTTCATGGGCAGCGCGCAGGCGAGGCGGTGGCTCGGTTCATCCGGGGCGAGGTGGGCGACCCGGCCACGTGGTTCGTGCGCGGCTACCCTGGCTTCAGGCTCAAGCGCGCGCTGCGCTGGGCCTTCGACCATTTCCAGAACGACTGGATGTTCAACCGCCTGCTGGGCACGCCGCAGATGCGGCGGGTGGCGGAACTGATCTATTTCCACCGCAAGGGTGGATCGCCGAGGGATTAGGCGCTTCGCTGGCGCAGCGCCTCGTACAGGCACACGCCGCTGGCCACCGAGACGTTCAGGCTCTCGACCGCCCCGGCCATCGGAATGCTGACGAGCTCGTCGCAGGTCTTGCGCGTGAGCTGGCGCATGCCCTCGCCTTCGGCGCCCAGCACCAGCGCCAGCGGGAGCTTGAAGTCGCTCTGGTAGATGGTGCCCGGCGCGTCGTCGCTGGTGCCCACGCACCAGATGTTGCGCTCCTTGAGTTCGTTCAGCGTGCGCGCAAGGTTGGTGACCATGAAGTACGGCACCGTCTCGGCCGCGCCGCTCGCCACCTTGGCGACGGTGGCGTTGATGCCTGCCGCATGGTCCTTGGGGGCGATGACCGCGTGCGCACCGGCGCCGTCGGCTACCCGCAGGCAGGCGCCGAGGTTGTGCGGATCGGTCACCCCGTCGAGCACCAGCAGCAGCGGCACGGTGCCGGCCTCTTCGAGGCCTTCGAGCAGTTCGTCCAGGGAGCGGACCTGGGCGACGGGCTCGACCCGCGCCACCACGCCCTGGTGGCCGTGGCTGCCGCTGAGCTTGGAAAGCCGGGCACCGTCGGCCTCGATCAGGCGCACGCCTGTTTCCTGCGCGCGGGCCAGGAACTGTTTCATGCGCGCATCGCGGCGGCTGGCGTCGAACAGGACTTCGAGCACCGACTTCGGCGCGGTCTTGAGGCGCACGCCCACGGCATGGAAGCCGAAGATCACTTTGGGGGAAGACATCCGTGGATTATCCCTGCCCCCTCGGGGTGGCTCCGTACGCCTGTCCGCTCAGGCGATCGGCAGGCCGCTGAGCGCGCGGGTGCGCTCGTCATGAAGCTCCTGGACCGCCTGCGCCTTCGGATGCACCTTCGCGCCGTTGCCCACGCTCTCCAGGTACTGGCAGGCGGCGTGACCTTCGGCAGCCTTCTCGTAGCGCGAGATCCAGGCGTCGCGCACGGGCAGCTTGTCCGGCGACACCGGCCACACGCCCGGCCGCGGCCGGATGTGATCGCCGATGCCGATGCGCCAGGGCTTGGCGCTCACGCGGGCGCGAAAGCAGTTCTGGTTGCGGCACATGCGCGCGTAGACCTTGTCGACGCCCAGCGCGTGGAAGCAGTCGGCCACCGCGGTGTCGGAAGGATTGAACACGTCGTGCATCGCCAGCAGCCGGAAACCCGCGGGTGTGCGGTAGACGCGCAGGTGCCAGTCGGGATGCTGATGGACGAAACGCGCGATGCGCTCGGCGGCGCGCTTCTCGGGCGACGGGTTGCCGCTGGGCTCGCCGCGCTTCTTGCGCTGGCCGATGAACCAGGCCACGGCGAAGACGATGAGGCCCGCGATCAGCCCGCCCAGCCACGTCCTGGCGGCCCAACCGCCGACCACGCCTGCGATCAGTGCCGGCACCAATGCGAAGCCGAAAACGCTGCCGCGCAGAGGCTCCTCGAAGTCGATGTCGACGAACAGCACGTCGGGTGTGTTGAGGCAGCGCGCGCCGTAGCCGTTGCGCGTGACGACGGCGTCGCCCTGGCGCTCGACGATCTCCTCGCGGATCGGGACGCCCTCGGCGCCGTTGTATGCCAGCTTGCGCTCGCGACGCTCGAGGTCCTCGCCCTTGTGGGCGATGCGGTCGAAGGCGTCGCGGGTGCGCTGGTCGGCATGCGCCTGCGCGGCCACGGGGCTCTCGTCGGACCAACCGTAGCGGCGCACGGTGATCTGATTGCCTGCCACGCGCTCCTGGATGCGGCCTTCGGCCCAGAACTGGGGAACGATCATCTACGGGTCTTCTCGATTCAGGCCTTCGGGCCGAACAGCAGCCACACCATGACCGCCGCCAGCAGGACGATGAGCACCGGCAGCCACTTGTAGCCGCTGTCGTGCACGCGGCCCGGCTCGTCCATGGGACGCCGGGGCATGTGCTGGGTCAGGGGGCCGAAGGCGCCCAGGGTCGGATCGTCATGGTTGTCGACCAGCCGCTTGGCCGCCGCGAGGCTCAGGCCGGTGGCCTCACGCGTGAGGCGGATCGCCTCGATCTTGTTGCCCTGTGCCAGCGCCGTGAGAGCGGTGGAAGGCATCGACGCGAAGCCGCGGTCCTGCCTTGCCGCGGTGGGACCACCGTGACCGCCTGCCACCATGGGATCGCCTTCGCCCGCCTCCTGCCGATCGACGAAGCGATCGACGGCCTCCTTGCACGACTTCAAGTCCATGCCCGTGCGGTCGCGCACGATCTTGATGGCCTCGATCATCCTGCCCCGCTGCAGCGCCAAGACGGCGTCGGGCGGAAGTTCCTCCATGAACATCTCCTTTGAATGTGGCCTGCTATTTATTTAATAGCTTATTGCTCTTGTCAGGCAGGCGCCAGAGCCACTTTTTCATTAAGTGCGACGCGTCCGGCCTCGATGGTGATGCGCCGTTCGCAACGCGCCGCGATGCCGCGGTCGTGGGTGACGAGCACGAGCGTGGTGCCCAGTTCGCGGTTGAGGTCGAACATCAGCTGCATGACCTGCTCGCCGGTGGCGAAGTCCAGGCTGCCCGTCGGTTCGTCGGCCAGCAGCAGCGCAGGCTGCACGACGAAGGCACGGGCCAGCGCCACGCGCTGCTGCTCGCCGCCGGAGAGCACCTTCGGGTAGTGGCCCAGGCGCTGGCCGAGGCCGACGCGGCCGAGCATCTCGGTGGCGGCCTTGCGGGCGTCCTTGCGGTTGGCCAACTCCAGCGGGAGCATCACGTTCTCGAGAGCACTCAGGTTGCCCAGCAGCTGGAAGCTCTGGAACACGAAGCCCACCCGCTGCGCACGGACGGCGGCGCGCTCGTCCTCGTCGATGGCGAAGATGTCCTGCCCCGCGAGCTTCACGGTGCCGCGCGTGGGCGTATCCAGCCCGGCGATGATCGACAGCAGCGTGCTCTTGCCCGAGCCGGAGGCGCCGACGATGGCGGCGGTTTCCCGCGCGCCGAGGGTGAAATCGATGTCCTGCAGAATGTCCAGCGTGCCTGCCGAATCGGTGACGGACTTGAACACATGCTCGACGGCGACAATGGCATCAGACGGGGGTTGGGACATGGAAAGGCTCTGGTTTTGAATCGACGTGACTTTATCTTGACCACCACCGCGCTCGGCAGCGCGGGGATATGGACGACGGCGGCGCAGGCCCAGGCCTCGTCTTCCACGGCTGCCTCGGGCAAGCCGCTGATCCTGGTGCTCGGCGATTCGCTGAGCGCAGAGTACGGCCTCAAGCGCGGCGAAGGCTGGGTACCCTTGCTCGAGAAAAGGCTTGCGCAGCAGAAGATTTCTGCAACCGTGGTCAACGCCAGCATCAGCGGCGACACCAGCTCCGGCGGCCGCGCCCGCTTCGCGCCGCTGCTCGCGCAGCACAAGCCCAGCCTGGTGGTGCTCGAACTCGGTGCCAACGACGCGCTGCGCGGGCTGCCGCTTTCCGACACCGAGAGCAACCTGCTGCAGATCACCAAGGCCGCCCAGGCCGCGGGCGCCAAGGTGCTGATCGTCGGCATCCAGGTGCCGCCCAACTACGGGGCCGACTACACGCGGCGCTTCGAGGCGGTGTTCTCCAAGGTGGCCACAGCGACCAAGTCGGCGCTCGTGCCCTTCCTGCTCAAGGGCGTGGCCGACGCGCCCGATGCGCTCTCGCTGTTCCAGGCCGACCGCATCCACCCGACGGCGGCTGCGCAGCCCCAGCTGCTCGACAACGTCTGGACCGAGCTGCGCAAGATGTTGCCCAAGCAATGAAAAAGCCGCCGCGGGCGATTGCCTGCGGCGGCTTTTTTGATGGATCGGCGAGCTGGGTGGATCAGCCGTTCTTGGTGGGCAGGTCCGGCACCGTGGGCGGATCGCGCTCGAGCGAGGCAACGTCGGTTTCGGGATCTCCGGGCGCAAGCCCTTCGCTGCTGGGATTGAGCTTGCGGTTCGCCTTCTCGCGAAGCTTTTCTTCCTTCTTCTTCTTCTTGGCCAGCTCCTTCTGTCGCTTTTCGTAGCCGTAGTTGGGTGTTGCCACTGCTTCTCCTTGAGGCGAGGCGGTCGGGTTGACTGCCGTGTCCTACTGTAAGCGATAAAGGTGCAGTCTCAAGGAGGTACCCCATGACGCGATCGAGGCAACAGGACGCCGGCTGCGCGATGCGATTTCTTACATCAGCGCCAGCGCCTGCTGAAGATCGGCGCGCAGGTCTTCCACGTCCTCCAGGCCGATGGAAAAACGTACGAGCGTGCCCTTGTAGGGCCAGCGCGCCACGCTCGCGTCGCGCATCAGGCCGATGTCGTAGGGCACGACTAGGCTGATCGGCCCGCCCCACGAATAGCCGAGGCGAAAGAGCTGCAGGCCGTCGCAGAAGCGGTCGACCTGCTCGGTGCTGAAGCGCTCGTCGAACACCACCGAGAACAGGCCGGCAGCCAGGTTGGTTTCGCCGCACAGCGCGCGCCAGTGGGCATGGCCGGGCGAGTCCTCGAGCGCAGGATGCAGCACCTGCGCGATCTCCTCGCAGCCGTTGAGCCAGCCGGCCAGCTCGCGCGCCGCGCGGTCGTGGGCCGCGTAGCGCAGCGCGATGCTGGGCAGCGAGCGCAGCAGCGTCTCTACGTCGCCCACGCCGATGCCGAAGCCCATGCGCATGTGCGTGAGCTTGAGCGCGCGGTGCAGGCGCTCGTCGCGCGTGGTCACGCTGCCCATGAGCACGTCGCCGCCGCCGCTGGGGTACTTGGTGAGCGCGTGCACCGAGATGTCGACGCCCTGCCCGCTGCCGTTGAAATCGAAGGGTGCGAAAGCCAGGCCTGCGCCCCAGGTGTTGTCGAGGGCGGTCAGCACGCCGCGCGAGCGGCAGATGCTCGCCAGCGCTGGCAGGTCGGGAAACTCCATGGTGACCGAGCCGGCCGCTTCCAGCCACACCAGCCGCGTGCGATCGGAGAGCTTGGCGGCGAGGTCGGCCGGGTTCATCGCATCGTAGAGGCGGTGTGTGATGCCGAAGCTGGCCAGCTCGCCGGTGGCCAGCGCCTTGTTCGGGCCGTAGGCGTTGTCGGGGATCAGCACCTCGTCGCCGGTCTTGAGAAAGGCGAAGGAGACCAGGGAGATGGCGGCCAGCCCGCTGGGCACGAGCAGGCATTCGGTGCCGCCCTCGAGCGTGGCCAGTCGCTCTTCCAGGGTGAAAGTGGTGGGCGTGCCGTGCAGGCCGTAGGTGTAGCCGGCCTTGGTGCGCCAGTCGCGCGCGCGCATGGCGGCCACGTCGGCGAAGAACACGGTCGATGCCTTGAACACGCCGGGCTGCGGCGCGGAGAAGGTGGCGGGCGGGACGTAGGGGTGATGGATCAGGTTCGTGGAAGGCTTGCTCATGGGTGCATGCTAGCGCGAGCGGCCTTGGAGGCTTTCCGGGACCTATTGGGTGGCCTCCGGCGGCCCTTGCGCGAAGCTTCGGTCGCACAATGGGCGGATCGGCTGGTGCCCCGTTCCACCCTTCATGAAGGAAGCCCCGAGACAGTGCAGCTGACGCGCCCCCCTCCTCCCCGCCTGCGGCCCTTCGTGCGGCTGATGTGGGCTTCATCGCCCGACGGCGCGCCACCGGAGCGGCTGGGTGCGCGGGAGCACGTGCTGCCCACCGGCGGCATGCACCTGGTCTTCCGGCTCTCGGGGCCCTCCCTGCGCCTCTTTCGCGGCGATGCCGATTCGCTCGGCCTCATGGTGGGCCACGCGATGGTGGGCGGAACCCGCTCGGTCTTCTACGTGCGAGACGTCTCGGTGGTTACGCGCTCGGTCGGCGTCATGCTGCTGCCGGGCGCGGCCATGGCACTGCTTGGAGCGCCGGAGGACGCGCTGGCCGAGCGGCACACCTCGCTCGAGACGCTCTGGGGCGCGGACGCGAACTTCGCGCTCGAACGGCTGCAGGCGGCCGATTCGCTGCCGCGTCAGCTCGACATCGTCGCCGCGCTGCTCGAAGCGCGCCTTGCTTCGTCCGCAGCGCACGGAATGCATCCTGCGGTGGCGCAGGCACTGGCCCGGATGTCCGGCGCGAGCGCCACGGACGACGACGGGCAGGCAATCGCCATCGGCCGGCTGGTGAAACAGAGCGGCTACAGCCACAGGCGCTTCATCGCGCTCTTTCGCGGCATGACCGGGCTGGCGCCCAAGCAGTACGCGCGCATGCTGCGCTTCGATCGCCTGCTCGGGCAGTTCGCGATCGCTCCCGAGCGACCCTGGGTCGAGCTGGCGCTGGAAGCCGGCTACACCGACCAGGCGCATCTCAACCGCGACTTCCGGGCCATCGCGGGCATGTCGCCGCAGACCTATCGGCGTGCGGCGCCGGCTTCCCCGAGGCACTTGCGCATCGAGGCAAAAGACTGAGCCCCGGGTGGCGGCAGGTCAAATTTGTCCAAGACGGCACGCGCGACGAACACCAGAATCGCGCCCACTCCACTCAACCGCAGGAACACGCAGGCCATGGCAATCCACGAACTGTTTCCGTACCTCTGCGTCCACGATGCAGGCGCAGCCATCGATTTCTACTGCAAGGTCTTCGAGGTGAAGGAGATCTTCCGGCTCACCGAGCCGAGCGGGCGCATCGGCCACGCGGAACTGGACTTCCACAACGGCGCGATCCTGATGATTTCCGACGAGTTCGCTGAGTGCAACATCCACAGCGCCCGGACGCTGGGCGGCACGGCCGTCACGCTGCACCTGCATGTTGACGACGCCGACGCCGTCGTGGCGCGCGCCGTCGAGGCGGGCGCCACGCTCGACATGGCGCCGCAGGACCAGTTCTATGGGGAACGCTCCGGCGTCTTTCGCGACCCCTTCGGCCATCGCTGGAACGTGGGGCACAGCATCGAGAAGCTGACGCCGCAGGAGATGCAGCGGCGCTACACCGCCATGTTCACCGACGCCGGGTGACCGGGCGCCGGCAGGGTCGGATCAGACCGACCACTTCTCGATCAGCTTCTCGGCGCCGAGCGAGTCGTAGCCCTCGAAGGGCTGGTGGATCCAGGGGTTGGTCGGCAGGTACTCGACCGAGTAGTCGGGCGTGAAGGTCGACAGTGCCTTGGTCCAGATCACCGCGCTGCGCAGCTCGGTGATCGGCTTGTAGTTGTTGCGCAGCATGTCCATCACCGCGTGCAGCGTGTGGCCGGAGTCGGCCAGGTCGTCGACCAGCAGCACCTTGCCTGCGATCTCGCCCTTGGGCGTGGTGATGTAGCGGGCGATGTCGAGATGGCCCTGCACCGTGCCGGCATCGGCGCGGTACGAGCTGGTCGACATGATCGCCAGCGGCTTGTCGAAGATGCGCGAGAGCACGTCGCCGGGGCGCATTCCGCCGCGCGCCAGGCACAGGATGGTGTCGAACTGCCAGCCCGACTGGTGCACCTTGATCGCGAGCTTCTCGATCAGGTTGTGGTACTCGTCGTAGCTGACGTAGAGATGCTTGCCGTCTTCAGTCAACATAGCGTGGGTCTTCCTTCAATGTCTCTTCTTTGGGAACACCGCGGAACCGGCCTTGCCGGGCCGCTGGTGTTGCCCCCTGCAAGGGGTTTGGCGGCCGCACGAAGCGGGCAAGCCTGGGAGGTTGGCCTGATCCGATCGATCAGTCGGCCAGGTAGGGGTGGCGCATCATGATCGTGTGGTCGCGGTCGGGGCTGGTCGAGACCATGTGGATCGGCACGCCGGTGACCTGCTCGATGCGCTGCAAGTAGAGGCGCGCATTGATCGGCAGCTTGTCGTACTGCGTGACGCCGACGGTGCTTTCGCTCCAGCCTTCCAGCGTTTCGTAGATCGGCGTGCAGCGCTCGATCTCGTCGGCGCCCATGGGCAGGATGTCGGTGGTCTCGCCATCGAGCTCGTAGCCGGTGCACAGCTCGAGCTTCTCGAGGCCGTCCAGCACGTCGAGCTTGGTGATGCAAAGGCCCGACAGGCCGTTGACCTGCGCCGAGCGCTTGAGCAGGGCCGCGTCGAACCAGCCGCAGCGGCGGCTGCGGCCGGTGGTCACGCCCTTCTCGGCGCCCACGGTGCTCATGTGGTAGCCGGGCGTGCCGGGCGTCGCCCAGTCGAGCTCGGTCGGGAACGGACCGCCGCCCACGCGGGTGCAGTAGGCCTTGGTGATGCCCAGGATGTAGTGCAGCATGCCAGGGCCCACGCCCGAACCGGCGGCGGCGTTGCCGGCCACGCAGTTGCTGGAGGTGACGTACGGATAGGTGCCGTGGTCCACGTCCAGCAGCGTGCCCTGCGCGCCTTCGAACAGCAGGTTGGCGCCGTTGCGGTTGGCGTCGTTCAGTTCGCGCGAGACGTCGGCCATCATGGGCTTGAGCAGCTCGGCGTGCTTCATCGCCTCGTCGAAGACCTGATCGAAGTCGATGGCGGGCGCGCCCAGCACCTGGGTCAGCACGTGGTTGTGCAGCTCGAGCAGCACGCGCAGCTTGGCGGCGAAGCGCTCGGGATGCTTCAGGTCCTGCACGCGCAGCGCGCGGCGGGCGATCTTGTCTTCATAGGCCGGACCGATGCCGCGGCCGGTGGTGCCGATCTTCTCGATGCCGCCCTTCTCGCGGTAGGCCTCGCGCGCAATGTCCAGCGCGGCGTGGAACGGCAGGATCAGGGGGCAGGCCTCGCTGATGCGCAGGCGCGAACGCACTTCGACGCCGGCCTTCTCCAGACCTTCGATCTCCTCGAACAGCTTGGCGGCCGACAGCACCACGCCGTTGCCGATGTAGCACTTGACGCCGGGGCGCATGATGCCGCTCGGAATCAGGTGCAAGGCGGTCTTCACCCCGTTGATGACCAGCGTGTGGCCCGCGTTGTGCCCGCCCTGGAAACGGACCACGCCCTGGGCGCTCTCCGTCAGCCAGTCGACCAGCTTGCCCTTGCCTTCGTCGCCCCACTGGGTGCCGACGACGACCACGTTTCTTCCGGTGGTTACGCTCATGCTCGTTCCATTACTTCAAAAAATCAGATCGCTCGGACACTCCACTGGCCGGCCTGCTCGACGAGCTCGCGGTCGCAGTGGAATTCATCGATTTCGCTGCCATGGCCCGGCAGCACGCAGACTACCGTTTCGCCGGCCTTGCGCAATTGGGCAATGGCCTGACGCAGGCCGGCCGCGTCGCTCCAGGGCGCGCGGATGGCGGCGCGCAGCGGACGGGCCGGCAGCACGCCGACCAGCTCGCGCACGTCGAGGCTGAAGCCGACGGCCGGGCGGTTGCGGCCGAACACGGCCCCCACCTCGTCATAGCGGCCGCCGCGTACCAGCGAATCGGCCGCGCCTGGCACGTAGATGCCGAAGCGCATGCCGCTGTAGTACGCATAGCCGCGCAGGTCGGCCAGGTCGAAGCTGATCTGGCGTCCGGGCACGCCCTGCAGGCCCGTAGCGAGCTGCTTGAGGTCGGCCAGCGCGGTGCCGACCGCGGGAGTGCCCTTCAGGGCCTTCGCCGCCTCGTCGAGCACCGCCTCGTCGCCATAGAGCTGGATGAGCGCGCGCAGGCCGTCGCGCGAGGCGGCGGGGAAATTCCTGGTGAGGGATTCGAGCTCGCTGGCGTCCTTGGCCGCCAGCGCCGCATGCACCTGCGCCAGGGTGGCACCGTCGACCGGCACGCCGGCGAACAGCGCACGCACGATGCGGGCATCCGCCAGGTCGACGATCACGCCCTCGCGCAGGCCGGCAGCATCGAGGCAGTCGAGCGCCAGCAGCAGGGTTTCAGTGTCGGCCTCGAGGCCCGCGTGGCCGTAGATCTCGGCGCCGAACTGCAGGGGCTCACGGGTCGCGTGCGGGCGGTCCGGGCGGGTGTGGAGCACCGGGCCGCAGTAGCACAGGCGGGCCACGCCGTCGCGGTTCAGCAGGTGGGCATCAATGCGCGCCACCTGGGGGGTGGTGTCGGCGCGAAGGCCCATGCTGCGGCCGGAAAGCTGGTCGACGAGCTTGAAAGTCTGGAGGTCGAGCGCCTCGCCGGTGCCGGAGAGCAGCGACTCGAGATGCTCGAGCAGCGGCGGCATCACCAGCTCGTAGCCGTAGCCACGGGCGGTGTCGAGCAGCTGGCGTCGAAGTTCTTCGATGTGGCGGGCCTCGGAGGGCAGCACATCGGCAATGTGATCCGGGAGGACCCAGGCGGACATGGGGATCGGGGGCGTGGTTAAAACGGGATTCTACCGGCACCGGGCAACCGGCCCGGCCAGGCGTCGATCGGCGGGCCGAATCAGGCCAGGATCCAGAGCAGGACCAGCCCCAGAAGGATGCTGCAGAGCCCGAAGAAGCGCAGCTGGCCGTCGCGCAGCTGCATGAGCTGGCCGAAGCCGCGCCGCCACCCTCCCGGCGACACGAAAGGCAGGATGCCCTCGATCACCAGGACGAGCGCCAGCGCGCTCCAGAAAGTATCGGCGCTCACGGCTCCTGAGGACGGCTGAGGCCTGGCGTGGTCAACGGCGAGGTGCGGCGGTGTTCGAGCCCGAGCCCTGCATGGCGCGGAAGAAGTCCGACGACGGGTCGAGCACCATCACATCGCTCTTCTTGTTGAAGCTCTGCTTGTAGGCCTCGAGGCTGCGATAGAACTGCGCGAACTGGGGGTCGCGCCCGAAGGCCTCGCTGTAGGCGGCAGCAGCCTGGGCATCGCCCTCGCCCTTGATCTTCTGGGCGTCGCGGTATGCATTCGCCACGATCACCTCGCGCTGGCGGTCGGCATCGGCGCGGATCTTCTCGCCCTCGGCCGTGCCGGTGGAACGCAGCTCGTTGGCCACGCGCTTGCGTTCGGCTTCCATGCGGCGGTAGACCGACTCGGTGATGGCTTCCACGTAGTCGACTCGGGTGATGCGCACGTCGACAACGTCCACGCCCCAGGGCTTGCTGCCCTTCACCACCGACAGCACCTCGCGCTGCACGTCGGCCATCAGGGCCTCGCGGCGCACCGAGATCAGGTCGCGCACGGTGCGCTTGTTGATGTTTTCCTGGAACGCGTTGCGAACCACGCGGTTGAGCTGCATCGCGCCGGCGTTCTCGTCGAGGCCGACGTTGCGGATGTAGGCCTGCGGGTCGCTGATGCGCCAGCGCACGTACCAGTCGATCACCACGCGCTGCTTCTCAGCCGTGAGCATGGGCTCGGTGTCCACGCTGGAGAGCGTCAGCAGGCGCTTGTCGATGTACGACACGTTCTGGAACGGCGGCGGCAGCTTGAAGTTGAGGCCGGGCTCGGTGATGACCTGCTTGATCTGGCCGAGTGCGTAGACCACGCCGAACTGGCGCTGGTCGACCACGAAGAGCATCGAGCTTGCCAGGACGAGCAGCACGAGGATCGAGGTGGCGATGAATCCGATTCTGTTCATGTTCTTGCGGGCCTTTCTCAACGCACGTCACGGTCACGCGAGCGGCCGTCGCGGCCGCGCACGTCGCTGGTGGTGGGGGCCACCGGGATGACCGAGGACTGTGCCGGCGCCGTGCCGGCAACGCTGGGGCTGGCCGCATCGACTGGCGTGGCAGCGTTGCCGCCGCTCATCTGCATGAGCTTGTCGAGCGGCAGGTACAGCAGGTTCGAACCCTGCTTGCTGTCGACCAGCACCTTGGTCGTGCTGGCGTAGATCTGCTGCATGGCGTCGGTGTACATGCGGTCGCGCGTCACCTGGGGGGCCTTCTGGTATTCAGACAGCACCGCGCTGAAGCGGCCCGCATCACCCTGAGCCTGCGCCACGATCCGCGCCTTGTAGGCCTCGGACTCCTCCTTCAGGCGCGAAGCCGTACCGGTGGCCAGCGGCACCACGTTGTTGGCGTAGGCCTGTGCATCGTTCTTGGTGCGCTCGCGCTCCTGGCCGGCCTTGAGCACGTCGTCGAACGCGGCCTGCACCTGCTCGGGCGGGCGCACGCCGCCCTGCTGCAGGTTGATGCCCACGACCTCGACGCCGATCTTGTAGCGGTCGAGGATGGTCTGCATCAGCGTACGCACGCGCGGCGCGATCTGGTCGCGCTCCTCGGCGAGCGCCGCGTCCATCTTCATCTTGCCGACCACCTCGCGCACGGAGGTCTCGGCCACCTGCACGACGGTGTCGGCGGGCGACTTGCTCTCGTAGAGCCAGGCGCGCGGATCACTCAGGCGGTACTGCACGGCGAACTTGATCTCGACGATGTTCTCGTCCTCGGTCAGCATGGCCGACTCGCGCAGGCCGGTGGAGCGCACGATGGCATCGCGGCCGACGTCGGCGGAGCGGATCTGCGTGGTCACCACGACTTCGTGGCGCTGGATGGGATATGGCAGGCGCCAGTTGAAGCCCGCGCCCACGGTGCTCTTGTACTTGCCGAACTGGGTGATGACGGCCTGCTGGCCTTCGTTCACGATGAAGAAGCCGGTGCCGAGCCAGATCAGCACCGCCACCGCCGCGACCAGGCCGATGCCGAAGCCGGCGTTCTTCATGTCGGGCTTGTAGCCGTTGCCACCACCGCCGCCGTTGGGGCGGTTGCCGCCGCCCTTGCCGCCGAAGAAGCCGCCGAGCTTGCGGTTGAGGTCGCGCCAGAGTTCATCGAGGTCGGGCGGGCCCTGGTTGGGTCCCTGGCCGCGGGGACGGTTGTCGTTGCCGTTGTTGCTGCCGCTATTGCTGCCTTGTGGCGGGGGCGTGGGGCCGCCGGGGGGATTGGCATCGGGGGGCCGGTTTCCGGCCGGGCGGTCGCCGCTGGAGGAGGACGGCTCGTCGCCGCGACCCCATCGGCCGTCGTTCAGGTTGAACATGCCCAGAAACCCTCTCCGCGCTGGCTTTGAATTCATTCGCTTCGTTCTCTTGTCAGTGGCGGGATTGTGCCCAATCCGTCGGTGGCGTCGTGCAATTCAGCGTCCGCCGCAGGGGTCATCGTATCGGTTGCGCAGCCCGATTGCCGGGCGAGCTCGGCACGCAGCAGCGGCACGCCCTCACCCGTCCTGGCGCTGAGGAAGATGCGCGGAACCTGGACGCCGTCGATCTCCATCTCGTCCTGCAGATGCAGCGGATGCTGCGTGCTTTCAAGGGCGTCGAGCTTGTTGAAGACCAGCAGCTGCGGCACGGCGTCCGCGCCGATCTCCTGCAGGACCGACTGCACCTCGGCCATCTGCTCGGGGTAGTGCGGATTGGAGGCATCGATCACGTGCAGCAGCAAGTCGGCATCGACCGCCTCCTGCAGCGTGGCCTTGAAGGCATCGACCAGCCCGTGCGGCAGGTCGCGGATGAAGCCCACCGTGTCGGAAATCGACACCTGCCTGCGCGCATCGCCCAGGTAGAGGTGGCGCGTGGTGGTGTCGAGGGTGGCGAACAGTTGGTCGGCCGCATAGGCGCGCGCCTTGACCAGCGCGTTGAATAGCGACGACTTGCCCGCATTGGTGTAGCCCACCAGCGAGATGTTGAAGGTGTCGCGGCGCTCGCGCTGGCGCCGCTGCGTGCCGCGCTGCTTCTGCACCTTGGCGAGGCGCTCTCGCGTGCGCTTGATCGACTCGCTGATCATCCGGCGATCGAGCTCGATCTGCTTCTCGCCCGGGCCGCCGCGCACGCCCGCGCCACCGGTCTGGCGCTCCAGGTGCGACCAGCGGCGCACCAGCCGCGTGCTGAGGTACTGCAGGCGGGCAAGCTCCACCTGCAGCTTGCCTTCGTGCGAACGCGCGCGCTGGGCGAAGATTTCGAGGATGAGAAAGGTGCGGTCGTAGACCGCCACGTCGAGCTGGCGCTCTAGGTTGCGCTGCTGCGCGGGGCTCAGGGCCTGGTCGAAGATGACCTCGCTCGCCCGATGAAGGGCAGCCAGCTCCTTGATTTCTTCGGCCTTGCCGCTTCCGACGAACAATGCCGCATCTGGCGCCTTGCGCTTGCACGCGAGGCGGGCGACGGGCGTCAGGCCCGCGGTCTGCGCGAGCAGGCCGAGTTCCTCTAGTTCGCTGTCGAAATGGGGCAGCCCGAAATCGACGCCGACGAGAACGGCGGCGCCTTCCTGGCGGGGAATCAGTTCAGACAAGCGGGATCAGAAATAGGGAAAAAGCGCGGCGGGGTTGCCGCCGCGCTCCGCGCGATCAGGCGGCGTTGTCGTCGTTCTCGGTAGCCGAGAAATTGACGGCACGGCCTGGCACGATGGTGGAAATGGCGTGCTTGTAGACCATCTGCGTCACCGTGTTGCGAAGCAACACGACGTACTGGTCGAAAGACTCGATCTGGCCTTGCAGCTTGATACCGTTCACCAGGTAAATGGAGACCGGCACATGCTCGCGACGCAAGGTGTTCAGAAACGGGTCTTGTAGAAGTTGCCCTTTATTGCTCACGATATTCTCCGTGTTCAAGAGTAGTTGTTGGAGGAGAAGACCTTAACACAGGGTTTCCGCGCCGCAGCAATCGCGCTCAAAGGCCTTTGAAAAATAACGTCTCTCAAAAGCCGGAACTTCAACCCTGGCCGGGACTCAACGGCGGCCATCCGCCGCCAAATTCTGTCAGTCGTCCTTGTCGACGAAGGGATTGTGGGAGCTCTTGAACTCGATGCGCAAGGGGGTACCCACGAGATCGAACTCCTTGCGGAAGCGCCCTTCGAGAAAGCGCTTGTAAGCATCCGTCACATGTTCGAGCGAATTCCCGTGGATCACGATCACCGGCGGATTCATGCCGCCCTGATGCGCGTAGCGCAGCTTGGGACGGAACATGCCGCTTCTCTTGGGCGCCTGGAACTGCACCGCCTCGAGTAGCAACCGGGTCAGCACCGGCGTGGACATCTTGCGCGTGGCCGACTTGTGGGCCTGCGCGATGGCCTGCCACACGGGGCCCAGCCCCTGGCGCTTGATGGCCGAGATGAAATGCAGCGCCGCGAACTTCAGGAACGCAAGCCGGGTCTCGATCTGCCTCTGGATCTGCTCGCGCTGGTAGCTGTCGACCGCGTCCCACTTGTTGATCGCGATCACCACCGCGCGGCCGCTCTCAAGGATGTAGCCCGCGATGTGCGCATCCTGGTCGGTCACGCCCTGCGTGGCATCGAGCAGCAGCAGCACCACGTTGGCCGACTCGATGGCCTGCAGCGTCTTGACCACCGAGAACTTCTCGATCGCCTCGAACACCCTGCCCTTGCGGCGCAGGCCGGCGGTATCGATCAGCTCGAAGCGCTGGCCATTGCGCTCGAAAGGCACGGAGATGGCATCGCGCGTGGTGCCAGGCATGTCGAAGGCCACGAGGCGCTCTTCGCCCAGCCAGGTGTTGATCAGGGTCGACTTGCCGACGTTCGGACGGCCGGCCACGGCGAGCTTGATCGGCTTGTTGACCTCGTCCTCTTCTTCCTCGTCGTCGGGATCGGGAAGGTTCAGCGGCTCCAGCGCCAGCTCGACCAGGCCCCGGATGCCCTGCCCGTGCGCGGCGGACACGCCATGCACCTCGCCCAGCCCCAGCTCGTAGAAGTCCACCAGCTTGGTGCCGTCGTGCATGCCCTCGGCCTTGTTGGCCACCAGCACGCAGGGCTTGCCGATGCGGCGCAGCTCGTTGGCGATGTCGTGGTCCTGCGCAGAGAGCCCCTCGCGTGCGTCCACCACGAAGATCACGACGTCGGCTTCGGCGACGGCCTGCCGCGTCTGCTTGGCCATTTCCTTGTAGATGCCGCTGCCGGCATCGGGCTCGAAGCCGCCGGTGTCGATGACGATGAACTCGCGCTTGCCCAGGCGGCCGTTGCCGTAATGGCGGTCGCGCGTGAGGCCCGCGAAGTCGGCGACGATGGCGTCGCGCGTCTGCGTCAGCCTGTTGAAGAGGGTCGACTTGCCGACATTCGGCCGCCCGACCAGGGCCACGACCGGCTTCATGGCCGGCCTTTCGAGGGCGCGGTTTTCATGGTCGGGCCTTGGAAAGAGAAAAGAACGGAGAAAAGGAAGTTACTCGGGGCGGTAGCCAAACACGCCACCCTTGGCGGTCACCACGACCACCGTGTTGCCTGCGAGCACCGGTGCCACGGTGATGGCAGAGCCATCGGGCGTGATGCGATTGAGCAGCGCACCGTCTTCGCGCGACACGAAGTGCAGCGTACCGGTGTCCTCGCCCATGATGAGCGAGCGGCCCACGGCCAGCGGCGAGGTCAGGACGCGGTTCTTGAGGCGGGACATCTGCCAGGCGCGCTCGCCATCAGCACGGCGCCAGGCCACGACGCTGCCGTCGGACTCGGTGCCATAGATGAAGCTCTCGTTGCCGCTGACGCCGTCTGCACCCGAGGCGGGCTTGCTCCAGACCAGCGAACCGCGCAGGGTGTCGACGCAGCCGACGCTGGCGTAGTAGGCACGCGCGCAGATCGTGTCGCCGAAGCGGCTCACGCTGCCGGTCAGGTCGACCAGGCGTTCGACGTCGTTGGTGCCGCGGGGCGCCGCGATGGGCGATTCCCAGCGCGAGGTACCGTTGGCGGGGTTGATGCCCACCAGACGGCCGCCAATGCCGGCCACCAGCGTATCGCCCACGGCGAGGAGCACGCCCGACTTGCGCAGCACGAGGTTCTCGCCAGCGCGCTGCTGGATCCACAGGCGGCGGCCGCTCTGGCCGTCCCAGGCGCTGACGCTGCGGTCGGCGGTCTGCACGAACACGCGGCGACCCGCCACCAGCGGTGCAGTGAAGGCCTGGGCCGAAAGCTTCTGCTTCCACAGCACCTTGCCGTTCTCGAGGGCGACCAGTTCGTTGTCGGTGGTGACGACCGCCGCCACCTGCCCGTCGCTGCCGACGCCGGCTGCCAGCCCAGCGCCGGCCTTGCCACGCCAGATCTCGCGACCGGCGCGCGCATCGATCGCGACCACGGTGCCGTCGCTGCCGGCCACGGTGATCGTGTCGCCGCTCACGTCGGTGGTCAGCGGGAACTGCACTTCCGGAATGCGCACCGTCCACGCCTGGCGCACCCCCGTCAGGGCCGGATTGGCGGGCAGCGGATCCGGCTTGGGCTTGGACGAGCCCGAGCAGGCCGCCAGGAGCGCTGCCAGAACGAGAGCTGATCCCGCGCGCAGGGCGGTGGATCCAGGCATGAGGCGCTTGAAATTCATGATGCGGTCAGGGAGTCTTGGGGGCTGCGGGAGTGACGGTGATCACGGGGGCAAGGCTCTTGGGATCGACGCCGACCGCGTTGAGCTTGATCTCCACCAGGCGGCGGTAGTCGGACGTGGGGCCCAGGCCGGTCCAGGCCTTGCGGTATTCGGCCTGCGCCTCGGCGCGCTTGCCCTGCGTCAGGTAGATGTCGCCCTTGCGGTCGGCCACCAGCGGTTCGAATTCCTTGGGCACGCTGCCGTCGAGCTGCTTGAGCGCGTCGTCGTAGGACTTGCCGTCGAGCAGTTCGGCCGCCAGCCGCAGCCGGGCGACGGCCTTGTAGCCGGGGTCGATGGCGTTCTGCGCCACCCATTCGAGCTCGGCACGCGAGCCAGCGGCGTTGCCCTTCTCGTACAGGGTCTTGGCGACCAGCAGGCCCGCCTGCTGCGCGTAGGTGGTGCCCGAGAAGCGCTTCTTCATGTCGTCGAGCACGAGCGCGATGCGCGCCGGATCGCCCGCCTGCGCGGTCTTCTCGATCTCGTCGTAGAGCGACGAGGCCTGCGCCGCCTTGTTGCGGCCATACCATTGCCAGCCGTTCCAGGCCACGAAGGCGCCGGCAACGAGCAGCACGACCGAGGTGATCAGGGTGCCGTAGGTATTCCAGAAATGCTTGAGCTGGTCGAGCTGTTCCTGTTCTTCGAGGTCGAGATGGGTTGCCATGCGTGTCAGGTATTGGGAGCCGGCGATTGTAGGGTGGCGGCCCAGGCGGCTACTTCCGAAAGAGACCGGGCGGTCTGTGCGCCGCCTGCATCACGCAGCGGCTTGACCGTGACCTCGCCGCGCGAGAGTTCGTCTTCGCCGAAGATCAGCGCGTAGCGCGCACCGCTCGCGTCGGCTTTCTTGAACTGCGCCTTCATGTTGCCGCCGCCTGCGTGCTGCAGCACGCTGACGCCTGCGGCGCGCAGTTGCTCGAGCACAACCATGACCTGCGGCAGCACTGCGGCCGAGGGCACGATGGCGTAGGCCGCAGGCGCTGCGGACGGCACCGGCAGGCCCAGCTCCTGGATCAGCAGCAGCAGCCGCTCGATGCCGAGGCCGAAACCCACGGCCGGTGCTGGCTTGCCGCCCATCTGCCCGATGAGCCCGTCGTAGCGCCCGCCTCCACAGACGGTGCCCTGCGAGCCGAGCTGGTCGGTGACCCACTCGAAGACTGTCAGGTTGTAGTAGTCCATGCCGCGCACCAGCCGCGGATTCACGCGGTAGGCCAGGCCCGCTGCGTCGAGCACGGCGCGAACGGCGTCGAAGTGCGCGCGCGACTCCTCACCGAGGAAATCCATCAGCTGGGGCGCTGCCTCGACGATGGCCTGCATCGCCGGGTTCTTCGTGTCGAGGATGCGCAGCGGATTGCTGTGCAGGCGGCGCTGCGCGTCCGCGTCCAGCGCGTCGGCATGCGCCTCGAAATGGCGGATCAGCGCTTCGCGGTGCGCCTGCCGTTCTGCCGGCTGGCCCAGGCTATTGATCTCCAGGCGCACGTGCTCGCCCTCGACGAGACCGAGTTCGCGCCAGAGAGCGCGCACCATGAGGATGAGCTCGGCATCCACGTCCGGGCCAGGGAAGCCGAGCGCCTCCACGTCCAGCTGGTGGAACTGGCGATAGCGCCCCTTCTGCGGGCGCTCATGGCGGAACATCGCCCCCATGGTCCACAGGCGCAGCGGGCCGTTGTAGAGCGCGTTGTGCTCGACCATGGCGCGCACGATGCCGGCCGTGGCCTCCGGGCGCAGCGTCAGCTTGTCGCCGTTCATCGAATCGGTGAAGGAGTACATCTCCTTCTCGACGATGTCGGTGACTTCGCCCAGACCGCGCACGAACAGCGCGGTCGGCTCGACGACCGGCGTGACGATGTAGTGATAGCCATAGCGGGCTAGCAGCTGCCGCACCTTCTGTTCGAACCACGACCACAGTGCCGAATCGGGCAGGCGGTCGGTGCGCGGCACGCTCGCCGGCAATATATCGTTCATGCCTTTGACGGCATTTATCTTGTCAGGCATAGGAGGAAGCGGTCAGGCGACGTCGGCAGCGAGAGGCTGGCCGAAGCGCTTTTCAATGTAGTTTTCGACGAGCTGATGGAACTCGTTGGCGATATTGTCGCCGCGCAGCGTGAGGGCCTTTTCGCCGTCGATGAAGACGGGTGCTGCGGGTGCCTCGCCGGTGCCGGGCAGGCTGATGCCGATGTCGGCGTGCTTGCTCTCGCCGGGGCCGTTGACGATGCAGCCCATGACGGCTACCTTGAGCGTCTCCACGCCCGGATATTTCTTGCGCCAGACCGGCATCTGCATGCGCAGGTAGTCGTCGATCTGCTTGGCCAGCTCCTGGAAGGTGGTGCTGGTGGTGCGGCCGCAGCCCGGGCAGGCGGTGACGCTCGGCACGAACACGCGCAGGCCCAGCGCCTGCAGGATCTCGGAGGCGATCACCACCTCCTGCGTGCGCGACTCGCCCGGCTGCGGCGTGAGCGACACGCGGATCGTGTCGCCGATGCCTTCCTGCAGCAGGATCGACAGCGCCGCGGCCGACGCCACGGTGCCCTTGGTGCCCATGCCGGCCTCGGTGAGGCCCAGGTGCAGCGGATAGTCGCAGCGGCGGGCCAGCTCGCGGTAGACCGAGATCAGGTCCTGCACCCCGCTCACCTTGCACGACAGGATGATCTGGTTGCCGGCCATGCCCATCGACTCGGCCAGCTTCGCGGACTCGATGGCCGAGGTGATGAGCGCCTCGTACATGACCTGCTTGGCGTCCCAGGGCTCAGTGCGACGGCTGTTGGCGTCCATCAGGCTGGCAAGCAGCTCCTGGTCGAGGCTGCCCCAGTTGACGCCGATGCGCACCGGCTTGTTCCAGCGCATCGCGGCGTCGATCATCTGGCCGAACTGCCGGTCCTTCTTGTCGCCTTTGCCCACGTTGCCGGGGTTGATGCGGTACTTGCTCAGCGCCTCGGCGCAGGCCGGATAGTCGGTCAGCAGGCGGTGCCCGTTGTAGTGGAAGTCACCCACCAGCGGCACGTCGATGCCCATGCGGTCGAGCTGCTCGCGGATGTAGGGCACCTGCGCGGCGGCCTCGGGCGTGTTGACCGTGATGCGGACCATCTCGGAGCCGGCCTGGGCCAGTTCCTTCACCTGGATCGCCGTGCCGATGGCATCGACGGTGTCGGTGTTGGTCATCGACTGCACGCGCACCGGGGCGTCGCCGCCCACCGTGACCACGCGCGGGCCCCAGACCACGCTGGCCTGGCGCGAACGGCGCGGCTTGGGAGCCGCAGCCTCGATGGGGACGGGAAGGCAATCGCTGCTGCTGGCGGAAGTCACGGCTTCACCTCGAAACGCGCCACGCCACCGCTCTTGGTGAAGGGCTTCAGGTCAAAGGGCTGGCCGCGGACCTGCACGTCGACGCTCGACGCACGGCCGACCACGACCGACAGCGGCGGCGTACCCGACAGGCCCACCGTTTCGCCGGCCTGCAGGCTGCGGCGCAGCAGCTGCTTGCCGCCGGCTTCGGTCACGGTGATCCAGCATTCCTCGCGAGCCACGAAGACGAGCGGCTGGCTGCTCGAAGCGGCGGCCACGGGCGTGGCTGCCGGTGCCGCAGCAGCCGGCGCGGCAGCGGCGGGCGCAGCAGGAGCCGCAGGCGCACCTGGAGCAGGCGTTGCCGCAGGCGCATCGCCGGCCACCGGACCGCTGGGGGCCACGGCCTGCGTAGGCACGCTCTCGGCCACCGAACCGCCGCTCGAAGCCGCCGCGCCGGCAGAACCCGATTCGGCACTGGACTCGCTGCGCGCCGTGAGCCGCGCCACGGAAGCGCTGAGCTGGTCGAAAGCCGACTGCGGCAGCCAGAACAGCGCACCCGCGCCGATCAGCAGCAGCAGCACGACGATCAGCAGCGGCCGCGAAGGCAGCCCGCTGGAGCGGCTGCTGCCACCCCAGCGCGGCGTGCCCGAGCCGATGTTCGAGCGAAGGGTGCGGTCGGTCTCGGCCAGCGACACCTTCTGCGTGGTAGGCAGCTTCGCGAGCACAGGCGCCGGATCGATGCGCAGGGCGCGGCAGACGCTGCTGGCCAGCGCACGGGCGAAGACCGGGTCGGGCAGCGAGGCGATGTCGTCCGCCTCCAGCGCCATGAGCTTCTGCGGCGGCACCTTCAGGGCCGCCGCGACCATCTCGATGTGCAGGCCATGGGCCTCGCGCGCCTCGCGAAGCAGCTCGCCGGCCGTCTTGTTCGCGATATCGCCTGTTTCCAGTGGCAATGCGGCGGAAGTGCCGAACTCCGAAACCCGATCAGTCATTGAAATTCCCGCGCTCGTACGCTGTTGCCTCCCGCGACTGGGGGAAGCGTCGTTGCAGTTGGCCTCCCAACTGCGCGACTGCTTCGCGGTTGTTCAGCTTGCGTTCGATCTTGATGCCGAGCCAGAGCGTCTCGGGACTGGCCGCGGCGCTGTTGTTGACGCGGCGGATGTAGAACTGCGCGCGCGACCACTCCTCGCGCTGCGCCAGCACCGACGCCAGGTTGAAAGCGACGACCGGATTACTGGCGTCGATCTCGTAGGCCTGCATGAGCGTGCGCTCGGCCTTTTCCCGCTGGCCGGCCTTGAGCTCGCACACGCCCTGGGTCATGAGCGTCTTGGCGCGCTCGGTGTACGTCGGCACCGCCAGGGCCTCGTTGAACTGGGCAGCGGCGTCGCCATAGCGGTTCTGCTGGCACAGCAGCCAGCCGTAGTTGTGGCGCGTGTTCGGGTCGCGCGGATTGATCGCGATGGCGCGGCGGAAGCTGTCCTCGGCCAGGCCGGCGTCGTCGAGCCGCATGTAGACGAGGCCACGCAGGTTGTACGCGTCGGCGTTGTTGGGGTCGGCGGCCAGCGCCTGCTTGATTTCGTCGAGGGCCACCGTGGTCTGGCCGTGCTCGAAATAGCCGGCGGCCAGTTCCATGCGCAGGCGCGCGCGGCGCTGGCGGTTGGACTCGTCGGACTCGGTGACGATCTCGGTGCCCTTGGGCGAATTGCTGCTGTCGGCCAGGCTGGTGGTGGTGGTGCGCGTGCTCACGCAACCCCCAAGCAGCAGCGACACGGCGACGCCCGCGAAACCCACAGTCAGCATCCGCTGCACGTTCGCGGTCGTCATCGAAATGGCCATGCTCATCGGTTCAGTGCTCCTGGGAGACGGTCTTGGTCTTGCGGACCGGGTGCAAAACGACGGGGCGCTGCTCCGCCGCGCGGCGCTGCGCCATGCGCTCGGCCGCCCGGGTGCGGTCTTTCACGTCGCCGGCGAGCTGGCCGCAGGCGGCATCGATGTCGTCGCCGCGCGTCTTGCGCACGGTGGTCACGAGGCCGGCCTCGCTGAGCGTCCGGGCGAACGCCAGCACGCGCGGCTGCGGCGAGCGCAGCAGGCCCGAGGCCGGAAACGGGTTGAACGGAATGAGGTTGAACTTGCACGAGATGCCGTGCTTGCGGACCAAGTCGACCAGTTGGCGCGCATGTTCGGGCTGGTCGTTCACGCCGTCGAGCATGCAGTACTCGAAGGTGATGAAGTCGCGCGGCGCATGGGCCAGGTAGCGTTTGCAGGCCTCGATGAGTTCGTCGATCGGGTACTTGCGATTCAGCGGCACCAGGTCGTCGCGCAGCGGATCGTTGGGCGCGTGCAGCGAAACGGCGAGCGCCACGGGGCAATCGGCGCCCAGGCGGTCGATCATCGGAACCACGCCGGAGGTCGACACCGTCACGCGGCGACGCGACAGCCCGTAGGCGTTGTCGTCCAGCATGGTGCGCAATGCAGGCACCAGCGCCGAGTAGTTCTGCAGCGGCTCGCCCATGCCCATCATCACCACGTTGGAAATGACGCGTTCGTCGCGCTTCAGGTGCTTGCGCAGGAAGTGTTCGGCAAACCAGAGCTGGGCGACGATTTCGCCCGTGCCCAGGTTGCGGCTGAAGCCCTGATGCCCCGTCGAGCAAAAGCGGCAACCGACCGCACAGCCGGCCTGGGACGACACACAAAGAGTGCCGCGGTCGTCCTCGGGAATGAATACGGCTTCGACGGCATTGCCGTCACCGACGTCGAACAGCCACTTGATCGTGCCGTCCTTGGATTCGTGCTGCGTGATGACCGGCAGGGCCTCGACGCGAGCGGTGGTCGCGAGCTTCTCGCGAAGCGACTTCGCCAGATCGGTCATCTGGGTGAAGTCGCTGGCGCCACGCTGGTGGATCCAGCGGTAAAGCTGCGTGGCGCGGAATTTCTTCTCGCCGAGTTTTTCGCAGAACGCAGCCAACCCCTCGAGATCGAAATCGAGCAGGTTGGCCGTGGTCATGGAATCAGGCGAGATCCGGCTTCAGCGTGCGTAGACGTTGAGGCCAGCGAAGAAGAAGGCGACTTCGTTCGCGGCGGTTTCGGGAGCGTCCGAACCGTGAACGGCGTTGGCGTCGATGCTGTCGGCGAAGTCGGCGCGGATGGTGCCGGCGGCTGCCTTCTTGGGGTCCGTGGCGCCCATCAGGTCACGGTTCTTGGCGATGGCGTTCTCGCCTTCGAGCACTTGCACGAACACGGGGCCGGAGATCATGAACTCGACGAGGTCCTTGAAGAAGGGGCGCTCCTTGTGCACGGCGTAGAACTGTTCGGCTTCGTTGCGCGACAGGTGCACCAGCTTGGCGGCGACGATCTTGAGGCCGGCAGCTTCAAAACGGGAAACGATCTTGCCGATGACGTTCTTGGCAACTGCGTCGGGCTTGATGATGGAAAGGGTACGTTCGATAGCCATTGAAATGCTTCCTGGAGCTTTGATTTTGAATTGTTTTGTCACAACTGCAACGAGTTTGTTTCGTCACTTGTCGACAAAGCCTCTGATTTTAACCGGCGCGGCCTTGCGGATTGGTGAAAACCCCGCGAAAGGCCGCGATGCGACGGCAGCCTTTCAGCGCCCGCGGCGGCGTCCGCCGCCCTGGCCTCCGAAGCCGCCACCACCGCCTCCGCCTCCGCCTCCGCCGCCGCCGCGGCGCTGGCCTCCGCGCTGCTCCTTGCGCTGGCGCGAAAAACTGTCTGCGCCGATGTAGCCCAGCGAGGTCTTCATCGGATCAGGCTGGTTGGCGGCGCCCTGCTGGCGATCGCCACCCTGGCGGCCGCCGTTGCCGCGGCGTCCCTGCCCCTGGGGCTGGCCACCGTTGCCGCCATTGCCGCGGTTGGGACGCCCGCCCCGCTCGCCGCGCGGCGGACGGCCGTCGCCCAGCGGATTCGGGATCGGCGCCTCGCGCCCGCCGTCGTCGCGCGCGGCCTGGCCGCCGCCTCCGTTGCGATTGCCGCGGCGCTTCTTGTTGCGGCCGCCGCGGCCGTTGCCGCCACCCTCTTGCCCCGGACCGCGCTGCTGCTGGCCCGGACGCGCCACCGCGCCACCCGAAGCCTGGAACAGCGCGCGGATGTCGCGGTCGTCGAGCTCCATCCAGGCACCGCGCTTCAGGCCGCGAGGCAGCACCATGGCGCCGTAGCGGATGCGGATCAGCCGGCTGACCGCATGGCCCACCGACTCGAACAGGCGCCGCACCTCGCGGTTGCGCCCTTCGGAGATGGTCACGCGGTACCAGCAGTTGGAACCTTCGCCCCCACCGTCCTCGATGGCCCCGAACTGCGCCATGCCGTCGTCGAGACGCACGCCGTCGAGCAGCTTCTGCTTCTCTTCGGCGGTGAGCGCGCCCAGCACGCGCACCGCATACTCGCGCTCCAGGCCGAAGCGCGGGTGCATGAGCTGGTTGGCCAGGTCGCCGGAGCTGCTGAACAGCAGCAGGCCTTCGGTATTCAGGTCGAGACGGCCCACCGACTGCCACTTGCCCTGCTGCAGGCGCGGGAGCTTGCGGAACACGGTCGGGCGGTTCTGGGGATCGTCGTGCGTGACCACCTCGCCCACGGGCTTGTGGTACGCGATGACGCGCGGCGGCGGCGGTGCGATGCGGTAGCGGATCGGCTTGCCGTTGATCTTGACCTGGTCGCCGTACTGGATGCGCTGGCCGATGTGGGCCGGCTCGTTGTTGACGGAAATGCGTCCCTGGAGGATCAGTTGCTCCATTTCGAGCCGCGAACCCAGGCCCGCCTGCGCCAGCACCTTGTGCAGCTTGGGCGAATCGGCCTCGGGCAGCAGCACGCGCTTGAGCGGCGGGACCTCGGGGCTTTCCTCGTCGGCGTCGAACTGGCCGGAGATGACGTCCGCGAACCGGATCGGCTCGGGCGGAGGCGCGTTGCGCTGCTCGCGCTCGGCGGCGCGGCGCGCGCGGTCGAGGTCGTCCTCCTCCTCGTCGGGCTCTTCCTCGTCTTCTTCGTCCTCTTCGCCGTCGTCGCGCACCTCGTCGTTGCGGTCGCCGGCGCGCTCGGGCGCCGGAGGCTGGGCCGCCACCACGGCAGCCTCGGTCGGCACATCACCAGGAGCGGCTTCAGCAACCACTGGCGCCTGCTCGGTGGCCGGCGCCGCAACTTGCGGCTCAGCGGATTCGGCGGTGGCCTCGACGGCCGGAGCGGCTACCGCTTCGCCTTCGACGGCAGGCTGCTCGACAACCTTCTTCTTGCGGGGTGCGCGCGGCTTCTTCGGCGCCTCGGCCACGGCCTCGGATGCGGGCGCCGGGGGCGCAACCGCCTCGACAGCTTCAACCGCAGCCTTTTTGGCCGTGGTCGCCCTTTTCTTCTTCTTGACTTCGGGCTCGACCGGCAGCATTGCTGCGTCTTCGGTGTCGGTTGTGCTCATGAGGTTTTTCCGGGAGAGGGAGCGTGAGGATCGGCTTCGTCCTCGGACGGGGCATCGGATTCCGACGCGGGTTCTTGTTCTTGCTCGGCGGCAGCGGATTCGGCGCCTGCCTCGTTCTCGGCGACCTGCGCCTGGGCGGCCTCGATGGCTTCGATCGCCGCGGCGGCTTCTGCCGCCTCGGAAACTTCGGGCGTGATGTCGACGGCGGCAGGCTCTTCGGATGCGTTCGTCACAGGTTCGGCTTCTTCGCCTTGCTGCGAAGCCGCAATCTCGGCATCGGGCACCGGCGCGTCGGCGGAGGAAAGCTCCAGCTCCGCCATTCCCGAGGCATCGGCGTCGCCCTCGGCGGCGGCTTCGGGTTCCGCAGCCGCATCGATCGGCAGCCCTTGCTGCTCGCCCGAGGCCTGCTCCAGCGCATCGACCAGCGCCGCCTGCTGTGCCGGCGTCTCGATCAGCGGCAGTTGATCGAGCGAGGCCAGCCCCAGGTCGTCGAGGAACTGCCGCGTGGTCGCATAGAGCGCCGGACGGCCGACCGTCTCGCGGTGGCCAATGACCTCGACCCAGCCGCGGTCTTCCAGCTGCTTGAGGATCATCGAATTGATCGTCACGCCGCGGATGTCTTCCATGTCGCCGCGCGTGGCCGGCTGGCGGTAGGCGATGATCGCCAGCGTCTCGAGCGCAGCACGCGTGTAGCGCGGCGGCTTCTCGGGGTGCAGGCGATCGAGGTGGTCGCGCATTTCAGGCCGGCTCTGGAAACGCCAGCCGCTGCCGACGCTCACCAACTCCAGGCCGCGCTGCGCCCAGTCTTCCTGCAGTTCGAGCAGCAGCGACTTGATGGTGTCCGCACCCAGTTCGTCGTCGAACAGCACGCGCATATCGCGCACCGGCAACGGCTGGCTCGAACAGATCAAGGCGGTTTCGAGAATGCGCTTGGCATCCGCCGTATTCATGGTTCGCGTTATCCGGGAAAAGGCGCCTGGGGGCGCTTGTTCAGAAGGATGGAAGGAGTAGGCGCTGCAGGCACGCGGCAGATGCAACGCGAGGCCGGTCTCGGGCGACCGGCGCGGCCCTCGGGCCGTCAGGCGCGATTGTAATCCAGGCCCCAGGCCTGCAAAGCCCGGACGAGGTCTTGCGGCAACGGCGAGCGGAACTCCAGCGCAGCCTGCGTGACGGGATGCACGAAGGCCAGCCTGAAGGCATGCAGCGCCTGGCGCGACAACCCGGCGGCCGGCGCGCCGCCGTAGAGGGCGTCGCCCACCAGCGGATGGCCGATGGAGGCCATGTGCACGCGGATCTGGTGGGTGCGCCCGGTTTCGAGCGTGCAGCGCACGGCGCAGCCCTCGGCGTTGCTGTCGAGCCGCTCGATCAGCGTGCGGGCCGTCTTGCCCGCGTGGCGTTCCAGATCGACCACCGCCATGCGCAGCCGGTTGCGCGGGTCCCGCCCGATGGGTGCGTCGACATGCCGCGCCGCCGCGCCCTCCCACTGCCTGTGGCCGATGGCCAGGTACTGCCGCTTGACCTCGCGCGCGGCGATCAGCGCCACCATCGCATCCATCGCGGCGCGAGTGCGCGCCACCACCATCAGGCCGCTGGTATCGCGGTCGAGCCGGTGCACGATGCCGGCGCGCGGCAGCAGCACGGCCTTGGGGTCGAGCGCCAGCAGGCCGTTCAGCAGCGTGCCGCTCCAGTGCCCCGGCGCCGGATGCACCACGAGGCCGGCCGGCTTGTCGACAATGCGCAGATGCTCGTCCTCGTACACGGTGACGATGTCCATCGCCTCCGGCCGGAAGGCCTGGCTCTGGGGCGTCGGGCGCAGCTCGATGCGGCCGGACTGCCCCGCCTTGACGGGGGCCGAGGCCTTGGTGACCGTACGCCCCTGCAGTTCGACGACGCCCGCCTCGATCAGCTGCTGCAGGTAGCTGCGGGAGAACTCGGGCACCAGCGCGGCGAGCGCCCGATCGAGCCGCTGGCCGTGCTGGGCCGGGTCGATGACGAAGGGCCGCTGCTCGCTGGCCTCGACCGGGTCCGCGCCCTCTTCGTGCTCGGCCACCTCCGGGCTGTCGGGGATATTGCCCAGGGGGTCGGTCGATATAATTGAGGGCAACTGTTTCACGAAAGCCGTATGTGATGATTCGCGCCAAATTATCGGTCCCCGCCTGGATCGCGCTCAGCGCGGCGGCTCTGCTGGCAGCAGGCTGCTCGTCGACACCCTCCGCCGACAAGACCGCCACCTGGAGCCCCAACCGGATCTACTCGGAAGCCAAGGACGAGGCAGGCTCCGGCGCCTACGACAAGGCAATCCCGCTCTACGAGAAGCTCGAAGGCCGCGCGGCCGGCACGCCCCTCGCTCAGCAGGCACAGCTGGAAAAGGCGTACGCCCAGTACAAGTCGGGCGAAAAGGCTGCAGCCATCGCCACCGTCGACCGCTTCATGAAGCTGCACCCGGCGAGCCCGGCCCTCGACTACGCGCTCTACCTCAAGGGCGTGATCAACTTCAACGACGACCTCGGCATGTTCGCATTCCTGACGCGCCAGGACCTGTCGGAGCGCGACCAGAAGGCCGCGAAGGAATCGTTCGAGGCGTTCAAGGATCTGGTCACGCGCTTCCCCGATTCGCGCTATGCCCCCGACGCGCGCCAGCGCATGAACTACATCGTGAACTCGCTCGCTCAGTACGAAGTTCACGTGGCCCGCTACTACTACACGCGCGGCGCCTACCTGGCGGCCATCAACCGCGCGCAGGTCGCACTGGCCGACTACCGAGAAGTGCCGGCGCTCGAAGAGGCCCTGTACATCATGGTCAAGTCGTACGACGCCCTCGGCATGAAGGACCTGCGCGACGACGCCCAGCGCGTGCTGACCACCAACTACCCGCAGAGCACCTTCCTCGCCAACGGCTTCAAGGGCAAGGACGATCCCTGGTGGAAGGTCTGGTAAGCCAGAACCCTTCCTGAACCGGCAGGGCCGCAAGCGCCCTGCCGAAGCCTCCCGCTCAGTTCTTGAGCGCCTCCAGCGCGGCATCGAAATCGGCTTCGGTCTCGAGCCGCCGCATCGGAGGCAGGGCTGCCAGCAAGCGGCGCCCGTAACCCATCGCCACCAGACGCGTATCGCAGATCGCCAGCACGCCGCTGTCGGTCTCGCGCCTGATCAATCGGCCCGCGCCCTGCTTGAGCGCCACCGCGGCTTCGGGCAGCGAATAGTCGGCGAACGAACTCCGCCCCTGCGACTCCAGGCGCTGCGAGCGCGCCTCGACCAGCGGATCGTTGGGCGGCGGGAACGGCAGCTTGTCGATCACCACCAGTTGCAGCACGTCTCCCGGCGCATCGAACCCCTCCCAGAACGAGGCGGAGGCGACCAGCACGCAGCCGGCACGCCCTGCGCTCGAACCTTCGCGGAATCGATCCATCAGCACGCGCTTGGGCAGTTCGCCCTGCACGAGCACTTCGGGCCGCAGCTGCGCGTCGAGCAGTTCGAACCGCTGCCTCATTTCATCGCCGATGGTGCGCAGCGCGCGCAGCGTGGTCGTCAGTACCAGCGTGCGGCCGCCGAGCTCCGCCGCTCCGCGCGCCGCCAGCTGGGCGACCCGCTGGCTATGGGAGGGATCGTTGGGCTTGGGAAAGGCTCGCGGCACGTAGATCGCGGCCTGCGAGGCGTAGTCGAAGGGGCTCTGCACGCGCAGCACCTCGGCGTCCTGAAGGCCGCAGGGCTCGGTGAACCAGCGCAGCGTGGGCTCGTCGCCCAGAGTGGCCGAGGTGAAGACCCAGGCGCGGCCGCCCTCTTCCCGCACGTTGCCGGATCGCGCCGGCTGCTCGCCGTAGGCGTCGAGTCCATCCTCCTGCTCGTCGCCGTCGAACCTTTCCTCATCGGCGTCGTCCGCGATCTTGAGCACCCGCTTGCGCATCGCATCGGCGATGTCCAGCGGTGATTCGATGAGCCGCAGCTGCGTACCCACGTCCACCCAGCGCACCGAATCGACCTCGCATGCCAACGCGAACTTCGACGCACGTTTCGCCAGCTGGCGCGCCCGCTCGTGAAGCCGCACGAAATCGGGCGAGATCTCGCTGACCGTGTCCAGCCCTTCCGCGGACGCCTGGAATGCGTGCAGCAGTTCGTCGAGCGCGCCCTGCCAAGCGTCTGGGTCGATGCCGTCGGGCGACGCCCCCAGCCAGCGCAGCTTGGCGCCGGGCCATTGCTTGCCGACCACCAGCCGCAGCTCGCGCGCGGCGCGCTCGGTCATGGACACCAGCTTCTGCCAGTCGACGAGCCCGCGTGCATGCTGCAGGCCTGCAGCGAGCATGTCTCGGGCGAAGTCGAGCGCCTGCCCCGTTCCGAGCTGCGCGCCCAGGAACTGCACGCCTGTCTCGTTGAGCTGGTGGGCTTCGTCGAACACCACCACGCTCACCGTCGGCAGCAACTCGGCCATGCCAGTCTCGCGTACCGCGAGGTCGGCGAAGAAGAGATGGTGGTTGATGACGACGATGTCGGCCGCCAGCGCCTCGCGGCGCGCCAGGTTGACGTGGCAGGGTTTGAACTGCGGGCATTGGGCGCCCAGGCAGTTCTCGCGGGTTGACGTGATCAGCGGGATGAGCGGCGAGCGCTCGTCGAGCCCCGGCAGTTCGGCCAGGTCGCCTGTGCGGGTGGCCTTCGACCATTGCTCGATCTTGGCGAGCGTGCGCAGGCTGCCGCGCTCGGGCAGCGAGGCGTCGTGGCGTGCCATGTCGAGCCGGTGCAGGCACAGGTAGCTCGCGCGCCCCTTGAGCAGCGCCGTGCGCACCGGCAGGCCGAAGGCTTCGACGAGGCGCGGCAGGTCGCGGCCGAACAGCTGGTCCTGCAGGGTCTTGGTGGCGGTGGAGAGCAGCACGCGCTCGCCGCTCAGGAGTGCCGGTACGAGGTACGAGAAGGTCTTGCCCACGCCGGTACCGGCCTCGACCACCAGCATGCCGCCGTTGTCGATGGTGCGGGCCACGGCCATAGCCATCTCGGTCTGCCCCGAGCGTTCGCGGAACTGCTCCGCGGCGCGGGAAAGGCCGCCGTCCTGCGCGAAGGCGTCGCGCACCTTGTCTTCGAGCGAACCCGTCACGCCGGCTCTTTCGGATCGAGGATGTTTTCGAGACGGGCGATCTGGTCGCGCAGCGCGAGGCGGCGCTTCTTGAGGCGCCGAAGCAGCAGCTCGTCCTGGGCCGAGCCTTCGGCCAGCCTGTCGATGGTGGCGTCGAGGTCTGCATGCTCGATGCGCAGTTCGATCAGCTGGCGGGAGAGGGAGTGAAGATTGGAGTCCAACGGTGGGAAGCGCACGCGTGGTTTGCGTGCCGCATGTTCATTCGATAATACGTCCTGACACGAATCCCCGAGAAGACAGGAACCCGCGCCCCAGGCGCTCATTGCTTCATGACCCAAGGCTTTCGACTCGCAGCGGCCACCGGACTCCACAAGGGAGACCGACCGTACCAGCAGGACCAGGTGCTGCTGATGAGCCACCCGCGCGTGCAAGGCTGCATATTGGGCGTGGTGGCGGACGGCATGGGCGGCCGAAGCGGCGGGCGCAAGGCCTCCGACCAGGTCCTCATGACGGCGCGGCAGCTCTTCACGCGCTACCAGCCCGGCAAGGAAGACCCCGAAGCCCTGCTCAAGCGGATCCTCGAGGACTCGCACACGGTCATCAAGCTCACCGCCGTTTCCGCCGAGCAGGAGCCGCACAGCACGATCGCAGCCTTCCTCATGAATCCCAAGGGCGACTGCGCCTGGATCCATGCTGGCGACTCGCGCATCTACCACTTCCACGACGGGCAGCTCGTCAAGCGCACGCGCGACCACTCTTACGTGCAGGTGCTGATCGACCGCGGCCAGATCACCGAGGCCGAGGCCAACATCCATCCGCAGGGCAACATCCTGCTGGGCTGCCTGGGCATGACGACCACGCCGCCGCCCATCGATCCCTACTACATTCCGAAGATGGCCCCGGGCGACCTGCTGATGGCATGCAGCGACGGGCTCTGGCACTACTTCAGCCCCGAGGAGCTGGCCAGCGTGCTCTTCGCACAGCCGCCGCGCGATGCGGTGGAGATCCTGGTGGGCGAAGCCCGCCGCCGTGCACGGGGAACGGGCGACAACATTTCCATCGCCGTCCTGAAGCTCGACGCGCTTCCCGCAGCCGCCGCCTGAGCGCGGGGCCGCGAAAAGCCTCTTTTTTCTCTTTGTCAGGGCTTTGCCGGTTCGGCAGGCGGCGGTGGCAGGGGCGCCCCGCGCGGCCTGTCGCGTTCAGCGTTGCGCCGTTCGCGATCGGCCTTGTGCTCGGCGGCGCGCCGCTGCTTCTCCTGGAAGCGCCGCACGGATTCAGGGATTTCGGCGCTACGCTGGGCCGCCTTGGCCTGCTCGTCGGCATGCGCCTGCTGCTTGGCCTGGAACTGGCGCTCGCGCTCAGCGGCTTCAGCGGCGGTGGCGGCACGGCTGGCCGCGTGGTCGGCCGCGCGCTGCTCGCGGTCCTTCTGGTTCTGGATGGATTGCTGCTGCTTCTCGGGCGTGTCCGCCGGACGCTGCGTGCCCGCCTTCTCGTCGAGCTTCCTCAGCTCGGCCGCGCCGGCGCGCTGGCGCTGGATGTCGTTGATGGCGGTTTCCTGCCGCTTGATGTTGTCGGTTTCCTTGCGGCGGCGGCTGCGGCTTTCCTGCAGGCAGTCTTCCACCGCGAACTTCTTGTAGCAGGCGGCGCGCTCCTCGACGAAGCGCTTCTCTATCGCCTCGCGCTCGGCCGACAGGCGGCGCTTCTCCGCCTCGAGGTCGGCGTTGCCCGCCGCGGCATTGGACTGGGCCCACAGCGGCAGGCTGGCCAGCGCCATGAACACGGCAAGAACGATTTTTTTCATGTGAGTCGGGTGTCGACGACGCGGCGTTCCAGGGCGAGGAACTCGCTCGATTGCATTTCGGTGAGCCGGGAGACCGTGCGCGGAAATTCGTGCGACAGCGGACCCTCGGTGTACAACGCCTCGGGCGGAACCTCAGCCGACATGATGAGCTTGCACCGCCGGTCGTACAAGACGTCGACCAGCCAGGTGAAACGGCGCGCTTCGGAAGCCATGCGCACCGGCATGTGCGGCACGTCGGACAGCAGGATGGTGTGGAACTGGCTCGCGATCTCCAGGTAGTCGTTCTGCGAGCGCGGACCGCCGCACAGCGTCTTGAAGTCGAACCAGACCACGCCGCCCGCCTTGCGCCGCGCACGGATCTCGCGCTGCTCGATGTGCAGCACCGGGTTCTCGTCGGCCGTTTCGGCCAGCCTGTCGAACGCCTTGCGCATCTCCTTCTCTGCCGCGCCGTCGTTGGGCGTGAGGTACATGCGCAGCTGCTCTAGCGTGCGGCGCCGGTAGTCGGTGCCGTTGTCGACGCTCAGCACCTCTAGCTTCTCGTTGAGCAGCTCGATGGCGGGCAGGATGCGGTCGCGGTGCAGGCCGCCCGGATACAGGTCGTCAGGCTTGAAGTTCGAGGTGGTGACGAAGCCCACGCCGTTGTCGAACAGGGACACCAGCAGGCGATGAAGAATCATCGCGTCGGTGATGTCGGCCACGTGGAACTCGTCGAAGCAGATCAGCTTGTAGCGCTTGGAGATGCGCAGGCCCAGCTCGTCGAGCGGGTTGACCGTGCCCTGCAGCTCGCGCAGCTCGCGGTGCACCTCGCGCATGAACTCGTGGAAGTGCAGGCGCGTCTTGCGCCGCAGCGGCACGGCGTTGAAGAACAGGTCCATCAGGAAGCTCTTGCCCCGCCCGACGCCGCCGTACATGTAGACGCCGCGCGGGAGCTCCGGCCTGTTGATGAGCTTCTTCAGCGCATTCGAGCGCTGGGCCTTGTACTCGGCCCATTCGCTGGCGCAGCGATCCAGCGCCTCCACGGCGCGCAGCTGCGCGGGATCGCTCTTGAACCCGCGCGCAGCGAGTTCCGCCTCGTAGGCCTGTTTGACGCTGGTCAAAAGATCGGCAGGATCAGAAGTTCAGCGTGCGCTTGTCGACGGCGAGCGCCGCTTCCTTCGTGGCTTCCGACAGCGAGGGGTGCGCGTGGCAGATGCGCGCGATGTCCTCGGCGCTGGCCTTGAACTCCATCGCCACCACGGCTTCGGAGATCAGCTCGCTGGCCTGCGGGCCCACGATGTGCACGCCCAGGATCTCGTCGGTCGCGGCGTCGGCCAGGAACTTGACCATGCCGGTCGTGTCGCCCAGCGCGCGTGCGCGGCCGTTCGCGAGGAACGGGAAGGTGCCGGCCTTGTAGGCGCGGCCCGAGGCCTTGAGCTGCTGCTCGGTCTGGCCGACCCACGCGATCTCGGGGCTGGTGTAGATCACCCACGGGATCGTGTTGAAGTTGACGTGACCATGCTGGCCGGCAATGCGCTCGGCCACGGCAACGCCCTCTTCCTCGGCCTTGTGCGCCAGCATCGGGCCGCGCACCACGTCGCCGATGGCCCACACGTTGGGCAGGTTGGTCTTGCACTCGTCGTCCACCGCGATGGCGCCGCGCTCGTCGAGCTTCAGGCCCACGGCTTCGGCGTTCAGGCCGATGGTGTTGGGCACGCGGCCGATCGAGACGATCAGCTTGTCGACCTCCAGCGTCTGGGCTTCGCCCTTGGCGTCGGTCCAGGCAACGCTCACGCCCTTCTTCGACGACTTGATCTCGCCGACCTTCACGCCGAGTTCGATCTTGAGCTTCTGCTTGTCGAAGGCCTTCTTGGCTTCCTTCGCGATCTGCTCGTCCACCGCGCCGAGGAAGGTCGGCAGCGCTTCGAGCACGGTGACTTCAGCACCGAGGCGACGCCACACCGAGCCCATTTCCAGGCCGATGACGCCCGAGCCGATCAGGCCCAGCTTCTTCGGCACGGCGCCGATGCGCAGCGCGCCGTCGTTCGAGAGGATGTTCTCTTCGTCGAAGGGCGTGCCCGGCAGCGCGCGGGCGTTGGAACCCGTGGCCACGATGATGTGCTTGCCGACGATCGACTCTTCGGCGGCGCCAGCCACCTTGATCTCGTAGCCGCCTGCGTCCGACTTCACGAACGAGCCGCGACCGTGGAAGAACGAGATCTTGTTCTTCTTGAACAGGTACAGGATGCCGTCGTTGTTCTGCTTCACGACCTGGTCCTTGCGGGCCAGCATCTTGTCGATGTCGAGGCCCAGGCCCTCGACCTTGATGCCGTGGTCGGCGAAGTGGTGGCCGGCCTGCTCGAAGTGCTCCGACGACTGCAGGAGCGCCTTCGAGGGAATGCAGCCGACGTTGGTGCAGGTGCCGCCCGGTGCTGGGCCGCCCTTGCCGTTCTTCCACTCGTCGATGCAGGCCACGTTGAAGCCGAGCTGTGCGGCGCGGATGGCAGCGATGTAGCCGCCAGGGCCGCCGCCGATGACGATCACGTCAAATTGTTTGGACATAGGTTCTTTCGTAATTCGGTGTGCCGCTTTCAAACAGGGCCGCGCGAAGCGCCGGCCAGTTCGCAGGCACCCGCGGAACCGGCTCTGCCGGGCCGCCGGGTGCGCCCCCTCGAGGGGGGAGGCGGCTACACGAAGTGAGCAAGCAACGAGGGTGGATCAAATATCGAACAGCAGGCGCGACGGATCTTCCAGCGCCTCCTTCATGGCGACCAGGCCCAGCACGGCTTCGCGGCCGTCGATGATGCGGTGGTCGTAGCTCATCGCCAGGTAGTTCATCGGACGGATCACGATCTGGCCGTTCTCGACCACGGCGCGGTCCTTCGTGGCGTGCACGCCGAGGATGGCCGACTGGGGCGGGTTGATGATCGGGGTCGAGAGCATCGAGCCGAAGGTGCCGCCGTTCGAGATGGAGAACGTGCCGCCGGTCATCTCTTCGATGCCCAGCTTGCCGTCCTGGGCCTTCTTGCCGTATTCGGCGATCTTCTTCTCGATGTCGGCGAAGCTCATCTGGTCGGCATTGCGCAGGATCGGCACCACCAGGCCGCGCGGCGAACCGACGGCGATGCCGATGTCGAAGTAGCCGTGGTACAGGATGTCGTTGCCGTCCACCGAGGCGTTGAGCACCGGGTACTTCTTGAGGGCGTGCACGGCGGCCTTCACGAAGAAGGACATGAAGCCGAGCTTCACGCCGTGTTCCTTGGTGAAGCTGTCCTGGAAGCGCTTGCGCAGTTCCATGACGGGCGCCATGTTGACCTCGTTGAAGGTCGTCAGGATGGCGTTGGTCGACTGCGACTGGATCAGGCGCTCGGCGATGCGGGCGCGCAGGCGGCTCATCGGCACGCGCTGCTCGGGGCGCTCGCCCAGGTCGGGGGCGCTCGCGGGAGCGGCGACCTGCGGCAGCGCAGGCTTTGCGGCCGGCACGGCGATGGTGGCTGCAGGTGCGGCAGGCTTGGCGCCCGAAGCGACCGCGGCGAGCACGTCGCCCTTGGTCACGCGGCCGTCCTTGCCCGAGCCGGCGACATCGCCGGTCTTCAGGTTGTTGTCGGCCAGCAGCTTGGCGGCAGCGGGCATGGCCACGTCGGCCTTCGAGCCGCCGGTGGCGGCGGCTGCAGCTGCCGGAGCGGCTGCGGGCGCCGGGGCTGCCGCGGCGGCGGGGGCTGCAGCAGGTGCTGCGGCACTGGCCTTGCCTTCGGTGTCGATCTTGGCGATCAGCTGGTCGGCGACCACGGTGGCGCCATCGGGCTGGATGATTTCGGCCAGCACGCCGGCCGAGGGAGCGGGCACTTCGAGCACGACCTTGTCGGTCTCGATCTCGATCAGGATTTCATCGACGGCGACGGCTTCGCCGGCCTTCTTCTTCCAGGTGAGCATGGTGGCTTCGGCCACGGATTCGGAAAGCTGGGGGACTTTGACTTCAACGATAGACATTTGGAGTGGGCTCCGATTTGTTCTTCAGGGTGTTCGTGTGAAAGAGGACAGGTTTACTTGGTCAGCACGAAGCCCTTGAGCTTGGCGAATGCGCCGTCGACGAGCGCCTTCTGCTGTTCCTGGTGCAGGTGCGAGTAGCCCACCGCCGGCGAGGCCGATGCGGCACGGCCGGAGTAGCCGAGCTTCTGGCCTTCCTGCATGTTTTCGTGGATGTAGTGCTGCACGAAGAACCAGGCGCCCTGGTTCTGCGGCTCGTCCTGGCACCAGACCACGTCGACGAGATTCGGGTACTTCTTGATCTCGGCGGCGAATGCCTTGTGCGGGAACGGATAGAGCTGCTCGACGCGGATGATCGCCACGTCGTCGGCTTCCTTCTCCTCGCGCTTCTTGGCCAAGTCGTAGTAGACCTTGCCCGAGCAGGCGATCAGGCGCTTGACCTTCTCGGCCTTCAGGTCGCGGCTGTCGGGGATCACGGTCTGGAAACCGCCCTTGACGAACTCGGACAGTGGCGAGGTCGCGTCCTTGTTACGCAGCAGCGACTTCGGCGTCATGATGATCAGCGGCTTGCGCAGGCTGCGCACCATCTGGCGGCGCAGCACGTGGAAGATCTGGCTGGCCGTGGTGGGCTGCACGATCTGCATGTTGGCGTCGGCGGCGAGCTGCATGAAGCGCTCCAGGCGGGCCGAGCTGTGCTCGGGGCCCTGGCCTTCGTAGCCGTGCGGCAGCATCATGGTGATGCCGTTGACGCGGCCCCACTTCACTTCACCCGAGGCGATGAACTGGTCGATCACGACCTGCGCGCCGTTGACGAAGTCGCCGAACTGCGCTTCCCAGATCACCAGGGTGTTCGGGTCGTTCGAGGCATAGCCGTATTCGAAGGCCAGCACCGCTTCTTCCGAGAGGATCGAGTCGATGACGACGAACGGAGCCTGGTTGTCGGCCACGTTCTGCAGCGGCACGTACGTGCCTTCGTCGAACTTCTCGCGGTTCTGGTCGTGCAGCACCGCGTGGCGGTGCGTGAAGGTGCCGCGGCCGGAGTCTTCACCCGACAGGCGCACCGGATAGCCGCTGGCCACCAGCGAGGCGAAGGCCATGTGCTCGCCCATGCCCCAGTCGACGTTGACGTCGCCGCGGCCCATGGCGGCGCGGTCGTCCAGCACCTTCTTCACCAGCGGGTGCACGGTGAAGCCTTGCGGCACGGTGGTGATCTTCTCGGCCAGGCGCTTCCACTCGGTCGTGGGGATGGCGGTGTCGCCGGCGTCGGTCCACTTCTTGTTGAGGAAGGGGCTCCAGTCGACCGCGTACTTGCTCTTGAAGTTGGTCAGAACCGGGTCGATGGTGTGCTTGCCGGCATCCATGGCGGCGCGGTAGGCCTTGACCATGTCGTCGCCGAGCGTGTCGCCCAGGCCCTGCGCGGCCAGCTTGTCGGCGTACAGGCGGCGGGTGCCGGGGTGCTGGGCGATCTTCTTGTACATCAGCGGCTGGGTGAGCGAGGGGGTGTCCTGCTCGTTGTGGCCCAGCTTGCGGTAGCAGACGATGTCGACCACCACGTCCTTGTTGAACTCCTGGCGGAACTCGAGCGCGAGCTGCATGCACAGCACCACGGCTTCGGGATCGTCGCCGTTCACGTGCAGCACGGGTGCCTCGATCATCTTCACGATGTCCGAGCAGTACAGCGTCGAGCGGCTGTCGCGCGGGTCGCTGGTGGTGAAGCCGATCTGGTTGTTGATGACGATGTGGACCGTGCCGCCGGTGTAGTAGCCGCGGGTCTCGGCCAGTGCCAGCGTTTCCATGACCACGCCCTGGCCGGCGAAGGCGGCGTCGCCGTGCACGAGCACCGGCAGCACCGAGTCGCCTTCCTTGTCGCCGCGGCGGTCCATGCGCGCGCGCACCGAGCCTTCGACGACCGGGTTCACGATCTCGAGGTGGGAGGGGTTGAAGGCCAGCGACAGGTGCACCGGGCCGCCAGGGGTGCTGACGTCGGAGCTGAAGCCCTGGTGATACTTCACGTCGCCGCTGGGCAGCTCTTCGGGGGCGGTGTGGTCGAACTCGGCGAACAGGTCGGCGGGCATCTTGCCCAGCGAGTTCACCAGCACGTTCAGGCGGCCGCGGTGGGCCATGCCGATCACGATTTCCTGCACGCCCTTCTCGCCGGCGCGGTTGATGAGCTCGTCCATCGCGACGATGAAGCTCTCGCCGCCTTCGAGCGAGAAGCGCTTCTGGCCGACGTACTTGGTGTGGAGGAAGCGCTCGAGGCCTTCGGCCGCGGTCAGGCGGTCGAGAACGCGCTTCTTCTGCTCGGTATTCAGCTTGGGATTGGTGCGGGCGCTCTCGAGCTTCTGCTGCCACCAGCGCTTGTGGTTCTGGTCGGTGGTGTACATGTACTCGGCGCCGATGGTGCCGCAGTACGTTTCGCGCAGAGCATTGAGCAGCTCTCGCAGGGACATCGTTTCCTTGCCGAAGAAGGTGTTGCTGGTGTTGAACACCGTCTCGAGGTCGGCGTCGGCGAAGCCGTAGAACGAGGGCTCGAGTTCGGGGATGGAGGGGCGCTCGGCGCGCTTGAGCGGATCGAGGTCGGCCCAGCGGGCGCCGACGTTGCGGTAGGCGGCGATGAGCTGCTGGACTGCCGTGCGCTTGCGGCCGAGTTCGGAATCGGCGCCGCTGGCCTGCACGACCTTGGTCGTGCCCTGCTTCGCGAGTTCTGCGAAGGCATTGATGACCGGCTGGTGGGGGACGTCGCGGGTGTTGGAGCCGTCGGCGGCAGGCACGTTCTGCAGCGCGTCGAAGTACGAACGCCAGTTGTCGGGCACGCTGCCGGGGTTGGCGAGGTAGTTTTCGTACATTTCCTCGACATACGGCGCGTTGCCGCCGAAGAGGTACGTGTTGCCTTGATAGGCGGTGTACGCCGTGGGCGTGGAAGAATCGCTCATGATCCGCTGACCTTCGCTTCCCTGAGGGAAGCACTAGTTGGTTTAAGAAACCTTCCGCGACACGGCTGAACCGATTGGCGGATGCGACTGTGGCTGGGGAAGGGCCTGAGTACCTTGGCATTGTGCCACGTCAACCATATGACGGTCCAACCCGGCTTCGCAAGCCCTCCTGTTGCTCATTCCCCGCTCATTCGGACGAAGTGAGTAACTGTTTGATCTGCTGCAGGGTGGCCGGGTCGTCGATGGTGGTCAGGTCGCCGGGATCGCGGTGCTCGCAGACGGCCTGGATGGCGCGGCGCAGCAGCTTGCCGCTGCGGGTCTTCGGCAGGCCCGAGACGAAGCGCACCCGCGCCGGCCGGGCCAGGGCGCCGAGCTGGTCGGCCACCACCTTCATGATCTCGCCCTCGAGCTTCAGGGCCGCATCGGCATCGGCCACGGCCTTGCCGTCCTTGGGCACGACGAAGGCCATCGCGACCTGCCCCTTCAGCGCATCGGCCACGCCGACGACCGCCACCTCGGCCACGTTGGAATGGCCCGAGATGCTCTCCTCGATCTCGCGCGTGCCGAGCCGGTGGCCTGCCACGTTGATCACGTCGTCGGTGCGCCCGAGGATGTAGAAATAGCCGTCCTCGTCGCGGATGCCCCAGTCGAAGGTCGAATAGACCATCTTGCCGGGCACGCTGTTCCAGTAGGTGTTGACGAAGCGCGCATCGTCCTTCCACACGGTCTGCATGAAGCCCGGCGGAGTCGGCCCCTCGACCACGACCACGCCCTTCTCGTTGGCGCCGGTCAGTTCCTCGCCGGTGGACTCGTGCAGTATCTTGATGCGGTAGCCGTACATCGGCACGCCGGGGCTTCCGAACTTGCTGGGCTTGGGCTCGACGCCGTTGGCGATGGTGATCATCGGCCAGCCCGATTCGGTCTGCCAGTAATTGTCGATGATCGGCACGCCAAGACCCTCGCTGATCCAGCGGGCGGTCGGCTCATCGAGCGGCTCGCCGGCCAGGAACAGCGCGCGCAGGGTCGAGAGATCGTATTTCTTCAGCAGCGCCGGGTCCTGCTTCTTCAACACGCGCACGGCGGTGGGCGCGCTGAACATCACCGTCACCTTGTATTTCTCGACCAGCCGCCACCAGATGCCGCCGTCGGGCTGCCGGTCGATGCCCTGCGTGGGCAGGCCCTCGTACATGATCGTCGCCATGCCCGCGATCAGCGGGCCGTAGACGATGTAGCTGTGCCCCACCACCCAGCCGATGTCGCTGGTGGAGAAGTAGGTCTCGCCCGGCCGGCCGTCGAAGATGTGCTTCATGCTCGCAGCCAGCGCGACCGCGTAGCCGCCCACGTCGCGCTGCACGCCCTTGGGCTTGCCCGTGGTGCCGCTCGTGTAGATGGTGTAGCTGATGTCGGTGGAAGCCAGCCAGGTGCATGGCACCTCGGCGTCGAGGTGCTTGCGGCGCAGCTCGGCGGCCAGATGGTCGCGCCCGGCAGTCAGCTCCATCGGTGCGAGGCCGCGGTCGGTCAGCAGCACGGCCGAGGGCTTGTGCTTCGACAGCCGGATCGCCTCGTCGAGCAGCGGCTTGTATGCGATGACCTTGCTGCCGCGCGAGCCCGCGTCGGCGCTCACGATCACCTTGGGCTCGGCGTCCTCGATGCGCGTGGCGAGCGACCCGCTGGCGAAGCCGCCGAACACCACGCAATGGATGGCGCCGATGCGCGCGCAGGCCAGCATCGCGAAGGCGGCCTCCGGGATCATCGGCATGTAGATGAGCACGCGATCGCCCTTGCCCACCCCCAGCTCGAGGAGGCTGGCGGCGGTGCGCTGCACCTCGGCGTGCAGCTCGGCGAAGCTGTAGCTCTTCTCCACACCCGTTTCGGTGGACACGAAGATCAGCGCCGGCTGGTCGCCCCGCTGCGCGAGGTGCCGATCGACTGCGTTGTGGCAGAGATTGGTGGTGCCGCCCACGAACCAGCGCGCGAAAGGCGGCTGGCTGGCGTCGAGGATCTGTTGCGCGGGCGTCTGCCAGTCGATCAGCTTCGCCTGCTCGGCCCAGAAGGCCTCGGGCGCGTCGACGGACTGACGATAGAACTCTTCATAGCGGCTCATCTCGGTTTGTCTCCTGTCATTCGTTCCGTCCTGGCCGGCGCCAAAACTGAATTCATAATTATGGAGGCCGATCTTGCAGTAAGCTGACAGCCGGGGCAACCCGGCTTCACTCCACCCCCAGGCTCAGCGGATCAGCGAGAGCACTTCGGGAAACGCCGGATGCTCGGCCGTGCGCAGCCATTCGAAGCCGACCATCTCGGTCGTCACCAGCTCGGCCCCGGCGCCAGCCAGGCGGTCGAAGGCGGCATCACGGTTGCGCTCGGTGCGCGAACTGCAGGCGTCTGTCACGACCCAGACCTCGAACTCGTCTTCCAACAGGTCGAGCGCCGTCTGCAGCAGGCAGACATGGGCTTCGCAGCCGGCGATGACGATGCTGTTGCGCTCCTCGGCGGCTTGCTGCGGCTTCTGCAGATGCTTGGGCAGGCTGCGCGCATTGCCCTGCGGCGCCTTGGCCGGCACGCGCAGCCACTCGCCGAGGCCCTCCTCCACGCCACTGAAGTGCATCTTCGACAGGGTGCGCTGGCACTGCGCGCGGATGTCGGGCAGGTTCTGGCCCAGCTTGGAGGGGTTGTGCTCGGTGCCGAACACCGGCACCTGGAACAGCTTGGCCATCTTGCCGAGCCGCACGGCGTTCTGCGCAACCGCTTCTCCCTCGAAGATCGCCGGCATCAGGCGCTCCTGGTAGTCGACCAGGATGAGTTGGGATTGCGAGGCGTCGAGCAGCATGAAAAGGTTCTTTCTTCAGGAATCGGTTGAATCGGGCTGAACCGTACCACCGAAAAGACCTGGCTGACGCGAGCCGCCGGCCACGCGCGCGACGAGCTGCGCCACGTAGGACTTGAACAGCACATCGGCCGACTGCCTGAACATGCGGATGCGCCCCGTATGCTGCATCAGCAGCAGGCCGACGCCGTGCGCGAAGAGCGCGGTGTTCTCGCGCAGGGCCGCGTCGGCGTCGAGCCCCAGTTCCTGCAGCGCTTCTTCGCAGGGTCGCAGGGCCTGGTAGAGATGGTCGTTCAGCTCGTGGTCGAGCTCGCTGGTCAGGCCGCGCGGGCGCATGCCCTGCACCAGATAGAAACCGAGGTCGAGCTCGCGCGGATTCGCTGCGTAGAAGTCGAACCAGGCCTGGGCCCTCGCAGCGAGCGCCTGTCCGGGGCCGTCCTGCGACGCAGAGGCCTCGGCCACCGCGGACTGCAGCCGCTGGATGGACTCGTTCAGCAAAGCGGCGTAGATCGCTTCCTTGCTCTCGAAGTACGAATAGATCGCACCCGGGGTGTAGCCCGCCCTCCTGGCGATTTCGCGAACGCTCGCGCCCTCGATGCCCGCCTCGAGGAAGACCGCCCGTGCAGCGTCGAGCACGAGCGCGCGGCGGGCGTCGGTGAGCGCCTGTCGGCGTTGGAGCTTGGCATGCATGGGCGGGACTATAGCCCTCCGATTGATCGTCGATCCAGTTTTCTGATCGTTGATCGAAAAGTTGAACAGTGTTTAAATCCCGGCAGAACAGCCAGGAGACAGACACGATGAACGCCCCGCTTTCCAGCGCCTCCCTCATGTCCGGCGCCGACTACCGCGAATCGCTGCGCCGCTACAAGCCCACGGTGTTCATCGACGGCCGCCGCGTCGACAGCGTGGCCGACGAAGCCGCCTTCCAGCCCGGCATCAATGCCATCGCCCTCACCTACGACTACGCGCTGAGGAAGGAGTACGAGCCGCTCATGACCGCCGTGCAGCACACCAGCGGCAAGCGGGTCAACAGGCTCTCCCACATCAACACCAGCGCCGGCGACCTGCTCAACAAGCTCGAGGCGGTGCGGCTGGTCTGCCAGGAAACGGGCTGCGCCCAGCGCTACCTGACGCACGACGCGCTCAACGCCATCGCCCAGGTGTCGGCCCGCATCGACGACGCCCGTGGCAGCACCGAGCACACCGCCCGCTTCCACGAGTACCTGCACCGCGTGCAGGACCAGGACCTGACGCTCGGCGTCGCCATGACCGACGCCAAGGGCGACCGCAGCCGCCGCCCGCACGAGCAGGCGAACGTCGACAGCTACCTGCACGTGGTCGAACGCAGCGCGCGCGGCATCGTCATCTCGGGCACCAAGGCGATCGTGACCGGCGCGCCCTATGTGCACGAGCTGCTCGTCATGCCCTGCCGCAACATGGGAAGGGAAGATGCCGACTTCGCCGTCTGCTGCGCCGTGCCGCTCGATGCGCCCGGCCTGACCATCGTCGCGCGCCCGGCGGGCAGGCCCGGCGAGAAGCTGGAGCATGGGGAGGCCCTCTTCAGCCGCAAGTACGGCCAGAGCACCGGCGTGTGCATCTTCGACAAAGTCTTCGTGCCCTGGGAGCGCGTGTTCTACGCGGGCGAGTGGGAGCACTCCGGCCACCTGACCTACAGCTACGCCACGCACCACCGCCACAGCTGCATCGGCGCGCGCGCCGGCTTCGGCGACCTGCTGATCGGCGCGGGCGCGCTGATGTGCGAGGCCAATGGCTTCGACCCGGGCAAGGAGAGCCACCTGCGCGAGCAGATGGTCGAGCTCATCACCATCACCGAGAGCTTCTTCGCCTGCGGCGTGGCGGCCAGCGTCTACGGCAAGGCCGACGAGCATTGCGAGGTGTTCATGCCCGATCCGGTGTTCAGCAACATCGGCAAGCTGCTGCTGGCCACGAAGATCTACGACATGCACCGCATCGCGCACTACGTGAGCGGCGGCCTGATCGTCACCCTGCCCGGCCCCGACGAAGACCACAACCCCGAGACTGCCGCCCGCCTGTCCGACGTGCTGCGGGCCAACCCGGCCATTCCCTACGAACAGCGCATCGAGACAGCCCGATTCATCGAGGACCTGACGGCCGGCTACCAGGGCGGCTGGTACAGCGTGATCAGCCTGCACGGCGGCGGCTCGCCCGCGGCGATGAAGCAGGAGATCTGGCGCAACTACCCGGTGGGCTCCAAGGTCGAGCTGGTGGAGCGCATCCTGGAACGCGGCATCGCGGCCGATGGCTCGCCCGCCGCCGCGCCGCACGACCCGGCCCGCGCCATCACGCGCAACCGCCAGCCCGGCAGGTGCTGCGACACCGGCTGCACCACGCCCGGCCAGGCCGTGATGGTCGAGCTGCCCGTCTCGCGACGCGCCTAGACTCCGGCGGATGAAGCTCTCATCGAAAAGGCTCTGCCTCGCGGCACTGGGGTTGGGCACCGCGCTCCTCCTCGTCACCGCCTGCGGCGGCGTGCGCAAGACCACGGTGCCGATGACGACCTCGCTCGAAAAGAGCAACTGCGCGCGCGGCAACGTCGACACGCTGCTGGTGATGCTCCCCGGCGCCTACTCGACGATCGACGAATTCGAGCGCGAGGGCTTCGTGCGCGCGGTCGGCGAGAACCGCATCGCGGCGGACGTGATGCTGGTGGACTCCCATCTCGGCTACTTCAACGACAAGACCATCCTCGATCGCCTCGGCGCGGACGTGGTGGCACCGGCGCGCAGCCAGGGCTACCGCCACATCTGGTTCGTCGGCATTTCCCTGGGTGGCTTCGGCAGCATGCTCTACGCGCAGACGCATCCCGGCGACCTCGCAGGCCTGGTGGCCCTCGCCCCCTACCTCGGCGAACGCACGCTCGCCACGGACATCGCCAATGCCGGCGGCCTCGCCAAATGGAAAGGGCCGCTGGTCGATCCGGCCGCGGCAAATCCACGAACGCCCGACGAGACGCAGCTGTGGCAATGGCTGCGCGGCTACGAGGGCTTCACGAACACAGCGGGCGCCCGGCCCCCGCTCTACCTGGGCTACGGCCTCGACGACCGCTTCGCCTTCAGCCACCGTCTGCTGGCCGGCGTGCTGCCGCCCGAGCGCGTCTTCACGACCGAGGGCGGCCACGACTGGCCCGAGTGGAACCGGCTCTGGCGCCGGATGCTTCCGACATTGCCGCTGCCGGGCTGCCCCGGCTGAACGTCAATCGCGCTGAATTCGGCTCAGTTCGGCCGCAGGCGCAGCAGCTTGCCGTCGGCCTCGTCGGTCAGCACATAGAGCAATCCGTCCGGGCCCTGCTTCACGTCGCGGATTCGGGCCCGGCCTTCCGCCAGCAGCTTGTGCTCGGCCGCCACCTTGCCGCCCTTGATTTCGATGCGGTCCAGGTAGCCGAACTTGAGCGAGCCCACGAACAGGTTGCCCTTCCAGGCGGCGCCGTAGCGGTCGCTGGTCAGGAAGGCCATGCCCGATGGCGCGATCGACGGCACCCAGTAGTGCAGTGGCTGCTCCATGCCCTCCTTGGCCGTGATGCCGTCGCCGATCTTTCCGCCACCGTAGTTCTCGCCGTAGGTGATCACGGGCCAGCCATAGTTGCGGCCGGCCTGCGGGATGTTGATCTCGTCCCCGCCCTGCGGGCCGTGCTCCGTCATCCAGAGGCGGCCGTCGGGCGCGAGCGTGGCGCCCTGTCCGTTGCGGTGGCCATAGCTCCAGATCTCGGGCAGCGCACCCGCCTTCCCGACGAAGGGGTTGTCCTCGGGCACCGAGCCGTCCTTGCCGATGCGCACGATCTTGCCCAGGTGGTTGTCGAGCTTCTGGGCGTCTTCCTTGCGGCTGAAACGGTCGCCGAGCGTGAGGAACAGCGTGCCGTCGCGCGCCTCGACGATGCGGCAGCCGAAGTGGGCGCGGCTGGCCACCTTGGGCTGCTGGCTGAAGATGATCTTCAGCTCCTCGAGCTTCGTGCCGTCGGCCGACAGGTTGGCGCGCGCCAGCGCGGTGCTGTTGGCCGAGCCGCCCGCATCGGGTTCGGAGAAGCAGAAATACAGCGTGCGGTTCTTTTCGAAGCCGGAGTCGGCCAGCACGTCGAGCAGGCCGCCCTGCCCGCCCGCCGCGATGGAAGGCAGGCCTGCGATGGGTGCGCCGATCCTGCCGTCGGCACCGACCAGCCGCATGCGGCCGGGCCGCTCGGTCACCACGAAACGGCCGCCTGGAAGGAAGGTGACGCCCCACGGGTTTTCGAGCCCGGTCGCCACGGTTTCGGGCCGGGTCTGCGCGGCAGCGAGACCGCAGAACCCAATTACCGTGACAAATGCCCAGCGGCGAAGGGATGTCGAAAGAGGAAGGCGCGGCAAGTTCATGGCTTTTCCGTGAAGTTGAAGCGATCTTGACGAGAAATAGCGACCGAATCCAGCACGAGCGTCGATCCACCCGAGGTCCGAAGGCCTTTCGGCCGTCAACCATTTATGGACCATAAACGTTCGCCGTTACATTTTTTCTTTGACCGGATCGAAATTTTTCATGTAAATCAATGACTTACAGAGGGATCCGCTAATTCTGTTTAAATTGACATAACCGCGCGTCATCAATATCCTACGCGCCATGCGTTTTTTCGTCCTACCCGCATCCCTCCTCTTTGCCGTTGCAGTCCATGCAGCCCCCCAACAGGAAAAAACCGATGACGAGCTGGCACGAATGCTTGCCGACAAAGGCCTGATCGGACAGCTCAAGCAGGTTCGCCAAACCGTCACCGAACGCACTTCCGACCTGGTCGTCACCGCCATCGGATTCCTGGGCGTCCCCTACCGTCGTGGCGGCAACACCGCCGAATCCGGCTTCGACTGCAGCGGCTTCGTCCGCGCCATGTACAACGAGACGGTCGGCCACATGCTCCCCCGCCGCGCCGAAGAGCAGGCCGCAGCCACCGAGAAGATCGACCGCAGCCAGCTCAAGCCCGGCGACCTCGTGTTCTTCAACACCATGCGCCGCGCCTTCAGCCATGTCGGCATCTACGTCGGCGAAGGCAAGTTCATCCACTCCCCCCGCTCCGGCGCCCAGGTTCGCGTCGAGGACATGAACGGCAGCTACTGGCAGCGCCGCTTCGACGGTGCCCGCCGCGTGCTCGGCGGCTCGGCGGAAGAAGTGAAGGCAGCTGCAGTCGCCAACACCGGCAACTGAGCCCGCTCAAAATCCAACCACCTGGTCTCCAGGACGAAAAAAATCCCGCCTCGGCGGGATTTTTCATGGGCGCCTGAAAAACGGCGCCCTCGGATCGCTCGGCTTCTTCCTCAGCCCTTCTTCTGCGGCGGCAGGTCCGTGCAGGTGCCGTGCGCCACTTCCGCCGCCATGCCGATGCTTTCGCCCAGCGTCGGGTGCGGGTGAATGGTCTTGCCGATATCGATCTCGTCGGCGCCCATCTCGATGGCCAGCGCGATCTCGCCCAGCATGTCGCCGGCATGCGTGCCGACGATGCCGCCGCCCAGGATGCGATGCGTTTCTGCGTCGAACAGCAGCTTGGTGAAGCCCTCGTCGCGGCCGTTGGCGATGGCGCGGCCCGAGGCGGTCCACGGGAAATGGCCCTTCTTGACCTTGATGCCTTCGGCCTTCGCCTGGTCTTCGGTCAGGCCGACCCACGCCACTTCGGGGTCGGTGTAGGCCACGCTCGGGATCACGCGGGCGTTGAAGGCCGCGCTCGACAGTTCCTTGTCACCCTTGAGCTCGCCGGCAATGACTTCGGCCGCCACGTGCGCCTCGTGCACTGCCTTGTGCGCCAGCATGGGCTGACCCACGATGTCGCCGATGGCGAAGATGTGCGGCACGTTGGTGCGCATCTGGATGTCGACCGGAATGAAGCCGCGGTCGCTCACCGTGACGCCGGCTTTCTCGGCACCGATCTTCTTGCCGTTGGGGCTGCGGCCCACGGCCTGCAGCACCAGGTCGTACACCTGCGGCTCCTTCGGCGCGTTCTCGCCCTCGAAGGTGACCTTGATGCCTTCCTTCGTGGCCTCGGCGCCGACCGTCTTGGTCTTGAGCATGATGTTGTCGAAGCGCGGCGCGTTCATCTTCTGCCAGACCTTTACCAGATCGCGGTCAGCGCCCTGCATCAGGCCGTCGAGCATCTCGACCACGTCCAGGCGCGCGCCCAGCGTGGAATACACCGTGCCCATCTCCAGGCCGATGATGCCGCCGCCGAGGATCAGCATGCGCTTGGGATCGACGCCCATTTCCAGCGCGCCGGTCGAGTCGACGATGCGCGGGTCCTTCGGCATGAAGGGCAGGCTCACCGACTGCGAACCCGCCGCGATGATCGCGCTGCGGAACTTCACGGTCTGCTTGCTGCCGGTGGTGTCCCAGCTGGTGCCGGAGGTTTCCTCGACCTCGATGTGGTGCGGGTCGATGAAGTTGCCGACGCCGCGCAGCACCGTCACCTTGCGCATCTTGGCCATGGCGGTGAGGCCGCTGGTGAGCTTGCCCACCACCTTGTTCTTGTGGCCGAGCAGCTTGGCGCGGTCGACCGTGGGCGCGCCGAAGCTCACGCCGAGGTCGGCGAAGTGCTTGACCTCATCCATGACCGAAGCCACGTGCAGCAGCGCCTTCGACGGGATGCAGCCGACGTTCAGGCACACGCCGCCGAGGGTGGCGTAGCGCTCGATCAGCACGACCTTCAGGCCGAGGTCGGCCGCGCGGAAGGCGGCCGAGTAGCCGCCGGGGCCTGCGCCGAGCACGATCACGTCGCACTCGACATCGACCTTGCCGCCGTAGCTGGACACGGCGACCGCCGGCGCAGCGGGGGCCGCAGCCGGGGCAGCCGCCTTCGGCGCAGGAGCTGCCGCCGCCGGGGCGGGCGCCGCCGCAGCGGGCGCTGGAGCTGCTGCAGCACCATCGACCTCCAGCGTCAGCACCACCGAGCCTTCGCTGACCTTGTCGCCCACCTTCACCGCGAGCGACTTCACCACGCCCGCGGCGGACGACGGGATCTCCATCGAGGCCTTGTCCGATTCGACCGTGATCAGCGACTGCTCGGCCTTGACCGTGTCTCCGACGTTGACCAGCACCTCGATGACCGCGACTTCGTCGAAGTCGCCGATGTCGGGCACCTTGATTTGTTGTTCGCTCATTTGGACACTTTCAGTTTGAGTGTGAGAACGTCGACCGGTGGGGCCGAATTGCGATCGAATTCGCAGGCGGCGGCGATGCCCGCCTCCGCCACGTCGCGCGAAGTGCGCGACTTGATGTCATAGGCCGCGTGCATGGCGCCGAGCGCAAAGCTGCGTCCCGAGCCGATGGCCCAGAACTCCTTGAACTCGAACACCTCGCGGTAGCTGTAGATGCCGTAGATGCCGCTCTGGTTGGCCATCAGCATCGTGAACTGGCTCGACTCGTACGGCTCGTGCTCGTCTTCCTTGGTCTGCATGAAGAACGAGTCCTTCAGCACCGGATGCAGCATCGTGAAGGTGCGGAAGATCTCGTGCTTGCTGCCGAACAGCAGTTGCTCGCGCGGCTGCGCAGCCAGCGCATGCTGCAGCACCAGGAAGTGCGCGGCTGCGCCGGCCATGGCGAACAGGCTGGAGCCCGCCGCGTCCTCGACGGTGAAGATCTTCTGGTTCGCCTCGGCGCGGTGCGAGAGCCGCGTGTCGCCGAAGGTCACCAGAGAATCCGCTGCCATCGTGACCTGGCCGCCCTTGCGGACGGCCACTACGGTGGTCATAACAGGATTCGACGGTAGTCCGCGAGCACCTGGCCCAGGTAGGCGTTGAAACGCGCAGCCAGGGCGCCGTCGATCACGCGGTGGTCGTACGACAGCGACAGCGGCAGCGTGAGGCGGGGCACGAACTGCTTGCCGTCCCACACCGGCTTCATCGCGCTCTTCGAGAGGCCGAGGATGGCCACCTCGGGCGCGTTGATGATCGGCGTGAAGTGCGTGCCGCCGATGCCGCCGAGCGAGCTGATCGAGAAGCAGCCGCCCTGCATGTCGGCCGAGCCGAGCTTGCCGTCGCGCGCCTTCTTGGCGAGCTCGCCCATCTCGGCGCTGATCTGCAGGATGCCCTTCTTGTCGGCGTCCTTCAGCACGGGCACCACGAGGCCGTTGGGCGTGTCGGCCGCGAAGCCGATGTGGTAGTACTGCTTGTAGACGAGCTGGTCGCCGTCCAGGCTGGTGTTGAACTCCGGGAATTTCTTCAGCGCCGCGACCACCGCCTTGATGACGAAGGCCAGCATCGTCACCTTGACGCCCGACTTCTCGTTCTCCTTGTTGGTGGAGACGCGGAAGGCCTCGAGCTCGGTGATGTCGGCTTCGTCGTTGTTGGTGACGTGCGGGATCATCACCCAGTTGCGGTGCAGGTTCGCGCCGCTGAGCTTCTTGATGCGCGACAGCTCCTTGCGCTCGACCGTGCCGAACTTGGTGAAGTCGACCTTCGGCCAGGGAATGAGGCCCAGCGCAGCGCCATCGGCGCCACCGCCGGCCGGGGCCTTGGCCGCGGAGGCCTTGGTGCTGACCTGGCCGCTCATCACCGCCTTGGTGAAGCTCTGGATGTCTTCCTGCGTGATGCGGCCCTTGGGACCGGAGCCCTTGACCTCTTCGAGCGGCACGCCGAGTTCGCGGGCGAACTTGCGCACCGAGGGCGAGGCGTGCGGCAGCTTGCCGGTGGGCGCGACCGTCGGGTTGTGGGCCGGCGCCGCCGCTGCGGGAGCGGCTGCAGGCGCGGGAGCCGATGCCGCCGGAGCGGGAGCGCTGGCCGTGGCGGTCGCCGGAGCGGCGGCGGCGGCGGCTGCAGCCGGTGCCGGTGCCGGTGCCGGTGCCGGTGCCGGTGCCGGTGCCGGTGCAGCGGAGCCTGCCGCGCCTTCGAGCACGGCGATCAGGTCGCCGATGTTGACCGTATCGCCGACCTTGACCTTGAGTTCCTTGAGCACGCCGGCGGCCGACGACGGAATCTCCATCGAGGCCTTGTCCGACTCGACCGTGATCAGCGACTGCTCGGCCTTGATCGTGTCGCCCACCTTCACCAGCACTTCGATGACGGCGACGTCCTTGAAGTCGCCGATGTCGGGCACCTTGACCTCGACCGGGCCCGAAGCTGCCGGCGCAGCGGCAGGAGCAGCCGGCGCGGGCGCTGCCGCGGCCGGCGCAGGCGCGGCAGGCGCCGGAGCCGGAGCAGCCGCACCCGAGCCTTCAGCCTCGAGCACGAGCACCACCGAGCCCTCCTTGACCTTGCCGCCGACCTCGACCTTGAGTTCCTTGACCACACCGGCGGCCGACGACGGGATCTCCATCGAGGCCTTGTCCGATTCGACCGTGATGAGCGACTGTTCGGCCTTCACCGTGTCGCCCACCTTCACGAGCACCTCGATCACCGCGACTTCATCGAAATCGCCGATGTCAGGCACCTTCACTTCCACTGCTGCCATATCGTTGTCTCCCGCCGTCAGGCGCCGTTCGTTCGTTGGTTGGTTGTTGATTGGGGATCAGGCGTAGAGCGGGTTGACCTTGTCGACATTGATGCCGTACTTCTTGATCGCTTCCACCACCTTGGCCACCGGCACGGTGCCGTCTTCGCTCAGCGCCTTGAGCGCCGCCACCACGATGTAGTGGCGGTTGACCTCGAAGTGCTCGCGCAGCTTGCTGCGGAAGTCGCTGCGGCCGAAGCCGTCGGTGCCAAGCACCTTGTAGTTGCGGCCCTTCGGAATGAAGGGGCGGATCTGCTCGGCGTAGGCCTTCATGTAGTCGGTCGATGCGACCACCGGGCCGGCCGTGGCGCCGAGCTGCTCGGCCACGAAGGGCACGCGCGGGGTCTGGTCGGGGTGCAGCAGGTTCCAGCGGTCGGCGTCCTGGCCGTCGCGGGTGAGCTCGTTGAAGCTCGGGCAGCTCCACACCGAAGCAGAAACGCCCCAGTCCTTCTCGAGCAGTTCCTGTGCCGCGAAGCTCTCGCGCAGGATGGTGCCGCTGCCCAGCAGTTGCACGCTCGGCGCATCCTTGCCCTTGCCGGCCTTGATCGCGGGGCCCTGCTTCGACAGGTACATGCCCTTGATGATCTGCTCCTCGGTGCCGGGCTGCAGGCCGGGCATCGCGTAGTTCTCGTTGAGCAGCGTCAGGTAATAGTAGACGTTGTCCTGCTTCTCGACCATGCGCTTCAAGCCATGGTGCAGGATCACGCCGACTTCATGCGCGAAGGTCGGGTCGTAGCTCACGCAGTTCGGGATGGTGTTGGCCAGGATGTGGCTGTGGCCGTCCTCATGCTGCAGGCCTTCGCCGTTCAGCGTGGTGCGTCCCGAGGTGCCGCCCAGCAGGAAGCCGCGCGCCTGCATGTCGCCGGCAGCCCATGCCAGGTCGCCGATGCGCTGGAAGCCGAACATCGAGTAGTACACGTAGAACGGCACCATGATGCGGTTGTTGGTGCTGTACGAGGTGGCGGCAGCGATCCAGCTCGACATGCCGCCGGCCTCGTTGATGCCTTCCTGCAGGATCTGGCCGGCCTTGTCTTCCTTGTAGTACATGACCTGGTCCTTGTCGACCGGGGTGTACTGCTGACCGTGCGGGTTGTAGATGCCGACCTGGCGGAACAGGCCTTCCATGCCGAAGGTTCGGGCCTCGTCGACCAGGATGGGGACGACGCGCGGGCCCAGCGCCTTGTCGCGCAGCAGCTGCGTGAGGAAGCGCACGTAGGCCTGGGTGGTCGAGATCTCGCGGCCTTCTGCCGTGGGTTCGAGCACTGCCTTGAAGGTGTCAAGCGCGGGCACGGTGAAGCTCTCGTCGCTCTTCACGCGGCGGTGCGGCAGGTAGCCGCCCAGGGCCTTGCGGCGCTCGTGCAGGTACTTCATTTCCGGCGTGTCGTCGGCCGGCTTGTAGAACGGCAGCTCGGCGATCTGGCTGTCGGGGATCGGGATGTTGAAGCGGTCGCGGAAGGCCTTGATGTCCTCGTCGCCGAGCTTCTTGGTCTGGTGGACCGTGTTCTTGCCTTCACCGATCTTGCCCATGCCGAAGCCCTTGACGGTCTTCACGAGCAGCACGGTGGGCTGGCCCTTGTGGTTCTGCGCGGCGTGGAAGGCGGCGTACACCTTCTGCGAGTCGTGGCCGCCGCGCTGCAGGTTCCAGATCTCGTCGTCGGTCATGTGCTCGACCATCTTCAGCGTGCGCGGGTCGCGGCCGAAGAAGTTCTTGCGGACGTAGGCGCCGTCGTTGGCCTTGAACGACTGGTAGTCGCCGTCGTTGCACTCCATCATGATCTTGCGCAGCGCGCCGTCGTGGTCCTTCTCGAGCAGGGCGTCCCAGCCCTTGCCCCAGACCAGCTTGACGACGTTCCAGTTGGCGCCGCGGAACTCGCCTTCGAGCTCCTGGATGATCTTGCCGTTGCCGCGCACCGGGCCGTCCAGGCGCTGCAGGTTGCAGTTGATGACGAAGATCAGGTTGTCGAGGTTCTCGCGCGCTGCCAGGCCGATCGCGCCCAGCGATTCGACCTCGTCCATTTCGCCGTCGCCGCAGAAGACCCAGACCTTGCGGTTCTCGGTGTTGGCGATGCCGCGGGCGTGCAGGTACTTGAGGAAGCGCGCCTGGTAGATGGCCATCAGCGGGCCCAGGCCCATCGACACGGTGGGGAACTGCCAGAACTCCGGCATCAGCTTGGGGTGCGGGTAGCTGGAAAGGCCCTTGCCGTCGACTTCCTGGCGGAAGTTGAGCAACTGCTCTTCGGAGAGGCGGCCTTCGAGGTAGGCGCGGGCGTAGATGCCGGGAGAGACGTGGCCCTGGATGTAGAGCAGGTCGCCGCCATGGTTCTCGCTCTCGGCGTGCCAGAAGTGGTTGAAGCCGGCGCCGAACATGCTGGCCAGCGAGGCGAAGGAGCCGATGTGGCCACCGAGGTCGCCGCCCTCGGCCGGATGATGGCGGTTGGCCTTGACCACCATGGCCATCGCGTTCCAGCGCATGTAGGCGCGCAGGCGCTGTTCGATCTCGAGGTTGCCGGGGCTGCGGGCTTCCTGCGAAGGTTCGATGGTGTTGACGTAGCCGGTATTGGCCGAGAACGGCATGTCGACCGTGTTCTGGCGGGCATGCTCGAGAAGTTGCTCGAGGAGGAAGTGAGCCCGCTCAGGCCCCTCGCTCTGGATGACGGAAGACAGGGCATCCATCCATTCACGGGTCTCCTGGGCGTCCGCGTCGTTAGCGGCCGAGCCGAACAGGTTCTCGGGGTTTGCCGACATGCTTTGTCTCCTTTAGGGCTGTGGCAGTAATTTAAGTGCGCTCTGCAGCGAACGCGGCGGAGTTTCGCATAGAAACATCGTGATTTCAAATAGTGCTCATTGATTTTTCAATGTGAAATTTGAAGGAAATCGGAGCAGAAGCGGATGTCCCCATGGGGCATGGCAAGCCGAGGGGGCAAGCCTAGAATCCGCCCCATGCCTCTCTCCTCCCCGCTGGCGGTTGCCCGCAGTGCCGTGAACGCCTCGCCGCTGTCCTGGTGGCGCAGGTGGTGGCGACGCCAGACCCCGGTGCTGCAGGACGCGGTCGCCATGCTCGCTCCGATGGCGGCCGTGCTGCTGTTCCTTGCCGCCATCGTTTCCGCCTTCTGGTACCTGCGCACCGAGGAAGTCGAGCGCGAGCAGGAATCGGTGCGCCGCGACGTCGAATACGCGCAGCAGCGCATGCGCCTGCGGCTGCTGGAGCGGCAGGAGCAGCTGATGCGCATCGCGCGCGATGCCTCCAACCGCGAGATCGACCCGATCGAATTCACCAGCCGCGCCGAGTCGCTGGTGAGCCAGTTCCCAGAACTGCAGACCATCACCTGGATCGACGACCGTCGCCGCTTCAAGGCCGGCTATGCGGCGCCCAGCGTGCATCCGGCGCAGCAGCACCTGATCGGCGACGTGCTGCGCCCCGGCGACATCGAGAGCAACTACGCCCTGGCCCGCGAGCTGCGCCAGCCGGTCTTCTCGCAGCCCGTGGCAGGCGGCGACCCGCCGGCGATGCTTCAGCTGCACATCCCCCTTTTCGACCAGGGCTTGTTCGCGGGCGTCGTGCTTGGCGAGTTCTCGGTCGACGGGCTGCTGCGCTACGGCATGCCCTCCGAGGTGCAGGCGCGCTATGCGGTGTCGCTGCTCGACGCCAAGGGCCACGTGATCGCCGGCAACACCGCCAACCTGAAGGAAAGCGGCACTCGCCTGCTGCCCTGGTCCGAGCGCACCAACGAATATGAAGTGCCGGTGTCGCCGGTGGGCAATGCGCTGGTGCTGCGGGCACAGGCCTACCGCACTTCGCAGGGCGTGGTCGGCAACGGGCTCTTCTGGCTGGTCTGCGCGTTGAGCGTGCTCACGAGCTGGATGCTGATCGGCACCTGGCGCCACACGCGCCGGCGACTGCAGGCGCAGCAGCGTCTGGTGGCCGAGACCAACTTCCGCCGGGCGATGGAGAACTCCATGCTCACCGGCATGCGCGTGCTCGACCTGCAGGGCCGCATCACCTACGTCAACGCCGCCTTCTGCGCGATGACCGGCTGGAGCGAGGAAGAACTGGTCGGCCAGTCGCCGCCCTTCCCCTACTGGCTCGAATCCGACCGCGAGGTGATGAACGAGCGGCTCGAGGAAGAACTGCACGGCCGCGCGCTGCCCGGCGGTTTCCAGGTGCGGGTGAAGCGCAAGAACGGCAGCGTGTTCAATGCCCGCCTGTACGTCTCTCCGCTGATCGACGCCCGCGGCCACCAGACCGGCTGGATGACGTCGATGACCGACATCACCGAGCCTACGCGCATCCGCGAGCAGCTCTCGGCCTCCTACGAGCGCTTCACCACGGTGCTGGAGGCGCTCGACGCGGCCGTGTCGGTGGCCCCCATCGGCAGCGAGGAACTGCTGTTCGCCAACAAGCTGTACCGCCTCTGGTTCGGCTCCGACACCGTGGGCCACCTGGGCATGGTGGCGCAGGCGGGTGTGCCTGCGTCGAACGCGCACGACGAGGGTCTGGACGACGTGGACCCCTACGCCGGCCTGCCGATCGACACCCTCACCGCCGCACAGACCGCCAACAACGAGATCTTCGTGCCCCACCTGGGCAAGTGGCTCGAGGTGCGCTCGCGCTATCTGACCTGGGTGGACGGCCGGCTCGCGCAGCTCGTGATCGCCACCGACATCACGCCGCGCCGCGATGCCGAGGAACAGGCCGCCGCGCAGGCCGACAAGGCCCAGGCCGCCAGCCGCCTCATCACCATGGGCGAGATGGCCTCCAGCGTGGCGCACGAGCTCAACCAGCCGCTGACCGCCATCACCAACTACTGCAACGGGATGATGTCGCGCATCAAGGGCCAGTCGATCGACAACGAGGCCCTGCTGGCCGCGCTCGAGAAGACGTCGAAGCAGGCCCAGCGCGCGGGCCAGATCATCCAGCGCATCCGCTCCTTCGTGAAGCGCAGCGAGCCCAACCGCACGCCGGCCGACGTGGCCACCATGGTGAGCGAGGCGGTCGAGCTCGCGGGCATCGAACTGCGCCGGCGCAACGTGCGCCTGAACCACTACGTGGCGGCGCGGCTGCCGGTGGTTCGGGTCGACCCGATCCTCATCGAGCAGGTGATGGTCAACCTGCTGAAGAACGCGGCCGAATCCATCGACCTCGCCGACCGGCCGCTGGCGCGCCGCAGCGTGGAGCTGCGCGTGCTGCCCAAGGTGATCGAGGGCCACAACGCGATCGAGTTCTCGGTGCAGGACACCGGCAAGGGCCTGGCGCCCGAGGTGATGGACCGTCTGTACGAGGCCTTCTTCTCCACCAAGCCCGAGGGTATGGGCATCGGCTTGAACCTGTGCCGCACCATCGTCGAGTCGCACCGCGGCCGGATGCAGGCGGAGAACATCTACAATGGCCCGGATGTGATCGGATGCCGTTTTTCCTTCTGGATTCCGGTGTTGGACGCTATCAGTTCCGTAGCTAGCGACGAGGCAAAGGTACCTGCATGAGTTTGATTCCGAAGAAGGGCACGGTCTATGTCGTCGACGACGACGAAGCCGTACGCGATTCGCTGCAATGGCTGCTCGAAGGCAAGGACTACAGAGTCCGCTGCTTCGATTCCGCCGAATCCTTTCTCTCCCGATACGACCCGCGCGAAGTCGCCTGTCTGATCGTCGACATCCGCATGGCCGGCATGACCGGCCTCGAGCTGCAGGACCGGCTGATCGAACGGCGCTCCCCGCTGCCCATCGTGGTCATTACCGGCCACGGCGACGTGCCGATGGCCGTCGACAGCATGAAGAAGGGCGCGATGGACTTCATCCAGAAGCCCTTCAACGACGAGGAACTCGTCACGCTGGTCGAGCGCATGCTCGAGCATGCGCGCGGCGCCTTCACGCAGCACCAGCAGTCGGCCAGCCGCGACGCGCTCCTGTCCAAGCTCACGGGCCGCGAGGCGCAGGTGCTCGAGCGCATCGTCGCCGGCCGCCTGAACAAGCAGATCGCCGACGACCTTGGCATCAGCATCAAGACGGTCGAGGCGCACCGCGCCAACATCATGGAAAAGCTCAACGCCAACACCGTGGCCGATCTGCTCAAGATCGCGCTGGGTCAGGCGGCGCCAGCAGCCAAGGCCTAGAAGCAGCTATCCGCCCGATAGCGACGAATGACCCCCACGCCTGCGAAAGCGGGCGTTTTTACTTGGAAAATCGAAACCGATGACCGCCCAACTGATCGACGGCAACGCCCTCGCCAAAACCATCCGCGCCGAGGTGTCCGGCCGCACCGCCGCACTCAAGGCCCGTGGCGTGAACCCGGCCCTCTCCATCATCCTCGTGGGCGAAGACCCGGCCAGCCAGGTCTACACCAAGCACAAGGTCAACGACAGCGCGCAGACCGGCCTCGACGCCACGCTCGAGACCTACCCCGCCGACATGAGCGAGGCCGACCTGCTGGCCCGCATCCGCACCCTCAACGACGACCCGGAGGTGCACGGCATCCTGGTGCAGCTGCCGCTGCCCAAGCACATGGACAGCCAGAAGGTCATCGAGACCATCTCGCCGGCCAAGGACGTCGACGGCTTCCACGTCGCCAGCGCGGGCGCGCTCATGACCGGCGCCCCCGGCTTCTGGCCCTGCACGCCGCACGGCTGCATGAAGATGCTCGAATCGATCGGCTACGACCTGCGCGGCAAGCATGCCGTGGTCATCGGCCGCAGCAACATCGTCGGCAAGCCGATGGCCATGATGCTGCTCGCCAAGAGCGCCACCGTGACCATTTGCCACAGCGCCACCAAGGACCTGGGCGCCATCACGCGCCAGGCCGACGTGATCGTCGCGGCAGTGGGCAAGCTCGACCTGCTGACCGCCGACATGGTCAAGCCCGGCGCGGTCGTCATCGACGTGGGCATGAACCGCAAGGCCGACGGCAAGCTCGCCGGCGACGTCGACTTCGACGGCGTCAAGGAAGTGGCCGGCTGGATCACGCCCGTGCCGGGCGGCGTCGGCCCCATGACGCGCGCGATGCTTCTGGTCAACACCCTTGAAGCGGCCGAACGCGCCGCCAAGTAACTTCCATGGCCATGACGAACAACCCCCTCCTCGATTTCACCGACCTCCCGCTGTTCGACCAGATCAAGCCGGAGCACGTCGCACCAGCCGTGGACACGCTGCTGGCCGAAGGCGAGGCCAATCTGGAAACAGTGGTCGCGCCCGAATTTCCCGCCGAATGGGCCGCGATCTCGCGCGTGCTCGATGTCGGCGGCGAGCGCTTCACACGCGCTTGGGGCGCCGTCAGCCACCTGAACGCTGTCGCGGACACCCCCGAACTGCGCGCCGCCTACAACGAAGCCATGCCCCGCGTCACAGCCTTCTGGACCCGCGTAGGCTCCGACGAGCGGCTATACGCCAAGTACAAGGCCATCGACGTCACGACGCTCAATGCCGAGCAGCGCCAGGCCCACAGCAACGCGGTGCGCAACTTCGTGCTGGGCGGCGCCGAGCTGCAGGGCGAGGCCAAGAAGCGCTTCGCCGACATCCAGGAGCGCCTGGCCGAGCTGAGCCAGAAGTTCAGCGAGAACGCGCTCGATGCCACCGATGCCTTCGCCTACTACGCCACGCTCGGCGAGCTCGAAGGCGTGCCCGAGGACGTGGTGAGCGCCGCGCGCGCGGCCGCCGAGGCCGACGGCAAGGAAGGCTACAAGCTGACGCTGAAGATGCCGTGCTACCTGCCGGTGATGCAGTTCGCAAAGAGCAGCGCGCTGCGCGAGAAGCTCTACCGTGCCTACGTCACGCGCGCCAGCGAGTTCGGCGACGCGGCCTTCGACAACACCGCGCTCATCACCGAGATCCTCGCGCTGCGCGAGGAAGAAGCCAGGCTGCTGGGCTACCGGAACTACGGCGAGCTGTCGGTGGTTCCGAAGATGGCCGAGTCGCCCGAGCAGGTCGTGAAGTTCCTGCGCGACCTCGCGGCCAAGGCCAAGCCCTTCGGCGAACGCGACCTGGCCGACCTGCGCGTCTTCGCTGCAGAGCAATTGGGCATCACCGACCCGCAACCCTGGGACTGGAGCTACATCGGCGAGAAGCTCAAGGAAGCGCGCTACGCCTTCAGCGAGCAGGAGGTGAAGCAGTATTTCCCGGCACCGAAGGTCATGGCCGGCTTGTTCAAGATCGTCGAGACGCTGTTCGAGGTGTCCATCCGCCGCGATTCGGCGCCCACCTGGCACCCGAGCGTGGAGTTCTATCGCATCGAACGCGCCGGCCAGAAGGTCGGCCAGTTCTATCTCGACCCGTCGGCCCGCGCCGCCAAGCGCGGCGGCGCGTGGATGGACGACGTGCGCGCCCGCTGGCTGCGCCCCGACACCGGCGTGCTGCAGACGCCCGTTGCGCAGCTGGTGTGCAACTTCGCGAGCGGTGTCGACGGCAAGCCGCCGCTGCTCACGCACGACGACGTGACCACCCTCTTCCACGAGTTCGGCCACGGCCTGCACCACATGCTCACGCAGGTGAACGAACGCGACGTCTCGGGCATCAGCGGCGTCGAGTGGGATGCGGTCGAACTGCCGAGCCAGTTCATGGAGAACTTCTGCTGGGAGTGGGACGTGCTCAAGCACATGACGGCCCACGTCGACACCGGCGAGCCGCTGCCGCGCGCCCTCTTCGACAAGATGACCGCCGCGAAGAACTTCCAGAGCGGCCTGCAGACGCTGCGCCAGATCGAGTTCTCGCTGTTCGACATGCTGCTGCACACCGAATACCAAGCCGCCACCGCCAAGCCGGGCGACGTGATGGCGCTGCTGGGCCGCGTGCGTGCCGAAGTCGCGGTGATGCCCTCGCCGCCTTTCAGCCGCACGCCGAACACGTTCAGCCACATCTTCGCGGGCGGCTATGCGGCCGGCTACTACAGCTACAAGTGGGCCGAGGTGCTCAGCGCCGACGCCTATGCCGCCTTCGAGGAAACCGTGGGTGCCGACGGCGAGCCGAACATCGAGACCGGCCGCAAGTACCGCCAGGCCATCCTCGAGGCCGGCGGCAGCCGCAGTGCCATGGACTCGTTCAAGGCCTTCCGCGGCCGCGAGCCCCAGCTTGATGCGCTGCTGCGACATCAGGGCATGGCCGAGCCCCAGCCGGCTTGATGCATCGCTGAAGCTTGCGATACTCGGGCGATGCATACGATTTACAAAATCTCACCATTGCATCGCCTGACCGGCCTTGCCCTCGTGCTCGTTGCCGCGGGCGCGATGGCGCAACCCATCTACCGCCAGGTGGACAAGAACGGCAAGGTCACTTTCTCCGACCGCGCCCCGAGCGCAAGCACCGAGCCGGCGCCGGCCGGCCAGCCGGGCTCCGCCCCGCCCTCCACCGCCAACACCTCGGGCCTGCCGTATGAACTGCGCCTGGTCTCGCAGCGCTATCCCGTCACCCTCTACAGCGGGGACGAATGCGGCCCCTGCGGGGCGGCGCGCACGCTGCTCACGACGCGCGGCATCCCGTTCGAGGAACGCACCGTCAAGAGCAACGCGGACGTCGAAGCCCTGCAGCGCCTGAGCAACCAGAATGCGTTGCCGCTGCTGACGATCGGTTCGCAGCAGCTCAAGGGCTTCTCGGACGTGGAATGGTCGCAGTACCTCGACGCGGCCGGCTATCCCAAGAGCAACAGCCTGCCCGCGGGCTATCGCAACGGCCCGGTCAGGCCGCTGGTGGCGCAGCAGGCGACGCCGGCGCCTCGCGCGGCCGAAGCGCCCGCACCTGCCGCGCAGCCCGTGGCGCCGCCGCCAGCATCGAGCGAGCCGACGCCGAGCAACCCGGCCGGCATCAAGTTCTAGGCTGTCGAAGGGCCTGGGCCGAGCCTCAGGCCCCAAATTCCATCGTCTTCACACCAGCTGCGGTGCCCAGCAGGCACACGTCGGCCTTCTGATGCGCGAAGACGCCGACCGTCACCACGCCCGGCCATTGGCTCACGGTCGATTCGAAGCCCAGCGGATCGGTGATGCGCAGCCCCGTCACGTCGACGATGTGCTGGCCGTTGTCGGTGACCAGCGGCAGGCCGTCCTTCTCGCGCACTTGGGCGATGCCGCCCATGGCTGCGAACTGGCGCATCACGCGCTGCGCGGCCATCGGGATCACCTCCACCGGCAGCGGGAACGCGCCCAGCACCTCCACCAGCTTGGACTCGTCGGCGATGCAGACGAACTTGCGCGACTGCGCCGCGACTATCTTCTCGCGCGTGAGCGCGGCGCCGCCGCCCTTGACCATGAAGCCGCGGTGATCGATCTCGTCGGCGCCGTCGATGTAGACCGACAGCTCCTCCACCTCGTTGCTGTCGAACACCGGAATGCCCAGCGCGCGCAGGCGTTCGGTCGAGGCGACGGAGCTGGAGACGGCGCCCTTGATCTCGTCCTTGATGGTGGCCAGCGCATCGATGAACTTGTTCACCGTCGAGCCGGTGCCCACGCCCACGATTTCGCCTCTGGCGACATAGGCCAGCGCGGCACGGCCGACCTGGGCCTTGAGTTCATCCTGGGAAAGCGGTTGGGAGGAGGTTGGGGAGGCGGGTGCGGTCATCACGGACAATCCTTGGCTCATTGAAGCCCTGAATTATCCGATGCCCCTGCTGATGCCCTCCTCGCTCTACGGCCTGGCCCGCCCCTTCCTGTTCGGCTTCGATCCCGAACATGCCCATGAAATCACGCTGGACGGGCTGGCGCGCACCCAGAACACCCCCCTGGCCTGCGCCTACTCGGCACCGCGCGTCGACGACCCGGTCCAGCTCGCCGGCCTGACTTTCCCGAACCGCGTGGGCCTGGCGGCCGGCCTGGACAAGAACGCCCGCTGCATCGACGCCTTCTCCGCCATGGGCTTCGGCTTCGTCGAAGTCGGCACGGTGACGCCGAAGGCCCAGCCCGGCAACCCCAAGCCGCGCATGTTCCGCCTGCCGCAGCGCGAGGCGCTGATCAACCGGCTCGGCTTCAACAACGAGGGGCTGGACGCCTTCCTGGCGAATGTGCAGAAGGCGCGTTTCCGCAAGAACGGCAGCGGAACGAAGCCGCCGATGCTGCTGGGCCTGAACATCGGCAAGAACGCCGCCACGCCGATCGAGCGAGCGGTCGACGACTACCTGGCCTGCCTCGACGGCGTGTACCCGCACGCCGACTACGTGACGATCAACATCTCCAGCCCCAACACCGCCAACCTGCGTTCGCTGCAGAGCGACGAAGCACTCGACGCCCTGCTAGGCGCGGTGGCCGAGCGGCGCGAAACGCTGGCCACGCGCCATGGCGGCAAGCGCTCGCCGCTCTTCGTGAAGATCGCGCCCGACCTCGACGAAGCGCAGGTCGCGGTGATCGCCGCCACCCTCAAGCGCCACGGCATGGACGGCGTGATCGCCACCAACACCACGCTGGCGCGCGATGCGGTAAAGGGACTGCCCTACGCAGAGGAAGCGGGCGGGCTCTCGGGCGCGCCGGTGCGCGAGGCGAGCAACCGCGTGATCGCTCAGCTGCGCGCGGCACTGGGCGCGGGCTTTCCGATCATCGGCGTGGGCGGCATCCTCAGCGGGGTCGACGCCAGGGCGAAGATCGCAGCAGGTGCGGACGTGGTGCAAATCTACACCGGCCTGATCTACCGCGGTCCGGCGCTGGTCCGCGAAGCGGCCCAGGCGCTGCTGCGCGATCGTGGCAGCAAGGCCTGAGCGCCTTCTCTTCGCGGTCTCTCAGCGCATGCGCCAGAGCACTGGCGCAATGACCGCGGCCCAACGCAGCAGGCGCCTAGGCCGGATCACCACCACGGCGGCCGCTGCGGCCACGCCCGTGGCCACCGGATGCGCCCGGGCGATGCGCAGTGCGGCGGCAGCAGCCGACTCATTGGGCGGCGGGGCCTCCGCCTCGTCCGCCGGCTGGGTCTCGCGTCCACCCTGCATCGTCTGGATGCGCTGGCGCTGGATCTCCATGCGGGCCAGCAGTTCTTCGCGCGTGCCCGGACGGCGGACGCGGCGCGGTGCCTCCTCGTCCTCCCCCGGATCCTTGCCGAGGCCGAAACGCTCCCGGGCCCAGGCCCAGTCACGCTCGAATTCCTGGCGAGCGGGCACGAAGCTGTTGGACGCGTTGCGCAGCGTCAGCAGCAGGCCGACGATGGCGGCGAGCCAGAGCACGATCCACACGCCGGCCACCAACCAGGCGGCGGTGACACGGTGAGGCGTGTCCCAGAAGTTCACCACCACCGCCACGGACAGCAAGGCCACCGTGACAGTGGTCAGCCCCAGCACGGCCAACCCGAGAAGAAGCATCAGCTTGAGCCGCTGCTTCTCGTCCTCCCAGGCCATGCGCAGCAGTTGCACCCGGTCCTCGGCCGCCAGGGCGCCCTCGGCCGCGGCGATGCGCAGCCGGCGGATGCGGCCGTTCAGTCCGAACAGGGAGAGCAGCCTCATCGGCTGGCTCCGGTCATGCCCGGGTGAACGGAAGTACTGCTGCTGCCGTACGCTCCCAGGTCAGCGGCGGCCAAGCAGCAGGCCCACCAGCACGCCGACAGCCAGTGCGGCACCGGCGATCTGCCATGGTTCGTCGTGGGCGTAGGCGTTGGCGGAGCTGGCCGCTTCGCGGGCCTTCTTGGCGGCGAGCTTGCTCTTCTCGGCCGCGAGTTCGCGTGCGATGGCCAGCTTGGTGTCGATGCGCTGGCGCAGCGCCTTGATGTGGGGAACCGAATCCAGCTCCTTGCTTGCCAGCACGCCGCGCACGTCGCTTGCAATGTCCTCGGCAGCTGCTTCAAGATTTTTGGATGCACTCATTGGAAACTTTCCTCCGTGATGACACCGGCACCGCGCCGGCGGCTTCGCGCCAGCAAGTGGCGTGCTGTCATGTTACAGGCTCGAAAGGCCCTCGGGCGCTACAGATGTGCAGACTTTGTCGCACGATGGGTATCGTCTGACATCCGAAGCCTCCTCGATCACGCTCCGGCCAGCATGCTGGCGACGTGTCGCCCGATGGCCAGGCTGCTCGTGAGGCCTGGCGACTCGATGCCGAAGAGGTTTACCAGCCCCTGCACGCCGTGCGACGCAGGCCCGTCGATCATGAAGTCGGCTGCCGGCTCGCCAGGTCCGGAAATCTTGGGACGCATGCCCGCATAGCCCGGTATGAGCGCCCCGTCCGGCAGCGCGGGCCAGTACTTGCGGACCTCGGCATAGAAACCCTCGCCGCGCAAGGGATCCACCACCAGGTCGTCGGGCGAGGCCACCCACTGGACGTCGGGCCCGAACTTGGCCTGCCCACCCAGGTCGATCGTGAGATGAACGCCCAGCCCGGCCGGCTCGGGCACCGGGTAGACGAGGCGGCTGAAAGGCGCACGGCCCGACAGGGTGAAGTAGTTGCCCTTGGCGAAGTACTCCTTCGGTACCGACGATGCCGGCAGGCCCTCGAAGCGCCGGGCCAGTGCAGGAGCGCCCAGTCCCGCCGCATTGACCACGCTGCGGCAACGCAGCACGGTGCCGTCTTCCGCCGTCAGCACGATCGCGCCATCGCCGCACTCGGCGCGCGTGATGGGCGACTTCAGCGCCAGCATTCCGCCAGCGTTCTCCAGGTCGCCCAGCAGGCTCAGCATGAGTGCGTGGCTGTCGACGATGCCGGTGCTCGGCGAATGGAGCGCCGCGATGCAACGCAGTTGCGGCTCCATGGCAATGGCCTGCTGCGCCGTGAGCAGGACCAGATCGTCCACGCCGTTGGCAGCCGCCTTCTTCTGGATGGCTTCGAGCTGCGCCGCCTGCTCGGGAGAGGTCGCCACGATCAGCTTGCCGCAGCGCTGGTGCGGCACGCCGCGCTCGGCCGCATAGGCATACAGCATCTGCTTGCCCTCCACGCAGAGTCTCGCCTTGAGCGAACCCTGGGGATAGTAGATGCCGGCATGAATGACCTCGCTGTTGCGCGAACTCGTTCCCGTGCCGATGGCACCTTCGGACTCGAGCACCAGCACCTCCCGGCCCGCGAGAGCCAACGCGCGCGCGACAGCCAGCCCAACCACACCACCGCCGATGACGGCGCAATCTATTTCGTCCATCGCGCGAGCTTAGCGCGGCTCGCACCGACATCGGCGCGCCGCGGGCTCACAGCACCGAGGGCGGCGGCTCGGGATCGGTCGGCTCGTCGGGCTGCTTCTCGGGCCCTTCGTCGGGCTCTACGGGCAGATCCGGTGCGACAGGCGGCGGAATGTCGGGATGAGTGGCCATGGCAGTGCTCCTTTCACTCAGGTTCTAAGCCTCGCGGGAGAAAAGATCGACAGCACTCGGCTGCACTTGCCGTCGGCGCGTGCCGACAGTGGAGATCGAGGCTTCATGTCATGGTCATGACTGCGCTGCCGCAGTGTCGCTCGAGGGCAGCGTTACTACTTCCTGCGACTTGGGCATCGACTGCGGATGTGTTGTACTGCCTCGCGCTGCCGGCGCCTTCGGCAGACAAGCGTCATCGCACCAGCCATCGCGTCATTTTCTTCAGGGAGAAAAATGTCCACCATCGATGCAAACGGGATGCTGATCGACCCCAAGGTGATCCTCCGAAGATCGCCAGGAATCGAACACGGCACCCTCTCCGGCGTGGCCGCCATCGTGATCCACCAGACCGATTCGCCCACTGCCGAATCCAGCCTCAACGGCTACCAGGTGGGCGGCAACGGCGCCCACTTTCTCATCGACAAGAACGGCCAGATCTACCAGACGGCGAGCGTCCTCGCGCGCTGCTACCACGTCGGCAAGCTCATCAAGTCGAAGTGCCTGACCATCGACAGGAGCACCTGCGACACGGGCGCCATGGCCAGGATGCTGGCGATGTCTTGGGTCAGCCAGATCAACGCGATCGACGCGCACGAGCGCGCGAAGCCCTACCCGGACCGCTATCCGGTGAACGGCGATTCGATCGGCATCGAGCTGGTCGGCATGCACATCGACGACAGGAACTACGAGGCCGTGACCGCGGCGCAGAACACTTCGCTTCAATGGCTCATCGACGTGCTGTACGCGCAGTTCAACCTCAAGCCGGAGGATGTCTACAGGCACCCGACGGTGTCGTACAAGAACCCTGGCGAAGCGAGCTCGGCGATATGGAAGTGAGACTCCGTGCCCTGGGGCTCGCGGTGGGCACGATGCTCCTCGCATCCTGCGCGACGACGCGCGACCCCGCGTTCAGCAACATCTACGTCGCCGACTTCCACTCGGACTCGCCGGCCACCTGCCGCAGCTCGGATGTGCCGCGCAACCACGGGCAAGCGCGGGAGTTCTTCTCGAAAGCCCGCGAGGTCGACTACAAGACGCTGCATGACAACTACGAACTGGCGCCCTGCTATGCAGAAGGCACGCTGCTGCGCCAGGGCAAGTCGTGCGACTGGCAGATCCGAGCCGGCGCGACGGGCTCGGTGCAATGCGGCGAGCAGAAGATGTACTTCGCGTGCGACGACTGCGGCGATCTGCTCGGCGACACGAAGTAGCCAGACGAGGCACGGAGAACAGCCCACTGCGCGTTGGGCGCACAAAACAAAAAAGCGACCTGGAAATCCAGGTCGCTTTTTGATTTGGTGGGCGGTGGAGGCTTCGAACCTCCGACCCCAGCAGTGTGAATGCTGTGCTCTACCCCTGAGCTAACCGCCCTTGGCACCGCTGCTTTTTGCCTCAGTGCCTAGAAAACGTATCGCGTTCTGCGAAGCCTCAGATTATGCCATAGCTTTTCAGCTGCTTTCAAGAAACTGCAATGTTTTCGCGAAACAGCGTTCGGCCACCGCTGGATTTGTCGAGTTGGGCCAGCACGGCCTCGTGCGCGGTCAGCTCGTGCTCGGCCGCCATGATCACCGGCAGTTCGAACTGGCTCAGGTCGACGGCAACGACGGTCGTCCCCTGCACTGGCTCCGCGGCCGCCACGTCGATGAGCAGCGCATCCTGTCCGCGCGTGAGGTTGATGTAGACGTCCGCCAGCAGCTGGGCGTCGAGCTTGGCGCCGTGGAAGGTGCGGTTGGAGCGGTCGACGCCGAAGCGGTCGCACAGCGCGTCGAGCGAATTGCGCTTGCCGGGGTACACCTGCTTGGCCATCGCCAGCGTGTCGGTCACTTCGCTGACGAAGGTGCGCAGCGGCGGCAGGCCCACGCGCTCGAACTCCTTGTTGAGGAAGCCGACGTCGAACGCCGCGTTGTGGATGATGATCTCGGCGTCGCGCAGGTACTCGACGATGTCGTTGGCCAGCGTGCCGAACTTCGGCTTGTCGCGCAGGAAGTCGGTCGTCAGGCCGTGGACCTTGAGCGCGTCCTCGTGGCTCTCGCGCTCCGGGTTGAAATAGATGTGCAGGTCGTTGCCGGTGAGCTTTCGGTTGAACAGCTCCACGCAGCCGAGCTCGATGATGCGATCGCCGTTCTCGGCGGAAAGGCCGGTGGTTTCGGTGTCGAGGACGATCTGGCGACTCATGTGCTCTCCCTGCTCATCAGTGGTTTTCCTTGGCGTGGTTGATCGAGTACTTCGGGATCTCGATCGTCACATTCTCCTGCGCAAGGATCGCCTGGCAACTCAGGCGCGACTGCGGCTCCAGGCCCCAGGCGCGGTCGAGCAGGTCTTCCTCGCCCTCTTCCGCCTCGTTCAGCGAGTTGAAGCCCTCGCGCACGATCACGTGGCAGGTGGTGCAGGCGCAGCTCATCTCGCAGGCGTGCTCGATGTCGATGTGGTTGTCGAGCAGCGCCTCGCAGATCGAGGTGCCGGCGGGCGCGGTGATTTCTGCGCCTTCGGGGCAGTACTCGGGATGCGGGTAGATCTTGATCGTGGGCATGTCGTTGTTCTAGAGAGATTCGACCTTGCGCCCGGCAAGCGCGCGCGCGATGCCCGCGTTCATGCGCTGTGCGGCGAAGGCTTCCGTGTCGTCGGCCAGCTTCTTGGTCGCTGCCTCGATGGCGGCGGCGTCGCTGCCGCCCTTGGCGGCTTCGCGCAGCTGGGCCATCGATGCGTCGATGGCCGCGCGCTCTTCGTCGCTCAGCAGGTCGCCATCGGCATCGAGCGCGCTCTGCGTGGCCAGCAGCATGCGATCGGCATCGACGCGCGCCTCGACCAGTGCGCGGGCCTGCATGTCCTGCTGCGCGGTGGAGAAGCTCTCCTGCAGCATGGTCGCGATCTGGTCGTCCGACAGGCCGTACGAGGGCTTGACCGCCACGCTGGCCTCGACGCCGCTGGTCTGCTCCTTCGCGCTGACGCTCAGCAGGCCGTCGGCGTCGACCGTGAAGGTCACGCGGATGCGCGCCGCACCGGCGGCCATCGGCGGAATGCCGCGCAGCGTGAAGCGCGCGAGGCTTCGGCAGTCGGCCACGAGGTCGCGCTCGCCCTGCACCACGTGCAGCGCCAGTGCGGTCTGGCCGTCCTGGTAGGTGGTGAAGTCCTGCGCCATCGCGGTCGGGATGGTCTGGTTGCGCGGCACGATGCGCTCGACGAGCCCGCCCATGGTCTCGATGCCGAGCGACAGCGGGATCACGTCGAGCAGCAGCAGTTCGCCCGCACCGTTGTTGCCGGCGAGCTGGTTGGCCTGGATGGCGGCGCCCAGCGCCACGACTTCGTCAGGGTTCAGGTTCACCAGCGGCTCGCGGCCGAAGAAATCGGCCACCGCGCGGCGAACCTGCGGCATGCGCGTGGAGCCGCCAACCAGAACGATGCCCTTCAGTTCTTCCGCCTTGAGCTTCGCGTCGCGCAGCGCCTTTCGCACGGCAGCAATGGTGCGATCGGTGAGCGATTGGGTGGCCGAGTAGAACTGCTCGCGCGTGACGTCGAGCGAAACCGTCTTGCCTGCGACTTCGGCCTTGAACACGACCGTCTCCGAATCGGTCAGCGCCTCTTTCGCGGCACGGGCGGCCACGAGCAGCGCGGCCTTGTCGGCGTCGCTGGCGGCTTGCACGCTCGTCTGCGCAAGCACGAAATCCGTCAGCGCATGGTCGTAGTCGTCGCCGCCGAGGGCCGAGTCGCCGCCAGTGGCGATCACCTCGAACACGCCCTGCGTGAGACGCAGGATCGAGATGTCGAAGGTGCCGCCACCCAGGTCGTACACCGCGTAGACGCCTTCGCTCGCGTTGTCCAGGCCGTAGGCGATGGCCGCGGCCGTCGGCTCGCTGATCAGGCGCAGTACGTTGAGGCCGGCGAGCTGCGCGGCGTCCTTGGTCGCCTGGCGCTGGCCTTCGTCGAAGTACGCCGGCACGGTGATGACGGCGCCGTAGAGCTCGTCGTCGAAGGTGTCTTCCGCGCGGAAGCGCAGCGTGGCAAGGATCTCGGCACTGATCTCGACCGGCGACTTCTCGCCCGCGAGCGTCTGCACCTTGACCATGCCGCCGTCGCCGCTGCCGATGCGGTACGACATCGACTCGCGGTTCGCGATGTCGGCCAGGCCGCGGCCCATCAGGCGCTTCACAGAGGTGATGGTGTTGGCCGGGTCCTGCGCGCGCGCAGCCAGCGCGTCGTACCCGATCTGGCGGCGATCGCCTTCGAGGTACCGCACCGCCGAAGGCAGCAGCAGGCGTCCCTGGTCGTCGGGCAGGCATTCGGCCACGCCGTTGCGCACCGAGGCGACCAGCGAGTGCGTGGTGCCCAGGTCGATGCCGACTGCGATGCGGCGCTGATGCGGATCGGGCGCCTGGCCGGGTTCTGAAATCTGGAGAAGAGCCATGCGTCTATTGTCCCAACTGATCGAACTTGGCTTCGACGTCCTGTGCGAAGCGCTCAATGAACATGAGGGCTCTCACCTGCTTGGCTGCGGCGGGGTAATCGCCCTTCTCGTCGATGAGCCAGTCGAGCGACGACAGCGCCTTCGTGCGGCCGGCCTCCACCTCCGCATGGAGCTTTTCGAGCGAAGCGATGTCAGCCACCTCGTCGAGCGACTCGCGCCATTCCATCTGCTGCATCAGGAACTCGGGCGGCATCGCCGTGTTGTTCTCGGCGTCGAGCGGCGCGCCGTTCAGCTCGCAGATGTAGCTGGCGCGTCGGATCGGGTCCTTCAGCCGCTGGTAGGCCTCGTTGATGCGCACCGACCACTGCATGGCCACGCGCTGCGCCGCAGCGCCCTGCGCGGCGAAGCGGTCCGGGTGGGCCTCGCGCTGCAGTTCCTTCCAGCGCGCGTCGAGCACCTCGCGTTCCTGCGCGAAGGTCGCCGGGACGGCGAACAGTTGAAAGTCGGTGTCGTTCAGGTTCATGGCAAGAAAAAACCGCCAGCACATGACGTGTTGGCGGCCGTGGTCGCAGTCAGCGACGGCGCATCAGTTCAGATGCGGAAGCTTTCCCCGCAGCCGCAGCGGTCGCGTTCGTTGGGGTTGTTGAACTTGAAGCCCTCGTTCAGGCCCTCGCGCACGAAGTCGAGCTGCGTACCGTCGATATAGGCAAGGCTCTTCGGGTCGACCAGCACCTTCACGCCGTGGTCTTCGAAGACCACGTCCTCCGGCGCCAGTTCGTCCACGTACTCGAGCTTGTAGGCCAGGCCCGAGCAACCCGTGGTCTTCACGCCCAGCCGCACACCCACCCCCTTGCCCCTCTTGCCGAGGTAGCGGGTGACGTGTCGGGCAGCGGCTTCTGTCAGCGTGACGGCCATGTCAGTGGACAGCTTCGGCAGCGGCACCGGTTTCGGTCTTCGCGCCGTGCTTGGCCTTGTAGTCGTTCACCGCTGCCTTGATGGCATCTTCCGCCAGGATGGAGCAGTGGATCTTCACCGGCGGCAGTGCCAGCTCCTCGGCGATCTGCGCGTTCTTGAGCGCAGCCGCTTCGTCGAGCGTCTTGCCCTTGACCCATTCGGTCACGAGCGACGACGAGGCGATGGCCGAGCCGCAGCCGTAGGTCTTGAAGCGTGCGTCTTCGATCACGCCGGTTTCGGGGTTGACCTTGATCTGCAGCTTCATCACGTCGCCGCAGGCCGGTGCGCCGACCATGCCGGTGCCGACGGAGTCGTCGCCCTTTTCGAAGGAGCCGACGTTGCGCGGGTTCTCGTAGTGGTCGATGACCTTGGAAGAATATGCCATGGTGTACCTCTCAAACTTTGTTCAATCGTGGTGCCTGGTGCGGGCCTGACCTGTCGTTTCCCGGGTCAGTGGGCCGACCACTGGATCGTGCTGATGTCGACGCCGTCCTGGAACATCTCCCACAGGGGGCTCAGCTCGCGCAGCTTGGCAACGTTGTGCTTGATGGTCGAAATGGCGTAGTCGATTTCTTCTTCGGTCGTGAAGCGGCCGATGGTCATGCGCAGGCTGCTGTGGGCCAGTTCGTCGCTGCGGCCCAGCGCCCGCAGCACGTAGCTGGGCTCGAGGCTGGCCGAGGTGCAGGCCGAACCCGACGACACCGCCAGGCCCTTGATGCCCATGATCAGCGACTCGCCCTCGACGTAGTTGAAGCTCATGTTCAGGTTGTGCGGCACGCGGTGCTCGAGGTCGCCGTTGATGAACACCTGCTCGATGTCCTTCAGGCCGTCGAGCAGGCGCTTCTGCAGGCGGCGCGCGTGCTCGATGTCCTTGTGCATCTCCAGCTTGGCGATGCGGTAGGCCTCGCCCATGCCGACGATCTGGTGCGTGGGCAGCGTGCCCGAGCGCATGCCGCGCTCATGGCCACCACCGTGCATCTGCGCTTCCAGGCGCACGCGCGGCTTGCGTCGCACGAACAGCGCGCCGATGCCCTTGGGGCCATAGGTCTTGTGCGAAGCCAGGCTCATCAGGTCGATGGGCAGCTTCGTGACGTCGATGTCGATCTTGCCGGTGGCCTGGGCAGCGTCGACGTGGAAGACGATGCCCTTCTCGCGGCAGATGTTGCCGATGGAGACCACATCCTGGATCACTCCGATCTCGTTGTTCACGAAGAGCACGCTGACCAGGATGGTGTCGGGACGGATCGCTGCCTTGAACTCCTCCAGGTCGACAAGCCCGTTTTCCTCGACGTCGAGGTAGGTGACCTCGAAGCCCTGGCGCTCCAGTTCGCGCATGGTGTCGAGCACGGCCTTGTGCTCGGTCTTCAGGGTGATGAGGTGCTTGCCCTTGCCCTTGTAGAAATTGGCCGCGCCCTTGAGGGCGAGGTTGATCGACTCCGTGGCGCCCGAGGTCCAGACGATCTCGCGCGGGTCGGCGTTGATGAGCTCCGCCACCTGGCCGCGCGCCTTCTCGACCGCCTCTTCAGCCTCCCAGCCCCATGCGTGGCTGCGCGACGCCGGGTTGCCGAAGTGCTCGCGCAACCAGGGAATCATGGCGTCGACCACACGAGGGTCGACCGGCGTGGTCGCGCCGTAATCGAGATAGATCGGGAAATGAGGAGTTACGTCCATGGCTGGCTCGTGCTGGCGTGGGGGTTGTTCTTTGATCTGGGCTGCTCAGGCTGGCGCCCGAAGGCGCCGCCGGGACTCTGACTCGGCGCTATCAGGACTTGGCGAAAGCGTTCCCGAGCGCGAACACCGAATTCGGCGCGTTCACGCGAATCGGCTTGACCACCGGCTGCGCGGAGATCGCGCGCTTGACGACCGGCTTGTTCTCGATCTGCACGCCCTTGGCGATCTGGTCGTCGACCAGCTTCTGCAGCGTGACGGAGTCGAGGAACTCGACCATGCGCTGGTTCAGCGAGGCCCAGAGCTCGTGGGTCATGCAACGGCCGGCTTCGCCGAGGCAGTTTTCCTTGCCACCGCACTGGGTGGCGTCGATGGGTTCGTCGACGGAGACGATGATGTCGGCCACGGTGATGTCCGCGGCCTTGCGGCCGAGACTGTAGCCGCCGCCGGGGCCACGGGTCGACTCGACCAGCTCGTGGCGGCGCAGCTTGCCGAACAGCTGTTCGAGGTACGACAGCGAGATCTGCTGCCGCTGGCTGATCGCGGCCAGCGTGACCGGACCGGTGTTCTGACGCAACGCCAGATCGATCATGGCTGTGACCGCAAAACGGCCTTTGGTAGTGAGACGCATCGCAAGCTCCTTCAAGTGCTTACCGTTGAAACGACACCTTGGTCCAGGACCGCGGTGACTTCGTCTCCGCCCTGCCCGGCCCCTGACGCTGGTGAACCAGTCAGTAGGAGTCGGTCCTTCATCGCGAAGTTCTTCTGGTTGTTGTTGAGTATTTCGCTCAAGTATAACAGAAGGCCCCGAGGTCTGCTCGGGTAAACCCCAGCGCGGCCCGATCCGGGCTTGAAGACGTTCGCGCTACTTCCCGATGCTGACGATGTTGTCGCCGCCGGAAGCCCCGAAAGCCTGCTCCCGAAGCAGGGCCAGCTGGTCGCGGACGCGGGCCGCCTTCTCGAACTCGAGATTGCGGGCGTGCTCCAGCATCTGCTTTTCGAGCCGCTTGATCTCCCGGGAGATGTCCTTCTCGCTCATGTCCTCGACCTTGGCGCGTTCCAGGTCGAGCTTGGCGGCCTCCTTGCCGCTCTTTTCGCTGTAGACGCCGTCGATCAGGTCGCGCACCTGCTTGACGATGCTGCGCGGCGTGATGCCGTTGGCCTCGTTGTACGCGATCTGGCGGGCGCGGCGGCGTTCGGTTTCGTCGATGGCCTTCTTCATCGAGTCGGTCATCCTGTCGGCGTAGAGGATCGCCTTGCCGTTCAGGTTCCGCGCGGCGCGGCCGATGGTCTGGATCAGCGAGCGCTCCGCGCGCAGGAAGCCTTCCTTGTCGGCATCGAGGATCGCCACCAGCGACACCTCCGGAATGTCCAGCCCCTCGCGCAGCAGGTTGATGCCCACCAGCACGTCGAATGTGCCCAGCCGCAGGTCGCGCAGGATCTCCACCCGCTCCACCGTATCGACGTCGCTGTGCAGGTAGCGCACCTTCACGCCGTTGTCGCCCAGGTAGTCGGTCAACTGCTCGGCCATGCGCTTGGTCAGCGTGGTGATCAGCACCCGCTCGTTCTTCTCGACGCGCGTGCGTATCTCGCCCAGCACGTCGTCGACCTGGTGGGTGGCGGGACGCACCTCGACCTCGGGGTCGATCAGGCCGGTAGGCCGCACCAGCTGCTCGACCACGTTGCCGGCATGGTCCTTCTCGTACTGCGCCGGCGTGGCCGACACGAAGATGCACTGCCGCACACGGGCCTCGAACTCCTCCAGCTTGAGCGGCCGGTTGTCCAGGGCGCTCGGCAGGCGGAAGCCGTACTCGACCAGCGTGAGCTTTCGCGCGCGGTCGCCGTTGTACATGCCGCCGAGCTGGCCGACCATCTGGTGGCTCTCGTCGAGGAACATCAGGGCGTCCTTCGGCAGGTAGTCGGTCAGCGTGGGTGGCGGGTCGCCCGGGGCGGCGCCCGAAAGGTGCCGCGTGTAGTTCTCGATGCCCTTGCAGTGACCGATTTCCGACAGCATCTCCAGGTCGAAGCGCGTGCGCTGCTCCAGCCGCTGCGCCTCCACCAGCTTGCCGGCGCCGACCAGTTCCTTGAGCCGCTCGGCCAGTTCGATCTTGATGGTCTCCACCGCCGCCAGCACCTTGTCCCGCGGCGTCACGTAGTGGCTCGACGGGTACACGGTGAAGCGCGGCACCTTCTGCCGGATGCGCCCGGTCAGCGGGTCGAAGAGCTGCAGCGACTCGATCTCGTCGTCGAACAGCTCGAATCGGATCGCCAGCTCGCTGTGCTCGGCCGGAAACACGTCGATGGTGTCGCCGCGCACCCGGAACGTGCCGCGCGCGAAGTCCTGCTCGTTGCGCGTGTACTGCATGCGGATCAGCTGCGAGATGAGGTCGCGCTGGCCGACCTTGTCGCCGACGCGGGCAATCAGCCGCATCTCCATGTAGTCCTCGGGGGTACCGATGCCGTAGATCGCGCTCACCGTGGCCACGATGACCGTGTCGCGCCGCTCCAGCACGCTTTTTGTGGCCGACAGGCGCATCTGCTCGATGTGCTCGTTGATCGACGAGTCCTTCTCGATGAACAGGTCGCGCTGGGGCACGTAGGCCTCGGGCTGGTAGTAGTCGTAGTAGCTGACGAAGTACTCCACGGCGTTCTTGGGGAAGAACTCGCGGAACTCGCTGTACAGCTGCGCCGCCAGTGTCTTGTTGGGCGCGAACACGATGGCGGGACGGCCCATGCGGGCGATCACGTTGGCCATGGTGAAGGTCTTGCCCGAGCCGGTCACGCCCAGCAGGGTCTGGAACGACTCGCCGTCCTTCACGCCCTCCACCAGCCCCTCGATGGCCGCGGGCTGGTCGCCGGCAGGCGGATAGGGCTGGTAGAGCTCGAAGGGCGAGCCGGGAAATTTGACGAATTCGCCCTGTTTCGCCGGCCCGCTCGGGTCGAGTTTCTTCAGGTCTGCTATGGCTTCGTTGTTCTCTGGCATGGCTGTTCCCGACAGGTGGCGCTCGCGCCGGTAAAATTCAAGGCAACCGGAAAGCATAAAGCCTCATCCGGTTGCAGCGCAGCTTTCATCCCAAAGGACCTTTCCATGTCTATGTTCACCGCGGTCGAAATGGCACCGCGCGACCCGATCCTCGGCCTCAACGAACAATTCGCAGCCGACACCAACCCCAACAAGGTCAATCTCGGCGTCGGCGTCTATTACGACGACAACGGCAAGCTGCCCCTGCTGCAGTGCGTGCAGGCGGCCGAGCAGAACATGATGAAAGCGCCCACCGCGCGCGGCTACCTCCCCATCGACGGCATCGCCGCCTACGACAACGCCGTCAAGGCGCTGGTCTTCGGTGCCGACAGCGAGCCCGTCACCTCCGGCCGCGTCGCCACCATCCAGGCCATCGGCGGCACGGGTGGCCTGAAGGTCGGCGCCGACTTCCTGAAGAAGCTCAACCCCAACGCCAAGGTGCTGATCAGCGACCCGAGCTGGGAAAACCACCGCGCGCTCTTCACCAACGCCGGCTTCGAAGTCGAGAGCTACCCCTACTACGACGCCGCCAAGCGCGGCATCAACTTCGACGGCATGCTGGCCGCGCTCAACGCAGCTCCCGCCGGCACCATCGTCGTGCTGCACGCCTGCTGCCACAACCCGACCGGCTACGACATCACCCCGGCCCAGTGGGACCAGGTGGTCGCCGCCGTCAAGGCGAAGGGCCTGGTGCCCTTCCTCGACATGGCCTACCAGGGCTTCGGCTACGGCCTGAAGGAAGACGGCGCGGCCGTCGCCAAGTTCGTGGCTGCCGGCCTGACCTTCTTCGTCTCGACCTCGTTCTCCAAGAGCTTCAGTCTCTACGGCGAGCGCGTCGGCGCCCTGTCGGTGCTGTGCGAGAACAAGGAAGAAGCCGCCCGCGTGCTGTCGCAGCTCAAGATCGCCATCCGCACCAACTACAGCAACCCGCCCACGCACGGCGGCGCCGTGGTGGCCGCAGTGCTCGGCAACCCCGAGCTGCGCACCCTCTGGGAGAAGGAACTGGGCGAGATGCGCGTGCGCATCAAGGCCATGCGCCAGGCGCTGGTCGACGGCCTGAAGGCTGCCGGCGTGAAGGAAGACATGAGCTTCATCACCACCCAGATCGGCATGTTCAGCTACTCGGGCCTCACCAAGGACCAGATGGTGCGCCTGCGCAGCGAGTTCGGCGTGTACGGCACCGACACCGGCCGCATGTGCGTGGCCGCGCTCAACAGCAAGAACATCGAGCACGTCTGCGCTTCGATCGCCAAAGTCATCTAGGTGACAGCAATGTGTGAGGGAATCCGCCACGGGCGACGATTCCTTCACACTCTTTCCCGGAAGAGCCCCGGCGGCGAGTGAATGTAGGGGTTAGGCCTCCTGCAACGCAGCGGATGCGCTGATATATTGCGCCGCAACATTCCACTCCAAGACCTCCGATGCTCTATCAACTCTACGAAGCCCAGCGTTCCCTGATGGAGCCGTTTGCGGACTTCGCACAGGCGGCCTCCAAGCTCTACAGCCCTGGTGCCGTGTGGGGCCAGCTTCCGATCTCCCAGCGCATGGCCGCGAGCTACGACCTGCTCTACCGCCTGGGCAAGGACTATGAGAAGCCCGAGTTCAACATCAAGTCGGTCAAGGTCGATGGCGCGGAAGTGGTGATCCAGGAGGTCGTCGAGTTCGACAAGCCCTTCTGCGAGCTGCGCCGCTTCAAGCGCTTCACGGACGATCCGCACACCCTCAAGACGCTCAAGAGCCAGCCCGTGGTGCTGATCGTGGCGCCCCTGTCGGGCCACTACGCCACGCTGCTGCGCGACACCGTGCGCACCATGCTGCAGGATCACAAGGTCTACATCACCGACTGGAAGAACGCACGCATGGTGCCGCTCGCCGAAGGCGAGTTCCACCTCGACGACTACGTCAACTACGTGCAGGAGTTCATCCGCCGCCTGCAGGCCGAATACGGCAACTGCCACGTGGTGAGCGTGTGCCAGCCGACCGTGCCGGTGCTCGCGGCCGTCTCGCTCATGGCCAGCCGCGGCGAGACCCTGCCGCTCACCATGACGATGATGGGCGGCCCCATCGACGCTCGAAAGTCGCCCACCGCGGTGAACAACCTTGCAATGAACAAGAGCTTCGAGTGGTTCGAGAACAACGTGATCTATCGCGTGCCGCAAGGCTTCCCTGGCGAGGGCCGCAGGGTGTATCCGGGCTTCCTGCAGCACACCGGCTTCGTGGCGATGAACCCCGACCGCCACGCCAGCAGTCACTACGACTACTTCAAGAACCTGATCAAGGGCGACGACGCCAGCGCCGAGGCCCACCGCAAGTTCTACGACGAGTACAACGCCGTGCTCGACATGGACGCCGATTACTACCTCGAGACCATCCGCACGGTGTTCCAGGAGTTCGACCTGGTCAACGGCACGTGGGATGTGCGCAACCCCAAGGGCCAGCTGGAGCGCGTGCGCCCGCAGGACATCCGCTCGACCGCCCTGCTCACCGTCGAAGGCGAGCTCGACGACATCTCGGGCTCGGGCCAGACCGAGGCCGCGCACAGCCTGTGCACCGGCATCGCGAACGACAAGCGCGAGCACTACGAGGTCAAGGGCGCCGGCCACTACGGCATCTTCAGCGGCCGCCGCTGGCGCGAACTGGTCTACCCCAAGATGCTGAAGTTCATCGCCGCCAATGACCAGCCGCAAAGCCGCGCCAGCAGCCGCGGCGGCCTGGGCGCCGAAGACACCGTCAAGCCCGGGCGCAGGATTCCCGCTTCGGTCGCCGCCAAGAAGGCGCCGGCGAAGAAGACCGCCACCGTGGCGGCGAAGAAGCGCGCCGCCTCCTGAGGCGGCCGCGCATCGACGACAACAGCCAGGTGAACGGGCTCGCCGCACGCATCAACGACGCACTGCCTCAGACGCAGTGCACACGTTGCGGCTACCCGGATTGCGCAGGCTACGCGCAGGCCGTGGCCGACGGCGAGGCCGGCATCAACCAGTGCCCGCCGGGCGGCGCCGAAGGCATAGAGCGGCTCTCCCGCATCACCGGCCGCCCAGCCCTGCCCCTCGATCCCCAGTTCGGCATCGAAGGTCCGCGCGCCATGGCCGTGATCGACGAGGCCTGGTGCATCGGCTGCACGCTGTGCCTCGACGCCTGCCCCACCGACGCCATCGTGGGCATCAACAAGCGCATGCACACGGTGATCGAGGCCCATTGCACGGGCTGCGAGCTGTGCATTCCGGTCTGCCCCGTCGATTGCATCTCGCTCGAGGTCGAGACGCCGGGCCGCAGCGGCTGGCAGGCCTGGTCGGCCGAGCAAGCCGACAGCGCGCGCGCCCGCTACGAGGTGCACGGCAGGCACCGCAACACCGACGCCCGCCTTGCCGAAACAGCCCCCGAAGCCGAAGCCCCCCAGGACGCCGACGCCCGCAAGCGCTCCATCGTCGAGGCCGCCCTGGCGCGCGCCCGCGCCTCCTCCCTGCAGCGACGCCCTCCCGCTGGCAAAGCATGACGCTCGACACCCTGCTGATCTACGTCGTCGCCTCGCTGGCGCTGGCCCTGATTCCCGGGCCGACGATGCTGCTGGCGCTGTCCAACGGCATCGAAGGCGGCATGCGCCGCGCGAGCTGGGGCATCGCGGGAGCGTCGCTGGGCAGCAGCACGCTGATCGCGGTCGTGGCGCTCGGGCTGGGGTCGCTGCTGGCGGCCTCCGAATGGCTCTTCAATGCCATCCGCGTGGCCGGCGTGGCCTATCTGGTTTGGCTGGGCATCAAGCTCTGGCGCAGCGAGGCGACCGACCTGCGCACCGCGCTGGCCAGGTCGCCGCTCGAAGCGCGGCCGCACGGGCGCATCGCCCTCCTGCGCAGCCTCGCGGTGGCGCTGTCGAACCCGAAGACGGTGCTGTTCTTCGCGGCCTTCCTGCCGCAGTTCGTCGACATCACGAAGCCGCAGGGCCCGCAGTACCTGCTGCTGGGCGCGGTGTTCGTCGCGCTCGACACCTGCGTGATGCTGGCCTACGCGGGCGCCGGCACGCAGGCCGTGCGGTTCCTCTCGCAGCGCGGCATCAGGTTGATGAACCGCGGCTGCGCGGCCGGCATGTGGCTGCTGGCCGCCACGCTGGCCGTGTGGCGCCGCCCCGGCTTGTAACAAGTTCTCCCCCAGGCTTCGCGCACTTCGTGTCGCTGCGCCACCCCCTTCCGGGGCAACACCTGCGGCCTGGCAAAGCCGGTTCCGCGGTGTTCCTGGCAATACCGGTTCAACCTCTGCGCTTGAAGAGCATCAGCAGCACGCCGGCCAGCACGACGGCCACGGCGTACCACTCGAAGCGCGTGACGGCCTCGTTGGCGATCCACACGCCCAGCAGCATCGCGATCACCGGGTTGACGAAGGTGTAGCTCGCGGCCAGGCCGGCCGGCGCACGCGCCAGCAGCACCATGTAGGCATTGAAGGCGATCAGCGAGCCGAACACCACCAGGTAGACCCAGGCGGCGAGCGCCTCGGGCCGAGGCGGCCAGCTCATGGTCTCACCCGAGACGGCCGCCAGCCCCATCAGCACCACGCCACCGCAGAGCATCTCGCTCGCGAAGCCCATCGCGCCGGGCGCGAGCGGCAGGCTGCGCTGGCTCAGCACGCTGCCCAGCGACCAGCAGGCGGTCGCGATGCAGATCGCCACCAGCCCCTCAGGCGACGCGCGGAAGCCGCTGCCCTGCGTGAGCATCAGCACGCCGACGAGGCCGAGCGCGATGCCGGCTGCTTCCAGCTTCGACGGCTTCACGCCCCATATCAGGTTTAGCAGCGCGATCAGCAGCGGAATCACCGCAATGAACGCCACCACCAGCCCCGAGCCGATCGACACCTCGGCGTAGGCCGTTCCGCCCATGCCGCCGCCCAGCATCAGCGCGCCGACGATCAGGGCGTTGCGCCATTGCGCGAGCGACGGCCACGGCGCCCCGCGCCAGCGCATCCAGGCCGCGAGCAGCACGCCCGCGAACAGGAAGCGCGAGCCCATCTGCAGGAAAGGCGGGAAGCTGATCAGCGCGTACTTGATCGCGAGGTATGTCGAGCCCCACACCAGCCACGTGGCGGCGAGGCAGAGCCACAGCAGCGGCGGCAGCCCTGGCCGGGCGGCGCCGGGCGAGGCGTGTGCGGGAGAAGCGAGGGTCGGCATCGAGGTGTCTCTTCTTGTCTTGGGTCTTGGCGCCCGATGTCAGGGTGGTCTCGGGGCGTCGGTCATGGTATGAAAGCCGACCCGGCGCAGCCATGCATGTTTCATGGTTCTGCGCTCTTCCCACCGTCGATTTGAAGGAGTTGCATGGACTTCGCCTTGAACCCCGCCCTGGACGCTCACGACACCCGCATCCTGGCCGAACTGCAGGCCGACGCGCGCCTGACCATGGCCGAACTGGGCCGTCGCGTGCACCTGAGCCAGCCAGCCGTGACCGAGCGCGTGAAGAAGCTGGAGGCCGCCGGCGTCATCAGCGGCTACCGCGCCACCGTCAACCTCGGCAAGCTGGGCTACGGCATCCGCGCCATCATCCGCGTCGGCCGTGCCGACTACGATCTGGTCGTGAGGCTCGTGCAGGAGACGCCCGAATGCGTCAATGCCTACAACGTGACCGGCGAGGACAGCTGGATCCTAGAGATCGCAGTGATCGACGTGAGCCACCTCGACGCGGTGGTCACCAAGTTCTGCATCCTGACCGAGACGGCGACCTCGATCATCCTGAACCCGGCGCGCGAGCACCAGCCGATGCTGCCGCCGCGCAGTTCGGACGTAAAGCCGCCCATCAGGAAGATCGTCAACGCGTAGCGGCCAGCGCGCCGAAGGCCGCCACAACCTCGGGCGGCGCCTGCACCATCTCGATGAGCACGCCCTCGCCCGCGATCGGGAACTCGTCGTTCGCCTTCGGGTGCAGGAAGCAGATGTCGAAGCCCGCCGCACCTTTCCGGATGCCGCCCGGCGCGAAGCGCACTCCCTGGGCAGTGAGCCATTCGACAGCCCTGGGCAGGTCGTCGATCCACAGGCCCACGTGGTTCAGCGGCGTCGTGTGGACGGCGGGTTTCTTCTCGGGGTCCAGCGGCTGCATCAGGTCGACCTCGACCTTGAACGGGCCCGCGCCCATCGCGCAGATGTCCTCGTCGACGTTCTCGCGCTCGCTCTTGAAGGTGCCGGTGACCTCGAGCCCCAGCATGTCGACCCACAGCTTCTGCAGCCGCAGCTTGTCGGGCCCGCCAATGGCGATCTGCTGGATGCCCAGCACCTTGAAGGGACGCTCGGTGACGGCGGTCATACTGCACACCCTTCCGCCTGCTCCTGCACCTGGCGCGCATTCAGGCCGAGCTTGCGCAGCAGCACCGTGTCGGCCTCGACGTCGGGGTTGCCGGTGACGAGCAGCTTGTCGCCGTAGAAGATCGAATTGGCACCCGCCATGAAGCACAGCGCCTGCACCGCATCGCCCATCTGCTGGCGGCCGGCGGACAGACGCACGCGCGCGGTCGGCATCGTGATGCGCGCGACGGCGATCATGCGCACGAAGTCGAAGGGGTCGACCGGCTCCGAGTCGGCCAGCGGCGTGCCGGGCACGCGCACCAGGCTGTTGATGGGTACCGATTCCGGGTACGGATTCAGGTTGGCCAGCTGCGCGATCAGCCCTGCGCGGTGCACCGGCTGCTCGCCCATGCCGACGATGCCGCCGCAGCACACGCTGATGCCGGCGCTGCGCACGTTGGCCAGCGTGTCGAGACGGTCCTGGTAGGTGCGCGTGTCGACCACGTCGGTGTAGTACTCGGGCGCGGTGTCGAGGTTGTGGTTGTAGTAGTCGAGGCCGGCGGCCTTGAGCTGGTGCGCGTGGTGCGGCTCCAGCATGCCCAGCGTGGCGCAGGTCTGCATGCCGAGGCCTTTGACGGCCTCGACGAGCACGGCGACCTTCTCGACGTCGCGGTCCTTCGGTGCGCGCCATGCGGCGCCCATGCAGAAGCGCGTGGCACCGGCGTCCTTGGCCGCCTGCGCGGCGCGGACCACCTCTTCCACCTCCATGAGCTTCTGCGCCTTCACGCCGGTGTCGAACTCGGCCGACTGCGGGCAGTAGCCGCAGTTCTCGGGGCAGCCGCCGGTCTTCACCGACAGCAGCGTGGCCAGCTCGATGTCGCCTTCGGGGAAATGCTGGCGGTGCACGGTCTGCGCCTCGAACAGCAATTCCATCAGCGGCTTGTCGAGCAGCGCCTGGATCGCCTCGACGGACCACGGACCTTGCGGCGTCGCGATCTTCGCGGGCCGGTGGAGCGTGACTGCTTGTTGGAAGTCGTTGGCACCCATCAGTTGAACTCCAGAATGATCTGATCGACGGCGAGCGATTCGCCCTTGTTCGCCGAAATCTTGCCCACCACGCCGTCCTGCGCGGCGAAGAGCACGTTCTCCATCTTCATGGCTTCGATGACGGCCAGCTTCTCGCCGGCGCGCACCTGCTGCCCCGGCTGCACCGACACCTCCACCAGCAGCCCCGGCATCGGCGACATCAGGAACTTGCTGAGGTCCGGCGGCGCCTTGTACGGCATGAGCTCGAGCAGCCGCGCGCCCAGCGGCGACAGCACCATCGCCTCGATCTGCGTGCCGTCGTGCGACACGCGCAGCGCCAGCGGGCTCTTGCCCGCGCCGCGCTCCACCTGCGCCGTGAAGGGCTTGTCGTTGGCGATGCCCTGCACGCGGATCGCACCCAGGGTGGAGTTGCTGTCGATCTTGTAGGTCTTGCCGTCCACGGTCACCGAGCTCGCGCCGGTCTTGCCGTGGAAGTCGGTCACCGAGACCGGGTGGTGCACGTGCTTGCCTTCGGGCCCCAGCTCGACCACCACGAACTGCTCGCCCACCTTCACACCGTGCCCTTCGAGCTGCCCGCTGATGCCCGACGCCCGCGCGCGGTAGCGGCGATGCACGTAGGCCGCCAGCGCGACCAGGAACGAGGGATCAGCGTGCGGCACGTCCTCGGCGTGGAAGCCCTTGCCGTAGTGCTCGGCGATGAAGCCGGTGTTGAAGTCGCCCGAGACGAACTTCGGATGCGCCAGCAGTGCCGCCTGGAACGGGATGTTGCTGCTGATGCCGCGGATCACGAAGCCGTTGAGCGCCTCGCGCATGCGGGCGATCGCATGCTGGCGGTCCTTTCCGTGCACGATGAGCTTGGCGATCATCGAGTCGTAGTACATCGGAATCTCGCCGCCCTCGTACACGCCGGTGTCCACGCGCACGCCGTTCAGGTGCTGCGTGTCGCTCGCGAACATGGTCTCGCCCGGCGGCTGGAACTTCACCAGCCGGCCGGTGGAAGGCAGGAAATTGCGGAACGGGTCCTCGGCATTGATGCGGCACTCGATGGCCCAGCCCTCGCGCTTCACCTGCTCCTGCGTCAGCGGCAGCTTCTCGCCGGCGGCCACGCGGATCATCAATTCGACCAGGTCGAGGCCGGTGATGCACTCCGTCACCGGGTGCTCCACCTGCAGGCGGGTGTTCATCTCGAGGAAGTAGAAGCTCTGGTCCTTGCCGACCACGAACTCCACCGTGCCCGCGCTCTGGTACTTCACCGCCTTGGCCAGCGCCACGGCCTGCTCGCCCATCGCCTTGCGCGTGGCGTCGCTGATGAAGGGCGACGGCGCCTCCTCGATCACCTTCTGGTGGCGGCGCTGGATGGAGCACTCGCGCTCGTTCAGGTAGATGACATTGCCGTGCGAGTCGCCCAGCACCTGGATCTCGATGTGGCGCGGCTCCTCGACGAACTTCTCGATGAACACGCGGTCGTCGCCGAAGCTGTTGCGCGCCTCGTTGCGGCAGGAGGTGAAGCCCTCGAAGGCTTCCTTGTCGTTGAAGGCCACGCGCAGACCCTTGCCGCCGCCGCCGGCCGAGGCCTTGATCATCACCGGGTAGCCGATGTCCTTCGCGATCTCGACCGCACGCTCCGCCGTCTCGATGGCGTCGTTCCAGCCCGGAATGGTGTTGACCTTGGCCTCGTTCGCGAGCTTCTTGGAGGCGATCTTGTCGCCCATGGCCGCGATCGAGTAGTGCTTGGGCCCGATGAAGGCGATGCCCTCTTCCTCGACCTGCCGCGCGAAGGCCTCGTTCTCCGACAGGAAGCCGTAGCCCGGGTGCACGGCCTCGGCGCCGGTCTTCTTGCAGGCCGCGATGATGCGATCGGCCTGCAGGTAGCTCTCGCGGCTGGGCGCGGCGCCGATGTGCACGGCCTCGTCGGCGAGCTCGACGTGTCGGGCCTCCTTGTCGGCGTCGGAATAGACGGCGACTGTGAGGATGCCCATCTTCTTGGCCGTCTGAATCACACGGCAGGCGATCTCGCCGCGGTTGGCAATCAGGATTTTCTTGAACATGCTATTTACGTCCAATGTCTTTCAAGGGAACACCGCGGAACCGGCTTTGCCGGGCCGCCGGTGTCGCCCCCGGTAGGGGGTTGGCGAAGCGACACGAAGTGCGCGAAGACTGGGGCGAGCCATTTAGAGCGGAATGTTCCCGTGCTTGCGCCACGGGTTCTCGAGCTTCTTCTCGCGCAGCATGACCAGCGAGCGGCAGATGCGCTTGCGCGTCTCGTGCGGGAGGATCACGTCGTCGATGTAGCCGCGCGCGCCCGCCACGTAGGGGTTGGCGAAGCGGGCCTTGTACTCGGCCTCGCGGGCGGCGAGCTTCTCGGGGTCGTTCTTGTCCTCGCGGAAGATGATCTCCACCGCGCCCTTGGCGCCCATCACCGCGATCTCGGCGCGCGGCCAGGCCAGGTTGACGTCGCCGCGCAGGTGCTTGGAGGCCATCACGTCATAAGCGCCGCCGTAGGCCTTGCGGGTGATGACGGTGATCTTCGGCACCGTGCATTCCGCGTACGCGTAGAGCAGCTTGGCGCCGTGCTTGATGATGCCGCCGTACTCCTGGCCGGTGCCGGGCATGAAGCCGGGCACGTCGACGAAGGTGACGACCGGGATGTTGAAGGCATCGCAGAAGCGCACGAAGCGCGCGGCCTTGATGCTGCTCTTGATGTCGAGGCAGCCCGCCAGCACCAGCGGCTGGTTGGCGACGATGCCGATGGTCTGGCCTTCCATGCGGGCGAAGCCGATCACGATGTTCTTCGCGTAGTCGGGCTGCAGCTCGAAGAAGTCGCCGTCGTCCACCACCTTCAGGATCAGCTCCTTGATGTCGTAGGGCTTGTTGGGGTTGTCGGGTACGAGCGTGTCGAGCGAGTAGTCGAGCCGGTCGGCCGGGTCGCCCAGGCCGTTGTTGCCCAGGCGTACCGGCGGCTTCTCGCGGTTGTTCAAAGGCAGGTAGTTGTAGAGGCGGCGCAGCATCATCAGCGCCTCCACATCGTTCTCGAAGGCCATGTCGGCCACGCCGCTGCGCGTGGTGTGGGTGATGGCGCCACCGAGCTCCTCGGCGGTCACGCTTTCGTGCGTGACGGTCTTCACCACCTCGGGGCCTGTGACGAACATGTAGCTGGAGTCCTTCACCATGAAGATGAAGTCGGTCATGGCGGGCGAGTACACGGCACCGCCGGCGCAGGGGCCCATGATCATGCTGATCTGCGGCACCACGCCCGAGGCCATCACGTTGCGCTGGAACACGTCGGCATAGCCGCCGAGCGAGGCCACGCCTTCCTGGATGCGCGCGCCGCCCGAGTCGTTCAGGCCGATGACCGGTGCGCCGACCTTCATGGCCTGGTCCATCACCTTGCAGATCTTCTCGGCGTGCGCCTCGCTGAGCGCACCGCCGAAGACGGTGAAGTCCTGGCTGAACACGAACACCAGGCGGCCGTTGATCATGCCGTAGCCGGTGACCACGCCGTCGCCAGGCACCTTCTGCTCGGCCATGCCGAAGTCGACCGAGCGGTGCTCGACGAACATGTCCCACTCTTCGAAGGTGTTGTCGTCGAGCAGCAGCTCGATGCGCTCGCGCGCCGTGAGCTTGCCCTTGGCGTGCTGCGCGTCGATGCGCTTCTGCCCGCCGCCGAGACGCGCCTGGGCACGGCGCTTTTCGAGTTGTTCGATCAGTTCTTGCATGGTGTGCTTTCGAAGCTGTGGTCCTGGATTGCGTGTCTTTTCTTCATGGTCCGGCCGCGACGGCGGCCGCGGCGAGCAGGTTGCGCGCGGCCGTGGAGGCCGGCAACGTTCCCTGCGCCACCTGCTGCGTGAGCTGCGGCAGCAGCTCGCGCACCTGGGGGTGATGCCTGAATGCCTGCTTGAGGCCGGCGTCGATGCGCTCCCACATCCACGCGGTGGCCTGCTTCTCGCGGCGCTTCGCGAGGCGGCCGTTGGCGGTCTGCAGTTGCCTGAACTGCGTGACGGCGTCCCAGAAGGCGTCGACGCCGGTGTTGGCCAGCGCGCTGAGCTGCAGCACCTTGGGCAGCCAGAAGCGCACTTCGGCGCCGCTGTGCGCGTCATGCACGGCAGGCGCGTGCTCGGGGTTGCCCTGGTGGCCGAAGAGCCGCAACGCCGAAGTGATCTGCGCCTGCGCGCGGGTGGCGGCGTCCTTGTCGATGTCGGCCTTGTTGATGACGACGAGGTCGGCCAGCTCCATCACGCCCTTCTTGATGGCCTGAAGGTCGTCGCCCGCGTTGGGCAGTTGCATGAGCACGAACATGTCGGTCATGCCGGCCACCGCGGTTTCGCTCTGGCCCACGCCGACGGTCTCGACGATCACGATGTCGTAGCCGGCGGCCTCGCACACCAGCATGGCCTCGCGCGTCTTCTCGGCCACGCCGCCCAGCGTGCCGCTCGACGGGCTGGGCCGGATGTAGGCGCGCTCGTGCACCGACAGGCGTTCCATGCGCGTCTTGTCGCCGAGGATGGAGCCACCCGACACGGTCGATGACGGATCGATGGTGAGCACCGCCACGCGATGCCCCTTGCCGATCAGCAGCAGGCCCAGCGTCTCGATGAAGGTCGACTTGCCGACGCCCGGCACGCCCGAGATGCCGAGGCGGAACGAATTGCCCGTGCGCGGCAGCAGCGCCGTGAGCAGCTCGTCGGCCTGCGCGCGGTGGTCGCCGCGCGTCGATTCGAGCAGCGTGATGGCCTTGGCGATGGCGCGCCGCTGCGGCATGCCTTCGGTGCCGGCGATCGCGTTCTCGAGGGACTTTGCCTTGTCGCTCAGCACGCAGCCTCCGACGCCACGCGCCAGCGGTAATGCAGGTCGACGCCCTCGCCGCCTTCGAGCACGAAGCCGTGGCGCAAATAGAAGCGGTTGGCGTCGCTCTTGACGAGCGCGGTGAGCTTGATGTCCAGCCGCTGCTCTCGCGCCTGCGACTTGGCCCATTCGAGCACCCATTCGCCGATGCCCAGGCCCTGGAAGCCGGTGCGCAGGTAGAGATGGTCGAGGCGCAGCGCGTCGCTGTCCTCGGGCTTCAGCGTGACGAAGCCGATGCGCTGGTCGCCATCGAGCACGATGTGGTGCATGTACGGAACGACGAAGCCCGCGCTCAGGCGCTCGCGCGAGCGCGCCACGTCGAAGCGGCCGACGCGCTCCAGGCTCGGGCGCATCGCGTCGATGCGCAGGGCCAGCATGGCCTCGAAATCGCTGGAATCCACCGGCTGCAGCGATAGCCGCGACAAGAGATCGCTCACGACGGCGCGCCTCAGGCCGTGACCGCCGCGCGAATCTGCTCCAGCACGTCCTTGGCGCTGGCGGGAATGGGTGTGCCCGGACCGTAGATTCCCTTGACACCGGCGTCGTAGAGGAACTCGTAGTCCTGCCGCGGAATGACGCCGCCGACGAACACGATGATGTCGTCCGCGCCCTGCTTGCGCAGCTCGTCGATGATGGCGGGCACCAGTGTCTTGTGGCCGGCCGCGAGCGTGCTCACGCCGACGGCGTGCACGTCGTTCTCGATGGCCTGGCGCGCGCATTCTTCCGGCGTCTGGAAGAGCGGGCCCATGTCCACGTCGAAGCCCAGGTCGGCGAAGGCCGTGGCCACCACCTTGGCGCCACGGTCGTGGCCGTCCTGGCCGAGCTTGGAGATCATGACGCGCGGGCGGCGGCCCTGCTCCTCGGCGAAGGCGTTGATCTCCGTCTTGAGCGTATCCCAGCCCTCGGCGGAGTCGTAGGCCGCGGCATACACGCCGGTGACCTTCTGCGTGTCGGCACGGTGGCGGCCGAACGATTTTTCGAGCGCATCGGAGATCTCGCCCACCGTGGCGCGCAGGCGCACCGCATCGATGCTCAGCGCCAGCAGGTTGCCGGTATTGTTCTCGGCGGCCTCGGTAAGCGCGTCGAGCGCAGCCTGCACCTTGGCGCCATCGCGCGAGGCACGGATCTTCTGCAGGCGCGCGACCTGCTGCTCGCGCACCTTCACGTTGTCGATGGAGAGGATCTCCACCGGGTCTTCATTCTTGAGCTTGTACTTGTTGACGCCTACGATCACGTCCTTGCCCGAGTCGATGCGCGCCTGCTTCTCCGCGGCGGCAGCCTCGATCTTGAGCTTGGCCCAGCCGCTGTCGACCGCCTTGGTCATGCCGCCCATGGCCTCGACCTCCTCGATGATGGCCCAGGCCGCGTCGGCCATGTCCTGCGTGAGCTTCTCCATCATGTAGCTGCCGGCCCAGGGGTCGATCACGTTGGTGATGTGGGTCTCCTCCTGGATGATGAGCTGCGTGTTGCGCGCGATGCGGGCGCTGAACTCGGTGGGCAGCGCGATGGCTTCGTCTAGGGCGTTGGTGTGCAGGCTCTGCGTGCCGCCGAACACCGCGGCCATCGCCTCGATGGTGGTGCGCACCACGTTGTTGTATGGGTCCTGCTCGGTGAGGCTCCAGCCCGAGGTCTGGCAGTGGGTGCGCAGCATCAGGCTCTTGGGGTTCTTGGGCTCGAACTCCTTCATGATGCGGCACCACAAGAGGCGCGCCGCGCGCATCTTGGCGACTTCGAGATAGAAGTTCATGCCGATGGCCCAGAAAAAGCTCAGGCGGCCGGCGAAGCCGTCGACGTCGAGGCCCTTGGCCAGCGCGGTCTTCACGTATTCCTTGCCGTCGGCCAGAGTGAAGGCGAGTTCGAGCGCCTGGTTGGCGCCGGCTTCCTGCATGTGGTAGCCGCTGATCGAGATCGAGTTGAACTTGGGCATCTTCTGCGCCGTGTACTCGATGATGTCGCCGATGATCCGCATGCTCGGTGCGGGCGGGAAGATGTAGGTGTTGCGGACCATGAACTCCTTGAGGATGTCGTTCTGGATGGTTCCGCTGAGCTGGTCCTGCGCCACGCCCTGCTCCTCCGCCGCGACCACGTAGCCCGCGAGCACCGGCAGCACGGCGCCGTTCATCGTCATGGACACGCTCACCTTGTCGAGCGGGATCTGGTCGAACAGGATCTTCATGTCCTCGACCGAGTCGATCGCCACGCCTGCCTTGCCGACGTCGCCGGTCACGCGCGGGTGGTCGCTGTCGTAGCCCCGGTGAGTGGCGAGGTCGAAGGCCACGCTCACGCCCTGCCCGCCTGCGGCCAGCGCCTTGCGGTAGAAGGCGTTCGACTCCTCTGCGGTGGAGAAGCCAGCGTACTGGCGGATGGTCCAGGGGCGCACCGAGTACATGGTGGCCTGCGGGCCGCGCAGGTAGGGCTCGAAACCGGGAAGCGTGTCGGTGTACTTGAGGCCCTGCAGGTCGGCGGCGGTGTACAGCGGCTTGACCGTGATGCCGTCTGGCGTGATCCAGTTCAGCGCGCTCAGGTCGCCGCCGGGTGCGGACTTGGCTGCGGCCTTGGCCCAGGCTTCGAGATCGGCTTGCTTGTAGGAGGGTTCGGGTTTGCTGCTCATGAAGGGGCCGTTCGCAGTGTCTTGCAGGGTGTTCGCAAATTCGCCTGCAGGGATCTGCAAGCCGGCCGCGAGTCTAACCGATCCATAATTATTAATTCAAACGCCATTTTTGAAGTACAGTCCGGCCCATGTCCGCCGTCACCCTCACCCCCCGCGCCCTCTACGAAGAGGTCGCTGAACTGCTGCGCCAGCGGATCTTTCGCCGCGAGCTGGAGCCCGGCAGCTGGATCGACGAACTCAAGCTGGCCGAGGAATACGGCATCAGCCGCACCCCGCTGCGCGAGGCGCTGAAGGTGCTGGCCGCGGAAGGCCTGGTGACGATGAAGGTGCGCCGCGGCGCCTACGTGACCGAGGTGTCGGAACAGGACCTGGCCGACGTCTACCACCTGCTCTCGCTGCTGGAGAGCGACGCCGCCGGCGTGGTGGCCGAGCGCGCCACCGACGCCCAGCGCGCCGAACTGAAGGCGCTGCACGCCGAGCTGGAGGCCGCGGCCTCGCCCGAGGACCGGGAACATTTCTTCGCCGTGAACGAGCGCTTCCACATGCGCCTGCTGGCCATCGCCAACAACAAGTGGCGCGACCAGATGGTGGCCGACCTGCGCAAGGTGATGAAGCTCAACCGGCACAACTCGCTGCTGAAGGCGGGCCGCATCGGCGAATCGCTGGCCGAGCACCGCTCCGTGATGGCCGCCATCGAGGCGCGCGATGCGCAAGCGGCCATGGCGCGCATGCGCGAACACTTCAAGAACGGGCTGGAAGCGGCGAATTAGGCCCACCCCCAGGCTTCGCGCACTTCGTGTCGCTTCGCCACCCCCTCACGGGGGCGATACCGGCGGCCCGGCAAAGCCGGTTCCGCGGTGATCACGACCACCCCCGGGGCTTCGCGCACTTCGTGTCGCTTCGCCACCCCCCTCACGGGGGTGATACCGGCGGCCCGGCAAAGCCGGTTCCGCGGTATCCCGCGAATTTGGGGATCGCTTCGCTTCCCCTCTCTTCATGATTCGAAACAAGTCCGCTGGGCTCGGATCGGGTCAATCTATGTTGAGCGTGCCGGTTTCGTTGGCCAGGTGCTGGGCGGTTTCGAGCAGGAGCGGGGCGATGCGGGTCACCATGGTGTCCTTGGGCAGCAGGTAGGCGGGGCCGCCGCAGCTGACCGAATAACGTTCGCCGCGCGGGCCCTCCAGTGCGAAGCCGATGGCGTGGATGTGGGGGTTCCATTCGCCGAAGGAGCCGCAGTAGCCGAGGCGGGCGTACTCGTCCAGGCCAGCCATCAGGCTCGACTCGATGGCCTCCCAGTTCTCTCCGCTCTCGACGCGGATCTGCGCCAGCAGCTCGGCCTGCTCGGCCGGGGGCAGCGCCGCCAGATAGGCGCGGCCGCCAGCCGAGGTGGCGATAGTCATGCGCGTGCCCACCTCGATGCGGGAGCTGATGACCACGGAGCGCGGCCGCAGCGAATCGATGACGAGCATGTCGAGCTCGTCGCGCACGCCGAGGTGCACGCTCACGCCCGCCGCCTCCGAAAGCGCCGCCAGATGCGGTCGCGCCACGGTACGCAGGTCGAAATGGCGGAGATAGCGGCTGCTCATGTCGAGCAGCGCAGGACCGAGGCTGAAGCGCTCGCTGTCCTGTGACTGTCGCAAATACCCCGCACTCACCAGGGTTGCGGTGAGTCTCGACACCGTGGCCTTGGGGATGCCTGTGGTGTCTGCCAGTTCGCGATTGCCTATCGGTGCCGAGGCCATGCCGATGACTCTCAGGAGAGCCAGTCCTCTGGCGAGCGCACTTACTTCTTCTTTGCCGCCAATCGCGTCACTCATGTATCCAAACCTTTTTTATGTCCCTGACGTCCTCATTTTTCAGCAAAAAACGGTTGACGCGCTACTTATCGTGAAGTAGCGTTTTTCGGAACATCGTTTCAGGAAAGGCTTGGCGACCGATCGCGGCTCTGGCGCCGGATCGCAAGAGGCGCGCGGCGCGCCCGATTCAGGCTGCGTGCGCGGCGGCAGGCTCTCGCGCGAGCGCCATCACTTCGTGCGCAGGCAGCGTCTTGAGCCGGTGGTCGCTCCAGACCTGCCGCCAGCGGCGTGCGCCCGGCAGGCCGTTGCGCAAACCCAGCATGTGGCGGGCGATCGGCCACCAGTGGGTGCCGTGCTCGGCCGCCTCGCGGGCCATGTAGTCGCACATCAGCGACTCGACCTCTTCGCGCGTCAGCGTCTGCTCGCCGGCGCCGAAGAACTCGGCCTCCCATTCGGCGAGCCACCAGGGGTTGTGGTACGCCTCGCGCCCCACCATCACGCCATCGAGCAGCCGCAGATGCTCATGCACCTGCGCATTGACCGTGATGCCGCCGTTGATGGCGATGTGCAGGTCCGGAAACTCGTGCTTCAGCCGGTGCACCAGCTCGTAGCGCAGCGGCGGGATCTCGCGGTTCTGCTTCGGGCTCAGCCCCTGCAGCCAGGCGTTGCGCGCATGCACGATGAAAGTGTTGCAGCCAGCTTCGCTGACCTTGCCGACGAAGTCGCGCACGAACTCGTAGCTCTCGATCTTGTCGATGCCGATGCGGTGCTTGACGGTCACCGGGATGCCGACCACATCGACCATCGCCTTCACGCAATCGGCCACCAGCTGCGGCTCGTTCATCAGACAGGCCCCGAAGGCGCCGCGCTGCACCCGCTCGCTGGGGCAGCCGCAGTTGAGATTGATCTCGTCGTAGCCCCACTCCTCGCCGAGCTTCGCGCAGTGCGCCAGGTCGGCCGGCTCACTGCCGCCAAGCTGCAGCGCAACAGGGTGCTCCTCGGCGTTGAAGCGCAGGTGGCGCGGTACGTCGCCGTGCATCAGCGCGCCGGTCGTGACCATCTCGGTGTAGAGCAGCGCGTGGCGTGACAGCAGGCGATGGAGGTAGCGACAGTGCCTGTCGGTCCAGTCCATCATGGGGGCAACCGAGACCCGCATGCCTTCGGTGGCACGCTGGTTTCGAGGCAAATCGGGCTGCAGCCCAGTGTTTTCGGGGTTCTCGTTCGGTGTCATTAGGAAGCTTTTGGCGCTGTTTTTTCGGTCTCGGTGGTACATTGAGTGCCACAAAATTGGCATGTACCACCGGGAGGCCCCCATTTGGGAACCATCACGAAGCGCAAGCGCTTAGACGGGAGCGTAGCGCACATGGCCCGCATCCGAATCAAGGAGGGCGGCGTCATCGTTCATAGCGAGACCGAGACTTTTGATCGCGAGCCAGCCGCTCGCCTCTGGCTGAAGAACCGGGAAGCCGAACTGGCGCAGCCTGGCGCCCTGGCCAAACTCAAGGCGCCCGACCCCACGTTCGCAGAGACCATCCAGAAGTACGTCGCCGAGTACCGCAAAGGCATCGGAAAAACCAAAGCCCAGGTCCTCAACGCCGTGGCCGCCACCAGCCTCGCAAAGCGCCGCGGCTCGACCATCACCAGCGCCGATTGGGTGCAGTTCGCAAAAGACCTCGGCGTACTGCCGCAGACGGCCGACAACTATCTGTCGCACATCTCGGCGGTCTACCAACTGGCGCGACCGGCCTGGGGTTATCAGCTCGATGCCCAGGTCATCAACGACGCGCGTAAGGTGTGCAAGGCACTCGGCCTGACTTCGAAATCCAGACAGCGCGACAGGCGCCCGACCCTTGAAGAGCTGGACAAGCTCATGACCCTCTTCGGCAACCGCCGCAAGGGATCAATCCCCATGCAGGAGATCGTCTGCTATGCAATCTTCAGCACGCGACGCCAAGACGAGATCACCAGGCAGACTTTCGAAGACCTCGATGAAGCGCACCCGGATATCTGGGTACGAGACATGAAGCACCCTGGCGAGAAATTAGGCAACGATGTCCGTTGTGGCCTCACGCCCGAAGCGCTGGCTATCATCCTCAACCGACGCAAAGAAGTCGGGCAGACTGGCCGCATTTTTCCCTATGACAGTGGGACCATCAGCCGCGTCTTCACCGATGCCTGCACCTTGTTAGGTATAGAGGATCTGCACTTCCACGATTTGCGCCATGACGGCATCAGCCGCCTCTTCGAACTGGGGTGGAACATTCCAAACGTCGCGGGCGTATCCGGTCACCGAACGTGGAGCTCACTGCGCCGCTATACGCACATCCGCCATCGCAGCGACAAGTACGCTACTTGGCCGTGGCTGGGGAAGTTAGGCATCCGCCCCCAGCAATAGCACGCGGCCATGCGCAAATCCACCAAGTCCTGCGTCAATGCCCCCCCCCCCTGAAGCAAGAGACGTGACGGTGCCGGCGCAAGGAAGCGCCCCACGAGCTATGCGACCACGAAGTAGATGAGCATTGGCTCGCGGGCCAACCGTAGCGCCCTGCGCCCTCCAAGCCGGCCCAAAATCCATACGAAGCCGCCGAGTCCGCATCCGCATTCGCGCCGTTCAGCTGCAAAGCCAGCATCCAAGAGGGACATTTGCCACCTCTACAACTCCCGCCCGGGAGGTGTAAACTGTCAAGCAGAATGTCAAGTAAGGACGGAATGATGACCAAGAAGATGAAGCATGCACCCCTCTACTTCACCATTGGCCAAGTTAAGCACAATCCACTCCTGAACCTGAATTCGTATATTCCGGCAATTCAGGAACGTATGCGCAAGGCTGGCTTTCCTGACTTCAAGCGTGCGACGCAGGTCCAGATTGATTTGACCCTATCGACCGCCAATCGCACCCAAGAAGTGGAACGATTCCAATTCTCAAATACAGAGAACACACAAGGCTTCGTGCTCGGACCGGATGCGTTGTCATTCATGACCACTGACTACGACACCTTCGAACCATTTCTAACCAATTTGAAGCTCGGGTTGGAGATTCTTGGCGCCGAGGTGGGCGGCCTCTCGTTCACCGAGAGATTGGGGCTTAGGTACTTGGACGCGATCGTGCCGAAGGCCGGTGAACCAATAAACCAATACATTGAGCCTCATCTACAAGGGCTACCAGGAGGCGTCCAAGCCTCCTTGCCGAACGCCAAGTTTGCCTATTCGTTTGCGGAGTCAACGCTTATAGACGACGAGGTCGGAAAGATTGTTGCCCGCGCCATCATTCAGAACGGTCCTCTCGGCTTTCCTCCAGATCTGCAACCAGTAATCTTGCAGATGAGCGAGCGCTTCCGTGAGTTCGTTGGTGAGCATGCTGTCTTGGACACCGATGGTTCTTTTACGGAAAGACGATCATTCTCGATGGAAGAAGTCGAAGCTCGCTTGCATCAACTACATAAGCTGATCGGTGTAGTTTTCCGCGCATCTGTGACAGACTACGCACGTAACGCATGGGGTGAGGAGGAAGAACAATGAATACAGCCATTGTCAGATCCCACGACATACCTGGCTATGCCTATGGGAATGCTTGGAAAGAATTCTCTCGATCCGAGCAGCGCGCTGTCGAACCAGCAAGCAAGGCGAATTCCTCAAAGTTCCTGTCTGTTCAGGGTCTCGGAGGCGCTATGGTTGCTCTGGTCGTCGGTACAGGCGGCGTATTTTCGACAGACTATGTGGTTGCTCGGGATTCGAAGGGCTATCCCCTGCCGGAATTCAACTATGGAGCCGAACACGAGCGAAACTTTTCCAGTCGCGCTCGCCAACGAAGCTCGGTCGAATCTATCTCATTGATCCGGGAGGTTTTCAAGCCTTCCATCACGGAACTGGCGTCCGCTTTCGGCGTATCTCGCCAAGCCATCTACAACTGGCAGGCGGGGCAACCCATCGCAGAACAGAACGAGATTCGGCTTGCTGAGATGGCAAACGCCGCAGAGCTCCTGTCTTCGCACGGATTTGCCAACACGGCCAATCTAGCTCGACGGAGGCTTCCTGGCGGTACCTCGTTTTTTGAAGCTGCGAAATCTGGCGCAAATCTGGAGGCAGCGGCCAAGCAGCTGATCGCCCTTCTTGCTAGCGAATCAGCCCAGCGCACCGCTTTGTCAGAACGGCTTGCGACAAGGCGCTCCAAATCTGTAGCGCTGGATGATCTTGGCTCCCCTCACCTCAACGAGCAAGTTTGATCGGCAACTCGCAATATGGCGAAGTGGGATCGAAGCACTCTTTGGAGACAAGGGCATCTTCTTACTCTAGATGCTGTCGTCGCATTCGGACTAGATTGTGGTGAGGGCCCGGAGAAAACGGCCGTCGTAGTGATATCGCACGATTGCGATATTGCTCAACTCGACACGAACGAGCCCTATGTCGAAGTCATTGTGGGAAGATTCGTCGAAGGCCCCGCAAACGGAAACTACACAAACAGCAAAAATCTTCGCAAGCTGCAGATTGAGTGCACCTCTGGCACCACTACGAAGATTGTGGAGTTGGAGATCGCCAAAAGATGTGCCTTGCCGAAGAACACCAAATCTGAAGGATCTCCGGCGCTCGGAGACTATGCGCCCTGCACGGCTCAATCTCTGAGTAGAGCCGATCGCAATACCTTGCAGATCTGGCTGGCTGCTCGCTATCGCCGCGCTGCGTTCCCTGACGAATTTGATCGCCGGCTTGATGCAGAAACGAAGGTCGCGGAAAGGCTGGCGAAGGTTTTCAAAGATAGTGGGAAGCACATCGTTGCCGTTTTCTTCGACGTTGATCAAGGCGAGGAAAAGACGCGAACCGGTGCGACCGATCCTTATGAGTTGCATGTAACCCTTCTCTACCGCACCGACGAAGACCCCCGAGTCGCGGAGGCTGCTGCGAAGGATGCAAGCAAACGAATCACCACGATCTTCAATGATCGGTGTACGGCCAAAGACGCAAAAGGCAATGTCGTCCACCACTGGATCGAGTTGATTGGTGTAGACGTCATTTCAGATCAGGCGATGACATACGCAGATTCCCAGCTGCTAAAGAAGTGGCAAGCGGATCACATCAGTCTTCGGATCGATCCTCCGCAACCTTTGCTCGGGTCATAGCATCAGAACGCAAGTCACATGCATCGACGTTCGCCCTTCGTTAATTTATGGGAGCAAGTGTCAGATGGGACAGGCCAAGAATAAGCAGCTGCTTGCTTTTGCACCCGAGCGCGTTGTGGAGTGGGAAGCTAACGACTGTGTGAACTTTGCTGTAGCACTGGCTCGACTGACTGGCTGGCTGCTCCATGTTGACTGGTGGGCAACCTCCCGACATCCTCGCCTCGACCAAATGCATCCACTTCGCGTCTACGTGGGGGACAACGGCGATCAGGTGTTCGACGTTCGCGGAATTCGAAGCATCTTTGAATTCAATCGAAGGATCATTCGAGATCTTGGACAAAGGGCCGGCAGAACCTATGGCCCGGGCGGAGTTCTCACTCGCTATTACGCCGAGTCGAAGCTCGCTTCGCTCCCGCTGCGTTCGCAGCCCGATGACGACAACGTCCGTTTGGCGATTGAAGCTATTCAGGCACACCCGAGATACCTCTCCGAAGTGCCCGCCAGACCCCAGCCGAACATGCCCGCGCACGAAGCGGCCGCGTTCACGTTTGGGAAGTGCGGCCCGTTCGCAGAAGCTATGCACGAACTCACAGGGCTTCAGCCGGCGGCGCTTCTTGCTTTGCGCTTTCTGCCCGGTTGGGAGCAAACGGCGCGTGGCGACAGCGGCTACTTTCATAGCGTCGTGCTCCACCCAGACGGGAAGGCTGAGGACTCATGGGGCATCGCACCCTTGGAAGACATCGCGGCTCGCTATGGCGTCGTCGAATTCAAGACGAGCATCGAAGAGCATTCACGAGTGATGAACAAGCTGCGGACCAACACGCCGGATAACTACAAACGCGCGATCAATCACGCGAAAGAGTTGATTCAAAAGTACCGTCACGAATACTGGCTGGCGCGCCCAGGCCGTTTGGCATATCACGCCAGTCAACTTCCGTAAAAACAGGTAATAGCGAGCCGGCCGCGGAGCACCCGCCGCGCCAGCGTTGGCGCGGGCGCCCATGGCGCCGACCCGGTCGTAAAAACAACTACCCCAAGCGCGCAGGCTCGGTGGGGGCTAGACCGCGCGCCGGCGGGGACGGGCGGCCCGCGTCGGGGGGACGGTCGTGAAGGCGACGGGGTCGCTACGAGGCCCGTGGCAGCCCCATGGAGAGGCCGAGCGGCCCAAGGCAAGGGCCAGGGGACCTTTGAGCGAACAAGTCGTGTTTGGAGGCTATCTGCGCGAATCTGCTCATCCAAACCACCACGGCGGTGCGACGCTGGACGAAGTGGCTGAACTCAACAGCGTCTCGCGCGAAGTGGGCGGCCAGCCGCAGGGCGTGCAAATGGCAGCGCGTCCCGATAACATCGCCGCCACATTTGTTTCCTAAAGTAAAAAAAATGCCGCCACTGCCCTGTCGCACCCGCCTGAGCCTCGCCCTGGCCATCGCCGTGCCCTTGATGCTTGCATCGTGCGGCGGCGGTGGAGGCGGAGGCTTCTCCTTTGGTCCCTTTCCTCCGGCGAACAGCGGCGTAGGCGACGCGCCGCCGCCGCCACCTCCGCCACCTCCGCCGCCTCCCCCTGCGCCGCCAGCGGGCGCGCTGAAGTTCACCGTCGGCGGCACCGTCACCGGCCTGGCAGGCAGCGGGCTGGTGCTGCAGAACAACGCAGGTGACGACATGGCCGTCGCAGCCGACGGCAGCTTCAGCTTCGCTTCTTCGCTGGACGACGGTGCCGAGTACGGCGTGACCGTGAAGACGCAGCCCACGGCGCTGCAGGTCTGTGTTGCGAAACAAGCCTTCGGGACGATCGCAGGGGCTGCGGTGAGCTCGGTGACGGTCAATTGCTCGGAGGCCGGAGCCGACCGTTTCGGCTTTGCGGCCAATGAGGGATCGAACAATCTGTCTGCATACACCGTTTCTCCGGATGGCAGTTTGTCGGCAGCCACTGCGTACCCCTTGGCAGGCACGCCCCAGCACGTGACCGCGCATCCCTCGGGGAAAAAGCTCTACACCAGCGTCTACGTCGGGACCGAAGGCGTCACTCAATCCACCATCGATCCCGCCGGCACGCTGTCGCAGAACCTCAATCTCACCACCGGCGTCGGCACGAGCCCGGTCTTTGTCGGCGTCGAACCCAAGGGACGTTTTGCCTACGTGATCGGCGATGGGCAGATCCATCGACTCAATATCGACGCCACCACCGGCGACCTCGACGGCAGCACGGCCGTGGCCGTGGCCGGCGGCAACAGTCGCAAGCTGGGTTTCGATCCCGAGGGGCGATTCGCGTTCGTGCCCAACGGCGCGTCCATCGAAGTGTTCCGCTTGGATCAGAGCACCGGCGTTCCGATCTCGCCACCCGCGTCGGTCGCGCTGCCAGTCGGCGGCTTCGTCGACGTCGCGGCTGAACCCAGCGGTCGTTTCGCCTACGTAAGCACTGGCAACAACCCCGGCACCCTGCGCGCTTATTCCATTGACCAGACCACAGGCGCGTTGACTTCGATCGGCTCGGTGCCCTCCGGTAACACGCCCTTTGGCATGGCCATCGATCCGACCGGACGCTTCGTGTACGTTGCGAACAGGAATTCCCACAACGTCTCGGCCTACGCCATCAACCCACGAACCGGCGCGCTGACGGCCGTACCGGGCCAGCCGTTCTCCGTCGGCGCCAACACGCCCAACTCCGTCACCGTGGATCGCACAGGCCGGTTCGCCTATACGGCGAACCAGGGCGACAACACGATCTCGGTCTTTACGATCGACCGGAGCACCGGCACGCTCACTCTGCAAGCCGTGCACGCGGCCGGAGCCAACCGGCCGCAGTTCTTCGCGCTCGCCAAGTAGCGCGCACTCAGGATCAGGAGACATCGGGCCTCTCCCATACGCCCCTAGTCGCAACTGTGCAATCGTAGGAAGGCACCCGAAGTCTCTGAGCGCGTAGGTTCACTGGCCTTACGCGGCCTTCCGCTCCGGCACGAGGAACCGCACCAGTTCCTCCCCAGCCCACTCGTTGAGTTCCCGAAAGCGCTGCATCAGCGGCTGGATCTCGTTGTCGATGAACACCCCCAGCGCGTCCGGTGCATTGCCGAAGCCGCCGGCGTTGGTGGGCACGATGCCGAGCAGGCCAGGCGGCACGCGGTGAGCAGCGAGCACGTCGTCCTTGCTCACGTTCTTGATCGCCGCGAAGTCGTCCTTCGCAGCCACCTCGCTGACGGGGATCAGCTTCAGGCCATCGGACTTGCCACCAGGCGCATGCAGGAACAGATTCCGGAAATTGCCCGGCCCCTTCGCTCCCTTCAGCGCCTCGCGCAACGCATCCGCATCGGCGGTGCTGACCTGCGCATCCGACAGGTACAGGATGAAGCCCGCGTGCGAACCGTTCGCGTAGTACTTGCGCCGGAACATCGTGGCTGACTCGTTGAGCCAGGCCGACTGCAGAGCGCTGATGTACTCGGGCAGGCCATAGACCTCCTGATTGACGTCGTCCTCCCGAAGATGGAAGACCGAGCCAGCGGGGAACTCATGCTCCTGATGCCAGCCACGCACAAAGGAGTAGCGGCCCGCCTCTTCCCCGCGCCGCGTGAATTTGGCCAGCGCGTGCTGCAGTGCCAGCGGCCGGCCAGTGAGGGCGCGCGGCTGCTCGACATAGGCATTGCCGAAGACCAAAAAATCCAGCGCCATCGCGCCGAATGTCGCGCTCGACACCGCCAGCGGCATCGGCAAGCTCTCGGCAGACCAGCACCGCCTGCAGGCCGACATCGCATCGACAAACAACGCCATCGCCCAGCAGAAGGCGCGCCTCGAAGCGCTGGCCAACGCCGGCAACCGGAAGGCGCAGCTGCAGAAGAGCTTCAACGGCATCCGCGCCACGGCCGGGCATCTGGCCATGGCGGGCGCCGCGGGCGTCGGCACCGCCTACGCCGTCCGCCGAGGCGTCGCCGAGCCGCTGCATCAGATACGGGAAAACGAAACCACCAGAGCACGCATCGCCGCCCTCGGCCTGAAAGCTGACGAGACTCAGCAAATCATCGCCTACTCCACCCGGGTGCTGGGGTTCGCGGCGACGGCCGTCATGTGGCTCGGCCGCGCGCTGCTGCTCAACCCGATCGGCCTGGCCGTCACTGCCATCGCAACGGCCGCGTTCCTGATCTACAAGTACTGGGGGCCGATCAGCGGCTTCTTCGTCGGCCTTTGGGAGCGCGCGAAGGGCGCGTTCGCGGCCTTCTGGCAATACCTCGGCGGGTCGATGCCCGCGGCCCTGGCCACGGTGGGAGCGGCCATCGTCAACTGGTCGCCCCTCGGCCTGTTCTATCAGGCCTTCGCGGGCGTCATGCAGTGGTTCGGCATCGAGCTCCCGGCCAAGTTCACGACCTTCGGCGCGCAGATGATGCAGGGCTTGGTGAGCGGCATCACCAGCATGCTCGGCACCGTGCAGGACACCATCAGCGGCGCGGCGGACTCCACCGTCGGCTGGTTCAAGGAAAAGCTCGGCATCCGCAGCCCCTCGCGCGTGTTCATGCAGGCCGGCGAGAACATCGTCGAAGGCGCCGCCATCGGCATCGACCGCACCCGGCCGCTGCTGCGCGCCGCGGCGCTCGGCCTGGCCGGCGCCACGGCTGCGGCCATGCCCGCCATGGCGGCAGAGTTCCCCCGTGCACCCGGCAACTTCGACACCCGCGCGCCGCTCGCAGCAGCGCCCTCCGGCCGGGCCGCCGGCGGTGTCGTCGTGCAGGGCGACACCATCACCATCCACATCACCGCAGCGCCCGGCGCCGACGCCGCGCAGCTCGCCCGCGCCATCCGCGCCGAACTCGACAAGCGCGACGCCGACAAGCGCGCCCGCGCCCGCGGCGCCTTCATCGACTACGACAACTGACACCCGCCATGCTCTGCCTCGGCCTCTTCGTCTTCATGCTCGACACAATGAGCTACCAAGAGCTTCAGCGGCGCAGCAGCTGGAAGCACGCCTCGCAGCCCCTCGTGGGCGCCCGCAACGCCTCGCAGTACCTCGGGCCCGGCGACGACATCATTACGCTCAATGGCGTCGTGGTGCCCGAGTTCGCCGGCACCGCGGCCAGCCTCTCGGTGCTGCGCCTCATGGCCGACCAAGGCGCCGCATGGGTGCTGGTGGAAGGCACCGGCACCATCTACGGCGCCTTCGTCATCACCGAGCTGCAGGAAACCCGAACCCTCTTCTTCGAGACTGGCGAAGCGCGCCGCATCGAGTTCACCCTCACCCTACAGCGCGTCGACCAAGACGCCCAGGAAGTCGCCGAGCAACTCATCGCCGACAGCATGGGCGACCTGGGCGCCCTGCTGCAGGACGCGGCGGACAACACAGGCCTGTCGCTGGGCGTGGGCGCCAGCGTGGTGTGAACAGACCATGACCGACGTAGACGCCATCACCGCCACGCTGCCGACCGTCAACGTCAGCGCCAACAGCTGCAGACGCGACACCCGGCGCGCCGCGGCGCACCTCACGCCCATCTGGCGCATCACCGTCAACGGTGCGAACGTGTCCGATCGCATCCTGCCGCGCTTCGTTCGCCTGACCATCACCGATGACCGGCAGAACGATGCCGATGAGGTTGAGCTTGTCGTGAGCGACCACGATGGCGCCGTAGAGCTGCCGGACACCGGCGACACCGTCGAAGTGGCCATCGGCTGGCTTGCCGAGCCCAACGCCGCGCCCTACCGCCAGCTCACCACCGAAGAGATGGGCTTCCCCGTCGGGCTGGTCGAGAAAGGCGCATATACCGTGCAGGCGGTCGAATACGCCGGCACGCCCGACGAGATCACCATCCGCGCCCGCGCCGCCAACCTGCTCGACAGCCTGCGCACCCTGCGCGATGAGTCATGGCACAAGACCACCGTCGGCGCCATCGTCAACAGCGTGGCCAGGCGCAACCGCATCGAGGCCGTCGTCGCCAAGGAAATCGCCTCGCGCAAGGTCAAGCACGCCGACCAGCTCGGCGAATCGGACGCCTCCTTTCTTCGCCGGCTCGCTCAGACCTACGACTGCCTCTGCACCGTGAAGAACGGCAAGCTCCTGTTCAGCCAGGCGCGCGCCGCGCGCACTCCGAGCGGCAAGGTGCTGCCGGCGGTAGTCATCACGCGGCAGGACGGCGACAGGCACCGCTGGAGCCGCGCAGATCGGGACGCGTACAGCGGCGTGAAGGCTTGGTGGAACAACATCAAGACCGGGCGCCGCAGCAGCGTCATCGCCGGCCTGAGTGGCCGTGCGAAAGAACTGCGCACGACCTTCGCGAGCGAAGCGGACGCCCTGGCCGCAGCCCGCGCCGAGTGGCTGCGCATACAGCGCGGGATCTTCGATTTCGAGATCACCCTGGCATACGGCCGCGCTGACATCACGCCGCAGCGTCCTGCGCGCGTGGTTGGCTACAAGCGGAAGATCGACGAGACACCTTGGATAGTGGCCAGCGTGCGCCATACGATTGACCAGGCCGGCTACATCAGCCTGCTCACGCTGGAAACCGAGCAAGCCGAGGGCGTGGAAGGTCAAGAAGGTGCCGACATCTGATGGCCGATTGAAAAGTGCACTCCAAAAGCATGCGAATTCGCTGAAGGGCTGCTACTTTCGGTCTCTATCGTTGCGATCACACCCGCTTACATAATCTCTGCGTCCACTTTGCAATGTTAGATCTCTGCCGCTTGCGATCGCATCTGCCGCAATGATGTGTTCGCACTGGAGAAATAAAAGCGCCTCGGCAGATCTCTGACCCAGTTGAATATTTTCATCGGGAGGAATTTGCATGAAACGCCTACGTGAGTTGTTTCTCTCTGCGCTAACACTTTTCGTCTTTTTCTCTAATTCAGCGCATTCAGCAGAATATCAACCGGTCACCGCCAGCAGCTCCAGTCAACTGTGGCCTCTGGCCTCCGCCTACGATAACAATACTTCAACAATCTGGAGCAGCAATACTCATGCGTCTCCGGTAGCCACCGAAGAAATCGCATTCTGGTGGTCGGGTACTCAAAGCATCAACTACGTGAAGCTGATGCCGCGCTACGTGCAGACCTGCGCCGCACTCGGGTTTCCCGTGGACTTCAAGATTTACTATTCGGGCGGACCCAATAATTGGGTAGAAATCGGAAACTATGTCGACTACCCCCGCCCCAACCGATGCGATTGGATAGTCATTCCTCTCCCTGCCACTGTGCAGACAGAAGGAATTCGCATCGTCGCTACAAGACTGGGAGGGGACGACGCGGGAACTCCAGTCTTCCAGCTCGCCGAGGTTAAGGCGGGGGGCGACGCCGGCTTCAATCAACTTTCCTTTGGCGGCAACAATGCGGGTGCTTTGCCAAACAAGATGCAAGTGGCCGGAGTTCAGGCTAATGCATTCAATCCGAATCGGCTTAGCAACTGGAACTACGACGAGCGCGGATCTTCAATGATCGCGCCCAATCCTGGCGCGTATCGAAACATCTACTCCCCTCAAGCAGTTCAGCTAAGCGGTTCAGTTTGGCGGATATATTTTCACGGCTGGGACGGAGTTTCCGCCCCTCTGTATGACCGCATATACACCACAGTCACTTTTGACGACTATCTGAATTTTGATGCTCACTATCTTCAGATCGATCACGGCAATTGCCAGAATGTAGGAAACGAGTCGGTAGTACGAGTCGCCCCTGGTGATTGGCGCATGACATATACGTGCATGCGGTCCGACAACCTCAACAAGACCGGATACGCAACATCAGGTGACGGAGCAAACTGGTCTCCAAACGCTGGCGGTTCAACCATGATCAATGTCACCGGTTATCCGAACTGGGCAGCAGGCGATTACAACGGTGTCAATCCAATTATTAAAGACTCCAACGCGGTGTGGCACTACTACTTCATGGAGTCGAGCACCAATCCCGGGGTGGAGCACGCGACAAGCACCGACGGCGTGAACTTTGCGTTCGTCAATCGCGCTCAGCAAGAGCCGATGCGAGCATTGAACGATGTAAAGGCCTTTTCGTACGGAGGCTCCACTCACTATCTTTCGTGCTATCACATGGGACAGTCGAATTTGTGGATGTCCACCAGTACGAGCCTGAGCGATCTTGGTCCGACCAAGGTTGCCTTCAGCAACTACAGCAACGAAGACAAGATGATGATTACCTGCGGGTGGGTGCAAGACGGCACGCGGGTCTATGGCATGTTGTACGGCGCATGCGCTGCCGATTGCGACCCGGCTTTCCCGAGCCGAAATCGCTTGTTTGCTCGCTGGCTTCAGAAGAAGGTGGTCTTCCAGAATAACTACGTGACCTGGGACGTGAATACCGGATTCGGAATGAAAAATTCTCGGCTGGCTATGAGCAACAAGATTGAGACTGGCGTCTTCAAAATTTACGACACAGACGGCCAAACTCTCCTCTATACGAGCCCGGTCGTCACAGTGCGAGAGGGTGATCTGTGGAACTACGCAGGCCCCTAGTCGGTCCCTCTTCCCATTCCTAGCTTGACGTCGCGCAGCCCCGCCGGCTCGCTGCACTACGACCTCACAGCCCGGCCGGCGACCATCACAACTGGAGCCGCGCAGACCGCGACGCATGCAGAGGCGTGTAGGCTTGGTAGAACATTAAGACCGGCACCGGCAGCAGCGTCCTTTTCCTGCCTCAGTGGCAGCGGGAAGGAGCTGAGCTCGACCTCCGCGAGCGAAGCTGATGCCCTGGTCACAGCGCGAGCCTATTAACTGCGCATCCGGCGCGAGGCCTTTGATTTCGAGATCACCCTCGCCTACGGCCGGGCCTACATCCCGCCGCGGCGTCCGGCGTGGGTGGCCGGCTAGAAGCGGAAGATCAACGTGACGCCATGGATCGTGGCTAGCGTTCGGCACACGTTCGGCCAACTGGCCACATCAGCCAGTTGACCTAGACACTGAGCAGGGCGAAGACGTCGAAGCACAAGAAGGATCAAGCTCTGCCGACTGAGCATTCCCTCCAGCTTTTCGCACACAGCGCGAGACCCGGCGACACCTCTCGACCCGCCTTTCACCTTGGAAGCGTTCAATGGTGGGAACGAGCTTGCGCCCGCACGGAAGCCGTGGATAAGATTCTCCTATACGGCCACCATCAATTTTCAAAATCCATGAATAACTATGAAGCAGCCAAATTAAGCTTGGAGCAAATCATCATCGAAACCAAAGGGCTAGATGATTTTAACGAAGCCACAGCGCGCTTTCAAATTATTGATAGGATTTTGACTGAAGTCTTTTGTTGGAACAGAGACGGCATTACTGTTGAGAAGCACGAGCGGGGTGACTTCACGGACTACGAATGTGGTTCGCCGACCCAATTATTAGTCGAAGCCAAGCGCGAATCGATTGGATTTACTTTACCCGTCAATATCGACAAACATCTCTTGCAACTAGCGACTTTAATAGAAAAGAATAAATACTTCTCGGATGCTATTGAGCAAGCTGTAGGTTACTGCCAAAAAAGAGGGATACCTTATGCAGCAGTCACAAATGGTCGGCAATGGGTTTTCTTGCTTGGAGCAAGAACCGACGGAATTACGGCGGAGAATGGAAAATGCATCGCATATTCAAGCCTGGAGAGTATGCAGGAAAATTTTAGGGAATTATGGGATCTTGTCACGCCGCCCGCATTGGCCGACGGAAGTTTAAAATCTCTGCTGACCAAGAGCGCGCAGATACCGCCACCAAGAAAACTCTCATCAAGGCTTTCCGATTACCCAGGACACAAAAGCAGAAATCCCATAGCAAGCGAGCTTCAAATTCTTGGTGGTTTGTTTTTTGATGACATTATCACCGCCCCAGAAATTGAAGAAAAATTTCTAAAGGATGCATACTGTCAGAGTGGAGCACTTTCTCAATACGCCTTGGTTAGTAAAGAGCTTCTGCGTACTCGCTATACCACCTTTTTTGAAAATCAAGCGGGGGTGAGCGCTCTACCAGCCACGGGCAAAAAGGGAACAAACCCTCAAATCACTCAAGACGTTCTCGCAGCGTCATTGAGCAAGAGGCCGATTTTATTGGTAGGAGACGTCGGCGTTGGAAAAACGACTTTCATTCGCAACCTCGTAAAGAATGACGCAAAGGAAGAGTTCAGCCGGGCGCTTGTTCTTTTCTTAGATTACGGTGTCAAACCCGCCGTTTCTGGCGACCTCAAGAGTTATACCTCCGCCGAAATCATTCGCCAGCTCAGAGAGAACGAGAATGCAGATATCTTTGAGAGAAATTTTGTTCGGGGTGTCTATCACCATCGCTTGATGGATTTTGCCAAGGGAATATATGGAGATCTAAAGGAAAGCGCACCTGAGGTCTTCAAGCTGAAAGAATTAGAGTTTCTTGGTGAACTCATCAAGAATGAAGAGGAGCACGTTCGGCATTCGTTGGAGCATATATTTCGCGGACAAAAGCGGCAAATTGTTATTTTTCTCGACAACGTTGATCAACGGCCACCGGCATTTCAAGAAGAAGTATTTCTGATAGCTACAAGCATGGCCGGCAGTTGGCCGGTTACGGCTTTCGTTTCCTTGAGACCGGAAACGTTCGCGCTTTCCCGAGCGCGCGGCGCTATAGCTGCTTATCAGCCTCGGGTCTTCACCATCGAACCGCCTCGGATTGATCTGGTGATCAAGAAGCGCCTCGAATTTGCACTCGGACAATTGGTCAATGCGGGAAAAATTGGAGGACTTGTCGACATCACCCTCTCCTCAAAGAATCTCGAAAATTATTTGCGCATGCTCATTCGAGCCTTTGACACTCAGACGGAAATAATAGAATTTATCGACAACATGTGCGCCGGCAATGTTCGAGCGGCACTTGAATATGTCGCCTCTTTTGTAGGCAGCGGCCATGTTGACAGCGCAAAGATCCTAGGGGTGATTGAAAATCGTGGAGCGTATGTTCTGCCTCTACACGAGTTTATGCGCGCTGTAATTTATAAGGATGCGGAGCACTACGATCCGTCGGATTCCCCAGTACCTAACCTTTATGACATTGGCTCGTCGACGAGCAAAGAGCATTTTGCAATGCTGTTGCTATTGGATTACGTAGAGCGTGCCGGACAAGTGGGCGGGCGCCACGGATTTGTAGAGCGGCACTTGGTTTTGGAGTTCATGCAATCTGCCGGCTTCGCAGTTGAGCAGGTTCTTCCCCATATTAGACGAGCGTTTGACAAGGGCCTTCTATCCTCGCCAGAAGGTCTAAAAGATGAGGGAGCTGACCGGCTGAGAATTACTTCGGCGGGAGCTTACTCCACCAAGAAGCTGTGCGCGATATTCTCCTATTTGGATGCAGTTATTGTTGACACGCCCATTGTCGACCCAGTTGCACGCAACGCGATTCACGACGTCCGTATGATCGACGAACGCCTGACGCGTGTGGAGCAATTTATTGCCTATCTGGATAAGGCTTGGACACAAGCGCCTGAACTGCATGACAAGTTTGACTGGGGCCCGCTATCAAGTTCTGCACGCCGTCAATTGTCTGAAATTAGGGGCAAGCTGGGCCATTTCGGATGAACCGGGGGACTGGTTGACCTGCTTCGGGGCAAGATGGCGAACTCCTCACCATCACCAGCATTGCAAGAGCCTTTCGGCAAGGCAGTCAGACCATGCCCCTAAACGTGTCCTCATCGATGACGGTAACGCCATGCGCCTCTGCTTGCGCAAGCTGCTGCCGACCGGCCAAGTTTCCCTTTACCACGTAGTCAACCGAGCGGCTGATCGCAGTTCTGACGTCGATGTCCGCAGCTTCGGCCAACGCAGCCAATTCACCGTACTGATTCGCGCCGAAGCCAGCGAAGTACACCGCGGTCTGCCAACCAGGCCGACGCGTGGGGACTGGAGCCCTCGCCGCAGCAGAAAAGCTGTTGACCTCAAGTGACTTTGAAGGAGCGCCAAGGCGGCGATACATCTCCCCGGCTGAGATTAGCTCGCCAGTTTCCATGTCGGTCACACGCCCCTGAACTCTGTCCAAGCGGAAAGAACGCGATGCGCCAGCATTGCTGCAATAGCCTTCTACGTACTTGCTGGAGCCATCAAAGCCATGACGCTCGACGCGAACGGTTCGGCGGCTTTCGCTGCCGTCCGGCTTGCGATAAATGAACGCGAATGTGTTTTTGGCCTCAGGACCCTGAGATCTTTCTCCGGACAACGATGCCCGAGGGGCAGGCGGGACCGTCGGGCCAGCAGCTCCCCGCGCAGCAGCCCTATGCTCAAGCCGCTTCGAAAGATCAACTGTGGTCAAACGCCAAAAGGCCCAGAGCATTGCGGCCAGGATAGGCAGTACCAGCAGGCGCCCAATTAGGTCGATGCTTGGGGCAGCCACCATGGCCACCGCAAGCAACGCCACTACCGCGGCAAACGCCCCGGCTGCTGCGCCGACGCAATGCGATGGAACTGGACGCCAGCCACGAAGCGCCAGCGCTGCGCGCGTGCGGCGCCAAGCCCAGGCCCAACTGGAGACCATCACCGCGAGGAACACCAATGCCCAAAGTATTGGCATCCGCCAGCCTTCTCAGCGCGTCGGGCTGTACGGTACGAACGCAGAGCGATCCGTCCACAGGCTCGGTGTATCCGCCTTACTCGCGGAGTTGACGAACTCAATGGCCCCAGGCGTTATCGCAACGATCCTGAGAACCTGGGAATCTGTGAGCGCCAGGCAGACGAACTTGTAGAGCGCCTTATGGAGATCGAAACGGCTCATGCCGCCTTGGGCTCGGAGCTTGAGGGCTTTCTGAACATCGGCCTCCGTGGTGCAAAAGAACTGATCGCCAGGCGCAGCTTTCACCAACATGCCGACCTTCAGCTCCGCCTGGGCCGCGGCAGGCGCCGCCGAGAACAGCAGCCCGCTAACGATCGATAGCGCTACAAGCAAGCGTCGCATCAGTTCCCCTACTCCGCCGCTTCGGTCGCGGCGTCCCCCATTTGCCATAAACAACCAACGGGCCAAGGTCCAGAGGACCAGACCCAACCTACCCGTTGGCCCTCTTCGGTTGCGCGAGCGCATCAAGAACGCTGCGCGCTGCGGCTCGGCCTCGCTCGTCCGCCGCTTCATAGTTATCTAGCAGTGCGGCCTCTTCCCGCGTGACAACCCGCATGACAGTGTCCCCCGTCGCTGCTGGCTGCTGCTCGTCATTTGCAGGCGCACCTCTTCCGGCGAGCATCCGCTGGCCCGAAAACAAGAACGCCACATCGACTCCGTGCGCAGCCACACGAGTCAGGTAGTCCGCATCGGGCGCGCGCTTCCCCGTCTCGTAGTTCGACTGAGCGTTCAGCTTCACGCCGCCAAGCTCTGCCAGGGCCTCTTGCGACAGGCCAAGGCGCTTGCGCTCTTCCCTCAGTCGAGACGAAAAATCACCCATATGGATAAAAACTGGTTGAACTTTATCCATTCGAGCGATAAAGTCCGCCACACACACAAATTAATCCGTTCGGATATTAAACGCATGGCTCACACCGCCCGTCGCCGTGGTCGCCCTCAGCTTCCCCCCGAGATCCGCCTCGTCAACGAAGCGCCCATCGCCATGCGCCTCGCACCGGACGAGAAAGAACGCACTCAGCAATACGCAGCGCGCGAGGGCCGGTCCCTCGGCAATTTCGCGCGCCGCGTCTACCTCAAGGGCCTCGCGCAGTACGAGGCCGAACAGGCCGGCGCCACCACATCCGCCGCCTAACCACCGCACCAGTCTCTCCCCTCCTTTGCCCGAAGGACTCTCGACGATGTACCCCGATCCCAAGCGCGTGCGCGACAACCGCCAGACCGTCCGGTTTGACGACTACGAAGACGAGCTGCTGCGAATCCTGTCCAAGATGACCGGTGCGCAGACCTCGACGCTCATCCGCGAGCTGGCCACGCGCCAGGCCGAAGAAATGCTGGCGGACGCCTTCTTCGGCCAGGAACCCAAGGCCGACGCCAGTCTGCCCCGCGCCGCGGGCTAAGCCCAGCCGCATCAACGCGGCCTGAAGCCAGCGCAACCAACGCCGAATGTCTGACGAAAAAATGACGTCCACAGAGATCGAACTCACCGACGCCGAACACGACGTGTTCGACCGGGTGCGCGGGAGCAAGGTCTTGCGGACGTCGCCGAGGCCATCGAATGGCTGGTGCGGACCCGGCTGCGCAAGGGCATAGAACACATCACCGGCCGCCGTCTGGTTGCCTCGGGAGGAAAGCGGCAATGAGCCAGAGCCTTCACGAGCAGGCCGGCGAAGCCGGCAACCGCTACATGCGCATCACCATCGAGTGTCCGCACTGCGGCACCCGGTGCGTGGCTTGCGACAGCCGCGCCATGAGCAAGACCATGCGCGAGATCACCTACCGCTGCCGCAACTGGCGGTGCAGCTTCACGAGCGTGGCCACGCTGGAATTTCAGCGCGTGCTGGTGCTGTCCAGCATTCCGGCGGCTGACGTTTCGCTGCCGCTTTCGCGCCACATCCGTCCCGGCCAACTCGCCCTGGCGTTGGCGGACGAAGGCAACGTCGCCGACGACGAAGCCGCCTACGTCGCGAACCTGCACACACCCACCAATGACTGGGGCGACCACATCGCCGGCGAGCGAACCACGTTCCGCATGCCTGAGTGCGTCCGGAGCGCGCCCGCCACCCCGGCCACGACCCCACCCGCCAACGACCTCGACGCCCTGCTCGCCCGCATGAAGGCCTTCGCGCCAGTCATGCGCGAGTTGGCCGCGGCCGGTCGATGAGCTTCCCCATGCACCCAACCCTTTCAACCACCAACCGGAGCCGTATCAGCGGGCAATAGAAGCGCGTGTCACGGGCTGGCTTCGGCTCGATCTCCAACACGATGATGGTCTCGCGGTACTGCGCGAACACCGGGTCGAGCAGTTCGCGGCCGTCGTCGCCGCAGGACTGCCAATCGGCGAAATGCACGCACCCCTTGCCGGTGGCCACGCCGAGTTCGGCCGGCACCAGCGCGCTGCGGCCGGAGGATGTGAAAGGAGGCGTAAAAGATTGCGGCGTGGCCATATGTACTGTGCGGGCGAGGTCGTTGTTGATGAAGACCTCCCCACGATATGGCCGCGCATGCCGACGAGTCTTGTACGCTGGTGATCCGCCAGCGCAGGGTTCTACGGCAGATGAAGGCGTTGTCCGACTCGATGCGCCGCAGCCGCAGGGACAATGCCCGCATCGGTCCGAGACAAACCGACGACAAGCGAAACCAGCACAGAACGAGAAGCCCTCACTGCGAACAAATGACCCGCATCTATCTGATAGAAGACAACCCCCTGATCGCCACCACACTGTCCGATGGCCTGCAGGAATTCGCCGATTGCGACGTGATCGGCACCGCTTCCACTTCGGGTGGCGCGATCGACTGGCTCAAGAACAACCCCCAGGAATGGGATGCGGCGGTCATCGACATCTTCCTGGCCGAGGGCAACGGCCTCACCGTGGCGCAGTACCTGCAGGAACACAAGTCACCAACGCAACGCACCGTGGTGCTGATGAACCACGCCACCTCCGAGGTGCGCGAGGGCGCCCTCTCGGCAGGTGTGGACGCGGTGTTCGACAAGTCGCTGGAGCTCGAGGCCTTCTACGACTTCTGCAAGAAGCTGAACATCTCGCCAAGGCGCTGAGCGCCCAAAGGCGATACGACACGACGCAACGCGCCGCTTCAGTCCCCCAGCACGCCCGTCACCCGCTGTTCGACCAGGTCGCTGGCGCGGCTGAGGTGCCTGCGCATGTGTTGAGCCGCGGCCTCCTGGTCGCCGCGCTCCACCGCATCCAGAATTTCCAGGTGCTCGTGGCAGGACTTGTGCAGCAGGTCGATGTTCACGAGCGGGTAGTCCGAGAGGTCGGACATGCGCCGCAACCGGTTCTGCTGCTGCACCGCGTCGAGAAAGAAGCGGTTCCCCGATGCGCTGGCCAGCAGTTCGTGGAACTGCGCATTGGCCTCGAAGAAATCCATCCATGAATAACGCGACGCCTGCGCGAGCAGCCCCTGCTGGCGCTCGCGGCAGGCGCGCAGCCGCTGAATGTCGACCCGGAAACCCGGCTCGCGCAGCCCGGCGCATTCGACGGTCAGGCGAAACCGGTAGCTCTCGCGCTCGCTCTCGACCGAATCCAGCGTCTCGGTGAACTCCCAGCGCTGGTAGTGGCGCCCGCGCAGCACGCCGTCTTGCAGCAGCGTGGTGAGCACGGTGCGCAGCAGCGGACGCGGCACGGCATAGGCCTGCGCCAGTTCCAGTTCGTTGACGCGCGTCGGCAGCTTGCCGCTGAGGCGGTCGCGCAGCAGGCGGTAATAGAGCGTCTTCTCCTCGTCCTCGGGCATCTCGCGCCGGGCGCGTGCCAGTGCGTGTCGATCGCCGAGCAGGGTGTAGCCGCGGTTCGGCGTGTGTGCGAGCAGCGCCCGTTCGTGCAGGAAGCGCAGCGCCGCGCGCACCGGGGTGCGGGAAATGCCGAGCCGGCCGGCGAGCTCGGATTCGGTGAGGTGATGCCCGCTCTCGTAGCCGCCGGCCAGCGCCTGGTCGAGCACATAGCGGCTCACCCGCTGGACCAGCGGAGCGATCGTGGGCGATGCGGTGGGTCGGTCGTCCGTCTGGGATGCCATCCAGGGTCTCCGGAATCGCGGGTGGAAGTTCAGGGGCCGATCATCACCCGGATTTTGTATTTTTGCCCTGAAAAAACCATGTACAACCTGCGCCAAAAATACAATCCGAGTTTCAAGATCGGCCCCACGACGACCCAGGAGCCGGGTCGCTTTCCCAACGGAGAACCATCTCGTGGCCCTTGCCGACACCCTCGCCTCCCCCGCGTCGCTCGACGCGTTCTGGATGCCCTTCACCCCCAACCGCAAGTTCAAGCAGTCGCCGCGCCTCATCGTCGGCGGCGAAGGCCTGCACTACGACCTGGCCGACGGCCGCCGCGTGCTCGACGCGATCGCCGGCCTGTGGTGCGTGAACGCCGGGCACCGCCACCCGCGCATCAGCGCAGCGATGAAGGCGCAGATCGACGTGCTCGACTACGCCTCCAACTTCCAGATCGGCCACCCGGGCGCCTTCGTGCTCGCGCAGCGCCTGGCCGAGATGGCGCCGGCCGGCATGAACCACGTGTTCTTCACCAATTCAGGCTCCGAGTCGGTCGACACCGCGCTGAAGATCGCGCTGGCCTACCACCGCGCGCGGGGCGACGCCGCCCGCTACCGCCTCATCGGCCGCGAGCGCGCCTATCACGGTGTGGGCTTCGGCGGCATCTCGGTGGGCGGCATCGGGCGCCAGCGCAGCACCTTCGGCCCGCTGCTCAACGGCGTGGACCATCTGCCGCACACGCTCGACCTGGCACGCAATGCCTTCTCGCGCGGAGAGCCGGCGCACGGCATCGAGAAGGCCGACGCGCTGGAGGCACTGCTCGCGCTGCACGACGCCTCGACCGTCGCGGCCGTGATCGTCGAACCTGTCGCCGGCTCCACCGGCGTGCTGCCGCCGCCGCGCGGCTATCTCAAGCGCCTGCGCGAGATCTGCGACAAGCACGGCATCCTGCTGATCTTCGATGAGGTCATCACCGGCTTCGGCCGCCTGGGTACCAACTTCGCGGCCGACCTGTTCGGCGTGACGCCCGACCTCATCACAACCGCCAAGGGCCTGACCAACGGCGCGGTGCCCATGGGTGCGGTGCTGTTGCGCGACGAAGTGCACGACGCCTTCATGCAGGGCAGCGTGAGCGGCATCGAGCTTTCGCATGGCTACACCTACTCGGGCCATCCGCTGGCCTGCGCCGCGGCGATGGCCACGCTCGACGCCTACACGCAGGACGGCCTGATCGCCCAGGCGGCCGCCACCGCGCCCTACTTCGAGGAATGCCTGCATGCCCTGCGGGGCCTGCCGGGCGTGATCGACGTGCGCAACGTCGGCCTGCTGGCCGGCATCGAGCTGCAGCCCTGGACCGAGGGCGCAGGCACCCACGCGCAGGCAGTCGCCCAGCACTGCCTGGACAAGGGCGGAGTGCTGGTGCGCTCGGTGGGCGACACCATCGCGCTGTCGCCGCCCTTCACGCTCGAGCGCCGGCACGTCGACCAGATCGTCGACAGCCTGCGCGCCGCCATCGCGCAAACCGCCCGACCCACCGACGCCGCTGCCTGAACACACACGAAAGCACCAGATGGACATCGAATCGTTCCCCCTCTACGACATCGAAGGCGACGCCCGCCAGTGCGGCCAGCAGTACGGCCGCGCGGCCGGCGACCGCATCGACCTGAGCCTGCGCACCTACCGCGCCGCCTTCGAGCGCGTCGGTCTCAGCTGGGAGCGCACGCGCGCGCTGGCGCGCCGCTTCATGCCGGTGGTCGAGGCCTTCGACGCCGGCATGCTGCGCGAGATCGAAGGCGTGGCCGAAGGCGCAGGCGTGCCGCCGGAGGACATCGTGGCGCTGAACGCGCGCAGCGAGATGCTGTACGCCTTCCAGCAGCTCGAAGCCACCGAGCCGCCCGACGGCTGCACCGGCGTGGTGGTGATGCCTTCGGCCTCGCGCGAGGGCCGGCTCATCCACGCGCAGAACTGGGACTGGCGGGTTGAGAGCCTGGAGTTGGGCATCGTGCTGCGCATCCAGCCCGCCAAGGGACCGTCGATGCTGACCTTCGCCGAAGCGGGCACGCTCGCGCGCGCCGGCCTCAACAGCGCGGGCATCGCCGTCACCGGCAACTTCATCAAGGCCGACAGCGACGGCAGGCAGCAGGGCGTGCCGCTGGCGCTGATCCGCCGCGGCATCCTGCAGTCGGAGCTCTATGCCAACGCGCTGGGCGTGGTGTGCCGCACCGCACGTTCCATCTCCAACAACATGATCGTCACGCACGCCGAGGGCGAGGCCGTGAGCCTGGAGACCTGCCCCGAGCAGGTGTTCTGGCAGCAGCCCGAGGGCGGCATCCTGGTGCATGCCAACCACTTCAAGACGCCGGCCGCCCTCGCGCGCGTGGTGGACCGCAGCCTGGAAACCACGCCCGACTCGCTCTACCGCGACCGCCGCGTGACCGAGGCGCTGCACAACCGGCGCGCCGCGGGCCCGCTGGGCGAGCAGGACGTGATCGACGCGCTGCAGGACCGCTTCGGCGCACCGCGCGCGGTGTGCCGCAGCCCGAGCGCGGGGCCTGGCGGCGCCTCGTCGGCCACCGTGGCGACCATCGTCATGGACCCGGCGGCACGGAAGATGCGCATCGCCCCGGCGCCCTTCAAGGCCCATCGCTTCACCGAATATTCCCTCTGACCCCGAACGCCCTACCGCTGCCGAGCCCGCCCACGCCAGGAGTGTTGCCATGAAGAAAGTACCCGTTCCTCCGTCTCGCCCACCCTCCACATCGCCAGCATCGCTGATCGCCGCCCTGGCGTTCGGCCTGGCAGCCGCGGCTCCCGCGCTCGCCCAGCCGGCCGTGGGCGCGGGCCAGACGCTGCGCATCCAGATGAACTCCGACATCCGCAGCACCGACCCGGGCGGCAACCGCGACGACAACACCGACAACGTGCTGCTGCACGTGGCAGAAGGGCTGGTCGCGCTGCGCGAGGACACCTCGGTGGGCCCGATGCTGGCGAGCAAAGTCGACACCTCGGCCGACGGCCTGACCTACACCTTCACGCTGCGCGACGGCGTGAAGTTCCAGAACGGCGTCACGCTCACTGCCGACGACGTGGTCTGGAACTGGCAGCGCTACTTGAAGCCCACCAGCGGCTGGCGCTGCCTGCCCGAGTTCGACGGCAAGGGCATGACCAGGGTGCTCTCGGTGGAAGCGCCCAATCCGAAGACGGTGGTGTTCAAGCTGGAGCGCGCGAGCGCCCTCTTCCTCACGATGATGGCCCGGCCCGACTGCGGCGGGGCGGCCATCCTGCATCGCAGCTCGGTCGGCCCCGACGGCCAATGGAAGGAGCCCGTGGGCACGGGCCCCTACAAGCTCAAGGAGTGGAAGCGAGGGCAGTACGTGGAACTCACGCGCTTCGACGGCTACACCTCGCGTGCCGAACCGCGCGACGGGCTGGCCGGCGGCAAGAAGGCCGAGATCGAGAACCTGCGCTTCGTCGTCATTCCCGATTCCGCCGCTGCCAAGGCCGCGCTCTACAGCGGCGGCATCGACGCATTCGTCAACCCCAGTCCGGCCGACGTGGTCGAGATGCGCAAGCGCTCCGACGTTCTGGTCGACACCACGCCGGTGATGTCGATGGTCGCCCTGCTTCTGCAGACCGGCGACCCGGTGCTCAAGGACGTGCGCATCCGCCGCGCGCTGGCGCTGTCGCTCGACACGCCCGAGATCGCACGCTCCGTCACCGAGGGCCTCTCGCCCGTCAACAACTCGGTGGTGCCTTCGTCCAGCCCCTACTACGACGCGGTGCAGGCCGGCGGCTTCAAGCGCGACCTCGCCGCCGCGAAGAAGCTGCTGGCCGAAGCGGGCTACCGCAATCAGCCGATCCGCATGATCGCCAACAAGCGCTACGAGGCCCTGTACTCGGCGGCGGTGCTGGTGCAGGCCATGGCCTCCGAGGCGGGCATCAACATCGAGCTGGAGGTGCTCGACTGGGCCACGCAGCTCGACCGCTACACCAAGGGCCAGTACCAGAGCATGGCCTTCATCTACTCGGCGCGCATCGATCCCTCGCTCAATTTCGAGATGGTGTCCGGCGACAAGGCCGCGCAGCCGCGCAAAGTCTGGGACAGCGCCTACGCCCAGCCACGGCTGGCCGAGTCGATGGTCACGCGCGACAAGGCGCGCCGCCAGGTGCTGTTCGACGAGATGCACAGGCAGATGCTGCAGGACGTGCCGATGATCGTGCTCTTCAACGCCAGCGACGCCACCGCCATGCGCAAGAACGTGGTCGGCTTCAAGGGCTGGGCGCCGGCCAAGCCGAGGTTCTGGAACGTGCGGCTGGCCGCTGCCGGCTGAACGGAGCCGCGCGAGCAATGCCCGCCTATCTCCTGCGCCGGATCGCGATGACGATCCCGACGCTGCTGCTGGTCTCCATCGCGGTGTTCACCCTGATGCGGCTGATTCCGGGCGACCCGGTGCTGCTCATGCTGGGCGAAGGCGCCGACCCCGCCCAACTGGCGCTCATGCGCCACCAGATGGGGCTGGACCAGCCCCTGCCCGCGCAATACCTCGTGTGGCTGAAGCACGCGCTGGCCGGCGACCTGGGCGCGTCGACCACCAACGGCCTGCCGGTGCTGCCGCTGATCTGGGAGCGCTTTCACGTCAGCGCGGTCATCGTGCTCGTCGCGGTGGCGCTGGCCTCGCTGATCGCCGTGCCCGCCGGCCTCGTCGCCGCCTGGCGCAAGGACAAGCCCACCGACCTCGCCATCATCGGCGCCGCGACGCTGATGCTCTCGGTGCCCAGCTTCTGGCTGGGCCTGCTGCTGCTGATGTTCTTCGGGCAGTACCTGGGCTGGCTGCCGGTGGTGGGCTACGTACCGATGTCGGAGAGCTTCTCGCAGGGCGTGCTCTACGTCGTGCTTCCGATCGCCACGCTGCTGCTGGTGGAGACCGGCGTGCTTACACGCATGTCGCGCGCCAGCACCATCGAGATCCTGCGGCTCGAATACGTGACGCATGCGCGCGCCAAGGGCGTGCCCGAATCGCAGGTGCTGCGCCGCCACGTGCTGCCCAATGCCTTCAACCCGACGCTCACCATGATCGGGCTGATCCTCGGGCACCTGCTCAGCGGCATCGCGGTGCTGGAGACGGTGTTCACCCTGCCGGGCCTGGGGCGGCTGATGATCGATTCGATCTTCGCGCGCGACTACCCGGTGCTGCAGGGCTGCCTGCTGTTCACCGCCTGCATCTACGTCGTGATCAACCTGATCGTCGACATGTGCTACCCCCTCTTCGACCCGCGGGTGACTGTGCAGTGAAGACGAAGTTCAAGACCCATACCCTCATCGGCGGCGCGCTCGTCGCGGTGCTGCTGGCCATCGCCGTGGCCGCGGCGCTGTGGACGCCCTACAACCCGCTGGGCATCGACCTGCGCTCCAAGCTGCAGCCTCCCTCGGCCGCCCACTGGCTGGGCACCGACGAATTCGGCCGCGACGTGGCCAGCCGCGCGATGCAGGGCGCCTCCACCAGCTGCCTGGTGGCGCTGCTCACCGTGACGCTGGCCACCGCCATGGGCCTGGTGGTCGGCGTGGTCGCGGGCTTCGTGCGCGGCTGGACCGACCGCGTGCTGATGGCCTTCAACGACACGCTGCTGGCCTTCCCCGGCCTGCTGCTGGCGCTGGGCGTGATGGTGATCGTGGGCGCCAACAAGTGGGGCATCGTGCTGGCGCTGAGCATGGCCTATGCGCCCTCCGTGGTGCGCGTGGTGCGCGGCACGGTGCTGTCGCTGCGCGAGCGCGAGTACGTGGAGGCCTCGCGCATGATCGGCAACGGCGAGCTCTACACCATGTGGCGCCACGTGCTGCCCAACTGCATGGCGCCGGTGGCGGTGCTCGCCACCAGCATGTTCGGCTGGGTGCTGCTCTCGGAAAGCGCACTGAGCTTCCTGGGCCTGGGCGTGCCGCCGCCCGCGCCCACCTGGGGCAACATGCTCGCGAGCGCGCGTCCCTACATGGCCTCGGCCGTGTGGCTGTGCGTGGTGCCCGGGCTGTGCATCGCGCTCACGCTGCTGGGCATCAACCTGCTGGGCGAGTCGCTGCGCGACCGGCTCGATCCGCGGACGGAGAAGCCATGAACGCCGCATCGAACCCCACCGTGCTGTCGGTGGAGCACCTGAAGATCGAATTGCGCAACGGCGCCCAGCCGTTGGTGCACGACCTGTCGTTCGAAGTGAAGGCGGGCGAGTTCCTCGCAGTGGTGGGCGAATCGGGCAGCGGCAAGACGATGGCGGCGCGCGCCATCCTGCAGCTGCTGCCGCCGGGCATCTCGCAGACCGGCGGGCGCATCGTGTTCGACGGGCAGGACCTGGCCGCGTACGACGCGAAGGCCATGCGCCCCATCCGCGGGCCGGGCATCGGCATGGTGTTCCAGGAGCCGATGGTCTCGCTCAACCCGGTGCACCGCATCGGCGAGCAGATGGCCGAAGGGCTGCGCATGCAAACGCAGCTGCCGGCCGCGCAGATCCGCGCACGCATCGTCGACATGCTGCGCCGCGTGCAGATCGCCGACCCCGAGCGCTGCATGCACGCCTACCCGCACGAGTTCTCCGGCGGCATGCGCCAGCGCATCATGCTGGCCAGCGTGATGCTGCTGAAGCCACGCCTGCTGATCGCCGACGAGCCGACCACCGCGCTGGACACGCTGAGCCAGCGCGAGGTGCTCGACCTGATGGTGGGCCTGGCGCGCGACAACGGCACCGCCGTGCTGCTCATCACGCACAACCTCGGCCTCGTGGGGCGCTATGCGCAGCGCGCCATCGTGCTGGAGAAGGGCCGGCTGGTGGAGACCGGCGAGGTACCGGGCATCCTGCTGGCGCCGAAGCAGCCCTACACCCGCAAGCTGGTCGACGCGCTGCCGCGGCGCCAAGAGGCCAAGCTGGCGCCGGCGCAAGCGCAGCAGCCACTGGTGCAGGTGCGCGGCCTGTGCGTGAGCTACCCCGGCGCGCGCGCCGGCTTTTTCAGGCGGCATGCGCCGGTCCGCGTGATCGACTCGCTCGACCTCGACATCCACCCGGGCGAGATGGTCGCGCTGGTGGGCGGCAGCGGCTCGGGCAAGACCACGCTGGGCCGCGCCATCCTGCGGCTCGCGCCTTCGCAGGCAGGGCAGATCCTTTTCCGCGGCGAGGACATCCGCAGCGCCGGCCGCACGGCGCTGCACCGCTTCCGGCTGGCCTGCCAGCTGGTCTTCCAGGACCCGTTCTCCTCGCTCGATCCGCGCATGCGCGTGGGCGACATCGTGGCCGAGCCGCTGCGCCACCTACCCGAACTCGACGCGGCGGCACGCACGCGGCGCGTGAAGGAGACGCTGGACGAAGTCGGCCTGGACGGCCTCGGCGCGCGCTACCCGCACGAGCTCTCGGGCGGCCAGCGCCAGCGGGTGGCGATCGCCCGCGCACTGGTGCGGCGCCCTGCCTTCGTGGTGGCCGACGAGCCGGTGTCGGCGCTCGACATGACGATCCAGGCGCAGGTGCTCAGGCTGTTCCAGAGCCTGCAGAAGCACCATGGCTTCGCATGCCTGTTCATCAGCCACGACCTCGCGGCGGTGGAGCAGATCGCCGACCGAGTCATCGTGATGGAGCGCGGGCGCATCGTCGAGCAAGGCGCACGCGACGCGGTGTTCGACGACCCGCGCCATGCCTACACGCAGGCGCTGCTCGCGGCCACGCCGCGGCCCCTGATGACGATGGACGTGGCGCTCGATGCGGCCCAGTCGATGCCCCAGGCGGAACGGGCAGTCGCGTGAACGCGAGCGGCACAGCGGCACGACGGCACAATGGGCTGCGTGCCGCTCATCCGACATCACCTCCCCACCGCCCTCCTCGCACTGACGCTCGCCTCCGCCGCGCCCATGGCGCAAGCGGCGGAGCCGGTGCTGCTCGTCACTTCGCCTGCAGCGCTGCAGGCGGCCGAGAAATCCGGCGCCGGCTTCGCGCGCTGGATGAACGGTGAGTCTGCGCCGTCCGCCGATGGCGTCGCCACCAACGATGCGCTGACGCGCACGCCTGCCTGGCGCTCGATCGCCGAGCCGCTGGGCGCGAGCCTCGCCGGCATCCAGCGCCGCGACAAACAGGCGGGCGTGGGCATCTCGCGCTATCCGCATCGGCTGTTCGATGCGCGCTGGCTCGCGAGTCCCGACGCCTTCTTCGAGCTGGTCGGCGTCGCCAATCGCATGGACCGCCGGCCCTTCCAGGACGGCGCCTGCGGAGAGACGCGGCTGGTGTACCGGCTGGCCTACCGCACGGCCGCGATGCAGTCGCGCCTGCCGATGACGGTCAACGTCGAGCTGCGCGGCGATGCGCCCGATGCCGACGGCAGCTGCGCTACGGCCGCGAAGCGCTGGCAGCCACCGCAGGCCGCGATGGGCGACGAGGTGCTGGGCCGCTGGCTCACATCGGCCGACGGCCCGCTGGCGCCCAAGCGGCTGGAGCACGCGCGCATCGCGCAGGTCACGACCAACCTGCAGAGCGTGCGCTGGCCCTCGGCGGTGCGGCCCGACCTGGGCGGCCATGCCGAATACATGCTGCGCGCCTTCCGCTGGAATGCGCGCGCCGGGCGCTTCGACGTGGCACCGCTGGAGAACACGCCCGACGTCGCGAAGCTCAAGGCCAGCGCCGCGCTGCGCAAGGAACTGCAGCAATGGCTGCAGCAGCCCGCCAACCTGCGCGCGCTGGACGAGGCCACGCTGCAGATTCCCGACAGGTTCCTCGCGACCGAGGCCATCTCGGTCGCGCCGCGCGGGCTGGAGCGCCTTGCCAACCGGACCTTCGAGCAGATCTTCCCGGCCGGCGAATGGAAGGCCGTGCCCGGCAGCCGCACGCTGCAGTCGCCGCAGGCGGTACTGCGCCGCCTCGACGACCTGAGCTGCATGGGCTGCCACCAGAGCCGCGCCGTTGCGGGCTTCCACCTCCTGGGCGTCGACCGGCGCGGCGCATCGCGGACATTCACCACCGGCAACGCGCTCGCGGTGCCGCATTCCCCGCACGTGCAGGACGAACTGGCGCGGCGCGAAAGCTACGTGCGGGCCGCGCTCACCACGCCGCGGCCCGATCCGTTCCGCCCTCTGGCCGAACCGCTGGCGACGGACGCGCCCGCCGAGCGCGCAACAGTGGGGGCGCGCTGCGAGCCCACGCGCATCACGCAGTCGGCCAACGCGTGGCTCGACCGCGCCGAGAAACTGCCGCGAATCTCCTGCGAAGGCGCCGCGTCGGTCTGTGAGAAGACCTCGGTCGGCTTTCCGGGCGGCATGTGCTCCGGCCCCTGCGACCCCAAGGACCCGAACGGCACCTGCGGCGGCATCGCGATCCTCAGCGACTTCAATAGCTGCCTGGCCGCGAAGAAGCCTTTTGGCGAATGCCTGGCGAAGCACACGCGCCCCGGCAACCTGCGCACCTGCTCCGCGCAGCAGGCCTGTCGCGACGACTACATCTGCGCGCAGGCCGAGGGCCGGCCCGAGGGGCAAGGCGCCTGCATACCGCCCTACTTCCTGTTCCAGATGCGGGTGGACGGGCACTCCTGAGCGCCCCGCCCTCCCGCGCCGATGCGCTGACGACGAAGGGGCCCGCCACGGGCCCCTTGCCATTTGCCGGGCTGCAGGAGCCCACCTTCCGGCGACCTCTTAGTATTCGGGACAAACAACACCAAGACAGAGGCCCCGATGGACGTCTTCGAGAACGTGCTCGTCATGCTGATCGCCGCCTGCCTGCTGCTGCAGCTGTCGCGGCGTCTCGCACTGCCCTACCCCTCGATGCTGGCGCTGGCCGGCGTGTGCCTGGGCGCGATGCCCTGGGTGCCGCACGTGAGCCTCGATCCGCAGCTGGCGCTCGCGCTGTTCATCGCGCCCGCGCTGCTCGACTCGGCCTTCGACACCTCGCCGCGCGAGCTGCGCCGCAACTGGATGTCGCTGGTCTCGCTGGTGCTGGTGGCGGTGCTGCTGACCACGGCCGTGGTCGCGTGGGCGGGCTGGGCTTTCGCGGGACTGCCGCTGGCAGCGGCGATCACGCTCGGCGCCATCGTCGCGCCGCCCGACGCGGTGGCCGCGGCGGCGGTGATGCAGCAGTTCCGCATCCCGCGGCGCACGCTGTCGATCATCAACGGCGAGAGCCTGCTCAACGACGCGGTGGCGCTGCTGGTGTTCGGCGTGGCGGTGTCCGCGGCGGGCGCCGCGCACGTGCCGATGACGAGTTCGCTGCCGATGCTGCTGGTGGCGGTGCCGGGCGGCGCGCTGGTGGGCTTCGCGTTCGCCAAGCTCAACATCCACTTCGGCGCGCCGCTCTTCGCAGGCACGCGCTCGGCCATCATCTTCCAGTTCGTGATGACCTTCGGCGCCTGGATCGTGGCCGAGCGGCTGCACCTGTCGCCCATCATCTCGGTGGTGGCCTTCGGCATGACGCTGGGCCAGTACGCACCGAGGCGCCATGCGCCGCGCGACCGCGTGCACTCCTATGCGGTGTGGGGTGCCGTGGTGTTCACGCTCAACGTGCTGGCCTTCTTCCTCATGGGGCTGCAGGCGCGCGGCATCCTCACGCGGCTGTCGGGGCCGCAGCTCACGCATGCGCTGGAGTTCGCCGCCCTCGTGCTGGCGCTGGTCATCGGGGTGCGGGTAGCGTGGTTGCTGATCTACGGCGCCGCGATGCGCAGGTACAAGCTGCGGCTGATCGCGCGCGGGCGCAAGGTGCCGCTGCCCTCCAGGCGCATCAACCTGCTGGTCGGCTGGTCGGGCATGCGCGGGCTGGTGACGCTGGCCACCGCCTTCGCGCTGCCGGCGGAGTTTCCGGGGCGCGACCTCATCGTGCTAAGCGCGTTCGCGGTGGTGCTGGGCACGCTGGTGATCCAGGGCTTCACCATCGGGCCGCTGATCAGGATGCTGAAGATCGAGCCCGACGATTCGCAGGACGAAGAGATCTCGCTCGCCCGCACCGCGATGATGGACGCGGCCCTCGCAGCCATCGAAGCCGAGCACGGGCGCGAGGCCGATGCGGTGCGCGACGAATACCGCGCCGCGCGCGCGCTTGCCCAGGACAGGCACCAGACGCAGGCCAAGACGGCGCAAGACAGACTGCGCACCGTGGCCATCCGCGCGCAGCGGGAGGCGCTCGACTCGCTGCGCCAGGCGGGCAGGATCGAGGACGACACCTATCACCAGCTGGAGGAGGAGATGGACTGGGCCGAGCTCAACGCCATGCCGGCGAACGACGTGCGGCTGCAGAGCGTCTGAGGCCATCGGCCTGCACGTCGAGGCCGCGCGTCATAGACGGCGCAGCGCCCTCACCCCAGCCCTCGAGAGGGGACAAGACCTTCAGACCTCCTCGTACCACCGGTCCTTCGCCAGCATCACCCGATGGTGCCCATGGCCCGAGGGCATCATCGGGAAGCAGTTCTCCTGCGCTTCGACCTGCACGTCGAGGAAGAACGGCCCCTCGCTGGCAAGGCACTCGGCCAGCGCGTCTTCCAGCTCCGCCGGGTCGCTCACCCGCCTCGCGCCCCAGCCGAAGGCCTTGGCCAGCGCGACGAAGTCGGGCAGCGCCTCGTTCCAGCTGTGACTCAGGCGGTTGCCGTGGTTCAGCTCCTGCCACTGGCGCACCATGCCCATGTAGCCGTTGTTGCTCAGCACCAGCTTCACCGGCACGCGGTGCTGCACTGCCGTGGAGAGCTCCTGGATGTTCATCAGCACCGAGGCATCGCCGCTCACGCACACCGTGAGCGCGCCGGGGTGGCCGATCTGCGCGCCGATGGCGGCGGGCAGCCCATAGCCCATGGTGCCGGCACCGCCGGAGGTGAGCCAGCGGCGCGGGCTGTCGAAGCGCAGGTATTGCGCGGCCCACATCTGGTGCTGGCCCACGTCGGTCGACACGATGGCGTTGCGCCCGGCAACGGCGCGCTGCAGCGACGACATCAGCTGCTGCGGCAGGATCGAACCGGCCTTCGGCTCGAAGGCCAGGCAGTCGACGGCGCGCCAGCGCTCGATGCGCTCCCACCACGGCGCCAGCCGCTCGGGCGCGAAGCCCTCGGCGGGTAGCAGCGCGAGCAGGCTCTCGAGGATCGCGGCGCAGTCGCCCACCATCGGCACGTCCACGCGCACCACCTTGTTGATGCTGCCGGGGTCGATGTCGATGTGGATCTTGCGGGCGTGCGGGCAGAACTCGTCGAGCTTGCCGGTCACGCGGTCGTCGAAGCGCGCGCCGATGCAGACGACCAGGTCGGCCTCGTGCATCGCCAGGTTGGCCTCGAGCGTGCCGTGCATGCCCAGCATGCCGATGAACTTCGGGTCGGACGCCGGGAAGGCGCCCAGCCCCATCAGCGTGAGCGTGCACGGCGCATGCATCAGGTCGACCAGCCTGGTGAAGGCTTCGCAGGCAGCCGGGCCCGAATTGACGAGCCCGCCGCCGCCGTAGATGACGGGCCGGCGCGCGGTGGAAAGCAGATCGGCCGCGCGCTGCACCATGGCCTTCGGCGGCAGCGCGGTGCGGCTGGTGCGCAGGGGGCGCAGCGGCGCTGCCTCGGGGGCGCGGCCCAGGCGCTGCAGCTGGATGTCCTTCGGCACGTCGAGCAGCACCGGGCCGGGTCGGCCGGTCGATGCGATCTCCAGCGCGCGGCGCACCAGGGCGGGCACGTCGTCGGCGGCACGAACCTGGCGGTTCCACTTCGTCACGGGGCGCGACATGCCCAGCGCGTCGCTTTCCTGGAACGCCTGCGTACCGATGACGGCCGTGGCGACCTGCCCGCTGATGCACAGCACCGGCACCGAATCGCTCATTGCGTCCAGCAGCCCGGTGATGGTGTTGCCCACGCCCGGCCCCGAGGTGACCAGCACCACGCCCACCCGGCCGGCGCTGCGCGCATAGCCCTCGGCCGCGTGCACGGCCGCCTGCTCGTGGCGCACCAGCACGTGGCGCAGCCGGGGTTCGCCGTGCAGTGCGTCGTACAGCGGCAGCGCCGCCCCGCCGGGGTAGCCGAAGATGGTGTCCACGCCGCACTCGACCAGCGTGTCGAGCAGGGCCTCGGCGCCGTTGCGGATGCGAACCGGCTTCGTGTCAGGGTGGAGGGACGGGGAGGACGTGGGGGGTAGGTCGAGCAGTCGCATGCCGTCAATTCTTCCGTTTCGGGCGCAGAATATGCATCTTTCTTTTGGCTCTTTAAGCTCGATTCATGAAAACCAATCGGCAAACACCGAGCGACAGCGAAGGATCTTTCGACAAGACCGACCTGGCGATCCTGCGGGTGCTCCTGCTGGACTCGCGCAAGACCCTGCAGGAGATCGGCAACGAGGTCGGCCTCTCGCCCACCAGCTGCTGGACGCGTATCAAGAAACTGGAAGCCACGGGCGTCATCAAGCGCTATACGGTCGATGTCGACCCGGCCAGGCTCGGCTACCACGACTCGGTGATCGTGCAGGTCACGCTGGAGAGCCACACCGACGAGACGCTCTACGACTTCGGCCGCACGCTCGCCACCATCCCTGAGATCCAGGAGGCCTACCTGGTCTCGGGCGACTACGACTACTACATCCGCATCGCCGTGCGCGACACGCGCGACTACGAGCGGCTGCTGCGCGAGAAGCTCTACAAGATCCCGGGCATCCGCCACAGCAAGTCGCATTTCGTGCTGCGGGTTCTGAAGGAAGCGAGCGTGCCCATCATCTGAGGCACGCCGCCATGGCCGGGCTCAGAGGCGGATCAGCTCCACCCGGCGGTTCTTCGCCCGCCCCGCCTCGCTGTCGTTTGGCGCCACGGGCTCGGAGGCTCCGGCACCGCGGGTGGTGAAGCGCCGCGGGTCCACGCCCGCCTTCACCAGCACGGCGATCACCGCCAGCGCCCGGCGCTTCGACAGGTCGTCGTTGTGCCTGGCGTCGCCCTGCGCGTCTGTGTGGCCCACCACCGACAGCTTCAGCGGCGGGTTGTTGCGCATGAGCTTGGTCATCTCGTCGAGCGTGGGCTGCGACTCGGGGCGGATCACGTCCTTGTCGAGGTCGAACAGGATGCCGTAGAGATTGACGCGCCCCGTCTCCGCCAGGCTCTTCTGCATGGCCGTGGCGTCGAGGAACACGATCTTGTTCTCCTCCATCGCCTTGCTCTCCACCACCCGCACGAAGGCGTGGTTGCCGACCTCGGCGTTGTGCTCGGCCAGCGCGATGCTGGCGTAGACGGTGCCCGAGGGGCCGGTCTTTCTTGCGAGCAGGTAGCGTCCGCTCACCGAGAAATAGTTGCGCGCGTAGTCGCCCCGGCTGCCCAGGCGCGGCCACTCGGGCTCGTCGAAGGCCAGCGCGAAGTCGTAGGGCGTGGTGGTATCCACGCGGCCGTCGCGCGGCTTGTAGCAGGAGCCATTGGCGGTGCCGCAGCTGAACAGCACCTCGAAGCCCTTGGCCTTGAGGCTGGACTCGTAGTTGCGCTGCACCTCCAGCAGCGAGCGCTCCTTGGGCAGCCTGTATAGATAGAGCGTGACCTTGCCCTCGACCTTGAGCAGGTCGGGCTTGCCGCCGCCCCAGTTCTGGAACGGCTCCTTGATGAGGCCGACTTCGTCATAGGCAGCCGCCTTGTAGCCGTCGAGCACCGAGCCCTCGTAGCGGCCGATCAGCGGGTTGTCCTTGGCCGGCTCGGCGGCGAACGAGCCGGCGGCGGTCGAGAGCAGTGCGCCTGCCGCCAGGCGGGCAACGAGAACCATGAAGGCGGACTGTTTCATCGGCAGGGCCTGGAATAGGTAGGAAGGCGGGCGCGGGCGCGGAACGCGGAGTTCCGTCCATGCTAGGGAATGCCGCCACCGCTGTGCATTCGACGGACGGCCTATGCCGCGCCCCCCGCCGGAAGCCCCCGCAGACACGGCCCGCCCCGGGGTCGCGGCCGTGTTAACAGGCGTAATCGCACCAATATTCGACGGGGAACATAATCGCGCCCGTCTCGCGAGGGCGGGATCCGGGCTCCACGGCCCGAAGCCGTAAAGCAACGGTTTCGGGCCGTTGCAAATCACAAAGAAGCGACTTCCAAGGCAGAGCGATCTATGAGGCTTGGCAGCAAGAGCTGTTGGCGAATCGGCAGGTGGATCGCAAAGCTTTTGCTGGCCGCCGCGCCGGCACTCCTGTCTTTCGCAAACGCCGCCGAGCCCGCGGCGGGGCAATCGCCGCACGAAGCCGAGGCCGTTCACATCACGCGGGTCGAGCTGCTTTCCGTCCCTGGCAACGGCTATACCGCGCCTCCCCGCGACGTGCAGGACGCCGCGCTGCCCGAAAAAGGCTGGAGAAAGGTCAACCTCCCGCACACGGTGGGACGCGAGCTGGTGCCCGACGAAGGCAGCGGCGCACGCACCGTGACCGACTGGTACCGCATCGACCTGTCCGCCAGGGCTTCGGTGCGCGAGCCTCAGCTGCTCTATCTCCCGCGCTGGAAGACGCTGGGCCACATCGCGGTGTACGGCGACGGCGCCCTGCTCTACCAGTCGCACGGCAGCCCGATCCACAACGGCTACAACCACCCTCTGCTGATCCCGCTGAACGCCGCGGCCGGCACGCCCCCGCCCAGCACGGTGCTGATCCGCGTGAACCGGCTGCGCAACAGCGGCAGCGGCTTCTCCACGGTCTGGGTCGGCAGCGAGGCCTCGCTGAGCTGGCGCTACCAGATCCGCCAGCTGCTGCAGGTGCAGCTTCCCTTCATGGGCAGCGCAGCCTTCCTGGCGGTGGGCGCCTTCGCCTTCGCCGTCTGGATGGGGCGGCGGCGCGAACTGCTCTACCTGCTGTTCTTCGCGATCTCCGCGCTCGCCTTCTTCAGGACGCTGCACTACTACGCGGGCGGCAGCTACATCCCCATTTCCGACGAGTGGTTCGAATGGATGACCGTATCGAGCCTGCTGTGGCTGGTCATCCTCATCCACCTGTTCCTGCAGCGCCTGCACCAGCAGCCCTCCGTGTGGCTGACCCGCATCGCGGTGACGCTGGCCGTGGCGTGCAGCATCTCGACGTTGCCGCACGTGTCGGAGAAGATCGTCAGCCTCTATCTGTTCACGCCGCTGCTCAACCTCGCGGTGCTGCCGGTGGCGGTGCTGATCTTCACCGTCAACCTGCGCAAGTCGCTGCACAACCAGCAGAGCGAAGGCCGGCTGGTGGCGGTCTGGACCGTGTTCGCGCTCGCGCTCACGTCGTACGACGGGCTGCTGCAGAACAACCTGGTGAGCCCGGAGAGCGTGTACATGTCGCCCTACGCGATCATCAGCCTGTTCTTCGTCTTCTCGTACATCATGTTCCAGCGCTACACCGGCGCCTTCGCCGAGGTGGGCCGGCTCAACAGGGGCCTGGCGCAGCGCCTGAGGGAGCGCGAGGCCGAACTCGAGCAGAGCTACCAGCGCCTTCGCGCGAGCGAGAACCAGCACATGCTCAGCGCCGAGCGCCGCCGCCTGATGCAGGACATGCACGACGGACTGGGCTCGTCGCTGATCAGCGCGATCCGCTCGGTGGAACGCGGCGCCATGACGGAGGCCGAGATCTCCGAGGTGCTCAAGGGCTGCATGGAAGACCTGCGGCTGGTGATCGACTCCATGGAAAGCGTCGATGCCGACCTGCTCCTGCTGCTGGCGACCATGCGCTTCCGCCTGGCGCCGCGCATCGAGAGCGCCGGCATCGCGCTGCAGTGGGAGGTGCAGCCGGTTCCCGCGCTCAACTGGCTCGACCCCGACGGCGCGCTGCACATCCTGCGCATCGTGCAGGAGTGCGTGGCCAACGTGCTGCGCCACACCCGCGCCACCACCATCTGCGTGAGCACCTCCGTGGCCGACGAGGGCGTTTGCGTGGTCGTCGAGGACAACGGCGGCGGCTTCGACGTGAGCGCGGCCATGCGGCGCGGCGGCCGCGGGCTGCGCAACCAGCAGCGGCGGGCGCAGGAGATCGGCGGCACGGTGAGCTGGGAGGCAGGCACCGCCGGCACGCGCTTCGTGCTCTGGCTTCCGCTGGAACGGCAGGCCGGGGTCGGCAAGGTCCTGGGCGTGGCCTGAACGCGGCGCAGGTCCAGAGAAAGGCTCAGAGGCTGCCCGCGATCTGCTCGCGCAGCCACTTGTGCGCCGGATCGCGATGCCGGCGCTCGTGCCAGAGCATCGCCATCTCGTAGCCCGGCACCTCCAGCGGCGCCTCCACCACGCGCAATCCGGGCGCGGTGCGCGCCAGCCGCTCGGGCAGCATCGCGACCATGTCGGTGCCCGCCACCGCCGACATCATGAAAAGGAAGTGCGGCACCGACAGCACCACCTTGCGCGTCAACCCCTGCTGCGCCAGTGCCTCGTCGGTGGGCCCTGCGAAGCCGCCGCCGGCCGGCGACACCACCACGTGCTCCAGCGCGCAGAACTGCGCCAGCGTCGGCCGGCGCTTCAGGCGCGGATGGCCCGCGCGCCCCACGAGCACATAGCGCTCCTGGAAGAGCACCCGCGCATGCAGGCCCGGCGGCGCGCCCACGCTGGTATGGAAGAACAGGTCGATCTCGCCGCTTTCGAGCTGCCGCGCCATGCGCGAAGGCACGGCCTCCACCACCGCCAGCCGGGTGCTCGGTGCGGCGGCGCGCAGCCCGGCCAGCGCCGGCAGCAGGATGGCCGACTCGGCGTAGTCGGCCGCCGCGACGCGCCAGGTGGTGCCCGCCTCGGCCGGCTCGAAGGGCCGCGTCGGCGCGACCGCCCGGCCCAGCGCCTCCAGGGCCTCGCGCAACGGCTCGCGCAATTCGTCGGCCCGCGCGGTGGGCCGCATGCCGCGCTGCGCAGGCAGCAGCAGCGGATCGCCGAACACTTCGCGCAGCTTTGCCAGCTGCACGCTCACCGAAGGCTGCGACAGGTTCAGCCGCTCGGCGGCGCGGGTGACGTTGCGCTCGGCCAGCAGGGTGTCGAGCGTGACCAGCAGGTTCAGGTCGAGGCGGCTGAAATTGTTCATGGCAATTCCTGGAATTCAGACTATTCATTTCCAATATATCGCCAGCGTACCTAACCTGAGGGCATCTCCACTCGAACCCTCAAGAAATCATGAACGTCCTCCTGGTCCTGGCCCATCCCGAACCCGCCTCGCTCAATGGCTCGCTGCACCGCTTCATGGTCGATCGCCTCACGGCCAACGGCCATTCCGTGCGCGTGTCCGACCTCTACGCCATGCGCTGGAAGCCCGCGCTGGACGCCGACGACTTTCCGGCACGCGACGCCGCCGCGCAATTCGACCCGATCCTGGATTCGCAACGGGCCTTCGAGGCCGGCACGCAGACAGCCGACATCACCGCCGAGCAGGAGAAGCTGCTCTGGGCCGACGCGGTGATCCTGCAGTTTCCGCTCTGGTGGTACTCGATGCCCGCCATCCTCAAGGGCTGGGTCGAGCGCATCTACGCCTACGGCTTCGCCTATGGCGTGGGCGAGCATTCGGACCGGCACTGGGGCGACCGCTTCGGCGAAGGCGTCATGGCGGGCAAGCGCGCCATGCTGGTGGTTACCGCCGGCGGCTGGGCCTCGCATTACGCGCCGCGCGGCGTCAACGGGCCGATCGAAGAACTGCTCTTCCCGATCCAGCACGGCATCCTCTACTACCCCGGCTTCGACGTGCTGCCGCCCTACGTCGTGTATCGCACCGACAAGGTCGACGAGCCCGCATACGCGCGCATCACGCAGGAGCTGGGCGAGCGGCTCGACACGCTCTTCAGCGTCGAGCCGATTCCGTTCCGCCGCCAGAACGGAGGCGACTACGAGATTCCCGCCCTCACCCTGCGCGAGCACATCGCGCCGGGCAAGACGGGCTTCGGGGTGCACACCGCGGGTTGACGCGGGCTCAGGGAAGCACCGGGTTCGCCGCCGCGTTGGCGATGGCCGCATCGGCGTCCACGCGCAGCATGAAGCGCTTCGCCACCAGGTCGTCGGCGGCCGCGGTCACCGCCGCCACGTAGCCAGCCTGGTCGGTGTAGCGCTCCTGCAGCGAGGGCCGCGGATCGGCACCGCGCAGCGCGGCCGTCTTCGCGAAAGGGAAGTACGAGCCGAAGAGGCCTGCCTGGTCGATGCGGCCCGGCACGCTCGTGTAGTTCCAGCCGGTGTTGGTACCCAGCGGCACGGCCACGTCGAGGCTGCGGATGCCGGCGACGTCGTTGCCGTCGGCGTCCACCTGCGGCACCAGGATCGCGTAGTCGCGGCCCAGGTAGGCCGGCGGTACCTGGGTGGCGATGCCGCTCTCGTCCTGCGGACGGTAGTTCGGGCCCCAGTCGAGCAGCGAGTAGTTGTTGACCAGCCCCGTGTAGTTCACGCCGGGAATGGAAGGGAACTTGACCTGCTGCGGCCGCACCAGCGTGGCGTCGGCGATCTTCGGCACCTGGCTGTCGGGCGGCGTGGTGCCCTTGACGACCCAGTCTTCCAGGTTCTGGTACAGCGCGCGCACCACCGGGATTACGCCGGCATTGCCGTTGGTCGCATAGAGCGCGCCGGCGCTCGAGCCCGGCAGCGAAGCCAGGCCCAGCAGATGGTGCGTGCTGGCGTAGTAGTAGACGCGGGCGTTCGCAGGCTGCACGAGGTCGGTCGTACCCCACGCATCGGTCAGCAGCGGCGAGCCCTGCAGCACGTAGAACTCGGTACCGCTGAAGCCGATGAAGAGCTTGGGGCAGGTGCCGCTGGCCTCGCAGCGCGACAGGATGCCGCCGCGGCGCTGCGCCACGTCGTCCACGTAGTCCTTCGAGAGCCCGCGCGTGCCCGCCTGTCCGAAGGCCGTGTGGTCGGCGCGCACGCCGCCGCCGCCGCCGGGAATGGCGAAGCGCATGTTGATGTTGGTCTGCCGCGCCGCGATCTGCGCGAACACGCCGTCGAACACCTTCTGCCCTGCACGGTCCTCATTGAAGCCGAGGTGCACGAAGGTCTTCATGAAGTTGCCGCACTGCGAGACGCCGGAGGCGATCGTGTTCCTGATCGCGGCGGCCACCGGATTGGCCGTGCCGGCCGAATCGCTGGCATCGCGATGGAAGAAGGTGATCATGTCGCGCAGCGCCGCGAGGCCCAGGCCCATGACCTTCGGGTCCTTCGCGACGTAGACCAGCTCGTACAGATAGGCCGGGTCCCATTTGTCCTTCAGGCACACGCTCGTCTCGTCGGGCGTGCCCGGAAACGGCGTAGCGGCGCTGCACTTCGCGAACTTCCACTCGCTCGCGGGAATGAGCTGCCGCGCATCGCCCTCGTTGATGCGGCGCGTGAGCACATAGCCGGGTTTGGTGTTGTCGAGGCTCGCGGTCGGGTAGGCCTGCATCGCGGCATTGAACGGACCGCCGGGCAGCGGCAGCGAATCGTTGGTGGCCGCGGTGGGCAGCAGCTCGGCGCGATAGGTGCCGGTGATGCTGCTGCCGTCGGCGTTCTTCGCGACCGGCACCTTCAGCGTAAGCTTGCCGGCTGCGGCCGGCACGTCGCCCTGCCATGCGGCCGTGAGGAACACGTAGCCGCGCGAGGCGAAGTACGGATCGAGGTTGACGATGTTGCCGCGGTTGGGCGCGTCGTAGCGCAGCACGCCGCTGGCCTTGCTCATGTCCTTGGGCTTGAAGAGCACGAAGTCGGAGGTGTACTCGACCTTGCCATTGGCGTTGAGCGGCGCGAGCTGCAGGTCCTGGATGATCGCGTTGCGCGCGTCCTTCGGATCGACCTCGCCGGTGAAGGTGCCGGTGATCTTCTCGTAGGCACCGACGCTGCCGAAGGTGCCGGCGACGTCTTCCGTGGCGGTGATGGCGAGCTTGTACTTCGGGGCGGCGGCCGCCGTGGGCGGGGGCGCGGGCGTCGACGGGGTTCCGGTGGAAGGCGGCGGCAGGATCAGCTCGCCCCCTCCTCCTCCGCCGCTCCCGCCGCAGGCGCTCAGAAGAAAAAGGGCGGCCGAAGCCACCGTGGCAGCCCTGAGGCTCCAGCGTTTCATGGTTTGTCTCCTTCGTTGTGGATCTTTTGTATGTATGCGGCGCCGATCCCCGCTACGGCGTGCAGGCCGTCAGCTCACTCGGCCTCGATGCCGGCAGCCTTCACGATGCGGCCCCATTTCTGCGATTCGCCGGCCTGGAACTTCGCCAGTTCTTCCGGCGAGCTGGTGAACACCTCGGTGCCGGTCGGTTCGTAGAAGGCGGTCTTCGCGGCCTCGCTCTTCGCGGCCTTGACCAGCAGCTCGTTGAGCCGCTTGACCACGGCCGGCGGCGTCTTCGCGGGCGCGTAGGCCGCGAACCAGTAGCCCATCTCGTAGCCCTTCACGCCGGCCTCGGCGATGGTGGGCACGTCGGGCGCGAGCGTCGAGCGCGTGGAACTGGAGAAGCCCAGCGCGCGCAGCTTGCCGGCCTTGACCTGGGGAAGGCCGGTGGCGGTGTCGGTGATCATCATGTTGATCTGCCCGCCCAGCAGGTCGGTCACGGCGAGCGTGTTGCTCTTGTAGGGCACGTGCAAGAGCTTGATGTCGGCCATCTGCTGCAGCAGCTCGCCCGCCATGCGGCTCGATGAACTGCCGCTGCCGAAGCTGTACTTGCCGGGCTCCTTCTTCGCGAGCGCGATGAACTCGGCCACGCTCTTCGCGGGGAAGGTGGGGTTCACCACCATGATCTGCCCGCCCTTGCCGAGTGCTGCGACGGGCGAGAAGTCCTTGACCGGGTCGTAGGGCAGCTTCTTGAACAGGTGCTCGTTGGCCGCGTGCGTGGTGTTGGTGGTGATGAGCACCGTGTAGCCGTCCGCCGGCGCCTTGGCCACGCTCTGCGAGGCGATGAAGCCGCTGGCGCCCGCCTTGTTGTCGATCACCACGGCCTGCTTGGTCTCCGCGGTGATCTGGGTGCCGAGCGCACGCGCGATCTGGTCGGTGGCCGTGCCGGCAGCGAAGGGCACGACGAAGGTGATCGGCTTCTCGGGAAAGGCCTGCGCCTGGGCCAGCAGCGGCACCACGGCCAGCGCGGCGGTCAGCATGGTGAGGGGGAATCGCTTCATTGTCTTGTCTCCGTATGGAATGGCTTGGGAAGGAAAAAAGGTTTGCGGCTAAGGCCCGGCCAGCAGCGGCACCAGCTCGCGCGGCACGCGCACCGGCATGTCGAGCAGCAGGAAGGAAAGCGCCTTGCCGTGCGCGTCGAGGTTCAGCGCGTCGTTGACGCCGCCGTCGAGCACCGCGTCGAGCACGAAGTTCATCGCATTGAGCTTCGGCAGCAGGAAACGCTGCACCTGCGATGGCGCGCGGTGATGGAACTGCGCCGCCACCCGCTCGGGCGTGAGCTGCTCCACCAGCACGGGATAGAGCTGCGCATGCCAGGCGATGACGCTGATGTTGGAGCGGTCGCCCTTGTCGCCGGTGCGGCCGTGGGCGGCGCGGTACAGCGGCACTTCGATGGTGTCTGCGGCGTTCTTCATGCCAGTTCCTCCTGCGAAAGCAGCGCGAAGCGCACCGGGATCGCCTCTCGCGGCAACAGGCACGACAGCGTGTTGAGCCGCGGCGTGAGCGCGGTGCGCACGCCGCCGCCGCCCGCCGGGCCGCAGGTGTAGAGCGCCATCACCTCGCGCACCAGCCGCTCGGCCTGCGCGCGCTCCGTGTGCGAGGCCGCGACGCGCAGGCGCACGTCGCGCAGGCCGGCATCGGGTGTGTCCGCCAGCGCGCGGCCGGCGTCGTCGCCGAAGATGCTCAGCGCGCCGATCAGGTCCACGCGCAGCGAGAGGCCGTCGAGCCGTTTGCCGAGCACCTCCGCCGCGAGCCGCGCACGGGCCTCGGCGCGCGGGCCGGCATAGGAGATCTCGCCCTCGGCCAGCCAGCCGCCTTCATGGCACACGTTGACCTTGTAGCGGTCCGGCCGCGCATGGCCGCGCACGCCGGAAAGCGCCACGCGGTCGGCGCAGTCCAGCGCCTGCACCTCGGCGTCGGAGATGTCGGCGACCACGTCGGGCGTCAGGTAGGCGGCCGGGTCGTGCACCTCGTAGAGCAGCTGTTCCTTCACCGTGGCCTCGCTCACGAGGCCGCCGGTGCCGTCGGCCTTGCCGATGGTGCAGCGGCCTTCGGCGTCGATCTCGGCGATGGGAAAGCCGACGGACTCCAGGCCGGGCACGTCCTTGTAGCCCGGGTCGGCGAAGTAGCCGCCGCACACCTGCGCGCCGCATTCGAGCAGGTGGCCCGCCATGGTCGCGCGGGCCAGCCTGTTCCAGTCGTCGGCGCGCCAGCCGAAGTGCGACATGGCCGGGCCTACCGTGAGCGACGGGTCGGCCACGCGGCCGCACACCACGATCTGCGCGCCCGCGTCGAGCGCAGCGGCGATGGGCTCGGCACCGATGTAGGCATTGGCGCTCACCACGCGCAGGCCTTCCATTTGCGCGCCCAGTGCCTCCTGCAGCATCGCGCGGTGCTCGGGCCCCGACAGGTCGTCGCCCTCCACCACCGCGATGCGCGGCGCGCTCGCGCCCAGCTCACGCGCCATGCGTGCGATGTGCCGGGCAGCGGCGCGCGGGTTGGCAGCACCGAAGTTGCTCACGATGCGGACGCCGTGCGCCAGGCAGCGCGCGAGCACGGGCCGCAGCATGGGGTCGAGCAGCGGCTCGTAGCCTGCCTCGGGGTTGTCGCGGCGGCGCAGCTGGGCCAGCGCGAGCGTGCGTTCGGCCAGCGTCTCGAAGATCAGGAAGGCGCGCCGCCCCTTCGGACCGTGGGCCAGCCGCGCGATCAGCGTGTCGACCACCGGGCCGGCGGCGTCGGTGCGGTCGCCCGAGAAGCCCGCGGCGCAGCCGATCAGCAGCGTTGGCGTGTCAGTGAGATTCATCGCGGTGCACTGTAGGCAGCGCCTGCTCATCCGTAAAATCGAAAATACGGATCGATTGATCTGCTTTTCAAATAAGAAGCCGCCACGGCACGGAGACGAGACCTACATGCGAAAGACGCCCGACCTTTCCACGCGGCAGCTGCGCGCCTTTCTCGCGCTGGCCGAGCACCGCAACTTCACGCGCGCGGCGCAGGGCAGCCATCTCTCGCAGCCCGCATTCAGCGCGCTGATCCGCACGCTCGAAGACGCCGTCGGCACGCGCCTGTTCGACCGCGACACGCGCAGCGTGCAACTCACGCCCGAAGGCCGGCTGTTCGAGAGTTCGGCGCGCCGGCTGCTCGACGACATGGGCAGCGCCATGGACGACCTCGCCGATCACGTGGAGCGCCGCAAGGGCCGTGTGCGCGTGGCCGCGCTGCCCTCTCTCGCGGCCGGCTGGCTGCCTTCGGTGTTCGCCGAGTTCATGCAGGCATGGCCCGGCATCCGCGTCGACCTGGACGACGCGCTGTCGGACGCCTGCATCGCACTCGTGCGCAGTGGCCAGGCCGACTTCGCACTCGCCGCCTCGGGCGCGGGCGGCACGGCCGACAGCGACCTGCGCGCGAGCAGGCTGTGCACCGACCGCTTCCATCTCGTCTGCCGCGCCGACCATCCGCTCGCGCAGGAACCGCGCCTGACGCTGAAGAAGATCGCGCCCTACCCGTTCATCCAGATGACGCGCAACAGCAGCGTGCGCCAGGCGCTCGACGCGGCGCTGCATCCGCAGCGGCTGAACTCGGTGTTCGAGGTGGAGCACCTCGCCACGGTGATGGGGCTCGTCGAGGCCGGGGTGGGCATCAGCGTGGTGCCCGCGCTCACGCTCTTCCATTTCCAGCGCGAGACGCTGGTGACGCGGCCGCTGCCGCTTCCCACTCTCACGCGCACGCTCTATCTGGTGCAGCGGCGCGAGGGCAGCCTGTCGGTGGCGGCGCAGACGCTGAACGACCTGATCGTCGAACGGCTCGGGTCGCTGCGTCTGGACTGAAGGCCGGTCGGCGCCGCTCGTCTAGCTACCGAGTCGACATGCAAGCGGCGCTCGCCGCCTCGGGACGAACCGGGAAACGGTTCAGGCCGGTTCCGCGCCCGCTTCGGCCCCCGTCCCCGCAGCCTTGTCCGTTGCCTTCCCGGTCGCCGCCACCGCCTCCACTGCGGCTTCCACCACCGACTCCACAGCGGCCTCCGCCTGCGCCTTCATCGCGGCGAGCGCAGTCGGGTTCGGCGTGGGTTCGCCGATCTTGTGCATGGTGTTGCGGTCGGTGTGGCTGAAGGGCTCGGCCTTGCCGAAGACCTGGAGCACCGTCTCGATCTCGTAGGACCAGCTGCCGTCGTCGTGCACCGTCACGTCGATGCCGTAGCGCAGCGTCTTGAACGCGTGGTCCAGGAAGGGGTTGTCCACGATGCCGTTGTTCTCGCTGCCGCGCACGGCTTCAAGCCTGAAGCTGCGGTCGTCGGCCTTCGCGCGGCCGGTGGCCATGGCGGTGAGGCCGCGCGGAATGCTGAGCGTCTGGATCAGCGCGCCGGTTGCGGGCTCCCAGAGCCAGTAGCCGACCTGGTCGTGGAAGGTCTCGACGTCATCGGGCTTGACGATGCGCAGGTGGTAGCGCAGGCCATAGAAGATCTGCGGGCCGTTGGTCTGCGCGTCGATGGGCTGGAACTCCGCGGTCTCGATGTAGGCCTCCGCCTCCGGGCCGTCTTCCTTCGGGCTCACGTCGTGGCCGGCAGAGCCGGTCCAGACGCCGGCCAGCGCCGCGAGCGGGCCCAGGTTGGCCAGGGTGTTCGGATCGGGTTCCGGCTCGGTGTAGATGTCGTGCGGGAATTGCGTCGCGGGTTGTTGCTGTTCCATGTTCTTCTCTCCTCGATGGGGCTTGCTGTATGGGGCAGGAGTGTCGCTCAACGATTTTCGGCTTTCCTGACTCGCCGGAAGCTCACTGGTCGAGCCGGATGCCGACCTTCGCGATGATCGCGCCCCACTTGCGACCTTCGGCATCGATGAAGGCCCTGAACTCCTCGGGCGAACCGCCGCCTGCCACCAGCCCCTGGTTGGCAAGCAATTCGCGCACCACCGGCTCCTGCAGCACCGCGTTGACGTCGGCGTTGATGCGCTGGACCACCTCGGGTGGGGTGCCGGCTGCAGTGAACAGGCCGTTCCATGCCAGCGACTCGAAGCCGGGATAGCCCGACTCGGCCACCGTGGGCAGGTCCTTCATGAGCTCCGATCGCTTCGCGCTGGTGATGGCGATGAGCTTCACCCGATGGCCCTGGATGAGCGGCAGCAGCGCGGGCGCCACCGCGAACAGCGCCTGCGTGTCGCCGGCCGCCAGCGAAAGCCCGGCAGGCGGCGAGCCCGAGAACGGCACGTGCACCGCCTCGATGTGCGTCGCGCTGCGAAAGAGCTCCATCGTGAGGTGCGACGAACTGCCCGCGCCCACCGAGGCATAGCTGAACCGGTTGCCGCGCGACCTCGCCCATTCGACGAACTCGGGCAGCGTGTTCGCGGGGTTGTCGGCCTGCACCGCGAGCACGTTGGGCTGCGAGGTGGTGAGCACGATCGGTGCGAGGTCACGCGCCGGTGCATAGGGCATGCGGGCGTACATGTAGGGGCCGAAGGCGATCGGGCCGTTGAAGCCGATGCCCAGCGTGTAGCCGTCGTGCGGCGCCTTGGCGACCGTGTCCATGCCGATCAGGCCGCCGGCGCCGGCCTTGGTCTCGATCACCACGGGCTGCTTCCACATCACGCGCAGGCGGTCTGCGAGCGTGCGGGCGATCAGGTCGAGCGAGCTGCCGGCCGGCGCGGGCACGATCACGCGCACCGGCTTGGAGGGCCACGCCTGTTGCGATTGCTGTTGCGCCCAGGCGCCTGCGGCGAGTAAACCGGCTGCAAGAAAGACGGCCAGGGTTGCGAGCGGGTTCTTCTTCACCTTGTGGCCTCCTCTCGCGCGGCATCGATCTGCGCATGGTTGGCCTCTGCCCAGCGGTCGACCGCGATCAGCGTCCTGCTCAGCGACAAGCCCAGCGGACTCAGCCTGTACTCGACATGCGGGGGCACGGTCTGGCGGTCTTCGCGCAGCACCAGGCCATTGAGCTCCAGCTCGCGAAGCGTCTGCGTGAGCATCTTCTGAGATATGCCGCCCACCTTGCGCAGCAGCTCGTTGTTGCGCTGCGGCTTGCCGCGCAGCAGCGGAATCAGCAGCAGCGCCCACTTGTTGGCGATGAGCTCCAGCACGCGGCGCGAGGGGCAGTCAACACTCCACACGTCGGCGCTCGTCGCATCGGCGCCTGGCTCTGCCACATCCGGCTTCCTCTTCGTCGGCATCTTTGAATTTCCCATGGTTACCAGAAGGTGCGTACTTGTTGATCGGTGCCCGGACCGGAATTATCCGGTTCCTCTTTTCCGCAACGAACGACAACGAAGGAGTTTTTTCATGGGTTGGCTATTTCTGCTGGCAGCGGGTCTGGTCGAGATCGCGATGGCCGCCGCGCTCAAGCAATCGGAGGACTGGTCGCGGCTCGTGCCGTCGGTGATCGGCGTTCTGACCGCGCTGTTGAGCATCTACCTTCTGGCAAGGGCCCTGCGCTATCTGCCGCTGGGGCCAGCCTACGCGATCTGGACCGGCATCGGCTCCGTGGGCGTGGTGCTGATGGGCGTGTTCTTCTTCGGCGAAGCGCTCTCGGCCGCGCGAATTGCATGCATCGCGATGGTGATCGGCGGCACCGTAGGCCTGCGCATGGTCCATGGCTGATGCGTAAACGAAACAGAATCGTGACCACACGCATCGTGCATCCACGGAAGTCGTTTCGACAGTTCCGCCCGGGTAACGAAATGAATAAGAAAGGCTTCCAGAGCCGTTCCGATGGGCATCGACTGTTTAACCACGTCGACAATGGGCTGATTCGCCGGGGACTTCAAATCGACATGCGCTCGCGGCAATATCCGCATCCCCCGATTCCGTGCCATCCGATCTGACCTGAGGACGAAGGAGCTTTCCATGTTCGCTACAGCAGAGCGCGCCATCAAGATCCCCGGCCCCGACCATCCCATCACCATCACACCGAACCCGCTGCGCGTGGTGGTGTCGGTCGATGGCTGCGTCATCGCCGATACCCGCGAGGCACTGACGGTGCGCGAAGCCCACTTCGGCACCGTGCACTACTTCCCTCGCAAGGACGTGAAGATGTCTCTGCTGGAGCGCACCTCGCATGCGACCTACTGCCCCTACAAGGGCGAATGCAACTACTACAGCATTCCGGCCGGCGGCGAACGCTCGGTGAATGCGGTGTGGACCTACGAGACACCGTACGAGTCGTTCTCGCAGCTCAAGGACTACGTGGCTTTCTATCCCGATCGCGTCGGCCCCATCGAAGAACGCGTCTACTGACACCGACGGCGGCAGAAGGGCACGAAGCCCCGGCCGAATCGAACAAAAGCCGGGCCCCGCTTTCGCAGGGCCCGGCTTCTTATTTCTTCGGCGCCTTCAGCGCCAGCGCCTATTACAGCGGCAGTGCGTCACCGCGAGCCGCCGCACGGGCAGCGGCACGCACGGCGGAGCGATCGAGACCGCTGGCCAGGACCGGTGCCACGCGCGAGGTCACGCCTTCGGCATACGGGTTCTCGCTGTGGGCAGCAGCCACTGCTTCGGCACGGACGGCAGCGCGGCTGGTGGTGGAAGCGATCAGCTGCACCGGACCCTGGTTGGCACCGTCTGCATACGGGTTGCCGCTGCGTGCTGCAACGACGGCCTGGCTGGCAACGTCGGCGCGGCTTGCGGCCGAGGTCAGCTGATGCACGCCGTCATAGCTTTCGGCATGGGCGGCGCCGGCAGCAGCCAGCAGGGCGATGGAGATGGCGGAGAGGAGCTTCGAGGCGGTCATTTGGATTTCCTTCAGTTCAGTTCTTTGCATACGGGATGGTTTCGAACCGGTCTTGGGTGGGGCACCGTCCCTTTCGGGGGCGGCCACCTCGCTCGGGGCCTGTTCATCCAGACTGGCTTGCTTGGTTGATGTCGGCTGGTCTGTGGGATGAATTGTGAGCCTGCGGATAGGTAAAACCCGGAGCAAAAAGAACCGCGGTGTTCATGCGGCGGAAACAATCAGCGGGGGGTGGCCTGCGCCACGTTCACCACGCCCTTCATGCCCGCGTCGTAGTGCCCGGGCTGCAGGCAGCCGAAATCGACCCTTCCTGCCTTGGTGAACTGCCAGACCACTTCACCGGTCATGCCCGGCGCCAGCGTCACCATGTTCGGCTCGGCATGCTCCATCTCGGGGTTCTTCATCATCGCGGCGTAGTGCGACTTCAGTTCCTGCGCGGTGCCGAGCACCAGTTCGTGCTTGAGCCTGCCCGAGTTCCTCACGACGAAGCGAACGGTCTCGCCCTTCTTCACGCTGATGTCCGAAGGCGTGAAGCGCATGCTGTCCGTCATGTCGACCTCCACCGTGCGGGTCGCCTTGGCGGCCACGCCGGGCTTGCCGATGGCATCGTCGTGCGAGCCCGAGGCAGAGGCGCCTGCGGCGTACGTGGAGAGCAGCGCCGCGAACGCGGAAGTAGCGAGGAATGCGTGTTTCATGAATCGATGCTCCGTGAATGAATAAGAAAGAAGTCAAAAGAGGCCAGGCCGATACCTCTCATTCTGGAAAGCCCATCCGGCCATGGCCTTTCGCGCGGATTACAAGGGCGTAATGGCGGAACCGGCCCGTAAGATGGCGCAGCCCTGCCCTCGGGTCTTCATGGAGCGAAGAAGAACAAGATGTCCCATCCCGTCTACCTTTCCAGCTCGAAGCTGCCGCGCATGCCCGAAGGCAACCGCAACGAATGGCGCGGCTTCTTCGGCCATGGCGCGGAGCTGGAGGCCAATGCCTTCTTTCCGCTGTTCTGGCGCGCGCTCTTCGGCGAAGGCGACATCCGCCGCGCCCGCTTCGTCGAGGCCTACGACGTCGATGACGAAGACAGCGCCGTCGAGCGCGAGGAGTGCCTGGAAGACCTCGGTGCCGAAGCCGCCTACCCCTACCTCGTCACCGACAGGGCCACGGCGCTTTCACGGCTCGCGGCACGGCGTGAAGCCATCGTCGCCGCCATCGGCGAGCGCTACCGGCCGCTCTACGAGGGCTTCGAGGCATGGGCCGCTCAAGGCTTCGACGACCACATCCTGCTGCGCACCGAAGGGCTACCCGATGCCGCAGATGCAGAGCCTTGGCTGCGTTCCGAGCTGGCCTTCATCGAGCGGCTGGACGACGCCAAGGCGCTCGCCGGCCTCATGTCGGACCTCTCGCGCCATGACACCGATCCGGTCTGGCAGCTGGCGGGCATCGGCGCTTCGCCGCACGGTCCGTGGCCCACGCCGGAGCTGCGAGCTCTGTTTCCCAATCCGAGGCAGCGACAGGCGCGCAAGCAAGCGAGCGCCCCGCGAGCCGAAGAACGCAAGAACGCGCCCAAGAGCTGGATCGACCCGGCGCTCGAATGGCTGGCCGTCGCGCTGTCCGCGGGCGCGGCGCTGGGCACCTTTGCGTTCACCCGCTCGATCTGGCCGACCCTGATCGTGTTTCTCTGCGTGGCCGTGGCGCTGGGCTTCGGCGTGGCCAGGCTGCGCGGGCCGAGGTCATGACGAAGGCAAGGGAAACTATCGGGGCCGGCCATGGTCCCAGGCAGCACAAGGAATCCGTCCCACCATGCGCACACTCGCCGCGAGCGCCATCTTCTGCCTCGTCTCCCTGCTGCATTCCCCGGCCGCATCGGCCCAGTCGCTGAGCTGCGGCGGCACGCTCTCCGGCGTGGGCGACTCCAAGGTCTCGGTGATCCAGAAATGCGGCGAGCCGATGTCCAAGGAATTCGTCTGCGTGCCGCGTCCGCAGGTCGCCTGGGTGCTTTCTCCCTATCCCGGCGGCCCGGCGCAGCAGGTGGTGACGCAGCAGTGCGTGCCGATGGAAGACTGGGTCTACTACCGCGGCCAGGGCAACTTCCTCGGCATCGTGAGGTTCTACAACGGCGCGATCGAGTCGGTGCGCGATGGCGAGAAGATGCGCTAGCGGCCGGGCTGTATCGCTGCAGCATGCCGATCAGGGCGGCAGCACCAGCGGCCCGCAGTTCTCTTCGGTGACGAACACCGACACCAGCCTGGCGTGCTTCACCGGATCGGGGTTCTCCGCGAACAGATGCAGCGTGCCGGGCGGCTCGAAGAAGGTCTCGCCCGTCCTGTAGTCGCCCGGCGGTCCGCCTGCCAGCTGCGAGCGCACCGTGCCTTCGAGGATGATCGCCGTCACCGAGCCCGGGTGCCGGTGTGCCGGCGAATAGGCCATCGGCGGAAAGTCGACGATGGCGGTTGTCACCGATTTGCCCGGCACGTGGGGCAGCGCTTCGCATGAGATCACCTTCACCGAGGTGCGGGGTCGCGCCGCGGCTGCGGAGCCTTCCGGTGCAGGCGCCGACGAGAACATCGGGCGGCTCAACGTGCTGCAGACGTCGTCGATGAGCTGCGCCGTCGATTGCTTGCTCGCATGCGGCAGCAAGGCCCAACCCATCGACGCGAACGCCAGCACGGCAAAGCCGATGCCCATGGCGCGATGCATTGGAAGCGGCACCGCGTTCAAGGCGTTGCTCCCCGTTGCGCATCTGCCTGCCAGCCCAGCATCCGCTTCGCCTTCTCGCTGCTGACTTCGACGCCGTCCTCGGCGATATTGAAGATGCCGCCAGGCGAGCGCTGCAGTGCAAGCAAGGCGGCGCGCGCGGCGTCCTTCACATGCAACGGACTCGATCCCTTGGGCGTCGGCGTCGACGTGTTCGGCCCGTAGAGCTGCCCGTAGCGCAGCACGGTGGCCGCCATGCCCCGCGCGTCCATCACGCTCTGCTCCAGCGCGGCCACGCCATCGACGCTGACGCGGCGCGCGCCTTCGGCCTGCAGGTCGAGCGGCCGGTCTTCGGTGAAGGGCTTCGGCCCCGGCGCATAGGCCCAGGCGATGCTCTGCGCCACCAGCCGCTTCGCGCCCGCCGCCTGCGCCGCGGCCACGAGGTTGCGAGTGCCCTCGGTGCGCACCCGCGCATTGAGCACGGCGGCTTGCGCCATGCGCGCCGGATCGAGGTCCCTGGGCAGGTCGGTGAGCTGGTGGATCACGCCCCAGGGTGCGATGCGCACCAGCGCGTCGTGCAGGGCCGCCGCATCGAACACGTCGACGACGACCGGGTGCACGCCCATCGCCTCCAGCGCGGCGGCACGGTCCGCACGGCGCGTGGTGCCGTGCACCTCAAAGCCGGCCTCGACCAGCATCGGAACCAGCGCCACGCCCACCGCGCCGGTGGCGCCTGCCAGAAACACCTTCTCGCTCATTGCATTCGTCCTTCCAGGCTGTTCATGTTCACGGGAATGAGCTTAGGTCTACGATGCCCCATCCAAAAGAGCCAAGAATCGCAGGAATGACCAGGCCATGATGCCGAAGCCCCAAGCACCGAAGGACGCACCCGGACTCGACCGGGCGAAGAAGACGCCGCTCTTCCGCCAGGTCTACGAGCGCTATCGCAGCGCCATCGAGCAAGGTGCGCTGCGCCCCGGCGACCGGGTCGCCTCCGCGCGCAGCCTGGCGGCCGAGCTCGGCGTGGCACGCGGCACCATCGAGGCCGCCTACGGGCAGCTGATCGGCGAAGGCTATTTCTCCTCTCGCGGACAGGCGGGCACGGTGGTGTCGCCCTCGTTGCCGCCGCATCGGCCGGCAAGGCGGGAACCGCAGCGCCGCAACGACAGGCCGGTGCCCGACACGCTCAAGCAGCCGGGCGAGCCGCCCCTCATGCAACTGGGCATCCCGGCGCTCGATGCGTTTCCGCGCAAGCTCTGGTCGCGGCTCGCCGCCCGCCGCGCGCGGGCCATGAGCGGTGCCGACATGTTCTATGGCGACCCTTGCGGCTACCCGCCGCTGCGCGAGGCGATCGCGGCCTACCTGCGGGTGTCGCGCGGCGTCCCGTGCCATGCCTCGCAGGTGCTGGTGACGGGCGGCTACCGCGCATCGCTCGCGCTCGCCGCACGCACGCTGCTGAAGAGCGGCGATCGCGTCTGGGTGGAGGATCCCGGTTTTCCGCCGACGCAGGAGGTGCTGCGCGCCGCCGGCCATCGCGCGGTGCCGGTGCCGGTGGACGAAGAAGGCCTCGTCGTCGAGCGCGGCCTGCGCAAGGCGCCCCGGGCGCGCATGGCCGTGGTCACGCCCTCGCACCAGGCGCCGCTGGGCGTGTCGATGACGCTCGCGCGGCGGCTTCAGCTGCTCGACTGGGCCTCGAAAGCCGGCGCCTGGATCGTCGAGGACGACTACGACGGCGAATACCGCTATGCCGGCGCGCCGCTGCCCGCGCTCAAGAGCCTGGACAGCCACGACCGCGTGCTGTACGCCGGCAGCTTCTCGAAGGTGCTCTTCCCGGGGCTGGCGCTGGGCTATCTCGTGGTTCCCGAATCGCTGTGCGCGCGCTTCGCGGAAGCGGCATGCGCCTGGTCGAACGGCAGCCCGCAGAGCACGCAGGCGGTGGTGGCCGACTTCATGCGCGAGGGCCACTTCCCGCGTCACCTGAAGAAGATGCGCCTGCTCTACGCGCGCCGCCGCGCGATGCTCGTGGCAGCTTTGCAGAAGACCTTCGGCGACGTGGTGCACATCGACCTGCGCAACGGCGGCATGCACCTGATCGCGCGTTTCGACGGGCGCACCGAAGACGATGCGACGCTGGCCCAGCGCGCGCAACTGGCGGGTCTCAACTGCCAGCCGCTGTCAGCACGGGGCATCTCGCGGCCGGGCTCGCAGGGGCTGCTGATGGGCTTCACCAACATCGCCACCGCCGCCGAGGCCGGACGGCTCGCGGCAAGACTGCGCTCGGCGCTGGGCTGAGTGGTCCGGCTCGCCGCGCATTCCGCGGCGGCCGCTGCCCGCAAACCCCCGCTAAGATGCGCGGCGACACAGAAAGAAGCACAAGCACCAACCGAAGGCAGGGAGGCCTCCGCGTGAAGCGCATTCGCTCAGAGAAATTGATCCGCATGAAGCCCGGCGTGGCAGGCGCCGCCGGCTTCAGCACCGTGGAACTGTTCGTCCTGCCGGAAGACGCCGGCCATGTGGTGCACGTGAGCACCAGCCGCGACGGACTGCAGTGGAGGGAAACGGTCTTCACCCCCTCGCCGCTGCCCTTGGAGGCAGCCAGCATTGCCTTCGAGCATGCTGTCGCGTCGCAGATCGCCCAGGGCTACGTCATCGAAGGCTCCGCCGCTCCGGTTGCCGCCGCATCCCCGCCCATTGCCCCCATCACCCACCCTGGGGACGCCGTGCTGCTGGCGGCCATCCGCCCCGACGCATGGCGCCTGCTGCCACCGGTGCGCCGCAGCCGCGTGGTGTGGCGCATCGGCGAGCGCCGGCTCGCGGCCGCGGTGCCGCAACTCATCGACCACATCGAGACCGGCGAGCCGATGCTCGACTACTGCATCGCCTGGACCATCGGCCGCTGCGGCGACGTGGGCGCCTTCGAGGCGATGCGCGAGCTGTCGCAGCGCGGGCGCACGCCGGTGGTCACGCGCGCCGCCCGCTGGGCCGCGCTCGCGCTCTGGCCCGAGGAGCAGCGCGCGGCCGAGGCGGCGCGTATCGTCGACGACTGGCCCGCGCCGCTGCGCCGTGCCTGGGCCGCGATGGGCGAAGCGCCGGCCGCCGAAGCCATGCCGATGCTGCGGCAGCATCTGGCCGACCCTGCGCTCTGGAACGGATTGAAGTACGCGGCCTGGGTCGAGCAGCTCTTAGACCTGTCGCTGCTCGAAGGCCGCCGCGACGACGGGCTTGCGCACGCCGCACTACTGGAGATCGCGCCGACGCTGCAGCTCGCGGCCGGCAGCTTCCGCGCATGGCGGCGCCTGTACAAGGGCGCGGAGTTCGCGGGCGACTATGCCCTGCTCGGCGTGCTGCACCAGCGCCTGGAAACGCAGCGCGCGGCCTACCGCACCGGGGGGCGCTGGGCGCAGGTCAACGGCCGCTACTTGGAGATCGCCAAGGAAGTCGCGCGGCCCGACAGCCGCCTCGCCTACAGCCAGCGCACGCGCGACTACCTGCGCCGCCGCACCTGGCGCAACCTTCGCAGGCTCGCGCTCGCCGGGGCGGCCGACGAAGCCGACTGGCTGCGGCTCGCCATGGGCGTGCTGCTGGCGGCCGACGACACCGAGGCCGGCACCGCCGGCCAGCAGCGCGAATCGCGCTGGACGCCCGAACCCCGCAGCTGGCACACCGGCCCCTACAGCCGCTGGCTGGTGCTGATGCAGCTTCTGCATCGCCACGACCCCGAATGGGAGGCGCAGCGCGGCGGCCTGCAATGGCGCCGCAGCACGCCGCTGCCCGCGCAGCGCCTGAACCGCACCGAAGCCTGGCCCGAACGCTGGGACCGCCATCCGCAGGCGCTGCTGCAGCTGATGCAGCAGGGCCGGTGCGCGGCGGTGCATGCCTTCGCCGCACGCGCGCTGCAGGACAACAAACCCTTCTGCGAAGCGCTCGACGCACAGACCGTCCGCGGCCTGCTGGGCCGCACCTGGGAAGACACGGCCCGCTTCGCGCTGGGCATCGCGCGCCAGCGCATCGCAGCGGGCGAAGCTCCCCTGCCCTGGCTGCCGGCACTGCTGGGCTCGCCGCTGGCCGAGGCACGCACGCTCGCGCTCGAATACATCGGGCAGGACCCGGGCCTCTACAGCCAGCAGGTCGACCTGCTGCTGGCGCTGCTGACCTCGCCCCATGCCGAAGTGCGCCGCGCCTCGCGCCTGCTGCTGCAGGCCGCCGCGCCGAACCTCTCGACGCTCGACGCGCTGGCCTCCGAACTGCTTTCGTGGCTGTCGGCCTGCGACGCCGCGCAGCCCCAGCTCGACGCGATCTGCGAGAACCTGCAGTGGGCGCTGCAGGGCCTGCTGCGCACGGCGGCGGCCAAGGCGCCGCTCGACAGGCTGCTGGCGCTCTTCGAGCATGCGAGCCCCGACGTCGTGCGCACCGCCGCAGAGTGGCTGCTGCTGCATCCGGCCTCGGTGCAGGGCCTGCCGGTTAGCGTGCTCACGCGGCTGCTGCAGTCCGACGACGAGCGGCTGCGCGGCGCCGGCGTGAGGCTCTTCACTTCGCTGCCCGACGAGTCGCTGGTCACCCAGCCCGAACTCTTTGCCGCCTTCTGCAGCAGCCCGATGCCGGCGGTGCGCGCCGCGGTCGCGCCGCGCCTGGCGCAGCTGCTGCCCGCACACCCGGCCTTCGCCGCCGCGCTGATGCCGCTGCTGCGCGACGAACTGTTCCGCGCCGAATCCGCGGAGGGCATATTCGATTCGCTGCTGCAGTGGCTGTGCGGCCCGCTGGCCGAGCACACGCGCCGCGGCGAGCCCGCCGTCACCCTTCGCCTGCTCGAAGCGCGCAGCAAGGGCGCGCAGCGTCTTGGCGCCTGGCTGCTGCCGCAGCAGGAACCGCTCGATTTCAGCGTGCTGCAGACCGCAAGCCTCGGCCTGGTCGACACCGCCGCCGCTCGCCAGTGGGCTACCGAGCAGCTGGCCGCCAGACCGGAGCGCACGCTCGCCGAGCTCGGCGACGCGCTTCGCATCTTCGACAGCCGCTGGGACGACGCGCGCGACTGGGCGCGCCGGTGGTTCGGCTCCCAGGGCGAATCCAGCCTCTGGACGCCCGCGCTGCTCGTGCGCCTGTGCGACCACAAGGACGCGGGCGCCCAGCGCCTGGGCCGCGAGCTGCTCACCACGCATTTCGACGTGACCGACGTCACCACCTACATGCTGCAGCTGAGCCAGCATCCCTCGCCGGGCATGCAGCTCTTCGTGACCAACTGGCTGGCCTCGGCCGCGAGCCGCAACGCCGACGTGCTCGCCCGGCTTGAGCCCTACTTCCTCAGCGTGCTCTCGCAGGCCAATCGGGGGCGGCTGGCCAAGTCGCGCGTGATGGAGTTCCTGGCCGCACAGGCGGTGCACTCGGAAGACATCGCACGCATCGTCGCGCGCGTGTTCGCGCGGCAGGCCGTCACCGGCGCGATCACCGAGCGCGCGCAATACGTGGCGGGGCTGCGCAGCATCCAGGAAGCCTTCCCCCTGCTGGACAACCCCCTGCAGACCGCGACGGTGCGCAGCATCGCGCCGCGCCGCGCGCCGCTGCCGCCTTCTTCCGCAGCCCGGACCGGAGGGCCCGCCGCATGAGATTCCAGTACCGATATTTCGGCCATTCCGGCGCGCAGCACACGGCCGACAGCACCGCGCTGCAATTCGCGCCCGACACGCTGCGCGCGCCGGTGCACTTCGTCGCCGACATCAACCGCCACCTGCCGTTCCGCGAAGGCATGTCGGCGCTGCACGACGTGGTGGTGGGCGACCTGCGCTTCAAGCCGCGCGACAAGAGCGCGTACCTCGAATGGCTGGCCGGGCAGGAAAGCGAGCTGCTCGCGCAGTTCATGGCGCGCAGCGACGAGCTGAAGGCGCAGATGGAGCCCCTCTCCAAGGAACTGGCCGAGCTGCGCAAGCGCAAGCAGGCGGTGCTGCAGCCCTTCATGAGTGCGCAGAAGCGCTACTTCGACCACATCTACAAGGTCAACCGCGAGGCGTGGTTCGTGCTCGACCCCGTCATCACGGTGCACCCCGACCGCGTGTTCTTCGAGTGCTTCAGCCAGGACGAGTCGAGCTACGGCATGTTCTCGTGCAGCCACGACGTCTTCGACCGGGTGAGCGACCATGCCTGCGGCACCACCAATGTCGACTACTCCGAGTCGCTGTACGACGAGTTCCAGAAGATCCGTGACTACAAGAAGACGCGGCTGGCCATCGACCCGGGCGGCTTCCAGGTCCGGAGCAACAACGACCCGGCCTTCCACGAACCCAAGATCGACGTGCCCGACAGCTGGGTGCGCGGCTTCCTGCAGGTCAGCAGCGCGATGCTGCTGCCCGCGCACCGGCTGCAGCTGCATCCGATGGACATCCACAACATCTGCCTGGTGCTGCGCCGGCGCAAGGAGCGCGTGGGGCCACGCTCGCTGCGCTTCGTGCTGCGGCCGGGGCAGCCGGTGCGCATCGTGTTCGAGCCCTGGGGCCACGAGCTGGTGTGCCCGCGCTCGACCCACACCGCCGCCGCCGACATCGACATCCGCGTGTGGGGCCGGCGCCGTCTGCTGCAGCTCGAACGGCTGGTGCCGGTGGCGCAGGGCTTCACCGTGCACCTGCTGGGTACCGGCATGCCGAGCTTCTGGGTCGCGCAGATGCCCGACATGGAATTCACCCTCGGTCTTTCGGGCTGGACCGCCAACGACTGGTCGCGCAACGGCCACTTCGAGCTGCTGCAGCCGCGCCAGACGGTCGACCAGGACAGCCTGCTGCGCGTGTTCTCGGCGCTCGGCGAGCGCTGGCGCGCCACCACCGCCGAGCTGGCGGCGGCCACCGGGCTGTCGACGCTCACCGTCGACGCGGCGCTCGGCGGCTACGTGCAGGCAGGCCGCGTGGTTTACGACATCGCGCACGGCGTGTGGCGGCTGCGCGAGCTCAGCCGCGAGCCGCTGCCCATGGACAAGCTGCGCTATGCCAGCCCCGAGGAAGAAGCCGCAGCCGAACTGGTGCGCGCGCGTCGCATCGTCAATGTGAAGACGCAGGCGCGCGCCGACGGCGGCGTCTCGATCAGCGGCAAGGCCAAGGGTTCGAACGGCCAGCGCGAGTACTTCACGAGCCTGCAGCTCGACGCCGACCAGCGCGTGGCCTCGGGCGAATGCCAATGCAGCCACTTCGTGCGCCATCGCATGACCCGGGGGCCGTGCGAGCACATGCTCGCGCTGCGCCTCTCGGCCACGCCGTCCATCGCGGCGAACACGACGACAACAACAACGACAGACCCGGAAAGGAGCACCGCCCACATCGGCTGATACACTGCTTTTTGCGAACGGAGCGGGAAGGCTCTTGCAATCCGGTCGGCGTATCGCCGCCCTCGCACACAGCACTTCCCAAGCGTCACTGGACGTCTCTTCACTGTGCCGTATGGCCATGGTGACGCGACAACAGTGCGGCTTCCTCGAAGCTCATCGGCGTCACCATGGCCATACGGCGTCGAGTGGAGCCCTCCAGTCCCGAGGCTCTTCGACGAGATTCCCGCTTCGTTCGCAATCTTTTCCCTTCTCCAAGCAGTGCATCGGCCGGTGGCGCAGCGCCATGACCATGCAGTCTCCCGCCTCTTCTTCATCTTCCGTGCCCGACTCGGCGCTCACCCGCGAGCAGCTGTACGAGCGCATCCGCAAGAGTTCCAAGCAGGAAGTCGTCCTCGAGGAAATGCAGCGCCTGGGCTTCTGGCCGCGCGACGCGGCGCAGCCGACGGTCGAGGAACAGCTGATCCGCCGCGAGGGCGAGTTGCAGACCGCGCTCTCGAAGCTCGGCAGCGAACTGCGCGGCATCGAGGACCGCGACCGGGCCCTGAAGATCATGCGCAAGGAGCGCATGGCCCGCGCCCGCGAGCGCCGCGAGGAAACCCGCCAGCGCCTCGCGCAGGGCCGCCATTCGCGCGCCCTGGCCTGGCACGAGCGGCGCAAGCGCGAGCTGCTGTACGTGGGCGACGGCGTCTCCGGCGGCCTGAACGACGCGCACAGCGACAGCCAGGCGCTGGCGCGCAACGCCCTGCCCGCGCTGGACCATGCGGGCGACCTGGCGCAGGCCATGGGCGTCGGCCTGGGTGAGCTGCGCTTCCTGGCATGGCACCGAGAGGTGTCGAGCGTGAGCCACTACCAGCGCTTCACCATGCCCAAGAAGAGCGGCGGCGAGCGCCACATCTCCGCGCCCATGCCGCGACTGAAGCGCGCGCAGTACTGGGTGCTGGACAACATCCTCGCGAAGATGCCGGTGCACGAGGCGGCGCACGGCTTCATGCCGGGCCGCTCGATCCTCACCAACGCGGCGCCGCACGTGGGCCGCGACGTGGTCGTCAACCTCGACCTGAAGGACTTCTTTCCCTCCATCGGCATGCGGCGCGTGCGCGGCGTGTTCCGCCAGCTGGGCTATTCGTCGCAGGTCGCGAGCCTGCTGGCACTGCTGTGTACCGAGGCGCCGACCGACGAGGTGCAGCTCGACGGCAGCCGCTACTTCGTCGCGCGCGGCGAGCGCGTGCTGCCCCAGGGTGCGCCCACCAGCCCGATGATCACCAACCTGCTGTGCCGACGGCTCGATGCACGGCTGGCTGCGAGCGCGGCGAAGCTGGGCTTCCGCTACACGCGCTATGCCGACGACCTGACCTTCTCCGCCGGCCCCGAGCACAGCCGCGACACGGCCAAGCTGCTGTGGCGCGTGAAGCAGATCGTGGCGAGCGAGGGCCTCACGCTGCACCCCGACAAGCAGCAGGTGATGCGCAGGCACCGCCAGCAGCACGTGACGGGCATCGTGGTCAACGACAAGCTCTCGGTCGACCGCGACACGCTGCGGCGCTTCCGCGCGGTGCTGCACCAGGCCGAGCGCCACGGCCCGCAGGGCCTGCAGTGGAACGGCAACAGCGACGTGATCAGCGCGCTGCGCGGCTATGCCAACTTCATCGCGATGGCCGACGCGGCGCGCGCCGAGCCCTACCTGCAGCGCGTGCGCGCGCTGGCGGCGAAGCACGAAGGCGGCGCCAAGCCAGCGACTGAGGCATCGCAGCGCAAGCTCGGCGCGGGCGAGTTCCGCAAGCAGTCCGCAGCGGGCAAGGCGCCATGGCCAGCCTGGTGGCAGCCGGCCGAGGCACCCGCGCCGGTGCTGGAGAAGACCGCCGAGCAACTGGCGGAGGAAAAGAAGGCGCAACGCGAGGCGGCGCGGCCCCAGCCAGCCGTGTCCGCGCCTGCAGCGGTGCGCCCTGCCACAGCGGCACCGCGGCCGTCGGGGCAGGCCCCCGCGCAGCCGCCAGCGCCGGCGCCCGCCTCCGCCTTCCGGGTCCGCTGGGGCATCAGCGTGCTGATGCAGGCCGTCTACGTCTTCAGCGTCTTCACCACAAGCGCCAGTCCGCTGATCTGGCTGATGACGGGCGCCGTCACCATCAGCAACATCGTGCAGCGCAAGTCGGGCTGGCTGCGCTTCATCGTGGCGGTCTTCATCTCGTCGGCGCTGGCCTCCCTGGTCCACAGCATGAAGAACTGAGGGCATGCTCAGGGCCGGCGGGGCCGACCGGGCCCGCCGGCTCTCGTGTGCCGCCCGCACCACGTTGCACCACGCAGAGTCATGCGGCACTTCACAGCAGGCGACCGGGCCGCTACAGTGGCCGCTTCGACAACCACCGCGAAAAGGAGGCACGAGATGGAAGACGCCGTAATTCACGCCCCCACCATCGTGCGGTTTGTCGTGCACCCCACCCGCTGATCGATTGCTGACGCACCTCCCGCGCAGCACGTGCCCCTGACGGGCACGCCCGGTTCGGCACCCGCGGCCTTCTCGCCGCCGCGACAAACAGCCCCGATTCAAACGCCACCGCCGGCACGCACGTGCCGTCGGCGCCCCGTTCCCTTTCGAATCAAGGCACACCATGTCCGAAGCCAACGCCGCGTATTCGCGGCCCGTTGCAACAACCGTATTCTTCGATCCCCAACGCGCTTCCGAGGCTGAGTGGCGTGATGCCCTTGCCTACTGGCGCCAGCGCAGCGCCGAGGACTTTCCCGACGAACCGTTGACGAGCGACGCCGAGACCCGACACGGCGTGCTGCAAAGCGCGCCGCTGTACGTCATCCACCGGGTGCTGGCCCTCGACGAGCACGGCAGGCCCGTCGGAAGCCTCAACATGGGCATCCGCCGCGCGGGAACGCCCGACTATGAATCCTTCGCGCCCTTCGTCGATATCTGGGGCGGCGTGCTGCGCTCGCATCAGCGCCGCGGCGTGGCCAGCACGCTGCTTGGCGCGCTGCTCGCGTTCATGGATGCACAGGGCAAGACCACGGCGACGGTCAAGGCGCACCTGCCCGAGGGCCACGCTTTCCTGCGCGCCATCGGAGCGCAGGAGAGGCACCGCAGCATCGAGAACCGCGCAACCTTCGCCGGCCTCGACTGGCAGGCTCTCTCCCGCTGGGAGGCCGAGGGCTTCGCGCCCGCCCACGGTCTGCGCGCCGAGATCCATATCGGGCGCGTGCCCGTCGAGCGGCTCGCGGAACTTCTGCCCGCGCTGTCGACGTTGCTGAACGACGCGCCCACCAGCGCACTGGAGCGAGCGCCCATGCGCTATGAAATGGCGGAATATCTCGCGTGGTACGCCGAGATCGACCGCCGCGGCGGCGAACACTACCTCGTGCTGCTGCTCGATGGCGACGAGGTCGTCGCGGTGTGCGACGCCAGCTGGAACCAGCTGTTCCCCGACCGCATGTTCCAGCGGCTCACGGCCGTGGCCCGCCACTGGCGCGGCAGGGGCCTGGCCAAGGGCGTCAAGGCCGCGATGCTGCGGCTGGTGCACTCGCGCCACCCGGAGCTGACGCTGATCTCCACCAGCAACGCGGAGGTCAACGCGCCGATGCTCGCCATCAACCGCCAGCTGGGCTTTGTCGTGCACCGGCAGGAAGGCCTCTACCAGTTCGGCACCGACAGCCTGCGGGCCTACCTCGCCACCCGTCCCATGATCTCCCGGGAGTCCCGCGCATGAAGGCACCGCAAAGACTGCAGGCCCTGATCGACGAAGGCCTGATCGACACCGTGGTTCGCCAGCTCATGAGCGGCAAGGAAGCCATGGTCTACGTCGTGCGCTGCGGCGACGAGACGCGCTGCGCCAAGGTCTACAAGGAGGCCGACAAGCGCAGCTTCCGGCAGGCCGTCGACTACACCGAGAACCGCCGCGTCAAGAACAGCCGCGAGGCGCGCGCCATGGCCAAGGGCACGCGCTTCGGCCGCAAGGTGACCGAGGCCATCTGGCAAAGCGCCGAGGTCGACGCGCTCTACCGGCTTGCCGCCGCCGGCGTGCGCGTGCCGACGCCGCACAACTTCCTGGAGGGCGTGCTGCTGATGGACCTGGTGACCGACGCCAATGGCGACGCCGCACCCCGCCTGAACGACGTGATGTTCTCGCCGGCGGACGCCATGCGCCACCACGCCAGCCTGCTGCGCGAGGTGATGCGCATGCTGTGCGCGGGCATCGTGCACGGCGACCTCTCGGAGTTCAACGTGCTGCTGGCCGAGGACGGCCCGGTCGTCATTGACCTGCCGCAGGCGGTCGATGCCGCGGGCAACAACCACGCCCGGCGCATGCTGTTGCGCGACGTCGAGAACCTGCGCAATTTCTTCGGCCAGTTCGCGCCCGTGCTGCTGGACACGCACTACGGCGAGGAGATCTGGCACCTCTACGAGCGCGGCCAGCTGCGCCCCGAGACCGAACTCACCGGCGGCTTCGTTCAGGAAACCGGCCCGGTCGACCTGCGCCACGTGATGCGCGAGGTGGACGACGCGCGCGAGGAAGAGGCCGCGCGGCGGCTGCGCCTGCGCACGCCGCGACAATAGGCAGGCCAACGCCCGCCCGCAGCCTGCCAGATCGATGACCTCCTCCGTCCTGCCGAACCCCGCCCCGCGCCAGCTCCTGTCTTCCACCGTCCGCCGGGTCGCCAAGGCCGCGGCCTTCGTCGCGCTGGGCTTCGGCCCGGCCGCGCATGCCGCCGGCACGGCCATCCGGCTGGAGGACGACCGGGGCACCACGGTCGATCTGCAGGCGCCGGCCAGGCGCATCGTGTCGCTGATGCCTTCGCTGACCGAGACCGTCTGCGCGCTCGACGCCTGCGACCGGCTGGTGGGCATCGACCGCCACGCCAACTGGCCGGCCTCGGTGAAGGGGCTGCCGCAGGTGGGAGGCATCGACGACGCGAACGTGGAGCGCATCGTCGCGCTCAAGCCCGACCTGGTGCTGCTGCGTCCGCGCAGCCGCGCCGCCGAGCCGCTGGAGCGCCTGGGCCTGAAGGTGCTCGCGCTCGACGCCAAGACCCATGCCGACATGCGCCGCGTGATGGAGACCGTGGCCCGTGCCACCGGCCGCCCCGGCGCGGGCGAGGCCTACTGGCGCAAGCTCGACGCCGGGCTGGACGCGGCCCGTGCCCGCGTGCCGGCCGGCTGGCAGGGCCGGCGCGTGTACTTCGAGGTGCATGGCGGCATGGCCGCGGCCAGCGAGAGCTCCTTCATCGGCGAGACGCTGGCCCGCCTCGGGCTCGGCAACGCGGTACCCGGCACGCTCGGCCCCTTCCCCAAGATGAGCCCCGAGTTCGTGGTGCGCGCCAATCCCGACGTGCTGATGGTGTCGGCCCTCGGCGAGGTCTCGGCCATGGCCGCGCGGCCGGGCTGGTCCGCCATGTCGGCGATCCAGCGCGGGCGGGTGTGCAGCTTCGCCTCTGCGCGCTTCGACCTCATGATGCGACCCGGCCCCCGCCTCGACGAAGCAGCCGACGCGATCGTGAGCTGCCTGGCGTCCCTCGGCGACGCGAAGCCCTGAACAGACACAGACAAGCAGATCGATGACGCGGTACCCGTCTGTCATCCGCCGGATCGGAATGGCGTTGACACTCCACCGGCCCGACAACGCCAACAGCAACACGCCCCACGGCAGCCACTCTTCTCCCTCATGAAGCACCACAAGCGAACCTCGTCCACGCCCTTCGTCCGCGTAGGCCCCAGCGGCGTGCACGGCCTCGGCGCCTTCGCCACGCGCGACCTGCCGGCCGAATCATTTCTCGGCCTCTACGAGGGCCGCCGCTACACGAAGGCCGAGATCGCCACCAAGGTCTGGGACGACCAGCTCACCTACCTCTTCACGCTGTCGAACGACATGACGATCGACGGTGCCAAGGGCGGCAACGCCACCCGCCACCTCAACCATTCGTGCGAACCCAACTGCGAGGCGGTCGAGGAGTACGACGAAGGCGGCGAGCTGGTGCTGAAGTTCCAGACGCTGGTGGCGGTGGATGCGGGCGACGAGCTGTTCATCGACTATTCACTGACCGCCGACGACGGCTCGCCGGCGTCGAAGTACCCCTGCCATTGCGGGGCGCCGAGCTGCCGGGGCACCATGCTGGCCCCGCCTGAAGACGAAGCCGACGAGCAGGCCGCGCAGCCCGCTCAGGCGCTGTCCGCCGGGACGTAGCGCGCATCCCAGCTGTCGGCCAGCCGCCTCGCGCGGTGCAGCGGCAGGCGCGCCGCCTCGAAATCGACCACGCACACCTCGTCGGCCGACTCCGGCCGCTGCGGGCTTTCGCTGCTGCGGCCATCCGTGAGCAGCCACAGCCAGCGCCGGCGCGTGCCGCCGCTCTTCGCGAGCAGCTGGTCGGCGCGCCGCACGCCCAGCGCGAGGGGCGTGCCGCCGCCGGCCGCGATCGGCGCGATCCAGTCGTCGTTCCAGGCACTGGCGCGCCGCGGCGGCAGGCGCAGCTCGACGACCTCGCCCGCGAAGCACAGCAGCGCAACGTGGTCCCGGCGCTGATAGGCCTCCTGCATCAGCGCCAGCAGCAGGCCCTTGGCGCGTGCCAGGTTGCCGTCGTCGCGCATCGAGGCCGAGCAGTCGAGCAGGAAGCAATGCAGCACGCCGCTGCGCGCTTCCCGCGGGCGATGGCGCAGATGATCCGCGCGCAGCCGGTCGGCGCCGCGCGCGGCGAAGGTGCGCGGCCAGTCGAAGGCCGCGCCCTGCCTGGCGGCACCGTGCCATGCGTCCCTTTGCGGGCCCTGCCTCCGGTCGCCCTGGCGCGATGCGCCAGCGGGCGGTGCGGCGTCCCGGAGGCTCAGGCTTTTTTTGGTGCGGCCTGTTGTTGTTGCTGCCGCAACGAAGGGATCAACGGGCGCAGCGGCTTCACGCGGTCGATGCCGACCGGTTCGGGCGGCATGGCGCCCCAGTCGCCGTCGTCCGCGCTGCCTGCGCTGCTTTCTCCGTCCGCGTCGCCGGCGGCCTTGCTGCCGACATCGGGCGGCGCAGTCCGGGCAGCGGCAGTTTCGGCCTCGGGCTTGCGCCGATGCAGCAGCACGGACTCGGCCACGCGCTGCACGTGCTGGCCGGTGATGGCCGTAGCACCTTCCCATGCCGCAAGGGCGCGGGCCGAGCGCAGCATGACCAGGTCGGCGCGCAGCCCGTCGACGGCGGCGGCGATGCACATGGCGCTCACCGCCTCGTGCACCGCGTCGGTGTATGGCAGCGCCGACGCGTCGGCCACGAGCGCACGTGCGCGGACCAGCGACGAAGACAGCTCGGCCTGCGCCTGCGCATGCCGGTCGCGAAAGCCCTGCGGATCGGCATCGAAGGCCAGCCGCGCGCGCACGATGGCCTGCCGCTCGGACGGGTCGTCGATGTTGTGCAGCTGAACGCACAGGCCGAAGCGGTCGAGCAGTTGGGGGCGCAGCGTGCCCTCCTCCGGATTCATCGTGCCCACGAGCACGAAGCGAGCTGCGTGGCGATGCGAGATGCCGTCGCGCTCGACCACGTTGACGCCGCTGGCGGCGGCGTCGAGCAGCGAATCGATCAGCGCGTCGGGCAGCAGGTTGATCTCGTCCACGTAGAGCACGCCGCCGTGTGCGCGCGCCAGCAGGCCGGGTGCGAAGCGAAGCTCATGGCCCGCCATCGCGCGGCCGAGGTCGAGCGTGCCGACGAGGCTTTCCAGGCTCGCGCCCAGCGGCAGGGTGACGAAGGGTGCGTCGGGCAGCAGCTCGGCCAGCGCACGAGCCGCCGTGGTCTTGGCGGTGCCGCGCGGTCCTTCGATCAGCACGCCGCCCAGGCCCGGATCGGCGGCGGCAAGCAGCAGGGCCTGCCGAAGGTGCGGCTGCCCGGCTATGGCGGCAAAGGGAAAGGGCGCCGGCATGGCAGCGGCGGCAGTGGTCGTCATCGGAGGCTTCCTTCCATCCGCTGCTCGTGGTCGAGCAGCAGGTTCTCGAGCCGGGCGCGGTAGTCGCCGGGCGATTGCCAGAGGCCGCGCTGCATGGCTTCGAGCAGGCGGCCGAGCATGTCCTGCAGCGCGCGCGGGTTGTGCTGGTTCACGAAGTCGCGGGTGGCCTCGTCGAGCACGTAGGCGTCGGCCACCATCGCGTACTGGTGGTCGCCGACCACGCGTGCGGTGGCGTCGAAGCCGAAGAGGTAGTCGACCGTCGCGGCCATCTCGAAGGCGCCCTTGTAGCCGTGGCGCTTCACGCCGTCGATCCACTTCGGGTTGACCACGCGGGAGCGCACGACGCGGCCGATCTCTTCCTTCAGCGTGCGAACGCGCGGCGCCTGGGGGTTGCCGTGGTCGCCGTGGTACATGGCGGGCTGGCGGCCGCTCAGGTGGCGCACGGCGGCGGCCATGCCGCCCTGGAACTGGTAGTAGTCGTTGGAGTCGAGCAGGTCGTGCTCGCGGCTGTCCTGGTTCTGCATGACGACGGTCATCGCCCGCAGCCGGCGCTTCAGCGCGCCGGCCGCCGGCACGCCGTCGCTGCCCTGGCCGTAGGCATGGGCGCTGCCGCCGACGTAGGCCTTCGACAGGTCGTCGTCGCTTTGCCAGTCGCCACGGTCGAAGAGCGGCTGCAGGCCGCTGCCGTAGCTGCCGGGCGCCGAGCCGAACACGCGCCAGCCGGCCTGCGTGCGTGCGAACTCGGGCGCCATGCCCCGGGCCTGCAGCGCGGCGGTCTCGCGAAGGATGCGCGCGCGGATCGGGTTGCGCTCCTCGTCCTCGTCTTCCTGTGCCGCCACGGCCTGCACTGCCGCGTCGAACATCTGAACGGCATTCGGGAAGGCGTCGCGGAAGAAGCCCGAGATGCGCAGCGTGACGTCGATGCGCGGACGCCCGAGCCCGACCGTGGGCAGCACCTCGAAATCGACCACCCGCTGGCTGCCCGGCGCCCACTTCGGCCGCACGCCGATCAGCGCGAAGGCCTGCGCCAGGTCGTCTCCGCCGGTGCGCATGGTGGCCGTGCCCCAGACCGACAGGCCCAGGGCCGCCGGGTAGTCGCCGTGTTCCTGCATGTGCCGCTCGACCAGCTGCGCGGCCGACTTCAGGCCCAGCATCCAGGCCGTGGGCGTGGGAATGGCGCGGGTGTCGACCGCGTAGAAGTTGCGGCCGGTGGGCAGCACGTCGGGCCGGCCGCGCGAGGGAGAGCCGCTCGGGCCCGGCGGCACGAAGCGGCCCTGCAGGGCGCGCAAGAGCTGGCGCAGCTCCTGCGCACCGCAGGCGTCGAGCGCGGGCGCGAGGCTGCGGTCGATGCGGCTCATCACGGCGGCGGTGCGCGGCAGTTCCGGCGGACATGCGCCCTCTTCCATCAGCCGCTGCGCGAGCAGCTCCAGCCGCTCGCGCGTGTCACCCTGGTGGCGCCATGCTTCGCTGCTCACCGACTGCAGCAGCGCGGGCCGCGCGCCCTGCCAAGGCCGGGCCGCGTCGATGTCGAGCGGATCGAAGGCGTCGTCGGGCAGCAGGTCTTGCGAAAGCGCGCCGAGCAGCCCGGCGTTGGCGCCCGCGCCGTCGGCCGCCGGATAGCGCGCCAGCGCCAGCAGCGTGTCGCGCCGCAGCCTCCCGCTCGGCGAAGCGCCGAACACGTGCAGCCCGTCGCGTATCTGCGTTTCCTTCAGCTCGCAGAGGTAGGCGTCGACGCGCGCGAGCACGGCGTCGTCTTCCTCCTGCGCGCCGGGCAAGCCCAGTTCCTCGACCAGATGCTGCGCGCGCACGGCTGCGAGGATCTGCGCGCGCAGCACCTTCGCACGGCGCGCGTCGACCAGCAGCGCGTCGTAGTACTCGTCGACCTGACGCTCCAGGTCCTGCATCGGGCCGTGGTTCTCCGCGCGCGTGAGCGGCGGCATGAGGTGGTCGACGATGACCGCCTGCGTGCGCCGCTTGGCCTGTGCGCCCTCGCCCGGGTCGTTGACGATGAAGGGATACACGTTGGGCATCGGCCCGAGGATCGCGTCGGGCCAGCAGGCCTGCGACAGCGCGATGCTCTTGCCGGGCAGCCATTCGAGGTTGCCGTGCTTGCCCACGTGCACCACCGCGTCGATGGCGAAGGCCTCGCGCAGCCAGAAGTAGAAGGCCAGGTAGCTGTGCGGCGGCACCAGCTCGGCGTCGTGGTAGCTCGCGTAGTCGGCGGCGCCCGGGCTGCCGAGCGCCCGCGCGGGCTGGATGCCGACGAACACGCGGCCCAGCCGCAGGCCGGCGATCATGAAGCGGCCGTTGCGCAGCATGGGGTCTTGTTCGGGCGGTCCCCATCGCGCATCGATGGCCGCGGCCATGCCGTCGGGCAGTCGTGCCAGGCATGCCCGGTAGTCCGCCAGCGCGAAGCTCTGCCAGGCGGGCCGCGAAGCCCACTGCGACGGGTCGTTGGCGATGCCTTCCTGCAGCCTGCGCATCAGCGCGTCGCCATCGGCGGGCATCGCGCCGGGATCGCCCAGCGCATAGCCGTCGGCTGCCATGGCGTGCAGGATCGCCATCACCGAGGCCGGCGTGTCCAGCCCCACGCCGCTGCCGATGCGGCCTTCGCTGCCCGGATAGTTGGCGAGGATCAGTGCGATGCGCTTGCCTTCCGCACGCAGGCTGCGCAGCCGGCACCAGCGCCGAGCCAGCTCGGCCACGAAGGCGACGCGGTCGGGCTCGGGCTGGTAGTTGACCACCTCGGTCTGCGTGAGCTCGCAGCGGTGCGACAGGCCCTTGAAGCTCACGGCGCGCGTGACGATGCGGCCGTCCATCTCGGGCAGGGCGATCTGCATCGCGATGTCGCGCGGGCGCAGGCCCTGGCTGTCGGCCAGCCAGTCTTCCCTGTTGCCGCCGCTCACGATCACCTGCAGCACGGGGGCGTCGCCAGCCAGCTCGACCTCGTCGCTTTGCCCGCCCGGCCCGCCCTGTCCCAGGGCCGCGAAGGCCGTGGTGTTGAGCACCAGCTGCACGTCGTGCTCCGCACACAGCGCGCGCAGCGTGGAAAGGCACAGCGGATCCTTCAGCGAATCGAGCGCGACGGGCAGCGGATTCAGTCCCTGCGCTGTCAAGGCCGCGGCAAGCGCATCGAAGGCCGCCGTGTTGCCCGACAGCAGGTGCGAGCGATAGAACACCAGCGCCACCACCGGCGCGCCCGCGTGCCAGCCGGCTCGCAGGTCATCGATGCCGGCCACGGTATGCGAAGCGGCCGCGCCGCCCGGCACGTGCAGCGCCACCTGCGGCAGGCTGCGCGGCGGCAACGGGGCCTCGCCATGGCCCAGGCCGTGGAAGGCCACCTCGCGCAGGAACTGCATCGCATTGCCCGCCCCGCCGCTGCGCATGTACTGCCAGAGCTGGCGGCTCACCGCGCGCGACAGCGTGCCGCGCGCGAGCAGGTCTTCGTCTTCCTGCAGGTCGCCCGAGAACATCGCGAGCCGCTGGCCCTTGCGCTTCGCCAGCTTCTCTAGCTGCTGCAGCCCGTAGGCCCAGGCCGATTCGGCACCCAGGTGGTCGACCACCACCACGCGCGCATGCTGCAGCACCTCGTCGACGTAGAGGTCGAGCGAGGCCGGCTGGCGCAGGTACATGAGATTGGCCAGCCTGAGCGACGGATAGCCGGGGTCGGTGGCCGCCAGCGCGGTGCGCGCGGCGGCGAGCAGCGCGAGCGTGGTGTCGGCCGAGCTGAGCACCACGATGTCGCCCGGCGTCTGGTCGAGGCGCGTGACGACGCTGTCGTCCTCGACGAAGCGTCCGGGCTGGGTGCTCAGCAGGTGCATGCGCTGGGGGGCGTCAGGCCGTGGCGGTGGCGCTCGCCTCTTCGAGCACCTTGCGCAGCGCGCCTTCGTCCAGGTCTTCGCCGATGAAAACCAGCCGCGTGCGCTGCGCCTCGCCGTCGCGCCAGCGGCGGTCGAAGTGGTGGTCGAAGCGGCGACCCACGCCCTGCACCAGCAGACGCATCGGCTTGCCCGGCACGGCGACGAAGCCCTTCACGCGGTAGATGGTGTGCTGCTCGACCAGCCTGCCGAGCGCGGCCAGCAGGCCATCGCGCTCGACGGGCGGCAGCTCGATCACGAGCGAATCGAACTCGTCGTGGTCGTGGTCTTCCTCGTGGTCGTGGTGGCTCTCGCGCAGGTGGATGGTGTCCTCGGCCGCGCGGCCCTGGCCCAGCAGCAGCGCGAGCGGCAGCCGGCCTTCGCTGGCGGCGACGATCTTCACCTCGGGCGGCAGTTCCTCGCGCACCAGCGCCTCGACCTTGGCGCGCGCCGCGTCGTCCATCAGGTCGGTCTTGTTGAGCACCACGAGGTCGGCGGCCGAGAGCTGGTCTTCGAACAGCTCGTGCAGCGGCGATTCGTGGTCGAGGTTGGGATCGGCGCGGCGGGCTTCATCGACCGCCTGCGGGTTCTCGGCGAACTGGCCCGAGGCGGCGGCCGGCCCGTCGACCACGGTGACGACCGAATCGACGGTGAAGATGTTGGCGATGTCCGGCCACTGGAAGGCCTGCACCAGCGGCTTGGGCAGCGCGAGGCCCGAGGTCTCGATGAGCACCGCGTCGAGTTCGCCGCGCCGCTCGGCCAGCTGCAGCATCACCGGCAGGAACTCCTCCTGCACCGTGCAGCAGACGCAGCCGTTGGCCAGCTCGTAGAGCGCGCCTTCACGCTCGTTGCCTTCGTCGTCGCAGCCGATGCCGCAGCCGCGCAGGATCTCGCCGTCGATGCCGAGCTCGCCGAACTCGTTGACGATCACCGCGATGCGGCGGCCTTCGGCGTTGCCGAGGATGTGGCGCAGCAGCGTGGTCTTGCCGCTGCCGAGGAAGCCCGTGACGATGGTGACGGGGATCTTGGCGTTGCTTGGGGTCATGGGTGGATTCTTTCAGGCGCTCGCGAGCGGGGCGCACCAGCAAGGCGAAAGTGGCGCCGGATGATTCCGGCGCCACCGATGGAAACGGACAGCCTCCCCGAGGCCGGCCCCGGGGAAGCGACGAAGGGAAGCGCTCAGACGCCGCCGTACAGGCGGCGCTCGACGAAGACGGAACCCTGCAGCCGGCGCCAGGCCTTGGCAGCAGCCAGCACGCCCAGGTCGACCAGCGGCTCGACCAGCACGACCGTCATGTAGGCCGCGCCGAAGCTGGCGATCTGGCCCATGTTCTCGATGCCGGTGCCGCGTCCGTACAGCGCCCAGAAGCCGACCCACACCACGATGCCGCCCTGGTAGGCCACCGAGAGCTTGAAAGCCTCGCGGTAGCCGATGTCCACATAGGCCAGCTTCTCGGGGATGATGCGGCGCGCCAGCGCGGAAGTGACGAACAGCGGCACCAGCAGCGTGGTGACGTTCATGCCGTATTGCGGGATGTCCTGCGGCTCGAAGAACAGGCCCTGGATCAGCAGGCCGCCCGCCAGGCCAATGGCGGCGGGCGCGAGGCCGAAGACCAGCAGCAGCGTGGTGCCCAGGATCAGGTGCACCTCCGACACGCCCACAGGGTGGTGCGGAAACACCTCGAAGAAGCAGAACACCAGCGCCACGGCGATGGCGGAGCGCAGCACCAGTGCGGCGGGCCCGTCCTTCATGAGCGTCTGGAACGCGACCTTGCCGGTGTAGGCAAGCGCGGCGGCTGCCGTCGCGTAGCTGAGGAATATCTTGGATCCGTCGACTAGACCTGGTTCGATGTGCATCGAGCACCTCCTGAAATGCACCGCGGTGCGAAAGTTGATTGTTGGTGGATGGGCAGGCTCGCGCAAGCCCCGATCATGAACGCCGCAGCGCAGGCTGCGCGCCCGGCACGGCCGCCGGCTTCGGTTTTCGCCGCAGCCTCCGCCAGCCGATCACGACGCCGCTGGCCGAAGCCACCGCGCCGACGATGGAAAGCAGCCACATCACGAGATCCCAGGCCGGCCGGTACTGGATGAGCCAGGGGAAGTCGAGGCTGTGCGCCGCGTTGAAGAGCCAGCGGCGCAGGCGCGAACTGGCGTCGCTGCTGCCGGCCACCTGGCCGCTGGAAGGATCGATGTAGATCCAGCTGCGCGCCGGGTCGTCGAACTGCAGGCGCCACACGGGCACAACGCGCTCGCGGTGGTGGCCGTACCAGTGGAAGTCCTCGCGGGTCTGGAGCACCGCTTCGGTGATGTTCGAGCCGGGGCGCAGGCGGGCGGCGGCGCGCAGGACGTCGTCCTTCGCGACGGTGGCCGGTTCGCCGGTGACTGCATCGATCACGCGCACCCGCGCCCTCGCGTCGCGCAGCTGCAGCAGCGGCCTGCCGTCGAACCACAGCAGCGCGGCCTCGCGCGGCGCATCGGCACCCTCGCCTGCCGGCAGCGATGCCGGCGGCCACGGGAACGGCGACTTGCCGGCACCCGTGTAGCTCGCCATCGCGGCCGCATCGCCCGTTCCACGCTGGAACCAGCCATTGGGATTCATCGACAGCCAGCCGCTGACGATCCAGGTCAGCACGAAGAAGCCGCCGACCAGCCCTGCGATGTGGTGCCAGGCCATCCAGCCGCTGTAGGGCGTGACCGCCCCGTTGCGGAAGCGCCGCCGCAGGCGCACCCGGAGGATGCCGATGACGATGCCCGTCACCGCCGAGACGATGCAGGCCGCCGACAGCCACACCACCACGTCGTGCCACAGGGGCGGGTCCGCGCGCAGCGGCGTGAAGTAGATCCAGTGGGGCACCGAGCCCAGCCAGTTCCAGAAGCGTTCGGAGCGCGTGGTGTCGCGCACCACTTCGCCGTTGACCTGCGACACGTAGAGCTCGGTGCCCGCGGCGTCGCCGACTTCGATGCGGTGCATCGGACGCAGCGGGTTCAGGCCCTGCGGCACGGTCCACTGGTCACGCTCCAGGGTCTCGGCCCAGCGGGCGCCGGCATGGCCGGAGAAATCGCGAGCGATGGCCTCGGCCTGCGCGGCATCGACCGGGCCCGGTACGCGGCCGTCTCGGGCCGAGACCGTATGCCGGCCGCCGCGCGCATCGACGATGCGCCAGACGGGGCCGGCGACTGTGCCGCCCTGCATCTCCAGCACCATGCGCCGCGGCGGCTGCGCATTCGCCTCCTTGGGCAGTGCTTCCAGCGCGGCCGAGGGCGACACCATCCCCCGGTCGAAACGCAGCGGCGAGAGCCCCGCGAGCCGTTCCTCGTCCGTGAGGTTCGGGTACCCCACGTACATCATCACCACGCCCGAGACGAACCACATGACGAACAGCAGGCAGCCGCCGATGCCCAGCCACCGGTGCGTCCAATAAAGCCAGTGCCGGAGGCGCGGCCAGGCGCGGCGCCATGCGGAGGTCATGCGTTCCACCAGACTCCCGGGCCTCTCAGAAGCTGACCAGCGCCGACAGCTCGAAGGAGCGCGGGCGCCCCAGCAGCCACTGGTTGCCGCCATTCGAGAACGACACCGGATAGCGCCGATCAGCCAGGTTGTAGGCGCGCAGCGCGAGCCTGAGCGAGGGGTTCGCCTGCCAGCTCACGCCCGCATCGGCGACCGTGTACGAGCCGATCTTTCGCGAGTTGGCCGCATCGACCTGGCGCGGGCCCACGTAGCGCAGGCCGACGTCGGCCTCCCACTGCGGCAGGAAGCGCCAGGTGAGCCAGAGGTTGGCGGCCTCCTCGGGTACGCCGGTGGGCGTGTTGCCCGCGCGCGAGACCAGCTTGCCGCCGACCAGTTCGTTGAAGTTGTCGTAGCGCGCGCGCAGCTTGGTGGCATTCGCCTCCAGCCGCAGCGTGGAGCTCAGCGCCAGGTCGAGCGTGGCCTCGATGCCTTCGGAAGACTGCTTGCCGACCTGCTGGGTGACGGTCGGATCGATGGCGTCGCGCGACAGCAGCTTGTTCTTGTCGATGCGGTAGGCGGCCACGGTCCAGGCGCCTCGGTTGTCAGCGAGCTGGCGCTTGTAGCCGACCTCGAACTGCCTGCCCGTGCTGAGGTCGAAGGCCGCCTGCGAAGCCGAAGTGGTCACCAGCGAGCCCAGGGGATCGGCCGCGCGCGCCACCTGCGCGTAGAACGACTGCGAGGCGTCCGGTGCGTAGACCACGCCGAGCCGGCCGGTGGCGTACTCGAAGGTCTTGCCGAAGCTGTTGGCGGCGTTCTGCAGGTCGGTGCGTGCGACCTTCGCGTGGTCCCAGCGCAGGCTGCCCACCACCGACCACTGCTCGTCGAAGGCCAGCCTGTCCTCCGCGAAGAAGGCGTAGGTGCTGGTCTTCGTCCTGTAGCGCGGCGTGTAGGCCACGGGCGACGCGTAGTAGCCGGGGCTGAAGACGAAGGGATCGACCACCGATCGGCCGCCGTAGGGCGAGTCGTTGGTGTGAGTGAAGTCGATGCGGTTCACGTCGAAACCCACGAGCACCTGGTTGGCGAGGCCGAACGGCCGGTGCCTGAAGGTGGCGTCGGTGCGATTGCCGATCTGCTCCTGGTCGTGGCCGATCTCCAGGTAGTCGCCGCGCGTCACGCGCCGGGTGGCGGGGCTGTAGGTATAGGTCTCGCTGTTGCGCCAGTGGCGTTTGCTCTCCAGCCGGTAGAGCTGGTTGCGCACCGTCACGGCGTCGCTGGGCGTCCACAGGGTGTCGAGGCGGGTCCACTTGTCGCGGTACTTGATCTCGGCGTCGTCCACGTCGTAGTTCTGGCGCAGCGTCTGGCTGCTGAGGCGGCCGTCGATCAGCGGCACGCCGTAGTAGCGCTGCGGCGACTGGCGGCCCTCGTCGTGGGAGAGCGTGAACTGCAGCTGCGGCGACACGTCCAGCCGCACCGCGGCGCTCACGGCGAGGCTTTCGGCCTCGCCGCGCTGCATGAAGCCGTCGGTGTTGCGCTGGCTGATGTCGAAGCGGTACGAAAGCCTCTCGTCGATCGCCCCGCCGCTGCCGAAGGCCACCTGCCGCGTGGCGTCGGAGCCCAGCGTGACCAGCGCTTCATTGCGGATCGGGCCGCGCGTGGGCTTCCTGGGCACCACGTTGATCGCGCCGCCGATGGCGCCTTCGCCGTACATCACCGAGGCCGCGCCGCGCAGCACCTCGATGCGGTCGGCCGACCAGGTGTCGAAGGGAAAGGTGACGGTGCCCGCGCCCGCGTAGAGGCGCGTGCCGTCGAAGAGCTGCATCACCGAACCGTGACCGAGGAAGCCGCGCGCCACCAGCGCGGTGCCGCCGTTGCCGGGACCGGGCGAGCCGGTGATGCCGGTGGCGCGGGTGACGGCGTCGACCACCGAGACGTCGCCGCGCGCACGGATGGTGTCGCCCGTCAGCACCTCGACGCTGGCCGGCGTTTCGAGCGGCGTGAGGCCGAGACGGCTGCCGGTCTGCGTGGGCTCGTCGATGGCCATGGGCGTGTGGCGCTGGGCATCCACCTGAATCGCCCTGAGCGTCTGGCCGTCGGAGGCCTGCGCGAAGACTGCCGCGCATGGTCCCAGGGCGAGGCCCCAGCCCAGCGAAATGCCGGAAAGGCTCGAAAGACCCGAAAAGCGCGGCCGGCGTCGCAGCCGCTTCGGCGACGCGCCCCTGCGATCGCGCTTCGGCGATGCATGACTCATGAAATCTCTCCTCCGGCCTGCGTCCCCGCAGGCTCCTGACCTATGAAGGGCGCGGCGGAAGAGGCGAAGGGGCTGCGGCGGCCCGCGGCGGGCGCGGTAGGCGGCTGGCCCGGACACGCACTCCCGCAGCGTCCGAAGGCGGTTGCGAAGGCCGGTATCCGGGCTTGCGGAGCGCCGCGGCGTGATCTGCGAGAGTCACGCCGCGGCGGAAACCCTCGCCTTCCCACGCCGAAGCGCAGTGGCTGCCCGTGCCGATCGATGAGGCACGAGCCCGAGGGGTTCCAGATCCGCTGACCGTTGCGGGGGCAGCGCAGGAATCGCCGCGCCGGCCGATCTCCGTGGAGAACGACGATGCGGGTTCACCTGCTTCCCGTTTAACCCCGCCGCCATGGATGGCATGTCGTGCGAGGCACCTTCGAACCGTTGTGGTCCGGCCGGGCAGTCGATGAGGCTGCCGCCACCGGAACGGCGGGATTATAGGTAGGGGCCTCCCGTGAGCCCCGCGGGCTCAGGGTGCGGGCCTGCCGTCGGGCCCGAAGAGCCGCCGCATCATCGCCACGCCCGCGACCAGTGCATTCGAATAGGTGGCATAGGGTTCGTGCGCGGCTTCCAGCGGCACGTAGACGTGGGTGGTATCGCCCGGGGCGCCGTCCACCGCCTCCATCAGCACCCAATAGAACTCGCCCGTCTCCAGCTCGTGGACGGTGAGTGCGATGTTCCTGGACGAAGGCATGGAAATGAGGATGACGTTGCTTGCTGACTGCGCCATGAATTGAACAGGCAAGGCAGGCGCGCGGTTGACAGTGCTTTCGGGGTTCTCCTACAGAGCGCCCTGAGAGGGCGGCCTAGCGTCGGACCGATGATCCACACAAGATTCAGGAGGCAGCATGAAGCACTTCACTCTTGAACCGGGCATGCTCTCGAGCATCGGCGGCGCCTTTTATCCCACCGGCTATTCGATGGTGATGTTCCCCGACGCCAAGGACGCCGAGCGCATCGGCCGCGGCCTGATCGAAAAAGGCATGAGCGGCGACGACATCTACCTGATGCCGGCCGAGACCGTGCTGCGCGAGATCGTGCCCACGGTGACGACCGCCGACGACCCACTGCCCTCCGCCGGCACCGATGCGGCCACCGTGCGTGCCTATGCCAAGCTCGCGAAGGAAGGCCACGCCGCGCTGCTCGTCAGGACCGAGGACGGCGCCGCGGCCGAGCGGATGATGGAGGTGGTGCGCACCGTGCCCTACTCCATCGCCCAGCGCTATCGCACGCTGGTGATCGAGGACCTCTGAAGCGCCCGGACCGCAAGCCCGCGCGTTCGGGTTTTCGCCGGTCATGCCGGCACGGCCATCGACACTGCGCGCTGGACCACGTCCCTCGCCATCGCCTGGGCGAGTTCATGCTCGCCGAGGAACACCGTGGCCGAGGTTTCCTGCGTGAGCAGGCGAGCCTCCTGCTCGTTGTGGCTGCGGATGACGGTCTGGATCGCCGGGTTGAGCGTGTGCGCCGTCTCCATCATCTGGCGCACGTTCATCGCGTCCGGCGTGGCGACGACCAGCACGCGCGCACGGGCGATATGCGCCTGGATCAGCACCGCCGGGTCGGCCGCATCGCCCCACACGGCGGGCGTGCCGGCCTCGCGCAGCTTCTCGACCAGCTCGCGGTTCTGCTCCGCCACCACGTAGGGGATGTCGTTGGCGTCGAGCTCGGCCGCGATGCGGCGCCCGACCCGGCCGTAGCCCACCAGCACCACCTGCCGCGATAGGTACTTGGCCTCGGTGGTCATCGGCAGTTCGGCCAGCGGGTCTTCTCGCATCTCCAGACCGCGCGCGAACGAGGAATGCGCATGCAGCCATTTCTGCATCGGCGCGATCAGGCTGAACCACAGCGGATTGGTGGCGATGGAAATCAGCGCCCCGGCCAGCACCAGGCTCTGCCCTTCCGCCGGCAGCAGGCCAAGCGACACGCCCAGGCCGGCCAGGATGAAAGAGAACTCGCCGATCTGCGCCAGGCTGGCGCTCACCGTGAGCGCCGTGCCCAGCGGGTAGCGGAACACCAGCACCAGTGCGCAGGCCGCCAGCGACTTGCCCAGCACGATCACCAGCACCACGGCGAGCACCTGCAGCGGCCGGTCGAGCAGCACAGAGGGGTCGAACAGCATGCCGACCGACACGAAGAACAGCACCGCGAAGGCGTCGCGCAGCGGCAATGACTCCTGCGCCGCACGATGGGCGAACTGCGACTCGCGCATGACCATGCCCGCGAAGAAGGCACCCAGCGCGAACGACACTCCGAAGAGCGCCGCCGACGCATAGGCGATGCTCACGGCCGCCGCCACCACGCACAGCGTGAACAGCTCGCGCGAGCCTGTGCGCGTGACCTGCCAGAGGATCCACGGGAACACCCGGCGCCCCACCACCAGCATCAACGCCACGAAGCCGCCCACCTGCAGCATCGTGAGGCCCAGCGTCTGCCACAGCGGGTCGGCATTGCCGGTTCCGCCTGCAGCGCCCTGCACGCCCAGCGTGCCCGCCAGCGGCGGCAGGAGCACCAGCACCAACACCATCGCGAGGTCTTCCACCACGAGCCAGCCGACCGCGATGCGCCCGGTGAACGAATCGAGGATGCCCAGGCTTTCGAGCGCGCGCAGCAGCACGACCGTGCTCGCCACCGACAGCGCCAGCCCGAACACCAGCGCGGCACCGGGGCTCCAGCCCCACCACATCGCCAGCCCTCCGCCCAGCAGCGTCGCCACCGCGATCTGCGCGAGCGCGCCTGGCAGCGCGATCTTGCGCACCGCCAGCAGGTCGTCGAGGGAGAAATGAAGGCCCACGCCGAACATCAGCAGCATCACGCCGATCTCGGCGAGCTGGGCCGCGATGCCCGCGTCGGCCACGAAGCCCGGGGTGAAGGGGCCGATGATCACGCCCGCCAGCAGGTAGCCGACCAAGGCCGGCAATCGCAGCCGCGCCGCCAGGAATCCAAGCATGAGCGCCAGCCCCAGGCCGGCGGCGATCGTGTTGATGAGGGAGACGCTGTGGGGCATCGTTGCATTTTGCAGGAACGATGCCCGGCCTTTTGGTTCGTCAGGCCATCCGCGGTGCCGCCTCAGCCGGCCATCTTGCCGCTGCGCTCGGCATCGAGCGCCTCGGGCTCCTGCGCCTCCACCCAGGTCTCGTTGTTGAGTCCGGCCTGCAGCCGGGCCTCGTCGAGCTCGTTGGTCCACTTGGCGACCACGATGGTGGCGACGCCGTTGCCGATCAGGTTGGTCAGCGCACGGGCCTCGGACATGAATCGGTCGATGCCGAGGATGAGCGCCAGCCCCGCCACAGGCACATGGCCCACGGCCGACAGCGTCGCCGCCAGCACGATGAAACCGCTGCCCGTGACGCCCGCCGCGCCCTTCGAGGTCAGCAGCAGCACCGCCAGCAGCGTGATCTCCTGAGTGAGCGTCATCGGCGTATTGGTGGCCTGCGCGATGAACACCGCCGCCATCGTCAGGTAGATGGAAGTGCCGTCGAGGTTGAAGGAATAGCCGGTCGGAATGACGAGGCCCACGCAGGTCTTGTTCGCGCCCAGGTTCTCCATCTTCTCCATCATGCGCGGCAGCACCGACTCGCTCGACGAGGTGCCCAGCACGATCAGCAGCTCTTCCTTGATGTACTTGATGAACTTCCAGATGCTGAACCCATGGAAGCGCGCGATGAGCCCGAGCACCACGAAGATGAACAGCAGGCAGGTCAGGTAGAAGGTGCCCATCAGCTTGCCCAGCGAGAACAGGCTGCCCAGCCCGTACTTGCCGATGGTGAAGGCCATGGCGCCGAAGGCGCCGATGGGCGCCAGCTTCATGATGTAGTTGACGATGCCGAAGAGCACGTGCGAGCCCTTCTCGATCACGTCGAACACCAGCGTGCCGCGCCCCCCGAAACGGTGCAGCGCGAAGCCGAACAACACCGCGATGAGCAGCACCTGCAGGATCTCGCCCTTGGCGAAGGCATCCACGATGGTGTTCGGGATGATGTTCATGATGAAGTCGACCGTGCCGGTCATCTTGCCCGGGCCGGTATAGGCCGCGATGCCCTTGGTGTCGAGCGTGGCCGGGTCGACGTTCATGCCCGCGCCGGGCTTGAGCACGTTCACCAGCACCAGGCCCACGACGAGCGCGATGCTGCTGACGATCTCGAAATACAGCAGCGCGAGGCCGCCGGTCTTGCCGACCTTCTTCATGTCCTCCATGCCGGCGATGCCCACCACCACCGTGCAGAAGATGATCGGCGCGATGATCATCTTGATCAGCTTGATGAAGCCGTCGCCCAGCGGCTTCATCGCCTCGCCCGCGGCCGGATAGAAGTGGCCGAGCAGCACGCCGATGATCACGGCGGTGATCACCTGCACGTAGAGCGAGCGGTACAGCGGGAGCTTTCTGGCGGATGTGCTTGTTGTGCTTTCCATGTTTGCCTCCGGGGGTTGAAAACTGTAGGACGCGCATCCGCGGTTTTCTATCCGTGGAACCCGCATCGTCGAAATGAAAAGACCCGCCGAAGCGGGTCTTGTCGATCAGGTGTAAGTCAGCATGCTTAATGCATGTGCAGGCCGCCGTTGACGGAGAAGTCGGCCCCCGTGCTGTAGCCGCCTTCGTCGGTGGCCAGCCACGAGATGATCGAGGCGATCTCGCTGGGTTCGCCCAGGCGCTTGACCGGGATGGTCGCCACGATCTTGTCGAGCACTTCCTGGCGGATGGCCTTGACCATGTCGGTGCCGATGTAGCCCGGGCTCACGGTGTTGACCGTCACGCCCTTGCTGGCGAGCTCCTGGGCCAGCGCCATGGTGAAGCCGTGCATGCCGGCCTTGGCCGCCGAGTAGTTGGTCTGGCCGGCCTGGCCCTTGGCGCCGTTGACCGAGCTGATGTTGATGATTCGGCCCCAGCCCTTTTCAACCATGTCGCCCACCACCTGCTTGGTGACGTTGAACATGCTGTTGAGGTTGGTCTCGATCACCGCGCTCCAGTCCTCGGGGGTCATCTTGAGGAACATGCGGTCCCGGGTGATGCCGGCGTTGTTGACCAGCACGTCGATCGGGCCGTGCGCGGCCTTGGCGGCGGAGAAGGCTTCGACGGTGGATTGCCAGTCGCCGACATTGCCGACCGACGCATGGAACTCGAAGCCTGCGGCTTTCTGTTCGGCCAGCCATTTGGCGTAGTCGCGCGTGGGGCCGCAACCTGCGACCACGGTGAACCCGTCCTTGTACAGACGCTGGCAGATGGCTGTTCCGATGCCACCCATGCCTCCAGTGACATATGCAACTTTCTTGCTCATGAGATTTCCTTTGTGTAATGGCAAAAGCCTGAACGGCCGCCTTCACTCTAGCGAGTTTCAAGCCATGGCCCCTCTCAGGAAAACACTGAGCCAGGCTTGCAACCAGCTGTCACGAAGATTGTCACGAAGCGGCCTCCGTGCTCAGCCTCTATCCTCTCATCCGTGCGTGTCCGCACGAGCCAATCACCCAAGGAGTTCCAAAGTATGAATTTCGGGATCATCGTCTTCCCCGACGTCGAGGAACTCGACTTCGTCGGCCCCTGGGAGATGCTCACCATGTGGAGCAAGCTGGCCGGCGGTCCCGAGCATTGCCTGATCGTGGCCGAGAAGCGCGAGCCGGTGGTCTGCGCCAAGGGCCTGTCGATCAACCCCCACGTCTCCTTCGCCGACTGCCCCCAGCTCGACTGCCTGCTCGTCCCCGGCGGCATGGGCACGCGCCGCGAGGTCGACAACGTCGTCATGACCCGCTTCCTCGCCGACCAGGCGCCCGGATGCACCACGCTGATGTCCGTATGCACCGGCGCCTTCGTGCTGCACGCGGCCGGCCTGCTCTCGGGCAAGACCGCCACCACCCACTGGGGGTCGCTCGACCGCCTGCGCGCGCTGGGCGACGTGAAGGTGGTGGAGCAGCGCTGCGTGCAGGACGGCAACGTCTGGACCTCGGCCGGGGTATCGGCCGGTACCGACCTGATGCTGGCCTACATCGCCCACACCGCGGGCGAGGAAGCCGCCGCCAAGGTACAGCTGCAGTCCGAGTACTACCCCGCGGACACCATCTACGGAAGCACCGCCAGCCACGAGCGCGCGCCGGCCTATGTGAAGCGGCCCGGTCCCCGCTTCCAGGCCCGATGAACGCGCCCTCCTTGCCCGAGCCGCTGCCGGTACTCGCTGCACGGGTGGGCGAAGCGCTGCGCGCGCGGGGGCGGACCGTGGCGGTGGTCGAGTCCTCGGCAGGCGGACTGGTGTCTGCCGCCCTGCTCGCCATCGCGGGCGCCTCGGCCTACTTCAAGGGCGGTGCGGTCGTCTATTCGAGGCGCGCGGGCCGCGCGCTGCTGAACCTGACCGCCGAAGACATGGCCGGCCTGCGCGGCGAGACCGAGCCCTACGCCCGGCTCGTCGCGGGCCGGGTGCGCGACACCCACCACTCGACCTGGGGCATCGCCGAAAGCGGAGCGGCCGGCCCCTCGCCCAGCCCTTACGGCGACGTGCCCGGGCGGGTATGCCTGGCGATCGTCGGCCCCGTCACCGTGAGCCGCACCGTCGAGACCGGCAATGCCGACCGCCCCGCGAACATGGACCTGTTCGCGCGGCACCTGCTCGCGCTGTTCGACGAAACACTGCGCGCCCGGTCGGTCGACTGAAGAACCTCAGTCCGCCTGCACGCCCGCCGCGCGGATCACCTTGCCCCACTTGGCCACCTCCGCAGCGAGGTGCGAGCGAAGGCTCTCGGGCGTCTGCTTCTCCACCGGCACGATCTCCGAGCTGAGTTCGGCCAGGCGGTTCTTCACCATGTCGTCCTGCAGCCCGGCACGCAGGGCGGCGTTGAGCTTCTCGATCACCGCGGGCGGCGTGCCCTTGGGCGCATAGATGCCGTGCCACACGCGCACGTCGAAGCCCTTGAGGCCCTGCTCGTCCAGCGTCGGGATGTTCGGCAGGCTCGACAGCCGCTGCGGCGTGGTCACGCCGAACACCTTCACCCGGTTGCCGTCCTTGATGACGGGCGCGGTCTGCGTGGTCTGGTCGCACAGCAGGTCGACCTGCCCGCCCATCAGGTCGTTGAGCGCCGGCCCCGCCCCCTTGTAGGGCACGGTGGTCAGCTGCACACCGATCTGGTTCATGAACAGCAGCCCGCACAGCTGCGACACCGCGCCCACGCCCGCGTTGGCCAGCGTCACCTTGTCCTTGTTGGCCTTCACGTAGGCCAGCAGCTCCTGGTAGTTGTTGGCCGGGAAGTCCTTGCGCGACAGCAGCGTCATCGGCACGTCGAGCACCTGGCCGACGTACTCGAAGTCCTTGAGCGGGTCGTAGTTGAGCTTCTTGTAGAGCGCGGGCGCGGTGGCCATGCCCATGTGGTGGATCAGGATGGTGTAGCCGTTGGGCGCCGCCTTCGCGACCCGCGCGGGTGCGATGGTGCCGCCCGCGCCCACGGTGTTCTCCACGATCACAGCCTGGCCCAGCGACTTGCCCATGGGAATGGCCAGCATGCGCGCCACCACGTCGGTCGGTCCGCCGGCCGAGTACGGCACGACCATCGTCACCGGCTTGTCGGGCCATGCCGCCTGCGCCGAAGCCGGCGCCTGGAAGGCGAGCAGGCAGGCGCCAGCGGAGGCGGCGATCAGGGTCTTCAGTTTCCAGTTTCTGGTTGCTTTCACTTTCTTGTCTCCTTTGGTTGTTCTCTGGTCCGTTCGTCAGGTGTGTTCGTCAGGTGTGTTCGAGTGCGAGCAGGCGCTCGGCCAGCCGCACCACCGGGGCATCGACCATGCGCCCGTCGAGGCTGACGACGCCGCCGCCGGCCTCGCGGATGGCCGCGACCACGCGGCGGGCCCATGCCAGTTCCTGCGCCGAGGGGCCGAGCGCCGCATGCACCGGCGCGACCTGGTCGGGGTGGATGCACAGCTTGGCGCCGAAGCCGCCGCGCCGGGCGCGCGCGGTGTCCGCTGCCAGCCGGGGGGCGTCGCGCCAGTCGGGGGTCACGCCGTCGATGGGCGCGGCAAGGCCGGCGCGGCGCGAGGCCAGCAGCAGTGCGAGGCGCACGGGCACCAGTTCGGCCTCGTCGGCATCGCAGGCCAGGCCCAGGTCGGCCTGGAAATCGAGGTTGCCGAAGGCCAGGCGCAGCACCTGCGGGCCGGCGGCGAGTTCGTCGACCGCGGCGAGGCCGGCGGCCGATTCGATCAGCGGCACCAGCACGGCCGAGGGGCCTGCCGCCGTCGCCAGCCGCGACAGGTCGGCCGCCCGTTCCGCCTTCGGCAGCACGATGCCGGCGATCAGCCCCTGGGCGGCGAGCGCTCCGACCTGCGCGCAGTCGTCGTCATGCCACGGCGTGCCGGCGGCGTTGATGCGCACCAGCAGACGTCGCCGTTCTTCGGCGGGCAGCGCGGCGAACGCGGCACCCAGTTGCTCGCGCGCTTGAACCTTGCGCTCGGGCGCGACGGCGTCTTCGAGGTCGACGATCACGCCGCCCGCCCCGGTGGCCAGCGCGCGCGCATGGCGCTCGGGCCGGTCGGCGGGCACGAAGAGAAAGGCGCGTGCCAGCGAAAGAGGCGGCGCGCTCACACCGCGCCCGCCTCGCGCAGCGCCGCGATGTCCGCCTCGCTGCGCCCGAGGCTGCGCAGGATGGCGTCGGTGTGCTCGCCTACCGCCGGGATCGGGTCCATGCGGTAGTCGAAGGCGCTCTGGCGACCCGCCGGCAGCAGGGCCGGTATGTCGCCCGCCGGCGAGCCCACCTGACGCCAGCGCTCGCGCGCCTGCAATTGGGGATGGGCCCACAGGCCGGCCATGTCGTTCATGCGGGCGTTGGCGATCTGCGCGGTGTCGAGCCGCTCGAGCACCTGCGCCGTCGTCAGCGCGCCGAAGGTCTCGAGGATGATGGCGCGCAGCATCTCGCGGTTCTCGTTGCGCCGCGCGTTGCTGTCGAAGCGAGGGTCGGCGGCCAGCGCTGTCTGCAGCAGCACCTTCTCGCAGAAGGTGCGCCATTCGCGCTCGTTCTGCAGGCCCAGCATCACGGTGCCGCCGTCACCCGCGGGGAAAGGACCGTAGGGATAGATGGTCGCGTGCGAGGCGGCGCTGCGCGGCGGCGGTGGAGCGCCGTCGTAGGCGTAGTACATCGGGTAGCCCATCCACTCGGCCAGCGCCTCAAGCATCGACACGTCGATGTGCGAGCCCCTGCCCGTCTTTCCGCGCTGGAGCAGCGCCGCAAGGATGCCGGTGTACGCATACATGCCGGCCGCGATGTCGGCGATGGAGTTGCCCGACTTGCAGGGCTCCTCGGGCGTGCCCGTCACCGAAAGAAAGCCGGCCTCGCTCTGGATCAGCAGGTCGTAGGCCTTCTTGTCGCGGTACGGGCCGTCCTCGCCGTAGCCCGAGATGTCGCAGACGATGAGCCTCGGGTGCCTTTCGTGCAGGGCCTGCGCGCCCAGCCCCATGCGCGCGGCGGCGCCGGGCGCGAGGTTCTGCACCAGCACGTCGGCATCGGACAACAGCTCCTGCAGCACCGCCAGCGCGGCGGGCTGCTTGAGGTCGAGCGTGAGGCTTTCCTTCGAGCGGTTCACCCACACGAAGTGCGAGGCCTCGCCGGCCACGCGGGCGTCGTAGGCGCGCGCGAAGTCGCCCGCTCCGGGGCGCTCCACCTTGATGACGCGCGCACCGAGGTCGGCGAGTTGCCGCGTGCAGAACGGCGCGGCGATGGCGTGCTCGAGCGAGATGACGGTGATGCCGTCCAGGGGTCTTGTCATGTGTTCTTCCCTCCCCGCTCAGGCCAGCACGGCCGTGGCCTGCATGGTGAGCCAGCCGTCGGCGTCCTCGCCCCACAGATCGAACGTCTTTCCATCGGCGCCCGGCTTGCCGTGCACGCGGAACGGCGCGATGTCGAAGGTCGGGCGCACCGCGCGGAACTCGAAGCGCGCGAGCTGCGCGCCCGGCACGTTGCGGCGCAGCAGGTCGACCAGCAGCGTCGCGATCAGCGGGCCGTGCACGATCAGGCCCGGATAGCCCTCGACCTGCGTGACGTAGCGGCGGTCGTAGTGGATGCGGTGGCCGTTGAAGGTGAGTGCCGAGTAGCGAAAGAGCAGCACGTCGTCGGGCGCGATGTCGCGGCTGAAGGCGGCGTCCTTCGGGGCGGGCGTGGGTGGCGGGCCGGCCTCGCCCGGCTGGGCGGCGGCGCGGTAGACGATGTCGTGCTCCTCGGTGAGCGCAAGGCCGCGTTCGTTGCGCACCTCGTGGCGCACCAGCACGAACACGAGTTCGCCGGTGCGGCCCGACTTGTGCGTGACCGAGACGATGCGCGAGGTGCGCTCCGCCTTGTCACCCACCTGCAGCGGATTGCCCGGCTCCCATGCGAGCCGCCCGCCCGCCCACATGCGGCGCGGCAGCGGCACCGGCGGCAGGAAGCCGCCGCGCCTGGCGTGGCCGTCCTCGCCGATCTCCGACTGGCGGTGGTGCGGCAGGAAGTAGAGCCAGTGCCACAGCTCGGGCAGGCGGGTGCCGGCCTGCGGCGGCGGGTCGTCGCGGTCGAGCGTGGCGGCGAGCGCGCGCACCGGCGCGGCGGTGACGTCGTCGGCCAGCGTTTCGCTGCGGCCCTGCCAGGCCTGCAGCCTGGCCAGCGCCTCGCTGTCGATGGTGGGAGATGGAGTCTGTGTGTCGTTGCTCATGGGTCTCTTCGTCGTTCAGTCGACCGCGGCGCCGGAGGCCTTGACGATCCGCGCCCACTTGGCGAGATCGTCGTGCAGCAGCGCCGCGAACTGTTCGGGGGTGGTCGGCGCGGCGATCTCCACGCCCTGCTGGTCGAGCTTGTCGCGCAGGTCCTTCGAGGCCAGCGCCTTGCGCGTGGCGTCCTGCAGCGTGGCGAGCACGTCGGGCGGCACGCCCGCGGGGGCGAACAGGCCGATCCACAGCGTGCCGTTGTAGCCGGGCACGGCCTCGGCGATGGCGGGCACGTCGGGCAGCACGGGCGAGCGCTTCTCGCCGCTGACGGCCAGCGCGCGCAGCTTGCCGGCCTTGATGTGCGGCAGCGCCGAAGGCAGGCTCGCGAACACGATCGGCAGCTGCCCGCCCAGCACGTCGTTGAGAGCGGGCGCCACGCCCTTGTAGGGCACGTGCTGCATCGAGATGCCGGCCATGCTGTTGAGCATTTCGCCGAGCAGGTGGTTGAGCGTGCCGTTGCCGGCCGAGGCGTACTGGTAGTTCGCGCCCTTCGCCCGCGCGAGCTTCAGGAACTCGGCGAAGTTCTTCGCCGGGAACGAGGGGTTGACCAGCAGCACGTTGGGCACCGAGCCGATGAGCCCCACGGGCTTGAAGTCGCGCTCGGGGTCGAAGCCCGGGTTCCTGTAGAGCGCCGGGTTGATCGCCTGGCTGCTGCTGATGGTCATGAGCAGCGTGTAGCCGTCCTTCGGGCCCTTGGCCACGAGCTGCGTGCCGATGTTGCCGCCCGCGCCGGGGCGGTTGTCGACCACCACGCTGGCGTTGTTCATCACCTCGCCGAGCTTCTGGCCGACGAGCCGGCCGACGATGTCGTTGGTGCCGCCAGCGGCCTGGGGCACGACGAGCGTGACGGGGCGAGAGGGGTATGCGTCCGCATTCGCCGGGCCGGACTGGACCAGAGCGGCCGCGGCGGTCAGTGCGACCAGGGCCAATGCGCGCAATCTTGTGCCGGCAGCAGGGCGACGGACTTTCAATCCGCTGGCCACCGGCAGGTTTCGTTGGTGTCGTGTTGTCTCCATGGCCCGCATGGTCGGGCGCCCCACCCTCGCGCGCAATCTGCGATTTCGGAACCCAGCCTTCTGCAATGCCGAAGGCTGGCGGCATGCTGGCGCCTACCATCGCTGCATGCTCTTCGACCTTACCGACCTGCGCCTCTTCGTCGCCACGGCCGAACTCGGCAGCCTCACGCGGGCCGCCGAGCGCCAGCACCTGTCGCTCGCGGCGGCAAGCGCGCGCATCAAGGCGCTCGAAACTCAGGCCGGGCTGCAGCTGCTGCAGCGCGAGGCCCGAGGCGTGCGGCTGCTGCCGCCGGGCGAAGCCTTCCTGCACCACGCGCGCCTCGTGCTGCACCAGACGGAGCAACTGCGCGCCGACCTGCTGGAGTACGGCGGCGGCCTGCGCGGCCACCTGCGCGTGTTCGCCAACACCACCGCAGTGACCGACTTCCTGCCCGAGATCCTGCCGGGCTTCCTGGCGCACAACCCGCGCATCAACGTCGACCTTCAGGAAAAACCGAATGCTCAGATTCCGCGCGGCGTGCTCGACGGCCGCGCCGACATCGGCATCGTCGCCGGCCGCGTCGACACGCTGGGGCTGGAGGCCATCCACTTCAGCACCGACCGGCTGGTGCTCGCCACCTCGCGCAAGCACCGCTTCGCGAAGCGCAAGAAGATTTCCTTCGCCGAGACGCTGGACGAAGACGCGATCGGCATGCAGCAAGGCAGCACGCTGCAGACCTTTCTCTCGCAGATCACCGACAACCTGGGCAAGCGGCAGAAGCTGCGCATCCAGCTCGGAAGCTTCGACGCCATGTGCCGGATGATCGGCAACGGCGTGGGCATCGGCGTCGTGCCCGAATCGGCTGCCCGGCGCAACCAGGAAAGCATGCAGCTCGCGCTGATCGACCTCGACGACGCCTGGTGCGTGCGGGAGCGCTACCTGCTCGTGCGCGACCGCGCAGCGCTGCCGATCTACGCACAGGCGCTGGTCGACACGCTATGCCGCCACTACGCCGAACAGCAGGCCTCTTCGCCAACCTGACTGCTGCCAGCACGCAAAAACAGCAACTTGCATGCGATTGCTGAACAACTCGCTCCCGTCCCCATTTTCTGTGGGCAACTTTGGGGGTAACTCATGAGGAGCCTTGTAAAACGAATGCAAGTCGTTGTTTTACAAGGGTATTCCTTAGTTTGCTCAATTTTTGGGCGGTGTACAACTCTGGCCGCCAAAACCGCCTCGTCCAGACCTGAAACAGCCTTTCGACTCCATTTTTCACGGTTTCCGGTGAGCGAAAAACGCCATCGGATCAGCCACTTGCGGTGGGAATGTGGAAAAGCCGGCTTCTTCCCCATTTTCAGTGCACAACTTTGGGGATAACTGATGAGGAGCGTTGTAAAAGCAACGTAAGTCGTTGTTTTACAAAGGGAATAGTTAATCTGCTCAAATTTTGGGCGGTGAACAAGCCGCTCCGCGGGACCCTTCCGCGGGCCCTGCCCGATCAGTAAGGCGGCGCCTTGCGCGCCCGCTGTGCGCGCGCCGCCTCGGTCCACCAGGCCAGGTCGTCGGCGAAGCGGCCGAAGGAGCGCTGCAGCGATTCGCCCGCCGGGCCCGTGGGCTTGCCCGCCGCATCCAGCGTCTGCGAGATCGGCCCGACGGCCAGGGTGCTCGACACCACGACCATGCCCATCTCCGACAGGATCGAATGCCACACAGTGCCCGAGCGCACGCCGGAGAAGCGCCCCGCCGAATAGCTCGCGATGGCTGCGGGGCGCCAGAACCACTCCTCCAGGAAGTGGTCGGTGAGGTTCTTCAGGCCGGGCTGCGGGCCCCAGTTGTATTCGCCGGTGACGAAGACGAAGGCGTCGGCCGTGCGGATCTTCCCGGCCAGCGCTTCCATCGCGGCGGGAGCGCTGCCCTTCGGATATTCCTTGTACATGCGGTCGAGCATGGGCAGGTCGACCGCCTTCGCGTCCACCAACTCGGCGTCATCTCCACGTTCGCGCAGGCCGGCGACGATGAAGTCGGCCAGGCGCACGCCCATGCGGTCGGAGCGGTAGGAGCCGTAGAACACCAGGATCTTGTCGCTCATCGTCGTTGCTCCGGCTGTGTGGATGGTGAGGGGCCGCGTCGTGCTCAGGTCGGCGCCTGCAGCTTGTCCTGCGTGCGGGTGTCGAAGTCGGACGCGTCGTGGCGCTCGTGAAGCTGGCTCGTGGGCTGGCCCCAGGTGCGGTTGACCATGCGGCCGCGCTGCACGGCCGGCCGTTTCGCGATCTCGTCGGCCCAGCGCACCACATTCCTGTATTCGCTCACCTGCAGGAACTCGCCGGCTTCGTAGAGCTGCCCCTTGGCCAGCGCGCCGTACCAGGGCCAGACCGCGATGTCGGCAATGGTGTATTCGTCGCCCGCGAGATAGCGGCTTTCGGCCAGGCGGCGGTCGAGCACGTCGAGCTGGCGCTTGGTTTCCATCGCGAAGCGGTCGATGGCGTATTCGATCTTCGTGGGCGCGTAGGCATAGAAATGCCCGAATCCGCCGCCCAGGTAGGGCGCGCTGCCCATCTGCCAGAACAGCCACGACAGGCACTCGGCCCGCTCTGCCCGTTCCGTCGGCAGGAAGGCGCTGCCGAACTTCTCGGCCAGGTACTGCAGGATCGCGCCCGACTCGAACACGCGGATCGGCTTGTCGCCGCTGCGGTCCATCAGCGCGGGAATCTTGGAGTTCGGGTTCACCGCGACGAAGCCGCTGCCGAACTGGTCGCCATCGTTGATGCGGATCAGCCAGGCGTCGTACTCGGCGCCGGCATGGCCCAGCGCCAGCAGTTCCTCGAGCATCACCGTCACCTTCACGCCGTTGGGCGTGGCGAGCGAATAGAGTTGCAGGGGATGCCTGCCGACCGGCAGGTCCTTTTCATGCGTGGCGCCTGCGATGGGCCGGTTGATGTTCGCGAAGCGGCCGCCGCTCTCCTTGTTCCATGACCAGACGGTGGGCGGCGTGTAGGCTGTCGTGCCATTCATGCGATGAGTTCCTGGAGTTGAACCGACGATGATCATTCTCTACGACTGCGCCACCGCCCCCAGCCCGCGGCGCGTGCGCATCCTGCTTGCCGAGAAGGGCATTGCACACGAGACCGTGCAGGTCGACCTGGTCCGTGGTGAGCAGCTGGGCGAGGCCTACCGCGCGATCAATCCGCAGTGCACCGTGCCTGCCCTGCGCACCGACGACGAAGACGGCCTGCTGCTGACCGACAACGCCGCCATCGCGGCCTGGGTGGAAGCCCGATACCCGCAGCCACCGCTGATGGGCATCACCCCGCGGGAAAAGGCCGAGATCGCAAGCTGGAACTGGCGCATCGAGTTCGAAGGCCTGCTCGCCATCGCCGAGACGCTGCGCAACAGCTCGCCCGCGATGGCCGACCGCGCGCTGCCCGGCCCGGTCAACTACGCGCAGATTCCCGAGCTCGCGCAGCGCGGGCTCGCCCGGATCCAGCATTTCTTCGACACGCTGAACGAACGCCTGGCCGGCCGCGACTTCATCGCCACCGACCGCTTCAGCATTGCCGACATCACCGCCGTGGTGGCGGTGGACTTCGCCCGCGTGGTGCGGGTCAAGCCCGGGGAGCAGCACCCCGAGCTGCTGCGCTGGCGCGCGGCGATGGCGCAGCGGCCGTCGATGGCGATGGCGCGCTGAGCGACGGGCCTTGGCGCCCGTGGACCGGAAGGGTGTGAGAAAACCGCCGCGAACGGTCCGAAGGTCGCACCGAGGACCTGAACCGTAGCCAGCTACGGTAAGGCCCGCAGGTGCGAGATCGGGCTGCGCAGCAGCTTTGTTCGCGCCTTCTCAGCGCTCAATGGTGAGCGCCACACCCATGCCGCCGCCGATGCACAGCGAGGCGATGCCCTTCTTGGCGTTGCGGCGCTGCATCTCGTGCAGCAGCGTCACCAGGATGCGGCAGCCAGATGCGCCGATGGGGTGGCCGATGGCGATGGCGCCGCCGTTGACGTTCACCTTGTTGATGTCCCAGCCCATTTCCTTGTTCACCGCGCAGGCCTGGGCCGCGAAGGCTTCGTTGATCTCGAGCAGGTCGAGGTCGGCGGCCTTCCAGCCGGCGCGCTGCAGCGCCTTGGTCGATGCGGGCACGGGGCCCATGCCCATGATGGCGGGGTCGAGGCCGGCAGTGGCGTAGCTGGCGATGCGGCCCAGCGGCTTGAGGCCCAGTGCCGCGGCCTTCTTGGCCGTCATGACCATCACGGCTGCCGCGCCATCGTTCAGGCCCGAGGCGTTGCCTGCCGTCACGCCGCCGGCCTTGTCGAAGGCGGGACGCAGGCCGGCCAGGCCTTCGGCGCTGGTCTTGCGGTTGATGAATTCGTCGGTGTCGAAGACGACGGGGTCGCCCTTCTTCTGCGGGATGCTCACGCCGACGATCTCGTCCTTGAACTTGCCGGCGTCCTGCGCGGCGGCGGCCTTGGTCTGGCTGCCCAGCGCCAGTTCATCCTGCGCGGCGCGGTCGATGCCGTACTTCTTGGCCACGTTCTCGGCGGTGATGCCCATGTGGTACTGGTTGTAGACGTCCCACAGGCCGTCGACGATCATGGTGTCGACCATCTTCCAGTCGCCCATGCGCTGGCCGTTGCGCGAGTTGGGCAGCACGTGCGGTGCGGCGCTCATGTTCTCCTGGCCGCCGGCAATGACGATCTCGCTGTCGCCCGTGGCCACGGCCTGGGCCGCCAGCATCACGGCCTTCAGGCCCGAGCCGCACACGGCATTGATGGTGAGCGCCGGCGTTTCCTTGGCGCCGCCGCTCTTCAGCCACGCCTGGCGCGCGGGGTTCTGGCCCGCTCCGGCCGCCAGCACCTGGCCCATGATGGCCTCGCCGATCTGGTCGGCCGTGAGGTTGGCGCGCGCAATCACTTCCTTGATGACGGTTGCACCGAGCTCGGTGGCCGGGATGCCGGCGAGCGAGCCGCCGAACTTGCCGACTGCCGTGCGGGCGGCCGAAACGATGACGATGTCTTCCATGAGGTTCTCCGTTGAAGTGATTAAGGAATCCGCGTATCAAAACTGCAGGCGCAACTTGCGCCAAGCCACAGCCCAACCCAGGAACACCGCGGAACCGGCTTTGCCGGGCCGCCGGTGTTGCCCCCTGCAAGGGGGTTGGCGGCCACACGCAGTGGGCAAGCCTGGGGGTGTGCCATGTTTAGGCCTTGGCCTTCACGTAGCGTCCGGGCGCCGGCTCGATGGCCTTGTAGGCCTTGCCGTTGCCGTACGCCTTGGGCGCGGGGATCTGTTTGCCCGCGTGCCCCTTGAGCCATTGTGCCCAGTCGGTCCACCAGCTGCCCGGATGCTCCTGCGCGCCGGACAGCCATTCGGCCTGGGTCCTGGGAAACTTGCCGTCCTCGCGGATCCAGTGGCTTCGCTTCTTCTTGGCGGGCGGGTTGATCACGCCGGCGATGTGGCCCGATGCGCCCATCACGAAGCGCTTCTTGCCGGGCAGCAGCTGCGTGGAGGCATAGGCGCCGCCGATGGGCACGATGTGGTCCTCGCGCGAGCCGTAGATGTAGGCCGGGATGTCGATGCGGCCGAGGTCGATCTTCTCGCCGCACACGGTGAGCGCATTCGGCTTGGCCAGCTTGTTCTCGTGGTAGGTGTTGCGCAGGTACCAGGCGTAGAAGGGGCCCGGCAGGTTGGTGGCGTCGCTGTTCCAGTACAGCAGGTCGAAGGGCGGCGGGGTCTCGCCCTTGAGGTAGTTGCCGACCACGTAGTTCCACACCAGGTCGTTGGGCCGCAGGAAGCTGAAGGTCGAGGCCAGGTCGCCGCCCGGCAGCAGGCCGCCGTTGCCCAGCTGCATCTCGCGGTACTGCACGAGTTGCTCGTCCACGAAGATGTCGAGGATGCCGGTGTCGCTGAAGTCGAGGAAGGTGGTCAGCAGCGTGACCGAGGCGGCCGGCTTCTCGCCGCGCGCCGCGAGCACGGCCAGCGCGGTGCTCAGGATGGTGCCGCCCACGCAGAAGCCCAGCGCGTTGATCTGCTTGCTTGCGCTGATCTCCTGCACCGTGTGGATCGCCTTGATGGCGGCGTTCTCGATGTAGTCGTCCCAGGTGGCCTTGCCCATCGACTCGTCGGGGTTGCGCCAGCTCACCACGAACACGCGGTGGCCCTGCTCGTTCGCATAGCGGATCAGCGAGTTCTCGGGCTGCAGGTCGAGGATGTAGAACTTGTTGATGCAAGGCGGCACCAGCAGGAAGGGCCGCTCATAAACCTTGGGCGTGAGGGGCTTGTATTCGAGAAGCTGGAAGAACTCGTTCTCGAACACCACGGCGCCCTCGGTGGTGGCCACGTTGCGCCCCACTTCGAACGCGCTCTCGTCGGTCATGCTGAGATGGCCCTGCTTGACGTCGTTCAGCAGGTTCTGGATGCCCTTGGCGATGCTCTCGCCCTGCGTGTCGATGGCCTTCTTCTGCGCCTCGGCGTTGAAGGCCAGCGAATTGCTGGGCGCCGAGGCGGCCATCCATTGCTCGACGGCGAACCGCAGCCGCGCCTTGGTCTTCTGGTCGGCGTCGATGGCCTCGGCCATGCTCAGCATGGTGCGGCCGTTGAGCAGGTAGACGGCCGCCGAGAAGGCGGACAGCGGATTCTTGTTCCAGGCATCGCCCGCGAAGCGCCTGTCGCCTTCGGGCCTGGCGTCGAAGCCCTGGCGCCAGAGTTCGGTGGCCTCGGCGAGGTATTGCTGCTGGATCGACTGGAGCTTCTCGGGGTCGATGGAAAACCGGGGCATCTGCGGCAGCTCCGGCAATTTCGGCAGCTGCCATAGCGGCGTGCCTCCGATGTCGAAGGCGGAGCCGGCCTGCGCGGTGGACTGCCGGAACGATTCCAGCGCCTGGGTCCATCCTTGCGAAAGAGCCTGCTGGAAGGGCGCGAACGCATCGGCACCCGTTGCTTGTTGCTTCATCTTCTCTCCTGGTCCTCGCCTGAAACGGTACGGATGGCTTGCGTGATTTGAGTATGCTGCATCCCAAGGGCGCTCACAACGCTACCTCCACCACTTACCAACTGAAACTTTCCGTGTTTGTCCATCTGATCGTCATCGGCTGGCTGTATGTCGCCTTGATGATGGCGGTGGCCGAAGCCACCAACACCACCGGCACCGTGCTGGGCGCCATCTTCACATTTCTTTTGTACGGTTTGGCGCCCGTGGCACTGGTGGTTTACCTGATGGGCACGCCCGCACGGCGGCGCGCCATCAGGCAGCGCGAACTCGAGGCACAGGAAGCCGCGCGCCGCGCAGCCGCCGAGGAAGCAAGCCGGCCCACCGGAACTGCGGGGTCAGACCTTCCAGACCAGGGCAGCGAAGCGCCCGCTGATGCCGTCGCGCCGGTGCGAAAAGAACCGTGACGGGTTGCCGACGGTGCACCACGTGTCGCTGCCGTCGTTGCCATGGATCGATTCCACGCCCGCCGCGCGCAGCCGCTGGCGCGCCAGCCCGGGCAGGTCGGCGAGCCATTTGCCGGGAGCAGGCCCAGGCCGGAAGCAGGACGCAGCCTCGGGCGCATGCGCCTCGAAGGCAGCCTTGACCTCGGGGCCCACCTCGAAGGCCTTGGGGCCGATGCACGGCCCCAGCCAGGCAATGACTCCTGGAGCGCCATCGAAAGCCCTCACCGTCTGCTCCAGCACGCCGCCGGCCAGCCCGCGCCAGCCCGCATGCGCCGCCGCCACGCGATGCCCGGCTTCGTCGGTGAAGAGCACCGGCAGGCAATCGGCCACCATGATCGTGCAGGCCAGGCCTGCCGCCGTGGCGGTACAACCGTCTGCAGCCGTGCCGTCGTTCACGATGCCAGGGGCAGCATCGAGTTCGACGACGCCCGTCCCGTGCACCTGCTGGAGAAAGACCGGACGAGCCCCGATGGCCGCGCGCAAACGGTTGCGGTTGTCCGCCACGTGCGAGGGCTCGTCGCCCACGTGGTCGCCGAGGTTCAGGCTCGCGTAGCGCCCCGGCGAGACACCGCCCTCGCGCGTGGTGCACACGGCCCGCACGTTCGGCGGCGCGGGCCATTTGGGCACCAGCCAGCTTGCATCCATCGGCTTCAGGCTTCCGCGTCGGGGGCCTGCGAGGGCTGCGCGCGCTGGAAGGCCTCGTGCTCCATGCAGGCGTCGAAGGCGGCCATGGTGCGCGGCAGGCCGCTGAAGTCGCAGTCGAAGCGGCGGCCGTTGAAGATCTGCGGCACGAGGCAGCAATCGGCCAGCGTCGGCGTGTCGCCCCAGCAGTAGGTGCCGGCGGGGTACTGCGCGAGCTGGCGCTCGAAGGCCAGCAGGCCGTCTCGCACCCAGTGGCGGTACCAGGCGTTCTTGGCTTCCTCGTCGAGCTTGAGGTCCTTCACGAGGTACTTGAGCACGCGCAGGTTGTTCAGCGGATGGATCTCGCAGGCGATCGATTGCGCCAGCGCGCGCACGTGGGCGCGGGCCACCGGGTCGAGCGGCAGCAGCGCGGGCTCGGGATGCGTTTCGTCGAGGTACTCGATGATGGCCATGGACTGCGAGAAGCGCTCGCCGCCGTCTTCGAGCAGCGGCACCAGCCTGTCGGCGGAGATGGCGGCGTAGGGGCCGGTGCGGTGGTCGCCGCGCGCGATGTGCACGGGGATGTATTCGAAATCGAGGCCCTTCAGGTTGAGGGCGATGCGGACGCGGAACGAGGCGGAGGAGCGGAAATAGTTGTGCAGCTTCATGATCCGGCAAGCATAGCGCTCCCTCCGAAGCACAGCGTCAGGAGCGGGCTATAGCCGCCAGCACGCAGCGGAAGTCCAGCAGCGCGGCCTTCGGCGAGGTGGCGGCGACGGCCTCGCGCCACTCGCCGAGGATGCGGCGCGCGGCTTCTTCCTCGCGGGCGGCGATGCCGATGCGCCATGGCCCCAGGGTGCCGGGCTCCTCGCCCTCGCCATGGTTGTGCAGGCCTTCGCCGTAGGGCCGGCCCTCGGAGCAGGCGCGGCAGAGCATCTGCATGCTGGTGGTCCAGTTCTCGGCGCTGGCGTCGGCGGCCTCGAAGCGCTTGACCAGCGCGTCGATGTCTTCCCTGGTCGCCTCCTCGATGGTGACTTCGTACGTCGAATAGTCCGACGGCGCGATCAGCTCCAGGGCGTCGAACACCGGCACCTCGCGCTCGCCCCGCAGGCGGTAGCCGTTGGCCGCGCCGTCGTGCAGCACGAGGTCGCCGTAGCGGTGGCCGCAGTCGGGCGTGGGCACGTTGCGCAGGATGGCGCGCGCCGGATCGATGCGGTCGGCCCACACCACCTCGCTGGCCTCGAGGCCATGCACGCGGATGGGCGTGAGCCCGATGAAGAGATCGACCGGCCCGTTGCCCTCGGGCACCTCGATGCCGTACTGCCGCCAGGCGCTGCGCGCGGTGGCCCAGTCGCCCAGGGCCGTGGCCGCGATGCCGAGATTCCAGACCGCGCCCTCGTTGCGCGGGTCGCACTGCACGGCACGGGCGTTGGCCTGCAGCGAGGCGGCCCAGTCGCCGCGGTACTTGTGGATGAGGCCGATGTTGTACCAGGGCGCCGACCAGTTCGGCAGCACGGCGCCGGCCTGCGCATAGGCTTGCAGCGCGCCGTCCTGGTCGCCCTCCTCGTCGAGCCGGCGGCCTAGTTCGTTGAGCGCGTTGGCCTTGCCGGCCTTGCCGATTCGGATGGGCATGGTGGGAAATGAGGGGAATGGAGAAGGAATCCGCCGCGCGGGCCGTCTATTGTGAGCCCCGCGCCTCTGGCACACTGCCGGTTTCCCGCCTGGCTTCCCCCTGAGAAACTGAGAAAAGGACACGTCTCCATGGCCTCCGAGTTCGTCTTCGCCCCGCCCGCCGCCGTTTCGGTTCCGGTGGCCGGCCAGTCCGCCCGCTTCCCGGTGCACCGCATCTACTGCGTGGGCCGCAACTACGAAGATCACGCCAAGGAAATGGGTTTCACCGGCCGCGAACCGCCCTTCTTCTTCATGAAGCCCGCCGACGCGCTGGTGGTGGTCGATGCCGGCCAGACCGGCACCATGGCCTACCCGTCGCTCACCAAGAACCTGCACCACGAGATCGAACTCGTGGTCGCCATCGGCACCGGCGGCAAGAACATCGCCGCTGCCGACGCGCACAAGCACATCTACGGCTACGCGGTCGGCCTCGACATGACCCGTCGCGACCTGCAGAACGACATGAAGAAGCAGGGCCGCCCCTGGGACATCGGCAAGGGCTTCGAGCAGAGCGCGCCCATCGGCCCGATCGTGCCCGTGGCGCAGGCCGGCGACGCCGAGAAGGCCGAGATCTCGCTCCAGGTCAACGGCGCCGACCGCCAGCGCAGCAACGTGAGCAAGCTGATCTGGAACGTGGCCGAGACCATCGAGCACCTCTCGGCAGCCTGGGAGCTGCAGCCCGGCGACCTGATCTACACCGGCACGCCCGAAGGCGTGGCGGCCGTGGTGGCCGGCGACACGCTCGTGGGCGAGGTCGCGGGCCTGCCCAAGCTGACCGTCAAGGTCGTCTGAAGACGGCGGTCGGTTCATGCTCCTGCGCGTCCCCATCAAGCATTGCAAGAACTGCGGCACCGCGGTGGTCTACCGCGTGCCGGACGACGGCGACACCAAGCAGCGCGCCGTCTGCCCGGCCTGCCACACCATCCACTACGAGAACCCGCTGAACGTGGTCGGCACCATCCCCGTGCTGGGCGACAAGGTGCTGCTGTGCAAACGCAACATCGAGCCGCGCTGGGGCAAGTGGACGCTGCCGGCCGGCTTCATGGAGCTCGAAGAGACCACCGCCCAGGGCGCGGCCCGCGAGACCGACGAGGAGGCCGGCGCGAACTTCGAACTCGAGGGCCTGTTCTCGGTGATCAGCGTGGTGCGCGTGGGGCAGGTGCACCTGTTCTACCGCGCGCGCCTGCTCGACGACAAGTTCGACCCGGGCCACGAGACCATCGAGGCGCGGCTCTTCACCGAGGAAGAGATTCCCTGGGACGAGATCGCCTTCCGCACGGTGCGCGAGACGCTCGAACACTACTTCGCGGACCGCCGACGCGGCAGCTTCGACCGCGTGCACGAACTCAGCATCGTTTGACCAAATCCATGAACAAGACTCTGCGCGCCACCCTCCTCTGCAGCGCCAGCCTCGGCTTCGCGCTGGCGGCAACGGCAGCCAGGGCGGATGCCGTGGGCGAGGTGGACACCGCCTTCAAGCTCATCGGGCCCGACCACAAGATCGTGATCGAGGCCTACGACGACCCCAAGGTCAACGGCGTGACCTGCTACGTCTCGCGCGCCAAGACCGGCGGCCTGGCGGGCGCCTTCGGCGTGGCCGAGGACAAGGCCGAGGCCTCCATCGCCTGCCGCCAGGTCGGCCCGGTGAGCATCACCCAGCCGCTGCCCAAGCGCGAGGAGGTCTACAGCGAGCGGCTGTCGGTGCTCTTCAAGCGGCTGCGCGTGGTGCGCATGGTCGACCCCAAGCGCAACACGCTGGTCTACCTGACCTACTCCGACCTGCTGATCGACGGCTCGCCGAAGAACAGCGTGACCGCGGTGCCCATCGACCGGGCGACGCCGATCCCGCTCAAGTAGCAGGCACAGGCAGCAAGCACTGGCAGCAAGCATCGGGGGCGGGTGCGGGCCGCCGGCGCGACTCCCGCGCAATGCCCACCTCACAGCCGGTTGCTCTTTCGCAGGGCGCCGCCTCGGTGGTTTGCTAGCATCGCCCGCGTGGCGCACCCCCGGGAGCGCCGGTTTGCAGGAACCCTCCGCAACGAACCCGTTCGAACAGAGCCCATGCACCTTCAGACTTTCGTTTTACGTTTCGGCGCCGCGGCGCTGCTGGCCACGGGCCTCGCAGCCTGTACCACCGTCGATCTCAACACCCCCTGGCCGACGACGCCTCCGGCCGCCAAGCCGCCGGTGCCGCAGCGCCCGGCCGCGCTGTTCATCCGACCGGCCAACGGCCCGACCATCGCGCGCTTCGACGGCGACCGCGTCAAGGGCATCGACATCGGCGGCAACCTCGGCGACCCGATCGTCGCCGCCGCCGACGGGCGCGTGGTGTACGTTGGCAGCGAACTGCCCGCCTACGGCAACATGGTCATCGTCAAGCACAACGAGACCTTCCTGACGGCCTACGCGCACCTGCAGACCATCTACGTCAAAGAGAACGCCGTGGTCCGCCAGGGCGACAAGATCGCCGAGATGGGCCGCAGCAACGCCGACCGCGTGAAGCTGCGCTTCGAGATCCGCAAGAACGGCAGCCCGGTCGATCCCGAGCCGTATCTCAGCGGCCGACTGTTGCAGTAACGGCTGATGGCCGCAGGCCCGGCCGCCGCCAACGAAAAAGCCCCCTTTCGGGGGCTTTCGGCTTTCTGGGGCGCACTGAAAACTGCGCCCCGCGCCTGCGTCACTCCAACACGGTGGCCTTGGTGTCGCGCAGCACGATCTCGCGCCAGCTGCTGTCGTAGGTGCTGACGAACATGTCGCGGAAGGACACCGAGCCCTGCGCCGGCAGGTTGAAGCTCTTCGATGCCGTGCCCGTGGCCGAAGGCGCCACGTCGGCCCGGTCTTCCGCGCCGGCCGAGGGACCGGCGATCAGTTTCAGGAAGAACTGCGTCGCGAAGGCGGGGTTCAGGCCCGTGGCGCTGATCGAGAAGTCGGCGCCGCCCGAATAGGAGGCCAGGGCCGGCGTGGTCGTGAAGTCCGGATAGCCGACTGCGGCGGCTTCCGCCAGCGTCAGCGGTCGGCCATGGAAGCGGTGCTTGTAGACGATGTCGAAGCCGTTGAACTTGGCCACCGTCGTGCCGTCGCTCTCGTACGCGGTGAAGGTGTACTCGGGCGTGGCGGGGAGCGCGGCGATCGCGCTGTCGGTCAGGCCTGCGTTCTGACGGCCGTTGCAGTTCGTCGTCAGGTAGTAGTAGTTGAAGTCCGGGCTGCCATCGATCGGCCATGCACCGCCGCCCGAAGGACGCGAGTGGCGCAGGCCGCCCGGGGGCAGCCCCGGGCCGGTGACGACCACCGACGCGACGTTGCCGCTGTTGCCGGTGCTGATGTCCTGGATCTCGAACTGCAGCGAGCTGCTCACGCAACCGGTCGCCTTCTCCTTGGTGGCATGGACGTGCGGGTTGATGTCCAGCACGCGACCGTCGCCGCGCAGGCGCCAGACGCCGTCGGTGCCCTTGACCACCTGCATGCCCTGCGTGTTGCTGAATGCGATGCCGTTCTTGTCCTTGTGCGTGAACTCGACGAAGGCGCGCGGGCTCGTGTTGTTCGCGTCGATGGTGTAGTTGATGCGCTGGATCACCACGTCGGTGAAGCTCGCGCCGATGAGGTTGACGTCGGTCGCCGTCTCGTTCGCGAACTGCGAGGCGGTGAGGTCGGAGAACCTGAAGCCGTAGGTGCCGGTGACGGGGTTGGTGCCGTCGGTCATCAGCGGCAGCAGCTGCGACGGCGAGGGAAGACCGGTGGCGAACTTGCCCACGAAGTCGGAGAACACCTTGCGGATCGCCGCGATGTCGTCGGCCGCGGTGCCCATGCCGGAGCCGCTCATCGGCGTGGTGGCGGGTTCGGCCGCAGCCTTCACCGCCAGGTCGTCGGCGATCTGCTGCTGGGTGACGATGTTGGTGATGGTCGCCACGTTGGTGGCCGGATCGACGCTCACCCGCAGCACGTCCAGCGCCTTGTCCAGCGCGCTGGACAGCGGGGTGAAGGCCGTGCGCAGCAGGTCGATGCTGGCGTCCACGCCCATCGCCTGCAGAACCGGCAGAAGCTTGGCCTTCAGCGCGTCGCTCTCGGCCTTGAGCTCGTCCGCGGAGAGCGAGGCGAACTCGCCGCCGTCGAAGTACTGCGACGCCAGCCGGCCGGCGATGTTGGACACCACCAGGTCGGTCAGCGGCGTGATGTTGATGTTGCCGTTGACGTCGGCCGCGGTGGCGGCCGAATGGATCACCGTGCGCTCGCCGGCCACCGTGCCCTCGGCGCGGAAGACGAAGGGCGCGGTCATGCCGCTCACGTCGACGGTGTACTTGCCGTCGACCAGCGGCACGGTCTTGCTGGCGCCCTTGGCGTCCTTGACGGTGACGGTACCCACCAGCGGCAGGCCGGCAGCCGCCGTGCCCGAAAACGTAACAGACGCCGCCGGCGGGTTGCTGGCCGGCGGATTGCTCGCGGGCGGGCTGCTGGGCGGGTTGCTCGAGGCGGGAAAGCCGGCAAAACCTCCGCCACCGCCGCCCCCACCCCCGCCGCAGGCGCCGAGCGAGACCAGGAACGCCACCGCGAATGCGCAGCGCGTCATCTGGAAGAAGGACCGGCCGGGGGCCGCGGGGGTCGCGAAGTTTGTGTTCATGATGGTCTTGGCGGTAAAGGAGCAAACAAAAGAATCAACTCGTAACACGAGCGTTGCGATTCTTCTGGAGGCCCCCGCCTCCGACCATCCTCTGTTTTGAGGATGCGGACCGGCCAGCCCTAGAGCAGGCTCTCGGGCACCAGCGGAGCCAGCAGCTCCAGCTTCCAGCGCGACCAGAAGTCCGTCTCGGGCTCCTGGTGCAGGATGGTGTCGGCCGCGTCGCCCGAGGCCGGGCTCACCCACTCGATGGCGCCTTTCGGCCCCAGCTGCAGCTGGTAGGCGCCGTCCAGCCGCATGAAGCCGATCAGGCTGGTGAGCTGCTGGGCGATCTGCGGGCTGAAGATGAAGATGCCGACCTCGGTGTTGTGCAGCATCGAGCGCGGGTCGAAGTTCATCGAGCCGATGAAGACGATCTTGCGGTCGACCACCGCCGACTTGCCGTGCAGCCGGCCGCTGGCCGAGCCGTACATGCCGAATCGCTTGGTCTGCTCCACCCGCTTGGGGCTCAGCTCGTACAGCTCCACGCCCAGGCGCAGCATCTCGGCGCGATAGCGGCGGTAGCCGATGTGCACCAGCGACTCGTCGGTGGCGGCCAGCGAATTGGTGACGATGGTGTAGCTCACGCCGTTGCCGCGCACCAGGCGGATGGTCTCCATGCCGCCGCGCCCCGGGATCAGGTAGGGCGTGGTCTGCATGATCTCGTTCTCGGCGCCGCGCAGGTAGCGCCGCACGTTGTAGAGCACGCTGTCCTTCGACTCGTCGGCCGGCAGGCCCCGCGCCTCGTCGGTCTGGCCCAGCGCCTTAGCAGGCGGATCGGCATACGCCTCGGCGCGCGCCCAGACCAGCTTCAGCTCGCCGGCTGCAAGGTCCTTGGCCAGCGAGTTGTTGCCCAGCAGGTCGGTGGAGCCGGGTTCCTCGGGGTGCAGCTCTTCAGGCCCGGTGGTGAGGCGGTCGAAGCGCTCGCGCAGCTGCCGGGGCGTCTCGCCGCCCGGCGGCACCAGCGACTCGATGGGATAGACGTACGGGCTGTTCCAGTACATGTCGAACAGCGAGGACAGCTTCGGCACCACCGCGCCGGCCACCAGCGTGTCGATGTCGATGAAGTTCGAGCCCCCGTCGCGCAGGAAGTACTCGTTGGCCATGTTGCGCCCGCCCATCACGCCGATGGTGTTGTCCACCACGTAGAGCTTGTTGTGCATGCGGCGGTGCACGCGGTCGAAGTCCAGGATCGACCATGCCCAGCGCGTGCCGAAGCGGTCGCGCCCGGCGGGAAAGGGATTGAAGAGCCGCACCTCCACGTTGGGGTGCGAGGCGAAGCTGGTGAACAGCGGATCGGCGCCGGCCGTGTAGAGGTCGTCCACCAGCAGGCGCACGCGCACGCCCCGGTCGGCCGCGTCGCGCAGGGCGCGCAGCAGGTAGCGGCCGGTCTCGTCGTTCTGCACGAGGTAGTACTGCACGTCGATGGAGCGCTGCGCCCGCCGCGCGAGCTCGATGCGCGCATGCAGCGAGAACTGCGGCATCGGCAGCAGGCGGAACCCGCTGAGCGGCTCGCCCGGCGGCGCCGCGGCCTTCACGAGGCGGCCGAGCGGGGTGTCGGCGCCGTCGGCGATGGCCGTGGAGGGTTTGCGCTGCACCTGCGACGGCAGGCCGGCACAGCCCGCCATGAACAGCGCCGCGATGCCCAGCAGCAGCCAGGCCAGCCATCGGACATGCGGTTGGTCGGCAGTCCGGCGGTGGGATTTCGGCATGGATGGCGGCGCGTGGGTTGGAGCGGGAATCTTGGTTCGGGCCAGTGCCCGGAAAAGCTCGCGGTTTCTACCACGAGCCCGCTCCATGTGCTGCACCGCAGCGGCAGATTCAAGATCCGGGGAAGGCCCGCTCAGGAGCCGCGCGCAGGCCCCCACTGCCTGACGAAATGATCGGCCCGCAGGGTGGCCCTCTCGACCGCAGCGTCCCACGACAGCTGCTGGGTGATGACCAGCGCACAGCGCGGGATGCCGCTGAAGCTCAGTTCGGCGATGCCGGCGTAGGTGCCGCTGGGGGTGCGCATGAGCTCGAGCCAGCCGGTCCAGCCGTCCGGAACGCTGAGAGCCAGTCGAGCGCCGTCCATGATGGGATCACCATAGCCCATTTATTTACGCACTTCCATGAATTTAAACCCTAGGTACTACCTTGGGACGGAGGGGTGAGGAGGCTAATGGCTGCGCGCGCCGGGCGCATCACGCGAACATGGGAGGCGTCGGCGCACCGGTCGGCCCACCAACCGGCCGCCCCACCGACATAGAGGCGAACAAGCCGAGGCTGCAGCCCGGCTTTTGGGCAAAGATCGGGAAGCATGAAAGCGAAGAAGACAGGCGCCAACTCCGGCGCCACCCTGGCACTTTTCGAGGATCCGCCCCGGCCGGCGCGCGAGGCGCTGGGCGCCGGCGCGTTCGTGCTGCCCGGCTTCGCCCTGCCCTTCGTGGACGAACTGCTGCCAGCGATCCGTTCGGTGGCGGAGGCGGCGCCCTTCCGGCACCTCGTCACGCCAGGCGGCTTCACCATGTCGGTCGCACTCACCAATTGCGGCGCGCTCGGCTGGACCAGCGACCGGCGCGGCTATCGCTACAGCGCGACCGATCCCGACAGCGGCAAGCCCTGGCCCACCATGCCCGAACCCCTGGCGCGGCTGGCACGCGAGGCCGCATCGGCGGCCGGCTTCGACGGCTTCTCGCCCGACGCCTGCCTCGTCAACCGCTACGCCCCCGGCGCGCGGCTTTCGCTGCACCAGGACAAGGACGAGCGCGACTACGGCGCGCCCATCGTCTCGGTGTCGCTGGGCATGCCGGCGGTGTTCCTGTTCGGCGGCCATGTGCGCACCGACAAGGCGGTGCGCGTGCCGCTCGCGCACGGTGACGTGGTGGTCTGGGGCGGCGAGGACCGGCTGCGCTTCCACGGCGTGCTGCCGCTGAAGGACGAGCCTCACCCGCTGCTGGGTGCAGTGCGCATCAACCTCACCTTCCGCAAGGCGGGCTGAGCGGCGGCGCTGATGCGGGCTGGCGCGAAGGACCGCTCAGGCCTGCCCCTGCGCCCCCTGCGTCCTGTCGTGCACCCATCGCATGGCCTGCTGCTCGGCGTGGCGCAGGGCCTCGGCCTCGGTGCCGTAGGAGGCGTTGTCGGTATCGGCAGGCAGTTCGATGTCGTCCTCTCCGGGGGACGCGGCGCGGCAGACCACGACGGGCCTGTAGGTCTGGTCGTCGAGCCGCTCGGCGCGGCACAGGAACAGCCGACCGCGATAGCTGAAGGTGACGAGGCGGTCCTCGAAGGCTGAGGGGGTTGCTTGTTGCATGGAATGCGTCCTTTCTTTCTCTTGAGATGCTGGTCAACGGCGTTCCAGGCCTACAGACAGAGCCGGCGTGCAGCACCATGGTGGCGCCATGACACATCCCATCGAACTCACCATCGAGGAGCCGCTGCCGGGCGCCTACGTCTGGCAGCTGCTCGAAACCGACGACCAGGGCACGCATCCGCGCGTCCTGCGCAGGGCCTACGAGCCTGCCGAGAGCTACGAGCTCGCGCTCTCCTCAGGCCAGCGGGCCCTGCAAAGCGAGATCCGGCACCGGACACCGCACGCGCACGGAACGGGCGCGTCGTGAGGACGGGCACTCCGGCCTGTGCGGGGTGCGCCCTCTTTCGTTTTGCCTGTGATCAGGCCTGATGCCAATGTGACGGGGCGGCCAGGGCCCCGGCTAAGGCTCGGGCCGCCTTGCCTTGTCGGAGAGTGGCCCATGCCCGGCGCGGCAGCCAGCGCGAGCCGTCCGGTACCGAGTGTCCCCGTGGACAGCTATCTCGGCTCGGTCAGGCGTGGAGCCCGAAGTCCGTGATGGTGAGCGTGATGGCCTGGTCCGGGGTGGCCCGGTAGCGCGCCACGGCTGCCGGTTCGATGGCGTGGAAGTGGTCCCGGCACGCGCCGAGCAGGTGTTCGCCGATTTCGCGGACGCCGAATTCGTCGTGCAGGGTTTCCTCGGAAATCTGTGCGAGTACGCGCGGGCCCTCGGGCCCCTCGGGATAGAAGGCAAAGCGCACGCTCGCCGTGTCGAAGCAATAGATGCCTTCGAAATTCTTCATCTCAGTCGTCTCCTGTGCCTGCGGCGGTTTCCAGCGGTTTCATTTGTGTCGACGGCGATTGAGCGCGTGCCGTCACAACTGGAAGCGGAGAAAGCAGCGCATGAGTGCGCAGGAAACGTCCTACAGAGATCGAGGCGAGCGCTTTCACCCTGAATCGACCATGGCTTCGTTTTCCGCGCGCCGATGCGGCGAAGATCGGGCTCTCTCGACTTGCGCTTCGCTGCATGCCTTTTTCTCTCCCGGCCGTAAGGCCAGATCCGACGACCGCAATCCCCACCGGCCCTGCGCGCCCTGCCCGGTCTCGCCTGCATGGCGTCACGGCCGCGCTGGCCGTCGGCGTCCTCGCCCTCCAGCTCGGCGCATGCGGCGGGCCCAGCCAGGCTCAGCGGCAGGCCGAGGTGACCTCTGCGCCGCCCACCGACTGCACCGCCTGGGTCGGCACCGACCGCAACGCGATGATGGGCGGCTACCTGCTGCCGAAGAATCCGAAGGACGCCAGAGGCCCGAAGGTCTGCGTGCCGGTGCTGATGACGGCCAACCATCCGCCGGCCGGCTATGCGGGCGGCAACTACTACATCAGCGAGTTCACCGACGACAAGCTCAAGGCACGCTGGCGCGCCTGCAAGGAAGATCCGGCCTGCTTCAAGCGCATCGACGCGCAGATGCAGCGCTGGCTGCCACCCAACAAGGAGCGCGCCACGCGCTCGACCGGGGTTGTCGATCCGTCCGGGCGCATCGACCCCGACGGCAACGTCGACCTCAGGCAGATCCGCCGCCCCGCCTTCTTCGCCAGGGCGCCCTACCGCGAGGGCATCGCCGAGGCCGACGCGCGCACCTACGTGGTGGAGTTCACCGCGCCGCGCGACACCTTCGAGCGCATCGACCTGAAGATGACGGGCGACATCAAGCTGCGCGGCTGGTACATCGAGGGCGCGGGCATCGACGACGGCAAGGGAAAGAAGACGCGCGCGCTGGTCGTCATGGCGCCGGGCGGCGGCGGGCAGCTCACGGCGATCCAGCATCCCGCCGAGGTGGCGTACCGCATCGACCAGAAGACCGGCAAGACCATGCCGGTGAGCTTCCCCAACGCGACCACCGAGACCATGGGCCAGCGCTGGTGGCGCGAGAACCTGTATGCCCTGAACCAGGCCGGCTTCGACGTGCTGGCCTACGACCGGCGCGGCGAGGGGCTGTCGGGCGGCTTCAGCGACACCAACACGCTGGAGCAAGGCGAGGACGTGTTCCGCGCCCTCACGGCGCTGGAGACCGGGCGCGGCCTGCGCATCCTCACGCCCAAGGGCGAACTGCTGCAGGGCGAGGCCACGCGGGGCCGGCTGCTGGCGGGCATGCCTGCCAGCGAGATCCCGCTGGTGCTCGGCGGCTATTCGCGCGGTTCGATGTCCACCGCCTGGGCGATGACGAAGAACTACGTCGCCCAGTGCAGCTTCGACATGCCCCAGCCCAGCTGCACCCCGCCCAAGGGCCTGCGCAACATCCGCGGCGCGCTGCTGCTGTCCTCGTTTGCGAGCGGCGCGGGCTACGTGGGCGATTCGCCCGACCTGGCCGACCGTAACCTGTTCCTGGGCGGCATGGCGGCGGAGCACCACATCGTGTTCTATCCCAACTCGTCCACGCTCGCGGGCATGGACCGCTGGCCCGCAGCATTCTTCGGCAAGGGCCTGTGGGACCGCGCGGAAACGCTGGAAGGCACGGTGGCGGCCTACAACCGCATCCGCGGCCTGAAGGAGATCGTGCTCGCGCGCGGCCCGCATTCCATCGAGACATGGCCCGAATCGGACCGCGCCTACCTGCGCGAGCGCATGGTGGTGTTCGCCAAGGGGCTGATCGTCGGCGGGCGCACCATCCCTGGCGCGCGGCCGTGGAAAGACTTCAAGTCGCTGGTGGCGACCACGCCCGACTCGTGGGAGCCGTCGTCGCAGCCGAAGGCGCCGTGATCGCCCTGCGCTATCAATAGCGGCGCGGATCGTACGGCCTGCGGTCGTAGCGGTCGGGGATGCCGTCGCGGTCGCTGTCGCTGTCGCGGTTGCGCTCGTAGCGGTCGGGAATGCCGTTGTGGTCGCGGTCCCTGTCGTGGCGGTGGCGATCGTGGCCGCAGCCGGCCGCGAGCGCGGCGACGGCGACCAGAAGAATGAGGTGCTTCAAGCTGGTGTCCCCGTGGGCTTGGGTGTTGTTGTCGGGAAACCGAGTGTGGGCAGGCCCGCTGAAGAATCGCTGAGCCTTCGCTGAAGGCTTCGTGAACGCCCGGCGCCGGGTTGAAAACCAGGCGCGCACCGCCATTTCCTTCAGGTTCCGCCGACTGAAAGAAGAGGTACTCCATGGGCGCGCGCGACGAATTTATCCTCGACTCCTACTCGGCCGCCGTCACCCAGGTGGCACACACCGCGAGCCCCGCGGTCGCCCACATCAAGGTCCGCAAGGCCGCGCAGCGCGGCAACGGTCCTGCAGCCCAGGGCAGCGGCTCGGGCTTCCTGTTCACCCCCGACGGCTTCACGATCACCAACGCCCACGTCGTCGAGGGCGCCGGCGAGCTGCGCGCCGCCTTCGCCGACGGCACCGAGAGCGTGGCGCGCCTGGTCGGCACCGACGCCTCCACCGACATCGCCGTGCTGCGCATCGAGTCGCACCCCAGCGCCTTCCTGCCGCTGGGCAGCTCGGCCGCGCTGCAGCCGGGCCAGCTGGCGGTGGCGGTCGGCAATCCGCTGGGCTTCGACTTCACCGTGACCGCCGGCATCGTGAGTGCGCTGGGCCGCAGCCTGCCCTCGCGCGGCGGCCGGATGATCGAGGACGTGATCCAGACCGACGTGGCGCTCAACCCCGGCAATTCGGGCGGCCCGCTGCTGGACAGCGCCGCGCAGGTCATCGGCGTGAACACGGCGGTGATCCCCTCGGCCCAGGGCCTGAGCTTCGCGGTGGCCATCGACACCGCCCGCTGGGTGGCCGGCGAGCTGATGCGCCACGGCGCCGTGCGGCGCGGCAAGCTCGGCGTGCAGTGCGCGGCGGTGGCCCTGCCGCGGCGCTGGGTGCGCGAGAACGAATGGCCGGTGGCCACCGGCGTGCGGGTGGTCGAAGTGGTGGCCGGCTCGGCCGCCGCGCGCGACGGGCTGCGCAGCGGCGACATCCTCGTCGGCTGCGACGGCGTGCCGCTGGCACAGCTGTCCGACCTGCTCAAGCGGCTGGCGGGCGAAGGCTACGGCAAGCCGCTGCTGCTGAAGCTGCTTCGGCCGGTGGCGGGCACGCTCACGCCCTTCTACCTGACGGTGACGCCCGGAGGCTGAGCCCCCCGGGCCGGCGGAACGACAATAGGCCCCTGCACCGAAGCACCCCCGTCAGGAGAAAAACCTTGTCAACCGTCACCATCACCCCCCAAGTCGCCACCAGCAACGAGGCCCCCTTCGTCCTCTTCGGCGGCGTCAACGTCCTCGAGTCGAAGGACCTCGCCCTGCGCAGTGCCGAGGAATACGTGCGCGTCACGCAGAAGCTGGGCATTCCCTACGTGTTCAAGGGCAGCTTCGACAAGGCCAACCGCTCCTCCATCCACTCGTACCGCGGCCCGGGCCTCGACGAGGGCCTGAAGATCCTGCAGGCCGTGAAGGACAGCTTCGGCGTGCCGGTGCTGACCGACGTGCACGAGATCGCCCAGGCGGCGCCCGTGGCCGAGGTGGTCGACGTGCTCCAGCTGCCCGCCTTCCTGGCGCGGCAGACCGACCTGGTGGTGGCGCTGGCGAAGACCGGCCGGGTCATCAACATCAAGAAGCCCCAGTTCCTGAGCCCCTCGCAGATGCTCAACATCGTCGAGAAGTTCAAGGAGGCCGGCAACGACAAGCTGATCCTGTGCGACCGCGGCACCTGCTTCGGCTACGACAACCTCGTGGTCGACATGCTGGGCTTCGGCGTGATGAAGAAGGTGTCGCAGAACCTGCCCATCATCTTCGACGTGACCCACGCGCTGCAGCAGCGCGAGGCCGGCGCCGCCGCATCGGGCGGCCGCCGCGAGCAGGTGGCCGACTTGGCGCGCGCCGGCATGGCGGTCGGCCTGGCCGGCCTCTTCCTCGAAGCCCACCCCGACCCGGCCCAGGCCAAGTGCGACGGCCCGAGCGCCCTGCCGCTGGACAAGCTGGAACCCTTCCTCACGCAGATCAAGGCCCTGGACGATCTGGTCAAGTCGTTCCCGCCGCTGAAGATCTGAGCCGGGAGCCGGCGGGGAACTCCCAGGAGTTTTCTAAAGTTTTCAATTGAACGGCCGATAACCAGCGATGAAGGGCGACCCGACGGTCGCCCTTCGTCCTCTCATTCCTGGTTTCCGGAGTTCGACCATGTTCCTGAGCAACGTCTCAATCGGCAAGCGCCTGGCCATCGTGCTGGGCATCATCCTGGCGCTCTTCGTCGCCACCAGCGCCGCGGCGGTGTGGAAGCTGCACCAGCTCAGCCGCGAGATAGACGCCATGATCGAGGACAACCTGAAGATCGAGCGCGCCGGTTCCGACTGGCTGCGCTACACCACCGCCGGCGTGCAGCGGGCCGCGGCCATCGCCAAGAGCAGCGACCCCAGCCTCGTCGACTACTTCGCGCCGGCCTCTGCAGCGTCGATCAAGAACACCAACGAGCTGCAGAAGTTCGTCGAGGAGAAGCTGGTCAAGCCCGACGAGCGCGCCCTGCTGGAGAAGATCGCCGGCCTGCGCAAGGCCTACCTGGCCGCGCGCGAGGAAGTGAGCAAGCTCAAGCTCGCGGGCGACCTCGAAGGCGCCACCCGCGTCTTCGATGCGCAGTTCCAGCCCACCTCCGTCAGCTACATCGCCGGCGTGCAGCAGGTGGTGGACATGCAGCGCGAGCAGCTCGACGCCGCCGCCGTGCGTGCCAACGACCTGCGCGCGCAGACCGGCAACCTGCTGATCGTGTGCTCCGCCGTGAGCCTGGTGCTCGGCACCCTGCTGGCCTGGATGCTGGCGCGCAGCATCACGCAGCCGCTGCGCCGTGCAGAAAGCATCGCGCAGGCCATCGCCGAGATGGACCTGACGGGCAAGCCCCAGTCCAGCTACGCGGGCGACGAGACCGGCCACCTGCTGCGCGCCCTCGACCAGATGCGCGGCGCCCTACAGGGCTCGCTCGCGCAGGTTCACGGCGTGGTGGCCAGCGTGTCGACCGCCAGTTCGCAGATCGCCGTGGGCAACCAGGACCTGTCCTCCCGCACCGAAGAGCAGGCCAGCTCGCTGGAACAGACAGCCGCTTCGCTGGAGGAACTGACCTCGACCGTGAAGCAGAACGCCGACAACGCGCGCCAGGCCAACCAGCTGGCCACCTCCGCATCGGAAGTGGCGGCGCGCGGCGGCAGCGTGGTGTTCCAGGTGGTGGAGACAATGGGCTCGATCAATGCCTCTTCGCGCAAGGTGGTGGACATCATCGGCGTGATCGACGGCATCGCTTTCCAGACCAACATCCTCGCGCTCAACGCGGCCGTCGAGGCGGCCCGCGCGGGCGACCAGGGGCGCGGCTTCGCCGTGGTGGCTTCGGAAGTCCGCAGCCTCGCGCAGCGCTCGGCCGCCGCAGCCAAGGAGATCAAGGCGCTGATCGGCGACTCGGTCGAGAAGGTCGAGGAAGGCAGCCGCCAGGTGGCCGACGCGGGCCGCACCATGGAAGAGATCGTGGGCAGCGTGAAGCGCGTGACGGACATCATGGGCGAGATCAGCGCCGCGAGCCAGGAGCAGACCTCGGGCATCGAGCAGATCAACCAGGCCGTCACGCAGATGGACCAGACCACGCAGCAGAACGCGGCGCTGGTCGAGCAGGCCTCGGCGGCAGCCCAGTCGCTGCAGGAACAGGCGGGCAGCCTGTCGCTGATCGTCGGCAAGTTCAGGCTGGAACAGCGGCATGGTGACGCCCATGCTGCCGAGCCGATGCGCATCGGCGCCGGCCGCCAGCAGCTGATCGCGGCCCACTGAAAGGAAAGAAAGCGAAACAGGCGCAAAGACCGGCAAGCGCGGCGCGGCGGAGAAAGAGGCGAAACTAGGCGCTGCCTTTCTCCCGGAGCACCATTTGTCATCCAAAGCCGCCCGCATCGCCCTTTCCGCTTCGGCCGCAGCCATCGGCAGCATCGCCGCGTACTGGGCGCTGCTTGCCGCGCGCCAGGGCGACATCCTCTTCAACGCCCGCAAGCTGCCGGTCGTTCCGCTCTCCGACGACTTCTCGACCTACTCCCACACCGTACCCGGCGGCATGGTGCGCGGCTATGTCTACCACCCGCAGGGCGAGGAAGCGCTGCAGGATCTCTTCATCTACTTCGCGGGCCGCGGCGAAGACGTACGCGCCACCGCGCAGACGCTGCACTGGCTGCCCGAGGGCTTCGGCTTCGCGGCCGTCAACTACCGCGGCGTGGCCGACTCGCAGGGGCACCCTTCGGAGATCGCCTCGGTGCAGGACGCCTGCCAGTTCGCCAGGCACCTGCGCAAGGCTTTCCCGCAGGCCCGCCTGCACGTGGTCGGCCGCAGCCTGGGCACCGGCGTGGCCATCCAGCTCGTCGCACGGCAGGAGTTCACGAGCCTGCAGCTGGTGACGCCCTACGACTCGATGCTGGAAGTGGCGAAGAAGCGCTTTCCGCTCGTGCCGCTGTCGCTGCTGCTGCGGCACCAGTTCAACTCGCTCGAGCACTGCAAGGAGGTCGCGGCCAAGACCCACGTGCTGCTGGCCGAGAGCGACGACGTGGTGCTGCCCGAGCGCTCGCAGAAGCTCATCGCGGCGTGGCCCACGCCGGTCAGCGTGACGACCGTTGCGAAATCGGACCACCACAACATCATGGGCCTCGAGGAGACCTGGCTGCACCTCGTCGACTTCGCGCTGACCTCGGTGCTTCCGGAGCTGAAGGAGGCGTAGCCGGCTCCGGCGCTGCTACCGGTAGTAGCCCGCCATGAAGTCGATGAAGGCGCGCACCGCCGGCTGCACATGCCGCGTGTGCGGATACAGCGCCGCGTAGGTGCGCCGCCCGAGCGTGACCTCGGGCAGCACGCGGACCAGGGCGCCCGACTGCAGGTCGGAGCGCACCGTGTGCCATGTCAGCGCGGCAATGCCGAGCCCGCATTTCGCGGCCGAATACAGCGCGGTGATCGTGTCGCAGGCAAAGCGCGCTTCCGGCCTGAACGTCTGCTGCCGACCATCGGGCATGTGCAGCGTCCAGTGCGCGGGGCTCTCCGGACCGTTGTGGAGCAGGCATTCGTGCTCCGACAGCGCCTGAGGCGTCATGGGCAGGCCGTGGTCCGCCAGGTAGCGTGGCGCCGCGACGAGGACCATGTCCGAAACCGCCAGCGTCCTGGCCATCATCGAGGCATCCTCGAGCTCTGCGCTGATGCGCAGGGCGACGTCGATGCCTTCGGCAACCAGCTTCGTGAATCGATCGGTGCAGACCACCTCCAGCCTGATACCGGCATGGCGAGCCTGGAAGGCCGGGAGCCACTCGGGCAGGTCGAGCGTCGCGATCGCCAGCGGCATGCTCACCTTCAGCGTGCCCGAGGGCGCCTTGCCGTCGGCCGCGACCTCCGCCTGGGCGGCGTCGAGCCTTGAAAGGATGTCGGTGCAGGCGGCGTAGTAGCGGCTGCCCGCCTCCGTCAGCGTGATGCCGCGCGTATCGCGCCGCACCAGCTGTGCGCCCAGCGATATCTCGAGCGCCTGCAGCTGGCGCGAGAGGCTGGAGTGCGTCGTGTCCAGGGACTGCGCGGCCGCCGACAGGCTCTTCGCCTGCGCGATGCGTTGAAAGGCCCGCATCGCTTTCACCTGGTCCATGCGCCGCCTCCCGCGGGTGCTTCAGAGGCTGCGCATTTTCCGTCAGGCGACCGGCAGGGCCAGGATCTGCGCGGTGGTCAGCACGTCGCCGAAGGTGTCCTCGATCTCCGCCAGCGCCGCGCGGTGCAGGCTGTCGTGCGACACGACGTCGCCGTTCTCGCGGCGGACCGCGCGGGTGGCCGTGGCATCGGAAGACACCACCACGTCGAAGCCCTGCGGCCCTGCGTCGCGCGCCGCCCCGGCCACGCAGGCATGGGTCATGAGGCCGGCGATCACGAGCGTCTGCACACCGGAAGAACGCAGCTGCCGCGCGATGTCGGTGCTCGCGAAGACGCTGACGGTCGTCTTCTGCACGACCTTGTCGCGCGGGCGGGGCTGCATGTCGGGATGGAACCTGACGGTACTGCCATCCCTGGCGAAGGTGGCGGCTCCTTCGGGCGCAATGTGCTGGATCTGGAAGACCGGCATCGCGTGCTGGTCGGCCCATGCCAGCAGCCGCCTCGTCTGGGCCGCCGCACTCGCGCCGTCGGCAATGGGCATCCGGCCGGTGAAGTATTCGTTCTGGAAGTCGATCACCAGCAATGCCGTAGCGCTGCGACGCAGCTGTTGCACCGGCTTTGCGCCCGACATGGCGCGGATGGTGGGTGTGGGCAATCCCGTCGCTGCCGCTGCGGCCGAGGAGGTGCCGACAATGCCGGCCGCGTACGGTGCGACGAGCGCGCCCATGAGTCCGCGGCGGGAGAGTCCTGATGAGAAAGACATGCTTGCTGTTCCTGTAGGTCCATCGAAAGTGATGGAGGAAAGTCTAGGAACGGCCCTCCTTCGCGCCTAGGCTCGCGCGGCGACAAGTGTTGTGCGGGCTGCGCACGGCGCCCCTCGACTTTCAGGGCGGCGCTGGCCCTGCAGGCCGCCATCAAGATAATCCGCCTCCATGGACTCCCTCATCGCCGCCTCCGCCCGCGCCCTTGCCGCCGGCGATGCACTCGGCGCCCTCAAGCGGGTCGCCCTGCGCGACGACCCGCCGGCGCTGGCGCTGCGCGGCATCGCGATGGCGCAGCTCGGCGAGCATCCGCGGGCGCGCGAGCTGCTGCGGCGTGCCGCGCGGGGCTTCGGCGCGCATGAGGAGCTCTCTCGCGCGCGCTGCATCGTCGCCGAGGCCGAAGTCGCGCTGGCGATGCGCGATCTCGGCGGATCGACGCGCTCGTTGACGCATGCCGCCGCCGCGCTGGAGGCCCACGACGACCACGCCAACGCGGTGCAGGCCCGGCTGATCGCGGCGCGCCGGCTGCTGCTGCTGGGCCGGCTCGAAGACGCGGAAGAGGCCCTCGCGCATCTCGACACGCGCGGCCTGCCGCCGACGCTGGCGGCCGTTGCCGAACTGGCTGCGGTCGAGCTGTCGCTTCGCTCCCTGCGCATTGTGCCGGCGAAGTCAGCACTGGGCCGTGCGCACGAAGCCGCGGTTCGCGCGCGCGTGCCCGCCCTGCTCGCCGAAGTTACGGAGGCGAAAGCCGCCTTCGACCGCCCCGCCGCCCGGCGGATCGGCTCGGACGGCGAGCAGCCGCTGCGCCTGGACGAGGTCGCCGCCCTTCTCGCCTCCAACACGCTGGTGGTCGATGCCTGCCGCCGCGGCCTCGGCGCCGGCGATGCCTGGCGGCCGCTGGCACGGCGGCCGGTGCTGTTCTCGCTGGCGCGCTCGCTGGCCGAGGCATGGCCGGGCGACGTCGATCGCGAAGCGCTGATCGAGAGCGCCTTCCGCACCCGCCACCCCGACGAGACGCACCGCGCGCGGCTGCGCGTGGAGATCGGCCGGCTGCGCGCGCTCGTCGCCGCGATGGCGGGCATCGAGGCCACGCCGCGCGGGTTCGTGCTCAGGCCGCACGATGGACGCGGCGTGGCCGTGCTGGCGCCGCCCATCGATGGCGATCAGGCCTCGCTGGTGGCGCTGCTGTCCGATGGCGCCGCATGGTCCACCTCGGCGCTCGCGCTCGCACTGGGGGCCAGCCAGCGCACGGTGCAGCGCGCGCTGGTCGAACTGGAGGCGCAGGGCCGGGTGCGTTCCATCGGCAAGGCGCGGTCGCAGAAGTGGCTCGCGCCGCCGCTGGCCGGATTCACGACGATCTTGTTACTCCCCGCCGCGCTGCCCATTGAATAGAGTTGCCTCCAAGCGCCTGTTTCGGGGCGCTTCATACAAGGAGCCGACGATGAGCAGCAAGACAGGCAAGAGCAATCCCACGGTACGCGCCGCCGAGATCGTGCGCGAATACGGCCCGTTCGGCGGTGCCGGCCAGGTCCACGGTGTGACGCACGACGGCCGCCGCGTCTGGGCCGCCACCGGCGCGAAGCTGGTGGCCTTCGACCCTTCCAGCGGCGAAACCAGCCAGACGCTCGACGTCGCCTGCGACGCCGGCACCGCCTTCGACGGCAAGTACCTCTACCAGATCGCCGAATCGCGCATAGACAAGATCGACCCGGCCACCGGCAAGGTGCTGGCGTCGATTCCCGCGCCGGGCAACGGCTATGACTCGGGCCTGACCTGGGCCGAAGGCAGCCTGTGGGTGGGCCAGTACCGCGACCGCAAGATCCACCAGGTCGACCCCGAGACCGGCGCCGTGGTGCGCACCATCGAGTCGAACCGCTTCGTCACCGGCGTGACCTGGGTCGAAGGCGAGCTCTGGCACGGCACCTGGGAAGCGGAAGAAAGCGACATCCGCCGCATCGACCCGCAGACCGGCGCCGTGCTGGAGCGGCTCGAAATGCCGCGCGGCGCGGGCGTGAGCGGGCTGGAGTCCGACGGCGCCGATCTCTTCTACGCAGGCGGCGGCGCGAGCGGCAAGGTCCGCGCGGTGCGCCGGCCCCATTCCAGCCAACGGCAGTAAGCAGTGATCCAGGAGGCCAGCATGAACACCACGACCATCGAGAGACCCGAAACGACGAACCACCGCGTCGTCTCCAGCGAGCAGTGGCTCGCCGAGCGCAAGGCATTCCTGGCGCGCGAGAAGGAGCTCACGCACCTGCGCGACCAGATCGCACGCGAGCGCCGCGCGCTGCCATGGGAGCGCGTGCAGAAGAACTACGTCTTCGACACGCCCGAGGACAGGCGCACGCTGGCCGAACTCTTCAAGGGACGCAGCCAGCTGCTGGTGCAGCACTTCATGCTCGGGCCCGACTGGGAGCAAGGCTGCCAGAGCTGCTCCTTCATGGCCGACCACACCGACGGCATGAACGTGCACCTCGCGCACCGCGACATCACGCTGGTGGCCGTCTCGCGAGCGCCGCTCGCACGCATCATGCAGTTCCGCGAGCGCATGGGCTGGCGCTTCGACTGGGTGTCGTCGAACGGCAGCGACTTCAACCTCGACTTCCACGTCAGCTTCACGCCCGAGGAACTGGCCACCGGCGAGGTCTACTACAACTACGGCAAGCTGCCCTTCCCGCACGACGAGGCGCCCGGCATCAGCGCGTTCTACAGGAACGAAGCCGGCGAGGTGTTCCATACCTACTCGACCTACGGCCGCGGCGTGGAAGTGATGATGGGTGCCTACAACCTGATGGACCTCATGCCCAAGGGCCGCGACGAGCGCGAGGTGCCCTACAAGATGGAATGGGTGCGCCACCACGACCGCTACGAGCAACAGGCTGAAGCCCCCGCGATCGGCGCGTGCTGCTGCGACAAGCGCGCCTGAGACGCGACCGGCGACAGCTTCAAGGCGTGAAGGCGACGCATCATGGCAAGCCTCTGGCCATGGCTCGCGGTCGCGGGCGTCGGCGCACTGCACGGCCTGAACCCGGCCACCGGATGGGCCTTCGCGGCCGCTCTGGGAGCCGCTTCGCGCGGCCGGTCGCGGGTGCTGCGGGCGCTGGTGCCGATCGCCGTCGGGCACGCTGCGTCCGTCGCGCTGGTGGCTGCCGCGGTCCTGTTCGCTCCATCGATGGATCGCATCGTCCTGCAGTGGGCAGCGGGGGCGATGCTCGTCGCCGTTGTCGCGCATCACCTGTGTCGCGGCCGGAAGGCCGCCCATGCCGGGCTCGCACTCTGGTCCTTCATGATGTCCACCGCCCACGGCGCCGGACTGATGCTGGTGCCGGCGCTGATCCCGCTGTGCATGAGCGAAGCGCCGGCGGCCCGGGAGATCACCGCGTCGGGCTCGCTGGCGCTGGCCTTCGCGGCTGTGGCGGTGCACATGGTGGCGATGCTGGCGGTCACCGGTGCGGCAGCAGTCGGGGCGAGCCGCGGCTTCGACGTCGCGGCCGGGCTGCTCAGGCGACGGCCGCGTACGCGGATGCCAGGAGACACGGCGAGCGCCGACGCTAGCGCTTGCGGGAACCGCCGCCCTCGCCCTTTGCAGCAGTGACCAGCGCCGCGCTCTCCACGAAGCCGTGGATCAGCCTCAGCCGCGGCGATGACCGCATCCACAGGATCCCGAAGCGCCGCGTCTCGGAAGGCAGCGGCAATGGGATCTTCACGATGCGCTGCCCGTCGAGCAGCGGCGAGGCGATATCGGGCACGACCGACACGCCCAGGCCCCGGTCGACCATCATCGCGATCGCCAGCAGCGAGCTGAGCTCGAAGCGCTCCTGCGGCACGATGCCGGCAGCCCGCAGGTAGCGGTCGGCCTGCTTGCCGCCGCCGAGGTTGCGGTCGTAGCGGATCAGCGGCGAAGTGCGCAGCAGCTCGTGCGGATCGCGCCGCGCGAGGCGGCTGGGTGCGAGCAGCACCAGCGGCTCCTCGCGCAGCAGCGCCCAGTCGAAGGTCTTGGCGAGGGCGAACGGCGGATACAGGCACACGGCCGCGTCGAGTTCGCCCTGCTGCATCGCCTTGTAGAGCGCGGCGGTGGTGCCCGACTGCAGGAACACCTTGGCGCCCGGATGCGTCGTCACGAAGCGCGCGAGGATGTCCGGCAGCAGGCTGTGCATGGCCGTGTTGATGGTGCCGACGACCAGCTCGCCGCCCGCCGCCTCGCTGCCCACCAGCGCCTTGATGTCGCTCACCTCGCGCAGCAGCGTGCGCGCCCGCTGCACCAGCCGGTGCCCGGCCTCGGTGGGCTGCACTGTGCGCCCGGCGCGCGCGAGCAGCGGCGCGTTGAGCTCGCGCTCCAGCGCGCGGATCTGCTGCGCCACCGCGCCGGGCGTCAGGTCGAGCCGGCGCGCGGCCTCGGACATCGAGCCCGACTCCACCACCAGAAGAAAGCTTTGCAGGTAGGCCGTTTCCATGAAGATAGATTTTCTATGATGTGATCGCAGCGAACAGCTGTTTTTCTCTTCTCATGAACTGCCGACACTGCCCTCATGAGAAGCAAACTCTTCGTTCCCGGCACCCGCGCCGAGCTGTTCGCCAAGGCGCTCGCCGGCGAGGCGGACGCCATCAGCCTCGACCTCGAAGACGCCGTGTCCGAGCCGCGCAAGGACGAGGCGCGCGAGACCGTGCGCAGGTTCCTCGAAGGCGGCGAGGCCGCCTCGTCGCGCAAGACGCTGATCGTGCGCGTCAACGCCATGGACACGCCGCACTTCGACAAAGACATCGCGGCGGTCGCGCGCACCGGTGTGCACCTGATCAACCTGCCCAAGCCTCAGAGCCCCGCGCACGTGCGCACCGCGGCCGACGCCATCGAGCGCGCGGAGCGGGCCAACGGCGTGCAGGCGCCCATCGGCCTGCTGCTGAACATCGAGACGCCCGCCGCCCTGCGCATGGCCGCCGAGCTCGCACTGGCGCATCCGCGCGTGGCAGGCCTGCAGCTGGGGCTGGGCGACCTGTTCGAGCCGCTGGGCATCGCCCGGCGCGAGCCTTCGGCGATCCGCCATGCGATGTTCGCGGTGCGCATCGCGGCCGGCGAGGCGGGCCTGTATGCCTACGACAGCGCCTTCGCCGACATCCGCGACGCCGAGGGCTTCAGAGCCGAGGCCAAGCTGGCACGCGACCTCGGCTTCCTCGGCAAGACCTGCATCCACCCGAGCCAGATCGCCATCGCCAACGACGTGTTCCGCCCGACCGACGAGGAGATCGCCCATGCGCGCAAGGTGGTCGAGGCGGCGCGCGAGGCCGATGCCAGGGGCGTCGGCGCCTACGTGGTCGACGGAAAGATGATCGACATCCCCTTCGTGATCCGCGCGCGCGCCATCGTCGAGAGCGCACGCAGCCTGGGGCTGCTTCCGAGTTGAGCCTGGGGCTGCTTCCAGGCTGAGCCAGGGCCTGCTTGCAGGCCGACCTGCCTTCCATCAATAAAAGAAACCGGAGACAAGAAAATGCATTTCCCATCCTTCCTTCGCCCGCGAGCGCTCGCCGTCGTCGCGATTGCCGCATTCGCCGGCGCCGCGTTCGCCCAGGGCGGCTATCCCAACAAGACCATCACCATCGTCGTGCCCTACCCGGCCGGCGGCTCGAACGACACCTTCGCGCGGCAGGTGGCGAAGGAGCTGGGCGACCAGCTCAAGCAGCCGGTCATCATCGACAACCGCCCCGGTGCGAGCGGCAACACGGGCACGGGCCAGGTGGCCAAGGCAGCGCCCGACGGCTACACGCTGGTGGCGGTGTCCTCGAGCATGACGACCAACGCGGCGGTGCAGTCGAAGCTGCCCTTCGACCCGGTCAAGGGCCTCGCGCCGGTGGCGATGTTCGCCAAGGGGCCGTTCATCGTCGCGGTCAACAACGAGTTCCCGGCCAGGACGCCGGCCGAGCTGATCGCCGCCATCAAGGCGAAGCCGGGCCAGTACAACTACGCCTCTTCCGGCTCGGGCAGCGTCAACCAGTTCGGCACCGAGCTGCTCAAGGCCAAGGTGGGCGACCTGCAGATTGCGCACATCCCGTACAAGGGCATGGGCCCGGCGGTGACCGACCTTGTCGGCAACCAGACGCAGCTGCTGATCTCCAGCGGCCCCTCGCTGCTGCCGATGGTGCGCGCCGGCAAGCTGCGCGCGGTCGGCATCACCAGCCTGAAGCCGAGCCCCATCGCACCCGACCTCACGCCGATCTCCACCGCCGTGCCCGGCTACGAGTTCGAGCTCTGGTGGGGCCTGCTGGCGCCTGCGGGCACGCCGCCGGACGTGGTCGCCAAGCTGAACGGCGCCGTCAACCAGATCCTGGCCAAGCCCGAGATCAGCGCCAGCTTCCTGCGCGAAGGCGCCATCGCCACGCCGCTCACGCCCGCGCAGTTCGGCGCCGTCATTGCCGATGACGTCGAGCGCTGGAAGAAGCTGGCCAAGCAACAGAACATCACCGCCGACTGAACGTCATCGCCGATACAGGCAAGAAAGAGAAAGAGCCCATGAGCATCACCGCCCCCGACGACACGCGCCTGCCCGAACGCCGGGGCCCCGCCGGCCCGCTCAGCGGCCTGCGCGTGCTCGACCTGAGCGCCTACATCGCGGGCCCGTACGGCTGCTCGCTGCTGGCCGACCAGGGTGCGGAGGTCATCAAGATCGAGCCGCCCGCCGGCGACAACCTGCGCAAGTACCCCTCGACGCTGGAAGCCGAGAGCCGCGCCTTCATCGGCGTGAACCGCAGCAAGCTGGGCACTGTGCTCGACCTCAAGAACCCCGAGGACCTGGCTGCGCTGATGGAGCTGGTGCGCGGCGCCGACGTGCTGGTGCACAACTTCAGGCCCAGCGTGCCGCCGCGGCTGGGCATCGCCTACGAGCAGCTGAAGGCGGTGAACCCGCGGCTCATCTACTGCGCGGTCACCGGCTATGGCGAGACCGGTCCGCTGCGCGAGAAGGCCGGCTACGACCAGGTGCTGCAGACCATGACCGGCATGTGCGCGCTGCAGGGCAAGCGCGGCGAGCCGCCCGAGATCATCTACGGCTCGGTGGTCGACTACTACGCCGCGGCGCTGGTGGCCGCGGGCGTCGCCTCGGCGCTGTACGAGCGCGAGAAGAGCGGCGAGGGCCAGTTCGTGGGCGTGTCGCTGCTGCGCTCGGCGCTCACGATGCAGTCGGCGCGCATGGTGTGGGCCGAGGGCGAGCCGAAGGACGTGGGGCGCGACATGCGCTCCGGCGGCATCACCGGCATCCACCCCACGCGCGAGGGGCACATCTACATCTCGGCCAACACGCCGCACTTCTGGCAGGCGCTGTGCGCCAAGGTCGGACTGGCCGAGCTTGCAGCCGACGCGCGCTACGACTCGGTGCGCAAGCGCGCGCAGCACGCGGCCGAGATCGTGCCGAAGCTGCGCGCCGCGCTGGCCGGGCGCACCGCGCTCGAATGGGAAGAGATCTTCGGCGAGGAAGTGCCCTGCTCCGCCGCGCGCACCGTGGAAGACATGTTCGACAACGAGCAGGTGCTGGCCGAGGACATGGTCGCGAACATCCCGCACCCCACGCTGGGTTCGTATCGCGGCTTCACCCGCCCGGTGCGCTTCGGCCGCACGCCCGGGCCCGAGCCCTTCGCGGCGCCGACGCTGGGGCAGCACACGGCCGCCGTGCTGGCCAAGCGACGCGCAGGCGACTGAGCCATGGCCGACGAGATCGCAGTGCCTCACAGCGCCGGCACGCGCAAGCCGCTCATCGCGGCGCCCGAAGGCGCATGCGACGCGCACATCCACGTGTACGACCGCCGTTTTCCGATGCACGGCTCGCCCGACGCGATGCTCGACGACGCCACCGCCGGCGACTACCGCCTGCTGCAGCAGCGCACCGGCACGCAGCGCACGGTGGTCGTGCAGCCTCGTGTGCACGGCACCGACAACAGCGTGACGCTCGATGCCATCCAGGCGCTGGGTGCAGATCGCACGCGCGGCGTGGCGGTGGTGCGTCCCGAGGTTAGCGATGCCGCGCTGAGGCAGCTGCACGAGGGCGGAATCCGGGGCATCCGCTTCACGCTGTACACATCGGCGAACGCGGCGACGGACTTCTCGATGGTCGAGCCGCTGGCCCGTCGCGTTCACGAACTCGGCTGGCATGTGCAATTGCACTGGAGCGCCGACCAGATCGCCGCGCACTCGGCGCTGCTCGATCGCCTGCCCTGCACGATGGTGTTCGACCATCTGGCGCGGCTGCCGCAGCCCGACGGACCATCGCACCCCGCGTACCGCGTGGTGAGCCGGCTGCTCGACAAAGGCCGCACCTGGATCAAGCTTTCGGGCGCGTATCTCGACTCCGCGGCCGGCGCCGAAGGCGGCTACGCAGACACCGTCGACGTCGCCCGGGCCTGGGCGACGCAGGCGCCCGAGCGGGTCGTGTGGGGCAGCGACTGGCCGCACCCCACCGAACGCACGGCCAAGCCCGACGACGCGCAGCTCTTCGACCTGCTGGGCCGATGGGTGCCCGACGAGGCCGCGCGTCGCCGCGTACTGGTCGACAACCCCGCGCAGCTCTACGACTTTCAATGACCCGCAAGACCCGAGACATCGAGATGAAGAAGCGACTCCTCCTGAAATCCATCGCCACGCTCACCGCCTGCGCCGTTCCCCTGCTGGGCTGGGCCGCCTGGCCCGACAAGCCGATCCGCATGGTGGTGCCCTACGCGGCAGGCGGCGGCGCCGACAACACGGCGCGCATCGTCGCGCAGCAGATGAGTGCCGCGCTGGGCCAGCAGATCGTGATCGACAACAAGCCGGGCGCCGGCGGCGTGATCGGTGCCGACAACGTCGCCAAGGCAGCGGCCGACGGCTACACCGTGCTCTACGACGCATCGGCGTTCTCGGTGAACCCATCGCTGCGCAAGCTGCCGTTCGATGCGGCGAAGGACTTCATCCCGGTGTCGCTGGTGGCCACGGCGCCGCAGATCCTCGTGGTGCCCGCGACCGCCCCTTACAAGACCGTGCCGGAGTTCATCGACTACGCACGCAAGAACCCGGGCAGGCTGAGCTTCGCGTCGGCGGGCGGCGGAACCGGCTCGCACCTGGCGGGCGAGGCACTGAACGAGCAGGCGAAGATCAACCTCATGCATGTGCCCTACAAGGGCGGCGCACCGGCGCTGACCGACGTGATGGGCGAGCAGGTGTCGGCCTACTTCGGCAACGTGGCCTCGACGCTGAGCTATGTGAAGAGCGGCAAGCTGCGCGCGCTGGGCGTGAGCTCCGGCAAGCGCGTGCCCGGGCTGCCCGATGTGCCGACGCTCGCCGAGTCGGGCCTGCCGGGCTACAACGTGGTCGAGTGGAACGGCGTGTTCCTGCCCAAGGGCACGCCGGCCGATATCGTGCAGAAGCTGGGCAAGGCGGTGCAGGCCGCGGTCAACGATCCTGCCGTTCGGCAGAAGCTGCTGCAACTGGGCCTGGAGCCGGCCGGAACCACGCCGGAGGCTTTCGCGAAATTCGTGAAGGACGAAACCGGAAGGGTGAGCGCGCTGGTCCGCTCGCGCAACATCCGGGTCGATTGACCCTCGCATCTGGCGAGCTGTGAAACGTAGTGTGCGGCCTGCGCCCCGCAGATACAGAGGCATACGCAATCCGCTCCACGCACGGGCGGCCCGGCGAAGAATCGGCTTCGTTCATAGACGAACGTCCGTCACTCTTCCGAAGGAACCGCCATGCGCTTTCGCTCTTCCGCCCTCTACTTCGCAGTCGCCATCGCCGCCTCGGCGGCCGCGCTCACGCTGACCTTCGCCGCGCCCTCGCCGTTCGGCGGTGACATCCCTGCTTCGGAAGCCGTCGCGGCGCCCGAATTCCAGAACATCGACACCTGGCTCAACTCGCAGCCGCTCAAGCTGAGCGAACTGCGCGGCAAGGTGGTGCTGGTCGACTTCTGGACCTACACCTGCATCAACTGCCTGAACCACCTTCCCTACGTGAAGGACTGGAACCAGAAGTACAAGGACAAGGGCCTGGTGGTGGTCGGCGTGCACACGCCGGAGTTCGCGTTCGAGAAGTCGACGAAGAACGTGAAGGACGCCATCGAACGCCTGCAGATCAAGCACGCCGTGGCGCAGGACAACGGCTACGGCACCTGGAAGGCATTCCGGAACCAGTACTGGCCCGCCGTGTACCTGATCGACAAGCAGGGGAAGATCGTCTACTCGCACTTCGGCGAGGGCAGCTACGGCACGACCGAGAAGAAGATCCAGGCGCTGCTGGCCGAGCCTGCGCCTTCGGGTACCTGAAGCGGTTGTCGCCCAGGGCGCGATCACGCCGACGGGGTACCTTGCTCCACGAATGTCCCCCCGCCTTCGGCCTCCTCCTGTACTTCGCTGCGCAAGGCAACCCATCGTCGTGATCGATGAGCGCAGCGTCCGTGCCCCGGACACGAACACCCACGAACCGCAGGAAGCAAAACAAATGAAGAAACTCTGGCTCGCCCTGCTCTTCTTCGCAGGCGGCGTCGCACATGAAGTACGCAACCCCGTGAGCTGCCAGTGCATCTCGTCCAGGCGCGAAGACGGCCAGCGCCTGCGCTCGCCCGAACCGTAGAAGCGAGGCTGCTACAGCGCTACTTCGCCGGATGATCGCGGCGGTAGAGCTCCCATTCCTCGATCTGCCGACCATCCGGAAGCTGGCAGATGCCGTACTGCCCCTTGTCGTTCGACCGCATGAGCGTCTTGCCCCCGAGGCTGTTGCAGTAGACCGAAGCCGGATTCGCCATGCCGACCGGCGGCGGCGCGGGCCGGGGCGGCTCGGGCTGGGCACACGCAGCGACCAGTAGAAGCGAGAGAAGCGCGCCCGCCGGGAAGAACAGTGGCTTGATCATTCCGCGAGTGTAGGCCCGCGGCCCCAGGCTCAATCCAGCGCCTCGACGGCCGACGAGAAGACGTAGCCCTCGCTGCGCACCGTCTTGATGTAGCGCGGCTCGCGCGCATCGTCGCGCAGGCGCTGGCGCAGGCGGCTCACCAGCAGGTCGATGGAGCGCTCGAAGAGCTCGGCCTCGCGGCCCTGGGTGAGGCTCAGCAGCTGGTCGCGGCTCAGCACCTTCTGGGGATGGTCGAGGAACACCATCAGCAGCCGGTACTCCGCGCCGCTGAGCGCCACCATCACGCCGCTGTCGTCGATCAGGTTGCGCGCGGTGGTGTCGACCTGCCAGTCGCCGAAGGCCAGCTTCGAGGCCGACTCCGTGGAGCGCATGTTCGGCGGCAGCATGCGCGTGCGGCGCAGCACCGAGCGGATGCGCGCCAGCAGCTCGCGTGCGGAGAAGGGCTTGGCCAGGTAGTCGTCGGCGCCCATCTCCAGGCCCAGGATGCGGTCCGCCTCCTCGCTGCGCGCGGTGAGCATGAGGATGGGCGTCGCCTTGTATTTTCCAGTGCGCAGGTCGCGGCACAGCGTGAGTCCGTCTTCGCCGGGCAGCATCAGGTCGAGGATGATGAGATCGAAGGGCCCCGACTCCTCCAGCGCCGCGCGCATGTGCCGCCCCGTGGGCACCGTCACCACGCGCAGGCCGTTCTTGACCAGGTAGGTGGAGAGCAGTTCGCGGATCTCCCGGTCGTCGTCGACGATGAGGATGTGGTCGGAGCTCTTGGCAATGTTCATGGCTGTGCTGTGATTCGCCTGTGGCGCGAGGGGTAGGCGCAATGTAGCCCGGGCGGGGGCCGGATCGGGCCGTTTTGTATTTCCGTGTATCTCGCGGACACGGCGGCCACACTATGTTGCCCGGCGCGCGCCCGGGACGGCTGGCAGGCCGGGGTGAACGGGTAATGTTGTATGTCGGCCCGCGCTGCCCAACACACTGGAATACAAAGCGGGCCGCTCCAGGATGCGGGCGGGTCTATAAACCTGCCCATGCCTACATCCGCCGACAGCCTTCCCGCCGACATCGCCCCGGCCTCCCCCGCGCCCACGGGCCTGCGCCGTCTGCTGCCGCGCTCGCTGTTCTCGCGGGTGACGCTGATCATCGTCGTCGGGCTGGCCATCGCGCAGCTGCTGACCTTCATCGCCATCGGCTACGAGCGCGGCATCGCGATGCGCGAGCTGATGATGATCGGCATCGAACGCGACATCGCCAGCTCGGTCGCCATCCTCGACCGGCTGCCCGCCGCCGAGCGCCAAGACTGGCTCGCGCGGCTGGAGCGGCGCAACTACCATTTCGTGCTGGGCGGCAGCGCCGAAGGCATACCGCCCGACACGCCGCTGTCGCAGCAGTTCGCCAAGGCCATCACCGACGCGATGCGCCCCTTCGAGATCGTCAAGGTCGGCCAGGTGAGCAATCCACCGCAGGGCCTGCAGATCCAGGTGCGGCTGTCCGACGGCTCTTCGGTGGTGGTGCATGCGCGGCGGGTGGACATGCCGGTCTCGAGCTGGGTGATGTGGCTGCTGTGGGTGCAGCTGTTGGTGCTGGCGGTGTGCGCCTGGTATGCGGTGCGGCTGGTCACGCGGCCGCTGGCGCAGCTGGCCGACGCGGCCGACGACCTCGGCCCCGATCTGAAGGGCCGGCAGCTGGCCGAGGAAGGTCCGACCGAGGTGCAGCACGCGGCGCGCGCCTTCAACGCGATGCAGAAGCGCATCGCCGGCTACATGGCCGAGCGGGTGGAGATCCTCGCGGCCATCTCGCACGACCTGCAGACCCCCATCACCCGCATGCGGCTGCGCACCGATCTGATGGACGACGGCCATGACCGCGACAAGTTCCGGCAGGACCTCGACGCGATGCACACGCTCGTGCGCGAGGGCGTGACTTACGCGCGCACCCTGCACGGTGCCACCGAGCCGCCTCGCCGCATCGACGCCGACGCGCTGTTCGAGAGCATGGTGGCCGACTACGAGGACGCGGGCCAGCAGGTGCTGCTCGAAGGCCGCGTCGGCGAGCCCATGGTGACGCGGCCGAACGCGCTGAGGCGCATCCTGACCAACCTGATCGACAACGCGCTGAAGTTCGGCACCGAAGTGCGGCTGCAGGTGCAGGCCGACGCCGGCCACCGGCTGACGCTGGCGGTGGTCGACAACGGCCCCGGCATTCCGCCAGACCAGCTGGAGAACGTGCTCAAACCCTTCTACCGCGTCGAGGGCTCGCGCAACCGCAACACCGGCGGTACCGGCCTCGGCCTGGCCATCGCGCAGCAACTGGCGACAGCGATGGGCGCGGAGCTCACGCTGCGAAACCGTGACGGAGGCGGGCTCGAAGCCCGGCTGACCATGAACACCCGCGACGCGACGCACGAGGACTGAGCCGCCGCGCGGCCAGCGCCATCCACACCAGCACCGACAGGGATGCGGCTCGCCGGGCGAGACCGCGAGGGCTCCGCTCGCCCTGCATTCCGCTGTCTTGGCTTGCCTTCGCTTTCATTCACCCACAACATCACACCGACCGGACCCGACCATGCTCCTCCTCATCGTTGCCTACCTGGGTGGCGTCCTCACCATCCTGAGCCCGTGCATCCTGCCCGTGCTCCCCTTCGTGTTCGCGCGCGCCGACCGGCCTTTCCGCTCGCACGGCCTGCCGATGCTGCTGGGCATGGCCCTGGCGTTCTCGGCCGTCGCCACGCTGGCGGCGGTGGGCGGCGGCTGGGTCGTGACGCTCAACGAGTACGGGCGCGGCGCGGCGATCGCGCTGCTGGCGCTGTTCGGCGTGACGCTGCTCTTTCCTTCGGTGGCCGACCGCCTGACCCGCCCTCTGGTGGCGCTCGGGCTGCGGCTGTCCGGGCCGGCTGCGGACGCGAAGGCGTCGTCGGTGCTCTCGCCGCTGCTGCTGGGCATCGGCACCGGATTCCTCTGGGCGCCCTGCGCAGGCCCGATCCTCGGGCTGATCCTGACGGGTGCCGCGCTCAACGGTGCGAGCGTAGGCACTTCGCTGCTGCTGCTGGCCTATGCGGCGGGTGCGTGCACGTCGCTCGCGGCTGCGCTGCTCTTCGGCGGGCGGGTGTTCTCGGCGATGAAGGGCTCGCTGCACGCGGGTGAATGGATGCGGCGCGTGGCCGGCGTGGCGGTGCTCGCGGGGGTGGGTGCGATCGCGTCGGGTCTCGACACGGGGCTGCTCGCCCAGCTCTCGATCGGCACGACCTCGGCGCTGGAGAAGGCGCTGGTGGAGAAGATCGACATGCCGATGCCATCGCAGCAGCCTTCGTCCGCGCCGCAGGCCTCCGTCGACCCCGGCGGCCTGATGCTCGCGTCGACGCAGCCCGAACCGAAGAAGCCTGCGCTGACGCTGCCCGACGAAGGCATGCTTCCCTCGCTCGCGGGCGCCACCGAATGGATCAACTCGCCCCCGCTCACGCCCGAGAGCCTGCGCGGCAAGGTGGTGCTGGTCGACTTCTGGACCTACTCCTGCATCAACTGCCTGCGCACCCTGCCCTACGTTCGCGCCTGGGCCGAGAAGTACAAGGACGCGGGCCTCGTGGTGGTGGGCGTGCACACGCCGGAGTTCGCGTTCGAGAAGCAGTCGGCCAACGTGCGCCGGGCGACGAAGGATCTGGATATCGGTTTCCCGGTGGCCGTCGACAGCGACTACGCGATCTGGCGCGCCTTCGGCAACCAGTACTGGCCGGCCTTCTATCTCGTCGATGCGCAGGGGCGCATCAGGCATCACCAGTTCGGCGAGGGGCAGTACGCGAAGTCGGAGCAGGCCATCCAGCAACTGCTGGCGGAGGCCGGACGGCCCGTCGCATCGGCGGGGATGGTCTCGCCTGAGGGCAAGGGCACGCAGGCTGCGGCAGCCGCGGAGCCTGCCCTCTCGGGCGAGACCTACCTGGGCTACGAGCAGGCGCGCAACTTCGCATCGCCCGGCGGCATCTCGAACGACCGCGCGCGGGTCTACGCCGGTGTTTCATCGCTACGCACCAACCAATGGACGCTGGGGGGCGAATGGAAGGTGGAAGGCGAGCGCGCAGTGCTGGTGCAGCCCAACGGGCGCATTGCCTATCGCTTCCATGCACGCGACCTGCATCTGGTGCTAGGGCCCGCGGCCGATGGGAAGCCGGTGCGCTTCAGGGTGCGGATCGACGGCGCGCCGCCGCTCGGCGACCATGGCACCGATACCGATGCGCAGGGCAACGGCGTCATCGACGGGCAGCGCCTCTATCAGCTGGTGCGCCAGACGGCGAACGAGAAGGATCGCCTCTTCGAGATCGAATTCCTGGACGCGGGCGCGCAGGCCTACGCGTTCACCTTCGGTTGACCGGCGGTCGCCTACAGATGCTGGGCGACAAGCACCACGGCGCCAGCGACGGAGATCGCGCCGCCGACGAGTTTTCTGAATGCTTTCATGGCGTGCTCCTTGTTCGGGTATCGACACCTGATGGTGCCGCAGAAGGAGCACTTCGTGGGTTGGCAATCCTCATCCGCGGGATAGCCAACTCCAACCCTCGCGCGGCGGCGAGGTGGATCAGCCCAACCTTGCCAGGCTCGCCGAAGCCACGTCGAGCGGACCGAGCCTCTCTCGCGCGAACTGGCTGGCCCGCAGCCGCACGCGCTGCAGCGCCGCTTCCAGCGTGGGCTGCTGCATGAAGACCAGTACGCCGTACTTGAGACCGCGCAGGTTCAGTTCGGCAACGCCCGCATAGCGGCCGCTGGTGGTGCGCTTGATATCGATGCGGCTGGACCAGCCATCGGGCAGGTCGACGAGGAGTTGCAGTTGCTGTGCGGCATTCATGTTGGGCGCGAAGGATAGGCGCGAAGGCACAGCAAACAAAGGAACTAATTCCGGGGTATCCGCATTTCTTCGGAATCGATGTGCGAGCGCCCCGAAATCGAGAACTCGTCCTCGATGTCTCCCAGATTGGCCGCGATCATCGATTCGCCCGCCTCCCTCCGGCGGGCTCCTCCCTCCGACCCCATGCGAGAACGGGGTCCTTCAGCTCACCCTCGGGTGAGCTTTTTTTTAGTGCTGAACCGAAGGCACGGCAAGCACCGCGGCCCAAAGAAAAACGGCTTACGCCTTTTGAGCGTAAGCCGTTGTTCCATCTACTGACTTTGGTCGGTGTGAAAGGATTCGAACCTTCGACCCCTTGCACCCCATGCAAGTGCGCTACCAGGCTGCGCCACACACCGAAGCTCTCGATTATAGCCTTGGAAATTCAGCGTCCGACGGTCAGCAGCTCACGAATTTCAAATAGTTCGCGCCGAAGGTGCAGAAGCTGCGACAGATCGGCCGTCTGCACGACCGCAGACGCGGACGAATCCTCGACGATGGCGGCGTCGAATTCCTCCTGGTCGATCTCGATGGCCTCCACGCCTTCGAGCGGCACTTCGCCCGCCTTGCGGCGGTCGCGCTCGCCCTGCACGAGTTCCTGCAGCTTGTTGCGCGCGCCGCTGATCGTGAAGCCCTGGTCATAGAGCAAGTCACGGATGCGGCGGATCATGAGCACCTCGTGGTGCTGGTAGTAGCGGCGGTTGCCGCGCCGCTTCATCGGGCGCAGCTGCGTGAACTCCTGCTCCCAATAACGCAGCACGTGCGGCTTGACGCCACACAGCTCGCCGACCTCACCGATGGTGAAGTAGCGTTTGACGGGAATCGGAGGGAGCGTTTTCTCCATTGAAATCAAGACTGTGCGCGGGAAACCTCAGAGATTACTCCACGCAGCCGCGCAGCACCAAGCACTTATTCGGAGCCGAGGCTCCATTCGACTTCGGAGGTACTGCCCTGGTCGATGCTTCCGTGGATCTGTTCCTTGAGCTTGGCGCTCGCATGGAAGGTCGCGACGCGCCGCTCGCCGATCGGAATCGCCTCGCCGGTGCGCGGATTGCGCCCCGGCCGGGGCGCCTTCACGCGGATCTGGAAGTTGCCGAAGCCCGAGATCTTCACGTCCGTGCCTTCGATGAGGCTGTTGGCCACGAGCTCGAAGAAGGCCTCGACCATGTCCTTGGACTCACGCTTGTTCAGGCCGATCTGCTCGAAGAGCAGGTCGGCGAGATGCGCCTTGGTGAGCGCAGGCGTTTCGAGAGCCTCGAGCGTGAATTCGGCAGCGTTCATTCTCATCATCCCCTCAAGCGGCCGCCGAGTTTGGCGCCCAGTTGTTCGACGATCGCGCGGACGGCCGGCTCGACCTGCTCGTCCGTCAGGGTGGCGCTGTCGCTCTGGAAGCTCAGGCGCACCGCCATGCTCTTCTCGCCCTGCGACAGTGCCCCCGGCGCAGCCACCGCACCCTCGCGCAGCGGCTGCGGACGATAGATGTCGAACAGCGTCGCGTCGCGCAGCAGGCCCTTGGCAGCCGCGGTGGAGCGGATGGTCTGCATCAGTGCGTCGTGCGTGACGGCCTCGGCCACCACGACCGCGATGTCGCGCTCGACGGCCTGGTGCTTGGGCACCGGCTGCGCCACCGGCACGAGGCGCGCAGTGACGGCGTCGAGATCGAGTTCGAACAGCACGGGCGCCTGCGAGAAGTCCCACTTCTGGCGCCAGCGCGGGTGCAGCTCGCCGACGAAGCCAATGGCCTTGCCGTCGACCAGCACGCGCGCAGAGCGGCCCGGGTGCAGCGCCGGATGCTCGGCCGCCTCGAAGACGGGCTCCAGCGGCGCGAGCAGCGCCTCGACATCGCCCTTCACGTCGTAGAAATCGATGCGTTGCGGCTTGCCGTCCCAGCGCGCCTCGTCGGCATCGCCCCAGGCGAGGCCCGCCACGCGCATCGGCTGGTTCACGCCGCGCACAGTGCTGTCGGTCGTGACGACGCTGTCGTCGCGCATGAACACGCGGCCGAGCTCGAACACGCGAACGCGCGGCGCCTTGCGGTCGAGGTTGAACTTGAGCACCTGCAGCAGCGACCCCATCAGCGAGGAGCGCATCACGCTCATCTGGCTGGCGATGGGATTCAGCAGCTTCACCGGGTTGGCGTTGCCAGCCAGGTCCTGCTCCCAGTGCGCCTCGACGAAGCTGAAGTTGATCGTTTCCTGGTAGCCCAGCGCGGCGATGCTGCGGCGAACCGCGAAGCGGCTGCGTTGCGCCTCGGGACGCACGCGCGCGGTGATGGGCGCGAGCGGCGCGGTGGTCGGCAGGTTGTTGAAGCCGATCAGGCGCGCGACTTCCTCGATCAGGTCTTCCTCGATCAGCAGGTCGAAGCGGTGCGGCGGCGGGGTCACGGTCAGCGTGCCATCGCCATCGGTGATCGCGAAACCGAGGCGGCTCAGCGCTTCGGCGCACTGGGCCTGCGTCAGCGGCATGCCGATCACGCGCGATGCACGCGCCACGCGCAGCGTGACGGGCACGGCCTCGGGCACGCTCAACGTCTGGTCGTCCATACGGCCGGCCTGGCCACCGCAGATCTCGGTGATCAGCTGAGTGATGCGCTCGATGATCTGGACGGTGCGGCTCGGATCGACGCCGCGCTCGTAGCGGTGGCCGGCGTCGGTCGAGAAGTTGAATCGACGCGAACGGCCCTGCACTGCCTCAGGCCACCAGAAGGCAGCTTCGACGTAGATGTTGCGCGTGTCGTCGGACACCGAGGTGGCGTCGCCGCCCATGATGCCGGCGAGCGACTCGACCTCGCGATCGTCGGCGATCACGCCGACCTTGTCGTCGACGGTGATCGTGTTGCCATTGAGAAGCTTCAGCTGCTCGCCCGGCTTGCCCCAGCGCACCGTGAGGCCGCCATGGATCTTGTCGAGGTCGAAGATGTGGCTGGGCTGGCCGTACTCGAACATCACGTAGTTCGAGATGTCGACCAGCGGCGTCACGCTGCGCTGGCCGCAGCGCGCAAGGCGCTCGACCATCCAGGCGGGCGTCGCGACCTTGGTGTTCACGCCGCGCATGATGCGGCCCGAGAAGCGGCCGCAGAGCTCGGGCGCCTCGACCTTCACCGGCAGCACATCGGCGAACGAGGTGGCGACCGGCGCGATGTCGGGCGTCTTGAGCGGCGCGCCCGTGAGCGCGGACAGTTCGCGCGCCACGCCGTAGACGCTGAGGCCGTGCGCCAGGTTGGGCGTGAGCTTCAGCGTGAGCAGCATGTCGTCGAGCTTGAGCACCTCGCGCACGTCGGCGCCGATGGGGGCATCGGCGTCGAGCTCGAGCAGGCCGCCGTGGTCTTCGCTCAGCTGCAGTTCGCGCGCCGAGCACAGCATGCCCTGGCTTTCCACGCCACGCAGCTTGCCGAGCTTGATGAGGAAGGGCTTGCCGTCCTCACCCGGGGGCAGTTCGGCGCCGACCAGCGCGCACGGCACCTTGATGCCGACGCGCGCATTCGGCGCGCCGCAAACGATGTTCAGCAGAGCGCCCTGCCCCGCATCGACCTGGCACACGCGCAGGCGATCGGCATTCGGGTGCTGCACCGCTTCCTTGATTTCGCCGACCACGATGCGCGTGAAAGGCGGCGCCACCGGTCGGCGCTCTTCCACCTCGAAACCGCCCATGGTGAGCGTTTCGGCCAGTGCGGCGCTGTCGATGGGCGGGTTGCAGAACTCGCGCAGCCAGGATTCCGGGAATTGCATCTCTTCGATCTCGATCTGGTTTTTTCTGTGATGGGGTGCTTACTGGAACTGCGAGAGAAAACGCAGGTCGCCGTCGAAGAAGAGGCGCAGGTCGTTCACGCCGTAGCGCAGCATCGTGAGCCGGTCGGGGCCCATGCCGAAGGCGAAGCCGATGTAGCGCTCGGGGTCGAGGCCCATGTTGCGCACCACGTTCGGGTGCACCTGGCCCGAACCCGACACCTCGAGCCAGCGGCCGGCCAGCGGGCCGCTCGCGAACTGGATGTCGATCTCGGCGCTCGGCTCGGTGAACGGGAAGAAGCTCGGGCGGAAGCGCAGCACAAGGTCGTCGCGCTCGAAGAAGGTGCGGCAGAAGTCGGTGAAGACGACCTTCAGGTCCTTGAAGCTCACGTTCTCGCCGAGCCACAGGCCTTCGCACTGGTGGAACATCGGCGAATGGGTGGCGTCGCTGTCGACGCGGTAGGTGCGGCCGGGCGCGATCACGCGGATTTCGGGCGCCTTCACGGTGCCTGTGGTGTCGGCAGCGGCAGCAGCGAACTCGGCTGCGTACTTCTTGATGTGCTGATGCGCATAGCGCACCTGCATCGGGCTGGTGTGCGGGCGCAGGTTGTAGGGGATGCCGTCGTCGCCGTTCAGGTCGACGTAGAAGGTGTCCTGCATCGAGCGCGCAGGATGGTTCGGCGGGTTGTTGAGCGAGGTGAAGCTGTGCCAGTCGCTCTCGATCTCGGGGCCGTCGGCCACGTCGAAGCCCATGCTGGAGAAGATTTCCTCGATGCGCTCCAGGGTGCGGCTCACAGGGTGCAGTCCGCCCGAAATACGGCGGCGGCCGGGCAGGGTCACGTCCAGGGACTCGGCACGCAGTTGCAGCGAAAGCTCCTCGTCGGCCAGTTGCTGGCGACGGTCGGTCAGCGCGGCTTCGATGGCTTGCTTGGCGACATTGATGGCGGCGCCGCGGGACTTCTTCTCTTCGACACTCAGCGCGGCCATGCCCTTCATCAGCTCGGTGATGCGGCCCGACTTGCCAAGGAACTGGGCCTTGGCGTTTTCGAGCTCGGCGGGTGTCTTCGCTTCGGCGAAGGCGGCACGTGCGGTGTCGACCAGGGAGTCCAACTCGTTCATAGCAACAAAAATCTTCGAGGGGAAATAAAAAAGAGCTGGAGCCTTTTCAAGCGCCAGCCCTTGAGCCGTGGGCGCAGGAAGCCGCCCTGGAGCGGCACTCCTGCTGTGCAGAATCAAGCAGCCAGCTTGGCCTTGACCTGCTCCACGATGCCGGCAAAAGCGGCCTTGTCGTGCACGGCGATGTCCGCAAGCATCTTGCGGTCGATCTCGATACCGGCCTTGCGGATGCCGTTGGCGAACTGGCTGTAGGTCAGGCCCAGTTCACGCGAGGCGGCGTTGATACGCGCGATCCACAGCTGACGGAACACGCGCTTCTTGGTACGGCGGTCACGGTAGGCGTATTGGCCTGCCTTCATCACCGCCTGTTTGGCGACGCGGAAGACATTGCCGCGGCGACCGCGGAAACCCTTGGCGAGTGCGAGAACTTTCTTGTGGCGGGCGCGAGCCGTTACACCACGTTTGACGCGAGGCATGTGTGTACTCCTTGTTCGTCTGAGTTAGATGCCACGGCCGGGCAGCATGGCGGCGACAGAAACCATGTTGGTTTCATGCACTGCGACTGCACCACGCAGGTGACGCTTGTTCTTGGTGGTCTTCTTGGTCAGGATGTGACGCTTGAAGGCTTGACCGCGCTTGACGGTGCCACCGGGACGAACGCGGAAACGCTTTTTCGCGCTGCTCTTGGTCTTCATTTTGGGCATGTGAATGCTCCTTTAGTTTGTGCTCGTGAGGCGCCATGGATGCTCCACGGACTTGTTGGCCCCGAGACACTTCTTCATCCCGCCCCTGCCTGCATTTCTTTCGAAATGCGGGCAAAGGCGAAATCCCTTCAAAACCTCTCTGCTTCGACTCCAGCCCCGGCCAGTCAGGCCGCTGCGGGAGTCGCCGCCGGAGCGGCACCGGCGTCGGTCGCCGGCTTCTGTCCACCGCCGCCGGGCTTCTTGCGGCCCGGCGCGATCATCATGATCATCTGCCGGCCTTCCAGCTTCGGGAACTGCTCGACGATGATCGAGTCGCCCAGCTCGTCGCGGATGCGCTGCAGCAGGGCCAGACCGAGCTCCTGGTGCGTGATCTCGCGGCCGCGGAAGCGCAGCGTGATCTTGCACTTGTCGCCCTCATCAAGGAAGCGCCGGATGTTGCGCATCTTGATGTTGTAGTCGCCATCGTCGGTACCGGGCCGGAACTTGATTTCCTTGACCTCGATGACCTTCTGCTTCGACTTCGCCTCGGCCGCCTTCTTCTGCTCGTGGTACTTGAACTTGCCGTACTCGATCAGGCGGCACACGGGCGGATTGGCCGCGGCGACGACCTCCACCAGGTCCACGTCCTGCTCACCGGCAAGGCGTAGAGCCTCTGCAAGACTCACGACACCCAATTGCTCGTTATCCGGGCCGATCAGGCGGACTTCCGGGGCCATGATTTCCCGGTTCAGGCGGTGTTGGCGTTCCTCGCGGTGGCGGCGGTCGCGGAATGCAGTAGCGATGGTCAGGATCCTTCAAAATTTGCTACAAAATCTGTAGCGAAAGCCGCTCAGCTCTCGCGGACAAGCGGCACGATTTGGCAGGGAAACATATGGGGTTTTCCGAAGACAAATCAACGCTTGTCGGCAACATCCTGAACGAGCCGTTGAACGAACGATTCGAGGGACATTGCACCGAGGTCTTGATTGCCCCGGGCGCGCACTGCGACGGCACCTGCTTCCTTTTCCTTGTCGCCTACGACAACGATGTAAGGGAGCTTTTGCAACGAATGCTTCCGTATTTTATACGTAATCTTTTCGTTGTGCAGGTCGAGCTGGACCCTAAGCCCTTGATTTTGCAGCGTTTTCGCAACTTGCGAGGCGTAATCGGCCTGCCCTTCGCTGATATTCAGCACCGCCACCTGCACCGGAGCGAGCCACGCGGGCATCGCGCCGGAGTGGTGTTCGATCAGCATGCCGATGAAGCGCTCAAGGCTGCCGACGATCGCGCGGTGCAGCATCACGGGGTGCGCGCGGCCGCTGGATTCCGTCACGTACTCGCCGCCAAGGCGCTCGGCCGTGTTGAAGTCGACCTGCATCGTGCCGCACTGCCACTGGCGGCCGATCGCGTCGCGCAGCGTGTACTCGATCTTCGGGCCGTAGAAGGCACCGTCGCCGGGTGCGATGACGAAGTCGACGCCCGAACGGCGCAGCGATTCCATCACCGCGTGCTCGGCCTTGTCCCACAGCTCGTCGGAGCCGACGCGGTTCTCGGGACGCGTCGCGACCTTGTAGAGGATGTCCGTGAAGCCGAAGTCAGCGTAGACCTTCTGCAGCTGCGCCGTATAGGCGATGCATTCGTCGAGGATCTGGTCTTCCGTGCAGAAGATGTGGCCGTCGTCCTGCGTGAAGCCGCGCACGCGCATGATGCCGTGCAGCGCGCCGCTGGGCTCGTTGCGATGGCACTGGCCGAATTCGCCGTAACGCAGCGGCAGGTCGCGGTAGCTGCGCAGGTCGCTCTTGAAGATGAGCACGTGGCCCGGGCAGTTCATCGGCTTGAGCGCGTAGTCGCGCTTTTCCGATTCCGTCGTGAACATGTTCTCGCGGTAGTTCTGCCAGTGGCCCGTCTTCTCCCAAAGGCTCTTGTCGAGGATCTGCGGGCCCTTCACTTCCCAATAGCCCGTGTCGCGGTAGATGCCGCGCATGTACTGCTCGACCGCCTGCCAGATCGCCCAGCCCTTCGGGTGCCAGAACACCACGCCCGGCGCCACTTCGTCGATGTGGAACAGGTCGAGTTCCTTGCCCAGCCGGCGGTGATCGCGCTTCTCGGCCTCCTCGATGCGCTGGATGTACTGGTCGAGCTGCTTCTTGTCGGCCCAGGCCGTGCCGTAGATGCGCTGCAGCTGCTCGTTCTTGGCATCGCCGCGCCAGTAGGCGCCGGCCAGCTTCGTGAGCTTGAAGACCTTCAGGAAGCGCGTGTTCGGCACGTGCGGGCCGCGGCACATGTCGACGTATTCCTGGTGGTAGTAAAGGCCCATGGCCTGCTCGTCGGGCATGTCTTCGACCAGGCGCAGCTTGTAGTCCTCGCCGCGCGACTTGAAGACCTCGATGACCTCGGCGCGCGGCGTCATCTTCTTGATCACGTCGTAGTCCTGCGCGATCAGCTCGCGCATGCGCGCCTCGATGGCGGCCATGTCCTCGGGCGTGAACGGGCGCTCGTAGGCGATGTCGTAGTAGAAGCCCTCGTCGATCACGGGCCCGATCACCATCTTGGCCGTCGGGTAGAGCTGCTTCACCGCGTGACCGACCAGGTGCGCCGTCGAGTGGCGGATGATTTCCAGGCCCTCTTCGTCCTTGGGCGTGATGATCTGCAGCTTCGCGTCATGGTCGATGACGTCGCTTGCATCGACGAGCCTGCCGTCGACCTTGCCGGCCACCGTCATCTTGGCCAGGCCGGGACCGATGGACTGGGCGACTTCGGCCACCGAAACCGGGCCGGGGAACTCGCGGCGCGAGTTGTCGGGGAGCGTGATCTGGATCATTTTGGGAAAACCTCGGGGAGAAAAACAAAAAAGCGCGGTGGATGACCGCGCTTTGCTTGGTTGTGTAGCTGGCGAAAACCAGCGAGCGCGGGCTACCGGCCTTTTCCTTCGGTGAAGAAAAAGCCGCTGAATCCTTGCGGGGTAGTTCGCGGTGTCATAACCAAGATGCCTTTCTCGCTCTTGTTGAGTGCAGAGGCGGCGATTCTAGCCTTTGCCCGCTTCAGGATGCAGGCGCGGCGTTCTTGAGGCCCAGCACGTCGATAGGCTCGATCGACGGCGGCCCGGCAAACAGTTCGGCCGCTTTCGCCATCAGCGCCTGGGCGATCGGACCGGCCAGGTGAGCCTGGCGTGCGGCGTCGCTCTCGAATGCATCGAATATGCCGAAGGTACTCGGCGACAGGCGCAGCGCAAACCAGATCGGTGTGGTTTTCTCGTCGCGCGCCATCGCAAGACCGGCCTCAAGGAACTTCTCGACATCGCTTTCCTTTCCCGGCTTGGCTTCGAGCCGGGCGAACAGTGCGTACTTGATCATGGGTCATCTCCTGCGTTGAACGGCGCGCGAGATTGCGCGGCGTCGGCACCGACTCTAGGCGGCCCTCACCTTTAGAGCTATTGGCATTTTTGACATCTTTGATATCGTTATTGCCATGAAGCTCGAAGTACTCGCCCTCGACGGCGTATTCGACACCGGCCTGTCCACGGTGCTCGACGTGTTCACCACTGCCAACGAGCTCGCGGCCATGCTGCAGCCTGACGCAGCCCCGTTCGAGGTCACCGTGACAGGCGTGCGCAAACGCGTGCGGACCTCGCAAGGTCTTTCCGTGCCAGTGGCTCGCGCACTCGGTACCGGCACTGCAGACTGGCTGATCGTTCCCGCGCTGGGCTGCAAGATGCCCGAGACGCTGGAGCCCGCCCTGCAGCGTGCCGACGTACGCGACGCCTGCATCGCGTTGCGGGAGCGCTCGGACAGGAACGCCGGCGTGGCCGCCGCCTGCATCGGCACCTTCGTGCTCGCCGAATCGGGCGTGCTCGATCACCACAACGCGACCACGACCTGGTGGCTCGCCACCCTGTTTCGCCAGCGCTATCCCAGCGTGCAGCTCGAGGACTCGCGCATGCTGGTCAATTCCGGCCACCTGATCACGGCCGGCGCGGCGTTGAGTCATGTCGATCTGGCGCTGTGGATCGTCCGCCAGGCAAGCCCCGAACTCGCCACGCTGGTCGCGCGCTACCTGATCGTCGATCCGCGGCCGTCGCAATCGGCCTACGTAATCTCCGACCACCTCTCGCATTCAGACCCGCTGGTGGAGCGCTTCGAACACTGGGCACGCGGCCGGCTGGCCCATGGCTTCTCGCTCGACGAGGCCGCGCAGGCCGCGGGAACCAGCAAGCGCACGCTGGCCCGGCGCATGCAGCAGGTCCTGGGCAAGAGCCCGCTCTCCTACGTGCAGGATCTACGCGTGGAGCGCGCGGTGCACCTGCTCAAGACCAGCGACAGGAGCCTCGAGCAGATCGCCGGCATGGTGGGCTACGCCGATGGCGTCACGCTGCGTACCCTGCTGCGCCAGCGACTGGGGCGCGGCGTGCGCGAGGTACGCCTCGAGATCTGACGGGCGCAAAAAAGCCCGGCGCACGGCCGGGCTGAAGGTGACAGCGAATACCTGCCTGTCAGAGATCGATCCGGCGAGGATCGATCGACCGATCAGTGGAACTGTTCTTCCTCGGTCGAGCCCGACAGCGCCTTCACGCTCGACGAACCGCCCTGGATCACGGTGGTCACGTCGTCGAAGTAACCCGCACCCACTTCCTGCTGGTGCGACACGAAGGTGTAGCCCTTGTCGCGTGCGGCGAACTCGGGTTCCTGGACCATGTTCACGTAGTGCTTCATGCCTTCGCCGCGAGCGTATGCATGGGCGAACTGGAAGGTGTTGAACCAGTTGACGTGGATGCCGGCCAGCGTGATGAACTGGTACTTGTAGCCCAGCGCCGACAGGTCTTCCTGGAACGAGGCGATCTGCTTGTCGTCGAGGTTCTTCTTCCAGTTGAAGGAAGGCGAGCAGTTGTACGACAGCAGCTTGCCCGGGCAGGCGGCGTGCACGGCCTGCGCGAATTCGCGGGCGAAGCCGATGTCCGGCACGCCGGTCTCGCACCACACCAGGTCGGCGTAGGGAGCGTAGGCCACGCCGCGGCTGATGGCCTGCTCCAGGCCGTTCTTGACGCGGAAGAAGCCTTCCTGCGTGCGCTCGCCGGTCAGGAACGGCTTGTCGTTGGCATCGTGGTCGGAGGTGATCAGGTTCGCGGCTTCGGCGTCGGTGCGGGCCAGCACGATGGTCGGCACGCCGAGCACGTCGGCGGCGAAGCGTGCGGCAATCAGCTTCTCGCAGGCTTCCTGCGTCGGCACGAGCACCTTGCCGCCCATGTGGCCGCACTTCTTCACGGCGGCCAGCTGGTCTTCGAAGTGCACGCCAGCGGCACCGGCGGTGATCATGTTCTTCATCAGTTCGAAGGCGTTGAGCACGCCGCCGAAGCCGGCTTCCGCGTCGGCCACGATGGGCAGGAAGTAGTCGATGAACTCCTTGTCGCCCGGGTTGATGCCGCGGCCCCACTGGATCTCATCGGCACGGCGGAAGGTGTTGTTGATGCGACGGACCATCGTCGGCACCGAGTCGTACGCGTACAGCGACTGGTCGGGGTACATCGTCTCGGAGGTGTTGCCGTCGGCGGCAACCTGCCAGCCCGACAGGTACACGGCCTCGAGGCCGGCCTTGGCCTGCTGCATCGCCTGGCCGGCGGAGATCGCGCCGAAGGCGTTCACGTAGCCCTTCTTGGCGCCGCCGTTGATCTTGTCCCAGAGCTTCTCGGCGCCGCGCTTGGCCAACGTGTGCTCGATGGGGAACGAACCGCGCAGGCGCACGACGTCGGCCGCGCTGTAGCCGCGCTTGACGCCCTTCCAGCGGGGGTCGGTGGCCCATTCTTTCTCGAGTGCGGCGATCTGCTGTTCGCGGCTCAGTTGTTCTGTGAGGGTCTGGGGCATGGTCACTCCGTGAGGTTGATTGAAAGGTTGGCGCTGCGGCCGTGGAGTTACTGTAACTCCGCCCCAGACTCTTATGTCTTATAGAAGACATATTTTTGCGTCAATAAAATCAACTAGTTAGCGCGATATTTCTCAATGCAGAATCATTTTTCCCATATCGAGAAAAAATATTGCGGCGCAGCAGCCACCCATTCCGCAATGCGCAATCAATCTTTCGGTTGTGAAAACGAGGCAGCGCCGCGCGCTGCATGGGCGATCCAGTCGCCGCTTTCGATCACCTCGAGCCCGGCGATGCGCGTCGGGTGGATCTCGTAGACCAGGCATTCGAACCACTGCCCGTTCACCTCCACGCGCACCTGCCGCTTGATGTACTCGCCGGAGTCGTCGTCTGCCACCTCCTCCAGCATGTCGAGCGCCGTTTCCACCGCGGGCTCGATGGCGTAGACCTCGCCCTTCACCCGCTGCGCACCGCCGAGCACGACGCCCGGATAGGCGCCGAGATCGAACAGCGTGCCGGCGATGCTCGCCTCGCCGATGAACCTCGGCTCGGGCCGGTAGCGCGCGATGTCGTTGCGTCCGCCGCGGCGCAGCGTGCCGTAGACAAAAACGTGGGGCATCATCGAAAGCGCATCCTTCCTTCACAACAACACGTCGTCCAGTCTATTGAACTCCGCTGCACCCGCATCAGGCCGCCTGGTGGCCTATGGCTGCCTGGCCCTGAGCATGTCGCTCGTCGGCGGCTACGTCGCCCTCTCCAAGCCCCTCGTCGCCGCCTTTCCGGTGCTGCTGCTCGCCTGGCTGCGCTTCGGCATCGCGGCGCTGGCCATGCCGCACTGGCTCAGGCGCTCGCCCGACGAACCACCGATGACCACGCGCACGCGCTGGCTGGTGTTCCTCGAGTCCTTCCTCGGCAACTTCCTGTTCTCGATCTGCATGCTCTTCGGCGTGAGCCTGACGAGCGCGGTGTCGGCGGGCGTGATCATGGCGTCGATCCCGGCGTGCGTCGCGGTCGCGAGCTGGCTCTTCCTGCGCGAGCGGATCACCTTACGCATCGGCCTGGCCATCGCCTGCGCGGCGCTCGGCATCGGGCTGCTGGCGCTGTCGCCGGCGGCATCGCATGCACCGGCCTCCAGCGCCGACTCATCGGCATCGACGTCGATGCCCTGGCTCGGCAACCTGCTCGTCTTCTGCGCGGTGCTCTGCGAGACGGCCTACGCGGTGATCGGCAAGTCGCTCACCGGGCGCCTCGGGCCCAAGCGCATCGCATCGCTCATCAACCTCTGGGGATTCATGCTGTCGATGCCCTTCGGCATCTGGCTCGCGCTTCAGTTCGACTTCGCCGCGGTGCGCTTCGGTACCTGGGCGCTGCTCGTGGCCTACGCGCTGGCCGCGAGCATCTGGACGGTGTGGCTCTGGATGACCGGACTTCGCAACGTACCAGCGGCACAAGCGGGTGTTTTCACCGTGCTGCTGCCCGTGAGCGCCGCCCTCGTGGGCGTGCTCGTGCTGGGCGAAAGCCTCTCTTCCCCACAGCTGGTTGCGTTCGTCGTCGCGCTCATCGGCGTGGTGCTCGCAACGTGGCCCGGGCGCCGGACGTGAAAAACGGGGCTTCTCCCCTCTGAAAAAACAACAGCTCCCAATGAAAAAAGCGCTTTTTCCCTTGGAAACGCGTTTTTTCTCCTTTAGCATCCGCAATGCCACTGGAGACGCAAGTTTTTCATTGGTGAGTGTTCAACCAAAAAAGGAAATCAACCATGGCAACTGCAAAGAAGGCTCCGGCCAAGAAAGCTCCGGCAAAGAAGGCCGCTCCTGCAAAGAAGGCTGCGGCTCCGGCGAAGAAGGCCGCTCCGGCCAAGAAGGCGGCTCCTGCGAAGAAGGCCGCACCGGCGAAGAAGGCGGCTCCCGCCAAGAAGGCCCCCGCGAAGAAGGCCGCTCCCGCCAAGAAGCGCACGCCCAACGCTGCGTTCATGAAGGCACTGACCCCCAGCCCGGCACTGGCCGCCGTGGTCGGCTCCACGCCGCTGCCGCGCACCGCTGTCGTGAGCAAGCTGTGGGACTACATCAAGAAGAACAACCTTCAGGACAAGGCCAACAAGCGCAACATCAACGCCGACGCCAAACTGAAGGAAATCTTCGGCAAGCCGCAAGTGTCGATGTTCGAACTGGCAGCGCTGATCGGCAAGCACGTCAAGTAAGCCCTCGGGGGCCTCGCGCTCCTGAATCAGAAAGCCCGCTTCACGCGGGCTTTTTTTTCGCCTGCAGCATTGCCCCGCCCTCCTCGAAGAAACGCGCCGGCGTCGAGCCGAAATGCTTTCGGAAAGCCTCGATGAAGGCACTGACGGAGCTGTAGCCCACCGTCAGCGCGACCGCGGTGACACTCTCCTGCAGGCTCAGCAGTTCCACAGCCTTGAGCAGCCGCGCCTGCTGGCGCCACAGCGCGAAGCTCAGTCCCGTCTCGGCAGCGAATCGGCGCGTGAGCGTCCTTCGGGCCATGCCGATGCGATCGGCCCATCGGTCGATGCCGTCCGGCAGCGCCGGGTCGTCGGCCAACGCGGCAGCCATGGCTGCCAGCCGGCTGTCCTGCGGCATCGGCAGATGGAGGGATGGCCTGTCGCCCGCCGCGAGTTCGTCGATCAGCACACCCACCAGACGCCCTCGGCGGGGCTCCAGCAGGGGATCGGATGCGTCCATGCCCGTCAGCCGATCCACCAGCGCACGCACCAGCGGCGTCGCCGCGAACACGTGCGGCACACCCGGCAGCGCCTGTGCCGTCGTTGCATCGATGTGCAGGCTCCAGCCCGCGGTGGCGCCGAAGGTCTGCGCCGCATGGGCGCAGCGCGGCGCGATCCAGCCGATCCACCCCGGCGGCTGCACCCAGCGCCCCGACGGCGTCTCGATGACCTGCAGCCCCTCCCGCAAGGCGAACAGCTGCCCGGTGTCGTGCGAGTGGTAGCCGGTGACGCGCGGCGCCTCGTAGGCGGTGATCCACAGCGTCGCCGGCGTCCGTTCAGCCATGGGTGGCCCGCCGGAGGTATCGATTGGCCCCGCTCCGCAAGCCCGAAGGAGCGGTGCTGCCTAGCATCGAAACCCTCTCAACTCCAACCAAGGAACAGTCTCCATGAAAGCCCAGGACGTACTCCCCGACGGCGAAGACTTCACCACCATCAACGGCCGCGCACTGCGCAAGGGATCGGTCGCCGCCTTCCTTGCCAACGCGCGCATCCTCGAAGACGCCGGCACGTCCCCGCCCGACAGGCAGGCCGCAGAGGACGACTTCGCCTCGCTGATCCCCACCCTCGACGCGCTCGGCCTGTTCGACGTGTTCGAGCTGCGCTCGCCGTTCCTGCGCGCGGAGGTGGCCCGCCATCGCGCCGCGCTCAGCCCTTCGCCTGTTTCGCCGAGCGCGTGATCGACGACAGCGTGCCGCGCGTGGTGATGACCTCGGGGTCGAGCGGAATCTCGATCAGCGTGCCGGTGTCGGCCTCCAGCGCGCGCAGCAGCGCCGCCTCGAACTGCGCCGTCTCCGTCACCCGCTCGGCCGCGTACCCATAGGCGCGCGCGAGACCGCAGAAGTCGGGGTTGCGCAGCGCCGTGCCGCTGGTGCGCTCGGGATACTCACGCTCCTGGTGCATGCGGATCGTGCCGAACATGCCGTTGTTGAGCAGCACGATGATGCTCTTGCCGCCGTGCTGCGAAGCCGTCGCCAGCTCTTGCCCGGTCATCAGGAAATCGCCATCCCCCGCGATGGTGAAGGCCACGCGCCCCGTCGCCAGGTTGGCCGCGATGCCAGCCGGCACGCCGTAGCCCATCGCCCCGCTGGTCGGCGCCAGCTGCGTCTTCGCGCCCTTGGCCAGGCCGTGGTAGCGGAAGTAGCGGTGCACCCAGCTCGCGAAGTTGCCCGCGCCGTTGGTGATTGCCGCGTCCGCGGGCAGATGCTTCTGCAGCAGCGCGACCACTTGCGCCATGTCGACCGAACCCCGCGGCGTCTCGGCGGGCATGCCCGTCAAAGCCTGGGGCACGAGGTTGGCTTCGTAGTCGGCATGGGCCTGAAGCGTCCATTCTTCCCACGGCAGCGTCGGCGGTGCGCTCAGCACCTCCAGGCTGCGCGCAGCGGCGCTCATGCCGGCGTTGATCGCCAGGTCGGCCTGGTAGACGCGGTTGAGCTCCTCGGCACTCGCGTGGATGTGCACCAGCGTCTGCTTCGCCTTGGGTGCCTCGAGCAGCGTGTAGCCGCTGGTGGTCATCTCGCCAAGGCGCGGGCCGATGGCCAGGATCAGGTCGGCGTCCTTCACGCGCTGGGCGAGCTTCGGGTTGATGGCGATGCCGACATCTCCCGCGTACTGCGGATGGTGATTGTCGAAGGTGTCCTGGAAGCGGAACGCATTCGCCACCGGCAGGCGCCAGTTCTCGGCGAAGCGCTGCAGCGCCTGCGCGGCCTGCGCCGTCCAGCCGCCGCCGCCGGCGATCACCAGCGGGCGCTGCGACTTCAGCAGCAGCTCGCGCAGGGTGCGCAGCGCGCCCGGATCGCTCCAGGGCTCCACCGCCTCCACGCGCGCCAGCGGACGCGCGGTGGTCTCGCTGCGCAGCATGTCTTCCGGAAGCACCAGCACCACCGGTCCCGGACGGCCGTTCATCGCGGTGGCGAAGGCACGTGCGATGTACTCGGGAATGCGGTTCGCGTCGTCGATGCGCTCCACGCGCTTGGCGAAGCCCTTGGTGCTCGGGCCGAAGAAGCTGGCGTAGTCGACTTCCTGGAAGGCCTCGCGGTCGCGGAAGTCGCTGCCGACGTCGCCCACGAAAAGCACCATCGGCGTGGAGTCCTGGAAGGCGTTGTGCACGCCGATCGACGCATTGGTCGCGCCCGGCCCGCGGGTGACGAAGCACACGCCCGGCCGCCCGGTGAGCTTGCCGTGCGCCTCGGCCATGAAGGCGGCGCCGCCCTCCTGCCGGTTGACGACGAAGCGCGTGCGGTCGCGGTAGGCGTGGAAGCCGTCGAGCACTGCCAGGAAGCTCTCGCCAGGCACGCCGAATGCGATCTCCATGCCTTGCTCTACGAGGCATTCCACGATCAGGTGGCCTGCGGGTTGTGATGTACTCATGGGAAGTAGGAACCTCAGCTGCAAATGTCTTCGGCAATTATGTGCGCCCGCTTTGGACGCCTTGCGTTAATTCCCCAAATGGTTAAATTCGCGCCATGAAGGCCCCCAAGGACCCCACGCCCGACATCGCGATCGAAGCGATCGAACCACGCTCGCGCGACGCGGACAGGTCGCAGCTGGCCATCCTCGCCTCGGCGCGCGACGAGTTCTCCGCGCGCGGCCTCGCAGGCGCGCGCATGGACAGCATCGCCGAGCGCGCGGGCCTCAACAAGCGCCTCATCTACTACTACTTCGGCAGCAAGGACGACCTGTTCCTTGCCGTGCTGGAGCGCGTCTATGCGGACATCCGCGAAGCGGAACAGCGCCTGCACCTCGAAGAGATCGATCCCGTGGAGGCCATCCGCCAGCTGGTGTCGTTCACCTGGAACTACTATCTCGAGCACCCCGAGTTCATCACGCTGCTCAACAGCGAGAACCTGCACTGCGCGGCCCACCTGAAGCGCTCCGACCGCATCCAGGAGATGAACTCGCCGCTGGTGCAGTTGCTCGACACCGTACTGGAACGCGGCCGGCGCGACGACCTGTTCCGCGCGGGCGTGGACCCGGTGCAGCTCTACATCTCCATCGCCTCGCTCTGCTACTTCTACCTCTCGAACAACCACACGCTATCGGCCATCTTCGGCCGCGACCTGCGTGCGCCCAAGGCGATGGCGCAACGCCTCTCGCACATGACCGACCTGGTCCTTGGCTACGTACTGAAATAGCCCCCAGGCTTCGCGCACTTCGTGCGCTACGCCAACCCCCTCCGGGGGCAACACCAGCGGCCCGGCAAAGCCGGTTCCGCGGTAAGGCTGGGCTCGCCCCCAAGGCTCGCGCACTTCGTGTCGCTTCGCCACCCCCTACCGGGGGCAACACCGGTGGCCCGGCAAAGCCGGTTCCACGGTGTTCCGGACCTTGGCCCGTGCCGGTTCCGACGACCGTGCACTGCGCAGTCGCACCCGAAAACCACTGAACCTGCTCCTGCGGGTATTCACTAGGGAGCGCCCGTTGACGCTGCCGCGCAGCCGTTCCTAAAATCAATAATTCACTCGATGGTGAATTGATCGATTTCAAGAATGCGGCTCGACCGCGCGGAGACATCCATGAAGTTCATTGCCAGCAGTGCGACGCGTACAGCGGCCCTCGCCTTCCTGACCTGCATCGCGGCGCTGCTGCCGGGGCTGGCGGCGGCGCAGAACGGTTATCCGAACAAGCCGATCCGCGTGATCGTGCCGTTCGCGGCGGGCAGCACCACGGACATCATTGCCCGCGCCATCACCGACAAGATGAGCGCCAGCATGGGCCAGACGCTGGTGATCGACAACCGCGGCGGCGCGAGCGGCACCATCGGCCAGCACGCGGTGGCAACGGCCGCGCCGGACGGCTACACGGTGATGATCCATTCGTCGTCGCACACGGTGAGCCCTTCCACCTTCGCCAAGCTGCCGTTCGACACGGTGCACGACTTCGCCGGCATCACGCCGATCTCGTCGCTGCCCAACGCGCTGGTGATCTCGCCGAGCAAGAACATCAAGACGCTGCCGCAGCTGCTGGCCGCCGCGCGCGGCAAGCCGGGCAGCATGAACTTCGCCTCGGCCGGCCAGGGCAGCGCCACGCACCTGAATGCCGAGAAGTTCAAGATGGCCGCGAAGATCGATGCCACCAACATCCCCTTCAAGGGATCGGGCGAGGCCGTGACCGAAGTGCTCTCGGGCCGCGTCGACTACTACTTCTCGCCCATCGCGCCGGTCATCGGGCAGATCAAGGAAGGCCAGCTGCTCGCGCTCGCCGTGGGCTCGCCCAAGCGCGCGGCCGCGCTGCCCGACGTGCCCACCACCAGCGAAGCCGGCGTGCCCGGCTCGGAGTTCAACTTCTGGATCGGGATGATGGCGCCGGCCAAGACGCCGCGCGACATCGTCGAGCGCCTGCACGCCGAGGTGGCGAAGGCGCTGGCCACGCCCGAGGTGAAGGAGCGCTTCGCCAAGCTCGGTGCCGACGCCTGGACGCTCAAGCCCGAGCAGTTCGACGCCTACATCAAGGAAGAGATCGCGAGCAACGCGCAGCTCGTGAAGGCGGCCGGCCTCTCGGTCCAACAGTAAGCCACGCAAGCCATCCCGCACGCTCCTCCCGAAAGCCCCGGCTCCCGCCATGTTCCGCAAGCTCCTGCTCTCCCCGGCCCTGCGCCCCTTCCTCCTGATCCTGTTGCTGCTGGTGCTGTGGGACCTGGCGATCCGCCTGTTCAGGATTCCGGCCTACCTCATTCCCCCGCCGTGGGAGGTCGTGAAGCAGCTCGTCGCCGAATGGCCGCGCCTGCTCGCGGAGAGCTGGAAGACCACGCTCGCAACGCTCGGCGGCTTCGGGCTGACGATCCTCCTCGGCATTCCGATCGCGATGGTCATCGCCTACTCGCGCGTCGTCGAGTCGTACGTGTATCCGCTGCTGGTGTTCTCGCAGAGCATTCCCAAGGTGGCGATCGCGCCGCTGTTCGTGGTGTGGTTCGGCTTCGGCATCTTCCCGAAGGTGATCAGCGCTTTCCTGCTGGGCTTCTTCCCGGTGGTGGTATCCACGGTGATGGGCTTCAAGTCGGTCGAGCCCGACATGCTCGATCTCTCGCGCTCGATGGGCGCGAGCCGGCTGCAGACCTTCTTCAAGATCAGCCTGCCGCAGGCCCTGCCGCAGATCTTCAGCGGGCTGAAGGTGTCTGTCACGCTGGCGGTGGTGGGCGCCGTGGTCGGCGAGTTCGTCGGCTCCAACTCGGGCATCGGCTACGTGCTGCAGGTGGCCAACGGCAACTTCGACCTGCCGCTGATGTTCGCGGCGCTGGTGGTGCTTTCGAGCATCGGCGTGATCCTCTTCGTCGCCGTCGACCTGGTCGAGCGCGTGATGATCCCCTGGCACGCCTCGCAGCGCCACACTCATTGAGATGACCCCCAGTCTTCGCGCACTTCGTGTCGCTTCGCCAACCCCCTTCCAGGGGGCGATACCAGCGGCCCGGCAAAGCCGGTTCCGCGGTATCCCTGGCAAGACATGCCCGCTTCTCGCAGCCGGGGTAGACACGGCGCCGCGAAAGTCCAAGTTCCCTTGCCATACCTGACAACTCCCGGAGACAACACCATGAAGAAACTGCTCCCCACGCTGCTCGCCGCGGCCGCGCTCGCCACCTTCGCCGTCGCACCCGCGCACGCCCAGGGCGACAAGCCCAAGGACAAGGTCACGCTGATGCTCAACTGGTATCTGTACAGCGAGCACGCGCCCTTCTTCCTCGGCAAGGAAAAGGGCTTCTACGCCGAGGAAGGCATCGACCTCGACATCCAGGAAGGCCGCGGCTCCGCCGTCACCGCGCAGGCGGTGGCCGCCAAGTCGGCGACCTTCGGCTACATCGACGTGACCACCATGATCAAGGCCGCCGCCAAGGGTGCGCCGCTGAAGTCGACCGGTGTGCTGTTCCAGGTGAGCCCGATGTCGGTGATGGGCTTCACCGAGAAGAACATCAAGACGCCGAAGGACATCGTCGGCAAGACGGTGGCGGTGACGCCGGGCGACTCGATGTCGCAGATGTGGCCGCTCTTCCTGAAGATGAACGACATCAAGGCCGACCAGATCAAGACCGTCTCGGGCGACGCGCAGACCAAGCTCAATGCCGTGATCAACGGCCAGGCCGACCTGTTGCTGGGCTACGTGATGGACCAGGCCATCAAGCTGCAGGACGCCACGGGCAAGCCGGTGACGCCGATACGCTTCGCCGACTCGGGCGTGAACCAGATCAGCTCCGGGATCATCGCCAACAAGAACCTGCTGACCGAGAACCCCGACCTGGTGAAGCGCTTCATGCGCGCCTCCACCAAGGCCGCCGAAGCCGCCGAGAAGAGCCCCGAGGCCGCGGTCGACGCGATGCTCAAGGCCAACCCCAAGGCCGGCGTGCGCGACACGCTCATCGTGGGCATGAAGCAGAGCGTGGCGCTCTATCACACGAAGGAAACCGCCAACCAGCGCCCCTTCCGCGTGCAGATGAAGAACGTGAACGACTCGCTCGACCTGCTGGTGCAGTACGGCGGCATGGATGCTTCCACGCGCGGCAAGCCCGAGGACTACGTCACTCTCGACTTCCTGCCGTAAACAGACTCGCCCCCAGGCTCCACGCACTTCGTGTCGCTTCTCCCACCCCCTACCGGGTGCAACACCTGCGGCTCGGCAAAGCCGGTTCCGCGGTGTTCCCCGAAAAAACACAAGCGCTGCGTCTCCTCATTCGCCTCGTCCTTTAACTACGCTCCATGTCTCCAGTGAACCTGATCGAAGCGCGCGGCGTCTCGAAGATCTACCCAAGCAAGGACGGCCCCGTCGAGTCGCTCAAGCCGCTCGACTTCGCCATCAAGGAAGGCGAGTTCGTCTCCGTCGTCGGCCCTTCGGGCTGCGGCAAGAGCACGCTGCTCAAGATGGTGGCGGGCCTGCTGCCCATCAGCGGCGGCAGCCTCACGCTGGCAGGCCACCCGATCAAGGGCCCGCAGAAGGACGTGGGCATCGTGTTCCAGAGCGCGGTGCTGCTGCCCTGGCGCAGCGTGGAAGACAACATCCTGCTGCAGGCCGAGATGCGCCACCTTCCGTCGGAGGCATCGCGCGCCCGTGCCCGCGAGCTGATGGAGATGGCGGGCCTGAAGGGCTTCGAGAAGAAGTACCCCTGGCAGCTGTCGGGCGGCATGCAGCAGCGCGCATCGATCTGCCGCGCCCTGCTGCACGACCCGTCGGTGCTGCTGATGGACGAGCCCTTCGGCGCACTCGACGCGATGACGCGCGAGAAGATGAACCTGGAGCTGCAGCGCATCTGGATGACGTCGAAGAAGACGGTGCTGCTCATCACCCACAGCATTCCCGAAGCAATCTTCCTGTCGGACCGGGTGATGGTGATGAGCGAACGCCCCGGCTCCATTGCGGCCGTCTACGACATCGACCTGCCGCGCCCGCGCACGCTGGACGTGATGGCCTCGGCCGAGTTCGGCGCCTACACGAAGCTGGTGCGCGCGCATTTCTACTCGCAGGGCATCCTGGACCACTGAAGAGCAGATGCAGGCCATGGACGCGATCCGCTTTCACGTCGAGGAGATCCGCTTCGCCGAGCGCAACGTGGCGCTGCGGCTGCCGTTCCGCTTCGGCGCCGCCACCGTCACGGCCTGCCCGCAGGTCTACGTGAAGGCGCGCATCCGCTTCGCCGACGGCCGCACGGCCGAGGGCTGCGCTGCGGAGATGATGATTCCGAAGTGGTTCGACAAGAACCCGGCGCTCACCAACGAGCAGAACTTCGAACAGCTGCGCTTCGCCCTGCGCGATGCGCGCGAGGCCTACACCGCCGAGCCCGATGCGCAGACCGCGTGGACGCATTTCGCCTCCAACTACGCAGCGCTGCAGTCGCGCGCCAGGGCCAAGGGGCTGCAGCCGCTGGTGGCCAGCTACGGGCCCGCGCTGATCGACCGCGCCCTGCTCGATGCGCTGTGCCTGCACAGCGGCACGAGCTTCGCGGTGGCGATGAGCGCCAACCTGTGCGGCCTCGACATCGCCGGCAGCGGCCTGGTCGACGACCTCGCGGGCTTCGACATGCCGGCCTTCCTGGCGAAGCAGTCACCGCGAAACAGCATCGCCGCACGCCACACGGTCGGGCTGGCGGACGCCATCGACGAGTACGACGCCTCGCCAGATGCACCCACCGACGGCCTGCCCACGACGCTGCAGGCCGCAGTACGGCGCTACGGCCACACCCACTTCAAGCTCAAGCTGTGCGGCAACACCGCGCAGGACATCGACCGGCTCCAGCGCATCGCCCGCGTGATCGACGGCCAGGCGCAACTGGTCACGCTCGACGGCAACGAGCAGTACGCGGACGCCGACGACTTCGCCACCTTTCTCGACCGCATGCTCTCCACGCCAACGCTGTGGAAGCTCGCGCAGAAGACGGTCTTCGTCGAACAGCCGATCCGGCGCGACGCGGCGCTGCAGCGCGACGTGTCGGCATTGGGCAAGCGCATTCCGCTGCTCATCGACGAATCGGACGCCACGCTCGACGCCTTCGTGCAGGCCCGCGCGCTGGGCTACACCGGCGTGTCGAGCAAGAGCTGCAAGGGCTTCTACAAATCGGTGATCAATGCCGCGCGCTGCGCGCAATGGAACGCTGAGCTGGAGAAGCCGCGCTACTTTCTCTCGGGCGAGGACCTGACCATGCAGGCCGGCATCGGCGTGCAGCAGGACCTGGCGCTCGTCGCCTGGCTCGGCCTCTCGCACGTGGAGCGCAACGGCCACCACTACGTCAACGGTCTCGCGGCGGCGCCCGAGGCCGAACAGCTGGCGCTGCTGCGCGCCCACCCGGGTCTCTACGAAACCAGCGACGGCGCAGTGCGCCTCGCCATCCGCGAAGGGCAGCTCGACCTGTCCTCGCTCAACGCCGAGCCCGGCTTCGCCACCGGCAAGCCAGGCGCCGGCATCTCGTGGGACGCGATGCGTTCCGTCTACTGAAGCGCGCGTCCAGCCCGCACCAATCTCTCGCACCCAAGGAAGAAAACGATGGCCACCCAACGTCTAGGAATCATCATGCACGGCGTCACCGGGCGCATGGGCATGAACCAGCACCTGATCCGCTCGATCTGCGCCATCCGCGCCCAGGGCGGCGTCACGCTGTCGAACGGCGACAAGGTCATGCCCGACCCGATCCTCATCGGCCGCAACGCCGAGAAGATGGAAGCGCTGGCCAAGGCGCACAACATCCCGCGCTGGGGCACCGACCTCGACAAGGCGCTGGAGAACAAGGACGACACCATCTTCTTCGACGCCGGCACCACGCAGATGCGCCCCGCCCTGCTGGCCAAGGCCATCCGCGCCGGCAAGCATGTGTATTGCGAGAAGCCCATCGCCACCAACCTCAACGAGGCCGTCGAGATCGCCCGCCTGGCAGAGGAAGCCACGAAGACCAAGGGCCTGAAGCACGGCGCCGTGCAGGACAAGCTCTTCCTGCCCGGCCTGCGCAAGCTCGACATGCTGCGCCGCGCCGGCTTCTTCGGCCGCATGCTGAGCGTGCGCCTGGAGTTCGGCTACTGGGTGTTCGAGGGCGACCTGCAGCCCATCCAGCGTCCGAGCTGGAACTACCGCAAGGAAGACGGCGGCGGGATGATCCTGGACATGATGTGCCACTGGCGCTACGTGCTGGACAACCTGTTCGGCGAAGTGAAGTCGGTGAGCTGCCTGGGCACCACCCACATCCCCAGGCGCTGGGACGAGGCCGGCAAGCCCTACGAGGCCACCGCCGACGACGCGGCGTATGCCACCTGCGAACTCACCGGCCACAACGGCGAGCCGGTCATCGCGCAGATCAACATGAGCTGGGTCACGCGCGTTCGCCGCGACGACCTCGTGACCTTCCACGTCGACGGCACCGATGGCTCGGCGGTGGCAGGCCTGTCGAGCTGCCGCGCCCAGTCGCGCGTGGCCACGCCGCGCCCGGTGTGGAACCCCGACGAGAAGCAGACCATGAACTTCTTCGACCAGTGGCAGGAGATTCCGGACTCGCAGGTCTACGACAACGGCTTCAAGATCCAGTGGGAGCACTTCATCCGCCACGTGGTGGAAGACGCCCCCTACAAGTGGACGCTGCCCGAAGGCGCCAAGGGCGTGCAGCTGGTCGAGGCCGCGCTCGAGTCGTGGAAAGACCGCCGCTGGGTCGACGTGCCCGCGCTGAAGGTCTGACGAGGTTCGCGGCATGGCTCTCTCGCTGAACCTTCCTACCGCGGGCGGCACGCTCGCGCCCTACGCGCTGCGCGGCACTGCACCGGTGAAGCCCGATGCGGGCGTCAATTTCAACCGCATCGCCTACTCGGCCGCCCACGTGGTGGCCGATCCGATGGCGGCCGTCGACCCATGGCTGCAGTGCGCAGTGGACTGGGAAACCACCATTGCCTACCGCCGCCACCTGTTCTCGCTCGGCCTGGGCGTGGCCGAGGCCATGGACACCGCGCAGCGCGGCATGGGCCTGGACTGGCCGACCTCGCTGGAGCTGATCCGCCGCTCGCTCGATGCCGCGAAGGACGTGCCCGGCGCGCTGGTCGCCTCGGGCTGCGGCACCGACCACCTGGACATCGACAGCGTGAAGAGCGTCGACGACGTTATCCGCGGCTACGAGGAACAGATGGCCGCCATCGAGGCGCTGGGCGGCAAGCTGATCGTGATGGCCAGCCGCGCGCTGGCCCGCGTGGCGAAGAGCCCCGCCGACTACGAGCGCGTGTACGACCGCATCCTGAGCCAGGCGAAGCAGCCGGTGGTGCTGCACTGGCTGGGCGACATGTTCGACCCGGCGCTCGCAGGCTACTGGGGCACGAAGGACGTCGATGCCGCGATGGACACGGCGCTGGGCATCATCGCCGCGCATCCCGACAAGGTGGACGGCATCAAGATCTCCCTGCTCGACAAGGACAAGGAGATCGCGATGCGCCGCCGCCTTCCGCCGGGCGTGCGCATGTACACGGGCGACGACTTCAACTACGCCGAGCTGATCGCGGGCGACGGCGTCGGCAGCGAACCCACGCACGGCAAGAGCGACGCGCTGCTGGGCATCTTCGACGCGATCGCGCCGGCGGCCAGCGCAGCCCTGGGTGCACTGGCGCAAGGCAACGAAAAGAAGTTCCACGACATCCTCGGCCCCACGGTGCCGCTGTCGCGCCACATCTTTGCCGCGCCCACGCGTTTCTACAAGACCGGCGTGGTGTTCATGGCCTGGCTCAACGGCCACCAGAAGCACTTCACGATGGTCGGAGGCCAGCAGAGCACGCGCTCGCTGCAGCACTTTGCCGAACTGTTCAGGCTGGCCGATGCGGCCAACCTGCTGGAGCAGCCCGAGCTGGCGGTGCGGCGCATGAAGACCCTGCTGGCCCTGCACGGCGTGGAAGGCTGAAGACGAGCATGCGCGATTTCTCGCAGAACCACGACTGGCTCTCGATCAACACCGCCACGGTGCGCAAGCAGTCGGGCGCCGAGGTGCCGCTGGACCGCATCATCGACCAGTGCGCCGAACGCGGCATCCGCGCGATCAGCCCCTGGCGCGACCAGATGGCGGCTGTCGGCCTCGACAAGATTGCGAAGCAGCTGAAGGCGCACGGCATCGGTCTCTCTGGCTACTGCCGCGGCGGCTTCTTCCCCGCGCCCGACGCGGCCGGCCTGAAGGCCGCGCTCGACGACAACCGCCGCGCCATCGACGAGGCCAAGACGCTCGACGCCCCCTGCCTCGTGCTGGTCGTCGGCGCCCTGCCCGGCGCGCTCGACGGCAAGGCCGCCTACAAGGACATCGGCCGCGCGCGCAGCGAAGTGCGCGACGGCATCGCCGCATCGCTCGAATACGCCCGCGAGGTCGGCATGCCGCTCGCCATCGAGCCCCTGCACCCGATGCAGGCGGCCGACCGTGCCTGCATCAACACGCTCGAACACGCGCTCGACCTGTGCGACGAGCTCGATGCGGGCAGGAGCGGCATGCTCGGCGTGGCTCTCGACATCTACCACGTGTGGTGGGACCCGAAACTGCAGCAGCAGATCGCCCGCGCCGGCCGCGAGCGCCTGCTGGCGTATCACGTCTGCGACTGGCTCACGCCTACGCGCGATCTGCTGAGTGACCGCGGGATGATGGGAGATGGCGTGGTCGAGCTGAAGAAGATACGCGGGTGGGTCGAGGATGCAGGCTTCGCTGGTTTCAGCGAAGTGGAGATTTTTTCGAACCTCGACTGGTGGCAGCGGCCTGGCGCGGAGACGCTGGACGTCTGCATCGAGCGGCACAAGCAGGCTGTCTAAAACTGCTCTGTGCTCGCGTTGTTCGGGGCGAGTGCACAGGCCACGGGGTACTCGCCTCTGCGAATGTCCCCCGGGCTTCGCGCTCGTCCTTTACTTCGCCGCGGGTATCGCTGCGCGACGTTTCGATCTCGCGCGCGTCAACTACCAATGCGACTGACCGCTCATGCCCGTGTTTGCTGATACCAGGCTTTGCGCCAGTCGCTGCGAATGGCCGAACTGAGCGACTATGCCCGGCGCATCGTGGCTTCGGCGCATCTTTGACCCTGCCACCAAGTGCAGCAGTTGCAGCAGTTGCAGCAGTTGCAGCAGTTGCAGCAGTTGCAGCAGTTGCAGCAGTTTTCTTGCTGCACCAGGGCTACTGCTTCACTCATGTTCTGGCAGATGGCACCTTCGATAGCTCAGCAATCCAGCGGATCGAGCGGATCGAGCCGTTAGTCGCACCGTATTCAGGCCATCGACCGAAAACCTCCAATCACCGCATGGTCAGGTCCAGACCGATCCAATTGCAAAACTCAAAGGTGAGGAAGAGCACGAGGAACGCAGAAGCGATGAACGCCGAGCCCACCTTGATGGATGTCAGGACCACTGCAGCTGTCTTTTGATTCTTGTACTTCTGTCCCCGTTCGTAATGCCACTTGACGGCCAAATACATGCCCACGCTGAGCACGAGAACCTTGAAAATAACAAAGGAGATAGGGATTGAATTCATGATTGAAAAGACATCAGGTGACAGACCGAGAAATGCCCGAGTGCGGCGAGCAGCTCAATAGACCGATGAAGAAACGGAAAGATTAATTAATTGGTTGATTAATCAATCCAACGAAACGGTAGCGGTCAGCTGAATGGGCGTCTGCAAGACGCGTCGAAAGGCGGAGCAGTCCGCCTGCACACAGAAGCACTCTCATCGTGCTGTCGAGTGTTCATCTTCCAGGCTGATACGTACAGAACCAGATCGGCTGAAAATCTCCGTATCAGATGCAAGGAGATCGGTAGTCGCGTCGGGTAGGCACACGTCTGATACGACAATCTCGGGAGCGGTCCAGAACGCCCGTATCAGAAAGAGATGCCCATGAACCGCTACGAGAAGCTTGCCGACAACATCGCCCAGCGTATTCGCGCGGGCAGCCTGAAGGCGAACGATCGCCTTCCCTCCGTGCGCGAACTGAAGTCGCAAATGGGCATCAGCGCGTCCACCGTGTTCTCTGCCTACTACCTGCTGGAGGCGCAGGGGCTTGTCGAAGCGCGGCAGCGGTCGGGATACTTCGTTCGAGCGGGGGCGGAAATGCCGACCAGTGAACTCGCCGCCACCGAGCCTGTCCTCCGGTCCATGCCGGTCGACGTCTCGTCGCTTGTCTTTCAGGTCCTTGCGCAGGCTCGCGAGCGCGACATGGTCCCGCTGGGCTCGGCCTTTCCGTCGCCAGAGCTGTTTCCCTTCGAACAACTTGCCGCCGGCCTGACGCGAGCGCTCAAGCGGATGGATCCCTGGCAGACCGTCGAAGATCTGTCACCAGGAAACGCCCAATTACGCCATCAGATCTCCCTGCGTTACGGCAGCGTCGGAATGGATGTTCCTGCGTCCGAACTGGTCATCACCAGCGGGGCGATGGAGGCCCTCAATCTTGCACTCGAATCGGTGACGCAGCCGGGCGACGTCGTGGCGATCGAAACGCCAACCTTCTATGGTGCATTGCAGGCACTGGAGCGGCGCGGCCTTCGCGCGGTCGAGGTCGAGACCCACCCGCGTACAGGCGTAGATCTCAGCTCTCTTGCTCGCGTGATCGACCAGCATCCGGTGAAGGCCTGCTGGTTCATGCCGACCTTCCAGAATCCAATGGGCTGCACCATGAGCGACGCAGCCAAGGAACAACTGGTCAGCATGCTCGCCGCCCGCGCCATACCGCTGATCGAAGACGACGTGTATGGCGAACTCGCGCATGGGGCTCGGAGACCCCCGCCAGCCAAGGCCTGGGACCGGGATGGCTGGGTGCTGCACTGCAGTTCCTTCTCGAAATCCCTGGCACCTGGATATCGCATCGGTTGGGTAGCGGGCGGTCGCTTTGCAGCCACTTTGGGTCGGAACAAGTTGATGAGCTCGCTGGCGACGGCACTCCCCTCGCAACTGGCGTTGCAGGAGTACCTCCAACACAGGAGTTTTGATCGTCACCTGCGCGCCCTGCGGCATTCGCTCAGCCGCCAGCAGGCTGCATGCTTGCGACTCATCGAACGATACTTTCCGGCTGGAACGCGGGTCACGCGCCCCGAGGGTGGCTACTTCCTGTGGCTCGCGCTGCCAGAAGGCGTCGACTCGCTCGCACTGCACCAGGACGCTCTTCAACTCGGCATAGGCGTAGCGCCGGGCCATCTGTTTTCAGCCGACCGCCGATACACCCGGCACCTGCGCATCAACTACGGGCATCTCGGCGACCCGCGCTTGGAAGGGGCTATAAGAAATCTTGGAGAACTCGCCAACGCGCAGTTGAAATCTACAACCGGAAAATCGGGGCCGATCTTCGAGGAACGGTCGTCGAGACCCTAGTTGGCGTCAATGCAGGCCGAGGTGCGCTGCCTTCGACTGACTCTCAACTTCACGCGCGCCGCTTCTGCCCAGTCGTCGGCGCTTCGCCGCAAGATGGCACGAAGGCCTGAAGCGGTAGCCCCGACTTCCTGGCGACATGATCGGGGGCGTCGTGAACGACTGCGGCTTGCACGTTGCCGAGTGGCCGGTCGAGATTCGCGCGCCGCGCAGGAGTGAGGCAGATGACCGTCAGGCACTACCTGCGCGAAGGCCTGCTGTCGCCGCGCACAGGGCCGGCCGGTGGGTCTCGGCCTTGCCTGGAGTTCACCGAATCCGACCTGCGCCTGCTCTCGGCCATTCGGGCGGGCCAGGCTCTGGGCCTCTCACTCCAGGAAGCCTTCACGCAGGCCGCGAAATCCGCGGCCCGCAGACCGACCGCTAACCGCCGGTCTCGGGCGCCGCACGCCGCGCCTTCTCGCTCATCTGAAACAACTCCCCCGCCTTGCGCGCCATCTCGGCCGCAAGCCAAAGCAGATTGTTCAGTTGCCGAGGCCCATCCCCGCTGCACCAGTCGATCTCTTCGCCGTGGCAGACCCACAGGAGGGCTTCGAGCTGAGCGAGGGTGTTTTCAAGAAGATCCGCCGGATCTTGTTGGGCGGTTTCTGCGGAAGCTACCGGCGTGCGAGGCCGGGCTATAGTCTTGGTAGCCATTTTTGTGCGGGTCCTTCCAAGGTGTGTGCACGAACTTGGTTAGACGGCTGGGGTGCTGCGAACACCCTGGCCGTCGCCTTTTGATACCTCGCATCTGCATCAGTGCTTTCGCACCGACGACCTGCCGCGAGGCAAGCAGCCTTCGAAGATCTGGATGACTTGAGCGGGTGACGCCTTTCTGATCCCCTTGGTGGGGTGTCGAGTGACAGGGGCATTCACTCTAGAGAAGAACCCGGCAAAGCAGCCGCTGCTGCAGCACGAAGTCGCACAGACTGCCAACAAATGCAGATTCAGCAATGCGCCGTGCGTGAACCTCTTGAACTCACGCCGCAGCAGCGCTGAACGCTCACGCCGATGGGGTGCCTTGCGCAGCGAAATAAAGGAGGAGGCCGAAGGCCGGGGGACATTCGCGGAGCAAGGTACCCCGTCGGCGTGAGCGCGCCCTGAACGACGAGGAACACACAACCCAGCAGAGCAAAGCGAAAGTCCGCCGCCTGTGCTGCAATCCTCCGATGCCTGCCCCGACCCTCGACGACCTGCGCCGCTACGCAGTGGCGCGCACCCTCTTCAAACCCACGACATTGCCCGCCGCGATCCGCCGGCTCGGCTTCGTGCAGGCCGATCCGATCCGCGCCCCGGCGCGCGCGCAAGACCTGACGCTGCGCCACCGCGTGAAGGACTACCGCGCGGGCGATCTCGAAAGCCGCTACACACGCCTCGCGATCGAGGAAGACTGCCTCGTCAACTACGGCTTCCTGCCGCGAGAGCATCTGGCGCTGATGCATCCGCGCGAGGCCAAGCGCGCATGGGACGCCGACACCCGGCGCAAGGCGGCCGACGTGCTCGCCTACGTGAAGGAGCACGGCCCGGTGCACCCGCGGCAGGTCGAGCAGCACTTCGCGCACGGCCGCGTCAAGAACTACTGGGGCGGCTCCAGCAACGCGACCACGCACCTGCTCGACGGCATGCACTACCGCGGCATGCTGCGCGTGGTGCGGCGCGACAGCGGCACGCGCGTCTACGAGGCGGTGACGCACGTACCCGCGGACGACAGCCCTGCCGGGCGCGCTCGCCGCGCGGCGGCGCTCATCGAACTGGTGGTGCGCAAGTACGCGCCGCTGCCCGCATCGAGCCTCACGTACCTCGTGCGCCTGCTCGGCTACGGCGCGCCGCATCTCTCGGCGCAGACGCAGGCGGCGCTGCGCATCGCGCGCGAGGAACTCGCCAGCTGCAGCATCGAGGGCACCACCTGGTTCTGGCCCGCCGACGAGAACCCGGCCTCGCGCCGCCACGCACCCGACGAGGCGGTGCGCCTGCTCGCGCCCTTCGACCCTGTCGTGTGGGACCGCCGCCGTTTCGAGCTGCTCTGGGGCTGGACCTACAAGTTCGAGGCCTACACGCCAGCGCCGAAGCGCCAGTTCGGCTACTACGCGCTGCCGATGCTGTGGCACGACCGCGTGATCGGCTGGGCCAACCTGAGCGCGCCGGAAGGAAAGCTGCAGCCGGCCTTCGGCTTCGCCGACAGGAAGCCGCGCGATGCGGCCTTCCGCGCGGCGCTCGACGAAGAACTGCAGCGCATGACGCGGTTTCTGGCCGGGCGTTGATGTCTTTCTTCCTATAATCCGGCCGCTCAGCCAGCCGCCCGCAACGGGCGTGCAAGCCGTCTTCGAAGGAACGAAGACCGCAGCCGAAAAAGCTGCCCGCGACGACGCAACAAGAACCCACAAAACCCACCGGCCGCCAGCCCGAAGCGAGCCGCCGGTTTGCGCTCGTCCGAACCGAATGGATCAGAGACGAGAAGCCATGGCGCGCCCGCATCCGGCGCGCGCCGCAGCCACTCCCCCCAAACGCAGGACACAGGAGAAGCTGCACATGACATCGAAGAAGCATCGGCGCCCGGCTTGGCGCCCCAACCCGCAAATTTCACATGCCCGCCGCGCCACGCTCGCGGCGACCGCCATGGCGCTGGGCGCCGCCGTGCCGGCCTACGCCCAGGAAAAGGACGAATCCGCCGAGACCCGCAAGGCCCTGCCCACGATCACCGTGACGGGCGACGCAGTCGAAAGCGCCACCGGCCCGGTGACCGGCTTCGTCGCCAGGCGCGGCGGCACCGCCACCAAGACCGACACGCCGCTGATCGAGACGCCGCAGGCCATCTCGGTGGTCACGCGCGACCAGATGGAGGCGCAGAGCGCGCTCACGCTGCGCGAGACCACCAACTACACGGCCGGCGTGGTGTCGAGCTACTTCGACAGCCGCGTCGACTCCTTCAAGGTGCGCGGCGGCGAGGCCATCCAGTACCTCGACGGGCTGCAGCGAAGCTACGGCACCTACAACACCACGCGCGCCGATCCGTACACGCTGGAGCGGGTCGAGCTGCTGCGCGGGCCCTCTTCCGTGCTCTACGGCCAGGGGGGCATCGGCGGCGTGCTGAACCTGGTGTCGAAGCGCCCGCAGGCCGAGCTGCAGCGCGAAGTGCAGGTGCAGCTGGGCAGCCACAACCGCAAGCAGGTCGCGGCCGATTTCACCGGGCCGCTGGACACCGAGGGCAAGTGGCTCTATCGCCTGGTGGCCGTCAACCGCGACAGCGGCACGCAGGTCGACCACGTGCCCGACGACCGCATCCTGCTCGCGCCCTCGCTCACCTGGCGCCCGAACGCCGACACCTCGCTCACGCTGCAGGCGCTCTACCAGAAGGACAAGAGCGGCTCGCTGATCGGATTCTTCCCGTGGCAGGGCACGCTGCTGCCGTCGCTCTACGGCCAGATTCCCACCTCGACCTTCACCGGCGAGCCGGGCTTCGACCGCTACGACACGCGCAACACCTCGCTGGGCTACCTGTTCAGCCATCGCTTCAACGACACCTGGACCTTCAGGCAGAACCTGCGCTCGACCGAGAGCAAGGTGGTCTACAACACCTCGTACACCAGCTTCACCGCCAACAGGCTCACCGGCCGCCCGGCGCGCCCGGTGTTCAACGCCGACCAGCGCACCATCGAGCGCGACCTGGTGGTGCAGCTCAACGGCGGCAAGATGCTGCTGCTCGACAACCAGGCAGAGGCCCACTTCAAGACCGGCGCAGCCGAGCACACGCTGCTCGTCGGCGCGGACTTCCAGCGCAACGAGACCTCGCAGCTCACGGGCCGCGGCCGCGCCGGCGCGCTCGACGTGTATGCGCCGGTGTACGGCAACTACACGCCGCCCGCATTCCTCACGCGGCAGCCCGCTGTGGTGCAGAAGCAGGCCGGCATCTACGTGCAGGATCAGGTCAAGTACGGCCGCTGGGTCGGCCTGCTGGGCCTGCGCCACGACAAGGCCACCACCGACACCGAAGGCCGCCCCGCCGTGGCGGTCGACGACAAGGCGACCACCAAGCGCGCCGGCCTCGTCTACCTGGCCGACGGCGGCTGGGCTCCGTACCTGAGCTATGCGGAATCGTTCCTGCCGCTGGGCGGCGCGGACGTGAACAACACGCCCTTCAAGCCCCAGCGCGGCAAGCAGTGGGAAGCCGGCGTGAAGTGGGAGCCCGAAGGCCAGCGCACCTCGTTCATGGCGGCGGTGTACGACCTGCGCGACACCAACCGCAAGACCACCGACCCGACCAACCCTCTCAACAGCATCCAGCTCGGCGAGGTGCACGTGAAGGGGCTGGAGCTCGAATACAAGGGCAGCATCGGCCGCGACTGGGACTGGGTCGCCTCCTACGCCTACACCGACGCGCGCGTCTCGCGCAGCAACGGCACCGACCTGGGCAAGCGCATCTCGGGCGTGCCGAAGCACACGGCCTCGGCCTGGCTGATGCGGCGCTTCTCCATCGGCGGCGTGCCCGGCTTCTCGCTGGGCGGCGGCGTGCGCTACATCGGCAAGTCGTGGGATGGCATGGACGCCAACCCGGTGCCCTCGGTCACCCTGCTGGACGCGATGTTCGCCTGGGACAACGGCCCGCTGCGCCTGTCGCTCAACGTGGGCAACCTGACCGACAAGGTGCAGCTGACCACCTGCCTGGCGCGCGGCGACTGTTTCTACGGCCAGCGCCGTACCGTGACTGCGGCGGCCACGTATCGCTTCTGAAGAAAATCCCCGCCTGGGCGAAGGTCTGGCGCGGGGGCGACAGGCTCCCTCCGGGGCCGACACCTAGAATCGGCCCCGCTGTCCGGCTCGCCGGGCGGCAAGCGTTCTCAGGGCGGGGTGAAATTCCCCACCGGCGGTGATGGCGGTGTCTTCCGAAAGGAAAAGCCGCACAAGCCCGCGAGCGCCCGGAGCTTGCAACGAGCTTCGGGGTCAGCAGATTTCGGTGCGATTCCGAAGCCGACGGTCACAGTCCGGATGAAAGAGAGCGCGAAATGCGGGCCTGCCCGTGCGTCCGGCTTCGGCCCGCGCGCGAGCTGCCTTGCGGTTTCGTGCGCCCTGATTCAGGAAACCTGCTTTCTCAGAGGCACACCATGAGTCAGATCAACGACCTTCCCCTTTCCGCCGTCACCGCGTCGGGTTCGCCACGCGGCACGCGCATCGCCTTCGTCGAGGCGCAGTGGCATTCCGACATCGTCCACCAGGCGCGCGACGCCTTCCTCGAGGAGATGGAGCGCCTGGGCGTGGCGCGCGATCTCATCGACATCTTCGACGTGCCGGGCGCCTTCGAGATCCCGCTGCACGCCAAGCGCCTCGCCAACTCCGGCAAGTACGCAGCCATCATCGGCTGCGCGCTGGTGGTCGACGGCGGCATCTACCGCCACGAGTTCGTGGCGAACACGGTGGTCAGCACGCTGATGTCGCTGCAGCTGGAGACCGACGTGCCGATCTTCTCGGCCGTGCTCACGCCGCATCACTTCCACGAACACGTGGAGCACCGCAAGTACTTCCACCGCCACTTCGCGGTCAAGGGCACGGAAGTGGCCGAGGCCTGCGTGAAGACGCTCGAAGGGCTGAAGAAGGTGGACGCGCTCCTGGCCGCCTGACCTACGTGACAAGGCCGGCGGGCCTGCGTAACCTGCGCGGATGAGCAGCCCATCCGCCTCCGCACGCGAAGACCGCTACACCCTCTACGGCGCGCCCGGCTCGGGCGCCACGCCCATCCACGCCGCGCTCACGCTGATTGGCGCGCAGGTCGAGACCATCGACATCGCCCCCTGGGAGGGCGATGCCGAGCGCGAGCGCGTCGCCGGCGTCAACCCGATGCGGCAGGTGCCGGCGCTCGTGCTGCCGTCGGGCGAGGTGATGACCGAGAGCGCGGCCATCCTGATCTGGCTGGGCGACCGCTATCCCGAGGCGCAGCTCTGTCCCGCGCCCGACGACCCGCTGCGTGCGCGCTACCTGCGCTGGATGGTCTACCTGCCGGCCGCCATCTATTCGATGTTCTGGGTGCGCGACGAGCCTTCGCGCCTCGTGCCCGACCCGGCCGCGCAAGCCGCGATGCTCGAACGCACCGCCGAGCGCATCGCGCATTGCTGGCAGCTGATGGATTCGCAGATCGACGAGCCAGCGCCCTACCTGCTGGGCGAGAAGATCAGCATGCTCGACCTGTACGTGACCGTGGTGTCGCGCTGGACGCCGCGCCGCCGGCGCTTCTATCGCGTGGCGCCGCGCATGACGCAGGTGGTGCGCCGCGTGGATGCCGATCCGCGCCTGGCGGAGTTCTGGGCGGCGCGCTTCCCGTTCTCGATGGACGCGCAGGAAAGCTGAGCCCTCGGCCCCCGCCATCGGGTTTCCTATCATCGGCACCATGACCGCACGCACCCCGACCACCGCCTACCCGATGACGATCTACCACAAGCCCAACTGCAGCACGTCGCGCAACGTGCTGTCGTTGATCCGCGAAAGCGGCGTGGAGCCCGAGATCGTTCTCTATCTTGAAACACCGCCCTCGAAGAAGAAGCTGCGCGAGCTCTCGAAGGCCATGGGCATGGGCGCGCGCGATCTGCTGCGCACCAAGGAAGCGCCCTACGAGGAGCTGAACATCGCCGACCCGAAATGGACCGACGACCAGATCTTCGACTTCATCGTGGAGCACCCGATCCTGCTGCAGCGGCCCATCGTGGTGTCGCCTCGCGGCACGCTGATGTGCCGGCCGTGGGAGCGCGTGCGCGAGATCCTGCCGGCCTGAAGCCTCAGTTCGCGGGGTCCTGCGCGAGACCCCAGGCGACGTGCTCGCGCACCAGCTCGCTCGGGTGCTCGGCACGCGTCGCCAGCGCTTGCTTCGCACCGCCCTCGCCCGAACGCACCGCATTGCCCAGCGCCACCGCGATGTTGCGTAGCCAGCGTTCATGGCCGATGCGGCGGATCGGACTGCCTTCGGTGCGGCGAAGGAAGTCCTGCTCGGTCCATGCGAACAGATCGGCCAGGGTGCGGCCGGTGAGTTCCTGGCGCGCGTCGAAGTCGGGCAGCGTGCTCTTCTTCGCGAACTTGTTCCAGGGGCAGATCAGCTGGCAATCGTCGCAGCCGTAGATGCGGTTGGCCATCAGCGGGCGCAGCTCGAGCGGGATGGGCCCGCCATGCTCGATGGTGAGGTACGAGATGCAGCGGCGTGCGTCGAGCCGCTTCGGCGCGATGATGGCCTGCGTCGGGCACACGTCGATGCAGGCGCTGCAGCTGCCGCAGTGCGCGGTGACGGGCTCGCTCGGCGGCAACTCCATGTCGACGTAGATCTCGCCCAGGAAGAACATCGAGCCGGCGTCGCGGTCGAGCACCAGCGTGTGCTTCCCGCGCCAGCCCTGGCCGCTGCGCGAGGCCAGCTCGGCCTCGAGCACGGGGGCCGAGTCGGTGAAGGCGCGGTGCCCGAAGGGGCCGACCTCCTCGGCGATTTGCTCCGCCAGCTTCGCGAGCCGGTTGCGCACCACCTTGTGATAGTCGCGCCCTCGCGCATAGACCGAGACGATGGCCTCGCCGGGACGCTTGAGGCGGTCGAACTCGATGGCCTGCCACTCGGGCTCGGTGCTGCGCGGCAGGTAGTCCATGCGCGCGGTGATCACGCTCACCGTGCCCGGCACCAGCTCGGCCGGACGCGCGCGGCGCGCGCCGTGCGTTGCCATGTATTGCATCTCGCCATGGAACCCATGGGCCAGCCATTGCATCAGACCGGCCTCGGCGCTCGACAGATCGACGCCCGCGATTCCGATTTGGGAGAATCCGAGTTCCCTGGCCAAGGCCTGAATACGAACAACGAGTGGATGGCTGACGATCACTTGCCGATTGTAGAAACGCACAAGAGCACCCGCAGCCTGCGCTGGTGCAGCGAAGCCGACACCGAAGCATTCGCGCAGAAGCTGGCCTCGGCGCCCGCATTGAGCAATGCCTTCATCGAACTGCGTGGCGACCTCGGCGCCGGCAAGACCACTTTCGTACGCCACCTGCTTCGCGCCCTGGGCATCTCCGGACGCATCAAGAGCCCCACCTACGCGGTGGTCGAGCCCCACGAGGCGCCCGACGGGCTGCAGATCTTCCATTTCGACTTCTATCGCTTCGCCGATCCGCGCGAATGGGACGACGCCGGCTTCCGCGACATCTTCGCGGGACCGGGCCTCAAGCTGGCCGAATGGCCGGACAACGCCGCGGGCCGTACGCCAATTGCCGACCTCGCTATTAAAATAGAAGCAATGACTGACGACACACGCAGCGTGACCCTCCTGGCGAACACCGCTCGCGGCAGCGATCTGCTGGCGCGCATCGCCGCATGAAGGCGGCCGGCCTGAAACGGCGCGTGCTGCTGCAAGGCGGCAGCATCGCGCTGATGCTCGGCGTGCACCAGATCGCGCGCGGCGCCACCATCCTCGCCGTGCGCGTGTGGCCCGCCGCCGACTACACGCGCGTGACCATCGAGTCCGACGCACGCCTGAACTCGCAGCAGCTCGTGGTGGGCAGCCCGCCGCGGCTTGCGGTCGACATCGAGGGCATCGACCTCAACCCCGAACTGCGCGAGCTCGTCGGCAAGATCAAGCCCGGCGACCCGTACATCAATGGCCTGCGCGTCGGGCAGAACGCGCCGAAGGTGGTGCGCATCGTGTTCGACCTGAAGCAGGCCGTGGTGCCCCAGGTGTTCTCGCTCGCGCCCGTGGCCGCCTACAAGCACCGGCTGGTGCTCGACCTCTATCCCGAGCAGGCGATCGACCCGATGGAAGCGCTGATCGCCGAGCGCCTGCGCGATGCGCCGCGCAGCTCCGGTGGCGGCTCCGCGGTCGCCGTCGCGCCGCCGGCAACCGCGCCTGCGCCCGCCGCGGATCCACTCGGCGACCTGATGGCGCAGCAGTCGATGCGACCCGGTCCGCAATCGCCGCCGCCCGCATCAACGGCCGGCGGCGACAGGCCCTCGATGCCGCCGCCCCCGCCCGTGGTGGCGGCGGCGCCGCCCGCCAGGCCCCCTATGCCGTCCGCGCCGCCCGTGCCACCCCCGCCACCGGTGGCCGCCACGGCCAATCGCACCGACCGAATCATCATCGTGGCGCTCGACCCCGGCCATGGCGGCGAAGACCCCGGCGCCATCGGCCCCAACGGCACGCGCGAGAAAGACATCGTGCTGCAGGTGGCGCACCGCCTGCGCCAGCGCATCAACGCGAGCAGCGTGAACGGCAGCCCCATGCGCGCCTTCCTCACGCGCGACGCCGACTTCTTCGTGCCGCTGGGCGTGCGCGTGCAGAAGGCGCGGCGCGTGCAGGCCGACCTGTTCGTGAGCATCCACGCCGACGCCTTCACCACCCCCGCTGCGCGCGGCGCCAGCGTGTTCGCGCTGAGCCAGAGCGGTGCCTCCAGCAGCGCTGCGCGCTGGCTCGCCAACAAGGAGAACGACGCCGACCGCGTCGGCGGCGTGAACGTGGGCAACCACGAGGCCCAGGTGCAGCGCGCGCTGCTCGACATGAGCACCACCGCGCAGATCAACGACAGCCTCAAGCTCGGCGGCGCGATGCTCGGCGAGATCAAGGGTATCGGCGCGCGGCTGCACAAGGGCCAGGTCGAACAGGCCGGCTTCGCGGTGCTGAAGGCGCCCGACATTCCGAGCGTGCTGGTGGAGACCGCCTTCATCAGCAATCCGGAAGAAGAAGCCAACCTGCGCCGCGTCGACTACCAGGAGAACCTGGCCGATGCGCTGATGCGCGGCATCCAGCGCTACTTCGCGCAGAACCCGCCGCTGGCGCGCAGCCGGCAGCTCTAGCCGCCGGCCGGTTGTAGGGCCAAAGCATGCACTCCTGTCCCACGCGGTTCGCCCCGCGAGTCCGCACAGGCACGTGCGGCAGGTTCCTACACGGTGCCCAAGGGTGTTCTGGACATGATGAACCATCACTCATCGAAAGGTGGAAATCATGAAGACACGTCTCTGGATCGCTGCAGCCGCAGCCACTTCGGTCTTGACGATCGCGGGTTGCGCAAGCGGCCCCAATCAGAACCTCGGGACCGGGGTGGGCGCAGTGGGCGGCGCACTGGTTGGCAATGCCATCGGCGGCAATACCGCGAGCACCGTGGGCGGCGCGGCCATCGGCGGCATCATCGGCAACCAGGTCGGCCGCAACGCCGACGAACGCAACTATTACAACCAGCAACGCTATCCGCGCGGCAGTGGCTACTACCCGGGCAACGGCCCGAACTACTGATACACGGCCTGGGCAGCAGGCCTGAACTGAAAAGCGCGCCCGAGGGCGCGCTTTTTCATGGATGGATGGAAGGGATCGAAGATCAGGCTTGCGAAGCCTGCTGCGCCTCGCGCGCCTTCTCGGCCTTCGAGGCCTTCCACGCGCCATAGATGGCAAGGAGGCCCGGCACGAAGATCAGCGCCCAGATGATCTTGTCCAGATGCTGGCGCACGAACGGCAGGTTGCCGAAGAAGTAGCCGGCGGTGGCGATGCCCAGCACCCAGATCAATGCGCCCACCACGTTGAACATCGTGAACTTCGCGCGGCTCATCTCGGCCACGCCCGCCACGAAGGGCGCGAAGGTGCGGATGAAGGGCATGAAGCGCGCGAGGATGATGGTGATGCCGCCGTAGCGCTCGTAGAACGAATGGGCCTGGTCGAAGGCCTTGCGGTTGAAGAAGCGTGAGTTCTCCCACTGGAACACCTTCGGCCCGAAGTAGCGCCCGATGGAGTAGTTGCACTGGTCGCCCAGGATCGCGGCCGCGATCAAGATCCCGCAGGCCAGCGGATAGTTCATGAGCCCCGCGCCGCACAGCGCGCCTACGATGAAGAGCAGCGAGTCGCCGGGCAGGAACGGCATCACCACCGCGCCGGTTTCCACGAAGACGATGAGGAACAGCAAGGCGTAGACCCAGGGGCCGTAGGCGATGACGAAGGCCTCGAGGTGCTTGTCGACGTGAAGGATGAAGTCGACGAGAAAGCTGATGATTTCCATGGCCGCGGATTATCCTTGCTCGATCCCGACGCCCCCGTGAATCACCCCATGCTGCACATACGCGCCGCCACCGATGTCGACTGGCCCGCCATCTGGTCGGTCCTCGAGCCGACCTTCCGCCGCGGAGATACCTACACCTATCCCCCCGACGTGACCGAAGAGCAGGCACGCGAATCGTGGATGAAAGTGCGCACGGCGACTTTCGTCGCCTGCAACGACGAGGGCGCGGTGCTCGGCACCTACGTCATCCGGCCCAACCAGCCCGGCCAGGGCTCGCACGTAAGCAATTGCGGTTACGTGGTGTCCGATGCGGCGCGCGGCATGGGCGTGGCATCTGCCCTGTGCGAACACTCGCAGCAGGAGGCCCTGCGCATGGGCTTTCGTGCGATGCAGTTCAACTTCGTGGTGTCCACCAACGAAGGCGCGGTGCGGCTGTGGCGCAAGATGGGCTTCGATATCGTCGGCACGCTGCCTGGTGCCTTCAGGCATCCACGGCATGGCTTCGTGGATGCGTACGTGATGTTCAAGCAGCTGCAGCAGCCCTGAGCCGGCGCCCCGATGGCCCCGCTTTTAGAATGACCCGGTGAGCGCCCTCCCCACCTCCATCGCCCCCGCACAACGCCGCCCGATCCGCGAGCTTCCCGACGAGCTGATCAGCCAGATCGCCGCAGGTGAAGTCGTCGAACGTCCGGCTTCGGTGGTGCGCGAGTTGCTGGACAACGCGCTGGACGCGGGTGCCAGCCAGGTCACTGTGCGGCTGGCCTCGGGCGGCGTGCGGCTGATCTCCGTGGAAGACGACGGCCTGGGCATTCCGCGCGAGGAACTCACGGTGGCCCTGCGCCGCCATGCCACCAGCAAGATCGCCAGCCTCGACGACCTGGAGACGGTCGGCACGATGGGCTTTCGCGGCGAGGCGCTGGCGGCCATCAACGCCATTGCCGAGCTCAGCATTCTTTCGCGCTTCGCGGGCTCCGATTCCGCATTCGCGCTCGACGGGCGCACCGGCGAGCTGCGGCCTGTGGCCCGCTCCACCGGCACCACGGTCGAGGTGCGCGAGCTGTTCTTCGCGACCCCCGCGCGCCGCAAGTTCCTGAAAACCGATGCCACCGAGCTGGCCCATTGCATCGAGGCGGTGCGCCGCCACGCGCTGGCGCGGCCCGAGGTGGGCTTCTCGGTCTGGCACGACGGAAAGCTCATCGAGCAGTGGCGCGCCGCCGCCACGCGCGAGCAGCGGCTGGCCGATGCGCTGAGCGACGAGTTCGTGGCGCAGAGCGTGGCGGTCGAGCGCGAGGCCGGTCCGGTGCGCGTGGTCGGCCGAGCCGGCATTCCCGATGCGGCGCGCTCGCGGGGCGACCACCAGTTCTTCTACGTCAACGGGCGCTTCGTGCGCGACAAGGTGCTGTCGCACGCGGTGCGCAGCGCCTATGAGGACGTGCTGCACGGCCAGCGCCAGCCTGTGTATGCGCTGTACCTGGAAATCGATCCGTCGCGGGTCGACGTGAACGTGCACCCCACCAAGATCGAAGTGCGCTTCCGCGACGGGCGCGAGGTGCACCAGGCGGTGCGCCACGCCATCGAGGATGCGCTCGCGGCCCCCCGCGCCGGCGATGCCGTGGCGCCCACGGGCGCGCCGCAGCCCTTCTTCAAGCAGGCGCCGCTGCCGCCGAATGCCGGCTGGGCACAGCCGGCGATGGACTTCGCGCCGCGCGAACAGCGAGGCACCGGCGACTTCGAGGCCATGTGGCCCCAGCGCAGCAGCAACGATCAGGCCCCGCTGCATGCGGCGGAACCCGCCGCCGCGCCTCCCTGGCCCGCAGCGAGCGCGTCCGCTGCGAGTTTCCAGGCGCCGGCCGCGCTGCCCCCTGGCGCGGGCCGCCCCCAGTCCATCGCCAACAACGACGAAGCCTGGCCGCTGGGCCGGGCGCTGGCCCAGCTGCAGGGTGTGTACATCCTGGCCGAGAACAGCCAGGGCCTGGTGATCGTCGACATGCACGCGGCGCACGAGCGCATCGTCTACGAGCGGCTCAAGACGCAGCTCGACGGCGCGGCGATCAGCAGCCAGCCGCTGCTGATCCCGGCCACCTTCGCGGCCACGCCGCAGGAAGTGGCCACGGCCGAGGCCTGCGCCGAGGTGCTGCCGACGCTGGGGCTCGAGATCACGCCCTTCTCGGCACGCACGCTGGCGGTGCGCGCCGTGCCCGGAACGCTGGCCGATGGCGATCCGGTGGAGCTCGCGCGCAGCGTGCTGGCAGAACTGGGCCAGCACGACGCCAGCACCGTGGTGCAGCGCGCCCAGAACGAACTGCTGTCCACCATGGCCTGCCATGGCGCGGTGAGGGCCAACCGCAAGCTCACCATCGACGAAATGAATGCACTGCTGCGCCAGATGGAGGCGACCGAGCGCTCCGACCAGTGCAACCACGGCCGGCCGACCTGGCGCCAGCTTTCGATCCGCGAGCTGGATTCGCTCTTCATGCGTGGCCGATAAGCGGCAAAACGCGGCCGATCTGCGGCTTTCGGACATCTTTAAGCCTTTTTTCTAGGGTTTTCCGCAGTCGGCGAAATCCCAGGCACATCCGTTGCATGTGCTCGGTAAAGTGCCCGCGAGCACTGTTTCAGGGAGTTACCTCGATGCTGTGTCGGCGCATCAAGGTGAAAGCACGTGAACTTTCGAGCCGACTCCGCTGTCCCTCAAACCCATGATGAAACGCTGGACCCTCCTCGCGTCTGTCCTCTCGCTGTGTGCCCTGCTCGCCGCCGGCTGCTCGACGCTCGACGAACAGCAGCGCGAATGGATCTTCCAGCCCAGCGACCGCAGCTGGGGCAACACCGCCGCCATGGCCCAGGGCATGGAGGACGTGTGGATCGACTTCCAGTCCTCCATCACCGGCGAACCCGTCCGCCTGCATGGCCTGTGGCTCGGCGGCGCGCCCGAAACCACCGCCACCCCGGTGCTGCTGTACCTGCACGGCGCCCGTTACAACGTGGCCGGCTCCGCACCGCGCATCCAGCGCATGCATGAACTGGGCTTCTCGGTGCTGGCCATCGATTACCGCGGTTTCGGGAAGAGCTCCAAGGGCCTGCCTTCTGAGGAAACGGCCCGCGAGGACGCCCGCGCCGCCTGGACCTGGCTGGCCGCGCGCCACCCGAAGCAGCACCGTTACATCTTCGGCCATTCGCTCGGCGGCGCCATCGGCATCGACCTGGCCTCGCACGTGAACGACGAGAGCGGCACCATCGTCGAAAGCACGTTCACCTCCATCGCCGACGTGGTCAGCGGCTTCAAGTGGGGCTGGCTGCCCTTCGGCCCCTTCATCACGCAGCGCTTCGAGGCGATCAAGGCGGTCAAGGACATCGGCGCGCCGCTGCTGGTGGTGCACGGCACTGCCGACAGCCTGATCAACCCGACCCTGGGCCGCAAGCTGTACGACGCGGCCACCGTGCCGAAGATGTTCGTGCTGGTCGAGGGCGGTTCCCACCACAACACCAACTCGGTCGGCGAGGCGCAGTACCGGGCGGCGCTGACCCAGCTTTTCCGCATGAAGCCGGAGAACATGGTCGCGAGCAACGCCACCGTCCGGCCGACGCCGCGGCTCGCGCCGCCCACATCTTCCTCCCCGCTCACTCCGCAGGACGTGAGCGGCAAGCTGCAGCCGACGGTGCCTGCCGCGATCTGAGGGCGCTCGCTCAAGCGGCTCGCGCCATTTGGGCCCGGCGGGCTGCCGGGCTCGCGCCATTTGCTACGCTCGGCGCACCATGTCTCCCAGTTCCGTTGCGGCCGCAAAGGCCGCCACCGCGGCCTCGCCCGACGCCGTTCCTCGCTCGAATCCCCCGCGCTACGTCGCACTCGCAGGCCCGACCGCCTCGGGCAAGACAGCCGCCGCCCTGGCGCTCGCGCGCCTGCTGCCGGTGGAGATCGTCTCGGTCGATTCGGCGCTGGTCTATCGCGGCATGGACATCGGCACCGCCAAGCCCACGCCGGCCGAACAGGCCGCCGTACCGCACCACCTGATCGACATCCTCGATCCGCGCGAGAGCTACAGCGCCGCCGCCTTCGTGGCCGATGCGACGCGGCTCATCGACGAGATCCGCTCGCGCGGCGCGCTGCCGCTGCTGGTGGGCGGCACCATGCTGTATTTCAAGGCGCTGTTCGACGGCATCGACGCCATGCCGGCAGCCGATGCCGCCGTGCGCGCGCGCATCGATGCCGACGCGGCGGCGCTGGGCTGGCCCGCCATGCATGCGCGGCTCGCGCAGGTCGATCCGGTCACCGCCGCGCGGCTCGCGCCGCAGGACAGCCAGCGGATCCAGCGCGCGCTCGAGGTGTGGGAGAGCAGCGGCCAGCCGCTGTCGAGCTTCCATGCGAGCGACAACAAGACTGCCGCCCCGGTCGAAGGCGGCATGCTGTTCTCGCTCGAACCCGCCGATCGCGCCTGGCTGCACGGGCGCATTGCCGAGCGCTTCGACGCCATGCTCGCAGCCGGCTTTCTCGACGAAGTGCGCGCCCTGCGCGCGCGCGGCGACCTGTCGACCGACCTGCCTTCGATGCGCTGCGTCGGCTACCGGCAGGCCTGGGAAACGCTCGACGCGGCCGGCAGCGCCGCGCCCGATGCCAAGGCCATGGCCGACCTGCGCGAGCGGGGCATCGCCGCCACGCGCCAGCTCGCCAAGCGGCAGATCACCTGGCTGCGCAGCATGCCGCAGCGCACCGTGATCGCCTGCGACGCCCCCGATGCGGTGCAGACCGCCGTTCAACTCATGGCAAAGGCCGTCGCCCTCCGATGACGCTGCGCATTTCCAACCTCGGCAAGCACTACGGTGATGCGCCTGTCTTCGAGAACGTGACGCTCACCGTCGAGCCCGGCGAGTTCGTCGCCATCGTGGGCGAATCGGGCGTCGGCAAGTCCACGCTGCTCAACTGCATGGCCGGCCTCGACAGTTGGGACCAGGGCACGGTGATGCACGACGGCATCGACATCGGCGCACTCGATGGCGAGGCCTGCGCGCTCTGGCGGCGCCGCCACGTCGGCTTCGTGTTCCAGGCCTTCCACGTGCTTCCGCACCTCGACGTGGCGCAGAACGTGGCGCTGCCGCTGATGCTGCTGGGGCAGCAGAAGGACAGCGAAGGCCGCATCGTACACATGCTCGAGGCAGTGGGCCTGCCCGGCATGGGCACGCGGCTGCCGCAGACGCTCTCGGGCGGGCAGCTGCAGCGCGTGGCCATCGCGCGCGCACTGGTGCACCGCCCCGCCCTGCTGCTGGCCGACGAGCCCACGGGCAACCTCGACCCCACCACCGCCGCGAAGGTGATGGAACTGCTCATCGGCCAGACCCGCGAGCACGGCGCCTCGCTGGTGCTGGTGACGCACTCCGAAAGCGCGGCTGCGCAGGCCGACCGGCTGCTGCACTTGCGAGCCGACGGCATCGCGGCCTGAAATTCATCTCCTGCGGTGGAAAAAGTTGGCAGAAAAGCGGCCCGGCTTCACGTCCCGCGCAAAAGGCACGGCAGGCGCAAATAGGATGCACAACCCATAGCCAGGACACCTGCGAACACACCGATGCCTTGATTCCACAGGGCTGGTGGTCCCGCGTGCTCAGCCAATCGAAAAACGGCTTTGCAATGCAATCAGGGAGGACCATCCAATGTTCGACAGAAGAAATTTCGTTCTGGGCGCCATCGCTTCATCGGCACTGGCAGCCTGCGGCGGGGGCGGCAGCGACAGCGCCGCCAATCCGTGTTCGTCGGCGCCGATCGCCTGCCGCGGCATCGGCGGCAGCAACCTCGGCGCCAGCGTCAACCGCTACCGGCAGACCAATCTGCTGGCCAGCCACTCGCGCTACGGCGCCCACTTCACGGAGCCGGAGTTCGTCAACGGCTGGGGAATCGCCATCCGTCCGGCGGGCGCGGGCGGTCATTTCTGGGTCGCCGGAGGCGGCACGTCCTGGCAGTACCTCGGTGACGTGATGCGCTCGGCCGATCCGGCGTTGCGTACGCTGAAGCAGGACGGCTTGCGCAAGGTGAGCGTGCCCGGCGCCGACGCTTCCACCGGCGATGCGAGCGCGGGCAAGGTCACCGGCGTCGTGTTCAACGGCGCGGCCCTTACCTCGGAGCTGCTGCGGGTGTGGGGCCAGCCCGCCGGCGACCGCATGCTCGACGGCAGCGCACGCTTCGTCTTCGTCACCGACAGCGGCAGCGTGAGCGCCTGGACCGAGCGCGATGCCGAGACCGGCACCATCGTGCGCGTGGACGGCCCGGCCGTCGAAGTCTTCAACGGTGCCGCACAGGGCATGGCGTTCTTCGGCGCGGCCATCCATACCGGCCACTGGGACCGCCTCTGGCTGGCCGACTTCGGCGCCCAGCCGCAGATACGCACGCTCGATGCGCAATGGCAGCTCGTGCCCACGAGGGGCTTCGCCAATCCTTTCGCGAGCGGCCCCGCCGGCACGGCACGGCCCGGCGACCCGGTGCCTTTCAACATCCAGGTGGTGAACGACGGCAGGCAGGACCGGGTCTTCGTGCTCTACGCGATCAGCCAGCCCGATCCGGCCAATGCGGACGCGTTCCTTGCAGGTGAAGAACAAAGCCTGGACGCCGCGGCAGAAGCCGCTTCGGGCAACCGGCCCGCGCGGGGCAGGCTGGCCGAATTCGACCTGGACGGCAGGCTGCTGCGCATCTACGCGGACGATGGGCGGCTCAATGCCCCCTGGGGCGTGGCGATCGCACCGGCCGACTTCGGTGCAATGTCGGGCCGGCTGCTGGTCGGCAATTTCGGCGGCGCGGGCCGCATCTGCGCTTTCGACCTGGACAACGGGCAATACCTGGACGATCTGCGCGACGGCCAAGACCGCCCGTTGGCCATCGCAGGCCTGTGGGGCCTGCAGTTCGGCAACGGAGTGGCCCTGGGCGACAGCAACGCGCTCTACTTCGCGGCCGGCCCCGAGGACGAGACCGAAGGGCTCTTCGGCTCGCTGCGCGCGGCCTGAGCGCAGAGCCGCTTACTGCGGCGCGATCAGCGCCGCGAAGCGCGACAGGTCGACGTTGCCGCCGCTGATCAGCACGCCCACGCGCCGGCCTGCAATGGCCTTGCCTGCAGCGATGGCGCCTGCGAAGGCGAGGCAGCCCGTGGGCTCCACCACCATCTTCATGCGCTCGGCGAAGAAGCGCATCGCTTCGACGAGCTGCTCGTCGGTGACGGTGAAGATGTCGTCCACGTCGCGGCGGATGATGCCGAAGGTGTATTCGCCAAGATGCTGCGTCTGCGCGCCGTCGGCGATGGTCTTCGGGGTTTCGATGTGCACGATCTTCCCGGCGCGGAACGACTGCTGGCCGTCGTTGCCGGCCTCGGGCTCCACGCCGTAGACCTTGCACTGCGGCGACAGCGCGCGCGCCGACAGCGCCGAGCCCGAGAGAAGCCCGCCGCCGCCCAGGCAGACGAACAGGTGGTCGAGCGGGCCGCTCTCCTCGATCAGCTCCTTCACCGCGGTGCCCTGGCCGGTGAGCACGTCGGGGTGGTCGTAGGGCGGGATCATCGTCATGCCGCGCTCCTGCGCGAGCTTCCTGGTCAGCGCCTCGCGGTCTTCGGTGAAGCGGTCGTACATCACGACCTCGGCGCCGTAGCCCTTGGTGGCCGCGACCTTGGCGGCCGGCGCGTCCTTGGGCATGACGATGACGGCGGGCATCTGCAGCAGGCGCGCCGACAGCGCGATGGCCTGCGCGTGGTTGCCCGACGAGAAGGCGATCACGCCGCCCTTGCGCTGCGCGGCATCGAACTTCGACAGCGCGTTGAAGGCGCCCCGGAACTTGAAGGCGCCCATGCGCTGGAAGTTCTCGCACTTGAAGAAGAACTCTGCGCCCCAGCGCTCGTTGGCGGTGGTGGAGCGCAGCACCGGCGTGCGGTGGGCGTGGCCTTCGAGCCGCGCGGCCGCGGCGATGACGTCGTCGTAGGTGGGTAGTTGCATGAGGCCGAGCTTAGCGGCGGCTTCCGGTCTTTTGCAGCCCCGATGGGTAAAAACCCGCTATCTGCGGCAGCTGCGAACTCCGTACTCTGTATACAGAGTTCAAAGAAACCGGCGCAAGGAGACAACCATGCCCGCCCAGCTCGTCAGCATCGAGGTCGCGCCCGATCTCGTGGACCAGGTCTACCGCGCCCTGCTCGGCGCCATCAGCAGCGGCACGCTCGCACCTGGCGAGCGCATCACGCAGGAAGACATCGCGCAGCGCCTCTCCGTGTCGCGCCAGCCGGTGCTGCAGGCGCTGCGGCTTCTGAAGAAAGACGGCTTCGTGCTCGACGCGCCCGGCCGCGGAGTGCTGGTGGCCCCGCTGGAAGCGGAGGGGATGCGCAAGGTCTACCAGGTGCGCGGCGCGCTCGATGCCCTGGCCGCGCGGCTGGCGGCGCGCCAGCGCTTTCGCATCGACCCCAAACTCATCGAGCGCGGGCGGCGTGCCGCGCGCGGGCGCAACGTGGAAGCCATGATCGATGCCGACGTCGCCTTCCACCAGGCCATCTACGAGGCCTCGGGCAATCCGTTGATCGCGCAGAGCGCCGATCCGCATTGGCGCCACCTGCGCCGCGCGATGGGCGCGGTGCTGCAGGCCGAGCCGCAGCGCGAGACGCTGTGGGACGAGCACGAGGCCATTGCCGAAGCCATCGCGGCAGGCAACGCGGACCGTGCCGCGCGCCTGAGCGAGGAACACGTCTCGCGGGCCAGCGAGGCACTGAGCGAGCGGCTGCTGGCACATGCGGCATTCGCCAACACCCCCAAGCAGAAAGGAGACAAGGCATGAAGCTCACCCCCGAGCAGCGCGCGCAGTTCGAGCGCGACGGCTATCTGTTCTTCCCCGGCCACTTCTCGGCCGAAGAAACCAGGGCACTGACCGATGCGGTGCCCGACCTCTACGCGAAGCGCGAGGCCTTCAACGTGCGCGAGAAAGGCTCCGACGCCGTGCGCACGAACTTCGCGGCGCACCTCGTGAGCGAGCCCTTCGCGCGGCTCGCGCGCCATCCGCGCATGGTCGAGCCGGTGGTCGATCTCTTCGGCGAGGAGGTCTACATGCACCAGTTCAAGATCAACGGGAAGATGGCATTCGAAGGCGACGTGTGGCAGTGGCACCAGGACTACGGCACCTGGCTCAACGACGACCTGATGCCCACCGAGCGCGCGATGAACGTGGCGATCTTTCTGGACGACGTGAACGAGCACAATGGTCCGCTGATGTTCATCCCGGGCAGCCACCGCAAGGGCGTGGTCGATGCGAAGCACGACCTCACGACCACCAGCTACCCGCTTTGGACCGTCGACAACGACCTGATCCGCCAGTTGGTGGAGCGCGCCGGCGGCAAGCAGGGCGGCATCGTCTCGCCCAAGGGGCCGGCTGGCTCGATGATCCTGTTCCACAGCTGCCTGGTGCACGCCTCGGGCAGCAACCTCTCGCCCTTCAACCGCGTGGCGGTGTACCTGAGCCTGTGCGCGGTCAGCAACCACATCCGCCGCCACAAGCGCCCCGAGTACATCGCCCACCGCGACTTCACGCCCATCGAGCTGCTGCCCGATGACTGCCTGCTCAAGCCCTACCCTGTGGACGTGCCGTGGAAGAACGGCCTGCCCGAGAGCGCGCTGCGCACCTCGCTCGACGTGCTCGACACGGTGGAGGCCTGAACGACATGAGCCTCCACGCCCGCCTGCAGCAGCGCGCCGCCGAAGGCCGCCCCATCCGCATCGGCCTGATCGGCGCCGGCAAGTTCGGCTCGATGTACCTCGCGCAGATTCCGCGCACGCCCGGCGTTCAACTGGTGGCGATAGCCGACCTGTCGCCGGACGCGGCACGCGTCAACCTCGAGCGCGTGGGCTGGGAGCGCGAACGCGCCACGGCCGCATCGGTGCAGGAGGCGCTGAAGCAGGGCACCACCTGGATCACCGACGACTGGCAGGCCGTGACGCGCGAGCCCTCCATCGACATCGTGGTCGAGTGCACCGGCAACCCCATCGCGGCGGTCGATCACTGCCTCGATGCCTTCGCCCACGGCAAGCACGTGGTGAACGTGACCGTGGAGGCCGACGCCTTCTGCGGCCCGCTGCTCGCGCGCAAGGCCCAGCAGGCCGGCGTGGTCTATTCGCTGGCCTTCGGCGACCAGCCGGCGCTGATCTGCGACCTGGTCGACTGGGCGCGCACCTGCGGCTTTCCGGTGGTGGCGGCCGGGCGCGGCCACAAGTGGCTGCCGCACTTCACCGAATCGACACCCGAGACGGTGTGGGGCAACTACGGCCTCACCCCCGAGCAGGCCAAGCGCGGCGGGCTCAACCCGAAGATGTTCAACAGCTTCCTCGACGGCTCCAAGCCTTCCATCGAAAGCTCGGCGGTCGCCAACGCCACCGGCCTGGCGGTGCCATCGGACGGCCTGCTCTACCCGCCCGCGAGCGTGGAGGACATCCCCTTCGTCACCCGGCCGAAGAGCGAAGGCGGCGTGCTGGAGCGCAAGGGCATGGTCGAGGTGGTGTCTTCGCTGGAAGCCGACGGACGGAAGATCCCGTACGACATCCGCATGGGTGTGTGGGTCACCGTCGAGGCCGAGACCGAGTACATCAAGAACTGCTTCGAGGAGTACAACGCCCACACCGACCCGAGCGGGCGCTACTTCACGCTCTACAAGCGCTGGCACCTCATCGGGCTCGAAGTCGGCATGTCGGTGGCCAGCGTGGCGCTGCGCGGCGAGCCCACCGGCGTGGCGACCTGCTGGAACGCCGACGTGGTCGCCACCGCAAAACGCGACCTGGCTGCCGGCGAGATGCTCGATGGCGAAGGCGGCTACACCGTCTGGGGCAAGCTGCTGCCGGCCGGGCGCTCGCTGCGCCTGGGCGGCCTGCCGCTGGGGCTGGCGCACGGCATCAGGCTGGTGCGACCGGTGAAGAAGGGCCAGAGCCTGAGCTGGGCCGACGTGGCCATCGACACCACCACCGCCGCCTACAGGCTGCGCAACGAGATGGAGGCCCTGTTCGCGCCCGCGGCACGGGCAGAGGCCGCCTGACGGCTGGCCGAGAACTTTCCGCTTCGGTGCAGCCACCGTTGCACCGGGCGGCTTTCACGTAAAAAATGTTCTGCTCGGCACGAAGCCCGTGTCGAAATGCTCGCCGGCTGGCCGTCATTGTGGTGAGCGATCCTGCTCAGCAAGCTTTTCCTTGACGGAGAGACACCATGCAGTACATGTTGATGTTCTACCAGCCCGCGGCCGAATTCGAGCAGCGCGAAGACGCATCCGCGCAGGCCTACCGGGCCAGCTGGGTCGCATATGCCGACGCGGTGCGCCAGTCGGGCATCTCGCTCGGCGGCCACGGCCTCTTCCCGCCCATGACCGGCACCACGCTGCGCGTGCGCGGCGACCGGCGCCAGGTGCAGGACGGCCCCTTCGCCGACACCAAGGAGCAGCTCGGAGGCTACTTCGTGATCGACGTGCCCGACCTCGACGCCGCGCTCGAATGGGCGGCGCGTGCGCCCTGCGCGACCAGCGGCGGGGTGGAGGTGCGGCCCGTCTTCGTAGCCACCGCACTGGCCGCAGCGGCGGCATGAGCGCCGCGCCGGGCCGCCCCAGGCAAGCTCGCACCGCAGTGCGGGGCGCGCAGGTGCTCCCATGAGCGACCCGGCGGTTCACGGGGCCGCCGAGCGGGCGGCGCGCGAGTCGTATGGCCGGCTGCTGGCCATCCTGTCGGCGCGCACCCACGACATCGCCGCATCGGAAGACGCGCTCGCCGACGCCTTCGCCCGAGCGCTCGAGCGCTGGCCCGCGGATGGCGTCCCGGCCGAGCCAGACGCCTGGCTGCTGAGCGTGGCGCGCCACCGCAAGCTCGACGCCTGGCGCCACAGCCGCGTGCAGGACCAGGCCACCCAGACCCTGCTGCTGCTCGCGGGCGAGGTCGACGACGCCGCCGACGGCGCCAGCGCCATCCCCGACGAGCGGCTGCGCCTGCTCTTCGTGTGCGCGCACCCGGCCGTCGATGCCCCTGCCCGCGCGCCGCTCATGCTGCAGACCGTGCTCGGCCTCGACGCCGCACGCATGGCCGGCGCCTTCCTCACCGCGCCCTCCACCCTCGGCCAGCGGCTGGTGCGCGCCAAGGCCCGCATCCGCGCAGCGGGCATTCCCTTCGAATACCCGCAGGCGCGCGACCTGCCGCAGCGGCTGCAGGACGTGCTCGACGGCATCTACGCCGCCTACGGCACCGGCTGGGACGACATCGACGGCGCCGACGCCCTGCCGCGCGGCCTTACGACGGAAGCCATCGACCTCTGCCGCATCCTCTGCGGCCTGATGCCCGCCGAGCCCGAGCCGCTGGGCCTGCTGGCGCTGATGCTCTTCTGCGAGGCCCGCATGCCCGCGCGCCGCAGCGACACCGGCGCCTATGTGCCGCTCGATCAGCAGGACCCGCTGCGCTGGAACCCCGACCTGCTCGCCGAGGCCGAGCTCTGCCTGCGCCGCGCATCCGAAATGAAGTCGCTCGGCGCCTACCAGCTCGAGGCGGCGATCCAGTCGGCCCATTGCGAACGCCGCGTCGGCGCGCCGGTGCCGCCCGAGGCACTGGTGTCGCTGTACGAAGGGCTGCTGGCGCTGCGCACCAGCATCGGCGCGCAGGTCAGCCTCGCTTGCGCGCTCGCAAACGCGCGTGGCCCCGAGATCGGCCTCAGGGCGCTCGAGTCCATTCCTGCGCAGGACGTGGCGAGCTACCAGCCGTACTGGGCGGCGCGCGCCCATCTGCTGGCGGCCGGCGGTGCGCGCTCCGCCGCACGCCAGGCATTCGACAGGGCCATCGGCCTGAGCACGAACTCGGCCGTGCGTGCCTACCTGCACGCGATGTCGGACCGGCTCTGAAACCCGGACTATTTCGTCGCGTTGAAGGTGCGCGGGAACAGCGCGGCCTGCGAGCGGTCGCGCAGCCTGTAGCTCATGGCCGGCCGGCCCAGGCTGCCGGTGACCATGCCGGCCTCCTCCATGAACCCACCGTCGAGCATCCGCTTGCGGAAGGCGCTCTTGTCGACCGCCCGGCCCAGCACGACCTCGTAGGTGTGCTGCAGCGCCGGCAGCGTGAACGGCTCCTCCAGCAGGAAGGCCGGCAGCGAGGTGTATTCGACCTTGCTGCGAAGCCGTGTGACGGCCGCATCGAGCAGTTCGCCATGGTCGAAGGCCAGCCGCTTGCGCGAAGCCGCATCGACCTCGAACCACGCCACCTCGGCCGCATTCGCCCCGCCGCGCAGCTGCATCGCCTGCGCGGGGATCAGCGCATAGAAGCAATGCGTGGCCGACCAGCCCCGCGGATCGCGCTTCGCCCCGCCCCAGCTGCCGAGCTGCTCCAGGTAGGGCGCGGCCACCCCGGTCTTCTCGCGCAGCTTGCGCAGCGCACAGTCGAGCAGCGTGGCGTCCTCGTCGATGTTCACGAAGCCGCCGGGCAAGGCCCATCTGCCCGGAAAGGGCTCGTCCGTATCGGCGGGCCGCTTCACCAGCAGCACCTGAAGGGCGTCGTCGAGCACGGTGAACATGACCACGTCGACGGTGACCAGCGGGCGTGGGAAGGTCAGTGGCGGAAATCCGGAAGATGGGGTGTTCACTTGAGAACTTGACTGCGGGCTTGTTAGTTGTACTATACAACCCTTGATTAGTTGTACAGAGCAACCTTCGTCACATCACAAGAACTACAAGGAAAGACGAACGAAATGAACAACGCTGTCACACCCCTGCCCACTGAACTGCACGAACTGCAGCGCGAGCGCTGGCCCCAAAGCGGCCGGCACATCCTCGCCCACCACGATGCGAACTCGGTCATCGTCTACCAGGCCTACCGCCCCGCCATCGGCGAGTACGCCATCCGCCATGGCCGGCTCGATGGCCCGGACTTCAGCCTTTCGCGGATGAGTTGGATCCAGCCCAACTTCCTCTGGATGATGTATCGCAGCAGCTGGGGTACGAAGGAAGGCCAGGAAGTTGTGCTCGGCCTGCGGCTGCGCCGCTCGTTCTTCGAGCGCGTGGTGCGCGAGGCGGTACCCTCGACCTTCGATGCGAGCTACGCGAGCCGCGAAGCGTGGCAGGAGGCCGTGGGGCGCTCCGAGGTGCGCCTGCAGTGGGACCCGGATCATTCGCCGAAGGGCGGCAAGCTGGAGCGCCGCGCGATCCAGCTCGGCCTGCGTGGCCGCACGCTGGCCGCGCTCGCGCATGAGGAACTGCTGGAGGTCATCGACATGCGGGCCTTCGTGGCCGCGCAGCGCCCGCTGGCCCAGGACGACAGCCCCGAGCTGCAATTGCCGCTGGAGCAAGTGCTCGACATCGACTTCGAAAAGGAGGATTCCAAATGACGACGACAACGAACCCGACCACCGTGATACCCCGCAGCACCCGCGACCTGCCCGCCTACTTCGCGCAGGGCCATCGCCCCGAGTACCTGCTCTTCTGGGGCCATCAGGCGCCGAAGACGGGCGTGAACAAGAGCTGCTTCAGCCAGTGGTTCGAGGTCGCCTTCAAGGTCGACGGCGTCTCCTACCGCACGGCCGAGCATTTCATGATGGCCGGCAAGGCACGCCTGTTCGGCGACGACGAGGTCTGCGAGCGCATCCTCGCGGCACGCACGCCGGCAGAGGCCAAGAAGCTGGGCCGCGAGATCCGCGGCTTCGACGAGGCCGCCTGGGTGGCCGCCCGGCTGGACATCGTGACGCAGGGCAACATCGCCAAGTTCTCGCAGAACGCGGAGCTCGGCGCCTTCCTGCTCGGCACCGGCCACCAGGTGCTGGTGGAGGCCAGCCCGGTCGATCCGATCTGGGGCATCGGGCTTGCCGCCAACGATCCCCTGGCGCAGGACCCGCGCAAATGGAAGGGGCTGAACCTGCTGGGCTTCGCGCTCATGGCCGCGCGCGAGGTGCTGAGGCAGCAGCGGTGAACGCCATCGAGCGCTACCGTGGCTGCCTGCTCGGGCTGGCCTGCGGCGATGCGGTGGGCACCACGGTCGAGTTCCGACCCAGGGGCAGCTTCGCGCCCGTGACCGGCATGCACGGCGGCGGCCCCTTCGGGCTGATCGCGGGCGAGTGGACCGACGACACGTCGATGGCACTGTGCCTGGCAGCAAGCCTGATCCACTGCAAGGGCTTCGACGCGGTCGACCAGATGAACCGCTACTGCAACTGGCGCAACGTGGGCTACATGAGCAGCACGGGCAGCTGCTTCGACATCGGCCTGACGGTGTCGAATGCCCTCACCCGCTACCTGGCCTCGGGCGATCCCTTCGCCGGCGATCCCGATCCACGCACCGCCGGCAACGGCGCGCTGATGCGGCTCGCGCCGGTGCCGATGTTCTACGCGGCGAACGCCGAAGCCACCTGGAAGCAGGCCGGCGAGAGCACACGCACCACCCACGGCGCGCTGGAGGCCATCGAATGCTCGCGGCTCTTCGCATTGCAGCTGCGTTCGGCCCTGCGTGGCGAAGAGAAGGCCGCGATCCTCTCGACCACGCCGCTGGCGCCGCTGAGTGAGAAGGTGGCGGGGCTGGCAAGAAACGACCACGCCTCGAAGACCGCCGGGCAGATCAAGGGATCGGGCTACTGCGTGGAATCGCTCGAGGCGGCGCTCTGGTGCTTCGCGAACACCGGTTCCTTCAAGGAGGCCGTGCTCGCCGCAGCCAACCTGGGCGACGACGCCGACACCACGGCCGCCATCTGCGGCCAGCTCGCAGGCGCCTTCTATGGCGTCGAAGGCATACCGCGGGACTGGCTCGACAAGCTCGTCATGCGCGCGGAAATCGAAGAGATGGCCGGGCAGCTCCTCGCACTGGCGGGCTGACGAGGGTCCGGAAGCTACTCCGGCTGCGCGGCGGCGTCGCTCACCCGGCGCGCGTCGAGCTGGCTGCCGCCCTGCGCGAGCGACACCCCGATCACCGCGTTCGCAGCATCGCGCCTGAACATGACCTGCGCGCCGATGGCGGTCACGGCAAAGCGGTCCGTGCCCGTGGGGGTGAGCGCGTTGTAGCCGCGCCCCGTTTCGCGCACCAGCAGCCTGCCGCCGCGCACGGTGAAGTTCAGCGACTGGGTGCGTGTCACGCGGTACTCGCCCCTGTATTCATCGAGCCGCTTCGCGTCGATGGGCACTTCCGCGGTCGGCACCGGATAGCGGCTCTTGCCGATGGCCAGCATCACCGTCTGGATCGGCGCGCGCGCATTGCTGCTGAGCACGATCAGCGCCTCGCCGGTGTCGGGCGCGAGCAGCCACAGCGTGCGGTAGCCCTGGGTGACGCCTGCGTGGTAGTAGGTGCGACGGCCGCCTTCCGGTCCGCGCACCATCACCGCATAGCCGATCTCGGCGCCCTCGTAGCGCGCCAGCGGCATGAGCATGCGCGCCGCGGCCGGGCCCAGCGGGCCGCTGGCGCCCGCGAGGATGGCGCGGCTGAAGGTCATCATGTCGGCAGCCGTGGAACGCAGTGCACTGGCCGGCGCGTAGGCCTGCATGTCGAACAGCGGCTGGCGGCGGTCGCCTGAGAAGGCCGGGGCCATGCGCGAGGCCTTGTCGCCCAGCCCGATGACGGTGTCGTTCATGCCCAGCGGCTCGGTGATGCGCGCGCGCACCAGTTCGCCCCACGATGTGCCGTAATGCTCGGCGAGCAACTGCCCGAGCAGCGCCATGCCGAAGTTGCTGTATGCGCCCTCGCAGGGCGGCGCCGCGGCCGTGAGCCTGATGCGCGCAAGCGCGGCCCAGAACATGGGCTTGTCGAAGGCATGGAACTGCTCGACGAGCGGCGCGCCGCCGGTCACGCCATCGGCCATCACCGGCATGCAGCCGGTGTGCGTGACGAGCTGGCGCAGCGTGACCGAGGCCACCGCGGGCGAAATGCCGTCGACCTTGCCGGCGAGCAGCCTGCCGACGGTGTCGTCCAGCTTCAGGTCGCCGCGCTGCACAGCCTGCGCGAGCAGCAGGCCGGTGAACACCTTGGTGACGGAGCCGATCTCGAACATCGGCTGCTCCGCGCTGCCCGATGCGATGGCGCGCGGCGCGGTCGCCGGCTCGGGGTTGTAGGCGGCGCCGTAGGCCGCCTGCCCGTTGTGCAGCGTGCCCACCACCAGGGTGCCGCGCTCGGTGCCCAGCGCCGCCCTGGCGAGCACGGCGGGGTCGCTCGCCAGCGTCAGGGGCTGTTGCTGTTGCGCCTGTTGCGGCGGCTGAAGCTGTGCAGCGGCATGGCCGGCCAGCAGGGAGAGGAAAAGCCATGCCGCGAGCCGGGAGCGGTACAGCAAGGCATGAGGCAGGAGCCGCATCGTCGGATTCCTCGGGCGTCGTCGAAAGAGCCGCCATCCTGCCACGCCGGGCGCGCCTCCCGCGCCCCGCGACGACAATGGCCCGATGCGCGCATTGCTCGGCACCTTCTCCTGGCAGGAACTCCGCCACCATCCCTGGCGCAACGCGGCGGCCGTGCTGGCCGTGATGCTCGGCGTTGCGCTGGCCTTCTCGGTACAGCTGATCAACGCCTCGGCGCTCGACGAGTTCTCGAGCGCGGTGCGCTCGGTCAACGGCGAGCCCGACCTCGAGGTGCGCGCCGTGCAGGGCGGCTTCGACGAGGCCGTGTTCGCACGGCTCGCCCGGCATCCGCAGGTGGCGCTGGCGAGTCCGGTGGTCGAGGTGCAGGGCCTGGCACTGGCAGGCGACAGCCAGGTGCCGATCCGCGTGATCGGCATCGACGCGCTGACGCTGCCGACCATCGCACCCGCGCTGATGCCGCAGGCTGCGGCGGGCGCCGACCGCTTCGCGCTCTTCGCCCCCGGCCAGGTGTTCCTCAACCTCGCGGCGCGCGATGCGCTGGGACTGCCCGCGCAGTCGGCACCCGGCGCGGGCAAGGCCGAGACGGTGCAGCTGCGCGGCGGCGACGCCTGGCACAGCCTCGCGGTGGCGGGCCACGTGGCGGCCGGCGGCAAGGCGCTCGCGGTGATGGACATCGCGGCGGCGCAGGAACTCTTCGGCCGCATCGGCCAGCTGAGCCGCATCGACCTGCGGCTCGCACCCGGCACCGACCGGGCGGCCTTCATCGCCTCGCTTCAGAAGTCGCCAGACTGGCCGGCGGGCGTGCAGTTCGCCGAGCCCGGTGACGCGGCGCAGCGCGTGAGCAACCTGTCGCGTGCCTACCGCGTGAACCTGACGGTGCTGGCGCTGGTGGCGCTCTTCACGGGCGCCTTCCTGGTGTTCTCGGTGCTGGCGCTCAGCGTGGCCAAGCGGGCGCAGCAGTTCGCGCTGCTCGGCGTGCTCGGTCTCACGCCGCGCGAGCGGCTGCGGCTGGTGCTGGCCGAATCGCTGGTACTGGGCCTCATCGGCAGCGCGGCCGGCCTCGCGCTGGGCACGGCGCTGGCAGCCTTCGCGCTGCGCGTGCTGGGCGGCGACCTGGGCGGCGGCTACTTCGAGGGCGTGGCGCCCACGCTGCACTGGAGCGCGGGCGCAGCCCTGCTCTACGGCGGTCTCGGCGTGGTGGCCGCGCTGGTCGGGGGCTGGTGGCCTGCTCGCGCGGCGCAGTCGCTGCCGGAGGCACAGACGCTCAAGGGCCTCGGCGCCGCGCCCACGCAGGGCAACGGCCACTGGCTGGCGCTGGGCCTGATCGCGCTGGGCGCGGTGCTGGCGAACCTGCCGGCCATCGGCGGCATTCCGGTGGCGGCTTACCTCTCGGTCGCCTTCCTTCTGGTGGGCGGCATCACCGCCTTGCCCTGGCTGATCGCGCTGCTTTACGACCGCGTGGCGCCGCTGTTCTCGCAGCGCATGCTGCCGATGCTGGCGGTGGAGCGCGCCCGGCGCATGCGCGGCACGGCGGCGGTGGCTGTCAGCGGCGTGGTCGCCAGCCTGAGCCTCGCCGTGGCGCTGACGGTGATGGTCGCGAGCTTCCGCGATTCGGTGACGCAATGGCTCGGCGTGGTGCTGCCCGCCGACCTGTACGTGCGCGCCACCTCGGGCGGCCGCGGCGGCAACAGCGGCGGCGGCAGCAGCACCGACACCGCCACCTTTGCGCCGGCCTTCGTGCAGTCGCTCGCCCAGTTGCCCGGCGTGGCGCGCACCGGCACGCTGCGTACGCAGGCGCTGCAGCTCGATGCGGCACGGCCGGCGGTCGCACTCATCGCGCGCAGCCTCGAAGGCGGGGCGGCGCAATCGCTGCCGCTGGTGGGCAGTGCGCTGACGGTGCCCGAGGGGCAGGTCGGCATCTACGTGAGCGAGCCGATGGTGGAGCTCTACGGCGCGAAGCCGGGCACGGTGTTCGCGCCGCTGTCGGCCGCCATGGGCAAGGCCGGGGCCTCGTTCTTCGTGGCCGGCGTGTGGCGGGACTACGCGCGGCAGTTCGGCGCCATCGCCATGGACGCGCGCGACTTCGAGCGCCTCACCGGCGAACGCAACGTGAGCGACGTGGCGCTGTGGCTCGCGCCGGGCGCATCGGAAGGCGCCGTGCAGGCGGCGGTGCGCGAGCTGGCCGCGCGGCAAGAGGGCCAGGGCGCACAGGGCAAGTCCTCCGAAGGCTCGGTGGAGATCGCCTCCGTGGGGCAGATCCGCGCGACCTCGCTGCGCATCTTCGACCGCAGCTTCGCCGTCACCTACTGGCTACAGGCTGTAGCCATCGCCATCGGCCTGTTCGGCATCGCGGCGAGCTTCAGCGCGCAGGTGCTGGCGCGGCGCAAGGAGTTCGGCCTGCTCGCCCACCTCGGCTTCACCCGCCGGCAGGTGCTGGCGGTGGTCGCCGGCGAAGGCGCGGCGTGGACGGCCATCGGCGCAGTCGCTGGGCTGGGCCTGGGGCTGGCCGTGTCGGTGGTGCTCGTGAAAGTGGTGAACCCGCAGAGCTTCCACTGGAGCATGGACCTGCTGGTGCCGTGGGAGCGCCTGCTGGCGCTGTGCGCTGCGGTGGTGGCGGCAGGCACCGTGACTGCCTGGATGGCGGGTCGCGCCGCCGCCGGCAAGGACGTGGTGCTGGCAGTCAAGGAAGACTGGTAGGCCGACGCCGGTATTCGCACGAGGCCCGACTCCTGGACTGGAACCCATGCAGCAAGCACCCTTCTCCTTTTCCCTTTCGCGCCGAAGCCTGCTGCTCGCCGCGCTCGCGTCGGGCCCGCTGGCCGCGTGGGCGCTGCCCGAGCGCCGCCTGGAGTTCCCGCGCGACTTCGGCAGCCACCCCGACCTGCACACCGAGTGGTGGTACATCACCGGCCATGCGAAGACGTCCGCCGGACGCGAGTTCGGCTATCAAGTCACCTTCTTCCGCTCGCGCGTCGAGGCCACGCAGGGCATGCGCTCGGCCTTCGCAGCGAAGCACCTGGTGTTCGCGCACGCGGCCGTCACCGATCTCGAAGGCCGCACATTGCTGCATGACCAGCGCATCGCGCGCGCGGGCTTCGGCGTGGCGGAGGCCTCGGCGAACGACACCGATGTGCGCATCCGCGACTGGTCGCTCGTACGCGAGAACGGCATCTACGTCGCACGCATTCCGGCGGGCGAGTTCGCGCTCGAGCTGCGCTTCACGCCCACACAGCCGGTTCTGCTGCAAGGCAATGCCGGGCTCTCGCGCAAGGGCCCGGAAGAATCGCAGGCCAGCTACTACTACAGCGAGCCGCAGCTCAAGGCCCGAGGCAGGCTGACGCTCAAGGGCCAGCCCTTCGACGTTGCCGGCACCGCGTGGCTGGACCACGAATGGAGCGAGGCGCTGATGCACCCCGAGGCGGTGGGCTGGGACTGGATCGGCATGAACCTCGACGACGGCAGCGCCCTCACTGCCTTCCACCTGCGGCGCAGCGACGGCAGCGCGCTGTGGGGCGGCGGCTCTTTCCGGCCCCGCGATGGCGCGGCGCGGATCTTCAGGCACGACGAGGTCCGCTTCGAGAGCCTCGGCACATGGGTCAGCCCCCGCACGCAGGCGAAGTACCCGACACGATGGCGCGTACAGACGCCCGCCGGCAGCTTCGAGGTGCGCGCCCTGCTCGACGACCAGGAACTCGACAGCCGCGGCTCCACGGGCGGCGTCTACTGGGAGGGCGTGAGCGACCTGCTCGATGCGCAGGGCCGGCGCGTGGGGCGCGGGTATCTGGAGATGACCGGCTACGCGGCGCCGCTGAGGCTGTAACTGTTGTCGCCATCCGCGGTGGCTGACAACCGAACGCCTCCTACATGCGTTGGGAAAATTTCCCATAAATAATCACCCGACGCAGAGGAGCCCCCATGAAAACCCGAATCGCACTGCTGGCCGCGGCCGGCGCGCTGTCCATCTTCGCGAGCCCCCTGGCCGCCAACGCACAAGTCTCGGTCAACATCAACGTCCCCGGACTGGTGATGACCGCCCCGCCCCCGCCGCGCTACGAGCCGCTGCCCCCGCCGCGTGGCGGCTTCGTCTGGGTGCCGGGCCGCTGGATGTGGGACGGCCGCGCCTACGCATGGCGTCCGGGCGGCTGGCAGCCCGAGCGCGTGGGCTATGTGTATGCCCCCGGCCGCTGGATCGAGGACCGCGGCGGCTGGCGCTGGACCGAAGGCGACTGGCGCCGTCGCGAGGCTTACCGCGAAGCGCGTCGCGAACGCGAGTGGGAAGAAGACCGCCGCCATGACCGCTACGAGCGCGAACACCGGCACGGCCATGATCGCGACCGCGGCGAGTATTTCTGCCCGCCCGGGCAGGCCAAGAAGGGCAACTGCTGAGGCGCCGAATCGCAGCAGTGCCGCAAACGAAAAGGGAGCCGGACAGGCTCCCTTTTTTGTTCGTCGTCCGCTTCTTGCTTCCTACTTCGTCCGCCGCCGGTCGATGAACGCGATGATCTCGCCCATGATCCCCTTGCGGAAGGCCAGCACGCAGATCACGAAGATCAGGCCCGTGACCATCGTCACCGATTCGCCCAGCGTGTTGAACCACTCCACCGAGGTGATGCGCGCGAGGAAGCTGCCGAGTTCGCCGATCTTGTTCTCCAGCAGCACCACCACCGCCGAGCCCACCAGCGGGCCCGAGATCGTGCCGAGGCCGCCCACCAGCGTCATCAGGATGACCTGGCCGGATGCCGTCCAGTGCACGTCCGACAGCGTGGCGAAGCCCAGCACCAGCGTCTTGAGCGAGCCGGCCAGGCCCGACAGCGCCGCCGAGATCACGAAGGCCAGCAGCTTGAAGCGGCTCACGTCATAGCCCAGCGAGAGCGCGCGCGGCTCGTTCTCCTTGATGCCCTTGAGCACCTGCCCGAAGGGCGAATGGATGGTGCGCACGATCAGCAGGAAAGCCGCCACGACGATGACCAGCGCCACGTAGTACATCGTGAGGTCGTTCGACAGGTCGATCACGCCGAAGAGCTTGCCGCGCGGCACGCCCTGCAGGCCGTCCTCGCCGCCGGTGAACTTGGCCTGCAGCGCGACGAAGAACATCATCTGCGCGAGTGCCAGCGTGATCATCGCGAAGTAGATGCCCTGGCGGCGGATGGCCAGCACGCCGAAGATCCAGCCGAGGAAGGCGCCGGTGAGCGTGCCCGCGACCAGGCCCAGTTCGGGCGTGAGGCCCCAGACCTTGATGGCATGGCCCGCCACGTAGGCCGAGCCGCCGAGGAAGGCCGCATGCCCGAAGGACAGCAGCCCGGTGAAGCCCAGCAGCAGGTTGAACGCGGCTGCGAAGAGCGCGAAGCACATCAGCTTCATCACGAACACCGGATAGGCGCCGAAGAACGGGGCCAGCACCAGTGCGAGCAGCAGCAGCGCGTAGACGACGGTGGAGATCTTTTTCGTGTTCATGCCGCTCGCCTTTTCACTTCTCTTTGCCGAACAGGCCGGCGGGGCGGATGAGCAGCACGATGACCATGATCACGAACACAACCGTCGAGGACGCCTCCGGATAGAAAACCTTGGTGAGCCCTTCGATCACGCCGAGCCCCAGGCCCGTGAGGATCGCGCCCATGATCGAGCCCATGCCGCCGATCACGACCACGGCGAACACCACGATGATGAGGTTCTGCCCCATCAGCGGCGACACCTGGATGACCGGTGCGGCCAGCACGCCGGCGAACGCGGCGAGCGCACAGCCGAAGGCGTAGGTCAGCGTGATCATCAGCGGCACGTTGACGCCGAAGGCCTCCACCAGGCGCGGGTTCTCGGTGCCGGCGCGCAGGTAGGCGCCGATGCGCGTCTTCTCGATCACGTACCAGGTGGCGAAGCACACCACCAGCGATGCCACCACCACCCAAGCGCGGTAGTTGGGCAGCACCATGAAGCCGAGGTCGGTGGCGCTCGACAGCGCGTCGGGTGCGTCGTAGGGCAGGCCCGAGACGCCATAGACCGAGCGGAACACGCCCTCGATCAGCAGCGTGAGGCCCAGCGTGAGCAGCAGGCCGTAGAGATGGTCGAGCTTGTAGATCCAGCGCAGCAGCAGCCGCTCGATGAGCACGCCGAAGATGCCGATGACGATGGGCGCCGCGATCAGCATCACCCAGTAGTTGACGCCGAAATACTCCATGGCCATCCACGTCAGGACGGCGCCGAGCATGAACAGCGCGCCGTGCGCGAAGTTGATGACGTTGAGAAGGCCGAAGATCACCGCCAGCCCGAGGCTCAGGATGGCGTAGAAGGAGCCGTTGACCAGCCCGAGGAGGAGCTGGCTCAACAGGGCGGGAAGGGAAATGTTCATAGAAAGTTCAGGACACCACTGACCGTTTCTTCTTTATCGCGGGGGCCGCCGCGCACGGCCGCCCGAAGCGGCCGGTCCGCCCCCCATTGGAAATGGGGGTTGGCGAAGCGACACGCGGTGCGCGCAGCCTGGGGGTTACTTCCACAAGGCGCACTTGCTCTCGGCCTTGGTGGTGAAGACTTCCTCGCCCTTCAGCTTCTGGACCACCTTGTAGTAGTCCCAGGGCTGCTTCGACTCGGCCGGCGACTTCACCTGCACCAGGTACATGTCGTGCACGAAACGGCCGTCCTCTCGCACGAAGCCCTTGGCGTAGAAGTCGTCGATCGGGGTCTTCTTGATCTGCGCCATCACCGTGTCGGCGTCGGTGGTCTTGGCCGCCTGCACCGCCTTCAGGTAGGTCATGGTGGCCGAGTAGTCGGCGGCCTGGATGTCGGTGGGCATGCGCTTGGTCTTCTCGAAGAAGCGCTTGCCGAAGGCGCGCGTCTTGTCGTCGAGGTTCCAGTCCCAGCTGGTGGTGAGCAGCAGGCCCTCGGTGTTCTTCAGGCCCAGGCTGTGCACGTCGGTCACGAACACCAGCAGGCCGACCATCTTCATGCTCTTGGTGATGCCGAACTCGCGCGCCGCCTTGATCGCGTTCTGCGTATCGCCGCCCGCGTTCGCGAGCGCCAGCACCTGCGCCTTGGAGTTCTGCGCCTGCAGCAGGAACGAGGAGAAGTCCGACGTGTTGAGCGGATGCTTCACGCTGCCGAGCACCGTGCCGCCCTTCTCCTTCACGACCTTGGTCGCGTCGGCTTCCAGCGCCTGGCCGAAGGCATAGTCGGCCGTCAGGAAGTACCAGCTCTTGTCGCCGCGCGCGATGACGGCACTGCCCGTGCCCTTGGCCAGCGCCACGGTGTCGTAGGCGTAGTGCACGGTGTAGGGGCTGCACTGCTCGTTGGTGAGCGCCGAACTGCCCGCGCCGTTCACGATGAACACGCGCTTCTTCTCCTGCGCCACCTTGGCCATGGCCAGGCCGGTGCCCGAGCTGGTGCCGCCGAACAGCATCGTCAGGCCCTGAGTGTCGATCCACTCGCGCGCCTTGGAGGCGGCGATGTCGGCCTTGTTCTGGTGGTCGGCCTGCAGCAGCTCGATGGGCATGCCGTTGACCTTGCCGCCGAAGTCGTCGATGGCCATCTGGATCGCCAGCGCGCCGTTCTTGCCCTCCACGTCCGCGTAGAGGCTCGACATGTCGGTGATGAAGCCGATCTTGACCTTGTCCTGGGCCTGTGCGGCGCCTGTAGCCAACGCGATAGCAAGCGAGATGGCCGAGAACACAACTGTCTTTTTCATGATCATCAGACTCCAGTGAGGAAACGGAAAGTCGTGGGGGCCGCCGCGCACGGCCGCCCGAAGCGGCCGGCCCGCCCCCGGCAGGGGGAAGGCGCGAGCGACACGAAGTGCGCGCAGCCTGGGGCGAGCATCACTTCCAGAGTGCGCACTTCGTCTCGGCCTTGGTCGTGAAGACCTGGTCGCCCGGCAGCGTCTTCAGCACCTTCAGGTAGTCCCAGGGCTTCTTCGACTCGGCGGGCGACTTCACCTCGACCAGGTACATGTCGTGGATGAAGCTGCCGTCGGCGCGGATCTGGCCCTTGCCGTAGAAGTCGTCGATCTTCATGCTCTTGAGCTGCGCCATCACCTTGTCGGAGTCGGTGGTCTTGGCGGCGGCCACGGCCTTGAGGTAGGTCATGGTGGCGGAGTAGTCGGCGGCCTGCACGTCGGTGGGCATGCGCTTGGTCTTCTCGAAGAAGCGGTTGGCGAACTTGCGCGACTCCTCGTTCAGGTCCCAGTACCAGCTGGTGGTGTGCAGCAGGCCTTCGGTGTTCTTCAGGCCCAGGCTGTGGATGTCGCTCAGGAAGACCAGCAGGCCCGCAGTCTTCATCGTCTTGTTGATGCCGAACTCCTTGGCGGCCTTGATCGAGTTGATGGTGTCGCCGCCCGCATTGGCCAGGCCGAGGATCTGCGCCTTGGAGTTCTGCGCCTGCAGCAGGAACGAGGAGAAGTCCGAAGCGTTCAGCGGATGGCGCACCGCGCCCACCACCGTGCCGCCCTTCTCCTTCACCACCTTGGTGGTGTCGGCTTCGAGCGCGTGGCCGAAGGCGTAGTCGGCGGTCAGGAAGAACCAGCTCTTGCCGCCGCGGTCGACCACCGCCGCGCCGGTGCCCTTGGCCAGCGCCACGGTGTCGTAGGCGTAGTGCACGGTGTAGGGGCTGCACTGCTCGTTGGTGAGCACCGAGCTGCCCGCGCCGTTGTTGAAGTACACGCGCTTCTTCTCCTCGGCCACCTTCGCGGTGGCCAGCGCCACGCCCGAGTTGGTGCCGCCGAAGACCATGGTCACGCCGGCGGTGTCGATCCATTCACGCGCCTTGGAAGCGGCGATGTCAGCCTTGTTCTGGTGGTCGGCGGTCAGCAGCTCGATGGGCTGGCCCAGCGCCTTGCCGCCGAAGTCATCGATGGCCATCTGGATGGCGGTGGCGCCGCCCTTGCCTTCGAGGTCGGCGTACAGGCTCGACAGGTCGGTGACGAAGCCGATCTTCACTTTTTCCTGCGCCTGCGCGGCGCCCGCGCTCATGGCGAGGATGCCGACGGCGGTTGCGATGAGGCCGAGTTTCTTGATCATGGCGTTTGTCTCCTGGAGGAATCTTTGTGGGACGGAAGAAAGGTCTTGTGGACGGGTTCGGCGGTGTCGTGTTCTGTCTCTCAGACGCCCAGCAGCTCTGTGAGAACGGGCATCTTGGCTTCGAGTTCGGCCGCGCCGAACTTCTCGACGATGCGGCCGTGCTCCATCACGTAGAAGCGGTCGGCCAGCGGCGCTGCGAAGCGGAAGTTCTGCTCCACCATCACGATGGTGTAGCCCTTGGCGCGCAGCGTGGTGATCATGCGGGCCAGCGCCTGCACGATGACCGGTGCGAGGCCTTCTGAAATCTCGTCGAGCAGCAGCAGCCTGGCGCCGGTGCGCAGGATGCGCGCCACCGCCAGCATCTGCTGCTCGCCGCCCGACAGGCGCGTGCCCTGGCTGTGGCGGCGCTCGGCCAGGTTGGGGAACATGGCATAGATCTCTTCGACCGACATGCCCTTGCCCGCGCCCTTCAGCTCGGGCGGCAGCATCAGGTTCTCCTCGCACGAGAGGCTCGCGAAGATGCCGCGCTCCTCCGGGCAGTAGCCCACGCCGAGGTGCGCGATGCGGTGCGTGGGCAGGCCGATGGTCTCGCGGCCGTTGATCTCGATGCTGCCCTTGCGCGCGCCCGTCAGGCCCATGATCGCGCGCAGCGTGGTGGTGCGGCCGGCGCCGTTGCGGCCCAGCAGCGTGACGACCTCGCCCGGCTGCACGACCATGTCGACGCCGTGCAGCACGTGCGATTCGCCGTACCAGGCTTGCAGGCCTTTGATTTCGAGTGCGGCCGTCATGTCAATGAGCCCCTTGCAGCTGGCCTTCGGTGGTGCCCATGTAGGCCTCCATCACCTGCGGGTTCTTCGAGACCACGGCGTACGGCCCCTCGGCAAGCACCGCGCCGCGCTGCAGCACGGTGATGGTGTCGGCGATGGTCGAGACCACGCTCATGTTGTGCTCCACCATGAGGATGGTGCGGCCGGCCGACACGCGCTTGATGAGATCGGCCACGCGGTGCACGTCTTCGTGGCCCATGCCCTGCGTGGGCTCGTCGAGCAGCATCAGCTCGGGCTCCATGGCCAGCGTGGTCGCGATCTCGAGCGCGCGCTTGCGGCCGTAGGGCAGGTTCACCGTCTGTTCGTCGGCGAGCTCCTCGAGGCCGACTTCGGCCAGCAACTCGCGGGCCCTGGCATCCAGCGGCTTGAGCGACTTCTCGCTCTTCCAGAAGTGGTACGAGGTGCCCAGGCGGCGCTGCAGTCCGAGGCGCACGTTCTCCAGCAGCGTGAGGTGCGGGAACACGGCCGATATCTGGAACGAGCGGATGATGCCGCGGCGCGCGATCTGCGCGGGGCGCTCGCGCGTGATGTCCTGGCCGTTGAAGAGGATCGTGCCGGTGGTGGGCTCGAGGAACTTCGTCAGCAGGTTGAAGCAGGTCGTCTTGCCCGCGCCATTCGGGCCGATGAGCGCGTGGATCGAGCCGCGCACCACCGACAGGTCGACCTTGCTGACCGCTGTGAACCCCTTGAATTCCTTGGTGAGCTGGCGTGTTTCGAGAATGACGTCGCTCATCTCGCGAGGTCGCCCGTTTGCGTGGAAAGAATGTGCGTCATGCGGTCCATCTCAATGCGCCACCATCGAGCGCCGACCGATTGTTCGTGGGTGCCTCGGGCTTGGATACTGGGGCAAATGCCTATGCTGCAGTGCACCCATTCCAGAGGGTCGCCAGCCCCTGCTGCACGACTGTCGTCTCGACGACAAAGCCGGCACGCGAGCCGGCGATGACGCTGCGCATCGACCACTCGCGGCACCGACATTGATTGGGCATGATCGCGCCCATGGCACCAACGACATCGCCGCACATGCCCGACTTCCGCTCACCCGACTTCCTGGCCGACCACATCCGGCACACGCTGGCCTTCTACGAGGGCCGCAACATCGACCCCAGCGGCGGCTTCTTCCATTTCTTCAAGGACGACGGCACGGTGTACGACCGCCGCACCCGCCACCTGGTGAGCAGCACGCGCTTCGTGTTCAACCATGCGATGGCGTACCGGCGCTTCGGCAAGCCCGCCGACCTCGCTGCCGCACGGCATGGGCTGGCCTTCATCGAGCGTGCCCACAGGCAGCAGGATGGCGGCTATGCATGGCAGATCGACTGGCATGAACAGCGCGCCACGGTGCAGGACGGCACCAACCGCTGCTATGGCCTGGACTTCGTGCTGCTCGCGCACGCGCATGCGCTCATGGCCGGCATCGAGGAAGCGCACGCCGGGCTGGAGAACGCCTGGCAGTTGATGGAGGCGCATTTCTGGGAACCGCGGCACCAGCTCTATGCCGACGAGGCCACCACGGACTGGCGCGTGGGCAGCTATCGCGGGCAGAACGCCAACATGCACGCCTGCGAGGCGCTGATGGCGGCCTTCGAGGCCACGCAGGAGTCACGCTACATCGAGCGTGCGCTCGCAGTGGCCGAATCGGTGACGGGCCGGCTCGCGTCGCTGGCCGACGGTCTGGTATGGGAGCACTACCGCGAGGACTGGTCGGTCGACTGGGACTACAACCGCGGCAACAAGACCGACATCTTCAAGCCCTGGGGCTTCCAGACCGGCCACCTGACCGAGTGGGCCAAGCTGCTGCTGCAGCTCGACGGCCATCTTGCCACCCAGGACCGCAAGGCCGAATGGGCGCTGCCGCGCGCGCGCCACTTCTTCGACACCGCCATGCAACGCGGCTGGGACGCCGACAACGGCGGGCTGGTCTACGGCTTCGGCCCCGACGGCAAGGTGTGCGACGGCGACAAGTACTTCTGGGTGCAGGCCGAGAGCTTCGCCGCCGCCGCCCTGCTCGCGCTGCGCACCGGCGAGCCCGGCTACTGGGACTGGTACGACAGCATCTGGGCCTACAGCTGGGAGCACTTCGTCGACCACGCGCACGGCGCCTGGTATCGCATCCTCACGCCGACGAACGAAAAGATCAGCGACGAGAAGAGCCCGGCCGGCAAGACCGATTACCACACGATGGGCGCCTGCTACGACGTGCTGCGCGCTCTTGGCGTCTGAAGGGCACCTGCCCTTTTTCGCGGAACACCGCGGAACCGGCTCTGCCGGTCCGCAGGTGTCGCCCCCGGCGAGGGGGTCGGCGAAGCGACACGAAGTGCGCCAAGCCTGGGGGAGACTAGTGCGCGCCCGCAGCGGCGTCGCCGCCGGCTCCGCCCTTCTGCGGCTTTGCCAGCCACACCAGCGGGATCAGCAGCAGGAACAGGACCGCCGACGCATAGAAGATGTCGTTGGTCGCCAGCATGTACGACTGCTGGTCGACGATGCGGTTGATCTGTCCCAGCACCTGGTCGGTGCTGAAGCCGTTGGCGTTGAGCCCGGCCATCGCGCTCGCCGCGGCGTTGTTGCCCTGGTTGACCGTCTCGGCCAACTGGGCGTGGTGCAGCGTCGCGCGGTTGTCCCACAGCGTGGTCGTGATCGAGGTGCCCATGGCGCCTGCGGTGATCCGCAGGAAGTTCGACAGCCCCGATGCCGCCGGGATGCGGTCGGGCGTGAGGCCCGACAGCGTGATCGTCACCAGCGGGATGAAGAAGAACGCCATCGCGATGCCCTGGATGATCGTCGGGATGATGATCGTCACGAAGTCGGCCTGCGTATTGAAGTTCGAGCGCATCCACAACACCAGCGCGAACACCAGGAACGAGAAGGTCGCATAGCGGCGCGGGTCGATCTTGGCCACCGTGAGGCCCACCACCGGCGAGAAGAAGATCGCCAGCAGCCCCACGGGCGCCATGATCATCCCCGCCTGCGTGGCGGTGTAGCCCATCCACTGCTGCAGCCACAGCGGCAGCAGCACCACGTTGCCGAAGAAGAGGCCGTAGGCCACCGCCGTCGCGACCGCGCCCGACCAGAAGTTGCGGCGCTTGAAGAGCGACAGGTCGACCACCGGGTGCTTGTCGGTCAGCTCCCAGACCAGGAAGAAGGCGAAGCCGACCACGGACACCACGGCCAGCGTGACGATCTGCGCGGAGTGGAACCAGTCGAGCTCCTTGCCCTTGTCGAGCATGAGCTGCAGCGAGCCCACCCACAGCACCAGCAGCGCGAGGCCGATGGCGTCGATGGGCACCTTGTGCGTGGCGCTCTCTCGCTTGTGGTACAGCGCCCAGGTGATGGCCGCCGCGACGATGCCCACCGGGATGTTGATGTAGAAGATCCACGGCCACGAGATGTTGTCGGTGATCCAGCCGCCCAGCAGCGGCCCCATCACCGGCGCGACCAGCGTGGTCATCGACCACATGGCCATCGCGAGGCCCGCCTTGGCGCGCGGATAGCTCGACAGCAGCAGCGCCTGCGACAGCGGGATCATCGGCCCCGCGACGAAGCCCTGCAGCGCGCGGAAAGCGATGAGCGTCGTCATGTTCGGCGCCAGGCCGCACAGCAGCGAGCTGATCATGAAGAGGATCACGCTGGCCATGAACAGGCGCACCTGTCCGAAGCGCTGCGTCATGAAGCCGGTGAGCGGCACCGCGATGGCGTTGGCCACCGCGAAGCTGGTGATGACCCAGGTGCCCTGCGTGGTGCTCACGCCCAGGTCGCCCGAGATGGCAGGCAGCGACACGTTCGCGATCGACGAGTCGAGCACGTTCATGAAGGTTGCCGCAGAAAGCGCGACCGTGCCCCAGACGCGGGCTGCGCCCTCGAGCGGCGGATGCGCAACGTATGCAGGAGCAGCGGTGGCCATGGGGCGGGCTGTTTACCTGGACGGAATGAAAGTCCGGACGAACGCTCGCGCGATCAGCCCGGCTGGCCCTGCACGGCCACGGAAGTGTTCGCGGCGGGCGCCTTGGCGGGAGCCGAAGCTGCCGTCGGCGCACCGCCCTTGCCGCCGATGTTGGCGGCGACGATGCGCTCCACCTCGGCGTCGGCGCCGCGGTCGAGCTGGCTGTAGACCGCGGTCTGCGCCAGCGCGGTGGCGCGCGGGGCGTCGGCGAGCATCTTGCCGCCCTTCTGCGAGATGTCGACCTCGGCGTCCATCGACAGGCCGATGCGCAGCGGGTTGGCCTTGAGCTGCTCGGGGTCGAGCGCGATGCGCACCGGCACGCGCTGAACAACCTTGATCCAGTTGCCGGTGGCGTTCTGCGCGGGCAGCAGCGCGAACGCGCTGCCGGTGCCCACGCCCAGGCCGGCGACCTTGCCGGTGTATTCGACCTTCTTGCCGTACACGTCGGCGGTGAGCTTCACCGGCTGGTCGATGCGGATGTTGCGCAGCTGAACTTCCTTGAAGTTGGCGTCGACCCACAGCTGGTTGAGCGGCACGATCGACATCATCGGCGTGCCGGCGGCCACGCGCTGGCCGAGCTGCACGGTGCGCTTGGCGACATAGCCGTCGACCGGCGCGGGCATGGCCACGCGCTGCGTGGCGAGGTAGGCCTCGCGCACTTTGGCGGCTGCGGCCAGCACGCTCGGGTGCTGAGCCACGCTGGTGCCTTCGGTCAGCGACTGGTTGCTGGCCAGCGCCTCCTTGGCGGCCACCACGCCGGCCTGCGCCGCGGCGAGCTGGCTCTTGGCCGTCTCGAGCTGCGTCTCGGCGTGGTTGAGCTCTTCCTTCGACACGGCGCCGTTGCCCGACAGCGCGCGGCGGCGCTGCAGGTCGTCCTGCGCCTTGGCGATGTCGCTCTGCGCCTTGACGATGTCGGCCTGGCGCAGCGTGACCTGCGCGGCCAGCGAGCCGTTGTTGGCGTACAGCGTGCGCACCTGGCGCACCGCCTGCGCGAGCGCGGCCTCGGCCTGCTCGAGCGCGACCTTGGCATCGGCCGGGTCGAGCTGCACCAGCGGCTGGCCGGCCTTCACGAAGTCGGTGTCGTCGGCGTTGATGGCCATCACGGTGCCGCCGATCTGCGGCGTGATCTGGATGACGTTGCCCGAGACGTAGGCGTTGTCGGTGTCCTCGTAGTGGCTGGCCACCAGCCATTCGTACAGGCCCCAGCCGCCGCCGGCGACGATCACCACCGCGGCGAGCGCGGTGAGTGCGCGGCGGCGCTTGCCGTTGCTGGCGGTCGCCTCGGGGGCTGCGGGAGCTGCGGCTGCAGCGGGCGTCGGAGTGTTGTTGTCGCTCATGATGAAGTTCTTTCCGAAGACGAAGGGGTCGGGCCGGGCTGGATCTGCGCTGTGCCTGTCAGTTCAGCGGGGCCGAGGGAGCCGATGCGGTGGCGGTGGCCGGCGGCTGCCAGCCGCCGCCGAGTGCGCGCGCCAGGCCCACCTGGGTGTCGAGCGCGCGGGCGGCGAGGTCGACCGCCAGGCGGCGCTGGGCCAGCACGGCGGTCTCGGCCGTCAGCACGTTGAGGTAGTTGCCGAGGCCCGCGCGGTAGCGCTGCACGGCGATGTCGTAGGCGCCTTCGGCGGCCGTCTGCGCGGCGCGCTGCTCGGCCTGCTGGCGTGCGATCGACTGGGCGCTCGTGACCTGGTCGGCCGCGTCGCGCACCGCGTCGACGACCGTGGCGTTGTAGCTCTCGACGGCGGCATCGAGGTCGGCCGACTTGCCGCGCAGGTTGGCGCGCAGCCTGCCGCCTTCGAAGATCGGCAGGCTGATGGCCGGGCCCACGCCCCACTGCTCGCTGCCCGACTTCAGCAGCTTGCCGAAGCCCAGGCTCTGGAAGCCGACGAAGGCCGTGAGGTTCACGTTGGGATAGAAGAGGGTCTTGGCATTCGCCACGTCGCTGGTGGCCGCTTCGACGCGCCAGCGCGCGGCGGCGATGTCTGCGCGGCGGCCGAGCAGGTCGGCCGGGATGTTCGCCTGCAGCGACATCGGCTTCACGCCAGCCAGCACCGGCGGCTTGAGCGAGGCGGTGACGTTCGGCTGGCCCACCAGCGCGTCGAGCGCGTGCTGCTGCAGCGCGATCTGCTCGTTGAGCGCTTCGATCTGCTGGCGTGCCTCGGGCAGGCCGCCTTCGCTCTGGCGCAGTTCGAGGCGGGTGTCCAGGCCGGCGGACACGCGGTCGCGCACAAGCTTCAGGGTTTCGTCACGCTGCTCCAGCGTGCGCTTCGCGACGGTGAGCTGGTCGTTCAGGCGAGCCCACTGGAAGTAGCTGCGCGCCACGTTGCTCGCGAGCAGCACGCGGGCGGCGTCGGCATCAGCGGCTGCGGCGTTGGCGGCGCCGATGGCGGTGTCGAGCGCGGTGCGGTTCTTGCCGAAGAAGTCGAGCTCCCAGCTCGCGCCCAGCTGCAGCAGGCCGATGTTCTGGGTGGAGCCGCCCAGCGGCGCCGGATAGATGTAGTTGCTGTTGAACTTCTGGCGGTTCAGGTCGAGATCGGCCTTGACCTGCGGCTTGAGCGCGGCGCCGGCGATGTCGGCCGAAGCCTGGGCGCGAGCAAGGCGGGCCTGCGCGACCTGCAGGTTGGGGTTGCCGGCCACGGCCTGGTCGATGAGCGAGTTGAGCTGCGAATCGCCGAAGGCCAGCCACCACTGGCTGTCGAGGCGGGATGCCGGCACGGCGGCGCTATCGGGGGCGATGCCCAGCGACGTGGCGTCGCGCAGCTTTGCCTGCGAGCCGATGCCGGCCATGTCGGCGCAGCCTGCGAGTGCGACCACCAGCAGCGCGGCGGCCACGACGGGAGTGCGACGCATGGCGCGCACGGCGAGGGAGTCAGTCATTTTTATCTCCACGGGCCGCGAGGGCCTGGGCGTTGTCGAGGATGCGGCGCAGATAACCCTTGAGCTGCTCCCATTCCTCGGTGGTGAAACCTGCGAGGTGCTCGTTCTGCACCCTGCTGAGCACGTGCGGCACTTCCTTGGCGGCCGCGCGGCCTTCGTCGGTGAGCTCGATGTTGACCACGCGCCGGTCTTCGAGCGAGCGCACCCGGCGGCACAGGCCCTTGGCCTCGAGGCGGTCGAGCAGGCGCGTCATGGCGCCGGTGTCGAGCTCGCAGGCGCGGGCCAGTTCGGCCACCGTGGTGGCCGCACCGACGTGCAGCTTGTAGAGAGGCACCCACTGCGGATAGGTGGGGCTGCCCGGTTCGCACATGCGGGTTTCGACCGACTGGCCGACCGCCGTGACGATGCGGCGCATGAGGTAGCCGATGCTCTCCTCCGCGCGATAGGTTTCGGGACTGTAGAAGGCGACGGGCGCACGACGCTCCTCGCCGGGGGAAGCCGGCGGCTTTTGAGGGGTGTTGGCATCGCTCATGGGTCAAATATTAGTTGCCTCGGCAATTATTGTCAAGGCTACCTTTGTAGAGGCAAGGGATCGGTAGAATCAGCTCATGGCTTCATCCCCACCGTCTTCCATGGCCAAGGGCTCGCCCCGATCGCTCTCGGGCCTGAGCCCTTTTCTTCGCCCGTACCGCGTGCAGATCGTGCTGGCAGGCGTCTTCCTGGTGATGGCGGCGGTCACGACGCTGGCTTTTCCTATCGCCTTGCGCAGCCTGATTGACAACGGCTTGATCAGCGCCGACAAGGGCGCCCAGACCATGGCGCTGCGCGAGCACTTCGGCGCCCTCTTCGCCGTGGCCGTGGCGCTGGGTGTCTTCTCCGCGGCGCGCTTCTATACCGTGAGCTGGCTGGGCGAGCGCGTGACGGCCGACATCCGAAACGCCGTCTACGGCCACGTGCTCAAGCAGAGCCCCGCCTTCTTCGAGACCACGCAGACCGGCGAGGTGCTCTCGCGCCTGACGGCCGATACCACCCTGGTGCAGACGGTCGTCGGCTCGTCGCTCAGCATGGGCCTGCGCAACGCCGTGATGGGCGTGGGCGCCCTGGCGGTGCTGATCTGGACCAACCCTTATGTGATGGTGCAGGTGCTGGGCATCCTCGTGCTGGTGGTGCTGCCGAGCATGGTGTTCGGCCGCCGCGTGCGCAAGCTCTCCCGCGCCAGCCAGGACCGCGTGGCCGATTCGAGCGCCATCGCCGCCGAGGTGCTGAATGCCATTCCGGTGGTGCAGAGCTACACGGCCGAAGGCCGCGAGGCCGCGCGTTTCAGCGGCTCGACCGAGAACGCCTTCCGCACCGCCGTGCGCCGCACCCGCGCCCGCTCGGTGCTCGTGGCCTTCATCATCATCGCGACCTCCGCGGCGCTGCTCTGGGGTCTCTACCAGGGCACGCAGGCGGTGCTGCGCGGCGACATCACCGCCGGCCACCTGGGCCAGACCGTCGTCTACGTCGCCATCCTCGCCAGCGCGACCGCCGTGCTCGGCGAGGTGTACGGCGACCTGCTGCGCGCGGCCGGCGCGACCGAGCGCTTGATGGAACTGCTGCACGCGCCTGCGGCCATCGTGTCCCCCGCCGACCCGGCGGTCGCACCGGTGCCGGTGGCGGGCAGCGCGATCAAGTTCGACGCGGTGACCTTCCACTACCCTTCCCGCCCCGGCACGCCGGCCCTGCGCGACTTCAGCCTCGAAGTCGCGCCCGGCGAGACCGTCGCGCTGGTGGGGTCGAGCGGTGCTGGCAAGAGCACCGTGTTCCAGCTGCTGCTGCGCTACTACGACCCGCAGACCGGCCGGGTGCTGCTCGACGGCGCACCGCTGGCCTCGCTGGCCCTGCCGGAGCTGCGCACCCGCATCGGCCTCGTGCCGCAGGACGCGGTGATCTTCTCGGCCAGCGCGTTCGAGAACATCCGCTACGGCAACCCCGAGGCGACGGCCGAGGAAGTGCAGGCAGCCGCCCGCGCCGCCTTCGCCCACGACTTCCTGCAGGCGCTGCCGGAGGGATACGACACCTTCCTCGGCGAGCGAGGCGTGCGACTTTCGGGCGGACAGCGACAGCGCATCGCGATCGCGCGCGCGATCCTGAAGAACCCTCCGCTTCTGCTGCTCGACGAAGCCACGAGCGCGCTCGACGCGGAAAGCGAGCGCATGGTGCAGGCCGCACTGGAGTCGGCGATGGAGAACCGGACCACCCTGGTGATCGCCCACCGCCTGGCCACCGTCCAGAAGGCCGACCGCATCGTGGTGCTGGACCACGGCGGGATCGTCGAACAGGGAACGCACGCGGCGCTGGTCGCGCAGGGCGGCGTTTACGCGCGGCTGGCCGCGCTTCAGTTCACGGCCTGAGCAGGACCGCGGTGCCGGCACCGGCTGATCGCCGGCTGCCCGTTTACTGCAGGGTCTCTTTCAGCGCAGCCGGAATCGGCAGCGCCATCACCGGAATGCCTTCATCGAGCAGCGCCTCGGCCTGCTCGGGCGTGGCATGTCCTCGGATGCCGCGCTCGGGGGCCTCGCCGTAGTGCATCTTGCGGGCCTCGTCCGCGAAGCGCTCGCCGACGTCCTCGGTCTTTGCCAGCACCTCGCGCACCGCACGCATCCAGCGGGCCTCGGGCGAGAGTTCGGCGGGCGCATTGCTGGCAGCGGCAGGCGCGGCGGTCACGGATGTGGATGTGGCCGCCTCTTTCGGCGCCTTGGCATTGCCCAGGTTGAGACGGGGAGCGCTCAGCAGCTTGACGATGGCGGTGTCGCCGCAGACCGGGCATTCGACCAGGCCGGAGGCCAGCTGGGTCTCGAAATCCTCGCTGGAGGCGAACCAGCCCTCGAAGCCGTGGCCATGGGTGCAGCGGAGATCGAGAACCTTCATGTCGCGGATTATCCCGCGCCGCCCTGCGCGGGTGCGGCCTGCCAGTCCAGTGCCCATGCGCCCGAAAGGACGTTCTGCAGCCACAGCGTGCACGTCAGCGTCTTGGCGTCGGTGACCTTGCCTTCGCGGCACCAGCCGACCAGCTCGTCGGGCGTGGCGGTGAACACGTCGAGGAACTCGCCGTGGTCGAGCTGCCGCTCGCCGAGCGAGAGCCCGCGCGCGAAATAGATGTGGATGATCTCGGTCGAGTAAGCCACCGCCAGGTGCATCGCGCCTGCGTAGGCCCATTCGCGCGCGGTGTAGCCGGTTTCCTCGATCAGCTCGCGTCGGCCGCAGTCGAAGGGGTCCTCGCCCGCATCGAGCTTGCCCGCCGGAAACTCGATCATCACGTGGCCGACCGGGTACCGGAACTGCCGCTCGAGCACGACACGGCCGTCGTCGAGCAGCGGAATCACCACCACCGCGCCTGGATGCAGCACGTATTCGCGCGTGGCGCTGTGGCCGTCGGGCAGGCGGATGGTGTCGCGCCGGGCCTTGAGGAACCTGCCCTCGAACAACTCCTCGCGGCTCAGGAGCTCTTCCTTCAGGTGCGAATCGACGGTGTCGGCGGGTTTGGTGGTCATGTCGTCCTTGCCAGTCTCGATGCCAGTGTCAGTGCCTGTGCTTCATCAGGTAGCGCCAGGTGAAGCCCGGAAAGGCCAGCACGACGAACAGCGCGCCGGTCACCGCATAGAACTCCCAGCCCTGCGTGGCGATCTGCCCTGCCCTGCGCTCGAACAGCAGCCCGACGCCGCCGGCCAGAAAGTACAAGACCACCAGTTCGGCGAGGCGCACCGCGAGCGACTTGGGAGCAGTCGCGAGCGGCACGACGCCGAGCAGGCGGTCGTTGAAGAACGGCAGATTGGCGGCCAGGAGGGCCACCAGAAGAACGACCCAGACCGACGCGGTTTGCGACACCCGAGGTCGGCCGCGTCAGTGGGCCAGCGTCGCCACGATCGCGTCGTAGCACAGCGTCATCAGCCCGCCGGGCAGGATGCCCAGGATCAGGATCAGCGCGCCGTTGATCGTCAGCACGGTACGCACGTCGCGCGGTGCCGACACGGTGGTGGCCGTGACGGGCGCGTCGAAGTACATGACCTTGACCACGCGCAGGTAGTAGAACGCGCCGATCAGCGACATCATCACCGCGAACACGGCCAGGCCGATGTAGATGGCGTGGCCCGAGGCAATCAGCGCCTGCAGCACGGCCAGCTTCGCGTAAAAGCCGACCAGCGGCGGCAGGCCCGCCAGCGAGAACATCGCGATCGACATCACGCCGGCGTACAGCGGGCTGCGCTGGTTCAGGCCGGCGAGGTCGGTGATCTCCTCGCTCTCGAAGCCTTCGCGCGCCAGCAGCAGGATGATGCCGAAGCTCGCCAGCGTGGTCAGCACGTAGGTCACGATGTAGAACATCGCGGCGCTGTAGGCGTACTGGGCGTTGTACGTGCCCTGCTGGTCCGAGCCGGCGACCAGGCCGAGGAGCATGAAGCCCATCTGCGAGATCGTCGAGTACGCCAGCATGCGCTTGAGGTTGCTCTGCGCGATGGCGGCCAGGTTGCCGACCAGCAGCGAGGCGATGGCCAGCACGGCGAGCATCTGCTGCCAGTCGATGGCCAGCGGCTGCAGCGCGTCGACCAGCAGGCGGATGATGATCGCGAAGGCGGCCAGTTCGGGCGCAGCGCCGATCAGCAGCGTGATCGCCGTCGGTGCGCCCTGGTAGACGTCGGGCACCCACATGTGGAACGGCGCAGCACCCACCTTGAAAGCCAGGCCGGCGACGATGAACACCAGGCCGAACACCAGCACTTGGTGGTTCACCTTGCCGCTGGCGATGGCCTTGAACACCTCGTTCACGTCGAGCGAGCCGGTAGCACCGTACATCATCGACAAGCCATAGAGCAGGAAGCCGCTGGCCATGGCGCCGAGCACGAAGTACTTCATGGCGGCTTCGCTGGCGACGGCGTTGTCGCGGCGCAGCGCCACCAGGGCGTAGCTCGAGAGCGTCAGCAGTTCGAGGCCCAGGTAGATCAGCAGGAAGTTGCTGCCCGAGATCATCACGAACATGCCCAGCAGCGCGAACATGCTGATGGTGAACATTTCGCCGCCGCGCAGCATCTCGCGATCGGCCGCATAGGGACGGCCGTAGACCAGCGTGACCATCAGCGCCACGGTGGAGAAGCACTTGAGCCAGTTGCCCATCGGGTCGCTGACCACCATGCCGCCGAAACCGTAGATGGTCTTGCCTGCGGAGGCGTGCAGCCCCGACAGGACGGCCACCACGGCCAGCGTGAGCAGTGTCAGCACATAGGTGCGGGTACGGCGCGGGCTCGTGTCCGACAGGTCGACCAGCGCAATGATGCAGGCCATGACCAGCAACACGATTTCGGGGTAGATCGTGACCCAGCTGAGTTTGTCAATCATCTCGTTCTCTTCTTCAGCGTGGCATCAGGAGGGCAGCTTCGAAACAGCCACGTGGCGCAGCAGCTCGGTCACGGAGGCGTCCATCGCGTCGGTGAACGGCTTCGGGAACAGGCCCATCCACAGCACGGCGATGGCCAGCAGTGCCAGCATCAGGAATTCGCGCGAATTGATGTCGCTGAGTTCCTTCACGTGGTCGTTGCCAACCGGTCCCAGATACACGCGCTTGTACATCCAGAGGGTATAGGCGGCGCCGAAGATCAGCGCGGTGGCCGCACCCAGGCCGATCCAGAAGTTGGCCTTCACGGCACCCAGGATCACCATCCACTCGCCCACGAAACCGGCGGTGCCCGGCAGGCCGCAGTTGGCCATGGCGAACAGCAGCGCGAACGCGGCGAACTTGGGCATGGTGTTCACCACGCCGCCGTAGTCGGCGATCTGGCGCGAGTGCACGCGGTCGTACAGCACGCCGATGCCCAGGAACATGGCGCCCGAGACGAAGCCGTGGGCAATCATCTGCACGATGCCGCCGGACACGCCAAGCTCGTTGAAGATGAAGAAGCCCAGCGTCACGAAGCCCATGTGCGCCACCGACGAGTAGGCCACCAGCTTCTTCATGTCCTGCTGCACCAGCGCCACCAAGCCGACGTAGATCACGGCGATCAGCGACAGCGCGATCATGAGCCAGGCCCACTCGTGCGAGGCGTCGGGAGCGATGGGCATCGAGAAGCGCAGGAAGCCGTAGGCACCCAGCTTCAGCATGATCGCGGCCAGCACGGCGGAACCGCCCGTGGGCGCCTCGACGTGCACGTCGGGCAGCCAGGTGTGCACCGGCCACATCGGCACCTTCACCGCGAAGGCGGCGAAGAAGGCGAAGAACAGGAAGGTCTGCGCGGTCGCACCCAGCGGCAGCTTGTGCCACGACAGGATGTCGAAGCTGCCGCCCGACTTGTTGTACAGGTAGATCAGCGCCACCAGCATCAGCAGCGAGCCGAGCAAGGTGTAGAGGAAGAACTTGAAGGCCGCGTAGATCTTGTTCGGGCCGCCCCAGATGCCGATGATCAGGTACATCGGGATCAGCGTGGCTTCGAAGAAGACGTAGAACAGCACGCCGTCGAGCGCGGCGAACACGCCGATCATGAGGCCCGACAGGATCAGGAACGCGCCCATGTACTGGTTCACGCGCTCGGTGATCACTTCCCAGGCCGAGATCACCACGATGACCGTGATGAACGACGTCAGCAGCACCAGCCAGAGCGACAGACCGTCGACCCCGAGGTGGTAGTTGACGTTGAAGCGCGAGATCCAGCCCGTCTTCTCGACGAACTGCATCGCGGCGGTGCCGTTCTGGAAACGCGTGAACAGCGGCACCGTGACCAGGAAGCTCACGATGGAACCGACGAGCGCGACCCAGCGCACGCCCCTGGCGTGCTCGTCACGGCCAAACGCCAGCAGCACGGCACCGAATGCGATCGGCACCCAGATGGCAAGGCTCAACAAACCCATTTTTCTTTTTCTCCAGCGCTAGGCTCAGCGTTTGAACCAGACGAAGTACGTCATCAGGATGAAGACGCCGAGCAGCATCGCGAAGGCGTAGTGATAGATGTAGCCCGACTGCATCCAGCGCACCACACCCGAGATACGACCCACGATCTTCCAGGAACCGTTCACCACGGCACCGTCGATCAGGGCCTGGTCGCCGCCCTTCCAGAGGCCGGTACCCAGGGCGCGCGTGGCGCGGGCGATGACGTTCTCGTTGAACCAGTCCATGTAGTACTTGTTCTCGAGCAGGCGGTAGATCGGACCGAAGGCACGCTTGATCGCCGCCGGCAGCGCCGGGTTGATCATGTACATGTACCAGGACAGGACCACGCCGGCCAGCGCCAGCCAGAACGGCGCCGTCTGCAGGCCGTGGATGGCCATGGCCACCGGACCGTGGAAGGCTTCTTCCAGCTCCTTCATGGCGTGATGCTTGGAAGCGTCCACGAAGATCGCGTTCTTGAAGAACTCGCCGAACAGCATCGGCTCGATCGTCATGAAGCCGATCACCACCGAGGGAATCGCCAGCAGCACCAGCGGCAGCCAGACCACCCAGGGCGACTCGTGCGGCTTGTGGTCGTGGCCATGGCCGTGATCGTCATGACCGTGGCCATGGTCGTCATGGTGCGCATCGGGGTTCTGGTCGTAGCGTTCCTTGCCGTGGAAGACCAGGAAGTACATGCGGAACGAGTAGAACGCCGTAATGAACACGCCGGCCAGCACCGCGTAGTAGGCGAAGTTCGCACCCCACAGGTGGCTTTCGTGCACCGCCTCGATGATGCTGTCCTTCGAGTAGAAGCCCGAGAAGAACGGCGTGCCGATCAGCGCGAGCGAACCCAGCAGCGAGGTGATCCAGGTGATCGGCATGTACTTGCGCACGCCGCCCATCCAGCGGATGTCCTGGTTGTGGTGCATGCCGATGATGACCGAACCGGCACCGAGGAACAGCAGCGCCTTGAAGAACGCGTGCGTCATCAGGTGGAACACCGCGACCGAGTAGGCCGAGGCACCGAGCGCCACCGTCATGTAGCCGAGCTGCGAGAGCGTCGAGTACGCGACCACGCGCTTGATGTCGTTCTGGATGATGCCCAGGAAGCCCATGAAGAGCGCGGTGATGGCGCCGATCACGAGGATGAAGCTCAGGGCCGTGTCGCTCAGTTCGAACAGGGGCGACATGCGCGCCACCATGAAGATGCCGGCCGTCACCATGGTCGCCGCGTGGATCAGCGCGGAGATCGGGGTCGGGCCTTCCATCGAGTCGGGCAGCCACACATGCAGCGGGAACTGGGCGCTCTTGCCCATCGCGCCGATGAACAGGCAGATGCAGATCACCGTGATGAGCATCCACTCGGTGCCCGGGAAGGTAATGCCGGCCAGCGTGCCCGCCTTGGCGAAGGCTTCGGTGTAGTTCAGCGTGCCGGCATACGCGGCGATGAGGCCGATGCCGAGGATGAAGCCGAAGTCGCCCACGCGGTTGACCAGGAAGGCCTTCATGTTCGCGAAGATCGCGGTCGGCTTGTTGAACCAGAAACCGATCAGCAGATACGACACCAGACCCACCGCCTCCCAGCCGAAGAACAGCTGGAGCATGTTGTTGCTCATCACGAGCATCAGCATCGAGAAGGTGAACAGCGAGATGTACGCGAAGAAGCGGTTGTAGCCGTCGTCCTCTTCCATGTAGCCGATGGTGTAGATGTGGACCATCAGCGACACGAAGGTCACGACGCACATCATCATGGCGGTGAGGCCGTCGACCATGAAGCCGACTTCCATCTTCAGGCCGCCGACCACCATCCATTCGTAGATGGTCTGGTTGAAGCGGGCGCCGTCGGCGATCACGCTCTTGAGCGTCATCGCCGAGATGATGAAGGCGACCAGCACGCCCAGGATGGTCAGCGAATGCGTGACCTTGCGGCCGATGTGATTGCCGCCGAACTTCGTGCCGAACAGACCTGCGACGGCTGCGCCGACCAGGGGTGCCAGCGGCACGGCCAGCAATGTGGATGCGGAAAGGGTTGCGCTCATGTTGCTGTCAACCCTTGAGCGAGTTGAGTTCGTCGACGTTGATGTTCGACTTGTTGCGGAACAGCAGGACCAGCAGCGCCAGCCCGATGGCCGACTCGGCCGCGGCCACCGTCAGGATGAAGAACACGAAGATCTGGCCGTGCATGTCGCCCAGGAAGTGCGAGAACGCCACGAAGTTCATGTTGACCGCCAGCAGCATCAGCTCGATGGCCATCAGCAGCACGATCAGGTTCTTGCGGTTCAGGAAGATGCCGATCACGGACAGCGCGAAGAGCATCGCGCCGAGCGAAAGAAAGTGTCCGAGCGTGAGCGTCATGCCTTGTTTTCCTTTGCAGCGTCCGCAGCTTCAACCACAGGCTCCGCTGCACGCGTTGCCGGCATCTGCACGATGCGCACGCGGTCGCGCGCCTTCACGCGGACCTGGTCGGCCGGGTTGACGTACTTGCTGTCCTTGCGGGTGCGCAGCGTCAGTGCGATGGCGGCCACGATGGCCACGAGCAGGATGACCGCGGCGATTTCCAGCGGATAGAGATATTCGGAGTAGAGCAGCTTGCCCAGTTCGAGCGTATTGGAAGTGTTGGCCCCCGCTGCGACGGCTGCCGCACGCGGCTCGCCCAGGCGGAAGCCGCCCATGAGCACGGCCGCCATTTCGAGCGCGATCAGCGCACCCACGCCCGCCGCCAGCGGGAAGTGCTTCCAGAAGCCCTCCCGCAAGCTGTCGACGTTGATGTCCAGCATCATCACCACGAACAGGAACAGCACCATCACGGCGCCCACATACACGAGCACGAGCGAGATCGCGAGGAACTCGGCGCGCAGCAGCAGCCAGATGGCCGATGCCTGGAAGAAGGCCAGAACCAGGTACAGCGCTGCGTACACGGGGTTGCGGGCGGTGATGACGCGGAATGCTGCGAACAGCAGCACCACGGCAAACAGATAGAACAGACCGGTCTTGACGTCCATTGGAATTCGAATTGGTACGGGTTTCGGGCTGAACCGGGTCAGCGGTACTTGGCGTCAGCCGCCTTGTTCGCTGCGATTTCCTTCTCGTAGCGGTCGCCCACGGCCAGCAGCATGTCCTTGGTGAAGTACAGGTCGCCGCGCTTCTCGCCGTGGTATTCGAAGATGTGCGTCTCGACGATCGAGTCGACCGGGCAGCTCTCTTCGCAGAAACCGCAGAAGATGCACTTGGTCAGGTCGATGTCGTAGCGCGTGGTGCGGCGCGAGCCGTCGTCGCGCACGTCCGATTCGATGGTGATCGCCAGCGCCGGGCAGACGGCCTCGCACAGCTTGCAGGCGATGCAGCGCTCTTCGCCGTTCTCATAGCGGCGCAGTGCGTGCAGGCCGCGGAAGCGCGGCGACAGCGGCGTCTTCTCTTCGGGGAACTGCACCGTGATCTTGCGGGCGAAGGCGTACTTGCCGGTGATGGCCAAGCCCTTGAACAGCTCGAACAGCATGAAGCTGCTCAGGAAGTCCTTGAGCGAGAAAGGCGCGGATGGTGTTGCGGTGTGCGCAGCAGACATGATGTTGGCGCTCCCTGTTATTTCCAGATGTTGAACGGCGTCTGCATCCAGCCACCGACCACGACCAGCCACACGAGCGTGACGGGAATGAAGATCTTCCAGCCCAGACGCATGATCTGGTCATAGCGGAAGCGCGGGAACGTCGAACGCACCCACAGGAACATGGTGACCACGCAGAAGGTCTTGAGGCCCAGCCAGATCCAGCCCGGGATGAAGCTCAGGAACTCGAACGGCGGCAGCCACCCGCCGAGGAACAGCACCACGGTCAGGATCGAGACGAGCCACATGTTGGCGTACTCGGCCAGGAAGAACATCGCGAAGCTCATGCCCGAGTACTCGATCATGTGGCCGGCCACGATTTCGGATTCGCCTTCCACCACGTCGAAGGGGTGGCGGTTGGTTTCGGCGAGGCCCGAGATGAAGTAGACGACGAAGATCGGCAGCAGCGGCAGCCAGTTCCACGACAGGAAGCCGACGCCCATGTTGGCGAACATGCCCTTGCCCTGAACGTTGACGATCTCGGTCATGTTCAGGCTGCCGGTGACCATCAGCACCACGACGAAGCAGAAGCCCATCGCGATTTCGTAGCTCACCATCTGTGCCGAGGCACGCAGCGCGCCCAGGAAGGCGTACTTCGAGTTCGATGCCCAGCCGGCGATGATCACGCCGTACACCTCGAGCGAGGTGATGGCCATCACGAACAGCAGGCCGGCGTTGATGTTGGCCAGCGCCACGTCGGGGCCGAAGGGAATCACCGCCCATGCGGCCAGTGCCGGCATGATGGTCATGATCGGGCCGAGCAGGAACAGGCCCTTGTTGGCGACCGTCGGAAGGATGATTTCCTTGGTCATCAGCTTGAGCGCGTCGGCGATCGGCTGGAGCAGGCCCAGCGGGCCGATGCGGTTCGGGCCGATGCGGATCTGCGTGAAGCCGATGGCCTTGCGCTCCCACAGCGTGAGATACGCCACGGCCAGCATCAGCGGAATGACCACGACGATGATCTTGATCAGCGTCCAGACCACGGGCCAGACCACGCCGGTCCACCAGCCCGCGGCCACCAGGCCCTGGCCGAAGCCGTGAATGGTGTCGACGATCATGCCAGTGCCTCCTCGGCACCAGCCGACACGTTCGAGCCGGCCAGCGCATTGCGCGCGTCGGCAGTCAGTTGGAGCGACGGTGCACGGCGCACGATCGAATCCAGCTGGTAGATGCTCGCGACCACCGGGGCAGCGGCTGCACCTTCGGAAGCCACCGCGTTCGCGGACGTGGCGTTGCTCAGCGCATTCGCGGGCACCGCGCCGTTTTCGCCGACGGCGGCCAGCACTTCAGCGGTCGATTCGAACGCGAAGCCAGGCAGGCCCAGTAGGTTGGCCAGCACGCGCAGCACCTTCCAGGCCGGGCGGGTCTCGCCCAGGGGCTTCACCACGGCGTGGAAACTCTGGACGCGGCCCTCGGCATTGATGAAGGTGCCGGGCGTTTCGGTGAACGGGGCGATCGGAAGCAGCACGTCGCTGAACTCGAGGTTGGCCTTGAAGGGGCTCAGCGTGACGACCATCTGCGCATTGCCGATGACATCGGCAGCAGCGGCGCCGGCTGCCGAGTCGAACACGGGTTCGGTGTTCAGCAGCATCACGGCCTTCAGTCCGGAACCGGCGGCGAGCATGCGGCCGGCATCGAGGCCGCCGTTCTTCGGAAATGCGCCGACTACCTGCGCGCCCACGGTGTTGGCGGCTTCGGTCAGGTAGCCGACGGTCGCGCCGGTCTGCGCGCCGATCCAGTTCGCCAGTGCCAGCAGGCTGCTGGCCTGGGCATGGTGCGCGGCGGCATTGCCGAGCAGGATCGCCTTGCGCTCGCCGCTCAGCAGCGAGGCAGCGATCGCCTTGGCGGCTGCGTCGGGTGCATTCTTCGGCGCCAGCGGAGAGGCTGCGCCGTTGGTTTCGCCGATGGCGGCTGCCACTGCGGCAAGCGCCTCGACCCACTGGCCGGCATCGACGATGCTCGACTGCGCCACGTTGATGGCCCAGGCGTCGCGGTCGGCCATCAGGCTGGCCGAGGTGATCACCGACAGCGCGGCGCCCTTGCGCACGGCCTGGCGGATGCGCTGCGCGAACAGCGGGTGTTCCTTGCGCAGGTTCGAGCCCACGACCAGCGCGCGCTGCACTTGCGTCAGCGAGGCGATCGAGGTGCCGAGCCAGCGCACGCCTTCGAAGGCCGCGAATTCGGCGTTGCGCAGGCGGTAGTCGATGTTGTCGCTGCCGAGCTCACGCGTGAGCATGGTCGCGAGCTGCAGTTCCTCGAGGGTGCTGTGCGGGCTGACCAGCGTGCCGATGCTCTGCGCGCCGTGGTCGGCCTTGATCTGCTTGAGGCCGTTGGCGACGTACTCGAGTGCCGTCTGCCAGTCCACCTGCTGCCATTGGCCGCCCTGCTTCAGCATGGGCTGCGTCAGGCGCTCGGGACCGTTGAGCGCTTCGTACGAGAAGCGGTCGCGGTCGGCGATCCAGCATTCGTTGACGTCTTCGTTCTCGAGCGGCACCACGCGCATCACGCGGTTGTTCTTGACCTGGACGATCAGGTTGGCGCCGGTGGAGTCGTGCGGGCTCACCGACTTGCGGCGCGAAAGCTCCCAGGTGCGGGCGCTGTAGCGGAAGGGCTTGCTCGTGAGCGCGCCGACCGGGCAGATGTCGATCATGTTGCCCGAGAGCTCGGAGTCGACCGATTCGCCCACGAAGGTTTCGATTTCGGAGTGCTCGCCGCGGTTCGACATGCCGAGCTCCATCACGCCGGCCACTTCCTGGCCGAAACGGACGCAGCGCGTGCAGTGGATGCAGCGGCTCATCTCTTCCATGCTGATCAGCGGGCCGACGTCCTTGTGGAAGACGACGCGCTTTTCCTCTTCGTAGCGCGAAGAGGAACCGCCGTAGCCGACGGCCAGATCCTGCAGCTGGCATTCACCGCCCTGGTCGCAGATGGGGCAATCCAGCGGGTGGTTGATCAGGAGGAACTCCATGACCGACTGCTGCGCCTTGATGGCCTTCTCGCTCTTGGTGCGGACGATCATGCCCTGCGTGACGGGCGTGGCGCAGGCCGGCATCGGCTTGGGCGCCTTCTCCACGTCCACGAGGCACATGCGGCAGTTGGCCGCGATGCTCAGTTTCTTGTGATAGCAGAAGTGCGGAATGTACGTGCCGGCCTTGTCGGCCGCATGCATGACCATGCTGCCTTCGGCGACTTCGACCTTCTTGCCGTCGAGTTCGATTTCAACCATATGTGTGTTTCTCGCGCTCAGGCCTTGACGGGCGCTTTCGGTACGTAGCCCGGGATCAGGGCCTCGAACTCGTGACGGAAATGCTTGATCATGGCGCGCACCGGCATCGCCGCCGCGTCGCCGAGGGCGCAGATCGTGCGGCCCTGGATGTTGTCGGCCACCGAGTTCAGCAGGTCCATGTCGGACGCCCTGCCCTGCCCGTTGTGGATGCGGTCCACCACGCGGTAGAGCCAGCCCGTGCCTTCGCGGCAGGGCGTGCACTGGCCGCAGGACTCGTGCATGTAGAAGTACGACAGGCGGCGCAGCGACTCGACCATCGAGCGGCTGTCGTCCATGACGATGACCGCGCCCGAGCCCAGCATGGAGCCGGCCTTGGAGATGGAGTCGTAGTCCATCGTGCATTCCATCATGATCGACGCAGGCAGAACCGGAGCGGACGAACCGCCGGGGATCACCGCCTTCAGCGTGCGGCCCTTGCGAACGCCGCCGGCCAGCTCCAGGAGCTTGGAGAACGGCGTGCCCATCGGCACTTCGTAGTTGCCGGGCAGCTCGACGTCACCGCTCACCGAGTAGATCTTGGTGCCGCCGTTGTTCGGCTTGCCGCATTCGAGGTAGGCCTGGCCGCCGTTGCGGATGATCCAGGGCACCGCAGCGAAGGTCTCGGTATTGTTGATGGTAGTCGGCTTGCCGTACAGGCCGAAGCTCGCGGGGAACGGCGGCTTGAAGCGCGGCTGGCCCTTCTTGCCTTCCAGCGATTCGAGCAGCGCGGTTTCCTCGCCGCAGATGTAGGCACCGAAGCCATGGGCCGCGTGCAACTGGAAGTTGTACGTGCTGCCCATGATCTTGTCGCCGAGGTAGCCCGCGGCGCGCGCCTCTTCGAGGGCTTCCTCGAAGCGGTCGTAGGTCTGGAAGATCTCGCCGTGGATGTAGTTGTAGCCCACGCTGATGCCCATCGCGTATGCGGCGATGGCCATGCCCTCGATCACGATGTGCGGGTTGAACTGCAGGATGTCGCGGTCCTTGCACGTACCCGGCTCGCCTTCGTCGGAATTGCAGACGAGGTACTTCTGGCCCGGGAACTGGCGGGGCATGAAGCTCCACTTCAGGCCGGTCGGGAAACCCGCACCGCCGCGGCCGCGCAGGCCGGAGGCCTTGACCTCGGCGATCACCTGGTCGGGCGTGAGGCCCTCGGTCAGGATCTTGCGCAGGGCCTGGTAGCCGCCGCGCGCCTCGTAGTCGGCCAGGCGCCAGTTGGTGCCGTCGAGGCCGGCATAGATCTGCGGCTCGATGTGGCGGTCATGGAAACAGGTCTGGACGCCCGTCGCCTGGAACTGCTGGAGCACTTGTTCGGGTGACATCAGGAAGCCTCCCCCTTGGTGGCCGGCGCGGCGTTGCGCAGGCCGTCGACCAGCTGGTCGAGCTTCTCGTTGCTCATGAAGCTGCACATCGTGCGGTCGTTGACCAGCATCACGGGCGAATCGGCGCAGGCGCCCAGGCATTCGCTCTGCTGCAGGGTGAACAGGCCGTCGGGCGTGGTCTCACCCATCTTGATGCCGAGCTTCTTCTCGAGGTGCACGAGGGCCGTGACGCCGTCGCGCAGCTGGCAAGGCAGGTTGGTGCACACGTTGAGCTTGAACTTGCCCACCGGATGCTGGTTGTACATGTTGTAGAAGGTCGTCACCTCGTGCACGGCGATGGGCGCCATGCCGAGGTACTCGGCGATCTCGCGCTCGCGCTGCAGGCTGACGTAGCCCTCGTCCTGCTGGACGATGGACAGGCAGGCCATCACGGCCGACTGCTTGCCCGCTTCGGGGTACTTCGCCACCTCGCGCGCAAAGCGTTCGAGGATCTCAGGCTTCAACGGCGCCGAGGGCGCCGTGTCATGGTGGGTCGAGGAAGTCGTCATTCGCTCTTTCTCACCTGTCGATCTCGCCGAACACGATGTCCATCGTGCCGATCACCGCGACAGCGTCGGCGATCATGTGACCGCGCGACATTTCGTCGAGGGCGGCGAGGTGCGGGAAACCAGGGGCGCGGATCTTCAGGCGGTACGGCTTGTTGGCGCCGTCGCTCACCAGATAGATGCCGAACTCGCCCTTCGGATGCTCGACGGCGGCATAGGCCTGGCCTTCGGGCACGTGGAAGCCTTCGGTGAAGAGCTTGAAATGGTGGATCAGCTCCTCCATGTTCGCCTTCATCGATTCGCGCGCAGGCGCGGCGACCTTGTGGTTGTCGGTGATGACAGGACCGGGGTTGGCGCGCAGCCAGGCCGCGCACTGCTGGATGATCCGGTTGGCCTGGCGCATCTCCTCGACGCGGACCAGGTAGCGGTCATAGCAGTCGCCGGTCTTGCCCACGGGCACGTCGAACTGCATGCGGTCGTAGACGTCGTAGGGCTGCTTCTTGCGCAGGTCCCATTCGATGCCCGAGCCGCGCAGCATGGGACCGGTGAAGCCGAGGTTCAGCGCGCGCTCCGGCGAAACCACGCCGATGCCCACGGTGCGCTGCTTCCAGATGCGGTTGTCGGTGAGCAGCGTCTCGTACTCGTCGACCATCTTCGGGAAGCGCTTGCAGAAGTCGTCGACGAAGTCGAGCAGCGAGCCCTGGCGGTTCTCATTGAGCTTCTCGATCGCCTTCGCATTCTTGATCTTGCTGGCCTTGTAGCGCGGCATCGCGTCGGGCAGGTCGCGATAGACGCCGCCCGGACGGAAGTACGCCGCGTGCATGCGCGCGCCGGAGACGGCCTCGTACATGTCGAACAGGTCTTCGCGCTCGCGGAAGCAGTAGATGAGCATGTTCATCGCACCGCAGTCCAGACCGTGCGCGCCGAGCCACAGCAGGTGGTTCAGCAGGCGGGTGATCTCGGCGAACATCACGCGGATGTACTGCGCACGCTCGGGCACTTCCAGACCCAGCATGCGCTCGATGGCGAGGCAGTAGGCGTGCTCGTTGCTCATCATCGACACGTAGTCGAGACGGTCCATGTACGGCAGCGACTGGATGAAGGTCCGCGTCTCGGCGAGCTTCTCGGTCGCGCGATGCAGCAGGCCGATGTGCGGGTCGGCGCGCTGGATGACTTCGCCGTCCAGCTCGAGCACCAGGCGCAGCACACCGTGCGCCGCCGGATGCTGGGGACCGAAGTTGAGTGTGTAGTTCTTGATTTCGGCCATATCAGTCAGTGCAAGCCGCTGCCGTAGTTGTCTTCGCGGATCACGCGCGGGGTGATTTCACGCGGCTCGATGGAAACCGGCTGGTAGACCACGCGCTTCTGCTCTTCGTCGTAGCGCATCTCGACGTGACCCGACACCGGGAAATCCTTGCGGAACGGGTGGCCGATGAAGCCGTAGTCGGTCAGCAGGCGACGCAGGTCGTCGTGGCCTTCGAAAACGATACCGTAGAGATCGAATGCTTCGCGCTCGAACCAGGTGGCGGAGTTCCACACCGATTGCAGCGAATCGACAACCGGGAAATCGTCGCTCGGCGCAAACACCGTCAGGCGCACGCGCTGGTTGAGGCTCACCGACAGCAGATGGGAGACCACGCCGTAGCGCTCGCCCTGCCATTCGCCTTCACGGTAGTCGGAATAATCCATGCCGCACAGGTCGATCAGCTGCTCGAAGCGGCAGCCGGGCGCATCGCGCAGCAGCAATGCGGCTTCGAGGTAGTCGGCAGCGCCGACCACCACATTCACCTCGTCGAGTGCGACGGTCACGCTCTTGGCCTTGGCGCCGAGCGTCTCGGCGACGGTGGCGCGCAGCACCTCCGGCGAAATTGCAAAGTCAGTCATCGTCGGCAATCCCTCAGGCGCGGGCAATGGTGTTGGTGCGGCGAATCTTCTGCTGCAGCTGGATCACGCCGTAGAGCAAGGCCTCGGCGGTGGGCGGGCAACCCGGCACGTAGACGTCGACCGGCACGATGCGGTCGCAACCGCGCACGACCGAATAGCTGTAGTGGTAGTAGCCACCGCCATTCGCGCACGAACCCATCGAGAGAACCCATCGCGGCTCGGGCATCTGGTCATAGACCTTGCGCAGCGCCGGCGCCATCTTGTTGCACAGCGTGCCCGCCACGATCATCAGGTCGGACTGGCGCGGGCTCGGCCGGAACAGCATGCCGAAGCGGTCGATGTCGTAGCGCGCGGCACCCGCGTGCATCATCTCAACCGCACAGCATGCGAGACCGAAAGTCATCGGCCAGAGAGAACCGGTTTTCGCCCAGTTGACGACCGAGTCGTAGGTCGTGGTGACGAAACCTTCTTTGAGAACGCCTTCAATGGCCATCGTGTTTCTTCCTTGTCATTCCCAGTCGAGCGCGCCCTTTTTCCACTCGTAGGCGAAGCCCACGACGAGGATGGCGAGAAAGATCATCATGGCCCAGAAGCCGACGGCACCGATCTCCTTGAGCGCAATAGCCCACGGGAAGAGAAATGCGATTTCGAGGTCGAACAGGATGAAGAGAATCGCAACGAGGTAGTAGCGCACGTCGAACTTCATGCGCGCATCCTCGAAGGCCTCAAAGCCACACTCGTAGGGGGAGTTCTTCGCGGTGTCGGGCCGATTGGGGCCGAGAATGTATCCGATGACCTGAGGGGCGACGCCTACGCCGACTCCGACCAGAATGAACAAAAGGACGGGGAGGTAGGAGTCGAGATTCATCGAGAGTTTTTCACCGCTTGCCACCGGCAGGAAGAACCTCTGAATGAGGTTTTCTGCCGATGAGATTTGGTGCGGTCGGCGAGACTCGAACTCGCACAGCTTTCGCCACTACCCCCTCAAGATAGCGTGTCTACCAATTTCACCACGACCGCGGTTTTTGCTGTTCGGATGGCATGAGGTACCTGCAAGAGGAATTTGGCTTTCCGAACAGATTTAGAGTTTACCCTGAAATGGAGCCATTTCTCACGGGCAACTCATGAAAACGAGTTGATTACTTGCTCGGAATCTGCCCGGCACCCGAAACAGGGGCTGCAGGAGCCGAAGCAGGAGCATTCGGAGCTGCCGCACCGGGGATCTCGTTGGCCGCACCAGAGGCAGGAGCAGCGGGGGCACCCACGGCTGCGCGCTCCAGAAGACTGCCACCGCCAGCAGGACGTGCATGGCTGAAGTAGGCCAGCAGCAGCGTGCACGCGAAGAACACGGCCGCAAGCACTGCGGTGGTGCGCGACAGGAAGTTGGCACTGCCGCTGGCACCGAAAAGGCTGCCCGCACTGCCGCTGCCGAAGGCCGCGCCCATGTCGGCTCCCTTGCCGTGCTGGATGAGGATGAGGCCGATCATCGCGAGTGCTGCAAGCATCTGCACGCCGACCAGAAGGTTGAGGACCACGTTCATTCGTTCTTACTCCTAACTTGATGCAACCGTTGCGCGCTCAGTGCGCAGCGGCGGAAATGATCTGCAGAAAATCGGGCGCCTTGAGCGATGCGCCGCCGATGAGGCCGCCATCGATGTCGGCCTGCGCCAGCAACTGACCCGCGTTCGCCGCGTTCATGCTGCCGCCATAGAGAATGCGGATGCCGGCCGCGTGTTCGCTGGCCGCATGATGCAGCTGCGCACGCAGCACCGCGTGCACCGCCTGCGCCTGCTCGGGCGTGGCAGTCTTGCCGGTGCCGATGGCCCAGACGGGCTCATAGGCCACCACGATCTCGCTGATGCAATGGCCGTTCACGTGAATGACGGCAGCCAGCTGGCGCTTCACCACCTCTTCGGTCTGCCCTGCTTCGCGCTGAGCCAGCGTCTCGCCGACGCAGACGATCGGCGTGATGCCGTTGGCCAGCGCCGCTGCGGTCTTGGCGGCAACCACCTCGTCGGTCTCGCCGTGGTACTGGCGACGCTCGGAGTGGCCGACGATCGCATAGCGCACGCCGAAATCCTTCAGCATCGCCGCCGACTGCTCGCCCGTGAACGCACCTTGCGGGTGCGCAGAGACGTCCTGTGCACCGAGCGCGATGGCCGGCGAGCCGGCCAGCAGCGACTGCAGCTGCGCGAAATACGGAGCGGGCGCGCAAAGCGCCACGTCGCAAACGGCCGGATTCGCGGCCAGGCCCTGCTGGAGGGCCTTCACCAGCGCCTCGTTGGCAGCCAGGCTGCCGTTCATCTTCCAGTTGCCGGCGATCAATTTCTTCTTGGTCGTCATCGCATTCTTCTTGTCGTTGCTCACCACGTCAGCACGATCTTGCCGATGTGCTGGTTCGATTCCATCAGCGCATGAGCCTGGGCCGCGCCGCTGGGCTCGCCCGCTGCAGCAAAGGTGCTGTGGATCACGGGCTTGATCGCACCGCTCTCCAGCAGCGGCCACACCTTCTCGCGCAGCGCCTTGGCAATGGCGCCCTTGAACGCAACGGGCCGCGGACGCAGCGTCGAGCCGGTGATCGTGAGACGCCTGCGCAGCACGAGGCCCGCATTGATCTCGCTCTTCACACCGCCCTGCACCGCGATGATCACCAGCCGGCCGTCCTCGGCCAGGCATTCGATCTCGCGTGCCACGTAGTCGCCGGCGACCATGTCGAGCACCACGTCCACACCCTTGCCGCCGGTCAGCTTCTTCGCCTCTTCGACGAAGTCGCTGGTGCGGTAGTTGATGGCGTGGTCGGCGCCGAGCTTCCTGCAGGCATCGCACTTGTCGTCGCTGCCGGCGGTGACGATCACCGTCGCACCGAGCGCCTTGGCGATCTGGATCGCCGTGACGCCGATGCCGCTGGAGCCACCCTGGATCAGCAGCGTCTCACCCTTCTGGAGGCGACCGCGTTCGAACACGTTGCTCCAGACGGTGAAGAAGGTCTCGGGCAGCGAAGCAGCCTCGATGTCGCTCCAGCCCTTGGGCACCGGCAGGCACTGGGCCACGGGCGCCACGCACAGCTCGGCATAGCCGCCACCCGCGATCAGCGCGCAGACGCGGTCGCCGACCTTGAAGCCGGCCTCGGCCAGCGCCGCGGCATCACCCGACACGATCTCGCCAGCCACTTCGAGGCCCGGCAGATCGGAGGCGCCCGGCGGCACCGGGTAGTGCCCCTTGCGCTGCAGCACGTCGGGGCGATTGACGCCACTCGCAGCGACGCGGATCAGCAGTTCGCCGGCGCCCGCGACGGGGTCGGGGCGCTCGGCGACGCGCAGCACCTCGGGGGCGCCGTACGAAGTGATTTCAATGGCTTTCATGGTCTTTCGGCCTCCAGCGCCCGCAGATGGGGCGCAGCTTGACGTTCAAAAGATGAAGAGGCGGCAATGGCGGCTGCATGCACAGCCGCCACGCTCGCACCCTTCTTACTCCTGAGGCTCGCGCGGAGCTTGCTGCTGCGGCTGCTCGCCGGCCGGCGCTTCGCTGCGCGGCTGTTGCTGCTGTTCGTTGAAGCGAGGCGCGCGTTCGCCGCGATCGCCGCCGCGGTCACCACCACGCTCGCCGCGATCACCACGGTCTCCGCGGTCGCCACGCTCACGACGCTCGCCGCGCTCTTCGCGCGGGGGACGCTCGCTGAACTCCATGCCGGCCGGACGCTCGGTCAGGGCCTTCATGGACAGCTTCACGCGGCCCTTGTCGTCGGTTTCGAGAACCTTGACCTTCACGATCTGGCCTTCGCTCAGGTAGTCGGTCACTTTCTCGACGCGCTCGTGCGCGATCTGGCTGATGTGCAGCAGGCCGTCCTTGCCGGGCAGCAGGTTCACGAGCGCACCGAAGTCCAGGATCTTCGTGACCGGGCCTTCGTACACCTTGCCGATCTCGACCTCGGCCGTGATCTGCTCGATGCGCTTCTTGGCCATCTCGGCCTTTTCCGGATCGGTCGAGGCGATGGTGATGGTGCCGTCCTCGTCGATGTTGATCGTCGTGCCGGTCTCTTCCTGCAGGCCGCGGATGACCGCCCCGCCCTTGCCGATCACGTCGCGGATCTTCTCGGGGTTGATCTTCAGCGTGGTCAGGCGCGGTGCGAACTGCGACACGTCGGCCTTGGCCTCGCCCATCGCTTCCTGCATCTTGCCGAGGATGTGCATGCGCGCTTCCTTGGCCTGCGCCAGCGCGACCTGCATGATTTCCTTGGTGATGCCCTGGATCTTGATGTCCATCTGCAAGGCGGTGATGCCGTTGGTCGTGCCGGCCACCTTGAAGTCCATGTCGCCCAGGTGATCTTCGTCGCCCAGGATGTCGGTCAGCACCGCGAAGCGGTTGTCTTCCTTGATCAGGCCCATGGCGATGCCCGCCACGTGCGCCTTCATGGGCACGCCAGCGTCCATCATCGAGAGGCAGCCGCCGCACACCGATGCCATCGACGACGAGCCGTTCGACTCGGTGATCTCCGACACCACGCGGACCGTGTAGGGGAACTCTTCCTTGTTCGGCAGCACGGCGACCAGCGCGCGCTTGGCCAGGCGGCCGTGGCCCACTTCGCGGCGCTTGGTGGAGCCCATGCGGCCCACTTCACCGGTGGCGAAGGGAGGCATGTTGTAGTGGAACAGGAAGCGGTCTTCGTACTCGCCGGCCAGCGCATCGATGCGCTGCGCGTCGCGTTCGGTGCCCAGCGTGGTCACGACCAGCGCCTGCGTCTCGCCACGCGTGAACAGGGCCGAACCGTGGGTGCGGGGCAGCACCGAGTTGCGAATCTCGATGGGGCGCACGGTGCGGGTGTCGCGGCCGTCGATGCGCGGCTCGCCCGACAGGATCTGGCTGCGCACGATCTTCGATTCGATGGCGAACAGCAGGTCGGAGACCTTGCCGGAGTCGAATTCGACGCCTTCGGCCTTCAGGGCCTCGAGCACGCTGGCGTTGGCTTCGCGCAGGGCCTGCGTACGGGCCTGCTTGCTGCGGATTTGATAGACGGCGCGCAGCTTGTCCTCGGCCAGGCCCTTGACCTTGGCGACGAAGGCTTCGTCTTCGGCGGGCGGCTGCCAGTCCCACACGGGCTTGCCGGCGTCGCGCACGAGTTCATGGATCGCGTCGATCGCGATGTTGGCCTGCTCGTGGCCGAACACCACGCCACCGAGCATCACTTCTTCGCTCAGCTGCAGAGCTTCGGATTCGACCATCAGCACGGCGGCTTGCGTGCCGGCCACCACCAGGTCCATCTGCGAATCCTTGCGGGCGGTCTGGCCCGGGTTCAGCACGTACTGGCCGTTGATGTAGCCCACGCGCGCAGCGCCGATCGGGCCGTTGAACGGCACGCCGGAGATCGACAGCGCGGCGCTCACGCCGATCATGGCGGCGATGTCGGCGTCGACTTCGGGGTTCAGCGAGATCGTGTGCACGACCACGTGCACTTCGTTCAGGAAGCCTTCGGGGAACAGCGGGCGGATCGGGCGGTCGATCAGGCGGCTGGTCAGCGTTTCGTGCTCGCTGGGCTTGGCTTCGCGCTTGAAGAAGCTGCCGGGGATCTTGCCGGCGGCATAGGTCTTCTCGATGTAGTCGACGGTCAGGGGGAAGAAGTCCTGGCCGGGCTTGGCCGACTTGGAGGCGACAACGGTCGCGAGGATGACGGTGCCCTCGATGTCGACGAGCACGGCGCCGCTGGCCTGGCGGGCGATTTCGCCCGTTTCCATGACGACGGTCTTGCCGCCCCATTGGAACGACTTGGTGACTTTGTTGAAGAGGCTCATGTTTGCTCCTGTTTTGATAGCGAACTACACGGAGTCCGCAGGTGACGGAGGCTTCTCAGAACACGATGCCATTCCAGCGAAGCTCGGCGGAACTTCATTGGAATGACACAGCTTCGCTCTGTTTGGGCACTCCGAAAATGGATCGCGAAGTAAAAAACGCCTGAGCTAGCGGACTAACCCAGGCGTTTCTTCATGCGATTTGGATTACTTGCGCAGACCCAGCTTGGCGATCAGCGCGGTGTAACGGTCGGCGTCCTTGGACTTCAGGTAGTCGAGGAGCTTGCGGCGGCGGCTCACCATGCGCAGCAGGCCGCGGCGACCGTGGTGGTCCTTGGCGTGCGTCTTGAAGTGGGGGGTGAGTTCGTTGATGCGGGCGGTCAGCAGTGCGACTTGCACTTCGGGGCTGCCGGTGTCGTTGGCGGCACGGGCGTTGTCCTTGACAACTTCGGCCTTGATGGAGGCTGCGATCATGTTGATTTCCTTGTTCCTGGGTGTTTGACTTGCGGCAAGGGCTGGAACTGCCCTCGCCGTGCGCCTTGCGGCATGCAAAGCCTTGGAATTATAGCCCGACCGCCCCGTCGGGGCTTTTGTGCCCCTTCGCGCGGCCGGAAGGCCCCGTCGAGCGAACCCAATCGCAGCGCCGGAGTGCCGTCCTGCCCTGCCTGCTTCTTCTGCTTCCTACTTCTGCCGCGCCAGCCAGTCGCGCAGCCGCTCCACGCCCTTCACCAGCCGCTGCGGGTCCTTCGAGGCGAAGCACCAGCGCAGCCAGCCCTGCGCCTCGGGCGCGAAGGCGTTGCCCGGCGCGAGCCCCAGGCCGGCCTCGGCCACCAGCCGCTTGGCCACTTCGAGCGAATCGCCGAAGCCTTCGAGGCGGAAGAAGGCATACATGCCGCCCTTGGCCGGCGCCACCTGCACGCCCGGCAGCGCGGCCAGCAATGGCACCAGCGTGTCGCGGCACTGCTTCAGGTGGGCCACCACGCGTGGCGTGATCTCCGCCGTGTGCTCGATGGCGGCAATGGCGGCGCGCTGCGTGAACACGCTGGCGCAGGAGGTGTTGAACTCGATCAGCTTGCCGATGCCATCCACCATCGACGGCGGAAGCACCAGCCAGCCCAGGCGCCATCCGGTCATGAGGAAGCTCTTGGAGAAGCTGTGCGTCACCACGAGCCGGTCGTCCGGCTTCGAGATGTCGAGGAAGCTCGGCGCGCAGGCGTTGGGGGTGGGCTCGAAATAGAGCCGTTCGTACACCTCGTCGGCCAGGATCCAGGTGCCGGTCTGGCGGCAGTGGTCGAGCACGGCCTGCTGCTCGTCGCGGCTCATGGTCCAGCCGGTGGGATTGTTCGGCGCATTGACGATCAGCAGCTTCGTCTTCGACGTGACCGCTTCGCGCAGCGCCTGCAGGTCGAGCGTCCACTGCCCGTTCACCGGCACAAGCGGCAGCGTGCGCACATGCGCGCCCATGATCGCGGGCTGCGCCGTCAGGTTGGGCCACACGGGCGTGACGGCGACCACTTCGTCGCCCGCATCGACAAGCGCCTGCACCGCCAGCATCAGCGCACTCACGCCGCCCGAGGTGACGGCGATGCGCGAGGCATCGACCTTGGGGTGCAGCCCGCTGGCATAGCGCGCGATGGCCTCGCGCAGCTCGGGCAGGCCGAGGTTGTGGGCATAGAAGGTCTCGCCGCGCTGCAGCGATTCGATGGCCGCCTGGCGGACCACCTCGGGGGTGACTTCGTCGCTCTCGCCGAACCAGAAGGCCAGCACGTCGCTGCGGCCCATGCCGGCATTGGCGACTTCGCGGATCTTCGATGCTTCGAGGTTGTGGATGGCTTCACGCATGTCGACAGTTCCTGTTGTTCGTCATCGGATTCAAGGTCTCTTCATCTTGCACGAGGTCGGCAGCTCGGCGCGCTCGGGAGCGATGGTCTTGACGACGCGAAAGCCATAGCCCGAGCCTTCCACGTCGAACTGCACGCCGGGCCTGCCCTGCCTGTCCATCACGCCCACCACCAGCTGTTGCTGGAACTGGTGGTCCGCCGCGCGCATGCGCCCGCGCTGGCCGTACATGCCGACGTCGGCCTGCTCGAGGGCGCGCGCCACGGGCAAGGCATCGGCACTGCCCGCGCGTTCGAAGGCCTGCACGAGCGCCTCGACCATGAGCTGCAGCCGCATGTGCACGTAGTCGTCGGCGGGCTTCGGGAAACGCGCTCGGAAGGCCCGGTAGAAGGCCTCCGACTGCGCCGTCTGCACGTTGGGCAGCCAGTCGGCCACCGCCACAACGCGCCCGATGCCCGCATCGCCGATGGCGGCCGGCGCGCCCAGCGCATTGCCGTAGAAGGTGTAGAAGCTGCCGCCGAAGCCTGCTTCGCGCGCGGCCTTCACCAGCAGCGTGAGGTCGTTGCCCCAGTTGCCGGTGACCACCGCCTGTGCGCCGCTGGCGATGATCTTCGTGGCATAGGGCGAGAAGTCCTTCACCTTGCCCATGGGGTGCAGTTCGTCGCCGACGATCTCCACATCGCGCCGCTGCGCGCCGAGCTGGCGGCGCGCCTCGCGCAGCACGGCCTGGCCGAAGCTGTAGTCCTGACCGATCAGGTAGACGCGCTTGAGCGACGCGTCGTCCTTCATCACGTCCATCAGCGCGGCCATGCGCATGTCGGCATGCGCATCGAAGCGGAAGTGCCAGAAGCTGCAGCGCTCGTTGGTGAGCGCCGGGTCGACAGCCGCATAGTTGAGGAAGATCGCGCGCCGCGAAGGATCGCGATCGTTGTGCTTGTCGATGGCATCGATCAGCGCCGCAGCAGTGGCCGACGAATTGCCCTGCAGCACGATGCGCGCGCCGTCGTCGAGCGCGGCGCGCAGCGCGGAGAGCGCTTCCTCGTTCTGTCCCTTGCTGTCGTAGCGGTCGAGCTGCAGCGGCCGCGCGCCTCCAGCGACGCCCGGCAGCCTGATGCCGCCGCGCGCATTCACGCGCTCCACGGCCCACAGCAAGTTGCGGAAGACGGCCTCGCCGGTGTTGGCGAAGGGCCCGCTCATGCTTTCGATGAGTGCGAGCCGGATGGGCGCGACAGGCGCCGAAGCCGCGGCCTGCGCAAGCGCCGCGAAAGGCTTCGCGCATAGCGCCAGCGCCGCGAATTTCAAGGTCTCGCGGCGCAAATTAAAGGGGGGATGCATTGTCTTGAAACGCGTGCCGCTGCGCCTAGATGAGGTCTCAAGCGGCACTCACGATGGAACGGCCGCGCAGTGTAAGGGACACACATTCCTTGTCCCCATTGTGTTCACTCAGGAGTTCTCACATGTTTTTCGCCCCCACCCTTCGCACCGCCCGCTTCGCACCCCGCGCCTATGACCGTTCGTTCGAACGCTTCGTGAACGAAGCCTTCGCCGGTGCGCGCCGTTCGCCGCTCGTGGAGCAGGACGACAAGAGCTGGACCCTCTCGCTCGACGTGCCGGGATTCGCTCGCGAAGACCTCGCCATCAGCATCGAAGGCGCCGTGCTGCGCATCGAGAGCAAGGCCGAAGCCAAGCGCCAGTTCAAGGCTGCCTACGAGCTGCCGCAGGACATCGACGTGGCCGCCAGCGAAGCGAAGCTCGAGAACGGCGTGCTCACGCTGAAGCTCGGCAAGCTGGTGCCGGTGAGCCAGGCGACTCAGTTGCAAATCAACTAATCAGGCTTAAGCCCACAAGAGGAAAATGTTAGTAAGGCTCGTTTTTTGACATTAAACGAGCACCTTATTCACAATAGCGCTGGATTAACGTCACATGATGTGACGTTTTTTTAGAACTTTCTTCTTCGTGGGCGTCTTGTAAACGCACTGAGTTCCCGACGGTGCGGTTCGGGTGCCCCTTCAAGGCACCATGAAAACTCATCTCCAGCCCGCCAATCCCGACGAACGGTCCGACACGCTCCTGGTTTTCCTGCCGGGTGCGTACCTCAAACCCGACGAATTCGAGCGCGAAGGCTTCATTGCCGCCGTGCGCGAACGCCACCTTGCAGCCGATGCGCTGCTGGTGGACGCGGACGTGTCCTACTACTACGAGCAGACGCTGTGCGACAGCCTGCACACCGATGTCATCGAACCGCAGCGCGCCAAGGGCTACAAGTCGATCTGGCTCGTGGGCATTTCGATCGGCGGCTTCGGCGCGCTGATCCACGAACTGGCGCGCCCGGGCTCGGTGGACGGCATCGTGGCGCTCGCGCCCTACCTGGGCCGGCGCGTGCTCGGCGCGGAGATCAAGAAGGCCGGCGGCCTGCGCGCCTGGCAGGCGCCCACCGGGCCGCAGCCCGACGAGGAGCCGGACCGCAAGCTGTGGCCCTTCTTCCAGCAGTACCTGTCGGCAAAGTCGTCGAAGAAGCTGCCGCGGCTCTACCTCGGCTTCGGGCTGGAAGACCGTTTCGCGAGCAACCACAAGCTGCTGGCCGATGCCCTGCCGCCCGAGCAGGTCTTCACGACCGAGGGCGGCCACGACTGGCCGCAATGGCGTCAGCTCTGGCGCAACGTGCTGGAAGTTCTGCCGCTGCCCGCACTCGGCAGGCCGTCGAAGCAAACGATTACGCAGTCTCCGGTAGCGGCTGATCAGGCACCGAAAGCGACGCCATGGGCCATCGCGGTCTGACGTCGAAGGCATAGCGCTCGCTCGCCTGCGACAGCCCCGACTGCAGTCGCATCGCGGCGGCCATCGCGATCATGGCGCCGTTGTCGGTGCACAGGTGCAGCTCGGGGTAGTGCACCCGCACCTTGCGCTTCGCGCAAGCCGCATTCAGCTGCTCGCGCAGGCTCCTGTTGGCGCCCACGCCGCCAGCCACCACCAGCCGCTTGAGGCCGGTCTGCTCCAGCGCCGCGAGCGACTTCTTCAGAAGCACTTCGACGATGGCCGCCTGCGTCGACGCCGCCAGGTCGGCCTTTCGCGGCTCGAGTTCTTCGCCCAGCTTCTTTGCCTGCGTGAGCACCGCCGTCTTCAGGCCGGCGAAGGAAAAGTCGAGATCGCCGCTGTGCAGCAGCGGCCGTGGAAGCTTGAAGGCCGCTGCATCGCCGCCTTCGGCCAGCTTTGCGAGCCAAGGACCGCCGGGGTACGGCAAGCCCATGAGCTTGGCGCTCTTGTCGAAGGCCTCGCCGGCCGCGTCGTCGATGGTTTCGCCCAGCAGTTCGTAGCGACCCACGCCGTCCACCCGCATCAGCTGCGTGTGGCCGCCGGACACCAGCAGCGCGACGAACGGAAATTCCGGCGGATCGGCACTCAGGAACGGCGACAGCAGATGCCCTTCGAGGTGATGCACCCCGAGCACTGGCTTGCCCAGCGCCACGCCCAGCGCGCAGGCCACGCCCGCCCCCACCAGCAGTGCGCCCGCGAGGCCAGGCCCGCGCGTGTACGCCACCACGTCGATCTCTTCGAGCGAGCGGCCGGCTTCGGCCATGACCGTCTCGGTCAGCGGCAGCACGCGCCGGATGTGGTCGCGGCTGGCCAGCTCGGGCACCACGCCGCCGTAGGCCTGGTGCATGGCGATCTGGCTGTGCAGCGCGTGCGAACGCAGCACCGGCAGCGCGTTGCCTTGCGACTCGACCAGCGCCACGCCGGTCTCGTCGCAGGATGATTCGATTCCCAACAAGAGCATGCCGCGAGTGTAGGCGGCGGCCCCCGCCCGGCGCCTGCGAAGGGGCAAGCGGCGGCCTTTCCGCGCCCTGGCCTCGACCCGCGAGGCACGGATGTTGCAGCGACACCGCGCAGAGACCGCGCCCCACCATGAAATCCGGACTGAGCTTCCTCATCGCCGCCCGCCGTTGCGAAATCGACGAGCTGGACCGGCTCGCCCGAACCAGCGAGCTGGTGGGCGTGATCGGCCGCCTGGTCCATGCGCTGCAGCGCGAGCGAGGCATGTCGAACATGTTCCTCACCTCGCGCGGCAGCCGCTTCGGCGAGCAGCGCGGCCCGCAGATCGCCGAGTGCCTCGCGCTGGAGCAGGAGGTGCGCGCGGGTTTCGACCAGCTCGAAGCCGACAACTACCACCGCGGCGCCGACGCGAGCAACAACGCGCGCCTGTTCAGCCGCATCGCCTGGGTGCTGCCGGGCCTGGATGCCCTGCCCGCCCTGCGCCGCCGCGTCGACGCGCTGGCGCTCAAGCCAGCCCAGTCCACCGCCGCCTTCGCCAAGCTGATCGCGGGCCTGCTCTCGGTGGTGTTCGAGGCGGCCGACGGTGCCACCGACCCCGAGATCTCGCGCCTGCTGGTCGCGATGTTCAACTTCATGCAGGGCAAGGAATTCGCGGGCCAGGAGCGCGCCTTCGGCGCCGCCGCGCTCGCGCTGGGCCGCAGCGACGAGGCACAGCGCCTGCAGTGGCTGCACCTGATCGAATCGCAGGAGCGCTGCTTCCAGGTGTTCACCGAGTTCTCGGGCGAGGCGGTGCTCGCCCTCTGGCGCGAGAGCCAGCCCGACTCGGAAGTGGCCGAGCTCGAGCGCATCCGCCGGCGCGGCGCGGCTTCCGGGCCGGCCGACGTGGCGCTCAGCGAGGCCTGGTTCGACTGCTGCACCCGCCGCATCGACGCCATGAAGACCGTCGAGGAACGCCTCGCCAGCGACCTGCGCGCGCTGTGCGAGCACAAGACAGCGCAGGCACGCAGCGAGCTGCGCGAATACCGCCAGCTGCTGGACACGCTCGCACCCCAGGCCGGCGCCCTCTTCTTCGACGATGCCGACGCGCAGGCGGCGGCTCCCGCACAGCTCGGCCGCCACCTGGAGCGCTCTGTGCTCGACATGGTCCGCGAGCAGTCACAGCGCCTGCAGGCCATGAGCGACGAACTCGAGACCGTGCGCGCCTCGCTCAACGAGCGCAAGCTCGTCGAGCGCGCCAAGGGCCTGCTGATGGCGCACCGCCGTCTCAGCGAGGAAGAGGCGCACAAGATGCTGCGCCAGACCGCCATGAACCAGAAGCGCAGGCTGGTGGACGTGGCCGAGTCGATGCTCGCGATGGCCGACTACCTGCCCATGCTCGACCGCGCACCGTCGCGCTGAAGCAAGCGCCCACGGGGCGTTCAAGTTGGTGCACCGCACAACAATCGTGCCATCGCCCATCGTCACCCCGAATCGCCCCTCACCCGCGTTCGGCCGCGGATTCATTCGACATACAGCTACCTTCTTGATAGCGGCCGGCGAATCTCGAAGCTGGCACACCGCTTGCAAGCACTGAGCGCACAGGTCCTCGATGGACCTTCAGGCAGGCGGCACCCAACGGCGGGTGCTTCCCACCGAACCGGACAAAGGCGTCCCCATCCCGCAAGGGCTCGTTTTCGAGCAGCCCCTGCGCGGTGCGGACGCCTTTTCGTTTTTGTCGTTTTCTTTGTTGTTCGTCCTCAACCGGAGCCCCGCGCCATGACCGACCTGCTCAAAACCCGCCTCAGCCGACGCCGCGTCCTGCAAGCCGCCGCCGTCGGTGCCGTCGGCATCGACCCCGCCTTGCGCGCGGCCGTCTGGGCCCAGGGCTCCGACAAGCCCGAGAAGGAAGAAGTGAAGATCGGCTTCATCCCGCTCACCGACTGCGCCAGCGTGGTGATGGCCTCGGTGCTGGGGATCGACAAGAAGTACGGCGTGAAGATCGTGCCCAGCAAGGAAGCCAGCTGGGCCAGCGTGCGCGACAAGCTGGCCAACGGCGAGCTCGACTTCGCCCACGTGCTCTATGGCCTGATCTACGGCATGCACCTGGGCCTGAGCGGCCCGAAGAAGGACATGGCCGTGCTCATGACGCTCAACAACAACGGCCAGGCCATCACGCTGTCGAAGAAGCTGGCCGACAAGGGCGCGGTCGACGCCGCATCGCTCGCCAAGCTCATCGCCAGCGAGAAGCGCGAATACACCTTCGCGCAGACCTTCCCCACCGGCACGCACGCCATGTGGCTCTACTACTGGCTCGCATCGGCCGGCATCGATCCGTTCAAGGACGTGAAGAACATCACCGTGCCGCCTCCGCAGATGGTCGCCAACATGCGCGTGGGCAACATGGACGGCTACTGCGTGGGCGAACCCTGGGGCCAGCGCGCGATCATGGACGGCATCGGCATCACCGCCATCACCACGCAGGACATCTGGAAGGACCACCCCGAGAAGGTGCTGGGCACCACGGCCGACTTCGCGAAGAAGTACCCCAACACGGCGCGCGCGGTGACGGCGGCCATCCTCGAAGCCGGCAAGTGGATCGACACCGGCCTGCAGAACAAGAACAAGATGGCCGAGACCATCGCCGACAAGAGCTACGTCAACACCAGCGTGGACGCCATCAACCAGCGCATCCTGGGCCGCTACACCAACGGCCTGGGCAAGAGCTGGGACGACCCCAACCACATGAAGTTCTACAACGGCGGCGCCGTGAACTTCCCCTACCTCTCCGACGGCATGTGGTTCCTCACGCAGCACAAGCGCTGGGGCCTGCTGAAGGAGCACCCCGACTACCTGAAGGTGGCCACCGAGATCAACCGCATCGACATCTACAAGCAGGCCGCCGCCGCCACGCAGACGCCGGTGCCCAAGGACGCGATGCGCAGCAGCAAGCTCTTCGACGGCTCCGTCTGGGACGGCAAGGACCCGAAGAAGTACGCCGACTCCTTCAAGCTCCATGCATAAGGAGAACGACATGGTCAGCGCAGTCTTCCATTCACCGCTGGATACATCGCTCCCCGTCCCGCGCGCGGGAGAGAGCCGCGCCCAGGCGGCCCCTCACCCCAGCCTTCTTCCCGCGACGGAGAAGCAGGAGAAGGAGCAAGGGCAGCGCACGCCCATCGACCTGCGCGCCTTCTGGATGCGCGTGCTGCCGCCGCTGGCAGGCTTCGGCCTGCTGCTGCTGATCTGGGAGGTGGTGGCCATGAAGAGCACCACGGGCTTCCCCACGCCGATGGCCACCTGGCAGCAGGCGGTGACAGTGTTCAGCGACCCGTTCTACAGCAAGGGCCCCAACGACCAGGGCGTGGGCTGGAACGTGCTCTCCTCGCTGCAGCGCGTGGCATTGGGCTTCGGCCTCGCGGCGCTGGTCGGCATTCCGGCCGGCTTCGCCATCGGGCGCTTCGAGTTCCTCTCGCGCATGTTCAACCCGCTGATCAGCCTGCTGCGCCCGGTCTCGCCGCTGGCCTGGCTGCCCATCGGCCTGCTGGTGTTCAAGGGCGCCAACCCGGCGGCGATCTGGACCATCTTCATCTGCTCGATCTGGCCGATGATCATCAACACCGCAGTGGGCGTGCAGCGCGTGCCCACCGACTACATGAACGTGGCCAAGGTGCTGAACCTCAGCGAGTGGAAGATCCTCACCAAGATCCTCTTCCCCGCCGTGCTGCCCTACATGCTGACCGGCGTGCGGCTGGCCGTGGGCACCGCCTGGCTGGTGATCGTGGCGGCGGAGATGCTCACCGGCGGCGTCGGCATCGGCTTCTGGGTGTGGGACGAGTGGAACAACCTCAACGTCGCCAACATCATCATCGCGATCTTCGTGATCGGCATCGTGGGCCTGGTGCTGGAGTTCGCGCTCATCAAGCTGGCGACGGCCTTCACTTTCGAAGAGGTCAAGCACTGAAATCGGGATCGGACAGCCGTACGCGAAGGGCGCGAAGGATTCGCGAAATTCGCCAAAGGAAATTCGAGAAAGACTTTCCCGGCTGTTCTTTCGCGACCTTCGCGAATCCTTCGCGTCCCCTGCGTCCTGCCCCGAATCCTTTTCTGCGAGAACACACCATGAACGATACCAAGTACATCGAGATCCACGGCGTCGAGCAGGCGTTCAAGACGCCCAAGGGCCGCTTCGTCGCGCTGCGCGACGTGAACCTGAACGTGGCCAAGGGCGAGTTCATCACGCTCATCGGCCATTCGGGCTGCGGCAAGTCGACGCTGCTGAACCTGATCGCGGGGCTCACAACGCCCACGCAGGGTTCGCTGCTGTGCGCCAACAAGGAGATCAAGGGTCCGGGGCCCGAGCGCGCGGTGGTGTTCCAGAACCACTCGCTGCTGCCCTGGCTCACCTGCTTCGAGAACGTGTACCTCGCGGTCGAGCGCGTGTTCGCGGCAACGGAGAACAAGACCCAGCTTCGGGCGCGCACCGACGCGGCGCTGGCGCTGGTCGGCCTGTCGCACGCTGCGCAGAAGCGCCCCGGCGAGATCTCCGGCGGCATGAAGCAGCGCGTGGGCATTGCACGCGCGCTGTCGATGGAGCCCAAGGTGCTGCTGATGGACGAGCCCTTCGGCGCGCTCGACGCCCTCACCCGCGCCAAGCTGCAGGACGAGCTGCTGGCCATCGTGCAGAAGACGCAGAGCACGGTCGTGATGGTCACGCACGACGTGGACGAGGCTGTGCTGCTGAGCGACCGCATCGTGATGCTCACCAACGGCCCGGCCGCGACCATCGGCGAGGTTCTTTCGGTGGACATCCCGCGCCCGCGCAACCGCGTGGAGCTGGCGGAAGACCCGGTCTACGTGCATGCGCGCAAGGCGGTGATCGACTTCCTCTACACGCGCCAGGCGCACGTGGAGAAGGTCGCGGCCTGAGGTTTTGGCGGCCGCACTGCGAAGCGCGCAGGCGGCCGGTTGTTTCGTTGTTCGACAAGCCCGTGGCGCGGTCCTGATGCGCCGCGCGCCTCCCCACGCCCGATTCCAGGAAAGGACGGCTCCCATGGACAAGAAAATGAAACTCGTGATGGTCGGCAACGGCATGGCCGGCGTGCGCACGCTCGAAGAGCTGCTGAAGATCGCGCCCGACCTGTACGACATCACCGTCTTCGGCGCGGAGCCGCACCCCAACTACAACCGCATCCTGCTGTCGCCGGTGCTCGCGGGCGAGCAGACGATCGACGAGATCGTGCTCAACAGCTGGGAGTGGTATGCCGAGAACAACATCACCCTGCACGCCGGCAAGAAGGTGGTGGAGGTCGACCGCGTCCGGCGCATCGTACGCGCCGAGGATGGCACCGAGGCCGCCTACGACCGCCTGCTGATGTGCACCGGCTCCAACCCCTTCATGCTGCCGGTACCCGGCAAGGACCTGAAGGGCGTGATCGCCTACCGCGACATCGCCGACACCGACTACATGATCGAGGCCGCGCGCACGCACAGGAATGCGGTGGTCATCGGCGGTGGCCTGCTGGGCCTGGAAGCCGCCAACGGCCTGATGCTGCGCGGCATGAACGTGACGGTGGTGCACGTCATGCCCTGGCTGATGGAACGCCAATTGGACGACGTGGCAGGCAAGCTGCTGCAGAAGTCGCTGGAAGACCGGGGCCTGAAGTTCATGATGGGTGCGCAGACGCAGGAGCTGGTCGGCGACGCGGACGACGGCAGGAGCGGCCGCGTGAAGGCCATCCGCTTCAAGGACGGCACCGAGACCGCCGCCGACCTGGTGGTGATGGCCGTGGGCATCCGTCCCAGCGTGGAGCTGGCCGAGAAGATGCGGCTGCACTGCAACCGCGGCATCGTCGTCACCGACACCATGCAGACCGTCACCGACGCACGCATCTACTCGGTGGGCGAATGCGCGGCGCACCGCGGCATCGCCTACGGCCTGGTGGCCCCGCTCTTCGAGCAGGCCAAGGTGGCAGCCAACCACCTCGCGCAGTTCGGCATCGGCCGCTACCTGGGCTCGCTCACTTCCACCAAGCTGAAGGTGACTGGCATCGACCTGTTCTCGGCCGGCGAGTTCATGGGCGGCGAAGGCACGGAGGAGATCGTCATGAGCGACCCCTTCGGCGGCGTCTACAAGAAGCTGGTCATCAAGGACGACAAGCTGGTGGGCGCCTGCCTCTACGGCGACACGGTGGACGGCAGCTGGTACTTCAAGCTGCTGCGCGACGGCCGCAGCGTGCACGACATCCGCGACAAGCTGATGTTCGGCGAATCGAACATCGGCGACACAGGCCACGAGGGCCACAACAAGGCCGCGAGCATGCCCGACGACGCCGAGGTCTGCGGCTGCAACGGCGTGAACAAGGGCACCATCTGCAAGGCCATCAAGGAGAAGGGCCTGTTCACGCTCGACGAGGTGAAGAAGCACACCAAGGCCAGCGCGAGCTGCGGCTCGTGCACCGGGCTGGTCGAGCAGATCCTGATGTTCACCGCGGGCGGCGACTACTCCGCCACGCCCAAGAAGAAGGCCGTGTGCGGCTGCACCGACGCGAACCACCAGGACGTGCGCGACGCGATCCGCAAGGAGCACTACCTGACGCACGACGAGGTCTACCGCAACCTCGGCTGGCGCACGCCCAACGGCTGCGCCACCTGCCGCCCGGCCATCAACTACTACCTGATCAGCACCTGGCCCAAGGAGGCGAAGGACGATCCGCAAAGCCGCTTCATCAACGAGCGCAGCCACGCCAACATCCAGAAGGACGGCACCTACTCCGTCATCCCGCGCATGTGGGGCGGCCACACCACGCCCGACGAGCTGCGCCGCATCGCGGACGCGGCCGACAAGTACAAGATCCCGACCGTCAAGGTCACGGGCGGCCAGCGCATCGACCTGCTGGGCGTGAAGAAGGAAGACCTGGAAGGCGTGTGGAAGGACATCGGCATGCCCAGCGGCTTCGCGTACGCCAAGTCGCTGCGCACGGTGAAGACCTGCGTGGGCAGCGAGTGGTGCCGCTTCGGCACCCAGGACAGCACGCAGATGGGCAAGGACCTGGAACGCGCGCTGTGGGCCATGTACTCGCCGCACAAGGTCAAGCTGGCCGTCTCGGGCTGCCCGCGCAACTGCGCCGAGGCCGGCATCAAGGACGTGGGCGTGATCGGCGTCGACTCCGGCTGGGAGCTCTACGTGGGCGGCAACGGCGGCATCAAGACCGAGGTCGCCCAGTTCCTGGTGAAGGTGAAGACGGCCGCCGAAGTGATGGAGTACTCGGGCGCCTTCCTGCAGCTCTATCGCGAGGAAGGCTGGTACCTGGAGCGCACGGTGCACTACATCGGCCGCGTGGGCCTCGACTACGTGAAGAAGAAGATCCTCGAAGACGCCGAGGGCCGCAAGGCGCTGTGGGAGCGGCTGCAGTTCGCACTCGACGGCGAGCCCGATCCGTGGTTCGAGTCGGCGCAGGCCTCGGTGGACGTGCGGCAGTTCACGCCGCTGACCGCGGCAGCCTGAAACCGAACATTGAGAAGGAAGAGCCCACCATGAGCGACTGGAAAGTCATCTGCCGCATCGACGACATCCCCGTGCTCGGCGCGCGCCGCGTGGCGCGGCCGGCCGGGCTGGACGTGGCCGTGTTCCGCAACGCCGAGGACCAGGTGTTCGCGCTGCTCGACCGCTGCCCGCACAAGGGCGGCCCGCTGAGCCAGGGCATCGTCTTCGGCACCAGCGTGGCCTGCCCGCTGCACAACTGGGCCATCGGGCTGGACGACGGCTGCGCCAAGGCGCCCGACGAGGGCTGCACACCGAGGTTCGCGGTGAAGGTGGAAGAAGGCGTGGTGCACCTCGACGCGGCCGAACTGGCGGCGCACGCCATCGACCTGGAGCGCCCGGCGGCCGGGCCGAAGCCTTTCGCGGTACTGTCCGTTCTTCCGCTGGAATAACCCATGACGCGGGAGACCCGGTCCACCTGCCCGTACTGCGGCGTCGGCTGCGGGGTGATCATCGAGTCGAGCGGCGACGAGATCACCGGCGTGCGCGGCGACCCGGAGCACCCGGCCAACTTCGGGCGGCTGTGCACCAAGGGCTCGACGCTGCATCTCACGGCCAGCGCCACGGTCACGCGCCAGACGCGGCTGCTGCAGCCCATGCAGCGACTCGCGCGCGGCGAGGCGCCCTCGGTCGTCGCCTGGGACACCGCGCTAGACAACGCCGCCGGCAAGTTCGCACAGGTGATCCGCGACCACGGCCCCGACGCGGTCGGCTTCTACGTGTCGGGCCAGCTGCTGACCGAGGACTACTACGTCTTCAACAAGCTCGCCAAGGGCCTGGTCGGCACCAACAACATCGACACCAACTCGCGCCTGTGCATGAGCAGCGCGGTGGCCGGCTACAAGCAGACGCTGGGCGCCGACGCGCCGCCGGCCTGCTACGACGACCTGAAGCACGCGCAATGCCTCTTCATCGTGGGCAGCAACACGGCCTGGGCGCACCCGATCCTGTTCCGCCGCATCGAGGACGCGAAGGCGGCCAACCCGGCGATGAAGATCGTGGTGGCCGACCCGCGCCGCACCGACACGGTCGAGATCGCCGACCTGTTCCTGCCGATCCAGCCCGGCACCGACGTGATGCTCTTCAACGGCATGCTGCACCTGATGCTGTGGGAGGGCTGGACCGACGCGAAGTACATCGCCGCGCACACCAGCGGCTTCGACGCGCTGAAGGCCACGGTGCGCGAATGCACGCCCGACAAGGTGGCCCAGGTCTGCGGCATCGCCAGGGACGACCTGCTCGAGGCCGCGCGGCTCTTCGCCACCTCGCCGGCCACGCTGAGCCTGTACTGCCAGGGCCTGAACCAGTCGTCCAGCGGCACGGCGAAGAACGCCGCGCTCATCAACCTGCACCTGGCGACCGGCCAGATCGGCCGCGCCGGCGCCGGCCCCTTCTCGCTGACCGGCCAGCCCAATGCGATGGGCGGTCGCGAGGTGGGTGGCCTCGCCAACCTGCTGAGCGCTCACCGCGACCTGGCCAACGCCGACCACCGCGCCGAGGTCGCCGCGCTCTGGGGCGTGCCCTCGGTGCCCGAGAAGCCGGGCAAGACGGCGGTGGAGATGTTCCAGGCGGCGGCCGACGGCGAGATCCGCGCGCTGTGGATCGCATGCACCAATCCGGCGCAGTCGATGCCGGATCAGGCCACCGTGCGCCGCGCCCTGGAGCGTGCCGAGTTCGTGGTGGTGCAGGAAGCCTTCGCGACCACCGCCACCTGCGCCTTCGCCGACCTGCTGCTGCCCGCCACCACCTGGGGCGAGAAGGAAGGCACCGTCACCAACAGCGAGCGCCGCATCTCGCGCGTTCGCACGGCGGTGCCGGCGCCGGGCGAGGCGCGCAACGACTGGTCGATCGCCGTCGCCTTCGCGCGCCGGCTCGAGCAGCAGCTGGACCGCACCTCCACGCTGTTCCCCTACGAGACGGCCGAATCGGTCTGGAACGAGCACCGCGAGTCCACGCGCGGGCGCGACCTCGACATCACCGGCCTGAGCTACGCGATGCTGGAGAGCGCCGGCCCGCAGCAATGGCCACTGAGGGAAGGCGAAAGCACCGGCCGCGCGCGCCTCTACGAGGACGGCGTCTTCCCCACGCCCGATGGCCGCGCCCGCTTCGTCGACACCGTCTACAAGCCCGTGGCCGAGGCGCGGGAGGCACGCTACCCCTTCTCGCTGAACACCGGCCGCCTGCGCGACCAGTGGCATGGCATGAGCCGCACCGGCACGGCGGGCCGACTGTTCGGCCACGTGCCCGAACCCGTGGTGCAGATGAACGCGCAGGACATGGCGCGCCGACAGATCGGCGAAGGCGACCTGGTGCAGCTGACCTCGAAGCGAGGCTCGATCATGCTGCCGGCGCGCGCCAGCGCCGAGGTGGGGCTGAGCCAGGCCTTCGTCGCCATGCACTGGGGCGAGGAGTACCTGAGCGGTTGCTCGTCGAGCGGCACGCGGCTGGCGGGCATCAATGCACTGACCACGTCGGCTTTCTGCCCGAGCTCGAAGCAGCCGGAGCTGAAGCACGCGGCGGTGAAGATCCTCAAGGCCGAGTTGCCCTGGTCGCTGCTGGCCGTGGCCTGGCTGCCCGGCGACGAGGCCCTGTCGGCGCATCGCGCGCTGCAGCCGATGATGGGGCTCCTTCCTTTCGCGACCTGCGTGCCGTTTTACGGCAGCACGCAGGGAGCCGAACGCAGCGGCATCCTCTTTCGTGCCGCCGCGCACGACGCGCCCGACGATGCGCTGATCGAAAGGATCGAAGCCCTGCTCGGCCTGCAGACGCCCGACACCCTGCGCTATGCAGACCGCCGCCGCGGCCAGCGCCGCTCGGCGAGGCTGGTGCGCCGCGCGGACGGCAGCGCGGGCCTCGAAGCCTTCCTGCTGGGCGGCGACACCAGCGCCGAGGCATGGATCGCCACCCTGCTGCGCGAGGAACTGCCGGCACAGACCTACGGCCGCCTGCTGCTGTCGCCGGGCTCGAAGGCGCCGGTGGCTGTGCAGTCGCGAGGCAAAACGGTGTGCACCTGCTTCAACGTGGCGGACGGGGCGATCCAGGCCGAACTGTCGCGCTGCGCAGGCACGCCGGACGAACGGCTGGCCAGGCTGCAGGGAGCGCTGAAATGCGGCACCAACTGCGGCTCGTGCGTTCCGGAGCTCAAGCGGATGGTGCGGGCGACGCCGGTCGAGGCGGAGGCGCTGTCGTGATGCGCCCGCAACCAGCTCCCTCCCCCTCTGGGGGAGGGTTGGGGTGGGGGCACGACCGCGCCACCATGCCAGCGCCGCTTGCCCCCATCCCAACCTTCCCCCAGCGGAAGGGGCCATACCCATGCATAAGCCGACTCACATTCCGGCATAAGCGTTGCAGGACAATCCCCCTACCCATGGGAATCAGCCAATACATCAAGGAAATCGGCCGCGGTGCGCGAGGCGCCAGGCCGCTCACGCGCGAGCAGGCCACCGACCTGTTCGGCCAGGTGCTGGACGGCACCGTGACCGACCTCGAGATCGGCGGCTTCTGCCTGGCCATGCGCATCAAGGGCGAGACGCCCGAGGAGATGGCCGGCTTCCTCGATGCCACCCATGCGCGGCTGCAGATGATCCCCGCCGGCGACCGCCCGCTGATCGTGCTGCCCAGCTACAACGGTGCGCGCAAGCTGCCGGTGCTCACGCCGCTGCTGGCGCTGCTGCTGGCTCGCGAAGGCCTGCCGGTGCTGGTGCACGGAAGCGCGAGCGAAACATCGCGCGTTCTGGCGTCGAACGTGCTCGCCGCGCTGGGCCATGCGCCGATGACGGCCATCCGCGCCGTCGCCAATGGCGAGGCCGCCTTCGCGCCCGCCGAGCTGCTGAACCCCGCGCTCAAGCGCCTGCTCGACGTGCGCCGCGTGGTCGGCCTGCGCAACCCCGGCCACAGCGTGGTGAAGCTGATGCAGCCCACCGCCGGCCCGAGCGTGGTGGTCGCCAGCTACACCCATCCCGAATACGCGCGCGTCATGGCCGAGACCTTCGAGCTGTCGGGCATGACCGCCCTGCTCTCGCGCGGCCTCGAAGGCGAAGTGGTGTCCGACCCGAGGCGCACCGCGCAGATCGACGGCTTCGTGCGCGGCGTGCGCACCGAGCTGCAGTCGCAGCAGGCCGGCACCGCCTCCGAGGTGCCGGGGCTGCCGAAGGAAATCGACGTCGCCACCACCGCCGGCTACACGCGCCGCGTTCTGGACGGCGAGCTTCCCGTGCCGGAGGCGATCGCGACGCAGGTCAGGCACATCACGCAACTGGCATTGGCATCCCACGCATGAACAACGACAACCCCACCTCCCTCATCGCCGGCCGCTGCACGCTGGTGGGCGCAGGACCCGGCGACCCGGAGCTGCTGACCATCAAGGCCGTGAAGGCGATCCAGGCCGCGACTGTGCTGCTGGTCGACGACCTTGTGAACGACCAGATCGTGCAGGCCTACGCCCGCCCTGGCGCACGCATCGTGCACGTGGGCAAGCGCGGCGGCTGCAAGAGCACGCCGCAGGCCTTCATCGAGCGGCTGATGATCACTGCCGTGCGCGAGGGCGAGACGGTGGTGCGCCTCAAGGGCGGCGACCCGTTCATCTTCGGACGCGGCGGCGAGGAAGTGGAGCACCTGCGCGAAGCAGGCATCGAATGCGCGGTGGTCAACGGCATCACCGCCGGCCTCGCCGCCGTGACGACGCTGGGCGTGCCGCTCACGCACCGCGACCATGCGCAGGGCGTGGTGTTCGTCACCGGCCACGCCAAGACCGGCGCCGGCGCGGCCGAAGACCCGACCGACTGGCGCGCGCTGGCCGCGACCGCGTACAACGCCCGGCTCACGCTGGTGATCTACATGGGCGTGTCGGGCGCGGCGCACATCGAGCGCGAGCTGCTGCAAGGCCTGCCGGCCGACACGCCGGTGGCCGTCATCCAGCATGCGAGCCTGCCGCAACAGAAGCACGTCGCGACCACGCTGGGCAGGCTGCAACACGGCATCGCCGAAGCGGGTATCGCGAGCCCGGCGGTGATCGTGGTGGGCGACGTGCTGCGCGGGCTGGCCGCTGCCGAGGCGGCCGTGGGCGAGACCAGGTTCGGCACCTGAATCGCACCTGACCTGGGCGACCGAGGTGCAGGCAGCGCGGGCGCCGCGCACCACAACGTGGCATGGATCGTGCTCAGCGATGGGCAATGAATGCCGTCGCCACGCCTGAATCCGCCGCCGTCGAGATCGTCGCCCTCACCAAGCGCTACGCCCCGGGTACGCCGGCCGCCGTCGACCGGATCGACCTGCGCATCGCCAGCGGCAGCTACTGCTGCCTGCTGGGGCCCTCGGGCTGCGGCAAGAGCACGACCCTGCGCATGATCGCGGGGCACGAATCGGTCAGCAGCGGCGACATCCTGCTGGACAACCGCAACATCACGAACCTGCCGGCCGCCGCCCGCGGCACGGCGATGATGTTCCAGAGCTTCGCGCTCTTCCCCCATCTTTCGGCCACCGACAACGTCGCCTTCAGCCTCAAGATGAAAGGCGTGGGCAAGGCCGAGCGCCACAAGCGTGCCAACGACCTGCTCGAGCGTGTCGCGATGGGCCACCTCGCCGCGCGCAAGCCGGGTGAGCTTTCCGGCGGCCAGCAGCAGCGCGTGGCGCTGGCGCGTGCGCTCATCACCGAGCCGCGCGTGCTGCTGCTCGACGAACCGCTTTCCGCCCTCGACCCCTTCCTGCGCATCCAGATGCGCGCCGAACTGCGGCGCTGGCAGAAGGAACTGGGCCTGACCTTCATCCACGTCACGCACTCGCAGGAAGAGGCGATGGCGCTGGCCGACACCATGGTGGTCATGAACCATGGCGTGATCGAGCAGGTCGGCTCGCCGCACGCCGTCTACAACCACCCGGCGAGCGAGTTCGTGGCGCGCTTCATGGGCGGCCACAACGTGTTCCATACGCCCGCCGGGCCGATCGCGGTGCGCAATGACCGCATGCGGATCGCAGCAGCCACGCAGGCAGCGGCGGATGGCGCCCTGGCAGCCACCGTCACCGACGTCGAGTACCAGGGCACCTATGTCCTGCTCGGGCTGGCGCTCGGGGGTGCAACCGCCGATGCAGCCGCGCCCCAGGGCGTCTCGGTGTTGCTGAGCGAAGCCGCATTCCTCGCGCGGCCCTATGCGCACGGCGAGGCGGTGCACCTCTCGTGGGCCGAAGCCGATGCGCGCGTGCTCGGCCCCGGCGTCAAGCCGCCGGGCGAGCGAGCACCGGCGCCCACCGGCGCCGAAGCCGCCCGGAAAGACGACGCGGCCGTACTCGCCGTTCCCTTCTGAGCGCCTTCGCCTTCCGCTTTTCTCCGCGTTCGTTTCCTTCACCTTTCCTTTTTCTTCAATGGAGACCCAGCCCATGACCGATTCCATCGACAACAACGGCCTGAAGCGCCGCACCCTGCTGCAAGGCACCGCCGGCATCCTGGCCACGGGCATCGCACCCTTCGTGCATGCGCAGGAGAAGATCGTGCTGCGCTACCTCGGCACGGCGGTGAACCAGGACAAGGCGATCGCCGAGAAGTTCAAGGCCGACACCGGCATCGAGATCCAGTACGTGGCAGTGACCACCGACGACGTGACCAAGCGCGCCGTCACCGCGCCCAACAGCTTCGACCTGATCGACACCGAGTTCTTCTCGCTCAAGAAGATCGTGCCCACGGGCAACCTCAAGGGCATCGACACCAAGCGCGTGAAGAACGCAGACAAGATCACCTCGCTCTTCACCAAGGGCGAAGTGGCCGGCAAGAAGGTGGGCGACCAGGGCACGGCGCCGGTGAAGGTGATCTACCTCGAAGGCGAGAAGAGCAAGGCCTTCGCCAAGTCGGCCACGCAATACATGTCGCTGATCCCGACCACCTACAACGCCGACACGCTGGGCATCCGACCCGACCTCATCAAGCGCCCGATCGGCTCGTGGGCAGAGCTGCTGAACCCTGAGTTCAAGGGCAAGGCCGCGATCCTGAACATTCCCTCGATCGGCATCATGGACGCCGCGATGGTGGTGGAGGCCAAGGGCCTGCACAAGTACGCGGACAAGGGCAACATGACCAAGGCCGAGATCGACCTGACGATCAAGACCCTGATCGAGGCCAAGAAGGCCGGCCAGTTCCGCGCGCTGTGGAAGGACTTCAACGAATCGGTGAACCTGATGTCCTCGGGCGAGGTGGTGATCCAGTCGATGTGGTCGCCCGCGGTCACCGCCGTGCGCAGCAAGGGCATCGACTGCACCTTCCAGCCGCTCAAGGAAGGCTATCGCGCCTGGGCCTCGGGCTTCGGCCTGCCGGCCACGCTCTCGGGCAAGAAGCTCGACGGCGCCTACGAGTTCATCAACTGGTTCCTCGACGGCTGGGCCGGCGCCTACCTCAACCGCCAGGGCTACTACAGCGCCGTGCTCGACACCGCCAAGACCAAGATGGAAGCCTACGAGTGGGCCTACTGGATGGAAGGCAAGCCCGCCGCCCAGGACATCAAGAGCCCGCAGGGCGACGTGATCGCCAAGGCCGGCTCGGTGCGCGACGGCGGCAGCTACGAACAGCGCATGGGCGGCATCGCCTGCTGGAACGCCGTCATGGACGAGAACGAATACATGGTCCGGAAGTGGAACGAGTTCGTGGCTGCGTAAAAGGGCTCGCCCCCAGGCTTCGCGCACTGAGTGTCGCTTCGCCTCCCCCTGACCGGGGGCGACACCTGCGGCCCGGCAAAGCCGGTTCCGCGGTGTCCCACGAACGGGCATCGCCTTGCTCGCCCTTGGACACAGTCTTTCGCTCCCATCCATGAGTACTCCCGTCGCGTCCAGCCATGCTGCCACCGCTCCCGTTCACGCCGTGAAGGCCTGGTGGCAGGCGGCGCCGTTCGCGCTGGTGTTCCTGCTGTTCTTCCTGATTCCGCTGGCGCTGGTCGCGATGGTCAGCCTGTGGAATTTCAACGAGTACGAGCTGATACCGGCGGTCACGCTGCGCAACTACCTCAGCCTCTTCGAGGGCTGCTCGCGGCTCACCGACAACGGCGACCTCTGCGTCACGCTGAACACCTACCTGAGCACCTTCAAGTTCTGCCTGCTGGTGTGGGGCATCACGCTGGTGATCGGCTTCTCGGTGGCGTACTTCCTGGCCTTCCACGTGCGCTCCTCGACCATGCAGACGGTGCTGTTCGTGCTGTGCACGGTGCCCTTCTGGACCTCCAACGTGATCCGCATGATCTCGTGGGTGCCGCTGCTGGGACGCAACGGGCTGGTCAACCAGGCGCTCATGGGCGTGGGCCTGGTCGACCGGCCGCTGGAGTGGCTGCTCTTTTCCGATTTCTCGGTGGTGCTGGCCTTCGTGCACCTGTACACCATGTTCATGATCGTGCCGATCTTCAACAGCATGATGCGCATCGACCGCTCGCTGCTCGAAGCGGCCAGCGACGCAGGCGCCTCGGGCTGGCAGACGCTGTGGAACGTGGTGGTGCCGCTGTCGCGCACCGGCATCCTCATCGGCTCGATCTTCGTCATCACCATCGTGATGGGCGACTTCGTCACCATCGGCGTGATGGGCGGGCAGCAGATCGCCTCCATCGGCAAGATCATCCAGGTGCAGACCTCGTACCTGCAGTTCCCGCTGGCGGCGGCCAACGCCATGATCCTGCTGGCGGTGGTGCTGATGATCATCTGGGGCCTGACCCGGATGGTCGACATCCGCAAGGAGCTCTGAGATGCAGACACCCATCGGCGCCCAGCGCGCCCCCGGCTTCTGGCCGCTGGCCACCGTATTCGGGCTCTTCGTGCTCTTCCTCTATGGCCCGATGATCACGATCTTCGTGCTGAGCTTCCAGGGCCCCGAAGGCGGACTGACGTTTCCGCTGCGCGGGATGTCGCTGCACTGGTTCCACAAGCTGGCCGAGGGCCTGGGCACGGTCGACATCGGTGCGGCCTTCAGGCGTTCGCTGGCGCTGGGCGCGGTGGTGATGGCGTTCACCGTGGTGCTGTCGGTGCTCGCCGGGCTCGCGTTCCGAAAGAAGCTCGCGGGCAGCAACGCCCTCTTCTTCGTGACGGTCGCCAGCCTGATCATGCCGTCGATCATCATCTCGCTGGGCATCGGCCTGCAGTTCCGGCTCATCGACACCGGCATCAAGAGCGTGCTGACGGCGATGGACGCCACCTCGCTGCTCGAAGGCTACGGCACCGCGCTGGGCCTGTTCAGCTCCGCGCTGGGCGCGCACCTGACGTGGACGCTGCCCTTCGGGCTGCTCATCATGTTCGCGGTGTTCAACCGCTTCAACCCCGCTTACGAGGAAGCCGCGCGCGACCTGGGCGCCACCCCCTGGCAGACCTTCCGCTTCGTGGTGCTGCCGCTGATCGGCCCGTCGATCGTGGGCATCGGCATGTTCGGCTTCACGCTGTCGTGGGACGAGATCGCCCGCACCTCGCAGGCCATCGGCGATGTGAACACGCTGCCGCTCGAGCTGCAGGGGCTCACCTCGACGGTGACGACGCCTTCGATCTACGCGCTGGGGACGGTGACCACCGTGGTGTCGCTGCTGGTGATGGCGGTGGCCTTGGGCGCGGCGGCCCTGCTGCGGCGGCGCTCGGCACGCAGGCGCTGAGCATTTTTCCGTCGCCCCTCTAAAATCGCGCACCCATACAGGAGCCGAAGAAGAAGGAGAGGCGGGGCATGCTGGACATCGACAAACTCAACGAATTCACCCAGAACCACGGCGAACTGCGCCGCGGACAGGGCCTGGTCACCGGCACCATCGCGCTGAGCCTTGCCATCCTGTGCTTCCTGGGCGTGCTGGCCTTCCACTTCCCGCAGTACCTCACCACGCCCGAGCTGCGCAAGAGCTACAACGTGGACATGATGCGCATGATCCTGCTGGCTGCGCTGGTCATCTCAGGCGGGCTCTCGCTGGTCAACATCATCTTCAACCGCTCGCGCTGGCTGTCCTCGGCCGCGTTCCTGCTGGTGGCGGCCTCGGCCCTGCTGGGCGGGCACAAGGTGCCTGTTCACGACTTCGCGGACAACACGCCCTACATCGGGCTGGACTGGTTCATCCTCGACCTGCTGGGCTCCTCGCTGATCTTCATCTTCATCGAGAAGCTGTTCGCCCTGCGCAAGGACCAGCCGGTGTTCCGGGAGGAGTGGCAGACCGACTTCCACCACTTCGTGGTGAACCACATGATCGTGGGCTTCGTGCTGCTGGCCACCAACCTGATGGTGCACAAGCTCTTCGGCTGGGCGGCCAACGACGGCATCCGGGGCTGGGTGAGCAACCTGCCCTTCTGGGCGGGGCTGCTGCTGATCATCCTGGTGGCCGACCTGGTGCAGTACTGGACGCATCGCGCCTACCACGAGGTGCCGGTGCTGTGGCGCCTGCACGCGGTGCACCACAGCGTGAAGAGCATGGACTGGATGGCCGGCTCGCGCCAGCACATCCTGGAGCTGTTGATCACTCGCACCCTGGTGCTGGCGCCCATCTACGTGCTGGGCTTCAGCAAGGACGTGATCGACGCCTACATCGTCGTGGTGGGCTTCCAGGCGGTGTTCAACCACTGCAACGTGAGCGTTCGGCTCGGCCCGCTGCGCTACCTGATCGTCACGCCCAACTTCCACCACTGGCACCACAGCCAGGACCAGGAAGCGCTCGACAAGAACTACGCGGCGCACTACGCCTTCCTCGACTACATCTTCGGCACCGCCGTGAAGAGCACCAAGCTCTGGCCCGAGAAGTACGGCGTGCTGGGCGACTACGTGCCCAACGGCTTCTTCAAGCAGCTGAAGTTCCCGTTCGTCTGGAAGGGCTGATGCGCATCGCTTTCCGCACCGCCGCGGCCCTCGTCGCGGCGGGCGCCGCCCTGCTGCTGTCGGCCTGCGCCACGCGGCTCGACCTGCCGACCAAGGACAACGGCCTGCGCCTGCGCGTGCAGAGCTCGGTCATCGCGCCGGGCAACGGCGGCGAACTCATCGCCGCCGACGCGCTGGCGCCGGGAGACATCCTGCTCACCTCCATCGCCACGGTGAATTCCTTCGGCATCCGGCTGGGCACCTTCTCGCCGGTGAGCCACGCCGTGCTGTACCTGGGCGACGGCCAGATCGCCGAGGCCGTGGGAACCGGCGTGCGTGCACGGCCGCTTTCGGAGGTGGTCGACGAGGAACAGATGGTCGTGGCCTTCCGGGTGCCCGGCGTGGACGACGCGAGCGCTGCGCGCATGCGCGAATGGGCCCTGTCGCAGGTCGGCACCAGCTACAACACCGTGGGTGTGCTGCTGAACGCGCCCTTCGTGCTGAACCGGCGCCTGTGCGAGCTGCCGCTGGTGCCCTCAGCCGTGAGCCACTACTGCATGAGCGGCATGGCCATGGTGCAGCTGGGCGCGAGCCGCGACGACCAGTTCTTCTGCTCGCAGTTCGTTCTGGAGGCCTACCGCCAGGCAGGCATGCCGATCACCAACGCCGACCCGCGCTGGGTGAGCCCGGCCGACCTGCTGCACATGCGCGAGGGCGACGTGCCCTCCATCGCCGCCACGCAGCCGCTGCGCTACGTCGGCCACCTCAAATACAACCCGCCGCCGATCCTGGCGGCCGACGGACCTTGAGCGCGGCGAAGTTCGACGCCGTCGTGATCGGCGCCGGCGCCGCCGGGCTCTTCTGCGCCGGCGTGGCGGGCCAGCGCGGGCTGAAGGTGCTGGTGGTGGACCACAGCGAGAAGGTGGGCGAGAAGATCCGCATCTCGGGCGGCGGCCGCGCCAACTTCACCAACCGCGACCTCGACGTGCGCGCGCCGCAGCGGCACTTCATCAGCGACAACCCGAATTTCTGCCGCTCGGCGCTGTCGCGCTATGCGCCGCAGCAGTTCATCGAGCTGGTGCAGAAGCACGGCATCGCCTTCCACGAAAAGCACAAGGGGCAGCTCTTCTGCGACGGCTCCTCGCAGCAGATCGTCGACATGCTGCTGGCCGAATGCCAGGCCGGCGGCGTCGAGCGCTGGCAGCCGTGCAGCATCGGCGAGATCAGCTTTTCCGCCGGCAATGCAGACGGTAGCAGCGCAGGCAGCTATCGAATCGAGAGCAGCCGGGGCGCCATCGAGACGCCGAAGATCGTGGTCGCCACCGGCGGCCTGTCGATCCCGCAGATCGGCGCCAGCGATTTCGGCTACCGCATCGCCGAGCAGTTCGGCCTGCGGATGGTCGCTCCGCGGCCTGCGCTGGTGCCCCTGACCTTCGGCGGCGAGGCGTGGGCGCCCTACGCCGAACTCGCCGGGCTGGCGCTGCCGGTGCGCATCGAGACCGGCGCCAAGAAGGAAAAGATGGCCTTCCTCGAAGACCTGCTCTTCACCCACCGGGGCCTTTCGGGTCCGGCGGTGCTGCAGATCTCGAGCTACTGGAAGCCCGGCGCCCCGCTGACGCTCGACTTCGCCCCGGGCGTGAACGTGGCCGAGGCACTGGGCGAAGCCAAGCTGCGATCGAAGAAACGCATCGCCAACGAACTGGCCGCGCTGGTCCCCTCCCGGCTGGCGGACGCCTGGGTCGGGCAGGACCCAGCTCTGCAGCGCCCGGTCAACGAGGCCGCCGACAAAGCCCTGGCGGCCCTGTCGGAGCGCATCTCGCGCTGGCAGATCGTCCCCAGCGGCACCGAAGGTTACAAAAAAGCCGAAGTCACGGCCGGCGGCGTCGACACCCGCGACCTGTCCTCCCAGACCATGGAATCGAAGCAGCCGGGCCTGTACTTCATCGGTGAAGTGGTCGACGTGACCGGCTGGCTGGGCGGATACAACTTCCAGTGGGCCTGGGCCAGCGCGCATGCATGCGCCCAAGCCCTCTGAGGCAATGACAGGCCCTTGTTCCAGGGCACCGACGAACCGGCTCTGCCGGGCTTCAGGTGCCGCCCCCCGGCGAGGGGGGTTGGCGAAGCGACACGAAGTGCGCGAAGCCTGGGGGGCGTGCTATACTCTCGGGCTAACTTTTGGCCTTACCTCAACGGCCGCAAAAATTTTCAGTTGAGGAACCCCGGCCCGGGGCCCGATCTTCCCCAGGCCAAATCCATTTCAACGATTCATCAATGACCACCATCCGCGTTAAAGAAAACGAGCCCTTCGACGTCGCCCTGCGCCGTTTCAAGCGCACCATCGAAAAGCTCGGCCTGCTGACCGACCTGCGTGCCCGCGAGTTCTACGAAAAGCCGACCGCCGAGCGCAAGCGCAAGAAGGCAGCCGCGGTCAAGCGCCACTACAAGCGCGTGCGCAGCATGCAGCTGCCCAAGAAGCTGTACTAAGCGACACGCGGGCGGCGGGCCCCAGACGAAAGTCGGCCCGGTCGCCTCGTTGCCTCAGCCGCGCCAGGGAAACCTGCCGCGGCTTTGTTTTTTCCGAAAGGTTGCCGAATGACTCTCAAAGCACAGATCAACGAAGACATGAAGACGGCGATGCGCGCCAAGGACTCCGAGCGCCTGGCCACCATCCGCCTGCTGCTGGCCGCGATGAAGCAGAAGGAAGTCGACGAACGCGTGGAGCTCGACGACGCCATGGTCGTGGCCATCGTCGACAAGATGGTCAAGCAGCGCAAGGACTCCATCGCCGCCTTCACCACCGGCGGCCGCACCGACCTCGCCGACAAGGAAGCCGCCGAGATCAAGGTGCTGGAGGTCTACCTGCCCCAGCGCATGGGCGCCGACGAGGTCGCCGCCGAAGTGAAGGCCATCGTGGCAGAGCTGGGCGCCAAGGGCCCGGGCGACATGGGCAAGGTCATGGGCGTGGTCAAGACCCGCCTGGCCGGCAAGGCCGACATGGGCCAGGTCAGCGCAGCGGTCAAGGCCGCACTGACGGGCGCCTGAGCATGAACGCCGGCAGCCCAAGCGTCGCCATTCCCAAGGCCTGTGCCTGCCTGGTCGACGCACGGGGCCGGCTGCTGGTGTTCCGCCATCCCGAGGACGGCAACATGCAGCTGCCCAAGGGCACCATCGAGCCCGGCGAGTCGCCCGAAGCGGCGGTGCGCCGCGAGCTGCTCGAGGAATCGGGCATCGACTACGCCGGCGAGCTGCAGTCGCTGGGTACGCTGGACCGCGAATGCGAAGCCGGCATCGAAGGCAACACGCACCGCCACCCGCAGCTGTGGCACCTGTTCCTGATGCGCGCCGAGAGCCCCCTGCCCGAGAGCTTCACGCACACGGCCACGGGCAGCCCCGAGGAAGAAGGGCTGGTTTTCCTCTTCAGCTGGCTCGGAGCCGGCGATCCGATCGACGACTTCGCACTGCCCTACCGCCAGACCATCGAGCGCGTGCGTTCGGCCCTGCTGCTGGCGGCCTGAGGCGCCGTCGTCACGCCCCGGCCGCCCGCACGGCCATGTAGAGGCCAAGCAGCGCCAGCCCGACGAGAAAGCAGCGCCGGAACACCTCCACCGACAGCCGCTTGCGCAGCCAGGTGCCGAGCACCATGCCGCCGATGGCCGGCGCCAGCATCGCGACGGAACCTCCGATCGCCGACACCGGATACCCCCCGTTCACGGCCAGCCCGATGGCCAGCACCACCGTCGAGGTGGTGAACGAGATCCCCATCGCCTGGATCAGCGAATCGCGCTGGAAGCCCAGCGCCTGCAGGTAAGGCACCGCCGGCACCGCGAACACGCCCGTCACGGCCGTCACCAGCCCGGTGCTCATGCCCACCAGCGGCCCCACCCAGCGCGCCTGCGCATCGCTCACATGCAGCTGCCGCCCGGTCAGCCCCCACAGCGCATAGACGATCAACGCCACGCCGAGCGCGAACGAGGCCCAGGCGCCGGCCGGCACGCCCAGCCACAGCGCCCCGGCCAGCGTGCCGATCACCACGCCCACCTGCATGCCGCCGATGCGGCGCAGCACCGGCATGAAGGTCGCGCGGGGCCCGGTCTGCCAGATGTTGGTGACCAGCGAGGGCACTATCAACAGCGCAGCCGCCTGGGCCGGCGTCATCCACAGCGCGAGCAGCGCCATCGACACCGTCGGCAGCCCGAGGCCGACCACGCCCTTGATCACCCCGGCGAGCAGGTACACGGCCGTGGCGGCGGCCCAGAAAGCGGTTGCGTCGATCGGATGCGTCATCGAACGCCGACTCTGCCAACGAGGCCCGCCGCCGCAAATGCGGCATTCGCGAAGCGGGCCTCAGTCTGCGGCTGAGGCTCCTGGTGCACACTCCGCCGGATCATGCGATTCGACCTCACCGACCTGCGGCTCTTCATCCACGTCGTCGAGGCCGGCAGCCTCACTGCCGGCGCGGGGCGTTCGCACATGACGCTGGCCTCCGCCAGCCAGCGTGTGCGTGGCATGGAAGACGCACTCGGCAGCCCCCTGCTCACCCGCCATGCGCAGGGCGTGCGCCCCACCGAGGCCGGCCGCACGCTGCTGCACCATGCGCGCGTCGTGCTGCAGCAGATGGAGCGCCTGCGCGGCGAGCTCGGCGAGTACGGCCAGGGCCTCAAGGGCCACGTCCGCTTCATGTGCGGCACCTCGGCGCTGACCGAGCACCTGCCCGAGGTGCTGAGCCGCTTCCTCGCGGAGCATCCGCGCATCTCGGTCGATCTGGAAGAGCGGCCCAGCCCCGACACGGTGGAAGCCCTGCGCGCCGGCCTGTGCGACATCGGCATCGTCTCCGACGCCATAGACAGCGAGGGCCTCGAATGCCACCCCTTCCGCCGCGACGACCTGGTGCTGGTGATGCCGCGCGGCCATGCGCTGGCCACGCGCCGGCGCCTGCGGCTCGCCGAAGTGGTCGACAGCGAATTCGTCGGCCTGCCCGCCGACAGCGCGCTGCAGCAGCTGATCACGCAGCACGTGCGCGCCCTGGGCAAGCACCTGGCCTACCGCGTGCGCGTGCGCAACTTCGAGGCGGTCTGCCGCATGGTCGAGTACGGCATCGGCGTCGGCATCGTTCCGCAGACCGCCGCCGAGCGGTGCGCCCGTTCGATGAAGATCGCACGCGCCTCGTTGACCGACGCCTGGGCCGAGCGCACGCTGATGGCCTGCGTGCACTCGTCGGAAGACCTGCCGCTCAACGCTCGTCGCATGCTCGATTACCTGGTCGCGCCGCCGCCCGGCGAGATCAGGACGAAGCAGTGACCGGCCGCCCCAGCCGCGCCCGCGCCGCCACGAACGCATCGAAGGCCTCGCTGCTGGTCTTTAGCGGCACATAGCCGAAGCGCTCCTTCAGCGCGGTGTTGAGCAGCACCGGCCGGTAGCGCAGGAAGTCGAGCTGCTCCGGCCCGTAGCGGCTGACGCCCAGCGCCGAGCCCGCCGCCAGCGCCGCCTTCAGAACGCCGGCCGGCCAGTCGACCGCATGCTTGCCGAGCCGCGAGGCGATCTCGTGGATGGTCAGAGCCCCATCGCCCGCGAGGTTGTAGCAACCGGACGGCGCGCCGCCAAGGGCATGGGCGATGGCGCCCGTCACGTCCTCGTCCCACACGAACACGAAGGGGCTCGCGCTGCCGCGGATCGCGATGAGCCGCTTTTTCTCGAACAGCGCAGTGATCTGGTTGTCCACCCGCTCGCCCAGGATGGTGCCGATACGCAGCACCGTCTGCGCCAGCGACGGATGCCGCTCGCGGTAGTCGGCGAGCATCTCCTCCACCTGCCGCTTGTGGTCGGCGTAGGCGAACACCACGTTGCCGCGCAGCGGCTGCGACTCGGTGATCCACGCCGGGTTGTCGACGTGGTAGCCGTAGGCCGCGCCGCTGGACGACACCACCATGTGCCGCACGCCGTTCGCCACGCAGGCTTCGAGCACGTTGCGCGTGCCGCCCACGTCCACCGAATGCTCGAAGGCGCGGTTCGAGTCCTTGCCCGGCGTGACGATGGATGCGAGATGCACCACGGTGTCGATGGCATGGTCGGCGATGGCTTCGGCAATGCGCGAGTCGCGCACGTCAAGCTGCCGGTAGGTCACGCCCATGAGCCGCCGGTCCGACGGAACTTCGCGCACGTCGACCGCGACCAGCGCCTCCAGCCTGCCCTGCTCCGCCAGCGCGGCGAGCAGGCTGCGCCCCAGGAAACCATCGGCCCCCGTCACCAGCACGCGGCGCGCAACGAATCCTTCGCCGCTCATGGCTGCGCGGGCTTGCGCCCCCACCAGCTCGCCAGCGCGAGGCCGGCGATGATGTCCCAGAAGCCCCACACGCCCGCCACCACGGCCATGCCGCCGAGTCCGCCGAAGAAGCTGAAGATCAGCACCAGCCCGAGCCCCGAATTGCGGATTCCCACCTCGATGGACACCGCCCGCCGGTCGTAGTCGCCCAGCCCCGAGAGCCGCGCGCACAGGTAGCCGGTGCCGAAGGCCAGCGCGTCGTGGATTACCACCGCCATCAGCACCAGTCCCACGTAGTCGAGGAAGAAGCGCCAGTTGCCCGCGATGGCGCCGACGATGAACACGATCAGCGCGACGAAGCTCAGCACGCCCACCGGCTTCTTGATGCGCGCCGTGAGCGCCGGAAATCGGTGCGCGCAGGCCACGCCCAGCACGAAGGGAATCCCGATGATCGCCACGATGTGCCCCAGCATGTCCAGCGGATCGAGCGCGATGGTCTTCAGCAGCGCCGAGGCCGTCGGATGCAGGCCGCCCCAGAACGCGAAGTTCAGCGGCATCACCACGATGGAGATCGCGTTCGAGATCGCCGTCATCGACACCGACAGCGCCACGTTCCCGCCTGCGCGGTGCGTGAGTATCTGCGAGATGTTTCCGGGCGGGCAGCAGGCCACGAGGATCATGCCCAGCGCGATGCTCGGACCGGGCCTGAGGATCAGCGTGAGCACGTAGGTCACCGCCGGCAGCAAGATGAACTGCGCGCCGATGCCCACGGCCATCGCGCCGGGCATGCGCACCACGCGCCTGAAGTCCTCGATGCGCGTGTCCAGCGCGATGCCGAACATCAGGAAGCCCAGCACCACGTTCAGCAACACCAGCGAGGCGGGGTTGAAGTGCAGGCGTATCTCGTCGACGGGCAGCATGCGCGGGGCCTCCTTCTTTCTTCGTCTTCAGGCAGGGTCTGCCAGCGCCGCGGCGGCATTGCGCACGGCCGCGCGGTAGGTGTCCTTGTGCACGTAGTACGCCATGCGTTCCAGCTGCAGGTACTTGAAGCCGCCCGACAGGTCGGGTGCCGGCCCCTGCGCGGCGACTCGTAGCGCAGCCGCCCTGGGCGAACCGCTGCCCTGCGCGCGGAAGTAGCGCGCCACCAGCTCGGCCTGCTCGTAGCGGCCCTGCCAGCCGATGCCGCTGGCCTCGATCATCCCGAGCACCGCGATGTTCTCGAAGCGCGGCGAGAAGATGTTGAGGTACAGCCGGGGCGCCATGCCCTGCCAGTTCAGCAGTTGGCGGTCGATGAAGGGGTAGTGCAGCGCGTAGCCGGTCGCCGCGAGGATCAGGTCGTACTCGCGCGCGCTGCCGTCCCTGAAATGCACCGTATGCCCATCGAGCCGCGCGACATCGGCGCGCACGCCGATGTCGCCGTGGCCCACGTGGTGCAGCACCAGCGAGTTCACGACGGGGTGCGACTCGTACATCCGGTAGTCGGGCTTCGGGAAGCCGAAGCGCACCGGATCGCCGGTGAACCACTTGAGCACCGTCGAGTCGATGCGCTGCTTGAGCCATGGCGGCAGCGGCCGCTTGCCGCCCAGAGTATCGGCCGGCTTGCCGAAGACGTACTTGGGCACGAAGTAGTAGCCGCGCCGCACAGAGATGTCGACGCTCTTCGCGTAATGCACCGCATCGACCGCGATGTCGCAGCCCGAATTGCCGGCGCCGACGATCAGCACGCGCTTGTCCTTGAAGAGCTCCGGGTGCTTGTAGTCGCTGGTGTGCAGCAGCTCGCCGTCGAAGTTGCCGTCGAAGCTCGGCCGCTTGGGCTCGGCGAGCGTGCCGTTGGCGATGACCACGCCCCTATATTCGGCCGTCTCGATCGTGCCCTCGCCGTCCTCGGTGGTGACGAGCCAGCGCGTGCCGGGAGCATTGCTCACGGGCTCGACGCGCAGCACGCGCGTGTTGAAGCGGAAGTGTTCGCGCAGGCCGAACTTGTCGGCGAAGTCGCTGAAGTAGCGGCGCAGTTCGCGGTGGCTCGGGTAATCGGCCACGCTGTCGGCCATCGGGAATTCGGTGAACTCGGTGGTGCGTTTGCTCGAGATCAGGTGCGCCGAGTGGTAGACGGTGGAGCGCGGGTTGGAGATGTCCCAAAGCCCGCCCACGTCGCCATGCGCCTCGAAGCCCTGGAACGGCACGCCGTGCTTCTGCAGGTTGCGCGCGCCGGCGAGGCCGGAGGGGCCCGCGCCGATGAGCGCGATCTGTTCGTGGGTGGGTACGGCGTCGTTCGGCGTCGTCATCGGGTCGGAGGCTCCTTGGGGAGATCGGAGGAAAGACTGGAAGAAAGGCCGGGGATGGCCGTGGCGCCCGCCTCGCCCACGCGCGGCTTGCGCGGCTGGCCCCGCAGCAGGCGGTCATGCAGCTTCTCCGGCAGGAGATCGAGCAACTTCGAGAGCCAGCCGATGCGGCGCGGCAGCACGATCTTCTCGCGCCCCGCGGCCACGGCCGCCAGCAGCCGGTGCGCGGCATCGTCGGCTTCGAGCAGCCCCGGCATCGCGAAGCGGTTGCCGGCGGTGAGCGCGGTGCGGATGTAGCCGGGGCTCACCGTGTGCACCGTGAGCCCCGTCTCGCGAAGCTCTGCGCGCAGGCTTTCGAGGTAGCGGATCAGCCCGGCCTTGCTCGCGCAGTAGGCGCCGTTGCCCGGCATGCCACGCCAGCCCGCGATGCTGGCCATGCCGACCAGCGCGCCGCGGCGCTGCGCACGCATCGCGCTCACGAAGGGCTGGAAGGTGGTCGCCGCGCCCAGCAGGTTGATTTCGAGCATGCGGCGGAACACGGCCAGGTCGTCGGCCTGCGCGGTGTCGTAGCCGCCCGCGACACCGGCATTGGCGACCACCAGATCGGGCACGCCGGCCCTGGCCATCCAGTCGGCGGCCAACGCCTGCATCTGCGGCCCGTTCGACACGTCGGGGGTATAGACCGCGCAGCGCCCGGGCGCCAGCGCGGCAAGCGCCTCGAGCTTTCCGGCATCGAGCCCCGCCAGCGCGACCTGCGCGCCGCCTTCGATCAGCTCGCGTGCAAGCGCCTGGCCCAGGCCGCCGCAGGCGCCTGTGAGGACTACGTTGCGAAACTCCAGGGGCATCGGCTCGCGGACTCCGGGTGGCAAAACCCGGCCACTGTAGCCGCGCATGCGCGCCGCGCCCCCCGGCATTTCCCCTTGCTCAGGCGGCTGCCGAAACGGAGCTTCAGGAATGCGTCAGGCTTCGGCGCCCTGCGGAAACTCGATCTGGATCTTCACGTCGCCCGCACGGGCAGCAGCAGCTTCCTCGAAGGCCCGCACGCCGTCGGCGAAGTCGAAGGTGCGCGAGATGAAGGGCTTCACGTCGACCTGGCCCGAGGCGATCAGCGCCAGCGCGCGCGGGAAGATGTTGGCGTAGCGGAACACCGACTCGATGCGCACCTCCTTCGACTGGATCGCGACGATGTCCATCGGCACCTTGCCGCCGGGCATGCCCACCAGCACGAGGCAGCCGCCGGGGCACAGCAGGTCGACGATGCCCTCGAAGGCGCGCGCGCTGCCGCTGGCCTCGAAGACCACGTTGGCGCCCCAGCCGTCGGTCAGCGACTTCACGGCCTCGGCCAGGTTGGTGCCGCGTACGTCGACGGTCGTCACCGCAGGGTTGCCGTCGAAGAGCGCCAGCTTCTCGGGCACGAGGTCCGCAAGGATCACGCGCGCCGCGCCGCCCGCGAGCGCAGCCAGCGCCGTCATCGCGCCGATGGTGCCGGCGCCGACGACCACCGCCACGTCGCCCGGCTTCAGCGCAGCCTTCTTCGCGGCCTGAAGGCCGATCGACAGCGGCTCGACGATCGCGCCCTCGCCGAAGCTCACGTTGTCGGGCAGGCGGAAGGTGAAGGCCGCCGGGTGCACCACGAAGGGCGTGAGGCAGCCGTGGATGGGCGGCGTGGCCCAGAAGCGCACGGCCGGGTCCAGGTTGTAGATGCCTTCGAGCGTGGCACGCGAATCGGCTGCGGGAATGCCGGGCTCCATGCACACGCGGTCGCCGGGCTTGAGGTGCGTGACCTCCGCGCCCACCTCCACCACCGTGCCCGATGCCTCGTGGCCCAGCACCATCGGCTCCTGCACCACGTACGGGCCGATGCCACCGTGCTGGTAGTAGTGAACGTCGCTGCCGCATACGCCCACGGTGTGCATGCGGATCTTCACGTCGCGCGACCCCACGTGAAGCGGAATGTCGAGCTCGCGCAGCCTGAGCTCGTGAGCCTTTTCCAGAACCAGTGCTTTCATGTCTTCGAGTCCTTGCAGAAGTGTTGTCGTTGTGCGGTCGATGTGTCGTCAATGCAATGAGGCTTCGGCGCGCAGCAGCGAGGCGCCCGAATCGATGTCGAACAGGTGCACCTGCGCCGGGTCGGCAACGAAGCGCACGCACTCGCGCAGACCGGGGCGTTGCGCGGCAGGCATGAGCGCGGCGACCTCGCCGCCGCCCCGGCCGAAGCTCACCAGCACCTCGTTGCCGAGATATTCGATGAGCTGCACTTCGCCGACGAAGCCGCCATCGCGCCCGTCCTGCGTATCGACCTGCAGGTGCGCCGGCCGGATGCCCAGCGTCACGCGCTCGCGGCCTTCCAGCGCGAAGCGCCGCGGATCCACCCGCACCGTGCCCTCGCGGCCCGTCAGTTCGAAATGGCCGCCGGCTTCGCACACGCTCATCTCCACCAGGTTCATCGGCGGCGTGCCGATGAAGCCGGCCACGAAGGCCGAGCGCGGCTGCTCGAAGATCTCGCGCGGCGAACCGACCTGTTCGATGCGTCCGTCGCGCAGCAGCACGATGCGGTCGGCCAGCGTCATCGCTTCGTGCTGGTCGTGGGTCACGTACACGGTGGTGGTCTTCAGCGCCTGGTGCAGCCGGGCGATCTCGATGCGCATGTGGTTGCGCAACTTGGCGTCGAGGTTCGACAGCGGCTCGTCGAAGAGGAACACCTTCGGCGTCTTGATCATCGCCCGCGCGATCGCCACGCGCTGCTGCTGCCCGCCCGACAGCTCGGCGGGCTTGCGCTGCAGGTAGCGTTCCAGCCCCAGCGTGTCCGACACCTCCTTGATGCGCGCGTCGATCTCGGCCTTGGGCACCTTCAGCCGCTTGAGGCCGAATGCGATGTTGTCGCGCACGCTCATGTGCGGATAGAGCGCGTAGTTCTGGAACACCATGGCGATGCCGCGATCCTGCGGCGGCAGGTCGTTCACGCGCTGGCCGCCGATCATGAGGTCGCCGTCGGAGATGTCCTCCAGGCCTGCGAGCATGCGCAGGATGGTCGACTTGCCGCAGCCCGAGGGGCCGAGGAACACGACGAACTCGTTGTCGGACACGTCGAGGTCGAACTGGTGGACGACCTGCGTGTCGCCGTAGCGCTTGATGATCTTGTGACAGCTGATTGCGGACATTTCGTTGTTCCGGGAAAGAGGGATCGCCTCGGGGCTCACGCCGCGTCGCGCCTGCGCTTGAACGCGGCGTTGAGGAAGCCGCTTAGCACGCCGACCATGAGCAGCGGCGGCAGCGACAGCAGGATGACGGACGCGTTCAGGATGCCCCAGGGCACGTCGCGCCCGAGCTGGCTCAGCTCCGAGGCCACGATGGGCAGCGTCTTGGCGTCCGAGGTGGTGAGCATCAGCGCGATGAGGAACTCGTTCCACACCAGCACGAAGCCGAAGGCGATGGCACCGATCAGCGAGCGCGCGGCGATCGGCAGCGACACCCTGAAGAAGATTGCGTAAGGGCCGTAGCCGTCGACGCGGCCGGCCTCCTCCACTTCCCTGGGCACCGCCTTGAAGGCAGGAATCGCGAGCCAGATCACGGTGGACAGCGTGAGCAGCGTGTAGGTGACGATCAGCGCGATGCGCGTGTCGTACAGCTCCAGCTGCAGCCAGATCACCATCAGCGGAATGGCCACCGCCACCGGCGGCAGGAAGCGCATCGAGAGCACGAAGAACTGGATGTCGTCGGCCCGGCGCAGCGGATAGCGCGCGAGCGCATAGGCCGCGGGCAGCCCGAGCACCGCGCCGGCGATCACCGCCGAGCCCACCACCACGACGGAGTTGACGAGCCCCTGCGCCACCGCCTCGCGGCTGAGCACATAGACGTAGTTCTCCAGCGTGGGCGTAAAGAAGAACCTGGGCACCGCCGAGACGATGTCGACCCGGTTCTTGAACGAGTTGAGAAAGGTCCACAGCACCGGTACCAGTGCCGACAGCCCGGCCGCGATCAGTACCAGCCGCGCAAGCAGCGTGCCGATGGAGAGCCTGTTCTTCTTCGGGGAAGCGCTCATTTGGGCCGCGTCCATTTCCAGATGTAGGTGAAGGCCACGGTCGAGGCGACCATCATCAGCACCGCCATGCTCGATGCGTACGAGATGCGGCCCGACTCGATGAAGCCCTGCGAGAAGGCATACATGTCCAGCGTCTCCGTCGAGATGCCGGGTCCGCCGCGCGTCATCACGTAGATGAGGTCGAAGGCGCGCAGCGACTCCACCATCTTCACGAAGCACAGGCTGACCAGCGGCGCCTTGAGCATGGGCAGCGCCACGTAGGCGTAGACCTCCCAGGTCTTCGCGTGGTCCATGCGCGCAGCCTCGAAGGGCTGCGGCGGCAGGGTCTCGAGCAGCTTGAGCACGATGACGGCGAAGAACAGGCCCCACTGCCACACGTCGACGAAGGCCACGGTGAGCAGCGCTGTGAGCGGGCTGGCCAGCAGGTCGAGCGGCTCGCCCGTGATCGCCTTGTACGGCCAGGTCAGCAGGCCGAAGAGCGGATGGAAGGCGAACTTCCACACGAAGGCGGCCGACACGCGCGGCAGCAGCACCGGCACGATGAACAGCATCGACAGCACATTGCGCCAGCGCGCGGTGGTGCACTGGAACATCAGCACGCCCAGCAGCACCGCGAGGCCCATGGTGGCGCTGACCGTCAGCACCTCCCACACCAGCGACACGCGCACCGAGTTGAGGAAGCGCCGGTCCGAAAAGAGCTGGACGTAGTTCGACAGCCAGACCCAGGCCGTGTCGGCCTGACCCAGCTCGCGGTCCTGCAGCGAGATGCCGATGGCGAAAAGGGTGGGCACCAGCGCCAGCACTGCAAGCACCAGCAGGCCGGGCCCGATGAAGACGAGAGGGAGCCTCGTCGTCTTCTTTTTCTTCTCCCTGAGCGTCATTACTTCTTGCGCCGCGCGACCAGTTGCTTCGCGTAGCCGTCGAGTTCGTCGAGGCCGGCCTTGATGTCGGTGCGCGATCCGGTGATCAGCTCCTCGAGGATGATCCCCCAGCGGTCACCGAGGTCGGGCCAGGCCGGGTCCTGCCAGAAGTTCACGGCCGTGACCTTGCCGGTGTCGGCCAGCGCCTTGCCGAGGTCGGCGCCGTAGCGCTTGGCGAACTCGGGACTCGACAGCACGCTGGTGCGGTTGAGTTCGCCGAACTGGCCTTCCGCGAGGCGGCGCTGCTCCTGCTGCTTCGAGGTGGCCCATGCGATGAACAGGCCGGCGCACTTCTTCGCCTCCTCGGTCTTGTTGGCCTTGGCGCCGATGGCCAGGCCGTGGCCGTAGCCGCCGCCGGTCAGAGGCGCGGGCGGCGGCAGGTAGGCGATCTTGCCGATCACGGTCGACATCTTCGGGTCGAGCGCGTTGCCGGCCAGCGGGGTCGATTCGACCAGCATCGCCACCTTGCCGGCAAGGAAGGCGCCGGTGGACTCGTCCCAGCCGCCGGTCTTGGTGCCGGGGGCCGAGTACTTGAACAGGTCGAGATAGGTCTGCGTCGCCTTCACCGCGGCGGCGGAATCGAACACGGGCTTGTCGCCGTCGAACCACTGGCCGCCGTAGCCGCGGAAGAACGGCATCCAGCGCCACACGTTGGCGCCCGAGCCGCGCTGGCCGCGCAACGCCACGCCGTAGACGCCATTGGCCGGGTCGTTGAGCTTCTTCGCCGCGGCGACGAACTCGTCAAGCGTGGTCGGCGGCTTGATGCCGGCCTTCTCGAGCAGGTCCTTGCGGTAGACCAGCAGGTCGCCGCCGCCGGTGAGCGGCGCGAACCAGACCTGGCCGTCGAAGGTGGCGACCTTCTGGCGGCCGGGGTCGAAGTCGGCGTAGTCGTACTCGGCGGGGTAGTACTTGGCCAGCGGCACGATCCACTTCGACTGGGCGAACAGCGGCACGTTGGCCTCGTCGACGTAGTACACGTGGTACTTGCCCACCGTGGAGGCGTCCGCGCGGGTCTTGGTGCGGCGGTCGTTCTCGTTGAGGTTGTCGATGTTGAACGAGGCGCCTCCGAGGGCCTTGAACTCGTCCTTGTACTTCTCGAGCAGGGTCAGCCCGTCGCGGGGCTGGGACAGGACGCGCAGATCCTCCTTGCAGACCTGCTGGGCCTGGGCCGCGCCGGCCCATGCGGCCAGCGCCGCCAGCAGCATCGCGCAGCGCTTCAGCCGGCACCGGTTTTCTTGAACAGCCATCGCTTTGTCTCCTATGAGCCTGTCGTGGATCGCCGGGGAATCACGGCGCAAACAGGTGGGACGAAGCGTAGGCAGCGGCGTCGCGGCGCCGCGTACACGCGAGCCGGGGCACTGGTATTTTGATGACCAGCCTGCCTGGGGTTTTGCCGGAGGCAGATTCGTACACGGTGCCGGCCACGCCACGTCGGTTGCAAGATAAAACCAGATCGATAGAATCAATTCGGTCTTTTTTTGAAACCAAAATCGGCATCCCGCCGCACCCCATGACCCACTACCGCACCCTCGCCATCGACGGCCTGAAGATCTTCCATCGCGAGGCAGGCGACCCGGCGCTGCCCAGCCTGCCCCTGCTGCACGGCGCTCCGGCCTCGTCCTTCATGTACCAGGAGCGGCTCGGGCGACTCGCGCATCGCTTCCACGTCATCGCGCCGAGCGCCTGAGGAGAGCCGCCGTGGAACTGAACGCCGATGCGGCAAAGGCACGCCCGTGCTCCACGCCGTCGATATCGAACGCGCTGGCGCTCCTGTTCGCCGTCGACTGCGGCCTGGCGGTAGCCAACGTCTACTACGCCCAGCCGCTGCTGGATACGCTGGCCCACACCTTCGGCATCCGGCCCGCCACGGTCGGCGTGGTCATCACCATCACGCAGATCGGCTACGGGCTGGGGCTGCTGCTGGTGGTTCCGCTGGGCGACCTCGTCGACCGGCGCAGGCTGATCGTCGGGCAGTCGCTGCTGTCTGTGGCCGCGCTGCTGGCCGTGGCGCTGGCGCCGAGCGCTGCGGTGCTGCTGCCGGCCATGGCCGTCATGGGCGTGCTGGCGGTCGTGACGCAGGTGCTGGTCGCCTACGCCGCGAGCCTGGCCGCGCCGGGCGAGCGCGGCCGCGTGGTGGGCACCGTCACCAGCGGCATCATCCTCGGCATCCTGCTGGCACGGGCGGTGTCGGGCACGCTTTCCGACTTCTTCGGCTGGCGCTCGGTCTACCTGGCATCGGCGGCGGCCACGCTGGTGGTCGCCGGCCTGCTGTGGACGGCTCTGCCGGCCAGCACGCGGCCCGTGCCGGGCATTGCGTACCCGCAGCTGATCCGCTCGGTCTTCGCCCTTTTCGCGCAGGAGCCGGTGCTGCGCATCCGGGCCGTGCTCGCGATGCTGATCTTCATGTCCATCACCATGATGCTGACGCCGATGGTGCTGCCGCTGACCGCACCGCCCTTCTCGCTGTCGCACACGCAGGTGGGGCTCTTCGGCCTCGCGGGCGCGGCCGGAGCCCTGGGCGCCGCGCGTGCCGGCCGGCAGGCGGATCGTGGCCGCGCGCAGCACACCACCTTCATCGGCCTGAGCGCGATGCTGCTGTCGTGGGGGCTCATCGCGATGCTGCCGTGGTCGATCTGGGCGATGGTGGCAGGCGTGATCGTCATCGACTTCGGCCTGCAGTCGGTGCACGTGGCCAACCAGAGCCTGATCTACCGCGTGCGGCCCGAGGCGCAGAGCCGGCTGACGGCCGGGTACATGATCTTCTATTCGATCGGCTCCGCCACCGGATCGATGGCTTCGACCATGGTGTACGCCCATGCGGGCTGGAACGGCGTCTGCCTGGCCGGGGCACTCGTCAGCGGCACGGCGCTGCTGTTCTGGGCGCTGACCCGGCACCTGACGCCGCGAGACACGGCCGCCTGAGGCCGGAATGGCTCAGTCCGCGGTGGCGAGCGGCGCGTTGCGCGCGGTGCGCAGCCCGAAGCGGTCCTGCGCCTGCTGGCGGTAGGCCGAGGGCGTCATGCCCTTGAGCTGCAGGAAGCGGCGGTTGAAGTTGGCGAGGTTCGCGAAGCCCACCTCGTAGCAGATGTCGCTCACCAGCCGGTCGGACACCTGCAGCATCTCGCAGGCCTTGGCCACGCGCAGCCGCGTGACGAAGTCGGTGAATGTCGCGCCCATGTGCCGGTGGAACCAGCGCGAGAAGCTGCTTTCGGCCATGTTGGCCACGGCGCACACGGCCGGCAGCGAGAGCTCCTCGGTCAGGTGCCGGTCGAGGTAGTCGAGCACGCGGCGCATGCGGGTGTTGGCGCTCGGGTCTTCCCCGGCCGGGTCGGCGGTGCTGGAAATCTGGCGCCAGTCCGGCCAGCGAGCCAGTTCGTGCAGCAACCCGATGAAGGCCGAGAGCCGCGCCATGCCCTCCTGCTGCTGCACCCGCTGGAAGCGCTCACGCACGAGGTCGCCGATGCCGAAGAACTCGATGCCCAGCTTCGCCCGTTCGAGCATCGGCAGCACCGCCTCGAGCTCGGGGAAGAGGTCAGCGCCCTTGCGCAGCGGCTCGTCGCGGAAGTGGATGACCATGCTGCGCTCGGCGATGCCCTCCGGCGGCACGTCGTGCGAGATCCATGTGTGGGGCAGCCGCGCTCCCACCAGCGCGACGTAGCCGGGCTCGAAGCGGCCGATGTGGTCGCCGACGAAGGCGTCGCCGCTGCTGCGGTTGATGCACTGCAGCTCGTATTCGTCGTGGTAGTGCCAGCAGTCGAAGGGCCACGGCACGCCGTGCTGCAGGCACCGTACCGAACTGCCGCCCGCCGGCTCGAAGCCCAGCCGCGGGTCGCGCATCAGTTCGTGCTCGAGTTCGGGTTTTCGCGCCGTGTTGTGCCTCATGTTCGACCAGCCTTCGCGCGCAGGCCGTGCGGCGCAGCCTTCAGGCGCCGGCGACCTTCATGCGGTTCACCAGGACCGATCCCGTGGTCTTGGCGCCGAAAGTGTAGGCATCGGCCCCGATGGCTTCAATACCCAGCAGCATGTCCTTGAGGTTGCCGGCGATGGTGATCTCCTGCACCGGGAAGGCGATCCTGCCCTTCTCGACCCAGAAGCCGCTGGCGCCGCGCGAATAGTCGCCGGTCACGTAGTTCACGCCCTGCCCCATCAGCTCGATCACGAAGAGGCCGGTGCCCAGCTTCGTGAGCATGGCGTCGAGGTCGTCGGTGTGCTTCGTCAGGCGCGAGCTCAGCGTCAGGTTGTGCGAGCCGCCGGCGTTGCCGGTGGTCTTCATGCCCAGCTTGCGTGCCGAGTAGGTCGAGAGGAAATAGCCTTCGAGGCGGCCGGCGTCGACCACCTTGCGCGCCCGGGTGGTCACGCCCTCGTCGTCGAAGGGGGCGCTGCCCTTGCCGCGAAGCAGGTGCGGGTCTTCGGCCACGTCGACGTGCGCGGGCAGCACGGGCTTGCCCAGCGAATCGAGCAGGAAGCTGCTCTTGCGGTAGAGCGAACCGCCGCTCACGGCCTGCACCAGCGAGCCCAGCAGGCCCACGGCCAGCGGCGACTCGAACAGCACCGGGCATTCGACGGTCTTGATCTTGCGCGCCTTCAGGCGGCTGAGCGCCCGCTCGGCGGCGTAGCGGCCCACGGCCTGCGGACTGGCCAGTTCATCGGCCGAGCGCATGGAGCTGTACCAGGCATCGCGCTGCATGTCGTCGCCCTTGCCGGCGATCGGCGCCACCGAGATGGAGTGCCGCGAGCTGGCATAGCCGCCGCGGAAGCCGTGCGTGTGGGCGCTGAAGAAGTGGCTCTGCTGGGCCGAAACGCCCGCGCCCTCGCTGTTGGTGATGCGCTTGTCGGTCGACAACGCGGCCTCTTCGCATTCCAGGGCCAGCTTCGCGGCCTGCTCGCTGGTCACGTCCCAGGGGTGGAACAGGTCGAGCTCGGGGTGTTCCTTGGCGATGTCTTCCTCGTCCGGCAGGCCGCTGACGGGGTCTTCGGCCGTGAAACGGGCGATGTCGTAGGCTGCCTGGACGGTCTGGGCGATGGCCGCCTCGGAGAAGTCGGAGGTGCTGGCGTTGCCGCGGCGGTGGCCCACGTAGACGGTGACGCCCAGCGACTTGTCGCGGTTGCGCTCGACGTTCTCGAGCTCGCCCTTGCGCACCGAGACGCTCAGGCCGCAGCCCTCGGAGGCCTCGGCCCCGGCGTCGGTGGCACCGAGCTTCTTGGCGTGCGCCAAGGCGGTGTCGACCAGGTTTTCGAAGAAGGAACGGCTGTAGGCGAAGCCGGAATCGGCGCGCGAGGAGGATGTCGTCATGTGGTGGCTATGATACTTGCGCCCCCCATTTCCCGTTTTCAGCAGATTCCCGCCGCGCGTTGCAACGCCGCACGGCGCGGCCCAGAATCCATCCCATGTCCCGCAAACCCAAAAAAGGCTATTACGTCCGCGGCCATTTCGTGGCCGAAGGCAGCGAGCTCGACCTCGAGCTCAAGCGCGAGCTCAAGGGCTCCGACGACGCCAGCCGCACCGACCTGAAGCGCGAAAGCGAAGAGCTGCAGAAGCTGGGCGCCGAGCTGCTCACCCTGCGCGCCGGCCTGTTCGACGCCCTCCAGCTCGACGAGAAACTGGTCGAAGCCATCGCCGAGGCCAGGCGGATCACCAATTTCGAGGGCAAGCGCCGCCAGATGCAGTACATCGGCAAGCTCATGCGCAAGCTGGAGCCCGAGGTGCTCGAAGCCGTGAAGCAGGCCCTGCTGGAGCAGAACACCGTGCCCGCCGCCGAAGTGGCGGCCCTGCACGAGGCCGAGCGCTGGCGCGACCGCCTGATCGCCGACGACGACGCGCTGGGCGGCTGGATCGAGACCCACCCCGCTACCGACTCGCAACAGCTGCGCGCCCTCGTCCGCCAGGCCCGCAAGGACATGAAGACCGGCCCCGCCGGCGAAGCCCCCCGCCAGGGCAAGGCCTACCGCGAGATCTTCCAGCTGGTGCGCGCCCAGCTGGCCGTGCACGGCAGCGACGACCACGCAGCCGCTGCCGCCGCGCAGGACCGCGAGGAAGACGCATGAGCGCCGCGCCGGGCCGCCCCGAGCAAACTCGCACCGCAGTGCGAAGAACGAAGGTATTCCAATGAGCGAAGGCGCATTCGACCCGGTGCGCATCGGCATCGTCTCCATCAGCGACCGCGCCTCCAGCGGCACCTACGAAGACAAGGGCCTGCCCTCGCTGAAGGAATGGCTGGGCCGCGCGCTGAAGAACCCCATCGAATTCGAGCCCCGACTCATTCCCGACGAAGCCGAGCGCATCAGCGCCACGCTGATCGAGCTGGTCGACGCAGGCTGCTCGCTGGTGCTGACCACAGGCGGCACCGGACCCGCCCTGCGCGACGTGACGCCCGAGGCCACGCTGGCCGTGGCGCACAAGGAAATGCCGGGTTTCGGCGAGCAGATGCGCCAGATCAGCCTGCGCTTCGTGCCCACCGCGATCCTCTCGCGCCAGGTGGCGGTGATCCGTGACAGGAGCCTGATCATCAACCTGCCCGGCCAGCCCAAGTCGATCGCCGAGACGCTCGAAGGCCTGAAGGACGCCGAGGGCGCCCAGGTGGTGCCGGGCATCTTCGCGGCGGTGCCCTACTGCATCGACCTGATCGGCGGGCCCTACCTCGAAACCGACGACTCGGTCTGCAAGGCCTTCAGGCCGAAGTCGGCGATCCGCGCCCGCTGAGCCTTCAAGAGCGGTTTGCCGGCGCCCTCAACGGGCCGCCTGGACGCTCGCCTGCGCACTCTTCGCCTCGATGTCCTTCAGGCAGGCGTTGATGGCCGAGTTCGACGTGAGCTCGTAGCAGCGCACCGCGGCGGCGCGCATCGCCTTGTGCTGCTCCTGGCGCTCCTGCGCGGTGTCGATCTGATAGCTCATGAGCCATTTCATGGCGAACGCGAGCACGACGCCGAAGCCGATCGCGAAACCGACCACGGTGGACCGCCAAGTGCTGCGCGGCGAGGCGGACACTGCGGCAGGCGCAGCAACCGCGCCCACGTCGAAAGCCATCGGCACCCGGGTCGACGATCCCCCATGAATCGCGCGGCGCTGCGGCGCGCGGGCCTCGGCCGTTCGGTTCGATGCGGAAGAAGACTTGGGGTTGCGGCTCATCGATCTGCGTATCCTGAATCGGGCAGATTGTCCGATATCCGCCCCCCGCTGTCGCGGGGTCAGGCCGGGGCCGGACCGAAGCCGTGGCTCTCCACCGCCAGCTCGCAGGGCACCCGCTCGGCCTGCACGGTCGAGTGATGGATATCGAAGCGCTCGGCCAGCATCGCGCGCAGCTGCTGCACGAGCGGCGCGAGGTCGCCCACCTCCGGCGTGCAGACCACGTGCACGCTCAGGCTCACCTTGCCGCTGGACAGCGCCCACACGTGCAGGTCGTGCAGGCTCGCCACCCCGTCGCTGCCCAGCAGCGCGCTCTCGACCGCCGGCAGGTCCACCTCGTCGGGCACGCCTTCGAGCAGCACGTTGAGGCTCTCGCGCAACAGGCGCCAGGTGCGCGGAAGTACCCAGAGGCCGATGGCGACGGCGATCACCGAGTCGACCCAGCCCCAGCCCGTGAAGCGGATCACGATGGCGCCGACGATCACGCCGACGGAGCCCAGCATGTCGGCCCACACCTCCAGGTACGCGCCCTTCACGTTGAGGCTCTCTTCCTTGCCCGACGCCAGCAGCCGCATGCCGATGAAGTTGACCAAGAGGCCGCCCGCGGCCACCAGCAGCATCATGGTCGACTGGATCTCGGCCGGCTGCGAGATGCGCCTGTACGCCTCGTACAGCACGTAGATCGCCACGAAGAAGAGCAGCACCGCGTTGAGCACCGCCGCCAGGATCTCGAAGCGGTAGTAGCCGAAGGTGCGTCGCCTGTCGGCCGGCCGCTTGCCGATGCGGATGGCCACCAGCGATATCGCCAGCGCCACCGTGTCGGTGAACATGTGCGCCGCATCGGACAGCAGCGCGAGGCTGCCCGACACCAGTCCGCCCACCACCTCGGCGACGAGGTAGACCGAGGTCAGCAGCAGCGCCCAGCGAAGCGCCTTCTCGTTGCCGCCGGTGGCGTGCGAATGCTCATGTGCCATGCGAACCTCGCAGTGAAGGATCTGTAGGACCTGAAGGATCGAGCGGTGCGCCGTGGGACTGCTGCTGCACCTGCAACTCCTCCTCGTCGCGCCGGTGCGCGATGCGATAGAGCAGCGGCAGCACCAGCAGCGTCAGCGCGGTCGAGGACAGGATACCGCCGATCACCACCGTGGCCAGCGGCCGCTGCACCTCGGCGCCGGTGCCGGTGGCGATGGCCATCGGCACGAAGCCCAGCGAGGCGACCAGCGCGGTCATCAGCACCGGCCGCAGCCGCGTGAGCGCGCCCTCGCGGATGGCCGCGTCCAGCGGCAGGCCGCCCTCTCGCAGGTTGCGGATGAAGGAGATCATCACCAGCCCGTTGAGCACGGCCACGCCCGACAGCGCGATGAAGCCCACCGCCGCCGAGATCGACAGCGGAATGCCGCGCATCCACAGCGCCACGATGCCGCCCGTGAGCGCGAACGGAATGCCGGTGAACACCAGCAGCCCGTCCTTGATGTTGCCGAACATCGCGAACAGCAGCGTGAACACCAGCAGCAGCGACACCGGCACCACGACCTGCAGCCTCTGCGTGGCCGAGGCCAGGTTCTCGTACTGCCCGCCCCACACGGTCCAGTAGCCCGCGGGAATCTTCACCTTGCCCATCGCCTCCTCGGCCTCGGCAACGAAGGAGCCCAGGTCGCGGCCGCGCACGTTGGCGCTGACCACGATGCGGCGCTTGCCGTCCTCGCGGCTCACCTGGTTGGGGCCTGGCGCGATGTCGAGCGTGGCCACCTCGCCCAGCGGAATGAAGCTGGTGCGCAGGGCTTCGGCGCCCGCGCCCTTGGGCAGGGCCACCGGCAGGCGCTTGATCGCTTCGAGGTCGGTGCGCAGTTCCTCGGGCAGGCGCACGATGATGTCGAAGCGCCGGTCGCCATCGAACAGCGTGCCCGCCTCGCGCCCGCCGATGGCGGCGGAGATCGCGTCCTGCACGTCGCCCACGTTGAGGCCGTAGCGCGCGGTCTTGCTGCGGTCGATGTTCACGGTGAGCATCGGCAGGCCGGTGGTCTGCTCCACCTTCACCTCGGCTGCGCCGGCGATGCCGTTGAGCACGCCGGCAACCTCTGCCGCGGTCTTGTTCAGCACGTCCATGTCGTCGCCGAAGATCTTCACCGCCACGTCGCTTCGCACGCCCGAGATCAGCTCGTTGAAGCGCAGCTGGATGGGCTGCGAGAACTCGTAGTTGTTGCCCGGCAGCTTCTCCACTTCTTCCTGCACTGCCGCGAGCACCTCGGCGCGCGAACGCTTCGGCGAGGGCCACTCGCTCTCGGGCTTGAGCATGATGTAGCCGTCGGAGATGTTGGGCGGCATCGGGTCGGAGGCGATCTCCGCCGTGCCGGTGCGCGCGAACACGCGCTCGATCTCCGGAAACTTCTGCTTCAGCGTGCGTTCGAGCTGCTTCTGCATCTCCACCGACTGCGTGAGGCTGGTGCCCGGAATGCGCAGCGCCTGGATGGCGAAGTCGCCCTCGCTCAGGCTCGGCACGAACTCCGTGCCCAGCCGCGTGGCCAGCAGCCCCGACAGCACCACCGCCACCACCGCGAAGGTGATCACCAGCGGCTTGGCCGACATCACGCGCGCCAGCAGCGGCTCGTAGGCGCGCCTGGCCCACAGCATCAGGCGGTTCTCCTTCTCGCTGACCTTGTTGCCGATGAACAGCGCCACGGCGGCAGGGATGAAGGTGATCGACAGGATCATCGCGCCCAGCAGCGCGATCACCACGGTGAAGGCCATCGGGTGGAACAGCTTGCCCTCGACACCCGTGAGCGCAAAGATCGGCAGGTACACGATCATGATGATCAGCTGGCCGAACAGCAGCGCGCGCCGCGCCTCCTGCGAGGCAGCGAACACTTCGTGGAAGCGCTCGCTGCGCGTGAGCGGCCGTCCCTTGTGGGCCTGCGCGTGGGCCAGGCGCCGCACGCAGTTCTCCACGATCACCACCGCGCCGTCGATGATGATGCCGAAGTCCAGCGCGCCCAGGCTCATGAGGTTGGCGCTGACCTTCTGGTTCACCATGCCGGTGAAGGTGAAGAGCATCGACAGCGGAATCACCAGCGCGGTGATGATGGCCGCGCGGATGTTGCCCAGGAACAGGAACAGGATCGCGATGACCAGCACCGCGCCCTCGAACAGGTTCTTCTTCACCGTGGCGATGGCCTTGTCGACCAGCACCGTGCGGTCGTACACCGTCACGGCCTTCACGCCGGCGGGCAGCGTGCGGTTGATCTCCTGCATCTTCCTGTCGACGGCCTGCGACACGGTGCGGCTGTTCTCGCCGATCAGCATGAACACCGTGCCGAGCACCACCTCGCGGCCGTTGTCGGTGGCAGCACCGGTGCGAAGCTCGCGGCCGATGCCGACCTCGGCCACGTCCTGCACGCGCAGCGGGATGCCGTTGGCGTTGCCCAGGATCACGTTGCCGATGTCCTCCGCCGACTTCACCTGCCCGGGCGCACGAATGAGGTACTGCTCGCCGCGCTTCTCGATGTAGCCCGCGCCCACGTTGGCGTTGTTGCGCTCCAGCGCGAGCACGATGTCGCTCATCGTCAGGCCATGGGCCAGCAGCTTGGCCGGGTCGGGCGCGATCTGGAACTCCTTGGCGAAGCCGCCGATGGAGTTGATCTCGGTCACGCCCGGCACGTTGCGCAGCTGCGGCTTGATGATCCAGTCCTGTATCTCGCGCAGGTCGGTGGGCGAGTAGGGCTTGCCTTCCGCATTCCTGGCGCCCTCCTCGGCCTCGACGGTCCAGAGGTAGATCTCGCCGAGGCCGGTGGAGATCGGCCCGATCACCGGCGAGATGCCGCGCGGCATGCTCTCGCGCGCGGACTGGATGCGCTCGTTGACGAGCTGCCGCGCGAAGTAGATGTCGGTGCCGTCCTTGAAGATCACCGTCACCTGCGAGAGGCCGTAGCGCGAGAGCGAGCGCGTCTGCTGCAGCCCCGGCAGGCCGGCCATGACGGTCTCTATCGGGTAGGTCACGCGCTGCTCGGTCTCCAGCGGCGAGTAGCCGGGCGCGGCGGTGTTGATCTGCACCTGCACGTTGGTGATGTCGGGCACGGCGTCGATGGGCAGCTTCTGGTAGCTGAAGATGCCCAGCGCCGCCATGCCGAACACGGCGAGCAGCACCAGCCAGCGCTGCTCGATGGAGAAGCGGATGATTCGTTCGAACATGCGGGCTTCCTCAGTGGGTGTGCGTGGCCGAGCTCTTGCCCTGCTGCGACTTCACGACGAAGCTGCCGCTGGCCGCGTAGGCTGCGCCGGGCTTCAGCCCGCCGACGATCTCGACGCGCTTGCCGTCGCTGCGCCCCGTCTGCACGTGCTGCGGCATGAAGCCGCCGGGCACGCGCAGGAACACCGTGGGCTTGTCTTCCACCGTCTGCACCGCGTCGGCCGCCACCGTCACCGGCGCCTCGGTCTCCGAGGCCACCAGCTCGACGTTCACGAACAGGCCCGGGCGCCAGATGCGCTCGGGGTTGGTCAGCGTGACGCGCGCGGTGGCGGTGCGCGTCTGCGCGCCGATCAGCGAACCCACGTACGAGACCTTGCCGGTCGCGGTCTGGTCGAAGGCGGTCGAGCGGATCTTCACCTGCTCGCCGATGCGCACCAGGTTCAGGTTGTTGGCTGCCACGCTGATCTCGGCCCACACGGTCGACAGGTCGGAGATGGTGAAGACGTTGACCGCCTCGCCCACCGATTCGCCGAGCGAGATGTGCTTCTCGACCACCATCCCGTCGAAAGGCGCGCGCAGTTCGTAGCGGCCCAGCGCCGACGCGCCGGGCGTGGCGCCCAGCGCCAGCAGCTTCTGGTTGGCGTTGGCCACGGCGATGCGTGCCTCCTGCATGGCCTGCTCTGCCTGCAAGTAGTCCTGCTGCGGCGAGATCTTTTCCTCCCACAGCTTCTTCTCGCGCTCGTAGGTGGTGCGGGCCAGCTCCAGCCGGCGCTGCGCCGACTGCAGCTCGCTGCGCTGCTCCGAAAGTCCCGGGCTCGACAGCACCGCGAGCACCTGTCCGCGCCGGACTTCCTGGCCCAGGTTGGCCGAGACGCTGTCGACCACGCCCGCCACGCGCGGCACCACGTGGGCCGTGCGGTCTTCGTTGAACTTGATCTCGCCGGGCAGCTGCAGCGACAGCTTGATGCGCGCGGGGCCGGCGCTTTCGACGGAGATGTCCGCGGCCTTGATCTGCTCGTCGGTGAAGGCGATCTTTTCCTCGTCTTCCTTGTGCGCGGCGGATTTCTCCTCGCCCTTGGCTTCGCCCGCGGCAGCCTTGGTTTCGCCCTTGCCCTCCTCGGCGTGGTGCTCCTTGTCGCTGTGGCCCTTGGCCTCGCCGTGGCTGTGGTCGTGGTCTTCGCCCGCCTTGGCCTCCTTGTGGCCCTCCTCCTTGTGACCGCCCTCCTCGTGGTGCTCGCCGTCGCCATGGCCGGCGGCTTCCGAATGGCCGGCCGACTCGGGCTTGGCAGGCGCGCTGCGCAGGATCAGCGCCCCGGCACCCACGCCCAGTGCGAGCACGGCCGCGATGGCGATCAGCTGCTTCTTGCCGATGCGCTCGGCGAAGTTCTTGCGTTCTTCTGTGTTCATGATCTGTGGAATTCCTTGATTGCTTTTCAGCGTGCGGCGGGCGTGGTGGTGGTCAGCGTCGCGGCAGGGATGGCTTCGCCTTCATTGCCCAGCAGCCGGTCGAGTTCGCCCGCGGCGCGGTGCGCATCGGCCAGCGCGAGCAGGTACTGCGCGCGCACCTGGAACAGCGTGCGCTGTGCATCCAGCGCCTCCAGGAAGCTGAACTTGCCCAGCTCGAAGCCCTTGGTGGCGGCCTTGTAGGCGCTCTCGGCGCCGGGCAGCGCGTCGCGCTGCAGCGTCTCGGCGGTGGCATGCGCGGAACGCAGGCGCTCGGTGGCCTGGGCCACGTCGGTGCCCAGTTGCAGCTCGGCGGCGGCGAGGTCGTCTCGCGCCTTTTCCTCGCGGCTCAGGGCTTCGGCGACGTTGCCCCGGTTCGTGTCGAAGATCGGCAGCGGCACCGACAGACCCAGTACCACCTGGTTGCGCCGGCTGCCGCCGTTCTCGCCCTCGGACGCCGGTACGCGCTTGGCGCCGAGCGAGACGGTCACGTCGGGGATGCGCCTGGCGCGCTCCAGTTCGGCCAGCGCGTTGCGCCGCTCGACCTCCAGCCGCGCCTGCCTCACCACCGGCGCATCGGCCAGCCGGTTGGCGATGTCCTGCGCGGAGGCCATCGCGGGCAACTGGTCGACCGCGCCATCCACCTGCGTGAAGCGCGGGCTCGGATTGCCCCACAGCGCTGCGAGCTGCTGGCGCGCGGAGCGCAGCGTGCCCTCGGCCTGCATCAGCTCGACGCGGATGCCGGCCTCGGCCACGCGCGCCTTGATTTCCTCCAGCGGCGAGACCTTGCCCGCCGCAACGCGGTTGGCTGCTGCGCGGGTGGCAGCCTGCGCGAGGCCGACCGAGTCCTGCGCGAGCCGCAGGCGCTCCTGCGCGGTGAGTACGTCGAAGAAGGCGGTGACGGTGGCCGCGCGGATCTCCGCGCGGCGGCCTGCCAGCGCCGACGCGGCCTGGTCGCGCGCTCGCTCGGCCGCCGTGACGCGGGCCGCGCGCTTGCCGCCCAGCTCGATGGGCTGGCTCAGCTGCAGCGTGGTGGTGCGGTTGTCGCGGCGCAGGTCTTCGAGCTGCGCGTCGAGCGTGGGATTGGGCCAGGCGCCGGCCTGCACGATGGCGGCCTCGGTCGCCTCCTGTTCGCGCAGCGCGGAAGACAGGCCGGGGTTTGCCTGCAGCGCCATGGCAACGGCGCTGCGAAGCGTGAGCGGGCCCGCGGGCTCCTGCACGCGGGCAGCGGCCGTGCCCGACGGCGCGGACATTGAAGACTGTGAATGAAGGGGCCCGGCCTGCGCGGCCTGCGCGACCTGTGAAAAAGCCGGGGGCGCCGCCATGACCAGCACGGCCAGCGGCACGAAGAGCGTGCGCATCGAATTCTCCTGGGTTGCGAAACAACGGACGGACGAATTCGGCGAGAGCTCGGCTAGCTGATGGTGGGTATCAGGAAGGGGTTGTGTTCTCTCGCCGAATCAGGCGGCGAGAGACCAGTCGGGGCGCACCGGAACGTCGGAGACGTGCGAGGCGAAGCGCTCGTCGGCCGTCGCACGCAGCGGCTGAGGCTCGTGCGCTGGCGACTGCGCGGGCTCGTCCAGCGCATCGGCGTGCTGGGCATGGCCGAACTGGCAGACGGCGCAGTCGCCGACCACGGCATTGGGCTGGGTGCTGGAGTTCTTCTGCGCGCCTTCGCCGCTGTGGCTGCGGTCGGTGCCGCGCGTCTCGCTTTCGTGGTGGCCCCAGTGGTCGGGCCGCGAATCGCGCTCATGCTGGCAGTACGCCGACGCCGACGCCCAACTGAACTGGAACGGCAGCAGGGCAAGCATGAAGATGAGGAACCAGCGGCGCATGGAGGCAAAAAGTATATCGGCGGCCTGCGTCGGCCCTCGTGGCAATGGCCCTTCGGGACGCAGGCCCGGCGCACTGTACGACGCGAAGGCGAGGCTTTGTCCGTCAAGCGGATTACCGAAACGTAACCCTGTTTCCATGAGGGCTTCGATACGATCCGGCAATGCGTATCCTGGTCATAGAAGACGAGCCCAAGCTGGGCGACTACCTCAAGAAGGGGCTCGAGGAGAACGGCTACGTCGTCGACGTAGCCCGAGACGGCATCGAGGGGAAGTACCTCGCCACCGAAGGCGACTACGCGCTGATCCTGCTCGACGTGATGCTTCCCGGCATCGACGGCTTCTCTGTTCTCCAGGCCCTTCGCCGTACGAAGAACGTGCCGGTGCTGGTGCTCACGGCGCGCGACAAGGTCGAAGACCGCGTGCTCGGATTGCAGCAGGGCGCGGACGACTACCTGGTCAAGCCCTTCTCCTTCTCCGAGCTTCTGGCGCGCGTGCAGGCCCTCCTGCGCCGGGGCAAGGCGCAGGAATCCACGGTGCTGCGGCTCGCCGACCTCGAGGTCGACCTGATCAGCCGCAAGTGCATGCGCAACGGCATGCGCCTGGATCTCACGGCCAAGGAATTCACGCTGCTGCTGGTGCTGCTGCGCCGTCGCGGCCAGATCCTCTCGCGCACCACACTCGCCGAGCAGGTGTGGGACATGAACTTCGACAGCGACACCAACGTGGTCGAAGTGGCCATCCGCCGGCTGCGCAGCAAGCTCGACGACCCCTTCGACGTGAAGCTGCTGCACACCGTGCGCGGCATGGGCTACGTGCTCGAAGACCGCTCCTGGCATTGAGCCCCCGGCCGCGATCACTTCAGAGCCGGCTGTCGCTCTGGCTCGCCGCGCAGACCCTGTTCGGGTTGAGCGTGATCTGCTTCGCCATCTATCTCGTCACGGCCTGGAACTTCGGACAGAAGCAGGAAGAGGAACTCTCCAACAAGGCCGTGCTGGTGCAGCACCTGCTGCAGGAGGCGGAAAAAGGCGGCGACCTCGTCTTCCTTCGGCACAAGCTCGACGACTTCTTCTCGATGCAGGACGACGTGACCCTGTCGATCTCCGCCGGCGGCAGGCAGCTCTTCGAATCGCGTCCGCTGGCCGGCGGCAAGTGGATGCTGCGCGACGTGCAGGTGCCCTGGACGCAGGCCGGTACCACCACCCAGCTCGCCGTTCGCATCGGTGTGAACACCGCGCAGGAAGCCCAACTGCTGCGCCGCCTCGCGTGGACCCTGCTGGGCGCCGTGGTGCTGGGCACCGCGCTGGTCTCGCTCACAGGCATGTGGCTGGTGCGTCGCGGCCTGAAGCCGCTGAAGACGCTGACCGAGCGCACCGCGGCGATGGCGCCCGACAAGGCCAACCAGCCGATCGACGCCGATGACTTCGCGCAGGAGCTGCGCCCCTGGATCACCCAGTTCAACGCACTGCTGCTGCGGGTGCAGCGCGCCTACGTGCAGCTCGAGTCCTTCAATGCCGACGTGGCGCACGAGCTGCGCACGCCGCTGGCCAACCTGATCGGCTCCACCGAACTCGCGCTCACTCGCCCGCGCAGCAACGAGGAGCTGCAGACCGTGCTCGCCTCCAACCTCGAGGAGGTCGGCCGGCTCTCGGGCATCGTCACCGACATGCTGTTCCTCTCGCAGGCCGAGCGCGGCGCGCCCATGCGCACCCGGGCCGTGACGAGCCTCGCCGCGCAGGCCGCGGACGTGATCGACTTCTACGACGCGATGCTCGAGGAATCCGGCCTGCGCGCAGAAGTGCGCGGCGACGCCATGGCCGACGTGGACGCAGCGCTCGTGCGCCGTGCGCTCTTCAACCTGCTGGGCAATGCGATCCGCTTCGCCGCGCCCGCCTCGACCATACGCATCGAGATCGCCGAAGAGGTCGCCGAGGAGGTCGCAAAGCAAGGCGCCACGGAGTTCGCCGTGGCCGTGGTCAACAAGGGCGAGCCCATCGACCCGGCCGCCCTGCCCCGCCTGTTCGAGCGCTTTTACCGCGCCGCGCAGGCCCGCGACGGCTCCACGCGCCACCACGGCCTGGGCCTGTCGATCGTGGAAGCCATCGCCCGCATGCACGGCGGGCGGGTGTTCGCCGCGAGCCGTGGCGGCGAGACGCGCATCGGCTTCACCGTGGCCAAGCGCTGACCGAACTCAGGGCTTCGCGTGCGCGGCGTCCGCCGCCACAGCCTGCTTGCGGCCGATGAAAAGGTTGATCAGCGGCCCCGTCATCGCGGTGGTGGCCAGCGCCATCACCAGCAGCATGGTGAAGAGCTCAGGGCCGATGAGGCCCGCGTCGAGGCCGATCTTCATGACGATGAGTTCCATCAGTCCGCGCGCATTCATCAGCGAACCGGTGGCGAGGCTGTCGCGCCATCCGTAGCCCGCCATGCGCGCACCGGCCGCGCCGCCGGCGATCTTGCCCACGGTGGCCACGCCCACGATCAGCAGCATCGCGCCCAGGCTCGCACCCGAGAAGGCGTTGGCCGTGGTGCCCAGCCCGGCGAGCGCGAAGAAGAGCGGCATCAGCACCACGATGGAGATCGGCTCGATGCGCTCGGTGAGCGACTTCAGCAGGCGGTCGTCGCGCGGCAGGCAGGCGCCGAACAGGAATGCACCGAACACCGCGTGCAGGTGCAGCCACTCGGTGACCAGCGAGGTCGCCAGCAGGCCGATCATCAGCGCCGCCATCACCGTGGTCGAAGGCTCGCCCTCTGGCGCCTTCACGCGCAGCAGCCACGCGAAGGCCGGCTTGAGCCCGAGGAACAACGCCGCCAGCACGACCGCCATGCCCAGCGTGGTCTTCAGCAGCCCCTGGTAACCCTCTCCCGCGCCGACCAGCGCGATCACCACCGCCAGCAGGATCCAGGCGAACACGTCCACCACGGCCGCCGCGCTCAGCGAGAGCTGCCCGAAGGGCGTGCGCGTCATGCCGCGGTCCTTCAGGATGCGCGCCATCACCGGAAAGGCGGTGATCGACAGCGCCGCCGCAATGAAAAGCGCGAAGGGCCAGAAGCCCACGCCGGCCGGCGCCAGCGCGGGATGCAGCGCCGGCGCGATCGCGATGCCCAGCGCCATCGGCACGACCACGCTCAGCACGCCCACGTAGCCCGCGGAGCGCAGCTGCTCGCGCACGCCCTTGGAAGCCCGCAGTTCCAGGCCGACGACGAACATGAAGAGCACCAGCCCCAGCGTGGAAAGAGAAGACAGCCCCTGCAGCGACTCCTTCGAGAAGAGCTGCGCATGCAGCGAGGGAAAGAGCGCCCCCATCACCACCGGCCCGAGCATCAGCCCCGCCGCCATCTCGCCGACCACGCCGGGCTGGCCGACGTGGCGAAGGACCCAGCCGCACAGCCGCGCGGTGACCAGGATGACGATGAGCTGCAGCAGGAGCGAGGTGACGGACATCGAAGGACTCTGGCTGGAGAAGGAAGGGATATCCGGCCTATGTTAGTCCCAAGCCACCTCGCGCAGCCAGCCGGGCCTGGCCCTCCCGGACTGCCCGTGCGCCCCCTCGCTCACTTCGGCGTGCGCATCAACCGCAGCCCGTTCGCCACCACCAGCAGGCTCGCGCCCATGTCCGCGAACACCGCCATCCACATCGTCGCGCTGCCGAACACCGCGAGCACGAAGAACACGGCCTTGATGCCCAGCGCCAGGGTGATGTTCTGCCACAGCACCGAGTGCGCGCGGCGCGAGAGGCGGATGGTCTCGGGGATGCGGCGCAGGTCGTCGTTCATGATGACCACGTCGGCCGCTTCCATCGCGGTGTCGGTGCCGGCGCCGCCCATCGCGAAGCCGATGTCGGCCTGCGCGAGGGCGGGGGCGTCGTTGATGCCGTCGCCGGTCATCGCCGCCGCGCCGTAGCGCTGCTGCATGGCCTTGATGGCGTCGAGCTTCTCCTCGGGCAGCAGGTTGCCGCGCACGTCCTCGATGCCGGCGTGGGCGCCGATGGTCCTGGCGGTGGCGATGTTGTCGCCGGTGAGCATCACGGGCACGACGCCGAGCGAGCGCAGTTCGGCCACCGCCGCCTGCGACGATTCCTTGATGGTGTCGGCCACGGCGAAGAGCGCGAGCACGGCCTCGTTCGAAGCAAGCAGCGTGACGGTGCGGCCGGCCTCCTCGTGGCGCTGGAGCTCGGCTTCGAGCGACGGCGTGCAGAGCCCCCGCTCCTCGATCAAGCGATGGTTGCCCAGCACGTACGCCTGCCCCGCGTGCACGGCCTGCACGCCACGGCCGGGCAGCGCGGTGAAGTCGGCGACTTCGCCCTGCTCGCCCCTCAACCCTTCGGCGATGGCCTTCGACACCGGGTGGTCGGAGCGGCCCGCGATGCTGGCGGCAATGGCGAACACCGCCGCCTGGTTGCCAGCCGAGGATTCGCCGACCAGCGACGACGCCACCAGCTTCGGCTTGCCTTCGGTGATGGTGCCGGTCTTGTCGAGCGCCACCGCCTTGAGCTTGCGCGCCTCTTCGAGGTACGTGCCGCCCTTGATGAGAATGCCGCGCCGCGCAGCCGAGGCCAGTGCGCTCACCACCGTGACCGGGGTGGAGATGACCAGTGCGCACGGGCAGGCGATGACCAGCAGCACCAGCGCCTTGTAGATGGCCTGCGTCCAGGTCCAGTCCATGAAGAACGGCGTGAGCACCGCGACGGCCAGCGCCAGCACGAAGACGGCGGGCGTGTAGATGGCGGCGAACCGGTCGACGAAGCGCTGCGTGGGCGCGCGCGAGCCCTGTGCTTCCTCGACCGCGTGGATGATGCGCGCGAGCGTGGTGTTGGCGGCCACGGCCGTCACGCGGAATTCGAGCGCAGCTGTCTGGTTGATGGTGCCGGCGAACACCTGGTCGCCGACGGTCTTGTCGACCGGAATGCTCTCGCCGGTGACGGGCGCCTGGTCGATGGCGCTGGTGCCCTCGGTGACGATGCCGTCCAGCGGCACGCGCCCGCCGGGGCGGATGCGCGCGATGGCCTCCAGCGGCACCTCGCTCGCCATCACCGTCTTCCAGCTGCCGTCGGCCTGCTTCACCTCGGCCTGCTCGGGCGCGAGGGCCAGCAGGCTCTGGATGGCGTTTCGCGCGCGGTCCACGGCACGGGCCTCGATGAGTTCGGCAATTGCGTAGAGCGCCATCACCATCGCAGCCTCGGGCCACTGGCCGATGATGAAGGCGCCGGTGACGGCCACCGCCATCAGCGCGTTGATGTTCAGGCGCCCGCGCACCAGCGCCGCGAAGCCCTTCCTGTAGGTGTCGAGACCCGCGAGGCCGATGGCGCCCAGCGCCAGTGCCATCTCGAACACCATGAAGCCCCGGCCCTCCAGCCCCATGAACGAGACCGACTCGGCCGCGATCGCCAGCACCAGCGCCGCGACCAGCCGCGCGAGCCCGGCGCTCATGCCTGCGATCTTCGCGGGTGCTACAGGAGCGGCCTGCGCGCCCGGCGCATTCAGCGGCTCGGGCTTGAAGCCCGCCTTGCGGATGGCGGCAAGCGCCTCGGGCAGCACGCCGTCATCGGTGGTGATGGCCATGGTGCGCTCGCCGAGGCGGAAGCGCAGCGCCTTGACGCCCGCGATGGGCTCCAGCGCGCGGCGGATCTCGGACTCCTCCACCGCGCAGTCCATGGTGGGAATCCGAAAGAGCAAGGCGCCCGTGGGCACGTCGCCGGCATCGGGCGCCAGCGGAATCGGGCCGTGGCCGGCGGTGCTGCTGCAGCCGCAGCAGGCGTCGGCCGGCTTGGCCTTCGGATGCTCGTGGGCGTGGCCATGTCCATGGCCGTGATCGTGGCCGTGCCCCTCCTCGTGTGCATGCGGATGAGAGTGCGCGTGCGAGCGCGGCACGGCCGGATTCAGGGCGTTCTGGTTCGTCATGGAATCGATTGGAAACCCTGAAGCAGGTGTAGAGTCAACCGCTCATGTCCACTCGTCCATTTGCCGCATCATGAAAATCGGAGAACTGGCCAAGGTCGCGAACACGCCGGTCGAAACCATCCGGTACTACGAGCGCGAACGACTGCTGCCCGAACCCGCGCGCACCGAGGGCAACTACCGCATCTACGACGAGGACCACGCCCAGCGCCTGGGCTTCATCCGCCGCTGCCGCTCGCTGGACATGACGCTCGACGAGATCCGCAGCCTGCTGAAATTCCGCGATGCGCCCCAGGAAGACTGCGGCGAGGTCAACCGGCTGCTGGACGACCACATCGGCCACGTGGCCGCGCGCATCGCCGAGCTGAAGACGCTGGAGAAGCAGCTGAAGGCGCTGCGCCAGCAGTGCTGCGGCCCCGAATCGGCGAACGCCTGCGGCATCCTGCAGGAGCTCGACACCGCGGCGCTCGCGCCCGAGACCTTCGGGCAGCATGCGGGCCACGTGCACGGCGCGCTGCACGCCCCGGCCAAGCGCGGCGGCTGAGCGCGACTCCTGCGCGGCTTTCTTTCTTCTACTTGCCGATCAGCTGCGTGAGCTTGTCGGCCTCGAAGCTCTGGTCGCGTGCGGCCTCGCCCGGCACGCAGTCCTTGCTGCCGGGCTGGGCCGAGAGCTTCTCGATGGCCTGCCACAGGAGCGCGATCTGGTGTTCCTGGCTCGATGCGTTTTCGATCAGGCTGCGCATGGCCTGGCTCAGCGGATCGTCGTCCTGCGTGATGCCGTAGGCGGAGAACTTCTGCGGCGCGGCCACGTCGGCGCTCTCGCCCGCCTTCGACGGGATGATCCGCGCCGGGATGCCCACCGCCGTGGCGCCGGCCGGCACCGGCTTGATGACCACTGCGTTGCTGCCGATCTTGGCGCCGTCGCCCACGACGAAGCCGCCCAGCACCTTGGCCCCGGCACTCACGACCACGTCGCGCCCCAGCGTCGGATGCCGCTTGGTGCCCTTGTAGAGCGAGGTGCCGCCCAGGGTCACGCCCTGGTAGATGGTGCAGCCGTCGCCGATCTCGGCCGTCTCGCCCACGACGACGCCCATGGCGTGGTCGAAGAACACACGCTCGCCGATCTTGGCGGCGGGGTGGATCTCGATGCCGGTCAGCCAGCGGGCCCAGTGTGCGATGGCGCGCGCGGGCCACTTGAAGCCATGGGTCCAACAGGCGTGTGCCCAGCGATGCAGAACCACGGCGTGGAAGCCGGGGTAGACCGTGATCACTTCCCAGGCGCTTCGAGCGGCCGGGTCGCGTTCGAGGATGCACCGGATGTCGGCGCGCAGTCTGGAGAACATCGCTGCCTTATGCCTTCTGTCTGTTGTCGTTATATCGATAGGGGCCGCGCAGTCTAAGGCCGGGTGTCTTCGCGTACGAACGATAAGGTTTTAGTCGCTCTCGGGCGTCTTGCCGCCCTTGTCCGCCCTGGGCGGCCGGGTCGCGTCGCTCATCGCCTTGGCGATGCCGCGCAGGATGTGGATCTCCTCCGGCGTGGGCTGGGCCCGGTTGAAGAGCTGCTGCAGCCTGGGCATGAGCTTCTTGGGCGCCCCGGGATCGAGGAAGCCGATCTCCACCAGCGAGCGCTCCCAGTGGTCGAGCATGCCGGCCACGGCCTGCGCGTCGGCCGCCTGCACGGGCTGGACGGCCTCGCGCACCTCGTAGCCGCCCAGCGCCAGCCGCCATTCGTAGGCGATCACCTGGATGGCCGCGCCCAGGTTGAGCGAGCCGAATTTCGGGTCGGTGGGAATGCTCAGGGCCACGTTGCAGCGGTAGACGTCCTCGTTGCGCATGCCGAAACGCTCGGAGCCGAACAGGAAGGCTACGTGCTGGTCGCCCTGTTCCGCCAGGGGCTCCAGGTGCTCCCGGGGCGAGCGCGTAGGCGGGCCGAAGTCGCGCGGGATCATGGCGGTGGCGCACATGTGGGTCACGCCGTCGAGGGCCTCGTCGAGCGTCTCGACGATGCGGGCGTTGGCCAGCACGTCGAGCGCGCCGCTCGCGCGCTGGATGGTTTCCTCGCGCCGCAGCACGTTGGCCCAACGCGGGGCCACCAGCACCAGGTCGGAAAAACCCATGGTCTTCATGGCGCGGGCGGCGGCGCCCACGTTGCCGGCGTGGCTGGTCTGGATCAGGATGAAACGGGTGCGCATGGGGGGTTGGCGGACACTAACGGGCGGAGCCGGTAAAATCCCCCGATTCTCGCCGCCCGCATCGCCGGGCCGTCTCCGGGGGCCCTCCCCACCGTTCTTCCCACAATCCAATGTCGTCCCCCAACCTGCATCCCATGCTCAACGTGGCCGTCAAGGCCGCACGCGCCGCCGGCGCCATCATCAATCGCGCCGCCCTCGACGTGGAGGCCGTGCGCATCTCCCAGAAGCAGGTCAACGACTTCGTCACCGAAGTCGATCACGCCAGCGAGCAAGCGATCATCGAGACGCTGCTCGGCGCGTACCCGGGGCACGGCATCCTCGCGGAAGAATCCGGCAGCCAGTACGGCGCCAAGGACTCCGACTACGTCTGGATCATCGATCCGCTGGACGGCACCACCAACTTCATCCACGGCTTCCCGGTCTACTGCGTGTCGATCGCGCTGTCGGTGCGCGGCAAGATCGAGCAGGCCGTGGTGTACGACCCTACCCGCAACGACCTCTTCACCGCCACCAAGGGCCGCGGTGCCTACATGAACGAGCGCCGCATCCGCGTCTCGAAGCGCACCCGCCTCAACGAGTGCCTGATCTCCACCGGCTTCCCCTTCCGTACCGGCGACAACTTCAAGCAGTACCTGGCCATCATGGCGGACATGATGCCCCGCGCCGCCGGCCTGCGCCGCCCCGGCGCCGCCGCGCTCGACCTGGCCTACGTGGCCGCGGGCTTCACCGACGCCTTCTTCGAGACCGGCCTGAACCCCTGGGACGTGGCCGCGGGCTCGCTGCTGGTCACCGAGGCCGGCGGCCTGATCGGCAACTTCACGGGCGAGCCCGAGTTCATCGACCAGCGCGAATGCCTGGCCGGCGCCCCGCGCGTGTACGGCCAGCTGGTGCCGCTGCTGTCCAAGTACTCCAAGTTCGCCACCGTCGACGAGAAACTGCGCGCCAGCGACCGCGTGCGCGCCGTCTCGGCCTCCGCCAAGGCGAGCGCCGGCACCGCGGCCGACGCCTCGGCCGACCTCTACGCCCGCAGCACGGTGCCGGGCTTCGCCGACGAGGCAGCCGAAGCCGAAACCCCGGCCGCGCCGGCGGCGGCTCCCGCTCCGCGCAAGCTCACGCGCGTGCGCCGCGAGGCGCCCGCCAACGGCGCGCCTTCCGAAGGCAACTCCTCCGCCAAGTGACGATGCAGGGGCCCAGCAGCGCCGCGCCCCGGGTCCGTGCCGCTCTGCGCATCGCGCTGAGCCACTACGTCGCGAGCGGGCTCACCGTCGCGCTGGGCCTGCTCTTCATCTCCGCCGGAATGCATTTCTGGCTGGGCACCATGGCGGCCTCGGCCGCCGCCACCGGCGTGATCGTCACCGCGCCGCCCGACCTGCCCGGCCCGCGCCGCGGCAAGTTCCTGCAGATGCTGCCGGCGCCGCTCATCGGGCTGCCGCTGTTCTTCGCGGTGCAGATGCTGCACAGCGCCCCCATCCGCCTCGGGCTGCTGCTGGTGCCCGCCACCTTCATGGCCTTCCTGGCCATGGCCTGGGGCAAGCGGGGCATCCCGATCGCCATCGCTGTGATGTTCTCGATGGTGTTCTCCATGGCCACGCAGGCGCCGCCCGACATGGCCGACGCCATCAAGCGCACCTGGCACTTCGGGCTGGGCGCGGGGCTGTACGTGATCTGGGCCACGCTGGCCAACCTGGCGCTCAACGGGCGCTTCCGCACCCAGTCGATCGCCGACGTGCTGTATTCGCTGGCGGCGCTCATGCGCACCGAGGCCAGCCAGTTCCTGCCGCAGGACGAGACCCGCGACGTGCGCGACACGCCCGCTCCCATGCTGGGGCGGCTGCTGCGCGAGCAGGCTGCGCTGGCCGACCAGCTGCAGGCCACGCGCGACATCGTGCTCGAATCGCCGCGCACCCCGCGCCGCCAGCGGCTTGCCGCCATGCTGGTGATCGTGCTCGAGATGCGCGACCAGCTGCTGGCCAGCGAGCTCGACCTCGACACCCTGCGCGCCCACCCCGCGCATGCCGAGGCGCTCGTCGAGATGCGCCGCGTGCTCGAGGAGCTGGCCGACGAGACCGTCGCCCTGGCCGACGCGCTCATGTTCGGCCGCCAGCCCGACGCGGTGGCCGACCGCCGCCCGCGCCTGGCGGCCATCCACGTCTCGGCGGACGACGGCACCGCCGGCGGCGGCCACATCGGCCCCACCGCCGCGATGCTCGCGCGCGGGCTGGCCAGCCGCATCGGCCACATCAACGACGAGGTGCTGCGCCTGTCGGCCATGGCGCGCGGCGACGCCGAGCCCAACCTGGCCGTGGTGCGTGCCAACTGGCAGCTCTTCGTGAGCCCCACCGACTGGTCGCTGCGCCCCTTCTTCACGCTCTGGAGCTGGGACCAGCCGCCGCTGCGCCACGCGATCCGCGCCGCGCTGGCCATCGCGGCCGGCTACGCCATCGCGGTGTCGATGCCGTGGGGTTCGCACGACTACTGGATCCTGCTGACCATCGTGGTGGTGCTGCGCGGCAGCCTCTCGCAGACGCTGGAGCGGCGCAACGCCCGCGTGGCCGGCACGCTGCTGGGCTGCGTGCTCGCGGTGGGGCTGCTGTCGGCGCATCCGTCGGCGCTATGGCTGCTGGTCATCGTCACGGTGTCGCAGGCCATCGCGCACAGCTTCGCGGTGCGGCGCTACCTGATCACCGCGGTGGCCGCCACCGTGCTGGGCCTGGTGCAGGCCCACATGCTGAACGTGGGCGTGGCGCCGATCTTCGCGCTGTTCGAGCGCATCGCCGACACGCTCATCGGCGCCGCGCTCGCCTGGGCCTTCTGCTACGTGCTGCCCTCGTGGGAGCGCACGCAGCTGCCGGCGCTGGTCGCACGCGTGCTCACCGCGCAGGCCCGCCATGCGCGGCTGGCACTGGGCCTGGGCCAGCTCAAGGCCATCGACAGCAGCCCCGAGCTCGAATGGCGCCTCGCGCGCCGCGAGGCCTACGACAGCCTCTCGGCGCTGGTGCAGGCCACGCAGCGCTCGCTGTCGGAGCCGCGCGCGGTGCAGCCGCCGCTGGAGCCGCTGGAGCACCTGCAGGCCCACAGCTACCAGCTGCTCGCGCAGCTCAGCGCGGTGAAGTCGATGCTGGTGCTGCGGCGCGACCGCCTCACGCCCGCCGAGGTGGAAGGCCCCATCGGCCGCACCGCGCAGCGCATCGAGGCCGCCATCGGAACTATTCCAACCACCGGTCCCTCCCACCCCGAGAGTGCCGGTTCGACCACGGTCGGCGGCCCGATCCCCCTGCCCGACCCGTTCGACAACGACATCAGCCCCTGGCTGCTTCGCCGGCTCGACCTGGCCACGGCACTCGCCACGCAGCTGCGCGACGACGCAGCGCGCATTCTTCAACCTCTGAACGAGACAACAGAACAAGCGAAGACGACTCCCGCCTGATGACCAAAGAGATACTTGCCCACCCCTGGTTCGGCACCTGGCTTGCCGCCCTGATCGCAGTCCCCCTCTCTCTTCTCGCGCACCGCATCGTCGGCATGGTGCTCAGGCGGATCACCCGCCCCGCGCCGGCCATCCATGCGATGGTGGTCAACTGCAGGGCGCCCGCCAGGCTCGTGTTCCCGCTGGTCGCGCTCACCATGGTGTGGCAGGGCGCGCCGGACGACCTGCGCTTCATCGGCAACGTGCGCCACTTCACCGGCCTGCTGCTCATCGCCGCCACCACCTGGCTGGCAGTGAAGGCCATCAGCGGCTTCGCGGAAGGCGTGCTGGCGCAGCATCCTTCCGACGTCGCCGACAACCTGCAGGCCCGCCGCGTGCTCACCCAGACGCGCGTGCTCGCGCGCACCGCGATGACCGTGGTGGTCGTGGCCGGCGGCGCGATGATGCTCATGACCTTCCCGGGCGCGCGCCAGGTGGGCGCAAGCCTGCTGGCCTCTGCCGGCGTGATCGGCATCGTGGCCGGTCTGGCGGCCAAGCCGGTGTTCAGCAACCTCATCGCCGGCCTGCAGATCGCGCTGGCGCAGCCCATCCGCATCGACGACGTACTGGTGGTCGAAGGCGAATGGGGCCGCGTCGAGGAAATCACCGGCACCTTCGTGGTCGTGAAGATCTGGGACGAGCGCCGCCTGATCCTGCCGCTCACCTACTTCATCGAGAAGCCCTTCCAGAACTGGACGCGGCATTCGGCACAGCTGCTGGGCGCGGTGTTCATCTACGTCGACTACGGCATGCCCCTCGCGCCGCTGCGCGAAGAGGTCGAGCGCATCGTGAAGGCCGCGCCCGAGTGGGACGGCCGCTTCTTCAACCTGCGTGTGACCGACGCCACCGAGCGCACGATGCAGATCCGCGTGCTCTGCACCGCCGCCACCTCGGGCCTGACCTTCGATCTGCGCTGCACCGTGCGCGAAGGCCTCATCGACTTCATGCAGCGCGAGTACCCGCAGTTCCTGCCGAAGATGCGCATCACGGCCGATGGGCTGCCCGAGCGCGAGCAGCTGCCGCAGCAACCGCAACCGGGACAGGCCCCGGCCTGACCCTGCCTTGAACAAGCCCGAGCCGGCCCCCGCGCCCGAACGCAAGTCCGCGCTCACGCGAGCGCTGCTCTATGCCTTCGCGGTGCTGTGCCTGGTACTGGGCCTCATCGGCGTGGTCGTGCCGGGCATGCCGACCACGGTGTTCATCCTGATGGCCGCCTGGGCCGCGGCGCGCAGCTCGCCCCGGCTGCATGCCTGGCTGCTGAACCACCGCCTCTTCGGCCCGCTGCTGCACAACTGGGCCAACGGCCGCACCGTGAGCCGGCGCGCCAAGTGGAGCGCGACCGTGACGATGGCGGCCTGCGCCGTGATCGTCTCGTTCACCGCGCACCGCGCATGGCTCGCCGGCCTGGCCATCGGGTGCATGGCCTGCGTGCTGGCGTGGCTCTGGTCGCGGCCGCTGCCTCCGGCCTAGCGGCGCGGCGGCTTTTCCATTTCAGGCGCGGCGATGGGGCGCGCCGGAATCGGCACCGACATCACGATCGACGTGCGCGTCTCGCCCAGGTGGTTGATGCTGCTCACGAAGGCTTCCAGGTGCTCGATGTCGCGTGCGGCCACCTTCAGCACGTACGAGTCCTGCCCCGTCACGTGGAAGCATTCGAGCACCTCGCGCCTGCCCTCCAGCAGCTTCAGCAGCCGCGCCTTGTCGGGCTGCGGCGTGGTGATGCCGACGAGCGCCATCACCGCGTAGCCCACATGGCGCGGCGGCACCACGGCGCGATAGCCGGCGAGCACGCCGGCTTCTTCCAACCGCTTCACGCGCTCCGAGGTCGAGGGCACCGACAGGCCGACCTGCCGCGCCAGCGCGGTGAGCGAGGTGCGGGCATCGGCCTGCAGCACTTCGAGGATCTGCCAGTTCTTGCTGTCGATTTCCATGGATTTCAGGCTTCAGCCGATCGATTCGTCTTGAATTTAAGGCGAAAAGCGCATTCCGCCTGAGCTTCGCCATTCTCTTCAGGCCACGTCGTAAAGACAATTTACGAATGGACTCTACCCTCTTCCTCAAGGCCCTCGTCATCGGCCTCTCCATCGCAGCACCTGTCGGCCCCATCGGCCTGCTCTGCATCCAGCGCACCCTCGCGCACGGCCGAACCATCGGCTTTCTCAGCGGGCTCGGCGCCGCGCTGGCGGACGCGTTCTATGGCGCCATCGGTGCGCTGGGCGTGTCGGCCGTCATCGCCTCGATGGTGGCCGCGCGCGTGCCGCTGGCGCTGGGCGGCGCGGCATTTCTCGCTTGGATGGGCGTGCAGCTTCTTCGCGCGCCGGTCGCCACGCAGGCCCGTCAGGCCGCCGACGCCACCACGCCGCTGAAGGCCACGCTCTCGGTCTTCGTGCTGACGCTCGCGAACCCGATGACGATCCTGTCCTTCGTCGCGGTGTTCGCTTCCATCTCCACCGGCAGCACCACCGGCGGCACCCAGGCCGCGACCATGGTGCTCGGCGTGTTCCTGGGCTCAGCGCTGTGGTGGCTGGGACTGTCGACGATGGTGTCGTCGGTGCGGCACAAGCTCAGCGCGAAGACCATGCAGTGGATCAACCGGCTGTCGGGCGCGATCCTGCTGGCCTTCGCGGTGTATCAGCTGTCGACGCTGCTGCCGCGCTGACCTGGAGCCTCGGGCTTGCGCCGCATCGGCGGAAGCTCCAGGTTCGTGAACGCGCGCAGCACCCACTCGACCGGCCCGTAGACGAAGCGGCCCAGCCACCAGCGGCTCAGCACCAGTTGCGCCGCGAAGATCGCGAAGGCGATGCCGGTGGCGGCCGTCGGCCCCACGGTGCCGATCCAGCGCAGCCCGTAGGCCAGGAAGAGCCATGCGCACACCAGCGACTGCATGAGGTAGTTGGTCAGCGCCATGCGGCCTGCCGGTGCGAGCATGGCTTCGAGCACCCGGCCGCGCGGCGACAGCATCAGCAGCACCAGGCCGGCCGCGTAGGCTGCCGTGAGGAATGGCGCGGTGAGCAGCGTGGCCGCGAGGCCGTAGAGCTCGCGCACGGGGTTGTCCAGCCGGATCGAAGGAAAGGCGTACAGCGCCGCGCCCGGCAGCCCGATGACCAGCCCCCAGCGCAGCAGTCGCTTGAACAGCGGCCGATACGCATCGGCATTGGCGAACAGCTCGCGCCGCCCCGCGATGAAGCCCGCGAAGAACATCGCCAGCGCCGTCGGCGCCTGCACCAGCCCGGTGATCCACCAGATTTGCGAGAGCTCGCGCAGGTGCTGCACGATCACGGTAAAGGGCGTCCCGCGATACGCCGCCAGCGCCGCGACGGCATCCGCATAGGCCGTGCGCGTGTCGTTCGACACGCCCGCCTTCACCAGCAGGTAGCCGATGCCCGCCCACAGCAGCGAAGTCGCCAGCACCAGGAACACCGCGGCGCGTGCCATGAACACGTCGCTGCGACGCCGCAGCATCAGCAGCACCGCTCCCAGCACCGCGTAGGTGGTGAGGATGTCGCCGTGGTACAGCACCACCGCATGCACCAGGCCCAGCACCCACAGCCCCACCAGCCGCCGCCCCATGCGCGGCGCGAAAGCCTTGCCGCCGCGCTCGGCCGACTGCATCTGCAGCGTGAAGCTGTAGCCGAAGAGAAAGGAGAACAGCAGGTAGAACTTGGTCTCGAACACCAGCGTGCGCACCAGCAGCGCCGCGCGTTCGAGCACCGACTGCGCCATCGGGTCGGGTATGCCCACCCCGTAGTAAGTAGAGGAGAAGCTCGCGATGTTCACCACGAGGATGCCCAGCAGCGCGAAGCCGCGCAGGGCGTCGACCAGCGACTGGCGCTCGCCGGGCATCGTCTTTTCGCTGCCGCTCATGCCTGCACTCCCTCGATCGCTCGGTGCCTTGCCGCAACGATCTCGCGGATGGCCTCGATCAGCAGCTGCGTGCCTTCGGCCGGCTCGTCGCCACGCCGCATGGTGAGCCCCACCGGCCCTTCGGTGCTGGTGGTGTCGATGGCCAGCCGCTTGAGTTCGCCGCGCTCGACCAGCCCTTCGACAGCCCCCTGCGGCGCGAACCAAACCGCATCGGAGCGCTGGAGCAGCCCCAGCACGAAGCTGGTGTCCGTCGCCTCCACCAGCCGGCCGGGCAGCGCCATGCCCTGCGCGATGAGGAATGCGTCGGCCGTGTGCCGTATCAACGTGCCCGACACCGGCAGCACCAGCGGATGGCCCGCCAGCGCGTCGAGCGGCGGTTGGCGCCGCGCCGCCAGCGGATGCCCCGGCCGCGCCACCAGCAGCAGCGGTTCGCTGTAGAGCTGCTCGAAGGCCAGGTCGGCCATGGCCGAGGCCTGTGCGAGGCGGCCGAGCACGAGGTCGATCTCGCCCTGGCGCAGCTGCGTCATCAGCTGGGCATTGGTGCCGCTCACCACGCGCACACGCAATGCCGGCTGCGACACGTGCAGCGAGGCCACGGCCTCGGGCAGAAGGTTGGCCACCATGTTCGGCAGCGCGCCGACGGCCACGCGCAGCTGGTCGGCCTCTGGCTGGTCCATGGCCAGGCCCAGCCCTTCGCGCAGACCGCGCAGCGCCGAGACGGCATGGCGCACCAGCACCTCGGCGGCCGGCGTGAGCTCCACGCCGCGCCGGCGGCGCAGCAGCAGCTGGCGGCCGACGATCTCTTCCAGCTCGGCGACCGTCTTGGAGACGGCCGGCTGCGTGAGCGACAGCGCCTTGGCCGCGCGCACCAGGTTGCGCTCCTGCGCCACCATCACGAGGCACTGCAGGTGGCGCATCTTCAGGCGCCCAAAGTTCATGTCTGACACGGCGTTTCCTCAGGAGAATGGCCGCTTCAATATAACCAACTGGAATAGCTGGCAGAAGAGCTTTCAGTTGTGCCGCCCCCGCCGCGCACCTAGAGTTGCCCGGACAACGGAGACAAGACGACATGACCACCGGTTCGCCCAGCAACTCCTTTGGCGGCACGCGCCGCCGCCTCGCCGCTGCCCTGGCGGCCTGCGCCGCCCTTGCCTTCGGCGCCGCCGCGCCCGTGCAGGCCCTGGCCGCCGACGCCCCCTACCCCACCAAGGCGGTGCGGCTGCTCGTCAACTTCCCGGCGGGCGGGCCCATCGACATCCTGGCCCGTGCGCTGGCCGACGCGATGCAGAAGGACCTGAAGCAGCCCTTCATCGTCGACAACCGCCCCGGCGCGGGCGGCAACATCGGCGCCGACCTGGTCGCCAAGAGCCCGGCCGACGGCTACACGGTGCTGCTGGGCATCGACAGCACCTTCACCATCAACCCGCACCTGTACGCCTCGATGCCCTTCGCGGCCAAGGACCTGAAGCCGCTGATGATCTTCAGCTCCTCGGGCCTGGCCTTCGGCGTGGCGCCCGGCGTGAAGGCGAAGACGCTGCCCGACTTCGTTGCGCAGGCCAAGACCGAGCCCGCCACCTTCAGTTCGGCCGGCAACGGCAGCCCGGGCCACATCGCCGCCGAAATCTTCGCCAGCGACACCGGCGCGAAGATCACGCACGTGCCCTACAAGGGCAACGCGCCCGCCGTGCTGGCGCTGATGGGCGACGAGGTGCAGGCCGGCATCCTCGCCACGCCGGGCCTGCTGCCGCAGGTGCAGTCGGGCAAGCTGCGCGCCCTGGCCGTGACCGGCAAGCAGCGCTCGCCGCTGCTGCCCCAGGTGCCGACCGTGGGCGAACTGGGCCTGAAGGGCCTCGAGTTCGAGGTGCTCTATGTCTCGATGCTGCCGGCCGGCACGCCCGAGCCGGTTGCGCAGACCCTGCGCACCGCGCTGCAGAAGGCGATGGCGCTGCCCGAGATCAAGTCGCGCCTGGCCACGCTCGACATGGTGCCGCTCGGAGAAACCGGCGCCGCCGCCAGCGAGCACCTGGCCGCCAACCAGGCGCGCTACGGCCGCATCGTGAAGGCCACCGGCATGAAGGTCGACTGAAAACGGCGGCAGGCAAGGAAGACAGGCACAGGCAGAACAGCTGCGAAGGAAGGGTAATTCCGGTGAATGGTTGATTTGAACAATCGAGCGCGGCCTCTTCAGAATCGTCCGCAACTGCGGATCCCGCGGCCATACTCGATTGCCATCGATAGCCATCGCCTGAACGACGACACAAGGACCTGCCCAACATGCTGCCGACCCCATTCCGCCCCATCACCCGCCGCCTTGCCGGTCTGCTGGCCATCGCCGGCCTCGCGACGGCTTTCGCTACCGGCGCGACGGCCGCCGAGGTGAAGTTCGACACGCCCCTGCGCATCGTGGTGGGCTACGCCCCCGGCGGCGCAACCGACCGCGTGGCGCGCATCGTGGGCGACAAGCTCACCGCCCGCCTGGGCGTGCCCGTGGTGGTCGACAACAAGCCCGGCGCGGGCGGCCGCCTCGCCGCACAGCAGGTGAAGACCACCCCCGCCAGCCAGAACGTGCTGATGCTCGCCAACCCCGCCGTGATGATCGTGGCGCCGCTGGTCTTCAAGGACAACAACTACGACCCCGACCACGACTTCGTGCCCGTGTCGTACGTCAACGACTACAACTTCGCGCTCGCCGTGTCGCCCACCCTGCCCGTGCGCGAGCTGAACCACCTGCTGGCCTGGATGCGCGCCAACCCCAACCAGGCCAACGTGGGCGTGCCGGCCACCGGCAGCCTGCCGCACTTCTTCGGCCTCATGGTGGGAGAGAAGGCCAAGGTGCAGACCCAGGTGATCGGCTACCGCGGCTCGGCCCCGCTGCTGAACGACCTGATCGGCGGACAGATCCCGATCGCGGTGGACACCGAAGACGTCGTCGTGCCCCAGCACACCGCGGGCAAGGCGCGCATCCTCGCCATCTCGGGCACCAAGCGCTCGCCCTTCGTGCCCGACGTGCCCACCTTCAAGGAGGCCGGCCTCGACCTCGCCGCCACCGGCTGGAACACCTTCTTCGCGCCGGCCAGCATGCCCAAGGAAAAGGTCGAGCGCCTCGCCGTGGTGATCCGCGAAGTCATGCAGGACGCCGACACCCAGCGCAAGTTCAAGGACTCGGGCATGACGCCCGTGGTGAGCACCCAGGCGCAGACCGCCGCGATGCTCAAGGCCTACCGCGCGCAGTGGGCGCCGGTTGTGCAGAAGTCCGGTTACCAACCTTAAGCAAACCCCCAGTCTTCGCGCACTTCGTGTCGCTTCGCCAACCCCCTTGCAGGGGGCAACACCGGCGGCCTGGCAAAGCCGGTTCCGCGGTGTTCCCCGAACAGACCCCGAGCCTCGAAGGCGCGATCAACTTATGACCAGACCCAACATCATCTTCATCGTGGCCGACGACCTCGGCTATGCCGACCTCGGCTGCTACGGCGGCCGCGACGCGGTGTTCGGCCCCGTCTCGCCCGTGCTCGACGGCCTGGCCGCCAACGGCCTGAAGCTCACCCAGGGCTACTCCAACTCGCCCGTGTGCTCGCCCACGCGCTTCGGCATGATCACCGGCCGCTACCAGTACCGCCTGCGCGGCGCGGCCGAAGAGCCCATCAACAGCCGCAGCCGTGGCAGCACCACCCTGGGCCTGCCCACCGACCACCCCACCCTGCCCTCGCTGCTGAAGGCCAGCGGCTACCAGACCGCCCTCATCGGCAAGTGGCACCTGGGCTACCCGCCCACCTTCGGCCCGCTGCGCTCGGGGTATGACGAATTCTTCGGCCCCATGTCGGGCGGCGTCGACTACTTCACCCACTGCGACTCCACCGGCCGCCACGACCTGTGGTTCGGCGAGGAAGACAAGCAGGAAGACGGCTACCTCACCGACATCCTTTCGAAGCGCGCCGTCGACTACGTCGAGCGCATGGCGGAGCTTCAGAAGAAGAAAGAGAAGAACGAGGACGACACCCCCTTCTTCCTGAGCCTGCACTACACCGCCCCGCACTGGCCCTGGGAAACCCGCGACGACGCGGCCAAGGCCCCCAACATCAAGAACAACCTGTTCGACCTGGCCGGCGGCAACATCCACGTGTATCGCCGCATGATCCATCACATGGACGAAGGCATCGGCTGGATCATGGACGCGCTCAAGAAGCACGGCATGGCCGACAACACCCTGGTGGTGTTCACCAGCGACAACGGCGGCGAACGCTTCTCCGACAACTGGCCGCTGGTCGGCGGCAAGATGGACCTGACCGAAGGCGGCATCCGCGTGCCATGGATCGCCCACTGGCCCGCCGTGATCGCCAAGGGCGGCGAGAGCACCCAGCTGTGCATGACCATGGACTGGTCGGCCACCATGCTCGACGCAGCCGGCGTGGCCGCGCACCCCGACTACCCGCTGGACGGCGTCTCGCTCATGCCCGTGCTGAAGGACGCGAAGCAAACCTTCCGCCGCCCCCTGCACTGGCGCATGAACCACCGCGGACAAGAGGCGCTGCGCGACGGCGACTGGAAGTACCTGAAGGTCGACGGCAATGAGTACCTGTTCAACATTCCCGGCGACGAACGCGAGCGTGCGAACCTGGCGAAGAAGGAGCCGGAGCGGCTGGCTGCGATGCGGGCGGATTGGCAGGCTTGGAATGCGACGATGCCGGCGATTCCGGAGGATGCGACTGTGAGCCTGGGGTATTCGGTCAAGGATATGCCGCAGAGGTGAGTCGGCCGAAGCGCGCAGAAAAGGTCAGCAGCCCCCAAGCTGCAGGCCCTGGGCGCCTGACACTTGCGAACGTCAGCGCCAGTTCGGAGGTAGGCCACTGAATCGGGACAAGGCGATGGGCGGTGCGTCGTCGAACACCTGCCAACGCAACTGCTCTGCCGCGACTTCATAAACGTGGGCGCGGAACGCACACACAAAATGCCGCAGACGGGCCGCCTCTTTCCACACGGATTCGCGCGCGAGCACCGGTAGCCAGGGGGCATCCTCAACTTCGTAGAGGCGGTTCGCCCGCAGGCCCAGAGAGACCAGTGGGTGACCATCCCGCGCATCTCCGTTCCACATCTGCATGCGGACTGCGGCGGCGTGCAGAAAGTCGATCCGGACGCTCGGACCCGTCTCGGCGTTCAACACGCGAATACCCTCCACAGTTGCAGGAGACTGATCAGCGTGGCGGGCCAAGCTGAACCCAGTGGACTCCTGCGAGAGGTATTGATACAGCGAATTGGGCACCCATCGCGGTGCGTCCTCAAACTCAACGAGCGATGTATTGCGGTCAAGCGTCATGAGGTCATTCTCTGGTCGAGCCGCCCCTCCATATCCATCGTATGGCCTTTCACTCTGACCCAAGTGACTGTTAAAGACTGATTGCTGAAGTTCAACAATGACAGCTTAGCGGGCTTTCACTCCTGGGTAGCAAGTTCAAGAACGATGTCACGGAGCGTCTTGCCAGCCGCGAGCAGAAACCTCGATTTGAACCACCGGCCACAGGCTCTACCAGCGGCGCCTTATCGCAACTCGAGACTTAGCCTTTCTCGATAACCGGGGCTTATGGCACGCTCCAAGATTTCCAGCCTTCCTTGACGCGGTTTCGCAATGTCTTCCAGTCCTCGTTCGGCTGTGCCGGTGCCGTCCAGAACTCGCATACATCCCAAGTTTCATGTGTTGCGATGCGAGCGCCGGACCGGCCGATGACTTGGTAGAGCGCTAGCTTCTCGAGCGTGTCCAGTCCGTCTCGAACACATCCACTTAAGCGTTCAAGGGTCAGCCATGACTCGTCAATCGCCTCGCTTGCGCGGCGGACCAATTCTGGAAGTGATGCGATGTATGCGATATCTGGGAGGACTCGCATGACGAAGTCCCGACTGTTCTCACACTTATTTAGCTTCGTCAGAGAAGCGTTAAAAACCTTCTCCATGGCCGTAAACGGCTTCCCGGCAACCCATGCTTCGAGGAGCGGTAGAAGCTTTGGAATGGCAAATGCCCCTCGCTCCTCCGACGTCGTCAGCGCAGCAAATTTTTTGCCGAACAAGGTTTCAAGCCCTTCCTGACGAGTCATCTCAATAAATGCCCTCGGTTCCGACTTCAGCCAATCAAACAGCCATCGAATCCAACCGTTTACTGAAGTTTCACTCGGCGGTGACTGAAGATGTTTTTCCAACGAGCGAAGCGTGGAAGCCTGAATGCCGAACTTCGCTGCGAGCGCATTCGACCAATCAGAATCCTCATCCGGGTTTGCGAGCTTCTTTTTGGCCGCGATTGCCGCAGCTACGCGAGACTCCAGCCAACTCTGGTCACCGGACAGACCTTTGAGGTATGCGTTGAAGGTTCGAGCCAATATTGCGCGAGACTTAGTTTCAGTCTCTTCATCCGATTCACCGACAGGAAGGCGTCGAAGCAGATAGTCGGCTGCAATGTGATTCTCCTCATGCGAGTGGATTGCATCGAGAATAGGTGCGAGCGGGTCTTCGATCGCGAGGCATTGGTCCGATTGAGAAAAAATTTCCTTAAGACTCGTCCAATGGTCATGAATGAGGCCGACGGAGTCGTCGAAGAAGACCACTTGGCTTGGGATGACAAGAACAAACCCATACGAGCTCTCGCCAGCTCGTCCTGCTCTACCCGCGGCGTTCAGTAGCTCGTGGGCCTGCAGACGTTCAAGTTGGTTGTTTGTCGCGTCGAAACGGCTGTCGCCTGCAATCAGAACAATCTGGCTAGGAAGATTCATTCCCTGCGCAAGCGTCGACGTCGCGGCTAAAACATGGATGCCGTCCTTGCGACGATACAGCGATTCGTGCAGATGCCGCTCCGCAGGTAGAAGCCGGGCGTGGTGCGGTAGCGCCGATGAAGTCACTTCCTTTTCTGAGGAAACTTCAATGTATAAGCTTTCTGCGGAGCCAACTTCTTGCAAGGCAAGGTCAAGAAGTTGATTCTCCTCAGTGCTCAACCGGATTGCGTTCTTGCCCAGTCGCTCCCTGGTGTATTCGGCAGTGCTGTTCGCGTTAACTGTCGTCTGACAGAAGATGAGGGTCTTAAGCACCCGAGAGGAACTGTGGTCGACGGCGGCAGACCCAATGGCCGACGCAACGTTGTTCGCATTAGGCGTCAGTTTCCAATACTTGCTGAGCGCCAATTGAATTGGCCGGTCAAGCAAGGGAAGCAGTGCGTAGTCGACGCGGTTCGTCGTGTCCCAAGTTTGCTTCAGACCAAAGAAGCCTTGGGGTCGAGCCAGCATTTTTCGCTTTGCTTTTTCAGGGGGCGCGACGGTCTTCGCAGAGGCCTTCAATGACCTCGCGAGGGTCGTCAATGCATCGACTTCGGAGCGCGGATACACTAGGCAGCCCCGTACCTGTCGAGTCGGCTTCCAACTCATGGAAAGTGCAATGCACTGTCGATTCATGACGCTCTGGAGCCATCCAGCAATTTGAATCGCGTTGCTCATCATGGCCGACAGCATCAGCATGTCGGCCCTCGGAGCTAGCTCCACGGCATTGAGGACGCAGAGCATGGAATCGACGGCACGTTTCCCCCGCTCTGTGTCGATGGCATGCAGTAGGTGGCATTCATCAAAGACGATGAGGCCAACATTCTCAAATAGTCTCGGCTCGAAGCCCATCAGAGCAAGACATCGCTCCGGCGTCATGACGGTGATTGGAGGAAGACGGACAGCGTCGAATCCGAATGGGTCGTCGCTCGCGTACTCGCGTTCAACATCCGCGTCCGGAAACGCTGTGTCTAGAACCCGCGCCGTTTGGTCTACGAGTGATAGCGTGGGAGCCAGAAACACAACATCCAGCTGCCTACTGAGTGTGGCAAGAATTTTCAGTTCAGATAGCGTTGACTTCCCTGCTCCGGTTGGGAAGCTGATTGCAGCGGATGTTCCAACGTCTAGGTAGCCGCTTCGAATGGCGTCGATGTGGTTGGGCCAAAGGTACGGGCGACGGCGCGAAATATGGCGAACTCCGTGCGTCCACCTAGCTGAGTCGCTGCCGTTCGGAGGGCTGAGATTGGCAACACTAGCCTGCGGAAAGTCCCCGGCAAGAATCTTGAGCAACACAGCTAGATGCCGCGGCCCAGCAAAGACTCTCACAATCGTTTGACCTTCATACGGGCTAACAACTGTTCGGCTGCAAAGAGCCTCTACTCTCGCAAACTCTTCCTTGCTACTCGAATCCGCATCGCCCAGCATCTCGGCTGCTAGCGCGGCGAGCCCGTTGTAAATCAGGTGGTACAGCGCATCAATCGCCCGCTCGATGCTCTGGCGACCATCAATAGCTGTGCTTGCGAACTCGGACTGCGGCTGAATGTTGGCGAGTTCGCCTTTGGCAAATCGACGGATTGCGGCCAAGAGCGAAGCCCGATGGGGCTTAGACTGTGAGAAGTCTTCTTCAATCTCTCCAGCCATCTCGGCGGCGTCAGCACTTGCTCCAGCAATCATGAAGAGCACAGTCGCAGACACCTCAGGCGAAACGCAATCCAGCTCAAGGCGGGAGGCCACCTTTTCCCCGAGGATACGTTCTGCTTGCAGGAGAACGTAGTGCGCGGTACCTGCGACGAAAGCCGCCGAGCGCCGATCTTCGCGAGATGGGCTCACCGAGATAAGAGCTTCTTGAGTGCTTGCAAGCTCCCTGAGGAACTTCATCTCTTTAGCGACGTTTGAGAGCGTCTCTGCTCTTGATTCATCACCTTGGTCGGCTTGTGTGGCGAGGTCACGCAGCCGCATGCGCGCAGCCACGATGGTTGTATATATCCTGGTGAACTCTTTCGAGAGTTGGTTGTTATCCAGTCCATCAAGAACAGGAGCGTGCCGAATCAGTTCTTCGGTAGAAGGGTCAAACATCAAAAGCACTTCCGAAATTAGAACGTGGCAATTTGAGCTATTGCTTTGGCGGCTAAATTCGCCATCCACGCTCTAACATCGTTGACGACGAAAACTTCTGCTCGTCGACGGTCACTGCTCCCCTGAACCTTCGTGTCGTAGTCCTTAAAAAGGCTCTTTCGAGAAGCTGGCGTACTCTTTCTTGCGGTAATACTGATGCGATAGCGCCTGGTCGTATTCCAAGATATCTTGTTGACGGCCGCAGCCGGATTCGGGTGATGGGCCGCTGCCAAAATTCCAGAGGCTTGTTGCGTGATTCTGTTCACTCCATGTCCCGACTCAAACCTGACGAACTCAGGCCAAACATCGTCCCGAACTGTGTCTCTCGGATTCTCGGTCGCCTTGTCCTCGAAAATAATCGTCGCGATGACGTTTTGCGACTCATCAAGCAATATTTCGAGGCCATCGAGCCCCTTCTCGGCGTGAATCAGATGCGGAAGCGCAATGAGAGCGCCTGGCCTGTGCACATGGGCCGCAAGCCACGATATAACCTGGAATATCCACCCATCTCGGTGCCAGGGGTCTATGCCCTTCTGGGTAAGGAGTTCCACAGCGTCTAACTTCGCCGCGTCGTTCGTTAGTGGGGTCCCCGCCGGATTGACCGCGTGAAGAATCTCAGCAACGTGAAATGCTTGGCCAATGGCCACCCACGCAATCCACTTTGCGAGGACATCCTCGTCAGGCACTTTCCAGGTATTGCCGGTCCACAGCGAGTCCGTCGTTCCGAACGGCGTTAGATTGATTGGCAAACGATCTCCCAATTGCGTTTGATTTTCCAAACAAGTCTATAGCGTGCCGCGGACACGAGGCGGGACGCAGGGGCGTCGGCTTCAACTCGCGCGGTGCTCTTTTGCCATATTGAACCGCTTCCGGATTAGTGCAAGCGCGAGGCCGTACCCGCCGCTGCATAGCAGAAGTCCGCACATATCGCTGCAATCGGGCGCAACAGTAGCTGAGGGATAAGTTCTAGAGCATCCCATCTTTGTGGGATGCCCATAGGCCTAAGGAACGTCTGATCAAGTCGTAAATTGGCCGGCTGAAGAGGGTGCGTGCGGTCCCGCTGCACTCGCAGGCTCGTTGCACCGAGCATCCGATGCGTTTGAGGGCTTCTATGCCCCCTTCACGCTGCCTGCGGGCGCAGCTGTCCCATCATCGCAATCAGTTTCCTTCTGACCATCCACAAGTTCGACAGCGCAAACAGCGTGATCACGTGCGCAGTGTTCTTGGCTAATCCCTTGAATCTCACCTTTGCCAAGCCGAACTGACGCTTGATCACCCGAAACGGGTG
>NZ_KB907451.1 GCF_000382045.1 Variovorax atrisoli 110B
GTCATTTCAGCGGAGCCTTGTAGTCTAGCACGATTTTTTCAAATCAACCAAACTATTTTGGCTTTTCGCATCTGCCAACCTCTTCTTTCGCAACCCGCAGTCTTCACCGCAAGCCGCCGAATCAGTCGTTTCAGCGAAGCCTTCGATTATGCACCGTTTTTTAAGAAGCGGTCAACTTTTTCGAAGACTTTCTTCACCACACACAACCAGCATCCCAGGACACCAGCCGCTTAAACAACACAAGGCCGTCAGTAGCGAAGCCCTCGAGTATATGACAGATTTCCTCGGTCCGTCAACTTCTGCACGATTCTTTTTGATCGGTCCTTACGCCAGACCAAGACAAGCCTTAGAAGTGGGCCAAAAAAGAAAGCCGCCCCTAGGGCGGCTTTCTTCATCCAGCGCTTCGCTTCTCTACTTATTAGTAGTAGCGCGAGCTGTTCATACGGCGCATCGCTTCGTACAGCGTGGGCATGCGCACTTCCTGCGAACGGACATTCATGCGGGCCAGCGCATCGATCTTTGCTGCCTCGGTTGCCGACACGGTGCCTTCCGACTGCTGGCGCCACATGGCGGCCTGCAGCTCCTGCATCACGCGCGGGTCGCTCTGCGCAGTGGCGAGGAAGCGGGCATCCGCATGCGCGGCGGCACGGCGTTGAGCAGCGGAGCGCCATGCCGAGGCAAGGCGGCCCTGGCGGATCGAGCCTGCGAACAGTGCGAACAAGGCGATGGCTGCAATGCAGAACACCGCCCAGGCAGCGAGCAGGCCGCCTTCGTTCCAGTTGGAAACGAGCGACTCGGTCACCACCAGCACCGCCGCCGCGATCGCGACGATCAGCAGTGCGATGAGCGGGCGGGCGCCGTTGGCACCGGCGCGGGCGGCCTGGATCTGGCCGAACAGGACTTCGGCGCGACGCACGCCGGGGTGGACAGTAGGTTGGTCAACGTGAACGAAGCTGGTCATGATGCATCCCTCCTGGGACATTGGTAATCAGTGGTGGCGAACAAGGCCGATGGGGTGATATTAGGGATTACCCCAGTGTTTATCCACTTTATCTTTCTGATGTTTATCATTCACACCACTGATGGACGTCAACTTTCGCACGCTCGACCTCAACCTCCTCCGCGTCTTCGACGAGGTGATGGCAGAGCGCAACCTCACGCGCGCGGCCCGGAACCTGTCCATCACCCAGCCGGCGGTGAGCAACGCGCTCCGGCGCCTGCGGGAAGTGCTGGGGGACGAGCTGGTGCGCCGCTCCGGCGCAGGCGTCGAACCCACCCCTCGTGCGCTCGCCCTGTGGCCGACCGTGCGCGATGCCCTTCGCCAGCTGCAGCACACGCTCGCGCCCGGGGAGTTCGACGCGGGCACGGCCGACACCACCTTCCTGCTGGCCATGGCGGACGCAACCGCGGCCGAGCTCATACCAGGCCTGGTGCAGATTGCGGAAAAGGAAGCCCCGGCCATTTCGCTGCGCGTGCTGCCGCTGACCACGCGCGACCCGCGCCGCATGCTCGAGCAGGAAGAAGTGGACATGGCCGTCGGCTACTTCCCGGCGGTGATCGCCAGCCTCGCTGCGCGCGGCCAGTCGGGCGTGGGAGTCCCGTTCGAGACCCAGCGGCTCTACCTGGGCCAATATGTATGTGTGATGCGGCGCGGCCATCCGCTGGCGAAAGCGCCGCTGACGCTCGATGACTACTGCGCGGCGCGGCATCTGCTGGTGAGTTTTTCCGGCCGTCCCTACGGTTTCATCGACCAGACGCTGGGCGCGATGGGGCGTGAGCGGCGCATCGTGGTGACGGTGAACCAGTTCTTCACCGCGGGCCGGGTGGTGGCCAATTCCGATCTGCTGACCGTGCTGCCCCGTCACTTCGTGACCGTGACCGGCATCGACGACCAGCTCGTGCTGCGCGACCTGCCCTTCGACCAGCCGCCGGTGCACGTGGACGCCATCTGGCACCGGCGCGCCCAGCACGGGCACTCTCACGAGTGGCTGCGTAATGCGCTGCTGCGCTCTGCAGCCGCGGCTTTCGCCGGGTCGGTCCTCGGACAGAAGGTGCCCGACTGACCTTGCTTGTCAGTTGGTGGATCAGCGGACGACGCTGAGCCAGGCGCTGGCGGCGGCGCGCAGTTCCTGGGCGTGGCGGGCGCCACGGCCGGCGCGGATGTCGGCGCTTTCCATCAGGGCGGCGGCGTGGCTGGCCGGCGCATTGGCGCTTGAAGAACGGAAGAAACGGGCCACTTGGGCGAGAAGGCTGAACATGATGGTGCGCGGCTTGTGGCTGCGCTGGAGTGGTTGATGTTTCAAGAATAAGGGTTAACCCTATAAATTCAAGCCAAACCTTATGCGCGTCATGCATGGGGCAATTCACCTAGACTGGCCCGACGATGAAGCTGCAACTGCTTTCCGACCTGCACCTGGAGTCCCACCCGCACTTCCGGGCCGAGCCGCTTCCCGGTGCCGACATGCTGGTCCTGGCGGGTGATATCGGGTCCTATCAGCAGGACTCCCGCCTGATCGACCCCGATTTCGGCCTGGGCCGCTTCTCGCCCCGCAACGGATGGCCGGTGCCGGTGATCTACGTGCCGGGCAACCACGAATACGACAACGTCGACTTCGACGAGACCCACGAGCGCCTGCGCGCGCTCTGCGACGAGCTCGAGATCATCTGGCTGGAGCGCGAATCCCGCGTGATCGAAGGCGTCCGCTTCGTCGGCACCACGCTCTGGGCCGATTTCGACGCGCTCGCCGAGCCGACCGACAGCCTCGCCGAAGCGCTCAAGAAGCGGGGCAAGGCGATGCGCGCGGCCGATTTCTATCTTGAAAAAGCGGCCACCATGCGTAACGGCGAACTCTTCCTCGCCGCGCAGCTGCGGGAGCAGGCGCTCGCCTGCCAGGAGTGGCTCACGCAGGCGCTGGCCGAGCCTTTCGACGGCACCACGGTGGTCGTCACGCACTTCGCGCCCAGCCTGGAGAGCGGAGACCCGCGCTACGGCCTGACACCCGGCACCGCGGGTTTCTGCAACGCGCTCGACGCGCTGCTGCCCCACGCGCAGCTCTGGCTGCACGGCCATCTGCACTGTCCGTCCGACTACGTGAAGAACGGCTGCCGCGTGGTCGCCAATCCGCTGGGCTACGCGCGCAACGGCGAGCAGGAAGGCTACAGGCCGCAACTGCTGATCGAGGTGCCCGACACCCGGCAACCGCAGCGGTAACGGCCGGCAACGCCTCCGCAGCCTCGGCTGTGTAGACTGGCCCGATTCCATCCGAACGACGGGGGAGCGCGCCATGACGCAGCAGCAGAAACAACAAGGACGTCGCCACTTCCTGCAGCAGGCCGCCGGCGCCGCCGCGACCACCGGCGTGCTCTCGTTCTGGCCGCAAGCCTTCGCCCAGAAACCGCCTGAGGCGACCACCGGCCGAGCCCTGGGACAGCTCTCGATGGCGGAGATGTCGCGCCGCCTCGCCGCCGGAAGCCTCAGCAGCAGCCAGCTGGTGGAAGAAGCGCTGGCCGCCATCCAGAACCCCGCCGGCGAAGGCGCCCGCACCTTCATCCGCGTGCATGCCGATTCGGCCCGTGCCACCGCCGCGCGGCTCGACGCCGAGCGCAAGAGCGGCCGACCCGCCGCGTCGCCCATCGCAGGCATCCCGATCTCGCTGAAGGACCTGTTCGACGAAGCCGGCGTCACCACGCTGGGGGGCTCCACGGTGCTGGCCGGCCAGCCACCGGCCGCGCGCGATGCCATCGTGGTCGAGCGGCTGCGGCGTGCCGGCGCGATCATCATAGGGCGCTCCAACACGGTCGAGTTCGCCTACACCGGCCTGGGCATCAACCCGCACTACGGCACGCCGAAGAACGCCTACGACCGCGCGACGGGCCGCATCCCCGGAGGCTCGACTTCGGGCGGCGCGATCTCGCTGACCGACGGCATGGCGGCCGGCGCGATCGGCACCGACACCGGCGGATCGCTGCGCATCCCGGCGGCCCTCAACGGACTGGTGGGCTTCAAGCCGACGCAGCGGCGCGTTCCGCTCGACGGCGTGCTGCCGCTGTCGACCTCCTTCGACTCCGCCGGGCCCATGGCCTGGACGGTGGAAGACTGCGCCCTGCTCGATGCCGTGCTCGCCGCCGAGCTGCCGCGTCCGCTGCGGGTGCTGCCGATGCGCGGCCTGCGCTTCGCGGTGCCCGGGACCTTCTTCCTCGACGAGCTCTCGCCGCCGGTGGCCGCGGCCTTCGCGTCGGCACTGGCCAAGCTCTCTGCCGCGGGCGCGACGGTCACCGAGCTGCCGATGGCCGAGTTCGCGAGGGCGCCGAACATCAACCCGCGCGGCATGATCACCGCCGCCGAGGCCTTCACCTGGCACCGCGAGTTCATCAAGACCGGCGCCGCCAGGTACGACCCTCGCGTGCTGGCCCGCATCAGGACCGGCGAGACGATCACCGCGCCCGACTACCTGCAGCTCCAGGCGCTGCGCCGCCAGTTCATCCGCTCGATCAACACCGCGGCCGCAAGCTACGACGCGATGCTGATGCCCACCACGCCCGACATCGCTCCGCCCATCGCCGAGGTGCTGAAGGACGACGAAACCTACTACCGGATCAACGGCCGCATGCTGCGCAACCCCTCGGTGGTGAACCTGTTCGACGGCTGTGCGCTCTCGGTGCCCTGCCATGACGCGGGCACCGCGCCGGTGGGGCTGATGGTGGCCGGCATCGGCAACACCGATCACCGGCTGCTGGCGGTCGGCGCGGCGGTGGAGGCGGTGGTGACGCCGCGGCGCGCCCTCAGCAGCTGAGCGCCGCACCGCCAGGCGGCCGCCGGCGCCCGGGATTCAGGCGCCGCCGCGACCCTTCGCCACCAGCTTGATGCCCGGCATGAGCTCGGCCGCGAGTTCGGGCCGCTCCAGCGCGTAGTCGAGGTTCATGCGCGCGATCTCGACGTGCTCCTCGCCCAGCGCCTGCGCGCGCGAGCCCTGCCCGCGCTCGATGGCCTGCACCATCGCATGGTGGGTGCGGTGCGCCTGGCGCATCCACTGCTGGCCCTCTTCCATCGACGACTGCATCGGCAGCATCGCGCTCGGGGCGGCGAAGGGCTGGCCGCCGAGCATGTCCATCACCCGCTTGAGCGCGAGGTTGCCGCAGCCTTCGATGATCAGCTTGTGGAAGCGGTCGTTCATCTCGACGTAGGCGGCGTAGTCGTCGAGCTCCATGCTGGGCTTGTTCACGGCGCGGTCGCCGTCTTCCAGGCAGTCCTTCAGGTCGCGCAGCAGCTGGCGCGAGGCGCCGTCCTCGGCCAGCAGGCGCGCGGCGAAGCCTTCGATCACGCCGCGCACGCGGATGGCGTCGGCCACCTCCTGCGAGGTGAAGCGGCGCATCTGGTAGCCGCCACTGGGCGACTGCTCGATCAGCCCTTCGTGCTCCAGGCTGGCCAGCGCCAGCCGCACCGGGGTGCGCGAAGCCTCGAGCTTCTCGGCCAGCGGGATCTCGGCCAGCCGCTCTCCGGGCACGAATTCGCCCTTGAGGATCATGTCGCGCAGTTGCACGAGCACGCGGGATTGTTGGGAGTCCATGGACGAATTCTAGGAGACGGGCCCCGCATTGCACGCAGCGTATTTACTCTGGCTCGGTTGTTGCATGCATTGCTTCACAAGCAGTGTCAAAAACTGACGATACGCTCAGCGTTTACCCTGATTTTGGCGTTCGAAGGCCCCAGATTGGGGCAATTTTGCAGATGAAAGTTTGACCGGGATCGAGGATCACCAAGACAATGCATACAGTTGCATGCAATGGCTGCAAGCCTCTTTCCACAGTCCCCACGATGGAGCCCGCACGATGATCAGCGCAGAGCAGAACGATTTCATCACCCGCGTCGGACCCGGCGCCCCCGCCGGCAAGCTGCTGCGCCGCTACTGGCAGCCGGTGGCCCTGGCCGACGAACTGGCGGGTCCGCGCCCGGTCAAGCCGGTGAAGCTCATGGGGCAGGACTTCGTCCTGTTTCGCGACGAGAGCGGCCAGCTCGGCATGCTCGACCGCGACTGCCCGCACCGCGGCGCCGACCTCGCCTTCGGCCGGCTCGAGAACGGCGGCCTGCGCTGCGCCTTCCACGGCTGGCTGTTCGACGCCAAGGGCAACTGCCTCGAGACCCCGGCCGAGCCCGCCACCAGCAAGCTGTGCACCCGCATCAAGCAGTCGGCCTATCCGGTGGTCGAGAAGAGCGGCGTGGTCTTCGCCTACATCGGCGAGGGCGAGCCCCCGGCCTTCCCCGAGTTCGACTGCTTCGTCGCGCCCGACAGCCACACCTTCGCGTTCAAGGGCCTGTTCGAGTGCAACTGGCTGCAGGCGCTCGAGGTGGGCATCGACCCGGCACATGCCTCGTACCTGCACCGCTTCTTCGAGGACGAGGACACCTCCGAGAGCTACGGCAAGCAGTTCCGCGGCGCCTCGGCCGACTCCGACATGCCGATCACCAAGGTGCTGCGCGAGTACGACAGGCCCGACATCAGCGTCGAGCCCACCGACTACGGCTTCCGACTGAAGGCGCTGCGCAAGCTGTCGGAAGACACCACCCACGTGCGCGTGACCAACCTCGTGTTCCCGCAGGCCTTCGTGATCCCGATGAGCTCCGAGATGACCATCTCGCAGTGGCACGTGCCGGTGGACGACACGCACTGCTACTGGTACGCCATCTTCACGAGCTTCACCGGCCCGGTCGACAAGCAGCAGATGCGCGAACAGCGCCTGAAGCTCTACGAGCTGCCCGACTACACCTCGCGCAAGAACAAGCGCAACAACTACGGCTACAGCGTCGAGGAACAGCTCACCGAGACCTACACCGGCATGGGCGACGACATCAACGTGCACGACCAGTGGGCGGTGGAGTCGCAGGGCCCGATTCAAGACCGCACGCGTGAGCACCTGGGCAGCACCGACAAGGGGATCATTGCCTACCGCCGCGTGCTGGTGAAGGCGATCGAGGCCACGCTCGCCGGCGAAGGCGCACCGATGGTCATCGACGCCGCGCAGGCCAGCGCCATGACCGGGCCGCCCTCCATCGACGGCATCGGCCGCAACGTCGCCGACGAGGCCGCCACCGAGGCCTACTGGCAGGACGCCGACCGCGCCCGGCGACTGAAGTCGGACTGGGCCTCCGCACGCCTGGCCGCCGCCTGAGCCCCGCTCACAGGACACAAGCGCCATGAGCAGCCACACATTCGTCGACCGCTTCGGCCTCTGGAGCGAAGACCAGCACGCGCAGGCCAGGGAACTGGTGCGCCGCATCGACGGCGGCGAGGTCGACCTCGTCCGCTTCGCCTGGCCGGACCAGCACGGCATCCTGCGCGGCAAGACGCTGGTCGCGGCCGAGGCGCGCTCGGCCCTCTGGGAGGGCGTCAACCTCACCTCGACCCTGCTGGCCAAGGACACGTCGCACAAGACCGTGTTCCCGGTATTCACCCAGGGCGGCGGCTTCGCGGTCGAGGGCCTGCAGGGCGGTGCCGACTTCACCATCGTGGCCGACCCCGCCACCTTCAAGGTCCTGCCGTGGTCGCCGCGCACCGGCTGGGTGATGTGCGACGCCTACATGGCCGACGGCAAGCCCTGCCCCTTCGCCACGCGGCAGATCCTGCAGCGCGCGGTGCGCCAGCTCGACGAGCTGGGGCTGGACCTCATCGCCGGCCTCGAGGTGGAGTTCCATGTCTTCAAGCTCGACGACGCGCGCATGGGGCTGGCCGACTCGGGCCAGCCCGGCGAGCCGCCGCGCGTGTCGCTGCTCTCGCACGGCCACCAGTACCTCACCGAGCTGCGCTACGACCGCGTCGACGGGCTGATGGAGCTGCTGCGCTCGCAGCTCATGGCGCTGGGCCTTCCGCTGCGCTCGCTCGAGATCGAATTCGGCCCCAGCCAGTTCGAGCTGACCTTCGGTCCCACGGCCGGCGTCATGCCCGCCGACACCATGGTGCTGCTGCGCAGCGCCATCAAGCAGGTCTGCCAGCGAAACGGACTGCATGCCACCTTCATGTGCCGGCCGAAGATCCCGAACGTGATGTCCAGCGGCTGGCACCTGCACCAGTCGCTGCGCCGCAAAGGCGACGGGGTCAATGCCTTCATGCCGGAAGCCGCGGGCGGGCAGCCGCTGAGCGAGACCGGCATGCACTACCTCGGCGGCCTCAAGGCGCACGCCTGCGGCGCCGCGGCGCTGGCGAGCCCCACCATCAACGGCTACCGGCGCTACCGCCCCTTCTCGCTCGCGCCCGACCGCGCGATCTGGGCCAAGGACAACCGCGGCGCGATGCTGCGCGTGCTCGGCGGCCCGGGCCAGTCGGCCACCCGCATCGAGAACCGCGTGGGCGAGCCGACGGCCAACCCGTACCTGTACCTGGCGTCGCAGCTGTTCTCGGGCCTCGACGGCATCCGCAACCGGATCGACCCCGGCCCCTCCGCCGACGCGCCCTACGAGACGCCGGCCGAGCAGCTGCCCCGTTCACTGGGCGACGCCCTCGCCTGCCTGCGCCGCGACGAGATGCTCAACGCGCAGATGGGCAAGACCTTCGTCGACTACCTCTGCCACATCAAGGAAGCGGAGATCGCCCGCTTCAACCTCGAAGTCAGCGAGTGGGAACACCGCGAGTACTTCGACATGTTCTAAACCCCATGCCCACGATCCACTACATCCTCAAGGACGGCACCACGCGCGAGGTCGACGCCAAGGTCGGCGCCAGCGTGATGGAGACCGCCATCCGCGGCAACGTGCGCGGCATCGATGCCGAGTGCGGCGGCTGCTGCTCCTGCGCCACCTGCCACGTCTACGTGGACGACGCCTTCATCGACCTGCTGCCGCCGCCCGACGACATGGAGAGCGCGCTGCTCGACGTCGTGGCGTCGGAGCGCCGGCCCGGTTCGCGGCTGAGCTGCCAGCTCAGCATCACCGCGGCCTTCGATGGCCTCACTGTGCGCGTGCCCGATACGCAGGTCTGACGCCTGGCTCGGGCATCATCGCGCGCTTCGCTTGCACCCGGTTACACGAAAGCAGCGCCCCGTCGGGCGCATCCACTCCACCTGAAAGGTCCTTTTCCATGACGATGACCAAGAGAACCCTCCTCTCGACCCTGCTTCTGGCCGGCCTCGGCCTTGCGGGCGCCACGGCGCATGCGGCCGACGAGCCGCTGCGCATCGGCCTCATCGCCACCTACTCGGGCCCGTACGCCGACTACGGCCGCCAGTTCGACGCCGGCATCGCGCTCTACCTGAAGGAGCACGGCGGCAAGGTGGGCGGCCGCACCGTCGAGATCATCAAGAAGGACACTGCCGGCCCCGCGCCCGACGCCGCCAAGCGCATCGCGCAGGAGCTCATCGTGCGCGACAAGGTGAACGTGCTCACCGGCCTGGACTTCAGCCCCAACGCCTACGCCGTGGGCGCCATCGCCACGCAGGCGAAGATCCCGACCATCGTGATGAACGCGGCCTCGTCGGCCATCACCACCAGCTCGCCCTACGTGGCGCGCCTGTCGTTCACCGTGCAGCAGGTCACCGACCCGATGGCGCGCTACATGCTCAAGGAAGGCATCAAGGACGCCTACACCGTGGTCGCCGACTACGCCTCGGGCGTCGACGCGGAAACCGCCTTCAAGAAGACCTTCACCGCCGGCGGCGGCAAGGTCTCGGGCGAGGTGCGCACGCCGATGAACAACCCCGACTTCTCCGCCTACGTGCAGCGCATCAAGGACGCCAAGCCCCAGGCCGTGTTCTTCTTCTTCCCCTCGGGCGTGATGCCGCCGGCCTTCCTGAAGGTCTGGAAGGAGCGCGGCATGGAGCAGGCCGGCATCAAGCTCTTCGCGACCGGCGAAGCCACCGACGACAGCTACCTCGACGCCACCGGCGACGTGGCGCTGGGCCTGGTCACCAGCCACCACTACTCCTTCGCGCACCCGTCGCCGAAGAACCAGAAGTTCGTGAAGGACTTCGCCGCCGACAACGGCACCAAGCTGCGCCCGAGCTACTTCGCCGTGACTGCCTACGACGCCATGGCCGCCATCGACCTCGCGCTGGCCAAGACCAAGGGCGACACCTCCGGCGACAAGTTCATGGACGCGCTCAAGGGCCTGAGCTTCGAGAGCCCGCGCGGCCCGGTGGAGATCGACCCGGTCACGCGCGACATCGTGCAGACCGTCTACATCCGCAAGACCGAGCGCGTGAACGGCCAGCTGGTGAACGTGGAGTTCGACAAGTTCGAGCGCGTGAAGGACCCGGCGAAGGAAGGCACGGCCGCCAAGTAGGCGCGCTGCATCCGATCGTTCAGTCAATCAGCCAGCGAGTCAGCCAGCGGGAAATTCATGGGCATCGTGATCTTCGACGGAGTGGCCTACGGCATGCTCCTCTTCCTCATCGGCGTGGGCCTGTCCATCACGATGGGGCTCATGAATTTCGTCAACCTCGCGCACGGCAGCTTCGCGATGGTGGGCGGCTATGCCGCGAGCGTGCTGATGAGCCGGTTCGGCGTGGGCTTCGGCCTCTCGCTCGCCGCCGCCTTCGTGGCGGCGGCCGTGCTGGGCGCGGTGCTGGAGTTCGTGTTCTACCGGCGCCTGTACCGCGCGCATCCGCTGGACCAGGTGCTGCTGTCGATCGGCGTGGTGTTCGTGTCGATCGCAGCCTTCACCTACTTCTTCGGCCCGACGATGCAGCCCTTCGCGCTGCCGCCGGCGCTCGATGGGCAGGTGTCGCTGGCGGGCCTGGAAGTGGGCCGCTACCGGCTCTTCCTGATCGTCTGCGGCGTGGTCGTGCTGGCCGCGCTGCTGCTGGGCCTGGGCAAGACGCGCTACGGCGCGATGGTGCGCGCGGCGGTCGACAACCAGCGCGTGGCCGGCGGCACCGGCATCCACGTGCAGCGGCTCTTCTTCCTGACCTTCTCGCTGGGCTGCGGCCTCGCGGGCCTGGGCGGCGCGCTGAGCCTGGGGATGCTGGGGCTGGAGCCCTCGTTTCCGCTCAAGTACCTCGTCTACTTCCTGATGGTGGTCTGCGTCGGCGGCGCGGGCACCGTCACGGGGCCCTTCATCGCGGCGCTGCTGGTCGGCATCGTCGACGTGGCGGGCAAGTACTACCTGCCGGAGACCGGCGCATTCCTCATCTACGTCTTCATGATCGTCATGCTGCTGGTGCGGCCGAATGGCATCGTCGCGAAGAAGGGGCTCGCATGAAAGCCCTGAACCTTTCCCCCGCGCAGCTGCGCATCGCCGAAGCGGCCTTCTGGCTCGCGCTGGCGTCGAGTTTCTTCCTGCTGCCCGACAAGCTCACGCTGATGAGCCAGGTGCTGATCTTCGGCCTGTTCGCGGTGTCGCTCGACATGGCGCTGGGCTACGCGGGCATCCTCACCGTGGGCCATGCGGCCTTCTTCGGCGCCGGCGCCTATGCGGCGGGCCTGCTGGCCAGGTACGGCTGGAGCGAGCCCTTCAGCGGACTCGTGTTCGCGCTCGCTGTGTGCGGCGCGCTGGGCTATGCGCTGAGCTACCTGGTGGTGCGCGGCGCCGATCTCACGCGGCTGATGATCACCATCGGCGTGTGCGTGCTGCTCTACGAACTGGCCAACCGGCTCTCGGGCATCACCGGCGGCACCGACGGGCTGCAGGGCGTGGTCATCGCGCCGGTGCTCGGCTTCTTCGAATTCGACCTCTACGGCAAGACGGCGTTCGGCTACGCCTTCGGCGTGGTGCTCGCGATGTTCCTGCTGGTGCGGCTGGTGCTGCGCTCGCCCTTCGGGCTGGCGCTGCGCGGCATCCACGACAGCCGCAAGCGCATGACGGCCATCGGCTCGCCGGTGGAGGCGCGGCTGCGCATGGCCTACGCCTTTTCGGCGGCGGTGGCCGGCGTGGCGGGCGCGCTGCTGGCGCAGACCACGCAGTTCGTCGGCATCGAATCGATCGGCTTCAACCGCTCGGCCGAAGTGCTCATCATCCTGGTGCTCGGCGGCACGGGGCGGCTCTATGGCGGGATGATCGGCGCCATCGTCTACATGCTGGTGCACGACTGGTTCGCCGACATGAACCCGCAGTACTGGATGTTCTGGCTCGGCGTCTTCCTGATCGCCGCCGTCATGCTGGGACGCGGCGGCATCATGGGCGCGCTCTCGCGCCTCGTTCGCACGGGGAAGGCGCGATGACGAACGCCACGCACACCCTGCGCACGCAGGACCTCGGCGTGCGCTTCGGCGCCTTCCAGGCCGTGGCCGAGGTGAACCTCTCGCTCGAACCCGGCGCGCGGCAGGCGCTGATCGGCCCCAACGGCGCCGGCAAGACCACGCTCATCAACCTGCTGACCGGCGTGCTCAGGCCCACCAGCGGCAGCATCCACATGGGCGCGGCGAATATCACGCGACTCTCCGGCGACAAACGTGCGCGAATGGGTCTGGCGCGCACCTTCCAGATCAACACGCTCTTTCCCAGCCTCACGCCGCTGTTGTCGGTGGTGCTGGCGATCAGCGAGCGCGAAGGGCTGGGCGCCACCTGGTGGCGGCCGCTGAAGGGCTGCACCGCGGTGTTCGACGAAGCCCATGCGCTGCTTCGCACGCTGAAGCTCGACAGCCTCGCCGACGTGCCCGTGGCCGAGCTGGCCTACGGCAAGCAGCGGCTGCTCGAGATCGCGCTCGCGCTGGCGGCGAAGCCCCGCATCCTGCTGCTCGACGAGCCGGCCGCCGGCGTGCCGGAGGACGAGAGCGGCGAGCTGTTCGAGGCCATCGCGGCGCTGCCCGCGGACATCAGCGTGCTCTTCATCGAGCACGACATGAAGCTGGTCTTCCGCTTCGCCCGCCGCATCTCGGTGCTGGTGGGTGGACGCATCCTCACCGAGGGCACGCCTTCGGAAATCGGCGCCGACCCGCGCGTGCGCGAGGTCTACCTGGGCAGCTCGCACCTCCACCACCACCCACACCCACATGCCTGAAGCACTCGCCTTCGACAACGTCACCGCCGGCTATGGCAACGCCGTGGTGCTCGACCGGCTCGACTTCTCCCTGCAGCAGGGCGAGAGCCTCGCCATCCTCGGGCGCAACGGCGTGGGCAAGACCACGCTGCTCGAGACGCTGATGGGCAACACCCGCGTGATGCAGGGCGCGATCCGCTGGCAGGGCACGGACATCGTGCGCTGGCCCTCGCACCAGCGCGTGCGCGCGGGGCTGGGCTGGGTGCCGCAGGAACGCGAGGTGTTCCCCTCGCTCACCGTCGAGGAGAACCTCACCGTGATCTCGCGCCTGGGCGGCTGGAACCTCAAGCGCGTCTACGACTTCTTCCCGCGCCTGCGCGAGCGGCGCAGCAACTACGGCAACCAGCTCTCGGGCGGCGAGCAGCAGATGCTCGCCATCGGCCGCGCCCTCATGACCAACCCGAAGCTGCTGCTGCTCGACGAGCCCATGGAAGGCCTCGCGCCGATCATCGTGGAGGAACTGGCGGCGGCGATCCGCCGGCTGTGCGAATCGGAGGGGCTCGCGTCGATCGTGGTGGAGCAGCACCCGGTGCTGGCGCTGGAGATGACGCACAAGGCCATCGTGCTGGAGCGCGGCACGGTGGTGCATGCGGGGCCCAGCGCGGAACTGGCGGCCGACCAGGAGCTGCTGGAAGGCTTGCTGGGCGTCGGGGTTTGATTGCAGCCCCCCGCGGAACCGGCTTTGCCGGGCCGCAGGCGTCGCCCCCGGTAAGGAGGCTGGCGAAGCTATACGAAGCGCGCGAAGCCTGGGGCAGTACCTGGCCTAGCTCAGCATCTGTCCGCGGCTGCCGATGACGGCCACGTCCACGAACTGGCCGCCTTCGCGGTTGGTGCGTCCGTAGTTGATCTTCACGCCGCCGAGGTCGAAGTTCTCGATGCTGGCGAGGCCCGACATCACCGAGGCGCGCGTGAGCGTGCCGCCCGCGCGGCGCATGCCTTCGGCGAGCACGGCCGCGTTCAGATAGCCCTCCAGGCTGGTGAGCGAGAAATCCTTGACGCCGTTGGCCACCATGTCGGCCTGGTAGCGGCGCACGACCTCGAACCTGGTCGCGTATGGCGAGGGCACGACGATCACGAAGCCCAGGCCCTTGGCCAGGTCGCCCATGGCCGACAGCGCGCTGGCCGTGATGGACAGGCCGTAGGCCGAGCTGCTGTTGCCCGCCTCGCGCAGCGCCTTCAGGAACACCGGCGCCGTGCCGGCCAGCCCGACCACCACCACCTGCGGCTTGGCCTTGGCGATGGCTGCTGCGGCGGGGCCCACTTCCATGCTGGTGGTGTTGGGCGTGGTCGCGATGACCGCGGGCTCCAGCTTGGCCTTGGCCAGCGCGCTCTTGAAGGCCGCCAGCACCGACTGGCCCAGCGGGTCTTCCGAATGCACGAGGCCGATACGGCTCTGGCCCAGCACGGCGGCGGTGCTCACCAGTTTCTCGACCTCCTGGTCGTAGTTGGCGCGCACCCAGAAGGTGTTGGGCGCATTCTTCTTGCGCAGCGAGATCGTGCCGGTGATGGGCCCCACCACGGCCATGCCGGGCACCGCATCCATCACCTCGGCCGTCTGGCGCGTGCCCAGGGGGTGCACCAGCGCGAGCACCGAGCTGTCCTTCTCGAAGGCCAGGGCATTGGCCTTGGCCACGTCGGGCTTGAAGGTGTCGTCGGCCATCACGAGCTCGACCTTGGTGCCGTTGATGCCGCCGGCCTTGTTCAGCGCGTTGAAGAAGGCGCTGGAGCCCTGGTAGAGGCCCTGGCCGTTGGCCTTCTCGACGCTGCTGTTGTCGAAGGTCGTTCCCACGCGCACCGGCCGGTTCTGCGCGAGCGCCGGAAAGCCGAGGCCGGCGGCGGCAGTGGCGGCGGCCAGGCCGGTCAGCGCACGCCGACGGCTGGAGGAAAGCGGCGCAATCGACTCGCGCGGCATGGGAACGGTCATGGTCGAAGTCTCCGGAAGTGAATGCGTCTGTGACAAAAGTTCACACTCTTTCGAGGAATGTAACGCACCTTCCCGCCCGAAAGATGACCTTGGCGGCTACTTCTTGGCCGGCTTCGGCATGGCCGCCACATAAGGGGCGTCGGTCAGCGTGCCGAGGAAGGCGCTGATCTCGTCGATCTCCTCCTCCGTCAGTGCGGGTGTTGTGCCGGGGCGACGGTTCATCGGGGTGGAGTTGACGTTGATGTTGCCCCGGTAGGCGGCGGGCACGTCGTCGAATGTCGGCTTGCCGTGGTACCACTTGGCGGGATCGGTGGAACGTGTGGCGTAGAACGCGACCGCCTCGCGCAGGGTGGTGAACACGCCGTTGTGCATGAAGCTCTGGCGCACCGCCACGTTGCGCAGTCCCGGCGTGCGGAAGTAGCCGCACCACTGGTTCGGCTCCGGCCAGCGCAGCCGGGCCGCCGTGCGGCACAGGCCGTTGTCGAAGCGGCGCGCATCGCGGTTGGCCGGCAGCGCGAGGTTGCGCGGCACGGCGATGGCGTCGTAGCCGAAGTCGGTGAAGAGCGAGCGCTCCGGCCGGCTCGCCGTGTCCGACAGCGTGTGGCACGACATGCAGTTGCCCTTGTCGGGGTTCTTGAACAGCGCGAGGCCGCGCATCTCCTGCAGGCTCAGCGGCGCTCGCTTGCGCAGGTAGTCGTCGAAGCGGGAGCTGAAGGGCGCCATCTCGTCGCTCTGCAGGTATGCCTGCAGCGCCTGGCCGATGCCCTTCACCGCCTGTTCGGGGTCGCGCAGCACGCGCGGCCCGAAGGCCAGCGACATCGCGGGAGCCAGGTCGGTGCCGCGCAGCTTGCGCAGCAGGCTCTGCGGCGAGGCGTTGTTCATCTCGTCGGGGTCGAACAGCGGGCCGCGCGCCTGCTCGGCAAGCGTGTCGGCGCGGCCGTCGGCGAAGAGGCCGCCGAAGGGCGAGGCGAAGGGCGCGTCGTCGTCCTGGTAGAAGTGCCGCCGCGGCACGTAGCGCACGTACAGCAGCGAGGGCGCCGTGCGTGCGCTGAAACGGCCCGGCCGGCTGCCCTGCGGCGTGCGCGGGCCCGACAGCGAGGCCGCGTTGAGCGTCGAGGTGAAGGCGCGCAGCGGATCGTGGCAGCTCGCGCACGAGGTGCCCTGCGGCTGCGAGAGGCGCGTGTCGAAGAAGATGCGCCTGCCCAGCGCGGCGAGCGCCGGGTCGGGCCTGAACGTGGCCTCGGTGGGATCGATGCGCGCGGAGACCTTGGGCGTGGCGCCGATGCGTTCGACGACCACGCTCGGCGGGCCGCCCGGGTTGATCTCCACGGTAGTGGTCGCGGCAAGGGCGACGGCGGCCGCACCCGCCCAGACTACGCAGGCAGCCGCCATCGCCATCGCCGGCGCGGCGCGCATCGTCACGGCGTCAGGAAGCCGGTCTTGTCGCAGGCCAGCGTGCGGCCGGTCTGCTGGCAGGTGGCGAGCAGCTTGCCCGCCACCGTGTAGGCCTTGAAAGTCCAGCCCACGGCGGGCGAAGCCTTGCGCTCCATCAGCATGAAGCCGAAGCTGCTGTGGTGCGTGATGCGGTCGACCGTCACGTCGGGCGCGGGCGCCGTGCCGGCGGGCAGCGGATCGGGCAGCGCCACGTCGAGGTTGTCCCCGCCGTTGCCGGACACCACCGTAGCGGGATGGTCGGTGGCGAAGTTCAGCGCCTGGAAGTCGTGCACGTGGCCGTGCAGCGCGATGTGCACGCCGCTCGGGTAGTAGGCCTTGGGGTTGAGGTTGCCCATCACAGACTGCAGCGCGAGGTTGCCCGAGGCCGGGGTCTGGCCCGCGACCGGCGCGAAGGCCAGGATGGGATGGTGGTTGGTGAACATCGTGGTCGTGATGCCGGGCTTGGCGGCCAGCGTCGCGACGGTCTGGAACTGCTTCTGGTAGGCGATGAACTGCGGATCATTGGTCGCCAGCGCCGCCTTGCCGGCCTTGGCCGAGTCGAACACGATGACCTGCGACCCCGTGCCCAGCTGCACCGCGTAGGGCTCGGAGTAGTTGCCGGTGCTGTCGTTGGCCGGGTCGTTGCACGAGCGCTTGTCGGCATACGGGCGCGGATCGAGGAAGCGCATCCAGCCCTGGCCGCCGCGTGCGCATTCCTCGTGGTTGCCGCGCACCACGATCCACGGTGCCTTGGCCAGCAGCGGAGCAGCCGGCTTGAAGAAGTCGGCCTGCCAGGTGTCCCAGCCGTAGCCCCAGGGGCTGTCCTTGCAGCCGGCGATGTCGTCGGGGCAGACGTTCTCGCGGTAGTGGTAGTCGCCGATGTGCAGCACCAGGTCGGGGTTGAATCCGGCGCCGGTGGCTGCGATCGGCGCGAAGGGCCATACCGTGCTGTCGTTGCAGGGCTGGTAGGCCTTGTCGGCCTTCTTCAGGCGGCAGCCGGTGTCGGCGAGCACCAGCACGCGCTGCGGCTCGGCCTTGGGCAGTGGCAGGGTGCGGGTGCCGATGGCGGCCTGCTTCGCGTCGGCCGGCAGCGTGGTCTCGCAGGCCGACACGGGAAAGGCGGAGGGTTTGGAATCGGCCGGGTCGCTGGCGGTGGTGCGCAGCGCCATCGTGCCGGCGGCCACGCGCAGGGTCATGCGCGTCGTCTTGCCGTCCACCGTGATCTGCGGGCACACGGCATTGGCGTCGGCCGTGGTGGCCGAGGCCGGCGCGGTGTAGCTTGTGATGGCGCGCGCAATGGCGGCGTTGTTGTCGCCGATCTCCACCCACGTGGCCTGCAGGTTGGCGTCGGCCGAGGCGGCGTCGGACTGCGGGGCGGGCGCGGGAGCCGGCGCAGGCGCCGGAGCGGGCGCTGGGGCCGCCGGCGGCCCCAGGACGATCGACTGGCCGTTGTCGCCGCCGTTGCAGCCCTGCAGCAGGATGGCGGTGCAGGCCAGGCCGGCAAGCCAGCGCAGGTCGGGCATGGCGCGCGGCGCGGGGGCCGCGGTGGGGGTGGTGCGCATCGGGGAATCCCTCTGGTTGTTGTGTCGTGGGACGCCGCAATCTAGAGGGCCAGTGTGCAATCCGTATTACACGGCCACGGTGCGCCAGGGGGGCGCGGAGAGCGCAGGAGGCAAAAGAACGGCTACAGCAGCTCTTCGCCCACGATGGGCAGAAGCAGCCAGTTCTTGAAGCGCAGCCAGAGGAACTCGCCCGGTTCGTCCTCGTGGACGATGTCGCCGCCGGCGTCGTCGTACTCCAGCCACTGGACGCGCCGGCCGTCGGGGCCCAGGCGCAGGCGGTAGCCGAGGTTCACGCGCTCGCCGCTCATGAGCCGGTCGTAGTCCTTCACCAGTTCGGGGCTGTCGATGACCAGCCCGATCTCGGTGTTGACCGCGGCCGAGCGGTGGTCGAGGTTCATCGAGCCGATGAAGAAGCGCTCGTCGTCGACGATCGCCAGCTTGGCGTGCAGCCGGCTGATCGACTTGCCGAAGTCGCCGAAGCGCCCCGAGCGCCCGGTGAGCGTGGGCGCGATCTCGTAGATAGTGACGCCGATCTTCAGCATGTCGGCGCGGTAGCGCTCGTAGCCCGCATAGGCCAGCGGCTCGTCGGTGGCGCCCAGCGAGTTCGTCACCACCGTGATGCGGCCGCCGCGGTCGATGGCCTTCTTCATCATCGCCATGCCGCGCGCGCCCGGAATGAAGTACGGCGAGCCGATCTTCACCTCGCGCTCGGCCGAATTGATGACGCTGAGCGCGCCCTCCGTCACGCTGCCGGCGTAGGCGGCGTCGGCCTTGCGCGTGATCTTCTCGGGGTCGTCCACGAACAGCGTCGACGGCGCCCAGTAGCGCTCCACGTTGCCCGCGATGAGCTGCTGCCCCACGGGCGACTTGTCGAGCACGTCGCGCTGGTGCATGGCCACGTCGGGCACCGCGGTGCGCGCGATCTCGTCGAAGCGCTTCTGCGCCTGCTCCGCGGGCATGCGCAGCGGCGCGATCTGCTCGATGGGGCGCACGTGCTCGCTGTTCCAGTAGCGGTCGAAGCCCTCGGACATCTGGCGCACCACCGGGCCGCTGGAGAGCACGTCCATGTCGATGAAGTTCGCCGCCGTGCTGCGCATGAAGTATTCGTTGGCGATGTTGCGCCCGCCCGAGACCGCGAAGCTGTTGTCGGCCACAAGCAGCTTGTTGTGCATGCGGTGGTTGATGCGGCCGAAGTCGCTCAGCGAGAACAGCAGCCGCGTCGCTAGCGAATCGGCGCGCGAGGGCAGCGGGTTGAACAGCCGCACCTCGATGTTCGGGAAGGCCGACAGCGTGCTGAACACCTCGTCCTCGCCGCCGGTGTAGAGGTCGTCCACCAGCAGCCGCACGCGCACGCCGCGCGCTGCGGCCTCGCGCAGCTCCTTGAGGAACAGCAGGCCGACGTCGTCCTTCTGGATCAGGTAGTACTGCACGTCGAGCGACTTCTCGGCGTGCCGCGCGAGCGAGATGCGCGCGTCGAACGCGAAGGCTGCCTCCGGCAGCAGCCTGAAGCCCGAGAGCGAGGTCGACCCGCCGGGCGTCCCCTTGGCGGCGAGCTGTCCGAGCTCGGTCTGCGCCACGTCGGTGAAGGCCGTGACCACCGGGCGCGGCTGCGGCGGCGGCAGGCTCGCGCAGCCCGCCAGCCAGAGGGCGGCGGCGCCTAGGGCGAAGGCGGCGAATCGGCGGACGGTGGAGGCGCGCATGGGCCGAACTGTAGCTCGCGGCGGCCCCCGATGGCGGGCCTATCATCGAAGCGAAACAAAAGGAAAAGAAGCGTGCTCAACGGCTTGTGGCTGGGTTTCTTCGGGGTGGCGACGCTGGCGGCGCTGGGCCGGTGGCTCGTGGGCGGCGACCCGACGGTGTTCGCGGCGCTGGTCGAGGCGCTGTTCGCGATGGCGCGCCTGGCGGTCGAGGTGATGGTGCTGCTGTTCGGCACGCTGACGCTGTGGCTGGGCTTCCTGCGCATCGCCGAGGCGGCGGGGCTGGTCGGCTGGCTCGCGCGGCTGCTGGGGCCGCTCTTCCGGAGGCTCATGCCGGGCGTGCCCGCGGGGCACCCGGCGCTGGGGCTCATCACCATGAACTTCGCGGCCAACGCGCTCGGGCTGGACAACGCGGCCACGCCCATCGGCCTGAAGGCGATGCGCGAGCTGCAGCGGCTGAACCCCGACCCTGTGACGGCCACCAACGCGCAGATCCTCTTTCTCGTGCTCAATGCCTCGTCGCTGACGCTGCTGCCGGTCACCATCTTCATGTACCGGGCCCAGCAGGGCGCGGGCGACCCGACGCTGGTGTTTCTGCCGATCCTGCTGGCCACCAGCGCCTCCACGCTGGTCGGGCTGCTGTCGGTGGCGGTGGCGCAGCGGCTGCGGCTGTGGGACCCGGTGGTGCTGGCCTACCTGTTGCCGGGCGCGCTGCTGCTGGGCGGCTTCATGACCCTGCTGGGCACGCTCTCGGCGGCGGCCATCGCCTCGCTGTCGTCGCTGCTGGGCAACCTCACGCTGTTCGGCGTGATCGTCGTGTTCCTGCTGGCGGGCGCCATCCGCCGCATCAAGGTGTACGAATGCTTCATCGAGGGCGCGAAGGAAGGATTCGACATCGCAAAGAACCTGCTGCCCTACCTGGTGGCGATGCTGTGCGCCATCGGCGTGCTGCGCGCCTCGGGCGCGCTCGACTTCGCGCTCGGCGGCCTGCGCTGGCTGGTGACGGCGGCGGGGCTCGACGCACGCTTCGTCGACGCCATGCCCACCGCGCTGGTCAAGCCCTTCTCGGGCAGCGCGGCGCGCGCGATGCTGATCGAGACCATGAAGAGCCACGGCGTCGACAGCTTCCCTGCCCTGGTGGCCGCCACCATCCAGGGCAGCACCGAGACCACCTTCTACGTGCTGGCGGTGTACTTCGGCGCGGTCGGCATCCAGCGCACGCGGCACGCGGTGTCGTGCGCGCTGCTGGCCGAGCTGGCGGGCGTGGTGGCTGCCGTCGCGGTCTGCTACTGGTTCTTCGGCTGAGCCTTCGGCTCGACGATCGGGAACATCGGCTCGAAGGTATCGAGCATCGACATCAGCTCCGCCAGCTTCGCGCGGTCGCCGTCGATCTTCACCTTGCCCGCAAGCACCGCCGCCGGGAAGCTCGTTTCCTTCAGCGTGATCGCGTCGAGCGTGGCGCGGTTCAGCGTCACCGTGGCGTCGGCGTCGGCGTCGGCGTCGGGCTGGCGGCCGGCGATGTGCGTGAGCGCGGAGTTCTCCAGCGTCAGCACGAACTGCTCGTTGGAATCGGTGAAGTTCCAGTTGATGGCCATCTTCCTTCCCTCGGCCTTGGCGGCATTCAGCCGCACGCCCAGGAAGTCGAAGAACAGGTCGTTGCTCACGGCCTTGAGCGAATCGGCATTGGCGCTGTTGCCGCCCGCGATCTTCGGCACGCCGTTGCGCAGCTCCATCGCGCCCACCAGGTAGGCGCTGCGCCAGGTACCGGCTTCCGACTGGTAGCCCATCTGCTCGAGCGCATCGGCGCCCAGCTCGCGGGCCGCGCGGTTGGTCGGGTCGGCGTACACGACCTGGCTCATCGCGCTGGCCACCCAGCGGAACTCGCCCTTGCCGAAGTCTTCACGGGCGCGCGCCAGCACCGCATCGGCGCCGCCCATGTACTCGACGGTCTTCTTCGCATAGGCCACCGGCGGCAGCGGGTTCAGGTTGGCGGGGTTGGCGTCGTACCAGCCCAGGTACTTTTGGTAGACGGCCCTGGCGTTGTGCCGCAGCGTGCCGTAGTAGCCGCGCGCGGACCACTCCTGCTCCAGGCTCGCTGGCATGCGCAGCGTCTCGGCGATGTCGGCCGCGGTGTAGCCCTGGTTGAGCAGGCGCAGCGACTGGTCGTTGATGAACTTGTACATGTCGCGCTGCTTCTTCAGCAGGTCGACGATCCGGTCCTGCCCGAAGGTCGGCCAGTGGTGCTGGGCGATCAGCACTTCGGCCTTGCCGCCGAAGGCCACGCGGGCCTCGTCGATGTACTTCGACCACAGGTTGCCGTCGCGCACCTCCGCGCCGCGGATGGTGTAGAGGTTGTGCATGTTGTGCGTCACGTCCTCCGCCATGTTGAGCACGCGGAACTGCGGCAGGTACATGAGCATTTCCGAAGGCGCCTCGGAGCCCGGCACCAGCCTGAAGACGAACTGCACGCCGTCGATGGTGCGCTCCTCCGTCGGCTTGTCGATGGTGGAGGTGGGCGCGATCAGCGACATGGTGCCGCGCGCCAGCGCCTTGCCCAGGCCGGTGTCGACCTGCCCGCGCGGACCCGGCGGCAGCAGCGTGCCGAACTGGTACTGCGAGCGCCGGCTCATCGCGTTGCCTGCGAGGATGTTCTCGGCCACGGCCGTTTCCATGAAGCCCGAGGGCGCGAGCACCTGCACCTTGCCTGCCTTCACGTCGGCCTCGTCGACGACGCCCTTCACGCCGCCGAAGTGGTCGGCGTGGCCGTGCGTGTAGATCACCGTGCCCACGGGCTTGCGCGGGCGGTGCTGGTAGTAGAGCTCGAGCGCGGCGCGCGCGGTCTCGGCGGCCAGCAGCGGATCGATGACGATCAGCGCGCTGTCGCCTTCCACGATGGTCATGTTGGCGATGTCGAAGCCGCGCACCTGGTAGACGCGCTCGGTCACCTTGAACAGGCCGTGGATCGCATTGAGCTGCGCCTGCCGCCACAGGCTGGGGTTGACGGTGTCGGCCGGCGCGTCCGCCTTGAGGAAGTCGTAGGGCTTCATGCTCCAGACGGGGCGCACGCCGGCGCCCGGCACCAGCGCGTCGGGCACGGTGCCGACGAAGCCGTGCATCGCGTCCTCGAAGTCCTGCCGGTTGGCGAACGGCAGCGTCTTCGCCATCTCGGCATTGGCCTTGAGCGTGGAGGGCTCGGGCGCCTTGGGCGCGGCCTGCGCGAAGGTGGCGGACGGTGCGGCCAGCGCGCATGCAAGGGCGACGAGCGCGGCGGAGAAGGACGAAGGAGAAGCTGGCAAGGAAGAAGTCATCCGGCGATTCTGCGAAGCGACCGAATCACTGGCAAATGCAAAATATGCGCGTTCTTTTTAAGTAAAACGCAAAATGCAGCTACGCCAGCTCCAGCATCTCGTCGCCCTCGCCGACCAGGGCAGCTTCGGCCGCGCGGCCCAGGCGGTGCATCTTTCGCAGCCCGCCCTCTCGCGCAGCATCGAGAGCCTGGAGGAAAGCCTGCAGGCCCGCCTGGTCGACCGCGCCTACGGCAGTGTGCGCTTCACCCAGGCCGGCGAGCTGGTGCTGGCACGCGCGCGCGAGCTGCTGGCCGACGCGCAGCAGATCGCGCGCGACGTGCTGCAGCTCGAAGGGTTGGCCATCGGCAGCCTCGCGGTCGGCTTCGGCCCCTTTGCCGCCGGCACGCTGGGCCGCGCCGCGCTGTCGCTCATGACGCAGCGCCATCCACAGCTGCAGATGCGCATGGAGGTGGCCGACACCGCCACGCTGTGCGAGCGCCTGCACCGCCGCGAACTCGACCTGTTCGTGGCCGACACGCGCGACCTGACGAAGCAGCAGCCCGGCCTGAAGCTCGCGCGGCTGCCCAACCTGCCGGTGTCCTTCTTCGTGCGGCCGAAGCACCCGCTGCTCAAGCTCAGGCCGCAGCCCGTGCGCCTCGAAAAGCTCATGGACCATCCCGTCGCCGGCCCGCGCCTGCCGGCCGAGGTGGCGCTGCAGTTCGACCGGCTCGCCCCGCGCGGCGACCGCGGCGTTTTCAACGTGACCTGCGACGACACCGGCACGCTGCGGCACCTGGCACTCACCGCCGGCGCGGTGATCCTCGCGCCGGTCGCGCCTGTCCCCAGCCATCCGGGCCACGACACCGACACGCTGGTTCCCCTGCCGGTGGCGGGCCTGGAGCGCATGCAGACGCACTACAGCCTCGTCACGTTGGCGGCGCGCACGCCCTCCCCGGCCGCAGCCGCCTATACCCGGCTGGTGACCGAGTTGATGAGCACCGGCGGGCAGGCCGGCGGGCACTGAGCCAAAATGGGCCTCCCGCATCCGGCCTTTGCTTCTTTTTCCGTGACCACTCCCCGCCGGGCCCAGCCGCCCTCCTTTTCGTCCGACGAGTTCCGTGAAGCCCTCGGCATGTTCGCCACCGGCGTCACCGTCGTGACCGCGCGCGCGGCGAACGGCACGCTGGTCGGCCTCACTGCCAACTCCTTCAATTCGGTCTCGCTGACCCCGCCGCTGGTGCTGTGGAGCCTGTCTCGCGCGGCCGGCTCGATGCCCGCGCTGAGCGCCGGCTCGCACTACACGGTGAACATCCTCGCGGCCAACCAGAAGGCGCTGGCCGAGCGCTTCGCCGCGAAGAACATCGACCGCTGGGCCGACGTGGCCTACACCGAAGGCCTGGGCGGCGCGCCGGTGCTCGTGGGCGCTGCGGCCAGCTTCGAGTGCTTCAACCGCAGCCGCTACGACGAAGGCGACCACGTGATCTTCGTGGGCGAGGTGGAGCGCTGCTCGCACGACGCAGGCGCCTCGCCGCTGCTCTTCCACGGCGGGCGCTTCTACACGGAGCATCCCTTGTGACGCTTCGCCCTGCGCTCCTGCTTGTCCTGCTGCTCGCCGCGCAGGCCGGTGCGGCGCAGGAAGCGAACGGGCCGGTCAAGCAGAACTGGTTCGACGACCCGTTCTTCCAGATCTCCTCGGGCCTGCCGGCCTGCGCCGTGCCCGAGGGCCCGTTCTATACGACCGAGGAGCGCCGCCTGCAGACCCACTCGCGGCTGGAGCGCGGCACCACCTGCTGGCTGGCCGGCAAGTGCGCCGACAGCAACGCCTACCGCTACGACAAGCCGCTCGCGCCCAAGGTGCGCGCCGCGCTGCTGGCCGTACCTGGGGTGAGGAAGGGCAGCGTCTGGGTGGTCATCCAGCGCCGCTGGGTCTACCTGCAGGGCTGCGTGCCGGACGCGGCGCTCGCCAGGAAGCTGGAACGCGCCGCGCGCGCGGTGCCCGACGTGGAGACGGTGGTGCCCGACCTGATGACGGGCACGCGGGGCAAGCCGCCCTATCCGGTGGCATCCGCCAGATAGAGGCAGAGAAAGGCGGCGAGGCTGGCTAGCTCCCCAGCGCCGATTCGTGCCAGTGCCGCAGCAGCAGCCGGCCGATCGCGCTCACCACCAGGAAGAAGAGAAAGCCCAGCAGCGTCGCCGCGATCACCTCGGCGAACAGCAGCGCGGTGTACATGCGCCCCTGCGCGAACACGATCTGCACGCCGAGCCCGCCTTCGGCATTGCCCGAGCCGATGATGAATTCGCCCACGATGGCGCCGATCACCGACAGCCCCGCCGAGATGCGCAGCCCCGCGAAGATGTGCGGCAGCGCGCCCGGCAGCCGCAGCTTCCAGAACGACACCAGCCCGCCCGCGCGGTGCAGCGCGAACAGCTCCGCGAGATTGCGCGAGGTGGAGCGCAGGCCCAGCATCGTGTTGTTGATGATCGGGAAGAGCGACATGATGAAGCTCACGATCACCACCGACAGCTCGTTGTAGCCGAACCAGAGCACGATGAGTGGCGCGATCGCGACCACCGGCACGGTCTGCAGCAGCACCGCGTACGGATACAGGCTGCGCTCCAGCAGCCGCGACTGCGCCAGCACCGCCGCGCCCGCGATGCCGACGACGATGGCCAGCGCGTAGCCCAGCAGCGCCTCCTTCAGCGTGGAGAGCGTCGCACCCGCGAGCGTTGCGGCGTTCTCCACGGTGGCGGCTGCGACCTCCTGCGGCGATGGCAGCAGGTAGCCCTTGCCCTGGTAGACGGTGGCGCTCAGCAGCCACCAGAAGCCGACGGCGAGCAGCGCGACCACCAGCACGGGGGCGGCGTTGCGTGCGAAGGCCAGGGCAGGCGAGGAAGAAGATGAGGAAGAACGCGTCATCGTGTTTTCCTCAGGCGACCGCCTGCGCATGATGCTGCGCGCGCAGCACCGCCGTCACCTGTCCGGTGAGCGCCGCGAAGTCCGCGCTGGCGCGCAGCTCGGGCGCACGCGGGAATGCGAAGGGCACGTCGATCACGTCGAGGATGCGTCCCGGCCGCGGCGACATCACCACCACCCGGTTCGAGAGATACACCGCCTCGTGCACGTTGTGCGTCACCAGCACGCCGGTGAAGCCGGCCTGCCGCCACAGCGACGAGAGCTCCTCCTGCAACACGTCGCGCGTGAGTTCGTCGACGGCCGCCAGAGGCTCGTCGAGCAGCAGCAGCCCGGGGCGCAGCGCCAGTGCGCGTGCCAGCGACAGCCGCATGCGCATGCCGCCAGAGAGCTGGTGCGGATACGACTTCTCGAAGCCCGCGAGCCCCACCAGCTTCAGTGCCTCGGCCGCGCGCGGGCGATAGCTTTGGGGCGGGTGGCCTTCGAGCTCCATCAGCAACTGCGCGTTGCGCTCCACGTTGCGCCAAGGCAGCAGCGCGGCCTCCTGGAACACGAAGGCGGTCTCGATGCCGTCGGGCCGCGTGCAGCGCCCGGTGCTCGGCGCGACCAGCCCCGCCATGATGCGCAGCAGGGTCGACTTGCCGCAGCCCGAGGGCCCGACGATGGAGACGAACTCTCCCGGGCGCAGCGCGAAGTCGACCGTGTCCAGCGCCAGCAGCCCGCCATCCTTGCGCGTGTCGAAGCGCTTCGACACGCCCTCCAGCCCGACGGCCGCGCCGCTCATGGGTTGCAGCCCGGCACCAGCGTGCGGTCGTAGCCCTGCTTCGCGTCGAAGCCAGCGGGCAGGAAGCCGACGCTGCGCAACTGGCCCGCGAGTTCGCTCCAGCGCGCATCCGTCATGCAGCCGATACGGCCGAGGTCGTGCGAGATCAGCGTCTCGATCATTTCCTTGTTGGCCGCGTCGTAGACCTCGGGCGTCATCTGCTTGTTCATGCCGGTGATGAGGGGCTTGAGCCCCTGGGGGTTGCGCACGTAGTTGGCCCAGCCCTTCTGCACCGCGGCGATGGTGGCCTTCACCAGCGCGGGGTTCTTGCGGATCATGTCGTCGGTGGTGAAGAGCACGTCGTAGGGCCGGTAGCCCAGCGAGGCCAGCGTGATCTGCTGCACCTGCACGCCGGCCGCGGCCATGCGCGCGGGCAGGAAGAGCGAATAGCCCTGCTGCACCATCTTCGGATCGTTGCGGAACAGGCCGAGGTCGCCGCTCACCGGGATCTCGCGCGTGCCCGCGAGCTTGTACTGCTTCTTCGTCCACTCCCAGTAGGCATTGCCGATGTTCACCGCGAAGGTGCGGCCCTGCAGGTCGGCGATGGACTTCACGGCCGGGTCGGCGTGGTAGACCAGCGTGTAGGGCACGTAGTCGAGGTGCGCGAACACCGCGCGCACCGGCGCGCCGCGCAGGCGGGCCAGCAGCACGTCGTCGGCGTTGCCGATGCCGAACTCGGCCTGGCCCGAGGCCACCTGCGGGATGGTCTGGATCTTCGGGCCGCCCTGCAGCACGCTGATCTCGATGCCGGCTTCGCGGCCGAGCTTGTCCTGCTGGGCCTGCCAGTAGCCGGCCTGGTCGGGCTGGGCGAACCAGTTGCTGAGGATGCGCACCGGCTTGGGCGCGTCGGCGGCCTGCGCCGCGAAGGGCAGCGCCGCAGCCAGCGCGAGCAGGAGGCGGCGAAGCGAGAAGGAAGAAGACGTCGTCATGCGGAAACCTTGAGCCAGGGAAGTTGCGCCGCGGTGTAGCGGAAAGTCTGGAACACGCTGTTCTGGCGGCCGGGCACGTACTTGCGCGCGGCCTCGTCGGGGTATTCGGCGAACCAGGGGATCACGTACTCCCACACCACCTCGCCGGCCGGCGTGACCTCGAACAGGCGCCCCGTTGCCGACTCGGTGACGTGCGTGTTGCCGTTGGGCAGGCGCTGCGCGCTGCCCATGTAGGCGGTGTAGAAGGCGTTGACCAGCTCGTCCGCGTACTGCCACACGACCTCGTTGGAGGCCGGGTCGATTTCGAGAACGCGCGAGAACGCCACATGTTTGCCGGTGCGGAAGTTGCCGTTGTCGAAAGCAAGAATGTTGCCGTTGTCCAGCGCGACGGGCGCATGCTGGTGCGACAGCACCGACGGCGGGATGTGCAGCTTCACGCCGCCGGTGGCGCGGTCGATGCCGACGATGCCCGAGGTCGTGCGCAGGCTCATGAGCACCAGCCCCTCGGCCGTCACGTCGAGCCCGTTCACCAGCGGCCAGTGGGTGCGGCCGAAGCCGGGGTGGATGGGGAAGTCTTCCGGCGCCAGATGCTCCCAGGCCTTCCATTCCCACACGAGCCTGCCGTCGCGGTCGACTTCGCGGATCACGTCGCCGTACATGGTTTCGTCCGGACCGTGGGCGGTGCCGCCGGGCACCCGCTCGGCGAAGCCGGCCGGCACGGGCGCGCAGCCGGCGTACAGCAGGTGGCCGTTGGCCAGCCAGCGGGCGTCGTGGTGATGGGTCGGGTCCTGGAAGCGCCAGACGATCTCGCCCTCGGGCGTGGCCTCGTAGAAATCGCCGCCGTGCCACAGCGACCAGGCCGGGTAGATCTCGGGCGAATCGGCGTGGTTGCCGTTGTAGCCGAGGTTGCCGTTGGGAAGGATCACGGCCGCGCGGCCCGGGCGCACCGGCATCTTCCACTGATGGACGACACGGCCTTCGATGTCGACCAGGTAGACGTTGCCGTCGTCGGTCTGCGGCGCGATCAGGGTGTAGCCGCCGGCGCTCAGCGCCGGGTCGTGGGCGATCAGGCCGGTGCCGCGGCGGCGCTGGGTGATCTGGTCGACGGTGGTGGTGGTCACGGGAACGAACCTCGGAATATTGGATGACGGTGCGAATCTAGGCCGCATCGCCCGTCAGGAAAATCTGTTTGTTTCGTACGGTGCGTATAGAAAATCCATACACTCCCGGCACCATGCGCGCCATCTCCCAGACCTTCCGCTGTTTCGACGAAGTGGCCCGCCGCGGCTCGGTGCGCAAGGCGGCAGAAGCGCTGCACCTCACGGCCGCCGCGGTCCACCAGCAGGTGCTCAACCTCGAGGAGCAGGTGGGCACGCCCCTTTTCGACCGGCTGCCGCGCGGCATGCAGCTGACCACGGCCGGCGAGATCATGGTGGCCGCCGTGCGGCGCGGGCAGCGCGACTTCGACAACGCGCTGGCGCAGGTGGAAGACCTGCGCTCGCTGCGGCGCGGCCACATCAACCTGGCGGTGCCGCATTCCTCGGCCGAGCAGCTGGTGCCCGAGGTCATCGAGACGGCCATGAAGAACTACCCCGGCGTGACCTACGGCGTGCGCTCGGGCAGCGGCGAGAACATCCTGAAGTGGGTGGCCAACGGCGAATCGGACATCGGCTTCTGCCTGCGCCGCAAGCCGCCGCCGGGCGTGGAGGAGATCCGCAGCTTTCCGCAGCACCTGGGGCTGGTCACGCCGCCGGGCCACCCGCTGGCGGCGCTGGGGAAGCTGCCGCGGCTGCGCGACTGCCTGGACCACCCGCTGATCCTCATGACGCCCGACACCGAGCTGCGCGCCATGGTCGACCAGATCGACCACCGCGAGCACCGCAAGGTGCGCCCGCTGGTGGAAACCAGCTCGGTCGCGATGGTGCGGCGCCTCGTGGCGGGAGGCACCGGCATCGGCTTCCTCATTCCCGAGAACGTGGCCGAGGACGTGGAGCGCGGCACGCTGATGTGGACCGGCCTGGCCGACGCGGGCGCGCGCTCGTTCAGCTGCCTCTACCAGCGCTCGGGCCAGACGACCTCGGTGGCCATGGGCATGTTCCTGCAGTTCCTGGAGGCCGCGCTGCAGGCCATCGGCCAGCGCTTCGAGCGGCAGGCGCCGCTGCCCGCGCTGGATGCATTTGCCCAGTGAGCCCACGCGGGTTGCCCGGACACGATACGATCATCGGATGAATTCGGCGGCCCTCCGCCGCCACCCCGTTTCGAGCGACCGCCCCGAATGATCCAGCGCAAGACCCATCTCGACGGCCTCGCCGTCGGCCTTCTCATCGCCTGCTGCGCCTTCTGGGGCCTGCAGCAGATCCTCATCAAGACCACCGTGACCGAGGTGCCGCCGATGTGGCAGGCCTCCATCCGCATGGTCGGCGCGACGGCGCTCCTGTGGCTGTGGTGCGTGTGGCGGCGCGTGCCGCTCTTCGAGCGCGACGGCACGCTGTGGCCGGGGCTTCTGGCCGGGCTGCTGTTCTCTGGCGAATTCGCCGGCATCTACCTGGGGCTGCAGCACACCAGCGCCTCGCGGCTCACGGTGTTCCTCTACACGGCGCCCTTCTGGGTCTCGCTGCTGCTGCCGCGCTGGGTGCCGGCCGAGCGGCTGCGCGGCTTCCAGTGGCTGGGGCTCTTCATCGCCTTCTCGGGCGTGGTGCTGGCCTTCAGCGAGGGCTTCGCCCACATGAGTTCGTCGCAGCTCATCGGCGACGGCATGGCGCTGGCGGCCGGCATGCTCTGGGGCCTGACCACGCTCACGCTGCGCACCACGCGCCTGGCCACGGCCAGCGCGGAGAAGACGCTGTTCTATCAGGTCGCCGTCACGGCGGCCGCATGCCCGGTGCTCTCGCTGGTGCTGGGCGAGCACTGGGGCTTCTCGTATTCCGCCTGGGCCTGGACTTCCATCGGGCTGCAGACGGTGGTGGGCGCCTTCGCGAGTTATCTCGCGTGGATGTGGCTGCTGCGGCACTACCCGGCCACGCAGATGTCGTCCTTCACCTTTCTCACGCCGCTGTTCGCGCTGGTGTTCGGCGTGGCGCTGCTGAAGGAGCCGCTCACGGCGCAGCTGATCGTGGCGCTGGTCGGCGTGGCGCTGGGCATCGTGCTGGTCAACCGGCGGCCTACGGTACAACGCAGCGCATGAGCAGCAGCAACACCGCCACCTGGTTTCAGCCCGTCCTCGACGAGATCGTCGCCACCCTGCGCCCACAGCTCGGCCAGGGCGGCAAGGTCGCCAGCTACATTCCGGCGCTCGCGCGCGTCGATGCGCGGCAGTTCGGCATCGCGCTGCGCACCTGCGAGGGCGAGGAAGCCGGCGCGGGCGACTTCGAGACGCCCTTCTCCATCCAGAGCGTGTCGAAGCTCTTCACGCTCACGCTCGCCATGCAGCGCATGGACGACGCGCTGTGGGAGCGCATCGGCCGCGAGCCCTCGGGCAACCCGTTCAACTCGCTGGTGCAACTGGAGAACGAACAGGGCAAGCCGCGCAACCCCTTCATCAATGCAGGCGCCATCGCGGTCGCCGACCGGCTGGTGAGCCAGGCCAGGGCCGCGGGCGGCAGCGCCAAGGCCGACATCCTCGCGCTCATGTCGAGCCTGTGCGGCGAACCCGTCGCCTTCGACGACGAGGTGGCGCAGTCGGAGGCCGATACCGGCTTTCGCAACATCGCGCTGGCCAACTTCATGAAGAGCTTCGGCAAGATCGACAACGACGTCGAGACCGTGCTGGACACCTACTTCCACCAGTGCGCGCTGCGCATGAGCTGCCGCCAGCTCGCGCGCGCCGCCGCCTTCCTGTGCCGCGACGGTGCGCATCCCCTCGACGGAGAGCCCGAGGTCACCGGCGAGCGGCAGACGCGCCGCATCAACGCGCTGATGCTCACCTGCGGCACCTACGACGCGGCGGGCGACGTGGCCTTCTCCATCGGCCTGCCCTGCAAGAGCGGCGTGGGCGGCGGCATCGTCGCGGTGGTGCCCGACAGGCTCACGCTGTGCGTGTGGTCGCCCGCGCTCGACGCCACCGGCAATTCGCTGCTGGGAATGAAGGCGCTCGAACTCTTCGTGGCGCGCACGGGGCTCTCGGTCTTCTGAGCCGTTGCCCCAGGCGATCAAGCGGCCGCAGCCACCGGTGCTGCAGCCAGGCAGCCCATGCCGTCGAGCGCCGTTTCCACGGCTTCCTCCAGCGGCGTGTGCGGCTCGCGGCCGAGGAAGGCCACCAGCTTCGCGTTGTCCATCGCCACCGGCGTGCGCCACAGGTAGCGCATCTCGCGCATTTCCCGGAAGGTGACGACGAAGGGCGAAGCCAGCGTCAGCAGCCACCACGGGAAGGCCGACACGCCGACCCTGGCACCGGTACGGCGCGCCACCACCTTGCGGATGGCATCGCTCATGCGCGTGCCGTCCGCGTCCCAGTGGCCGGCCATGTGGAAGCGGGCGAAGGGCTCCAGCCGGTCGCGCCGCGAGAGCAGCTCGACCATGGTGCGCGCCACGTCGGGCAGGTACGACCACTGGTGGCCGACGCCGGGGCTGCCGGGATAGCTCACGGCCCGCACGGGCTGCCCCACCTTCACCAGCCCCTGCGAGAACCAGTTGTTGCCCGCCTTCGGGCCGAAGAAGTCGCCGGCACGCACGATCAGCACGCGCGCGCCCTGGCGGCTGGCCTCTTCCAGGCGCCGCTCCATCTCGACGCGGATCGCGCCCTTGCGGGTGAGCGGGCGCTGCGGCGAGTCCTCGGCCAGCAGCGGGAAGGCGTCGGGACCGAAGTTGTAGACCGTGCCCGGCAGCACGATGATCGCGCCTTCGGCCTTGGCGGCGGCGATGGTGTTGTCGAGCATCGGCAGCACCAGCTGCGACCAGTTGCGGTAGCCCGGCGGGTTGACCGCATGCACGATGACCGAGCAGCCACGGGCGACGCGGCGCACCGCCTGTTCGTCCATCGCGTCGCCGGCCAGCCAGGTGATGCCTTCGCGCTTTCCTTCCTGCGCGTCGCGCTTCAGCGCGCGTACCTGCCAGCCTGCATCGCGCAGCTGGCGGGCCACTTCGCCGCCGATGCCGCCCGTTGCGCCGAGAACCAGGACCGTGTCGTTTGCCATGGAATGCTCCAGAAGTTGTTGCCGATGGAAGAATTCTGGAACCGCGCCGGCTCCATTGGAATTGCCGAACATGAGCTATCAGCCATACATTTATGTATGACTTCGAACATCGGCTGGGAGCTCTACCGCACTTTCCTGAGCGTGCTGCGCGAGGGCTCGCTCTCGGGCGCTGCACGCGCCCTCGGCATCACCCAGCCCACGGTCGGGCGCCACGTGGCGGCGCTCGAGGAGGCGCTGGGCACCGTGCTCTTCACGCGTTCGCAGACGGGGCTGCTGCCCACCGAGGTGGCGCTGGCGCTGCGCACGCATGCGGAGGCCATGGAAAGCACGGCCGCCTCGCTGGAGCGCGCCGCCAGCAGCCAGGGCGAAGGCGTGCGTGGTGTGGTGCGCGTGTCGGCCAGCGAGGTCGTCTGCGCGGAAGTGCTGCCGACCATCGTCGCGAGGCTGCGCGAGACGCACCCTGCGCTGAAGGTCGAGCTGGTGTCGACCAACCGCGTGCAGGACCTGCTGCGGCGCGAGGCCGACATCGCCGTGCGCATGGTGCGCCCCAGGCAGGAGCAGCTGGTGGCGCGCCGCATCGGCAACATCGAGCTGGGCTTCCACGCGCATCGCGACTATCTCGCGCGCCATGGCGCGCCGCGCAAGCTCGAAGAGCTGGCCGCCCACTCGCTGATCGGGTACGACCAGCCCACGGCCTTCGTGCGCAACGCGGGCAAGTCGCTCAAGGGCTTCACGCGCGACACCTTCTCTGTGCGCACCGACAGCGACCTCACGCAACTGGCGCTGATACGCGCCGGTGCCGGCATCGGCATCTGCCAGGTGGCGCTGGCCAGCCGAGAACCCGGGCTGGTCCGCCTGATGCCGCGCGCCTTCTCGCTGCAGCTCGACACCTGGGTCACGATGCACGAGGACCTGCGCGGCAGCCCGCGCTGCCGCGTCGCCTTCGATGCGCTGGCCGAAGGCCTCGCGCGCCACATCGGAGGCCCCGCTGCCGAGGCGAAAATGCCCCGCGCCAGAACGACAGCAACCGAATGACCGAACCGACCACAGACTCCGACACCCTCCCCCTGCAGGAAGACCGCCTCTGGCGCGACGACCGCTGGACCGCCCGCATCATCAAGAACGAGGAAGACGACGGCTGGGCCGTAGAGATGACGCGCCACGGCGACCCCGAGCCCGCCCTCGTCGGCCCCTGGACCATGGGCCGCGACAAGAAGAACCCCAAGCCGCTCGACGGCCCCGCCTTCTCCACGCTGGTGAAGACCGCCGCCGAAGTGATCCGCCGCCACGAGCAGCAGCTGCACGCCGCGCTCAACAAGAGCGTGACCGTCACCGCGCGCGACGACCGGCGCGTGCGCGTGGCGCTTGCCATCGTTCCCGACGAGGACAACCCCACGGCCACGCTCACGGCCTACGACGACGCCGACGACAGCGAACTCGCCAGCGTGAGCGTGTCGCCCGCCTTCAGGCTCACCGCCACCAGCGCCGGCGCGTGGATCGAGTCCGGCTACGCGCGCCCGCGCTGAGCGCATTGCCGCCGCAATCAGCGAAATGACGTATGTGCAGCTCGCGATGAGTTGAGAACAATCGGCTCCGACGACACGAACCCATTGCTCCACCGGAAGGCCCGGATCGGTTGAACGCCGATCCGGGCCTTCTTGTTTTCTTTCTTCATCAACCACTTCAGGAGCAGCATCATGAGACACGGTGATATTTCGAGCAGCAACGATTGCGTGGGCGTCGCGGTCGTCAACTACAAGATGCCCCGCCTGCACACCAAGGCCGAGGTGCTGGACAACGCGCGCAAGATCGGCGAGATGCTGGTCGGCATGAAGAAGGGCCTGCCGGGCATGGACCTGGTGGTGTTCCCCGAGTACTCCACGCACGGGATCATGTACGACGCCAAGGAGATGTACGACACGGCCGCCACCGTGCCCGGCGAGGAGACGGCCATCTTCGCCGACGCCTGCCGCCGCGCCAACGTGTGGGGCGTGTTCTCGCTGACCGGCGAGCGCCACGAGGAGCACCCGAACAAGGCGCCCTACAACACGCTGATCCTCATGAACAACAAGGGCGAGATCGTCCAGAAGTACCGCAAGATCATGCCGTGGGTGCCCATCGAGGGCTGGTATCCGGGCGACTGCACCTACGTGAGCGAAGGCCCCAAGGGCATGAAGATCAGCCTGATCATCTGCGACGACGGCAACTACCCCGAGATCTGGCGCGACTGCGCGATGCGCGGCGCCGAGCTCATCATCCGCTGCCAGGGCTACATGTACCCCGCCAAGGAGCAGCAAATCATGGTGTCGAAGGCCATGGCATTCATGAACAACACCTACGTGGCGGTGGCCAACGCGGCGGGCTTCGACGGCGTCTACTCGTACTTCGGCCACTCGGCGCTCATCGGCTTCGACGGCCGCACGCTGGGCGAATGCGGCGAGGAGGAGATGGGCATCAACTACGCCGAACTCTCCATGGGCCTGATCCGCGACGCGCGCAAGAACGGCCAGTCGCAGAACCACCTTTTCAAGCTGGTGCACCGCGGCTACACCGGCACCATCAACTCGGGCGACGGCGACAAGGGCGTGGCGGCCTGCCCGTACAACTTCTACACGAAGTGGATCAACGACCCCGAGGGCACGCGCGAGATGGTGGAGTCGTTCACGCGAAGCACTGTGGGCACGCCCGAATGCCCGATCGAGGGCCTTCCGAACGAGCCGGCGCAACACCGATGAACGCGGCGGTTGCCGATCCGCTGGCCGCCTACCGCATCGAGACCGAGCCTTTCTACCGGCCCGCGGGCAACGAGGTGGCGCTGTACCGGCAGGCGTACAGCCACCGCATGCCGCTGATCCTGAAAGGCCCCACCGGCTGCGGCAAGACGCGCTTCGTGGAGCACATGGCGTGGTCGCTGGGCCGGCCGCTGGTCACGCTGGCCTGCAACGAGGACATGACGGCCTCCGACCTTGTCGGCCGCTACCTGCTCGACGCCGACGGCACGGCCTGGCACGACGGCCCGTTGACGCTGGCGGTGCGGCACGGCGGCATCTGCTACCTCGACGAAGTGGTGGAGGCGCGGCAGGACACGACGGTGGTGATCCACCCGCTGACGGACGCGCGGCGCGTCCTTCCGCTGGACAAGAAGGGCGAGCTGGTGCGTGCGCATCCGGACTTTCAGCTCGTGGTGTCGTACAACCCCGGCTACCAGAGCAGCGCCAAGGACATGAAGCCTTCGACCCGCCAGCGCTTCGCGGCACTGGAGTTCGACTACCCCGACAGCACACTCGAAGCCGAGATCGTGTCGCACGAGGCGCAGGTGGGCCTCGACCTCGCGGCAAGGCTGGTGGCCATCGCGCGTTGCTCTCGCGAGCTGAAGCAGCGGGGGCTCGACGAAGGCGTGTCGACGCGCATGCTGATCTACGCGGGCGTGCTGATCCGCGACGGCGTGACGCCGCGCGAGAGCTGCGAGATGACGATGACGCGCGCACTGACGGACGACCCCGACATGGCCAGCGCGCTGCGGGGCTTTGTCGAAGCGCAGTTCGGATGAATGCCGCCTTGTCGCTGCTGGCCCGCGGTCTCGCCGGCATCGACGTGGAAGTGCAGGCCATGGCCGGCGCACGCGCCGTGCTCGTCGGCAAGCGCCTGCTGCTGCCCGGAGGCGCGGCTGCGGAAAGCCTGCGCCGGGCCATGGCCGCGCATGCGGTCGCGCACTTGCGCTACTCAACGCCCGCGCGACCGGCGCGCGGGCTCAAGCCCATGGTCATCGCGGTTGCCTCCGCGATCGAGGACGCGCGCGTCGAGCAACTGCTGTGCCGCGATTTCCCCGGCCTGCGCGGCTGGTTCGCCGGATCGCAGGCGCCCGCGCCCGATCCGAAGGACCTCGGCTTCGCTGCGCTCATCGCACGCATGGACCGCATGCTGGCGCTGCCTGCATGGCAGGACGACAACCACTGGGTCAACAAGGCTCGCCGCCTGTTCGACGAAGCCGCGGCGCGCGCGGGCCTGGAAGACTACGACGCCTTCCGCGCCATCGCCTCCATCCTCGCCAACGATCTCGGCCAGATGCGCGTGCGCTTCGAGCCGCGGGACTACGCCGTGCCCGCGCCCTACCGCGACGACAACAGCTACCTCTGGGATTTCGGCGATGCCGATACGCCGCCGGACGAGGCCATCGCGCTCCAGCAATCGGGCGCACGGCCGTCACCGCCAACGGATGCGCGCAACGCAGGCAGCGACGACCGGCCACCCGAGGGCATCGACGAGATGACGGAACTGGGCCGCTTCACCTATCCCGAATGGGACCGCAGGCTGGAGCGCCTGCGCACCGACTGGTGCACGGTGATCGAGAAGCTGCCCGCCTGGCAAGGCCTTCGCGCGCCGCGGGAGCAGGCCATGGCCGGCGGAGAACGCATCCCGCCGCTAGCCCCGCTCCGCGCCCGCCATCTCGACCGCACGCACCGGCTGCGCCGCCAGTGGGAAGGCGACGACGTCGACCTGGACGCCGCCATCGAAGTCATGATCGATCGCCGCGCGCGCCTGCGGCCCGATCCGCGTCTGTTCATGCGCGCGGGCAAGGGTCCGCGCCCGTCGAGCCTGCTGGTGCTGCTCGACCTGTCGGCGTCGGCGAACGATCCGGGTCCGCACGGCCTCTCGCTGCTGGACATCGAGAAGCAGGCTGCCCTGCTGCTCGCGGCATCGAAGGCGGCGCACGGCATCGACCGCCTCGCGATCCACGGCTTCTCGTCAAACACGCGCGCAGAGGTCTACTACTACCGCCTGCTCGACTTCGGCCAGCCGCCCGGCGCCGCATTGCACGCCACCCTCGCGGCCGTGCAAGGCCGCTACTCCACGCGCATGGGCGCGGCGCTGCGCCATGCCGCCTCGCACCTGCGCGACGAGCCCAACGACCGGCGAGCGATCCTGGTCGTGACCGACGGCGCGCCCTCCGACATCGACGTGCACGACCCCGCGTATCTGATCGAAGATGCCCGCCAGGCCGTGGCCGAGGCACGCTCAACCGGCGTGCGCGTCGCCTGCATGGCGGTGGATGGCGCGGCCGATGCCTATGTGCGCCGCATCTTCGGCTGGCGCGACCACGGCATCGCCGACGATGTGCGAAAGCTCCCCCTGCGCCTAGCGCACATGGGTGCGCGGCTCGGAATGCTCAGGCCTGGCTGAAGCTCTTGAGCACCTCGAGCACGCTCAGCGTCGCGCCGTCGAGCAGCGCATGCTGGCGGTGCGCGATGCCCACGCGGCGCGTGAGCTTCGGGCTCACGGGCAGGATCTGCATGCGATCGTTGCCGGGCACGAGGTCGGTCGACTGCTGCAGCGGCAGCAGCGCCGCGCCGTAGCCGGCGGACACCAGGCTGCGCATGGCGGCGTCGTAGTTGAGCTCGATGCGCGCACGCGGCGCGAAGCCGGCGGCGGCGAACCACTCCATCGTGAGGCGGTACATGTGCGTGGTCGCCTCGTTGAAGATCAGCGGCTGCGCCGCGAGCCATGCGGGCGTCACGCGCTTCGGCGCCTTCCAGCGGCGCGGCACGAAGGCCATCATCGGCTGCTCGCACCAGGGCGTGACGACGATGCCGCGCAGCGGCGGCTGCGGAATGGCGACCAGGCCGATGTCGAGCGTGCCCGCGGCCAGCCGCTCCATGGCCTCGAAGGAGCCGCGGATGCTCACCTCCACGTCGATGCCCGAGTGCTCCGCGCCCAGCGCCTCCAGCACCTGCGGCAGCAGGTCGACCAGCACGCCGGTGGAGGTGCCCAGCCGCACGCGGCCCACCCGCCCCTCGGCCTGCCGCTTGACCGCCTCCACCGCGTCGTCGGTGTCGCGCAGCAGCTTGCGCCCGCGCTCCACCAGCGCGGCGCCCGCCGCCGTAGGCGTGATGCGCCGGTTGCCCCGCAGCACCAGCGGTGCGCCCAGGCGCGCTTCGAGCTCGCTGATGTGCAGGCTCACCGTGGGCTGTGCGAGGTGCAGCGCCTTGGCGGCGGCCGAGAAGGTACCGAGGTCGACGATCGCGATGAGGGTGCGCAGTTGGTCGAGGTTGAGCTGTCGCATCGGGAAATGGCTGCTATCAGGAAGACTGATTGAGAGTCTCAGGATTCTCAACTTCCACAATAGCATGCCCGGCGGGAAGATGGGCCCACCAACCAAGGAGCCCATCGTGACCGCGCCGAAGCCAACGTCCTTTCACCAACGCCTGATCCATGCCCTGCGCGGCTGGCGCCGCCGCGTGGTGAATCGCCGCCGCGCGCGCCTCGACTCGCGGCAGCTCGCCGGCATGAGCGAGCACGAGCTTCGCGACCTGGGCATCGGGCGCAGCGAGGTGCCGCGGCTGCTGGACGAGCACAGGTACTGAGGCCACGCGCCGCGCGGCATCTTCTTCCGTGGCGCCCCTGTTTTGAGGTTCAAATCGGGGGCGTGCCCAAGTCAGCTCCACACGCCAACCAGGTCTTCATCGAACTCACCTCGCCGCAGTCGGTGAACGGCCGCCGCGCGGCCTTCCAGTCGCTGTGGCTGCTGGTGCGCATGCAGCATGCCCACGAGGCCGGAGCCGGCGTGGTTCGGCTGGCCGACCTGCGCGGCGAGGTGTCCGACGCCAGCACGCTGCGCATGGTGGTGAGCCGTGCATTCCGCGACTTCAAGGCCTGGGGCATCGATGCCGGCTGGGGCGAGGACACGCAGCGCGAGCCCCGCTTCCTCAACGCCGAGCGGCGCAGCCAGGGCCCCTTCTGGCTGCCTGCCGCCGAGGCGAAGCGCGTGCGCGTGCTGGTGGAAGGCCGCGCGGCCACCGCTGCCGAGATCGCCTCGTTCCTCGGACTGCGCTCCCGCAGCCATCGGCAGGCCGCCGGTTCGCCGCCGCCCGACGCGGTGCACCTGCAGGACGCCGCCTTCTGGAAGCAGCTCGTCGCCTCGCAGCAGGCGGCGCGGCAGGGGCGGCTGATGGCACCCGTGGCGGGCGAGAAGGCCGGCGAGAACGCGGGCGGCAGCGCGCTCGAATCGATCCGCCTGGCCGGCACGCTCGCCGCCACCGACTTCCAGCGCGCGCTGGTCACGCTCAACGAGGCGATGCTGTGGCGCCGCCTCGGCGACAACGAGCAGGCGCGGCGCCGGCTGCAGGCGCTCAAGAAGCAGCGGCTCGCGCACCACGTGGCGGGCAACGACTACCTGGGTGCGATGGAGTGCATCGTCTCCGCATGGTGCGCCTACACCGCGCGCGACCTGCCGCTGGCGCAGTCGCTGTTGAGCGGCATGGCCGAGGACGCGGTGCGCGCCCTGGTTCTGCGCCACCACCCCGACGTGCGATTCGAGTGGTGCAACCTGTGGGCGCTGGCCTGCCGCTCGCGTGCGCTGGCGCTCGCGGCCGACGACAAGCCCGCCGCCGCCGCGCTGGCGGAGGAGTCGCTGCAGCGCTTCGGCGAGGCGCTGGCGGCGGCGTTCGAGTCGCACTCCTTCGACGCGGCGCAGCACGTGGCGGCCAACATGGGCATGGCCGCGTGGCTCTTCGACCGCGTGGGCCTCGCCGACCTGCCCGCGCTGGCGCACGACGGCAACACCGACACCACCCGCCGCGCGGTGCAGTGGATCGCCTTCAGCGAATGGCTCTGCGGCCACACCGACGGCCAGGGCCGCTCGGCATGGAACGCGATCTACCTGATGCGCATCGCGCGCGGCCACTGCCGGCCGGAGCGGCAGCCCACGCTCGCGCAGTTCCGCGCGCAGAAGCCGCTGGACCCGGCCGCCATCTCGAGGCTCGCCGGCCCGCTGGCCGATGCCTTCGATTCCACCCACTGGCCCGCGCGCTGGGTGCAGGTGGCGCAGGCGCGGCTGGCCGACCACCAGGCCGGGCGCCGACGCTACCCGGGCCTGCAGCACTGCAGCCTGCTGTTCGAGCACGCCTGGTACGCGGCGCATGCGGGCGAGCTGAAGGCCGCCGAGCAATCGCTGGCGCTGCTGCGCGAGGCGCTGCCGCAGCTGGTGCCCAGCGACCGCGCCTACTTCACCGAGTCGTGGAACGACCAGCTGCCGGCCGAGCTGGTGCTGGAAGCAAAGCCGCCGCGCCGTCCCGCCGCCCGCAGGAAACCCACGCAGCGCGCGGCTGTGGCACGCTAGCCGGATACGTCGTTCTCATCCGAGCATGTCCGACAAGCCCAACGACCCCATCGACCTCGCTGCGCACCGCGAACGCCGCGCGCGGCTGCAGCAGCAGCGCCTGCGGGACGGGCGGCGCGACGCCGACCCGTCGCCGCCGGAGCCCGGTCCCGACGAGGTGCCCTGCGCACGGTGCGGGGAGCTCATCTACGGCAAGGTGCGGCAATGCCCGCATTGCGGCGTGCACTTTCTCGGCGGCGCCGCAGTCTTCGCGCCGAAGCCGAAGATGTCGCTGCGCACCAAGTGCATCGTCGTGCTGGTCACGCTGCTGCTGCTCTACATGGGCCTGAGCGACGACATCGCCCGCTGGTGGTGGTAGCGGCAGCGGGGGCGAGGGCTCAGCGCGTGCCGGCCGGCGCGGCGGTCGACTGGCGCACCACCAGCTCGGGGCGCAGCACCACGGTCGATGCCGACATCGAATGGCCATCGATCTCCTCGAACAGCATCTCGGCCGCGCGCCAGCCCAGCTCGCGGTGCGGCAGGCGGATGGTGGTGAGCGGCGGGGCGACCATGTCGACCAGCGGCATGTCGTTGTGGCCGGTGACCGAGATGTCCTGCGGCACGCGCAGGCCCGCCTCGCGCAGCGCGTCGTAGGCGCCCAGCGCGACCAGGTCGTTGCAGCACACCACGGCCTGGGGCGCGGCGCCGGCCGCGAGCATCTGCTTCATCGCCTCGGCGCCGGCCTCGCGGCTGTAGCTCGCGCACTCCACCACGCGGAAAGGCTTCATGCGGTGGTCGCGCAGCGCCTGCTCCACGCCCAGGCGCCGGCCCACGCCGGTGGGAATGGTCTGCGGGCCCGCGAGGTGCGCGATGCGCTTGTGGCCCAGGCCCACGAGGTGGTCGACCGCGAGCTTCATCGCGAGCCGGTCGTCGCTGACGACCGCCGGCAGGCGGCCGGTCTCGTCGGCGCGGTTGACCAGCACGGCCGTCATGCCGGCCCTGGTGACGAAGTCGACCAGCGGATCGTCGCGCGTGGCGGTGGCCATGACCACGCCGTCGACGCGCTGCGCCAGCATGCGCTCCAGCACCGGCCGCGCGAGTGAGTGGTCGACCACGTTGGTGACGAACACGAAGTAGCCGCGCGCGGCGGCGCTGGCCTCGATGCCCTGCAGGATCGGCGGGAACACCGCGTTGGTGATGTCGGGCACCAGCACGCCGATGGTGTGGGTGCGCCCCGTGCGCAGCGCCGAGGCCGCGCGGTTGGGCCGATAGCCCAGGCGCTGCGCCGCCTCCTCGACCACGCGCAGCACCTCCTCGCTGATCAGCGAGCGCTTCTCGGGACTCAGCGCGCGCGAGACGGTGGACACGTGCACGCCGGCGGCGCGGGCGACGTCGCGGATGGTGACGGGCGAAGACGGGGCGGATGGGTTGGCGGCCATTGGTGCAAACGATTGTCGCAGGGGGCATCGGCTCAGGTCGGCTTTCTGCCATTTGAAGACCCCGGATCACCTCCATTTTACTTTTCGGCGATATGGACTAATATCGTGCAAACGATTGCAAAGACTTGCCATGAACATCGCCACCTCCCCCCGCTCGGTGCTGGGCCATGTGCTCGACGCCATGAGACACACGCCCGACCCCAGGCTGCGCACCGTGATGGAAGCGGTCACCCGCCACCTGCACGCGCTGGTGCAGGAAGTGAAGCTGACGGAAGAGGAGTTCGAGCAGGCGCTCGAATTCATCGTCGCCATCGGCCAGGCCACCGGCGAGACCAAGAACGAGGTGGTGCTGGCGGCGGACATCCTGGGCGTGTCGACCGTGGTCGCGCTGCAGAACAACCAGGACCCGCAGGGCGAGTCGCCGGCCGCGCTGCTCGGCCCCTTCTGGCGCGCGAACGCGCCGGCCTGCGTCCAGGGCGAGAACATCGCCCGCTCGGGCACGCCGGGCACCCCGCTGGAGGTGACGGGCACGGTGCGCGACCACGAGGGCCGGCCGGTGGAAGGCGCCACGGTCGATGTGTGGCAAGCCTCGCCCGTCGGCCTTTACGAGAACCAGGACCCGTCGCAGGAGAACATGAACCTGCGCGGGCGCTTTGCCACCGATGCCGAGGGCCGCTTCCACTTCCGCAGCGTGCGCCCGGCCGGCTACCCGGTGCCGACCGACGGCCCCTGCGGCGTGCTGCTGCGCGCGCAGAAGCGCCACCCCAACCGGCCCGCGCACCTGCACTTCATGGTGAGCAAGCCGGGCCACAAGGTGCTGATCACGCAGGTGTTCGCCGACGACGACGAGAACCTCGAGAGCGACCCGACCTTCGGCGTGACGCGCCGGCTGATCGGCCGCTTCGCGCTCGCACCCGACGGAAAGAGCGCCTCGCTGCACCACGACTTCGAGCTCGAACCCGGCGAGATGAAGTTCCCCCGTCCACCGATACCTTGACCACCCCCAGGCTCCGCGCATTTCGTGTCGCTTCGCCAACCCCCTTCGAGGGGGCAACACCGGCGGCCCGGCAAAGCCGGTTCCGCGGTGTTCCGCGAAAAGAAACCGTACCGCCCCATCCACTCTTCTCATCCCTATGACTTTCGACCCAGTCTCCAGACTCGACGGCAAGGTTGCCGTCATCACCGGCGGCCTCGGCGCCATCGGCTATGCCACCGCCAGGCGCCTTGCCGCGCTGGGCGCCACCTGCGTGCTGCTGCACCGCAAGGGCGACGATGCCGCGGCCCGCGCGGCCGCCCTGCCCTCGGCCGCCGGCCAGCGCCATGCGGCGATCCGCGCCGACATCGTCGATACGCCCAGCCTCGTGGCCGCCGCCGCCGAGGTGAAGGCCACACTCGGGCGCTGCGACATCCTGGTCAACAGCGCGGGCCACACCAAGCCGGTGCCGGCCGGCGACCTCGACGCGCTCACGGATGAGCTGATCGACGACATCGTGCGCTCCAACTTCCGCGGCGTGTTCGCCACCATCCGCGCCTTCGCGCCGCTGCTGAAGGCGAGCGGCGACGGCCTCGTGGCCAACATCTCGTCGATCGCGGGCTTCACCGGCGTGGGCAGCAACCTCGCCTACGTGGCGGCCAAGGCCGGGCTCGACGTTGTGGGCGATGCGCTGGCCAAGGTGCTGGCGCCCGCGGTGCGCGTGGTGTCGGTGTCGCCGGGCGCGGTGGAGTCGGGCTTCGTGCCCGGGCGCGGCGCGGAGTTCGCCAGCAAGATGGCCAGCACCACGCCGCTGGGCCGCATCGGCCAGCCGGAAGACGTGGCCGCCACGGTCGAGGCGCTGGCAACCACCATGCGCTTCGTGACCGGCACGCGCATCGTGGTCGACGGAGGGCGCCACCTGTGAGCAACGCCAAGACCCTCATCACCTGCGCCGTCACGGGCAACCTCGTGAAGCCGGAGCAGACGCCGCACCTGCCGATCACGCCGGTGCAGATCGCCGACGAATGCCTGGCCGCCGCCGAGGCCGGCGCGAGCCAGGTGCACATCCACGTGCGCAACCCGGAGACCGGCAAGCCCTCAATGGAAGTCGAGCTGTACCGCGAGGTGGTGGACCGCATCCGCCGCGGCAACCGCGAGCTGATCGTCAATCTCACGACCGGCCCCGGCGGGCGCTTCATTCCCAGCGAGGACGACCCGAAGATCGCCGCGCCCGGCACCACGCTGCTGCCGCCCGAGAAGCGCGTGGAGCACATCGCGCTCATCAGGCCCGACGTGTGCTCGCTCGACCTGAACACCATGAACTCCGGGCCCGACGTGGTCATCAACACGCCGCGCAACGTGCGGCGCATGGCCAAGGTGATGCGCGAGGCGGGCGTGAAGCCCGAGCTGGAGATCTTCGACTCGGGCGACATCAACCTCGCGCTCGACCTCATCGCCGACGGCACGCTCGAGGGGCCCGCCATGTGGACCTTCGTGCTCGGCGTGAAGTACGGCTTCGCGCCCACGCCCGAGACGCTGCTCTACGCACGCAACATGCTGCCGCGCGGCGCCTTCTGGAGCGCCTTCGGCATCGGCCGCATGGAGTTCCCGATGGTCGCGCAGGCCTGGCTGCTGGGCGGCCACGTGCGCGTGGGGATGGAAGACAACATCTACCTGGAGAAGGGCGTGCTCGCCGAGAGCAACGCGCAGCTGGTGGCGAAGGCGCGCGACATCCTCGTGAGCCTGGGCGGTGAAGTCGCCAACCCGCGCGAGGCCCGCGCGATGCTGGGCCTGCCCGATGCGAGGAGCTGAACGATGAGCGCAGCAGCCATGCACACCGCCCACAGCCCGCGCGCACTGCGCGTGAACGGGAAAGCCGCCGACCTCGACGCATTGCGGCTCGAAGCGGCACCGCAAGCCGAGCCGGTGCCGCCGCCCGGCCATGCCGTGGTGCGCATCGCCGCCGCGGCGGTGAACCCCAGCGACGTGAAGGCCACGCTGGGCCTCATGCCGCAGGCCGTGTGGCCGCGCACCCCGGGCCGCGACTTCGCGGGCACCGTGGTGAACGGCCCTTCGGAGTGGATCGGCCGCGAGGTCTACGGCTCCGGCGGCGACGTCGGCATCACGCGCGACGGCTCTCATGCGCGCTACCTGGTGCTGCCCGAGCAGGCGCTGCGCGCCAAGCCGCGCGGCATCTCGATGGACGAGGCCGGCGCGGTGGGCGTGCCCTTCGTCACCGCCTACGAAGGCTTCCGCCGCAGCGGCATGCCGCAGGCCGGCCAGACGGTGCTGGTGCTGGGCGCCAACGGCAAGGTCGGGCAGGCTGCGGTGCAGCTCGCCTCGCAGGCCGGCGCGCGCGTGATCGCGGTGCAGCGCCGCGCCGGGCCGTTCGAGGGCTTCGCGAGCGGCCCGGTGGACACGATCGACGCGCGCCACCATGCCGACGTGGGCGCGCGGGTGCGCGAGCTCACCGACGGACGCGGCGCGAACATCGTCTACAACACCGTGGGCAGCGCCTACTTCGAGGCGGCCAACAAGGCGATGGCCAAGGGCGCGACGCAGATCTTCATCGCCACGCACGACCGCGCGGTGCCCTTCGACATCTTCGCGTTCTACCGCGGCATGCACACCTACGTGGGCATCGACTCGCTGGCGATGGACTGCGTCGCCAGCACCGCCCAGCTCGACGCGATGCGCGAGGGCTTCGAGCGCGGCACGCTCAAGCCCTTCCCGGTGGCGCGCCACTTCACGCTCGACGAGGCGCACGAGGCCTACCGGCTGGTGCTCTCGGGCAGCACCGACCGCGTCGTGCTGCGGCCCTGAAGGCCCTGAACACTTTCCGGAGCACACCCATGCACGTCACCCGCTTCGCCGAGGCGCCGCACTACGAGGCGCCCAACCATTTCGACATGCGCTGCCTGCGCCTGCAGGGCAAGGAAGCCGGCCCGTCCACGCAGATGTGGATGGGCATGAGCCAGATCCTGCCCGGCGGCCGCACCGGCCTGGACGGCTCGCCGATGGAAAAGCTCTACCTCGTGCTCGAAGGACAGCTGCACATGGTCGGCGAGATCGACGGCACCCGCCAGGAAGAAGTGCTCGGCCCCTACGACAGCTGCCGCTTCGCGCCCGGCGAGAAACGCCAGCTGGAGAACCGCGGCAACCGCCCCGTGCTGGTGGCGCTCGTGATGCCGAACGCGCCGCCGGCATAGCGCCCCTTCCCTCTCTTTCCCGGTCATTCATCGCTCAACCAAATAGATCAACGGAGACAAGACGCATGAAGAAGACTTTCAACTGGAGCCGGCGGCAGACGCTTGCCGCGGCGGCGGCCCTCGCGGCCTGCGCGCTCACCGGCGCCCACGCGCAGGGGCCGTGGCCCGGCACGCAGGCGGTGAGGCTGGTCGTGCCCTTCACCGCCGGCAGCGGCACCGACATCGTCGCGCGCCTGGTGGCCGAGAAGCTAGGGCCCGCGCTGGGCACCAGCGTGATCGTGGACAACAAGCCCGGTGCTGGCGGCACGCTGGGCGCGGCCATCGTGGCCAAGGCGCCGGCCGACGGCTACACGCTGCTGGTGCACTCCGCCGGCCATCTCGTGAACCCGTGGATCTACAAGGGCCTGTCGTACGACACCATCAAGGACTTCACCGGCATCACGCCGATGGCCAGCCTGCCCAACGTGCTGGTGACTGCGCCCTCGCACTTCGCCGACGTGAAGGACCTCGTCGCCAAGGCGAAGGCCAAGCCCGGCGGCTTCAACTACGGCTCCGCCGGCAACGGCTCGGCCACGCACATGAACGCCGAGGTGTTCCGCCTCGCGGCCGGCGTCGACGCGCAGCACGTGCCCTTCCGCGGCACGCCCGAGGCCATGACCGAGGTGATGGCCGGGCGCGTCGACTGGTTCTTCGCGCCCATGGTGTCGGCTCTGCCGCTGATCCAGACCGGCAGGCTGCAGGCGCTGGCCGTGGGCACCGGCAAGCGCTCGTCGGCGCTGCCCAGTGCGCCCACCACGGTGGAAGCCGGCGTGCCGGGCTCGGAGTACCTGTTCTGGGTCGGCCTGTTCGCGCCGGCGAAGACGCCGCAGCCGGTGGTCGACCGCCTGCAGGCCGAGGTCGCGAAGATCATGACTTCGCCCGAGCTGAAGGAGCGCCTGGAGAAGCTGGGCGCCGAACCGTTCACGATGCCTTCGGCGCAGTTCAACAAGTTCATCGTCGATGAGACGGCGAAGGCACAACAGGTCGTGAAGGCCGCCAGCATCAAGGTCGACTGACATGGCACCACGCAAACTCCTCTCGGCAGCGGCCATCGCCGCCAGCCTGCTGCTGACCGTCGCCGCACAGGCGCAACCGGCCGACCTCGTCGTCACGAACGCGAAGATCGCCACGCTCGATGCCGCCGGCACCATGGCGCAGGCGATCGCGGTGCGCGACGGCCGCATCGTGGCCGTCGGCAGCGCCGCGCAGATGGGCGCCTTCACGAGCCCCGCGACGCGCACCGTCGATGCGGGCGGCCGCACGGTCGTTCCGGGCCTGATCGACTCGCACATGCACGCGGTGCGCGCGGCGCTGAGCTACTCCACCGAGGTGAACTGGATCGGCGCCGGCACCATCGCCGAAGCGATGGCGCGCATCCGCACCGCGGCCGCCAATGCGCGCCCCGGCGGATGGCTGATCGTGGCCGGCGGCTGGACCGAGCAGCAGTTCGCCGAGCGCCGCCGCCCCACGCTGGCCGAGCTGCAGGAAGCGGCGCCGAACAACCCGGTGTACGTACAGCTCTTCTACGAAGCGGTGGTGATGACGCCCAAGGCGCTGGAGGCTCTCGGCGTCGCGCCCGGCACGCTGCCCGCCGGCATGAAGCCCACGCCAGACGGCGCGCCGGGGTGGATGAGCGGCGACATCGTCGGCATCTCCGCGCTCTTCGACAAGCTGCCCAAGCCCACCTACGACGACAACATCGCCGGCACGCGCGCCTTCTTCACCGAGCTCAACCGCCTGGGCATCACCGGCCTGGTGGACCCGGGCGGCTTCAGCATCGCGCCTTCGCAGTACGCCGCGCTCTTCCAGCTGTGGCGCGAGAAGGCGCTGACGCTGCGCGTGGCCTACAGCGTGTTCGCGCAGAAGCCCGGCGCGGAGCTGCAGGAGTTCCGCGACCTCACGCAGATGCTGCCGATGGGCTTCGGCGACGACATGCTCAAGTTCAACGGCCTGGGCGAACGCGTGACGCTCGCGATGTACAACAACAACTTCCCCGACGACGCCGCGAAGGCGAAGTTCTACGAGCTCGTGAAGTGGGCCGCCATGAAGAAGATGGCCGTCACCATCCACTGGCAGGAGAACGGCTCGGTCGACCATCTGCTGGGGCTGTACGAGAAGCTGAACGCCGAGGTGCCGATCAGGGACCTTCGCTGGTCCATCGCCCACCTCGACGACGCCTCGCCCGAGACGCTCGCACGCATGAAGGCGCTGGGCATCGGCTGGACCATGCAGGACGCGATGTACTTCCAGGGCGACCGCGCGCTGGCCGTCCGCGGCGAGGCGGCGCGGCGCATGCCGCCCATCGGCACCGCGCTGCGCGCCGGCGTGAACATCGGCGCCGGCACCGACGCGCACCGCGTGGCCTCGTACAACCCCTTCGTCGCGCTGCAGTGGATGCTCGACGGCAAGACGGTGAGCGGCAAGGCCATGCGCGGCGCCGACGAGACGCCCACGCGCGAGCAGGCGCTGCGCCTGTACACGCAGGGCAGCGCGTGGTTCAGCTTCGACGAAGGCAGGCGCGGCACGCTCGAAGTGGGCAAGCTCGCCGACTTCGCCGTGCTCGACCAGGACTTCTTCAGCGTGCCGCTGGAACGCATCGGCAAGACCACGTCGCTGATGACGGTGGTGGGCGGGCGCGTGGTGTATGCGGCGCGGCCCTTCGCGGCTGCGGCAGGCGCCTCGGTGGCCTCTGCGCCCTGAGCTCCGCCTTCGCTCAGGTCCCGAGCGCGTGCCGCACCCGCTCGCGCAGCACGGGCAGCACGTCGCTCTCGAACCACGGGTGGTGCTTGAGCCAGCCCGTGTTGCGCGGCGACGGATGCGGCAGCGGGACGAAGCGCGGCGCGTAGTCGGCGAAGGCCTGCACGGTCTCGGTGACGCCCGCGTGCGCCTTCCTGCCGAGGAAGTGGCGCTGCGCGTACTGGCCGATGAGCAGCGTCAGCTCGACCTGCTTCATCTGCGCGAACAGCTTCTCGTGCCACAGCTGCGCGCATTCCCTGCGCGGCGGCAGGTCGCCGCTCCTGCCGCGGCCGGGATAGCAGTAGCCCATCGGCACGATCGCCACGCGCGAGGCGTCATAGAACACCTCGCGCCCGATGCCGAGCCAGCGGCGCAGCTGGTCGCCGCTGCGGTCGTTCCACGGCACGCCCGTCTGGTGCACCGTGAGGCTGGGCGCCTGCCCGACGATCAGCAGCCTGGCGCCCGCGCCGGCCTGCACCACGGGCCGCGGGCCCAGCGGCAGGTGCAGCGCGCACGCGCGGCAGGCACGCACCTCGGCGAGCAGCGCGTCCAGGGCATCGGCGCGAAAGATCTCAATCGGCAAAGGGCTTGAAGAAGGCATTGAGCTCTGCGCCCGCCGCGGCGTCGGCGAAACCGTCGAAGCGGCCCTCGGCCAGCGTGCGCGCGGCGCGGATGAAGCCGCCCCAGGCCGCCCGCGCCAGCCCGCCGCCCACGCTGACGCGGCGCACGCCGAGTTCGGCGATGTCCTTCATCGTGAGTTCGCTCGGCGCGCCTACCAGCAGGTTGACCGGCTTGCCTCCGGCGGCGGCCACCACGGCGGCGATCTGCTCGCGCGTCTTGATGCCCGGCGCGTAGAGGCAGTCGGCCCCCGCGTTCGCGTAGGCCTTGAGCCGCGCGATGGCATCGTCGAGGTCGGGGCGGCCGGCGAAGAAGTTCTCGGCGCGGCCGACCAGCAGCACGTCGGCGCCCGATGCGTCGATGGCCTTGCGCGCGGCACGCAGGCGCTCCACCGCCACGTCGAGCGGAAAGAGCGGATCGGCGGCGTTGCCCGTCGAATCCTCGATGGACAGGCCCGCCACGCCCATCTCGATGGCGAGGCTCACGCTCTCGGCCACGCCCTTCGCATCGGCGGCGAAGCCGTTCTCGAAGTCGGCGTTCACCGGCAGGTCGGTGGCTTCGACGAGCTCGCGCAGGTGCGCGAGGATGTGCTCGCGCGACATCGCGCCGTCGGCGCGTCCCTGCGACCAGGCGAAGCCCGAACTGGTGGTGGCCAGCGCCTTGAAACCCAGGCCTTCGAGAAAGCGCGCGCTGCCCGTGTCCCAGGGGTTCGGAATGACGAAGCAGCCTTGTTCATGGAGGGCACGGAAGTCGGCGCGTTTCTGGTCGATGGTGCGGGTCATGGCGTGGGTCGGCTTTCTTTCTGTTGTTGCGCGGGGGGTGGATGCAGGAAGGGCGGTCAGGATACGCCGGCCTTCGCATCCGCAGCACCCGGCGGGTTTTGCAGCAGGTGGTCGATGAAGGCGCGCACCGCCGGCAGCATGCCGCGGCGCGATGCGAAGGCTGCCTGGATCTCGCTGGCCGCGCAGGCCCATTCGCCGCACAGGCGCACCAGGCGGCCGTCGGCAAGGGCGTCGCGGCACATGATCTCGGGCAGCAGCGCGAGCCCCATGCCCTGCTCGGCCAGGTGCCTCAGCGCGAACATGTCGTCGGTCACGACGTGCGGCGTGAAGGCGAAATCGTGCGACTCGCTGCCGCGCTCCAGAGCCCAGCGGTAGCGCTCGTTGTCCGCGGGCAGCGACAGCACCGGCCATGCGGCCAGGTCGCCGAGCGAGCGCGGCATGCCCAGCCGCTCCACCAGCGCGGAGCTCGCAAGCAGCACGTCGACTGTGCTGCCCAGCGGGCGCGCGACCAGGCTCGAATCCTCGAAGGGCGGGCGGCGCACGCGCAGCACCACGTCGATGTTCTCCTGCAGCGGATCGACGCGGCGGTTGCTCACCTCCAGCTGCAGCCGCACACCCGGAAAGGCGCGCATGAACGACGGGATCAGCGGCGTGAGCCAGAACTGCGCGAGCGTGAACGGGCAGCTCACGCGCAGCAGGCCCTGCGGCTGCGCGGTGGCCTGCCGAGCCACGTCGAAGGCTTCCTCGCCGGCCGCCACGGTCGCCTGGCAGCGCTCGTAGAACTGCCGGCCCACGCTGGTGAGCAGCAGCCGTCGCGAACTGCGCTGCAGCAGGCGCACGCCGATGCGCTCCTCGAGCAGCGAGACGCGCCGGCTCAGGCGCGACTTGGGAATGCCGAGGTGCCGGCTCGCGGCGCTGAAGCCCTGCTGCTCCACCACGTGGGCGAAGAGGGCGAGGTCGTTGAAATCTTCCATGTTGTCTCGTCGGGTCTTTCTCGTTCTTCTGGCGGAACGATCCGTTCTTTTCAGGCCGATTGCTCGGCGTTCGTTCCATCAGCATCATCGATTGCTCTCCACCGGTCAACCGCCAACTTCACACCCGCACGCACGCCATGAAACTTGCCAGCTTCCACCATCGCGACAGGCTTCGCTTCGGCGTGGTCCGAAGCGACGATGCAGTCGCGGACCTGAGCGGGCAGCCCGGCGCGCCGGCGGGGCTGCTCGAACTGATCGCGCGTGGTGACGAGGGCATGGCCTGGCTGCAGGCGGTGCTGGCCGATGCGCCGCGCGTGGCCTTGTCGGACGTGCGGCTGGCGGCGCCGATTCCCGCGCCGCGCAAGTTCCTCGGGCTCGGCGGCAACTACGCCTCGCACCTCGAGGAAGCCGCGAAGCTCGGCCTGGTGCGGCCGCCGGGGCAGGTGTGGTTCAACAAGCAGGTGTCGTGCGTGGCCGGCCCTTTCGATGCGGTGCACAAGCCCCGCGTGTCCGACCAGTTCGACTACGAGGGCGAGCTGGGCCTGGTGATCGGCCGGCGCTGCCGCCACGTCCGCGCGGAGGACGCGATGGCGATGGTGGCCGGCTACGTGGTGGTCAACGACATGAGCGTGCGCGACTGGCAGATGCGCGCGCCGACGCACACGCTGGGCAAGTCCTTCGACACGCACGGCCCCTTCGGGCCCTGGCTGGTGACGCGCGACGAGATCGCCGATCCGCATGCGCTGCGGCTGCGCACCTGGGTCAACGGCGAGCTGCGGCAGGACGGCAACACGGCGCAGATGATCCACCGCATCGAGGCGATGCTGGTGGAACTGAGCACCGCCTTCACGCTGGAGCCCGGCGACGTGCTGAGCACCGGCAGCCCCGCCGGCGTCGGCGGCCTGATGGACCCGCCGCGCTACCTGGTGCCGGGCGACGTGGTGCGGGTGGAGATCGAGGGCATCGGCCACATCGAGAACCGCGTGGTGGCCGAGCCCGGCGCCACCTGAGCGCACCGCCCTTCGAAGAAGAAAAGGAGACAGCCATGAACGACGAACCCGCCCTGCCCGCACGCCGCCCCCTGCCCGACTTCGCGCACACCGCACTGCGCCCGGTCAAGCTCGCGCACGTCGTGCTGCGCGTGGGCGATCTCGCCCGCTCGCGCGGCTGGTACATCGAAGTGCTGCAGGCACGCGTGGCCTTCGAGAACGACATGCTGTGCTTCCTGAGCTACGACGACGAGCACCACCGCATCGGCCTGGTCGCGCCGCCCGGGCTGAAGCACGAGGCCGACGCGAGCACGGGGCTGGAGCACATCGCCTTCACCTACGGTTCGCTCGGCGAGCTGCTGGCCAACCACCGGCGGCTGGCGGCGCGCGGCATCCGGCCCTACTGGTGCATCAACCACGGGCCGACGATCTCGATGTACTACCGCGACCCCGACGGCCACCGACTGGAGCTGCAGCACGACGTGTTCGAGACGGCCGCGGAAGTCGACGCCTTCTTCGCGGGCGGCGCCTATGCCGAGAACTTCATGGGCGTGGTGTTCGACCCCGACGCGCTGGCCGCACGCTACGAGGCCGGCGAGCCGCTGGCTTCGCTCACCGCGCGGCCCAGGCTGCCGCAGGGCAAGGGGCCGTGGGACATGTTCGTGCCCTGAATTACAGGGCGCTCAGCACTCCACGACGTTCACCGCGAGGCCGCCGAGCGAGGTCTCCTTGTAGGTCGCCTTCATGTCCTCGCCGGTCTGCTTCATGGTGCGGATCACCGCGTCGAGCGACACGTAGTGGCTGCCGTCGCCGCGCAGCGCCATGCGCGCCGCGTTGATGGCCTTCACCGCGCCCATCGCGTTGCGCTCCACGCAGGGAATCTGCACCATGCCGCCGACCGGGTCGCAGGTGAGTCCGAGGTTGTGCTCCATGCCGATCTCGGCCGCGTTCTCGACCTGCGCCGGCGTCGCACCGAGCACCGCTGCCAGCGCACCGGCCGCCATCGAGCAGGCCACGCCCACCTCGCCCTGGCAGCCGACCTCGGCGCCCGAGATGGAGGCATTGGTCTTGTAAAGCATGCCGATGGCCGCGGCGGTGAGCAGGAAGTCGACGATGCCCTCGTCGCTCGCCTGCGGCACGAAGCGCTGGTAGTAGTGCATCACGGCGGGCACCACGCCGGCCGCGCCGTTGGTGGGCGCGGTGACCACGCGGCCGCCGGCGGCGTTCTCCTCGTTCACCGCCATCGCGAAGGCGTTGACCCAGTCCATCGCTGCGAGCGGATCGGCGGCTCCGGCCTGCGCGAGCAGTTCGCGGTGCAGCTCCGGCGCGCGGCGGCGCATGCGCAGCGGGCCGGGCAGCGATTGCGCGGCCAGCGGGTTGTCGATGCCGAAACCGCGCTGCACGCACTGCTGCATCACCTGCCAGACGCGCAGCAGCCCCGCGCGCACTTCGGCTTCGGGACGCCACGTGCATTCGTTGCGCATGACGAGCGCGGCCACGGAGAGGCCGTTCTCGCGGCACTGCGCCATCAGCTCGTCCCCGGTGGCGAAGGGATGCGGCACGGCGGCCGCCGCAGCCACCGTCTGCGCCACGGCCTGCCCGCCCTCGACGACGAAGCCGCCGCCGACCGAGAAGTACGTGCCCTCGGCCAGCGCGGCGCCATCGGCCGCGAAGGCGGTGAAGCGCATCGCGTTGGGATGTTCGGGCAGCGACTCCTCGCCGCGAAAGGCGATGTCTCTCACGCGGTCGAAGTCGATGGGCGTGGAGCCCAGCAGCTCGAGACGACCGGTGCGGCGCAGCGCCTCCAGCCGGGGCTGCACGGTCTCGGGCCGCACGGTGTCGGGTGCGTCGCCGAAGAGGCCGAGGATCACCCCCTGGTCGGTCGCGTGCCCGTGGCCGGTGGCGCCGAGCGAGCCGAACAGGTCGACCTGCAGCCGCGCCACCTGCGCGAGCAGGCCGCGCCGCTCGAGCGACTGCGCGAACATCAGCGCCGCGCGCATCGGCCCCACGGTGTGCGAGCTGGAGGGGCCGATGCCGATCTTGAAGATGTCGAAGGCGGAGAGCATCAGCGCATCATGCCCTCATCTGCCGATGCGGGAAGCTGCTGCTTGACCAGTGCCACCCAGTAGGCGGCGCCCAGCGGCAGGATGTTGTCGTTGAAGTCGTAGTACGGGTTGTGCACGTTCGGATCGTTCGGGCCCTCGCCCGCGCCGATGCCGATGTAGGCGCCGGGGCGCTTCTGCAGCATGAAGGCGAAGTCTTCCGAGCCCATGGCGGGCGGGATGTCGGTGTGCACCTGGGCAAGCTCCACCAGGCTGGCGGCCGCGGCGATGGCGGCGTCGGTCTCGGCGGGCGTGTTGACCACGCCGGGGTAGCCGCGGCGGTAGTCGAGCGCCACCTTCGCGCCGTGCGTGGCGGCCACGCCGTCGCAGATCTGCTGCATGGCGGCGTGGGTCTTGTCCTGGATCTCCGGATCGAGGGTGCGCACGGTGCCGCGCAGCACCACGGTCTCGGGGATCACGTTCCAGGTGTCGCCGCCATGGATCTGCGTGACGCTCACCACGGCCGAGTCGGTCGCGCCGGTGCGGCGGCTCACGATGGTCTGCAATGCGTTGACGAGCTGCGCCGAGACCACCACCGAGTCGATGCCGGTCTCGGGCATGGCGCCGTGGCTGCCCTTGCCGGTGACGACGATCTCGAAGGTGTCGAGAAAAGCCGTCATCGTGCCCTTGCGGATCGCGAACTGGCCGCGCGGCAGGCCGGGGAAGTTGTGCATGCCGTAGACGGCATCGGCCGGGAACTGCTCGAACAGGCCCTCGTCCACCATCACGCGGCCGCCGCCTTCGTTCTCCTCGGCGGGCTGGAACACGAAGTGCACCGTGCCCTTGAAGGGCTTGTGGCGCGAGAGATGCTCGGCCGCGCCCAGCAGCATCGCGGTGTGGCCGTCGTGGCCGCAGGCGTGCATCTTGCCGGCGCACTTGGAGGCGTGCGGCTGCGTGCCGAGCTCCTGCATGTTGAGCGCGTCGAGGTCGGCGCGCAGCGCGATGCTCGGGCCCTCGCCGTTCTTCAGCGTGCCGACCACGCCGGTGCCGGCCAGGCCGCGGTGCACAGGCAGGCCCATCAGCATCAGCGCGTTGGCGACGACGTTGGCCGTGCGGTGCTCCTCGAAGGCGGTCTCGGGATTGGCGTGGATGTCGCGGCGCCAGGCCAGCATGCGGGCACGGGTGTCTTCGGCGATTTCGGGGTCGCGGTACATGGTGTTGATCTCTCGTGGGACGGGGTCAATGGAAGAATTCGGCAATCACGGTGGCGCCGAGGAAAGTGCCTGCGGTAGCGGTAAGAGACACCACCAAGATGCGCCAGCCCAGCTGGCGGAACACCGGCATGTCCTTCGCGACCGAGAAGCCGGCCAGCGCGAGCACCGGCGTGGTGAAGGCCAGGAAGTTGAGCTTGGCGGTGATCGCGATCAGCGCGTCAGAGAACGGGAACAGCCCCGGGATGCCAGCCACCGTGGCCACCACCGACAGCACCAGCACCATCGGCAGGCGCGGCACCAGGCGCTTGATGCCCTCGACGATCAGCGCGATCAACGCGACAGCCGCCAGGCCTTCGAGCGACACCAGCACCGGCACCTTGTAGGTCAGCGAGTTGCCGATGAGCACGCCGCCGCTGACCACCGCCCAGGCGATGAGCGTGTCGCGCAGCGGCAGCGCCCCGCCGTGGCCGACGCTGACCTGCGACACGGCACCCGTGCCGGCGTCCTGCGCGCCGCGCTTCGAGAAGCGGCCCAGAACCGGCTCCAGCTTGCCGTAGAGCCACGAGCACAGCGGCAGCGACAGGAACAGCGTGAAATAGAAGCCCACCACCGTCGTCAGCAGGTTCGACGCGGCGGCGATGGCGGTGAGCTGCGGCAGCATCTCGGCCGGCTGCTGCGCCGCGATGGCGCCCAGCGCCGCCGCCATCAGGCTGCCGGAGCCCACGCCGGCGCCCATGGCCAGCGAGCGCGGATCGAAGATGTGCAGGCTGGCGACGAAGCCCGCCAGCACTGCGATGAAGAGCGCGCCCAGCACGGTGCCGGTGATGTACTCGGCCAGCACGCCGCGGCCCTCGGGTGAGGCCATGCCGTACTTCTCGCCGATGATCACGAGGTTGCCCTCGCGGCCCACAGAGAAGGTGGCGCCCACCGCCTCGCGCTTGATGCCCAGCAGCAGCGCCAGCGGCAGGCCCAGCGCCAGGGTGCCGAGTGCATGGCCGAACTCCTGGAACAGCAGCGCCCAGCCGGCCTGCTTCACCTGCGGCAGCGCGGCGCCGACCGTGAGGCCCAGCTTCACCACGAACAGCAGCAGGCCCGCGTTCAGCAGGCCGCCAGCGAATGACTGCTCGGCCGTTGCCACCCGCACCACGACCGGCACGCGACGATGCGCGATGCCCCACGCGGCCGCGATCAGCAGCGCCCACAGCATCGGCAGCAGCGCCACCTTGCCCGGGCCGACGCTGAACTGCACCGGGCCGATGAGCTCGGCCGCCGCCACGACGGCCAGGGTGACGAGCGCGAGCCGGAGTTTTCCGGAAGCCGACGACGAAGCGCCGGGAGCGAGCGAAGTGGGGGTGGAAGCAGCGGATGTCATCGGTTGGGGCATCGTGTGGCGCAGCGGCGGCTGCGGGCTGCCGGGAAGTTTCGGATCGCCTGCCTCTTGCATCAATGGCCGCGAATCGGGATATTCGTTGCATTGAATGCAACACTCAGGAGACGAAGGCCATGGACGACAGGCTCGACACGCGCCGCGTGCGCTACTTCATGCAGGTGCTGGAGAGCGGCTCCGTGCGCGGCGCCGCCGAGGTGCTCGACATGGACCCCTCGGCCGTGAGCCGCGCCATCGGCATCCTCGAACAGGAGTGCGGCCTGCCGCTGCTGGAGCGCCACGGTCGCGGCGTGGTGCCCACGGACGCGGGCCAGATGCTGGCCGGCTACGTGCGCCGCCAGAACAGCCAGAAGCAGCACCTGATGGCGCAGCTCGACAGCATCCGCAAGATCGAGCGCGGCCACATCGACATCGTGGCCGGCGAGGGCTACGTGGACTGGCTCATGCGCCACAGCCTGCGCGACTTCATGACCTCGCACCCGAAGATCACCATCGACCTCGACGTGGCCAGCACCGACGAGATCGTGCAGCGGGTGGTGGAGGAGCGCGCCCACGTCGGCCTGCTGTTCCAGCCGCCCAAGGACGATCGGCTGACCTCGCACCAGTCGCACCCGCAGCCGATCCAGGCCATGGTGCTGCGCTCGCACCCGCTGGCGCAGCTCGACCGGCCGCTGACGCTCGCCGACCTGCAGCCCCACCCGGGCGCCACGCTGCACCGCAACTTCGGCGTGCGCCAGCACATCGAGGCCGCCGAGATCAGCGAGGGCGTGCGCCTGCCCTCGCTGCTGACCACCACCTCGTTCAGCGCGCTGGGGCATTTCGTCTCGGCGGGCCTGGGCTATGCGCTGGGCACGCGCATCTCGCTCACGCCGAACGCGAGCAACCCCGATCTGGTGGAACTGCCGATGAAGAACCCGCTGCTGTCGCAGGGCCGCTCGCACATCGTGTCGCGCCACGGACGCATGCTCTCGCCCGCCGCGTCGGAGCTGCTGCGGCAGGTGGTGGCGGACATGCGGCGCTTCGCGGAGACCAAGCCTTCCGAATGACGATGAAGGGCTTCGTTTGCGCGCCGGGGCCCTTCGGTGTTCTGATCGGGCCCAACATGCTCTACGTCACCGCCCTCTTCGTCCACCTGCTGTGCGCCGCCTTCTGGGTCGGCGGCATGGCGACCATGCACTTCGCCGTGCGCCCCTCGGCCGTCGCCACGCTCGAACAGCCGCCGCAGCGCCTGCGCATGATGGCCGCGACGCTGCGGCGCTTCTTCGTGGGGGTGGACGCCTCGGTCACGCTGCTCTTCGCGACCGGCGTGGCGATGATCCTTGCCGGCGGCGGCTTCCGCGGCCTGCACTGGCGCATCGAGGCGATGATGAGCATCGCGATCGTGATGGCCGCCATCTACACCTACATCCGCGCCTTCGTGTTCAGGGCGATGCGCCGCGCGGTGGATGAAAGCGCCTGGCCGGTGGCTGCCGCGCGGCTGAACACGGTGCGCAAGCTGGTGACGGTGAACCTCGTGCTGGGAGTCGTGGTGTTCGGCGTGGCGACTATCGGGCGGGCGGCCTAGCTTTTGCGGTACTCCGGCTCAATCCGCGGCTCACCGATGCAAAGAACGGAGACGCATTCGGCCACGCTGGTGACTAGGTATTCACGGACATCGCCATAGAACAATCCGATGCAACTGCCAGGGCGAGTGGACTCCTGTGACAGCCACCCACCAGATTGAATTGAGAACACCGAGCAGCTCGGAGAAGAGCAGGCTGGCCAGTATTCAGCAAGATCGCGCTCATCCATGACCCTGTAGGCCACGACGTGGTCGAATCTGATACTGATCAACGTATTGCTCTTGGGAGCCTGCGCGACGACTGTGAGCTTTCGCGCTGCATAGTCGATACGCACGATCTCACTGACACCGTAGTCGTCGACCGCGACAGGCAACGCAACCGCCTCGACCTTTGTCGGCTGAGTCATGGCACGGCCCGCTCCAACACGATGTGCATCGCATAAGAACGTTCAGACATCGAAATCTCCCCAAGGACCGTTCTGCGCAATATGGCGTTCACCGATTCTCCGCCAAGCTTTCAATGCCTATAGCACCATCTTCAGCTCACCAAACAGGGAAGCCGCTTGAGTTGCAGGGAGGCGCAATCCGTGCGCGAGCCCGCGTGGCGCCACCGGCGCCGGTAGGCCGCACCGCTCAGACCAGGTTGAGCTCCACGTCGATGTTGCCGCGCGTGAGCTTCGAGTAGGGGCAGGTCTGGTGCGCGGTGTCGACCACGGCGCGCGCGATCTCGCGGTCCAGGCCGGGCAGGCTCACGTTCAGGCGCGCCTGCAGGAAGTACTGGCCCTCTTCGAGCACGAGGTCGACCTCGGCATCCACCGACAGGTCGGCCGGCAGCTTGACCTTCAGCGTGCCCGCGGCCTTGCCCATCGCGCCGATGAAGCACGCCGACCAGCCCGCCGCGAACAGCTGCTCGGGGTTGGTGCCGGTGCCGTTGCCGCCGGGGGGCGAGAGCTGGATGTCCAGGTGGCCGTCGCTGCTGCGCGATGCGCCGAGGCGGCCGCCGGTGGTGTGGGTCTTGCCGGTGTAGAGGACTTGCTTGTCGGTCATGGTGGTTCCTTGGATGGAAGGTGATTCGGAATGAGGCCCGGTTGTCGAAGGCCCCGTCGCTTCGTGCGATGTGCGTCGGAAGCGATGCAGGAATTACATCGGCGGGCTGTATCCGCGATGTGTCGAACCACCTGCCGATTTGCATGCCCGTGTGTCCGCAGCGCCGTGCAGACACAGTGGCGTACAAATCTGCGGACGGAGGGAATCAGGAAGAAGGAAGGCTCAGGCCGCCGGGCCCTTGAGCTCGACGGTGTTGCCGTCGGGGTCGGCGACGTAGATCGAGGGCCCGTTGCCCTCCGCGCCGAAGTTGTTCTGCACCTCGCCGTTCACCGCGACGCCATGCTCGGCCATCAGCGTGCGGATGACGGCTTCGTCGAAGGGCTCGATGCGCAGGCAGACGTGATCGACGTTGCGGCCTTCCGCACCGGCGAGCGCCCCGCCCTGCCGGCCCAGCGGGCCGTCGTGCGTGACGAGGTCGATCAGGCTGGTGCCCGCGCGCAGGTGCACGAGCCCCAGGTCGTCGCGGCGCTTCTCGACGGCGCAGCCCAGCACGCCGCGATAGAAGGCGATGGAACGCTCGGCATCCTTCACGCGCAGCACGACGTGGTCGATGCGCAGCACCGAGAAAGCGGGCATGGGCATCGGGCTGACCATGGCCTCTTCCTTCTTTTCTCTTTCGTCTTCAGACCACGCCGGCCGACCGCAAGGCCTCGAAGCGGGCCGTGTCGATGCCCATCTCCGCCAGCACCTCCTGCGTGTGCTGGCCCAGCGCCGGCGGTGCATGGCGCAGCACAGGCGGCGTTGCCGAAAGGCGCAGCGGGCTCGCCACGCCGGTGATGCTGGCGATGCCGTCACCCGCATCGCGCGGCAGCGTGACCGCGAGGCCGCGCGCCTTGACCTGCGCGTCGTCGAAGGCCTGCGCGATGTCGTTGATCGGGCCGCAGGGCACGGCCTTGTCCTCGAGCAGCGTGACCCACGCGGCGGTGGTGCGGGTGCGCGTGAGCTCTTCCATCATCGGGATCAGCACGCCGCGGTGCTTCACGCGCAGCGTGTTGGTGGCGAAGCGCGCGTCGGTCGCCCACTCGGGGTGGCCGCCGGCCTCGCAGAAGCGCGCGAACTGGCCGTTGTTGCCGATGGCCAGCAGCATCGCGCCGTCCTGCGTCGGGAAGTCCTGGTAGGGCGCCAGGCTGGGGTGCGTGTTGCCCTGGCGCCCGGGCGCCTTGCCGGTGTTGAGGAAGGCGCTCGCCTGGTTGGCGAGGATGGCCATGCCCACGTCGAGCAGCGCCATGTCGATGTGCTGGCCCTCGCCGGTGCGCTCGCGCACCTGCAGCGCGGCCAGGATGGCGGTGCTGGCGTAGACGCCGGTGAACAGGTCGGTCAGCGCCACGCCCACGCGCAGCGGGCCGCCGCCGGGCACGTCGTCGGGGCGGCCGGTGATGCTCATCATGCCGGTCATGGCCTGGATCATCAGGTCGTAGCCCGCGCGCTCGGCGTACGGGCCGTCGTGGCCGAAGCCGGTCACGCTGCAGTAGATGAGGCGTGGGTTGGCCGCGCGCAGGCTTTCATGGTCGAGGCCGTACTGCCTGAGGCCGCCGGTCTTGAAGTTCTCCACCACGATGTCGGCCTGCGCCGCCATCTGCTTCAGAAGCGCCTGCCCGTCGGGCATGGCCATGTCGACCGTGACCGAACGCTTGTTCCGGTTGCAGGCGGTGAAGTAGCTGGCCTGGTCGGTGTCGTTGCCGTTCGCGTCCTTGACGAAGGGCGGGCCCCAGGTGCGCGTGTCGTCCCCGACGCCGGGGCGCTCGATCTTGACGACGTCGGCGCCCAGGTCCGCAAGGATCTGCGTGCACCACGGGCCCGCGAGCACGCGGGACAGATCGAGGACCTTGATGCCGTCGAGTGCTGCGGGCTTGGTCATGCGGCTCAGTTGGCGAAAGCTGCGATGCCGGTGATGGCACGGCCCAGGATGAGCGCGTGGATGTCGTGCGTGCCTTCGTAGGTATTGACCACTTCGAGGTTCACCAGGTGGCGGGCCACGCCGAACTCGTCGCTGATGCCGTTGCCGCCCATCATGTCGCGCGCCATGCGGGCGATGTCGAGCGACTTGCCGCAGTTGTTGCGCTTCATGATCGAGGTGATCTCGACCGCGGCGATGCCTTCGTCCTTCATGCGGCCCAGGCGCAGGCTGCCCTGCAGGCCCAGCGTGATCTCGGTCTGCATGTCGGCCAGCTTCTTCTGGATGAGCTGGTTGGCGGCCAGCGGGCGGCCGAACTGCTTGCGGTCCAGCGTGTACTGGCGGGCGCGGTGCCAGCAGTCTTCGGCGGCGCCGAGCGCGCCCCACGAGATGCCGTAGCGGGCGCTGTTGAGGCAGGTGAAGGGACCCTTCAGGCCCTGCACTTCGGGGAAGGCGTTCTCCTCGGGGCAGAACACGCCGTCCATCACGATCTCGCCGGTGATGCTGGCGCGCAGGCCGACCTTGCCGTGGATGGCGGGGGCGCTCAGGCCCTTCATGCCCTTCTCGAGCACGAAGCCGCGGATCGGGCCGACGGCGCCGCTCTCGCTGACTTCCTTGGCCCACACCACGAACACGTCGGCGATGGGCGAGTTGCTGATCCACATCTTGGAGCCGGTGAGCGAGTAGCCGCCGGGAACCTTCTTGGCGCGCGTGGCCATGCTGCCGGGGTCGGAGCCGTGGTCGGGCTCGGTCAGGCCGAAGCAGCCGATCCATTCGCCGGTGGCGAGCTTGGGCAGGAACTTCTGCTTCTGCGCCTCGGAGCCGAACTCGAAGATCGGCACCATCACCAGCGAGCTCTGCACGCTGGCCATCGAGCGGTAGCCCGAGTCGACGCGCTCGACTTCGCGGGCGATCAGGCCGTAGGCCACGTAGTTGAGGCCGGGGCCGCCGTACTGCTCGGGGATGGTCGGGCCCAGCAGGCCGAGGGCGCCCATCTCGCGGAAGATGGCCGGATCGGTCTCGCCGGTGCGGAAGCCTTCGAGCACGCGGGGAGCCAGGCGCTCCTGGCAGTAGGCATTGGCCGCGTCGCGGATCATGCGTTCTTCATCGGTCAGCTGCTGGTCGAGAAGAAGGGGGTCGTCCCAGTGGAATTGCGCTTTGGCGGCCATGTGGCTGTCTCCGGAAAAGGGGGAGGAAAAGGAAAAGAGGGGAATCAGGCGATGCTAGCCACGCACCGGCCATGACGCAAACGAGGATTCCGCACCCAGATATGCGTTCGTAGAATGTCTTGCAAGATGTTCGGGCGGCTCCTCCATTGACGAGCCGTCGGGTCCATACATACAGCCGAGGCATACATGCGCCGCAAGATCCCGCCCCTGCAGACCCTGGTGTGCTTCGACGCCGCCGCGCGCCACGAGAGCTACACGCGCGCCGCGCAGGAACTCGCCCTCACACAGAGCGCGGTGTCGCGCCAGATCGGCACGCTCGAAGGCTTCCTGGGCGTGGCGCTCTTTCGTCGCACGCGGCACGGCGTGGCGCTCACGGCCAGCGGCGCGGCCTATGCGCGGCAGATCAGCAAGCGGCTCGAAGCGATGGAGCGCGACACGCTCGACGCCATGGCGCACCAGGGCGAAGGCGGCTCGCTCTCGCTGGCGGCCGTGCCCACTTTCGCCACCCGCTGGCTGATGCCGCGCCTGAAGGGCTTCGCGGCGCTGCAGCCCGACGTGGTGGTGCACATCGAGACGCGCACCCGCCCATTTCTCTTCGCCGACGCGGAGTTCGACGCCGCGCTCTATGCCGGCACGCCCGCGCAGGTCGAGAACTGGGCCGGCACGCGCGCGCTGCTGCTGATGCACGAGGACGTGGTGCCGGTGTGCAGCCCCGCGCTGCTGCCGCGCGGCAAGGCCGTGACGCCCGCCGCCATCGCCAGGATGCCGCTGCTGCAGCAGAGCACGCGCCCCGACGGCTGGCGCCAGTGGTTCGATGCGCAGCGCGTGGACGCGCCCAACGCGCGCGGCGGCCCGCGCTACGAGCTCTTCTCCATCCTGGCCGCGGCAGCCTCGCACGGCCTCGGCGTGGCGCTGATGCCGACGATGCTGGTGGCCGACGAACTCGCGCGCGGCGAGCTGGTGGTGGCCTGCGCGCGGCCGCTCTCGGGCGAGCGCAACTACTACCTCGTGACGCCCGAGCGTGCCGACCAGCGGCCGCTCTTGAAGTTCTTCAGCGACTGGCTGCTGGAGCAGGCGCGGCAGCCGGGGGCGACGCCTTCTTCGGCTGCGAGACGCGCTGCGGCCTGAACGGCCCCGCGACCTTCTCCAGCCATGGGTCGCAGACGGCACGCAGTTCCGGATCGACGTCGAACTGCGGATCGCGCGCGTCGAACAGCACCGACTTCTTGGCCTGCGCTCGCACCAGCGAGAAGGCGTCCTTCTGCGATCGGCTGTTGTCGAACATCAGCGTCATGTTGGCGATCTGCGCAGCATGGCCGACCGCCGCCTGCGTGCGGGGAAAACGCTCGATGAGCTTCCTGCGGTCCACGTCGTGGCCGCCCTGCTGCTTGCGCGTGCTCACGCGGAAGACCGACATGTCCACCGACACCAGCCCCACGAAGAGCAGCACGACGAAGTAGCCCGCCTCCTGCATCGCGCGGATGTCGTCGGCCTTCGACTCGTGGCCGCCGCCGGGCAGCGGCTTCCAGTGCGAGAACACGGTCTCGAAGGCGAAAGGCATGCGCTGGTCCATCACCAGGCTCTTGAAGGCGCGCACGCCCTTCTGCGAGAGGATCTGCCAGCGCTCGTCGTCGTCGCGCAGGCGCTGGGCCCACGGCGGGATGTGTCCGGTGGAAGGGTCGGCGTCGGGCAGGATGGACATCATCATCCGGTCGGCGTTGACCAGCGGCAGGCGCAGCGAGGGCGCCAGGCGCGAATACCAGAGCGTCGATTTGCCGGAGCCGTTGTGGCCGGCCAGCACGAAGGCCACCGGACGCGGGCCCTGGGTCTGCTCCAGCAGCTTCTCGAGCTTCGGCGGCCGGCTGCTCACGCCTTGCTCGCGCGGAACCTGCCGTCGACCATGCGGCCGATCACCTTGGTGCCGTCGGCCGCCTCGCGCACGATCTTGCTCGGGTCGGGCGGATAGGCCGAGTACGCATACACCTTGGCCGCGTTGGGCCCGCGGAAGACCACCGACCTGTCGATGCCCGGCTTGCCCAGTGCACGGGCCGCCTTCTTCATGAGCACGGTGGTGTTGTCCTCGGGCCGCACCTGCGGACGCGGTGTCTTGCCGACCTTGACCAGCGCCATGCCGCGCCCGAGCACGGCCACCGGTCGGCCCTGCACCAGTTGCTCCGGAGAGCTGTCGCGCGCAGCGGTTTTTTGTCTTGCCATGGGGGGATGATCGCTCAAAACCTGCGCCTGCCTGCGCCCTGCCCTGCAAAGCCCGCGATGCCAGCCGGTGCGAAAAGCCGCGTCCGGAAACGGCGAGCCTTGATGCGCGGAAGCGGCAACACTGCAGGCATGACAGCAACTCCCGCCTCGCTGGTCGAACAGCTCGACTGGCCCCGCATCGAAGCCGACATCGCCGCGCGCGGCTGCGCCGCCACCGGCACCGCGCTCTTCACCCCGACCGAATGCGCGGCGCTCGTGGCCATGTACGACCGGCCCCGCCATTTCCGCAGCCGCGTGGTGATGCAGCGCCACGGCTTCGGCCAGGGCGAGTACCAGTACTTCGCCTATCCGCTGCCGCCGAAGCTGGCAGCCTGGCGCAGCGCGCTTTACGAGCGCCTCGCGCCGCTGGCCAACGCCTGGGCGGCGGCGATGGGCCAGCCTGCCGACTATCCGGCGCAGCACGATGCCTACCTCGCGCGCTGCCATGCGGCAGGCCAGGAGCGCCCCACCCCGCTGCTGCTGCGCTACGGCGAAGGCGACTACAACTGCCTGCACCAGGACCTGTACGGCGACCTGCAGTTCCCGCTCCAGCTCACGGTGCTGCTGAGCGAGCCGGGGCGCGACTTCGCCGGCGGCGAGTTCGTGCTGACCGAGCAGCGCCCGCGCATGCAGTCGCGCGCGGAGGTGGTGTCGCTCACGCAGGGCGAGGCGGTGATCTTCGCGGTCAACCAGAGGCCCGTGGCCGGCACGCGCGGCAGCTATCGCGTGACGATGCGCCACGGCGTGAGCCGCGTGCGGTCGGGACGCCGGCACACGCTGGGCATCATCTTCCACGACGCGCGCTGACGCGCCGTCCTCCTGCAGCTTTCCCGGCAGTTCTCCTGCACCGGTCTATACAGGGCCGTGCCATCCTGGGACTGGGCAGTCCCGCACGGCAGGCCGAAGTGGAGCGAAAATCACGGCCGTTTCCGCGCAGCCACGGACTCCGGCACCACGATCGGGGCCATGGGCCTGGCGGAAGCCGGCCCGCAGCCTCGGTGCTGCGGGTGCGTCGAGTGGTCGCCAGGGAGCTGTATGAACAAGAACTCGTCCGGGAATCCGGAAGCGACGGGAAAGCCGTCGATCGAATCCGCCAGGGGCGCGTCGCCGCCCGCGGCCGCGCTCGTCACACCCGCGGGGCGCTCGCGGCGCTTCAGGGTCGACGTGGGCACCATCGTGAGCGCAGTGGCGCTGGCGCAGTCGCTGCTGCTGGTGTCGCTGGGCTACTGGGGCTCGCAGAGGCTGGTCTCGCGCATCGGCGTGTCGGCGCACAAGTCCAACCACGACCGTACCGAAGACAAGGTGCTGGCCTTCCTGCACAAGGCAGAGTCGGTCATCAACGCGGTGGGCACCGCCCCCAGCCTGCAGCCGGCGGGCGAGCAATCGGAACGAACGGCGGAGCTGCTCTGGACGCTGCTGCAGCAGTCGCCCGAGCTCGACAGCATCTACGTGAGCAACGAGAAGGGCCGGATGCTGATGGCCCTGCGCTACCCGGTGCCGGCCATGCGCCACATCGAGCTCGGCGACGGCTTCACCACCGAGACCTGGCAATACAAGCTGCCGCTGGACGCCGAGGCCGACGCCCAGCAGCGCTACGCCACGCAGCACATCGCCTCCCGGCGCACCGACTACAACCCGACGCAGCGCGGCTGGTTCCTGCAAGCACGCAAGGCGGGCGGGCCGGTCTGGACGCAGCCCTACGTGTTCGCCGCGGCGCAGGAGCTCGGCGTGACCTACGCGCTGCCGAGCCAGCGCCGTTATCCGGACAACAGCCCGCAGGCGCTGGTGGTCGCGGGCGACGTGTCGCTCGGGCGGCTCTCGGAGTTCGTGCGCCAGTTCAGCAGCGACGGCTACGGCGACAGCGCACTGCTGAGCGCCGACTTCAACGTGCTCGCGCGCAGCGACCTGCCCGGCGTGCTGCACAAGCTGGAGCCGCCCAGCGGCGTGCTCGGCGCACTGCATGCGCACATGGTGACGGCCGGCACCGCGGGCGGCGGCAACGACACCGCGTTCTCCTTCACCTACGAAGGCCGCCGCTACCTCGTGCAGACATCGCGCATTCCGAGCACCGGCTGGCAGCTCGTGAGCTGGGTGCCCGAGGACATGCTGCTCGGCGACCTGCATCGCGCGGTGCTGTGGAGCCTGGGGCTGGCGGTGGCCTTTCTCGCGGTCGCGCTGTTCATGTCGCTGAAGCTCTCGAAGCTGGTGACCGCGCCGGTGGAGAACCTCTCGCACATCGCACGGCGAATCGGCCTGCTGGAGCTCGACAACCTGCCGCGCGAGCCGAGCCGCGTGCTCGAGATCCAGCACCTCGACCAGGCACTCGACGACTCGGCGCGCAGCCTCAAGGCCTTCAGCAAGTTCGTGCCGGTGGACATCATCAACCAGTTGATCGACGAAGGCCACGCGCTCGGTCCTTCAGGTTCGCCGCGGCGCGTGACGGTGATGTTCACCGACGTGGAGGGCTTCACCTCGATCTCGGAATCGCTGGACGCCGACGTGCTGGTGGGCATGCTCACCGAATACTTCAACCTCGCGACCGGCGTGTTCGCGCGGCACGGCGGCGTGGTCGACAAGTTCATCGGCGACGGCATCATGGTGCTGTGGGGCGCCCCTTCGGACCTGAAGGACGCGGAATACAAGGCCTGCCTGGCCGCGCTCGAACTGCACGTGGAGATGGACGAGCTCAACCGCAGGTGGGCCGAACGCGGCCTGCCCGAGTTCCGCACCCGCATGGGCATCCACACGGGCACGGTGATCGCCGGGGTGCTGGGCTCGAACGACCGGCTCTCATACACCGCGTTCGGCGATGCGATCAACGTGGCGAGCCGCATCGAGGGCATCAACAAGCAGCTGGGCACGCTGGCGCTGATGTCCGAGACCACCTACGCCGGCCTCGAAGGCCGGCTGCATACGCGGCGCATCGAGGAGCAGATCGAGCTGCGCGGCCGGCAGACGCGCATGGTGCTCTACGAGCTGGTGATGTCCTGAGGCGCCTAGCGCGGCGCCTGGGCGATGCGCACCAGCACGAGGTCGGCGCTGGTGGCGCCGCCCTGCGTGAGCACCGGGTACTGCGTGTCGTTGATGAAGAGGAGCTGCTCGCCGCGCGTGATGCGCGCCGACACCGCATAGCGCATGCGCGGATCGATGCGCGCGGCGTCCACCTTCAGCTCGTAGGCGAAGGGCACCTGTTTGCCATTCGCCTTGATGCGCTGCTCGGCGAGCACCTTCGAAGGCGCATCCATGAGCGATACGTCGAGCAGCTGCACCACGATGTCGGCTGCAGGGTCGAGCGCGATGCGTTCGCGGTAGGTGACCGTGCCGGTCACGCGCAGCTGCGCGGTGCCGCCGGCTGCCGGCGACGAGGGCACTGCGCAGGCGCTCAGCAGCGAGGCGCCCGCGATGGCGGAGAACATGAGGAGGCTGGTGCGTCTTTTCATCCGACGCATTATGCGGAGGCACGCTGCGCGGCGAAGGCCACGTACCAATCGAGACTCCCGGGGTTCGCCATTGCTTCACGGTTGACAACCTTTTCGATCGGCTGGCCCAGCAGCAGCTTCTTGATCGGCAGCTCCTGCTTCTTGCCCGAGAGCGTGCGCGGTATCTCGGCCACCTGGAAGATATCGTTGGGCACGAAGCGCGGCGACAGCGATGTCTTGATGGCGCTGTCGATCTTCGCGCGCATGGCATCGTCGAGCGCCACGCCGGGGCGCAGCACCACGAACAGCGGCATGTAGCTGTCGCGGCCCAGGTATTCGAGGTCGACCACCATCGAGTCGAGCACCTCGGGCAGGCCCTCGACGGCGCTGTAGATCTCGCTGGTGCCCATGCGCAGGCCCTGGCGGTTGATGGTGGCGTCGCTGCGGCCGTAGATGATGCAGCCGCCGTCCTCGCCGATCCTGATCCAGTCGCCGTGGCGCCAGACCCCGGGGTAGGTGTCGAAGTAGCTCGACACGTAGCGCGCGTTGCCCTCGTCACCCCAGAAATACAGCGGCATCGACGGAATGGCCTTGGTGCAGACCAACTCGCCGACCTCGCCGATCACAGGCTGCCCCTGCTCGTTCCAGGCCTCGACCGAATGGCCAAGCTCGCGGCACTGCATTTGTCCGGGCACCTCGGGCAGGTCGCGGTTGCCGCCGACGAAGGCGCCGCAGAAATCGGTGCCGCCGGAGATGTTGCACCACCACACCTCCTTCGAGCCCGCATCGAGGATCTGCCTCGAGCCCCAGCGCTGCACTTCCTCGGGCAGCGGCGAGCCGGTGCTGCCCAGGGCACGCACGCGCGAGAGATCGCCGCACTCCTTCGCGACGAGCCCGGCCTTCATGCAGTTGGTGAAATAGGCCGCGCCCGCGCCGAAGAAGGTGACCTTGTGGCGCGCCACGAAGCGCCACAGCACGCCCCAGTCGGGCTTCTCCTTGCTGCCCGCCGGATTGCCGTCGTAGATGCAGATGGTGGCGCCGAAGGCCATGCCCGACAGCTGCGAGTTCCACATGACCCAGCCGGTGGAGCTGAACCAGTGGTAGCGCTCGCCGAAGTTGTTGGCGCCGTAGCTCGCCCCCACGTCGTTGTGCAGCCCGCAGGCGTGCATCGTGAGGATGATGCCGCCCTGCCCGTGCACGATGGGCTTGGGCAGGCCGGTGGTACCGCTCGAATAGACGATCCAGATCGGGTGGTCGAACGGCAGCCACTCGGGCTCGAAGGCGGCGACCTCGGCGTCGTCGCGCGCGATGGCCTGCGTCCATTCGACATCGTGCGGCACCGCATCGGCCGCATAGGGCGACTTCACGAGCAGCAGCTTCTGCACGCTGGGCAGCTGGCCGCGCAACTCCCGAAGCACCGCGCTGCGGTCCAGCGGCTTGCCACCGTAGTGCACGCCGTCGACGGCGATCAGCACCTTCGGCTCGATCTGCCTGAAGCGGTCGGCCACGGCGGCCGTGCCCATGTCGGGCGCACACACGCTCCAGATCGCGCCGATGCTGGAGCATGCGAGAAAGGCCACCATGGTCTCGGGCACGTTGGGCATGTAGGCCGCGACGCGGTCGCCGCGCTTCACGCCCAGCGACTTCAGCGTGAGCGCCACCGAAGCCACCTGCCGGCGCATCTCGGGCCAGGACATCTCGCGCACCTGGCCAAGTTCGTTGTCGCTCACGATGGCGGGCATGCCTGCCGCATGGGCCGCATCGACGTGGCGCAGCACCTCGCGTGCGTAGTTGACCTGTGCGCCGGGGAACCAGCGTGCACCGGGCATGCGCGATTCGGCGAGCACCGCGGTGTGCGGCGTGGGCGATTCGATGCGGGCGTAGTCCCAGATGCTCTGCCAGAAGGCGTCGAGCTCGGTGACGGACCAGCGCCAGAGGGCGTCGTAGCTGTCGAATGCGAGGCCGCGCGTCTCGCGCAGCCAGTCCTGGTAGAGGCGGATCTGGGGGATGTTGGGAGCGGGCATTGCACGAGCGTAGCGCCGCGAACGACCGTGCTCAATGAGGGTTGACCTCAGGGTTTGTACGCGTGTTCAATGTTTTTGTACAAGCGTTCAATACGCCCCCGATGAGCACCCGCACACCCACCGCAAAGCGCCAGGTCTCGCGCGCACCGGCACAGGCCGCCGCCGTAGTCGCCATCGAGACTGCACGGCCCGACCGCAAGCAGGCGATCCTGCTGGCGGCCGAGAAGCTCTTTTCGCAGCACGGCTACCACGTGGTGACGATCCGCCAGATCGCCGAGGAGGCCGGCGTGCCGCTGGCGCTGGTGGGCTACTACTACGGCCAGAAGCACGAACTCTTCCACGCGATCTTCGAGCACTGGGGACACTCCATCGAGGCCCGGCTGGCGGGCCTGGCCGCGGTGGACATCGACCCCGACGACGCGCGCACGCTGCCGCGCATCATCGACGCCTTCACCGCGCCCGTGCTGGCGCTGCGCGCGAGCGCCGAGGGCGAGTACTACGCGCTGCTGGTGGCGCGCGAGCTCTACCACGCCACCGAGGAAGCCGACCGCGTGCTGCGCGCCTACTTCGACCCGCTGGCCGAGGCCTACATCGACGCGCTGCACCTCGCGATGCCGCACGCCACGCGCAGCCAGGCCGCCTGGGGCTACCAGTTCGCGCTGGGTTCGCTGCTGCACCACCTGAACGACAGCCGCATCGAACGGCTCTCGCGCGGCGAGAACACGCGCGCCGACCCGGCGGTGGCCCCGATGCTGGTGAACTTCATCGTCGGCGGACTGCGTGCGGCGCTGCCGCGTCCGAAGACCGCCAAGCCGTCGCAGAAGAAAACCATACCCAGGAGACAGAAGACATGATGAAACGACGCACCCTGCTGTCGGCGCTCGCCGCAGCGTCGGCTGCCGCGGCGCTGCCTTCGCGCGCGCAGTCCACCACGAAGATCGTGTTCGGCTACACGGCCGTGACCGACTTCGCATCGGTGTTCGTGGCCGCCGAGGAGGGCTACTTCAAGAAGCGCAGCCTCGACGTGGAGCTGAAGTTCATTCCGCTGAACTCGACCATCCCGGCGGCGCTGCAGTCCGATTCGCTGCAGATCGGCGGGCCCACGCCCTCGGTGTTCCTGCAGGCGGTGGACGGCGGCCTCGACCTGGTGCTCGTGGCCGGCGGCGGCCTCACCTCGAAGACCATCACCGGCTTCGGCCTGGTGGCGCGCGCGGGCTCGGGCATCAAGAGCGCGCAGGACTGCGTGGGCAAGAAGATCGGCGTGCCAGGCCTGGGCGCCTTCCTGCACGTGACCTTCCGCGCATGGCTGAAGGACAGCGGCGTGGACTACCGCAAGGTCAACTTCGTCGAGGCCGCGTTCCCGCAGCATGCCGACCTGCTGCGCGGCGGCTCGGTCGACGCGGTGGTGTCGGCCGATCCGTTCATGAGCCGCATCACGGAGAGCGGCGCCGGCTACGTGGCCTCGTATTACTCGACCTTCCTGCCCGAGAACAACCAGACGATCGTGCACGCTGCCAAGCGCGAGTGGGTGGCGAAGAACCCGGCGGCGGCGCGCGCCTTCCGCGAGGCGCTGGTGGAAGCCGCCGCGTTCATGCAGCAGCCGAAGAACGACGCCAAGGTGCGCGCATCCATCGGCAAGTACATCAAGCTGCCGCCCGACGTGCTCGCCAAGGTGCAGGTCTCGCCGCCCGGCCCCGTGGTGACCGACAAGCAGCTTTCCTACTGGACCGGGCTGATGAAGGAGCAGGAGATGCTCAAGACGAACATCGACGTCGCGAAGCTGGTGGCGAAGTGATCGCAACGCCCGCCCCGCTCACCGCGCGCGCTGCGTTGCAGCCGGGCACCTTCCACGCGCCGGCCGGCACCGCGGCGCAGGCCGTGCCCTTCCTGCGCTTCGACGGCGTGACCATCCGCCTCGGCGGGCGCGAGATCCTTTCGCCGACATCCTTCGACGTGGCGCGCGGCGAGTTCGTCTGCATCGTCGGCCCCAGCGGCTGCGGCAAGACCACGCTGCTGCGCGCGGCCAGCGGACTGGTCACGGCCAGCGCGGGCGAGGTGCGGCGCAACGGCGTGAAGATGACTGAGCCCTCGCGCGAAGTGGCCTTCGTGTTCCAGGACTACGGCCGCGCCCTGCTGCCCTGGCGCACGGTGGAAGGCAACGTGAGCCTTGCGCTGGAAGCGGCCGGCGTGCCTGCCGCGCAGCGCGCACCGCGCATCGCCGACGTGCTCGGCAAGGTCGGTCTCGCGAAGCACGCGCACAAGTTCCCGGTGCAGCTGTCGGGCGGCATGCAGCAGCGCGCGCAGATCGCCCGCTGCCTCGCGCAGAGGCCCGAACTGATGATGATGGACGAGCCCTTCGGCGCGCTCGACGCGCTCACGCGCCAGAGCCTGCAGGACGAGCTCGCGCGGCTGGTGCGCGAGGACGGGCTCACCGTGCTCTTCGTCACGCACGACCTGGAGGAAGCCATCTACCTCGGCGACCGCGTGATCGCGCTGCAGGCCAACCCGGGGCCGGGCCGGCCCAGCCTCGCGCGGATGATCGACGTGAAGATTCCGCGCCCGCGCGACCAGCTCTCGACCAAGGAGCATCCGGAATACCTGCACCTGCGCCGCGAGCTCTTCGCTTTCATCGAGCAGGGCCATGACTGAGAGCCGCCTCTTGCGCTGGCTGCGGCCGTGGGTGTTTCCCGTGGTGCTCGTCGGCGCCTTCGAGTGGTATGCGCGGCGCGCGGCGGCTCTCGGCAGCGACGCGCTCGCGCCGCCCACCGCCGCGGCGAAGGCTTTCGCCGGCGCCGCCATGGACGGCTCGCTCTGGACGGCCACCGGCTTCACGCTCGGCACCGCCGCGCTCGGCCTGCTGCTGGGCGCAATGCTCGGCATCGCGCTGGGCGTGGTGCTCGGGCTCTCGCGCCGCGCGGCGCAGCTCGGCTCGGTCTCCATCGAAGTGCTTCGGCCCGTGCCTTCGGTCGCGCTGATTCCGCTGGCAATGCTGGGCTTCGGATTCGGCGTGCGCATGGAGCTGGCCATCGTCGCGTTCGCCACCTTCTGGCCGCTGCTGGTGCTGGTGCAGGCGGCGGTGCAGCAGGTGGAGCCGCGCCTGCTCGAGGTCAGCCGCGTGCTGGGGCTTTCGGCGCGCGAGCGTGCCTTCAAGATCGTGCTGCCGGCCATCGTGCCGCGCCTGTTCGTCGCGCTGCGCCTGGGCGTGGCGGTCGCGCTGGTGGTGGCGGTGACGGTGGAGATCGCGGCCAACCCCAACGGCATGGGCTACGCGATGATGATCGCGCAGCAGAGCTTCGACCCGGCGCTGATGCTGGCCTGGCTGGGCTGGATCGGCATCGTGGGCTTCGTGGTCAACGCCAGCATGCTGATGCTGCAGCGCGCGGTGTCGCGGCGCATGGGGGTGCTGTCATGAGCGACAGCCGCATCGGCCTCTACAGGGTCGGCTCGCTGGGCGTGCTGCTCGTGCTCGTCGCGCTGTGGTGGATCGCGAGCAACGCCGGCTGGGTGAGCCGCGTGTTCCTGCCGACCCCGCAGGCCACCTTCGCGAGCCTGCTCGAAGGGCTGAATCTCTCGGGAAGCGGCAATGGCAGCGGCGAGCTGCTCGGCTTCACGCGGGCCACGGTGGGCCGGATGATCGAAGGCTGGCTGCTGGCTTCGCTCTTCGGCGTGCTGCTCGGCGCGGCCATCGGCGTGTCGCCGTCGGTGCGCGCATGGGTGCAGCCCACGCTCGAGTTCATCCGCCCCCTGCCCGCCTCCGCGCTGCTGCCGCTGGCCATCTCCATCTTCGGGCTGAACCCGGGCATGGTGCTTTTCGTGGTCGCCTTCGGTGCGATGTGGCCGGTGCTGCTGGCCACGGTGCACGGCTTCGCAGCGGTGGAGCCACGCCTTTCGGAAGTGGCGCGCTGCCTGCAGATGTCGCGCGCGGCGTACATCTGGAAGATGGGCCTGCCCAACGCGATGCCAGACATCCTCGCGGGCATGCGGCTCGCGCTGACCATCGCGCTGATCGTCGCGGTGGTGGGCGAAATGATCGCCTCGCAAAGCGGCCTGGGCCAGGCCATCCTGCTGGCCGCGCGCGCCTTCCGTGCGAGCGACCTGTTCGCCGGCATCGTGCTGCTGGGGCTGATCGGCTTCGCCAGCAATGCGCTGCTGGCCTTTGCAGAACGGCGGTTGCTGCGGTGGCAGCGGCCTTAGGAGCGGGAACTCCGAGCTTCCGGACGCGGAGGGCGCGAAAGGAAGACCGGGATTCCCTTTGAATTTTTCTTTTGGATTTTTTGCGCTCTTCGCGAAGCCTTCGCGCCCCCTGCGTCCTGCCCCGGCATTCACACACCCACAAAAGGAGCCCCCATGCCACGCAAATTCGTCGACCTCTCGATCTTTCTCGAAAACGACGTGCTTTCGGACCCGCCCGCCTTCGCGCCGAAGATCCAGTACTTCACGCACGAGCAGACCTACGAGCAGATCGAGCCCTTCTTTCCCGGCCTGAAGAAGGAAGACCTGCCCGACGGCGAGGGCTGGGCGGTGGAACTGGTGCAGCTGTCGACGCACAACGGCACCCACCTCGACGCGCCCTATCACTTCCACTCGACCATGGACAAGGCGCTGGGCGAGAAGAAGCCCGCCATCGCCATCCACGACGTGCCGCTCGAGTGGTGCTTCCAGCCCGGGGTGAAGCTCGACTTCCGCCACTTCGCCGATGGCTACGTGGTGACCGCCGCGGACGTCGAGGCCGAACTCAAGCGCATCGGCCACACGCTGAGCCCGCTGGAGATCGTGGTGGTCAACACCCGCGCCGGCTCCCGCTACGGCAACCCCGACTACGTATCGGCCGGCGCGGGCATGGGCTACGAGGCGACGATGTACCTGCTGGAGCGCGGCGTGCGCCTCACGGGCACCGACGCATGGAGCTGGGACGCACCCTTCGTGCACACCGCGAAGAAGTACGGCGAGACGCATGACGCCTCGCTGATCTGGGAAGGCCACAAGGCCGGCCGCGACATCGGCTACTGCCACATCGAGAAGCTGCACAACCTGGAGTCCCTGCCGCCCACGGGCTTCTACATCAGCTGCTTCCCGCACAAGATCCGCGGCGCGTCGGCCGGCTGGACGCGCGCGGTCGCGATCTTCGACGACGCGCTGATGGCCTCGGCGTGAGGGCGGCTTCATGAGCATCGCACTCAACCACACGCACGACACTCACGCGCGCAGCTGGGTCGAATCGGCCAATGCGCCGGACAGCAACTTCCCGATCCAGAACCTGCCCCATGCGGTGTTCCGCCGCGCCGGGAGCGCCGAGGCATTCCGCGGCGGTGTCGCGATCGGCGACCGGGTTCTGGACCTGGCCGCGCTGGTCACGAAGCAGCAGCTCGACGGCCTCGCGCTCGACGCCGCGAACGCAGCCGCGCTGCCGGCGCTCAACGACCTCTTCGCACTCGGCCACGGCGCATGGCAGGCGCTGCGCCACGCGCTCTTCGACCTGCTGAAGAACGACTCGCCCGTCGCGGCGGTGCAGGCCGTGCGCGAATGCCTCGTGCCGCAGGCCGACGTCGAGTACACCGTGCCCGCACGCATCGGCGACTACACCGACTTCTACACCTCGATCGACCACGCGCTGAACATCAGCCGCCTGATGAATCCCGATGGCGACGTGACGCCCAACTTCCGCTGGATTCCGATCGCGTACCACGGGCGCGTGTCGACCATCGGCGTGAGCGGCCAGCGCTTCCACCGCCCGATGGGACAGGCCATGACCCCGGGCGCGAAGGCGCCCACCTACCAGGCCTGCGCGCGGCTCGACTACGAGCTGGAGCTCGGCGTGTGGATCGGCAAGGGCAACGCGCAGGGCGATGCGATTCCGCTCGAACGCGCGCAGGAACACATCTTCGGCATCTGCCTGCTCAACGACTGGTCGGCGCGCGACATCCAGTTCTGGGAGATGGCGCCGCTCGGGCCTTTCCTCGCAAAGAACTTCGCCACCACCATCTCACCGTGGATCGTGACCATGGAAGCGCTCGCACCCTACCGGCAGGCATGGACGCGCCCATCGGACGAGCCCCAGCCGCTGGCCTACCTGGAGCATGCGGCCAACCGCGACAGCGGCGCGATCGACATCCGGCTGGAGGTGTGGCTCGAAAGCGAGAAGGCCCGCAAGGAAAAGACCGGACCGTCACGGCTTTCATCGACCAGCTTCAGGCACCAGTACTGGACCGTCGCGCAGATGGTGACGCACCACACCATGGGCGGGTGCAGCCTGAACCCCGGCGACCTGTTCGGCAGCGGCACGATCTCCGGCCCAGGCGAGGGCGAGGCCGGCGCGATCATCGAGCTGACGCGCGCTGGTCAAAGCCCGGTGGCGCTGGCCAACGGCGAGCAGCGCGGCTTCCTGGAAGACGGCGACGCGGTGCTGCTGCGCGGCTGGTGCGAGAAGCCGGGCCATGCGCGCATCGGGTTCGGGGAGAGCCGGGGGACGGTGCTGGCGGCAAGGGGTTGACGTTCCAGTAAACACTATTTACAGTCCGACTCCTTTTGCGGATGAGCCGCAAAGATTCTCGACAACACGACGAGCACTCCACTCTCACACCGAGTCATTTCGTGAACACCACGCCGGTCATTGCCAAGAACGTCTGCGACAACGCGAGTCCGACATCGGTGCGCGCGTTCGAACACGGCATGGCCTTTGAGATGGGCCAGCCGCAAACGCCCAACGAGGCTTCACCGGGCGAAGCCGGCGCATAGCGCGCACCTCTTCAGCACTCTTTTCAAGGAGGCCCGGACACCGAATGGTTCCGGGCCTCTTTTCTTTTTGCGTCACCATCATCAACCACAGGGAGAAAACAACCATGCGCAAACTGGTCACCGTCCGCACTGTCGATGCGATCCGCCCCATCCCGGGAGCGGATGCCATCGAATGCGCCATCGTCGAAGGCTGGACCGTCGTGATCAAGAAGGGCGAGTTCGCCGTCGGCGACCGCTGCGTCTTCTTCGAGATCGATTCATTCCTGCCGCTTGACGATCCGCGCTTTACCTTCCTGGAGAAGGCCGCGATCACCTGGAACGAACAGCGCGGCGTGCGGCTTCGCACGATGAAGCTGCGCGGCCAGATTTCGCAGGGGCTGATCCTGCCACTGTTGCAGTTCTCGGAAATCGACGCGCTCGCGCTGGCTGATCCGGCGCTGCGCCAGCGTGACTGGGCGCAGCTGCTCGGCATCGACAAGTGGGAGCCGGTGGTTCCGGCCTGCCTGTCGGGCGAGGTGGAGGGTGCATTCCCTTCGTTCATTGCCAAGACCGACCAGGAGCGCATCCAGAACCTCCCGGAGGTTCTGGCGGGGAACGACGGACACGCGTTCGAAGTCACGGTCAAACTCGACGGATCGAGCATGACCGCCTTCCACAACGCGGGAGCCGTCGGCGTCTGCGGGCGCAACTGGCAGCTGCGTGAAAGCCCGGGCAACAGCCTTTGGCGCGTGGCCCGGGAAGATCGCCTGCTGGAAGCTCTCGCGGCACTGGGCCGCAACGTGGCGCTCCAGGGGGAAATCATCGGCGAAGGCATCCAGGGCAACCCGGAGAAGCTGCGCGGCCAGCAATTCCACGTCTTCGATGTGTTCGACATCGATCGCGGCGGCTATTGCGGAATGGAGGAGCGCGGCGCCGTCGTCGACTCGCTGCGCGCGCTGGGAGCCACCGTGCGCACCGTGCCTTTGCTCGAAGTGACCGCGCTCGACCGCTTCGGCGGATCGATCGCCGAGGTGCTGGCGTATGCCGAGGGGCCGTCGCTGAATCGGGAGACTTCTCGCGAAGGACTCGTGTTCAAGCGGCTGGACGGCAGGCTGTCGTTCAAGGCAATCTCGAACAGCTACCTGCTGAAGCACTCGGACCGCTGAGTTGGAGCACAAATGAAAAAGGCCACCGATGAGGTGGCCTTTTTCTGCGATTTGGAGCGGGAAAAGAGTCTCGAACTCTCGACCTCAACCTTGGCAAGGTTGCGCTCTACCAACTGAGCTATTCCCGCGTTAGCCTCAGATTATAGGGTGGAATCGGGCGGATTTTTCCGAATCCCTGAAAAAAGTTCATTTTTCTTCCTGGCGAGGGCGCGGAGAGCCGGGGCAAGAGGTCATCAGGCGTCGAACACCATCGAGCGGTGCATCGACACGCCGGCCATCAGCCCGTCCGCGGACGCCAGCGTGGCGTTGGAGAACATCATCGCGAGATCGCCCGCGCCATAGACGCCGGGCACGGTCGTCATCTTCATCGCATCGACGCGCAGAACCTTGCCCAGCGGGCCGTCGTCGAAGGCGCAGCCCAGCCGTTCGGCCAGAGGGCTGGCGGGACGTGTGCGCGGCGTCACGTAGAGCGCGTCGATGGGCACCAGCCTGCCGTCGTCGATGCGCACCCCGGCGAGGTCGGCCGCATCGCCTTCCAGGCCGGCGACGCGGCCGGGCTCGATGGCGACGCCGCGCGCCTGCAGCCTCGCGCGCGCCTCGGCATCCGGCCCTTCGCCGCCGTTGAGGAAGAGCGTGGTCGGGCCCCATTCGGCGATCAGGAGCGCATGGTCCTGCGGCTGCACGCCGTGGTGATAGAGCACGCCCAGCCGGCGCCCGCCGAACTCGTAGCCGTGGCAATAAGGACAGTGCAGCACGCTCGCACCCCAGCGTTCGCCCAGGCCCGGAATCTCCGGCAGGCCGTCCTGCACGCCGTGGGACAGCAGCAGCCTGTCGGCCGAACGGTGCTCGCCGCTGCTCAGCGACACAGTGAAACCACCTGCCTCGTCAGCGCCCGCATCGACGACCGCGGCCTCGACGAATTCGACTGTCGGGTACGCGAGCAGCTTCTCGCGCGCGTCCCCGATCATCTTCAACGGCGGCACGCCGTCCTGTCCGAAGAAGCCGTGCGACGCGGCGGCGAAGCGGTTGCGCGGCGCTCCGGTGTCGACGACGCAGACCTTGCGTCTCGCCCGGGCAAGCTGCATGGCAGCGGAAAGGCCGGCAAAGCTGCCGCCCACGATCAGAGCGTCATGGCGCATGTTCGATGTCCTTCGATGTGAAGCCGCCGCCTGTCATGCGGCGATGAAAGTCCCTGGAGAGATCGGCCAGCGTGATGCTGTTGAAGCGCCTGAGCAGCAGCGCCTCAGCCTCGTCGCACACGCCGTCGAGCGCCGCGTTCACCGCCTGCTCGACGATGCAGCCGGGGCTCTCGGTGCGGTTGCCCAAGGCCAGCAGCGCGGGCGCGCCCACCGCGTTGTGGATGTCGCCCAGCGTCACTGCCGACAAGGTGCAAGACAGCACCCAGCCGCCGCCATGCCCCTTGGCCGAACTCACGAACCCCGCCTGCCGGAGGCCGGCCATGAGTCGGCGCACGACCACCGGATTGGTCTGCATCGCCACCGCGAGCGACTCGGAGGTGACGGGCGCCTTCATCTCGGCCATGTGCAGCAGCACGTGGAGGACGGCGGAAAGCTTGCTGTCGCGTTTCATGCAACATTATGAGTTGCATGTGTTTGACATGGCACGGTGCAGGGTCTTGTGCAATCGCTCGCCCATCGGCGGCCACGGAGCCGGGGTGAGAATCGGGCCCGACCATGACACCCGCCCCGACCACCCTGCTCGACGCCGCGCTGCGCGGCATGCTGCTTGCCCTGTTGCTCGTGCTCGTGCTGGTCCTCGGCCGCGACCGTCCTCGCCTGCTGGCGGCTCGGGCGGGTCTGCTGCTCGCCCTCGGCCTGTGCATCCAGGTGATCGGCTCTATGCCACTGTTCGAAGCGACGGTGCCTCGGGCGTGGCAATCGCCCTTCGTCGCGATCTCGGTCGGCAACGCGGTGCTGTTCTGGGTGTTCGTGCGAGCACTCTTCGACGACGACTTCGCGCTGCGGCCGCTTCACATCGCTTCATGGCTGGCAGTGGCGGTATTGGCGGCGTTCAACTGCGCGATGGTCGCGGGCAGCGCCTCGGTGGTCGCGCCGATCACCGTGGGTATCCAGCGCGCCGTGCCGCTGGTGTTCGCGGTGCTTGCGGCGATGGCTGCGGCTTCGCAGTGGCGGGCCGATCTGGTGGAAGGCCGGCGCCGGCTGCGCGTGTTCATCGTGGTGACAGGCGTCGGCTACAGCATCGGGATGCTGGTGGTGCGGCTGGCCTCCCCGCGCGGACAGCTGTCGGGCCCTTCCGCCACGGCCGACGCAGCGATGCTGCTGCTGATCGTGGCGGTGGTGACATGGCAGATGGTGCGGCTGGCGGGGTCGGAGTTCTTCCCGGCGGCACAGGCACCGGCCGTGATTCCGCCGGTGATGCCGGGCGGGCCGGCCCAGTCCGCCGAAGAGTCCTCCAATCCCCGACCCGCCGAGCCGGGGCCCGCTGCCGAACCAGCCTCCGACCCCGCCGAAGACCGCCTCGCCGCATCCCTGCAGCACGCCATGGCGGTCGAGCACACCTACCGCAGCGAAGACCTCAGCATCGCCACCCTCGCCGCCCGACTTTCGGTGCCCGAGTACCGCCTGCGGCGCCTCATCAATCAGCGGCTGGGCCACCGCAATTTCAACGCCTTCGTCAACGGCTTCCGGCTGGCCGAGGCCACGGCGGCGCTGGCCGATTCCTCCAAACGCGAGTTGCCAGTGCTGACCATTGCACTGACTGCGGGCTTCCAGTCGATCGGTCCCTTCAACCGCGCCTTCAAGGCCGCCACGGGCCTGACTCCCACCGAGTTCCGCAGGAAGAAGCTGGCCGAATCCTGAAATCTCTGGCCGAAAACCGGCGCTTGCGGCTTTCGGCAAGACCGGGCGGCAGCACCCCGGCATCGTGCGGGCTCCAAAGGCAAGGAACCAACGATGCGACGCTCTTCTTCTTCTTTCTTCTTCCTGTTTCTCGCGTTTTTCTGCAGCTGGGCACAGGCCTCGATGGGCCTGGCGGAGCTTCCCGCCGCCCCCGGGGACGGCCCGGTCACGGTGTTCTACCCATCGTCCGATGCTGCCCAGCCGACCCGCCGCGCCCGGTTCACGCTCGAAGTGGCGGCTGAGGGCACACCAGTGCCCGGCAACGGCCGGCTGGTGGTCATCTCGCACGGCTCGGGCGGCGCGCCGTGGGTGCACGCCGACATCGCGCGCAGCCTGGTCGAGACTGGCTTCGTCGTCGCCATGCCGGAACACAAGGCCGACAACTACAAGGACGACAGCGATCCCGGGCCCGACAGCTGGACCATTCGGCCGGCCGAGGTGTCGCGTGCCATCGACGCGGTGGTTCGCGACCCGCGCTTCGCGCCGCTGCTTCGGCTGGACAAGGTCGGCATGTACGGCATGTCGGCGGGCGGGCACACCGCACTGAGCCTCGCGGGCGGGCGCTGGTCTCCGGCCGCGTTCGCCCGGCACTGCGAGGCAAACCTGGTGAACGACTTCCAGTCCTGCGTCGGCCTCGTCACGCGGCTGACCGGCAGCCCGCTGGACGACATCAAGAAATGGACAGCGCTTTTCGTGATCCGCCGCCGCTTCGGCGACGACGCCGTGGCGCGCGAGCACACCGACCCGCGCATCGCGGCCATCGTGGCAGGTGTGCCCTCGTCGGCCGATTTCGACATGGGCTCGCTGGCCGATCCGCGCGTGCCGCTGGGCCTCATCACCGCCCGGCAAGACCGCTGGCTGATTCCGCGCTTCCACAGCGACCGCGTGCTCGCGGCCTGCCTGCCACGCTGTGAGCTGATCGCCGAAATGCCTACCGGCGGCCACGGTGCTCTGCTGTCGCCGCCCCCGCCAGGGCTGTCAGGCCTCATCGGCGACATGCTCGATGACCCGCCGGGCTTTGACCGCCCGAATGTGTTGCAAGACGTGAACAAGAAGACAACGGCCTTCTTCCGCACTCATCTGCTGCCTTGATGGACGGAACGTTGATCTGGCGCCCTAACGCACGACCCCCCATTTCCGCCGACGGCCGGTTCCCACGCGCGCAGGCGAACCTGGCGCACATGGCGACAGATCCCGGCGCGGCGATGGTTGCACCCGGATCGATCGAACCCGGTCGGTCCGTGAAACGTGACCATGCAACGAAAGGAACAGTCACCCATGAAGCAACAGCATCAACACAAGCGCATCGTCCTCGGCACCCTGCTCGCAGGCCTGCTGGCCGTCGGCGGCGTCGCCCAGGCGCAAGGCGTCGGGGTCGGCGTCGGGGTCAATGCCGACGTGAATGCCTCGGGCTCCACCGCAGGCACACGCGGCGGTGCGGGTGCGGCAACCGGCGCCAATGCCGGGGCCAGCGCGAACACGAATGCAGGCAGCGCGGCGAGCGGCGCCACGGGTGCCGTCGGAAATACGGTCGGCGGCGTGCTGGGCGGCGCCACCGGTGCCGTCGGCGGAGCGACGAATGCCGTGGGCGGCGTGACCAACACGGTGGGCGGCACGCTCCAGGGCGCGACCGGTGCGGTCGGATCGGCCGGCGGCGCGGTGAAGGCGCCTGCCGTGGGCGCCAAGGCCCAGGGTCGGGCACAGGGCTCGGGCGCGGTCGACATCAAGAAGTAACCGCGACTTCAGCCCGATGAGAAAGGCCCGCGGTGCCGGAGCGCCGCGGGCCTTTTTCACGTCGCCTCGATCAGCAGGCAGGCTGGAGCTTGAACAGGCTCGTGACCTCGGCGTCGAGCACCATCAGTTCGCGCTGGTTGAAGAGCCGCCAGCGCCAGCGCAGGATACCGAGCGTCGGCCGCTTCTCGGAGCGGCGCACCTCGATCACGTCGGCCACCAGCCGCAATGCGTCGCCGGGGCGTACCGGGTTGGGCCAGCGCACATGCTCCAGGCCCGGCGACGCGAAGGATTCCGAACCGGCGAGCGCAGCCTCCACCACCAGCTTCATGGCGATGGAGCAGGTATGCCACCCGCTCGCGATGAGCCCGCCGAAGGGGCTTTCCGCGGCGGCTTGCGCATCGACATGGAACCACTGCGGATCGTAGGCCTGCGCGAACTGCAGGAGTTCGGCCTCGGAGAGCACATAGGGCCCGGCCTCGATGACCTGGCCCGCGTGGAAGTCGGCGAACTTCATTCGCCGCGGCTCAGTAGGTCTCGAGGTGCAGGCGGCCTTCGCGCTTCAGCGCGGCGCCCACCGTGTCCCAGTCGAGCCCGGCGTCCTTCGCCACGTCGCGCAGTGCGAGCACCACGCCTTCTTCCATGCTCTTGAGGCCGCACACGTAGAAGTGGCTGGCGCCGTCCTTCAGCAGCGCGGCCAGGTCGGCGGCGCGCTCGCGCATCAGGTCCTGCACGTAGCGCTTGGGTTGCCCGGGCGTGCGCGAGAACGCGAGGTTGATGTCGATGAAGTCCTTGGGCAGCGACTGCAGCGGGCCGAAGTACGGCAGCTCCTGCTGCGTGCGCGCGCCGAAGAACAGCAGCAGCTTGCCGCCCTCGAACTTGCCGCTCTTGCGCAGCCGGCGGCGCCACTCGGTCATGGCGCGCATGGGCGCGCTGCCGGTACCGGTGCAGATCATCACGATGTGCGACTTGGGGTGGTTCGGCATCAGGAACGAGGAGCCGAAGGGCCCCACCACCTGCACCGTGTCGCCCACCTTCAGGTCGCACACGTAGTTCGAGCACACGCCGCGCACGGGCGTGCCGTCGTGGTCTTCGGTGACGCGCTTCACGGTGAGCGAGACGTTGTTGTAGCCGGGCCGCTCGCCGTTGCGCGGGCTGGCCACCGAGTACTGGCGTGCATGGTGGCGCTTGCCCGTGGCGTCGGTGCCTGGCGGCACGATGCCGATCGACTGGCCCTCGAGCACCGGGAAAGGCACCACGCCGAAGTCGAGCACGATGTGGTGCGTCTCGCTGTCGAAGCCGGCCTCGGTGCAGTTGAAGTTGCCCACCACGGTGGCGGTGGTCGGCGTCTTCGGCGGAAAGAGGTTGGTGTAGGCGTGCGCGGCCGACCAGGGCGGCACGGTGGCGCCGTACTGCGCGGAATTGAAGGCCGGCTCTATCGTTTCGACCGCGGCCTGGGCCTGGGCCTGCGCCTGTGTCTGCGCGGGCACGGCAGCTTCGGCACCCGCCGCGACGCCGGCCGCTTCGAGTTCCTCCGGCGAGAGCTCTGCGGGCAGCGACTCCCACGTGAACTGCTCCTCGATGGAATACGCGCGTACCAGCGGCATGGTGCGCCAGTTGTCGATCGAGCCCGTGGGGCACGGCGAGATGCAGGCCATGCAGCCGTTGCAGACGTCGGCACGCACGACGTAGTTGTTGTCGTCGTGCGTGATCGCGTTGACGGGGCAGGTGGCCTCGCAGGTGTTGCAGCGGATGCAGATCTCGGGGTCGATCAGGTGCTGCTTGATGACTCCGGCTTCGACGGCCATGTCCATGTTGTTCTCCTAGAGCCCTCCCCCTCCGGGGGAGAGTTGGGTGGGGGCACGCGGCGTTGTCGTGGTCGCGCTGCTTGCCCCCATCCCTGCCTTCCCCAGAGGGGGAAGGAGCGATACCCAGATACCAATCAGCCGAAGCGGACGTACTCGAAATCCACCGGCTGGCGGTTGATGCCCATCACCGGCGGCGAGATCCAGCCGGCGAACTTGCCCGGTTCCACCACGCGGCCCATCAACGATGCCACGAAAGCGAAGTCTTCGGCACTGGGCAACCACTCGTCGCGCTTGGCGGCCCATTCCATGTCGTTCACCACGCGGCCTTCCGGCGACATCTTGATGCCGGCGAGCGCGCCGATCTGGCGGTTGAACGCCTTGTGCGGCACCACCAGGCGCGTCGGGATGCCGGCCTTCTCCAGCACCTTGTTCCAGCGGCCCACGCCGGCCACCGAGTCCTTGATGAAGTCGTCGCGCAGCACTTCGTTGAGCGCGTTGAGCATCGGCACGTCCTTCTCGACGAGCTGGCCGTTCTGCACCTCGAGCACCTTGTAGGTCTGGCCCTTGAGAACGTGGTCGTCGGTGCGCTTGCCCTCTTCGTAGCGGCCCTTCAGGCCCGAACTGTAGAAGGTGGCGGCGTTGCTCGACTGGTCGGCGCCGAACAGGTCGATGGTCACGCTGTAGTGGAAGTTCAGGTAGCGCTGGATGGTCCCCAGGTCGATGGCGCCGGCGGCACGCACCTTCTGCGGGTCGTCGGTCTTGAGCTCGTTCATGACCTGCGCGGTGCGCGCGATGACGCGCGACACGCCGCTCTCGCCCACGAACATGTGATGCGCTTCCTCGGTCAGCATGAACTTCGTGGTGCGCGCCAGCGGGTCGAAGGCGCTCTCGGCCAGCGCCGACAGCTGGAACTTGCCGTCGCGGTCGGTGAAGTACGTGAACATGAAGAACGCGAGCCAGTCGGGCGTGCGCTCGTTGAATGCGCCCAGGATGCGCGGGTTGTTCTCGTCGCCCGAGGTGCGCTGCAGGAGGGCCTCGGCCTCTTCGCGGCCGTCGCGGCCGAAGTGCTTGTGCAGCAGGTAGACCATGGCCCACAGGTGGCGGCCCTCTTCCACGTTGATCTGAAACAGGTTGCGCAGGTCGTACATGCTGGGCGCGGTCAGGCCCAGGTGGCGCTGCTGCTCCACCGACGCGGGCTCGGTGTCGCCCTGAGTCACGATGATGCGGCGCAGGTTGGCGCGGTGCTCGCCCGGCACGTCCTGCCAGGCCTTCTCGCCCTTGTGGTCGCCGAAGTGGATCTCGCGGTTGGAATCGCCGGGGTTCAGGAAGATGCCCCAGCGGTAGTCGCGCATCTTCACGTGGCCGAACTGGGCCCAGCCCTGCGGATCGACGCTCACGGCCGTGCGCAGATAGACCTCGTGGTTGGTGGAGCCCTCGGGGCCCACGTCGTCCCACCAGTTGATGAAGTTCGGCTGCCAGCCTTCGAGCGCGCGCTGCAGCGTGCGGTCTTCGCCGAGGTTGACGTTGTTGGGGATCTTCTCGCTGTAGTTGATCGTGCTCATGGCGAAACCTTTATCGAGTGGTTGCTGGAGAGATGTCTGTTCAAGAAACGCTGCGGAACCGGCTTTGCCGGACCGCTAGCGTTGCCCCCTGGAAGGGGGTTGGCGAAGCGACACGAAGTGCGCGAAGCCTGGGGGTCATACCCGATTCAGGTCGAAGCCGGCCTTCTGCCCGGTGCCGTAGACCTTCAGCGCACCCTTCTCGCCGACGGCGTTGGGGCGGTTGAAGATCCAGTTCTGCCAGGCCGAGAGGCGGCCGAAGATGCGGGTGACCATGTTCTCCTTGCTCGCGAAGCGCAGGTTGGCTTCAAGGCCGGTGAGCGAGTCGGGCGACATCGCGGCGCGTTCCTCGATGGCGATGCGGATCTCGTCGTCCCAGTCGATGTCGTCGGGGGCGGCGGTCACAAGGCCCAGCTTCAGGGCCTCGTCGGCGTCGAGCGGCTTGCCCGCGGCGGCACGCGCTGCTTCCAGCGGCGCGGCTTCCTCATAGAAGCGGCGCTGCAGTCGGCTCTGGTCGTTCACCATCGGGAAGAAGCCGAAGTTGAATTCGTCCAGCGTGAGCTTCGGCGCGCGTTCGGCATCGTCGGGCAGCGCGAGCATGTAGGCGCGGTCGGCCGCGAAGGCCAGCTCGGCCAGCGTGCCGGCGAAGCACGAGCCGGCTTCGATCAGCGCGAACAGGCTGCGCGAGGAAACATCCAGGCGGCCCAGCGTGCGGCGCAGCGCGCCGATGGTCTCGCGCACCAGCCAGTGGTCCTTGTTGGCGAGCATCACCGCGTCCGACGCGAGCACGGCGGCGGCATCGCCTTCCGTCTTGAGCAGCCAGGTGCCGATGTCGAGCTCGTTGGTGCGCAGGTTCAGGATGGCGTCGTCGAGCTCACGGCACATCGCGAGCGGCCACCACGCGGCGCCGGCCGCCTCGATGGCGGCGATGTCCGAGGGCTGCGCGCCGGTGGGCGCCTTCACGGTGATGGTGGCGGTGCGCTTGCTGCGGTCGATCTGCACATTGACGTTCGCGTACGAGATGCCGTCGGCGCTGTCGGTGCGCTCGATGCGCGTGAGCGCCACGCCCTTGGCATTCGCGGGGCGGTCGCTGCCGGCGGCCAGTTGCGAGGCGCGTTCCTGCACGGCGGCGGCGAACTGCGCGGGCTTGGCGACCGCGTCGACCAGGCGCCACTCGACCGCGCGCTGGCCGCGCACGCCTTCGACGCTGGTGCAGAAGATGTCGGCGAGGTCATGGCGCACGTGGCGCTTGTCGGTCACTCGGGTCAGGCCGCCGGTGCCGGGCAGCACGCCCAGGAGCGGCACTTCGGGCAGCGACACGGCGGAGGAGCGGTCGTCCACCAGCAGGATCTCGTCGCAGGCCAGCGCCAGCTCGTAGCCGCCGCCCGCGCAGGCGCCGTTGACGGCCGCGAGGAACTTCAGGCCCGAGTGCTTCGAGGAGTCTTCGATGCCGTTGCGCGTCTCGTTGGTGAACTTGCAGAAGTTCACCTTCCATGCGTGGCTGGAGACGCCGAGCATGAAGATGTTGGCGCCCGAGCAGAAGATGCGGTCCTTGCCGCTGGTGACGATCACGCTGCGCACCTCGGGGTGCTCGAAGCGCACGCGGTTGAGCGCGTCGTTGAGTTCCACGTCCACGCCCAGGTCGTAGCTGTTGAGCTTGAGCTTGTAGCCGGGGCGGATGCCGCCGTCTTCCGCGATGTCGAGCACGAGGCGCGCGATGGCGCCGTCGAAGCTCAGCGACCAGTGGCGGTACTGGCTCGGATCGGTGCGGTAGTCGACGCGCTGGGGCGCCTGGGGCGTGGTGGTGTCGGTCATGCAGAAGTCTCCTGTGGGGGCAGCTGTGGGGCAGTATTCGGAAACCGGGAACAGGAAAAATAATGCACTTTCTTGTTCCGATGACATGCATCATGCTGCATGCACACAGGCAAGTCAATGCCTGCTGCACTTTTTTTCAGATTTTGGAAGCCCCGAGGGCGACTAGACCAGTCCCATGGACTGGCGTACGGCCGCGCGCAGGGCCTGGAAGCTCTGCGGCAGCGTCTTGCCGCTGGTGTCCACCGACAGGTCTGCCTTCGAATAGAAGGCGGCGCGGCCATTGAGGATGCGGCGCAGGTCCTCCATCGCCTCCTTGCTGGCGGCCATCGGGCGGGTGTCGCCCTGCGCGGCCACGCGGCCCATGTGCTCCTCGGGCGCGGCCTGGAGCCACACGGTGGTGCAGTGCGCGAGCAGCTCGTTGAAGGTGGCCGGGTCGGAGACGATGCCACCGGGCGTGGCGATCACCACCTCGCTGTAGATCTGCACCGCCTCTTCCAGCGCGCGGCGCTCGTAGCGGCGGTAGGCATTGGTGCCGTACAGGTCATGGATCTCGCGCACGCTGCAGCCGGCGAGCTTCTCGATCTCGCGGCTGAGCTCGATGAAGGGAATCTCCAGGTCTTCCGCCAGCATCTGGCCCAGCGTGGACTTGCCCGCCCCGCGCAGGCCCACGAGTGCGATGCGGCGGTGCCGCGCCGGATCGACAGAGGCGGTGCCCAGCAGCTCGCCGATCGCCACGCGCACGCGGCGCAGGTCGGCCTCGCTGCGGTGCTCGAGCAGCTCGCGGATCAGCAGCCACTCGGGCGAACTGGTCGTGACGTCGCCCACCAGTTCGGCCAGCGAGCAGTGCAGCGCGCCGGCCACCTGCTGCAGCACCAGGATCGACGCGTTGCCGATGCCGTATTCGAGATTGGCCAGGTGGCGCTCAGACACGTCGGCCGCGATGGCCACCGCCTTGCGGGTGAGGCCGCGCTGCGCGCGCAGGTTGCGCACGCGGTCGCCAAGCGCCGACAGCAGCGGATTCTTCGCCTCCCCGGCGACGGCCTGGCCCGGCGCGCTGTCGCCGCCTTCAGCCGCGGCGGCCAGCGCCGCGTCTACGTGCTCGTTCATGCAATTCCTCGTTCTTCGCCGGGATTGTGCTCGCTCAGGGTAAACACCATAGATGCACTATATTGCTTGACACCCTTTGTCTCGCTGCTTATCGTTCGGCCACACGCAAGATACTGCACGCGCAGTGATCCTGCAAGGTAGTTCCAAAGTTCGAGGCCCCACGATGTCCGACACCAGCAGCACTCCCGCCACCGGCAAGGAAGCATTCCACCAGCTGATCGCCGGCCTGACCGCCCAGATCGCCGGTAAGCCGCTCGACGGCGAGCTCGACCGGTGGCTCAACGCCCACCACGGCGCCGGCAGCGCCAGCTTCGAGCAGCTGCGCCAGGCCTGCATCGGCGGCGTCGCCGAAGGCTGGCTCTGCGAGCGCGAGGGCGGCGGCATCAGGTACGGCCGCGTCTTCAAGGCCGAAGACGCCCTGCACCGCTTCTCGGTCGACGTGGTCGACATGCAGGACATCGCCGGTCCTCACCACACGCATCCCAACGGCGAGATCGACCTGATCATGCCGCTCGACGACCACCCGGCCACCTTCGACGGACGGCCCGCGGGCTGGTGCGTCTACGGGCCCGGCACCGCGCACAGCCCGACCGTGGCCAGCGGCCGCGCGCTCGTCCTTTATCTACTGCCCGAGGGGCAGATCAAGTTCACCCAATGACGGAGCTTCTTTCCAACTACGTCGCCGGCCGCTGGCAAAGCGGATCGGGCGTCGGCACGCCGCTGTTCGACCCGGTGCTGGGCACCGAGCTCGCGCGCGTCGATGCCACCGGCCTCGACCTGCCCGCCGCATTCGCCTTTGCACGCGAACAAGGCGGCAATGCGCTGCGCGCCCTCACCTACCGCCAGCGGGCCACATTGCTCGCGGCCATCGTGAAGGTGCTGCAGGCCAACCGCGAGGCCTACTACGAGATCGCCACCGCCAACTCGGGCACGGTGAAGAACGACTCGGCCGTGGACATCGACGGCGCGATCTTCACGCTGGGCCAGTACGCGAAGTGGGGCGATGCGCTCGGCGACGTGCGCGCGCTGCGCGACGGCGATGCGGTCAAGCTCGGCAAGGAGCCGGTGTTCCAGTCGCAGCACCTGCAGGTGCCGACGCAGGGTGTGGCGCTCTTCATCAACGCCTTCAACTTCCCCTCGTGGGGCCTGTGGGAGAAGGCCGCGCCCGCGCTGCTGTCGGGCGTGCCGGTGATCGTGAAGCCGGCCACCGCCACCGCCTGGCTCACGCAGCGCATGGTGAAGGACGTGGTCGATGCGGGCGTGCTGCCAGCCGGCGCGCTTTCCATCGTCTGCGGCAGCTCGGCCGGTTTGATGGATGCGCTGCAGCCCTTCGACGTGGCCTCCTTCACCGGCTCGGCCGAGACCGCCGCGGTGATCCGCTCGCACCCGGCGGTGGCGCAGCGCTCGGTGCGCGTGAACATCGAGGCCGACAGCCTCAACAGCGCCCTGCTGCTGCCCGGGGCCGCTGCCGGCAGCGACGCCTTCAACCTGCTCGTGCGCGAAGTGGTGCGCGAGATGACGGTGAAGTCGGGCCAGAAGTGCACCGCCATCCGCCGCATCCTGGTGCCGGCGGAGTCGTACGACGCAGTGGCCGAGGCCATCGGCGCGAAGCTCGCGGGCACCACGGTCGGCAATCCGCGCAACGAGAGCGTACGAATGGGCTCGCTCGTGAGCCGCGCCCAGCTGGACGCGGTGCGCGAAGGCCTCGACACACTGGCCACGCAGACTACCTTGCTGCACGACGGCCGCAACAAGCCTCTGGTCGACGCCGACCCGGCCGTCGCCGCCTGCATCGGCCCCGTGCTGCTGGGCGCACGCGATGCCGACGCGGCGCAGCTGGTGCACGACGTGGAAGTGTTCGGACCCGTCGCCACGCTGCTGCCCTACCGCGACCTCGCGCACGGCATCGCGCTCGCGCATCGCGGCCAGGGCTCGCTCGTCACCTCCATCTATGGCAGCGACGACGCGGCGCTGGCGCAGGCCGCGCTGGCCGTCGCGCCGAGCCACGGCCGCGTGCACGTCATCACGCCCGAGGTGGCGCAGGCCCACACCGGCCACGGCAACGTGATGCCGATGTCGCTGCACGGCGGCCCCGGCCGCGCAGGCGGCGGCGCCGAGCTGGGCGGGCTGCGTGCGCTCGATTTCTATCACCGCCGCGCGGCGGTACAGGCAAGCCCCGGCGTCCTCGCCGCACTCGGCCTCTAGAAGAAGAAAAAAACAAGAACACGCAAGGCTGAAGGAGACAAGACCATGACCCTGCCCCCACGATTCAACTTCGCCGGACACCTGTTCGAGCTCAACCGCGAACGCGCTGCGCGCACCGCCTACATCGACGACCGCGGCACCATGAGCTACGGCCAGCTCGAGGAACGTTCGCGCCGCCTGGCCGCCGCGCTGCGGGCGGCCGGCATCCGGCGCGAGGAGCGGGTGCTGCTGCTGATGCTCGACGGCAACGACTGGCCCGTGAGCTTCCTCGGCAGCCTCTATGCCGGCGTGGTGCCGGTGGCAGTGAACACGCTGCTCACGCCCGACGACTACGCCTACATGCTCGACCACAGCCGCGCTCAAGCGGTGCTGGTCTCGGGCGCGCTGCTGCCGACGCTGCAGGAGGCGATGTCGCGCGGCGGGCACGAGGTGCGCGCTCTCTTCGTCTCGCAACCCACCGGCGCCCTGCCCGAAGGCGCGCAGGAGTTCGACGCCGCACTCGCCGCCGTCGAACCGCTGGCATCGCCCGTGACCACCGCATCGGACGACCCGGGCTTCTGGCTGTATTCCTCCGGCTCCACCGGCAAGCCCAAGGGCACGGTCCACACGCACGCCAACCTGTGGTGGACGGCCGAGCTCTATGGCAAGCCGGTGCTCGGCCTCACCGAAGACGACGTCTGCTTCTCCGCCGCCAAGATGTACTTCGCGTACGGGCTGGGCAATGCGCTGACCTTCCCGCTCTCGGTGGGCGCCACCGTGGTGCTGATGGCCGAGCGCCCCACGCCCGATGCCACCTTCCGCCGCTGGACGGAGCACAGACCGACCGTGTTCTTCGGCGCGCCAACGGGCTTTGCCGGCATGCTCGCGTCGCCGAAGCTGCCCGCGCGCGAAGCGGTGGCGCTGCGCATGTGTTCATCGGCCGGCGAGGCGCTGCCCGGCGAGATCGCGCAACGCTTCAAGACGCACTTCGGCTGCGAGATCATCGACGGCATCGGCTCGACGGAGATGCTGCACATCTTCATCTCCAACCGCCCCGGCGACGTGCGCTACGGCACCACCGGCCGGCCGGTGGAAGGCTACGAGGTCGAGCTGCGCGGCGAGGACGGCCGCCCCGTGCCCGACGGCGAGGTGGGCGACCTCTACATCCGCGGCCCGAGCTCGGCGCTGATGTACTGGGCCAACCGCGAGAAGTCGCGCGAGACCTTCCAGGGCGGCTGGACCAAGAGCGGCGACAAGTACACCCGTGACGCCGACGGCTACTACACCTACGCCGGGCGCAGCGACGACATGCTCAAGGTCAGCGGCATCTACGTCTCGCCCTTCGAGGTCGAGGCCACGCTGATGCAGCACCCGGCCGTGCTCGAGGCGGCGGTGATCGGCAAGGAAGACGCCGACGGCCTGACCAAGACCAAGGCCTTCGTCGTGCTGAAGGACGGCGGCGCGGCAACCGAGGACGAGCTCAAGGCCTTCGTCAAGGAGCGGCTGGCACCCTACAAGTACCCGCGCTTCCTGGAGTTCGTGGCCGAGCTGCCGAAGACGGCGACCGGGAAGATCCAGCGGTTCAGGTTGCGTGAGAAGGAAAGGCAATCGTGATGCGCGCGCCGTCTCCGTCTTTCCCCCTCCCCCGCTGGGGGAGGGCCGGGGTGGGGGCATCGGCCTCCACGCAGACACGGCCCCTGCGAGCGCCGCTTGCCCCCATCCCAGCCTTCCCCCAGAGGGGGAAGGAGCAACAGCCGGCAGCGACCTCATGAGCACGGAGTTCGCAGACATCATCTGGCGCAACCGCGAGGTGCGCATCGAATGCCAGTGGATCGCCCCCGAGCGCACCGACGCCCCGCTCGTCGTCTTCCTGCACGAAGGCCTGGGCTCCGTCGCGATGTGGAAGGACTTCCCCGCGCGGCTGTGCGAAGCCGCCGGCGTGAGCGGCCTCGTGTTCTCGCGCCCCGGCTACGGCCGTTCGACGCCGCGCGCGGACGACGAGATCTGGGACGTCGACTTCATGCACCGCCAGGCGCACGAGGTGCTGCCCGCGCTCTTCGCCGCGCTCGGCCTCGGCGACCGCAAGCCCTGGCTCTTCGGCCACAGCGACGGCGGTTCGATCTCGCTGCTGTACGCCTCGCGCTTTCCGGACAAGGTGGCGGGCCTCGTGGTGCTGGCGCCGCACATCTTCGTGGAGGACGTGACGGTGGCGAACATCGAGAACGCGCGCACCGCCTACCTCGACACCGACCTGCCGCAGAAGCTGGGCCGCTACCACGACAGCGCCGACTCGGCCTTCTGGGGCTGGAACCGCATCTGGCTGCATCCGCCATTTCGCGACTGGAACATCGAGCGCGAACTCGACACCATCCGCTGCCCCGTGCTCGCCGTGCAGGGCATCGACGACGAGTACGGCACCCTCGCGCAGATCCGCGGCATCGTCGCGCGCGTCGGTGGTTGCGAGCTGCTCGAAATCCCTGAATGCGGGCATTCCCCGCATCGCGATCAGCCGGATCGTGTCATCGTCGCGGCCACTTCCTTCATCACCAAAAACAGGAGACAGACACCATGACAATCCGTACCGCCCGCATGGCCCTCACGGCCATCGCCTTCGCCGCGCTCGCGTCGGCTGCAGGCGCCCAAGGCACAGGCAAGCTCAAGGTCGGCCTGATGCTGCCCTACAGCGGCACCTACACCGCACTGGGCGTGGCCATCGAGAACGGCTTCAAGCTCTACGTCGACGAGCAGGGCGGCAAGCTCGCCGGCCGCGAGATCGAGTACTTCAAGGTCGACGACGAATCCGACCCGGCCAAGGCCACCGACAACGTCAACAAGCTCATCAAGCGCGACAACGTCGACGTGATCGTCGGCACGGTGCATTCGGGCGTAGCCATGGCCATGGCCAAGGCCGCCAAGGAAAGCGGCACCGTGCTGATCGTGCCCAACGCCGGCGCCGACGCCGTCACCGGCCCGATGTGCGCGCCCAACATCTTCCGCAGCTCGTTCAGCAACTGGCAGCCGGCCTACGCCATGGGCGAGGTGGCGGCCAAGCAGCAGGGCAAGAAGAAGGCGATGACCATCACCTGGAAGTACGCGGCGGGCGACGAGTCGGTCAACGGCTTCAAGGAAGGCTTCGAGAAGAACGGCGGCAAGGTCGAGAAGCAGCTCACCCTGCCCTTCCCCAACGTGGAGTTCCAGGCGCTGCTGACCGAGATCGCGGCGGCCAAGCCCGATGCGGTGTACGCCTTCTTCGCCGGCGGCGGCGCGGTGAAGTTCGTCAAGGACTATCAGGCCGCGGGCCTGAACAAGACCATTCCGTTGTACGGCCCCGGCTTCCTGACCGACGGCACGCTCGACGCGCAGGGCGAATCGGCCCAGGGCATGCTCACCACGCTGCACTACGCCGACGGCCTGAACACCGCACGCGACAACGCCTTCCGCGTGGCGTACGCCAAGTCGTTCAAGCTGCAGCCCGACGTGTACGCGGTGCAGGGCTACGACGCGGCGCAGATGCTGGGCGTGGGCCTGAACGCGACCAAGGGCGACATCTCGAAGAAGGCCGAGTTCGCGGCCGCCGTCGAGAAGGCGAAGATCGACAGCCCGCGCGGCACCTTCACCGTGAGCAAGGCCCACAACCCGGTGCAGGACATCTATCTGCGCAAGGTGGAGGGCAAGGAGAACAAGCTGGTGAGCACCGCGATCAAGGGCCTGGCCGACCCCGCTCGCGGCTGCAGGATGTAGATAGGTACACCCCCAGGCTTCGCTCACTTCGTGTGCTGCGCCAACCTCTTTGCAGGGGGCGACACCTGCGGCCCGGCGAAGCCGGTTCCGCGGTGTCCCGCGCAGTGCACTCCCATTGAACAACGATCCCGCCCAGAGAGAACCTCCTCGTGGATTTCGGAACCTTCCTGGTCCAGTGCCTGAACTCGGTTCAGTACGGACTGCTTCTCTTCCTCGTGGCCTCGGGGCTGACGCTGATCTTCGGGATCATGGGCGTCATCAACCTTGCCCACGGGAGCTTCTACATGATCGGCGCGTACATGGCGTTCTCGCTCGCGCCGCTGTTCGGCGACCAGTTCTTGCTGATGCTGGTGGCCGGCGTGGTGCTGGCGGCCGTGTTCGGCTACCTGCTCGAATGGGCCTTCTTCAGCTACCTCTACCAGCGCGACCACCTGCAGCAGGTGCTGATGACCTACGGGCTGATCCTGGTGTTCGAGGAGCTGCGCTCCATCCTGGTGGGCAACGACGTGCACGGCGTGAAGGTGCCCGCGTGGCTCGACGGCAGCTTCGCGCTGGGCAGCGTGATGAGCTATCCGTGGTACCGACTCTTCGCATCGGCCGCCTGCATCGTGCTGGCCGTGGGCCTGTACTGGGTGGTGAACCGCACGCGGCTGGGCATGATGATCCGCGCCGGCGCGAGCAACCGCGACATGGTGCGCGGCCTGGGCATCGACGTGAAGCGGCTCTACCGCATCGTGTTCGCCGCCGGCGTGGCGCTCGCGGCGCTGGCCGGCATGATCGCCGCGCCGATGTCTTCCGTGTATCCCAACATGGGCGCGAGCGTGCTCATCATCTGCTTCGTGCTGGTGGTGATCGGCGGCATCGGCTCGATCACCGGTGCGCTGGTGGCCTCGCTGCTGGTGGGCTTCGTCGACACCTTCGGCAAGGTGTTCTTCGCCGACCTCGCCGGCATCGGCATCTACCTGCTGATGGCCATCGTGCTGATCTGGAAGCCCGAGGGGCTGATGGGGAGGCGGCCATGACAGCCATGAAGCGCGGCGCATTCCTGCTGCCCGTGGCCTGCGCGGTCGCCATCGGCGTCGCCGGCCCGTTCATGGGCAACTACGCATCGGATTTCATCGTGAAGGTGATGATCCTCTCGATCTTCGCGCTGAGCCTGGAGCTGCTGGTGGGCATGACCGGCCTCGTGAGCCTGGGCCACGCGGCGTTCTACGGCATCGGCGCATACGTCACCGTGCTGGCCTCGGGCAACGAAGGCGGCAACTTCGCGCTGCTGCTGCCGCTGTCCATGGGCGCGGCCGCGCTCTACGCGCTTTTCGTCGGCGCGTTGAGCCTGCGCACGCGCGGCGTGTACTTCATCATGGTGACGCTGGCCTTCGCGCAGATGGCCTTCTTCGTCTTCCACGACACCAAGGTCGGCGGCGGCAGCGACGGCATCTACATGTATGTGCGGCCCGCCATCGGCGCGCTCGACATGGAGAACCGCACGGTGCTGTTCTACGTGGTGCTGGCGTCGCTGGTGTTCACCTACGCGCTGCTGGCGCTCATCCGGCGCTCGCGCTTCGGCGCGGCGCTCGCGGGCATCCGCGTGAACGAGCAGCGCATGCGCGCCGCCGGCTTCGCGGTGTACGGCTACAAGCTCGCGGCCTTCGTGCTGGCCGGCGCATTGGCCGGGCTCGCGGGCTTCCTGCTGGCCTCGCGCGACGGCGTGGTCAACCCGGAGCTGATGGCCTGGCACAACTCGGGCGAGGTGCTGCTGATGGTGATCCTGGGCGGCCTGGGACACCTGCGCGGCGCGGTGATCGGCGCGGTGGCGTTCACGCTGCTCAAGGAGATCTTCTCCACGCACGCGGTGATGGGCCCGCTGGCCGACCACTGGCAGCTGACGCTGGGGCTCACGATCATCGTGTTCGTGGCGCTGCTGCCCAAGGGCCTGATCGGTCTCGTCCAACGCCTGTCGCCGAAGGGGGCTGCATGACTTGCACGCCGACTTCCTCCCTCCCCCGCTGGGGGAGGGCCGGGGTGGGGGCACGCGGCGCCTCCATCGAGCGCCCTGCCTGCCCCCATCCCCACCTTCCCCAAAAGTGGGAAGGAGCAAGACCATGACCGCACTTCTCTCCGTCGACAAGCTCACCCGTCGCTTCGGCGGCCTTACCGCGGTCAACGCCGTCACGCTCGACCTGCACGTGGGCGAGGTGCACGCCGTGATCGGCACCAACGGCGCCGGCAAGTCGACGCTGATCAATATGCTCTCGGGCGAGATCGAGGCGAGCGAAGGCCGCATCGCGCTCGACGGCGTGGACATCACCGGCCGCGCGCAATGGAAGCGCGCGCGCGACGGCGTGGGGCGCAGCTACCAGCGCACGACCATCTTCCCGGAGTTCAGCGTGCACGAGAACTGCCGGCTGGCCGCACAGGCCGCGACGCCCAGGCCCTGGGCCTTCTGGCAGTCGTCGCGCGGCTGCGCCACCAGCAGCGCATCGGCTGACGCGGCGCTCGAAGCCGCCGGCCTCGCGCACGAGGCACAGCGCATCGCCGGCACCATGAGCCACGGCGCGCAGCGACAGCTCGAGGTGGCGATGTGCCTGGCCACCAATCCGCGCGTGCTGCTGCTGGACGAGCCGCTCGCCGGCATGGGTGCCGAGGAAACCGATCGCATGCTCACGCTGCTCGCACGGCTGAAGGCCACGCACGCGATCCTGCTGGTGGAGCACGACATGGACGCAGTCTTCCGCATCGCCGACCGCATCACGGTGATGGTGAACGGCACCGTCATCGCGACCGGCAACCCGGCGGAGATCCGCGAGAACCCCGAAGTCCGCACCGCCTACCTCGGAGAAGACCACTGATGCCCCCACGTCCATCACTTCGTGTATTCGCTGCCCTCCAAGGGGGCGCCGGCCTCCCTTGGGGCGGCCCGGCGGGAGGCCACTGACATGCTCATCGTCCGAGACCTCAACACCTACTACGGCAACAGCCACATCCTGCGCGGCGTGCATGCGGGCGTTCCGGCGGCCACCTCGGTCGGCCTGCTCGGGCGCAACGGCATGGGCAAGACCACGCTGATCCGCACCATGATGGGCTACGTGCGCCCCGCGTCGGGCGAAGTGCAGGTCGACGGCCGCACCGTCACCGGCCTGCCACCCGAGAAGATGGCGCGCCTGGGCATCGGCTACGTGCCCGAGGGGCGCGGCATCTTCCCGAACCTGTCAGTGCGCGAGAACCTCGTGATGAGCGAGCGAGCCGGCATCGACGGCCGTCGCGAATGGACCTTCGACCGCGTGATGGCGACCTTCCCGCGCCTGTCCGAACGCCTGTCGAACGGCGGCCAGCAACTCTCGGGCGGCGAGCAGCAGATGCTCTCGATCGGCCGCGCGCTCATGACCAACCCGCGCCTGCTGATCCTCGACGAGGCCACCGAAGGCCTCGCACCGCTGATCGTGGCCGAGATCTGGCGCGTGATCGGCGAGATCCGCGCGACGGGCATCGCCACGCTGATCGTCGACCGCGACTACCGCAAGGTGCTCGCGAACACCGATCTCGCGGTGGTGATGGAGAAGGGCCAGATCGTGCGGCACGGTGCCTCGGCGGACCTGCTGGCCGAGCCGCATGCGCTGGAGGAACTGCTCGGCGTCTGAGAATCGATACCGGGATGCTCGGGACTCAGTCGTCGTCTCGTTTCGAAAGCCTTCGAATCTCGCCTTCCGCAATTTCGCGGTGATGCGCTGACTCTTCGAGCGACAGGTACTCCTGGTACTTCTCGATCGCCCGTCCGAACTCCCCGGCATCTTCGAGCTGGCACGCCTCGAACATGAAGCGCGTCAGCAGCTTGTTGGACTCCGGGTATGGCGAGGCCGCGTTCAGGTAGGGCGGCTTCAGCTCGGGTCGGAGCAGGTATATCTTCTGCTCGATCTCGAATATCCGGGCAAGAATCTCGCCGATCCGCTCGACGTTTCCGCGAACGGGTTCGAGCCTGGCGTCCCGTATCTCCGACGCTGCACTGTCTAGCAATCTGGCCGCCACGGTCAAAAGCCGGTGGATGGATTCGGGTGTTGCCACATCGACTATCCGGTCAATGGACGGCTTGCGCCGCCGCGTCAACCGGCGCTCGCAGCCAATAGCACTCCCCTGTTCCCGGAATGCTGCGAACGACGAAGCCGCGTCTTTCCAGAACACGCCGAAGCTTGAGGTTGGGATTTGCGCAATGCACTGCATGAACCCGCCACTCGACGAACGCCAGACCTTCACGCCGGGCATAACGGTTGGCCAACGACGCGACACTCGGCAACGCTCCCTCGCCGCCGCCGTCGATGTGCGCGAGTTCCATCACCAGCGCATCGTCATCCACCTTGAATCGGCCGAGCATGTTGGCGCTGCCGGCCTTGAACACGAGCGGCTCGTCCCTCAGAACGATCGCCTGGAGTTCTTCATTCGGCAACTGAAGAACTTCGTCTACGGTGTAGCCCTCCAGCAGGACCTGTGACATGCGCAAACCTCCTCGACAACGAAAGAGCAATCGTCAGGAAGCGTAACCGAAGGGGTTCTCCACCGGGTTTCACCTCTGTCCTGCGACAGCGCGACAGCCGAATGATGGAAGGCTGCACGGCCCCGGCCTGGCCGTGCGCACCCCATTCCCCTCCACTCGCGAGGCTGCGCATGACGTCCCTGCAATCGCGCCACATCGACAACGTCTACTCCGTCGCCACCGGCACTGCGCTCGTGGCCGATCCGACGCAGAGCCTGGTCCACAAGTCGTGGGCGCGCTGCGTGCGCGACCATGGGCTCGATCCGTCGAAGCCGACGCCGGCGCGCATCCTGCCGGCGCAGGAGGTGCGTGCTCACCAGCAGCAGCTGGAGCACTTCCTGCGCGCCGCGCGCGCGGGCATGGAAGACATCTACCGCCGCGTGGCCGACCTGGGCTACATGGTGCTGCTGACGGACGCCGAAGGCATCACCGTCGACTACATCGGCAACCCCGCGTGGGACGACCAGCTGCGCAAGGCCGGCCTCTACCTGGGCGCGGACTGGAACGAGGCGCATGCGGGCACCTGCGGCGTGGGCACCTGCCTGGTGGAGCGCCAGCCGATGACCTGCCACCAGACCGAGCACTTCGACGCCACGCACATCGCGCTGACCTGTACCACCGCGCCGCTGTTCGACCACAGCGGCAAGCTCACGGCGATCCTCGACGTGTCGGCGCTGCGCTCGCCGGAGGCCAGGGAGAGCCAGCATCTCGTGCGGCACCTGGTGGCCATCTACGCACGGATGATCGAGGACGCCGACTTCCTGCGCAGCTTCCGCGGCCACTGGATCCTGCGGCTGGGCAGCGCCTTCGGCCTCGTCGATGTGGCGGGCGAGGTGATGCTGGCCTTCGACGAGGGCGACACCGTGGTGGGCGCGAACGGCGGCGCGCGGCAGGCCTTTGCCGGACGCGCGCTGGGCGGTGCGATATCCGAATGGCTGCACATGCCGATGGATGCCATCTGGCGCATCGGCAACGGCGGCGCGTCGGCCATGCCCTTCGCGCACACGGTGCTGCTGCCGGGCGGCGGCGAGTACCACGCGTCGCTGCTGGCGCCGCGGGTGCGCAGGCCGGCGGCGACGGCCGCAGCGGCTGTCGCGCCGGCATCGCCGTCGGCACGTCCGGGCGATCGGCTGCCGCCGCTGGAACGCATCGCGGGCGACGATCCGCAGATGCAGAAGCTGCTCGCGCAGGCACGCCGGCTGGTGGACCGCGGCATCCACGTGCTGGTCGAGGGCGAGACCGGCAGCGGCAAAGAGGTACTGGCCCGCGCGCTGCACGGCGCGAGCAGCCGCGCGGCGATGCCCTTCGTGGCGGTGAACTGCGCGGCCATCCCCGATTCGCTCATCGAGAGCGAGCTGTTCGGCTACACGCCCGGCAGTTTCACCGGCGGCCGCGCCAAGGGCATGAAGGGCCTGATCGCGCAGGCCGACCGGGGCACGCTGTTCCTCGACGAGATCGGCGACATGCCGATGGCGCTGCAGACGCGGCTGCTGCGCGTGCTGTCCGAAGGCGAGGTGCTGCCGCTGGGCGCAGAGTCGCCGCAGCGGGTCGACATTGCGGTGGTGGCAGCCACGCACCGGCACCTGCCCGGGCTGGTGGCCTCGGGGCGTTTTCGCGAGGACCTCTACTACCGCCTGTGCGGCGCGGTGTTGAAGCTGCCGCCGCTGCGCGAGCGCGGCGACATGCGCTACCTGATCGAGGGCATGTTCAACGAGGAGGCCGCGGCGATGTCTTCACCGGCACGGCTGTCGGAAGAGGCGATGCGGAGACTGCTGGCGCATGACTGGCCGGGGAATCTGCGGGAGCTGCGCAATGTGTTGCGGCTGGCGTTGGCGCTGTGCAGCGACGGCCGGGTCGGCGTGGAAGACATCCAGCTCCAGCTGCCCGCACGGTCGGGCAACGTCGCCCCGGCCACCGTGGCGCATGTTGCAGCCTCTTCGCCCGACGACGCAGATGGCATCCCCGCCGCCGAGCTGATCGAACTGCTCAAGCGCCACAGATGGCACGTGGCACGCGCGGCCGACGAGCTTGGCTTGAGCCGTGCCACGGTTTACCGGCACATGAAGCGCCACGGCATCGCGCCGCCGCGCAGCCGGCCGTTGGCGGACGACTGAGGCGCGCTGCGACAGTTGTCTCGCCTTCGTCGCATGCGGCGTGCGACAAACGCTTCCGCTGCGACAAAAGCCCGCGCAAGTCATTGATCCATCGTCGCCCCGCGCGCGGCACGAAAGCTGCGCAACGCATGCCGCGCCGCCCCCAAAGACGCCGCGCATCCATCAACGACGCAACGGAGACACGCAATGACAGACCCCACCACCGCCCCCACCCGGGCCGCGGCCCAATGGCTCGCCGACTTCGCCGCCGCGCTTGCACGCAACGACATCGACGCGGCCGTCTCGCTGTTCGAGGCCGACAGCTTCTGGCGCGACCTCGTCGCCTTCACCTGGAACATCCGCACGCAGGAAGGCCCCGATGCCATCCGCGCGATGCTGCAGGCGCGGCTGGCCGACGTGCAGCCCACGGCCTTCGCGGTGGAAGGCGAGGCGACCGAGGCCGACGGCGTGGTCGACGCGTGGTTCACCTTCGAGACGCGCGTGGCGCGCGGCCGGGGCCATCTGCGGCTGCGCAACGGCAAGGCCTGGACGCTTCTCACCACCATGACCGAGCTGAAGGGCTTCGAGGAGAAGACGGGCGAGAACCGCATCAAGGGCGCGGAGCACGGCGTGCACAAGGGCCGCAAGACCTGGCTGGAGAGGCGCCGCGATGAGGAGTCCACGCTGGGCTACACCGAGCAGCCCGAGGTGGTGATCATCGGCGGCGGCCAGGGCGGCATCGCGCTGGGTGCGCGGCTGCGGCGGCTGGGCGTGCCGGCGATCATCGTGGAGCGCAATGCGAAGGCCGGGGACTCCTGGCGCAGGCGCTACAAGTCGCTGTGCCTGCACGACCCGGTCTGGTACGACCACCTGCCCTACATGCCCTTCCCCGACGACTGGCCGGTGTTCGCACCCAAGGACAAGATCGGCGACTGGCTGGAGATCTACACGAAGATCATGGAGCTCAACTACTGGAGCTCCACCACCGCGAAGAAGGCGCGCTTCGACGAGGCCTCGCAGCGCTGGGAGGTGACGGTGGAGCGCGAGGGCAACCCGGTGGTGCTGCGGCCGAGGCAGCTGGTGTTCGCGCTGGGCGTGTCGGGCTACCCCAACGTGCCGAAGATCGCGGGCGCGGAGAACTTCAAGGGCGAGCAGCACCACTCCAGCCAGCACCCCGGGCCCGAGGCCTATGCCGGCAAGAAGTGCGTGGTGCTGGGCTCCAACAACTCGGCGCACGACATCTGCGCCGCCCTGTGGGAGCACGGCGCCGACGTGACGATGATCCAGCGCTCGTCGACGCACATCGCGCCCTCGCAGTCGCTGATGGAACTGGCGCTGGGCGGGCTCTACTCCGAGCAGGCGGTGAAGAACGGCATCGACCACCACAAGGCCGACCTGATCTTCGCGTCGGTGCCCTACAAGATCATGCACACCTTCCACATCCCGGTGTACGAGGAGATGAAGAAGCGCGACGCCGACCTGTACGCGCGGCTGGAGAAGGCGGGCTTCATGCTCGACTTCGGCGCCGACGGCTCGGGCCTCTTCATGAAGTACCTGCGGCGCGGGTCGGGCTACTACATCGACGTGGGCGCCTCGGAGCTGGTGGCCAACGGCAGCATCCACCTGAAGAGCGGAGTGAACATCGAGCGGGTGAACGAGCGCTCGGTCACGCTGACCGACGGCACCGAGCTGCCCGCCGACCTGCTGGTCTATGCCACCGGCTACGGCTCGATGAACGGCTGGCTCGCCGACCTGATCTCGCCGGAGATCGCCGACAAGGTCGGCAAGTGCTGGGGGCTGGGCTCCGAGACACCGAAGGATCCGGGGCCCTGGGAAGGCGAGCTGCGCAACATGTGGAAGCCGACGCAGGTCGACAACCTCTGGTTCCACGGCGGCAACCTGCACCAGTCGCGGCACTACTCGCAGTTTCTCGCGCTGCAGCTGAAGGCGCGCATGGAAGGCATCGACACGCCGGTGTACGAGCGGGCGCCGTCGCACCACGTGCGCTGACCGGGTCAGTCCCGGCCCCGCACGATCCCCGCGATAGCGGCGCGCGCCGCCATCGCCTGCCTCACCGGCAGCAGCGGCCAGACATGGACCATGCCGGGAGCCTCGTGCATCTCGACATGCACGCCCTGCGCCGCGGCCCGATCGCGCAGCGCCCGGCAATCCGCCAGCAGCAGGTCGCGCGTTCCGATGAACACGGTGAGCCTGCCCAGCCCCTGCAGCGGACCGTGCACGGGGCTCAGGTGCGGCAGGCCCGGATCTTCGCCGCCGGCCCACCACCGCCCCGCTTCCTCCAGTCCGGGGCGGGCCAGCCACGGATCGTCGGCTTCGAATGCCGGAATCGCGGGGTTCGACACCGTGAGGTCGAGCCAGGGCGAAATCAGCACGATGTCGCGCGGCTGCGGCAGGCCCAGCGCGGCAAAGCCTTGAGCCAGCGCGAGCGCGAGGCCGCCGCCCGCCGAATCGCCCATCAGCACCAGCTGCCGGGGGTCATGCGCGGCAGCCAGCCCACGGTAGATCTCGTTCACCATCGCGTAGGCAGGCCGGTAGGTGTGCTCGGGCGCGAGCGGAAAGATCGGCACGTGCGCGACACAGCCCGTGGTCTCGGCGAATTCCGCCAGCAGGCGCCAGTGGAACGGCGAGATCTCGGCCACGTGCGCACCGCCGTGCAGGTAAAGGAGCTGCACCGGTCCCGCGCCGGAAAGCGGCGCGAGGGTGTAGCAATCATGGCCGCCCACATGGCGCCTGCCGATCGCGCAGCGCTTGCGCACCGACGCCGGCGGCTCGGCGCTCGCGGTCTTGCGGTCGCGCTCCACGGCCGCGCGCAGCCCTTCGATGCTCTCGAAGCGGCGACGGCGGCCCAGGAGCTTCAGCAGCAGGAGAAACAGGGGCCAAGGCATGGTCATGAAAGCTCCTCCTGCATTTCGTTCCTTACTCGATGAACCGCCGCAGCCCTTCGAGGTCGATCACGGTGATTCCCCCGTATTCGATGCGAAGGAAGCCCGCTTCCTTCAGCCGGTTCAGCGCCGCATTGCAGCGCTGGCGCGAGACGCCCGAGAGGTTCGCGATCTCTTCCTGCGAGGTCTGCAGGTGCGGCTCGCTGCCCGGGTGCAGCCACGGGTGGAACAGCCCCGCCAGCGCGCGGGCGACCTGGCTGTCGGCGTCGAGCAGGCGGTGCGCCGCGTAGTTGCCCATGAACCAGTGCAGCCGCTCGTTGATCTGCTGCAGCAGGAAGTGGTCGAAGCCGCGCTGCGTGCGGTGCAGCCATTCGAAGGTTTCCAGAGGCAGCGCCGCCACCCGGCTGGGCCGCAGCGCGATGATGTCGGCCGAGCGCGGCAGCGCGCGCAGCAGCGTGCCTTCGCCGAACCAGCTGCCGACCGAGAGGCCGCCGAAGGTCACGGAGCGACCGTCGCTCGACGTGATCGACCACTTGAGAAGGCCCTCGAGCGTGCCGTACCAGTGCAGAGGCGTGTCGCCGCGCCGGCACAGCGCGGCACCGGGCGCCACCTCGACCTCGCGCATCTCGTCGAGCACGCGTTCGCCCGCGCTCACGTCGAGCAGGGGGAACCAGGCCGAGCTCTGCAGCAGCTGGGCAATCGTGAGCGAGGCCGCCTTGGGGGCCGGCTTGTTCGTGGGCATGGGACGGAAGGCAGATGGCGCTGGGGCGACTTTAGCCGGTGGCGCAGCGTAAACCCTGAGCCCGAATGTCGTCGCGATGACTGAGTGGGGACGCTGCTCAAAAAAATAATTGCGCGCCCATGACAGACACCAGGAGCCCCCGAGCATGTCGAAGCGCAAAGTGATCGTGACCATCGCCCCCACCGGCGGCATGGCGCACAAGTCGCAGAACCCCCACCTCCCCACCCAGCCCGCAGAGATCGCGGCCGACGTGCTGCGCTGCTGGAACGCCGGCGCCAGCGTGGTCGCCATCCACGCACGCCGGCCCGACGACGGCGCCACCTGCGACGCCGAGGTGTACCGCGACATCAACAGCCGCATCCGCGCGGGCGGCAGCGACATCGTCATCAACAACTCCACCGGCGGCGGCGTGCACGGCGACATGGTGAAGCCGCTGGCCGGCGACCGCTGGGAGATCGCGTGGGAGGAGCGCATCAAGGGCATGGACGCCGGCGCCGAGATGTGCACGCTCGACGCGACCACGCTCAACCTGAGCTTCGAGGGCAAGCAGATCCTGATGGACACGCCCATCACGCGCGGGCGCGAGCTGGCCGCCGGCATGAAGGCGCGCGGCATCAAGCCCGAGTGGGAGGTCTTCAGCCCCACGCACATCCTGCAGGACACGACCACGCTGATCGGCGAGGGCCACGACGACGAGCCCTACTTCATCAACCTGGTGATGAACGTGCACCGCAACTTCCAGAACGCGATGCCGTATTCGCCGCGCTTCCTGCAGATGATGGTCGACACGCTGCCCAGGGGCAGCATCTTCTGCGTGAGCGGCATCGGCCCCTCGCAGCTGGAGGCCAACGTGGCGGCGCTGCTGCTGGGCGGCCATGCGCGCGTGGGCCTGGAAGACAACCTCTACTTCCGCCACGGCGAGCTGGCCACCAACGTGCAGCTCACCGAGCGCATCGTGCGCGTGATCCGCGAGCTCGACATGGAAGTGGCCACGCCCGCCGAGGCGCGGCAGATGATGGGCCTGCCGCGGGTGGGCACGCCGAGGCCCGAGTTCGCACTGGGCTGAAGGCGGGCGACAAACAGAAGAGAGACGGAGACGGATACATGAGCAAGCTTTCCCGCAGCGCCCTCGCAGCGGCGCTCGGTGCGGCCTTCACGGCGACGGGCGCCTCGGCGCAGGTGTCGGACGACGTGATCCGCATCGGCTTCATCAGCGACATGTCGGGCATCTACCGCGACTACGACGGGCCGGCCGGCGCGGAGGCCATCCGCATGGCCATTGCCGACATGGGCGGCGCCATCGACGGCAGGAAGATCGAGCTGGTCACGGCCGATCACCAGAACAAGCCCGACATCGCCGCTGCCAAGGCACGCGAGTGGTTCGACGTGCAGAAGGTCGACATGCTGATCGGCGGCGTCAACTCGGGTGCGGCCATCGCCATGGCGGGCGTGGCGGCCGACAAGAAGAAGCCCTACTTCGTGGTGGGCTCGGGCGCCTCGGGCCTCACCAACGAATACTGCTCGCCGTACACGGTGCACTACGCCTACGACACGGTGGCCATGGCGCGCGGCACCGCGAGCGCGGTGGCCAAGGCCGGCGGCAAGAGCTGGTACTTCGTGACGGCCGACTACGCCTTCGGCGCGGCGCTGCAGGCCGACGCCACGAAGACGGTGCAGGCTGCCGGCGGCACGGTGGCGGGCTCGGTGAAGCACCCGCTGGGCGCGAGCGATTTCTCGTCGTTCATGCTGCAGGCGCAGGGCTCGAAGGCCCAGGTGCTGGCGCTGGCCAACGCGGGCGGCGACACGGTCAACGCGATCAAGTCGGCGGCGGAGTTCGGCATCGGCAGGAACATGAAGCTGGCCGGCATGATCATCACCATCAACGACGTTCACGCGCTGGGCCTGAAGGCATCGCAGGGCATGTACCTCACCGACAGCTGGTACTGGAACCAGAGCCCCGAGTCGCGCGAATGGGCACGCCGCTTCTTCGACAGGCACAAGCGCATGCCCTCCTCCTTCCATGCCGGCGACTACTCGGCCGCGCTGCAGTACCTGCAGGCGGTGAAGGCCGCGGGCAGCGACGACGCCGACAAGGTGATGGCCCAGCTGCGCAAGACGAAGTTCAACGACATGTTCGTCAAGGGCGGCTGGCTGCGCGAAGACGGGCTGATGGTGCACGACATGCACCTGATGCAGGTGAAGACGCCGGCCGAGTCGAAGGAGCCCTGGGACTACTACAAGGTGGTCGAGCCGATCCGCGGCGAGGCCGCATGGACGACGAAGGCAGAGAGCCGCTGCGCGCGGTGGAAATCGACATGAGCACATCCACGGACATCCAACGCGTGGCGGTGGTCGGCACCGGCGTGATCGGCGCGAGCTGGGTCGCGCACTTCCTCGCGCACGGTCTCGACGTGAACGCGACCGACCCCTCGCCCGGCGCGGAAGAACGGCTGCGCGAAGCCGTGGCGCGGCACTGGCCCACGCTGGAGCGCTTTGGCCTCGCAGCAGGTGCCTCCATCGAGCGCCTGCGCTTCCACGACAGCCTGGAAGACGCCGTCTCGGTGGCCGACTTCGTCCAGGAGAACGGCCCCGAGCGCATGGGCTTCAAGATCGACCTGTTCCGCCGCATGGACGCGGCCGCGCCGCCGGAGACGATCCTCGCATCGAGCTCCTCCGGCCTCGCGATCAGCGGCGTGCAGTCGGGCTGCGCGCATCCGCAGCGCGTGGTGCTGGGGCATCCGTTCAACCCGCCGCACCTGATCCCGCTGGTGGAGGTGATCGGCGGCGAGCAGACCTCGGCCGAGGCCATCGAGCGCACCATGGCCTTCTATGCGGCCATCGGCAAGCGGCCGATCCACGTGAAGCGCGAGGTGAAGGGCCACATCGCGAACCGGCTGCAGGCGGCGCTGTGGCGCGAGGCCTTCCACCTCGTCGACCAGGGCGTGGCCAGCGTGGCCGACATCGACACAGCCATCGCGCACGGGCCCGGCCTCCGCTGGGCGGTGATGGGGCCGTTCATGAATCTGCACCTGTCGGGCGGCGCGGGCGGCATCGAGCATGTGCTGGCGCACCTGGGCGGGCCGATCGAGGACTGGTGGAAAGACCTGAGGGCGCCGTCGATGACAGAAGAACTCAAGCAGAAGGTGGCGCAAGGCGTGTCGCAGGAGCTGGGTGCGCGCCGACCTGGCGATCTCGAATCGGCCCGCGACACCCTGCTGTTAAACCTGATTCGCGCGAAGGCCGATACCGGCAAGCTCGATTAGATGGAGTGCTGCTTTTCCATTCGTCTCGTTGTGCGTTGGGCGCTTCGTTCGGGATGCGATGACGCCGACGGGGTACCTTGCTCCGCGAATGTCCCCCGGCCTGCGGCCTCCTCCTTTATTTCGCTGCGCAAGGCACCCCATCGACGTCATCGATGGGCGCAGCGCCTCTGCGGCCGGCACTACGACCGCACTCATGTGCGAATGGCACGGGGTGCTCCCCGCAGCGAAATAAAGGAGGACGGGCGCAGCCCTGGGGGACATTCGCGGAGGGGAGTACCCCGTGTCATTCGCACACGCCCTGAAAACCCCGGAACACTGAAATGACCGACTTCCTCCACGACGAAACCCTGATCGCCCCACCCCGCACGGTGCGCATCGACTTCGACGACGGCTCCTTCGCACTGCGTTCGCCGATGACGTTGAAGCCGTATGCGCGCTGCATCGGCGAATGGATCGAACGCTGGGCGAGCGAGACGCCCGATGCGCTGGCGTTCGCGGAGCGCGACGAGAGCGGCGATGGCTGGCGAAGGCTCGACTACCGCGCGCTGCGCCAGGCTGTGGGCTCTGTGGCGCAGGCACTGCTCGACCTGGACCTGCCGCCCGACCAGCCGGTGGTGATCCTGTCGGACAACGCCATCGACCACGCGGTGCTGATGCTCGCGGCCATGCACGTCGGTCGCACCGCGTGCTCGCTCTCCAGCGCCTACTCGCGCATGGCGAAGGACCCGTCGCGGCTGCACGGCATGCTGCAGGCGCTGAAGCCCGCGCTGATCTATGCGTCCGACGCCAGGGTGTACGGCGACTCGCTCGCAGGCTGCGGCGTCGAGGCGGTCACGGTGTTCAGCCGCAACGCCGATGCACATCCGGGGGCGCTGGCCTTCGACAGCCTGCTCGCGGCGAAGGAGACGCCCGCCGTCATGCAGGCCTTCGCCAACGTGCTGCCCGACACGCACGCCAAGTACCTGCTGACCTCCGGCTCCACCGGCAAGCCCAAGGTCGTCATCAACACGCACCGCATGCTGTGCGCCAATCAGCAGATGATGGCGCAGACCTGGCGCTTCCTTTCGCAGGAGAAGCCGGTGCTGGTCGACTGGCTGCCCTGGAGCCACACCTTCGGCGCCAACCACAACTTGCACATGGTGCTGTGCCATGGCGGCGCCCTCTACATCGACGAGGGCCGGCCCGCGCCCGGGCTGATCGAGAAGACGGTGCGCAACCTGCGCGAGGTGAAGCCCACGCTGCTGTTCAACGTGCCGCGCGGCTTCGACATGCTGCTGCCGTTCCTGGAGGCCGACGATGCGCTGGCGGCCGAGGTGTTCTCGCGGCTGCGCCTCGCCTTCTATGCGGCGGCGGCGCTCGCGCCCTCCACCTGGCAGAGGCTCGAGGCGGTGGCCCGGCGCGTGCGCCCCGAACGGCCTCTGTGGCTGACCACCTCGTGGGGCGCGACAGAGACATCGCCCGCCATCACCTCCGCGCACTGGAAGCTCGACGGCGCCGGCTGCATCGGCGCACCGCTGCCGGGCCTGGAGCTGAAGTTCGTGCCCAACGGCGAGAAGCTGGAGATGCGCGTCAAGGGCGTGTCCGTGTTTCCCGGCTACCGCGACGCACCGCGCGAAACGGCGCAGGCCTTCGACGAAGAGGGCTACTACCGCATCGGCGATGCCGGCTTCCTGGCCGAGCCTTCGCAGCCCGCGCAGGGCGTGATCTTCAACGGGCGCGTGGCGGAAGACTTCAAGCTCTCCACCGGCACCTGGGTGTCGGTGGGCACGCTGCGCGTGAAGCTGGTGTCGATGCTCGCGCCACACGTGCAGGACATCGTGCTCACCGGCCACGACCGCGACGAGATCGGCATGCTGGTCTTCGCGAGCCCCCAGGGCGCCGCGCTTGCACCGCAGGCACTGGGCGAGCGCATCGCCGCCGTGATGCGATCGCTGCGCGACGAGGGCGCGGGCTCTTCGCAGTGCCCCGCCTGCGCGCTGGTGCTGTCGGAGCCGCCGAGCCTCGACGCAGGCGAGATCACCGACAAGGGCTACATCAACCAGCGCGCCGTGCTCGCGCGGCGCGCGGCGGAGGTCGAGCGGCTGCACGCGCGCTCGCCGGGCGACGTAGAGGTGGTGCGGCCGAAGAACTGAAGCCCGCGCGCAGCTACGGCTGCGCCAGCCACTTGCGCCACAGCAACAGCGCCTTGTCCTGGTAGCGCCGGGTGGCGGCGAGCAGCGCGGCGCGCGGCTTGGGCGACATGAGCTCGGCCGGCAGCAGCGGATCGCGGATGAGGTGGCCGATCACGGCGCGGCCCAGCAGCAGCGACTCGCGCGTCGCGGTCTCCAGCTTCTGGGTGGCGAGCCGCTTTCCGCTGCGCTCCACGCCGGCCTGCAGGCGGCGGTAGTCGGCCTCCATGGCGCGCACGTTCCAGAGCTTGCGCGCCGCTGCCTGCGCCGCGCCGTCGAGGTCGGCGATGCGGAACACCAGCGCATCGGAAGACAGGCCGAGCGCCGCCAGCTGCTTGCGCTCGGCCGCGAGACCGCCCGAGAGGTTGTCGGGCCGCACGTGCAGGCCCGGGTGCAGCGCGGCGAACCCGCGCAGCGACAGCGCGAGCGCATGGTGGCGCCACGCGGTCTTGTCGGCACGCGGCACGCCGGCGTCGTGCACCGCGAGCCAGTCGCCCTTCCATGCCACGGTCTGCGCCTGCCGGCTGTGCCAGGCGTCGACGGTGCGCGACAGCGCCGCGCCCTTGCGGTCGAGCATGTAGCTGCCGCGCTCGCCGCGCGCGATCTTGCCCTCGGCCGTGAGCCGGGTCAGGCCCACGCGCAGCGTCGATTCGCCGATGCCCATGAGTGCGCCCGCGCGGCACAGCGCCTGGGCGCTCAGCGTGCCGCCGTCGGCCACCAGCAGGTCGAGGATCAGGTCGGGCGCGCTGGGTACGGCGACCGGCACATTACATACTTTGTCCATGTTTGCGGGCGAGAGAAATATTTCCTACGATCATCGTGGGCGATCGAACATGTAATTTTGCCCCGGAAGGATGCGCGCATGGCCATGCAGTACGTGAGCTACGACACAGATGGCGCCGTCTGCACCATCACCCTGAACCGGCCCGACAAGCGCAATGCGGTCGATGGCCTGGTGGCGGCCGAACTTCGGGAGGCCTTCGGCCGCTTCGAGGCCGAAGATGCGTTGCGCGTCGCGGTGCTGACCGGCGCCGGCGGCCACTTCTGCGCGGGCGCCGACCTCTCCGCCGTGGGCGACCCGGCCCGCCGCAACGAGCTCGACCCCGAGGGCGGCGGCAGTGGTCCGATGGGGCCGACGCGCATGGCGCTGTCGAAGCCGCTGATCGCGGCGGTGAACGGCTTCGCGGTGGCCGGCGGCCTCGAGCTCGCGCTGCTGGCCGACCTGCGCGTGGCCGACGAGGACGCCGTCTTCGGCGTGTTCTGCCGCCGCTGGGGCGTGCCGCTGATCGACGGCGGCACGGTGCGGCTGCCGCGCATCGTGGGCATGGGGCGCGCGCTCGACATGATCCTCACGGGCCGCGCGGTGGGCGCGCCCGAGGCGCTGGCGATGGGCCTGGTCAACCGCGTGACGCCGCCTGGCGGCGCACTGGCCGCCGCACAGCAATTGGCACGCGAACTCGCTGCCTTCCCGCAGCGATGCATGCTGGCCGATCGCCGCTCCGCCTACGAGCAGTGGGGCATGCCGCTGGCCGAGGCCCTGCGCCGCGAGGGCTCGCTGGGCGTGCCGGTGGTCTTCGCCGAGGGCCAGGCCGGCGCGGCGCGCTTTGCCGGCGGCGCGGGGCGCCACGGCGAGTTCGGCAGGTCCTGAAGAGGAGTGCCGCCTTCGTCAATGCCGCGGCGCGACCTGCTTCGGTCCGGCGGCGGGCTCAGTCGGCTTCATGGGCTTTGTGGGTTTCGCTTTCGGCTTGTCGGTACCGAACAGCTTTTCGACCTGCTGGCCCACGCGCGCGCCGATGGCCGTGCCGACACCCGGCAGCACCGCGCTGCCGATGGCCGCGCCGGTGAGCGCAGCGCCGGTCAGCGAGAGCTCGGGGTCGCTCATGGTGCCGCCCAGCTTCAGCGGCACGCCGACCACGCCGTCGACGAGGTCGACCGCGATCTCGCCGTCGAGCCTGCGGTTGAACACCTTGAGGTTGCCGCTGGCCGTGAGCACGCCCGAGCGGGCCTTGAGGTTGCTGTACTGCATGACCACGCCGTCCTCGGTGCCCTGGGTGTCGAGGGTGCCGGTGAGCTCGTCCAGCCTGGTGGTGCCGCCGCGGCTGATGCCGGCGGTGGTGACGGCCTTGGCCACGTCCAGCTTCGTGAGCATGGCGGGCTGCACCGAGAAGGTGGTGCGGGTGTGCAGGCTGCGGACCAGCGCGCCCAGTTCCTCGGCGCTTGCGGCCTCCGCCGAGAGCGTGGTCGTGCCCGAGAACCTGCCGGCCACCGAGGTGCGACGGCCGAAGGCCTGCACCAGGCTCTCGATGTCGATCTGGCGCGGCTCCAGGTCGGCCGAGAGCTGCAGCTTGCCGTCGGGCAGCGTCTCCAGGCGGGAGACGCCGTTCCAGGTGCCGCCGCCCACGTCGATGCGGGTGCGCCAGCGGTCCTGCCCGGCCTGGCGGTCCAGCCGCAGGCGCACGGGCGAAGGGGTGCCGGCGCGCTCGATGCGGGCCTGGCGCGGGCGCCAGCCGGGGTCGAAGCGGATGTCGCCGTCGTAGGCCAGCGCGATGTCGCGCCGGTCGATCCAGCTCACGTCGCGCCAGCGCACCTGTTCCACGGGAACGGGCGCGAGCGTCCACGGCGCCGGCAGCGCGATGACGCCCGCCCCGCCCTCCTGCGGCCTGGGCCCCTTGCCCCTGAACGCCCGTACCGAGGCGCGCGGAAGCACCAGGCCGTCGACCTCGATCTCGTCCACGGCGATCACGCGCCGCAGCAAGGGCGTGAGCTGCAGCTGCGCGCTGACGCGGCGCAGGGTGATGGGCTTGGGCTGGTCGGTGGCGATGTCGGTCAGCACCAGCATGGGCACCGGGAACAGTTCCCAGTGGGCGCCGCCCACCTTCAGGGCCACGCCGAAGCGCTTCTCGAAGGTGTCGGCGATCCTCGCGGCCACCTCGTCGTCGGTGGGCAGGCGCGTGCTCACCACCCACACCAGCGCACCCGCGCCCAGCAGCAATGCGGCAGCGATGCCGAGGAGCCAGCGGCGCAGGGGGAGTTTCATCGGCGCAAGGTAGCACGCAAAGGCGACTCGGTTTGTCAGCCGCCATCGCTATAGTTTTGGCCACTGTTACAGGCCGGAAGAAAGAAAGAGGCATCGAATGCGTATCTGGAAGAAGGAGGTCTCCGTCGAGACCCTGACGAGCAACCACGTGGGCACCGTCGTGTCGGCGCTGGGCATCGAGTTCCTGGAGGTGGGCGACGACTTCATCCGCGCCCGCTGCCCAGTGGACGAGCGCACCCGCCAGCCCTACGGCATCCTGCACGGCGGCGTGTCGGTGGTGCTGGCCGAGACGCTGGGCTCCTGCGGCGCCCACTACTCCGCCCCCGAAGGCGACCGGGCCGTGGGCCTGGACATCAACGCCAACCACATCCGCTCCGTCACCAGCGGCTGGGTCATCGGCACCGCGCGGCCGGTGCACCGGGGCCGCACCACGCAGGTCTGGCAGATCGATCTGACCAACGAGGCTGGCGAGCTGACCTGCGTGTCGCGCATCACGATGGCGGTGCTGCAGCCGCGCTGAGCGCGGCGGCTCTGCCGCCCTCGCACCCTTTCCTTCTTTCTCCGGCACAGGGTGCGTGCCGGTGTTCAGTGCGGTTTTCATCGCCCACAATCACGCCCCGGGAAAAGCCGGAGCGTTCCGGGCCCCCGCGCACAACACACCCCAACAAGAGGAGATAGAAGAATGTTCAACTGGACTGAACGGCCCGCGTCCGCGCTGGCCAACGGCGCGGTCATCGCGCCCGACGAACGGCTGCCCTGGCTGCAGACCGGCGCCATGGGCGTACAGCACGTCATCGCGATGTTCGGCGCCACGGTGCTGGCGCCGATCCTGATGGGCTTCAACCCCAACATCGCGATCCTGATGAGCGGCATCGGCACGCTGATCTTCTATTTCGTCACCGGCGGCAAGGTGCCCAGCTACCTGGGCTCGAGCTTCGCCTTCATCGGCGTGGTGATCGCGGCCAGCGGCTATGCGGGCAAGGGCCCCAACGCCAACATCGCGGTGGCGCTGGGCGGCATCGTGGCCTGCGGGGTGGTCTACATCCTGATCGGGGCCATCGTGCAGGCGGTCGGCACAGGCTGGATCGAGCGCTTCATGCCGCCGGTGGTCACCGGCGCGGTGGTGGCGGTGATCGGGCTCAACCTGGCGAGCGTGCCGGTCAAGAACATGGCGGCCGGCAACTTCGACGCCTGGATGCAGGCCGTGACCTTCCTCTGCGTGGGCCTGGTGGCGGTGTTCACGCGCGGCATGCTGCAGCGCCTGCTGATCCTGGTGGGTCTGATCCTGGCCACGCTGGTCTACGCGGCGCTGACCAACGGGCTGGGCATGGGCAAGCCGGTGGACTTGAGCGGCATCGCCAACGCGGCCTGGTTCGGCCTGCCGACCTTCACCGCGCCGGTGTTCACGGCCAACGCGATGCTGTTGATCGCGCCGGTGGCGATCATCCTGGTGGCGGAGAACCTCGGCCACCTGAAGGCGGTGACGGCCATGACCGGCCGCAACCTCGACCCGTACATGGGCCGCGCCTTCATCGGCGACGGCATCGCCACGGTGGTGAGCGGCGCCGCGGGCGGCACGGGCGTGACCACCTACGCCGAGAACATCGGCGTGATGGCGGCCACGCGCATCTATTCCACCGCCGTGTTCGTGGTGGCTGCCGTCATCGCGCTGGTGCTGGGCTTCAGCCCGAAGTTCGGCGCGCTGATCCAGGCCATTCCGCTGCCGGTGATGGGCGGCGTGAGCATCGTGGTGTTCGGCCTGATCGCCATTGCCGGCGCCAAGATCTGGGTCGACAACAAGGTCGACTTCTCGCAGAACAGAAACCTGATCGTCGCGGCCATCACGCTGATCGTCGGCACGGGCGACTTCACGCTGAAGTTCGGCGACTTCGCCCTCGGCGGCATCGGCTGCGCGACCTTCGGGGCCATCATTCTCTACGCGCTGCTGGGCCGCTCGAAGAACTGAGCCGAGGGCGAACCTCCCAGGGATACCGTGGAACCGGCTTTGCCGGGCCACCGGTATCGCCCCCTGCGAGGGGGTTGGCGAAGCGGTGCGAAGTACCGCCAAGCCTGGGGGTTGGCTTGGTAACCTCATGAAAGAAGTGTTCTCCGGAGGGCCTGAAGCCGGGGGCCTTCACCGGCCTTTGGCCCGCGCCCGTTAGACTCCAACGCTTTTCGCACCGACGTTTTCCCAATGGCCGATGTCTCCGCCGCGCGCACCAAGGCGGTTTTCGAATTCAAGAGCGCCACGCTGCCGCTGATCGCAGTGATCCTCAAGACGTCCGACCTGGACGTGCTGGCCGAGGCACTCGACGCCCAGCTTGCGGATTCGCCCGACTTCTTCGAGCAGGAGCCGGTGGTGATCGACCTCTCGCTGCTGCAGGAGGCGCAGGACGACGGCGACATCGACTTCGCCGCCCTGCGCGGCCTGCTGGCGCGCCACCAGACGCAGCCCATCGCGGTGCGCGGCGGCAACGACGCCCAGCACGCCGCCGCGCGCGCGGCCGGCCTCTCGGTGGCGGCCATGCCAGCGGCCCCGGCGCCCCGCGCCCCGGCCCCGCCGGCCGAGCCCCCCGCCTCCGAAGCCCCGCAGATCGTGCGCGAGGTGCCGGTGCCGGCCAACGGCACGCTGCTGATCGACAAGCCGCTGCGTTCTGGCCAGCAGGTGTACGCACGCGGCGGCGACGTGGTGGTGACGGCCGTGGTGAGCTTCGGCGCCGAGGTCATCGCCGACGGCAACGTGCACGTGTACGCACCGCTGCGCGGCAAGGCGATCGCCGGGGCGCGCGGCAACACCGAGGCGCGGATCTTCTCGACCTGCATGGAAGCGCAGCTGGTGGCCGTGGCCGGCATCTACCGGACCAACGAGGTGCCGCTGCCCGACACGGTGCTGGGCAAGCCGGCCCAAGTGCGCCTGGACGGCAAGAAAATCTCGATCGATCCCATTCCCTGACCGGACGAACCCGATCACGGAATGCGGCGACCCTGACAAGCAACAACTGAATCGAAACAAGAAGGAATGGCCATGGCCAAAATTGTGGTGGTGACTTCGGGCAAGGGCGGCGTCGGCAAGACGACGACGAGCGCCAGCTTCGCGTCGGGCCTCGCGCTCGCGGGCAAGAAGACGGCTGTGATCGACTTCGACGTGGGCCTGCGCAACCTCGACCTGATCATGGGCTGCGAACGCCGCGTGGTGTACGACCTGATCAACGTCATCCAGGGCGAGGCCAACCTGAGCCAGGCGCTCATCAAGGACAAGCAGTGCGACAACCTGTTCGTGCTGGCCGCCTCGCAGACGCGCGACAAGGAAGCGCTCACGCAGGAAGGCGTCGAGAAGGTGCTGGCCGACCTCGCCGCGATGGACTTCGAATACATCGTCTGCGACTCGCCCGCGGGCATCGAGACCGGCGCGATGATGGCCATGCACTTCGCCGACGAGGCGCTGGTGGTGACCAACCCCGAGGTCTCCTCGGTGCGCGACTCCGACCGCATCCTGGGCATGCTCAGCAGCAAGACCAAGCGCGCCAAGGAAGGCGGGGAGCCGATCAAGGAGCACCTGCTGATCACCCGCTACAACCCGAACCGGGTGGCGGGCGGCCAGATGCTGTCGCTGGAGGACATCCAGGACATCCTGCGCATCAAGCTGATCGGCGTGATCCCCGAGTCGGAGAGCGTGCTGCACGCCTCCAACCAGGGCGTGCCGGCGATCCACGACAAGGAGACCGACGTGGCGCAGGCCTACACCGACGTGGTGGCCCGCTTCCTCGGCGAGGAACGGCCGATGCGCTTCGTCGAGGCGGAGAAGCCGGGCTTCTTCAAGCGAATCTTCGGGAGCAAGTAGCCCATGTCCTTCCTCTCGTTCCTGCTGGGCGAAAAGAAGAAGACTGCCAGCGTCGCGAAAGAGCGGCTGCAGATCATCCTCGCCCACGAGCGCTCGAGCCTCAGCGGCAAGAAGCGGCCCGACTACCTGCCCGAACTCCAGCGCGAGCTGGTGGCGGTGATTTCCAAGTACGTGTCGATCAACGCGGACGACATCAAGGTCAACCTGGAGACCCAGGACAACCTCGAAGTGCTCGACATCAAGATCGAGCTGCCCGACCCGGCTCCGACGCCGGCGCGCTGAGCGCGAAGAACCTGAAGCGCACGGACGGGTCCTGCAGGACCCGTTGCGACAGTGCGCGCTCCCACGCGAGGTAGTCGGCCCAGGCCGCATCGCGACGCGGACCGAAGACGCGCATCACCGAGCCCCAGTCGTCGTCGAAGGGGGTGAGCAGCTGGGCCGGCGCGCAAGCCGCGGTCAGCGGCCTGCCCGAAGCCCTCCAGCCCTGCGTTCCGCCCCGGAGCCAGCTGAACTCCGCACCCGAATCCGGCCACCGCCTCTGCGCATCGCGCGCCACGCGGGCGGCCGCCGTGCCGTCGGGCGAGGTGAAGACCAGCTTGCGGCCGGCCGCGGCGTGCGGAGCCAGCGGCGCGAGCGAGGCCGGCAGCATGTAGAGCGCGCCCGGCAGGTGGCCGCGCTCGTAGTCGAGGCTGGGGCCCACGTCGATCACGGTGACGGCGCCGTCGCTGTGCAATTGCGCGAGGGCGTCGGCATCCAGCGGCGGCGGTGCGCCGTCGATGGCGGCCGAGGGGTCCGGCGGGGCCTGCTGCGGGGTGAACTCGCCGTCGTACACGTAGACCTCGGCCTGGCCCAGTTGCGTGAGCCAGAAAGCGGTGATGGCCGCACGCAGGCGATGGGCCGGATCGTCGACCAGCACGATACGCGCGCCTCGCGTGCCCACGAGGTTCTCGAAGTGCATCAGCAGCTGGCCGCCCGGCACCTGGCGCAGGCCGGTGCCCGCGAAGGCCGGATCGGGTTCGGGCCGCACGTCGAAGAGGTAGAGGGTGCGCCCGCGATCGTCGCGCCAGGCGGCGAGCCGGGCCGCGTCGGCCACGGGCAGCGCGAAGCGCGCGAGCAGCTCGTCGGCGAGGCCGCGCAGCACCTGCGGGGATTCGGGCGGCAGCTCGTCGTCGGGCGCCGCGTTCTGCACGGTGGGCGCGCCGTGCAGGCCCCAGTCCATGACGCCGTCCTCGACGAACACCGCTTCGCTCGCGCGGCCCAGCAGCCGCAGCGTGGTCGCGCCGACGATGCCGCGCGTGCGGCTGAAGCAGTTGATGGCCCACAGGTGGTCCGGTCCGCCGGCCTCGGGCGGCTCGAAGCGGCGCAGCGCCAGCTCGGTGCCCGGATGGTTGCGTGCGCCGGACAGCGAGAGGAATTCGAACTCCGCGCGCGGCCGCGCATCGACCAGCGTGGTCGGGCGGCCCTCACGCAGGCGGGCGCGCAGCGCCTCCACGGGCAGGCCCGGCGTGCCGTAGTGAAGCCGTGCGCGGTCGCCGAAGGCCTTCACCAGCGTGCCGTAGCCATCGATGGCGGGCAGGCCCTCGCTCACCCAGCGCAGCAGGCCGCCGTCGAGCGTTCGCACATCGCCGTAGCCCAGGCGCGCGAGCACGGCCGATGCCGCCTGCGCGGCGCCGCCGGGCGCGTCATCGTCGTCGTAGAGCACCACCGGCGTGGAACGGCGCGGCACCAGCGCGCCGATCTGCAGTTCGAGCCCGCTGAGGGGCGCGTTGCGCGCGAGGTTCAGGTGTCGCTGCACGAACCAGCGCGTCTCGCGCACGTCGAGCAGGGCCAGCTCGGCCGCGGGCTCCGCCAGCAGCAGGGCCCACAGTTCGGCCGGCGCGACGGTGTTCTTCGGGGGCGTGCTCATGCGCGCATTCTCCGGGGCCCGTCGCTCATCAATTGGGCTGAATGCCGGCCTGCTTCACCACCGCGGTCCACTTGACGGTCTCCGACTGGATGAAGCGCGCGAAGTCTTCGGGCGAGCTGCCCACGGTGAAGGCGCCGATGTCGTCGTAGCGCTTCCTGAACTCGGCCGTCTGCACGATGTCGCGCAGCTCGCGCGACAGGCGCTGCACCAGCGGCGCGGGCGTACCGCTGCGCACCACCACGCCGTACCACGAGGTGACCTCGAAATCGGGCAGGCCGGCTTCTGCAGTGGTGGGCACATCGGGCAGCCAGGGTGCGCGCGTGCGGTAGGCCACGGCCAGCGGCTTGAGCGTGCCGGCCTTCACGAAGGGGATGGCGGTGACCACCTCGTTGAAGATGAACTGCGTCTGCCCCGCGAGCAGGTCGTTGAGGGCCGGGGCGCTGCCCTGGTAGGGAATGGCGGTGAAGTCGGCGCCGGTCTGCGTCTTCAGCAGCTCGCCCGCGAGGTGGGAGTACGCGCCCACGCTGATGCCGTAGTTGACCTTGCCGGGGTTCTTCTTCGAATAGTCGATCAGCTCGCGCGGGCTGGCCACCGGCAGCTTCGGATTCACCAGCAGCACCTGCGGCGTCTGCACGAGCAGCGACACGGGCGTGAAGTCGCGCGAGAGGTCGTAGCTCAGTTGCCTGAACAGCGCGGGCTGCACCGTGAGGTTGGACGCCGGCGCGAGCAGCAGCGTGTAGCCGTCGGCCGGCTGTCGCGCGACGTACTCGAAGCCGATGTTGCCTGCGGCGCCGCTGCGGTTCTCGACCACCACCGCCTGCCTGAGCCGCTGCTGGAGCTGCTCGGCGACCTCGCGGGCGATCTTGTCGGCGATGCCGCCGGCCGGATAGGGCACGACGAGGCGGATGGTCCTGGCCGGATAGTCGTCCAGCGTGGCGGCCTGGATCTGCACGTCGACGGACAGCGCGGCGAGCAGCGCCAGGGCGATGCGGGTGAGGAGTTTCTTCATGGGGCGAAGCGAAAGGGCCGGCACGCGGCTGCCGTGAAGGCGCACCCTGCGGGCGCGCAGCAAAGCCGTGGAGCGTAGGCCTCGCCCCGCGCCTGCCGAACTAAGTTTCGCGCCGATGCTTATGCGAAAAGCGCGCATGCAAGCGCCCGCTTGCTACCTAGCATCGCAGTCCGGTCCATCGCCATGACATCGACTGCCCTGCCCCTCCACCGCAACGCACCTGCGCGCCGCCACTGGTGGTGGCACTTCGAGGTACCCACGCTTCTGCTGGCCGCCCTGCTCTACGCCGCATGGGGTGCGCTGGTGTGGTGGCACGCGCTGCTTCCCGGCTGGGCGCTGTTCATCGTGGGCGGCTTTCTCGCTCAGCTGCATTTCTCGCTGCAGCACGAGAGCATCCATGCGATGCGCCACCTGCCGAAGTGGCTGCGCCACGCGTTGGTGTGGCCGCCGCTGAACCTCTGGCTGCCGTACCCCTTCTACAACCGCGGCCACAGCTCGCACCACGTCAATTTCCATCTCACGCATCCGGAGCGCGACAACGAGAGCGCCTACCACTCCGCGCCGGCATGGCAGAGCTATGGGCCCGTGTGGCGATGGATCTACATGGCCAACCAGACGATTGCGTTCCGCGTGGTGCTGGGGCCGTTCCTGCGGCTGTGGAAGCTGGTGCGCTTCGAGGCCGGGCGCGTGCTCGCGGGCGACTTCTCGCGGCTGCCGACGTGGTTCTGGCACGCGTTGAGCGTGGTGCCGGTGCTGTACTACGTGGTCGAGGTCTGCGGCATGGGCTTCGGCGAGTACCTTCTGTACTTCGTCTATCCCGGGATGATGCTGGGCTCGCTGCGCACCTTCACCGAGCACCGCTGGGCCGACACGCCGCACGAGCGCGTGGCCATCGTGGAATCGAACCTCGTGTTCGGGCTGCTGTACCTCTTCAACAACCTGCACCACGTGCATCACCGTGCGCCGACCATGCCGTGGTACGAGATCCCGGTGTACTTCCGCAGGCACCGCGCGGCGGTGCTGGAGGCGAACGGCAACTTCTACTACCGGGGCTATGGGGAGATCGTGCGCCGGCACCTGTTCAAGCCGGTGTTCACCCCGGTCCATCCCAACTGGTAGAGACTTGATCGCGGACGGCGTCAGTCCGCCGTCACGAAGCGCGCCACCTGCTCCAGCACCTCGGCTTCCTTGAGGATGCGGCGATGCCCCCAGCCCTGCGTAGCGACGAGGCGTGCTCCGGCGATCGCGTCGCGGTAGGCCTCCGCGTCTGCGAAGCGGTTCACGCGGTCGTCGCGGTCATGCACGATCAGCGTCGGCTGCGCGATGCGCGGCCCCACCGCCGCCGGCTCGAGCTGCTGCATCAGCACGCCCTCGCGCGATTCGAACAGCCGCTGCATCGCCAGCCGCGTGGCTTCGCTGAGGCCGAAGGTGTGCGCGAAATAGCGCGTGTAGTCGCGCGGCGAAGCCGGCGGCGCGAGCAGCACGATGCGTTCGGCCGGCAGACCGCGCGCAGCGGCCAGCGCAAGCCCGTTGGCACCCAGCGAGTGTGCGACAGCGGCGCGCAGCGCATGGCCGTCCGCCGCGAGCCGCGCCGCGACATACGCGATGGCGCGTGCGAACTGCGGCGAGTTGCTCATCACCCCGGCGCTGCGGCCATGCGCCGGCAGTTCGAGCAGCACCGGCCGCAGACCCGCGGCCGCCACCGCCTGCGCAAGCGGCAGCATCTGGCCCGCATGCCCGCCCCAGCCGTGCACCAGCAGCACCACAGGCGCCGATTCGGCACCCGAGTCCTGCGCGGCGAGGTGGTAGATGCCCACGCCCGCGTCCTCGAAGGCCCAGTTCTCGCGCCACCACTCGGCACCGGGGCCCTGGCCGCGATAGAGCCACTTGGGCGGCAGCGGCGTGCCGAAGACGCGGTAGGCGGCTCGCACCGCCAGCGCGGGCCACAGGCGCTGCGAGGCTGTGAGCCCGAAGCGCAGTGCGCGCATCGTGCGACTGGGCCGGTAGTAGTTCGACTGCGCGGCGTGGCCGGCGGAGGAAGAAGTGCTGGTCATGGGCAGGTGTTCCTTGCGGGTGTTCAGTACCAGACCCAGTCGTTGTTGCTCGCGGGCAGGCCGCGCAGCGTGTCGCGAAGGCCCCTGAGGCCGAGGACGGCCGCGTACGCGGCGAGGAAGAGGGCGATGATCAGCATGGTGCTTCTCCTTTTTATCGCACGACTGTGCGAAATCTTGGCAAATCGATGCGCGGGAAATCCGCCTGCTTCGTGAAGGGGGCTCGCTCAGGCGAGGTAGCTGGACAGGAGCCGCTGCCAGGTCTGCGTGGCGCGGTCGGCGGCCTGCGGGTCGCGCAGGAAGCGCGCGTCGTGCAGCTGGGTCATGGTCAGGCCGTTGATCTCGCTCACGAGCTGGGCCGGGTCGGTGTCTGCCCTGAGCTCGCCGGTCTCGATGGCCTGCAGCACGGTGCGGCGCAGCGCGGCGCGCCAGCGGGTGATCTCGCCCAGCAGCATCTCGCGCAGCTCGCCTTCGCGGTCGTCGAACTCGAAGGCACCGGCGGTATAGAGACAGCCGGTGTGCATCTCGACGTCGCGCATGCGGGCGATCCACCGCGCCACGATCTCGTTGAGCCGGGCCAGGCCCTTGGGCTTCTGCATGGCGGGCACGAACACGTCGGCCAGGAAGCCGCGGCCGTACTCCTCGATGACGGCCTTCTGCAGCGCCTCGCGCGAGCCCACGCGCGAGAACACGCCGCTCTTGGACAGGCCCAGCCTGCTGGCCACGGCCTGCAGCGTGATGGCCTCCAGGCCTTCGGCCAGCGCGAGGTTCATCGCCGCGCCGACGATGGCGGCGCGGGTGAGTTCGCTTTTCTGGGTCTTGGCGTCCATGCGGCGAACTTTAGCACGTGCGTGCGAAATTGCAAGGGACGGGGTCACGGACTCCGCAGGAGCGGCTCAAAGATGTTTTGCTCATGTGAAACCAACAAACGCATCGTTCCCCGAATAAGCGCTTCTGCCGAGAATCGCCGGTCGGCCCCATCCGGGGCTTCGATGACTCCTCCGCGCCAGATGAACTTCCAACAACTGCGCTCGGTACGCGAGGCCGTTCGTTGCGGCTTCAACCTGACCGAGGTCGCCCATACGCTTCACACCTCCCAGCCCGGCGTGAGCCGGCAGATCCGCGAGCTCGAGGAAGAGCTCGGCATCGAACTCTTCGTGCGTGCCGGCAAGCGCCTCACGGGGCTCACCGAGCCCGGCGGGCACGTGCTGCCGATCATCGAGCGCATGCTGATGGAAAGCAGCAACCTCAAGCACGCGGGCCAGGAGTTCGTCGCGCAGCAAAGCGGCCTGCTCTCGGTGGCGGCCACGCACTCGCAGGCGCGCTACGCGATGCCCGTGGCGGTGCAGGAATTCCGGGCGCAGTTCCCGAACGTGAAGCTGCACCTGCACCAGGGCTCGCCCAAGCAGATCGCGCAGATGCTGCTCGACGGCGAGGCCGACGTGGGCATCGCGACCGAGGCGCTGGGCGACTATCCGCAGCTGGTGGCCCTGCCCTGCTACCGCTGGACGCACTCGGTGATCGTGCCGCCGGAGCACCCGCTGCTCGACGCGCCGCTCACGCTGGAGGCGCTCGCGCGCTACCCGCTCATCACCTACGACACGGGCTTCACCGGCCGCTCGCGCATCGACGAGGCCTTCGAGCAGCGCGGGGTGCAGCCCAACATCGTGCTCGCCGCGATGGATGCCGACGTGATCAAGACCTACGTGCAGCTGGGCCTGGGCATCGGCATCGTGGCCGGCGTGGCCTACGAGGCCGAGCGCGACACGCAGCTGCGTGCGATCGACGCGGGGCGGCTGTTCGGCATCAACCTCACCAAGCTGGCCGTGCGCAGGGGCACCTACCTGCGCAAATACGTCTATGCCTTCATCGAATCCTTCGCCCCCACGCTGACGCGCGCTGTCGTCGAAGGGGCTCTGGGAGACCAGGAAAAGGCCTCCCACTACGAAATCTAGGCTTTGTCCAGAAGCTGCAGGGGGGTGTGTACCGGGGACGACAGAGTGGTTAAAAAAGAAGTCTGAAGCTTCACACAGGCGGCGTACATTCGGGTTAATTCCTTGGCTTCCTGGAAATGGATCAGCAATGGCATCGTCGACCTCGCAGCAGCAGCAACAGCAAACAAGGGCCTCCCAGAGGGCGGCCGATGCAGCGGAGCGGCGAGAACGCCTGAGACGGAGCCTCCCCGCCACGGTGGAACTGCTGCAGAACCGGCAGGCCGATCGCATCGACGATGCCGACATCGACGCCTACGTGAGCCTCAACTGGCTCGAGTGGCACGGCGGCGGCCTGCGCCTGACCATCACGGGCCGCAACGTCTGCGCCCAGTCGATACCCACTGCCCTGGCCTGAGGGTCATCGTTGCCTCGAATGAAAAAGCCGCCGCAGTGTCCTGCGGCGGCTTCGTGGCGCTTGCCGGTTGCCTTTACTGGCCGGCGATGATGTTCGCGATCACGCCCGTGGCGATGGCCGCGAGCACGAAGTCGCCGCCCACGCCCACCCACTGATAGCCGCGGGGCGGCTGCTGCAGCCTGTAGGCGCGCCAGTCCTGCACCACATAGTTGCGGCCGCGGTATTCCGGCGGCACGCGGCCGCCGCGACGCCAGTCGGCATGCGGCTGCGGGAAGCCGCGGCGGTCGAACTGGCGGCCATCGCGGAAGTCCTGGTTGCCGCGGTAGTGGTCGCCGTGCGGGCCGCGGCGATCGAAATTGCGGTCGCGCTGCTCGTAGCGGCCGTCGCCGGGGCGGCCATGGTTGTCGAAGCGGCGGTCCTGCGCAAAGGCGCTTCCCGCGGCCATGCACATCGCGAGTGCCGCGGCTCCCACGGCCATGATCTTCGAGTTGGTTTTCATCGGAACTCCTTCATGCGTTGATGACGAGTTCATTGTGTGCCGCGCATGTGTCCGCTTCGGACCGTTCAGGTCGCGGTCAGGTGAAATCAGGTAAGCGCTGGTATCCGCGCGGCGCCTTGTCCTTCATGCCGCCGGGGCATAGCGGTTGACCACCATGCCGCACTCGTAGGCCGTCGAGCCCAGCAGCCTCAGCCTGTGGCCCTTGTGCGTGTCGTGGAACACAGAGCGCCCCGCGCCCACGGCCGTGGGGTTCACGAAGAACTGGAACTCGTCGACCAGGCCGGCCGCCACCAGCGCCGACGCGAAGCCCACGCCACCGATGGTGATGATGTCCTTGCCCGTCTCGCGCTTCAGCGCGTTCACCTCGTCCGCCATGCCGCCCCGCGCGATGACGGTGCGCTCCCATCGCGAGGACTCGAGCTTGTCGGTGAGCACGACCTTGCGCGCGTCGACGATCTTCTGCGCGAAGGCGTAGTGCGGATTCGCGGGAAATCTCTTGGCGGCACGGCCCCAGTGGTCGAGGTAGCCCTCCTGTGCGACGAGCCGGCTCAGCAGGATGGTGTCGATGCCGTCGAAGACGGCATTGAAGTCGCGCTTCAGCTTGTCGTCCCAGCCCCAGCGATCGCCCCAGCCCCAGAGCTGCCAGTCGAGGTTGCCATCCGCCGGCGACACGTGGCCGTCGACCGACATCTGCATTTGGAGAATGAGCTTTCTGGTCATGCGCACTCCTTTGGTTTCGTTGCCGGCAAGCTGGCGCTGCTCTCGGTGAGATACGAAGACTGCTTGCCAAATGCAAGCGGTTGCAGTGTCGATCAACCGATATCAAAATGCAAGCAGTTTTTAAAAGAGATCGGAAGAACCATGGCCTCCAGCGAAAAGTCGGCGTGCCCTATCAACCTCGCGCTCGAAGTCTTCGGCGACCGGTGGAGCCTGCTGATCGTTCGCGACATGATGTTCGCGGACAAGCGCCACTTCCGCGAGTTCCTGCAGTCGGAGGAAGGCATCTCCTCCAACATCCTCGCGGAGCGGCTGAACAAGCTGGTCGAGTACGGCGTGCTCTCGAAGGCCGATGACCCCAGCCACAAGCAGAAGGCCGTCTACAGCCTCACGCCGACGGGCATCGACCTGCTGCCGGTGGTCACGCAGATCGGCATCTGGGGCCGCAAGTACCGGCCTGTGACCAAGGAGAGCGCAGCGCCTTCGGTGGCCCTCGAAAAAGGCGGCGCCGCCCTGCAGAAGAAGATGCGGGCCGAGTTGGGCAAGGCGCATCTCGGCACGCACTAGAAAGCGAGACGCGGCGGCCGAGGGGCCGGCATGCGGCCCTGGCTGGCGGAGCGAAGACTCAGCCGCCGACCGTGTTGTGGGCCTGGTGCACGCGCGAGCCGCTGCCGTTCCTCGGATCGCGGTCCACCGGCGGCAGGTCGAGCTCGATCAATGCACCGTGCGCCTTTGCCAGGTCGAAGCTGCCCGTGGACTGCGGCCTGTCGGTGTGCAGCACGAGCGCATAGGGGCCTTCGCCGCGCGCCGCGAGGCGCTGGCCGAGCCTTCCGCCGCCGTTCTCTCGGGGCGAGGAGAGCACCAGCACGCTGCGTCCCAGCGCGATGACGGCCATGCGCACGTTGCTGCCGGGCACCGCCACGGGCTCGCCGACGTGGGTGTCGGCATCGTCGGCGATGCTGCTGCCGAGCAGGGCGCGGTAGCGCGCCAGCGTCGCGTCGAGGTCGGCGACAGCCACCGCCAGGCTCGCGACGCCCAGCACGCCGTTGGCATGCACGCGCACGTCGCCTTCCGGCACGCGCAAGGCGCGCGGCGTGAGGTCGCCGCACAGGAAGGGCAGGTCTGCAGAAAGCGGGCGTGCCGTCTGCCAGCGCAGGCGTTCGCCATCCGGCCGCACGCGGCCACCGTCGAGCGGGCCTTCGAGCACGAGCCCCCGCGCCTTCGCGTCGTCCACGGTGGCGGCGGTGTCGCGCGGCAGCAATGCGAAGTCGACGATGCCCTCTCCATGCTTGTGCAGCAGCTGCCACCAGCGCTCGCCGGGCGAGGGCTCGCGCCATGCGATCAGCTCCAGGTAGCTGCCGTCGGCGAACACCACCAGTGCGTTGTGCGTGGCGCGGCCCGGATGGTCGCCGCCGCGCAGCACATGGAATCCGAGCGCGCCGTAGTCGGCGATGGTGCGTTCGAGGTCGTGAACCGCGATGACGATGTGGTCGAGCCTGAGTGCCATGAATGCGTTCTCCGTGAATGTTCCGAGTTCAGGATGCAGTGCGCGCCGCGCCATCGCCGCCAAGATAGGCGTCGCGGATGCGCGCATCGGCCAGCAGCTCGCGCGCCGGGCCCGACAGCACGATGCGCCCCGTCTGCAGCACGTAGCCGTGGTGCGCGATCTGCAGCGCGAGGCTCGCGTTCTGCTCGACCATGAACACCGACACGCCCTGCGCGTTGATGCGCGCGATGAGCTCCAGCACCTTGTCGACGTAAAGCGGCGACAGGCCCATGGTCGGCTCGTCCATGCAGATGAGCTGCGGCCGGCCCATGAGCGCGCGCGCCATCGCCACCATCTGCTGCTCGCCGCCCGAGAGCGTGCCGGCCTGGAACTCGATACGCTCGGCCACGCGCGGAAACAGCTCCAGCATGCGCTCGAGGTCTTCGGCCACGGCCTTGCGGTCGCTGCGCGCATAGGCGCCCATCAGCAGGTTCTCGCGCACCGTCATCGCGGGAAACAGGCGGCGCGCCTCGGGCACCGAGCCGATGCCCCTGCGCACGATCTGCGGCGTGCTCAGCCCGAGCGTCGATTCGCCGTTGAAGAGCACCTCGCCCGAACGCGGCTTGAGCAGCCCGAGCACGATCTTCATCGTGGTCGACTTGCCGCTGGCGTTGCCGCCGAGCAGGCTGACGATCTGGCCCCTGCGCACCTCGATGTCGAGATCGAAGTGCGCCTGCACGGGACCGTAGAAGCTGTTGATCTTGCGCAGCTGCAGCAGCGGCTGTTGCTGCTGTTGTGGCTGCCGTTCATCGGAGGCAGGCGCAGTGCTGCGTTCGGGCAGCTCCCCCTCTCCCCTGCCCTCTCCCCAGAGGGGCGCGGGAGCGAGGCCGGTGCGGGCGGCGGTGGCGATCATGCGGGCACCGCCTCTTTCTCTTCGTGCGGCACATCCGCCGAACCCACCTGGCGATGGCCGAGATACGCCTCGATCACCGCCGGGTCATGGCGCACCTCGCCGGGCAGCCCTTCGGCGATCTTGCGGCCGTCGTCGAGCACGGCCACGCGGTCCGACAGCTGCATCACCAGGTCGAGCTTGTGCTCGATCAGCAGGATCGCCTGGCCGCGCGCCTTCAGGCCGCGGATGATCTCCAGCATCTCGGCCGTCTCGCTCTCGTTCATGCCGGCAGTGGGCTCGTCCAGCAGCAGCAGGCGCGGCTTCAGCGCGAGCGCGCGGGCGATCTCCACGCGGCGGCGGTTGGCGTACGAGAGGCTGTAGGCCGGGTGGTCGATGCGCGGCGCGAGGCGCTGGCCGAAGAGCGCGATGATTTCTCGCGCCTCCTCGCGCAGCGCCTCTTCCTCGCGGCGCACCGCGCCGGGCTGCACCAGCGCGAGCGCCAGCTCGGCGATGGCGCCCAGCCCGGGCACGCCGCCCAGGCGGGGGTTCACGGCGCGCAGCCGCGTGTGGGCGCCGACCAGCACGTTGTCGAGCACCGAGAGATTCGCGAACACGCGCCCATGCTGGAAGGTGCGCGCGAGCCCGCGCTGCGCGAGCTGCTGCGCAGGCAGGCCGGTGATGTCGCTCCCGTCGAACAGCACCTGTCCTTCGTCGGGCCTGTCGAGGCCGGTGACGAGGTTGAACAGCGTGGTCTTGCCCGCACCGTTCGGCCCGATCACGCTCAGCAGCTCGCCCTCGCCCACGTGCAGGTCGACCGCGTTGACGGCCGTGAGCCCGCCGAAGCGGCGCACGAGGCCGCGTATCTCAAGCAGCGACGGCATCGTCCTCTGTCCGCGACGCGTTGGCAGCCCCGGCCTTCGAGTCGACCAGCTTCACCTCCGCGCGGATGGTCTGCGGATTGCGCAGCAGGTTGAGGATGGGGCAGTTGCGCTCCACCGCCTCGAACAGCGCGTCGATCTCCTCGCGGCTCGCGGGCGAGTCGATGTGCACCGTGTAGCCGATCTCGTGCGGCCAGATGGGCGTCTTCTCATGCCCCGGCTTGCCGCCGCGCGGATCGATGATGCCCGTGACCTCCACCTCGAGGCTCTCTAGCGGAACCTGTCGCTCGGCCGCCTGGATCAGGAAGATGTGCGTGACGCAGGTGCCCAGCACGCCCAGCTGCAGCTCGGGGGAGCTGGGCCCGAGGTCGTAGCCCGCGAAATCCGGCGGGCTGTCGCTGATGACCTGGTGCTCGCGGATGCGCAGCCTGCGCACGCCGCTGCGGCCTTCGGCGCGCACGTTGGCCTTCAGCTGCACGGGCTTCGCAGCGCCCGCTTCGACGGCGGCGTTGCGCGCCAGCACCGCGGCGCGCTTCTCGGCGAGGTATTCGTTGAGGTGGCTCATGGTCTTCTATCTCTCGGTGATGGATGCACAACGGACATCGGGTTCGGGATCGATCCTTCGGGGGACAACGCGGAGCAGGCTCAGCCGAGCCGCAGGTATCGACCCCGGACGGGGGTTGGCGAAGCGACAAAGAGTGCGCGAAGCCTGGGGGGAAACTCATACCGTGCCCAACAACCCCTGCGGCCGGAACCGGATCAACAGTAGCAGCGCCACCCCGTAGATCAGCATCCGGTACTCCGCCGTCACGCGGAACAGCTCCGGCAGGCTCACGAGCGCGACCGCGCCCAGCAGCGCGCCGCTGATGTTCCCGAGACCGCCGAGGATCACCATCGTCAGTGCGAGGATCGAGATCTGCGAGCCGAAGGTCTCATGGTTGATGTACGAGTACATGTGCGCGGTGAAGGCGCCGCTCACGCCGGCCGCGAAGCCGCCGAAGCCGAAGGCCAGCGCCTTGTAGCGGTCGGGGCTCACGCCGTAGGCGCGCGCGGCCACCTCGTCCTCGCGCACCGCGCGGAAGGTGCGGCCCAGGTGCGAGCGCAGAAGGCGCCACTGCAGCAGCGATAGCAGCACCATCGCGCCGAACGAAGCCCAGTAGAGCGCCTCGTTCGACGACGCGTCGCGCCCGAACAGCGACAGCGGCGGAATGCCCGACACGCCGATGGGCCCGTGCGTGAGGCTTTCCCAGTTGAGGATGGTGAGCGCCACGATCTCGCCGATGCCCAGCGTGGCGATCGACACGTAGTGGCCGCGCAGCCTGAAGGCCGGGAAGATCAGCGCGGTGCCGATCAGCGACGTGAGAAACCCCGCGAGCACGATGCCCGTGCCCACCGGCAGGCGAAGATCGAGCACCAGCAGCGACGACGCATAGGCCCCGATGGCCAGCAGCCCCGCGTGGCCCAGCGAGATCTGCCCGATGGTGCCCGCCACCAGCGTGAGGCTCAGCGCGAGCGCGCCGTAGAGCCATGCATTGGTGAGCGTCTGCAACAGGTAAGGCGACGGGTCGAACAGAGGCAGCGCCACCGCCGCTGCGAACAGCGCGAGCAGCAGGCTGCGCGGCACGTGCCACGGCTTGCTCGGCGCGATGAAGGTGCCCGTGAGCGGCTCGGGCGGCAATGCGCGCTTGCGCCCGAACAACCCGTTGGGCTTCCACAGCAGGATCACGAGCAGCAGCGCGAAGGCGAAGAGGTTGCGATACGGCGTGCCGAGGATCGCCACGCCATAGCTCTCGATCAGCCCCAGCAGCAGGCTGCCGGCGATGGCGCCCGGTACGTTGCCCACGCCGCCGACCACGGTGGCCACCACGCCCTTGAGCGTGGCCTGGAAGCTCATCGCGGGGCTGATGTTGTTGTAGTACATGCCCACCAGCAGGCCCGAGAGGCCGCCCAGCGCGGCGGCGATGGCGAACACGGTCTGGTTCACGCGATCGACGTCCACGCCCATCTGCTGCGCGGCATCGCGGTCCTGTGCGGTGGCGCGCACGGCCCAGCCCAGCTTCGTGAAACGCAGGAAGCCGAAGAGCACCGCCGCGCTCGCGAGGCCGATGCCGGCGATGAGGATGTCGAGCGCGCCGATGGTGCCGGTGCCGATCTGCAGCCGCCAGTCGGGCAGCTGCGTGGGCAGCGAGCGCGGGTCGGGGCTGAACACCAGCTGCACCAGGATGTCGAGCACGAAGCTGATGCCGATGGTGGCCAGCAGCGGCGCGATGCGCGCGGAGCCCTGCAGCGGCCGCAGGCCCACGCGCTCGATCAGCATGCCCAGCGCACCCGAGCCGATCACCACCAGCGCGATGGTCACGGGCAGCGGCGTGTGCAGCCAGGTGATCGACGCCCAGCCGATGTACGCGCCCACCGTGTACACCGAACCATGCGCGAAGTTGATGAGGTGCGAGACGCCGAAGATCAGCGCGAGCCCCACCGCCAGCAGCGCATAGATGTTGCCGATGATCAGGCCGTTGACGGTGTAGTCGAAGAAGGAGATGAAGCTCATGGCATGCCGGCTTTGCTCCCTCTCCCGCGTGCGGGAGAGGGTTGGGCTGAGGGTGCAGCGGCCGATGCGAGGGACTGCTGATTTGCGAAGGCCCCTGCCCTCACCCTGGACCTCTCCCGCAGGCGGGAGAGGGAACAACGCGGAAGACGGCTCACTTGGAAGCGGCCACCGCCGCTTTCTCGTCCAGCTGCGCCCACTTGCCATCCTTGACGACGAGATTGACGCTCTTCACGCCGATGATCCGCCTCGTCTGCGGATCGAAGCTGGCCTTGCCGAAGATCACGCTGGGCACGTCCTTGATCTTGTAGAACGCATCGCGCACCGCCTTGCGGTCGGCGCTGGGGCCGGCCTGGCGCAGCGCTGCGGCTGCGTACACCACCGCGTCGTAGGCGTAGGCGTTGAATGCGTCGGGCTCCTTGCCGTACTTCGCGCGGAAGCTCTTCACGAAGTCCTGCACCTCGGCGCGCGGCTCGTCGGGATAGAAGGCGGTGTTGGTGTAGATGCCGTTCACCGCCGCGCCCCCGAGCTCGATGAACTTCGGCGAATACACCGAGCCCACCGCGGCGATGGGCTGCTTCAGCCCCACGCTGCGCACCTGGCCTGCGATGAGCGCGCCGTCGGGGTAGTAGGAGATGAGCACCAGCCCGTCGGGGTTGGCATCGCGCACGCGCACCAGGGTCGAGCGGAAGTCCTTCTCGTCGGGCTGGTAGCCCTCGGCGATGGCGACCTGCGCGCCGCGCTCCTGGGCGGCCTTCACGAGCACGTCCTTGCTGGTGCGGCCCCAGTCGGTGTTGAGATACAGCACGGCGAGGCGCTTGAAGCCCAGCGTCTTCACCGCGAGCTCGGCCAGCAGGGGCTGCGCGTCGGCCTGGCTGATGGAGGGGCTCCAGATGTAGTCACCGCCCTTGGTGAAGTCGGGGTGCGAGTTGGTGAAGCCCAGCTGCACGAGGCCCGCACGCTGGTAGATCGGCGATGCGGCCATCGAGGCCGGGCTGGAGAAGTCGCCGAGCTCGATGAGCACGCGCTTGTCGTTCACCAGCTTCTGCGCGATGGCCACTGACTGGCGCGGGTCGCTCTGGCTGTCCTCGAAGTTGTAGGCCAGCGGACGGCCGTGGATGCCGCCCTGCGCGTTGATGTGCTCCAGCGCGAGGTCGAAGCCGGCCTTCCACTGCGCGCCGTACTGCGCGTTCTGCCCGGTGACGGGCCCGCTCACGCCGAACCACACCGGCTCGCCGGTGGCAGGCGCTGCCAGCGCGGCGAAAGGCGCAGCCAGCAGGGCCACGGAGAGTGCGGCCACATGACGCAGGAAACGGTGGCGGTTCAAGAGCAGCGGCATGGTGTCGTTCCGGTCCGGTGATGGAGTGAGAGGTGCAGGGAGCCAGTCATTCTTCGCCCGCGCTCCACGCCGTGGAACGAACAAAAACGGAGAGGCTTATGCGCTTTCCGAGCAAAGGGACAAGCCCTCGCCGGCCATCGCGCTGCGATTAAGCTGCGCGCCACATGAAGCGACGACACCTCCTCCATCTGCTGGCGGGCCTGCCTGCCGCGGGCCTGCTGGCAGCCTGCGGCAGGCGCAAGCCATCGGCCGCGGCACTGAAGCCCGGTGCGCACGTGCTGGCCCTGGGCGACAGCCTCACCTTCGGCTACGGCGCGCCGCCCGAGGCCTCATGGCCCATGAAGCTGGGCGAGCTCACGGGCTGGCAGGTGGAGAACGCAGGCGTCAACGGCGACACCTCCGCAGGCGCGCTGCAGCGCCTGCCCGGGCTGCTGAGCGGCGCGAGCTACGACGCGATCCTGATCGGCATCGGCGGCAACGACATGCTGCGCGGCGTGTCGGCCGCGTCCACGCGCGACAACCTCGTGGAACTCGTCACCCAGGCGCGCGCGCACACGCCCTACGTGGCCGTGCTGGCGACACCCGCGCCCGACGCGATGCGCGCAGCGGTGGGCTCCCTGAGCGATGCGCCGTTCTACGAGGAGGTGGCGAAGTCGCAGCAGGCGCTGCTTGTCGCGAACGTGTACTCGAGCGTGCTCTCCGACTCGTCGCTGCGGTCCGACCGCATCCATGCGAACGCGCGGGGCTACGAGAAGGTCGCGCAGCTCCTGGCGGAGCAGTTCAAGTCCGCCGGCTGGTGTTGAGCAGGTCGACGTAGGCGCCCTGCACCAGCTGGTCGGCACCCACGCCGAGCCGCGCCATGAGCGCATGCGCCTCGGCGATGCCGGCTTCGGCCGGCTCGCCCTCCGCCAGCACCACTTCGAGCTCGAGGAACTCGCCGAGCCCTTCCACGCGATCGAGGTGGATGCGCGTGCGGCCCGCGAGGAAGAGCCGGCGCTGCTTGCGCACGCGGCCCGCCTGCCCCCACGCGAGCGTGAGCGATTCGCGCAACACGTCGGGCGTGGCGCAGGGCGTGATCAGGTAGAACGATTCCTTCGGGCCGGTGCTGTCCGCGCGGCGGTAGAAGATCAGCTCCGCGCGGTCGGGTGCGAAGGTTCGCAGCTTGAGGCGATCCGAGCTGTCGATGCAGCGGAAGAAGGTGTCGTCCTGCGCGATCTCGACGGGGCCCTTGTCGGCCAGTGTCGTGGCGATGGCTGCGACACGTTCGATGCTGTCGATGCAGGCTTTGATCTCTACATTTCGTGCCATGTGATCCTTGGAGAGATGTTCCGGGATGCGTGCGAATGACACCGGGTACTCCCCTCCGCGAATGTCCCCCGCCTTCGGCTCCTCCTTTATTTCGCTGCGGGGAGTACCCGGTGCCATTCGCACACAATTGCTCTGCTTATGCCGGCCGCACGAGCGCTGCGTCCATCGATCACACCGTCGGCGTGATCGCGCCCCGAACAGCGGCGTTCGATATCAGGGCGCGCTGCCTTGCGGGCCCACGGACGGCGGTGCAGCACGTCCGCTCGATCCCGGCGAGAGCTTGCGCCCGAAGGCTTCGCCCACCCTGCGCACGGGCCGGCTGGCCTTTTCCGACACGTTGTTGACGCCGCGTCGCGTGGCAGAGTCGGCGCGGTCGATGCTGCGGCCGGCGGCATTGGTGCCGCGCTGCACGCTGCCCACCACCTTGCCGCCGCGCGAGGGCGACTTGAGCGTGTGTGCGCGCTGCGCCTTCGGCGGGTTGTCGGCACTCTGGGCCTGCGCGAGACCGGGCAGGCACAGCATGGCGGACATCGCCACAGCAAGCGACGCGTGGAGAGGGACGGAAAGTTTCATGGAGCCTCCTTGGTGTCTGTTTCTTCCGCTGCCACAGCGGCAGCGCGAGCCATGCGCTCGCTCTTCCAGTAGACGTCATCGCCGCCGTCCACGCGGTTGAGCACTCGCGCGAGCACGAAGAGCAGGTCGCTGAGCCGGTTGAGGTATTGCCGCAGCGCGTCGTTGAGCTGCTCGGCGGCGCCCAGCGCCACCACGGCGCGCTCGGCCCTGCGCGCAACGGTGCGGCACACATGCGCGAGCGAGGCCGCGCGCGTGCCTGCGGGCAGGATGAATTCGGCCAGGCGCGGCAGCGCGGCGTTGTGCTCGGCCAGTGCGTTGTCCAGCTGCAGCAGGGCCTCGGGCTTCAGCAGCGTGAAGCCCGGCATCGACAGCTCTCCACCGAGGTTGAAGAGCTGGTGCTGCACGTCGACCAGTAGCTCGTGGACGGGCTCCGGCATGGGCTCGCACAGCAGCACGCCGATGTGCGAGTTGAGTTCGTCTACGTCGCCCATCGCGTGCACGCGCAGGTTGTCCTTCGACACGCGCGTGTTGTCGCCGAGGCCGGTGGTGCCGTCGTCGCCGGTGCGGGTGGCGATCTGGGAAAGTCGGTTGCCCATGGGCGCTCCTGCTTCTTATTGCGCGACGGTCGATGCGTCGATCTTGCCCGCCAGCCATTGCAGCCCGGCGAGGTGCTGCTGGTCGTGGCTGCAGAGGTAGTGGATGAGACTGCGCATCGTGAGCGGGCCGTAGCCCTCGAACACGGCGGTGCGCGCGAGCTGCGCATCGTTCAGGCCGGAGATGATCTCCATCGTCTGCGCGCGCGCCGTGCGGAAATCGGCCAGCACCTGGGCCGCATCGGCCGCGCCGTAGTTGCGCTCGATGGCCAGCGGTTCGCTGTCGATGGAGGCGAGCGTCGGGTGGGCTTCGGTCAGCGTGCGGCGCAAGCGCACGTGGTAGCCCTCGATCTCGATGTCGCGCACGTGGCAGAGCTGCTCGATGGCGGTGAAAGCCTCGCTGGGCACGCCTTCCCACGAAGGCGGCGCCCAGTGCCTGAAGGCGAAGGGAATGGCCGCGTAGTGGGCCTCCAGCTGCGAGGGAAAGGCCGCAAGGGCGTTGAGTGTGGTGGGGTTCATGTTTTTCCGAAGCGCATTATGGTGCTCGCTCCGTAGAATGGCCGATCCCCCTCACCCGCCAGGAGACGCCCGATGAATGCCCCGACCCAAACCTCGCACCTGCTGCCGGAGCTTCATCTGCGCGAAGTGCCCGAGAGCCTGATCGAGGCGCTGAAGGCGCGCTTCGGCGCCAACTGCTCCACGGCGATGGCGGTGCGCACGCAGCACGGCCGCGACGAGTCTTCCTTCGACGCGCCGCCGCCCTCCGCGGTGGTGTTCGCCGAGAGCACGCAGGATGTTGCAGACGCGGTGAAGCTCGCAAGCGAGCACAGCGTGCCGGTCATCCCCTTCGGCGTGGGCTCCTCGCTCGAAGGTCACCTGCTGGCGGTGCAAGGCGGCATCAGCATCGACGTGTCGCGCATGAACAAGGTGCTGTCCGTCAATGCCGACGACCTCACGGTGACGGTGCAGCCCGGCGTCACGCGCAAGCAGCTCAACGAAGAGATCAAGAGCACGGGCCTGTTCTTCCCCATCGACCCGGGCGCCGACGCCTCCATCGGCGGCATGACGGCCACGCGCGCGAGCGGCACGAACGCGGTGCGCTACGGCACGATGCGCGAGAACGTGCTGGCGCTCGAGGTGGTGACGGCGGCGGGCGACATCATTCGCACCGGCACGCGCGCGAAGAAGTCGTCGGCCGGCTACGACCTCACGCGCCTCATGGTGGGCAGCGAGGGCACGCTGGGCGTGGTCACCGAGATCACGCTGCGCATCTACCCGCTGCCCGAGGCCGTGTCCGCCGCGATCTGTTCCTTCCCGAGCATCGAGGCCGCGGTGCGCACCACCATCGAGACCATCCAGCTCGGCGTGCCGATCGCACGCGTGGAACTGATCGACGTGAACACGGTGCGCATGGTGAACGCCTACGCCAAGCTGAACCTGCGCGAGGAACCGATGCTGCTGATGGAGTTCCACGGCTCGCCGGCCGGCGTGAAGGAGCAGGCCGAGACGGTGCAGGAAATCGCGAGCGGCCACGGCGGCAATGCCTTCGAGTGGGCCAGCACGCCGGAAGAACGCACGCGCCTGTGGACGGCGCGGCACAACAGCTACTTCGCGGCGGTGCAGTCGCGTCCCGGCTGCCGCGTGATCTCCACCGACACCTGCGTGCCTATCTCGCGCCTGGCCGACTGCCTGCTCGACTCGGTGGCCGAGGCCGATGCCAGCGGCATCCCCTACTTCCTCGTCGGCCACGTGGGCGACGGCAACTTCCACTTCGGCTACCTGCTCGACCCGAACCTCCCCGAGGAGCGCGTGAAGGCCGAGGAGCTGAACCATGCGCTGGTGAGCCGCGCGCTGGCGCTCGAAGGCACCTGCACCGGCGAGCACGGCGTGGGGCTGCACAAGATGGAGTTCCTGGTGAACGAGGCAGGCGCGGGCGCGATCGACATGATGCGCACGATCAAGCGGGCGCTCGATCCGAAGAACATCATGAATCCGGGGAAGATCTTCAGCCTCTGATCCGGAGGCGTCCAACGAACAAAAGCCCGGCGGCTCGCGAGAGCCCCGGGCTTTTTGCCGTGTGGTGACCGGCAGATCAGTTGGTGCGGCGGCGCGCCGGGGGAGCCTTCTCCGCCGGCACGTAGGTCTGCGATGGTGCAGCGCCGCCATCCACGCCCAGCCGGCCGCCGCCGCCGAGGCCCTGGCCGCGCACGGTCTGCGCCTTGTAGTTGCGCAGCGAGCGGACCATCTGGTTGAAGGCGTCCATGAAGGCCGCGGCAATGACCTTGCCCTGTGCCGTGTTGGTGTAGCCGCCGAGGCCGCCGCCCGCGCTGCGGCCGGCCAGCGCACCGAAGGCGCCGAAGTCGGTCTTGGAGGCGCTGCCTTCGGAGGCCGCGACCTGCACGCCCGAGCGGTTGTCGATCAGCGTCAGCAGCGCGCTGGCTTCCTTGGTCTGCATGTTGCCGCCGATGGCTGCGAGCGCACGGCCACGGCCGCCGCCCACCAGCCCGCCGAGCGCGCCGCCGATGCCGCCGGCATCGCTGTTGCTGAACACGATCTCGGGCGACAGGCCGTAATCGGAGGCGACCATCTGGCCGCGGCCGAAGTTGCTGCCGCCGCGCATCTCGCCCGACTGCTGCAGCGCGCGTTCGCGCGTCATCGCGTTCATGCCGGCGGCGCCGCGCTCGACCACGATGAAGCAGTTCGATTGCTGCACCAGCAGGCGCAGCAGGTTGGCGGTGGGAGGCAGGCGGTATTCGCCGGTGAGGATGGTGTACCAGCCCGCGCTCTGGTTCTCGATCAGCGAGACGGTGCCGAGCGGCGACTCGCAGCGTTCGAGCTGGCTGCTGGCGTTGTCGGTGGCACTGCCTGCGGCACTGCCGGTGGCCATGGTCTTGGCCGACTGGCTGCCCATCTGCATGTCGGTCGCGGCGCAACCGGTGAGAAGAATTGCGCCAGCGGCGATGGCCGCCAGCGGGAACCTGGTGAGTTGCATGGTGGACTACTCCCTCTGTTGTTCAGAGAACTGGGGTTGGAAAAACCAGCGGTCGAGGATACGCGCAAAGGATTGCAGGAATCAATCAAACGAATGCCGGAGCCCCGATTCGCAACACTAGGCCGTTCGGCGGATGCGTTCGATCAATCCGTTGAGCGCCTCGATGGAGCCGAAGTGGATCGCGAGCTCGCCGCTTTCCTCGACGCGGCCACCGCGCTTGGTGCGCTTCTTGATGCGGACCTCGACCTCGGCGGTGAGCAGGTCGGCCAGTTCTTCTTCCACGCGCAGCAGGTCGCGCGACTTCTCGCCGTCGTTGCTGCGGCGCGAAGGCGTGAGCGTGAACTCGGCCGCGAGCTTCTTCACCAGCGACTCGGCCTCGCGCACCGACATCTTCTTGGCCGCGATCTGGTTGGCGGCCGTGATCTGCGTGCCCCGGTCGAGCGACAGCAGCGCACGGGCGTGGCCCATGTCGATGTCTCCGGCCATCAGCATCTGCTGCGCGGGCTCGGCCAGGTTCAGCAGGCGCAGCAGGTTGCTGGCCGCGCTGCGCGAGCGGCCCACGGCCTGGGCCGCCTGCTCGTGAGTGAGCCCAAACTCGGTCACCAGGCGTTGCAGGCCCTGGGCCTCTTCGAGCGGGTTGAGGTCCTCGCGCTGGATGTTCTCGATGAGCGACATCGCGGCGGCCGCCTCGTTCGGCACGTCGCGCACCAGCACCGGCACGCTGTCGAGGCCGGCGAGCTTCGCGGCACGGAAGCGCCGTTCGCCCGCGATGATTTCGTACTCGGCGTTCTTGGCTGCGGCCGATTCGGGATCGAGCCGCCGCACCAGGATCGGCTGCATGATGCCCTGCACCTTGATGCTCTCGGCCAGCTCGTAGAGCGCACCCTCGTCCATGCGCGTGCGCGGCTGGTAGACGCCGGCGACCATCTGGTCGAGCATCAGCGTGCTCGGGTTGCGCTGGGCGCCGCCCTCCTCCGAGCCGGCCGCGCCGCCATGGCCGCCGCTGTTGCCGCTGTCGGCGGAAGGAGCAGCCGCCGGCCCCAGCAGCGCTTCGAGGCCGCGGCCCAGTCCCTTGGGTTTCTTGGTCGCCATCAGTTCTTTTCTTTCGAGATTTCGTTCAGGAGTTTCCGACCCTCGGGCCAGTCGCCCAGGCCCGATTCGGCATTCAGGTGGCCGCGCGCGCCCGCGTCGACGAAGCGCGCACCCCAGTCGGCGGCGAGCTGTCGCGAGCGCGAGGCTTCGCAGTACGGGTCGTCATTGGCTGCGATCAGCACCGCCTGGAACGGCAGCGGCTTGCGCACGATGGGCGCCCAGCCCGGGATGAGCTGGCGCAGGCTGTCGCTCTCGACGTCGCCCGGCGCCACCAGCAGCGCGCCGCGGACCTTGTGCGTGTTGCGCGAATGCGCGGCCCAGGCGGCGACCAGGATGCAGCCGAGGCTGTGCGCCGCAAAGACCACCTGGCCGGGCGAGGCCAGCACTTCTTCCTCGAGCCGCGCGGACCAGTCGCCGCGCAGCGGACGCATCCACTCATGCTGCTCGACGCGATGGTCGCCATGGAGAGATTCCCAGCGTGTCTGCCAATGGCCGGGGCCGCTGTTCTGCCAGCCGGGCAGCAGCAGGATGCGTGGCTCTGTCATTTGCTACGAATTTAATAGCAGCTCGCTTGCGGGTCGCAAGAAGCCCTCAGGCGTTGTTCTCGCTGGTCGAGTCGGCGGCCGGCGAAGCGGCGGGTGCCAACACGTCCTCGGGGATGGGCAGGTCGGGCGTGATGCGCGAGACCGGCGCGATGGGCGGGGCAACCGCACCGGAGGCGAAGGCGCTCGCAGGCGGCATCTTCTCGACCAGCTCCTGCGCGAAGGCGATGAAGGCCTGGCTGCCGCGGGCGGCCGGATCGAACACGACGCCCGGCAGCCCGTAGCTCGGCGCCTCGGCCAGGCGCACGTTGCGCGGGATCACGGTATCGAACACCTTGTCGCCGAAGTGGGACTTGAGCTGCTCGCTCACCTGCTGCTGCAGCGTGATGCGCGGATCGAACATCACGCGCAGCAGGCCGATGATCTGCAGGTTCTTGTTGAGGTTGGCGTGAACCTGCTTGATGGTGTTGACCAGGTCGGTCAGGCCTTCGAGCGCGAAGTACTCACACTGCATGGGCACGATCACGCCGTGGGCGGCGCACAGGCCGTTCAGCGTCAGCAGGCTCAGGCTGGGCGGGCAGTCGATCAGGATGAAGTCGTACTCGGCACCGACGGCCGCGAGCGCAGTGCGTAGGCGCTTCTCGCGGCGGTCGAGCGCGACCATCTCGACTTCGGCGCCCGCCAGTTCGCGGTTGGCACCCAGCACGTCGTAGCCGCAGCCGCCCTCCACCAGCTTGTCGGCCTTGACCCGGGCCTCGGCCACCGAGGCCGATTCGAGCAGCACGTCGTACACCGTCAACTCCAGCTCGCGCTTGTCGATGCCCGAGCCCATGGTGGCGTTGCCCTGAGGGTCGAGGTCGATCATCAGCACGCGCTGGCCGACCTTCGCCAGGCCGGCGGCGAGATTGACGGTGGTGGTGGTCTTGCCGACGCCGCCCTTCTGGTTTGCGATGCAGAAAATCTTGGCCATGTGAGTACCGGGAGCGATCGATCAGCGCGAGATTGCGAGCTTGACGCCGAAGGCGACCAGGAAGGTGCCTGCGAGCTTTTCGAGCGTGGTGGAAATACGGGGATTCGCGCGGATGCGCTCGGCCAGGAAATGCGTGAGCAGCGTCGAGGTCAGGCCGTACAGGAAGGTCAGTGCGGCGATGGTCACGGCCATTGCGCCGAAGGTGATCAGGCCCTGATGCTGGGCCGGGTCCACGAACAGCGGGAAAAAGGCCATGTAGAAAACGATCGCCTTCGGGTTCAGCAGCGTGATGGTGAAGGCCTGGCGCATGAAGTGGCTGGGCTTGATATTGAGGATGGGGGCCGAGCCCGGCTTCGCCATCAGCATCTTGATGCCCATCCAGCCGAGGTAGGCGGCGCCCAGCCACTGCACGGCCTTGAACGCCGCCGGGTAGGCGGCCATGACGGCCGACACGCCGGCCACCGCTGCCCAGAGAAGGAACTGGTCGCCGACGATCACCCCCGCCGTCGCGGCGAGGCCGCCACGGATGCCGCCCTTGCTGGTCGAGGTGATCAGCGCCAGATTGCCCGGACCGGGAATCAGGAGGAAGAGGACGATGGCGGCGACGAATGCGCCGTAGTCAGCAATGCCGAACATGGGGTTGCCTCGAAAAAGCGAGCCAGGGAAGAGACCAGAGGGAGGCATCGAGTCTAAGCGAGCACACCGCCGCGAAGATCGTTCGGACACCGGCTTTTACCTGTGTCGCGCCCTCTTTTGTGAATCAGGTGCCGATCTAAGCGGCAACCTACGCGGCAACCTTGCGAGCCCAGACGATGCAGCGCTCCGCATCCAGGCCAGGAACCGTCAGTTGTTCCACGTGAAACACAGACACGCCCTCGGGCACGGCAGCCAGTTCATCGGTCGGCACCTTGCCCTTCATCGCGAGCCACACACCGCCTGGCGCAAGCAGGTTCATCGAGCCGTTGAAGAAATCCGGCAGGGATGCAAAGGCGCGCGAGCTGATGACTTCGTAGCTTCCCGCCAGCGATTCGACTCGAGCGTGCAGCCCACGAAGATTCGGCAGCTCCAGTTCGGCTGCAACCTGTTGAACGAATGCCGCCTTCTTGGCAACCGCATCAAGGCAGCTCACTTCCAGATCAGGCCGCATGATCGCGATCACCACGCCGGGCAGTCCACCGCCGGACCCGACGTCCAGCAGCTTGCCCTTCCCTGCCCACTCGCGCTGCAGTGGCGCAACAGCCGCCAGGCTGTCGAGCAGGTGGTGCGTGAGCACGCTGGCGGGATCACGCAACGCCGTCAGGTTGTAGACCTTGTTCCACTTGAGCATCAGCGTGCCGTAGGCCAGCAGCTGTTCTCCCTGGGCATCGGACAGCGCCACGCCCATGGTGGCTGCGCCAGCGCGCAGCGTATCGATCGGCGCCGTCATTCGGCGGCGGCTTCCGTGGCGGCAGCTTCGGTAGCGCCCGGGGTGAATGCCTTGTGACCGCCCTTGCGCAGATGGATCATCAGCAAGGAAATGGCTGCCGGCGTCACGCCCGAGATGCGCGAGGCAAGTCCCAGCGTCTCGGGACGGTGCTTGTTCAGCTTCTGCCGGACCTCGAAGCTCAGGGCCTTGACCTGGCTGTAGTCGAAATCCGCAGGCAGCTTCAGATTCTCGAAATGCGCCGCCCGCTCCACTTCGTCGTGCTGGCGCTCGATGTAGCCGGAGTACTTGGCCGAGATCTCGATCTGCTCGATCTCGGTTTCGCTCAGCGGAGCCTGGGCGCTGTACTTGCCGCCATCGAGCGTCATCAGCGTCTCGTAGCTCACATCGGGCCGGCGCAGTAGATCAGCCAGGTTGTATTCGTGGTCGATGGCCTTGCCCAGTACACGCTCCGATTCCGATGCCGGCAGATTGCGCGGGTTCACCCAGATCGACTTGAGCCGCTCTGTTTCACGTGAAACAGCATCGCGCTTGCGGCTGAAGGCATCCCAGCGTTCGTCGTCCACCAGGCCCAGCTTTCGCCCGATCTCGGTCAGGCGCATGTCGGCGTTGTCCTCGCGCAGCTGCAACCGGAACTCGGCGCGGCTGGTGAACATGCGGTACGGCTCGGTTACACCCTTGGTAATGAGGTCGTCGACCAGCACGCCCAGGTAGGCCTCGTCACGGCGCGGCAGCCAGGCATCTTCCCCGCGGCATTGCAGTGCGGCATTGATGCCGGCGAACAGCCCCTGGGCGGCCGCCTCTTCATACCCGGTCGTGCCGTTGATCTGCCCGGCGAAGAACAGGCCCTTGATCGAGCGCGTCTCGAAGCTGCTCTTGAGTTCACGCGGATCGAAGTAGTCGTATTCGATGGCGTAGCCGGGGCGCAGGATGTGCGCGTTCTCCAGGCCCGGCATCGAGCGCACCAGCTGGTACTGGATGTCGAAGGGCAGGCTGGTCGAGATCCCGTTCGGGTAGTACTCGTTGGTCGTCAGGCCTTCGGGTTCCAGGAAGATCTGGTGGCTTTCCTTGTCGGCGAAGCGGTTGATCTTGTCTTCCACGCTCGGGCAGTAGCGCGGGCCCACGCCGTCGATCTTGCCGGTGAACATCGGGCTGCGGTCGAAGCCCGAGCGGATGATCTCGTGCGTGCGCGCGTTGGTGTGCGTGATCCAGCAGGGCATCTGCTGCGGGTGCATGTCGGCGCGACCCATGAAGCTGAATACAGGCATCGGCCCTGCCCCGCCGGGCATGCCGTCGCCCGGCTGCTCGGTGCACTTCGAGAAATCGATGCTGCGACCGTCGAGCCGCGGCGGTGTACCGGTCTTGAGCCGGCCCTGCGGCAGCTTCAGTTCCTTGAGCCGCGCAGACAGGCTGACCGCCGGCGGATCGCCCGCGCGCCCCGCCTGGTAGTTGTCGAGTCCGACGTGGATGCGGCCATCGAGGAAAGTGCCCGCCGTCAGAACCACGGTCCGCGCACGAAAAGCGATGCCCACCTGCGTGACGGCGCCGACCACGCGATCGCCCTCCACCATCAGGTCGTCGACCGCCTGCTGGAACAGGCTCAGGTTCGGCTGGTTCTCGAGGCGGCGGCGGATGGCGGCCTTGTACAGGACGCGGTCCGCCTGGGCGCGGGTCGCGCGCACGGCCGGGCCCTTGCTCGAGTTGAGGATGCGGAACTGGATGCCGGCCTCGTCGGTCGCGATGGCCATCGCACCGCCGAGCGCGTCGACCTCCTTCACCAGGTGGCCCTTGCCGATGCCGCCGATCGACGGATTGCAGCTCATCTGCCCCAGCGTCTCGATGTTGTGGGAGAGCAGCAGCGTCTTGGCGCCCATGCGCGCGGCGGCGAGCGCGGCCTCGGTGCCGGCATGGCCACCGCCGACGACGATCACGTCGAATTCTTCGGGGTACAGCATTTGGAGTGGGAGCGCACAACTGACGCGTGCGCGGCGCAAAAGGGGCACCGATTTTAATCGGCCGCACCCTCTTGCGTCCCCTGTGTGGATAAGCTTGGAGAGCGACGCCTAAGGCCTGCCTCCATGACTGCCGCTGAATAGTTTGCTATTATTTTTATAGCAAACAAGCCAGTCAGGCCGCCGCTTCGTCCACCTGTCCCAGGGGCACGGGCTTTTCGATGCCCATCACCTCGCCGGTGGGCGAAGGCGGCATCGAGGGCTGCAGGCTCTCGTCCTGCAGTTCGCGCACGACGAGCTTCTTCCCCGTCATGCGCACGTCGCCGAAGATCGTGCAGAAGGCCACGTCCTTCGCATCGCGTCCGGTGCCCACGCGCACCAGCCGGTCGACCGGCGCCATGCGGGTCGGATCGAACAGCACCCACCGACCGCCGAGCCACGCCTCGAACACGGCATGGAAATCCTGCGGCGGCTCGTCGAACCACACGTAGCCGACCACCAGCCGCGCCGGAATGTTCAGCGCGCGGCAGAAGGTGATGCCCAGGTGCGCGAAGTCGCGGCATACGCCCGCGCGTTCCACGAACACTTCGCGTGCGGTCGTCGTCGAGTCGCTGCTGCCCGGCTCGTAGGTGATGCTGTCATGAATCCAGTCGACGATCGCCTGCACCCTGCCGATGCCGGGCGGCAGATCGCCGAAGAGCTGCTGGGCACAGCGCGACATCAGGTCCGACTCGCAATAGCGCGTCGGCATCATGTAGTGCAGCACCTCGTCGGGCACCTCGGTCACCGGCATCTCGGCCAGGTCGTTCGGCACCACCACGTGGGCGCGCCGCACGCTGGCCTTGTAGACGATCTTCAGAGGCCCCGGTTTCGCATCGAAACGGACGAAGCGGTTGCCGCTTCCCTCGTCGCAGAAAAGCCGCAAAGGCGTCGGCGGCTCCACGACCAGTTCCTCCCCGATCACGCTCTGCATGCCCGAACGCGCTGCCTCGATGTTCAGCAGCATGTGCGCAGGGGCGGCAACTTCGTAGTCGAGCTGCGCCTCGATGTGCGAGAGGTGCATCAGTCGATCGCTTTTTTAACCGCGCCCACGCCCAGCACGGCCAGCACCACGAACAGCAGAGCCAGCACCAGGAACAGGCCGAACAGCAGCTTGGCGATGCCGGCTGCACCCGCGGCGATACCGCCAAAGCCGAGCAGCGCGGCCACGAGCGAGATGACTGCAAAAATGATGGCGTACTTCAACATTCGTTTCTCCTTGCAGCAGGCCCTGCCTGCCGTGGAACGGAGCTTAGGAAACGCCGTCTTCAGGCCCGATAGTCGCCCTGCGCGTGAGGCCGTAGGACAAAAACGCGACGCCCCCAAACCCGCTAGCATCCGCTGCGGTTTACCCAAAAAATCCAACCAACCTCGACATTCACTGGAGTTCTCGAATGAAGCTGTACTACTCGCCCGGCGCCTGCTCGCTCTCCCCCCACATCGCGCTGCATGAAGCGGGCATCGCCGCCGAACCCGTGCTGGCCAGCACCAAGAGCCACAAGCTCCAGGACGGCACCGACTACTACGGCATCAACCCGCTGGGCTACGTGCCGATGCTCGAACTCGACGACGGCACCCGCCTGCGCGAAGGCCCCGCCATCCTCCAGTACATCGCCGACCTCGCTCCCACCAAGAACCTGGCGCCGGCCGCCGGCACCATGCAGCGCTACCGCCTGCAGGAATGGCTGACCTTCATCGGCACCGAAGTGCACAAGGGCTTCAGCCCGCTTTTCAACCCGAACATGCCCGAGGAAGCCAAGGCCATCTTCAAGGACAAGCTCAAGTCGCGCTTCCAGTGGCTCGACGGCGAACTCGCCAGCAAGGAATACCTGATGGGCGAACACTTCAGCGTGGCCGACGGCTACCTGTTCACCGTGACCAACTGGACCAAGCCGACCGGCGTGGACATCTCCGGCTTCCCCAACCTGCAGGCCTGGCATGCCCGCGTCGGCGCCCGCCCCGCCGTGCAGGAAGCGATGAAGGCCGAAGGTCTTCTGAAGTAAGCCGAAGCACGCAAAAGCGTGCAGACGCCACAAGCGGATCGGATCTTCTTCAGGGAAAACCCGAACCGCTTCAGCCACAAGCCGCACGATGCGGCTTTTTTTTCGGGCCACGCTACGGGGCAGGAGAGAAACAAATCTCCGGACACCGAAGCACAAGGACCCGCGCCATGCCCGAAACACCCCCGTCCACCGAACTGCGCGAAGAGATGCGCGGGCCCGTCATGTGGCTCACCATCGACCGCGAGGAGCGCCGCAACGCCATCAGCCCTGCCGTGCTCGCGGGCCTGGGCGACGCGATCGCGCGCGCCAACAGCGACAACGCGGTGCGCGCCGTGGTCATCACCGGCGCCGGCACGCGCGCCTTCTGCGCGGGCGCCGACCTGCACAGCGGCTCCTCGTTCAAGTTCGACTACGCAGCGCCCTACCAGGGCTTCGCCAACCTCTTCCGCCAGGCCCGGCAATCGACCGTGCCGCTGATCGCGCGCGTCAACGGCGCCTGCATGGCCGGCGGCATGGGCCTCATGGCGATGTGCGACATGGCCGTGGCCGGCAGCCAGGCGGTGTTCGGGCTGCCCGAGGTGAAGGTCGGCCTCTTTCCCGCGCAGGTGCTCAGCGTGCTCGGCGGCCTGCTCCCGCGCCGCGTGCTGGCCGAGATGTGCATCACCGGCGAGCCCATCGACGCGGCGCAGGCGCTGCAACTGAATCTCGTCAACCGCGTGAGCGACGACGTCGACGAGAGCGTCGACTGGCTGCTCGGGCGCATGCTCGACAAGTCGCCCGCCGCCATCCGTCGCGGCCTCTACACCATGAAGAAGATCGAGGCCATGGCCTTCGAGGAATCGATGGCCTTCACCGAAAGCCAGATCGGCCTGTTCGCGCTCACCGAGGACGCGGCCGAAGGACAGCTCGCCTTCCGCGAGAAGCGCAGGCCGCAATGGAGCGGACGATGAGCGCCAGGAACGACGAACGCATCGTCCGCATCGGCGGCGCCTCCGGCTTCTGGGGCGACAGCAGTGTGGGCGCGCCGCAGCTGGTGGACAGCGGCCGGATCGACTACCTCGTGTTCGACTACCTCGCAGAGCTCACCATGTCGATCCTCGCGGGCGCGCGGCTCAAGAAGCCCGAGCTCGGCTACGCCACCGACTTCGTGTCGGTGGCGATGAGGGCGGTGCTGAAAGACGTCGTGGAACAGGGCATCCGCGTCGTGAGCAACGCCGGCGGCGTCAACCCGCAAGGCTGCGCCGATGCGCTCGCGGCGCTCGCCGCCGAACAGGGCATCGCACTGAAGATCGCCGTGGTGAGCGGCGACGACGTGTCCCCGCTGCTGCCCGAGCTGCGCAAGTCGCAATCGCCCGTGCGCGAATTGCAGAGCGGTGCCGCGCTGCCCGAGCGCGTGCTCACCGCCAACGCCTACCTCGGCGCGCAGCCCATCCGGGCCGCGCTCGACGCGGGCGCGCAGGTCGTCATCACCGGACGCTGTGTCGACTCCGCCGTCACGCTCGGCGTGCTCATGCATGAATTCGAGTGGCAGCCGAACGACCTCGACCTGCTCGCCGCGGGCAGCCTCGCGGGCCACATCATCGAATGCGGCTGCCAGGCCACCGGCGGCCTGCACACCGACTGGGACACGGTGCCCGACTGGCCGAACATCGGCTACCCCATCGTCGAATGCAGCGCCGACGGCAGCTTCGTCGTCACCAAGCCCGCAGGCACCGGTGGCAAGGTCACGCCCGCTGTGGTGGCCGAACAGATGCTCTACGAGATCGGCGACCCCGCCGCCTACCTGCTGCCCGACGTGGTGGCCGACTTCACGCAGGTGCGCATCGAGCAGGCCGGCGAGCACCGCGTGCGCGTGCACGGCGCGCGCGGCCATGCGCCCACCGCGAGCTACAAGGTCAGCGCCACCCATGTCGAGGGCTTCAAGACGGCGGCGCAGCTCACCATCGTGGGCTTCGACGCGGTGGCCAAGGCGAAGCGAACGGGCGAGGCCATCCTCGCGCGCACCAGTGCGCTCTTCTCGCAATACGGCTTCGGCCCCTACAGCGGCACGCAGATCGAAGTGCTGGGCGCGGAGTCCTGCTACGGCCCGCATGCGCGCGAATCGCAGACACGCGAAGCGGTGCTGCGGCTCGCGGCGACGCACCCGCGCAAGGAGGCACTGGAGCTGTTCGCACGCGAGGTCGCTCCTGCAGGCACCTCCTGGGCCCCGGGCACCACCGGCGCGGGGGGCGGGCGCGCGTCCGTGTCGCCTTCGATCCGGCAATACGCCTTCCTGCTCGACAAGTCGCTGGTCGAGGCATCAGTGACCATCGATGGAGAGCGCATCGCCATTCCTCGCAGCGAACCATCGACAGCGGCAGGAGCGTCCGGGGCCGTCCCTTCGCCTGCCAGAGCCGCCCGGACGGAGATCGCCTCGGCATTCTCGCACTCGACTTCGCCTTCGTCTTCTTCCGTGGCAGACCGCATCGAAGTGCCCCTGCTGCGCCTGGCCTGGGCCCGCAGCGGCGACAAGGGCGACACCTCGAACATCGGTGTCATCGCGCGCCACCCTGCCCTGCTGCCGCTGCTGCGCGAACAGCTCACCGAAGCGCGCGTGGCCGATTGGCTCGCCCACCTGGTCAAGGGCCGCGTCACGCGCTACGAGGTGCCCGGCATCGACGCCTTCAACTTCGTCTGCGAGCAGGCGCTGGGCGGCGGCGGCATGGCCTCGCTGCGCAACGATCCGCTGGGCAAGGGCATGGGGCAGATCCTGCTGGCCATGCCGGTGCACGTGAGCCCCGCGCTGCTGGTGCTGCTCGGCTAGGGCCTGTTCACACTATTTCCGGGGTCGCGAAGGGCAGCCAGGGCGGGCCAGTCAAGGCGCGGGACGACGCGTGTGCGCATGCACACGCTAGGAGCGCAACGCCGAGTGGCCCGCCCTGGCTGCCCTTCCCGCAGGGTTGGTGCTCCAAGGGGCCGTCTGCGGCGTTGCCCGCGCTTGCAAGGCGAAAGCCTTGCTGCGCACGGGCGCCTTGCATCCAGCCCCTTGGAGCACCAACGCGACCCCGGAAATAGTGTGAACAGGCCCTAGCACCAATCCGTCAACCGTGCGACAGCAGGGTTGAGGCTGCGCGCTTAGCCTTGCGCCCCGTATCAACTCTGCTTTCGATCGCACGATGTCCACTCTTTTCGATCCCGTACAGGCCGGCGACCTGAAGCTCGCCAACCGCATCGTCATGGCGCCGCTCACGCGCAACCGCTCGCCGAACGCCATTCCGCCCGACATCGCCGCCACCTACTACGCCCAGCGCGCCAGCGCCGGCCTGCTCATCACCGAAGCCACCGCCATCAGCCACCAGGGCCAGGGCTACTCCGACGTGCCCGGCCTCTACGGCACCGAGCAGCTCGACAGCTGGAAGCGCGTGACCGAAGCCGTGCACGCCAAGGGCGGCAAGATCGTGGTGCAGCTGTGGCATGTGGGCCGCGTCTCGCACAACGAACTGCAACCCGATGGCGGAAAGCCCGTCGCCCCCTCGGCCATCACCGCCAAGACGAAGACCGTGCTCATCAAGGACGGCGTGCCCACCTTCGTCGACACCTCCGAGCCGCGAGCGCTCGATGCCGGCGAACTGCCGGGCATCGTCCATTCCTACGCCGTCGCCGCCCGCAGCGCGGTGGAGACCGCCGGCTTCGACGGCGTGGAGATCCACGGCGCCAACGGCTACCTGCTCGACCAGTTCCTCAAGGACGGCAGCAACAAGCGCACCGACGACTACGGCGGCAGCATCGAGAACCGCGCCCGCCTGCTGCTCGAAGTCACGCGTGCCGTGGTCGACGCCGTGGGCGGCGGCAAGACCGGCATCCGCCTATCGCCCGTCACGCCCGCCAACGACGCCTACGACAGCGACCCGCAGCCCCTCTTCACCTACGTGGTGAAGCAGCTCGCGACGCTCGACCTGGCCTACATCCACATCATCGAAGGCGCCACCGGCGGCCCGCGTGAGATCGAGGACCGCCCCTTCGACTACGAAGCCCTCAAGGCCGCATACCGCGAGGCCGGCGGCAAGGCCGCTTGGATGGTCAACAACGGCTACGACCGTCCGCTCGCCGAAGAGGCACTGAAGGAAGGCGACGACCTCGTGGCCTTCGGCAAGCCCTTCATCTCCAACCCCGACCTCGTGCGCCGCCTGCGCGAGAACGCACCGCTGAACCCGCTCGACAAGGCCACGATGTACGGCGGCGGCGCGAAGGGCTACACGGACTATCCGACGCTGGCCTGAGCCCGAAGCCGCAGCGAGGGCCATGGCAAGATGGCGGACGCTTCGTGTCCGCCATCCCAAGGAGAGAAATACCATGGCCCGCATCGAGCAACGACTGGCCGCGCTCGGCCTCGTTCTTCCGCCCGCAGTGACGCCGCCTTCCGGCGTCTTGCTGCCCTTCCAGTTCGTGCGCGTCGTCGGCAGGCGCGCACTCATCTCGGGCCACGGCCCGCTCAACGCCGACGGCACCATCGCCGCGCCGCTGGGCAAGCTGGGCCGCGAGTTGAGCGTGGAACAGGGCTACACCGCCGCGCGTCTCACCGCGCTTGCGATGCTCGGCAGCCTGCAGCGCGCGCTCGGCGACCTCGACCGCATCACCGCGTGGACGCGGGTGTTCGGCATGGTCGCGAGCGCTCCGGGCTTCGACAGGCAGCCGGCCGTCATCAACGGCTTCTCCGATCTCATCCTCGAAATCTTCGGGCCTGATGTCGGCGCGCATTCGCGCAGCGCGGTGGGCATGGCGGAGCTGCCTTTCAACATCCCCGTGGAGATCGAAGGCGAGGTGGAGTTCGACGCATGAGCGCCGTGCCATGGACCTTGCGGCGCGCGGACATCACCGATGCCCCGGCCATCGGCGAATGCGCTGTGGAAGCCTTTCGCCACTACATTCCGCGCCTCGGCCTCACGCCTATTCCGATGACGAAGGACTACGGCGCGGCGATCGCCAACGCGCAGGTCTGGGTCGCGCAGCAGCATGAGCGAATCGTCGCCGCGCTGGTGCTCGACGTCACCGACGAAGGCTTCCTGATCGACGTGATCGCGGTGCGCCCCGCGCAGCAGGGCACCGGCGTGGGCCGCGCGTTGCTCGAGCTCGCGGAGCACGAAGCGCTGCGGCAGGGCCACGACTCGGTCTACCTCTTCACCAACGAGAAGATGACCGAGAACCGCGCACTGTACGAACGCATCGGCTACGTCGAGTACAAGCGACTCGCCTTCGCCGAGCGCACGCGCGTCTTTCTTCGCAAGCAACTGAGAAAGCGATGACCACGATGCAGCTCGAACGCATCCATCACGTCGCCGTCATCTGTTCAAACTACGCGATATCGAAGCGCTTCTACACCGAGGTGCTGGGGCTGCGAGTGATCGCGGAAAACTACCGTGCAGCCCGCGATTCCTACAAGCTCGACCTCGCCCTGCCCGACGGCTCGCAGATCGAACTCTTCTCCTTCCCCGACGCACCCGCGCGGCCGACCCGGCCCGAGGCGCAGGGCCTGCGGCATCTGTCCTTCGAAGTGCACGACGTGCAGGCCGCCGCCGCCGAACTCGCGGCGCAGGGCATCGCCGTGGAGCCCTTGCGCATCGACGAATACACGGGCCGGCGCTTCACCTTCTTCGCCGACCCCGACGGCCTGCCGCTCGAACTCTACGAAGCCGCACCAGGCAAGGACCTCGAGGCGCTGCTGCTGGAGCTAGAGAGCGCGCTGCTCCTGCGCGAGGTGCGTGCGAGCGCCGCCCGGCTTGAGGAACTGCTCGACGACGACTTCCACGAGCTCGGCGTCTCGGGCACGGTGTGGACGCGTGCCGCCATCGTAGAGGCGCTGCGCGACGAAGCGTTTTCCGAACGCACGATCTCGGACTTCCGCGTGAAGCGCATGGCATCCGACGTGGCGCTGGTCACCTACCGCGCGCATCGCGAAGCCATTCCCGAGCGTCCTGCTGCGGACTCGCTTCGCAGCTCGCTGTGGAAACTGCGCGCCGGCCGCTGGCGCATGGCCTTCCACCAGGGCACGCCGCTGGCCTGAGCGCCGCAGTTCAGGCCACTTCGCCGAACGCCACGCTGACACGCAGCCCCGTGGGCTCGGCGGCTTCGAGCCGCAGCTCCGCGCCCAGCAGTTCGGCGTAGCGCGAGACGATCGACAGGCCAAGCCCGGAGCCCTGCCCCAGCTTCTCTCCCGCCGGGCCTTGCGCCCACCGCTGCATCAGGTCGCGCTGTGCTTCCAGCGGAATGCCCGGGCCGTCGTCGATCACGCTCAGCGTATGGCCAGCGAGTTCGACCGTGATGGTGCGCCCGCCGTAGCGCAGCGCGTTGTCGATCAGGTTGTCGAGGATGCCTTCGACCAGCGCCTCGTTGGCGTTCACGATCACGCCGTCGTCGAGGCCGCGCGCGCCCAGGTCGACACCGCGCGCATCGGCACGCGCCAGGTGCCGCAGCACCGTCTGCTCGGCCAGCACGTCGAGGCGCACCGGCACGCGCTTGAGCTCTGTGCGCGCCTCCTCGGCCAGTGCGAGCGCCAGCAGCTGGTCGATGAGGTGGCTGGCGCGCGCCTGGCGCTCCGAAACGCGCTCGAGCTGCTCGCGCCATACCTTGGTGTCGTGCTGGGCCAGGCCGTATTCGGCCAGCGCGCGGATGCCCGCCAGCGGCGTGCGCAGCTCATGCGCCACGTTGCCCACGAACTCGCGCTGCGCCTGCACGCTGTTGCCCAGCCGCTCGAACAGCGAATTGACCGCATTGCCCAGGCGCTGGATCTCGCGCGAGGTCTGCACCACCGGCACCGGGGAAAGATCGCGCACGTCGCGCCGGTCGAGCGCGCGCTGCAGGTCGCCCAGGGGCCGCAGGTCGCTGCGGATGCCATGCCAGAGCCACACCGCGAGCAGGATCAGCAGCACGATCTGCGGCGCGAGCGCATAGCCCAGCAGCTGCCGCACCAGCGCGGTTCGGCTCAGCGTGGTCTGCGCGATGATCACGCGGTAGGGCATGCTGATGTCGGGCTCGGCGTCGTGCTCGAGCACCACCGCACGCAGCGTGCTGCCTTCGTAGTTCACGTCGGAGAAGCGATAGCGCGAGCCGTCCACCGGCAGCGGCGCCTGCAGGCCCGCCTGGCCCGAGATCAGCGAGCCGTCGAGCCGCTGCACCGCGAAGTACACCTTGTCGACCTGGTCGAAGAGCACGGTGGCCACCTCGCGCGGAGAGAGCATCAGCTCGATGCCGCGCTCGCCGGCCTGCACGTTGGCCGACAGCGCATAGGCGTCGTCGAGCATGCCGCGGTCGAAGGCCTGTTCGGAGAAGTAGTTGGCGATGACCAGCGCGATGACCGCGCCGACCATCCACGTGAGCGCCAGCGGCACCAGCACGTTGCGCAGCACGCGCTGCGTGAGCGACGGCGCGCGCACCGCAGCCGTCTGCGATTCGGTGATGGTCTGTTGCTGCTGCCCGTTCACGCGCGGACCGGCGTCGATCACACCTCGGCTTCGAGCAGGTAGCCGATGCCGCGCAGCGTACGGATGCTCGCGCCCGTGCCCTGCAGCTTCTTGCGCAGGCGGGAGATGAAGGCCTCCAGCGCGTTGTCGCCGAGCGATTCGTCGAAGCTCGAGAGCTTGTCGGACAGCGCACGCTTGCTCACCGTGCGCCCCGGCGGGCTCATGAGCTCCCACAGCACCTCGAACTCGCGCGCGGGCAGGTCGAGCGGGCCGTTCGCAGTGGAGAAGCGACGCGCCTTGCGGTCGAGCTTGAGCTGGCCCAGCAGCACGATGTCTTCCGTGCCCTTGGCGCGGCGCACCAGCGCGCGCAGGCGGGCTTCGACCTCGGCCAGGTCGAAGGGCTTGCCGAGGTAGTCGTCGGCGCCTGCGTCGAGGCCGGCGATGCGTTCCTCGGTTCGCCCGCGCGCCGTGAGCACGAGCACCGGTGTGCGGTCGCCGCGCGCACGCGCCTGCCGCAGCGCCGTGAGGCCGCTTGCAAGGCCGCTGGTGGGGCTCGCGGTGGCGGGCAGGTTGAGGTCGAGCAGCACTGCGTCGAAGGGCTGCACGCGCCACAGGTGATCGGCGTCTTCGACGTTGGTGGAAACGTCGACGCGATGGCCTGCATCGGCAAGGCTGCGCACCATCACATCGCGCAGAACGGTGTCGTCTTCGACAAGCAGAATTCGCATGGTCTCTGAATGGTTGGGGGTAATCTGCCTTGCGAACGACGGGTCAGCGGCCGGTCAGTCGCTCCAAGCGATAAACGCAGCATGAGCATACGACAGCACGATGAATCACGGGCCATTTTCATGGCCCGAACCACACGATGAGTGCGCGCGAACCCTCCGATCTGCTGAGCCTGGTTCCTCCCGAGGTGCAAGGCACCGCGGTGGTCCTGCTGCATGGTTTATGCAGCACGCCTGACGAGTTGCTGACCGTGCAGTCGGCGCTGCGCAGCCGGGGCTATCCGGTCTATCCGCTTTCGATCGAGGGCTACTCGTTCGACCCCGGCGCACCGCTGCAGCACGCGGCGCCCTACGAACGCTGGCTCGACACGATCCAGGCGCAGGTGAAGTCGCTGCGCGAGCGCCACGACCGCGTGATGCTCATCGGCATCTCGGCCGGCTCCTCGCTGGCCCTGGGCGCAGCCATCCGCTGCGGCAGCGACGTCGACGCGCTGGTGCTCATGTCGACCACGCTGCGGTTCGACGGCTGGGCCATTCCGCGCACGCAGTTCCTGCTGCCGCTGGCCTTCTACACGCCGCTGGGCCGGCTCTGGCAATACCGCGAGCGCCCGCCCTACGGCGTCAAGAACGAACGCGTGCGCGCCTGGATCGAGCGCGAGTTGCGCCACCGCAAGATCTCGCGCGCTGGCAGCTCGGTCATCGGGGTGGGCCACCTGCGCGAGCACGACCGGCTCATCCGCCACGTGCGCCGCAACCTCGAGCGCGTGCAGTGCCACAACGTGCTCGCGCTGCATGCCCAGCAGGACGAGGTGGCCAGCGTGGCCAACCTGGGCATCCTCGCGCGCGGCCTTCGCTGCCGTGCATTCCGTGCCGTCGTGGTGGCCAACAGCTACCACATGATCACGATCGACAACGATCGTCAACAGGTCGTGAGCGAAACAGTGTCATTCGTCGAAGCGGTGGCGCATGGCACGATGCCCGAGCATCCGCTGTACGCCTGACAACCCCGATCACGCCCGAAAGGAAAGCATCTCCATGTCTTCTTCCGATCTCTTCTCGCCCACCTTCAACACCATCGCCGCGATCCTGCGCGACGACTTCCGCGTCGACCCCGCGGCCGTCTCGCCGGCCACCGCGCTGACCGACCTCGGCCTCGACTCGCTCGCGCTGATGGAGTTCGTCTTCGCGGTCGAGGACGCCTTCCATCTGCGCATTCCCGAAGAGCGCCTCGATCCGCGCGAAGCCGGCATCACGCTGCAGCGCCTGTGCGAAGTGATCGACGCGGAGAGCGCGGGCGACGTCGCGGCGCAGCCCGCCGAAGCAACGGCATGAGCAGCGGCGCAGCGCATTCCGTGCTCGCGGCCTCGGCCGCGCGCGCCGCATCGGCCCCCGTGCGCGTGAGCGGCATCGGCTTCGTCACGCCCATCGGCCGCACCGTGGAGGCCTTTGACGAAGCGCTCTTCGCGGGCCGCTCGGCCGTGCGCGCGCAGACGCTGGAGATCAAGGGCATGGACCCGATGTCGCTGGCCGTCGCGGCCTGCGACTTCGACTCGAACGGCATTCGCAGCACCTCTCGCCTGCCGCTGGACCGCGGCACCGCGATGGCGCTCACCGCCGCCCAGGACGCCGCCGCCGAAGCGAAGCTCGACCTCGAATCCATCGACCGCGACCGCCTCGGCATCTTCTGGGGCTGCGGCCTCGCGGGAGCCGGCAGCTTCGACAACACCACCAGCGCGCTCTACGGCGAGCAGCGCCGCATGCGCCCGACCACCGTGCTCACCGTGATGCCCAACGCCGCCGTGGCGGAGCTCGCGCTGCACTTCGGCGCGCGCGGCTCGGCCATCGCCTACGCCTGTGCCTGCGCCTCCTCGGCGGTGGCCATCGGCGAGGCGATGCGCGCCATCCGCGGCGGCTGGATCGACGTCGCCATCGTCGGCGGCCACGACGCCATGCTCACGCCCGGCGTGATGGCCAGCTGGCACGCCATGCGCGTGATGGCGCCGCCGCCGGCCGATGCGCCGTCGACCGCCTGCCGCCCCTTCTCGGGCGACCGCGCGGGCTTCGCCATCGGCGAGGGCGCGGCCGCGCTGGTGCTCGAATCGGAAGCGCACGCGGCTGCGCGCGGCGCGGAGGCCGCGCCCTTCGTGCTCGCGGGCTACGCCACCAACTGCGACGGCACGCACATCACCAATCCCGACACCGCAGGCCAGGTGCGCGTGATGCGCGCCGCGCTGCGCGACGCGGGCATTGAGGCTTCCGAGATTGGCCACATCAACGCGCACGGCACGGCCACCTCGGCCGGCGATGCCGCCGAGGCCGCATCGATCCGCGAGGTGTTCGGCAAGACCGTGCCGGTGAGCGCGACCAAGGCCATCCACGGCCACGTGCTCGGCGGCGGCGGTGCGATCGAGCTCGTCGCGGCGCTGCGCGCGCTGGCGCGCGAGACGCTGCCGCCCATCGCCAACCTGCAGACGCCCGATGCGGCGTTCGATCTCGACTTCGTGCAGGGCGAGGCCCGCGAAGCCAAGGGCATGCGCTATGCGCTGTCGAATTCCTTCGCCTTTGGCGGCACCAACGCAGTCATCGTGGCCGGCCGCGCGGCCGATCGCTGAAGATTCGCTGAACGCTTCCTGAAAAATCGCGCGGTGCATCGGCTGGTCGTTTTCGTGGTGCCGGTGTTCGCGCTGCTCATGGCGTGCGAGTTCGCCTGGGGCTGGCTGAAGCGGCGCAACACCTACCGCTTCGGCGACACCATCGGCAGCCTGAGCCAGGGCCTGCTGAGCCAGGCTCTCGCGGTGTGCACGCAGCTGTTCCAGATCGGCCTGTACGCCATGGCCTATCCGATGGTCGCGATCTGGACGCGGCCCGCCTTCTGGGACAGCGCCATGGGCTGGATCGCCGCGGTGCTGCTGTTCGACTTCTTCGACTACTGGCTGCATCGCGCTGGGCACAGGTCGGCCGTGTTCTGGGCCGCACACTCGGTGCACCACCAGAGCCAGCACTTCAACTTCTCCACCGCGCTGCGGCAGGAAAGCACGGTCGCATTCCTAGGCTGGGCCTTCTACCTGCCGATGGCCGTCATCGGCGTGCCGCCGGAGCAGTTCGGCCTCGCGGGGCTGATCGTGCTGGTCTACCAGTTCTGGATCCACACCGAGCACATCGGCAAGCTGGGCTGGTTCGACCGCGTGTTCTCCTCGCCTTCGAACCATCGCGTGCATCACGCGGTGAACGACCGCTACATCGACCGCAACTACGGCGGCATGCTGGTGGTGTGGGACCGCATGTTCGGCACCTTCGCCGAAGAGACCGAACGCTGCGTCTACGGCACGCGCAAGGCGCTCGCGAGCTTCGACCCGATGCGCGCGATCCTCGGTCCCTACGTGCCGCTGCTGCGCGATGCCTGGCACACGAAACGCTGGCGGGACAAGATCGCCGTGTGGTTCAAGCCGCCGGGCTGGCGGCCGGCCGACGTGGCGGCGCGCTTCCCTGAAGCCGCGTTCTCGTTGGAAGAAGCGATGCACATCCACGCTCCCGCGCTCACGCGCGCGCAGGTCGCCTCGGCCGCCCTCCACTTCGCATGCTGGGTCGGCGTGACGCTGGCCTTTCTCTGGCGCGCGGACGATCTCGCATTCCACACCGGGCTGACGCTTCTCGCGCTCTCGGTCGGCGGCTTCTGGTCCATCGGCGCGGTGCTCGATTCGCGACTTCGCCTGCGATGGGCCTGGTGCGCGCAGGCGATGCTTCTGGCGGTCTCGGCGGTGCTGCTCGCCGGCTGAACGGCATCGCGGCGGCGCCCGCTATGCTCGGCGCCTTCATCGTTGCGGGGCATCCCATCATGCGCAGGCCGGCCACTCCCGAAGACATCGACACCGTCTTCGCCCTCTACATGCACGAGAAGGTCGTGCCCTACCTGGGCTACGACCCGATGCCGCTGGAAGACTTCAGGCCGATCTACAGGCAACTGCTCGACGGCGGCGACTTCTTCATCTACGAACGCCACGGCCGCATCGCCGGCTTCTACCGCGCATCGCGCTACACGGGCCGCGTGCGGCACGTGGCCGGACTCGGCACGCTCGCGGTCGACCCCGCGCTGCATGGCCAGGGCATCGCGATGGCGATGGTCACGGACGCGATCGCGCGGCTCAAGTCGGAGGGCGTCAAGCGCATCGAGCTCATCGTCGAGAGCGACAACGCACCTGCGCTGCGCTTCTACGAAAAGCTCGGCTTCGAACGCGAGGGCACGCTGCGCAGTTTCTACAAGCGCGCCTCGGATGCACAGGCCATCGACGACCACATCATGGCGCTGCTGTTCGACTGAGCGTGAACGCCGGGCGCGACAAGCTCAGGGCTTCCAGCGCCGCAGCAGCAGCGCATTGGCCATCACGCTGACGCTCGACAGCGCCATCGCCGCACCGGCCACCACCGGGCTCAGCAGCCCGAAGGCGGCGAGCGGAATGCCGGCCACGTTGTAGGCGAAGGCCCAGAACAGGTTCTGGCGGATCTTCGCCACCGTGCGGCCCGAGAGTTCGAAGGCCTGCGCGACCAGCGCGAGATCGCCGCGCATCAGCGTGATGCCCGCGGCTTCCATCGCCACGTCGGTACCGCCGCCCGAAGGCGCCATCGCGATACCGACGTCGGCCGCCGCGAGCGCGGGCGCGTCGTTGGCTCCGTCGCCGACCATCGCGACCACGTGTCCGTTGCTTCGAAGAGCGCTGACCTGCGCGGCCTTGTCGGCCGGCAGCACGTCGGCGCGGACGTCTTCCGCCGCGATGCCCAGCCTTGCCGCCATCGCCTGCGCCGCACGCAGGTTGTCGCCGGAAATCATCACCACGCGCAGCCCGCGCGCACGCAGCGTGCGAATGGCTTCGGCCGCCTGCGGCTTGGGTTCGTCGGCGAATGCAAGCAGGGCCTGCACATGCGCGGCGCCGGCTTCGTCGAAGCGCAGCAGTGCGGAGACGGTCGCGCCCTGGGATTGCAGGCGCTCGACTTCCGCGCCGTCGGGCATCGCGTCGAGCTCGCGGCACCAGCGCAGGCTGGCGATGGCCCATTGGACGCCCTCGACCTCGCCGCGCACGCCGCGTCCCGGCGATGCCTGCATCGCGCCCAGCGCGGGCACCTGCAGGTTGCGCTGCGCTGCTGCTGAAAGCACGGCCTTCGCCAGCGGATGCTCGCTGCCACCTTGCAGGCTCGCGGCAGTGGCCAGCAGTCTGTCTTGCGAGGCCGCAGCGCCGGCCACGGGAACCAGCGCGGTGAGCACGGGGCGGCCGATGGTCAGCGTGCCGGTCTTGTCGAAGGCGACAGTGTCGACGCGGTGCGCGATCTCGAGCGCGCGCGCATCCTTGATGAGCACGCCATGCCGCGCCGCCACACCGGTCCCCGCCATCACCGCAACCGGCGTCGCGAGGCCCAGCGCACACGGGCAGGCGATGACGAGCACGGCCACCGCATGGATCAGCGCCGTCTCGATGCCCGCGCCCGACACCATCCAGCCCGCGAAGGTGGCCAGCGCGATCAGCAGAACCACCGGCACGAACACGGCGGCGACCTTGTCCACCAGCCGCTGGATCGGCGCCTTCGCGGCCTGCGCGTCTTCCACCAGGCGGATGATGCGCGCCAGCACGCTTTCGGCGCCGACCGCGCGCACCTCGACGACCATGCGGCCGTCGCCGTTCACCGCGCCGCCGGTGAGCGCATCGCCCGGGCCCTTGGCCACCGGCAGCGGTTCGCCTGTGAGCATCGATTCGTCGACTTCGGAATGCCCCTCGACCACCTTCGCATCGGCAGGTACGCGCTCGCCGGGCCGTACCGCGAGGCGGTCGCCCACCATCACCTCGGCCAGCGGCACATCGCTTTCCTTGCCGCGGGCGTCGAGCAGATGCGCCACCTCGGGCCGCAGTTGCTGCAGCGCGCGGATCGCCGACGTGGCCTGGCGCTTGGCGCGCGCCTCCAGCCACTTGCCCAGCAGCACCAGCGTGATCACCACCGCCGAGGCCTCGAAGTACAGGTGCGGCACCATGCCGTGGCCGGCATGCTCGCCGCCGACGGCGCGCCACCAGAGCCACAGCGAGAGCCCGAAGGCCGCGCTGGTACCGAGCGCCACCAGCAGGTCCATGTTGCCGGTGCGCGCCTTCAGCGCATGCCAGCCCGCGCGGTAGAACCGCGCACCCAGCCAGAACTGCACTGGCGCGGCGAGCAGCAACTGGAGCCACGGCGGCAGCATCCAGTCGAGCCCGAAGAGATCGCCCAGCATCGGCGCCATCAGCGGAATCGACAGCGCGAGGCCGATCGCCACGGGCGCGAAGCCGGCCCAGGGAGAAAGCGTCGCCTCGTCGGCAGCACTGTCCGGGGTACGGGGCTCATAACCGGCGGCACGCACTGCGCGGCGCAGTCGGGCGTCCATGCCCTCGATGCCCTCCCCGCCGCCAGTCACCACGCGGGCGGATTCGGTCGCCAGATTCACGCTCACGTCCTGCACGCCGGGCACGTTCTTCAGTGCACGCTCGACGCGCATCACGCACGAGGCGCAGGTCATGCCGCCGACGGACAGGTCGAGCGTGGCGGTGGGGATCTGCGGGAGATGCTGAACTTTTTCCATGGCCCGAGGCTAAGGCCTCACACCATGTCAAGGTCAAGGGTGGAGTTCCAGAACCCATTCCCTGGACATTGACATCGTGGGAAGGTTCAAACTTCGGGTCGTGCGGCCGCCTGATCGGTCGGATGGCCGCTTTCCTTCGTCATCATCATCAATCACCCTCAAAGGAGCAACACGATGAGCCAGAAATTCCAGGTCACGGGCATGAGCTGCGGCCACTGCGTGAACGCAGTGCAGAACGCGGTACAGACGGTGGATCCCGAGGCGCAGGTCACGGTCGATCTGGAAACGGGCCATGTCGACGTGCTGAGCGAACAGCCGCGCAAGGACATCGTGGCCGCCATCGAGAACGCGGGGTACGCGGTTCAATGACGACGGGCCCGGTCAGCATCGGCGAAGCGGCGCAGCGATCGGGCGTGTCGGCCCGCATGGTCCGCCACTACGAGAGCCTGGGCCTGCTGCCGGCGGTGGCGCGCACCGAGAGCGGCTACCGCCAGTACGGAGAGGCCGACATCCACACGCTGCGCTTCATCAAGCGCTCGCGCGACCTGGGCTTCTCGATGGAAGAGATCGCCGAGCTGGTCGGCCTGTGGAACAACCGGCGCCGGGCCAGCTCGAGCGTGAAGCGCATAGCCGAGAAGCACCTGGGCGAGCTGGAGCAGCGCATCGCCGACATGCAGTCCATGCGCAGCACGCTGGCGCACCTGGTGCACTGCTGCCACGGCGACTCGCGGCCCGAATGCCCGATCCTGGACGACTTGGCGAACTAGGGCCTGCTCACACTGTTTCCGGGATCGCGAAGGGCAGCCAGGGCGGGCCAATCAAGGCGCGCGACGACGCGTGTGCATGCGCACACGCTAGGAGTGCAACGCCGAGTGGCGCGACCTGGCTGCCCTTCCCGCAGGGTTGGTGCCCCAAGGGGCACCAACGCGACCCCGGAAACAGTGTGAGCAGGCCCTCAGTACTCCCCCAGGCTTCGCGCACTTCGTGTCGCTTCGCCTACCCCCTCGCCGGGGGCACCACCTGCGGCCCGGCGAAGCCGGTTCCGCGGTGTTCCTGGAATAAGTACTTCAAGCGCCGCGGACTAGCGAGAGCACCTTGCCCGCATCCAGCGTGCGGGCCTTCTCCTGGATGGCGGGCAGGTACTGCGTCTGCAGGTTCTTGCCTTCCTTCACCACGCCCGAGAAGGCGTCCTTCAGCGTCTGCGCCGAGAGCGTGCGGCCGCCGGCGTAGTAGCGCTTGGCCACATGGCCCAGGGCGTAGGTCGAGGCGAAGCTCATGCCCGAACTCACGGCCTGGTTGCCCAGCCCGCGCAGCAGTCCGCCGCCGACCTTGCCTAGCAGGCCGCCGAGCAGCTTGCGCCCGGCCTGCTCCAGGTACTGCGAGGTCAGGCCCACGCCGACCGTCGCCAGGAAATCCTTGATGTGGCCGCTGTCGAGCTCGTATCCATACGACTTGCCGATGCGGTAGACCAGCTTCATCTGCAGCGGAATGATCGCCATCGTCGAGAGCGTCTCGGGCAGCAGCTCGAGCGCTCCGTTGAGGATGGAGGCGTTGAGGATCGACTTGTCCAGTTCCGCCGTGTCGGGGTTCTTCGGTGCAACGGGCACCGATGCCGGCACCGACGCCGCGGCTGCCGCTGCGGTGGCCGCCACGGGCACGGCGGCGATCTCCTCGGCCTTCTGCGAGAAAGCGGCCGCCGAGGCGTCCAGGCCCAGTGAGGTGCGCACGTCCGCCAGGAACATTCGCTCCGCCTCCGACTGCGTGCCGTCCGCATCGCAGACGCACACCGCCATCTCGTAGGCGAGCTGCCTCGCTTCCGTGCTCCTGAGCTCGCCCGCCACCGAGGCCAGCGACACCCGCTTCATCAGCACATCCTGGTAGAGCGTCGGCAGGTTCAACCCGTCGGCCTGCGACAGGCCTTCCGCGATGCGCTTGATCTCGGCGCGCTCGCGCTCGTGCTTCTCGCCGTCGACGAAGGCGGCCAGCAGGCTCAGGGTAACGATCGACTTTGTTTCAGAAGGTGACATGTTCGATATTTCCTCGATTTCGACGATTCGGTGGGGTCGCGGCTGCGGCCCGAAGGTTCCTTCGGCCTTTCTCCCCACAAAACTTGGGCAACTCTGTGGATAACGTCGGCACTTCTGTGTAGGGGTCTTGCAACTCATTGATTTCATTGAGGAATCCTTGGTTTGCCCAAATTTTCAGCAATGAATTTCTCCGGACGAAAACCGCCTTTCGCAGATTTCGGAAGGGCCGTCAAAGGACAAGTCTGGGGACATTTCTGGAACAAGGCCTGGTTTATCCACAGGCCCGAAGGGTTACCCAATGTTGTCCATGTGGCGGGTACAAACCGGAAGCGCGGCTGCGCACAGTGACGGCGGTATGACAAGTGCTTGTCGCATAACGAAAAAACCGGCATGTCCACAGCAGGGTGCGACCCTTATCTACTACTACTAATTTGAATAAGAAGAACAAGAGATAGGGGACAGGAAAAGCTGCGCCCGAAAAAAAAGCCGCGAAAGGCCGCGCTGGTCGCGCATGCAGGGGCCGGAACCGGTCCTCCCGGCGCTTCTCCCCTCGCTAACATTCGCGGATGAGCTTCAAACCCCGGATCCTGATCGCCGAAGACGAGTCGGGCATCGCCGACACGCTGCAATACGTCCTGAAGAGCGACGGATTCGTCCCCGTGTGGTGCGCCACCGCCGAGGAAGCCATCGCCCAGTTCGCGCAGGAACCACCCGCCTTGGCCATCCTGGACATCGGACTGCCCGATCTCAACGGTTTCGAGCTCTTCAAGCGCCTGCAGGCGCTGAATCAGTCCATGGGGGGCCCCGAGGTACCCATGGTGTTCCTGACGGCCCGCAGCGACGAGATAGACCGCGTGGTCGGCCTCGAACTGGGCGCCGACGACTACATCGCCAAGCCCTTTTCCCCCAGAGAGCTGGTCGCCCGCGTGCGGACCATCCTGCGCCGCAGCGCCAGAAACGGCTCAGGAGCCTCCCAGGGCGCCGCAGCACCGAACCATGTGGGGGGGCGGCAAATTCCGGCAAACGGCGCTCCTGCGGCCTCCCAGACCCCCGCATCGCCCTTCGCGCTCGACACCGAGCGCATGCAGATCCGCTACTACAGCAGGCTGCTCGAACTCTCGCGCTACGAATACGGCCTGCTGCGGCTGCTCGTGCAGCGCCCGGGCCGCGTCTTCACGCGCGACGAACTGCTCGAACTGGTCTGGGACGACGCCAGCGACAGCTTCGACCGCACCGTCGACGCGCACATCAAGACCCTGCGCGCCAAGCTCAAGGCGATCGCGCCGGACGTGGAGCCGATCCGCACACTGCGCGGCACCGGCTATGCGCTGAACGAAGAACTGCCATCAAGGGCATGACGCCGGACCTGGCCCGCCTTTTCGCGGAATCCCGCGGGACCGGCTTTGCCCGGCCGCAGGTGCCGCCCCCCGCAAGGGGGTGGGCGGCCCAAGCCTGGGGGAGAGCCAGGCCTTGACACGGCGCACCCGGATATTCATCGGCATCCTGCTGATCTACACGGCAGGCATCGCCTTCCTTCTCTATCGCGTCGTCTCCGACATCGACCCGCGCTACCGCGAATCGGCCGAGGAATCGCTGGTCGAAACTTCGCAGCTGGTGGCCAGCCTGGTCGAGCAGGACGTGATCGCCGGTGCCATCAACACTGCGCGGCTCGAACCCCTGTTCCGCACGCTCTATGCGCGCGAGTTCTCGGCGCAGATCTACAACCTGCACAAGAGCCGCGTCGAACTGCGCGTGTACGTCACCGACCGCAACGGCCGCGTGATGTTCGATTCGCTAGGCAGGCACCTCGGCGCCGACTATTCGAAATGGAGCGACGTGAGCCGCACTCTGGCCGGCGTGTACGGCGCACGTACCACGCGCGACGTCGACGGCGACCCGCGCACCTCGGTCATGTACGTGGGTGCGCCGATCCGCTGGAACAACGAGATCGTCGGCATGGTCAGCGTCGGCAAGCCGGTGCAGAGCTTCGGCCAGTTCGTCGAAGACGCGCGCGGGCGCACCATCTGGGTCGGCGTGGGTTCGGCGCTGGCGCTGCTGCTGCTCACCTTGATCGTCTCGGTCTGGCTGGTGCGGCCCTTCGGCCTGATCCGCGACTACTGGACCTGGGTGCGCGCCCAGCGCACCCTGAGCCTCTCGCGCATGGCGCGCCGCGCGGTCGACGGCGTGCGCACCGGCTTCAGCGAGATGCGCGACGCACTCACCGGGCGCAACTACGTCGCCGACTACGTGCAGACCTTCACGCACGAGGTGAAGAGCCCGCTCTCGGCCATCCGCGGCGCGGCCGAGCTGCTGCAGGAGCCGTCGATGCCGCACCCCGAGCGCGAACGCTTCCTGAAGAACATCGAGCGGGAGACACAGCGCATCCAGGAAATCGTCGATCGCATGATGGAGCTCACCGCGCTGGAAACCCGGCGCGCGCTCGACCGCACCGAAGCCGTGTCGCTGGCCGCGCTGATCGAAGACATCGCCGCGAGCGCGCAGCCCGCGGCTGCGAAGCGCAACATCAGGCTGCTCGTGAACATCCGCAACGAAGCCCGCACCGAAGGCGACCCGTTCCTGCTGCGTCGCGCCATCAGCAACCTGCTCGACAACGCCATCGATTTCTCGCCGCCGGACAGCGAGGTGCTGCTCACCCTGGAAACCACTTCCAAGCTCGCCCGCGTGAGCGTGCGCGACCACGGCCCCGGCATTCCGGACTACGCGCAGGAAAAGGTCTTCCAGAAGTTCTATTCGCTCGCGAGGCCGCACAGCCAGAAGAAGAGCACGGGCCTGGGCCTGGCGTTCGTCAAGGAGATCGCGGCCCTGCACCACGGCCGCATCGACCTGGGCAATGCGTCGCGCGGCGGAGCAGTGGCAACGCTGACGCTGCCGCTGTCATCGCATCACTGAGCCACCGATCGGATTTCGACGAGCTCGGGGCGCGGCGGCAGCGACTCCGGTTGACGCAGTTCCCAGGCGAGCCCACAGCGTTCGAACAGCCGGAGCATCCACCAGCCCGGGTCCCATTCGCCGGGCGCGAGTCCCAGCCGGGCCGAGCCCGGATAGGCATGGTGGTTGTTGTGCCAGCTTTCACCCATGGTCAGCAGCGAGGTCCATGGAATGTTGCGTCCCTGCACGGCGGCGCCGCGCACTTCGTAGTTCATCTCGCCGTGGTTGTGGGCGAACCAGCCGATCAGCCAATGGCCCAGCACACCGGCGGTGACGCGCGCGCACACCCCCCAGAAGACGAAAGCCCATCCGCCCCAGAGATGGAAGAGCACGGCGATGGGCAGTTGCTGCAGCATCCAGGTTCTTTCCAGCCAGTACAGGAACCGGTCATTGGCGACAAACGGCTCGATCCGGATGCCGGGCTGATGCGCGAGATGGAGGTTGCAGTGAAGCTGCCACCACGCATCTGTCCAGAAACCGCGGCCGTGTCTCAGGTAGTCGTGACAGTCTGGCAGACGTTGCGCATAGTCGCGCAACTCATGTTGGCGAAGGATGCCCAGCGGACCGGCCAGGCCGACGAGGACGCCGCAATAGATCAAGGCGCAGCGCAGCCATCGCGGACATTGGAAGCTGTGGTGAATCAGCTGGCGATGGCTTCCGAGCGAATGGCCGAACAGCAGCACGAACGCGGTGCTGGCGACGAAAAGCGCGAATGCATCCCACCGGAAACAGAAAAAGCCGCCCACCGCCGCGGAGGCTGCCATGCCGGAGAACCAGAGCGACTTGACTGGCGAATACAGAACCTCGCCTTCGCAGGCGAAATCGGCCTGCCCTGCGTGAACCCGATGGTGATCGAGACCCGTGGGCAGCATCGCGAAAGGCTCAGCGCCCGACCAGCGCGCGATAGGCTTCACGCGTCTGCGGGCTCGCCGCGCCCAGCGCCTGCAGATACTGCGTCTGGTGCTGGCCGATCATGCGGGCCGAGGCCACCGTCTTCGAGCGGCAATACCAGTGGCAGGTGTGCTGCAGCAGGAACAGCTCGGCCGACATCATGTAGGCCTTCGACTTCGGTGTACGGCCTTCTTCGTTGCGCATCACGCCGGCGATGCCGCGTGCATGGATGAGCAACGCCTGGCGCATGTCGAAGGTCGCCGACGGAAAGAACTGGGTGAAGAGGGGAATGGCCACCGGCAGCTTGCTCACGCGGGTGACGGGTTCGGGCATGCGCGAGAACTCGGCTGCGAAGCCGTCGATCTGGCCGGAGAGCTTTTCCTCGGTGCTGTCCAGGATCTGCCAGATCTGGCGGCGGCGCTCGGCGTCGTCCTCGCCGAGGCAGCGCATGTAGCCGGAGGTGAGGCTTTCCATCAGCTTCTCGATCTGATAGCGGCCGAGGTGGCTGGCCAGCAGGGCGATGCGCAGGCGTTGTTCCCTGGACTTGAGGATGTAGAAGCCGGCGGCGACGAGTGCCACCAGGGTGAGGATTTCCATGGATGCGGGAGAAGGAGAAAAAGGAAAAGGCGGGAGGCGGTACCGAGTGTAGGCACCGCGAACCCGCCTTCGCTTCCGGCTCCCTGAAGAAGCCCGGCTACCGGAAGAAATCGAGGATCCGGTTGCGTTCCTCCGGCGGGGGCGGCGCACCGACGGGAGCGCCGGTGAGCTGCTCGACCGGCGGCGGCGTGTCGCTGCTCTCCAGGCCCAGGCTCGCCACGTTGTGGCCCGGCGTGAAGTCGTCGAAGTACCACTCGCCGTCGATGCTCACCACGCCCTCGGGCTGGGCCGGATGCGTCACCGGCACGCCCTGCAGCGCGGTCTGCATGTAGCCGGTCCAGATCGGCAGGCTCAGGCTGCCGCCGGTCTCGCCACGCACGCCGAGCTGGCGCGGCGTGTCGTAGCCGACCCACGCGATGCCCACCATGGTCGGCTGGAAGCCTGCGAACCAGGTGTCGAAGGAATCGTTGGTGGTGCCGGTCTTGCCGAAGAGGTCGTCGCGCTTGAGCGTCTGGTAGGCCTTGAAACCGGTGCCGTTGCGCACCACGCTCTGCAGCAGCGAATCCATGATGAAGGCGTTGCGCTGCGGGATCGCGCGGCGCGTCTCGTCGAGCACCGGCGGCTCGGTTTCCATGATGACCTTGTCGCGCAGGTCGGTGACGCGCGTGACCAGGTACGGATTGACGCGGTAGCCGCCGTTGGCGAACACCGAGTAGCCCACCGCCATCTGCATCGGCGTGACCGAGCCGGCGCCCAGGCCCATCGGCAGGTTGGCGGGATGCTTGTCCTTGTCGAAGCCGAACTTCGTGATCCAGTCCTGCGCATAGGGCGCGCCGATCGACTGCAGCACGCGCAGCGTGACCAGGTTCTTCGACTTCATCAGCGCGGTGCGCAGCGGCATCGGGCCCTCGTAGGTGCCCTCGAAGTTCTTCGGCTCCCAGGGCTGGCCGCCGTTGGCGCTGGCGTCGAAGTACAGCGGCGCGTCGTTCACCACGGTGGCGGGCGTGAAGCCCTTCTCGAGCGCGGCCGAGTAGATGAAGGGCTTGAAGCTCGAACCCGGCTGGCGCCAGGCCTGCGTCACGTGGTTGAACTTGTTCTTGCCGTAGTCGAAGCCGCCCACCAGCGCCTTGATGGCGCCGCTGCGCGGGTCCATGCCGATGAAGGCGCCCTCCACCTCGGGCAGCTGGGTGATCTCCCAGGTGTTCTTCGGCGTTCTCGCCACGCGGATGACCGCGCCGCGGCGGATCTTGATGTTGGGCGGCGCCTTTGCGGCAAGGCCCGACTGCGCGGGCTTGAGGCCCTCGCCGGTGACCTGGATGGTTTCGCCGTTCGCGCGCACCGCGCTGATTTCCTTCGCGCTCGCTTCTAGCACCACGGCCGCGATCACGTCGCCGTTGTCGGGATGCTCGGCCAGTGCGTCGTCCACCGCTTCGTCGATCTCCTTCTGCTCGGTCGGCAGGTCGACGAACTTCTCGGGGCCGCGGTAGGGCTGGCGGCGTTCGTAGTCCATGATGCCCTTGCGCAGCGACCTGTAGGCAGCCGCCTGGTCGGCCGCCACGATCGAGGTGTAGACCTTCATGCCGCTGGTGTAGATGCTATCGCCGTACTGCGCGTACATCATCTGGCGCACCGTCTCGGCGACGTATTCGGCATGCAGGCGGTTGGGGTCGGCCGCATCGCGCAGGTGCAGTTCCTCCTTCTTCGCGGCGGCCGCCTGCTCGGCGGTGATGAACCCCGTTTCCTGCATGCGGTCGATCACGTACAGCTGGCGCGCACGCGCGCGGCGCGGGTTGGCCACCGGGTTGTTCGCGCCCGGTGCCTTCGGCAGGCCCGCGAGCATCGCGGCCTCGGCGATGGTGATGTTCTGCAGCGGCTTGCCGAAGTAGGTCTCGGCCGCGGCGGCGAAACCGTAGGCGCGGTTTCCGAGGTAGATCTGGTTCAGGTAGATCTCGAGGATCTGGTCCTTCGTGAGCTGCTGCTCGAGCCGCATCGCCAGCAGGATCTCGTAGGTCTTGCGGCTCATGGTCCGCTCGGAGCTCAGGTACACGTTGCGCGCCACCTGCATCGTGATGGTCGACGCGCCCTGCTTGCGTCCGCCCTTCAGGCTGGCCACGGCGGCACGCACGAAGCCCTTGTAGTCGACGCCGCCGTGGTCGTAGAAGCGGGCGTCCTCCACGGCCAGCACCGCGTCCTTCATCACCTTGGGGATGTTGGCGAAGGGCGTGAGGTTGCGGCGCTCTTCACCGAACTCGCCGATCAGCTGGCCTTCCGTCGAATACACGCGCAGCGGCAGCTTGGGGCGGTAGTCGGAAAGCTCCGAGACGTCGGGCAGTTTTGGATAGATGGTCACCACCGCGACGATGGCCGCGACCAGCACCACCAGCGCGCCGGAGCCGACACCGATGGCGCCCCAGCCGGCGATGCGCTTCCAGTCGAAGCGGGAGCCGGGCGGCGCCGCGCCGTCGTCGCCGGGGGCCTTGGAGTTTGAGCGTTTGAACATGGGAAATGCCTGTTTGGCTAGCGAAAGGATTGGAGCCGCCGCACGCTGCCGCGTTCCGGCGTCCGGAGCTCGAGCGTGCCTTGCTGCGCAGCACGCTGCGCGCAATGCATGGCATCGAAGTACTTGTCGTGGTCGAAGGCGATAAGCAGAAGATCCACCCCGGCGTCGAGCGCACGGACGGTGGCGTCGCAGAGACCGCGGTTGTAGGCCGCGCCCATCGTGAGATCGTCCGTGACGAGCAGGCCCTGGTAGCCCCACTCGCCGCGGATCACCCGTTGCACGATTTTGCGCGAGAAAGAGACCGGATAAGCGGCGTCAAGTTCCGCGAGGATGACATGGCCGAGCATGATGGCCGCATCCGAATGTTTCGATACGTCTTGAAACGGCTTCCAGTCGCGGGCCGAGAGCCGGGCGACCGGCGTGCGCAGTTCGGCGGCGAAATGGTGGGTGTCCTCGGCCACGTCCGCCAGGCCGGGAAAGTGCTTGAGCGTGCCTCGCACCCCAGCCGCTTCCAGGCCAAGCTCGTAAGCGAGCGCCACCTGCGCAGTGACCGCCGGGTCGGCCGAGATGGCGCGTTCGTCGATGCGGGTATGGAAGTCCCACCGGCCTGGCGCGCGGCCGGTGCGCAGGTCGACCACGGGGCTGAAGTTGAGCGTGATGCCCAGCGCGGCGAGCGCCCTGCCCTGCTGCGAGCCGTAGGCGTGGGCGCGCCGGGCGAGTTCATCGTCGGGCAGGTCGGCTTCGAGCAGCGAGGCGAGCGAGGGCTGGCGCTCGACCAGCGGCGACAGGCGGGAGACGGCGCCACCTTCCTGGTCGGTGGCGACGATCAGCGGCGCAAGACCGGCCGAACTGCGCAAGGCCTGCAGGCCCGCGATCTCGTCGCGCAGCGACTCGGCTGTTCGGCCCTGGACGTTGCGGCTGGTGACGAAGATGCCGCCGATCAATCCCTTGCGGGCCAGGTCGCGCAGTTCCCTGGCGTCGTCGTAGCCGACGATGAAATGCGCGCCCACGGCCTGCGCGAGCGGGCCCTCCATGGCGTTCACCTCGGTGCGGTGCTGGCGCGACATCGCTTCCTGGCAGATCGCCGTGAGCAGCGCTGCGAATGCCAGTCCCAGCGCCACGGGCCGCAGCCTGCCTCTTGCAAAACGCCACGCGATCGCGATGCCCCCGAGCAGCAACGCCGACAAAAGCGGCAGTTCCCACGCGCGCATGAAGCGCAGGTGCGGATCCTTCAGGTGCCAGGCCCAGAACCACAGCACGGCCAGCGCCAGCCAGCCCGATGCACCCGCGACGATCCGCAGCAGCTTCATGCGGCGGTCTGCGTTTCGGGTACCGCCATGGGTGCCACGGGCGTCGCCTCGCCGCGGCGCGAGAGCGCATACCAGTCGACCTTGCGCGTCACCAGCATCAGCGTGGCCAGCATGCCGAAGATCAGCAGCGCACCCAGCAGCAGCGCGTTGCTTTCCGAAGCCAGCAGGCCATAGAGTGCGCCGTACAGCAGCGCCACGAACGCGCCGAACGACATGCCGCGCCGCCAGCCGCCGAGCACGGCGCTGAAGTACACCGCCAGCAGCGCGACGCTTGCCGAAGCCGCGCCGGCATAGGCCCACCGGAAGGCGAACTTCTCCGACAGCGCCAGCAGCAGGAGGAAGAAGAGCGCGATCGACAAGCCCACCAGCCCGTACTGGACCGGATGCAGGCGCAGCTTGCGGAACAGCTCGAACATGAAGGCCGCCATCAGCACCAGGCCGATGAAGAGCACGCCGTACTTGCCGGCGCGCGTGCTCATCGAATAGACGTTGATGGGCTGGGCGAGCGACACGTCGAAGGTCTGCAAAGGACCCAGGTTGCGGCGCGGCGCGACGGCTGGGGCAGCCGAAGCCGCCACGTCGGCACTGCTGGCCACGTCCACTGCGCCGCCGCGGCCCGAAAGGCCTGCGCGCACCTGTTCGCGTGCCGAGGTCACGAGCGAGGATACGCGCCAGCGGGCGTCGAAGCCCTGTGCCGTCACGCTGCGTTCTGCCGCAAGGAAGCGGCCGCCGAAGCTGGGATGCGCCCAGGGCGAGCTCAGGTGCGCGGTGGTTTCCTCGGCGATGGGCGCGATGGCGAGCGTGTCCTGCCCCACCAGGCCCAGTTTCATCTCGAAGGGGATCGGCGTGCCGGCCTGCCAGGCCGCGAGCGCCGCGCCGGTGACCGGGGCATGGATGCCGTTGGCGAACCAGGCGTCGTCGTCCAGGCCCGGCACACGCTGCTTGAAGCGCAGGGCCTCGCCGCCCATGGTCATGCCCGGCGAGCCATCGAGGCCGCGCAGGTCGCTCACGTTGAAGGCGATCAGCGGTGCCTTGAACTCGATCTTCGAATCGGCCTCGCTGTGCGTCACGGCCTTGGGATCGAAGGCCGCGAAGCCGCCGGTGAGCGTGGCGTCGAGCGTGTAGAAGGGGATCTTGAAGATGCCGCGATAGCGTTCCTGCGGTGCCATCGTGCCCTCGATGTGCAGCTTGTCGGGGAACACCACGTGGGCCATCTCCTTGCTGCGCGGCTCCTGGCCGATCACCTTGCCCTGCGCATTGCGCAGCGGCTCCATCCAGCGTTCCACGTACGGCACCAGCAGCAGCGGCCCCACCATGGTCTGGCGCCCCGCGTAGGTGGCGGCGAGCTCGCTGGCCGCCTCTCGCTGGCTCTCGCCGCGTGCGCGGTTGATCGAATCGATCTCCCCCAGCGGAATGCAAAGGAGCAGCAGCAGGAAGAGCAGGCCGGCGACCTTGGCCAGCATGGAACTCATCACGACCCTGAGCAGCTGAAGCATGTTTTTCTCTCCTCGTCTGTAGCGATGGCCGCGATGCTCGCCGCGCGAGCCGAAGGCCGTGTGAAGAGCCCGGGCCGTCTCGCTTCACACAGACTTCACACAGCGGATGCGGGTGGCCGTCGACTTCAAGAGGCCTTCCAACTGGCTTCTCGCGCGGTGGAGAAAGTTGCGGCCGTGCAAGTTCGCACGGACAAGGACCCCCGCCATGGATGCCCAAACCACCCCACGTCCCGGCCGCTGGCTCTGGCTCGCCACCGTGAGCCTGGCGACCGCGGGCTTCATCGCCATGGGCGTGCGCCCGGTGCACGCGCAGGAAGCGCCCGCCGGCCCGCGCCAGAAGACCGAGAGCCCCTATTTCTTCGTGAAGAGCGACGATCCCTCGGTCGACCGCCTGCCGCTGAAGGGCACGGAGGTTTCGGTGAAGATCTCGGGCGTGATCGCCGACGTGACGGTCACGCAGACCTACCGCAACGAAGGCCAGCGCGCCATCGAGGCGAAGTACGTTTTCCCCGGCTCGACCAAGGCCGCGGTGAGCGGCCTCAACGTGCGGCTGGCCGACCGGCTCATCACCGCGCAGATCCGCGAGAAGCAGCAGGCACAGATCGAGTACGACACGGCCAAGAAGGAAGGCAAGACCGCCGCGCTGCTGGAGCAGCAGCTGCCCAACGTGTTCCAGATGAACGTCGCCAACATCCTGCCGGGCGACGATGTGAAGGTGGAGCTTCGCTACACCGAACTTCTGGTGCCGCAGTCGGGCAACTACCAGTTCGTGTTCCCGACCGTGGTCGGCCCGCGCTACAACTCTCCGCAGTCAGAGAACGCGCAGGCCAGGTGGGTCGCGCAGCCCACGCTGGCCGCCGGCGCTGCCGCCGCAACAAGCTTCAGGCTCAAGGCCACCATCGACACGCCGATGGGCATCAAGGAGATCCGCTCGGCCACGCACGCCATCGACGTGAAGAAGAGCGACGAGGACCAGCACGCCGATGTGGTGCTCGCAGCGGACGGCCGCCCCGCCGACAACCGCGACTTCGTGCTCGACTACCGCCTTGCCGGCGAGAAGATCGAATCGGGCCTGATGCTCTACAAGGGCCAGGGCAACAACGCGGAGAACTTCTTCCTCGCCATGGTCGAGCCGCCCAAAGCCGTGGCCGCCAGCGCGATCTCGCCGCGCGACTACATCTTCGTGGTCGACATCTCGGGCTCGATGCACGGCTTTCCGCTCGATACCGCGAAGACGGTGCTGGAGCGCCTGATCGGTGGGCTGCGCCCGAGCGACACCTTCAACGTGCTGCTGTTCTCGGGCAGCAACAGGATGCTCTCGCCCAAGTCGGTGCCGGCCACGCGCGCCAACATCGAGCAGGCACTGGCCACCATCAAGAACTACAGCGGCAGCGGCAGTACCGAGCTCATCCCGGCGCTCAAGCGCGTATATGCAGAGCCGAAGGAAGAGAACGTGTCGCGCACCGTGGTGGTGGTGACCGACGGCTACGTGACGGTGGAGCGCGAGGCCTTCGAGCTGGTGCGCAACAACCTGTCGAAGGCCAACGTGTTCGCCTTCGGCATCGGTTCCTCGGTCAACCGCAGCCTGATGGAAGGCATCGCCCGCGCCGGCATGGGCGAGCCCTTCATCATCACCGACCCGATCCAGGCCCCAGAGCAGGCCGCGCGCTTTCGCCGCATGGTGGAGTCGCCGGTGCTCACGAACGTGAAGGCCACCTTCGGCGGCCTCGACGTGTACGACGTGGAACCGCAGGCGCTGCCCGACGTGCTGGGCGAAAGACCGGTGATCGTGTTCGGCAAGTGGCGCGGCGAGGCCAGGGGCCGCGTGATCATCGAAGGCCAGGGCGCGAGCGGCCCCTATCGCCAGGAAGTACGCATCGACGGCAGCACCCGCCAGGACACGGCCGCGCTGCGCACGCTGTGGGCGCGCCACCGCATCCAGAGCCTGAGCGACCAGGAGACGCTGGAAGGCGGCACGGCCCTGAAGGACCGCATCACCGAGCTCGGCCTGAAGTACAGCCTGCTCACGCAATACACGAGCTTCATCGCCGTCGACAAGGTGGTGCGCAACGTCGCGCCGCAGGACAGCGTGGGCGTGGACCAGCCGCTGCCGCTGCCGCAAGGCGTGAGCGAGCTGGCGCTCGGCGCGGAGGTGCCGAGTACGCCCGAGCCCGAGTCGCTGGGCGCCATCGCCGTCGTGCTGTCGATGCTCGCCATGCTGCGCCGCCGCGCGCGCCGCAACGACGCGCGCCGCTTCACCGCCTGACCCGTCCGTAAGAAAGAAAAGAATGTCACTGGCAATGCTTGCCCACCGCCATCCGCGCATCGTGGACTGGGGCATCCACATCGACCGCACGCCGGCCGCCGGCTGGATAGGCCTGCAGTTCGTCGCGCTGATGCCCACCTGGGTGTGGATGGCCCAGCGCATGCGCGACGGCTCCGACGATCCGCTGGGCCTGCTGGCGCTGGTCGCGCTCGCGGCGCTGGCCTGGAGCCGCCGGCGCGAGCTGCGCGCATCGCCGCGCCTGGGCTGGCTGGCGCTGGCCGGTGCGGGCACGGTGCTCGCGACGCTGATGCGCACGGGGCTCGGCTTCGTGCCCGCGCTGCCGCCGCTCGCGGCCGGGTTGGTCGCGGTGCTGGCGCTGGCCTGCGGGCTGCTGGCCTTCCTGCCGCGCAAGGTGGCGGCGCTGCCGGTGGCCGGCCTCGCGGTGCTTGCGCTGCCGCTGCTCTCGTCGCTGCAGTTCTATGCCGGCTATCCGCTGCGCGTGGTGACGGCCGAGGTCAGCCGCTGGCTGCTGTCGCCCGGCTTCGAGGTGGCGCGCGAAGGCGCCACCCTGGCGGTCGACGGCCGGCTGGTCATCGTCGATGCGCCCTGCTCCGGCGTGCAGATGGTGTGGTTGGGCTATTTCACGGCCTGCGCGGTCGCGCTGTGGGCTTCGCGCAGCGGCCGCGACTTCATGGCGCGGCTGCCGATGGTCGGCCTGCTGGTGCTTGCCGGGAACATCGTGCGCAACAGCGTGCTGATCGCCTTCGAGGGCGCCGGCCATCCGCTCGCGCCGTGGGCGCACAACGCGCTGGGCCTGGTGCTGCTGGCCGCGGTGTGCGGCGCCATCGCCCGGCTGATGGTGCCGGCCCGCCCCGCGCCCGAAGCCGCCGAACTGCCCATTCCGGGCCTGATCACTACCCAAGGAGCCCGCCATGTCGACACCGTTCTTTGAACGCTGGTTCGCGAACCATTTCATCAACCGCATCGGCCACAAGACGGCTTTCGCGCTGGCGATGCTGATGTGCATGCTGTGGTCGGCCACGGCCGCCCTGCGCACCCCGGCCGAACCGATGGCGCCTGCCGTCGCCTCGCACGAGTGGCCGAGCGAGTGGGACGGCGTAGCGCTGCGCCCGCTGGCGCTGAGCGACGTGGAGCAGCGTTTTGCCGACCGCTTCCCCGGCGCCATCGGCCGCATGACCGACGGCACCCGGACGCTGGTGATGCGCGAGGTCAGCCAGCCCACGCGCATGTTGCACCCGGCCGCGGACTGCTACCGCGCGCTGGGCTACCGCGTCGAGCAGGCGCGGCTGGAGCGCGACGCCCAGGAGCGCATGTGGCGCTGTTTTGTTGCGCAACGGCACGGAGCGCAAAAAATCCGCGTCTGCGAGCGCATCGTCGACGCCCAAGGCACGGCTTTCACAGACACTTCAAGCTGGTACTGGGCAGCCGCCAGCGGCCAATCGCATGGGCCGTGGCAAGCTGTCACCGTAGCGAGACCGATCTGAGAAACCTGCCTGTGAAGAAGACCCTGCGATTTGTGCTCTATGGCCTGCTGGCCCTGGTCATTACGGCCTGTGTAGCTATCTTTTTGATAGTCAAGCTGGCGCTCGCGCCGGCTGCCGGCGAATGGAGCACCACGGTGAAGGCGGGGCCGCTGAATTTCGAGATCGGCGTGCCGACGGCGGTGCGCGTGGCCACCTCGACATGGTTCGCGCCTTACCTCGACGGCCATTCGTTCGACACCCGCTTCGGCACCGTGCGCTTCGCCTGGAAGCCGGCCGGCGAGATGCTGGAAATGCAGTGCGCGCCGTGCAGCGCCGACGTGCCGGCGCTGGGCACCCAGCCGATCCGCGTCGAACGTCTTGTCGCCACCGTCAGGCGCGACGGCAACACGCTCGCCGGCACCTTCGAGGCCACGCCGCAGAGCAACGACACGAGCCAGCTGCATGGCAACTGGGACGGCAGGCTCATGCCCAGGAACATCCACCTCAACGCCAGCGTGCAGGACGCGCCCATCGCCCGCTGGTACGCCGTGCTTGTGCCCGCGCTGCCCGAACTCCAGCGCGCCCGCATCGGCGGCACGCTCGCGCTGCGCGGCCAGCTGGTGCTGCCCGAGGCCACCTTCGCGGTGCAGCCCACCATCAGCCAGTTCACCGTGGAAGGACTGGGCACCGAGGCCATGCTGGGCGCGCGCACCAGCTGCGGCCCGTCGGCGAAGCTGGCCAATGACAGCTGGCTGGCGCGCGCCGTCATCGCCGCCGAAGACCAGCGTTTCTTCACCCACGGCGGCTACGACCTGACCGAGATCCTCGCTTCCATCGACAACAACCAGAAGCCTGGCCAGACGCGGCGCGGCGGCAGCACGCTGACGCAGCAGCTCGCCAAGCTGCTGGTGACGGGCAGCGACCGAACCGCCGAGCGCAAGCTGCGCGAGCTGCTCTACGCAGTCGAGATGGAGCAGACGCTGGGCAAGGCCCGCATCCTGCAGCTGTACCTGGACAACGCGCCATGGGGCGGCAACATCTGCGGCGCCGAGGCGGCGGCGAAGCGCTACTTCAAGCGCAGCGCGCGCACGCTCGAGCCGGCGCAGGCCGTGTGGCTCGCCGCCATGCTGCACAAGCCGCAGGCCGTGCTCGAGCAATGGCGGCGCGACGGCCAGGTCGACCCCGAGCGCATCAAGTGGATCGCCGAAGGCATCCGCGGGATCAGCCGCAACCAGCGCGAAGCCCTGCTCAAGAGCGTGGCCGCGGCGAAGTTCACGGCGCCGGAGGCCGTCACGCAATGAGCATGCTCCAACTGTCCGCGGCCGAGATCGAGGCCATCGAGCGGGCCACCATCGCGGCGGTTTCGCCCGACGTGACGGAAGAAATCGACGGCTGGCTCCTGCCCTTCGCGAGTGGCACCGTCAAGCGCGCGAAGTCGGCCGTACCGCTGCACCGCGATGCGGTCGAGGCCGCGACGCTCGACCGCATCGAGGACCGCTACGACAGCCACCAGGCGGCGCCCGCGCTGCGGCTGGCCGACGCACCGTGTTTCGACAGCCTGCGTGCCGAGCTGGAACGCAGGCACTACGTCGCCGACAGTCCCACCTGCGTGCAGATCGCCTCGGTACGGCGCATGCGGCAGGTGGCGGGGCCGGGCGCGGCATTGGCCGACGTCGACGGCGCACCAGACAGCGAGTGGTCGGCGCTGTTCCTCGGCGAGGGCTTCGACCCGGTGGACGGCGCCCATCGCGTGCGGATGCTCTCGCGCGCCAAGGGCACCCTCTACGCCAGCGTGCGCGAGAACGGGCGGACGCTGGCCGCCGGCGCCATGGCCTTCGGCCACGGCTGGGCCAGCGTGCACGGCATGCGGACCGACCAGGCGCAGCGCGGCCGCGGCCTGGCGGGCCGCGTGCTGGCCGGGCTGGCGCAGGCCGCCTCGGAGCGCGGCTTCGAGCGGGTGTTCCTGCAGGTCGATGCGGGCAACCAGGCGGCGCGCTCCCTGTATCGGCGCGCCGGTTTCGAGACGCACTGGAAATACAGCTACTGGCAGCGCCAGCAGTGGCCCTGACGCGACAGCCCGTACGCGCTGCCGGCTGAGACAGCGCACGGGTGGCGCGGCGGGGGAGTTAGTGCCACCATGGGCGCATGACGAACGCCAACCACCACGCCAACCACCCCACCGATCCCGTCGCCACGCCGCGCGGCATCGACCACATCGTGGCCGGTGTCTCCACCAGCGATGGTGACGGCGTGAAGCTCACCCGCGTGCTGCAGCAGCCGCTGCAGAAGCGGCTCGACCCGTATCTCATGCTCGATGCCTTCGGCAGCGACAACCCGGGCGACTACATCGGCGGCTTCCCGAGCCATCCGCACCGCGGCTTCGAGACCGTCACCTACATGATCGCGGGGCGCATGCGGCACCGCGACAGTGCCGGCCACGAAGGGCTGCTCGAGAACGGCGGCGTTCAGTGGATGACCGCAGGCCGCGGCCTCGTGCACAGCGAACTTCCCGAGCAGGAGGAAGGCTTGATGGAAGGCTTCCAGCTCTGGCTCAACCTGCCGGCAAAGGACAAGATGCGCGAGCCCTGGTATCGCGACATCCAGAGCGAGGAGATTCCCGAATTCACCACCTCCGGCGGCGTGCGCGTGCGCGTGATCGCTGGCGCAAGCCACGGCATCGAAGGCGCCGTGCGGCGCGCCCACACCGAGCCGCTCTACCTCGACATCGAGCTGCAGCCGGGCGCCGAATTCGCGCAGCCGCTGCCGCACGACCACAACGCGCTGGTGTACGTGTTCCGCGAATCGCTGTGGATCGCCGGCAGCGAGATTCCCACGCGGCGCATGGCCATCCTCGCCAACGAGCCCCACAGCGACGGCGTGGTGCTGCGCGCCGGCGCGACCAACCACAGCCCGGCGCGCGCCCTGCTCATCGCCGGCAAGCCGCTCAACGAACCCATCGCGCAGTACGGGCCCTTCGTGATGAACACGCCCGAGCAGGTCAGGCAGGCAGTGCACGACTTCCAGAGCGGAAAGCTCGGCTGAACGCTTGTTGCGGGCAAGGCATGTAGTCGCCCGCCTACCGGAAATCGGCATCGCGCACACGCACCGGCTGCGCGCCGCGCAGCCTAGATTGCGCGCATGCCCCCCACGATCCGGAAAGGACAGGCGCCCGAGACGCTGCAGCGCGCCGAGTTCCACGAACGCTTCATGCAGCCTTTTCAAGACCCGGCCTTCCGCGCCGAGGCCGACTCGCTGCGGCGCATCGAGCTCATCGCATGGCAGGCCTACGAGGAGGGCCGCAAGGCGCCCGTCACCCGCAAGGCCGGGCCGGGCTATGCCGATCCCGGGTACGAACTCTCTGTCGACTGGCTGGAGGCCAAGGCGCGCCTCGACGCCGCGCAGGCAGCGTGGAGCCAGCCCCAGACCCCCTCGCGCGTGCTGCTGGTGAACGGCTCGCCGCGCAACGACGGCACCTGCCCCGGCGAAGTCTCCAAGACCTGGCGACTCGCGCAGCTCGCGCGCGAGGTGCTGGAGGGCAGCGGCATCGAGACAGACCTGCTCGACCTGAGCCTGCTCACCTCCGAATACGGCCGGCAGATCCATCCCTGCAAGGGCTGCGTCTCCACCGCCATGCCGTTGTGCCACTGGCCCTGCAGCTGCTACCCCAACCATTCGCTGCGCCAGACCGGCGACTGGATGAACGAGATCTACGAGCGCTGGGTGTCCGCACACGGGGTGATCCTGCTGACGCCCACGCACTGGTACCAGGCCACGAGCCCGCTGAAGCTGATGATCGACCGGCTGGTCTGTGCCGACGGCGGGAATCCCGATCCCACGAGCACGCACGGCAAGAAACCCGAGGAGGCCAAGGCGCTGGAGCTGGAAGGCTGGGGCTATCCCAAGCACCTCGACGGCCGTGTCTACGGCGTGGTGGTGCACGGCGACGTGGCCGGCGTGGAGGGCCTGCGCCGCAACCTCTGCGACTGGCTCGACTGGATGGGCCTGATCGACGCCGGCACGCAGGCCCGATTGGACCGCTACATCGGCTACTACGAGCCGTACGCCACCAGCCACGACACGCTGGATGCCGACGCCGACGTGCAGGAGGAGGTGCGCCAGGTGGCCCGCGCCGTCGCCAGGGGTGTCGCCGAGCTGCGTGCGGGAAGGCTTCAGCCGCCGGACCGCGGGCTGAAGCGGCCGCGGCCCAAGTGATGCAGCGCCCGCACGCGGCGGGCAGCCTGCGCAGGGCCCGACGGCCTGTTCATCATTCTTTACGCAAGCTCACGCCGGGCTAACGGATGCGATACAGAGGGCTTCCACACTTCGTCTCACCTGCTGCCCATCGGTGGCAGGCTTCTTCGAAAGGAAGCACTTCTCATGATTTCTCTTCGCCAACGCATCGTCTGGGCCAGCCTGCTGGGTTCGGCCGCCCTCGCCTCCTCGGGCGCCTTCGCTCAAGCGCCGGCAGCCGCTCCGTCCGCAGCCGCGCCCACCGCGGCGGTGGCCCAGGCCGACAACGCCGCCGCGCCCAAGGCGCAGCACAAGCGCATGGATCCGGCCCAGCGCATGGAGCGCATGAAGGAACACCGCGCCAAGCGCCTCGCAGCGCTGAAGGAAAAGCTCAAGCTCACCTCGGCGCAGGAAGGCGCATGGAGCACCTACACGAGCGCGACGCAGCCGCCGGCCGGTCCGCGTCCGCACATGGACCGCGCCGAGTTCGCCAAGCTGACCACGCCCGAACGCCTGGAACGCATGCAGGCCCGCCAGGCCGAGCGCAGCGCGATGTTCGCCAAGCGCGCCGAAGCCACGAAGACCTTCTACGCCGCGCTGACGCCCGAGCAGCAGAAGACCTTCGACACTGAGACCGCGCACTTCGGCCATCGCGGCCACCGCGGCCATGACGGCGGCAACCACGGTGCACCTGCGGCCCCTGCCAAGAGCTGATCGAGCGCCGCCCGGAGGCATCCAAAGAAAAAGCCCGCAACGCGAAAGCGCTGCGGGCTTTTTCATCGGCCATCAGGCAATCGCGCCCTGGCCCGTCGTGACTACTTCGGCGTGCCGGTCTTGTCGGTCGGGTTCGTCACCACGTCCGGGCGTTCGCCCTTCTCGCCGAAGCGCGGCGTCACCTTGCGGCCGGTCTGACTGACCTCCGCGCGGGACATCTCGCCGGTCGGCTGCGGCATGGCGTTGGGCTGGTGGTTGACGGTGGTCGTCACCTCGCCCTTGGGCACCGGGTTGTTGGCGTTGTTGCGGTTGTGGGCGCGCGCCTCTGCCTTCACGGAATCGCGCGACATCGGCGCCGAGTTGTCGGGGCGCTGCGGCGGGTTGGCGACGCCGGCCGGCGTCATGGTGCTGGCCTCACCGCCCACCGACGGGTCGGGCTGGGCTGGAATGGAAGTCGTCTGCGCCATGGCGAAGCCTGCGGTGGCGAGCAACGCGGCCAGGACGGTGGCGCGGAGGGAAGCTGCTTGATGTCTCATGGGTAATCTCCTTGTGGCTGAATCCATTTGTTCATTCCGCATGAAGGAGCAACGGGGCCTTTACTCCTACTCCTTGCTTTCTTTGCGGACCGTGAAGTCACCGTAGGAGCCTCGAAATTCCGCCCGTGTGGGGGTGCGGCAGGCATGCCTGTAGGAGCCGGCCGCCCGGGTACGAAGGCGGCGGCAGGATGGCGGCGGGAAGAAGTTGGCGCGTTCCTACAGTCGGCCAGGGCTGGGCCACGTACAACCTGTACGACGATGTCTTCCTCGCCCATCATTCCCGACGCCACCGCGCCCGACGCCGAGACAGCCCAGCCTGCAGGGGCTGCGGCGCAGGTCGCGCCGACCTCGCTGAAGGTGATGACGGTGAACACCCACAAGGGGTTCACCGCGCTCAACCGCAAGTTCATCCTGCCGGAGCTGCGCGACGCCGTGCGCACCGTGGGCGCCGACGTGGTGTTCCTGCAGGAGGTGCTGGGCACCCATTCGCGCCATTCGCGCCGCGTGAGCAACTGGCCCGAGGCGCCGCACTACGAATTCCTGGCCGACACCATCTGGCCGCAGTTCGCCTACGGCCGCAACGCGGTGTATCCCAAGGGGCATCACGGCAACGCGGTGCTGTCGAAATTCCCGATCGTGCATTTCCGCAACCACGACGTGTCGGTGAGCGGGCCCGAGAAGCGCGGCCTGCTGCACTGCGTGCTGCGCCTGCCCGGCCGGGTGGTCGACGTGCACGTGATCTGCACCCACCTCGGCCTGGCCGAGGCGCACCGGCAGCAGCAGCTGGAGCTGCTGTGCCACATCGTGCGCGACGAGGTGCCCTCCGACGCACCGCTGATCGTGGCGGGCGACTTCAACGACTGGCGCGGCCGCGCGCACGACATCCTCGAAAGGGGCGCCTCGCTGCGCGAGGTCTTCGTGCACGCCACCGGCCGAGCGGCGCGGACCTTTCCTGCGCGATTCCCGGTGCTGTCGCTCGACCGCATCTACGTGCGCAATGCAGGCGCGCACGCGCCCGTGGTGCTGCCGCGCCGTCCGTGGTCGCACCTGTCGGACCACGCGCCGCTGGTGGCGGAGATCGATCTGTGAACGGGCCCGACATGAACAACGGCAACGGCGCAAGCAACCACTGGATCCCGGGCAACAGCATCGAGCTGCTGGAAAACGGCGAGGAGTTCTTCCCGCGCGTGTTCGAGGTCATCCGCCAGGCACGACGGGAGGTGATCGTCGAGACCTTCATCCTGTTCGAGGACAAGGTCGGCCTGCAGCTGCACGCCGCCATGCGCGAGGCGGCACTGCGCGGGGTGAAGGTCGACCTGATGATCGACGGCTTCGGCTCGCCCGATCTCTCGCGCGAGTTCATCGAGGGGCTGACCTCGGCCGGCGTGAAGGTGCGCGTGTTCGATCCGGGCCGCCGCTTCATGGGACAGCGGCTCAACGTGTTCAGGCGCATGCACCGCAAGATCGTGGTGGTCGACGGCGAGCGCGCCTTCGTCGGCGGCATCAACTATTCGGCCGACCACATGCTCGACTACGGCCCCATGGCCAAGCAGGACTACGCAGTGGAGCTGCAGGGCCCGATCGTGGGCGAGATCCACCAGTTCGTGCTGCGCGCCATCGCGCTGGGCGGCAAGGGCGCGGGCTGGTTCCGCCGCAGGCTGCGCCAGGCGCCGGGTGTCGCGCACATGCCGCATGCAGGCACTGCCGACGCCATGTTCGTCACGCGCGACAACCGGCGCCACACCAACGACATCGAGCGGCAGTACCGCGCGGCCATCCGCGCCGCGCGCGAGCGCATCGTGATCGCCAATGCGTATTTCTTTCCGGGCTACCGGCTCATCAAGGAACTGCGGCGCGCGGCGCGGCGCGGCGTGGACGTGCGGCTCATCCTGCAGGGCGAGCCCGACATGCCGATCGTGAAGACCGCCGCCAGCATGCTCTACCACCACCTGCTTCACGCGGGCGTGCGCATCTACGAGTACTGCGACCGCCCGCTGCACGGCAAGGTCGCGCTCATGGACGGCAAATGGAGCACCGTGGGTTCGAGCAACCTCGATCCGCTGAGCCTCTCGCTCAACCTGGAGGCCAACGTGGTCGTGCGCGACGAGGCCTTCAACAGCGTGCTGGCCGAGCGCCTCGACAAGCTGATGCAGTGCAGCTGCAAGCAGGTGGAGGCCGCAGACCTCGCCAGCGAATGGAGCGGCTGGCGGCTGGTGCGCAGCTTCTTCGTCTTCCACATCCTGCGCTGGTATCCGGCCCTGCTGGGCCGCCTGCCGCGCCACGTGCCGCGCCTGACGCCGGCGGAGGCCACCGACCTGGCGAGCCGGCGCGACACCGGCCTCAGCAATCCGACCGGCGGCGCCACGCAGACGGAAGCGGCCTGAGCCGAAGCAGGAGCCGCCCCCTCATGAGCACCATGGCCCTCTCGCGCCAAAGCTGGTGGCCCTGGGCGCGCCGCGTGGCGGTGTGGGGCTTCTTCGCACTGATCGCGTGGCTGATCGTGCGGCAGGCGCTCGTCGTCGAGTGGGAGGACGTGTTCGACGCGATCCGCGCGCTGCCCGCCGCATCGCTGCTCGCGGCCGGTGCACTGGCGGCCGGCAGCTTCGCCCTCTACAGCACCTACGACCTGCTGGGCCGGCACCTCACTCGGCACAAGCTCGGCACGCCCACGGTGATGGGCGTGACCTTCATCAGCTACGCCTTCAACCTCAACCTCGGCTCGCTGGTGGGCGGCGTGGCCTTCCGCTACCGGCTGTACTCGCGGCTGGGGCTTTCAAACGACACGATCACGCGCGTGCTCGGCTTCAGCATGCTGACGAACTGGCTGGGCTACCTCGTGGTGGCCGGCGCGGCCTTCTGCTTCTGGCCGATGGCGCTGCCGCCCGAGTGGAAGATCGGCAGCGAGGGGCTGCGCATCCTCGGTGCGGCGCTGCTGGCGGTCGCGCTGGCCTACGTGGCAGTGTGCATCTTTGCGCGCGGACGCGTGCTGCGGGTGCGCGGCCATGGCCTCAAGGTGCCGGGGCTTGCGATGGCGGCGCTGCAGCTGGCGATGTCGTGCGCCAACTGGTCGCTGATCGGGGGCGTGATCTGGTTCCTGCTGCAGGGACAGGTGGCGTACGTGCAGGTGCTCGCGGTGCTGCTGGTGGCGGCGGTGGCCGGCGTCGTCACTCACGTGCCGGCGGGCCTCGGCGTGCTGGAGGCCGTGTTCGTCGCGCTGCTGTCGCACGAGGTGCCGCAGGCGCAACTGCTCGGCGCGCTGCTGGCGTACAGGGGCCTCTACTACCTGCTGCCCCTGGCGGTGGCCGCGCTGGCCTACCTGTTCACCGAGGCGCGGGCCCGGCGGCTGCGCGGCAGGCGCTAGGCGTACCTAGAAGTGATACGTGTAGCGCAGCCGCACGAAGTTCTCGCCCGGGTTGGGCTTCTTGATGCCGGCGTTGGAGAAGTGCTGCAGCCGCAGCGCAAGTTCGTGCGCGCCGTGCTCGCCGAAGCTGCGTCCGATGCCGATCGCCTCGGTGAACTGGAAGGCGGTGCTGAAGCTGCGATCGGGCGTGCGGTAGACGTGGTCCATCACCGTGGCACCGACGCCGCCTTCGGCGAACCAGGGAGAGCTGCCGTGGTCGAAACGGTAGCGCCAGGTGTAGATCGCACCGACCTGCGCGTAGTCGTGCGGACCGTCGGCCAGCGCCGGTGCATGCCAGTTGCTCAGGAAGAGATCCCAGTAGGTGGTGAGCGCACCCTCCTGAACCGGCTGCCGCGGCGACCACGGAATGGTCATGCCCACCGTTGCCGAATTGGTGCTGCCCTTTTCACCGTGCGCCGCTCGGCCGCCTTCGACGTAGAAGCCGCGCTCCTTGTCTTCGAAGGCATGGGCACTGGGGCCCGCCAGACCGAGAAGACCCGCGACCAGAGCGGTTGCGGCGGCAGGCAGGCGGATGTGAAATCTCATGATGTGGCTGGCGAGTGCACTGGATGGAATCGAGAGGCCATCTTCAATCTCCGCTGCTGTTCGCACCCGAGCGGCACGTAATTTCCACATCGGAAAGTAGGACTCGATCAACAAAAATGCAGAACCGCCGTTCTTGTGCACCAACCGCTTGCGCCGGCTCGCGCCTATAGTGGCCTCGACTTCCTCTAAGGCCCTTTCCACAACATGTCGTCTTCTTCTTCAAGTCCAGTCGCTCGCCTTCAGGCACCGCTCACGCAGCAGTGGCTCGACCTGGCGCTCAAGACCCACGAGCTGCTGCTGTCCTCCGGCCTCGTGATCGGCATGCGCACCGGACGCATGGCCCGTGCTGGGCTCGCCCCCAGCGCGGACGATCTCGCCGAGTTCCAGCTCATGGGGCAGGAGAAGCTCGAGGCCGCGAGCGAGTCGGGCATCGCGATGGCGCGGCAGTGGCACAGCAGCCATTTCTCGCTTGCCAACCGGGTGCTGCAGCAGTGGCTGCAGAGCACGACGGCCTTCTTCTCGCTCGCAGGCAGCGTCACGCCGGCGCAGGCGGCCGCGCACGGCGACGCCTTCGTGCAATCGGCGGCGGACACGGTCGATGCGGCGAGCGAGCTGCCCGCGATCGCGGCGGACATCGCAAGGCAGGGCCTCACGCCGATCCACGCCGCCGCCACTTCCAACGCGCGGCGGCTGTCGGGGCTCGAAGAGTCCTGAGCCTTTTCAGGCCTTCGCCGGCACCAGCGTCAGCAGTGTGATCTCGGAAGGCGCGCCGAAGCGCTTGGGCGGGCCCCAGTAGCCGGTGCCCCGGCTCACGTAGACCCACATGTCGTGCAGCCGGTGCAGGCCGGCCGTGAAGGGCTGCTGCATCGGCACGAACAGGTTCCACGGAAAGAACTGGCCGCCGTGCGTATGGCCCGACAGCTGCAGCTGGTAGCCGGCCGCGGCCGCCAGCGGCGCGCTGCGCGGCTGGTGCGCGAGCAGCACGCGCGTGTGCACCAGCGGCGGCGCGTCGTGCAGCGCCAGGTGCGGGTCGCTGGCATGTGCTGCGTCGAAATGGCCGGCGGTGAAGTCGGTCACGCCCGCGAGCACCAGCGCGCTTTCGAAGAGCTCTTCGTCGGTCTGCGCGCCGCGCACGTTGCGCGTCTGCAGCACCACGTGCTCGTTGAGCAGCACCTTCAGGCCCAGGCGGCGCAGTTCGTCGATCCAGGCATGCGCGCCCGCGTAGTACTCGTGGTTGCCGGTGACCACGAAGGTGCCGTGCCGCGCGCGCAGCCCGGCCAGCGGGGCGATGTGCTCGCGCAGTTCGGGCACGCTGCCGTCCACCAGGTCGCCCGTGATCGCGATGGCGTCCGCGCCCAGGCGGTTCACCGCGTCGACGATGCGCTGGATGTAGCTGTTGCGGATCGTCGGCCCCACGTGGATGTCGCTGAGCTGCGCGATGGTGAAGCCCTCGAGCGCCTGCGGCAGGCCGCGGATCGGCACCTCCACCCGCTTCACGCCGGCCGTGCGGCGCGCGTTCAGGAAGCCGACCACCGACGTGGCGGTGGCCACCACGAGCACTGCGAGTGCGCTCCAGGGCAGCAGCGCATTCCACGGCACCTGCAGGCCGCCCGCCGCGCCCGCGAGCCAGGCCAGCAGCAGTCCGGCGTCGCGCACCAGCGTCAGCACGAACATCGAGGAGAACCAGCCCATGCTGATCAGGCCGGTCCACTTGAGCAGGTCGCTGTTGCCGGCACCTTCGCGGCGGCCGCGGCGCGAGACGAAAGGCAGGGGAATCGTCACCGCCGACACCACCAGCGCGGCGAGCGCCAGCGGCCAGGCGGGAGTGAGCACGGCCAGCGCCGGCAGCAGGCGCAGCGCGATATAGACGTGCAACAGCGCGGTGAGCGCGCTCAGGGGACGGATCGGCATCGGGGCAATGGGGTCGGGCACTGCCCGGGACAGGCCATCTGCAAGGCGCATGCCGCGCATTCAAGACACCGCGAGGCGCCCTGGGTCGCTATTTTTTCTATAGCTGTCGATGCCCGGATAGCAAGCCTTGCGGCCGGCGAATCCATGATTGTGCGCCAGATCCGGAGCCGCGTCCGGCGCCCCGGAGCCTCGTGCTACTGCACCGCGCGCGTGCCGGCCGAGGCCATGTCGGTGCCGGCCGGCCAGACGAACGTCGCCTTGGCCGTCGCACCCTCCGGCACGCGAAGCTGCTGCTTCAGCACCTGGCCGCCCAGCCGGGCCTCGACTTCATAGCTGCCCGGCTCGAGCCGCGCCACCATGAAGGGGCCGCCCGAGACCACGTTGTCGAGCAGCGCCGTGCCGCTGCTGTCGCGCACCGTCACGTGCACGTTGGAGGCGAAGTCGGCGCCCTTGCTGTCCTTGACCGCGAATTCGAAGGTGGCGGGCCAGCGTGGAGAAACCGTCTCCATCAGCCTGGCCTCGTCGCTGCCGATGCCGCCGCTCATGTACTCGACGCCGTGCGACATGTAGATCGGCGGATTCATCGCGGCCTGCGCGGGCGAGAGCGCGCCGAACAGGACGGCGCCGCAGAACATCGCGGCCGCCAGCGGCCGCAGCGCGCGCAGCGAGGATGGGAAACGGGAGTTCATTCTCAGGTCCTTTCTTTCCTTGGTCGTCATGGCAACAGGCCACGAAGCCACTGTGCGGCGCACGGCTTAGGAAAGTCTGACCTGGGGGCCTGCTCCCGCCCGCCTTGGCGGGCCGGGCTCAGCGGACGCTGGCGGAGGACTGCGCGAGCGTCTGCGCCTGCGGCGGCGTCACCGAGGCCATATCGAAGTTCGATGGCCACGCGAAGGAGGCGCGCGCCGGCACGCCCGCGATCACGACCATCGTCTGCGTCAGCGTGAGGCCTCCGAGCGTCACGTTCACGTCGTAGGCGCCCGGATTCAGGCGCGCGAGCATGTAGGGGCTCTGCGATTCCACGCTCATAACCGGCTGGCCGGTGTATTTCTGGCGGATCTCCACCGAGGCCTTGGCCGGGAAGCCCGGCTGCAGCGCGCCCTTGCCGTCACTGATGCCCAGCTCGATGGTGGCGGCCCAGCGCGGCGAGACCATTTCCATGAACGCGGCCTCGTCCCTGGCGGCGCCGCCGCACATGTATTCGATGCCCTGCGCCATCTGGATGGGCGGGTTAGTGAACGCATGGGCCGTGCTCACGGCCCCGAGGAATGCTGCTGTGCCGCCCAATACCAGCGCGGCCAGCGGCCGGCGGAGACGCTTAGGGTTCATTGCTGTGTGGTCCTCGATCTTGCGTGACGTGAAATCCGTCGGGGATTTTGCTTAGCAAGAGTCGGGCTAGATATAGCGTTTACGAGGAACGATCTGCGGATTGGAACTGAATGCTATTGTTTTCATAGCTGATGACGGCCATGTGACGTGGCCGTGGCCCGATTCGCGGGACCACGATCAGGAAAACCCTGATCGGCACCTTTGCGGCGCGTTCGCCGATGCGGGCATGGCGAACGCCTACAACGGTGCATGGCGCCCCGGGCTAAGAACGACGGCTGGAAACTGCAACGAAGGAGCTTCAGCCATGTCTTTGGAATCCACGATCAACGAATTCAGGCGCGTCGACGCGCAGCGCGAGGACTACCCCGGCGAGCATCTGGTGGTGCTGGGCGTGGGCGTCCTGCTGCTGCTGGCGGCCGGGCGCAGCCGCTCGCTCGCGGCGCGGCTGGCTGCCGGCGCGGCCGGCGGCGCGCTGATCGGGCGCGCAGCGAGCGGCACCGGCGGGATCGCCAGGCTGACGCGGCAGATGCAGCGCGTGCTGGAGAGGCAGTTCAACCTCGGCTGCGCCCGCAGCGGCAACCGTGAAGGCAACGGCGCTGGCGCCACGTGATCTGACGTGATGTGACGGATCTCGCCTCCCGATGGCGGCTGCCATGCGCAGCCCCATCGACGAGCGCGGGCGTGTTCCGCATCCACGAGCCGCGTCGCCGCACGGCAGCAGGGATGTTCGCGGGGCCCTATGCTCGGCGGTCTAGAACAACAATCCCCGTCCCGGCCGCTGCCGCGCGACGATCCCATCCATGCAACCGACCGGAACCCTGCGCGGCATCGTGGCGATGCTGCTGGCCTGCGCCTTCTTCGCCTGCATGGACGCCATGCTCAAGACCCTGGCCGGCCATTACCCGCCGCTGCAGGTGACGGCGCTGCGCGGCCTTACCGCCCTGCCCCTGGTGTGCCTGTATATCGCCTGGCGGCGCGAAGCGGGCGGCGTCTTCAACCGCCGGCTGCGCTGGCGCCTGCACCTGCTGCGCGCCACGCTCAACATGGCGATGCTCGTGCTTTTCGTGTACGGCCTGAGGACGCTGGGCCTGGCCGAGGCCTACACGCTCACCTTCATCGCGCCGCTGCTGATGGTGCTCATCGCGGTGCCGTTGCTGGGCGAATCGATCCTGCCGCGGCACTGGGTGGCCATCGGGCTGGGCTTCGCAGGCGTGGTGATCGCGCTGCGGCCCGAGCAGGACGCCTTTCTCTCGCCCGGCGCGCTGGCGATCCTGGTGGCGGCGGTCTGCTATGCGCTGTCGAACATGCTGGGCCGGCTCATCAGCCGCACCGAGCCGAGCGCCGCGTTGGTCTTCTGGACCACCGCCGGCATGGCCCTGGGCGGCAGCCTGCTGGCTGCGCCGCAATGGGTGCCCATCCAGCCGCAGCACGCCTGGGTGCTCGCGGGCCTGGCCCTGAGCGGCTTCCTGGGCCAGCTCGCCATCGCGGAGGCTTTCCGCCACGGGCAGGCCGCAGCCATCGCGCCGTTCGAGTACAGCGCCCTGGCCTGGGGGCTCTTGATCGACTGGCTGTTCTGGAACGCCGCGCCCGATGCCTGGACGCTGGGCGGCGGTGCGCTGATCATCGCCAGCGGGCTTTGGCTGGCGCGAAGCGAGGCGCCGAGGTCGAAGAAGCCGCAGGAGCGCGCTGCCTGAGCCGTCACTCGATCAGCGCGCGCTTCACGTCTTCCTGCAGGCTGCGCAGGTGGTCGCGCATGGCGGAGCGTGCGCGCTCGGCGTCACGCTCGCGCAGCGCACGGACGATCTCTCCGTGCTCGTCGTGGTTCTCCGAATGCCTGTGCAGCGGGCTGTGCAGACGGAAGAGCCGCGCGTTGACGCGAAGCTCCTCCACCAGCCGCGGGAACACGACATTGCCGCTGGCCGTGGCGATCAGCAGGTGGAAGCGGTCGTCGAAGTGCCAGTGCTCGGTCTCGCTGTGCTCGCCGCCGCCCAGCGTGGCGATGTCGGCCTCCAGCGCGTCGATCTCCGCATCGGTGATCTTGCCCACTGCCAGTGCGATCGCCTCGCACTCGATGACTTCGCGCGCGCGCATGCAGTCGAAGTACTCCTTGGTGCCGAGCGCGCGCACGGCATAGGAGCGCGCGTCGCGCCGCACCAGCAGGCCCTCGCCCGCCAGCCGCACCAGCGCCTCGCGCATGGGCGTGCGGGAGATGCGCAGGTCTTCCGCCAGCCGTGCCTCCTGCAGCGGGCTGCCGGCCGAGATCTGCCGATCGAGGATCAGCGTGCGCAGCCGGTCGTAGGCCTGTTCGGCCAGGCTGGCGGAGCGCACCTCAAGGGGGGCGATCGTGATGGTGGCGGGCTGCGTGGGGCTGGGAAGGCTGGGCATGCGGGAACGGGCGAAAGCCACGAGGGCGGGTGAGCTTAGCAGGGCCGGCCGGGCGGCCTCAGCGCCATTCTTTCAGAGCCATTTGTCCAGCGGATTGCCGTCGTTGGGCGCGCGCGGCCGCAGGCAAGGCAGGAACTGGCCGGAACCGGGCTCGGCCTGGAACACGCCGTCCTGCCACACGATGCGCCCGCGCGAGACGGTCATGCCGGGCCAGGCGCGCAGCCGCATGCCCTCGTAGGGCGTGTAGTCGGCATCGTGGTGGAGCATGTCGTTGGTCAGCAGCTTCTCCTGCCCTTCGGGGAACATGTCCCACACCACGAAGTCGGCGTCGCTGCCCACGGCGATGGTGCCCTTGCGCGGGTACAGGCCGTACAGGCGCGCCGGGTTGGTGGCGGTGAGCTCGACGAAGCGGTGGATGTCGATGCGCCCCTTGAGCACGCCTTCGCTCATGAGCAGCGGCAGGCGGGTCTCCACGCCGGGAATGCCGTTGGGGATGCGGTCGAAGGAAGCGTTGTCGCCGGCCACGCGCTTGCCGTCGCTGCCGTTCATGTTGAAGGGGGCGTGATCGGACGAGACGATGGTGAAGAGCCCGCTGGACAGGCCGTTCCAGATGAACTGCTGGTTCGCCTTGTCGCGCGGCGGCGGGCTGCAGATGCAGCGTGCGCCGTGCATCGGGTCGTCGGGGTCGATGCCCAGGTCCTCGGCGCTCAGGAACAGGTACTGCGGGCAGGTCTCGGCGTGGATCGGCAGCCCGCGCCCGCGCGCCCAGTGGATCTGCTCGACGGCCTCGCGGCCCGAGACGTGGACGATCAGGATCGGCGTGTCGACCAGTTCCGCCAGCGCGATGGCGCGGTGCGTGGCCTCGCGCTCCACCGCCATCGGCCGCGAGCTGGAGTGGTAGCGCGGCGCGGTGAGGCCCGCGTCGAGCAGCTGCTCGGTGAGCCAGGCGATGCAGTCGCTGTTCTCGGCGTGGATCATCGTCATCGCGCCGTGGCGGCGCGCGGTGGCGAGCACCTCGATGATCTGGCGGTCGTCCAGCTTCAGGTCGTCGTAGGTCATGTAGATCTTGAAGGAGGTGTAGCCCTTCTCGATCAAGGCGGGCAGCTCGCGCTGCGTCACGTCGCGCGTGGCGTCGGCCACGATGAGGTGGAAGGCGTAGTCGATCACCGCCTTGCCCTCGGCGCGGCGGTGGTAGTCGTCCACGGCCTCCTGCACGCTGCGGCCCTTCTGCTGCGCGGCGAAGGGCAGCACTGTGGTGGTGCCGCCGCATGCGGCCGAGCGCGTGCCGGAGAGGAAGTCGTCGGCGAAGCGCGAGCCGTCGCTGGTGGGCTGGTCGAAGTGGCAGTGGCCGTCGACGCCGCCGGGCGTGACCAGCCGGCCTCGCGCGTCGATCTCGCGCGCGGCGCTCGCGTCGAGCCCCTGCGCGATGGCGCAGATGCGCCCGTCGCGCACGCCGATGTCGGCGGTGTAGCGGTCGCCGGCGGTGGCGATGTCCGCGTTGCGCAGGATCAGGTCGTAGGTGCTCATGGGCTTTCGTTCCTTCCGCTTTCTTTCAGGTTCTTCCTAGCGTTGCTCGAGCGCGGGTTCCGCAGGCACCACCGGCGCCGCGGAGGCATTGCCGTAGGCGCGGCCGTAGTGGCGCTCGATGCGTCGCTGGATGAAGTCCCAGGCGGTGGTCATGAGCAGGTAGTAGATGGCCGCGACGATGAAGAGCTCCAGCACCATGAACTTCTCCTGCATCAGCACCTGCGTGCGGCGCAGCAGCTCCTCCATCGAGATCACCGAGGTGATGGAGGTGGTCTTGAGCAGTCCGTTGATGCTGTTGCCCAGCGTGGGCACGATCAGGCGCATGGCCTGCGGCAGCACGATGTAGCGCATGGTCTGCGCGCTGCTGAAGCCCACGGCGCGCGCGGCGTTGGTCTGCCCCGCGGGAATCGACTGGATGCCGCCGCGCACGATCTCGGCGAGGTAGGCCGCCTCGTTGAGGATGAGGCCCAGCAGCGCCGACTCGATCACCGAGAGCTTCAGCCCCAGCTGGGGCAGCCCCGTGAAGATGATGATGAGCTGCACCAGGAGCGGCGTGCCGCGGAACACCCAGATGTAGAAGTGCGCCGGCGCCGCCAGCCACCGGTGGCTGGACAGCCGTGCCAGGGCCAGCGCGCAGCCCACCACCAGCCCGCCCGCGATCGCCGCGAGCGTGAGCCACAGCGTGGTCACCGCGCCGCTGAGGATGTAAGGATTGAACAGGTAGTCGAAGAAGCCCGACCAGCTCCAGCCTTGTCCCATGGAAGTTTCCTTCGCTTGCTTGCTCTATGGCGATGCGGACGGCGGCGCGCCCTCAGCTCGCCGGGCCCTTGACCGTCACGGCGCCGTCGGCGGCCTTGACGCCGTACTGGTCGAACAGCTTCTGGAAGCTGCCGTCGGCCTTCATGTCGTTCATGACCTTGGCCATCGCGGCGGCCAGCTCCTTGTTGCGCGCGGCCAGCGCGACCGGCGTGGGGAACAGGCCGTTGAGCACGCGCTCGAAGTCGCCGCGCTTCTGGTATTCGGCGCCGGTCGAGTCGATGGACAGCGCCACCTCGACCTGGCCCGCGCGCAGCGCCTGGAAGGCCATCGCGAAGTTCTCGAAGGTGCGGATGGTCATGCCCTTCATGCCCTTGTCGGTGAGCTGCTTGTCGAGCTCGCGCGCCTTGCGCTCCTCGAAGCCGCCGATCTCCACGCCGATGCTCTTGCCCGAGAGGTCGTCGGGCTTGGCGATCTTCAGCGGGTTGCCCTTGGCGGCGCTGATGCTGATGGCCTGGTCTTCGTAGACGAGCATCTGCATCAGCTTGGCGCGCTCCTCGGTGAAGAAGATGCCGGTGTTGATGACGTCCCAGCGGCCGGCCTGCAGGCCGGGGATCATGGCCGAGAACTCGATGCGCACGTATTCGGGCGTGAGGCACAGGCGCTTGGCGATCTGCTCGCCCAGTTCCACGCGCATGCCCTTGAGCGCGCCGGTCTGGTCGACGAACTGCATCGGCGGCAGCGTCGGGTTGACCGACATGGTCAGCGTGCCCTTCTTGACGAGCGCCGAATCGGGCACCGGCGACTTGCAGGCCTGCTGCGCGTTCGCGGCGCCAGCGAAGGAGATGAGGAGTGCCGTTGCCGACGCGAGAGCGGGAAGCAGTTTCATGGTGTGGTCCTTGAGGAAGGGATCGAGGCGACGAGGTGGGAAGTCAGGGAGAGATGGAAACGAGTTGCCGGCTGCCTCAGGCGCGGATCGAGTCCAGCAGTTCGAGGCGCGCGAGCTCGCGGCGCAGATCGGCGGCATCGGCATCGGGCAGCGGCAGGCGCGGGGCGCGGGGCTTGCCGACCGGCAGGCCCATCATCGACAGGCCGTCCTTGGAGGCCGCGACGTAGCGGTGGCCGCCGACCCAGCGCACGATCGGCAGCATCTTCTTGTAGAGCGCGAGCGCGGCGGGCATGTCGCGCTCGTCGGCCACCAGCTCGAACAGGCGCGCCGACATCTTCGGGATGAGGTTGGAGCACACGGCCACCCAGCCCTGCGCGCCGAGCCAGAACGACTCGTAGCCCAGGATGCCCGCGAACACCGTCATGCGGTCGCCGCACAGCTCGATGATGTCGCGCACGCGGGTGACCTCGAGCGTCGACTCCTTGATGTACTTGCAGTTGTCGATGCGCGAGAGGCGCGCCACCAGCTCGGGCTTGAGGTCGACGTTGGCGGTGGCCGGGTTGTTGTAGACCATGATCGGAATGCCGATCGCCTCGCCCACCTTGCGGTAGTGCTCGAACAGCTCGTCGTCGGTGGGCGTGCTGTAGAAGGGCGGAATGATCATGACGCCGTCGGCGCCCATGCTCTCGGCCTCGCGGCTCAGCCGCACGCACTCGTCGGTCCACTCCGCGCCGGTGCCGATCAGCACCGGCACGCGTTTTGCAGCGGTGCTCACACAGGTTTCGATCACCAGCTGGCGTTCGTCGGGCGTCAGCGAGAGGAACTCACCGGTGCTTCCCAGGGGGATCAGCCCGTGGATGCCTTCCTCGATTTGCCAATCGACCAGCTTCTTCAGCGCAGGCACGTCCACGTGCTTGCCGTCGGCGGTCATGGGGGTGATGAGCACCGTATAGGTGCCGCGGAACGCTGTCATGGGCAGTCCTTGGAAAGAATTCGGGCAGTTCGGTATATGTATACGTTGAGTATACGTATACAATTTGGCGCGTCAATCGTAAGTTGACGTTCTTCCTTCGCACTGCCCATGAGCGCCAGACTGACCCACCCTTCCATCACCCCGGCCGGGCGCCCCGTGCGCTTCTGGTACGACGGGCAGCCCGTCGAGGGCCTGGAGGGCGAGACCATCGCCGCGGCGCTGGCGGCCGGCGGCATCAAGGCGATGCGCCATACCCGCGGCGGCGAGCGCCGGGGTCTCTATTGCGGCATGGGCGCGTGTTTCGACTGTCTCGTCACCGTCGACGGCCAGGCCAGCCAGCGCGCCTGCCTCACGAAAGTGGCGGACGGCCAGCAGGTGCGTTCGACCCAGCCCGCCGGCACGCCCGACGACCCGCTGCAGCCGCTCACTCCGCAGGCCGGCGCCGAACCCGATCGCCGGCAGGTCGACGTGCTCGTCATCGGCGCGGGCCCGGCCGGCCTTTCGGCCGCGCTCGCCGCGCGCCGTGCGGGTGCCGACGTGCTCGTGCTCGACGAGCGCCCGCAGTCCGGCGGCCAGTTCTACAAGCCGCTCGCGCCCTCGCATGCGGCGCCCTCCCCCGCGGACCGCCAGTTCGCGCAGGGCCTCGCGCTGGAAAGCGAAGTCCGCGCCGCCGGCGTCGCCATCGCCCAGGGCGCGCAGGTCTGGGCGGCCTTCTCTGCACACGAAGTCGCCGCACTCATCGACGGGCGAGCCTGCGTGATCGGCTGCCGGCAGCTCGTGATCGCACCCGGCGCGTACGAGCGGCCGGTGCCCTTTCCCGGCTGGACCCTCCCCGGCGTGATGACCACCGGCGCCGGCCAGACGCTCGCACGCGCCTACCGCGTAGCGCCCGGACGCCGCGTGGTGATCGCCGGCAACGGGCCGCTGAACCTGCAGCTCGCCGCGGAGCTTCTCGCGGGCGGCGCCGATGTCGTCGCCGTGCTGGAGTCGGCCCCGCGCCCTTCGCCGCGGCAATGGCGCCACTTGCTGAGCGCGGCGCGCACCGCCCCCGACCTGCTGCTCGACGGCTGGCGCTACCTGCGCAAGCTGCGCGCCCACAAGGTGCCCGTGCTGTGGGAACACGCCGTCGTTTCCGCGGAAGGCCCGACCGGATTGAGCTCGGTGCAGGTCGCCCGGATCGACGCGCAGGGCCATGCCGTGCCCTCCACGCTGCGCCGCCTCGAAGCCGACACCCTCTGCCTCGGCTACGGCTTCATCCCCTCCACCGAACTCGCGCGCATGCTGGGCTGTGAGCACCGCCTCGCGCCCCGCCATCTCGGCTACCTGGCAACCGTCACGCAGGAAGACGGCGCCACCAGCCTGCCCGGCGTGTATGTCGTGGGCGATGGCGCCGATCTGGGCGGCTCCCGCGTCGCGCTCGCGCGCGGCACGCTGGCGGGTGCCGCAGTCGCGCGCAACCTCGGCCTGAAGGCCCCCGAGCCGGACGAGGCCGTTGAAAAGCTGCATCGCGCCGAATGCTTCCAGCAGGCGCTGTGGTCGATCTACGCGCCGCCGCCCGTCACCCTCGCGGAGGTGCCCGACGAAACCCTGCTGTGCCGTTGCGAGGAAATCACCTTCGGCTCGGTGCGCGAGCAGATCCGCGCCGGCAGCGACACGCTGGCCGCGCTCAAGCGCAACACCCGCCTGGGCATGGGCCGCTGCCAGGCGCGCTACTGCGGCGTCACCGCGGGCCGGTTGCTGGCCGAGATGACCGGCAGGCCGCCGCAGGTCGAGCAGTACTTCGCACCGCGTCCGCCCGCCAAGCCGGCGCCGGCCGGCGCGCTCGGCTTCGAGAAACCCGAGTGGGGCGGCCACAAGCCCGCCATCACGCCCAATCTCGCGCGTCCGGTGGAGCAGCCACCCTTCGAGGGCACGCTGCGCACCGACGTGCTCGTGATCGGCGCCGGCGTGCTCGGCTCCTGCCTCGGCTACTACCTGTCGAAGGCCGGCCAGGACGTGACGGTGGTCGACCGCGACGACATCAACCTGCAGGCCTCGGGCGCCAATGCCGGCAGCCTGCACGTGCAGCTGCTGTCCTTCGACTTCGGCGCCAAGGCGCAGGAAGGCGGCGGGCCGGCCGCGGCCACGCTGCCGCTCGGGCCGATGTCGGTGCGCCTGTGGCAGGAGATCGAGGCCGACTGCGGCGAAGACCTCGAGATCAAGATCACCGGCGGCCTCATGGTGGCCGACAGCGAGGCCGGCATGCGTTTTCTAGAAGCCAAGGCCGCGCTGGAGCGCAGCCACGGCATCGACGCGCAGGTGATCGACGGCGCCGAACTGCGCCGCCTCTCGCCTGCCCTGTCCGACGAGCTGCTGGGCGCGGAACTCTGCCCCATGGAAGGCAAGATCAACCCGCTGCGCGCCACCTACGCCGTCGCCCGGCGCGCGCAGCAGCATGGCGCGCGCATGCTGCGCGGCTGCGACGTGCAGTCCATCGAGGCGCTGCCGGGCGAAGGCGCCGGCTTCATGGTGCGCACCTCTCGCGGCGCCATCCACGCGGGGCGCGTCGTGAACGCGAGCGGCGCCTGGTCGAGCGCCGTCGGCCGCATGCTGGGCGTGAACATCCCCGTCAAGGGCGCGCCGCTGCAGATGATCGTGACCGAGCCCGCGCCGCCGCTGGTCAACCACCTGATCGCGCATGCCGACCGGCACCTGAGCCTGAAGCAGGCGGCCAGCGGCGGCCTGATCATCGGCGGCGGCTGGACCGCCGCCTTCAACGAAGGCATGCGCCTCAACCGCGCCGAGCGCGAGAGCATCGAAGGCAACCTCTGGGTGGCGGGCCATGTGCTGCCGGCCGTGCGCGGGCTGCACATGGTGCGCTGCTGGGCCGGCATGAACGTGAACATCGACGGCGCGCCCATCCTCGGCGAAGTGCCCGGCCGCCCCGGCTTCTACAACGCCGTGACCTCCAACGGCTACACGCTCGCCCCCGTCACCGCGCGGCTGGTCACCGACCTCATCGTGCGCGGCCGAGCCGACATCGACATCAGCCCCTTCCTCATCGACCGCTTCCTCTGACCGCCATGACCGAAAACGCCTCCCCGCGCGACACGCTGCGCGACTACATCGACGCGCACTTCGACGAGCAGGTCCGCGCGCTCACCGAACTCGTGCGCTGCCCCTCGGACAACCCGCCGGGCGACTGCGCCCCGCACGCCGAACTCACCGCCCGGCTGCTCGAAGCCATGGGCTTCACGGTCGAGCGCCACGAAGTGCCTGCCGAATTCGCGGCCGCGCACGGCATGCGCAGCGTGACCAACCTGATCGTGCGCGAACGATTCGGCGACGGCCCGGTGGTGGCGCTCAATGCGCACGGCGACGTGGTGCCGCCCGGCGCGGGCTGGAGCGTCGACCCCTACGGCGGCGAGGTGCGCGACGGCTGGCTCTACGGGCGCGGCGCCGCCGTGTCGAAGTCGGACTTCACCACCTACGCCTTCGCGATGCGCGCGCTCAAGCACCTTGCGGCCTCGGGCACGCCCCTGGCCGGCAGCGTCGAGCTGCACCTGACCTACGACGAGGAAACCGGCGGCATGACGGGCCCCGACTGGATCCTCTCCAAGGGCCTGAGCAAGCCCGACTTCGTGCTCTCCGCCGCGTTCTCGCACCACGTCGTGGTGGCGCACAACGGCTGCCTGCATCTCGAGGTCGTCGTGCGCGGCACCTCGGCGCATGCTGCACGGCCCGACACCGGCCACGACGCGATCGAGGCCGCGGCCACCCTGCTGCCCGCGCTCTACCGCTACCGCGACAGCCTCGCCGATCGCCCGTCGCTCACGCCGGGCATCACCCACCCCACGATGGTCGTGGGCCTGATCGACGGCGGCATCAACACCAACGTGGTGTCCGACGTGCTGACCCTGCGCATCGACAGGCGCATCGTTCCCGAAGAATCGCCCGAGGCCGTCGAGGCCGAACTGCGCGAGGTGATCGAGTCGGCCTGCCGTCCGCTGCCCGGCATCTCGGCCGAGATCCGCCAGATACTGCTGGCCCGTCCCTTCGCACCCGCGCCCGGCGCAGACGAGTTCGCGGCGCTCGTGTGCCGCGAGGCCAGCGAAGTCATGGGCAAACCGGTCACACCGATCGGCGTGCCGCTGTACACCGACGCGCGCCTCTACAGCGAGGCCGGCATTCCCACCGTGATGTACGGCGCCGGCCCCGAGTCGCTGCTCGAAGCCAACGGCCACCGCGCCGACGAGCGCGTGCCGCTGGACGAGTTGCGCAAGGCCACGCGCGTGGTCGCCAACACGCTGCACCGGCTGCTGTCGCGCTGAACCTCATCTCACCGGGACACGACATGATCGAAATCAGCCACGTCGACAAGAGCTACGGCGCCTTCCAGGTGCTGACCGACTGCACCACCCAGGTCCGCAAGGGCGAGGTCGTGGTGGTCTGCGGGCCCTCGGGCTCAGGCAAGTCCACGCTCATCAAGTGCGTCAACGCGCTCGAGCCCTTCCAGCGCGGCCGCATCACCGTCGACGGCGTGTCGGTGGGCGAGCCGAAGACCGATCTCAACAAGCTTCGCGCCCGCGTGGGCATGGTGTTCCAGCACTTCGAGCTGTTTCCGCACCTCTCGATCGAGGACAACCTGTCGATCGCGCAGGTCAAGGTGCTCAAGCGCCCGGCTTCGGAAGCCCGCACCGCATCGATGGCTCTGCTGCAGCGCGTGGGCATGCGCGCCCACGCGCACAAGTTTCCGAGCCAGCTCTCCGGAGGCCAGCAGCAGCGCGTGGCCATCGCCCGCGCGTTGGCGATGAACCCGGTCGCCATGCTGTTCGACGAGCCCACCTCCGCGCTCGACCCCGAGATGGTCAACGAGGTGCTCGACGTGATGGTCGAACTCGCCCGCGAAGGCATGACCATGATGTGCGTCACCCACGAGATGGGCTTCGCCCGCAAGGTCGCGAACCGCGTGATCTTCATGGACCGCGGCCGCATCGTCGAAGACTGCGCGAAGGAGGAGTTCTTCGGCAACCCCGCGGGGCGGTCGGATCGGGCGCGGCAGTTTCTTTCGAAGATCCTGCAGCACTGAGGCTGGGCGCTCCGGTGGAGCGCGGCCCCAGGGCAGGGAGAAGAATCACACGTCGATATTCGCCGCCCGCAGCGCGTTCTGCTCGATGAACTCCCGGCGGGGCTCAACTTCGTCGCCCATCAGCATCGTGAACACGCGGTCGGCCTCGATCGCGTCGTCGATCTGCACCTTCAGGAGGCGGCGCACGTTCGGGTCCATGGTGGTTTCCCACAGCTGCTCGGGGTTCATCTCGCCTAGGCCCTTGTAGCGCTGGCGCGAGGTGGCGCGTTCGGCTTCGCCGATGAGCCACTTCATGGCCTGGCGGAAGTCGTCGACCTTTTCTTCCTTGGTGCGGTCGCCCTCGCCGCGCTTGACCACCGCGCCTTCGGGGCTCAGCAGGCCGCGGAAGGTGTTGGCGGCCTCGGCGAGCGCGGCGTAGTCGGCGCCGTGCACGAAGTCCTGGGTGAGCACGCTGCTCTTGATGTTGCCGTGGTGGCGGCGGCTGATGCGCAGCAGCGGCTTGTCGGTGCGGGCGTCGAACTCGCTGCTCACCTCGGCCGGCACGCCGGTCGTGTTGAGCTCGCGCAGCTTGGCCTGCAGCGCGACGGCCGAGGCCTCGGCGGCGGGCGTGGTGTCGAGGTCGAGTGCCACGCCGTCGGCGATGGCGCGCAGCGCTTCGGCGTCCATGAAGTTGCGCAGGCGCGCGATTACGGCTTCGGCCACCTGGTGCTTGCGCGCCAGTTCGGCCAGGGTGTCGCCGCTGAGCGTGGTCGAGCTGGCGCCGCCGGTCTCGATGCGCGCGTCCTTCAGCGCCACCTTCAGCAGGAAGGCGTCGAGCGCGGGGCCGTCCTTCAGGTACTGCTCTTCCTTGCCGACCTTGACCTTGTACAGCGGCGGCTGCGCGATGTAGATGTGGCCGCGCTCGACCAGCTCCGGCATCTGCCGGTAGAAGAAGGTCAGCAGCAGGGTGCGGATGTGGGCGCCGTCGACGTCGGCGTCGGTCATGATGATGATGCGGTGGTAGCGCAGCTTGGCGACGTTGAAGTCGTCGGCGCCGCCGCCCGGCGTGCTCGCGCCGGCGCGGCCGATGCCGGTGCCCAGGGCGGTGATCATCGTCAGGATTTCGTTGCTGGTCAGCAGCTTCTCGTAGCGTGCCTTCTCGACGTTCAGGATCTTGCCGCGCAGCGGCAGGATGGCCTGGAACTTCCGGTCGCGGCCCTGCTTGGCGGAGCCGCCTGCGGAGTCGCCCTCCACCAGGTAGACCTCGCACAGCGCCGGATCCTTCTCCTGGCAGTCGGCCAGCTTGCCTGGCAGGCCCATGCCGTCGAGCACGCCCTTGCGGCGCGTCATTTCGCGGGCCTTGCGTGCGGCTTCGCGGGCCTTGGCGGCCTCGATGATCTTGCCGCAGATGATCTTGGCGTCGTTCGGGCGTTCCTGCAGGTAGTCGGTCAGCAGGCGGCCGACGATGTCTTCCACCGGCGCGCGCACTTCGCTGGACACCAGCTTGTCCTTGGTCTGGCTGGAGAACTTGGGCTCGGGCACCTTCACGCTCAGCACGCAGCAAAGGCCTTCGCGCATGTCGTCGCCGGTGACTTCGACCTTGGCCTTCTTGGCCAGCTCGTTCTCCTCGATGTACTTGTTGATGACGCGCGTCATCGCCGCGCGCAGGCCGGTGAGGTGGGTGCCGCCGTCGCGCTGCGGGATGTTGTTGGTGAAGCACAGCACCTGCTCGTTGTAGCCGCTGTTCCACTGCATCGCCACTTCGACGCCGATGTGCGTGCCGGGAATGCCGCCGTAGGTGTCGGCCGGGCGCTCGCCCTCGGCGTAGAACGAATTCGGGTGCAGGACGGTCTTGCCCTTGTTGATGAACTCGACGAAGCCGCGCACGCCGCCGGCGCCGGAGAAGTCGTCTTCCTTGCCGGTGCGCTCGTCCTTCAGGCGGATGCGCACGCCGTTGTTCAGGAAGCTCAGTTCGCGCAGGCGCTTGCTGAGGATCTCGTAGTGGAAGTCCGAGTTCTCCTTGAAGATCTCGGTGTCGGGCAGGAAGTGCACCTCGGTGCCGCGCTTGTCGGTGTCGCCGATGATCTTCATGGGCGAGACCTCGACGCCGTTCACCGTCTCCAGCAGGCGGTTCTGCACGAAACCGCGGCTGAATTCGAGTTCGTGGATCTTGCCCTCGCGGCGCACCACCAGGCGCAGCATGGTGCTCAGCGCGTTCACGCAGCTCACGCCCACGCCGTGCAGGCCGCCCGAGACCTTGTAGCTGTTCTGGTTGAACTTGCCGCCCGCGTGCAGCTCGGTGAGCGCGATCTCGGCGGCCGAGCGCTTGGGCTCGTGCTTGTCGTCCATCTTCACGCCGGTGGGAATGCCGCGGCCGTTGTCGGTGACGGAGATCGAGTTGTCGGTGTGGATGGTCACGACGATGTCGTCGCAGTGGCCGGCCAGCGCTTCGTCGATGGAGTTGTCGACCACCTCGAAGACGAGGTGGTGCAGCCCGGTGCCGTCGGAGGTGTCGCCGATGTACATGCCGGGGCGCTTGCGCACGGCCTCAAGCCCTTCGAGGATCGTGATCGAGCCTTCGCCATAGCTGGTGTCGGCGGCCACGGTTTCGATCTCGGGGATGTAGACGGGCTCGGTGTGCGGCACGTCGGGCTTGTTTTCTTCAGCACTCATTCGGATATTCCTCTGTCTCTCACGCGTTTTCGCGTGATTTTTCGGGCTCTCAAAAGCTCAATTCGCCGCCTCTTGAAAGCGCAAACCCGCGGAGGGCCGCGGGTCGTGTGCGCAAGGCGCTGTGGTCTGTGTCTTTTAGATCCGCATCGGCATCACGACGTACTTGAAGGATGCGTTCTCGGGGATGGTCAGCAGCGCCGAACTGTTGGAGTCGGCAAGGTCGATCTTGACCATGTCCTGGTCCATGTTCGACAGCGCGTCGATCAGGTAGGTCACGTTGAAGCCGATCTCGATCGTGTCGCCGCCGTAGTCGATGTCGAGCTCGTCCTGGGCCTCTTCCTGCTCGGCGTTGTTCGACGCGATGCGCAGCGTGCCCGGCTCGATGTTCAGGCGAACGCCCTTGAACTTCTCGCTGGTCAGGATGGCGGTGCGCTGCAGGCTGGCCAGCAAAGGCGCGCGACCCAGCGTGACGGTGTTCTTGTGGTTCTTCGGGATGACGCGGTTGTAGTCGGGGAACTTGCCCTCGACCAGCTTGGTGACGAACTCCATGCCGCCGAAGCTGAACTTGGCCTGGTTGTTCGCGAACTGCATCTCGATGGCGCCTTCGGCGTCGGACAGCAGGCGCTGCATCTCGAGCACGGTCTTGCGCGGCAGGATCACTTCCTGGCGCGGCACTTCGACGTCGAGCGTGGCGGAAGAGAAGGCAAGGCGGTGGCCGTCGGTGGCGACCAGGCTCAGCTGCCTGCCCTCGGCCACGAACAGGATGCCGTTGAGGTAGTAGCGGATGTCGTGCACGGCCATCGCGAACGAGACCTGCGAGAGCAGGTCCTTCAGCGTCTTCTGCGGCACGCTGAAGACGGGGCCGAAGTTGGCGGCCTCCTGCACCAGCGGGAAGTCCTCGGCGGGCAGCGACTGCAGCGTGAAGCGGCTCTTGCCGCCCTTGAGCACCAGCTTGCTCGCGCTCGACTCGAGGCTCACGGTCTGGTCGGCCGGCATGGTGCGCAGGATGTCGATCAGCTTGCGCGCGCCGATGGTGGTGGTGAAGTTGCCGTCGTCGCCGCCCAGCTCGGCGGTGGTGCGGATCTGGATCTCGAGGTCGCTGGTGGTCAGCTGCAGCTGTCCGCCGGTCTTGCGGATCAGCACGTTCGCCAGGATCGGCAAGGTGTGACGCCGCTCCACGATGCCCGCCACCGACTGCAGCGCGGCGAGGACCTTGTCCTGGGTTGCCTTCAAAACGATCATGTCTTCTTCCTCTTCCTATCTCTTTGAATCAGCTTGCAGGGCGCCATTCTCCGCTGTCGCGGGGAGCTTCCTGGACGACATTCGATTTCTTTCCGGTCAGCCCTTGAGGGTCTGCTCGAGCACGTGAAGCTGCTGGTTGAGCTCGGTGAGCTGCTGGCGCTCGCCCGAGATCTTGCGCACCGCGTGCAGCACCGTCGTGTGATCGCGCCCGCCGAACAGCTCGCCGATTTCCGGCAGGCTCTTCTGCGTGAGCTCCTTGGCCAGGTACATCGCGATCTGCCGCGGCCGCGCGATGCTGGCCGGGCGTTTCTTGCTGTACATGTCGGCGACCTTGATCTTGTAATAGTCGGCCACCGTCTTCTGGATATTCTCGACGGAGATCTGCCGGTTCTGGATCGACAGCAGGTCGCGCAGCGCCTCGCGCGCCAGGGCGATCGAGATCTCCTTCTGGTTGAAGCGCGAGTAGGCGAGGATCTTGCGCAGTGCGCCTTCGAGCTCGCGCACGTTGGAGCGCACGTTCTTGGCGACGAAGAAGGCCACTTCTTCCGGCATCTCGGCCGATTCGGCGCGCGCCTTGTTGATCAGGATGGCCACGCGCATCTCGAGCTCGGGCGGCTCGATGGCGACCGTGAGACCGGAGTCGAAACGCGAGACCAGGCGCTCGTGGATGTCGGCCAGGCCCTTCGGATAGGTGTCGCTGGTCATCACGATGTGCGACTTCTTGGCCAGCAGGGCCTCGAACGCATTGAAGAATTCTTCCTGCGTCCGGTCCTTGTTGGCGAAGAACTGCACATCGTCGATCAGCAGCAGGTCGAGCGAGTGGTAGCGCTCCTTGAACTCATCGAAGGTCTTGCGCTGATAGGCTTTGACCACATCCGAGACGAACTGCTCGGCGTGGATGTAGAGAACTTTGGAGTCCGGCTTGTCGGCCAGCAGCCGGTTGCCCACAGCATGCATCAGGTGGGTCTTGCCCAGGCCGACGCCGCCGTAGATGAAAAGAGGGTTGTACAGATGGCCCGGCATGCCGGCCACGTGCATTGCCGCGGCGCGCGCCATGCGGTTGGCCGTGCCCTCGACCAGGGTGTCGAAGGTGAGGCCGGAATTCAGGCGGTTCTTGAAGCCGGCGGCGGCCGGCTCCTCGCCCGGGCCGGCCACGTCGCGCGGCACGTCCGTTTCGGTCATGACGGCCACGGGCGCAGAACGCACGGGCACTTCACGAGGAGCAAGCGCTAACTCGATGGCGACCGGCTGGCCGTACATCTTCTCCGCCATGGCGGCGATCTTGCCGGCGTACTGGGCCCGGATCCAGTCGAGCTTGAACCGGTTGGCGACGAACACGGTCATGCGCGACAGGTCGTCGGCGACCTGTGCGGTCAGGGGTTTGATCCAAGTGTTGAACTGCTGCTCGGACAGCTCCTGCGCGAGCTGGTCGACGCAGGCCTGCCAGAGGCTTTCGCCGATGCCGTCAGTCGACATGGGCGTAGGGAAAAGTGAAGGGACCCTCGGGCATTTTTTGGTATAGGTATTGTGGATATTCTCTGCTGGAAGGCGCCTGACATTCTAACTTGTCAAAACCTTATCCACACGCCGCCGAGTGTGTCGAAAGGCCCGCAAATCTGCTCGAAGATTGTTCAGGGGCCCAATGTTTGCGATAATTGCGGGTTTCCCTGAAAACCTCTTTGCGTCTTTCGGGGGTCATCCGAAACACGCTCGCCCGGCGCCCCGCAGGTACTTCAGGCTTTCGCACGCGAAAGCGCGAAGGGCCAGCGCGAACAGGGAAATAGGAAATCACCATGAAACGCACCTACCAAGCATCCAAAGCCCGCCGCGCCCGTACCCACGGCTTCCTGGTCCGCATGAAGACCCGCGGCGGCCGTGCCGTCATCAACGCACGCCGCGCCAAGGGCCGCAAGCGCCTGGCCGTCTGACGGCAGCCCACCTGCCGTTGCCAGCAGCCGGTTCGTCAGCGCCAACTCCAACAGCCAGCGTGGCTGGCCCGAACAGGCGCGACGCCAGCGGCCCGGCTCTCATGCAGCGGCTCAAGACCCGCGCGCAATTCCAGGCCGTCCTCGCAGGTGCCACCGTGGCGCGCACTGCTCATTTCGCATTGCATCGCTGTGCGCTCGATCTCGCATCGAGCGCACAGCCTTTGTTCGCGTCCGACGACGTCTGGCTGGGTGCCATGGTGCCCAAGCGCTGGGCGCGCCGCGCGGTCACGCGCAACGCCATCAAGCGCCAGATCTATTCCGTGAGCGCCGAGTCGGGCGCCGGCCTGCCGCGTGCGGCGCACGTGGTGCGCCTGCGCGCGGGCTTCGACCGCAAGGAGTTCGTGAGCGCCTCCTCGGACAAGCTCAAGGCCGCCGTGCGCGCCGAGCTCCGGCAATTGCTCGCACGGGCCGTGCGCACTCCCGCGGCGCAGGCTCCGGCCCCTTCTGCGGCACCCTCCTCCTCGCCATGAAACGCGTGCTGATCGGCATCGTGAAGGCCTACCGCCTGCTGCTGAGCCCCTGGCTCGGCCAGTCGTGCCGCTTCACGCCGACCTGCTCCGTGTATTCGATCGAGGCGCTGGAAGTGCATGGCGCGCTCAAGGGCAGCTATCTCACCCTGCACCGTATCGCGCGATGCCAGCCCTGGTGCCAGGGCGGCCACGATCCGGTCCCGCCGAAATCGCAGCGTCGCACTGAGCGGTCAGGATCGCTGTTTTCGTCTCTTCTCTCTTCCGACAAGAAGTCTTCGTCATGAACGATATCCGCCGCACGATACTGTGGGTGATTTTTGGTTTCTCGCTGGTGCTGCTGTGGGACCAATGGCAGGTCTTCAACGGCAACAAGCCGACCTTCCTGCCGTCGACCAAGCCGGCCGCCACGGCCGCCGCCCCCGCCAACGCCACCCCCGCGGCCAACAACGGCGTGCCGACCGCATCCGCCGCTGCCGGCGGCAACGCGGGCGCAGTGCCCACGCAGCCGGCCGCGGCCACGCCGCGCGAGCAGGTCAAGGTGACCACCGACCTGTTCAAGGCCACGATCGACAGCGAAGGCGCCACCGTCAACTACCTCGAGCTGCTGAAGTACGACGAGGCCGACCGCACCAAGCACGTGGTGCTGTTCGAAAATGGCTCGCCCGCCACCCGCTACGTCGCGCAGACCGGCCTGCTGAACCAGGTCGACACCGGTGAGCGCTACCCCAACCACCTGACGCAGATGACGCCCAAGCCCGGCCCGCGCGAGATGGCCGACGGCCAGAACACGCTGGAAGTGAGCTTCGAGAGCGCCCCCGTCGGCGGCCTGAAGTACGTCAAGACCTATGTGTTCCACCGCGGCGACTACGCCATCGGCGTGCGCCACGAAGTGGTCAACACCACAGACCAGCCGCGCGACGCGCAGCTCTACATGCAGCTGCTGCGCCACGGCACCGTGGCCGCCGGCACCATGTTCGGCACCAACACCTTCACCGGCCCGGCCGCGTACACCAACGAGAAGAAGTTCCACAAGCTCGACTTCAAGGACATCGCCAAGGGCAAGGTCGAGCCGCCGCCGCCGGCCAACGACGGCTGGATCGCCATGGTGCAGCACTACTTCGTGTCGGCCTGGCTGCTGCGCGGCGACCCCGCCAGCGAACAGCTGCGCCGCGAGTTCCGCGTGAAGGACCTGGGCGACAACCAGTTCTCCATCGCCATGGTGGCCACGCTGCCGAAGATCGCCCCCGGCGCCACGCAGGTCGTGAACAGCACGCTGTTCGCCGGCCCCGAGGAAGAGAAGAAGCTCGAAGCCATCGCCCCCGGCCTGGACCTGGTGAAGGACTACGGCATCTTCGCGATCATCTCCAAGCCGCTGTACTGGCTGCTGAACCAGCTGCACGGCCTGATCGGCAACTGGGGCTGGTCGATCGTCGCGCTGGTGGTGCTGCTGAAGGCGGCTTTCTACTGGCTCAACGCCAAGGCCTACGCCAGCATGGCCAAGATGAAGGCCATCAACCCCAAGATCATGGAAATGCGCGAGCGGCTGAAGGACAAGCCGCAGGAGATGCAGCAGGAGATGATGCGGATCTACAAGACCGAGAAGGTCAACCCGATGGGTGGCTGCTTCCCGATCCTGATCCAGATCCCGGTGTTCATCGCGCTCTACTGGGTGCTGCTGTCGTCGGTCGAGATGCGCCATGCGCCCTGGATCGGCTGGATCACCGACCTGTCGGCACCCGACCCCTGGTACATCCTGCCGATCGTGATGACGGCCACGTCGCTCTTCCAGACCTGGCTCAACCCGACGCCGCCCGATCCGATGCAGGCCAAGCTGATGTGGATCATGCCGCTTGCGTTCAGCGTGATGTTCATCTTCTTCCCGGCCGGCCTGGTGCTGTACTGGATCACGAACAACGTGCTGTCGATCGCGCAGCAGTGGTTCATCAACAAGCGGCTGGGCGTGCTCGGCACCAAGTGACGGCGGCAGTAGCCGCACGGCACTCCAGCCATCCTTCGAAGGGCCGCGTCAGCGGCCCTTTTTGCTGAAAGAATCCGCACCACCATGCTCGCCCGCACCTCCGATCCCATCGTCGCCATCGCCACCGCCTCGGGGCGCGGCGCGGTCGGCATCGTGCGCGTGTCGGGCGCGAGGCTGGCGCCGCTGGTCGACGCGATCTGCGGCCGCGCGCTCAAGCCGCGCGAGGCCACCTACCTGCCGTTCCGCGACGCCGAGGGCGAGCCCGTCGACCACGGCCTGGCCATCCACTTTCCCTCACCGCACTCCTTCACGGGCGAAGACGTGCTCGAACTGCAGGCCCACGGCGGATCGGTGGTGCTGCAGCTGTTGCTGGCGCGCTGCCTGGAGGCGGCGGCCGAGCCCGACCCGGTCACCGGCCGCCCCCGCCTGCCCGGCCTGCGCGTAGCGGAGCCCGGCGAATTCAGCCAGCGCGCCTTCCTCAACGGCAAGATCGACCTGGCGCAGGCCGAGGCCATCGCCGACCTGATCGACGCCAGCACCGAGGCGGCCGCGCGCAGCGCCGGGCGATCGCTCTCGGGCGCCTTCTCGCGCGAGATCCATACGCTGCGCGACGCGCTGATCCACCTGCGCATGCTGGTGGAGGCCACGCTCGACTTTCCCGAGGAGGAAATCGACTTCCTGCAGAAGGCCGACGCGGCCGGGCAGCTGGCGAAGCTGCAGTCGCAGCTTGCCGCCGTGCAGCAGCGCGCGCGCCAGGGCGCCCTGCTGCGCGAGGGCATCAAGGTCGTGATCGCGGGACAGCCCAATGCGGGCAAGAGCTCGCTGCTCAATGCGCTGGCCGGGGCGGAGCTGGCCATCGTGAGCGCGGTGGCGGGCACGACGCGCGACGTCGTCTCGCAGACCATCCAGATCCACGGCGTGCCGCTGCACGTGGCCGACACCGCCGGCCTGCGCGAGAGCAGCGATGAGGTCGAGCAGATCGGCGTGGCGCGCGCCTGGGGGCAGATCGAGAGCGCCGATGCGGTGCTGTTCCTGCACGACCTGACGCGCGCGGACCAGCCCGACTACGCCGCCGCCGACGCGGAGATCCTGGACGGCCTTCAGCGCAAGCTGCCCGCGAGCGTGCCGGTGCTCGACGTCTGGAACAAGCAGGACGCAGCGCCGGACACCCGGCCGGCGCAGGGCATCGCCCTCTCCGCCAAGACCGGCCTGGGCATCGAGGCCCTGCGCGAGCAGCTGCTGGCCATGGCGGGATGGCAGGCCGTGCCCGAGGGCGTGTACCTCGCGCGTGCGCGCCACGTGCAGGCGCTGGCGCGGGTCGAGACGCACCTGGCGCTGGCCGCCGACCACCTCGCGGCGCAGGCGCAACTGCTCGACCTGCTGGCCGAGGAGTTGCGCCTGGCGCAGAACGCCCTGAACGAGATCACCGGCGAGTTCGGCGCGGACGACCTCCTGGGCGTCATCTTTTCGCGCTTCTGCATTGGCAAATAGCCACAGACGGCCGCTGCCGGCCCCCAAAAAACGTAAACAGTTGTAGCGAAATAACATGGCCATGGCGGATACTTCAGCCCACATGCGGGGGCCGAGAAACACATGTCCATCCAGAACCTGAGCCGCGCCATCGCGGAGAACATCAACACCGACGCGTTCGCGTTGACGTTCAGCGTCCAGCAATGGGAAACGCTGGCGGGTTACCTGCAGCCGATCGACACCGGCGTCGGCGACGTGCTGATCGAACAGGGCACGCCCGACCGCTCGGTGTTCTTCGTCGAGAGCGGCGCCATCAGCGTGCACCGCGTCAGCAGCAAGGAACAGATGAAGCTGGCCGTGCTCACCGCGGGGTCGGTGGTCGGCGAAGGCTCGTTCTTCTCGCGGCAGCCGCATTCGGCCAACGTGGTGGTCACCGGCGCGGGCCGTGTCTGGCGGCTCACGGCGATCCGCTTCGGCGAACTGGGCAACCGCCAGCCCAACATGGCGCTGGAGATCGCGATGGCGCTGGGCGGCGTGATCGCCAAGCGCATGGCGCACCGTTCCAAGCGCGTCGCGGTGACCTGAGCAGGAAGCTTCATCTCCCGCCTGCCGCCGGATCGATCCTGCGGACGCGGGCCAGCCACCGCCGTCCAAGACCCCCGAAAAACAAGAAGTAGTCAGCAAGCAATCCATGGCCTCGATCTGTCCGGTCTGCAGCACGGAGAACCGTGACGGCGCGAATTTCTGCAGGAGCTGCGGCATCAAGCTGTCCGCCGCGGGAGACCGGATTCCTCCGCCGCCGACCCCCGAACGCGAATGGGCCACCACCGCACCCGCCCAGCTCCGCGCCCCGACCATTCCTGCGCCGCTCCAGGAGATCCCGCCGGCCCCGACGCCGGCCCGCCCGTCGTTCTTCAGCAGGTCGCCGGCCTCCGCGCCGCGGCATGACGACGACGAGCAGACCGTCCTCATGCTGCACGACGACGGCTCGCCGCGCGTGCCGGCACCGCCCGCGGCGCCGCAGGGGCTGGAATCGAGCTGGGCGCTGTCGCGCGAGAGATCGAAGAAGCCCCGCGTCAGGATCCGCAAGCCCGCTGCGGTCGACCGGGCGCCGCGCTGGCGGGCGATCCTGCTGTGGGTCGGCCTGCTGCTGGTGGCGGTGGCGATGATCGTGGCGGGCTGGTCCGGCTACGGAACGCGCAAGACAGCGCCGGCCGCCGAGGAAACCGCGCCGCCGGCCGCCGTGGCGCCTGCGCCCGTCGCCGCACCGCCCGCGGCCGAGCCGCCACAGCCGGCACCCGTGGAGCCCCCCGCAGCGGATGCGCAGGCTGCCGATCAGACGGCACCGGCGGCTCCCGCGGAAGCCGCGCCGACGGCATCTACGCCGCCGAAGCCCCCCGCCGCCAAGCAGGCGCGCAAGCAACCGGCCGCTGCTGCCGTGCCCCAGCCCGCCGCCGAGGCGCCGCCTCCCGTCGCAGCCCCTGCCCCGCCGCCCGCACCGGCGGCCCCGGCCGAGCCCGCAGCCATGTGCGGCGACCGCAATTTCATCGCCAGGGCCCAGTGCATGGCGGCGCAGTGCCTGAAGCCCGAGTTCAAGGCCCACGCGCAGTGCGAGGCGGTGCGCCGCCAGCAGCGCATCGAGGAAGAGAAGCGCAACCCGACGCTCATCAACTGAGCGCAGCGGCGAGAAGGCAGGGGCGGCGCGCCGCCGCTCAGCCCTTCTGCAGACGCTCGACGGCCATCGCCAGCGCGGCCGGCTTGCCGGACAGCACCAGGGTGTCGCCGTCCGACAGCACCGTGTCGTCGGCCACCGGGCGCGGCTGGCCGTCGTGGCGGCGCAGGCTTGCGATGCGCACACCCAGCGTATTCAGCCCGAGCCCCGACAGCGTCTGTCCGACGGCGCGCGCACGGGCGTCGAGCGTGAAGCTGTTGAGCCGCTCGTGGTCGATCTCGTCGGCGTTGTCGTCGTCGGCACCGTGGAAGTAGCCGCGCAGCAGGTTGTAGCGGGCGTCGCGCTGGTCCTGCACCACGCGGATCACGCGTCGCATCGGCACGCCGACGAGTGCCAGCGCATGGCTCGCAAGCATCAGCGAACCCTCGATGGCCTCGGGCACCACCTCGGTCGCTCCGGCGGCCTGCAGCTTCTCGAGGTCGTGGTCGTCCTGCGTGCGCACGATCACCGGCACGTGCGGCGCGTGGGCGCGCGTGTTGGCCAGCACCTTCATCGCGCCGGGCACGTCGAGGTAGGTCACGACCACCGCGCTGGCCCGCGCCAGGCCCGCGGCCATCAGCGCCTGCAGCCGCGCCGCGTCGCCGAACACCACCGAGTCGCCGGCGGCGGCGGCCTGCCGCACGCGGTCTGGGTCGAGGTCGAGCGCCATGTACGGGATGCCCTCGCGCTCCAGGATGCGCGCCAGGTTCTGGCCGCAGCGTCCGTAGCCGCAGATGATCACGTGCTGCGCCGTGTTGATGGTCTTGCGCGCGATGGTCGTCATCTGCAGCGACTGCTGCAGCCAGTCGCTGGCCACGAGCTTTCGCACGATGGCGTTGCTGTACATGATGATGAAGGGCGTCGCGAGCATCGACAGCACCATCGAGGCCAGCACCGGGTTGGCCAGCCATTGCGGCAGCAGGCTGCGCTCCTGGGCCAGCGTCAGCAGGACGAAGCCGAACTCGCCGGCCTGCGCGAGGTACAGGCCGGTGCGCAGCGACACGCCCGAGGTGGCGCCCAGCACCCGCGCCAGCACCGTCACCAGCGCCAGCTTGAAGGCCAGCGGCAACAGCAGCAGCACGCCCACCAGCACCCAGCGCTCCACCACGATGTGCCAGTCGAGCGACATGCCCACCGTGATGAAGAACAGCCCCAGCAGCACATCGTGGAAGGGGCGGATGTCGGTCTCGACCTGGTGCTTGTATTCGGTTTCCGATACCAGCATGCCCGCGATGAATGCGCCCAGCGCCAGGCTCAGGCCGGCCAGTTCGGTGAGCCAGGCCAGGCCCAGCGTGATCAGCAGCACGTTCAGGATGAAGAGCTCCTCGCTGCGGCGGCGCGCCACCAGCGTGAGCCACCAGCGCATCACGCGCGGGCCGCCGTACAGCAGCACGCCGATCAGGAAGCTCGCCTTCAGCAGCGCCAGGCCCAGCGCCTTGGCCAGCGCTTCCGGCGGCGCGCCCAGGGCGGGGATCAGCACCAGCAGGGGAACGACCGCCAGGTCCTGGAACAGCAGCACGCCCATCACGCGCTTGCCGTGCTCGCTCTCCAGTTCGAGCCGCTCGGCCATCAGCTTGACCACGATGGCGGTGCTGCTCATGGTGAGCGCGCCCGACAGCGCCAGCGCCGTCTGCCAGCCCAGGTGCCATGCGGGCGGCAGCAGCCGCGCCATCAGCAGCGCGCCGGCGGTGGCGAGTGCCATCGTCAGCAGGACCTGCAGCATGCCCAGGCCGAACACGTGCTTTCGCATCGCGCGCAGCTTGGGCAGGCTGAATTCCAGCCCGATCACGAACATCAGGAACACCACGCCGAACTCGCCGAGGTGCTGGATGCCCTCGGTGTTCTGGGCCAGCGCGAAGGCGTGCGGCCCGATCAGCACGCCGGCCGACAGATAGCCCAGCATCGGCGGCAGCTTGAGGGAGCGGCACGCCACCACGCCGATCACCGCGGCCAGCAAATACAACAGCGTGAGATCGAACGAAGACATAGACGCCGATGCTAGAGCAAGAGCCGTGCGCGCCGCCTCAGTGAGGACACCGGGCGCCGCGCGGCGCAGGCTGGCCGGCGTGCCCGTGCCGCAAGGGGCCCGCCGGGCGCGGGGGCAAGCCGCGGGCCCGTAAAATCCGGCGATGAGCTCCCGTCCCGCCCCGGCCCCCGTGGCCGATCCCGAGGCCATCCTGGCCCGGGCACGCCTCACCTTCGACATCGAAGCCGAAGCCGTTGCCGGCCTGAAGAGCCGCGTCGGCCCGAGCTTCGTCGAGGCCGTGCGCAAGATCCTCGAAGTGCGCGGCCGCGTGGTCGTGATGGGCATGGGCAAGAGCGGCCACGTCGGCCGCAAGATCGCCGCCACCCTCGCCTCCACCGGCACGCCGGCGATGTTCGTGCACCCGGCCGAGGCCAGCCACGGCGACCTGGGCATGATCAAGTCGGTCGACCTGGTGCTCGCCATCTCCAACAGCGGCGAGGTCGACGAGCTCACCGTCATCCTGCCGGTCGTCAAGCGCCAGGGCGTGCCCCTGATCGCCATGACCGGCCGCCCCGAATCCACCCTTGCCCGCCACGCCGACATCGTGATCGACGCCGGCGTGTCCAAGGAAGCGTGCCCGCTCAACCTCGCCCCCACCGCCAGCACCACCGCCCAGATGGCGATGGGCGACGCGCTGGCCGTGGCGCTGCTGGACGCACGCGGCTTCGGCTCGGAAGACTTCGCGCGCTCGCATCCGGGCGGCGCGCTCGGACGCAAGCTGCTCACCCACGTGAGCGACGTCATGCGCTCGGGCGACGACGTCCCGCGCGTGGCGCCCGACGCCAACATCAGCGAGCTGATGCGCGCCATGAGCAACAAGGGCTTCGGCGCCGCGGCCGTGGTGGAGCCCGACGGCCGTGCCTCGGGCATCTTCACCGATGGCGACCTGCGCCGGCTGATCGAGGCCGGCGCCGACCTGCGCAGCCCGAGGGCGGCCGAGGTCATGCACCGCAACCCGCGCACCATCCGGGTCGACGCGCTGGCGGTGGAGGCCGCCGAGCTCATGGAGCAGTGCGGCATCACGCGGCTGTTCGTGATCGACGGCGAAGGCGTGGTCGTCGGCGCGATCAACACCAACGACCTGATGCGGGCGAAAGTCATCTGATGCCGCTCGAGTTCCAGGCCGAGGCATTGCTCGCCGCGCAGGACGTGCGCATCGCCTTCTTCGACATCGACGGCGTCCTGACCGACGGCGGCGTGTACTTCACCGAGCACGGCGAGACGCTCAAGCGCTTCAGCATCCTCGACGGCTACGGCCTGAAGCTGCTGCGCAAGGCGGGCATCGTGCCGGCGGTGATCACCGGGCGCGATTCCAAGCCGCTGCGCGTGCGCCTGGAGGCGCTGGGCATCGAGCACGTGCGCTACGGCACCGAAGACAAGCTGCCCGCAGCGCAGGCGATGCTCGACCAGCTCGGCTTCGGCTGGGCGCAGGCCGCGGCCATCGGCGACGACTGGCCCGACCTGCCGGTGCTATCGCGCGTGGGCTTCCCGGCGGCGCCGGCCAATGCCCATGCGGAAGTGCGCGGCATCGCGCGCTACGTGACCAAGGCCCGCGGCGGCGAAGGCGCGGCGCGGGAGTTCTGCGACCTGCTGCTCACGGCCTGCGGCCAGTACCGCGTCATGCTCGACGCGGCCCGGGGGCCGATCGCATGAGCGGCGTGAAACGCGCATGGGGCATGGTGCGCGACGGCCTCGACCGCGCCACGATCTACCTGCCGATCATCCTGACGGCCGCCGTCGCGCTCGGCACCTACTGGCTGGTGCGCAACGCGCCCAAGCTGCTGGAGCCCACTCCCAAGGTCGCGCCCACGCACGAGCCCGACTACTTCATGCGCGACTTCGTCATCAAGAACTTCCTGCCCAACGGCGACCTGCGCAGCGAGCTGCACGGCGTCGAAGGCCGGCACTACCCCGACACCGACACCATCGAGATCGACAAAGTGCGCATGCGCTCGGTGTCCCCCGAGGGGCTCGTGACGCGCGGCAGCGCCGACCGCGGGCTGTCGAATTCCGACGGCAGCGAGATCCAGCTCTTCGGCAATGCGATCGTCATCCGCGACCCCTCCGTGGGACCGAACGGCAAGCCCACGCCGCAGCTGGAGTTCCGCGGCGATTTCCTGCATGCCTATGTCGACACCGAGCGCGTCACCTCGAACAAGCCGGTCACGCTCATCCGCGGCACCGACCAGTTCACCGGCGACACGCTCGACTACGACAACCTCAGCGGCGTGGCCAACCTGAACGGCCGGGTGCGCGGCGTGCTGATCCCGTCGGCGGCAGCTGCCGCGGCTCCCGCGCCGGCCAAGAAGCGCTGAGGAAGATTCGTCGCATGGCCAACGGCAGCTCCCCGCTCGTCTTCATCACCGGCGCTTCCAGCGGCATCGGCCAGGCACTGGCCGCGAGCTTCTACGACGCGGGCTACCGGCTGGCGCTGGTCGCGCGGCGCACGGGAGAGATCGAATCGTGGGCGAGCGCCCGCCGGCTGAGCCCCGACCGCTACCGGGTCTACGGTGCCGACGTCGCCCAGACCGACAGCATCGTCGCCGCCGGCAACGCGTGCATCGAACAGCAGGGCCTGCCCGACGTGGTGATCGCCAATGCGGGCATCAGCGTCGGCATCGACACGGGGGAGCGCGAGGACATCGACGTGATGGCGCGCACCTTCGCCACCAACAACGTGGGCCTGATGGCCACCTTCCATCCCTTCGTGCGGGCGATGGTCCGGCGCGGCAGCGGGCGGCTGGTTGGCATCGGCAGCGTGGCCTCCATCCGCGGACTGCCGGGGCACGGCGCCTACTGCGCCAGCAAGGCCGGCGTGGTGGCGTACTGCGAGAGCCTGCGCGGCGAACTGCACAAGAGCGGCGTCAAGGTCGTCACCCTGTGCCCGGGCTACATCGACACGCCGCTCACGCAGGGCAACCGCTATGGCATGCCCTTCCTCATGAAGGCGGAAGACTTCGCCGCCCAGGCGCTGCGTGCCATCGAGGCCGGCACCAGCTATCGCGTGATCCCTTGGCAGATGGGTGTGGTCGCGAAGATCATGCGCATGCTGCCGAACGCCGTGCTCGACCGGGTCGTGCAGGGGCGCGAGCGCAAGAAGCGAAGCGGCGAAGCCTGAAGAAACTCGGCGGCCTGATCGCATCCGGTCGGACCGAATCCACCGGCAGACACGCAAACAAGCAGATAAGTGGACAGGCAAAGAAAAAGGCTCCCGAGGGAGCCTTTTCAGTCTGAGTGTGCTTTGGAGGAGTGTCGCAGGGTTCAGTAGCCGCTGTTGCCGCCGCCGTAACCACCGCCACCGCCCGAGCGGCCGCCGCCACGGGGGCCTGCGCCGTAGGGGCTGCGGAAACCGCCATCGCCACCACCGCCGCCGCCACCACTGCGGCCACCGCCGCCGTAGCCGCCACCGCCGCCGGAGCGACCGCCACCACCGTAGCCGCCACCACCACCGCCGCCGTAGCCACCACCGCCGCCATAACCACCACCACCACCACCGCCGCCGTAGCCGCCGCTGCGCGGAGGACGGGCTTCCATCGGACGTGCTTCGTTGACGACGACGCTGCGGCCGCCCAGGGGCTGGCCGTTCATGCCGTTGATTGCGGCCTGTGCTTCCGCGTCACTGCCCATCTCGACGAAGCCGAAGCCCTTCGAGCGACCGGTGTCGCGTTCCATCATGACCTTGGCGCTGGTCACGGCGCCGAACTGCCCGAAGGCTTGTTCGAGATCTCCGTCGCGCACCGAGTAAGGCAGGTTGCCGACGTACAGTTTGTTGCCCATCAAGGGACTCCTATAAACACATCAAGAAAAGCGATGGAGTCCCGAAAGCATCACTCAAACGAGAGCGTCGAGTCGCGCGAAACTGACCGATCACCGAACTGCCTCCCGACCAAATTGAAGAGGGAGGCTCGTGCATTATGGGTGAAATATCCGAATTGCAAGCGGGAATTTGCTTCTTGAGGTAGCACCTGTCAAAACAATTCGGAAGTTTGCGCATACTCTCATGATGGAGCGAAGTCCTTCGCCCTACATCCGTGCCTGCATGTAGAATTCCGATCGTCATTGGGGAGTAGCCGCCTTCCGATCTGCGAGAAGGGCCCGCGTCAACAGACTTGTCCTGTCCCACCAGGATATGGCGCGTGCAGTGAAAAACACCTGGCGAGACCTTTGACCGTGCAACTTCGGGAATATGGCCGAAGGTGTTGCACGGTCAATTGCGTCCTTCGGCCCAAGGAACCCCACGTCATCATGGAAGCTTTTCTCGTAGCAACGGGCGTCGTCGCGCTCGCGGAAATGGGCGACAAGACCCAGCTCCTGGCCCTTCTCCTGGCCGCGCGTTTCAGGAAACCCTGGCCGATCGTCCTCGGCATCTTCGCCGCCACCGTCATCAACCACGCGCTCGCGGGCGCGGTCGGCAACTACCTCACTCGCTGGCTCGGACCCGAGGTGCTGCGCTGGATACTGGGCGGCTCGTTCATCGCGATGGCCGTCTGGATGCTGATTCCCGACAAGCTCGACGACGATGACGCCCCTGGCGCATCGAAGTTCGGCGTCTTCGGCACCACGGTCGTCGCGTTCTTCCTCGCCGAGATGGGCGACAAGACCCAGATCGCCACCGTCATGCTCGCCGCCCGCTTCACGCACGACTACTTCTGGGTGGTCGTGGGCACCACGCTGGGCATGATGCTGGCGAACGCGCCCGTGGTGTGGCTCGGCGAGAAGATCGTGCGGCGTGTGCCGATCAAGCTCGTGCACGGCATCTCGGCAGCGATCTTCCTGGTGCTCGGCGTTCTCATGATCGTCGGCATATAAAAAACACCGTCCCCCTCCCAGGAACACCGCGGAACCGGCCTTGCCGGGCCGCAGGTGTTGCCCCCTTCCCAAGGGGGCAGGCGAAGCGACACGCAGTGCGCGAAGCCTGGGGGATATACTCTCTCTGCGCCGATTTGCTTCAGCTTGCGGGCGCTTGATAAATGCAGCTAAAGACAGTCAGTTGGCGAACAACCCGGCTCGTTTTTGGCGAGGCCGGGTTTTTTCATTCATGTCTTCGTCGCCACCTTTGGTCGTCACTCCGCAGTCGATGCAGTTCGCAGGCCCGCTGGCCCTGCGCAGCGGCGCATCGATCAGCGACTACACGCTCGCCTACGAAACCTACGGCACCCTGAACGCCGATCGCAGCAACGCCGTGCTCGTGTGCCACGCGCTCAACGCATCGCACCACGTCGCCGGCGTCTACCAGGGGCAGGCCCGCTCCGAGGGCTGGTGGGACAACATGGTGGGTCCGGGCAAGCCGGTCGACACCGACCGCTTCTTCGTGATCGGCGTCAACAACCTCGGCTCCTGCTTCGGCTCGACCGGCCCCATGCACGTCAACCCCGCCACGGGCCGCGTCTACGGCGCCGACTTCCCCGTGGTGACGGTCGAGGACTGGGTCGACGCCCAGGCCGCGCTGCTCGACGCGCTCGGCATCGAGACGCTCGCCGCCGTGATGGGCGGCAGCCTCGGCGGCATGCAGGCCCTTTCGTGGACGCTGCAGTATCCCGAGCGCGTGCGCCACGCCGTGGTGGTGGCCAGCGCGCCCAACCTCACGGCCGAGAACATCGCGTTCAACGAAGTGGCACGCCGCGCCATCGTGACCGACCCCGATTTCCACGGCGGCCATTTCTACGAACACGGCGTGGTGCCCAAGCGCGGCCTGCGCATCGCGCGGATGATCGGCCACATCACCTACCTCAGCGACGACGTGATGAACGCCAAGTTCGGCCGCATCCTGCGCAGCGCGGTGGAAGGCGAGGCGGCAGGCGCGGACTACCGCTACTCCACGCAGGACGTCGAGTTCCAGATCGAGAGCTACCTGCGCTACCAGGGCGACAAGTTCAGCGAGTACTTCGACGCCAACACCTACCTTCTGATCACCCGCGCGCTCGACTACTTCGACCCCGCGCGCAACCACGGCGGCAAGCTCAGCGCCGCGCTGGCCCAGGCGCGCGCCAAGTTCCTGCTCGTGAGCTTCAAGACCGACTGGCGCTTCTCGCCCGCGCGCAGCCGCGAGATCGTCAAGGCGCTGCTCGACAACAGCCGCAACGTGAGCTACGCCGAGATCGATGCGCCGCATGGCCACGACGCCTTCCTGCTCGACGACGTGCGCTACATGGGCGTGGTGCGCTCCTACTTCGAGCGTGTCGCCAAGGAGTTCCAGCAATGAGCGACCTCGAACACCAAAGACTCATCGCGGAGCTCGTGCCGCAGGGCTCGCGCGTGCTTGACCTCGGCTGCGGCGACGGCGCCCTGCTCGACCTGCTGCAGCGCGAGCGCGGCTGCACCGGCTACGGCGTGGAGATCGCCGACGGCAACGTGCTGCAGTGCATCCGCCGCGGCGTCGACGTGATCCAGCTCAACCTCGACGAAGGCCTCGCGATGTTCGACGACGCCTCGTTCGACGTGGTGCTGCAGATCGACACGCTGCAGCACCTGCGCAATGCGGAGGTCATGCTGCGCGAGACAGCGCGCGTGGGCCGCATCGGCATCGTCGCCTTCCCCAACTTCGCGCATTGGCCCAACCGCCTGAGCGTGGCGCGCGGGCGCATGCCCGTCACGCGCCGCCTGCCCTACCAGTGGTACGACACGCCCAACATCCGCGTCGGCACCTTCAAGGACTTCGAGGTGCTGGCCGGCAAGAACAACCTTCGCATCCTCGACGCCTTCGGGCTGCAGAACGGCCGCGACGTGCGCTGGCTGCCCAACGCGCGCGCCAGCACGGCCGTCTTCAAGTTCGAGCGCGGCGGCGGCTGATCGCGCGATGAGCTTCACGCTCGCACAGCCGGTCCACAGCGAGCTCGTCATCAAGAAGAGCCGTTTCATCGGCTGCGTGCAGCCGGTGGCCGACCGCGCGGCGGCACTGGCCGTGGTCGCCTCGCTGCGTGCCGAGCATCCCGCGGCGGCGCACGTGTGCTGGGCCCTCATGGCGGGCGGGCAGTCGGCCGCGAACGACGACGGCGAGCCCGGCGGCACCGCAGGACGTCCGATGCTGGAAGTGCTGCGCCACCAGCAGGTCGAGGGTGCGCTCGCGACCGTGGTGCGCTACTTCGGCGGCGTGAAGCTGGGCGCGGGCGGGCTCGTGCGGGCCTACACCGATGCGGTCGCGCAGGCCCTGCTCGGCGCCACGCTGGTGCCGCTCCTGCGCCAGCGCAGCCTGCGCTGCTTGGTGCCCTATGCGCTCGAAGGGCTGGTGCGGCGCGAGCTCGCTGCCGCGGGCGCGGTGCTCGAGGGCGTGCAGCACGGCGACGACGTAGCCTTCGCATTCTCGCTGCCGGAGCCGGAGGCCGACGCCTTCATCGCGCGCCTCGGCGATGCTGCGCAAGGGCGCGTCGTCTGGCCGCAGGAGTGAGCCTCTTCGCCCGGACCGCGGGTGCCGGCTCGACCATCGCGAGAACGCCGCGCTGCGCCACCGGCAGGACGGCCGGTTCGTCGTCGCTCCCGCGCCGCGCCATCTCGGCGGTCACGATGCCGGTCGGCACCGCGAGCACGCCCCAGCCCACCAGCATCATCACCGAGGCGATCGCGCGGCCGAGGTCGGTCTTGGGCACGAGGTCGCCGAAGCCCACGGTGGCCATCGTCGAGATCGCCCAGTAGACCGCCACCGGAATGCTGGTGAAGCCGTGCTGCGGCCCCTCGACCACGTACATCAGCGTGCCCATCACCAGCACCACGAGCATCACGAAGCCGACGAACACGGTGATCTTCCGCCGGCTCGCCGCCACCGCCGAGACCAGCGCGCGGTACTCGACCGAGTAGCGCGATAGTTTGAAGATGCGGAACACGCGCAGCAGTCGCAGGATGCGCACGTCGATGAGATAGCCCAGCCCCATCTCCGGCGCGAAGACCACGAGGAAGGTCGGCAGCAGCGCGAGCAGGTCGATCACGCCGTAGAAGCTCGTCGCGTAGCGCAGCGGCCTGTTCACGCAGCTCAGCCGCGCGATGTACTCCAGCGTGAAGAGCGCCGTGAACACCCATTCGAGCACGTTGAACACCGAGCGCCACTGCTCGCGGATGGACTGCACGCTGTCGAGGATCACCACGAGCACGCTCGCCACGATCACCGCGATCAGCGCGAGGTCGAACCACAGCCCTGCGCGCGTGTCGGCCTCGAAGATCACCGTGAAGAGCGTGCGCCGCCAGCCGTGCGCGGGCTTGTCGAAGCGCGAGTCCGAAGAGGCCGACATGGCTCGCGATGCGGGCATGGTGGAAGGCGTGGCGTCGGCTGCGGTGTTCTGGCGGGTCATGGCGTCACATTGTCATGCGCGCGATCGACTTATTCAGTTACGCTTCTTGCGCAATGAAGTGCCGCAGGCCGTGAGTGCGTTCTTACGATAGTCCCTTTCATGAGGAGCTCCCCTTTGGCTACACAGTCCCCCTTCTTCGGCAAGCGTGATCGTGACACCGATTCGTTGACATCGCGCCCCGCGCCGCTCGTCGGCTCGGGCACCAACCTCTCCGGAAGCCCCGTCAATCCTTCTTCGCTCACCGCACAGCAAGGCGGCCTGAACACCCCCGCGACCGCGCCGGCCAAGGAAGGCGGCAGCAAGCTGACCGTCGGTCCCAACATCAAGCTCAAGGGCGTGGAGATCACCGATTGCGACACGCTCGTGGTCGAAGGCCTGGTCGAAGCCACCATGGACTCGCGCCTGATGCAGATCGCCGAGCAGGGCGCGTTCAAGGGCTCCGCCGAGATCGACATCGCCGAGATCCGCGGCGTGTTCGACGGCAGCCTCACCGTGCGCGAGAAGCTCGTCATCCACTCGACCGGCAAGGTCACGGGCAAGATCCGCTACGGCAAGATCGTGATCGAGGAAGGCGGCCAGATCTCCGGCGAGATCAGCTTCGGCGCCGCCAAGCCCTCGCTGCAGGCTGCGGCCTGAAGTCGGCCCCCCGGCTTTTCACTTCGCTTCGCTGCGTGTAAATCCATCCCTCGAGGGGGATGGCGCGGACCGCCCGGGGAGCGGCCCGGTGGCGCCCACGGGCGCCTTTCACGTGGCAGGCGCGGTCCATCCAAGACGCTCCAGCAAGGCACCGGCAGCAGCCGGTGCCTTTTCCTTTGCGCCGTTGATGAAGTAGACGAACACGTCGCGCTTCTTCGGCGACGTGCCCCACCCCTGCGCGCGCTCGGCCCAGGTGTCGAGGGCCTTCGGCGCATAACCCAGCTTCAGCTTGGCGTCGGCCATCATCAGCCGCGCGTAGGCGATGTCGCCTTCGGGCTCTTCGAAGGACGGAAACTTGTCGGCGTCGGTGAACACCGTCGACACCTTGTACTTCTTCGCGAGCGCCTTGTAGGCGGGCACGATGAAGCTCTCGTGCCGCACGTCCATCACGTGGCGCAGCGCGCGGCTGCCCTCCTTCTTCGGCAGCAGCGCGAGAAAAGCCTCGAAGTCCTCCGCATCGAACTGCTTGGTCGGCATGAACTGCCACACGATCGGCCCGAGCTTGTCGCCGAGCTCGGCCACGCCGCTGTCGATGAAGCGCTTGATGGAGTCGCCCGCGCCCGACAGCAGCTTGCGGTTGGTCGCGAAGCGCGAGGCCTTCATCGAGAACACGAAGTCGTCGGGCGTGTCGTCGTGCCACTTGCGGAAGGTCTCGGGCTTGAAGGTGCTGTAGTAGGTGCCGTTGATCTCGATGGCGCTGACCTTGCGGCTCGCGTAGTTGAGTTCCTTCGCATGCGCGAGCCCCTTGGGATAGAAGTTGTCGCGCCAGGGCTCGTAGGTCCAGCCGCCGATGCCCACCTTGATGTTTGCCTTGCTCACGTGGCCCTCCGGGTTGAGATCGCCCGCACTCTACGCGCGGTCGCTCCAAGGCGCAAAATGCGTCCTTTCTTTCGTCACCCGCGGAGAACCCACCGATGAACGCCCCCCTGCACCGCGAAATGCCCGCCGGCACGCTCGACGCCGAGCGCGCCCTGTCCGACGTCACCGCCCAATGGGACGGCGACATCCTCAAGCAAATCACCGACTACATCGGCATCCCCGCGAAGTCGCCCGGCTTCGACAAGGACTGGTCGGCCAACGGCTATCTCGAGACGGTGCTGCGCAACGCCGCCGCGTGGGTCGAGGCGCAGAAGGTCGAGGGCCTGAAGCTCGAGATCGTGCGCCTGGAGGGCCGCACCCCGGTGCTGTTCTTCGAAGTGCCGGCCACCGGCACCGACATGGGCGAGACCGTGCTGATGTACGGCCATCTCGACAAGCAGCCCGAGTTCACCGGCTGGCGCAACGACCTCGGCCCCTGGACGCCCAAGTACGAGAACGGCCTGCTCTACGGCCGCGGCGGTGCCGACGACGGCTACGCGGTGTACGCCAGCATCGCCGCGCTGCAGGCGCTCAAGAACCAGGGCGCGACGCATCCGCGCATCGTCGGCCTGATCGAGACCTGCGAGGAAAGCGGCTCCTACGACCTGCTGCCCTACGTCGACGCGCTGCGCCCGCGCCTGGGCAACGTCGAGCTCGTGATCTGCCTCGACTCCGGCGCCGGCAACTACGACCAGCTGTGGCTCACCACGTCGCTGCGCGGCATGGCCAGCGGCACGCTCAAGGTCGAGGTGCTGACCGAGGGCATCCACTCGGGTGACGCCTCGGGCCTCGTGCCCTCCAGCTTCCGCATCATGCGGCAGGTGCTCGACAGGCTCGAGGACAGCGCCACCGGCCGCCTGCTGCCCGCGAGCTTCCACTGCGAAGTGCCCGCCGACCGCCTCGCGCAGGCCAAGGCCACCGCCGCCATCCTCGGTGAGGAGGTCTACAAGCGCTTCCCGTGGGCGCACTACGACTGCGGCGGCTCGACCGTGTTCGCGCTGCCCACCACCACCGACCCGGTCGAGGCGCTGCTCAACCGCACCTGGAAGCCCACGCTGTCGGTGACCGGTGCCGAAGGCTTCCCGGCGCTGAAGGACGCGGGCAACGTGCTGCGTCCCTACACCGCCTTCAAGCTGTCGCTGCGCCTGCCCCCGCTGGTGGACGCGGCCGAGGCCGTGCAGAACCTCAAGACGCTGCTGGAGGACAACGCGCCCTACCAGGCCCGCGTCACCTTCGAGAGCAACGGCGGCGCCACCGGCTGGAACGCACCCACCATCACGCCGTGGTTCGAGGACGCGCTCAACAAGGCCTCGAAGGCGCACTTCGGCGCTTCCTGCGGCTACATCGGCCAGGGCGGCACCATCCCGCTGATGAACATGCTCAGTGCCGGCTTCCCGAAGGCGCAGATGATGGTCTGCGGCGTGCTCGGCCCGAAGAGCAATGCGCACGGCCCCAACGAGTTCCTGCACGTGCCCTATGCCAAGAAGCTCACTGCTGCCGTGGCCGAAGTGATCGCCGCATTGCCGGCCGCGCACCGCGCAGCAGCATCGGAGCCGGTGGCCGCTTGAGCGAGGCGCTGCCTCTGCCCCAGCGCGTTTCGCTGTCCACGCCCGGCGGCGAGACGCTCGCATTGCGCCGGCTGCCCGCGCCCGGCCCGGCGCGCGCCGTGGTCGTCGTGGTCCACGGGCTCGGCGAGCATGCGGGCCGCTACCACGGCCTGGCCGAGTACCTGCACGAATGGGGCTTCGCGGTGTGGGCGCACGACCACTACGGGCACGGCGAATCCAGCGGCCCGCGCGGCGGCCTGCCGAGCGAGCTGCGGCTGGTGGATGACCTCGCGCTGGTCATCGACGACGCGCGCCGCGAGAACCCCGGCCTGCCGCTGGTGCTGCTGGGCCACAGCCTCGGCGGCCTGGTGGCGGCGAGCCTGGTCGCGCGCGGCGTGCGGCAGGTCGATGCGCTGGTGCTCTCCTCGCCGGGGCTCGACCCGGGGCTGAGCGGCTTCCAGAAGATGCTGCTCGCGGTGCTGCCGCGCATCGCGCCCGGGCTGCGCGTGGGCAACGGCCTGGACGACAACTTCCTCTCGCACGATCCGGCCGTGGTGCAGGCCTATCGCGACGACCCGCTCACGCACGACCGCATCGGCGGGCGCCTCGCGCGCTTCCTCGCGTACGAGGGGCAGACCGTGCTGCAGCAGGCCCCGGACTGGCCCGTGCCGACGCTGCTGCTCTACGCGGGCGACGACCGCCTCGTGCGCCCCGCGGCCAGCCGCGCCTTCGCCTCGGCGGCGACGCCCGGCGGCAAGGTCGAGGCGCACTGCTTCGACAGCCTGTACCACGAGATCTTCAACGAGCTCGAAGCCGAGCCGGTCTTCGAGGCCCTGCAGCGCTGGCTCAACCGGCGCTTTCCGCCGCGGATCTGACGGCGCGCTTGCGGCGCGCCAGCCAGAGCAGCGCCGCACCGGTCAGCACCACCGGCACCAGCGAGCCGACGTTCAGCAGTTGCCAGCCCTGCGTGGTCACCAGCACGCCCGAGGCGAACGAGGTCAGCGCCAGCGTGGCGAACACGCAGAAGTTGAGCGCGCCCTGGGCGCGGTCGCGCTCCTCGGGCGCGTAGGCGGTGAGCGAGAGCGTGGTGCTGCCGGTGAACAGGAAATTCCAGCCCACGCCCAGCAGGAACAGCGCCACGATGAAGTGATGCAGTTCCACGCCCGAGAGCGCGACGGCGATGCAGCCGAGGTTCAGCAGCAGCCCCACGCCCATCACCGGCAGTGCGCCGAAGCGGCGGATCAGGTGGCCGGTGAAGAAGCCCGGCGCGAACATGCCGATCACGTGCCATTCGAGCACCAGCGCGGCGTCGGAGAAGGGCAGGCTGCAGATCTGCATCGCGATCGGCGTCGCGGCCATCAGCAGGTTCATGACGCCATAGCCCAGCGCGCCGGCTGCGGCCGCCACGATGAACACGGGCTGCCGCGCGATCTCCGACAGCGAGCGTCCGCCGCCCGACTCCTTGCGCGCGGGCGCTGGCGGGAATTCGATGAAGTGCATCACCACCATCGACAGCAGCGCCACCGCGGCGAGCGCGATGTAGGCGCCCGCGAAAGGCACGGCGAAGGCCTCGCGCGTGGCCTTGGCGAGGTTGGGCCCGGCCACGGCGCCGATCAGCCCGCCGGCCATCACCATCGACACCGCCTTCTCGCGCCATTCCGGCGCCGCCAGTTCGGCCGCGGCGAAGCGGTAGAGCCCCGCGTTGGCGTTGTAGTAGCCCGCGATGACGGTGGCGAAGCACAGCAGCCAGAAGTTCCTGGTGACGGCCGCGAAGCAGCACAGCAGCGCCGACACCAGCGCCACAGCCAGACCGGTCTGGAACGAGCCGCGCCGGCCGAAGCGCTGCTGCGTGCGCGCCACCAGCCCGGTGGAGAGCGCGCCGCCGATCACGTAGCTCATCACCGGCAGCGTGGCCATCCAGCCGCGCGGAGCGATGGCCAGGCCCACCAGGCCGTTGATGGCGATGAAGGTGACGTTGTTCGTCAGCAGCAGGCCCTGGCAGATGGCGAGCAGCCAGAGGTTGCGGTTCATGGTGCGGTCTCTCGTATCGCGCGCTGCAGGTCGCGCTCGATCTCGCTGAAGGCGATGGCGGGCAGGTCGCCCAGCGTGCGCTCGGTGCCGGTGAGCGCCACGCCGAGCACGGTCTGGAGCGCCTTGCCGTCGGGGCTGTCCTGCACGAACCAGCCTTCCTCCAGCTGCAGGCGGACCTGGCCCTCGCCGGGCACGCCCTTGTTGAAGGCGTTGACCATGCCGCCGTCGCCGATCTCGCGCACCCAGCCGCGCGTCTCCAGGCCCATGAGCGCGGCGTTCGACACCGCGCGGCCGGCCCATTGCGGCAGCTCGCGGCCGGCGCGCAGCGCATCGTCGAGCACGAAGGACTGGCGCGAGAGCTGCTCGAAGGGCTGCAGCAGCTCGTAGTCGGCCAGCACCTGGCCCCATGCGGCCGCGAGCGAGGCATCGAGCGCTGCGAAGTCCAGCGGATGCGGCAGGCCGATGCGCGCGTTCTCCGCCAGCTTCACCGGGTCGTCGTTCAGGTCGGCCAGCTCGCCTTCCGCCGTGACGCGGAACGTGCCCTGCAGCCTGTCGGCGGCATCGAACAGGCCCCAGACCAGCGGCCGGCTGAACACGCGCAGCACCGGATGGTTGGCGAAGAAGGGCATGAATTCGTCGGGGCTCCAGCGGCGCTGCGCGCACATCGCGGCTTCGAGCCGCCTGATCTGCGTGGTGGCGACGGTCTTCGCGAGCTTGCGCAGTTCCTTGAGCTGGGTCGTTGCGGCGGCCGCCTTGCCGGGGTCGTCGTTCGCGCCGGCCTTGGGCAGCGTCTTGAGCACCTTGCCCTTCGCATCGTGGACGACGGGCTGGAAGCTGTCGTCCATGCGCACCTCGAAGCTGCGCGAGCCGAAGTCCAGGGTGAGGCGCGCGCGGACATCGAGGCCGAGCTCGGGCACGGTGCGGTCGGCCAGCTGGTCGAGGCTCAGGCCGCGCTGTTCGGCCACTTCGCCGAGCATGCGGTCGGCGCGGGTGCGCAGGTCGTCGTAGCGGGTCTGGCGCGAGAGTTCGGCCAGGTGCATCAGCGCGGCGTCGCTGCCGATCTCGCCGAGCATGGCCATGGCGTCGTAGGCGCGCACGCGGTCCAGCGCGGCGCGCCACTGGCGCAGCAGGCCGTAGAGCTGGCGCGCGGTCTCGCCGTCGCCCAGGCGGCCCTGCAGCGCGAACATCCAGCGTTCCTTGCTCGGGCGGCCGTTGCCGATCCACCAGGCCAGCAGCGCGCGGCCGAAGCGTGCCAGCGAGTCGGGCGTGATCGCCTCCAGCAGCCCGGCGAGCCCCGGATAGGGCGCGTCGGCCTTGCCGAGCATCATCGCCATCAGCACGTCGGGCACCACGGCCTGCGGCAGCGCGAGGCCGTCCTTGGCGAGGATCAGCCGGGGCAGCGTCGGCAGCGGCAGCGTCTTCGGCACCGCGGGCAGGCTGTCGGGCAGCACGTCCTCGGGCGCGATGGACAGCAGCTGCGCCACTGCGTCGGCGGCTTCGGCGCCGTAGGCCTGCGCCTGCGCACGCACCGCATCGGCATGGCCGTTGTCGTGCAGCCAGCGCAACGCGGCCTGTGCCGATTCATGCGCGGCGCCGGGCTCGCCCAGCGCGATGGGGACGAGCCCGCGCGCTGCGGTGTCGGGGTAGCGCTCCAGCCATGCGGCCGCCTCGCGCCGCACCCAGCGGTTGGTGTGGAAGCCCCTGGCGATCCAGCCGGCGAGCGGGTCCCACTCGATGACCGACGCCAGCTCGAACATCGCGCGCGAGCCCTGCTTGAGAAAGCGCGGCAGCCCCGGCAGCGCGTCCGCGCCGAGGGCGTGGAGGATGGGCCGCACGCGCGCCACGTCGCCCATGAAGTGATCGACGGCCGGCCCGTGCGTGAACGCCGCCACGGCCAGCGGCGCGGGCAGCTGCCAGATGTATTCGGCCACGCCCCAGCGCGTGCCCGGGAGCGGGCCGAAATCCTCGGGTCCGGCGATCTCGCGGCGCCCGGCGGCCACGTCGTCGACGAGCTCGGGGCGCAGGCCCAGCATCCACAGCGCCTTGTGCACGCTGCCGCCTTCGCGGATGGCGTCGGGCGCATCGGGCTGGTGGCGCGGGAACTCGGTCATCCACTGGTTCGAGCGGTCGCGCGAGACGCGCACCTCGCGCGCCAGCCAGTCGGACAGGTCGCCCGTGGCCTGCAGGTACTGCGGCGGCTGCAGGTCGGCCCAATGCAGCCGCGCTGTCGGTGGCAGCGGCTGCAGCGCCAGCACCGGAATGACGGGCAGCGCCTGCCGGTTCTTCCATGGGGGGCGGCGCAGCAGCGCGGGCCAGTCGTCGGCGGATGCGTCGGCCACGCCGGGAGAGCCGTCTTCCTGCAGGCGCGCGAGCGTCTTGCGCTGCGCCTCGTCGCAGGAGGCCTCGAGCGGCTTCTGCCATTCGGGGTTCGCCGCGAGCAGCTCCAGGATCAGCGCGGCCCCGGCCTGGTGCCGAGCCGGGTTCGCCGACAGCAGTTCGCGCAGCACGAAGAGCGGCCAGCGCGCCGCCTGCTTCACCAGTGCGTTCTTGCAGTCGATCTGCTTGACCTGCGCGACGAAGAAGCGCACCACCTCCGCGTCATGGATGGCCAGCAGGTCGGTGACGGCTTCCTTCTGCGGCGAGGGCTCGAAGAGGAGCTCGGCTGCCGCAGCGCCATGCATCTCGAGCATGCGCAGCCGCGCGGCGCGCGGGGGATAAAAGCTGGAGCGGTGGCGGCGGAAGAAGTCGAGGCTGTCGGCCAGGCTGCGTTCGTCGGAGAGCGAGCCGCCGCACTGGCCGCAGGGCCGGTCGTTGAACCGCGCGAGCGCGTCGCGCATGCTCTTGGACCACCGCACCTTGCCGTCGGGCCGCGCGTCGAGGCCGCCCTCTTTCTTCTCGTCTTCTCCCTTCGACTTGCGACTGCCCGCCATGCCATTGCTCTCCGTTGATGCCGCAGGGATTGTCGGCCAACACGCGCGGGCCAAAAAAAAGCGCCCTCGCGGGCGCTCGAACGCTGGAGAAGGCAGTCCGGTTCAGGACTGCTTGCCTTGCAGCAGACCGCTGAGCGAGCCCAGCAGGTCGTCATGGTTGCCCAGCCCCTGGTCGGGGACCTTGCCGTGGGGCGTGAGCTGGTCGATGAGCGCCGGCAGCATGGTGGCCAGCATTGGCAGGAGCGTCTGCGCATTGATGCCGAGCTTGGATGCGATGCTCGCGATGGTGTCGCTGCCCAGCGCGTTCTGCAGCTGGTCGCCGGTGACGGGCTGGTTTTCTCCCTTGCCGATCCAAGAGCCGATGACGTCGCCCATGCCGGCCTGCTCGAACTTCGAGACCAGGCCACCCAGGCCACCCACGCTGCCGTTGTTGGCGAGCAGGCCGCCCAGCGCGCCGGCCAGGCCGCCCAGATCACCCAGACCGCCGAGGCCTCCACCTTGCGGCTGCTGCTGTTGCGCAGCGCCTCCGAGCACCTGGCCGAGTACCGAATCGAGCAATCCCATGGCTGTTTCCTTGATGTGTGACAGAACCGCCAACATTGTTAAATGCCGCGGACCGTAAGTCGAAAGTGCCACGCCACTTTCGAACCGGCAACGTGACAAATTACTTGGTACGTGCCGTCCGTTTGGCGAGCAGCGCGGGGCTGACTCCCTGCACGCCCACCAGGCCGAGCACGGTGACGAGCGAATTCTGCGCGCCTTTCCACGCATCTGTCATGTCAATGGACTCGCTCAGCGAATGGAATCCCGAGGCCCTTCCTCCGCCGCCCACGATGATCGCCGGCACGCCCAGCGAGATCGGCACGTTGGCGTCGGTGCTGCCGCCGCGCAGCAGCGTCCTGTTGCCGAAGGCGGCGTTCGAGCGGATCGCGGCCTCGACGATCGGCGAGTCGGGCGGCGTACGGCCTCCGGGGCGCTCGCCGATGAGCTTGGTGCTCACGCTCAGCGTGCTGACGTTCCAGCGCCTGTTCTCCTCGACCACGGCTTCGTCGATGGCCGCAAGGATCTTCTTCTCGGTCTCCAGCAGCGAGGCCATGTCGTCCGAACGGATGTCGATGGCCATGCGCGCATCGGGCGCGATGGTGTTCACCGACGTGCCGCCGCTCACGGTGCCGACGGTGAACGTCGTCTTCGGGAAACTCGGCGTGCGGATGTCGGCGATCTTCGCGATGGCGCGGCCCATGCCGTGGATCGCGCTGGGCACCTGCCCGAAGGCGCCGAAGCTGTGCCCGCCGGGCCCCTGGAAAGTGACCTCGTAGCGGTGGCTCGCGGTGCCCAGCACCAGCACCGAGCCGGGCGCCGAAGGCTCGAGCCCCACCATGCCGTCGATGTCGAGGTGGTCGCGGAAGATCGCCTTCATGCCGCGCAGGTTGCCGAGTTCTTCCTCGCCCACGTTGGCGACGAACATCAGGTCGCCCACCGTCTGGATCCTGTTGTCGTTGAGCACCTTGAGCCACGACAGCAGCACTGCGAGGCCGCGCGTGTCGTCGGCGATGCCCGGCGCATGGAGCCGGCCGTCGCGCTCCTTGACCTTCACGTCGGTGCCGGCGGGGAACACGGTGTCGAGGTGGGCCGAGATCAGCAGCTTGGGCCCGTTGCCCGTGCCCCTGCGCAGGCCGACCACATTGCCTTCGGCGTCGATCTTCGCGCTCGTCAGCCCGAGCGCCTTCATGCGGGCGAGAAAGGCTTCGGCGCGCCGGTGCTCCTTGAACGGCGGGGCTTCGATCTCTGTGAGCATCTTCAGGTCTTCGATCGAGCGGTCGTGGTCGGCCCTGACTGCGTCCAGCAGCTTCTGGATGGGGGGGGACGCCATCAGCTGGGTGAAAGCCTGGTCGATCTCGGGGCTGACCTGAGCGGGCGTCGGGGCGACGGCCTGGGGCTGGGCGAGCGCGCCTTGAGCCGCGCAAAGCAGCGTCGCGGCAAGTGTCAGAGGGGCGAGGCGCAGCAGGCCGGGCAACTTGAACATGGGCGCGGGAGTCCTTCTTTTGTCTTAAAGAAGTAACGATTGTTTCTCAGGCTGTCCGGGCGCGCGTTGCGGAAAACACCCACCGGCACGCCGGCGGCGCTCCGCCTGACTGTTCGCCCGCCTAGAGGCCGGCCAAGGCCACCAGCGCGGCCAGCGCCGCCGTCTCGGCACGCAGCACCCTCGCGCCGAGGGTGACGGGAGCGAAGCCTCGGGCGATGGCCTGCTGCTCCTCTGCGGCGCTCAGGCCGCCTTCGGGGCCGCTCAGCACGGTCGCGCCCTGGTCGCCCGGGGCGATGGCCGCGATGCCGCGCGTGCCCTCGGCCAGGCTCAGCACCAGGCGCACGGCCGGCTCGCGCCGGGTTTCGAGCCAGGTCGCGAAAGGCTGCACCGGATGGATCGCCGGCACGCGGTTGCGGCCGCATTGCTCGCAGGCCGCGACGGCGATGGCTTCCCAGTGCGCACGCTTCTTCTCGGCACGCTCGCCGGCCAGGCGCAGCACGCCGTGGGCCGTGGCCAGCGGCTGGATGCTCGCCACGCCGAGTTCGGTCGCCTTCTCGACCAGCCAGTCCATGCGCTCGTTGGCCGGCATGCCGACTGCGAGATGCACCGCGCGCGGCGCTTCGCGCTCCACGGCGAGGTGCGCGCCGACCGTCACCGAGACGTCGCTGCGGCCCATGCGCTCGACCGTGGCCGCGTACTCGCCGCCCGCGCCATCGAACAGCGTAAGGGCATCGCCGGGCTGCATCCGCAGCACCTGCACATGGCGCGCGGCGCCTGCCGGCAGCGCCAGGCTGGCGCCGACGCTCAACGGCACTGAACAATGGAAACGCGGCATGCTCCGGAATCGATAGCTGCGAGCGGCCGTTGCGCGGGCGCCGCAGGGTGGTGCTTTTTCAGTTCGCCTTCAGACACGGCCGTAGGCGTAGCCGGTGATGGCCGAGGTGCCCTCGATCTCGTCGATCACCCGCGACAGGGGCGTCAGTTCCGAATAACGGCTCGCGGTGGCGCGGATGTAGGCGATGAAGCGCGGCGTGTCGGCCAGGTAGCGCGGCTTGCCGTCGCGCAGCGTGAGGCGCGCGAAGATGCCGGCGACCTTCAGGTGGCGCTGCAGGCCCATCCACTCGACCGCGCGATAGAAGGCGCCGAAGTCCTCGTCGACCGGCAGCCCGGCCTTGCGCGCCGCCTGCCAGTAGCGGATGGTGACGTCGAGCACGAACTCCTCGTCCCAGCTCAGGAAGGCGTCGCGCATCAGGCTGGCGATGTCGTAGGTGATGGGGCCGTACACCGCGTCCTGGAAGTCGAGCACGCCGAGAGCAGCGCCCGAGTCGCCGCCGGGCGTGGGGGCCGCATCCACCATCAGGTTGCGCGGCATGAAGTCGCGGTGCACGTAGACGCTGGGCGACGCGAGGTTGCTCTCGACGATAAGCTTGAAGCTGCGCTCGAGCCGCTCCTTCAGCTTGCCCTCGACGGCGATGCCGCGGTGGCGGCCGATGTACCACTCGGGGAAGAGGGCCAGTTCGCGCTCCAGCAGCGCCCGGTCGTAGGGGGGAAGCACGCCGGGCCTGGAGGAAAGCTGCCAGCGGACCAGCGCGTCGATGGCCTGGTCGTAGAGCGGGCGGGCGGCCTCCGGGCGGGTCGGATCGATCACGTCCAGCATGGTCTGGCGGCCCAGGTCGTCCAGCAGCAGGAAGCCGTTGGGCTCGTCCCATTCGAGCACCGTGGGGGCCAGCACGCCGGCCGTGGCCATCAGTCCGGCCACCTGCACGAAGGGGGCGCTGTTTTCCTTGTCGGGCGGGGCGTCCATGACGATGCGCGTGGGGGTGGCAGCGTCGGTGGTGTCGAGCCGGAAGTAGCGGCGGAAGCTCGCGTCGGCCGAGGCGAGCCTCACGGTTTCGGGCCGCAGCGCGTGGCGCGGCGCGACGGCCGCCAGCCAGCCTCGGAACGCTTCGGCCCGCTGCGGATCCGTCCAGGCAATGGTTTCGGCGGGGCGGCTTGGGGCCAATGCGGCCGGGGGCGGGGGTGCTGTCATGGATAATCGATTCTACAAATCCGCCTGGCGCGGCAATCCCCCTTGGCCGGCTTCCGGCCGATGCGGATCGCCACCGGCCCCTGCAACCCGCCGGCCTGCCGCGCCGTCCCCCGACGACCTTTCGTTCCGAACCGATGCCTACGACCCAAAGCCCTCACGCTTGGCACCTTGTGCGCTCGCTGCTCTCCACGGGAGAGTCGCCGGCTTTCCTCGGAACGGCCGGGCGGGAGGCCTGATGAGCCGACGTCGTGTCGCCGCCCCGCGTCCGCGGCGCCCGGGCGTGCCGCCCCTGCCGCTGGCCGTGCTGTCGCTGGCGCTGATCCATGTGCACGGCGCCTCGGCCCAGACGGCCGGCAATCTCGCCGACGCCCCGCTCACGCTGAAGCGCACGCCGCAGCTCACCGAGACCCTGACGCCCGCCGACCGCGGCCAGATGCCCAGCCTGGTCACCGGCGACCGCATCTCCGGCCGGCCCGACCTCGAGACCGTGGTCGAGGGCAACGCCACGCTGCGCCGCGGCGCGGTGTCCATCACCGCCGACCGGCTCGAGTACTACCAGCCCGACGACCGCGCCAAGGCCACCGGCAACGTGCGGGTCAACCAGGCCGGCAACGTCTATGAAGGCCCCGAGCTGCAGCTCAAGCTCGAGACCTTCGAGGGCTTCTTCAACAACGTGCGCTACCAGTTCCTCGCGAACGAGGCGCACGGCGAGGCCAAGCGCATCGACTTCGTCGACGCCAACGTCTCCATCGCCCGCGAAGCCACCTACACCACCTGCCGCCGCGAGGACTTCCCCGGCTGGATGCCCGCCTGGCTGCTGACCGCGACCTCGATCACCACCGACACCGAGGAGAACGAGGGCGTGGCGAAGAACGCGCGCCTGAGCTTCATGGGCATCAGCACGCCGCCCATCCCGAGCGTGAGCTTCCCGCTGTCGAACGACCGCAAGACCGGCCTGCTGCCGCCCACCATCGGCATCGACAACATCAACGGCCTGGAGATCGCGCAGCCGTACTACTGGAACATCGCGCCCAACCGCGACGCCACGTTCACGCCGACGATCATGAGCAAGCGCGGCGTCAACTTCAGCAACGAGTTCCGCTACCTCGAGAAGCAATACAAGGGCGAGATCCGCCTCGACCTGATGGGCAGCGACCGCCTCGTGGGCGACCGCTACAACGAGCTGCGCACCAGCCAGCTCCAGCAGCTGGCCAACGGGCAGATCACGGCCGGCAGCCTGACCAACCCGCCGAAGAACACCCGGCGCTGGGGCCTGTGGCTCACGCACCACCAGGACTTCGACGCCAAGGCGCTCGGCCTCGATTCGCTCTCGGCCAACGTCACCATCAACCGGGTGAGCGACGACGACTACTGGCGCGACTTCACCCGCACGCCCTCGCTCGCGCAGCGCCAGCTGCCGAACGACGCCTCGCTGAACTGGAGCAAGGGCGACTGGAGCGGCATGATCCGCACGCTCAAGTACCAGAACCTGCAGTACAACCTGTCGCCGATCACGCCGTCGTACGACCGGATGCCGCAGATCACGGCCAACTACAGCAAGTACGACTGGCACGGCTTCGACGTCGCGCTGAACCTCGACTACACGCGCTTCCGCGTGAACAAGCTCTCGCCGACGCAGCTCGGCTACGACGTCAACCAGCAGTCTCAGCCCGACGGCGACCGCGCCATGGCCGTGGCGACGATCAGCCGGCCCTTCATCACGCCGAGCACGTACGTCATCCCGAAGCTGATCCTGAACGCGGCTTCGTACAACTACTACCTGCCGCAGGCCGATATTCCGAAGCTCACGCTCAATGGCGTGCAGTACGTCAACGGACAGGTCTACAACCCGAGTTCGCTGTACTTCTTCCCGACGTCCAGCAACCGGGTGGTGCCGACCTTCAGCCTCGACAGCGGCATGACCTTCGAGCGCGACGCCAGCTATTTCGGCCGCGCCTTCCGCCAGACGCTGGAGCCGCGCGCGTACTACGTGTACACGCCCTACCGCAACCAGAGCATGCTGCCGAACTACGACTCGGCGGCCAACGACTTCAGCTTCGCGACCATCTACACCGAGAACGCGTTCTCGGGCGGCGACCGCATTTCCGACACCAATGCGCTCACGCTGGGCGTGACCTCCCGCCTGATCGACCCGGACACCGGCGTCGAGGCCGCGCGCTTCGGCATCGCGCAGCGCCTGCGCTTCAGCGACCAGAAGGTCACGCTGCCGGGCGGCACGCCGGTGACCGACCGAGCGAGCGACCTGCTGCTGGGCGCCACGATCAACTGGACGCCCAAGTGGAGCCTGGACACGCTGGTCCAGTACAACCCCGACACCCGCCGGTCCGAGCGCTCGGCCATCAGCGCGCGCTACAACCCCGAGCCGTACCACAACCTGAGTGCGGCCTTCCGCTATCAGGCGCCCAGCACCCCGACCGCGACCGACGGCAACAAGTCGATCGACGTGGGCTGGCAGTGGCCGCTGAACGACCTGTGGGGCGACAAGGGCAAGAACCTCGGCCCCGGCAAGGGCCAGGGCGGCGGGCGCTGGTATGCGGTCGGCCGGCTCAACTACAGCCTGCAGGACAAGAAACTCACCGACGGCGTGCTCGGCTTCGAGTACGACGGCTGCTGCTGGATCGGTCGCGTGGTGATGCAGCGCATCACCACCGGCCAGGTGACGGCGAACACGCGCATCATGTTCCAGCTCGAATTCGTCGGCTTCTCCAGCATCGGCTCGAGCCCCATGCAGACGCTGCGGCAGAACATCCAGCGCTACGAACCCCTGCGCCAACCGGGCGAAGCGCCCAGCCGCTTCACCAACTACGACTGAGACGACTGACTCCGACTGAGCTAGCGAGCGACGCCATGAAAAACATCCGTTCCATCATCACCCTGGGTTGCCTCGCGGCGATCGCCGCCACGGCGGGTGCCCAGGGCTATCGTCCCGGTACCGGCATCACGGACATCATGCGCGCCGGTCCGCGCCTGGGTCCGCCGCCGGCGCGCCCGTCCACCGCTCCTGCGGCGGCCCCGGTGCAGCGCTCGGCGGAATTCATCGTCGCGCTGGTCAACTCCGAGCCGATCACCAACACCGACGTGCAGTCGCGCGTGACGCGGCTCATCAAGGAGAACCCCGACGCCGAGCGCGTGCCCCGCGGCGAGCTCACGCGGCTCGTGCTCGAGCGCCTGATCACCGAGCGCGCGCAGCTGCAGCTCGCGAAGGAAAACGGCATCAAGGTCGACGAAGTGGCCATCGACCAGGCCGAGCAGACCGTGGCGCGCCAGAACGAGATCAGCCTGGTGGAGCTGCGCCGCCGCGTGGCTGCCGAGGGCATCGCGCAGCAGGACTTCCGCAACGACCTGCGCGACCAGCTGCTGCTCACCCGACTGCGCGACCGCGAGGTCGAGTCGAAGGTCAAAGTCAGCGACGCCGAGGCCGACGAGTACCTGCGCGATCAGCGCAACCAGTCCGTCAAGAACGTGGCGCTGGAGAACCTCAACCTCGCCCAGGTGCTGGTGGCCGTTCCCGAGAACGCCACCGACGCGCAGGTGGCCGCCGCCCAGAAGAAGGCGCAGGACATCGCCCAGCGCGCCCGTGCCGGCGAAGACTTCGCCAAGCTGGTGCGCGAGAACTCCGATTCGCCCGACCGCGGCAACGGCGGCGCCATCGGCATGCGAAGCGCCGACCGCTACCCCTCGCTGTTCGTCGAGGCCACGCAGTCGACCGCCGTGAACGGCATCGCCGGGCCCGTGCGTTCGAGCGCCGGCTTCCACGTGCTGAAGGTGCTGGCCAAGGCCCAGATCGGTTCCGGCGACGCCACCGTCACCCAGACCCAGGTGCGCCACATCCTGCTGCTCAACGATCCCAAGCGCACCACCGCTCAGGCGGTTGCGCAGCTGGCCGAGTTCAAGCGCCGCATCCAGGCCGGCACGGCAGACTTCGCGGGACTGGCGCGCGACAACTCGCAGGACGGCAGCGCCAAGCAGGGCGGCGATCTCGGCTGGTCGCGCCCCGGGCAGTTCGTGCCAGAGTTCGAGGAAGCCATGGACCGCCTCTCGCCCGGCCAGATCAGCGACCCGGTTGTCTCGCGCTTCGGCGTTCACCTGATCCAGGTGGTGGCGCGCCGCGATTCCAAGCTGAGCCAGTCGGAGCAGCGCGAAGCCGCACGCGCCGCGCTGCGCGAACAGCGCGTCGAGGAAGCCTTCACCACCTGGGTGCAGGAAGTGCGCGCGCGTGCCTACGTCGAATACCGTGAGCCGCCGCAGTCCTGATGGCATGCGCCCAGGCTGCGCGCACCTCGGGTCGGTTTCCCGGCTTCCTTGCGGGAGCCGGCTCGCTTTCACATCGATGACGGCCTGACGGTATGGCGCAGCACATCGCCAGGAAGCGATTCGGCCAGCACTTCCTGTCCGACGGCGGGATCATCGATGCGATTGTGCGCGAGATCGCGCCGCAGCCCGGCGATGCCATGGTCGAGATCGGCCCGGGGCTCGCCGCGCTGACGCAGCCGCTGGTGGAGCGGCTGGGCCGGCTCACCGTGATCGAGCTCGACCGCGACCTTGCGAAGCGCCTGCGCGAGCATCCGCAGCTCGACGTGGTCGAATCCGACGTGCTCAAGGTCGACTTCGCCGAACTGGCCGCGAGGTTTCCGGCCGGCAAGCCGCTGCGCGTGGTGGGCAACCTGCCCTACAACATCTCCACGCCGATCCTGTTCCATCTGCTGGGCTGCGCCCATCTGGTCGCCGACCAGCACTTCATGCTGCAGAAGGAAGTGATCGACCGCATGGTGGCCAGGCCCGCCACGTCCGACTACAGCCGCCTGAGCGTGATGCTGCAATGGCGCTACGAGATGGAGAACGTGCTGTTCGTGCCGCCCGAGAGCTTCGACCCGCCGCCGCGCGTGGACAGCGCCGTGGTGCGGATGGTGCCGCTGGCGACGCCGCCGACCGTCGACGAGCAACGCCTGGGCGAAATCGTGCAGGTCGCCTTCAGCCAGCGCCGCAAGCTGCTGCGCCACACGCTGGGCAAGTGGCTGGAGGAACACGGTTTTTCCGGCGACTTCGACACCCAGCGGCGGGCCGAGGAGGTGCCGGTGGCCGACTACGTGGCGCTGGCCCAGGCCGTACCCCGATGAAAAAAGCGCGCCTGGGGCGCGCTTTTTTCATTTGCTCGTCGTCGCCGGCAAGCTTTGCCGACTTTTCCCGATCAAGCGGCAGCGAGCCAATAGCCCGCGTTGAAGGGGCTGCTCATGCGCAGCGCCAGCGGCGAGACGTCGACCAGTTTGTCGGTCGGCATCTTTTCGCCGGCCGGCTCGGCTGCTGCCGTGGAGTTCACTTCGATGCCATCGAGGGTTTCAACGTTCGGTTGAGCCTCGTTCGCCCGTTCTGCTTGGCTGGTGGATGCAGAACGGGCTACAGAAAAGAATAGAAGCACCGGAACGGGACCTTGCGGTCGCCCCAGTAGTCCGAGGCATCGCGGAAGATGTCGAGCAGCTGCTCGCGGGCTTCCTTGTCGAACTTGGCGTTGGCCGGAATCTGCTCCAGCACGATGACGAATCCCGGCTGCGGGCCCGATTTATGCAACGGGTCGGTCATGCAGTCGTACAGCGCGTCGAAGTTCTTCCCGAAGTGGGCCGGGAACGTGAACTGCTGCGCGATCAGGTCGAGGACGTCCTGCTTGGTCTGGGCGTTGCCCAGGTTGGCGTACAGGAAGTGCTGGCCGGCCGCATTGGCTGCGTCCTGCAGGTCGTTCACGCGGAACGCGCGGATCGATTGCACGATGTTCGGGCGTACGGCACGAAGGGATAAGGTCATCTCCGCTGGTCTTTCCATAGTCATCATCATTTCGTCGGGGCGCTTCGAGGCGCCGCTCAGGTCGTTTTCATCGCTCATGGCGCAATCCGTCTGAAGCTCGCGTAGTGGTCTGCGGTGTACCAGCAGGCCTCGGGCGCGGTGCGTCGCTCTCCGCCGCAGACGATCCGCCGTGCGCCGCGGTCGCGAGAACCGGGCGTGGATACCGTGTATTCACGGTAGTGGCCACGGCGGGCGGGCGGCAACAGACGTTCGCGATTGCCGAACACCGAGCCGTCCTTGTCATACCGGAAGGGGCCGCCATCGAGGATGGCCTGGTAGGTCCGCTGGCCCTGTACCGGCAGGTCGGCCAGTGCGATGGTTTCATCGGCGGAGGTCTTCCCGGCGCCGAACCATCCGCGGGCCTCGGCCCCCGTCGTCAACGCCACCAGCATCAGACTGGTGAGCGCAAACTTTGTGACAGAGGACGTGATCGAGGCGTAAGCCGCCATGGGGCACCACAAGAAAAGAGCGGGGGGTCGAATCGGCGATCAACGTCGGGGTTAACCCGCAAATTCAAGCCCGCGAGTGTGCACCACGCTGGCGAAAATAGCAAGCGACTGCCCAAAGTTTGAGCAGTCGCGAGGCTATCGAATGGCTTTTCAAGTTGGCGGCCACTCTCGCCAGAGGGCTTATCTCTCGGCGTTTGCGTCCGCCACCGTCAAGGCTGTCATGTTCACGATGCGCCGAACAGTTGCACTCGCCGTGAGAATATGCACAGGTTTGGCCGCACCAAGCAGAACCGGGCCGATGGCGATGTTGCCGCCCGCTGCCGTCTTGAGCAGGTTGTAGGAAATATTGGCCGCGTCGATGTTCGGGAAAACCAGCAGGTTGGCGTCGCCCGCCAGCGCGCTGTGGGGCATGACGACGGCGCGCTGCTTGCTGTCGAGCGCCACGTCGCCGTGCATTTCGCCGTCAACCTCGAGCCAGGGCGCCTGAACGCGCAGCAGGTCGAGCGTGCGGCGCATCTTGACGGCGCTGGGCCCGTTGCTGGTGCCGAAGTTGGAGTGCGACAGCAGCGCAGCCTTCGGCTTCAGGCCGAAGCGCATCATTTCCTCGGCCGCCATGGTGGTGATCTCGGCCAGTTCCTCGGGCGAGGGGTCGTAGTTGACGTGCGTGTCGACCAGGAACACCTGGCGATCGGGCAGCAGCAGGCCGTTCATGCAGGCGTACACCGGCACGTCCTGCGGGGTGCTTTCGCAGCCGCCGGGGCGCTTGCCGATCACCTGGTCGATGTAGTGCAGGTGGTTGGCGGTCGTGCCCCAGGTGCCGCAGATCAGGCCGTCGACCTCGCCCTTGTGCAGCAGCATCGAGCCGATCAGCGTCAGGCGCCGGCGCATCTCGATCTTGGCGACCTGCACCGTCACGCCCTTGCGCTCGGTCATGCGGTGGTAGGTCTGCCAGAACTCGCGGTAGCGGTGGTCCTGCTCGACGTTGACCACGTCGTAGTCCAGCTCCTCCTTCAGGCGCAGGCCGAATTTCTCGATGCGCTGGGCGATGATGGCCGGCCGGCCGATCAGCGTCGGGCGTGCCACGCCCTCGTCCACCACGATCTGGGCCGCGCGCAGTACGCGCTCTTCCTCGCCTTCCGAATACGCCACGCGCTTCTTGCTGGCGCGCCGGGCGGCGTCGAAGATCGGCTTCATCGTGGTGCCCGAGGCGTAGACGAAGCTCTGCAGCTTGTCGCGGTAGGCGTCCATGTCCTTGATGGGACGCTGCGCCACGCCGCTTTCCTCGGCAGCCTTGGCCACGGCCGGCGCGATCTTCATCATAAGGCGCGGGTCGAAGGGCTTCGGGATCAGGTATTCGGGGCCGAAGCTGAGCTTTTCACCGACGTAGGCGGCGGCCACGCGCTCGCTCTGCTCGGCCTGGGCCAGGTCGGCGATGGCGTGCACCGCGGCGATCTCCATCTCGTCGGTGATCGTCGTCGCGCCGCAGTCCAGCGCGCCGCGGAAGATGTACGGGAAGCACAGGACGTTGTTGACCTGGTTCGGATAGTCGGTGCGGCCGGTGGCCATGATCACGTCGTCGCGCACCGCGTGGGCGTCTTCCGGAGCGATCTCGGGGTTGGGGTTGGCCAGCGCGAAGATCACCGGGCGCTTGGCCATCTTGGCCACCATGGCGGGCTTGAGCACGCCGCCGGCCGACAGGCCCAGGAACACGTCGGCACCCTCGATCACCTCGCCGAGCGTGCGCGCGTCGGTCTTCTGCATGAACTGGCGCTTGTCGTCGTCCATCAGCTCGGTGCGGCCTTCGTAGACCACGCCGGCCAGGTCGGTGACGAACACGTTCTCGCGCTTCAGGCCCACCTTGAGCAGCAGGTTCAGGCAGGCCAGCGCCGCGGCGCCCGCGCCGGAGGCGACCAGCTTGACTTCCTCGATCTTCTTGCCGGCCACCTTCAGGCCGTTGACCATCGCGGCCGCCACGGTGATGGCCGTGCCGTGCTGGTCGTCGTGGAAGACCGGGATCTTCATGCGCTTGCGCAGCTCGCGCTCGACGTAGAAGCAGTCGGGTGCCTTGATGTCTTCCAGGTTGACGGCACCGAAGGTGGGCTCCAGCGAGGCGATGATGTCCACCAGCTTGGCCGGGTCCTTCTCGTCGATCTCGATGTCGAACACGTCGACGCCCGCGAATTTCTTGAAGAGGACGCCCTTGCCTTCCATCACCGGCTTGGAGGCCAGCGGGCCGATGTCGCCCAGGCCCAGCACGGCGGTGCCGTTGCTGATGACGGCCACGAGGTTGCCCCGGGAGGTGTACTTGAAGGCGTTGGCCGGGTCCTTGACGATCTCCTCGCAGGGAGCCGCCACGCCGGGCGAATAGGCCAGCGACAGGTCGCGCTGGTTGACCATCTGTTTCGTCGCCGCGATGGCGATCTTGCCGGGAACGGGAAACTCGTGGTACTCGAGGGCGGCACGGCGCAGCTCTGCGCGTTTGTCTTCGGGCGTGGGAGTCGATGAGGTCGAGGGGGTCGAATCTGACATGTGCCGTAGCTCCTGGTGGCGCTTCTTCTGGGGGCGCCGATTGTAGACCTCGCGCATGACGCCCTAGGCCGCATGGCCAGGGGCTCCCATGACCAATAGCACGGGTGTTTCCGCGGGGCTGTGTGGCAATATGCACGGTTCGGACAAAACCTGAAAAACCTGAAGAGGAGTGACCGACCATGGCCCTGATGGATTTCATCAAGAAGCAGTTCATCGACATCATCCAGTGGACCGAGACCGGCGATGGCACGCTGGCCTGGCGCTTCCCGATGGCGGAGATGGAAATCCAGAACGGCGCCTCGCTCACGGTGCGCGAATCGCAGGTCGCCGTCTTCGTCAACGAGGGCAAGGTGGCCGACGTGTTCGGCCCCGGCATGTACAAGCTCACGACGCAGACGCTGCCCGTGCTCACGTACCTGAAGAACTGGGACAAGCTGTTCGAGTCCCCCTTCAAGAGCGACGTCTACTTCTTCAGCACCCGCCAGCAGGTCGACCAGAAGTGGGGCACGCCCCAGCCGATCACCATCCGCGACAAGGACTTCGGCGCCGTGCGCCTGCGCGCCTTCGGCAACTACTCCTTCCGCATCGGCGATGCCAAGGCCTTCCACACCGAGATCTCCGGCACGCGCGACACCTACACCGTGGCCGACCTCGACGGCCAGCTGCGCGGCCTGGTGCTGCAGAACATCAGCAACGCCATCGCCTCCAGCGGCGTGCCCTTCCTCGACCTCGCGGCCAACCAGATCCAGTTCGCGCAGGCGCTCGCCGCCCAGCTGGTGCCCGAGTTCGAGAAGATCGGCATCAAGCTCGAGAACATCACGGTCCAGAACGTCTCGCTGCCCGAGGAGCTGCAGAAGATCCTCGACCAGAAGATCGGCATGGGCATGGTCGGCAACGACATGGGCAAGTTCATGCAGTACCAGACGGCGCAGGCGATTCCCAAGTTCGCCGAGGGCGCGGCCGGCGGCGGCGGTGTCGCCGGCGACGCGATGGGACTTGGCGCGGGCGTGGCGCTCGGCCAGGTGCTGGCGCAGAACCTCGCGCAGGGCCTGAGCCCCAACGCCGCGGCTGCCGCTGCAGCCCAGCAGCAGCAACCGTCGGTGGCCGTGGTGAGCGCTGCCGACGTGATGACCACGCTCGAGAAGCTCGGCGAACTCAAGACCAAGGGCATCCTCACCCAGGAAGAGTTCGACGCCAAGAAGGCCGAACTGCTCAAGAAGCTGGTCTGACCCCAGGCTTCGCGCACTTCGTGTCGCCCTCCCTCGTCCCTTGCAGGGGGCGATGCCAGCAGCCCGGCATAGCCGGCTGCGCGGTATCTCCCGCCTCGTTCGTCGTGTCTTCAGCCGCGTGCCATGGCTGAGGAAAACGGCAACCAGCGCTACTACCGGGCGCCCTGCCCCGGCTGCGGAGCGCCGGTCGAATTCCGCTCGGCGCAGTCGACCCATGCGGTCTGCCCCTACTGCCAGAGCACCGTCGTGCGCCAGGGCGACACGCTCGCGCGCACCGGCAAGATGGCGGAGCTGTTCGACGACTTCAGCCCGCTGCAGCTGTTCGCCGCCGGCCGCATCCAGGACAAGCCCTTCACGCTGATCGGCCGGCTGCAGTACACCTACCCCGGTGGCCGCTGGACCGAATGGATCGCCGCGCTCGACGGCGACCGCACCGCCATCCTCAGCGAGGACAACGGCGCCTACGTCTTCGCCCTGCCCTTCGACCTGCAGCGCGCGGCGCCGCCGCCCGGCGACCTTCGCGTGGGCGCCACCAGCGCCTTCGCCGGCCAGAGCTACACCGTCACCTCGAACGAGCAGGTGGCGCTGACCTCGGCGCAGGGCGAGCTGCCGCACCCGCCCGAGCTCGGCCGGCCCTTCGCGATGGTCGAGCTGCGCAACGACCGCGGGCTGGTGCTCAGCATCGACTACGGCACCGCCAAGCCCAGCGCCTACCTCGGCCGCTCGGTACAGCTGGAAGACCTGCAGCTGACCGGCCTGCGCGCCGAGTCCGCCAAGGACGAAAAAGGCCGCAGCTTCAACTGCCCCAACTGCGGCTCGCCCGTCACCGTCAACCTCGCCGACAGCAAGAGCATCACCTGCGGCTCGTGCCACAGCATCATCGACCTGTCGCAGGGCATCGGCGGCGAGCTCAAGCACGCCACGCAGGACGAGCCCGTGCGCCCGCTCATCGCGCTGGGCAGCATGGGCCAGCTGCAGGGCGCGCAGTGGCAGGTGGTGGGCTTCCAGCACCGCATGGGCAGCGAGCCCGGCGACGACGAGCACTTCGGCTGGGACGAATACCTGCTCTACAACAACAAGCGCGGCTTCAGCTTCCTGGTGGACGCCGAGGACGGCTGGAGCATGGTCAAGCCGACCACCGGCGCGCCGGTGATGGCCGAGAACGGCACGAGCGCCACCTACCTCGGCAAGCGCTACCAGCAGCAGTACGCCTACAACGCCGAGACCACCTACGTGGCGGGCGAGTTCTACTGGCAGGTCGAGCGCGGCCAGAAGACCTTCAACCGCGACTTCGCCAGCGGCGGCGCGCTGCTGTCGATGGAGCGCTCGGCCAACGAGCTCACCTGGTCTGCGGGCAGCAAGATCGACAGCGGCGCGGTGGCCACCGCCTTCAAGCTCGACGCGAAGAAGGACATGTTCAAGCGCGCCGACGCGCTGCCGGTGAGCGCCGCGTCGGGGCTGGGCTGCGGCACCATCATCCTCATCATCGTCGTGATCATCATCCTGCTGATCATCCTGAGCACCTGCAGCAGCAGCGGATCGTCCAGCGGCTACCGCAGCTCGGGCGGCTCCTACGGCGGCTATTCCAGTGGCGGCGGCCACAAATGACGGCGAAGATGCGCGCGATGCTCTCTCTAACTACTGCTACGACTGGAGGTCCCCATGGGATTTGAATGGCTGAAACCGGGCGTGGTCCTCGGATCGCTCGTGTACGCGCTGATCGGCGTCGTGATCTTCTGGCTGTGCTTCCTGATCATCGACAAGATCACGCCCTACGACCTGTGGGGCGAGATCGTCGAGAAGCAGAACGTGGCGCTGGGCCTCGTCGTGGCGGCAATGAGCCTCGGCATCAGCATCATCGTCGCAGCAGCGATCCATTAGCCCCCGGCCTTGCACTTCGCTTCGCTACGCGTCGTTCGCCACCCCCCGCGGGGGAGGCGCGGTCCGCCTCGGGGCGGTCCGGCGGCGACCGCCTGATCCATGGATACCCCTGCCAGTCCGCTGCCGGCCAAAGGCCCGCAGCCCGTGGAGATCGCGCTGCTCGCCAGCGTGTTCGTGGTCGCCGCCTGCGGGCTGGTCTACGAGCTCACCGCGGCCGCGCTCAGCTCCTACCTGCTGGGCGACTCGGTGCTGCAGTTCAGCACCATCATCGGCACCTACCTGTTCGCCATGGGCGTGGGCTCGTGGCTCTCGCGCTACTTCGAGCGGCAGCTGCCCGCGCACTTCCTTCGCATCGAACTGCTGGTGGCGCTGATCGGCGGCGCGCTGCCGGCGATCCTGTTCCTGGCCAACGCCTACGTGCCCGGCGCGTTCCGGCTGCTGCTCTACGGGCTGGTGATGGTCGTGGGCACGCTGGTGGGGCTCGAGATCCCGCTGGTGATGCGCATCCTGAAGCGCAACATCGTGCTGAAGAACCTGGTGTCGCAGGTGCTCACCTTCGACTACCTCGGCGCGCTGGCGGTGTCGGTGGCGTTCCCGCTGATCCTGGTGCCGCAGCTCGGCATGATCCGCACCGGCCTGCTGTTCGGCTTCATGAACGCGGCGGTGGCGGTGTGGGCGCTGTGGCTCTTCCGCCATGAGCTGCGCCGCGTGGGCGCGCATGCCGTCGCGTGCGTTCTCGCGCTGGGGGCGCTGGTGGGGGCTTTCGTCGGCGCCGACCACATCACCACACTGGCTGAAGACAAGTTCTACCAGGACCGCATCGTCTTCAGCGCCACCTCGCCCTACCAGCGCATCGTGGTCACGCGCGGGCTGCTGGGGCACCGGCTCTTCCTCAACGGCAACCTGCAGTTCGCCGAGCGCGACGAATACCGCTATCACGAGGCGCTCGTGCATCCGGTGATGGCCGCCCAGGGCGCGCCGAAGAAGGTCGCGGTGCTCGGCGGCGGCGACGGCATGGCGGTGCGCGAGATCCTCAAGTACCCGTCGGTCGAATCGATCACGCTGGTGGAGCTCGACCCGAACATGACCAGGCTCTTCACAGAGCACGAGACGCTGGCCGCGCTGAACGGACATTCGCTGTCTTCGCCGAAGGTGAAGATCGTCAACACCGATGCCTTCCAGTGGCTGCAGCAGCCCGGTGACATGTATGACGTGATCGTGGTCGACTTCCCCGATCCCACCAACTTCGCCATCGGCAAGCTCTACACCAACAGCTTCTACGCGCTGCTCGAGAAGCGGCTGTCGGCCAGCGGCTACGCGGTGATCCAGACCACCTCGCCGCTGGTGGCGCGCAAGAGCTACTGGACCGTGGCGGCGACCATCGAGTCGGTGGGACTGCGCGCCACGCCGTACCACGCGCACGTGCCCAGCTTCGGCGAATGGGGCTACATCATCGCGAGCCGCAGGCCCTACCGCATGCCCGATGCGCTGCCGCCCGGCCTGCGATTCCTCTCCCCGACCACCCTGCCGCTGATGTTCGACTTTCCGCTCGACATGGCGCGCGTGCCGGCCGAAGTGAACCGCCTCTCGAACCAGATCCTCGTCACCACCTACGAGCAGGAGTGGGGCAAGGTCATGGCGCATTGAATGACGTACTCCCCCAGGCTTCGCGCACTTCGTGTCGCTTCGCCAACCCCCTCGCCGGGGGCAACACCTGCGGCCGGGCGGAGCCGGTTCCGCGGTGTTCCTGGAACAGGCAGGTGCGTATGAGGCGGCGTGGGTTTCTTGGGGCTGCCGCGGGGGCTGCTGGTGCATTCGCGCTCGCCGGCTGCGAGGCGCCTCCGCCGCCCATCGAGGGTGGCTTCACCGGCATCGACGTCACCCGTGGCCATGCGATGCGCGACCACACTCTCGGGAGCACGACGCCTGCCGTGGTGAAGCGCACGCGCGTGGTCATCGCGGGCGGTGGCGTGGCGGGCCTTGCCGCGGCCCGCGCGCTGCGGCTCTCGGGCGTCGACGAGTTCGCGCTGCTTGAGCTGGAAGACACTGCCGGCGGCAACGCGCGCGGCGGCATGGTCAACGGCATCGCCTGCCCGCTCGGCGCGCACTACCTGCCGGTGCCGGGCGACGACGCGCGCGAGGTGCAGGACCTGCTGGAAGAGCTCGGCCTGCGCCGCCGCGTGGCCGGCCGCTGGGAATACGACGAGGTCACGCTCTGCCACAGCCCCCAGGAGCGCCTGTTCTTCCAGGGCGAGTGGCAGGACGGTCTGCTGCCCGTGCATGGCGTGGGCGAGGCCACGCTCGCGCAGTACCGCAGGTTCGCGCAGCGCATCGACGCGCTGCAGCATGCCGCGCATTTCGCCATTCCAACGCTCAAGGTCGCCATCACGCCCGAGCTGCTGGCGCTCGATGCGGTCAGCTTCCAGAACTGGCTCGACAGCGAAGGCTTCAGCGATGCGCAGCTGCGCTGGTACCTCGACTACTGCTGCCGCGACGACTACGGCGCCGGCATCGGGCAGGTGTCGGCCTGGGCCGGCATCCACTACTTCGCGAGCCGGCACGGCTTCCATGCGCCGGGCGATCCGACGGGCAGCGTCAACGATTCGAGCCCCGAGCGCGACGGCATCCTGACCTGGCCCGAAGGCAACGGCTGGCTCACCAGGCAGCTCGCCAGGCCGCTCGGCGAGCGGCTTCGCACCGGCAGCGTCGTCACGCGCATCGCGCAAGTGCGCGACGGCGTCGAGGTCGATGCATGGGATGCGGCATCGAAATCCATGGTGCGCTGGCAGGCCGAGCGCTGCATCGTCGCGCTGCCCGTGTTCATCGCCGCGCGCGTCGTCGAGAACCCGCCCGAGCTGCTGAAGAACGCCGCCGCGCACGTGCGCTATGCGCCCTGGCTGGTGGCCAACATCCACCTGCGCGGCCCGCTGGCCGACCGGCCCGGCGCCGCACCCAGCTGGGACAACGTGATCTACGGCACCAGGGGTCTCGGCTATGTGGATGCGCGCCACCAGGCACTGGACCCCACGCCGCGCGGCACCGTGCTGAGCTGGTACCGCCCACTGGGCCCGAGCGGCTACGACACCGTCGACGGCCGCAAGCTGCTGCTGGAGCGCCCGTGGACCGGCTGGCGCGACGACCTGCTCGCCGAGCTGTCGGTGCCCCACCCCGACCTGCCTTCGCTGGTCTCTCGCATCGAGATCACGCGCTACGGGCACGCCATGTCCATCCCCAGGCCCGGCCTGCTGGCGCAGATCGGCTCCGAGCGCAGCGCACCCGACGCCGGGCATCGCGGCAGCGTGGTGGCGGGCCGGCTGTCGTTCGCGCACGCGGACTGGTCGGGCTATTCGATCTTCGAAGAGGCGTTCACGCGCGGGCACGTCGCGGGAACGGATGCGGCGGCGGCATGAAGACACTGGTGCTCGGCGGCTACGGCAACTTCGGCGCACGCATCTGCCGCGCGCTGGCCGGCAGTCCTGGCATCGAGCTGCTCGTGGCGGGGCGTGACGCGCAGCGCGCCACGGCCTTCGCTTCATCGCTGGACGCGGCCGCGAGTGGCGTACGCATCGACGTGCAGGCTGCCGATCTCGCACACACGTTGCGAGGCCTTGGCGTGGAGCTCGTGATCCACACCGCCGGCCCCTTCCAGAACCAGGACTACCGCGTGCCGCACGCCGTCGCAGCCGCGGGCGCGCACTACATCGACCTGGCCGACGGACGGCGCTTCGTGTGCGACTTTCCTGCCGCCCTGGACGCCGCCTTTCGCCGCGCCGGCCGCATCGCCGTGAGCGGCGCCAGCACAGTGCCCGCACTGTCGTCCGCCGTGGTCGACCATCTCGCGGACGGCTGGCAGCACATACGGAGCATCGACATCTGCATCGCCCCCGCGCAGGGCGCGCCGCGCGGCGAGGCCACGCTGGCCGGGGTGCTCGCATACTGCGGCGAGCCCATCCGCGTCTGGCAGGGCGGTCGCTGGGTCGAGCTTCCCGGCTGGGCCGACCCGGAGAAAGTGGAGTTCGCGCGCATGAAGCCGCGCCGCGGCGCGCTCTGCGACATTCCCGACCTGGAGCTCTTTCCGGCGCGGTACGAAGGCGTGCAGTCGGTGATGTTCCGCGCCGCGCTCGAAGTCGGGCTGACGCAGCGCGCCTTCGCCTTTCTGGCCCTCATGCGCCGCGCGGGACTGCTGCCGGCGCCGCAGAAGCTGGCGCCCCTGCTGCACGCCACCGGCGGCGTGTTCGACGCGCTGGGCACCGCGCTGGGAGGCATGGTCGTGCGTGTCGAAGGCACCGATGCACAGGGCCGGCCGGCACGGCGCGCCTGGCACATCGCTGCCGACGACAACCATGGGCCGGAGATCCCGTGCATGGCAGCGATCCTGCTGGCGCGCCGGCTCGCGAAAGGCGACGCGACGCTGCCGCCCGGGGGTGCGCACGCCTGCATGGGTCTGTTGACCCTGCCCGAATTCGGGCCGGAGTTCGCTCGCTGGGGCATGGTGACCGACGTGGTCGAAGAAGCGCTGATCGCAGTGGCAGGCCATGGCGCACCGGCGTTTTGAGTTCGACATGCCGGCGCCTGCCGACGTGGTATTCGACGCTTTCCATTACCACGTGTGGCGCGCACGCTGGGACTCGCTGGTCGGCAACGCCCGCGTGGTGGGCGGCGCGCCGTGTCCCTTCGTCGGGGCCGAGACGGAAAACACGGGTCACGGTTGGTTGCGCGGCTTGTCGATGCGAACGCGCTTCGTGAGCTTCGATCGACCGCATGTGGCTGCAGCCTCGATGGTCGGCCGCTCTTTCCCCTTCAGCCGCTGGGCCGCTTCCATGCGGCACCGCGACTTGCAGCCGGGTCATTCCGTTCTCATCTACGTCTACACCATCGAGGCGGGGCCGAAGGCCTTGCGCTGGTTGCTGGAGCCGGTGGTCGCGTGGGTCTTTGCATGGCAGACGCGGCGGCGCTTTGCGCGCTTGCATGCGTTCCTGGCCACGCATGCGCATGAAGTCGTTGCGTGGCAGCACGCTGAGCGTGGGAGCTCCGCCAGGTGAAGGATTCTGTTGCGCAGGAGCGCTTGTTGCGTCTGAGCCTCGTCGCCGTCTGGCTATTCACCGCCGTCGCCAGCATCGTCGAGTTGAACGGCCAGAGCCGCCAGGCGCTGGCTGCCGCCGGCATCGCATCGCCGCAGTGGCTGGTGCAAGGGCTGATCGTTGGCGGCGCGGCTGCCGATCTTGCAGTCGGCATCGCACTGTGGCGCTGGCCTGGCCGCGCAAGCTATGCGGCGGCCCTGGCCCTGATGCTCGTCATGACACTGGTGGCGACCGTGCTGCAGCCCGGTCTGTGGCTGCACCCGCTCGGGCCGCTGCTCAAGAACATCCCGATTGCCGCACTGCTCTGGCATCTGTATCGGCGCGCCGCACCATGACATGAACACCTACCTCGTCCTCAAGTGGCTGCACATCGTCTCCAGCGTGCTGATGGTCGGCACTGGGCTGGGCTCGGCCTTCTACATGTTCTTCGCCAACCGCAGCGGCAGCGTGCCCGCGCAGGCGGTGGTGAGCCGGCTGGTGGTGCGCGCCGACTGGTGGTTCACCACACCCACCGTGATCCTGCAGCCGGCCACCGGATTCGCGCTGGCGCACATGGCGGGCTTTCCGCTTTCCACGCCGTGGCTTGCGCTGTCGCTGGGGTTGTTCGTTTTCGCGGGGGCCTGCTGGCTGCCGGTGGTGTGGCTGCAGATCCGCATGGCGGCGATCGCGGCGCAGGCGAATCGCGACGCAGTGCCGCTGCCGCCGCTCTATGCGCGCTACCAGCGTTGGTGGGAGTTGCTGGGCTACCCGGCCTTCGCGGCCATGGTGGTGGTGTTCTACCTGATGGTGAACAAGCCCCAGCTATGAGCCGCTGAAACGAGCCGATGAAAGAAGGCCTGGCGCGGGCCTGTGCGGTTTTCACGAAGACTTCACACACAGCGCGATTGCTTCACAGATGGCTCGCACACTCGCGGGCGCCAACAAAAACAGTGGGGAGCTTCCATGCTTCAAGTCGCCAACAGAAAACTCGCGTCGATCAGCGACGTGCTCTTCACCGGGCTGGGCCGCGCGCTCGGCTTCCTGCGTCCGCTGGCTCGCGGGCTCATCGGTTCCTGGCGACCACCGGGCTGGCTGCGCATCCTGGGCGCCTTCCTTCTTCTCGGGCTGCAGTGGCTCCAGCAGCGGCTCGCATGGCTGGTCTTGCTGGTGTTGATCGCACTGGCCGGCTGGATCGCCCATCCCCACGTGATGAAGTGGTGGCACGGCCTCACGCCCGACCGCGTCGAGCCGGTGGTCGCCACCGCCAAGGCCGATGCGCCGCAGCGCACCCAGATCGAGCTCGACAAGGGGCCGAATCCCTTCGTCGTGAATTTCTCTGCCTCGGTCGCTCCCATTGCGCGCATCGGCCAGGAGGCCACCGGCGTCACCATCGAGCCCGCCGTTGCCGGCCGCTGGACCTGGACAAGCCAGAAACGCCTCGAATTCCTGCCCGCACAGGACTGGCCCGTCGGCCAGCCGTACAAGGTTCAGATCGCCGACAGCGCCCTCGCGCCGCACATCGAGCTGGCACAGCGCAAGTACGAGTTCACCTCGCCCGAGTTCACCGCGCAGATCATCGGTGCCGAGTTCTACCAGGACCCGGTCCAGGCCAACGTGCGACGCGCACTCTTCCAGGTGCGCTTCTCGCACCCCGTCAACACGGCCGAGTTCGAGAAGCGCCTGGTGCTGACCTACGACCAGCCCTGCAGCAGCTCCTTCTTCAGCGTGGGCAAGTGCGCGAGCGAGAAGTTCACCGTCAGCTACGACAAGCTGCGCCTCATCGCCACGCTGCAGTCGGAGCCGCTGCCCATTCCCGAGAAGAACCGGCCCGCGATCTTGAGCCTCACGGCCGGCGCGGTCGCGCAGAAGGGCGGGCCGGCGCTGCGCAACGACCAGTCGCGCGCGGTCGACATTCCCGGCCTCTACAGCCTTTCCATCTCCGGTATCGAGCCCACCATCGTCACCGGCGAGAACGGCGAGCCCGAGCACGTGATGCAGGTCAGCGCCTCCATGCCGGTGCACGAGCGCGAGATGGCGCGCGTGGTGCAGGCCTGGCTGCTGCCCGTGACGGAAGAGGCCAAGGGCGATCCCGCGGAGAAGTTCGACTGGTCCGCCGATCCGTCGAAGGTGACCGACGCCGTGCTGCGCCGCGCGAAGAAGCTCAACCTGCAGCCCATCGCCAGCGAGCGCGAGGTGACCGAGATGGTCAGCTTCCGCATGCCGCAGGCCGAAGGCGGCCGCTACCTGCTGGTGCGCGTGGCCAAGGGCCTGAAGACGCCCGGCGGCTACCAGCTCGGCGCCGCGCGGCAGGACGTGCGCCTGCTCAAGACCTTCGCGCCCGAGCTCAGCATCATGAGCCAGGGCTCGCTGCTCGCGCTCTCGGGCGAGCGCAAGCTGCCGATCCTGGTGCGCGACCTGCCCGGCATCCGGCTGGAGATCGGCCGCCTGCTGCCGCAGCAGCTGCAGCACCTGGTGACGCAGACCAGCGGCGACTTCGCGCATCCGCAGTTCTACGGCGGCCTGCAGTCGGACAACCTCGTCGACCGCTTCCAGAAGGAGATTCCGCTGAGCATCCCCGCCGGCAAGGCGCACTACGAGACCGTCGACTTCGCCGACTACCTGCGCAGCGACGCGACCGATCGCCGCGGCGTGTTCCTGCTCAAGGTGCAGGGCTACGACCCCAAGGCGAAGAAGAAGCCCGATGGCGAAGGCCAGCCCGAGGAGGCGCAACAGCAGCAACAGGAAGAGCAATCCTCCGAAGAGGATGGCAGCAGTGACGGTGAAGGCGGCAGCCCCGAGCAGCAGGTCGACCAGCGCCTGGTGCTCGTCACCGACCTGGGCATCGTCGCCAAGAAGTCGCTCGACGGCACGCGCGACGTGTTCGTGCAGAGCATCGCCAGCGGCCAGCCCGTGGCGGGTGCGATGGTCGAGGTGTGGGGGCGCAACGGCATGATCGTCGCGTCGCAGTCCACCGACGCCACTGGCGCAGCCAAGCTGCCCAACCTCGCCGGCTACCAGCGCGAGAAGGCGCCGGTGGTGCTGGTGGTGCGCAAGGACGGCGACCTGAGCTTCCTGCCCTTCAACCGCAGCGACCGCACGCTGGACATCTCGCGCTTCGACGTGGGCGGCCTGCGCGCGGCCGGCGTGCCGAACCAGATGACGGCGTACGTCTTCAGCGACCGCGGCATCTACCGCCCCGGCGACACCATGCACATCGCGATGATGGTGAAGGCCGGCAACTGGGGCACCTCGCTGCGCGACCTGCCGCTCGAAGCCGAGATCATCGACGCGCGCGGGCTCAGCGTGCGGCGCGAGAAGCTCCGCCTCGGCCCGGGCGGCGCGGCCGAGATCGCCCACACCACGCAGGACACCTCGCCCACCGGCAACTACGCCGTCAACCTGTACCTGCCGCGCCAGTCGTCGCCCGGCACTCCCGAGGTCGAGAGCCTGCTGATCGGCAGCACCACGGTGAAGGTGCAGGAGTTCCTGCCCGACCGCACCAAGGTCACGGCCAAGCTCAGCAATGAAGTTGCCGAAGGCTGGGTGAGCCCGAAGGACCTGAAGGCGCAGATCGACGTGCAGAACCTCTTTGGCACGCCCGCGCCCGACCGCAAGGTGGAAGGCACGCTCACGCTGAGCCCGGGCTTTCCGGTGTTCCGCGCCTTCACCGACTATGCCTTCTTCGACCCGCAGCGCGCCACCGAGAAGCAGGTGGACGACCTGGGCAGCGTGCAGACCAGCGCCGAGGGCAAGGCCGAGTTCGACCTGCGCCTCTCGCGCTTCGACGCCGCCACCTACCAGGTGCACGTGCTTGCCAAGGCCTTCGAGCCCGAGGGCGGGCGCAGCGTGTCGGCCGAGGCCCAGACGCTGGTGAGCGACCTGCCCTACCTCGTCGGCGTGAAGGTCGACGGCGACACCAGCTACGTGAGCAAGGGCGCCACGCGCAACGCCACGGTGATCGCCATCGACCCGCGCGCGAAGAAGACGGCCGTGGCCGACCTGAAGATCGAGCGCGTCGAGCGCAAGGTGCTGTCGGTGCTCATCAAGCAGGACAACGGGCTGTACCGCTACGAGTCGCGCCTCAAGGAGATCGTGCTCGACGAGAAGCCCTTCGCCATCGCGGCAGCGGGCAACAACGTGGCGCTGGACACCTCCGCGCCCGGCAACTTCGCCTACGTGATGCGCAACGCGCAGGGGATGGAGCTCAACCGCGTGGAGTACAGCGTGGCCGGCAACGCCAACGTGTCGCGCTCGCTCGACCGCAACGCCGAACTGCAGCTCACGCTCGACCGCAAGGACTACGAGCCGGGCCAGGAGATCTCGGTGAGCATCCGCGCGCCCTACGTGGGCGCGGGCCTCATCACCATCGAGCGCGACAAGGTCTACGCCCACGCGTGGTTCAAGACCGACAAGACCGCCTCGGTGCAGAAGATCACCGTGCCAAAGGACTTCGAGGGCACCGGCTACATCAACGTGCACTTCGTGCGTGACCCGGCCTCCGACGAGGTCTACATGAGCCCGCTGTCGTACGGCGTGGTGCCCTTCGCGACCGCGCTGGCCAGGCGCACCGCCAACCTGCAGCTCACCAGCAGCGAGCTGGTGAAGCCGGGGCAGACGATGAAGATGAAGCTCACCAGCGACAAGCCCACGCGCGCCGTGGTGTTCGCGGTGGACGAAGGCATCCTGCAGGTGGCGCGCTACAAGACGCCCGACCCGCTCAAGCACTTCTTCCAGAAGCGCGCACTCGAGGTGGGCACGCTGCAGACGCTCGACCTGATCCTGCCTGAGTTCAAGAAGCTCATGCAGGGCGCCGCCCCCGGCGGTGACGGCGAAGGCGAGCTCGGCAAGCACCTGAACCCGTTCAAGCGCAAGCGCGACAAGCCGGTGGCCTACTGGTCGGGCCTGGTCGACGTGAACGGCAGCCGCGAGTTCAGCTACACCGTGCCCGAGAGCTTCAACGGCAGCCTGCGCGTGATGGCCGTGGCGGTGAACGACGAGACCACAGGCGCCAAGAGCACCCGCACCGTGGTGCGCGGCGACATGGTCATCCTGCCGAACGCACCGCTGGCCATGGCGCCCGGCGACACCGTCGAGGTGGGCGTTGGGCTGGCCAACAACATCGTCGGCTCGGGCAGGGAGGCACCCATCGCGCTCACGCTCACCGCATCGGGCGGCCTCGAAGTGGTGGGCGACGCCACGCAGACGCTCAAGGTCAACGAGCGCGGCGAGGCCAGCACCAAGTTCAACGTGCGCGCCAAGCCGGGCGAGCAGGCGGTGCTGGGTTCCTCGGCGCTGGTGTTCACTTCCACGCACAAGAACTACAGTGCGCGCCTGTCGACCGAGGTGAGCGTGCGGCCCGCGTCGCCCTTCGTCACGCTGGTGCAGGCCGGCAGCTTCCAGCGTGCGGGAGAAATCTCGAGCCAGGCCGACCTGTATCCGAACTTCCGCCAGAGCGACGTGGCCGTGTCGGCCGCGCCGTGGGCCTTCGCGACCGGACTCATGCAGTACCTGGAGGCGTACCCGCACGGCTGCACCGAGCAGATCACGAGCCAGACCTTCCCGGCCGTGCTGCTGTCGGGCCGCCCGGAACTGGTGAAGGAGATGTCGCGCGGCCGTACCGCTGAGCAGGGTCCATTGCCCGAGGCGCGCAAGACCTTCGAGCGCTACCTGGTGCAGCTGCGTGCGCGGCAGACGGCCGACGGCGGCTTCTCGCTGTGGCCCGGTGCCGGCACCGATGCCTTCGCGACGCTCTATGCGGTGCAACTGCTGGTCGAGGCCAAGGACCACAAGCTGCCCGTGCCGCAGGACCTGCTGCAGAAGGCCGACACCTACCTGCAGGGCTGGCTCGGCAGCGGCGACAACACGCTCGACGGCTGGCGTCAGCGTGCGCAGGCGGCCTACCTGCTGACGCGCCAGGGCATCGTCGCGCCGGCCGCGCTCGCCAACCTGCGCGAAGCCCGCCGCAACCAGATGTCGCGGCAGGGCGTGGGCTGGGGCGACGACCTCGGCGCCGTGTACCTCGCCGCGAGCTATCAGCTCGTGAAGCAGGAGCAGGTGGCCAACGAGCTGCTCGACCCGGTGTGGTCCGACCTGCTCGCGCGCACCGAGAAGAAGCAGCGCCGCAATGCCTGGGGTGCCTACTACGACCCGCTGGTGCACGACAGCATGACGCTGCACCTGGTGGGCCGCCACTTCCCCTCGCGCCTGAAGGCGCTGAAGCCTGCGGTGTGGGAAGGCATGGCCGAGATGGTGCGGGAGGGCTGGTACAACAGCCTGTCGTCGGCCTCGATGCTGCTGGCGGTGGACTCGTACTTCGAGGCCGTGGGGCAGAACGTGGAGGGCAAGCTCTCGGCGAGCGCCGTCAACGCCCAAGGCCAGGCCGCGGCGCTCGCGCTGGGCTCGGTGAACCCGATCACGCGTGCCGCGGTGCCGGCCGGCACCGCCAGGCTGAAGCTGTCGAACGACAGCGACTTCAACCTCTACTACAGCTGGGCCGAACAGGGCTTCGAGCGCAACGTGCCCGCCACGCCGGTGAACAAGGGCATGGAGATCTTCCACGAGGTGCTCGACGCCAAGGGCAACCCCATCACCAAGGCGAAGCTCGGCGAAGAGGTCACGGTGCGGGTGCGCGTGCGCAGCCTGGAGCGCGCGCAGATCAACGACGTGGCGCTGGTCGACGTGCTGCCCGGTGGCCTGGAACCGGTGCTGCAGGCCGTGGGCGACGACGAGGATGCAGCCAATGCCGATGCGCCGATCTGGAAGAAGCGCCTGGGCGGCGGCGGCTCGTGGAAGGTGCAGTACGCCGACATCCGCGAAGACCGCGTCGTGTTCTACGGCGGTGTCGGCAAGGACCTGCTCGAGGTGACGTACAAGGCCCGCGCCACCAACGTGGGCGACTACGTGGTGCCGGCCGCCTACGGCGAGGCGATGTACGACCGTCGTGTGTTCTCGCGCTCGGCGGGAGCACGCTTCCAGGTGGTGGCGAATTGATTACGACGCGCGCTTGCCTTGTTCCCTCTCCCGCGTGCGGGAGAGGGCCAGGGTGAGGGCGCGGCGCCTTCCATGAGCACCGAGCTCGATCCGTCGCCCACGCCCTCACCCCAATCCTCTCCCGGGGGGAGAGGGAGGAAGAGAGCAGTCATCGCTTTCGCAGCCGTAGTCTTCCTGCTCGCGCTGCTGCGCCTGTGGCCCCACGCCCCGCTGAGCGAAACCGTCGGCAGTTCGCGCGCCGTCTACGCGCAAGGCGGCGAGCTGATGCGGCTCACGCTCGCCGCCGACGAGCAGTACCGGCTCTGGGTGCCGCTGGAGCGCATCTCGCCCACGCTGGTCGATGCGGTGCTGCTGTACGAGGACCGCCGCTTCTACGCGCACCCCGGCGTCAACCCCGCCGCGCTGGTGCGCAGCGCATGGCGCATCGCCAGCGGCGAGCGCAGGCAGGGCGGCTCCACCCTCACGATGCAGCTTGCACGCCGCGTCTACGGCATCGACAGCCGCACGCCCACCGGCAAGGTCGTGCAGATCTTCGCGGCGCTGTGGCTGGAGGCCCGCTTCAGCAAGCACGACATCCTGGAGGCGTATCTCAACACCGCACCCTACGGCGGCAACATCGAGGGCGTGCAGGCCGCCAGCCTCATCTACTTCCGCAAGGACGCCGCCAGGCTGAGCCTGCCCGAGGCGCTGACGTTGGCGGTGATTCCGCAGAACCCCGTCAAGCGCATCGCCGAGCGCGGGCGCAATGCGGAGCTGCAGGCCGCGCGCGAGCGGCTCTCGGCGCTGTGGGCCGAGCGCGATCCGACGGCGAAGCAGCATGCTCCCGACGCGCAGCTCGCGCTGTCGGCCCAGTCGCGCGGCAGCCTGCCCTTTCTCGCGCCCCACGCCACCGACATGCTGCTCGCGCAGGAGCGCGGCGTGCAGGAGGTGCGCACCACCATCGACCTGCGCATGCAGGCGACGCTCGAGCGCGTCATGGCGCAGTACCTGCGCGCGCATGCCGACGTGGGAATGAACAACGCGAGCGCGCTGCTGCTCGACGCGTCGACGATGCAGGTGCGCGCGATGATCGGCTCGGCCGACTTCCGCAACGACGCCATCTCGGGCCAGGTCAACGGCGTGCTGGCCAAGCGCTCGCCGGGCTCCACGCTCAAGCCCTTCATCTACGCGCTGGCGCTCGACCAGGGCCTGCTGCATCCGAAGACGATGCTGAAGGACGCGCCCACCTCCTTCGGCCCCTACACGCCCGAGAACTTCGACCACCGCTTCGCAGGGCCGCTGCCGGCGCAGGAGGCGCTGATCCGCAGCCGCAACGTGCCCGCGGTGGCCGTGGCCGCGAAGCTCTCGAAGCCCGGCCTCTACGACTTCATGCGCCTTGCGGGCGTGCAGAAGCTGCAGAGCGAACAGCACTACGGCCTCGCGCTGGTGCTGGGCGGCGGCGAGGTCACGCCCGAGGAGCTGGCCGGCATGTACGCGACGCTGGCCAACGGCGGCGTCTCGCAGCCCATCCGCTACACGCAGCCCGCGCCCGGCGAGAAGCCCGTGCAGCCGCTGCGCCTGCTGAGCGAGGAGGCCTCGTTCATCACGCTCGACATGCTGCGGCAAACGCCGCGCCCCGACACCACGCTGCCCGCGCGCCCCGCCATCGCATGGAAGACCGGCACCTCCTGGGGCTTTCGCGATGCGTGGACCGCGGGCGTGTTCGGCCGCCACGTGCTGGTGGTGTGGGTCGGCAATTTCGATGGCAGCAGCAACCCCGCGCTGGTGGGCGTGGATGCCGCCGCGCCCCTCTTCCTGCGCATGGTCGACGCACTGCGCGCCGAGCGGCTGGACCCGGGCGAAATGGCTTCGCGCCGACCGCCCGACCTGCGCCGGGTCGAAGTCTGCTCGGCGACCGGCGGCCTGCCCGATGCGCTGTGCCCGGTGCGCACCATGACATGGTTCATCGCCGGCAAGTCGCCGATCCAGGTCAGCAACCTGCACCGCGCCGTGTGGGTCGACGAGACCACGGGCAAGGTCGTCTGCGGCCCGCAGCCGAATGCGCGGCAGCAGGTGGTGGAGCAATGGGGCAGCGACATGCGCCGGCTGTTCCGCCAGGCGGGGCTGCCGCGCGCGAGCGCACCTTCCGACGGCTGCGAGAAGTCGCAGGGCAGCGAGGGCGACGCCTCGTCCGACAGCGCGCCGCTCATCACCTCGCCGCTGCGCGGCGTGCGCCACACGCTGCGTGCGAAGAAGCCCGAGCCCCTGGTGCTGCGCGCCGAAGCCGCGGCCGGCACGCAGGCGATCTACTGGTTCGCGGACGACGCGCTCATCGGCCGCGCCGCGCCGGGCGAAGGCATCACATGGATGCCCGATCTCGCGTCATCCGGGCGGCGCTACCTGCTGCGCGCGGTCGATGACCAGGGCCGCGCCGAGTCGCGCGAGGTGACGGTCGACATCGCGCCCTGAAGTCCCATGGGGCATGTCATGGCCGCGTCATGCCTGGCCGGCATGGTCACGCGTTTTCGACTTGGAACCTTTCCCGCTCATGACGCGTTTCGCTCCCCTGTCCTTCGTCGCCCTTGCCGCCGCCCTCGCATGCACCGCAGCCCAGGCGCAGACCGCCTTTCCCGCCACGCTCGCCGGCCACGCCGTGCTGCCAGCGCAGAGCTTCGTCGCCGCGCCCAAGGATGCGCCGGCCGACCTGCAGGTCAGCGGCAAGTTCACCACCGGCAAGCGCGTGGAGGCGGTGGGCTCGGTCGAAGGCCTCTCGGGCGGCCGCGGCACCGGCGTGTCGCTGCCCTTCAAGGGCCAGCCGCTGCAGGGCCACTCGGGCATCAAGAAGATGGACGACGGCAGCTTCTGGATCCTCACCGACAACGGCGCCGGCACCAAGGCCAACTCGCCCGACTTCATGCTCTACCTGAACCACTACAAGGTGGACTTCAAAAGCGGCAAGTTCAACCGCATCGAAACCGTCTTCCTGCACGACCCCGACAGGAAGGTGCCCTTCCGCATCGTCCATGAAGGCACGAAGCAGCGCTACCTGACCGGCTCCGACTTCGACCCCGAGAGCTTCCAGTTCGCCGGCGGCGCGCTGTGGATCGGCGAGGAGTTCGGCCCCTTCCTCATCAAGGCCGACCTGAAGGGCAAGGTGCTCGCCGTGTACGACACGCTGGTCGACGGCAAGACCGTGCGCTCGCCCGACCATCCGGCCGTGACCACGCCCGGCGCCCCGGGCGGCGCGGTCGACTTCCAGATCAAACGCTCCAAGGGCTTCGAGGGCATGGCCTCGTCGAAGGACGGCAGCAAGCTGTACGCGCTGCTCGAAGGCCCGGTGTGGAACGCCGAGGCGAAGGACTACGAGAAGGTCGAAGGCAAGGAAGCGCTTCGCGTGCTGGAGTTCGACGTCGCCACCGAGAAGTGGACCGGCCGCCACTGGAAGTACGTGCTCGAGGCGAATGGCAACGCCATCGGCGACTTCAACATGATCGATGCGACCACGGGCCTCATCATCGAGCGCGACAACGGCGAAGGCACCAGCGACAAGGCCTGCCCCGAAGGCCAGAAGCGCACCGACTGCTTCCACGACATCGCGAAGTTCAAGCGCGTCTACAAGGTCGAGCTCAACGACGCGAACGTGGGCGGCCCGGTGCGCAAGATCGGCTACATCGACCTGCTGGACATCGCCGACCCGAACAAGCTCGCGCGCAAGTCCCTGAACGACGGCGTGCTGAAGTTCCCCTTCTTCACCATCGAGAACGTCGATGTGGTCGACGCGACGCACATCGTGGTCGGCAACGACAACAACCTGCCCTTCTCGAGCAGCCGCGAGCCGAACAAGGCGGACGACAACGAGCTGGTGCTGCTGGAGGCGGGGGCGCTGCTGCAGGCGAAGTGAGCTAGCGGGCGCGTCCGGGGGAATGCCCCGGATCGCAGGCGGGGTGGTTGAGAAGATTCCTTTTCAGATGAGTATCATTCTCATCTTCTCGGATTTCCTCTCCCCTCCTCCATGAACCTCCGTACGACCTCGCACGCCGTCCGGCGCGCGTCGTGACTGCCGGCGTTCGCCATCGCTTAGGCGTTGCTTTGCGCGCCGTGGCCGCCATCGCCGGCGGCTACGGCGTCGCGGCGCTCTCTTCCGTCGTGCTCGCACTGTGCCTGCCCGCCGCCTTCGGCATGGCGCGCAGCGAGGCCACGATGACCGGCCTGCTCGCTTCCTTCGCCGTCTTCGCGCTCTCCGTGATGTGGGTCTTCGCCGCGCGCACGGCGTTTCGTGCGTGGTCCGGCCTTGCCGTGGCCGCGGCGGTGCTGGGTGCGCTCCTCCTGCTGCTCATGCGCACCACCGGAGCGGCCGCATGAAGGAAGGCTTCCGCCAGTCGATGGCATGGCTTCACACCTGGTCGGGCCTGCTGGTCGGCTGGGTGCTGTTCATGGTGTTCGCGGCCGGGACGGCTTCGTACTTCAAGGACGAGATCACCTTATGGATGAAGCCCGAGCTGCATGCACCGGCCGCGCGCGCCCAGGTGCCGCAGGTCCAGGCGGCCGAGAGCGCGGTGGCCTATCTGCAGAAGCACGGCGCCGGCAGTCCGCGCTGGTTCATCAACCTGCCGGCCGAGCGCCAGCCGTCGACCGACGTGCTGTATCTGGCCACGCCGGCCTCGGCTGCCGCACCCGGCGACAAGCCGCGCCGCCGCTTCGACCGCGTCTCGCTCGACCCCTCCACCGGCGAGGCGCTCACCGCCGCACGGGCCACGCGCGGCGGCGAGTTCTTCTATCGCCTGCATTTCGACCTGCACTACATGCCCGCGCTATGGGCGCGCTGGATCGTCGGCTTCTGCGCGATGTTCATGCTGGTGGCGATCTTCAGCGGCATCGTGACGCACAAGCGCATCTTCAAGGACTTCTTCACCTTCCGCCCGAAGAAGGGCCAGCGCTCGTGGCTCGACGCGCACAACGTGACGGCGGTGCTCGCCCTGCCCTATCACCTGATGATCACGTACACGGGCCTGGTCACGCTGATGTTCATGTACATGCCCTGGGCCCCGCAGGTGGCCTACAAGGAGCGCGGCGGCGAGCAGGCCTTCTTCTCAGAGGTCTTTCCCGGCGGCGGCCGCGACCAGGTCAAGGCGTCCGGCAACAAGGCGCCGCTCGCACCGATCGCGCCGATGATGGCGCAGGCCTCCGCGCACTGGAACGGCGCCGCCGTGGGCCGCATCACCGTGCACCAGCCCAACGACGCCAACGCGGTCGTCTCGCTCACCCGCGCGGAAGGGCCGCAGCTGTCCTACGACAAGCCGTCGATGCTCTTCAACGGCACCACGGGCGCGCTGATCGGCGCTTTCGGCGACGTGCCCAAGCCCGCGGCCGAGACGCGCGGCGTGCTCTACGGCCTGCACATCGCACGCTTCGGCGATCCGCTGCTGCGCGCGCTGTTCTTCCTCTCGGGGATCGCGGGCTGCCTGATGGTGGCGACGGGGCTTCTGCTGTGGGCCGTGAAGGAGCGCCAGAAATTCGCGAAGACGCTCAAGCAGGGTGGGCGCATCGGCTTCGGACTGCGCCTCGTCGACGGTTTGAACCTCGGCGCCATCGCCGGACTGCCCGTCGCGATGGCCGCCTTCTTCTGGGCCAATCGCCTGCTGCCGGTCGGCATGGCCGAGCGCGGCGACGCGGAGATCCGCTGGTTCTTCATCGTCTGGGGTGCGGCTGCGGTGCTCGGGCTGCTGCGGCCCACGCTGCGCATGTGGCAGGCGCAACTCGCGGCGGGCGCGCTGCTCTTCGCTCTGCTGCCGGTGCTCAACGCCTTCACCGGGCCGGCGCCGCTGACCGTCAGCCTGCGCACCGGTCCGAGCGCGGTGGCGGGTTTCGACCTGGTCGTGATCGCGCTGGGCCTGGGGCTCGCGGGCGCGGTGTGGATCGTCGAGCGCAAGCGGCGCAAGTCGATGGCTGCCCGGCAGCAGGCGCAGAAGCATCCGCCGGCCTCGCCGCAACAGCAGCAGTCGTCGTCGACGCTCGCCGCGTCGGGCCAGGGATCGTGACGGCGATGGATTCGTCCCTTCTTTCCCTCGTGTTCGCCGCCTCGCTCGCGGGCTTCTGCGCGCTGAGCCTCGCGATGGACCGCCACAGCGAGGACGTCTACGGCCGAGGTAGCACGCCGGGGCGGTGGCGGCGCTGGCTGCAGCTCGGCGGTGCCGTGCTGCTGTGCCTGTCGCTGGGCGGCAGCCTGCGGGTGGCCGGCAGCGCGGTCGGCTGGGTGCTGTGGCTGGGCACACTCACGGCCGCGGCGCTGTCCACGGTGGCGCTGCTCAGCTACGCGCCGCGACGCTTCCACTGGATCGCATTTGCGGCGACGGCCGTCGCGCTCTGCAGCCTGCTGGCGAGCTTGCTTTCGCCGTCGTCCGCATCGCTCGCGCCGTGACGGAAGCGGTGCGCAGCGCCTGCGCGCTCATCGCGCCTTCCACCGCCCTACATAGGGCCGCGCCACATCGCAAGCCGGCGTGATCTTCTGGCCTTGCAGGCCCATCGCGTCGAGCGTTTCCTGCACCTGGCTCAGCGCGGCCACCACCGAGCGGCCGATGACCGCCATCCTCAGCCTCCGCGGTTTCACGCAGGCCGCCGCACCGAGCTGCCGCCCGAGAGCACGCCCTGCGTCATCGGCAGCGCCATGAAGTCGTGCGGGAAGCCCATCGACACGGCGCTGGCCGCTTCCAGGCGTTGCAGCGCTTCGGCGTCGAGCTGAACGTCGAGCGCGCCGAGGTTGTCCTCGAACTGCGCGAAGGTGCGCGCGCCGATGATCGGCATCACCGTCGGCGCCCGGCGCTGCAGCAGCCACGCCAGCGCGACCTGCGCACTCGAGCGGCCCTGCTCCTTCGCGACCTGCCCGACCACTTCGGCGATCTCCAGCGAGCGGGCGCTGAGCGCGCCGTTGCCCACGGCCACGTCCTTGCGCGAGCCCGTCACGCCCGAGCCCGGGTCGTTGCGATGCTCGAGATCGGCGCGCGTGTACTTGCCCGAGAGCACGCCGCTGCCCAGCGGCGACCACGCCAGCACGCCAAGGCCCAGCTCCTGCGCCATCGGCAGCAGCTCGCGCTCCACGGTGCGCTCGATCAGGCTGTATTCGATCTGCAGCGCGACCAGCGGCGCCCAGCCGCGCAGCTCGGCCAGCGTCTGCATGCGCGCGATCTGCCAGGCCGGCGTGTCGGAGATGCCCGCGTACAGCACCTTGCCCGAGCGCACGAGGTCGTCGAAGGCGCGCATCACTTCCTCGAAGGGCGTGAGCCCGTCCCAGATGTGCAGGTACAGCAGGTCGATGTAGTCGGTGCCCAGCCGCTTCAGGCTGGCCTCCACCGAGCGGACCATGTTGCGGCGGTGGTTGCCGCCCGCGTTCGGGTTGCCCGGCTGCATGTTGAGCGAATACTTGGTAGCCACCACCACCGACTCGCGCCTGTCGGCGATGAACTGGCCCAGCAGCCGCTCCGAACTGCCGTTGGTATAGAAGTTGGCGGTGTCGATGAAGTTGCCGCCGCGCTCCAGGTAGAGGTCGAACATGCGGCGCGATTCGCCCGCGTCGGCGCCCCAGCCCCATTCCTGGCCGAAGGTCATGGTGCCCAGCGACACGGGGCTGACGCGCAGGCCCGAGCGGCCGAGGGTGATGTAGTCGTCCAGCTTCATGATGCAGCTTCCTTTCGTGCTTTCGTTGCGAGGTGAAGGCGGCGGCGCGAGGGCCGCTGCCACCGCCAAATAGAGTTCTTTACTGAAAACCGTCTAAGTCCTTGATCTGCAACGGTGCGTCCGATATCGTCCAACAGCCAAGTTCTTTACTAGGGTGCGCGAGCCTGCTGCCAAGAAGTTCTTTACCCGTTGAAGTCAACCTGCCTAGGTGCAGCGAAGTTATCGCCTGGGCGCCTCAGAACAAAGCTGCACTGTCTTCAAGCTTTATGAAGCTTGGCTTCAAGATGCATTGCGATTGCGGGAAAACATGGGGTGAACGTGAAGTACCGCCTTCGTGTCCTGTCGACCAAGCGGCGGGCATTCGCTCGAAGCTTTGGGATCACCGCCATCTCCGAAACTCTTTGGCCCAGTTGTGCAGGCGCGGAAGTGGGGGCGAGAAGTTGCCGCAAACCCGCCGTTGAGATTCCTTCGGGCGAAGGTGTCCGTCACCTGCCGCACGCGCCCAACTTGTTGGGTACGACGAAGACGGATTCAAGCAGACCTCACCCATGTTCATGTTCTTCGTTGGGCGGCCCGCAAAGCGGGCACCGGAATTTCGCCTAGGAGAAAGCTATGAACATCGAGCAACTCAAGCTGCTCGCTCAGCGCCTGCGCGGCGTGCTGGAGCGGCGCAATCAACCAATCGGGCACGGTCAAGCCTTTGACCAAGTCGCGGCCTTGCCGGGCTTGCGAAACTGGCCGGAAGTGCTTGCATTCCCCGGTCGACTCGCCGCATGCGAACTCGATATATCTGCAGCACAGCGTTTGGCAGTCAGAGTGAATAGGCACCACGGGATCGATCTCATGCCGCAAGCGCTTCTGGGGGTGCTTTCCGGGAACGGCACTCGACTAGTTGAAGCGCGCCGTATCAATCCCTGGGAGACCGAGAGTGCTGTGTATGAAGTTGCGCTGGAATCATGTGAGTGCGTCTTCATGCGGGCGAATGGGGCGAACTACCGCAATACCGAGCGCATGGTCGTAGTGGTCGACGCGCAGCGCTTCCTTTTTCATTGGAGGGCTGATCGCGATGGGCATCACGCGGCCGAGGCCAATGGGGATCCGAGCACCTGGATTCATGACTACAAGTTCGACTTGGCGGTCGACGGCTTTGCGCAGGGCGTCAAAAACCCAGTTCCTCTCGCAGATGTCGGGTGCTGGCGCAAGCCTGATGTGCCACGAACTGAAATGAGCAAGATGGCCAGCGATGCCCATGCACCTTTGACTACACCGGTCGTTTCGTTCACTAACGGCATCACGCGCACTTTGTGGTTGCTTGTGCATGGTGCTCCAAGTTTTCCTGTCGAATGCTCGCGAAGCGAAGCTGAGTTGCTCTCGCACTATTGCGGAGTACCTGGCGTATTTCCTCAAAGTGTTTGTGAACTCACGGGCATGACGGATCATTCAGATTGATCTGCAGGGGGCTGACTTCAGTCACCGTTGGAGCATCTCCTCGGGTTGGGCCACCGGACAAATCAGAACTGATGCACTGGCTGGGTCTTCGGCTGCTTGGGGGCGCAGTGACGCTGGCCGCTGAGTCCTTCAATCGGATCATTCCCGAATGGCATCGCGCGTGTTGACCATGTCAGAGACGAGTCTCAGCTCAATCTGATTCAGCCACTCGATCTTCGAAGGCGCGCAATCTCAATTCCGGAAGCGGATCCTTCTTTGCTTGCTCCAACCAATCAAGAGCTGCCGGAGTGGAGTACCTGGAGTGCAGAGTTATCGCAAAGGCCAACTCTGCGCATCGGAAACGGAGTAGCGGAACAGCTTCTTCATCGATCTCCTCGCACCTGCCATGTCCGTCAACTTTCAGTTCCTCCTGAAGGGACGCCAACGTACCATTGAGCAAGAACAATCGGGGGAGACTTAGATATTTTTTCCACACCGGTGATGGCTGCGTCGCAAGGACATCCAGAGCGCTCGAGAACGAGGGCATGACGCGGCTGCTGACCGTAGACACCAAGCGGTCGTACAACGAATCCAGAGACGGCAGATCACCCTGTATGGAAATATTCAAAGCCCATCCGGCAATTGCGTGCGCGGACGAGGCAGTGAACAAGTCCCGGCTGACCATAGCCAGTTCCAGTTCTCCCACACAGGCGACAAGCTGCTGCGGATCAGGGGAAGACGCAGCTTTCAGAAGCTTGAGTCGCCACATCGGCATCCGGAAAATCTGAAGTCGATCATAGATCGGCCAAACGCGTGCGGTCAGCACCTTGTCGGCATGCCCATCTTTCTGCTTACCGCGGCCTAGAAAGACCAAACTGAGTATTTCATCAAGTATTTGCAGAAGTTTCGTTACCCCGGCCTGCAGTTCGGAGTGAGACCTCATGTCCGCGTTTAAGTTGTCGATCCCCAGGTCAAGCCATTTCTCGATGATCGAAAAAAACTCGGAAAGATCAGACTCCGACCAGGCAGCTCTTCCCATCGATAACTTGACGCCTTGAAGAAGGCCATCGTTCAACGGCAGTCGATACGTCCGCCCACCTGCAGCCTTGAGAGTCATGTACCCTTCGGTAGATGAGAAGGGAACGAATTCCTGCTCGAGCCAGAATCGCTTGTACACAGTATCTGCATCGACACCGTTTGGGGCTGGCCACCGTAACGTCGCATGTGGATAGAAGCCCGGGACAACGGGGAGTTCTTTCCCATCATGTCCACGCCATAGCAGTGCTCCCACGGCTCGCCGCTGGTCGGCGCTTATCCTTTTTAGGATGTCCAATGCAAACAAGCGAAGCCAGGCGTTTGGGGAAACTTCAGGACCTGCTTCAGATAACTCACGCAGGAGTTCCTCAAACATCGGATTCCAGTCAAGGTCATTTGCCACTCCATTGTTGTCGCGTCGCATCGCGGCAAGCAAAGGTTGCACACTGAGCCAGTTGTCTCCATGTCGCTTTTCATCGCTAGGCGCTTTGTGTGGCAGCTGGAACAGTCGAAATAGGACACGTTGCTGCCAGGGAGTGTCAAGCGCCTCCATGCACTGCGCCAGTGCTTGGCCGACAATGCGCCATTTGTCGGATGCGCCGAGCAATCCCCGTGTAGTGTGGAGCTCAAGGAGACGATTTGCCCACTCAAAAACCTTCTCCTGTGATTCGACGCGAATTACGATGCGCGAAAAGCTCGTTGCGAAGAAGTCGAATTCCCTGGAAGCATTGGCAATCGTTCGAGGCGAAGACGCTAGCAACTCTAGACGACTGAGGAAGCGTTCTGCGTGAGTCTCTGCATAGCTGGAATCCAGGCTTGCAACTTGTAGCCGGGAAAGCCATCCAGTCTTATGCGGCGGCTTGGTGCGGTCGCGTGATTTAAGCGCGTCTGCATGAACACATCGGAATAGGACTCCGACGCCGCGCCGAAGTGGATCCTTCTCGACATCTCGTATCCACCAGGCAGCTTGCAAGAATTCCTCGGTGTAGAAGCGCGTCTTCCCGACCATTGGCGTTAAACCTACACGCTCTGCAAGTTGCAGCCACGTCTGTGCCGCGGTCACCTTATTTCTGTGTTCGGAGCCCAATCCGACGATGCGCGACTGAGGCCTAGCATAGAGCTCAAAGCTACTGTAGGGCGAGTTCTTGGCCGTAGGATCACCCGCATCTTCGTTCAAACGCTCGATGATTCGGCGAAGCTCATCCTCCGAGTCATAGCCCTTCTTGCCCAACGCGCGCAAACGATCATTGAACTCGTCGCTGCGCAGCCGTGCCCTGTTTTCTTTTCCCGAAGCTCCTTCGGAATTCGGCTTCACAGACTTGTCCTGTGAGTCGCGTGCAAGAAACATGTCACCCAGACTGTGTCTCGCCTGAGAGGTAGCAGGTGCTTTTGTCGGCTTGACGTCGCGCTGTTCATCTGCGTCGTCGCCGCTGTCTACGCTCATTCCGAATAGAGAGAGTTGCTCAACACTTTCATGAATTTGCATCGTGATGAGACATGCCCATGACTCCATCGAGAGAAGAAGAGGATCATCGGGGTCAAGTCGCTGCTGCTGTCGCATTAGCTGAACGGCCTTCTCGCAGCTCGAAAGCGCTTCCGTGACACGCCCCATTTCTGCGACCAGCACCGCATGCCTGATCTGCATGTAAACATCGCTTCCTTGGACGCGCCAGCGTCCGAGCCTGCGCAAGGCCTCACCGCGATTTCCTTCATGCAATTGAGAAAGGACGGCTTGATAGGCCAAATGGTCGTTGACAACCAGATCCTCAGGCCGCCATTCAATGAGGAGGGCTTCAATTTCCTTATAGTCGGCAGAGTGATGACCTTGTCGAGCCCATGAAAGGATGGCAAGAGCCAACTTGGTCCAACCCTCAGCCAGTGCATTTTGGTTCGTGAAACCAAAGGGTCGGAGCCTCTTTTCCAAATGCTTGATCTGGGAAAATTTCAGATTCGCCGTTTTGTGCAGAACGCGAAGTGATGTCTGCGCCGCCTGATCATCAAGATCCTCTAGCAGGATTGATTGCGCCCATGCATACAGCCCGAGGGTCGCGAGTGCAACCGCTGGTTCTTCTTCTTCGAGTTTTTTCAGATATGCGATTTGATCGAACCAGTGCCCAGCACCTTGTAGATGATTCGCAAACCTTCGGCGAATTCTCTGCGGTGCGACGAGCCAGCCAGGATAGCTGGCTCGCTGGGCCGCGATGAGCGGCAAGGCCTCGATGAACTGACCGTATCGCTCGTCGACCGATTCCCTGTACTGACGGTGTGTGTCACTCCATTCGATTTTTCCCCAGCCAGATATGCTTCCTTCGAGTGGTTCATTGAGCATTTCAAAGAGTCGTAGGTAGCGCCCTTCGTAGTCCGAATCTTCACCACTCGCGCTTGGAGGCAGAAGTACCGGAGTGACTCCCCGTGCCTGCAAGAGTGCGCGTTGGCCCGCGGTTGCCTCCTTGGAAAGCAAGAGATAGATCGGGAGTGCGTGTTGGTCCTGCATGTCGCGGACCCAGCCGATCCAGTGCAGGAAGTTCGGATCGTCGCCCGAGAAACCGATCAGGCACAGGACGTTTTCTAGCAAGGACTGCCGCACTAGATTGACAAATGGCGCGGAATCGTTCGGATATTTTCGATAGTCTTCTTCTGTAACGATAAACGGTCGATGCGATGCGAAGGAGCCGTGCAGTTTTACTATGCGCCGGCGGCCGAGAATCCGGGACTGAGGAATGTCTTCACGACAGCAGATCGTGAAGTACGAACTCTCCAAGAGAGTCTCTGCCGTCCGCTCGAGTAGCGTGTCGTAGTTGGTCGTCAAGACCTCAGACCAGGGCATCGACATCAGAGCGATGTGCAGGCGCCCTGGCGCGAGACGCTCATCGGGGACGACTTGCCGCAACACTTGCTCCAGTGCAGGGCGAGAAAAGAGACGCTCGTACTGTTCAGCAAGCTGTGTGGCGTTCGCCGCGTTGAAGACGACCTTCTCTGAAGAAGGATTCAGTCCGCGTGCCAACGCTTCGGCGAGGTCTTCCCAGGTTCCTACGTTCTGACCACCTTCTGCGTTGCGACTGAACCCGGAGCCAACCATGACGGCGGCATTTCGATTGGCAAGTGCCTTGCGTATGGCGCGCAGATGTATCGCGTCGCTGTATGTATTGCTCGACATGGGATGGAATCGTTAAGTTGAGGGGCGCATTGGCTTCAAACGGACTTTACGGTCGAATCCGACGATCTGGGGCTTTCGATCTTTTGTCGCTCGGGCAACAGCGTTGTGTGCACAGAGCGCGGCCTGGGAACAGGCTGATCAAAGGGAAGCTTGGTGCCAATCCCTCGTTCATGGGATGAACACACTGTGCTTCACAGTCAGGTTGTGGGACCCTTGCAAGATTCTTGATCAATGAAGAACGTCACCCGTCCCGTGGATCGGGTGTGCGGGAGCCTGCGAAAGGAGTGAGAGAATGGATCGACAGCAAAAATACTCAAGGAGGTTGCGATGGATCAGTCACTTTCTCAATTCGCGCTGGTGAGTTTGATGGCAGTTGCGGCAGTCTTGATGGGCCTGTGGCAAGCCCGCAAGTCGGGACTGTTGTCTGCTTGGGGACATTTCACGGTGGCAGGCATGGCCGCGGGCTTCGCGCTACGGAGTGAAGCCTTGGTGCAATGGGCTATGTACCTGGGGGTTGCCGCCGGCGCCCTGTTCATAGTGGTCAGCGCCCGAAAATGAGGCGCCTGCTTTTCAAACGTCTCATGGGAATGTGGATCCAAGAGCAGTAGTCGTCTACTGATTGCCTTGGGTTTCGGATGGGTGTTGGGACGACGGAGCGGCCAGGCTCGCTCTCGGTTACCTTTTCACTCCCGAGGATGCCGGTAGGTGCGAATCCGCGAATGGTCTCCCTCTTAGTCGCGCTTGACCAAGGCAACTGCGTATGAATCCATGATTTGCTGCAGCCGCAGATGAGGTTCTTCGCGATGATGATGAAAGAACAGTGCTGCCGTCTGAACCAGCGCGCTGAAGGCGGTGCCACACGCTCGAGCCGCCAAGCTCTCGTCCATGAAGGCTAGAGTCGACCTCGCCGCCGAATGATCAATGTTGAAAACCACACGCCCGGGGCGTCCAGTGCCCAACTTGCGAGAGTTCGTCGTAGAGCAGTTTCATGTCGGGATCGCCGATTTCTTCTGCCATCGTCCGCAGCTCCACTCTTGATCCGTCTCCGTTCACATGCCAGGTGTTCTGATAAGGGTCGAAAAGCTTCTGAGTCCCGACCCGTCGTGCGCCAGATGCCAAGAACTCCAGGTGCGCTTGCAGCCGTTGCTCCAAATCAACTTTCTTGTCCTCCGGGGTACCAAAAGGCGGTGTGCCTCCTCTCTTCACGAGCTTCCAGTCGCTCACCAGACTGAAAGCTCTCCATCTAAGGGGGCGCTCTTCGGGCTCGAGGGCCGCCCAGGCGACCAGGATCAGACCTTCCAGCATGGTCCGGGAAATGGTCGCCGCATCCACATCCTGTCGGGAGTCCAGAAGCATATCGATCGATCTCGCATGAGCTGTCTGCTTGTAGAGGAAGCACATGGCCATGAAGCCGAGATGATCGCTCTCGTGGAGAACAACGTCCGAGCTGGAGAGCACAAAGACAGACCTGAAGAACCGAGACGAGTTGCTCGATTCAGAACGTCAGAAACGGGGCGAGGCCGATGCAGCCCAGGCGGCGGCAAGCAAACGCGTTGAGGAGGCAGAGACGAGGGCCAAGGAGGCTGAGCAACGTGCTCAGGAGCTCGAAGCCGCGAGACGGCAGTTGGAGCTGCAACGCGTTATCGACGTCGACCAAGCAGAAAAAAGGGCGAGAACAGAATCGGAGCGAGCCGAAACCGCTGAGCGCAACTTCTCCCGCCAGAGGTACATCGCGCTGTTCTACGTGTTGCCCATTGTTCTGGGAGTGGCGGCAGCAGCTTTCGCCAACTCGAACCTAGTAGCCGAAGCGTTTCCTGCTCTTGCGCAGGGATGGCGGTGCTGGGCGCTGCTCGTGAGCGTTTCCCTGCTGCCTGTTTCCATCGGATTTCTTCTGTCTCCGGGTTATGTGACGCGCCGTCAGCATCTGGATGGTTGGTGGCCGGCGCGCTGCGCACACTTTATCGGCAAGAGGCTGATCGTGGCACCAACGCTCGCCGGCTTGGGAGCCATCTTTCAAGGTGGCGTCTGGGATGGAGCCAAAGCGCTTCTCGGCATCGGCTCGTGACAGGGACGTATTCGGCTGGTCGTCTCATCTTGACGACTTGATGGCTCTGGAAACCGTAGGCCAGACTTCGATCGCCGGCCAAGAGGAGCGATGCATGAAGAAAAAGCCTCCGTGATCTCGCGCAGATTGCGCCGCTCTCGTGCTGCAGCGCTTGGACTGGCGCCGAACCGGCGCGTGGAGATCGAGGTGTTCGTGCAGCGATGAATGGCCAAGGAGCGGGCTTAGCGGGTCATCGAGCCGGCTTGCCGCTTGCGGGCCGGCCGCACCTAAGCGCTTTGGGGGGCTCAAGAAGGCCATTCTTGGCATCACACAGCACATGACGGCCCAGCTTCGTGAACTCGAGGCAGATGGCTTTGCTTGTGAGTTTTTGGTGAAGAGCATCGACAATCCGGAAAAACAATGTCCGGAGGGAAAGCATGGATATCGCTCAGATCAATCAGAAATCCATTCTCGTAGACGTGGACTTTTACGACGATACCGAAGAGAAAGCTCTACTGGGTACTGGCTATCCCAGCGGTGCGCGAAACATGCTCAAGGCGTTAGTGACCAAGCCGATCGCCATTCCCACGAGCGAATTCCTTTCCTACTTCCTATTTCATCGCAAGGGCTCCGATGGCTATGGGAACTACGAGCAGATCCAGCGACGCGTGAAAGTCGCGGAGAGCTATATCGACACGTGCCTCCGATTCGACGGTACGTCGGTCGGCCTGCCGTCCAAGGGGCGGCCCCCAAGAGACATTACCGAGCATGTCGGCGAGTCCATCAGCTTGTCGGTCGTTAGTCGGCTATTTGGACTGAACGAAGCGGACTGGACGCCACTACCCTCTCGCGGTGGAAAGAGGGCGCTGCGTTCATTTGATTTTGAGATTGCGTCCGATGGAAAGACTATCGTCCAGGTCGAGTCCAAGGGAAGTGCGGTTGAAAACAACGCCCGCAAAGAGGGATCTGTGCCTAATCACAAGAGAAGCATCCGTGGAAAGAAGGATGATCTCTCGAAGCCCGGTGTTAAGGACCCTTATCCCGCATCGGTTCGCTATGGCGCAATAATTGCGCTTGATGCGCGCCCGCAAAGCCGGGCCAAGTGTTGGCTGGTAGATCCGGATCCCGAGTGGCAAGCCTACGAGCCAAAAACGCTCAGGCTACTCAAGCGGATGGCATTCCTTCAGTCATGGATCGGTCTGCTGAGCCCGAGATCGCAGCTTTCAGCTTCGCTGGCAACAAGGCTGTCAGATCTCATGACTTTGCGCGACCCATTCGAGTTGGATGGCCTCCCACTGCTTCGTGGCAGCGGAGAGCCAATAAAGTACGCCAGCTTGTCTCCCAACAGCATTCATTCGACCTTCCTCGCAGGCAAATCCCGCGTCGTCGACAGCGCTGCTGGCGGCATTGTCATCCCCGTGCGCGAGGACCTTTTGGTGTTTCTCGCAATTCGCGAAGAACTGGTGGGCGTCGCGGCCGAGCAGCATTTTGCATCGATTATTTCGTTCGACTATCCCGCTTCGACCAGATTGACGACAGTCGAGTGTGTCCTGCCCAAGAGCCGGTTGAGCGGCATCAAAATGCCACCCGACGCTGTGAGTAGCGGGAGTCATCTTCATTTCTATCTGGAAGGAGAAGTCCACTACACGCCGTCGGGACTGGGATTTGGGTTCTTGTCCATTCCCGATTGACGCTCAACGCTGACTATATATGTACGAATTTATTGCATGGTCTAAGCTCAATCCGTCAGAGCAAGCTGCGTGGGTGCAGGCAGTCGGCTCGGTAGTTGCCATTCTTATTGCCATCGCCGTACCTGCTCTCGCCGCTCGGTCCAGATTCAGGACCGAAAGTGCTGCCCGCAAGGAGCGCATGCTGAATGCCGCATTAAGGGTTTTCGACCCGATAAGCAGCCTACGTGAATCGATGGCGGAGTTTCTGGAGACACTCTCGGATGACTTCGACCCCGAGAATCGTGGAGTCCGTACAGACCCCAACAACGGAGACTATGAGCCGCTCATACAACCGGTCATAGCATCTGTTGCAGTACTCGATGATCTAGGGACAATGGCGCCAGCCATGCGAAAGTTTCTCTTTGAGCTTATCGAGCTGGATCGCTTCATGAAGGCTATCCCAGCGATTCAGAGTTCCGGCGTACCTGCGTTCTGGCGCGCCAATCTCCCCGATATTCGAGATCGAATAAGAGAAGTTGTCGGCAGCGCAGACTTTGTGATTGCCGAAATGAGAAAAGTCATGGTCTCCCCTGCAAGCCAGTAGACGACTGCCCCGGGGGGGGGCGGGTAGCTACTTGAGCTTCGCTTCACGCTGCTGAGCGAGTGTCTGCTTGCGCATGATGATCTCATGATCGCTTTTGAGAATGAGATCGTGGTATTGCTGCTTCCCTTTGAGGGGACCTACATTAGGATCATCCAGCCTGGAGTCCTTGCGGGCGCGTCTTGGCAAGTCCTCAATCAGGAACGAAAACTCCGCCATCGCCTCTTGAAAGCGGCCGGCTTTCTGAAGATATAGAGGTAGCTTGCACCAAGTGGCTGCAGGATAGATGGTCCGAGAGCTCAACATGAGCTCCTTGGCATTTCTCAGAGCTTCGATGGCCTCAGTCCAGCAGTGAGCAGTTGCAAAAGCTGTTGCGGCTCGATGACTAGCGGCAATGACATCATCGGCGTCTACCGGACTTGATTGAATTGGTTCCGGCACCCAGATCTCCAGCAGCTCTGACAAGGTGGGAATACCTCACTGACGTATGCGGAACTCCACCGCCTTGCGGAAAAAAGCCATGGCCGGAGTGCTCGATGGTTTTGCCTGCACATATGACAAAAGGAGCGTCAAGCGAGCCTATTGCACGTGGCAAGCAACTGCTCGTGCGATTGAAGAAATGCAGGTAGCTTCGCGTCAATAGCTTTGGCTTCATCTCGAACATGTGCTGGAAGGTTCTCCGGATCCATATCCCGTGTAATCACGCTAACGTAGCCTCTGCCGTCTGGAACGGTGTAGCGAACCAGCTCCGCGGCCAATTCGTTGGCTGCCTTGATGAAAGCGGCTTGTTTAAGGCGAAGTTCTGGGTGCGTGAAGTAGTGGGCTTCGTCGGTCCAAGTTTCAACAACTGTGTACAGCGGGGTAGTGGCCTTCGCCCTGAATGGAAGCAAGAAGTCATGCTGTTGATACTCCCGGAATAGACCTGAGTCAGCGAAGAGCGAACGAAAGGTCTTCGCAAGTTCGCGATCGTGACCAGAGAGTGCGCTGACGGTCGGCCCTTGAGATGTCGCGGCTGAAGACGCTGAAGTTCTCCAGCCAAGCATGGTGAGGAACTTGGACCTAGGCGTCTCAAAGGCGAACGCGATACCAACTATCGCTAGAACAAGACCTGCGACCTCGATCATTGGGTGTCTCCGAAAGTTGCGCACTCTATCCACTTCGTGCGAGATAGCCTACCCCGATTTTTTTCGAGGACAGACTCGCCCACATTCAAGGTCAGTACGCGCCAGACCAGGGAACTCCTAAGTCTCAACCTCGAAACTCGACTGTCCCATGACGGTCATTCAAGGCTACTACCTAGCCATGGGGAATGCTCTTACTTGCCCCTCATCCGACCTCGCGCGTCTTGTACAGCATTCTTTCCCGATGGAATTCCGACCATTCTTCCGTCGGAGCCTTGAACGGCCCGAGACCCGCTCCGAATTGCCACCATTCGCCCATCAGACCCTTGGACTCCCCGGGCGCCGCTGGGAATTTCCACCATTCTTCCATCGCTGCCTTGAAGCCCTTGCGCACCGGAGCGAATGGCGACCATTCGCCCGTCGCTCCCTTGTAGACCTCGACCGCCGGGAGGTATAGCGACCATTCGTCCGTCACTTCCTTGAAGACCACGACCGCCTGATGGAATGGGAACCATCCGCCCGTCGGAGCCTTGCAGCCCCCTCCAGCCATCTGGTATGACTATCGCCATACCATCGCTACCTGTCAGCGTTCGTTTCACGGCGTGACTCCTGATTGCTTATGAAGGTCGAGTGACGGTCGCATTCTGCCGTCGAAATGCCATGGTGCGGTGCATGCATGCAGTTCAGTCAGGAGCAACTCGGATTGATCCCTCTCCGGTTGGGGTAGCCACCGAATCTCTGTCAGTTGACTCAAGAGGGTCGAGTTTTCCTGGCGCCGATGAAGCGTAGCGGTTCAACGGATTGATCTGCTACTTCTTTGCTTCCTTCAGCAAGAGATCGGAGGGGAACTTCCCGCACATCTCGGCAATCTTGCCAAGCATGTCCTCCATCTTCTTTTTGTCGGCAGCAGCACCTGGGTCGAGAGTCTTTTGATATTCCGAAAAGATATCGCTTCCCGACGCAAGGCACTCCGCCTTCGCACGCTCTACTTGAGCGACACCGGCACCCGCATAGTAGGTACGCATGCCTTCGGTTAGATTCTGGGAAGCAACGCCGGTCGAAAAGACCTTGCCGATGGTCAGTGCCGTTTCGACCTTGGGAGCCACCGTCGTTCCGGCCTCAGCGCGCGCTTTCGTGTTGGCGTCAAAGCTTCCGAATACGGAATATGCATCCGTCTTCTTGTTCTCACCGCCCACCAGGCTGAATGCTTCGGCCAGCCCGGCCACATTCGCTGCATCGAATGCTTCGTCGGCCTTTTCCTTCTTGGCGATCGCAAGTCCGACCTCCGATCTGGCCGCATTGAATCTGTTCGCCAAGGTCTCTCTTTCACCCAAGAGAACCTTTTCGTCCGGTGACCGAGATGCCTCGGCCTTACCGCCGGCAACGCTCAGCGCGGATTGATTGCTGTCTACGTAATTGTTCAGAGCCTTTTGCAGCTCTCTGGCCTTTGCAACGGCTTTGTCGTACTCGTTCTCCGCTTTATCCCGTTCAAGACTTGTACGCTTGAACTGATTGATCTTGTCCTCCGCAGCTTGCAGAGCGCTCTTCGGAACGCTCGAGTCGCCGACATTGTTCGTTCCTTCAATTTTTTTCAGCGCGTAGCTCGAATGCGTGCAGTTTTGCTTCGTCGAAGCACCTTCATCGCAAGGCTTTGCCACGGCGACAGGCACATAGGCGGCGTCGACCTGCTTGTATCCGAAGTTCACCGACACACCGGGCTGCTCCGTTGCTGTCGCCGAAACGTCCATCCCCACGGTGACCTTTGAGGAATAGACGAGTGGTGCCTGCTGAAGCGGCGCACAGCCCGCTACGGCAATAAAAAAAGACACGCCCGCCGCTTGGTAAAAAACTGGAGCTTTCATGGTCTCTCCTCGTTGACGACACAAAGGTCGCCGAGCCTTTGGGGTTCTTCTTTCAGCAGACGCATAAGGGCGTCAAACTGTGTGCTGCTCTGAACCACCACCATCGTGTGGCATGCGGACGGATGCGGAAAAGCAGCAACGCGCTCCTTCACGGCGCCAATCGTCAATGAGCGCGTCGATGCCACAAGGCCGAGGCCATCTGTTGCAACCATCAGTGGTGCATTGCCATCGGCTGGAAAATGGATGTTGACGAAACCAATGCCGTATGAAATTCGAGGGTCGGATCCCGAAACACGAACACTGACGCAGCCAGTCAGCGCGCCGGTGCCGAGCAGTGACACCGCGATCATGAGACTTCGAGATGCGATGCGCTTCATTCAGAATTCCAGGCCGTGTACCTTGGGGCAACGCGCCGAAGTCGGCGACGGGTATATCGTAGTAGTACGCCAGATGACGCAGGGCATCGGTGTTTTGTGCTCGCGACGTCGAGCGCTTGCTCAGATTGACGACGAGTTCAGACACTCATAGAAGTCTTTTCCATGACCGGCTGTAATCTCCGCACGCCGAGATCCCGGATTCACAATCTTGCGTGCCCCAACCCAGTCAGCCTTCTCTCCTTTGAACGAGTCGGCCAGTGAGCGCCCCGTAAAAAGGCCTTGCGCCATGCCCTCTACCAGGATGACGACCGACTTGTCGGGGTCCAGTGCGAGCTCGGGCTTTTCAACCAGGGCGTCCCCCCAGCCGAGGGTTTTTCCGACCGACTCATACTTTCTTTTGTGGGTTATCTGAACTAAGCCGCGGCCGAAGTAAGAACGGCCTTGCGCATCGGGCTTGCTGTAGTCCGAAGATATGTGCTTTCCACGAAAGTGCTTTCCCACCGCCTCGATGGAGCAGCTATCGGTTTTGCAAAGCCCCTCGCGGACGGGCGCCATTGTTCCAACGCTCTCCCGGTAGGCCGTGCCAAGGATGTACGCAAGCCAGCGTTGATCCGTGTAACCAGTCTTCTCCCAATAATTCAGGATTCGATCGATGCCTGCACGCCGGTCGCCTTTGAAAAGGCTCTTGGGCAATGTCTTGGATCCCTCGCATTCGGCATAGAAGCGAGTTCGATCCAGATTTCCAGCTTGCGCCTGCGTGGAAAAGAAAGCCAGCAACGCAAGTCCAAACACGAAGCGTTTCATCACGACCCCCTCCAGATCGCCCTGGCGATCATTTGTGTTGTCGGGAAAGCATGCGAGAACAACGAGCGATTTTCCATCCCATATTTGAGCGATGCACCGTCCTCACCGATATCTTTGAACGTGCCCTAATCGACTCACGCGTCGTGACACATCCGCCGGGCCGCAGGGCGGTGGAGGCCTTGCACCTCCGGTGGGGGACGCATCCCCGCCGCCATAGGTGATTGATGCGCGCCGAAACTCAGACGTCGATCACTAATCCGGGATTGAATTCCTTGTTCTCGATCCTGCCACTCCAGTTCACGTAACCCCGCGGGTTGCACACAATTCGGCAGGAGCGGACCCAGTAGTCGAACCGTTGATGTGTATGGCCGTGCAGCCATAGCACGGGTACATCGAAGAAGACCTCGGGAAGCTCTGTGACGAAAGCACCCGACGCCCAGTCATCGGCATAGCGCTGCGACAGCGAGCCGCGATGAGGCGCATGGTGTGTCACCACCACCGTTGGGCTGGTGAACGGTTCCGAGAGCTTCGCCTGCAGCCAGGTGCGCTGCGTCTGATGAATCCGCAACGTGTCCGCAGCTTGAAGCTTTCTTCCTTGCTTGTGGCGCCAGGTACCAGGCTCTGCTGACTCGTCGGGTGCCCGGATCAGCGTGTAGTCGTTCAGCAGGTTGGTCGCCATTTTCATGGCGCGCGCTGCGTCGCTGACCAGTCCTTCAGGCGTTTCGATGGCGAGCTCGAAATCGGTCCACAGCGTCGCTCCGAGAAACCGCACGCCGTCGATCACCACTTCATCACCATCGAGTAGATGAACATTGGTTCCTTCGGCTTCGCGGCGCGCTCCAGCCAGTGTTGTGTCCAGCCGTCCGTCGTAGTACTCGTGGTTACCAAGCAGGTAGATCACGGGCTTTCCTCGAAAGCGATCCGCAGCCCACTGGACGGCGCGCTTGGCTGGCGAATGAATGTCGCCGGCGAGGACGACGACATCGAAATCGAGATCAGGTGCGGGTTCGAACGGCGCGAACTCGAGGTGAAGGTCGGAAAGGATCAGGAGTTTCATCGGGAGGTGCCTTCAAAGCGAGCGCGAAGCTCGGCACTGGCCTTGTCGTCGAAGCCGGTGAACGATCCGCACACCACCAGGTGGTCCTTGCAGTGATCGAATTGCCAGTAAGCATCGTCGAGCGCGACCCAGGGCTCGTCGACCGCATCGTGAAGCTGGAGCCAGGCGAGGATTTCTCCTTCACGTGGCCTGTACGGCGGAGGAAGGCCGCACCCCGGGTACGGGGTCATCCCCAGGACGCGAGCTCGAATGTCACTGGAGAAGGGCTTCATCAATGTCTTGTAGCGGAGATGCGCGCGCCAGGACGAACTGATCACGATGTTCACGTGCGGGAACTCGCGCAGCAACGCCTCCAAGCGCGGCAGGAAGCAGAAGTCGACGCCGTTAAGGATGTGATCTTCCCCCTCCGGATGCAGCACACCGTCGAAGTCGAGGAACAGGATCACGCTGGGCCTCGCCGCCTGTTCTTATCAGTCCTCATACGACACCGCCGTGCTGGATAGCGATGAGCATTGATCTCACCTTTTTCGACCCGCCCCTGACCGCGAACGCCACTGGTGTTTGACCGTCGAGCAGTTTGTGTGGCTTGTTTAGCCAAGCCTGCGCCGCTGCGCCGAAGACCCTAGTGGCGAGCTCCAGCAAGTCTTGTGGAAGAGCTTCTGATTCAGTCTCCGCCCGTGAGTCCAGCGGCCACGCCAGGTGCGAGCCCATGTCGACCCCGAAGGCGCGGAACGGTGCAGCAGTGCTCATCAAGCCTTCGACGACATAGTCGATGTTCTGATGGTGATGACCGTGGACTACGAGCTGAACGCCAAGCATCTCGGCGAGTTCGTCGATCGCTCGCCAGCCGTGCGGGTGCGCACCCGGCGCCTCGTGCGTCACCAGGATGTCGGCGGGGCCGCTGCGCAGCAGCCGCAGGTAGTCGACCGGGAAGATGGAGGATCGGTGCTTGCGGGAAATATCATCGCGCCATCGTTCCTCTCGCTTCATGGCTCGACGCATGGCATCGCTCGACTGGAACGCAGCCTTCTCGACCGGCTGCCGCGGATCCCAGATCTTGGTGCGGAAGATGCCGCCCAGGCCCGCGACCTTGTACCCGGCGATCTCGACGATGCGCCCGTGCAGGTTGCGGTCGGCGAGCTCCGATCCCCACAGGTTGTCGTAGTCGGCATCTGTGTCGGTGTCATGGTTCCCGTGGATGAACCAGACCTCAGTGTGATTCAGGATTGGGCTCAACTCAATGTGCAGCAGTTGGCGCGCCTGGATGTCGCCCAGGAGCACGATGGCCTCAGGACGGCAGTGCTCGACTGCGGCAACCACGGACTCGAGATCGCCGTGGGGATCGCCGAAGAACATCAGCTTGGGCGCCGACTGCTTGCGCTCGGATTGCGCCTGAAGGTTCGGCGAGATGCGCGGTGTCATTTCATTTGCCGAATGGCGGCTCATCGGCCGGCGGCGAATCGCAGGAAGTGCGCGCGCAGTTCCTGGAAGCTGTCCTGGTCGAACGCCCGCTTGGGCTCGGTGAACACGAGCCGCGTGAAGCCAGCTTCAAAGCTCTCAGGCCAATCGTCAAGTGCGACCCACTCTGCGTCCCTGCGGCCGTTCCCCTCGAGCCAGGCCTGGATCTCCAGCTGGCGCCGGTGCTGGACGGCCGCGTCGGGATCGAGCTGTGGCGTGGCTCCGATGATCCGATGCCGGATGTCCTCGCTGAAATACCGCTGCAGCTGCTCGACACTCTCGGCCAGGCGCCAATCCGAGGAGATGACGACGTCGACAGATCTGAACTCCCGAAGCAGTTCCTCCAGCAGCGGCAGATGGCTGAAGAACCTGCTGCTGAACGAGTAGTCGGTCTCGACGGGATGAAGAACACCATCGACATCCAGGAACAGCAAGTCACTGGATTCATCAGTGTGGGTGGTGCGCGGGGATGTCATCCAACAAACCCAGCCTGGATGGACTCCAGAAGATTGAGTACATCGGCGGCCCACCCTTCGGCTACCAGCGACTCAGCGGTCCTGTTGTCAAACAGCGCGAGTGGCTCGTTTCTGTACCAGAGGACGGCCGCCACGAGGTCCCCGCCCGAGACCGCAGTCGCGGCAGCCAGCACTTGCTGGATCGCACGGGTGGATGACAGGATGTCACTCATAGCTCGACCACCAACCCTGGGTCGAACTGCTTGTTTTCATGGTCTCGACCATCTCGCACGTACCCTCGCGGGTTGCACACCACCCGGCAATTGCCGACGCCATAGCTATGGCTCTCGTGGAGGTGGCCGTGCACCCAGAGTGACGGCACTTCGAAGAAGGAGTCTGGAAGCTCGCTTACGAAGGCCGGGGACAGCCAGTTGGACTGATAGTGCGGCGCGAGCGAATTCCGGTGCGGGGCATGGTGAGTCACGACCACCGTTGGCCCTGCAAAGGACTCGGCCAGCTTCTGGGCCAGCCACGCACGATCGCTCAGATGGAGTGCCCGTGTGTCCTCGGGCGTCAATCGCCGCTTCTTGGGTTTGGCTGCCGCCTGAGCTTCGGACGGTTCCGGCACCTCGGCCCACCGGATGGACGAGTAATCGTTGAGATGGATCTTGGCCGTCTTCATGGCCCGCTCGGCGTCGACCAGAGACCCCGCCTTGGTCTGGATCGACAGTTCGAAGTCGCTCCACAGGGTGCAGCCCAGAAATCGGACGCCGGCGATCACGGCCTCGCCCGGTGCCAGGAGATGCACGTTGCACGACCTCGCGGTGAGCGCCATTTCCTTGAGCGAGGTCTGGTAGACACCTTCGTAGTACTCATGGTTGCCGGGCACGAACAGGATGGGGGCTGTTTCCCCAAAGTTTCCCGGCCGGCGAGCCCAGCGCATGGCCTTGGAGCCGGGCACGAAGATGTCCCCGGCAAGGATCACGACGTCGTAGTCGATCTTCGGGACGTTGAAGATGCCGAACTCAAGGTGCAGGTCCGAAAGGATGAGCAGTTTCACGTCAGCAGGTCCATTCTCAGAACGGCACTCAAGACATCAGGATCGAGAGCTTGGCGTTCCATGTCTTGCCATAGGACATGGAAGGCACGGCGACGCGGATCGTCGGGCGATCGAAGTCATTGGTCTCGAAGAGGAAATGCACGTGCTGAAAGCGCCACATCGCCGGTTGCCTGAAGTCTTCGGTCCACAAGAGCTGCCAGGTCCGGAAGTAGTCGAAGTCGACTGTCAGGGCGGACTTTCCACGAAAGACGATGCAGGCTTTGCGTGCATCGGTGTCGAACAGGATGCTGGTTCCGTCCCAGTCGCCCAGCATGCGTCGGGGATCGACCGGGAAGAAGGTCGCGCCGGCTGCGTGGCCTTGTTCCCGCAGCATTTGCTCGCGTCCAGTCTGGATCGAACGAGGCGATGCGATCCAGGCCCAGTAGAAGAGAGCCACGGCGACGGCGAGCATTGCCAGGAGGGGAAGCGTCACGACTGAGCCTCCAGGCGCCACCGTGAAAGACCACTGCTTTTCTTTACGGCGCCGCCGATATTCGCGGCCGTGCTCTCGACTGAAGGTTGTGTCGGTTCTGTTCTCATTCCTCGTCCTGTTCTGTATCCGCAGCAAAAACGATCCGGCCTTGACCGAGAGCTGCTGCTGGCCGAATCACTTCGGCCCGAGATTCGAAGAATAGTCGAATTTCCACTATTCCATAACGAACTTCAGGGTGCGAGCCACAAGGACGTGGCTCATGCAGAAAACGATTTACAGCCGGCAAAGCAAGCTGGTGACTACTCTCCTACGAGAGTTCAGGCAAGCGAGGGAAATGACCCAAGTGGAGTTGGCGAAGAAACTCGGCATGACCCAAAGTGACCTCAGCAAAGTTGAGCGCGGAGCCCGACGTATCGACTTTGTTGAGTTGCGGCACTGGGCCGCCGCAGTGGGTATCGATATGGGACTCTTCGTCGCTGAGTTTGAGGCGAGGCTCGACGCGGCGTCGGTGGCTGCTCGCGGGCCTCATGGCTAACAGCAGTCCGGAATGCAGAGGCCGCGGGGCGATATCACGTCAAGAGGAGTTCGAGTTGCTGAGGCGGTGGTCACTTTCGCCGTGCGTGAACTCGCCCCTGTCACCTCAAACTGGTCCATCGGGATGGAAGAGGAGGCGCCGCTAGTTAAGAACTAAATTTTGCGGGAAAGGACTTAATTTTTCGGTAAAGAACTCTATTTGGCGGAGGCAGCCGCACTGCCATGGCCTCGAAGGTATTGGCGCGATTGCTCCTGAAAAAGCCGGCTGGATCGAATGCTTTGTGAAGCCGGTCTTCATAATGGCCACCATGTCGCCCGAACTGCTTCCGGCCATCGCCGCCTTCGCCCGCGTGGCGCACCACGCCAGCTTCACGCGCGCCGCCGAGGAGCTCGGGGTGTCGCCATCGGCTCTCTCGCAGACCGTCCGTACGCTGGAGCAGAAGCTCGGCGTGCGGCTGCTGGACCGCACCACGCGGCGCGTCGGCGTGACGGAGCTGGGGCAGCAGTTCCTCGCGGGTGCGCAACAGGGCCTGGCCGCGCTCGCGCAGGCGGTCGAGGGCATCGACGAGGCGCGCGACAGGCCGGCAGGGTTGCTGCGCCTGAACGTCTCGCGCGTGGCGGCGGAACTGCTCTTCTTCCCGCACTTCGGCGCGTTCGCCGATGCCTATCCGGACATCACGCTCGAGTTCGTCTGCGACAACCGCATGGTCGACCTCGTGGAAGGCGGCTTCGACGCCGGCATCCGCCTGGGCGAGAGCCTCGCGCAGGACGTGGTGGCCGTTCCGGTGGGCGGGCCGCTGCGCATGGTGACGTACGCGGCGCCCAGCTACCTGAAGGGGCGCAAGCCGCCGCGCACGCCCGAGGACCTGCGCGAGCACCGCTGCCTGAACTACCGCCTGACCACCGGCGGCCTCTATCGCTGGGAATACGCGCAGGACGGGCGCGTGCTCGACGTGGAGCTCGCAGGCCCGCTCGTCAGCAACGACGCAGACCTGCTGCTCGCGGCCGCGCGCTCGGGCGCGGGCATCGCGACGTCGTTCGAAGGAGCGGTGCGGGAGGACTTCGCGAGCGGCCGCCTCGTGCCGCTGCTGGAGCCCTGGTGGCCGACCTTCCCGGGCTTCTATCTCTACTACCCGAGCCGCGCGCAGATGCCGCGCAAGCTGCGGGTGTTCATCGACTTCCTGCAGGCGCGGCACGCGCCGCCGCCGGTGTCGCAGCGGGCGGTCAAGCCCGCATCAGCGCCTCGATCTCGTCCGCCTTCACCGGCACGCCGCGCGAGATGAGTTCGCAGCCGGTGGCGGTGACGATCGCGTCGTCCTCGATGCGGATGCCGATGTTGTGGAACTGCTCGGGCACGCCCTCGGCGGGGCGCACGTAGATGCCGGGCTCCAGCGTGAGAACCATGCCGGGGTGCAGGATGCGGCTCGGCCGGTTCTTGATGACCTCGTTCGACAGCGGGTCCTTGCGCTCGCTCACCTCGCCGACCTGCGTGGGCTCGACGTAGCTGCCGCAGTCGTGCACGTCCATGCCGAGCCAGTGGCCGGTGCGGTGCATGTAGAACTGGAAGTAGGCGCGCTTGTCGATCACGTCGTCGACGCTGCCGACCTTGTTGGCGTCGAGCAGGCCGAAGTCGAGCATGCCCTGCGCCAGCACCCGCACCGCCGCGTCGTGCGGGTCGTTGAAGCGGTTGCCGGCCTTGGTGGCCGCAGCCGCCGCGTCCTGGCTGGCCAGCACCAGGTCGTACAGCGCGCGCTGCGGGCCGGTGAACTTGCCGTCGGCGGGGAAGGTGCGGGTGATGTCGCTGGCATAGCCGTCGAGCTCGCAGCCCGCGTCGATCAGCACCAGCTCACCCTTGCGCACGGGCGCGGCGTCGGCGCGGTAGTGCAGCACGCAGGCATTCGCGCCGGCCGCGACGATGGAGTAGTACGCGGGGTACTGCGAGCCGCCCAGGCGGAATTCGTGCAGCAGCTCGGCGTCGAGGTGGTACTCGCGGGCGTCCTTGTCCTCGCGCAGCATGCGGGCCGACAGCTGCATCGCACGCACGTGCGCGCGGGCGCTGATCTGCGCGGCGCGGCGCATGATGTCCTGCTCGTGCGCGTCCTTGACCAGGCGCATCTCGTCGAGCGGGCCGCACAGGTCGCGTTGCTCGTCGGGGCACAGCGCGCCGTAGCGCACGCGCGCGCGCACCGATTGCAGCCAGCCGTCGACGCGGCTTTCCAGGCCCTTGTGGATGGCGAAGGGAAACCACACGGTGGCGCGGTTCTCCAGCAGCTTGGGCAGCTTCGCGTCGAGTTCGGTGACGGGGAAGGCCTCGTCGACGCCGAGTGCCGCGGGCGCCGCGTCGGGGCCCAGGCGGTAGCCGTCCCAGATCTCTCGCTCGATGTCCTTGGGCGCGCAGAACAGCGTCGAGCGGCCGTCGCCCGCCAGCACCAGCCAGGCGTTGGGCTCGGTGAAGCCGGTCAGGTAATAGAAGTAGCTGTCGTGGCGATACAGGAAGTCGGTATCGCGGTTGCGCGGCCGCTCGGGCGCGGTCGGGATGATGGCGATGCCGTCCTTGCCCAGTTGTGAGGCGAGGCGCGCGCGGCGCTCGGCGTAGATCGTGGTGGCGATGTCTGCTGCGGTCATCTTGTTGGCGTGTTCAGTTGGGCGAGCCGTTCGGGGGTTCCCACGTCGGTCCAGGGGCCGGTGTAGAGCTCGGCGCTCACGAGTTCATTGTCCATCGCGGCGCGCAGGATCGGCGCCAGCGGGGCTTTGCGGCCGGCCGGGTTGCCGTTCGGGATGTCGCAATAGGGCGGCGCGAAGAGCGCCGCGCGGTACAGGCCGATGGTCGAGAAGGTGTATTTCTGGTCGGCGGTGTTGAGCGCGAGGCCATCCGGCGAGAGGCCGAAATCGCCCTTGGGGTTGTGCGCGGGGTTGGGCACCAGCCAGAGGTGCGCGAGCCTGTTGCTGGCCACGAACCGGTCGACCGAGGCCTGCGTGAAGGCGAATCCGGGCGCGAATACGTCACCCGCCGCGACCCAGAACACGTCGCCCAGCAGGGGCAGCGCGCGCACGATGCCGCCGGCTGTTTCCAGCGCACCGCCGAAGTCGCGGCCCTCGTCGGAGTATGAAATCGATAGCGCGGAATGACCGCTCAACAAGGGTTTTGCGCCGAACCGTTCCGAAATCTGGGCGCCGAGCCAGTCGGTGTTGACGACCAGTTCGGTGAAGCCGCCGTCGGCCAGCGCCTCCATCGGCCATTGCATCAGGGGCTTGCCGTGCACCTCCAGCAGGGGCTTGGGGGTGGCATCGGTCAGGGGCCGCATGCGCTCGCCGCGCCCGGCGGCCAGGATCATGGCGCGCACCGCGTTGCCGCTCACGCCGCGACCCGTCCGCGCTGCAGCTCGTTGCGTTCGCTGTGCCGAGGCTGGAACAGCGACACCAGGCATTCCATCAGCGCATGCGCCTTGGCCGAGTGGTCGCCGCTGAAGTTGCAGACGTACACGTCCAGCGTCACGCCGCGCTGTTCGGGCCACGTGTGGATGCAAAGGTGCGATTCGGCCAGCAGCACCGTGGCGGTGACCCCGCCCGGGCCCTGTGGCGTGGCCGGGAAGCCGTGGATCAGCTTGCCCACCGCCTGCAGCCCGGCGGCCGCCACCGCCTTGAGGCAGACCGCGCCGAGGGCATCGCGATCGGTGAGCCACTGGGGGCCGCATTGGCAGTCGTGGAGGTCGGCGGTGAGGTGCAGCCCGTGCATGGGTGGCAACTCTAGCAGTCCGCCCTGGTGCCCAGGCGCACAGGAGCATCGGAAGGGTGTTCGGGCCGTATCGGGAGCGTTCGGGGCTCGCCCGGTAAAATCGCGGGTTCTCCCCACCCCAACCTCCCTTTTCCCTCCGAAAGTCCACCGCACATGGCAAACCACGCCCTGATGGCCAACGCAATCCGCGCACTGGCCATGGATGCCGTCCAACAAGCAAATTCCGGACATCCGGGCGCACCGATGGGCATGGCCGACATGGCCGTCGCACTCTGGGGCGATCACCTTCGCTACAACCCTGCCAACCCGCACTGGTTCGACCGCGACCGCTTCGTGCTGTCGAACGGCCACGCCTCGATGCTGCTGTACTCGGTGCTGCATCTCACCGGCTACGACCTGCCCATCGGCGAACTCAAGAACTTCCGCCAGCTGCACAGCAAGACCGCCGGCCACCCCGAAGTGGACGTGACTCCGGGCGTCGAGACCACCACCGGCCCGCTGGGCCAGGGCATCACCAACGCTGTGGGCTTCGCGCTGGCCGAGAAGCTGCTGTCGGCCGAGTTCAACCGCAAGGACCACACCGTGGTCGACCATCACACCTACGCCTTCCTGGGCGACGGCTGCATGATGGAAGGCATCAGCCATGAGGCCTGCGCGCTGGCCGGCGCCTGGCACCTGAACAAGCTGATCGCGCTGTACGACGACAACGGCATCAGCATCGACGGCCAGGTCAAGCCCTGGTACATCGACAACGTGGCCGAACGCTTCCACGCCTATGGCTGGCATGTGATCGGCCCGATCGACGGCAACGACGCCGCCGAAGTGTCCAAGGCCATCGCCAAGGCCAAGCTGTCGACCGACAAGCCCACGCTCATCAACTGCAAGACCGTCATCGGCAAGGGCAGCCCGAACCGCGCCGGCACCGCCAAGGCCCACGGCGAGGCGCTGGGCGCCGAAGAAATCAAGCTCACGCGCGACGCCATCGACTGGCACTACCCGCCCTTCGAGATCCCGGCCGAGGCGTACGCCGACTGGGACCACAAGGAAGCCGGCGCCAACATCGAAGCCGAGTGGAACGCCAAGTTCGCCGCCTACGCCGCCGCCTACCCTGAGCTGGCTGCCGAGTTCACCCGCCGCATGAAGGGCGAGCTGCCCAAGGACTTCCACCAGGTGGCGTTCGACACCGTGGTCGCCGCACACACCAAGGCCGAGACCGTCGCCAGCCGCAAGGCCAGCCAGCTCGCGCTCGAAGCCTTCACCGCCGCGCTGCCCGAGATGCTCGGCGGCAGCGCCGACCTGACCGGCTCGAACCTCACCAACACCAAGAGCACCGCCGCGCTGCGCTTCGACGCGAAGACCGGCGCGGTGGTCATGAACGTGCCCGCCGTCGAAGGCAAGCAGGGCGCGGAAGATGAAGCCAAGTCCGAAGCCCCGGCCGAAACGCCGCACGGCACCATCGGCCGCCACATCAACTACGGCGTGCGCGAGTTCGGCATGGCGGCCATCATGAACGGCGTGGCGCTGCATGGCGGCTACATCCCCTACGGCGGCACCTTCCTCACCTTCAGCGACTACAGCCGCAACGCCATCCGCATGGCCGCGCTGATGAAGCGCCGCGTGATCCACGTCTTCACGCACGACTCCATCGGCCTGGGCGAAGACGGCCCGACGCACCAGTCGATCGAGCACGCCGCGTCGCTGCGCCTGATCCCGAACCTCGACGTCTGGCGCCCGTCGGATACGGCCGAGACCGCCGTGGCCTGGGCCGTGGCGCTGCAGAACCAGTCGCGCCCGACCGCGCTGCTGCTGAGTCGCCAGAACATCGCCTACTCGCCCAAGAGCGAACTCGGCGACATCAGCCGCGGCGCCTACGTGCTCTCCGAGCCCGAGAACGTCGGCCTCAAGAACAAGAAGACGGCGGCCGTCATCATCGCGACCGGCTCCGAAGTGCCGCTCGCGCTGGCCGCCCAGAAGCTGCTGGCCGAGAAGAAGATCGCCGTGCGCGTGGTGTCGATGCCCTCGACCACCACCTTCGACCGCCAGGACCTGGCCTACAAGAAGGCCGTGCTGCCGAAGAAGCTGCCGCGCATCGCCGTGGAGATGGGCTGCACCGGCGGCTGGTGGAAGTACGGCTGCGCCGCCGTCGTCGGCATCGACACGTACGGCGAATCGGCCCCCGCGCCGGTGCTCTTCAAGCACTTCGGCTTCACGGCGGAGAACGTCGCGGCCACGGTGGAAGCCGTGCTGCGCGACTGATCGATTCCTTCTTCGCCGTTCACGACACACAACAGTTTTTCAACCTTAGGAGCAAGTCAGATGGCTATCAAACTTGGTATCAACGGCTTCGGCCGCATCGGTCGCAACGTGCTGCGCGCAGCCGTGCAGAACTTCCAGAACGACATCGAAATCGTCGCCATCAACGACCTGCTCGAGCCTGACTACCTGGCCTACATGCTCCAGTACGACTCGGTGCACGGCCGCTTCAAGGGCGACATCGCCGTCGAAGGCAGCACGCTGATCGTGAACGGCAAGAAGATCCGCCTCACGCAGGAACGCGATCCCGCGAACCTGAAGTGGAACGAAGTCGGCGCCGACGTGGTGCTGGAATCGACCGGCCTCTTCCTCACCAAGGAAACCGCGCAGAAGCACATCGACGCGGGCGCCAAGAAGGTGATCCTGTCGGCACCGTCGAAGGACGACACGCCCATGTTCGTCTACGGCGTGAACGACAAGAAGTACGCCGGCGAAGCCATCATCAGCAACGCCAGCTGCACCACCAACTGCCTGGCCCCGCTGGCCAAGGTGCTGAACGACAAGTGGGGCATCAAGCGCGGCCTGATGACCACCGTGCACGCCGCCACCGCCACCCAGAAGACCGTGGACGGCCCGAGCAACAAGGACTGGCGCGGCGGCCGCGGCATCCTGGAAAACATCATCCCGTCGTCGACCGGCGCCGCCAAGGCCGTGGGCGTGGTGATCCCCGAGCTCAACAAGAAGCTCACCGGCATGAGCTTCCGCGTGCCGACCTCCGACGTGTCGGTGGTCGACCTGACGGTCGAGCTGGTGAAGGAAGCGACGTACAAGGAAATCTGCGCCGAGATGAAGGCGCAGAGCGAAGGCGCGCTCAAGGGCGTGCTGGGCTACACCGAAGACAAGGTCGTGGCCACCGACTTCCGCGGCGACGCCCGCACCTCGATCTTCGACGCCGAAGCCGGCATCGCCCTCGACGGCACCTTCGTGAAGCTCGTGAGCTGGTACGACAACGAATGGGGCTACTCGAACAAGTGCCTCGAGATGGTGAAGGTCGTGTCGAAGTAAGGCTTCGCCGCTTCCATAAAAAAACGCGCCTCCGGGCGCGTTTTTTTTGTTGGGCTCCTTGATCGGGCGCCTCACCGCTATCGCAGCTTCTCGTTCCTGCGTATCTCGCTGCTCAACTGCGCCGTCAGCCGCGTCGCGGCCCTTCGCGCAGCCAGCCCGAAGTCTCCCTTGAACTCGCCGAACTCCGCTGTGCCGTTGCCCGCGGCGCGCACGCGCGTGACCTCGGTGCCCGCCGCATCGGTCACCACGCACGAGACCTCGGCCGTGAACGAGGTCGGCGGCCAGCTGATCCATGAGGACGAGCTCGAATCGGTCTTGATGCGCGGCGAGAACACCAGCGAGACGCCCGCCGCCTCGTTCGCCTTCGCGTCGCCGGCGCTGCGCAGCACGACCACGTCGCGGTAGACGGCGCGCAGCGCATCGCGGATCGACTTCTCCAGGTCGCGGTACGGGTAGTAGCTCACGCGGTCGCCGCTGCCGCCGGGGGTGATCACTTCGAGGTCGCGGTCGGCATCGGTCATCACGTAGGCGACCTTCTTCGGCACGAGGTACGCCTGCGAACGTGGCGGGGCGGTCTCGGTGATCATGGTGATCGGGTGCACGCAGCCGCCGAGCAGCAGCAACAAGGCCGACAGTGCGATGGACGCCGGACGAAAAAGGGATTGCATCGAAGCGCCTCCTGGCCTCAGGGGTCAACGGCCGATGGCGGCCACGAACTGCGGATCGGCATACACCTGCCGCAGCAAGGCACGCACGAGGCGCGGGTACGCGGCCTGCCCGGCGGGCACGGCGACGATGCTCGCGTAGCTCGAATCGAAGGCGGTCTCGGCGCGGTAGGTCTTGCGCAGGCGCTGCGTGGCGTCGCGCGTGACGGTGATCTCGACTTCCATGCGGCCCGCGCCGTTGATCACGCCGAGGTCGATCTCGTTGACCAGCACGCGCGCCGCGATGCGCGTTGGCGCCTTCGGGTCGTAGACGGAGATCTCGCCGAGGTCGCGCATCATCGCGTCCTGCAGGTACTGGGCGAAGCTGCCGCTGGGCGACAGCAGCCGGGCGCTGCGCAGCCGCACGGTGTTGACCTTGTCGTTTGCATCGGAGGGCTGCGCCTTCGCGAGGGCCACCATGCCGGGGCGCGCGGCTTCCAGCTTGTCGAGGGTCTCGTAGTCGGCCGCGTAGGGCGGCGCCAGCAATGGCGCGCAGCCGGTGGCCAGAACGGCGGCTGCCAGCGCGCCTATCAAGAGCAGGCTGCGCAAACGCCAGCCTTGCTGCGAACTAAAGATCGCCATCCCTTCGGTCCCCTCTCTGCATCTTCACGAGGCCCGCGATGCATGCATGGTGCATCGGTGGCGCGTGCTCCCGGCGCGACGGTAGCACGCATCGCGCGGCGCGCGAATGCGTGAAGCCGCGAAACCGAAAGGTACGAAGAGGTGGGAAGGAGGGGCTAAGGCGAGTCTCAGACCGGCTCGAGCACGTGGATCAGCTTGCCCGCGGTGAGCTCCTTCGTCTTCTCGCCGTGGGCCTTCATGTGCGGCGCGACCGCGTGCGCCTGCAGGTGCGCCAGGGTTTCCCACTTCTCGATCACGACGAAGGTGTCGGGGCCGAAGCTGGCCTTCGACGCGGGGATGCCCTGCGCATCGACCGTGGCGCCGTACTCGATGCAGCCTGCCTCGGCCAGCACGGCTGCGCGGTTCTCCGCGAAGGCTTCGAGCAGCCTGGCGCGCTGGCCGGGCTTGGCGGTGATGACGGCGACGACGTGGATCATTGAAAGGGTCTCCGGTTGGTTGGTTGGATGGTTGGTCGATTTGAATGCGACGGCCGAATCTAAGAGATTTGGCGCGGCGGTGCCGGTCAGGTCCGCGACAAGGCCGTGTCCCTGTCTTGTCCCTATCATCTTCCGCATGTTCTTCCCGCTCCCTCGCACGGCCACCGCGCCCTTTTGTCCTTCCGAAGTCAAGGGCAGCGTCGCCGTCCCGCAGGAACTGCCGTTCTTCAAGAAGCTGATGCGCTACGCGGGTCCGGGCCTGCTGGTGTCGGTCGGCTACATGGACCCGGGCAACTGGGCGACCGACATCGAGGCCGGCTCGCGCTTCGGCTACGGCCTGTTGTTCGTGGTGCTGCTCGCGAGCCTGGCCGCGATGCTGCTGCAGACGCTGTGCGTGCGGCTGGGCATCGTCGCGCGCAAGGACCTGGCGCGCATCTGCCGCGAGCACTACTCGCCGCGCGTCAACCGCCTGCTGTGGCTGGGCGCCGAGCTGGCCATCGTGGCCTGCGACCTCGCCGAGGTGCTGGGCAGCGCGCTCGCGCTGCATCTGCTGTTCGGCGTGTCGATCCCGGTGGGCATCGCGATCACCGCCTTCGACACGCTGCTGGTGCTGGGCCTGCAGGGCGCGGGCTTCCGCCGCGTGGAGGCCATCGTGCTGGGGCTCGTGGGCACGATCGCGGCCTGCTTCGTGGTCGAGCTGGCGATGTCGCCGCCCAACTGGTTCGGCGTGGCGATGGGCTTCGGCCCGAGCCTGGAGCGGCTGCACCAGCCGGGCGCGCTGTACCTGGCCATCGGCATCGTCGGCGCGACGGTGATGCCGCACAACCTGTACCTTCACTCGTCGATCGTGCAGACGCGCCTGATCGCCGACACCGAGCCCGCGAGGCGCGAGGCGGTGCGCTTCTGCACGCTCGACGCGGTGGTGTCGCTCTCGCTTGCGCTGCTGGTCAACGCGGCCATCATGGTGCTCGCTGCAAGCGCCTTCCACGCCACCGGCCACCGCGAGGTGACGGAGATCGACGACGCCTACCGGCTGCTGGAGCCCGTCGTCGGCAGCGCGGTCGCGGCCACGCTGTTCGGCATCGCGCTGCTGGCCTCGGGGCAGAGCTCGACCTTCACCGGCACCATTGCAGGCCAGATCATCATGGAAGGCTTCCTCGACCTGAAGATCCCGTGCTGGCAGCGCCGCCTCATCACGCGCGCGCTGGCGCTGGGCCCGGCGTGGCTGGGCGTATGGTGGTTCGGCGACGGCGGCGTGGGCAAGATGCTGGTGCTCAGCCAGGTGGTGCTGAGCTTCCAGCTGCCCTTCGCGATGTGGCCGCTGATCCGCTTCACGAGCAGTCGAGCGCTGATGGGCGGCTTCGCCAACGGCCCGGTGGTGAAGTCGCTGGCGTGGCTGCTGTTCGGCGTGATCGGCGCGGCCAACGTTTGGCTGATCGCATCGGTGGTCGTGGGCGGTGCCTAGGCCTCAGCGCTTGCCCGCTTCCTTCCACAGGTGCACCAGCGCCTCCGGCGCCTCGGCCTCGGGCACCTCGAAGCTCACGAAGATGTCCTGCTGCTCGCCAGCGCTGCGCACGAGCACCTCGACGCGGTAGAAGCGCTGGTCGCCGCCCGACACCGTCGCGCCGGCCTGCTGTTGCGCGTGGGGCACGGCGCTGTGCAGCGCGTCGCCGATCTGCTGGCGCAGCTCCTGCGTGCACTCCCCCAGCCGGAAGCTGCGCGGCTGCGCCAGCCCCGGCACGAAGGCCAGCCCGCCCTCGCGCGTCACGCGCACGGTGGTCGCCTCGTTCAGCGGCGGCAGGCGGATCATGGCGCGATCACCCCCACGGCCTGCCAGGCGTCGACGACCGCCTTGCGGACTGCGCTGCCGGCGCCGAAGCGCTGCGACGCGACATCGATGCTGAGCGTCGCGAAGGCCTCGAAGTCGGCATCGTTGCGCAGGCGCCTGTCGCGCAGCGTGTCGTACCAGACGCGGCCTGCGCTCTCCCATGCCGGCCCGCCGATGGCGACGGCCGCCAGGTGGAAGGCGCGGTTCGGAATGCCCGAGTTGATGTGCACGCCGCCGTTGTCCTGCGAAGTGACGACAAAGTCCTTCATGTGCGCGGGCTGCGGGTCCTTGCCGATCACCGGGTCGTCGTAGGCGGTGCCGGGCTCGGCCATCGAGCGCAACGCCTTGGCCTTCACGGTGGACATGAAGAGGCCCGCGCCGATGAGCCAGTCGGCCTGCTGCGCGGTCTGCTTCAGCACGTGCTGCTTCACCAGCACGCCGAACACGTCGCAGATCGATTCGTTGAGCGCGCCGGGCTGGCCCTGGTAGATGAGCGCGGCCTCGTGGTCGATCACGCCGTGCGTGAGCTCGTGGCCGATGATGTCCACCGCGATGGTGAAGCGGTTCATCACCTCGCCGTCGCCGTCTCCGAACACCATCTGCGCGCCGTTCCAGAAGGCGTTGTCGTAGTCCTTGCCGTAGTGCACGCTGCCGGTCAGCGGCATGCCCGCGCCGTCGATGGAGTCGCGCTCGTACACCTCGCGGTACAGCCGCCAGGTCGCGCCCAGGTGCTCGTAGGCCTCGTCGGCCGCGATGTCGCCGGTGGCGGGCCGGCCTTCGGTGCGCACCAGCCTGCCGGGCAGCTTGGTCGTGTGGCCCGCGTCGTGGATGGCGCGCTCTGGCGAATCGGGCCGTGCGGGGCGCACCGGTGTGCCGGTGATGTTCGACACCACCGCCGGCGGCACCAGGCCGCGCAGCGCGCGATGTTCGCGGTCGATGGCCAGCGTGCTCACCGCGCGCTCGCTCAGCGGCGGGCTGGCGCTTTCGGCAAGCCGGCTCAGCAGGTACGGCGGCACGAAGGCGGGCGGCAGGATCTGCGGATTGCGCAACGGCATGGGCGGGCCTCTCGTCGAAGATCGATCGGGGTGTCGATCGGGGCATCGATCGGTTCGAAACCACCGTAGCAGAAACGCGAGGCGGCGCCTGTCGGATCGCGGCTCAAGCCCTGGGCGGCATGTCGTCTTTGCCGAGCGCGGCGGCCATGAAGTCGACGAAAGTTCGCACGCGCGCCGACAGCTGGTGGCGCTGCGGGTACACCGCGTAGATGTCGGCATCGGGCGTGCGGTAGCTGGCGAGCACCTGCACGAGCCGGCCGCTGCGCAGGTAGCGCGCGATGTCCCACTCGGCGCGCATCAGGATGCCGTGGCCGTCGAGCGCCCAGTTGACCGCGATCTCGCCGTCGTTGGTGCTGAGCATGCCGCGCGTCTTCACTGCCTCGGTGCGTTGCGCGGTGCCGCGCCCGCTGCTCAGGCGCCAGATGCCGTAGGCCTCGTCGCCCTGGCGGATGCCGATGCAGCGGTGCCGCGTGAGGTCGTTGGGCACCTTGGGCTGCCCGGCGCGCGCGAGGTAGGCGGGCGAGGCGCACAGCAGGCGCCGGTTCGACGCGATGCGCCGCGCGATCACGCGGGCCTCGGGCGGTGCGCCGAAGCGGATGCAGACGTCGAAGGCGTCGTCGGTCAGCGGCGGCGGGTTCACCGAGAGCTGCAGCTGCACCTCGACCTGCGGATGCCTGCGCGCGAACTTCGAGATCAGCGGCGCCACGTGGCTGCGCCCGAAGCCCAGCGTGGCGTTCACGCGCAGCAGCCCCTGGGGCTCGCCCTTCGCGCCGCCGAGCAGCTGCGCCATGTCGTCGATCTCGCCGAGGATGCGGCGCGCGTGCGCCACGTAGAGCTCGCCCTCGGGCGTGAGGCTCATGCGCCGCGTGGTGCGGTTCACCAGCGTGACGCCCAGGCGCGACTCCATCTGCGCCAGCCGCTTGCTCACCGCGGGCGTGCTGATGCCGAGTTCTCGCGCCCCCGCGCTCAGGCTGCCGCTGGCCGCGAGCGTAGAGAAGAAACCGAGATCGGCGGGCTGGACCGGGGCTGCCATGGGTGATCCGATTGTTGAATTCAGGTTAACGATGGATTCACTTCTGCCGTGAATCGTTCGACTCGGCCGATCCTACAGTGGGAGCCCGACAGAGCACCCACACACACGAAGAAGGACATCGACGATGAGCAGCAGCTACAGCATCGCCACCATTCCCGGCGACGGCATCGGCAAGGAAGTGATACCCGCAGGCCGCCAGGTGATGGAGGCGCTGGCCGAGGCCTCCGGCGGCGCGCTGCGTTTCAGCTTCGAGGACTTCGGCTGGGGCGGCGACTGGTACCGCGAGCACGGCGAGATGATGCCGGCCGACGGCCTCGAGGCGCTGCGCGGCAAGGACGCGATTCTTTTCGGCTCCGCGGGCGATCCGCACATTCCCGACCACATCACGCTGTGGGGCCTGCGCCTGAAGATCTGCCAGGGCTTCGACCAGTACGCCAACGTGCGGCCCACGCGCATCCTGCCGGGCATCGATGCGCCGCTGAAGCGCTGCCGGGCGGAAGACCTGAACTGGGTGATCGTGCGCGAGAACTCCGAAGGTGAATACGCCGGCGTCGGCGGGCGCGTGCACCAGGGCCATCCGATCGAGGCCGCCACCGACGTGAGCATGATGACCCGCGCGGGCGTCGAGCGCGTCATGCGCTTCGCCTTCAGGTTGGCGCGATCGCGCCCGCGCAAGCTGCTCACGGTGGTCACCAAGAGCAACGCGCAGCGCCACGCGATGGTGATGTGGGACGAGATCGCGCTGCAGGTCTCGAAGGAGTTCCCCGACGTGCGCTGGGACAAGGAGCTCGTGGACGCGATGACCGCGCGCATGGTCAACCGGCCTGCCACGCTCGACACCATCGTCGCCACCAACCTGCATGCCGATATCCTCAGCGACCTCGCGGCCGCGCTCGCGGGCAGCCTGGGCATCGCGCCCACTGGCAACATCGACCCGGAGCGGCGCTATCCGTCGATGTTCGAGCCCATCCACGGCTCGGCCTTCGACATCATGGGCAAGGGGCTCGCCAACCCCGTGGGCACCTTCTGGTCGGTGGTGATGCTGCTGGAGCACCTCGGCGAGGCCGAGGCCGCGCGCCGCGTGATGGCCGCGGTGGAGCACGTCACGGCCAACCCCGCGCTGCACACGCGCGACCTGGGCGGCAACGCGACCACCGAGGAGGTGACGCGTGCGGTGTGTGCGCACATAGCTGCAGAACCGCTGCGGCTGGCGGCCTGATCGGCCCCTGCCGAGCAGGCGAACGACGGTATCCGCGCGCCTCGAAGCGCGCGGCGCAGAACAACGAGCCGGAGACAAGACATGAACGCTTCATCGAACGCGCGCCTGCATCGGCGCATCGTGCTGCAGGCCGCAGCCATCGCGCTGGGACTGGGCTCCACCGCCCTCGCCTTCGCGCAGCAGGGGCCGGGCGCCGCGGGCTGGCCCGCGCGGCCGATCAGCCTCGTCGTGCCCTTCCCGGCCGGCGGCACCACCGACGTGCTGGCCCGCGCGCTGGCCGACAAGCTCTCTCAGTCGCTGGGCCAGCCGGTCGTGGTCGAGAGCAAGCCCGGCGCCGGTGCCACGCTGGGCGCCGACTACGTCGCCAAGGCCAGGCCCGACGGCTACACGCTGCTGATGGGCGCGGTGCACCACACCATCGCCACCAGCGTCTACAGGAAGCTGCCCTACGACTTCCAGAAGGACCTGGCGCCCGTCACCGTGGTGGCGATGGTGCCGAACGTGCTGGTGGTCAACGCGGCGAACACGCCCGCGAAGAACGTGGCCGAGCTGGTCGTGCTCGCCAAGGCCGCGCCCGAGAAGCTGGCCTACGGCTCCAACGGCAACGGCACGGCGCAGCACCTGATCGGCACGCAGTTCCAGGCCAGCACCGGCACGAAGCTGCTGCACGTGCCCTACAAGGGCAGCGGGCCGCTCACCACCGACCTGCTCGGCGGACAGGTGGCGATGTCATTCGACACCATCACGCCGGTGCTGCAGCACATCAAGGGCGGCAAGCTGCGTGCGCTGGCGGTGACCACCGCGCGGCGCTCGTCGGTGCTGCCGGACGTGCCGACGCTGGAGGAGGCCGGGCTCAAGGGCTTCGACATCGGCACCTGGTTCGGCGTGCTGGCGCCCGCGGCCACGCCGAAGGAGATCGTGGCGCGCCTGAACGCCGAGATGGTGAAGATCATCCATTCGCCAGACTTCGCGCAGCGCATGCAGGCCATCGGCGCCGAGCCGCTGGGCGGCACGCAGGAAGAGATGGCGCGGCAGATCCGCGAGGAGACGGCGAAGTTAGCGAAGCTGGTGAAGGAAGGCGGCGTGGCGATCGAATAGCGCCGCGGCGGACGGCTCGACGGCGGCGTGCAGCCGGTTACGCACGCGCACACCTGCATTCAGCGGCATGGGCGCCGAGGCCATAGGATCAGGGCTTCCGAAATCACCGCCTCCCGCCCATGTTCATCGTCACCCTCACCTACATCCGTCCGCTCGAGGAAGTCGACGCGCTGATGGATGCGCACATGGTCTGGCTCAAGAAGCACTACGAAAGCGGGCTTTTCGTGGCCTCGGGCCGGCAGGTGCCGCGCCAGGGTGGGGTGATCCTCGCGCGCTCGGGCGACCGCGAGGGCCTGGAGGCGGTGCTGGCGCGCGACCCCTTCGTGCAGGGCGGGGTGGCGCGCACCGACGTCATCGAGTTCGTGCCGCGCATGACGGCCCCGGGCGTCGAGATCCTCAAGAACTTCTAGCGCGCCGCGGCCGCATCCGCCGGCAGTTCCTCGCGCCCGCCCGGATGCCGGGCGAAGCGCGGCGCGTCGTGGCCGTGCACCGGCGCGGGGTCTTCCCAGGGCCAGCCGCCGAACTGCGTGCGGCGGTAGTCGGCCATGGTCTGGCTGATCTCGGCCTGCGTGTTCATCACGAAGGGGCCGTACTGGACCACCGGCTCGGCGATCGGACGGCCCTGCAGCACCAGGAACTCCGCGGCGTCGGCGTCGCCGTTGGCGATCTCGACGTCCACGCCCGCGCGCAGTTCGATGGCCACCGGCCCCCGCACCTGCTCGCCGCCGACCCGCGCGGCCGACCCCTTGAAGAAGTACAGCATGCGCCGCGTGCCCTCGCCGGTGGCGGCGGGCAGCGTCCATTGGGCGCCGGGCGTCATCTTCAGCGTCCAGATCGCCACGTCGGCATCGGCCTGCGCGGCCCACGAATCGGGCGGGGGCGCCAGCGGCTGGATCGGTGCCCGGCCGTTGGAAGGGTCGTCGCCGAGCCGGCCCGCGATCACCGCGACCTCGGTGCGGCCGCCTTTCGCGTCGTCGGAGACGAAGCGCGGAATGGCCTCCGACCAGAACATCGTGAAGTGCGGCTCGGCCATCTTGTTCTTCGCCGGCAGGTTGAGCCAGATCTGGAACAGCTCCAGCGGGTTGGCGGAGTCGGCCTCGAGCAGTGGGAACATCTCGGAATGCACGATGCCCTTGCCGGCCGTGAGCCACTGCACGTCGCCGCCGCCGAAGCGCGCGGTGGCGCCCAGCGAGTCGGAGTGGTCGACCAGGCCCTTGCGCACGATGGTCACGGTCTCGAAGCCGCGGTGCGGGTGCGAGGGAAAGCCCGGCACCGTCTCGCCGTGGTACATGCTCCAGCCGTCCTTGCGGCTGAAGTCCTGGCCGATCTGGCGGCCGGCCAGCGAGGCCTCGGGGCCCATGCGGCCGTTGGCCTTCGGGTAGGCGTCGTCGTGGTAGACGCAGAAGAGGAACGGGTCGATCGTCTGCCAGGGAAAGCCCAGGGGCTTCACCTGCAGGACGGGGCTCCTGTCGTTGTTGTTCTTGTCGTCGGGCATGCGGATATTCCTTTCCTTGGGGCGCGCGGCCGATGATGCCGTGCCGGTGGGTGGAATATCGGGCCGCCGGCGCCTTTCGCCAGAGGCCTTCCGTGCAACAGTGAAGAGCGCGTATGGAACGATCGGCATCGTTCGGGTCCTCGGCGGCGGCGCCGCCGCCTCAGGGGTTCTGGTGCGTCACGGCGGCGTTCGGGTCCATGTAGACCAGCTCCCACAGGTGGCCGTCGAGGTCCTGGAAGCCGTGGCCGTACATGAAGCCGTAGTCCTTCGGCTCGGTCGGCGTGGTGCCGCCGGCCGCCTTGGCCTTGGCCACCAGTTCGTCGACCTCGGCGCGGCTCTCGCACGAGAGGCACAGCAGCACTTCGGTGCTCTTGGCGGTGTCGGCGATGCTCTTGGTGGTGAAAGTCTTGAAGAACTCCTCGACCAGCAGCATGACGTGGATGCTGTCCTTCTGGACGACCATGCACGCGGCATTGGCGTCGGTGAACTGCTCGTTGAAGGTGTATCCCAGCGCGGCGAAGAACGCCTTGGTCTTGTCGAGGTTCTTGACGGGGAGGTTCACGAAGATCTGCTTGGTGGCCATGGTGTCGTCCTGTCGATGAAAAGAGGTTTGTGAGGGTGTTGTCCGGCGCTTTGTGTACGCCGTCCACAAACGATAACAAATCAAATGGACGGCGTCCACATATTTTTTCGAGGCTGCCGATCCCGACGATGCGACCGCGATTGCAAGGGGCGAAACGGACCGGGCATCATGGCTGCCATCATGGAAATCGAGTTCAAGTTCTGCATCCCCGCCGGCCGCCTGAAGGCCGTCGAAGCCGCCCTCAGGCGCGGCACTGTCGCCCGCACCCGCCTGCAGGCCCGCTATTTCGACACCGCCGACCAGCGCCTGGCCGCCGACGGCGTGGTGCTGCGGCTGCGCAAGGAGGGGCCTCGCTGGGTGCAGACCGTGAAGGCCACCGGCGACAACGCCCTGCATCGGCTGGAGCACAACGTCGACCTCGGCACTGCAGCGCCGGCGCCGCAGATGGATCCGCAGCGCCACCAGGGCACGCCCGTGGGCGAACGGCTCGCGAAGCTGCTCGCCGACGGCACGCCGCTGGTCGAGCGGCAATCGACCGACATCGTGCGGCTCACCCGCGACGTCCGCGTCACCGGCCCCGCCGGCGCGGTGATCGAGATGGCGCTGGACGTCGGCAAGGTCGTCGCCCACGCCGGCACGTCCGAGCAGCGCGAATCGCCGGTGTGCGAGCTGGAGCTCGAACTCAAGCGCGGCGACGTGCAGGGCCTGGTCTCGCTCGCGCGGCGCTGGTCGCAGCAGCATGGGCTGTGGTTCAGCACCGTGTCGAAGGCCGAGCGCGGCGCGCGGCTGCTTGCGGCGCAGGAAACGGTGGAAGCCGTGAAGGCCGAGCCGCCGCGCTTCGCGGACCAGCATCCGGACGGCCCGGCCATCCGGCAGGCCGTGGTCGCGTCGTGCCTTGCGCAGATGCTGCCGAACGCAAGCGAGATCGCCGCGGGCAGCACCGACGAGGAGCAGATCCACCAGTTGCGCATCGGCATCCGCCGCCTGCGCACGGCGCTGCGCGAGCTCGCCGATCTCGACCCCGCCTCGGGTGCCGCCCAGGCCGCGGAATGGGAGTCCCCGCTCGTAGACGCCTTCCGCGCCCTCGGCGCACTGCGCGACTGCGAACAGGTCGTGAAGTTGGCGCAGCCCCGCCTGCGCGAAGCCGGCGCGCCGGACTTCGACCCGTTGGCCGCCGACGGTGGAGCCGCAGCCGATGCGCCCTCGCCCGGCGACATCGTTCGCTCCCCGGCCTTCCAGAACGTGCTCGTTTCGCTGATCGGCTTCACCGCGGCGAAGCCGGCCGAACCCGAACCCGCGCCCGCCGCGGAAGGCGACCCGCCATCAGCACCGGTCGGCGCCAACGACGCCCGCCGCCTGCTGCGAAAGCGCCTGCAGCGCCTCCACAAGCAGGTGCTGCGCGACGGCGAACGCTTCGAATCGCTGGACACCGAAAGCCAGCACCGTGTGCGCAAGCGCCTCAAGCGTTTGCGCTACCTCGCCGAGTTCGTGGCGCCGCTGTTCGATGAAAAAAAAGAAGGCGCCGACACCTATTTGAAGGCCCTGCGCCCCGCGCAGGACGCATTGGGCGAATTCAACGACGAGGCCGTCGCGCTCGCGCTGTACCGCGAGGCCGCCGCCCGCGATGCGCGCGCATGGTTCGCCGTAGGGTGGTTCACCGCGCGGCGCGAGGCCGGAGCGAAGGCCTGCCGCGAGGCGCTCGCGAAGATCGAGGGTGCGGCGAGGTTCTGGAAGAAGAGCGGTTAACTGCCGAAGTCCAGAGCCAGCTGGGAATCCGGCAGCGAAGGATCAAGCCGGCGAGCCGCCAAGTGCCTCGCTACGTATCCCGTGGCCCATGCAAGGAAGGAAATCCAGCACAACCAGATAGCGAAGCCGATCAGAAGCGCGCAGGTCCAGCGCTGTTCTTTCAGCGAATCCTTGATGAATGCCGCAGTGTCCTTGTCTTTGAGGACGCTGCAAAGAATGCCCACTTCCCTCTCGGTGAAAGATGTCCGGGCCGCGTTGAGGCTCGCTGGTTGTGAGCAGTCGTCGATACGCAATGGCTCTGGCCCGAACGGGAGGACGGACCGGAGTGTCTTGGCGTGGTTCGCTGTGGCGGCGAAGGTTCGCTGCGTTGCTTTCAACTTCAGGAAGGCCTGATCGTGAAAAAGCGCCGTCGTGCTGACGATGAAGAGCAGCATTCCGACGGCGACGCCTGCAAGCCGTAGCCCTTGCAGCAGATGCGACGGTAGCTTGTGCTGCCTGATCTGGCGAAGCTCCACGTCGAAAAGCTCGCCGCACATGCTCAAAGCCCTCATCTGCACGCCGTTGTGCTTTGCCCATTGAATGAGCTGCCGGGCCTGTTCCAGGCTGTTGACCTTCACGCCGGCGAACAGGCGAAACGAGATCAGGCTGGTTTGCTCATCGATGAATGCGCGAACTTCCGGATCGGTGATTTCCTGCTTGCCATGAACCAGCTGCCACAGCCGGTGCATCAGTACGTGGAGGGATTCCGTTCGCCAGATGACCCAGATGAAGGCCATACATATCAGCGAAGGAGCCGCAATGCTCAGAAAGCTTGAAAGGCTGGGGAGTGTGGCGAAGTCCATCGCCACAGTCTGCCTCAGTGATGGTGCCCGTGCGCCCCATGAACATGCCGGTGCTCGATCTCCACCGGCTGCGCCGCGCGAACGTCCGTCACCTGCAGGCTGAACTTCAGCGCCTTGCCGGCCCAGGGGTGGTTGCCGTCGAGCAGCACGACCGGGCCCTTGATCTTCATCACGGTGAAGACGTGCTCGCGGCCGTCGTCGAGCCGGCCCTGCAGCTGGCCGCCGACCTTCACGCCGGGCGGGAAGTCGGTCTTGGGAATGGAGCGCACCAGCGACTCGTCGCGCTCGCCGAAGGCGTCTTCGGGGGCGAGGTTCAGCACGGTCTGGTAGCCCTTTTCCTTGCCGTCGAGCGCTTCCTCGATCTTCGGCAGGGTGTTCTCATAGCCCCCATGCAGGTAGGCCATCGGCTCGGGGCTCGCCTCGATGAGCTTGCCCTGTGCGTCGGAAACCTTGTACTTGATGGTGACGACGGTGTCTTTTGCGATTTTCATGGGCTCGCATTCTCGGCCGAAACCCGAAGGCGCACGCAGCCGGGCCTTTCCCGGGGATTGCGGTGGCTGCCCGGCTACTTGAGCACGTCCATCTGGTCGAGCTTGCCCATCACCAGCTCAATGAAGGCCGACACCGCCAGCGGCAGGTGCTTGCGGCTCGGATAGACGACGTTGAGCCCGCGCCCGGTGTATTCGTACTGCGGCAGCACGCGCACCAGCTCGTCGGCCTGCTCGTCGCGCGTGGCCATCGCGGGCGGCAGCTGGGCGATGCCCAGGCCGGCCAGGGCCGCCCTGCGCAGCGCCTGGGCGGTGTTGCCGGTGAAGCGGCCGGCGACCTGCACTTCCTCTTCCACGCCGTCGGGGCCGGTGAGTCGCCAGGTGGTGTGGCCGGTGGGGGTCGAGGGGGTCACGCAGTCGTGCCGGGCCAGCTCCTGCAGGCTCTTCGGCTCGCCGCGCCGGGCGATGTAGGCGGGGCTCGCCAGCAGGCCGGCGCTGCGGGTGACCAGCCGCCGGCCGACGTAGCCCGAGTCGCGCAGCACGCCGCCGCGGAAGGCCACGTCGATGCGCTCGGCGATCAGGTCGGCGGCTGCGTCGCTGAGCACGAAATCGAGCTTGACCAGCGGATGCGCGGCCAGGAAGTCGGCCACCCATTCCATCGGGAAGAAATCGAAGAAATCCGCCGGCGCGGCCACGCGCACCAGGCCGCTGGGCTCCTGGCCGCCGGCCGCCAGCGCCTGCCCGGCGGCGGCCAGGCCGTCGATCAGCCCGGCGCAGCGGTCGTGGAAATCCTGTCCGGCGCTGGTCAGCGTGAGCTTGCGCGTGGAGCGCTGCATCAGCCGGGCGCCCAGCTGCGACTCGAGCTGCTGGATGCGCCGGCTCACGGTGTTCGGCGGCAGGCCCAGCCGCCTGCCTGCCTCGGCGAAGCTGCCGTGGCGCACCACCTGGACGAAGACGGCGGCGTCGTTGAGGTCGAACATGGCGGGCTGATTCCTTCAATTCATGGACGAGTGCAATCCGACTCTACCGCCTAGTCGATCAATGGGTGCATGCCTAACCTTGTGCCCATGACTACTTCATCCCTTGTCTCCCCCACTCAGCGCCGCATCGTCTGGAGCGTGCGCGTCCTGCTGGCGCTGGCTTTCGGCGCCGCGGGCGCTGCCAAGCTGGCCGGCGCGCAGCAGATGGTCCAGGTGTTCGACGCCATCGGCTTCGGCCAGTGGTTCCGCTACCTGACGGGGCTGGTCGAGGTCGGTGGCGCGGTGCTGCTGCTCGTGCCCGCTACCGGCTTCCTCGGCGGCCTGCTGCTGCTCGCGACCATGGTGTGCGCCGTCGCCACGCACCTGCTGCTGATCGGCGGCAACCCCGCGCCGGCCGTGGTGCTGGCGCTGCTGTCGGGCTTCGTCGCCTGGCGGCTGCGGCCGCAGTCCGGGTCCGTCGCCGCGGCGGCCTGATTTCCTTTTTCTCTCTTTCTTCCAACCTCTTCCGGAGTACCCCATGACCCAGCAGCAACCCCGCATCGGCATCATCCTCGGCTCCACCCGCGAAGGCCGCTTCGGCGAGAAGCCCGCGAAGTGGATCCACGAGATCGCGAAGCAGCGCACCGACCTCGCCTTCGAACTGGTCGACCTGCGCGACCACCCGCTGCCCTTTTTCGACGAAGCCGGGGCGCCGGCCTGGGGCCCGGTGAAGAACGAGGCCGCGCAGCGCTGGCAGGCGAAGCTGGCCGGCTTCGACGGCCTGATCGTCGTCACGCCCGAATACAACCACGGCCCCACCGCGGTGCTGAAGAACGCCATCGACTGGGCCTACAAGGAGTTCATCCGCAAGCCGATCGGCTTCGTGGGCTACGGCGGCGTGGGCGCGGCGCGCGCCATCGAGCAGCTGCGGCTGGTGGCGGTCGAGATGCAGATGGCGCCGGTGCGCCACGCGGTGCACATCGGCATGGTCGAGTTCCTCGGCATCTGGCAACAGGGCAAGAGCTTCGCCGACTTCCCGCACCTCGCGCAGGCGGCCACCGCGCTGCTCGACGACATCGCCTGGTGGACCAAGGCGCTGAAGAGCGCGAGGGAGGCCGCATGATGAGCACGGCCATCGAGGCAGGCGCCCGCGCCATCGTCTACCGCACGCGCGGTTCGCGCCACGGCGGCATCACGCGGCTGATGAGCCCCGGCGACCTGGGCGAATTCCTCAAGCCCTTCGTGTTCCTCGACCTCTTCGGCTTCGACGTGACCGGCGGCCACAAGGGCTTCGGCCTGCATCCGCACTCGGGCATCGCGACGCTGACATGGCTGATGGAAGGCGACACCCAGTACGAGGACACCACCGGCGAGCAGGGCACGCTGCGCGGCGGCGGCGTCGAATGGATGCGCGCCGGCAACGGCGTATGGCACACCGGTGCGCCTGCGCCGGGCGTGGAGCGCGTGAGCGGCTTCCAGCTGTGGGTGGCGCTGCCGCCTTCGGAAGAGAACGGACCCGCGCAGAGCATGTACCTCGCGCCCTCGCAGGTGCCGGCGCAAGGCCCGGCGCGCGTGCTGCTCGGGCGCTACGGCGCGGCGCAGAGCCCCATCGCCGCGCCCTCGCCGATGAACTACCTAGCCGTGAAGCTGAAGGACGGCGAACGCTGGACCTACCTGCCGCCGGCCGGCCACACGGTGGGTTGGATCGCCGTCAGCGCGGGCGCGCTCGAAGCGGGCCGAGACACCGGCGGCCCCGTCGCCGCGGGCGAGCTCGCGGTGTTCGAGGAATCGGGCGCGGCCATCGACTTCGTGGCGCACGGCGACACGGCCTTCGTGCTGGGCTCGGCGGTGAAGCATCCGCACGAGCTGGTGATGGGCTACTACTCGGTGCACACCAGCAAGGCCGCGCTCGAGCAGGGCGAGGCCGAAATCCGGCGCATCGGCGCGCGGCTGAGGCAGGAAGGGCGCATCGCGTAGCCGGGCCGGCAGATGATCCGGCGTGCGCGCGGCGGGCTGCTGGGCCAGAATCGTTCGCTTCACCCCCAACGTCGAACGACCCGGCCGGCTTCGCAGCCGGCAGCAGCCCCGCCATGAACATCGCCGATTCCTTCATCACCAACGCCGCCCGCTTCGTCGAGATCCGGCGCGACATCCACGCCCACCCCGAACTCGGCTTCGAGGAGCACCGCACCTCCGACAAGGTCGCGAAGCTGCTCGCCGAGTGGGGCATCGAGGTGCACCGCGGCATCGCGGGCACGGGGCTCGTCGGCGTGCTGCGCAAGGGCACGGGCAGCCGCACCATCGGCCTGCGCGCCGACATGGACGCGCTGCCGCTGCACGAGGCCAACGAGTTCGCGCACAAGTCGACGCACCCCGGCCGCATGCACGCCTGCGGCCACGACGGCCACACCACCATGCTGCTGGCCGCCGCCTGGCACCTCGCGCAGCAGGGGCCCGACGACTTCGACGGCACGGTGAATTTCATCTTCCAGCCCGCCGAGGAGATGGGCAAGGCCGGCGCCAAAAAGATGATCGACGAGGGCCTGTTCGAGCGCTTCCCCTGCGACGCCGTCTTCGGCCTGCACAACTTCCCGGTGGGCGACGTGGGCCGCTTCGCGCTCAACGAAGGCGCGCTGATGGCCTCGAGCAACACCTACATGATCACCGTGCGCGGACGCGGCACGCACGCCTCGATGCCGCACACCGGCATCGACCCGGTGGCGGCGGTGGTCACGCTCGCGCAGCAGCTGCAGACCATCGTGGCGCGCACCATCCCGAGCACCGAGCGCGCGCTGCTCGCGGTCACGCAGCTGCAGGGCTCCGACGCACCGAACGTGATCCCCGACGTCGCCACCGTCGGCGGCACCATCCGCACCTTCTCGATCGACGCCATCGACAAGCTCGAGGCCCGCCTGCGCGAAGTCGCCGCCGGCGTGGCGGCCGCGCACGGCTGCACGGCCGAGGTCTTCTTCAAGCGCTCGTCGCCGCCGACCGTGAACCACCCGGCCGAGGCGCGCTTCGCGGCCGGCGTGATGCGCGAGGTGGTGGGCGACGACATGGTCACCGACGACTTCCCCGCCGTGATGGGCGCCGAAGACTTCGCCCACATGCTGCTCGCGCGGCCCGGCTGCTACGCCTTTCTGGGCAACGGCGACGGCGACCACCGGCTCGACGGCCACGGGCCCGGCCCTTGCATCATCCACAACACCTCGTTCGACTTCAACGACGAGATCATCCCGATCGGCGCCAGCTACTTCGTGAAGCTGGTGCAGCGCTGGCTGCCGGCGGCGCGCGCCTGAAGTTGTTTCCCTACTGCTGACCGATGACCAAGAAAGTGGCCACACCGATGACCCCCACCCGATTCACCCGACGTTCATTCACCGCGATTGCCGCCGCGGCGGCGCTTTGCGGCATCGCTGCGGCCCACGCTCAGCAGCGCGTGATCCACATCGTCGTGCCCTTCGGCACCGGCGCGGTGCAGGACACGGTGGCGCGCGCCTTCAACAACGAGCTGGGCGCCGCGCTGAACGCCAGCGCCATCGTCGAGAACCGCGCGGGCGCAGGCGGCACCGTGGGCGCGGCGATCGTGGCGCGCGCGCCGGCCGACGGCAACACGCTGGTCCTCGCCGCGGCGAGCCACAACATCGCGGGCTTCCTCTACAGCAAGCTCAGCTACGACCCGCTGAAGGACTTCGTCGGCGTCGCCAACGTCGGCAACGCGGGCTACGTGCTCGCGGTGTCCAGCGGCATGGGCGTGTCGAGCACGGCCGACTTCATCAAGGAGGTCAAGGCCAATCCCGGCAAGTACAACTACGCCTCCGCCGGCAACGGCAGTGCCACGCACCTGGCGATGGCCTCCTTCCTCGCGAAGGCGGGCCTGCAGATGACGCACATCCCGACCAAGTCGACCGGCGAGGCCGTCAACGAGGTGCTCGCGGGCCGCGTGCAGGCGGTGATCTCGTCGAGCATCGGCGTGATGGGCTTCCAGGAGGACGCGCGCATGAAGCTGCTGGCCTCCACCGGCCAGTCGCGCAGCCCCTTCCTGCCCAAGCTGCCGACCGTGGCCGAGAGCGGCCTGCCCGGCTACGCCTTCGATTCGTGGATCGGCCTGCTCGCGCCGGCCGGCACGCCCAAGGCCGAGGTCGAGCGCCTGAACGCCGTGACCAACAAGGTGCTGGCCGACCCGGTGATCCAGGAACGCTTCAAGCGCCTGGGCGTGGAGCCGCGCAGCCAGAGCGCGGAGGAGTTCCAGAAGCTGCTGCGCGCAGACTGGGATGCGATGGGGGCGGTGGTGAAGGCCTCGGGGGCGAAGGTCGACTAGGTGTGAAGTGTCAAGAGCTCATTTCTTGACAAGTCGAGCCTGGACCCCGGACCGAAGCCGCTGATGCCGCGGTGCCAGCCGGCCAGGGCATCCGTTCGCCGGGCCAGGTTCCGGCAGGTCCAGCCGCAGGCCCGTTCGCGCAGCGCGGTCTGGACTGCCTATCGGGCAGGTGCGAGCGTGCAGCGGTGGAAGCTGCCCTGTTTCATCACCACCGGCACGCGTTCGGGCTGCTGCAGCAAGCTGATGTCGGTCAGCGGATCGCCGTCTATCACCAGCAGGTCCGCATGGGCTCCGGGCGCAATGCAGCCCAGCCGGCCGGACTGGCCCAGCAGCTCGGCGTTCACGGCGGTTGCGCTCCAGACGATCTCATCGGCTGGCATGGCCGGCAGGCGCAGCGTGAACTCGTCGCTTTGCGAAGCGTGCATGTCGCCCAGCAGGTCGGTACCCAGGGCGATCTTGACGCCGGCAGCCCGTGCGATCCGCAGCGCTTCGATCCCTTGGTGCTTCACGCGGTCGGTCTTTTCCTTCATCGCCTTCGACCAGCCGAGCCGATCGGCATTGGCGGCGATCGCGGCGTAGGTGGCCAGCGTGGGAACGAGAAAAGTGCCGGCCTCGGCCATCAGGCGGGCGGAGGCCTCATCGAGCAGATTGCCGTGCTCGATGGAGCGCACGCCACAGCGCACGGCGCGCTCGATCGCCGCGGGCGAGTAGGCGTGCGCCATCACATAGGTGCGCGCGGCCTCGGCCTCCTGGACGATGGCTGTGAGTTCCTCGATGGAGTACTGGGTGCCTTCGAGCGGATCGTTGGGCGATGAGATGCCGCCGCCGGCCATGACCTTGATCTGGTGGGCGCCGTTGCGCAGTTCCTCGCGCGCCGCACGGCGCACGGCGCCGACGCCATCGGCGATATGGCCCAGGATGCCGACCGCGCCGCAACAGGCGCAGCCGACGTTCTGGAAGAACGCGGGTCGCGTGTCGCCATGGCCGCCGGTCTGCGTCAGGGCGCGGCCGGCGATGAACAGGCGCGGCCCGGCGAAGATGCCCTGCTCGACCGCCTGCACCAGGCCGGCATCGGCGCCGCCGGCATCGCGCACGGTGGTGAAGCCGCGATCGAGCATGCCGGCGAGCACGTCCTTGGACTGAGCCGTCACCAGCGACTGCGGCAACATCGAGAGCTTGAAGAAATCGGGGATGGTGGCCGTGACGTGCACATGCGCATCGATCAGCCCCGGCATCAAGGTGCGTCCGGCCAGGTCGAACACCTGGGCGTCGTCCACTGGCAGGTCGCCAGGCTCGACGGCGTCGATGCTGCCGTCTTCCACCACGACGGTGGACGCCGGCTGCAGGCCGCGTTGGAGACCGTCGAAGAGACGGGCGTTGCGAAAGACGATGCGACTCACAAGGAAGCTCCTGCCGGCTGCGTTGCCGGCCCACTGGACGAAGAAGATGAAAGAGACGAAGCGGGCGAAGGGGACGCGAAGAAGGCTGCACCCAGCAGCACCGCGAAGGGCTCGCACAGCGCCGTGTCGTCGGCACGGAACCAGTGCGCCTCGTGCAACAGGTTCATGGAGCCCAGGATGTGGCCTTGGAAGCAGATCGGCACATTGAGCGCCGACGCGCAGCCCAGGCCGAAGATCGCTTGGGAGTCGGGAAAATTCCGCCGTACGGCCTCGGTGTCGGGCGACAGGGCCGGACTCGGGTCGGCCAGCAGGCGCTGCAGCCAGGCATCGCCGGCGACGGACTTCACACCCCGTGCCGGGTATGACACGGGGTCGCTGGAATGCAGGCGCTCGAGCCCGTCGCGATCGGGTGTGGCGCGCAGCACGGTGAACAGCCGGAAGCCGACCAGCTCGCCGAGGGCGCGTTCCACGATGCCGCAGAGCATGGACGTGTCGGCAGAGGCGCCCAACTCGCGCGCCGCATCGCCCAGCAGGGCCAGCGCGCGTGCGGCATCGACAGAAGCGCGGCCGCTCATGCCCCGCGCCCCAGGTAGAGCGCGACGGCGCGCGGATCGTCGAGCAAGGAGCGGGCTGGCCCTTCCAGGGCCACGCGGCCCTGGTCGAGGATGTAGCCGCGATGGCTGATGTCCAGCGCGTCGCGGGCACGCTGCTCGACCATCAGCACCGCCACGCCCATCGACGGCAGGCGCGCGATGTGACCAAAGATGGTCTTGGCCATGATCGGCGACAGGGCCGCGGTCGGCTCATCCAGGCACATCAGGCTCGGCCTGGACATCAGGGCGCGGGCGAAGGCCAGCTGCTGACGCTCCCCGCCTGAAAGCGTGCCTGCCAGCCGCGAGACAAAGGGTTGCAGTGCCGGGAACAGTTCCAGCATCTCGTCGGCCCTGCGGCGCACGTCGGGAACGCCCTGCACGATCCACAGGTTCTCGCGCACGCTCAGGCGCGCGAAGACGTTGGCGATCTGCGGCACATAGGCAATGCCGTCGGCGAGGCGTTTCTCGGTCGGCCGTCCGCGCAGGTCGGTGTCGTTCCACAGCACCTTGCCGGTCACGCGCGGCAGCAGGCCCATGAGCGCCTTGAGCATCGTCGACTTGCCCGCGCCGTTGGTGCCTGCCACCGTGACGATCTCGCCGGCATCGACGTGCAGATCGACGCCCTTGAGGATGTCGGTTTCGGCATAGCCGCCGCAGAGGGATTCCAGTTGCAGTCGGTTCATCTTCAGGCTCCCATGTAGGCGGCCTGGACCCGCGGGTCGGCCAGGACTTCGCCGGGCGTGCCCTCGGCGAGCAGCCGGCCTCCGTCGAGTACCAGCATGCGATCGACCAGGCGTGAGAGCGCATGCAGGTTGTGCTCCACGATGACGAAGCCGATGCCTCGCGCGTGCAGCTCGCGGATGCGCTCGGAGATCTGCTCGATCAGCACCGGATTGACACCGGCGTAGGGCTCGTCGAGCAGCACGCAGCGGGGCTTCAGCATCAGGATGCGTCCGAGTTCGAGCAGCTTCTTCTGGCCGCCCGAGAGCTGGCCTGCCGGCGTCGAAGCGACGTGGTCGAGCCGCAGGAAGCGCAGCCATTCGTTGGCCTGCTCGACGTGCGCCTGCTCGCTGCGCCGCACGGCGGAGCGCCGCAGCAGCAGTGCAGTGAGCGATTCGCCGGGCTGATCCCATGGCGCGGCCAGCATGTTCTCGAGCACCGTCAGATGGCGAAATTCACGCGGCACCTGGAATGTGCGCATCAATCCCAGACGCGCCCGCTGCTCGGGTGGCATGCGTCCCAGGGTCTGGCCGAGGTAGACGACGTCGCCTGCCTGCGACTTCATGAAACCGCTGAGCACCGAAAACAGGGTGCTCTTGCCGGCGCCATTCGGACCGATCAGGCCGGTCAGACGCGTGGTGTCGAGACTCAGCGACAGCTTGTCGAGCACGACGTTGTCGCCGTAGCTCAGGACGATGCCGCGCGCCTCGAGTTCGTGGGAGGTGGACGGCTCAGTCACGCGGTGCTCCCCACAGGCCCTGCGGTCGGAAACGGATGAACAGGATCAGCGCGGCACCGATGACGGCCAGGCGCACGCTCGACATCGCCACCTCCGGAATGCCCGGGAACAAGTCTCGCGCCGCCCGCGAGCCCTCGAGCACCAGCAGCAGCAGGAATGCGCCGGCCACGGCGCCGCGCAGCCGGCCCACGCCGCCCATGATCATCGCCATCCAGACCTGGAACGTGACGATCGGCAGGAACTGATCGGGCGTGACGTAGCCGACATAGTGCGCGTAGAACGAACCCGCCAGGCCGGCGATGCCGCCTCCGAGCATCAGCACCTGCGTCTTGAAGCGCGCCGGGTTCTTGCCCAGCGCCAGCAGCGCCGTCTCGTCATCGCGGATGGCCTGGATCAGGCGTCCGTACGGACTCTTCACTATCGCTCGAATGACTCCGGCGACCAGCACGCATGCCGCGAGCAGAGCCGCCGCCAGCCACAGGTCGCCGAGAAGGCCGGCGCCGTCGCCGCCGAAGAGCTTCGGTACGCCGGCGATACCCTGGCCCCCATTGGTCAGGGCCTTCTCGTTGATGATGGCCAAGCGCACGATCTCGGAGAAGCCGAGCGTCACGATCGCCAGGTAGTCGTCGCGCAGCCTCAGCGCGACGCGGCCCAGTGGCCAGGCAAGGAAAAACGGCACCACCATGCCGAGTGCAAACCCGCTCCAGGCCGGCCAGCCCATGCGCACCGTGCAGATCGCGCTGGCATAGGCACCCAGGGCGAAGAATCCGACGTAGCCGAAGTTGATGAGGCCGGTGAAGCCGTACTGGAAATTGAGGCCCAGCGTCAGCAACACATAGGCCAGTGCCGTGATGAGGACGGCCAGCAGGTAGGCTTCCATCAGCGGACTCCCTGCACGCGGCCGAACAGGCCCTGGGGACGCCACAGCAACACCAGCAGCATGGCGACGTAGGACAGCGCGATCTTGTAGGTGAAGCCGACGAAGGGCGTGGAGAGTTCCTGCAGCACACCGAGTCCGATGGCGCCGAGCACTGCTCCCAGCGGATTGCCCAGCCCGCCGACCACGGCGGCGGCGAAGGCCGGCAGCAGCATGTCGGCGCCCGATTCCGGACTGACCTGCGTTTTCAGGCCGTAGGCCAGCCCGGCCACGCCGCAGACGATGCCCGAGAGCAGCCACATGCGTGTCATGGCGGCGCGGCTGTCGATGCCGACCACCCGGGCCAGGTCCATGTCGTCGGCGATGGCACGCATGGTGCGGCCCGTGCTCGTGAATCGCAGCAGCGCGAACACCAGGACGACGCAAGCCAGCGACATCCCGCCCACGAAGACATCGAGCGGATTGATGACCAGGTCACCCCAGCGCCAGGCGCGCATCGGCGGCAGGTCGAACAGCTTGATCTCGTGACCGAAGCCCAGCCCCATCGCCGCGCGCAGCACGAACCCGACCCCGATGGATGTCAGCAGCAGCGCCAGGCCCTTGCGCCTCAGCAGCGGCGCAAATGCCAGCCGCCACCCCAGCCAGGTACCCGCCGCGCCAGCGGCCGCAGCCCCGATGCCGGCAGCCAGCATCGAGCCGCCGGAGAGCCGGTGCGCCGTCAGGGCGCCGAAACTGCCCAATGACACGAAGTCGCCGACCGCCGCATTGGGAAAGCGGGCGACACCGAAGACCAAGGTCACAGCCAGCGCCGGAAGCGCCACCAGCAGGCCTTCGGCCAGCCCGTTGAGGGCCAGGTTCAGGAAGTCGGACAGAGCCAGATCCATGACGTGGTCGCCTTCAGCCGTTGATGGCGTAGGCGCGCTGCCATTTGCCTGCGCGGATCACGAATGCGGCGAAGGTGGGATCGACATCGTTCTCGTCGTCGAAATCGACCGAGGACGAGGCGCCCTCGTAGTTGATCGCTTTCTTCTGCGCCAGCAGCTTCTTGCCTTCCTCGAAGCTGCCCACCGGCTGGCCCTTGCCGGTCGTGACATCGCGGACCTTCGCCGCCACGGCCACCGCATCGGCACCCGGGCCGGCTGCCTCGATGGCCAGGGCCAGCACCTGGACCATGTCGTAGCACATGGCGGCGTAGACGTTGCTTTCCGGTGCCTGCTTCATTGTCAGGGCGTACTGGCGAGCAAAGCGTGCGTAGGCACTGCTGCGTTCGTTGACGACCGATTCCACCACGACGATGCCTTCGGCGACCTCGGGCGTGACGCCCTTGATGAAGTCCACGTTGGCACCGAAGCCCGGGATGATCCATTTCATGGGCGTGCCCAGCTGCCCCCAATCACGCACGATGGCCGTGGCGTCGGCGACATATGCCGACAGGATGATGCCGTCGGGCTTCGAGCGCAGGACCTGTTGCAGCTCCGAGCGATAGCTCGGGCGGCCCGGCTCGTAGAGCACGAAATCCGTCAGCTTGCCGCCGGCGCCTTCCCAGACCTTGCGAAAACCTTCGGCGTGCGGTGCGAGGGCGGGATTGTTCTGCGCCATGACGGCAGGACGCCGCAGGCCTTCCTTGCGCGCAGCCTCGGCGAAGGCACGGCTCAGGTGCTTGGAACTGCCCTGGTAGCGAAATGCGAGTTTCTTGGCGTTGACCTTGGGATCGGCCAGAGCGACCGCGCCGGAGGTGTGCATGAGGATGACATTGGCCGTGTTGGTCATGGGCAGCACAGCCAGCGAGACGCCCGAGGCCCAGGTACCCAGGATGGCCTGGACGCGATGGACTTCGAGCAACTTCTTCGCTGCCAGAACGGCCGCGTTGGGGCTCGTCTGGTCGTCCTCGGAAAAGACTTCGAGCTTGCGCCCTGCCGCGCCCCCGGCGGCATTCACTTCCTCTGCCGCGAAAACGATGCTCTTTTGCATGCCCGAGCCGAAGTTGGCACCACTGCCCGTGACCGGGTTGAGCGCACCGATGCGAAAGGTGGCCTGGGACTGGGCCCAGGCCCCACGGCTGCCGAGCAGCGCGGCGGTGACACCGGAAATGAGGAGTTGACGGCGGTCCAAGCGATTCACAGCGGGCCTCTCGAATTGGGGGATAAGGAAAAAATGGAAGTGGAAAAGGGGAGGAGGCGATTACAGATTCCGCGCTGGACGACGTCCAACGCATTGTGGAAATGGGGGATAACAGCCGCATCAATAACCCGCCGGCCCATCATTGACGCGGCTGGCACGCTATCTGCTGAGCTCCTGGCGACATGACACTTCTGACGACCGCATCCGCCGCCTGCCTTCACGCACAGGACGACGCGACGCCGACGCCGGGCCCCAGGAATGCGGGGCGCACCGCCGGCGCGCGCCGTGGCACCTTCGACGGGCTCGACCTGAACCTGCTGCGTGTGTTCGCGGCCCTCATGCGGGAGCGCAACGTGACGCGTGCCGGCGCCGCGTTGTGCCTGTCGCAATCAGCGGTGAGCAATTCGCTGCAGCGCCTGCGCACCGCGTTGGGCGACATGCTCTTCGAGCGCACGGCCTCGGGCATCCGGCCGACAAGCCACGGCCTGGAGCTGTGGCACCAGTTGCAGCCGCACTATTTGCAGATCGAGAAGGTGCTGACCCCGGAAGCATTCGATCCGCTGACCTACGAGGGCGCATTCACGATCGCAATGTCCGACTACACGGCCGAGCGGATCATGCCGAGACTGGGGGCCTACCTGGAGACGCACGCGCCACGCGTGCAGATCAATCTGTTGCCCTACAGCGTCGCCAACATGTTCCCCATGTTCGAGCGAGAGGGCATCGACCTGGCCATCGGCGCCAACCGGGACGATGCGCAGCACGCCCGCGGTCTGCGAGCCAGCACGTTGTGGCCCGTTCATTCCCGCTGCCTGATGCGCCGCGACCATCCGCTTGCGCAAGGCGAGTTGACGATGGAGCGCTTCCTGTCGGCGCGCCACCTCGACGTGTGCCTGCCGGGCATGACGATGCCGCTCTACGACAACCTGCTGGCAGCCCATGGCATCCGCCGCAACCTGATCCTCACGCTGAACCACTACACCCAGACGCTGGCGGTGCTGGCCGCGACAGACTACATCGCGGTGCTCCCGGTTTCGCTGCTCGACCTGAGCGCCTACGCCGACCGGCTCTGCCAGCGCGATCCGCCCATCGCGATGCCCGAACGGCCGCTGGGACTGATCTGGCACCAGCGGCACGACAGCAGCTCGCCCCAGGTCTGGCTGAGACAAGTCATGGTCGACTTGTTCGCTCAACCAGAGAGTTGCAGCCACGCATAGCTGCGAGCGCGCTTTTGGTGAAGATGCAGCATCCGGCTGTCCCAGCTTCGGCAACCTGCCAGTGAAGGTGTTCGGGACCGACAACACAGACGGCCGGCTGTGTCGGCCGATTTGCCGATTGGAAGCATGCCTCGGCCGCAGGGGCTTTTCTGCAGGCCCCTGCCGGGCAGGAGTTCAGGACTCCGAAGTGAACCCGATCTGCTTCACCAGCGGCCCCCAGCGCTCGTACTCGGCCTTCTGGTCGGCCGCCATGTCCTGCGCCGTGGTGCCGTTCGCGACCAGGCCGACCAGGGCCAGCGCGTCGACCACGGCTTTGTCCTTCAGCGCCTGGGTGATGGCGGCGTTGGCGGCAGCGATGGTGGCGGCGGGTGTCCTGGCCGGCGCGTAGAAGCCGAACCATTCCTCGGAGGTCACGTCGGGGTAGCCCAGCTCAGTGAAGGTCGGCACGTCGGGCAGGAAGGGCGAGCGCTTCTTGCCGGAGGTGGCCAGCACGCGGATGCGGCCGGCCTTCACGTACTGAAGGTAGTCGCCGCTGGGGTTCATGGCTGCAGCGATCTGGCCGCCCACCAGGTCGGTGATGCTGGGCACGGTGCCGCGGTAGGGCACGTGCTTGAGGTCGACGCCCGCGCGCATGCCCAGCAGCGCGCCCAGCAGGTGCGGCATGGAGCCGGCGCCTGGCGAGCCGTAGCTGGCCTTCTCGGGATGGGCCTTGGCCCAGGCCAGGAAGTCCTTGAGGGTCTTCACTTCCGCCGGTACCGAGGGCCCAACGGCCAGGCCGTGGAACATCACCGCGCCGATGGACACGGCGGTCACGTCCTCGGGCTTGTACGAGAGCTTCGGATAGATGTACGGATACACCGACAGCGCCGACACGGGCGCCAGCGCCAGCACCGAGCCGTCGGCCGGCGCTGCCTTGAGCGTCTCCAGCGCGATCCGTCCGCCCGCACCGGGCTTGTTCTCCACGTAGCCCGGGTTCCTGCTGTAGGGCGTGCCGCCGAGTTTCTCGGCGACGCGTCGCGCCACGCTGTCGCCGGCGCTGCCGGCGGGAAAGCCGTAGATGACCTTCACCTGCTCCAGCGCCTGGGCGAGGGCGGCGAAGGGCGTCAGTGCGCCGGTGGCGGCGGCGCCTGCCATGGCGTTGAGGAAATGGCGTCGTTGCATCTTCTGTGTCTCCTTGGGTGTGTGTATGCGTGGGATGCGGGTGGAAAGCGAAAACGGGAGGCCGCGCGGCATCAGGCCGCCGCGCGCTTGCCTGCGTAGTCGACGAAGAAGGCGAGGCTGCGCGGGTTCTGCATGCTGTCGGGGCTCGCCACCTTCTCGGCCGGCGTGCCCAGCAGCAGCTTGCGCAGGGGCACTTCCATCTTCTTGCCGCTGAGCGTGCGCGGAATCTCCTCCACCTGCACGACGTCGTCGGGCACGTGGCGCGCCGACGCCTTGGTGCGGATGGCGGCGCGGATGCGTTCGACGAGGGCCGCATCGAGCGCCATGCCCGGCTGCAGCACGACGAACAGGGGCATGAACGAGGGACGGCCCAGGTATTCGAGATCGACCACGAGGCTGTCGCGCACCTCGGGCAGCTGCTCGACCACGCGGTAGATCTCGGCGGTGCCCATGCGGATGCCGAAGCGATTGATGGTGCTGTCGGAGCGCCCGTAGATCACTGCGCTGCGCCGCGGCGTGAAGCGGATCCAGTCGCCGTGCCGCCACACATCGGGGAAGGTCTCGAAGTAGCTTTCGCGGTAGCGCCGGTTCCCGGGATCGTTCCAGAAGTACAGCGGCATCGAGGGCATCGGCTCCGTGATGACCAGCTCGCCCACCTCGTCGACCACCGGCCGGCCGGCATCGTCGAATGCGTAGGCCGCCACGCCGAGTTCGGGGCACTGGATCTCCCCGGCGTGCACCGGCAGGCTGGGCGCGCAGGCCACGAAGCCCGAGGCGATGTCGGTGCCGCCGCTGATCGAGGCCAGCCAGAGGTCGGGCTTGACGGCGTCGTAGACCCAGAGATAGGCCTCCACCGGCAGCGGCGAGCCGGTCGCGTTGATGGCGCGCAACCGGTCGAGGTCCGCGATGTCGCGCGGGCGCAGCCCGTCCTTCATGCAGTTGGCCAGGTAGGCCGCGCCGCAGCCGAACAGCGTGACGCCCTGCTCGCCGATGAAGCGCCACAGCGCGCCGGCGTCGGGCCAGGCGGGGTTGCCGTCGAACAGCACGATGCTCGCGCCGGTCAGGAGCGCGCCCACCTGCAGGTTCCACACGATCCAGCCGGTGCTGCCGAGGAACAGCAGCCGGTCGCCCGCGCGCAGGTCATGCTGCAGCGCCATGGTCTTCAGGTGCGTGACCACGATGCCGCCGTGGCCGTGCACCATCGCCTTGGGCAGGCCGGTGGTGCCGGACGAATAGACGATCCACAGCGGGTGGTCGAAAGGCAGGCGCTCGTAGCGCGGCGGGGCGTCCTCCCGCAGCGCATCGGCCCAGTCGACGCGGTCGCGCCAGTCGGGTGCCGGGGCCTCGTCGCCCGGGCCCGGCACGCGGATCACGCGCTTCACGCTGGGCAGTTCGGCCAGCAGCTCCTTCACCTGGGCGCTGCGGTCGTGGCGCTTGCCGTTGTAGCGGTAGCCGTCGGTCGCCAGCAGCAGGCAGGGCTCGATCTGGCGCAGCCGGTCGAGGACCACGCCCGGGCCCATGTCCGGCGCGCAGCTCGACCAGATGGCGCCGATGCTGGCGCAGGCCAGGAAGGCGACGACGGTCTCCGGCCAGTTGGGCAGGTAGCCGGCCACCCGGTCGCCGGGGCCGATGCCCCATGCGCGCAGCCGGCCGGCCAGCGCGGCGGTGTCGCGCTCGAGCTCGGCCCACGACATGGTGCGCAGCGGCGCGTCTTCCCTGCGCGCGACGATCGCGGGGCTCGCCGGGTCGTTGCCCACCCTGCGGAACACGTTCTCGGCGTAGTTCAGCCGCGTGCCGGGAAACCACTGCGCCCCGGGCATCTCGCGCTGCGCGAGCACCGGATGCGTGTCGCCCTCGCCCACGACGCCGAAGTACTCCCAGATCGACTGCCAGAAGGGCTCCAGCGAATCCACGGACCACTGCCAGAGCTGCTCGTAGCCGCCCGCCGGCACGCCGTGGCGTTCGGCCAGCCACTGCTGGTAGGCATGGAGCCCGCTGGCGCGGACCTGTTCGGCCGAGGGTGTCCACAGCAGCTGGCCGTGGGCGTCGGAAGGGGGCGAATCGTGCATCGTGTAGCGGGCATCCAGAAGCCGCCCGGCGGGCGGTTCGGGCCGGATTGTTCGGGCGATGCGGCGGCGATACTGTTGGAAATGAGACATTTGAATTAAGGGTTTGCCCGTTGGAAAAGAAGCCACACGAGCCGTCGCAGGGGCCGTCGCGCGAGCCGCCGGCCGTGCCTCATCGGCGGGCAGCGGAGCCCCTTCCTTCGCGGCGTGCGAAGGCCGACGAACCCGCGGGCCTGGGCATCGACGAGCTGCTGCGCCTGTCGCCGTGGAGCGCGGCCCTGCCCGCGCCGCTGCGCAAGCGGGTGATGGAGCGCATGCGCGAGCACCGGGTGTCGAAGGGCCAGCTGCTGGCGCGGCGCGGCGAGATTCCGTCGACCTGGTTCGGGCTGATGGAGGGGCTGCTCAAGACCTCGGTGCTCGCCGCCGACGGCCGCAGCTCCACGCTCGGCGGCATCCTGCCGGGCTGCTGGTTCGGCGAGGGCGCACTGCTGCGCGGCAAGCCCCGGCATGCCGACTACGTGGCGCTGCGCGACAGCCGCGTGGCGCTGCTGCCGCTGGACGATTTCGCCCGCCTGCTGCAGGAGCACCCGGCTTTCAAGGACTTCATCTACGCGCAGATCAACGAACGCCTGCATTACTTCATGGACCACGTGGGCGACGTGCGGCTGATGCGCGGCCCCGCGCGCGTGGCGAACGCGCTGTGCGGGCTGGCCCATCCGCTGAACAACCCGCTCGGGCTGATCCACCTGCCCATCGCGCAGGACGAGCTGGCCGCCATCGCCGGCGTCTCGCGCCAGCGCTGCAACCTCGCGCTGCAGCACATGCAGGCCGAAGGCTGGCTGCACGTCGGCTACGGGCAGCTGACCCTGCTCGCGCTGGAGCCGATCGCGGACATGGCCCGGGCGGGCTGATCCCCTGCGGCGGCGCCTCCGGCGCGAAAATCGCCTTGTAGGACGCCGGCGGATTGAACTTCCCGCCCCTCGAAGCCATGCTTCGGCGGTGCCCCTCGCGCCGTGCGCCGGGGCGGAAAGGAAATCTCATGAACTCGACATCGCACCTCGAACAGCCTGCCACCGTGCACGCAGGCAGATCGCCCAAGGTGCTCTGGGCCGTGATCGGCGTGCTGGCCATCGCGGTCGCGGCGCTGGGCGGGGTGCTGCTGCACAGGCAGGGGCAGGAAACCGCGGCGCCCGCCTCCGTGCCCCTGGCCGCCGCTTCGAACGCCCCGGCGCCCGACGACTTCAAGCCCGAGGCCATGCCGCCCGCGCCCGCCATGCCGCCGCCTGCGGTCGCTCCAGTCTCCCCCGCCCCTCAGGCAATGGCTGCCGCACCGCAGTCGGCGCCCGCTCCTGCAAATTCGACGGCCGTTGCTGCAGCCGAACCTGCGCCTGCCACGCGTGCCGCGCCGCCGTGCGCGGTCTGCGGCCGCGTCGAATCGGTCCGGCCGGTGCAGCGCCAGCAGAAGACCACCGGCGTGGGCGCCGTAGCGGGCGGCGTGGTCGGCGGCCTCGTCGGCAACCAGTTCGGCCACGGCAACGGTCGCGTCGCCACCACGGTGCTGGGCGCGGTCGGCGGCGGCTTCGCGGGCAATGCCATCGAGAAGCACGTTCGCACCGTCACCGTCTACGAGGTGGGCGTGCGCATGGACGACGGCAGGCTGCGCACCGTCGAGACGAAGACCGCGCCGCCGATCGGCAAGCAGGTCACGCTCCAGCGCGGCGTGCTGCGACCGGCCGACGGCCACAAGTAGGCGGGCGAGCCACCTGCACGGCAGGGCCGCTCGCCCTGCGCCGCCGCTTCCGTATCACAGAAGAACACGCTGCAAAAGAGCGCTTGCCCCAAAAGTATCTTGACCGTATATCCTTAATATATTTAGAGTCCGGTGTCTTCCACCGCACATCCGAAGGAGCGATCAAGTGAGCAATCCCCGCTGGCAAGGCGTCTTTCCCGCCGTCACCACCAAGTTCCACGCCGACGAGAGCATCGACGCCGAGGGCACCGCCCGGCACATCGACTTCCAGATCCGCAACGGCATCCACGGCCTCGTCACCTGCGGCTCGCTCGGCGAGGCCAGCACGCTGACGCTGGAGGAGAAGCTGCAGGTCGCCAAGATCGCGCTCGAAGCCGCCGACGGCCGCATCCCGGTGCTGGCCAACGTGTCGGAGACCAGCACCCGCGAGGCGCTGCGCTACGTCGATGGCGCCAACAGGCTCGGCGTGGCCGGCTTCATGGTGATGCCCTCGGTGATCTACGTGGCCGACGCGCGCGAGGCCATGCTCAACGTGCGCACCATCGCCAATGCGGCGCAGAAGCCCATCATGGTCTACAACAACCCGGTGGCCTACCGCGTCGACCTGAAGCCCGCGCACATGGTCGAGCTGGCCGACTGCGAATGGATCGCCGCCATCAAGGAAAGCACCGACGACATCCGCCGCATCACCGACCTGCGCAATACCGTGGGCGACCGCTACCAGCTGTTCCTCGGCGTCGACGACCTCGCCTACGAAGGCCTGGCGCTGGGCTGCGACGGCCTGCTCGCCGGCGTGGGCTGTGCCTTCCCGCGCGAGACGGTGGCGCTCTACGACCTGATGAAGGCCGGCAAGTTCGCCGAGGCGCTCAAGCTCTACCAGTGGATGACGCCGATGCTGCACCTCGACGTGTCGACCAAGCTCGTGCAGAACCTCAAGCTCATCGACGCGATCGTGGGCGTGGGCACCGAGCACATGCGCCGCCCGCGCCTGCCGCTGGTCGGCGCCGAGCGCGAGTTCGTCGAAGGCATCGTGAAGAAGGCGCTCGCGACGAGGCCTGTTCAATACCAGTCGGTCATGCAATAAACCGACGGCGCGCCGGCACCGGCTTACCGGTCGGCTGCCGGCCGCGTGTTTTTCATCGTCCCCAACCCAGCAGGAAGAAGCATGAAGACAAAAGCAAGCATGGTTTCGTTTCTCGGTCTCGCGGCCCTGGCCCTCGCCGGCCAGGCGCACGCGCAGGAGCAGGTGGTCAAGATCGGCCACAGCGGTCCTCTCTCGGGCCCCAATGCCTTCGCGGGCAAGGACAATGAAAACGGCGTGCGCCTCGCCATCGAGGAGCTCAACGCGAAGAAGCTCGTCGTCGGCGGCAAGACGCTGAAGTTCGAGCTGGTCTCCGAAGACGACCAGTGCGACGCCAAGACCGGTGTGAGCGTGGCGCAGAAATTCGTGGACGACGGCGTCAAGTACGTCATGGGCCCTTACTGCTCGGGCGTGGCCATCCCGGCCTCGCGCATCTACGCCGACGGCGGCACCATGGTCTCCACCGTGGGCACCAACCCGAAGGTCACGCAGGGCGGCTACAAGAACCTCTACCGCATCATCGCGAGCGACAACCAGATCGGCGGCGCCATGGCCGTGTACGCGGCCAAGGAGATGAAGGTCAAGAAGGTCGGCGTGATCGACGACCGCACCGCCTTCGGCCAGGGCCTCGCCGAGGAATTCACCAAGGAGGCGAAGAAGCAGGGCCTCACCGTGGTCGGCCAGGAATTCACCACCGACAAGGCCGTGGACTTCACCGCCATCCTCACCAACATGAAGGCCAAGGCGCCCGAGGCCATCTTCTTCGGCGGCTACGCGCCTCAGGCCGCGCCCATGGCGCGCCAGATGAAGCAGCTCGCGGTGCCCGGCAAGCTGCTGGGCGGCGACACCGTCTGCAGCCCCGCCACCGGCAAGCTCGGCGGCGACGCGGTCAACGACCTGGTGTTCTGCGCGCAGGGCGGCTCCATCCTCGAGAAGGCGCAGAGCGGCCCGGCCTTCAAGGAGAAGTTCAAGAAGCGCTTCAACATCGATCCCGATGCGTACGCCGCCTCGTACTACGACCAGGTGCTCTTCATCGGCGAGTCGATGAAGAAGGCCAACTCCATCGATCCCGACAAGGTCGGCGCCGAGCTCTACAAGGCCACCTACAAGGGCGTGGCCGCCACCTACGCCTACGACGACAAGGGCAACATGAAGCAGGCGCCGATCACGGTGTTCACCTTCAAGAACGCGGCCCCGGTGCCCATCGCGAGCTACTGAGACGAAGCGAAGAACATGCATCGCATCCAGGTCATCGACTCACACACGGGCGGCGAGCCCACGCGCCTGGTGATCGGGGGCTTCCCCGATCCGGGCAAGGGCAGCATGGCCGAGCGCCGCGCGCTGCTGGCCGAGCGGCACGACAAGTGGCGCGCCGCCGCCGTGCTGGAGCCGCGCGGCAGCGACGTGGTGGTGGGGGCGCTGCTGTGCGAGCCGGTCTCGGCCGATGCGGCCGCGGGCGTCGTCTTCTTCAACAACGCCGGCTATCTCGGCATGTGCGGCCACGGCACCATCGGGCTGGTCGCTAGCCTCGCGCACATGGGGCGCATCGGCGTGGGCGAGCACCGCATCGAGACGCCCGTGGGCACCGTGACCACCACGCTGCACGAAGACGGCTCGGTGAGCGTGCGCAACGTGCCCGCCTACCGGCACCTGCGGCAGGCGGCGGTCGAGCTGCCCGGCCACGGCATCGTGCGCGGCGACGTGGCCTGGGGCGGCAACTGGTTCTTCCTCGTGAGCGAGCACGGCCAGCGCGTGGCGAGCGACAACCTCGCCGCGCTCACCGACTACACCGCCGCATTGCGCAAGGCCCTTACGGCGCAGGGCATCACCGGTGCCGACGGCGCGGAGATCGACCACATCGAGCTCTTCGCCGACGACAGCGAAGGCGCCGACAGCCGCAACTTCGTGCTGTGCCCGGGCAACGCCTACGACCGCTCGCCCTGCGGCACCGGCACCAGCGCCAAGATCGCCTGCCTCGCGGCCGACGGCAAGCTCGCGCCGGGCGAGGTGTGGAAGCAGGCCAGCGTGATCGGCAGCGTCTTCGAGGCCAGCTACGCGCTCGACGGCGAAGGCCGCGTCATTCCCACGCTGCGCGGCCGTGCGCACATCAGCGCAGAGGCCACGCTGCTGATCGACGACGCCGATACCTTCGGCTGGGGCATCCGGCTCTGACCACGGGCACGACGGGCACGACGGGCGCAATGGACGCGGACGTCATCGTCATCGGCGCCGGCATCGTCGGCGCCGCGTGCGCGCATGCGCTCGCGAATGCGGGCGCGAAGGTGCTGGTGCTCGACGCCGGCATCGGCGGCGCCACCGGCGCCGGCATGGGCCACCTCGTGGTGATGGACGACAACCCGGCCGAGCTGGCGCTGAGCCGCCATTCGATCGCGCAGTGGCGCGAGCTCGCGCCGCGCATGGGCGAGGACTGCGCCTACAGCGCCTGCGGCACGCTGTGGATCGCCGCGAACGACGAGGAGATGGCCGAGGCCGGGCGCAAGCTGCAGCGGCTGCGCGCCGACGGCATCGACAGCCGCCTGCTCGACGCACGGCAGCTCTCGGCCGCCGAACCTGCATTGCGCAAGGGCCTCGCGGGCGCGCTCGAAGTGCCTGGCGACGGCATCCTCTACGCACCCAACGCGGCGCGCTGGCTGCTCGCCCAGCATGGGGCATCGATCCGCGTCGAGCAGGCGAAGGTCGATGCCATAGAGGAAAACGGCACGCTGCGCCTGGCCGACGGCGGCCGCCGCGCCGCGCCGCGCGTCGTGCTCGCCAACGGAATCCAGGCCACCGCGCTGTGCCCCGAGCTGCCGATACGTCCGAAGAAGGGCCACCTGCTCATCACCGACCGCTATCCGGGCACGGTGCACCACCAGCTCGTCGAACTCGGCTACATGACCAGCGCCCACCACAGCGAGGGCGACTCGGTCGCCTTCAACGTGCAGCCGCGTCCCACGGGGCAGCTGCTGATCGGCTCCTCGCGCCAGTTCGACACCACCGACGCGGCCGTGGAAGCGCCGATGCTCGCGCGCATGCTCCGGCGCGCGCTCGACTACCTGCCGGGGCTCGCGAACCTCAACGCCCTGCGCTCGTGGACCGGCATGCGCGCGGCCTCGCCCGACGGGCTTCCGCTTCTGGGCAGGCATCCGTGGCGCGAGAGGCTCTGGCTCGCCGTCGGGCACGAGGGCCTCGGCGTGACCACGGCACCTGGCAGCGCGCACCTGCTCGCCGCGCTGATGACCGGGGCGACACCCGGTTTCGACGCCGCGCCCTACGCACCTCGCGGCCTGCGGGAGGCCGCATGAGCGCCCACACCCTGCTGAACATCGACGGCCGCCTGGTCCGCGTGAAGGCCGGCAGCTCGGTCGCCGCCGCGCTGCGCGTGGCCGGCGGCGCGGGCGTGGCGCGCACCTCCGTCGGCGGCCAGCCGCGCGCGCCCTTCTGCGGCATGGGCGTGTGCCAGGAATGCCGCGTGCTCGTCGACGGCCGGCGCAGGCTCGCCTGCCAGACGATATGCGTCGAGGGCATGCGCGTGGAGACCGCGGAATGAGCGGCGTCGTGCCCGAGCATTGCGACGTGCTGGTCGTCGGCGCCGGCCCGGCCGGCATGGCGGCGGCAGTGGCGGCTGCGCGCAGCGGCGCATCGATCGCCGTGATCGACGACAACCCCGCGCCCGGCGGACAGATCTGGCGCGACGGCCCCGGCGCGAAGCTGCCGCCGGCCGCGCGCAAGTGGCGCGAGGCGCTCGAACGCCATGCCAACATCCGTGTGCGCAGCGGCACGCGTGTCGTCGCTGCGCCCTCGCCCGGCGAACTGCTGCTCGAAGACGCCGATGGTGCCGTGCGCATGCGGTGGGGCAGGCTCATCCTGTGCACCGGCGCGCGCGAACTGCAGCTGCCCTTCCCGGGCTGGACGCTGCCCGGTGTGACCGGCGCGGGCGGGCTGCAGGCGCTCGTCAAGGCCGGCCTGCCGGTCGAGGGCGAGCGCATCGTCGTCGCGGGCAGCGGACCGCTGCTGCTTGCCGCCGCGGCCACTGCGCGTTCGGCGGGCGCCAAGGTGCTGCGCATCGCCGAGCAGGCTTCGTTCGCCGCGGTCGCGCGCTTCGGCGCCAGCCTCGCGCGCTGGCCCGGCAAGGCGGCGCAGGCCGTCGCGCTGGCCGACCCCTGCTATCGCACCTCGTCGCACGTCGTCTCGGCGGGTGGCGCCGTGCAGGTCGAGTCGGTGCGCCTGCGCCAGGGCAACGGCCAGGAAGTGGAGATCGCCTGCGACCGCATCGCCTGCGGCTTCGGCCTGGTGCCCAACACTCAGCTCGGCCGCATGCTCGGCTGCGCGCTGGCTTCGGACGGCTTCGGCGTGCGGGGCCTGCAGGTCGATGCGCGGCAGGCCACCAGCGTGCCGGGCATCTACGCGGCGGGCGAGTGCACCGGTTTCGGCGGCAGCGAGCGCGCGCTGGCGCAGGGCAGCATCGCCGGCCATGCAGCGGTGGGCGACGAGCGCGCGGCCGCCGCGCACGAGGGCGAGCGCGCGCGCTGGGATGCCTTCGCGGCGCAGCTGCACCGCGGCTTCGCGCTGCATGCCGCCATCCGGGCGCTGCCACGGCCCGACACCCTCGTGTGCCGATGCGAGGACGTGCCCTTCTCCGCGCTGCAGGACTGCAGCGGCTGGACCGACGCCAAGCTGCACCGCCGCTGCGGCATGGGCGCCTGCCAGGGGCGCGTGTGCGGCGATGCCGCGCAGTTCCTCTTCGGATGGACGCCGCCCGCGCCGCGCCCGCCGCTGTCGCCGGTGCGCATCGCGACGCTCGCGGGACTCGCCGAGATCGAGTCCACGGGCGCGGACGCCCGACAATGACGGCGCCGCCGCATCCGCAGAACGAGACCATGGCCTCCCCGAAGACAGCACCGAAGAAGAAAGAAGCAGAGACAGCCCCCGTGGCCGCCGCCCGCGCGCGGCCCAAGCGCCGTGCCGCCGACGAGGCCTACGACGCCATCGAGACGCTGCTGTCCACCATGCAGCTGCAGCCCGGCAGCCAGATCGTCGAGGCCGAACTCGCCGAGCGCACGGGGCTGGGCCGCACACCGGTGCGCGAGGCGCTGATGCGAATGGTGTCCATCGGGCTGATCGTGCAGCAGCCGCGCCGCGGGCTGCTGGTGTCGACCATCGACCTGGCCGACCACCTCGACGTGATCCAGACGCGGCGCGTGCTCGAGGTGCTGATCGCCGCCTGCTCGGCGCGCCGCGCCACCGCGCAGCAGCGCCAGGAGATCGTGCGCTGCGCCGAGATGATGGTCGAGGCCGCGAGCCGCGGCGACCTCAACGACTACATGCAGGCCGACCGCGCGCTGGACCTCGTCAACCACCGGGCGAGCCACAACGACTCGGCGGTGCGCGCGGTGATCCCGCCCATCGTCCAGTGCCGGCGCTTCTGGTACGCCTACCAGCACGAGGGCGAGATCGTCGAGGGCGCGAACGCCCACCTGCAGCTGGCGCGGGGCATCGCGACCGGCGACGAGGCGGCCGCCACCGCGGGCGCCAACCGGCTGATGGACTATCTCGAAGTCTTCGCGCGCAAGATCATCGACAACTAGGCCGAAGGGCTTCGCTTTCCGCACTGGCACCCCGGGCAACTCCGCGTGCCTGCGCCCGTCTCGCGGCGCATACTGGCCCGCATGGCCGTCGCACCCCGCGCCCAACCCGAGGACTTCTTCACCGCCGACGAGTGGGGCTCGCTCACCGCGCGCTCGTCGTGGAAGGGCCTCTGGCTGGTGCTGCACTGCTGGGGCGTGATCGGCGCGGCGATGCTCGCGGGCATCATGTGGCCGTGGACCGTTCCGCTGGTCGTGCCGATCGTCGGCGCGCGGCAGCTGGGCCTTTTCATCCTCATGCACGACGCCGCGCACGCGGCGCTGCACCGCAACCGAAAGATCAACGACTGGGTGGGCCACTGGCTGTGCTCGTCGACGCTGCGCGACTACCGGCCCTATCACCTTCAGCACCATCGCTTCGTGCAGCAGACCGAAGACCCGGACCTCGTGCTGTCGGCGCCCTTCCCCATCACGCGCGCCTCGATGTGGCGCAAGGTGGTGCGCGACCTGAGCGGGCAGACCTTCTACAAGCAGCGCTTCGGGCACATCGCCGAAGGCATCCGCAAGAGGGCGCCCGGCGAATCGGCACTGCAGGTTTTCGGCCGCGAGCTCGCGAAGGACCGGCGATTCCTCGTTGCCAACGGGCTGGGCTTGCTCGCCTTCGCGCTCGCCGGCTACGGGTGGGCGTGGCTCGCGATGTGGCTGCTGCCGATGGCGACCTGGCTGCCGCTGGTGAGCCGCGTGCGCAACATCGCCGAGCATGCGCTGGTCGCGCAGAACGAGCCCGATCCGCTGCGGCAGGCGCGCACCACGCATGCCGGCTGGCTGGAACGTGCGCTGGTGGCGCCCTACTGGGTCAACTACCACTGCGAGCACCACATGTTCACCAGCCTGCCCTGCTGGGCGCTGCCGAAGGCGCACCGCCTGCTGCAGCGGCAGGGCGCCATCGCGCGCATGGAAGTGCAGCCGGGCTACCTGAGCCTGCTCGGGCGGGCCACGGCCGCAGCCTAGCCTTCCCTCAGCGCGCGCCCGCCGGCGCGGTGCGCACCTTCGGTGCCTGCGCGCCGCGCTGCGCATGCTGGCTCAGCCAGATGCTCGCGATCACGACGAGGATGCCCAGCACCTGCCAGGTCGAAAGCGCCTGGCCGAGCAGCGCCCAGCCGAGGATCACCGCTGTCACCGGGCTCAGGAAGGCCAGCGGCGCGACGGTCGATGGCTCCAGGCGGGCCACGCCGCGGAACCACACGATGTAGGTCAGCGCGGCGCCCACCAGGCCCAGCCAGCCGAAGCCGATCCAGTTGTGCAGCGTGAGCGCAGGCAGCGGCGGCTCCAGCAGCAGCGCCACGGGCAGCAGCAGCAGGCCGCCCGCGGTGAGCTGCCAGGCGGTGAAGGTCAGCGCCGACACCGGCGGCTGCCAGCGCCGGCTCAGCACCGTGCCGAAGGCCATCGACACCGCGGCGGCGATGGCGGCCGCGATGCCCAGCGCATCGAGCGCCGCGTTCGGCGTCAGCACCAGCAGCGCCACCCCGCCGATGCCGACCACCGCCGCCACCACCGACAGCGCGCGCACCGGCGAGCCCAGGAAGACGCTGGCCAGGAACACCACGAAGAGCGGCTGCACCGAGGTGATGGTGGCCGCCACGCCGCCCGGCAGCCGGTAGGCCGCGAGGAACAGCATCGCCCACAGCACCGAGAAGTTCAGCGCGCCGAGCAGCAGGATGCGGCCCCACCACGCGCGCTCGGGCAGCTGACGCACGATCGCCAGCAGCAGCAGGCCGGCGGGCAACGCACGCAGCAGCGCCACCGTCAGCGGGTAGTTCGCAGGCAGCAGCTCGGTCGTGACGATGTAGGTGCTGCCCCAGACGGCGGGCGCCGTGGCGGTCAGGAGGATGTCGGTGGTGCGGCTGGTCATGCCTTGAATCTAGTGAGTTGACCGGTGGTTGTGAATGTTCGAATAATGAATTGATTCTTTACCGTCAGTTGTCAATCAGGCATGGACCATCTCACCGCCCTCAGAGTCTTCCGCACCGCCGCCGCCACGGGCAGCTTCGCCGGCGCCGCGCGGCAGATGGGGCTCTCGCCCGCGGCGGTGAGCAAGAACATCGCCGAGCTGGAAGCGCACCTGAAGGTGCGGCTCATCAACCGCACCACGCGGCAGATGAGCCTGACGGAGGCCGGCGCGGCGTACCACGAGCGGCTCTCGCGCATCCTCGACGAGCTCGCCGAGGCCGATGCCGCGCTCGCGCCCATGGGCAGCAGCCCCGGCGGCGTGCTGCGCGTGAGTGCGCCCCTGACCCTGGCGCTCACGCTGCTGTCGCCGGCCATCCCGGAGTTCATGGGCCGGCATCCGAACCTGCGGCTGGAGCTGAACCTGCAGGACGCCCGCGTCGACATCATCGGCGAGGGCTACGACCTCGCCATCCGCGGCAGCGACCGGCTCGAGGATTCGAGCCTCGTCGCGCGCGAGCTCATGACCATGGACCACGTGCTGTGCGCCGCCCCCGCCTACCTCGACGCCGCCGGCCGGCCGGCGCAGCCCGCCGACCTGAAGAGCCACGAGTGCGTGCAGTTCACGCTCTCGGGCCATGCCAACAAATGGACCTTCACGCGCGCCGGCCGCAGCGTGGCGGTGCCGATCGACGGACGCTACAAGGTCGGCTCCAGCATCGCCGTGCGCGACGCGCTGCTCGCGGGCTTCGGGCTGAGTCTGATCCCACGCATCTATGTGGAGAAAGAGCTGGCCTCCGGCCGGCTGGAGGCGGTGCTGCAGGAATGGGAGGCCGACCGCACGCCGGTGTACGCGGTGTACCCCTCGCGTCACCTCGCGGCCAAGACGCGCGCCTTTGTCGACTTCCTGGTGGAGCGGTTCTCCGGCCGCTGACCGTTCAGCAGCCTGCCGACGGGCGTGCGGCGCACCAGCAGCTGGTAGCTCGCGAGCGCGGCCAGCGAGGTGGCCGCGATGTTCAGCCCCATCTTCGCGACCGCGCCCAGCGGCACGTCGAACAACAGGATGCCGAAGCCCACGGTGCCCAGCATGTGCACCAGGTACACCCAGTACGAGCTTTGCGACAGGTAGTCGAGCACCGCGTTGCGGCGCGGCAGGTAGCGCAGGAAGCCGCCGATCAGCGCCATGCTCCAGAGCCACGCGGTCGCGCCGTAGGCGTAGGCGATCCAGAACTCGGGATGCGGCACACGATGCAGGCTGCCGCCGCGCGCGGCACCCAGCAGCAGCACCGTCGCGACCAGGAAGGCGAAGCCGGCCGCCGCATGGCCCTTGCAGCGTGCCGAGAAGACCGCGAGCAGCTGCTCCTGCCGGCCATGAACGTACCAGCCGGCCGCGAAGAAGAGGCCGCTGCGCATCCACTCGGCCGCAGGCGGCAGGAAGGAGCCGGTTTCCTGGAGCAGGCCCGACGGATAGGCCATGCCCACGAGGGCCAGCGGCAGCGCCAGCACCGCGAAGCCCCAGCGCCGCGACAGCAGTTGCGTGAAGCCCCGTGCCAGTGCCTCGCGCAGCCGTGCCGGCACGAAGCGCCGGACCCGCATGCCGGCCCAGGCCAGCACGCTGAGCCAGAACAGCTGGTACAGGAACCACAGGTGCATGGTGTTGAAGGGCGAGCCGCCGGCCTGCCGCCGGGGTGCCAGCGCGACGTCGATGCCCGGCACGCCGCGCACCGTCAGGTGGATGTAGACCATCGCCAGCACCGTGGTCGCCGCGAACAGCGGCGGCCAGAAGATCGCGAAGGGCAGCGCGAGCCTCAGGCAGCGGTTCTTCAGCATGCCGTTCGCGCCGCGCCGCTCGGCCAGCAGCGCCACGAAGAAGCCGGCCAGCACGAAGAACACCGGCATGCGGAAGCTGTGGATGAACAGCAGCAGCAGGTCGGCCACCGGCGACGTCTTCGGGTCGCGCCAGGGCAGCGGCGAGTCGACGGTGAGGTGGTTGATCGCCACGTGCAGCACGATGCCGAGCCACATCATGAGGGCGCGGAGGTTGTCGAGCGCGTGGAGCCGCTCGAGCGGCTGCGGATGTGGCGGCAGTGGAGTGTGTGCGTTGTTCATGAGGCCACTGTCGGGCCTCACGCAACGTCAGGGTCAAGCGCTGCGCGGGGCCGTCGCAGGGTTCATCGCACGCAGCAGGTAGTCACGCACCGCAGGCGTGGTGACGGCGGTGGCCTGCAGCACCGGCTCGGCGGCCATCGCCTGCATCAGCCGGGCGCCGATGCCGGGGTCGTGGTCGGTGAAGGCGTCGAACAGGCGCACCCATTCGCGCGCGATGGCCTGCACGGCTTCGTCTTCGGGCGGAACGCCGCGCGCCTGCAGGGCAGCGAGTTCGGCCGCGAGCCTGCGCCATTCGTCCTCGGGCGGCGGGCCCAGCCGCGCGAAGTCGTCGGTGCGCATGTGGCGCAAGAGCGCGGCCATGCGGATGCTGATGGCCTCGCCGATGTAGTCGACCAGCTCGGCGGACGGCCCGTCGTCGCGGCGCGCCACGGGTTCGCGGCGGTACATCTCGCCCCAGCGCGTGACGAGGTCGTAGTTGCCGTCCATCCACTGGCCCATCAGCGTCATCCAGCGCGCGGCCAGCGGCTGCACCTCCAGCGAATCGGCCGGCACGCCCCGCGCCATGAGCGCGGCCACCTCGGCCACCAGCGGCGGCCAGCGGTCGGCCACCTGCTTCCAGTTGGCCATGAGCGACCTGATCTCGGCGGGGCTGAAGTAGCGGCCGTAGGTGGTCATCTGCTCGAGCGTGGCGAGCCAGTCCTTCATGTCGGGCTGGGCGCCTTCGGCCAGGCGCTGCTCGAGCAGGCCGAGCCGCTCGCGCAGCGCGGTGGCCTGCGCGATCTGCTGGTCGAGCGATTCGATCTGCCGCGCGATGATCGCGGGCATCGCGCCGCCTTCCGCGTCGAGCACCGCGCCGATCTCGGCCAGCGGCAGGCCCAGCAGCCGCAGCGCCTGGATGGCGTGCAGGCGGGCGATGTCAGCCGCGTCGTAGAGGCGGTAGCCGGCCTCGGAGCGCGCCGAGGGCGCCAGCAGGCCGATGGCGTCGTAGTGGTGCAGCGTGCGCACCGTGAGGCCGGTGTGCCGGGCGAGTTCTCCGACCTTGAGCAGCACGGGTTGTCGCTCCTGCGGGGACTCAGCCGGCTTCGGAACCGGGCTCGGGCTCGGGCAGTTCCGGATCCTCCCAGCCGAGCAGTTCGGCCAGCCGCCGCACCACCCACGTGGCCTCGGCCGGCGACACGCCCGATTCGGGCGCGGCCAGTCCGGCGTGGATGCGGCGCAGGATCTCGCTTTCGACCGGCACCTCGGTGTGGTGCTGGATCTGCGCGTGGCCCACGAGATGGCTGGCGAGGTCCTCGCAGATCTCGTAGCGCTCGCGCACCACGCCGATGGGCTCGCTCAGGCGCTGGCGCGCGTCGGTGTAGACGGCGAAGAACGAGGGCGGGATGAGGATCTGGTTGTCTTCGGACATCGCGGGCCTGGGGAAAGTCTGGTGGCAGCGGCGGCCCCAATGACAAAACGCGCCCTGGGGCGCGTTCGTCGTGGCTCCTTCGGTGCTCTTTCAGGAAGCGTGGGGAGCCGGCGGGGGCAGAAGCCGGATCAGCCGCCCTTCTTGGCGCGCTTGCCGGGGTTCTTCTTGCTGCGCGTGGCGGTGCCGCGTTCGAGGCTGACCTTCTGGCCGCCACCGGAGCGCGGCGCGGTGTAGCCGGGCAGCGGCGTCGGCTTCGGGGTGGCAACGCGTTCGGCTTCGGTACGGAATGTCTTGGGCATGAAAAGCTCGGGTAAAAGTGAATGTTCGAACCTGCAATTAGGCCACATCGGGAATTTCACATGCCAATAACCGCAACGGCGGGTGGTGTCGGGCGCGCGCGTTTCGTTTCGGGCTCGCTGATGCGCCACGTCTGCGTGATGGCCGGCACGGGCGCCATCGGGCTGATCGCGGTGTTCGCGGTCGACCTCATCAACCTGTTCTACATCTCGCTGCTGGGCGAGAAGGAGATCGCCGCGGCGATCGGCTTCGCGGGCGTGGTGGGCTTCTTCCATGCGTCGCTTTGCATCGGGCTGACGATCGGCATCGCGGCGGTGGTGTCGCGGACCGTGGGCGCAGGGCGCGCCGAGGATGCGCGCCGCATCGCCACGTCGAGCCTCGTGCTGATGACGGCGCTGGCCGTGGTGGCGGGCACGGGCACCGCGTTCTTCCTGCATCCGGCGCTGCACGCGCTCGGCGCACAGGGCGAGACGGCGCGGCTCGCGCACCGCTATCTATCGGTGACGGTGCACACGCTGCCGCTGCTGGGCATCGGCATGGCGACCTCGGCGCTGCTGCGCTCCATCGGCGATGCGCGCCGCTCGATGACGGTGACGCTCGGCGGTGCCTTCGTGACGGCTGTGCTCGACCCGATCCTGATCTTCGGCTTCGGCCTGGGGCTCGACGGCGCGGCAATCAGCGCGGTGGTCTCGCGCATCGTGCTCGCGGCCATCGGCCTGCACGGCGTGATCGTGCGGCACCGCATGCTCGGGCGCTTCGAGCCGCACAAGCTCGCCGACGATGCGCGCGCGCTCGGCACGGTGGCGGCTCCGGCGGTGCTGACGAATCTTGCGACGCCGGTAGGCGCGGCCTTCGTCACGCATTCGGTCGCGCAGTTCGGGCCCTCGGCGGTCGCGGGCGCCGCCACCATCGACCGGCTGACGCCTGTGGCCTTCGGGCTGGTCTATGCGCTCAGCGGCGCGGTCGGGCCGATCCTTGCGCAGAACCTGGGTGCGGGGCAGTTCCGCCGCGTGCAGGAGGGGCTGCGCGACAGCCTGCTCTTCATGGTGGTGTCGGTGGCCGTGGCGTGGCTGGTGCTGGGGCTCGGGCAGGGCGCGATCATCCGGGCGTTCTCGGCCGACGGGCAGGCGGCGCAGCTGATCTCGCTCTTCTGCAGCTGGCTGGCCGCGAGCTTCTTCTTCGCGGGCGGGCTGTTCGTGGCGAACGCCTCGTTCAACAACCTCGGGCATCCGCTGCTGTCGACGGCGTTCAACTGGGGGCGCGCCACGCTGGGCACGATTCCGTTCGCCTGGTGGGGCTCGCACTACGGCGCGACCGGCGTGCTGATAGGCCAGGCGGTCGGCTCGTCGATCTTCGGCCTGCTGGCGGTGATCGTCGCGTTCCGGCTGGCCGCGAAGCTGGCGCGCCAGGAGCTGCCGGCGCCGGACGCCGTACCGGCCCCGGTGCTCGACGCGCCGGTGGCACCGACCTCGGCGCATGCGGAGGCCGCAGCTTTGAGCACGCCGCAATCGGTTCCGAAGGGCGCCGCATCTTCGTGAGGGCCGCCGCGCACGGCCGCCCGAAGCGGCCGGCCCGCCCCCGGTAGGGGGTGGAGAAGCGACACGAAGTGCGCGAAGCCTGGGGGCGAGTCCTAGATGAGCCGCACCTTGACCGACTTGCCCTTCACGCGCCCGGCGGAGAGCTTGCGCGCCGCCTCGGCCGCGATCGCACGGTCCACCGCCACATAGGTCGAGAACTCGTTGACGTTGATCTTGCCGACCTGCTCCTTCGCATAGCCGCATTCGCCGGTCAGCGCGCCCAGCACGTCGCCGGCGCGGATCTTCTCCTTGCGCCCGCCCACGATCTGCAGGGTGGCCATCGGCGGCTGCAGCGGCGCGCCCTTGCCCGGCGTGAGTTCGGCCAGCGGGTGCCATTCGGATTCGCGGCCCTGCAGCTGCTCGATCTTCCCGACGCTGCCCATCTCGTCCATGCTGGCCAGGTTCAGCGCCAGCCCTTCCGATGCGCCCTGCTGTCCCACGCGGCCGGTGCGGCCGACGCGGTGGATGTGCACTTCGGCATCGGGCGTCACGTCGACGTTGATCACCGCTTCGAGCTGCGCGATGTCGAGCCCGCGCGCCGCCACGTCGGTGGCCACCAGCACCGAGCAGCTGCGGTTGGCGAACTGCACCAGCACCTGGTCGCGCTCGCGCTGCTCCAGCTCGCCGAAGAGCGCCAGCGCGCTGAAGCCCTGCGCGCGCAGCACGTCGACCAGGTCGCGGCACTGCTGCTTGGTGTTGCAGAAGGCCAGCGTGCTGACGGGGCGGAAGTGGTCGAGCAGCAGGCTCACGGCGTGCAGGCGCTCGTGGTCTTCCACTTCGTACCAGCGCTGGCGGATCTTGCTGCCCTCGTGCTGCGATTGCACCGCGATCTGCTCGGGGCTCTTCATGAACTGCTCGGCGAGCTTCGCGATGCCTTCGGGATACGTGGCCGAGAACAGCAGCGTCTGGCGCTCCTTCGGGCACTGGCGCGCCACCTTCACGATGTCGTCGAAGAACCCCATGTCGAGCATGCGGTCGGCCTCGTCGAGCACCAGGGTGTTGAGCGCTTCCAGGTCCAGGTTCCCGCGCTCGAGGTGGTCCATGATGCGCCCCGGCGTGCCCACCACGATGTGCGCACCGTGCTCCAGGCTCGCGACCTGCCCGCGCAGCGCGACGCCGCCGCAGAGCGTGACCACCTTGATGTTCTCCTCGGCGCGCGCGAGGCGGCGGATCTCGAGCGTGACCTGGTCGGCCAGCTCGCGCGTCGGGCACAGCACCAGCGACTGCACCGCGAAGCGGCGCGGATTGAGGTTGGCCAGCAGCGCCAGGGCGAAGGCGGCGGTCTTGCCGCTGCCGGTCTTGGCCTGCGCGATCAGGTCCTTGCCGAGCAGCGCGCTCGGCAGCGAGGCTGCCTGGATCGGCGTCATCTGCGTGTAGCCGAGCTGCGTGAGGTTGGCCAGCATCCGGGGCGAGAGCGCCAGCGTGGAGAAGCCGTTGTTGCCGGCCGTGGAATCAGGGGTGGTCATGGTTCTAAGGCCGACAGACGCGCGAATGACAAAGGCCTTGCGGCGCCCCTGGGGAGCGTCGCAAGGCCTTGGGTCGGTGGCGTATCAGCGGCGGGGTGAGTTGTTGCCGGAACCGCCGGAGCCGGAGTTCGTCGGCGGGGGGCCGCGGCGCTCCAGGTGGCGGAAGGTGATGCGGCCCTTGGTCAGGTCGTAGGGCGAGAGCTCGAGCGAGACCTTGTCGCCGGCCAGGATGCGGATGTGGTGCTTGCGCATCTTGCCGCCGCTGTAGGCGATCAGCTGATGGCCGTTGTCCAGCGTGACGCGGTAGCGCGAGTCCGGCAGGACTTCGGTCACCGCGCCGTTCATTTCGATCAGTTCTTCCTTTGGCATCTGTGCTTACCTCTGAATCGTTCGTTCGATGTGTGTTGGAGATTGAATTGGTGTGATTGTTTCAGCCCGCGAACGGGAGCGCGAGACGGACGCGCGATTCGCTTCAACAGGAACGACGGCAGTGGTGGCCATCATGGGCGCCGGTCGGGCACTCCAACACACTGTGAACGCCGGCGTGCCGAGCGGGAGGCCGGAGAATCCGGAAAGCAGCGCAGCTCGCAGGCGGGATTGACGAAATTCTTCGTCGTGGTATCGAAACGAACCCGACATTATAGCTTGCGGGGCATGACAGTTGCTTGTCTTGAAGCAACGCTCCAAAGAAAAAGGCCCCGAAGGGCCGTGGTGCAAGCTCCATTTGCTATCAAAAACATAGCTTAGCCGAAGCGGAGCCGGGCACGCGCGCCCGGCGTGCGGCACGCAGCAGCAGCATCAGGCCGGCGAGCTGGCAGGCCGCCCCCACCCAGCCCACCGTGGCGACGCCGAACAGGTCGATCGCCATTCCGCCCAGTCCCGAGCCCGCAGCGATGCCCAGGTAGATCGCCGAGGCGTTGAGCGACAGCGTCATCGGCGCGCGCTCCGGCGCGAGCCGGATCAGCCGCACCGCCTGCGCCGGCCCGAAACCCCAGCCCGCGAAGCCCCAGAGCGCCGACAGCACCACGATCGCCGGCAGCGCCAGCCCGTGCGGCAGCATCTGTGCGGCGAACGACAGCCCGCCCAGGATCAGCACCAGCATCAGCGCGAAGCCCTGCGCCATGCGGTCGGCGCCGAAGCGGTCGGTGGCCCAGCCGCCGGCCGCGGTGCCGATGGCCGCCGCCACGCCGATGGCGAAGAACACCGCGCCCGTGCCTTCAGTGCCGAAGCCCAGCGTGTGCGAGAGGAAGAGCGCGATGTAGGTGTAGAAGCTGAAGCCGCCCGTGGCCCACAGCAGGCTGACCAGCAGCCCCGGCAGCACGCCCGGCTCGCGGGCCACGGCGAAGGCCGGCGTGCGCTTTTCCGCGGCAGGCGCCTGCGACAGATCGCGCGGCAGCCCCAGCGCGAGGCCCCAGGTCGCGAGCGCCGCCACCGCCGCGATCAGCAGGTAGGCCGTGCGCCAGCCGCCCCAGCCGGCGATCCATGCGCCCAGCGGCACGCCGAGTGCCACCGCCACCGTGCCGCCGCCGGTCACGATCGCCAGCGCACGGCCGCGCAGCGCGGGCGACACCATCACCGCCGCCACCGCGCTCGCCGTCGGCAGGAACACGCCGGCCACCAGCCCCAGTGCGACGCGCGCCAGCGCCAGCTGCACGAACCCGTGCGCCATCGATGCGGCCAGCGTCAGCCCCGAGAAGGCCGCGAGGCTCACCACCAGCAGCCGCCGGCGCCCGAAGCGCGCCAGCAGCGCCGCCATCAGCGGCGAGCCGATCGCATAGCTCAGCGCGAACAGCAGCACCAGCTGCCCGGCGCGCGCGGCGCTGATCCGCAGGTCCGCCGCCAGCACCGGCAGCAGGCCTGCGACCATGAAGCTCTCGGTGCCGATGGCGAATGCGCCCAGCGCGAGCCAGCCCAGGCTCAGCGGCAGGCGTTCGGCCGGCTGCGGCGAGGAGGAGGGGGAAGAAGAAAGAGCCGGGTTGTTCATGACGATGGACTCCGTGGCGAGTGTGTTCAGTGCCTCCAGAATAGGTTTGCAACTGGCTCTTCAAAAGAACCACAATTGGCGAAGTTCATGGAGCCACTTTTCGAACTCGCCATCCGCCTGCCGCCCGCCGGCTCGCGCGACCTGCTGCGCGAACTGCACCGCCAGTTGCGCGCAGCCATCGTCGATGGCCGCCTGCAGCCCGGCTCCCGGCTGCCCGCCACGCGAGTGCTGGCGCAGCGGCTGGGCGTTTCGCGCAACACCATGCTGGCGGCCTACGACCTACTGCTGGGCGAGGGCTACCTGCTCGCGCGGCCGGGCGCCGGCACCTACGTGGCCGACACGCTGCCGGTGTCCCGACGGCGCCTCGTCCCCAGGAGAGCCCAGGCCTCCGGCCGCGACCCCCGCCTCGTGCCCGCGAGCGTTCCCGGCGCCGATCTCGCCCCCACCCTGCAGCCGCCGCCCGCGCGTGACGACTTCCGCGTCGGCCTGCCCGACGTGAGCCTCTTTCCCTTCGACATCTGGCGCCGCCTGAGCGACCGCGCCCTGCGCCGCATCGCGCGCCAGACCGCCGACTACGCCGACCCGCAGGGCCAGCCCGCGCTGCGCGAGGCGATCGCCGGGCATGTGTCGTTCACCCGCGCGGTCGGTTGCACCGCCGACGACATCGTGGTCACGGCCGGCGCCCAGCAGGCCTTCGGGCTGCTCGCGCGCATCCTGGTGGTGCCGGGGCGCACGGTGGTCGCGGTGGAGCAGCTTTTCTACCCCTCCCTGCGCGAGGCCATGCTGGCGGCGGGCGCGAAGGTGGTGACCGTTCCCACCGACGCCGAGGGCCTGTGCGTGGACCGCATCCCGCCCGAGGCGCGCGTGGTCTGCGTGACGCCCTCGCACCAGTTCCCGACCGGCGTCGCGATGTCGCCGCAGCGCCGTGCGGCGCTGCTGGCCTTCGCGCGCGAGCGCAACGCCGTCGTCGTCGAGGACGACTACGACAGCGAATTCCGCTTCGCCGGCCGCCCGCTCGACGCCCTGCAGACGCTGGACCGTGCCGAGTCGGTCTTCTACGTCGGCACCTTCTCGAAGAGCCTCTTTCCCGCACTGCGGCTGGGCTTCGTGGTGGCGCCGCCCTGGGCCCGCGCGGCGCTGGTGCGATCGCGCGAACTGGCCGACTGGCACGGCCCGGTGCTCGGGCAGGAGGCGCTGGCGGCCTTCATTGCCGAAGGCCACCTCGCGCGCCACATCCGCAAGATGCGCAAGCTCTACGGCGCGCGGCGCAACGCCCTGCTCGACGCGCTGGCGCGCCACGGCGCGGGCCGGCTGGAAGTGATTCCCTCCAGCGCGGGCCTGCACCTGTCCGCCTGGCTGCATGGCGGAACGCGTGCCGACTCGGTGGTCGAGCGCGCCGCGGCGGCCGGCATCACGCTGCCGCCGCTGTCGCGCTTCGCGCTCGATCCGCTGGCGCCCGGCACGCCCAACGGGCTGGCCTTCGGCTACGGGCTGATCGGCGAAGCGCAGATCGACGGGGCGATCCGGCGGCTGGCCGGGCTGCTGTAGCTAGGGCCTGTTCACACTATGTCCGCGGCCCCGGAAATAGTGTGAACAGGCCCCTAGGCCCGGTCCAGCGGCAGCTGCGTGGTGAACTTGGTGGTCGACAGCACCACGTCGCTCGAATAGTTCTCCAGCTCCAGCGCGTCGCCCAGCTGCTCCTGCGCGAAGGCCTGGTACTCGGGCAGCGAGCGCGCGCAGATCACCAGCACGAAGTCGGTGTCGCCCGCCACGCAGTGGCACTGCAGCACCTGCGGCAGCGCGTGCACCTTGCGCTCGAAGGCCTGTATCGCCTCGCGCGTGGTGCTGCGCAGCGACACGCGCGAGATCACCAGCACCGGAAAGCCCACGCGCGCCGCGTCGAGGATCGCCACTTCCTCGCGGATCACGCCCGAGCGCCGCAGCCGCTGCACGCGCTTGAGGCAGGCCGAGGGCGAGAGGTTCACCCGCTCGGCCAGCGTCTGGTTCTGCAGGCCGGCGTCGGCCTGCAGCTCGGCGAGGATGCTCTGGTCGATGCGATCGAGATCGAGGGTGCCGGTCTTCATGGTGCCGCCAGTGTGGCGCAACGCCCGTGCAATCGGATGCGCTTTGGGGCCTGAACAACGACACCGGATTCTCCCGCCGCTGGCTACGCTGCCCGCATCCCCACGAAAAGGAGCATCCGATGGCAGAAGGCGCAACCTACGACCCGGCGGCCGCCAGGCACCTCGTGCGCTACGGCATGGGCCTGAGCCCGCACGTGATCGTCAAGGCGCGCGGCGCCACGCTGTGGGACCAGCACGGCCGCGAGATCCTCGACTTCACCTCCGGCCAGATGTGCGCCACCATCGGCCACAACCATCCGCGCATCGTCGCGGCCATCGAGAAGGCCTGCGAAGGCGCGCTGCACCTCTACAGCGGCTTCGTCGGCCCGGCCGTGCCCGCACTGGCGGGGCGGCTGGCGTCGATGCTGCCGCCGTCGCTGTCGAAGTCGCTCTTCCTTTCCACCGGCGGCGAGGCCAACGAGGCGGCGGTGCGCATGGCGCGGCTGACCACCGGCCGCTACGAGATCGTGGGCCTCAACGGCGGCTGGCACGGCGTGACCGGCGGCATCGCCTCGCTCACCTTCGCCGGCCGTCACCACGTCGACTACGGGCCGCGCAAGCCCGGCACCATGTCGATTCCGGCGCCCAACTGCTACCGCTGCCCGGTGCGCCACTGCCGCGACGCCTGCGACACCACCTGCCTCGACGTCGGATTCGACATGGTCGACGCGCAATCCAGCGGCTCGCTCGCGGCCTTCATCGCCGAGCCGGTGCTCAGCTCGGGCGGCGTGATCGTGCCGCCCAGGGGCTACTTCCCCAAGCTCAAGGAGAAGTGCCGCGAGCGCGGCATGCTGCTGATCCTCGACGAGGCGCAGACCGCCTTCGGCCGCATGGGCGCCAACTTCGCCTTCGAGCAGGCCGATGTGGTGCCCGACATCCTCACCGTGTCGAAGACGCTGGGCGGCGGCGTGGCCATCGGCGCGACGATCACCGGCGAGGCCATCGAGCAGGACTGCCACGACAAGGGCTTCGTGCACGTCACCTCGCACGTGTCCGACCCGCTGCCGGCCGAGGTCGCGCTGGCCGTGCTCGACGTGCTGGAGGAGGAAGGCCTCGCCCGCCGCGCCGCCGAGATGGGCAGGCGGCTGCGCGAGGGCCTGCAGACGCTGAAGGCCCGGCACGAGGTGATCGGCGACGTGCGCGGCCACGGCCTGCTGCAGGGCGTCGAACTCGTGAAGGACCGCGAGACCCGCGAGCCCGACGCCGAGCGCGGCCGCGCCATCACCGACGCCTGCATGGCGCGCGGCCTCAGCATGAACATCGTGTCCGTCGGCGGCATGGCGGCGGTGTGGCGCATCGCGCCGCCGCTGAACGTGAGCGAGGCCGAGATCGACCGCGGCCTCGAGATCCTCGACGACGCGATCCGGTCTACGTCCTAGTCTCTAGCCGATCCCCAGCATCCGCTTGTTCGCCGCCACGTCGGCCCCGCCTGCCGCGAAGTCGTCGAAGGCGCGGTCGGCCACGCGGATGATGTGGTCGGCGATGAACTTCGCGCCCTCGCGCGCGCCGTCTTCGGGGTGCTTGATGCAGCACTCCCACTCCAGCACCGCCCAGCCCGGGAAGTCGTACTGCGCCATCTTCGAGAAGATGGCCCTGAAGTCCACCTGCCCGTCGCCCAGCGAGCGGAAGCGCCCTGCCCGGTTGATCCAGCTCTGGAAGCCGCCGTACACGCCCTGCTTGCCGGTCGGGTTGAACTCGGCGTCCTTGACGTGGAAGATCTTGATGCGCTCGTGGTAGTGGTCGATGTAGGCCAGGTAGTCGAGCTGCTGCAGCATGAAGTGGCTCGGGTCGTACAGCAGGCAGGCGCGCGGATGGTTGTTGACGCGCTCCAGGAACATCTCGTAGCTCACGCCGTCGTGCAGGTCCTCGCCGGGGTGTATCTCGTAGCCCACGTCGACGCCGGCCGCGTCGAAGGCGTCGAGGATGGGCCGCCAGCGGCGCGCGAGTTCGTCGAAGGCCTCCTCGATGAGGCCCGGCGGGCGCGGCGGCCATGAGTAGAGATAGGGCCAGGCCAGCGCACCCGAGAAGGTCGCGTGCGCCGCGAGCCCGAGGTTGGCCGAGGCCTTCGCCGCGAGGTGCAGCTGCTCGACGGCCCACTGCTGGCGCCGCACCGGGTTGCCGCGCACCTCGGGCGCCGCGAAGCCGTCGAAGCCCGCGTCGTAGGCCGGGTGCACCGCCACCAGCTGGCCCTGCAGGTGGGTCGAGAGCTCCGTGATCTGCAGGCCGTGGCTCGCCAGCGTGCCCTTCACCTCCTCGCAGTAGGTCTTGCTCTCGGCTGCGCGCCGAAGGTCGAAGAGGCGGGCGTCCCAGCTCGGTATCTGCACGCCCTTGTAGCCCAGGCCGGCGGCCCAGCCGGCGATGCCGTCGAGCGTGTCGAAGGGGGCGGTGTCTCCCGCGAACTGGGCCAGGAATATGGCTGGGCCCTTGATGGTTTTCATCGGCTTGTCTTCCTTGTACGTTGGGGCAGCGTTGAAAGCATACTTGGCGTGTCGTCCGACCCCGTGCGAGAGGCCAACGAGCCAAAATGGACTTTCCTTTCCGCATCCCCCGTCCGGTTCGCACTGGCGACAGTCCTGCGATGACACAACCTGTTTCCGCCCGGCTCAAGATCGGCCTGTCGGCCTGCTTCTCGCATGCCGACCCGGCGCGTTCGCTCTTCACCAACAAGACGCTGCAGTACGTCGAGCAGTCGATCGCGCACTGGCTCATGTCCGCCGGCGCCATGGTCGTGATGGTGCCCTGCCCCACCGGCGAGACCGCGCGCGGCGACACCAAGCTGTCGCACTACGCCGAGTGGCTCGACGGCGTGGTGATGCACGGCGGGGCCGACGTCTGGCCCGGCAGCTACGGCGAGGTGCCGCTGAAGGACGCCTGGATCGGCGACCGCATCCGCGACCTCTACGACCTCGCGCTGGTCGAGGCCTTCGAGCAGGCCGGCAAGCCCATCTTCGGCGTCTGCCGGGGCCTGCAGCTCATCAACGTGGCCTTCGGCGGCACGCTCTACCAGGACATCGAGGAGCAGCACGGCCATCCCCAGACGCTGAAGCATCGCGACCCGGTGACCTACGACCAGAACTTCCACGACATCGAGATCGTCGAGGGCACGCGGCTTTCCAAGCTCTATCCGAAGATTCGCTCGGCGCGCGTCAACAGCATCCACCACCAGGGCATCAAGGGGCTCGCGCCGGGCTTCGAGATCGAGGCCTGGAGCCTGCCCGACCGCGTGCCCGAGGCCATCCGCCGGCTGCCCGACCGCGGCCGCAGCTACATCGCCGCGACCCAGTGGCACCCCGAGTTCCACAAGTACGGCAGCACCGAGACGGTGGACGACACGCCCATCCTGCACGACTTCCTCTGGGCCTGCGCCACCGCCAAGGTCGCGCCCAGGACCTCGCCGCGCTCCGGCCCCGGCAAGATCCGCGACCGCGCCGCGCGCGTGCTGCGGCAGGCGCTGCTGAGAAGGCGGGGCTAGGCGGACGCGAGCCTCGCCCAGGCGCCCAGGCGCTCAGCGCCAGGCGGCGCGCAGCAGCGCTGCCGGATCGGAAGTGCCGGCACTGATGCCCGTCACCGGCCCCCAGTCGGGATCGAAGCGGCTCGACAGGAAGGCGGCCGACTCCTCGGCGCTCGCATGCTCCAGCATCAGGCAGGCCTGCGCGGCCAGCACCAGGCGCTGGGTGAAGCGGCGGGCCTGCGGCTCCAGCTCCTGCGGCGGCAGCTGCGTCATGCGGCGCACGGACTGCAGCGCGTCGAGCACGCGGGGCTCGCCGGTGGCGACCTCCTGCAGCTGGTCGAGCACGAGATGCGCGTCGTCGGGATTGCGCGAGACGGCGCGCAGCACGTCGAGGCACATCACGTTGCCCGAGCCTTCCCAGATCGAGTTGACCGGCGCCTCGCGGAACAGCCGGCCCATCGGGCTCTCCTCGACGTAGCCGTTGCCGCCGAACACCTCCATCGCCTCGCCGGTGAAGGCCACCGCGCGCTTGCAGTTCCAGAACTTGGCCGCGGGCGTGAGCAGGCGGCGCCAGGCCGTGTCCAGCGGTGCCGCCGAGCCGAAGCGCGAGGCCAGCCCCATCGCCAGCAGCGTGGCGGCCTGCGATTCGAGCGCCATGTCGGCCAGCAGCGCGGTCATCACCGGCTGGTCGGCCAGCGCCTTGCCGAAGGCGTGGCGGTTGCGCGCGTAGTGCAGCGCCTGCGCGAAGCCCTGGCGCATGAAGCCGGCGCTGGCCAGCGCGCAGTCCAGCCGCGTCACGGTCGCCATCTCGATGATGGTCGGGATGCCCCGGCCCTCCTCGCCCACGAGCACGCCCCAGGCCTCCTTGAACTCGACCTCGCTGCTCGAGTTGGAGCGGTTGCCCACCTTGTCCTTCAGCCGCTGGATGTGCACCGCGTTCCTGCTTCCATCGGGCCGCCAGCGCGGCACGAAGAAGCACGAGGAGCCGTGCTCTTCGGTCTTGGCCAGCACCAGGTGGCCGTCGCACATCGGCGCCGAGAAGAACCACTTGTGGCCGGTGAGGAGGAATTCGCTTCCCCATGGACCACTCCCCGCCGGCACGGCGCGCGTGGTGTTGGTGCGCACGTCGCTGCCGCCCTGCTTCTCGGTCATGCCCATGCCGACGGTGATCGAGGTCTTGCCCTCGAGCGGAATGTCGCGCAGATCGTGCTCGTTCGACGCGAGCTTGTCGCGCAGCACGGCATGCAGCGCCGCGTTGCGGCGCACGACAGGGATGCAGGCCTTGGTCATGGTGGTCGGGCAGGTGGAGCCCGACTCGATCTGGCTGTGCATGTACAGCGACGCGCCGTAGCCCACCCAGGCCGAGGGCCGTTCGTCGAAGAACGGCAGGTTGGCGATGCCGTTGCGCCGGGCGATGGCCATCATCGTGTGCCAGGCCGGATGGAAGCGCACCTGGTCGATGCGCTCGCCCGTACGCGAGTGGGTGTGCAGCTCGGGCTCGTGGCGGTTGGCGTCCTCCGCGGCGCGCAGCGTGGCCTCGGCGCCGTACTCCGCGCCCTGGCGCACCAGTTCCTCGTCGCGCCAGGCCGCGCCGCCGCGTTCCACTGCGCCGCGCAGCGCGGGGTCGCTGGTGTAGACGTTGTAGTCCTTGAGTTCGGGGACCTGGTTGTCGGGATGGATGCCGGTGGTGGTCATGCGCGTCTGTCTCCTGAGTGTTCGTTCGGGTGCCGATGGATCAGGCGCCGGGGCTGCGTTCGCGCAGCACCAGCGTCTGGGTGGCGATGCCGATCGGGCCCTGCTCGTCGAAGAGGTGGGACACGACCAGGCCCGCGCCGCCGCCGTGCACCTCCGAGGCCGAGCGCAGGCCGATCCACTCTCCCTGCGGCACGCGGAAGAGGTTCATGCTCAGGTCGGCATTGGTGAACAGGTAGCGGTCGACCGGCAGCACCCAGCTCAGCCCGTTGCCGAAGTCGGCCGCCGCCGCGGCGCGCATCGCAGGCGAGGTGGTTGCGCCGTGCAGCAGAGGCACCGCGAGGCGGAACCATGCGGAACACGGACCGGGCCGGGTCGAGTCGCCCTCGGCGACGCGCGTTTCCATGGCCGTGCTGTAGAACGACTCGCCCTCGGGCAGGCCCGGGATGCGCACGTGCTGTGTGCAGTCGCGCGGCAGCGGCCGCAGCGGCTCCTGCGGCCAGCCCGGCAGGCCGGGCGGAAGCGCCAGCGACTGGCTTGCCAGCAGCAGCGCGTGCGCCCGTGCCACCAGCACCTCGCCCGCCAGCAGATCGATGCCCACGCGCACCGTGGAGCGCGCGGACTGCACCTGCGTGCGCGTGACGAGCGGTGCCAGCGGCACCGGCTTGACCAGTTCGAGCGTGAGCCGCGCCAGCTGCCAGCCAGGCCCCGGCGCAGCGCGCTCGGCCACGTGAACCAGCAGCGCGGCCGGTGCGCCGCCGTGCTGCGCACGCGGGTCCCAGGGGCCGCGCGACGACGGGCCGGGCAGCCATGCATCGTCGCCCTGTGCGGTGTAGACAGCTGGATGCGATTCGTCCCGGGTGCTCTCGTCTTGTGCCATTGCAGAATGCCGTTCGATGGGTCAGAAAATTCTAGGAACAACCCGCCCGCGAGGTGTTCGGGTTCGGCTGCGCTGATGGCGACCGCTCGCGCCCCGGCCGCCGCCCCCAGGCGCAAGCCGCGCCAGTCCCGTGCGCGCCACACCTCGCAGGCCCTGCAGGAGGCCTTTGTTCGGCTTTTGGTCGAGAAGGGCTACGCCGCCATCACCATCCGCGAGATCGTGTCGGTGGCCGGCACGGGGCTCGGCAGCTTCTACGAATACTTCGCGAGCAAGGAAGACCTGGCGCGCGTGTGCCTGCACCTGCGATCCAAGGCACTGCTGCTGGACATGCGCGCCGCCGTCGCCGCGCATGCGGGCCGGCCGCTAGCGGAAATCGTGGATGCGGTGATCGACGCGCAGCTGGAGGCGCATCGCGCGCAGCCCCTGGCCTGGGGCGCGCACTACCTGCTGGAGCGGCATCTCTCGGGCCCCGAGGCCTATCGCAAGATGTACGACCGCTTCGTGGCCGAATGGGTGGGCGTGCTCGACGCGGCCATCGACCTGTCGCCGGACTGCCAGAAGAAGGAAGTCGCCCGCGTGTGCCAGACCATCATCTACGGCCTGTTCGCGCACCTGCACATCGGCACGGGCGGGCGGCCCGACCTTCAGGCGCTGTCACGGCAGCTGCGTGCCGCACTGCACGGCTACCTGAAGGGCGTGGCCTGATCCGGGTCAGCGCGGGCTGCTGCTGTTCTTGTAGCCGCTGACGCTGGCGTCGATGGTGCCGAACACCGTGACGCCGCTGCCGCTGCTCGGCGTTGCGGCGGAGGAGCCAGCGTTGCCTGCGGAACCCGTGCCGGCGCAACCCGTGGCCAGCACGCCCATGGCGATCGCGAATGCGGCGGCGATGAAAGACGACTTCAACGGAATCTCCTGGGTGGTTGGATCGGAACCACTATAGGCCGGCCGCGCAAAGCGGCCTGTAACAGCACACCCGGCGCCGTCAGGGTTGTTGGCGCGGGTCGGTGGCCAGCAGCATCTCGACCATCGAGCGCAGGTGCCCCTGCAGCCGCGCCGCGCCGGCCTCGTCGAGCGCCAGCGTGGCCTCGTCCATGTAGAGCCTGCGGTTGATCTCGACCTGGATGCTGTGCCGGTTCGCGTCGGGCCTGCCCTGCCGGCGCACCAGTTCCACGCCCTTGTAGGGATGGTTGTAGTCCACGCTGTAGCCGAAGCCGCGGAGGTGTTCGCAGATCCTGCGCGACAGCGCCGGATTGGCCGTGCTGCCGTCGCGGTCGCCGATCACGAAGTCGGCATGCACCAGGCCCGGAAAGTCGGTCGCATGGCTGGCCGCGACGGCCGGCATCGAGTGGCAGTTGATGTGGATGCTGTAGCCGTGGCGCGCATGCGCCTCGTCCACCGCCTGCGCCACGGCGGCGTGGTACGGCCGCCAGCAGCTGTCGATGCGCTGGCGCACCTCTTCCACCGGAAGCAGTCGGTCGTAGATCGGCAGCCCGTCGTCGGTGAGCTTCCAGATCAGGCCCTTGCCCAGGCGCACCTTCGACAGCACGCGCGGGTCGGTGGAGACCGGGTCGGTCCACGTGCCTTCGAGCATGCTGGTGTCGATCTCGGTCGTGTCGCGGTTGGCGTCGAGGTAGCTGCGTGGAAAGTGCGCCTCGATCCATGCCGCGCCCAGTTCGGGCGCGAAGGCATAGAGCTTCTCGACGTGCGTGTCCTCGGCCCGGCGCAGCGTGGCCAGGTCGCGCACCGTGCGGAAGTCCTCGGGGTAGACGGTGCCGCTGTGCGGGGAGTCCAGCACCAGCGGCGTGTGCCCGGCGACGCTTGTCACCTGGGCGCGGGTTTGAATCAGTTTCAGGACAGGATGCATAGGCAGGCCGGGCTCAGTCCAATCGCACGCGTGCGAATTCGGCCACCTTCTTCATCTTGTCGATCTCGCTGGCGATCTGCCTGGTGAACTGCGCCGGCGTGGTGCCCGAGGCGTACAGGCCCTGCAGCGCAAGGCGATCGCGCACCGAGGCGTCCTTCAGCGCGGTGGCCACGGCCTGCTGCATGCGCAGCACCAGCTCGGCCGGCGTGCCTGCGGGCGCGACCATGCCGAACCACGACGGGTCGTTGTTGACCGGATAGCCCAGCTCCGCATAGGTGGGCACGTCGGGCAGCACGTCGAGGCGGCCGTTCCACGACACGGCCAGCGCCTTCAGCTTTCCCGCCTTCACGTGCGGCAGCGAGGAGGCCACCTGGTCGAAGTACACCGGCACCTCGCCCGCGAGCACGTCGTTGATGGCCGGGCCCGCACCGCGGTAGGGGATGTGCACCATCGAGGTTCCGGTGCTGCTCTTGAACAGCTCGCCCCACATGTGGCCGATGGTGCCGTTGCCCGGCGTGGCGTACGACACCTTGCCCGGGTTGGCCTTCAGGTACTTCACCAGCTCGGCGAAGCTGGCCACCGGCAGCTTCGTCGGGTTGATGACGATCACGCCCGGCGCCTTGACGATCTCGGTGACGGCGGCGAAGCCCTTGATCGGGTCGTAGGGCAGCTTCTGGTAGACGGCCGGGTTTACGCCGTGCGTGGACAGGGTGGCGATGCCGAAGGCCAGGCCGTCCGGCGTGGCGCGGGCCAGTTCGGCCATGCCGATGGAGCCGCCGGCGCCCGCGCGGTTGTCGATGACCACGGGCTGCTGGAGGATCTTGCCGAGGGGCTCGCCGAGCACGCGCGCCGTGATGTCGGTGGCGCCGCCGGGCGGGAAGGGCACGATCAGGCGGATCGGCTTGCCCTGGGCGAAGGATATTCCTGGCACGACAGATGCGGCGGCAAGGGTGGAAATGAAATGACGACGTAGCATGGGATTTTTCCGATGAATCAGGAGGTGACGGAGCGATTCGCTCCCATCACCTGAAGCAAAGGATAGACCAGCTAACATTCCAATCTGGAATGTTTTGATGGGCTTCCTTCCATGTCGCTTCGCCGTCTCAATCCGCCTATGAACCTGCTGCGCGCCTTCTCGACCGTGGTGCGCTTCGGCGGCGTCTCGCGCGCCGCCGAGGCGCTGCACCTCACGCAGGGCGCCGTCAGCAAGCAGGTGCAGGAACTCGAGCGCTGGATCGGCGCGCCGCTGTTCGAGCGCAGCCGCAAGCGCCTCGCGCTCACGCCGGCGGGCGAACGCTACGAGAAGGCGGTGCGCGCCACGCTGGCGCAACTGGAGGCGGCCACGCTGGAGCTCATCACGAGCGGCGATGGCGGTGGCGCGTTGCACCTCTCCGCCCTGCCCACCTTCGGCGCCAAGTGGCTGATTCCGCGGCTGCCCGATTTCCAGCGCGCGCATCCACAGATCACGCTGCATTTCGTGCCCTTCGTGCACGGCTACGACTTCGAGCGGCCGGAGCTCGACTGCGCCATTCTTTTCGGCGACGGCCATTGGCCCGGCGCCCGGTCGCACTACCTCGCGGGGCAGGATGTGGCGCTGATCGCGCCGCGAGCGGCGCAGGCCGAGGTGGCCATCCGCACGCCGCAGGACGTGGCGCGCTGCACGCTGCTGCGCCACGTCACGGTGCCGCAGTCGTGGCTGCACTGGAGCGAAACGCATGGGGTGCGCGGGCTCGACCCGCTGGCGGGTCCGCAGTTCGACCAGTTCCAGACCATGATTCGTGCGGTCATGGCCGGCATGGGCGTGGCGCTGGTGCCGCGCTGCCTGGTGCAGGACGAGATCGCCTCGGGGCTGGTGGACGAGCCGCTGCCCGGCGGCGGCTACCGCGGCAACGAGGGCTACTGGTTCTGCTACCCGGAAGGGCGCGGCCAGCTCGCCACGCTCGATCATTTCCGCAGCTGGCTGCTCGCGGAGGTGGACCGCGCCAAGGAGGCGCCGGCCCCCCTGCCCGCCCCTGGCTGAAGCGCCCGGCGGGACGCTACTCGGGCTTGGCGCCCGAGGCCTTCACCGCCGCGCCCCAGACACCGATCTCGCTCGCCACGAAGCGGTCGAACTCGGCCGGCGTGGTCGGTGCGGGCTCGGCGCCGCGCTCGCGGATGAAGCGGGCCATCTGCTCGCTCTTGAGGATGTCGGTCACCTCATGGTTGAGGCGCTCGACGATCTCGCCCGGCGTGCCGCGCGGCGCCATCAGGCCGAGCCAGCCGACGGCCTCGAAGTTCTTCGTGCCCGCCACGCCGCTCTCGCGCACGGTGGGCACGTCGGGCAGCTGCGAGGAGCGCGTGGCCGAGGTCACGGCCAGCGGCACCGCGCGGCCCGACTTGATGTGCGGCAGCGCGGCCGTCACCGAGTCGATCATCAGCGGCACCTGGTTGCCCAGGAAATCCGACTGCGCCGGGCCGCTGCCCCGGTACGGAATGTGCGTGACGAACACATGCGCCGCCGTCTTGTACATCTCGCCCGACAGGTGCTGCGTGCCGCCGATGCCGGCGCTCGCGTAGCTCAGCCGGCCGGGTTCGGCCTTGGCGCGCGCGGTGAGCTCAGCCAGGGTGCGGATGCCGCTTTCGGGCGTGGCCAGGAACACCAGCGGGACCTTGGCGACGAGCGAGATGCCGACCAGATCCTTGCGCGGATCGAAGCCCGGCTTCGCGTAGAGCGTCTGGTTCACCGCCATCGCGCTGCCTGCCACCACCAGCGTGTAGCCGTCGGGCTGCGAGCGCACCACGAACTCGGTGCCGATGTTGCTGCCGGCGCCGGCCTTGTTGTCGACCACCACCGGCTGCCCCAGCCGCTTGCCGAGCTGCTCGGCCAGGGCGCGGGCGAAGATGTCTGTGGCCTGCCCGGGCGGGAACGGCACCACCAGCTTGACCGGCTTGTCGGGCCACGCGGCGGCCTGCGCCGGGCCGGTGCCGCCGAGCAGCACCGCCGCAGCCATCGCGAGGCTTGCGCCGAAGCGTCTGCGCCGCATGGCTCAGGGCGCCGAGAGGTGCTTGCCCACGATGCCCGCGAGCTCGAACATCGTCACCTGGTCCTTGCCGAACACGGGCTTGAGCTTGGCGTCGGCGTTGATCGCGCGCTTGTCCTTCGCGTCCTGCAGGCCGTTGGCCTTGATGTAGTCCCACAGCTTCTTGACCACCTCGGTGCGCGCGACCGGCTCGTTGCCGATCACCGCCGCCAGCGCGTCGCTGGGCTTCAGGCCCGCGCCGGGCTTGCGCGGCGCGGCGGCCTTCTTCGCGGCCGGTGCCTTCTTGGCGGCGGGCGTCTTCTTCGCCGCTGCCGTCTTCTTGGCTGCAGGGGTCTTGCCGGCGAAGGTCTTGCGCGGCGGGAACTTGGCTGCACCCTCGCGCGGCGCGAACTCGAAGGTCACCTTGCCCTCTTCCGCATTCCAGGTCAGGAAGGCCTTGAAGGGGCGGCGCGTGCGCATGCTCACGAACTTGTCGAGCAGGTCGGTCTTGCCGGTGGCCAGCAGCTTCTCCATCTGCGCGCGCTCCACCGGCTGCTGCAGGATGATCTTGCCGGTCTTGAAGGTGCAGCTCGGCGTGGGCTGCGCATTGGTCGGCACCGACTTCTCGCAGACGTAGTTGCTGCCGTGCTCGAACACCGGTGCGCCGCATACCGGGCAGGGGCCCACGGTGTCCTGATCGCTGAAGTCGACGATCTCGCCGCTTTCCTCGTTCTTGTCGTCGCCGAAGTCGAACTCCAGCTTCCAGTTCTTCGCCTCCTCGTCGTACTTGATGACGATCTCGGAGGTGAAGGGCCAGCCGGCCTTGGAGCGGAAGCCTTCCAGCGGACCGATGTGCTTGTCGCGCAGCAGCGCCTCGGCCTCTTCCACCTCGAAGGTGCGCCCGGCCGGCGACTTGCCGAACGAGAAGCCGCAGGCGTCCTCGCCCGTGCCGCTCTTGCCGGTGCAGGCGTAGCGGCGGTAGTTCTCGCGCACGATGCCGCCGCAGTTGGGGCACGGCGTGCGCAGGGTGGCGTAGTCGCCCGGCACGGTGTCGCGGTCGTATTCCTTGGCCTTCTTGACGATGTGCTGCGTCATCTCGGCGATCTCGCGCATGAAGGCGTCGCGGCTGAGCGAGCCCTTCTCCATCTGCGCGAGCTTGTATTCCCACTCGCCGGTCAGCTCGGCCTTGGAGAGTTCCTCCACGCCCAGGCCGCGCAGCAGCGTCATGAGCTGGAAGGCCTTGGCCGTGGGGATCAGCTCGCGGCCTTCGCGCAGGATGTACTTCTCGGCGATCAGCCCTTCGATGGTGGCCGCGCGCGTGGCCGGCGTGCCGAGGCCCTTCTCCTGCATGGCCTCGCGCAGCTCGTCGTCGTCGATGGTCTTGCCCGCGCCTTCCATGGCGCCGAGCAGCGTGGCTTCGGAGTAGCGTGCCGGCGGGCGCGTCTTCAGGCCCTTGATGTCGGCCGCGAGGGTCTTGACGATCTCGCCCGGCTTCACCGGCACGAGGCGCTTGCCGTCCTTGTCGTCTTCCTTCTCGTCGTCCTGCGCTTCCTTGCCGTAGATGGCGAGCCAGCCCGGCTTCACCAGCACCTTGCCGTCGGTGCGGAAGGCGTACTTCCTGCCGCCCTGTTCCACCGTGCTGATGCGCGTGGTGACCTGGTACTCGGCGCTCGGGAAGAACACCGAGAGGAAACGCCGCACCACGAAGTCGTAGAGCTTCTGCTCGGCCTCGCTCAGGCCGCTGGGCGCCTGCAGCGTCGGGATGATCGCGAAGTGGTCCGACACCTTCGCGTTGTCGAAGATGCGCTTGTTGGGCTTCACGTAGGAGCCGTCGATCGCCTGCTGGGCGAAGGGCGCGAGGTGCTTCATGCCGCTGTTGGCGAGCATGCCCATCGTCTGCTTGACCACGGGAAGATAGTCTTCCGGCAGCGCGCGCGAATCGGTACGCGGATAGGTCAGCGCCTTGTGGCGCTCGTACAGGCTCTGCGCCAGCGCCAGCGTGGTCTTGGCGCTGAAGCCGAAGCGGCTGTTGGCCTCGCGCTGCAGCGAGGTCAGGTCGAACAGCAGCGGCGAGGCCTGCGTGGTGGGCTTGCTCTCTTCCGTGACGGTGGCGGGCTTGCCGCGCGCGGCGTCGGCGATGGCGCGGGCTTCCTGTTCGTTCCACACGCGGTCGGCGCGCTGCTCGGGGTCGGGCTCGCCGTTGGGCAGCAGCGGGGCGCTGGCCTTCTTCCAGTCGGGGTTGAACCACTTGCCGGAGTACTCGCCGGCCTCGGCGCCGAAGGTGCCGTGGATCTCCCAGTAGTCGCGCGAGACGAACTTGCGGATCTGCTCCTCGCGCTCCACCACCACCGACAGCGTGGGCGTCTGCACGCGCCCCACGGTCGTGAGGAAGAAGCCGCCGTCGCGCGAATTGAAGGCCGTCATCGCACGCGTGCCGTTGATGCCCACCAGCCAGTCGGCCTCCGAGCGCGAACGCGCGGCGTCGGCCAGGCCCTGCATCTGCTTCTCGGTGCGCAGGGAGTCGAAGCCGTCGCGGATGGCCTGCGGTGTCATCGACTGCAGCCACAGCCGCTTCACCGGCTTGTTCAGCCCCGACTTGCCGCCCGCGTACTGCTCGATGAGCCTGAAGATCAGCTCGCCCTCGCGCCCCGCGTCGCATGCGTTGATGAGCTGCGTGACGTCCTTGCGCTTGGCCTGCTTGACCACCGCGTTCAGGCGCGTCTTGGTCTTGTCGACGGGCTTCAGGTCGAAGTGCGGCGGGATCACCGGCAGGTTGGCGAAGCTCCACTTGCCGCGCTTGACGTCGAATTCCTCGGGCGCCTGGATTTCGACCAGGTGACCGACAGCGCTGGTCACGACATAGCTGTCGTTCTCGAAATGCTCGTCATGTTTGTCGAATTTGCCGGCCACCGGCGTGAGAGCGCGGACGATGTCCTGCGCCACCGACGGCTTTTCTGCGATTACCAACGTCTTTGTCATCTAAGGGCTCTCTATACTCTGCGGCTTCCCGCGTGCGCACGCGCACACGCGCATGTGTGCATATTCAAACTAACAGACTTCGGCGATGCCTTCCAAATCCCCACTTCCGGCCGGTCGTGATTCGCAGGCCACCGCGCTCCCCGAGGCGGATGCGAAGTCCGCCAAGGATCGCTCCACCGGCCGCCGCATCCAGATGCGGCGCTCCGCCGTCCACGGCAACGGCGTTTTCGCCGTGCAGGACCTGGCCGAAGGCGAGACGCTGATCGAATACAAGGGCGAAGTCATCAGCTGGAAGGAGGCGCTGCGCCGCCATCCGCACGACCCGAGCCAGCCGAACCACACCTTCTACTTCCACATCGACGACGGCCGCGTGATCGACGGCAACGTCAAGGGCAACGATGCACGCTGGATCAACCACTCGTGCGAGCCGAACTGCGAAGCCGACGAGGTCGACGGGCGCGTTTATATCAAGGCGCTGCGCAACATCGCAGCCGGCGAAGAGCTCAACTACGACTACGGCCTGATCATCGACGAGCCGTACACGCCGAAGCTGCTCGCCGAATTTCCGTGCTGGTGCGGCTCGGAGCAGTGCCGCGGCACGCTGCTGACACCGAAGGATGAGGACGAAGAAAAGAAAAAGAAGAAGAAGGCGAAGAAAAAGGCTGAAAAGAAGGCCGAGAAGAAGGCCGAAAGGAAAAAGGCCGAGAAAAAGGAAGCCAGGAAGGCCGAGAAGAAGGCCGACGCCAAGGCTGAAAAGAAATCGGCGAAGAAAGCCAGGTCCGCCAGGGACTGACGGCGATGAACGACAGCAGCACCGCCGACTGGTTCCAGGACCGGATCGCCGCGGCGGTCGCGCCGCTGCTGCCTGGCTTCGCGGTCGAGGCCGTGGCGGAAATCGACTCCACCAACACCGAATTGATGCGCCGCGCGCGTGCCGGCCGCGTCGAGCCCGTGCTCCTCGTGGCCGAGCGCCAGACGGCCGGGCGCGGCCGCCTCGGGCGCCCCTGGCAGAGCGGCGCGCAGCAGGATGCGGCCGCCTCGCTGACCTTCTCGCTCGGCATGCCGCTGGCGCCCGCCGACTGGTCGGGCCTGTCGCTGGCCGTCGGCGTGGCGGTGGCCGAGGGGCTCGATCCCTCGGGCGCGCACAAGGTCGGCCTCAAGTGGCCCAACGACATCTGGGTCGACGACCGCAAGCTGGTCGGCATCCTCATCGAGACCGCCCTGCCCTCCGACGGCGGGCCGGCCGCGTCGCGCTATGTGGTGATCGGCATCGGCATCAACATCGGCGCGCGCGAGGGCGACGGCATGCGCACGCCGCCGGCATGGCTGCACCAGTGGCGCCCCGGTGCCACCGCGGCCGAGGTGCTGGCCGATCTGGCCGGGCCGCTGGTGCGGACGGTGCTCGACTTCGAGGCGCGGGGCTTCGCGCCCTTTGCCGAGCGCTTCGCCGCGCGCGACGTGCTGCGCGGACGCGAGGTGATGCTCAGCGACGGCACTGCCGGCCTGTGCGAAGGCGTGGCCTGGGGCGGCGAGCTGCAGGTACGCACCGACGCGGGCCTGCAGCTGATCTCCAGCGACGAAGTGAGCGTGCGCCCTCGCGGCATGGCCTTCTGATTCTGATCTTCACCACCATGAAGCTGCGCCTGCTCCTCGTCGTGCTGCTGCTGGCCAACGCCGGCTACTTCCTCTGGACACGCGGCGACCTCGCGGGCTTCGGCCTCGCGCCGGCCTCCCTCGCGGAGCGCGAGCCGCAGCGCATGGCGCGGCAGATCCACCCCGAGTGGTTGCAGATCCGCAAGGAATCGGCGAAGCCTGCTGCGCCGGCGCCGTAGACGGTTTCCGGGCGCGCCTCAGGAGGGCTGCTCGGCTTCGAAGCGCACGGTGAACAGCGCCCCTGGCGGGTGCTTGCCCGGATGCGCGTCCTCCAGCTTCACCTGCGCGCGGTGCTGGTTCGCGATCTCCAGAACGATCGGCAGGCCCAGCCCCGAGCCGTCGGCCTCGTTGCCGAGCACGCGGTAGAAGGGCTCGAACACCAGCTCGCGGTCGGCCTCGGCGATGCCCGGGCCGTTGTCCTCCACCTGCAGCAGCAGCACGTGGCCGAAGGGATCGGCCAGTACGCGCACGGTGATCAGGCCGGGGCGCTCGGGCGTCGAGGGCGTGTAGTTGATGGCGTTGTCGACGAGGTTGCGCACCAGCTCCTTCAGCAGCGTGGGATTGCCGTCGAACACCACGCCCGGCTGGCCGGGCTCCACGCCGTCGTAGCCCAGGTCGATGCGCTTCTCGATCGCGCGCGGCACAGCCTCGCGCACCACCTCGATGGTCAGCTTCGCGAGGTCGCAGGGCTGGTGGTGCGTATGGGCGCTGTTGCCCTCGGCGCGCGCCAGCGACAGCAGCTGGTTCACCGTGTGCGTCGCGCGCTTGCTCGCGCGGCCGATCTGCTTGAGCGACTGCTTCAGCTCGTCGGCGTTCGCGCCCTCGCGCTGCGCCAGGTCGGCCTGCATGCGCAGGCCCGCCAGCGGCGTCTTCAGCTGGTGCGCCGCGTCGGCCAGGAAGCGCTTCTGCGTGCCGATGGAGTCGTTGAGCTTGTCCAGCAGCTCGTTCACCGACGACACCAGCGGCACCACCTCCAGCGGCACCGAGGACTCATCCAGCGGGCTCAGGTCGCCGGGGCGCCGCTCGCGGATGCGCGCCTCCACCACCGACAGCGGCTTGATGCCGCGCACCAGCGCCAGCCAGATCAGGAGCACCGCCAGCGGCAGGATCGCGAACTGCGGCAGCAGCACGCCCTTGATGATCTCCGCCGCCAGCACCGACTGCTTCTCGCGCGTCTCGGCCAGCTGCAGCAGCGTGGGCGGCACGTCGTCGGCACCGCTGGCGATCCACATCGAAGCGACGCGCACCGGCTGGCCGTGCACGTCGCTGTTGTGCAGGAACACCTGTCCGGGGGGCAGCGGCTCGTCGAGGCCGGGCTGCGGGATGTCGCGCTCGCCGCTGAGCAGGTTGTCGTAGCCGTCGAGCAGCTGGTAGTAGACGTGGCCAGCCTCGTCGGCGCGCAGGATCTCGCGCGCCGACTGCGACAGCACGAACTGCACGTGCCCCTCCTTCACCGTCACCAGCTCGGCCAGCACCTTCACGTTGTGCTCCAGCGCGCGGTCGAAGGGCGCGTTGGCGATGCCCTGCGCCACCAGCCAGGTGACGCCGATGCTCACCGGCACCAGCAGCAGCAGCGGCGTGAGCATCCAGTCGAGGATCTCGCCGAACAGGGAGCGCTGCGCGCGCTGGAAAAGCTTCACTTGGTTCGCTCCCGGGCAGCGCGCACCGCGTGCCTCTGCGCCGCCGTCTTTCCGAGGGCGATGCCTGCGGGCCGGCAGAGCCGGTTCCGCGGCATTTCCCGCATGTCAGGGCGCATCAGGGCTGGATCTTCTCGAGGCAGTAGCCCAGCCCGCGAACGGTCGCGATGCGCACCGGGCCCTTCTCGATCTTCTTGCGCAGGCGGTGGATGTAGACCTCGATGGCGTTGAGGCTCACTTCCTCGCCCCATTCGCACAGGCGGTCGACGAGCTGGTCCTTGCTCACCAGCCGGCCGGCGCGCTGCAGCAGCACTTCGAGCAGGCCGAGTTCGCGCGCCGAGAGCTCGATCATCTTGCCGTCGATGGTGGCCACGCGGCCGGCCTGGTCGTACACCAGCGGGCCGTGGCGGATCGTGTTGCTGGTGGCGCCCATGCCGCGCCGGGTGAGGGCGCGCACGCGCGCCTCGAGCTCCTGCAGGCTGAAGGGCTTGGCCATGTAGTCGTCGGCGCCGTGGTCCAGGCCCTTGACCCGCTCCTCCACGCTGTCGGCGGCGGTGAGCACCAGCACCGGCAGCTGCGAGCCGCGTGCGCGCAGCCGCTTGAGGATCTCGATGCCGTGCAGGCTGGGCAGCCCGAGGTCGAGGATCAGCAGGTCGAACTCGTCATGGGTCATGAGCGCGGTGTCGGCCTGCGAGCCGTTGGCCACGTGGTCGACTGCCGCGCCCGAGGTGCGCAGGCTGCGCAGCAGGGCATCGGCCAGCACCTGGTCGTCTTCGGCAATCAGAATCCGCATGCGCCACCTCCGGCCTGTTTCAGGTGTCGGGCGCCACGCCGGCGCCGTTCACATTTGTCTCTTTGCCGGAGTCTAGCCCGCCGTATAGGCTTCGAGTCCGATGGTTACCACGGTGGCGATCTCGTCGCCCACGCTGCTTCGGAACTCCTTCTCGGCCTGCGTGACGGCGCCGCGGAAGGCGTCCAGCCAGGCCAGCCCGTCGGCGGTGAAGAGCACGCGCCGCGCCCGTGCGTCCAGCGGATCGGGCCCGCGCGTGACCAGCCCCCAGGCCTCGCACTGGTCGACCAGCGCGCCCATCGCCTGCTTGGTCATGCCGGCGCGCTCGGCCAGCTCTGTGAGGCGCGAGCCCTCGCGCGACAGGTGCCGTGTGATGTGGATGTGCGCCGCGCTCACCTGCGCGCGCGCCGCGAGGTTCGACAGGGCCAGCGGCACGTCGACGTCGTGCGCCATCAGCTCCAGCACGCGCTCGTCGAAGCGGCGCATGGCGTGGCCGAGCAGGCGGCCGAGGTGGGTCTGGCGCCAGGCGTCCTGGTCGGCTGGGAAGGGGGCATCGGCCATGGCTTGAAATGGTAAAGCAAACTGACCAAAAAACAGGTTTACGCCGCAGGATCAGCCTCTACACTACTGTTCAAGCATCCAGCCTGTAGTTAAACGCAGATGGGTGGAGTCACACACAAGCCATTGATCTTCAAGGAGTTTTTCAAATGGACGCAGTAGTCAAGGGTTCGAGCATCGGCGCCAACAGCGAGAAGGCCAAGGCCCTGCAGGCCGCGCTGGCCCAGATCGAAAAGCAGTTCGGCAAGGGCACCATCATGCGGCTCGGCGAGGGCGAGGTGCTGGAGGACATCCAGGTCGTCTCCACCGGCTCCCTGGGCCTGGACATCGCGCTGGGCGTCGGCGGCCTGCCGCGCGGCCGCGTCATCGAGATCTACGGCCCTGAATCCTCGGGCAAGACCACGCTCACGCTGCAGGTCATCGCCGCCATGCAGAAGCAGGCCGGCACCTGCGCCTTCGTCGACGCCGAACACGCCCTCGACGTGCAGTACGCCCAGAAGCTCGGCGTCAACCTGTCCGACCTGCTGATCAGCCAGCCCGACACCGGCGAGCAGGCCCTCGAGATCGTCGACTCGCTGGTGCGCTCGGGCGCTGTGGACCTGATCGTGGTCGACTCGGTCGCCGCGCTCACGCCCAAGGCCGAAATCGAAGGCGAGATGGGCGACTCGCTGCCCGGCCTGCAGGCCCGCCTGATGAGCCAGGCGCTGCGCAAGCTCACCGCCACGATCAAGAAGACCAACTGCATGGTCATCTTCATCAACCAGATCCGCATGAAGATCGGCGTGATGTTCGGCTCGCCCGAGACCACCACCGGCGGCAACGCGCTGAAGTTCTACGCCTCGGTGCGCCTGGACATCCGCCGCATCGGCACCATCAAGAAGGGCGACGAGGCCATCGGCAACGAGACCAAGGTGAAGGTGGTGAAGAACAAGGTCTCGCCTCCGTTCAAGACGGCCGAGTTCGACATCCTGTTCGGCGAGGGCATCAGCCGCGAGGGCGAGATCATCGACATGGGCGTGAACGCCAAGATCATCGACAAGTCGGGCGCCTGGTACGCCTACAACGGCGAGAAGATCGGCCAGGGCCGCGACAACGCCCGCGAGTTCCTGCGCGAGAACCCCTCGCTGTCGCGCGAGATCGAGAACAAGGTGCGCGAGTCGCTGGGCGTGCCGCTGCTGGCCGCCGATGCCGAGGACGCGCCCGAGAAGCCGCAGAAGGCTTCCAAGGCCGACAAGGCGGACAAGGGCGAGTAAGTTCGAGCAAGGACAGGCGCGGCCCCGCGGGGCCGCGATCGCCCCCCGCATGGCATTCGAAGCTCCTTCACTCAAGGGCCGCGCGCTGCGCCTCCTGAGCCAGCGCGAGCATTCGCGTGCGGAGCTGGAGCGCAAGCTGGCAAGGCACGAGGAAGAGCCCGGCACGCTGGCGAAGGCGCTCGACGAGCTGGCCGCCAAGGACTTCATCAGCGAGCCGCGCGTGGTGGCCTCGGTGCTTCACCAGCGCGCGGCGACTTCCGGGGCCCTGCGCGTGAGGCAGGAGCTGCAGGCCAGGGGCATCGCGCCCGAGGCCATCGCCGAGGCGGTGGCGGGCCTGCAGGAAACCGAGGTCGAGCGCGCCGCCGCCCTGTGGCGCCGCCGCTTCGACGCTCCGCCTGCCGATGCGAAGGAGCGGGCGAAGCAGATGCGATTCCTGATGGCGCGCGGCTTCTCGGGCGCCGTCGTCTCCAAGGTGCTCAGGAGCGATTTCGATGAAGCAGCAGACGAGTGAAGGCGCCGCGGCGCAATCCCGCGTCATCACCCAGCGCGTCGCCTGCGAATGGCGCCGCGCCTACGTGCTGGCGGCCGACCCGAAGCGCCTGCCCGAATGGGCCAGCGGCCTTGCGAAGAGCGCACTGGTGCCGCACGGCGACCACTGGATAGTGCGCACGCCCGAAAGCGGCGAGGCTCGCATGCGCTTTGCCGCGCGCAACGATCTCGGCGTGCTCGACCACTGGGTGGCGCCCGAAGGCGTGCCCGAGGTCTACCTGCCGTTCCGCGTGATCGGCGTCGCGCCGGACGCCTGCGAGCTTCAGTTCACGCTGTTGCGCCAGCCGCACATGGACGATGCGGCCTTCGAGCGCGACGCGCAGTGGATCGCCCGCGACCTGCGCACCTTGCGCGACCTGCTCGAGGCGGGCTGACGGGACGGACTGGCCGGGCGGCGGCTTCAGCCGGCTTCGGGGGCGTCGTCGAGCGAAGGCGCTTCGCTCTTGTGCGCGGCGATGTCGCGCACGTTCTTCTGCACGGCCACCGCGCCGAACAGGCTCAGCAGGAAGGCCATCGCGTAGAAGCCCTTCTCGCTGGCCGCCAGCGTGGCGTTGAAGAGGCCGATGGCCAGCAGCGCCACCGACAGCAGCAGCGAGATCCAGCACAGGCCGTAGTAGATGCCGGTGACCGAGATGCCCTCGAGGCGGTCGCGCACCGTCTTCTGCAGCGACACGGCGGAGAAGAGGCCATACATCAGCACGGTGAAGTAGTAGCCCTTCTCGTTGAGTTGCATGGCTGCGTTCCACAGCCCGATCAGGTAGACGATGGCGCCGATGAACAGCGCTGCCCAGGAAGCGGCGACGAATGCCGCGGTCGGTTTCTGGAATCGGACGGCCATGGGATTCTCCTCGTATGGTTTGCGCGCGATTATGGTGGAGCGGCGCCGATGGCATGATCCCCGTCAATAACAACGGAGGAGTCTTTCCACATGTCGTCATCCGACCCCGCGGCCCAGCAGCCGTCGCTCGTGCGCACCGGTGCCAAGGCCGGGCTGTCCTTCGCCGGTTCCGTGATCAAGGGCGCCCTTCTCGGCGTGTTTCTGGGCGGCGGCGTTTTCTTCTTCTACCTGAGCCAGTTGCAGGGCCCGGGCAACGTCGCCGCGCGCGCGGGCGGCGTTGGTGCCGCCCTGGCGCTCATCACCTCGCCGCCGCTGCTGGTGGCGCTCCTGCTGCTGTTCTTCGTGGTCGTCTACGTGGCGCTGGGTGTGCAGCAAGGGCGTGCGCGCGCGATGCAGCACCTGGTCCAGGCGCGCGGCGAGGCGGTGTCGCAGCGGCTCGGCGGCGCCATCGCGGGCCGCATCGAGGCCATGCCGATGGCGCATGGCGCCTTGCACCGGGCGGCCGACTGGCTGTCGGTCGATGCGCTGAGCAAGCAGCTCGCGCCGGTGCTGGGCGAGGGCAGGGCGGTGCGCACGATCGTGGCCTTCGTGATCGGCAGGCTGCCGCTGAGCGAGATGCTGGCCGAATGGCAGCAAAGCCGCGATGAGAACGCAAATGCGCCGGTGGCGGGCGAGGGCGGTGTCGCGGCGCAGGATCCGGCGCTGCGCGCGCTGCTCACGCGCCGCATCCACGAGGCGCTCCAGGACATGGCGGAGCCCTCGCGCATGCCGCTGTACATCGCGCTGGGCGCTCACGCGGCCCTGCTGGGCGTGGGGCTCTGGCTCGTGAAATGAGCGGCGGGCGGGCTGTTTGCCCGCCGTGCCGCTGAAGCCCGTGAAAGGGGGCTCAGAGCCCCAGCATCAGCTTCAGGTTCTGCACCGCGGCGCCGCTGGCGCCCTTGCCGAGGTTGTCGAGGCGGGCGATCACCACGGCGTGGCGATGGTCCTCGTTCGGGAACACGCGGATCTCGAGGTTGTTGGTGTCGTTGAGCGCGAGCGCCTCGAGCTTGCCGTCTTCGGTCGGCGGAAGCACCTTCACGAACTTCTCGGGCGTGTTGCTGCGCGCGTAGTGCGCGGCCAGCGCGTCCTGCAGGTCGCCGGCCTTGGGCTTGCCGGGCAGCAGGTCGAGGTGCAGGGGCAGCTGCACCAGCATGCCCTGCTTGAAGTTGCCCACCGACGGGATGAACACGGGCCGGCGGGTGAGGCCGGTGTAGGCCATGATTTCGGGGATGTGCTTGTGCTTGAGGCCCAGCGCGTAGATCTCGAAGGCGGGCGCTTCGCCCGTCTCGTAGGCCTCGATCATGGTGCGGCCGCCGCCCGAGTAGCCGCTCACGGAAGGCAGCGAGATGGGGAAGTTGGCCGGCAGGATGCCCGCGTCGACCAGCGGGCGGACCATGGCGATCGCGCCCGTGGCGTAGCAGCCGGGGTTGCCGACGCGCTCGGCCTTGGCCACGGCCTGCCAGTGACCCTCGGTGAGTTCGGGGAAGCCGAACACCCAGCCCGGGGCGATGCGGTGCGCCGTGGAGGCGTCGATGATCTTGGGCTTGGCGCCGGGCAGCTGGTCGATCAGCGCGACCGATTCGCGAGCGGCGTCGTCGTGCAGGCACAGCACCACCAGGTCGACGCCGGCCATCAGCTCGCGCTTGGCGTTGGCGTCCTTTCGCAGCTCGGGGGCGATGCTCACGAGTTCGACCTGCGGCATCGCCTGCAGACGTTCGCGGATCTGGAGGCCGGTGGTGCCGGCTTCGCCGTCGATGAAAACCTTGGCCATGATGGAATTGCCCCTGGGTAGCTGGTGGAGGAAGTACGGGAAGTACGTATTGCCCGCAACCACACTCTCAGTATTGGTGCGGCGCACCATGATACAGTCCGCGGTTGTTCGCCGCCCCCAGCCGTCAGGCTGCCGTCGCCCGCGGACAACAGAGCATAGACCCTCTCCAGCCCAGATCTCCCGATTTCTCAACTTCCTCCTTCCGAGAGACATCCCTCATGAAGATTCACGAGTACCAAGGCAAGGAAATCCTTGCCAAGTTCGGCGTGCCGGTGCCGCGCGGCATCCCGGCCTACACGGTCCAGGAGGCGGTTGAAGCCGCCCAGAAGCTTGGTGGCCCGGTCTGGGTCGTCAAGGCCCAGATCCACGCGGGTGGCCGCGGCAAGGGCGGCGGCGTCAAGGTCGCCAAGTCCATCGAGGACGTCAAGAAGCTCGCCGGCGAGATCCTGGGCATGCAGCTCAAGACCCACCAGACCGGCCCCGAAGGCCAGAAGGTCCGCCGCCTGTACATCGAGGACGGCGCCGACATCCAGAAGGAATACTACGTCTCGGCCGTGACCGACCGCGCCACCCAGAAGGTGGCCTTCATCGCTTCCAGCGAAGGCGGCATGGACATCGAGGAAGTGGCCCACTCCTCGCCCGAGAAGATCATCACCGTGTTCGCCGACCCGGCCCAGGGCCTGACCGACGAACAGGCCAAGCAGATCGCCGACGGCATCGGCATCCCGGCCGACTCCACCGCCCAGGCCGTGGACATCTTCAAGAAGCTGTACACCTGCTACATGGAGACGGACGCCTCGCTGGTCGAGATCAACCCGCTCAACCGTGACAGCAAGGGCAACATCATCGCCCTGGACGCCAAGTTCAACTTCGACAGCAACGCGCTGTTCCGCCACCCCGAGATCGTCGCCCTGCGCGACCTCGACGAGGAAGACGCGGCCGAAGTGGAAGCTTCGAAGTTCGACCTCGCCTACATCTCGCTGGACGGCAACATCGGCTGCCTGGTGAACGGTGCCGGCCTGGCCATGGCCACCATGGACACCATCAAGCTGTTCGGCGGCGAGCCGGCCAACTTCCTGGACGTGGGCGGCGGCGCCACCCCCGAGAAGGTCACCGAGGCCTTCAAGATCATGCTGAAGAACAAGAACGTGGAAGCCATCCTGGTGAACATCTTCGGCGGCATCATGAAGTGCGACACCATCGCCACCGGCGTGATCGCAGCCTGCAAGGCCGTGAACCTGCAAGTGCCGCTGGTCGTGCGCATGAAGGGCACCAACGAAGTCGAAGGCAAGAAGCTGCTGGCCGAATCGGGCCTGCCGATCATCAGCGCCGACACCATGGCGGAAGCGGCCCAGAAGGTCGTGGCAGCAGTCAAGAAGGCCTAAGGAACAAGTCATGTCGATCTACATCAACAAAGACACCAAAGTCATCACGCAGGGCATCACCGGCAAGACCGGCCAGTTCCACACCGAGAAGTGCCAGGAATACGCGAACGGCAAGAACGCCTTCGTGGCCGGCGTGAACCCGAAGAAGGCCGGCGAGTCGATCTTCAACATCCCGATCTTCGGCTCGGTCAAGGAAGCCTCCCAGCAGACGGGCGCCACCGTGTCGGTGATCTACGTGCCGCCGGCAGGCGCCGCGGCCGCCATCTGGGAAGCCGTTGAAGCCGACCTCGACATGGCGATCTGCATCACCGAAGGCATCCCGGTTCGCGACATGCTCGAAGTGCGCAACAAGATGAAGGCCAAGGAAGCCGCCGGCGGCAAGAAGACGCTGCTGCTGGGCCCGAACTGCCCCGGCCTGATCACGCCCGACGAGATCAAGATCGGCATCATGCCCGGCCACATCCACCGCAAGGGCCGCATCGGCGTGGTCTCGCGCTCCGGCACGCTGACCTACGAAGCCGTGGCTCAGCTGACCGAGATCGGCCTGGGCCAGTCCTCGGCTGTCGGCATCGGCGGCGATCCGATCAACGGCCTGAAGCACATCGACGTGATGAAGGCCTTCAACGACGATCCGGACACCGACGCCGTGATCATGATCGGCGAGATCGGCGGCCCCGACGAGGCCGACGCTGCCCGCTGGTGCAAGGACAACATGAAGAAGCCGGTCGTCGGCTTCATCGCCGGTGTCACTGCGCCTCCCGGCAAGCGCATGGGCCACGCCGGCGCGCTGATCTCCGGCGGCGCCGACACGGCCGAAGCCAAGCTGTCCATCATGGAAGAATGCGGCTTCACCGTGACGCGCAACTTCTCGGAACTGGCCAAGCTGCTCAAGGCCAAGCTGTAAAGAGACGGCTCCGCGACACCGGCCGCAGAGCCGGGTCATGAGAGGACCACGCAGAAACAAGAAAGCGCCCGCACTGGCTTGCGGGCGCTTTTTTCAATAAAACACAGTGGGATCAGAGACATGGAATTTCTTCAAAGCACCGATTTCTGGATAGGTCTGCTCAAGATCATCTGGATCAACATCATCCTGTCGGGCGACAACGCGGTGGTGATCGCCATGGCGGCGCGCTCGCTGCCGCCCGCGCAGCAGCAAAAGGCCGTGCTCTTCGGCTCGGGTGCGGCCGTGGTGCTGCGGATCGTGCTCACGGTGGTGGCGGCCAAGCTGCTCGCCCTGCCTTACCTGCAGATCATCGGCGGCATGCTGCTGCTGTGGATCGGCCTGCAGCTGCTGAGCGAGGACGACGACGGCGAGGGCGAGTCCAAGGAATACGGCAGCATGATGGCGGCCGTGCGCACCATCCTGCTGGCCGACCTGGTGATGAGCCTGGACAACGTGATCGCCGTGGCGGCCGCGGCACAGGGCAGCATGGTGCTGCTGATTCTTGGCCTGGCGATCAGTATTCCCTTGGTGATTTTCGGCAGCACGCTCATGATCAAGCTCATGGAACGTTTCCCGATCATCGTCATGCTGGGCGCCGCCCTGATCGGCTGGGTCGGCGGCGAGACCATCGCCCAGGACGCCATCCTGCGCGACACGCTGGCAGCCAACCCCTGGTTGCACTACGCGGCTGCGGCTGCCGGTGCGGTGTTCGTCGTGGCCGTCGGCCGCCTCATGCAGCGGCGTGCGCACGCCGCTGCGCAGCACTGAGTCCAAGAGAAAGCGGCGCTGACAGACCATGGCGAGTGTCGGCGTCTCCCTTTTTTCCACCCGCCCTTCGCTGACCTGGGAGTTCGCCTCCCTGACCGACGTCGGGCGGATGCGCGCTCACAACGAAGACGCGGTGCACATCGATCCCGCCCTGGGCCTGGCCCTGCTGGCCGACGGCATGGGCGGCTACAAGGGCGGCGAGGTGGCCAGCGCCATGGCCGTCTCGCTGCTGCACGCCAGCTTCGGCCGCTGGTTCGCCCACGCGGGAATGCAGGCGCCGGCCCGCGTGGTCAGGCGGGCCCTGCAGGCGGCCACTGACGAGGCCAACAGCGCGATCCTGCACGAAGGCACCACCAACCCCGAACTGCAAGGCATGGGGACGACCCTGGTCCTGGCGGCGTTCCGGCCGCAACGGGTAGTGGTCGGTCACATCGGCGATTCGCGCTGCTACCGCCTGCGCAACGGCAAGCTGGAGCTGCTCACCCGCGACCATTCCCTGCGCCAGCAGCAGCTGGACGCAGGCGCCATCACGGCCGAGGAGGCGCTGAATTCCCCCACCCGCAACCTCGTGACGCGCGCCGTCGGGGTCGAGGCCCAAGTCTTGCTGGAAATGCATGAGCACAGCGCAAGACCGGGCGATCTCTATATGCTTTGCTCCGACGGGCTCAGCGAGATGGTTTCCGATGAGCAGCTTTTCACGCTTCTAGAACACGATGTCGGGCTTCAGAAAAAAGCATCACTTTTGGTTGCAATTGCCAATGACAATGGCGGACGGGACAACATCTCCGTCGTCCTGGCCAGGGCGAGCGTCGCGGAAACGCCGCGCTAGGGCCGCTGGCAGGTTCCGCGGGCAGCAAGGCAGTCTGCCCGCCATCGTCATTCATGCTTTGGATTCGGGGAGTCGGCAATGCCGAAGATGATCATTTCGGTCGATGGCGTTGTCATCGGGCAGGTGGCGCTCGCCAAGGAGCGCACGACGCTGGGACGCCGTGCCTACAACGACATCGTGATCGACAATCTGGCGGTCAGCGGCGAGCACGCCGTGCTGCACATGACTGGCGGCGAAGTTGAAATTGAAGATCTCAACAGCACCAACGGCACCTACGTCAACGCGCTCGCCGTCCAGCGGCAGGCGCTCAAGGACAACGATGTCATCGAGGTCGGAGGCTGCCGCATCCACTTCCGCGCCCGCAGCAACCTCGACACCGGCGCCGGCTCCATCCGCACGGCCTCGGGCGAGTACCCGTCGGGCGCCATGCCGCTGTCTTCGGCGCCCACGGAGTCCGGCGCGCTGGTCGAACTCGGCATTCCGGTGCTGCGCGTGCTCTCCGGCGTCAACGAAGGACAGGACGTCGCGCTGCAGAAGGTCGTCACCACCGTCGGCAAGCCCGGCGTCGCGGTGGCCGTGGTCACGCGGCGGCGCCAGGGTTACGTGGCCGCCGGCGTCGAAGGCAACGTCACGCTCAATGGACTGCAGCTGGGGTCGGAGGCCGTCGCGCTGCAGGAGCGCGACGTGCTCGAGCTGGGCAATGCCACGCGCATGCAGTTCGTGCGCATCTGAGCCGCTCCCGTTTCTGGCTCTCCAGGGGCCGGCCTTCACGGACCGCATGCCGTGAGAGAAGAACTGCGGCGGCACTGGCCGCGCATCGTCATCACGCTGCTGCCGGTGCTGTTCGCGCTGGCGCACGCCACGGGCGCCTGGCGGCTGACCGCGCTGGAGCGCCTCGACCAGCTGATCTACGACATCCGCCTGCGCGCCACCATGCCGGGCACGCCCGACGCACGGGTGGTGATCGTCGATGTCGACGACGCCAGCCTCGCGCGCCAGGGCCAGTGGCCGTGGCCGCGCGACAGGATCGCGGCCCTGACCACCGAGCTGTTCGACCGCCAGCAGGCGGCCGTGCTGGGCTTCGACGTCATGTTCCTGGAGCCCGACCGCAGCTCGGGCCTCGACAGGCTGCGGCAGCTCGCGAGCGGCCCCCTGGCCAGAACGCCGGGCCTGGCCGCCGAGATCGAGCGGCTCGCGCCCTCGCTCGACCATGACGCCACGCTTGCCGCCGCGCTGAGCGGCCGGCGGGTGGCGCTGGGCTACTACTTCACGCGCACCGAGCCGCCGAGCGCGAAGGGACAGCTGCCCGCGGCGCCCCTGCTTCCGGCCGGTGCCTTCCCCCAGGGCGCTGCCTACGCCACGGGCTGGAACGGCTTCGGCGCCAGCCTGCCGGAGCTTGCGAAGGCGGCACCCGTCGCGGGCTTCCTGAACACCCTGGTCGACATCAACGGCGACGGCGTCATCCGCAGCGTGCCGCTCATCGCCCGCTACGACGGCGACAAGGCACAGCCGGGCTACTACGAATCGCTGGGGCTTGCGGTGTACCGGCTCGCGAACGGATCGCCGCCGGTGCAACCCACCTTCGCGCCCGGCGGCGGAAGCACGCCCCAGCTCGAATCGCTGAGGGTGGGGCGGCTGCGCATCCCGGTCGACGCCACCGGCAGCATGCAGGTGCCGTTCCGCGGCCAGGGCGGTGCGGACGGCGGATCGTTCCGCTACGTGCCCGCCGCCGACGTGCTCGAAGGACGCCTCGCCCCCGGCGAGCTGAAGGACAAGATCGTGCTCGTGGGCGCCACCGCCCCCGGGCTGCAGGACCTGCGCGCCACGCCCGCCGAGGCCGCGTTCCCGGGCGTGGAGGTGCACGCGAACATCGTTTCGGCGCTGCTCGAGCGGCGCCTGCTCAGCGTGCCCGACTACGCCCCTGGCTACGAGGTGCTGCTCGTCGTGCTGACGGGGCTCCTGCTCGCCTTCGGGATGTCGCTGCTGTCCGCGCCGCGCGCCATGCTGCTGGCCGTCGGCGCGATGACGGCGCTGATCGGGATGAACGTATGGCTCTACACGGGCTACAGCCTCGTGCTGCCGCTCGGCTCGGCGCTGGCGATGGCGGCCCTGGCGTTCGCGTTCAACATGAGCTGGGGCTACTTCTTCGAGTCGCGCGCCCGGCGCGGCCTCGTGCGGCTCTTCGGCACCTACGTGCCGCCCCAACTCGTCGACGAGATGATGGCGCAGCCCGACCGCTACAGCATGCGCGCCGAGAGCAAGCCCATGACCGTGATGTTCTGCGACATGCGCGACTTCACGCGCCTGTCGGAGCAGATGGCGCCGGCCGAGCTGCAGGGCTTTCTCAACACCGTCTTCAGCCGGCTCACCGACGTGATCAGCGCCCACCGCGGCACCGTCGACAAGTACATGGGCGACTGCGTCATGGCCTTCTGGGGCGCACCCGTCGACACGCCGGACCACGCAACGCTCGCCGTGCGCGCCGCGCTCGACATGGCCGAAGCCGTGCACGACATCAACCGCATCCATCGGGCGAGCGGCCGGCCCGAGATCAGCGTGGGCATCGGCATCAACAGCGGGGTGATGAGCGTGGGCGACATGGGCTCGGCGGCGCGCCGCAGCTACACGGTGGTCGGCGATGCGGTCAACCTCGCATCGCGCCTCGAGGGCCTGAGCGGGCACTACGGCGTCGAAGTGGTCGCCAGCGGCGCAACGCGCGAACTCGCGCCGGGCTTCGTCTGGCAGGAGCTCGACAGCGTGCGGGTCAAGGGCAAAGCACAAGCCGTTTCCGTTTTTACGCCCCTCGCCGCGGGCACCCCCGAGGCGCTGCAGCAGGCGCAGCAGATGCTGGAACGATGGAGCGAAGTCCTCGCCGCATATCGCCGGCAGGACTGGGCCATGGGCCGAAACTTGCTGGCGCCCCTGCTCGCCGCGGATGCGAAAAAAGTCCTTTACCAGCTCTACGCCCAGCGTTTAGCCTCGATGGCGTTGCGACCGCAAGACCCGAACTGGGACGGCGCAACCCGGTTCGAGACCAAATGACGACAGACGCATCAAAGGGGTCTTTCACAATGCAGGTTCGTGTGCTGGGTTGCTCGGGCGCCATCGCCAAAGACTGCCGCACCACCTCGTTCCTGGTCGACACGGACCTGCTCGTCGATGCGGGCACGGGCGTCGGAGACCTCACGCTCGACGAGATGGTCGGCATCGACGACGTCGTGCTCACGCACAGCCACCTCGACCACATCGCCGCACTCCCCCTGATGGTCGACGCCGTCGGCGGCCGTCGCTCGCAGCCGCTGCGCGTGCATGCGCTCAGGGACACCATCGACGCGCTGCGCGTTCACATCTTCAACAACGTCATCTGGCCCGACTTCGAGAGCATTCCCAGCCCGCAGGCGCCGTTCGTGAGCTTCCATGACATCGCCGTGGGCCAGCAGCTGCCGCTGGGCAGCCGCGAGCCCAAGGTGGTCGAGGTGCTGCCCGCAGTCCATACCGTGCCGGCCTGCGGCTTCGCCGTGCGGCCGGCCGAGCGAAGCGCCCATTGGGTGTTCAGCGGCGACACCGAGCGCAACGCGCCCTTCTGGGAACGCGTGAACGAACTCGACGTGGCGATGCTGGTCATCGAAACCGCATTCAGCAGCCGCGAGCAGGCGCTGGCGGAGCGCAGCCTGCACCTGTCGCCCCCGCTTCTGGCGAGCGAACTGGCCCATATTGCGCCGGGCAGGCAGTACCCGATCTACATCACCCACACCAAGCCCGCCGAAACCGACGAGATCATGAGCCAGATCGAAGCCCTGGTGGTCGAGCAGGCGGCAGGCATGGCGCAACGGGACATTCGCTGGCTGAAGGTGGATGGCGTCCTGACTTTCTGACCACCGGTCAGTGACGCGTTGGCATGACAAATTTGTCACCACGTGTAGCATCTTGAGGCAAGTTGTGTCACATGGTGTAACTCCAATGTGGTCAGAGGTGACACGTCCGGTACGGGAAAGGGCCCCTTGGCGGGTGGCACAGATGCTGCGGAAGGTACCTCGCTCCGGGCAGGTTCCCGGGCGTAACAACCAACCTACCTGGAGTTAGTTCAAATGAACCGTCGTACTCTCGCCCGCCGCGCTCAGGCCGGCTTTACCCTTATCGAACTGATGATCGTTGTGGCGATCATTGGTATCTTGGCTGCTATTGCGATTCCGCAGTACCAGACCTATGTCGCGAAGTCGCAGGTGGCTCGTGCTATGGGTGAAACCAGCAGCTTGAAGACCAATGTTGAAACTTGTCTTCTCGAAGGCCGTAACGTTCCGAATTCGAATATTCCTGCAGCCACTCAGCAAGCAGCGACGGATTGCAATCTCCAAGCTACAGCTTCTTCCATTTTGACCGGCGCCGCTCAAGGCAATGGCAGTGCCGCTCCCACGGGCACCGGTTATCCAATCGTTACTTTTGGAACCCCTTCTACGATCGTCGCTACTTTCGGCAGCGGTGCTGCTACCGCTCTTACGACGAACGGCTCGAACACCCTGACTTGGTCGCGTGATGCTGATGGCACGTGGACTTGCGCCTCGACGGTGAACGATAAGTACCGCGCCAAGGGGTGCTGATTCATCTGCCCACAAGCGAGGCCGCCTTCGGGCGGCCTTTTCATTGGTGGAAAGTATGCTGGATCGGCATTGGTTTATCTGTGATCGCTGCCGTTATCAACAAGGTATTTGTAGCGCTCTCGCAGCCCTAATATCAGACTATGTATTGTTCAGTGCGTAATGAAAGAGGTTGGAGCCATCTAGATATGTACTTGCTGCATGCGAAGGTCGAGGATCGGAGATCCGGCTGCTCCCGGTAAATGCGATCGTGATGGCTACATATTAGGCTTGCGGCTACGCAGCCCCCTTGATCGCCGCAATCTGGTCAATGCTCGGGACTAGTGTTTCGCCAACGATCTTGCCTACCCGTCATTCCACCAACGATCGTGGCGACTTTCGGACACCTTGCTGGGGTCCTTAAAGTAATCCGGTCCGGCACTATTGCATAGACGCGCGACCTGAACGACTCTCGGGCCTGTAAAACGTCATCGAAAGGCCCATATCGGCACCATGCGCACGAGTTCAAGATTCAGCCGTGCCGGGATATCCGCAGTGGCGTCGTCGGTCAGCATGATGCGGGCAAAAAGTACATTGTCGACCAATCTATTTCAGCTGTGGCTGGCTCACCAGCGGGGTGGGTTGAGCACCGAGAAGGCGGAAGCATCGGGTATCGCGGAGCAAGAAGCTAGGCTCGCCACTCGAGCCCGAGGTGGCAACCTGCTATGGAAATAGGCTTTACCAAAAGCCGGGCCTGTGTGTGGCGAGCGACCAACGAGTGCTGATCGATCGCCACTGATCGAAACCTACACAATCCGACAGCGGTGTGAGTGACCGAGCTTGTACCTAGCACCGTATGTGCGTTGTAGGGAACGGGTTGGGCGTGTCGATGAGTTCGCCCCGGCAACCCGTACCAAAAATGTGCAGGCCGAGAGCCTCACAAAAACGCTCAAGGTCGAGGCCATCTATAAAGGCGGCTATGAAACATCTTCGCCGATGTCGCGGCTCGAGTCCGAGATTCCTGGAGAGATCTACAACGCCAAACGCCTGCAATCTGCGCTTGGCTATCGGTCACTGCACGAATTTGAAATTTGCCCGGTCCAGCAAGCGGCTTTAATCTGAATTTCCGGTGGTCCAGCCTCAGGGACTCATTCCTATCGGCTGCTGAAAGTTCAATGGCACTCCGGGCGCTGGCAAGCAGCGATCCTCTAGAGAGATTTTTGCTGTCTCTACGCGAAGCTGCCGGATGAACGGTTTCTCGGCAAAGCGACTACCGCTCAATCAATCGTCGGCACCTCCCGCCAATTCAACAGACGCAGCCCCGTCCCCTTGCCGAAGTCGATCGGCGGCTGATTCACTTCACCCCTCACATTGCCCGCGATGCCCTGCATCCGGCCATTGTTGTTGATGATCTGGATGTCGGTGATCGCACTGGTGTAGCCGACATAGGCAGCTCCTGTCGTCAGCGCCGTCGTGCCAGACCCATAGTTCACCGCATAAATCCGGCTCTGTCCCGAAGGGCTGCATGCGTCGCCGGTCGTCATCAGGCTGGAGAACACCACGACGCCGTTGAAAGACGTGGCACCGAGCGTCACGCGCCATGTGGTTCCCGACGTTGCGTCGCTACCCAGATCGAGGTACCAGCCCAGCTTCGTTCCCAGGCTGAACACCGTTTTGCCCGTGAGGTTGTCCTCGATCAGGGCGGCCAGGTCGTTGCGCGTGATCGCAGCGGTTCTGCCGCTGTCGAAGCCTGTGGCTGTGCCGTCGATGATGGCGTAGAACGATTGGCCTGCCTTCGAATTGATGTCCACGGTGTCGAGCAGCTGACCGGTGCCGAAGAGCACGTAGCGCTTCTTGCTCTTGGGGTCGATCTCCACCAGCGGCTGCGTCGTGATCGGCTGGGCGCCGCTGGCATCGGCCAAGGTGGCCAGCTTCAGGGGGGCGGGGTAGGCCGCAGTGCTGCCCTTCGCTGCTGTCACGTCGAAACGCCAGAGTTGCCCGTTCAAGTCTCCTGCGTAGAGCGCATCGGCGGTGCCATCCGTGAAGTCGGTGATGTAGGCGGTCAGCTGTGCCAGGCCCGCCGCCGAGGTGCCGGTCTGCACCTTCTCGAGCAGTGCGCCGGTCTTGGGGTTGACGAAGTACACATAGCCGAACCCGTCGGCGTTGTTGTAGCCGGAAGTGAAGACCACGACCCATCCGTACTTCTTGGTCTTCAACACCACCGGCGTGCCGAAGCTGTAGCCCAGCGTGTTGCCCACGCCAGTGGTTGCGTTGGAAAACTCCCAGAGAACCTTGGACTTGATGTTGTCCTCGCTCGTCATGCTCGCGGGATCGGTGATGTCGATGGCATAGAAGCCTTTGCCGCCCTTTCCGAGACCGCCGATCAGAACGGTGTGCCAATCCGAGTTGTTGCCTGTTGGCGTCGTGGTGAAGACGCCGCCGGCGGTATTGAAGTCGATGTCGAAGGCCTTGGGCGACGCGTCGACGTAGTAGTGGTGCTGGTAGTCGGGGTTGCCGAGTTGACGCAGGCCATCGAGCGTGGGTGTAGCCGGACTGCTGGGGCCCGAGAACAGAATGCTCGGCACATAGGCGAACAACTCGTTGCCCGCGCCTGTTCCGGTCAGGGCGCCATTGAACGCGTGCAGCATGCCGTCGTTGGCACCCGCGTAGACGATGGTCGGACGCGAGGCGTAGTCGGTCTTGAACTTCGCATAGCCCGGGTTGACCGTATTCGAGAACTGACTCGAAGGTGGACCGACTGGCGTGACCTTCGCGTTCACGATGTCGCCGAGGAGCAGCGCGCGACGGCGGTAGGGCTTGGTGTCGTCAGTGGTCGTCTTCTCCTTGCTTCGATCGCCGCGCAGGTAGTTCAGGAAGTCGCCGCTGTCGTCGCCCGTCGCCCAAGGCGTGTCGAGGGCGGTGGATTGCGCCGCAGTCAGGTTGGCCTTGCGGAAGGGCACGCCCGCGGTGCCGCTCCAAGTGAGCACCCGGCGCGCGGTATCCCAGCCGGTGCCGGCCAGCTGGCTTTCCAGAGTGCTCGAGCTGTTCCACATCTCCGTGAGCGTCGGTACGCCGTTGGGGAACGTGAGCTGGCTGCCAGAAAGCACGCCCGTCCACCCGTTCGAGTCGTACTGCGACGCGTAAGACGCCGCGCCTGCGGCCGATACCTGCGGGCTCGACAGCGAGAACGACGTGGTGAACGACTTGATCGCGTTGGCGATGCTCGCAAAGGCCTTGGTCAAGCCGTCCACCATCGAGTCGGGCCGTCCGGCCGTGAAGTAGTTGTCCGGCCTCGGCTGGGTGGTGCCGCCGTTGCGGTTGTCGGTAAGCATGTCGCCGCTCGTGGACCACCATGTCTGCGGAATGGTGTCGCTGAAGGTGTACGGGTCGAACGTGCTTTGCATGTTGGTGGGAATCTTGAGACCACCGAACTTCGCAGCCAGGTAGAACTGATTGTTCGCCTGGAATGCCTGTTCGAGCACGTCGACCCAGTAAGTCTGAACGGTCTGCTTGCCGATAGTGCTCGGCGTCTTCGGGTCGTCAGGCCGGATGTCCTTGGTGTTCGCGTCGTAGGCGAGGCCAGCCATGAGTGCCGAGTTGTTGCTGCAGCAGCCGTTCGAGATGTTGGTGCGCGTGCCCAGATCGTTTCCCATCCCTTGCAGTTGGCCGACCTTGTTCGTTGCCGTGACCGCATTGACAGTAGTGTCTGCAGTGACTTTCGCCGGCATTGCTGGTTCGTTGGCTGTGTTCGTATTGCCCGGAACGTTTTTGTCGGCGTGGGTGTAGATGTCGCCGATGCCCAGGACGAAGTTGCGCTGGCACGAATACTGGATCGGATCGTCCCAATTCGTGATGACTGGAAACCCGTCCAGGCGTTTTGCAATGGTGGCTGTGTCGGTAGTGTTTAGGTTGCTCCATTCCGGCACGTTGCCCAGGTTGCGGTAGTAGCGAAGCGCCGCGTAGTAGAGCTCGCTCACTGGGTCGTTCGACTTGTAACTGCCAGGAATGAGCTGACCGAACTTGTTGAGGTAATTGATCACGCCGCTATCGGCAATGGTCACGGTTTTGGTGCTCGTTGCAGTGGCATCTTTCGGGTCGGGGTTCTGAATGAACACGCCCGTGTTTTCATCCCATTCCTTGTTTGCATTCGTGGTATCCGGAAATCCGGGTACCGGCTGCATCGGGCCCACGAACTTCTGCCGCGCGCGCATCACGCCGCCATCGCGGCCGTTGCCATCTTCGTTGAGGTAACCGAACGCGCTGAAGCGCATGCGCCGCGCGTATTGCTGGATCAGGCCCTCGGGCTTCCAGTTATTGCCGTATTGGACGCAGTTGCTTTCGACGCCGCCGGGAGCGGCAGGATTGCAAACCCTGTTGCGCATCGTGTAGTCGTTGGTGACCGCCCCGCCGATATCGCTGGTAAAGGTGCTGAAGTCCTTATCTTTGGGCTTCTTCCACAAGAACTGCATCACCGCGCCGCCGGCGTTCTCGTAGTACTCGATCTTGACGTCGAAGCTTTGACCTGCGGTCAGGGAAACCGTGGCGTCGTAGTTGGTGGCGCCCTGATCGATCCATTTGTCGACGACCAACTGGCCGGAAATCCACAGGCGCACGCCATCGTCGGCCCGCACGCGGAACGTATAGCTGCCTGCGGAGGGCGCAGTGAAAGTACCCGTGAAACGCGCCGCGAAGTTGTCTGCGCCGACGCCGGTCACCGGCGCGCCGTTGCCCCAATCGTGATCTACGGTGTCTTGGGCCACGGTGACGGTTGGCGTGCCGGTCAGCGTCTTGTTGGCGTTGTTGTAGTACTCGCCCTTCAGTGACGCGCCGGATGCCGTGATGCGCATCGCGTACTTGCGGCCGTTGACCGAGATTCCGAGGCTCGTCGAGGTGCTGAATGGCGTGGCACCCGGGATCTCCGCTGCAGGGAGATTGCGGTCGTCGAACAGGCCTTGCCCCGCGTGATAGCCTTTTTCCAGGATGGTGTCGGTCGTCGTGTCCACCACGCGCCTGCCACCCGTCATGGCCCATCGGAACGGATCGATGGTTGCAGTGGCTGCCCAGTTCAGGAAGTTGCCGCTCCACTTGGTGCCGTCGCACTTGTGATTGGTGGCGACGGCTGTCGGGTTGAAGAAGCTCTTGTCGCCCGTGTTGGTTTCGTTGGCTGTAGTGTCCACAACGTACGAATAGCACTTGTTGGGGTCGAAGTAGCCGAGAAAGGTGCTGGTGCTGGCATATGCCGCGGTGTGCGCCGTGCGAGAGGCCGTCGGCCATTCCACAGACAGCGTCAGCGCCAGGTTGCCGGGCACGTTCGAGGTAGCGAAGACAGGCTGGTCGGCGAGGCTGGCTGCGTCGGCTGGCGTGTGAATGCCGAACAGTGCGCCGGCCAGCGCAACCGCGCCGGCCACGCGCGTGGCAAGGATCGAGATGTTGTTCATGGTTCTTTCGCGATGCGTTATTCGGGCTTCGTGAAGGAGGACTGCAGAAAGACCTGCGTGTCGCGAGGACCGTCTACGCGCACGCTCAATCGATAGACCAGTGCCTTGGGCGGAGGCGGGCGCCCCGACTCCTGGACACTGCCGCCGCGCACGTCGGTGGTCGCGGGGGCATACACGCACGTGCTCTTGCTGGAGGCGCCGCTGGTGTTGCAGAGCCGTTCGATGAGGTAGAAGATCTTTACGGAGTCGGCAGTCCGCACGATGGTGTCGGCTGCCTTCGCCTGGTAGAGACTGTCCTTCAGCAGCGCCAGCGGGATGCCACGGTCATTGGTGGCGAGGCTGACCGCACTGTAGTTCGACGCCTTCACGTCGTTGTAGTCGGCGCCAACGGCAGACAAGGCGCCGGTGTTGAACAACGCCAGGGCCTTGACCGCCGCCTGCTCTCCCTGATTGATGAGGTCGCGTTTGAAAGCAAGGTTGCCGGCACTGGAGAGGGTCGTGTTCATCGAGCGCATCACGGCAACGCCGCCCGCGAGCAGGATGACAAGGACGATCAGGCAGATCAGCAGCACGACGCCGCGTTCGCGGCGCTGCCTGCGCAAGGAAGTAATCATGATTTGGGCAGCAGAAGGATGTTGCGCAGGGGAATGGTGAATTCGACGACGCGATAGCGATAGCGGCGGTCGTCGCCGGTCAACGTGACGGCGTCGCGCTGGAGGCCCGTGTCGCTGAACATTGCGGGGATGGTCAGTGAGACAAGATCGCGTTCGAGCGTGGCACTGCGCAGGATCAGGCCCACGCGGACGGCAACCACCTGCCTGCTGAGGCTTCCGTCCAGCATCATGGTCTTGACGTCGAAGCCGGTGGCATCAGGCGCTTTCCACGAATCGATGATGCCGTCCTTGTTGGTGTCCAGCCCGTAGAGTGCGTGCAGTTCCATGACACCGTCGGCCAGGGTCTGGATGGTGTCGGTGCCGTCGCTGCGCAGCAGGTCATAACTGACCAGCGTGTTGTTCGGTCCGATGCCGAAAAGCTGGAACTGCACGTTGTTGGCCGTGTTGCTGCCCAGCGGCGTGAAGTACGCCGTGCCGCTGGCAGCAAGCGACGCCAGTGTCGTGCCCACGCCTGCCGTGTAGTACTTGCCGTTGAGCGTGACGAGTTCGTTGTTCGCGCTGTCGGCGAAGGCCGAGTCAACCTGTTCGAGCAGGCAGTCCGTGGTGCCTACCTGGCTGACCAGCGCGATGTCGTTCGCTTTCAACTGAACGGTGTTGTCCAGGCGAATGATCTTCGGGTCGGTGCCCGCAGAGATGATCGGGCGCGGCACGTCCCCGGCCGCAGCATTCCCGCCCATCATCAGCAGCACGTCGGACTTGCCGTCGGAGGATTGGCCCTTGCCTATCAGCAGTGGCGCGATGCGCAAATCTGCGACGCCTGCCGCGTCGGTCAGGAACTTCTCGAATGGCACCGGAAAGACGGTGGTGCGCGGCAGGATCGCCGTGTTGTTCTGCTTGGCCTGCAGCTTGCACCCGAAGACGCCCAGATCCCATGACTGGGTGAAGCCTGAGCCGGCGCTGCGACCGGCGCGGTCAAGCAGATAGGCTGCGTACGAACCCGATTGGTTGATGTCGTTGACCGACGTCGTCGTGCGCTTGGTGGACTCTCCGAAGATCACGGTGCTGGTGATCGCCAATGTCACCACCAGCGCGATGACCATCGCGACCAGCAACTCTATAAGTGTGAGGCCACGTTCCCGCAAGGCAGGCCGAACTTGTCGAGCGCTCATTGGGGCAACTCCACGTGGGTTGTGAGTTTGCTGCTCGTGCTTTGCGACGGGGCTTGCCAGGTGATCGTCACGTTAGCGGACTTCGCCGTGGCGGCGACGTCGACTTGACCATCCCCGTTGGGGAGGCCTCCTGACTTCGGATCATTGACTCGGGCCTTCCAGGCAGCCAGTGCAGTAGCAGGCACGGTCGTCGATTGGTTGAGCCACATCAGCGCGACCACTTCGTTTGCGAGCAGCGCCGCGCGATTACGGTCCTCGGCATCCACCGAGAAGCTGACGGCCCGGGCCTGCAGGCCGATCAGGCCCAGCAGGCCCAATGAAAAGAGCAGCACCGACACAAGTACCTCGAGCAATGCAACGCCGGCCTGCGCGCGGTGCGGATGAGTTGTTTCGCGAAGCTTTTTCATGGCGAAGCGCAGCCGTCGGGCTGGGAAGCGGAGAGAGTTCTGGCCGGGTCGCACATGCGGACTTGCCCGCCCACTGCTACGGTGACGCGCAGAGGCCGGTCGCCTGTCTTGGTGTCGCTCATCGCGATGTCGTACCGAGCGGCCTCGGCCCTGCACCTTGCCCCTGTAGGGCCTGGCGTATCGTTCTGCACGAGGCGGCCGATCGAGCTGAAGCAGAGCGCCGTTGCAGCGTTCGATGACGTCTGGGGGCCCGTGATCGCCACGTTCGAGCCGACATTGAGAAGGATTCCCCCTTCCACGAATGTTGCGGTCGTATCGGAGTCCGTCGGCACGACTGTGCTGATCGCCCAGTTGCTGCCGTTGACTTTGGTTGTGTAGGTGTTGGTGGTGGGACTGTTGTCGGTCAGGGAGAAAATTACTTGTCGATTGCGCCGGGTAGCCTCGGTCTGTGCTTGCCGCAAGGCGTTCTGCAGCGAATCGCTGACCGTCCGAATCTTGTTGTTGCGCACCCAGCCGAGCATTGAGGGCGTGGCCAGGGCTGCCAGCAGCGCCATGATTGCCACGACCACGATCATCTCGACGAGAGTGAAGCCCTCCGACCGGGCCGGGGAACGGGGGCCTATTACGACGAGGGGCATGCTTGGCCCTTTTTGACGATCCAGGCAGTCGTGCAGCTTGTGGTCCAACCCGACCAAGTGCTAGGCATACCCGTTGTAGCTTGGACGTTCTTCTCAGTGATCGTGTAGACGGCCCCGTTGGCTGGCCCGCTTCCGGTTGCAACGAGCGTGAACGTCGTATCGGTCGGTGCGATGGTTGCGCAACTGATTACGAAGTTTCCAAACGTGCGCTGGCTTGCGGCTACTCCGGCATCGCAAGGCGGCATGATGGTGGCACTGACCTTCGTATACGTGCGGTTGTCCTGAAAGTACCTCTCCATGTTCGCCCGCATGGTCGCCAGCCCATTTGTGGCATCCACCACGTACCCTCGCCGCACGTAGTCCTGGTAGCTCGGAATGGCGATAGCCGCCAGCACGCCGATGATCACCACCGTGATCATGATTTCGATCAGCGTGAAGCCGTGCGCTCGGGAACTGCCGATCCGGCCGCGGGCAGGTTGCTGTTTCATCGGAAGACGCCTTTCAGCCCCGGCCGGCAGAACCGGAAACGGGTTGGAAACAATTGAACATATTTGTTAGATCGTGTCTTCAAATGTTTACTTTTACAAAGCCTCTTGTCTGCCGCCGATGACCACTCGTCGGCCATGCAGCCCCGCAGAATGGGCAAGATGCCCCCGATTGCGGTGCCCATTGCCTCCATTCAGCCTGTTTGCAAGATGCTTGGCTTGACCCGAACAGCGCTGGTTGCGTTAACTTTTGTTTGTCCTTGGGTTGGCGGGCCATCAGCCAGTGCCTGGCAGTTGCTGGTTTCCTGGGCATGTATGGCGGGACTGCTGTTGATCGGCCCCGTTGGCTCGCCTGCCTTGCGGGTCTGGGTGTGGCTCGGCCTCGGCGGGGTCCTCGTTGCGCTTTCCGGATCGGGAGGGCCGGCGGCATGGGGCGGCGCCTGCCTCGCAATTGCCGGCATCGCTGCAGCCGCGAGCGTGGGCAGTGCGTCGGCGCGCGACGGCGGAGGCGTTCCGCTGCTGTTGGCCAGGGGAGTGCTTGCCGCCGGACTCATCAGCGCCGTTCTGGGTTTGCTCCAGTACTACGGGCTTGCCGAACCACTTGTGCCTTGGACGACTGCTCCGGCACTGGGGCAGGCCTACGGAAACCTCCGCCAGCGAAACCAGTTCGCGACCCTGATCAGCATGGCCTGGTGTGCAGCCCTATGGCTCCATGCCACCAACGACGCGTTGAACGTCCGGCGGCGCCTGATGGCGGCCGCCGGGCTCCTGCTGGTCGCGGCGGCGGCGTCGACCTCGCGCACCGGTCTGCTGCAACTGCTGTCGATCATCGCGGTGGCGACTTTCATCGCTATGCGGGAGAGGCGAGGCGCGCCGCGGGGCAGCGCTACCACCTATCGCCTGCCGAGTCCGAAGTGGCTGCTCGCCACCATCCCCCTCTACTTCGCCATCGCCTGGCTCCTCCCCCAATTGGCCGGCGGCGGCGAAGGCGCAGTCGAAAGCATGCTCCAACGCCTGCACACAGGCGCCCCCCAGGACCACAGCCGCCTGATCCTGTGGCGCAACGTGCTCACGCTGATCGCCCAGCACCCTTGGACCGGCTGGGGGTGGGGCGAACTCAGCTTCGCCCACTACAGCACCCGGTACGACGGCGCCCGCTTCGTCGAGATCCTCGACAACGCCCACAACCTCCCGCTGCACCTGGCGGTGGAACTGGGCATTCCCGCCGCCGTGCTGATCTGTGGCGGCTTTCTCTGGATGGTGATTGCCGCGCGACCCTGGCGCGAACGGGATCCCGCCCGCCTGATGGCCTGGGGCATGCTGGGAGCGATCGTGCTGCACAGCCTGCTCGAGTATCCGCTCTGGTATGGCCCGTTCCAGCTGGTGTTTGGCCTGTGCCTCGGCATGCTCTGGCCCGGCAAGGGGCGTTCTGCGATATCCGCGATATGGCCTGCGCTGTCGTCGCTGGCAGCGGTCGCGATGCTGGCGATCGTGGGGCTCGCGGGCTGGGACTACATCCGCGTCAGCCAGATCTATCTGCCTCCTGACGAACGGCGCCCGGCTTACAAGGAAGACACGCTCGCCAAGGTGCGTGGAACCTGGCTGTTCACGCGCCAGGCCGAGTTCGCGGAGTTGACGCTGGTCGCCGTGACACCCGCCAACGCCGCCGAAATGCACTCGCTCGCGCAGCGGGTGATCCATTTCTCGCCGGAGCCGCGCGTCATCATCAAGCTGATCGAGAGCGCCCGGCTGCTCGGGCGCGACGCTGAAGCGAGGGCGCAGGCGGAGCGTTTCAGCGAGGTCTATCCGCAGGAATTCGCCCGCTGGCTGAAAGAAGCCGATCGCGACCCGGCACAGCTGCCGCCGCCGCAGTAGAGCAACAGAAGTGGATCGGCAGGCCGCTCGTGCGAGCTGGCCATTGGCATCGAGCGCGAGCGCCCGGCTTCGCGGTACGAGCGTGACTTTTTCTACGGCCTTCGCCCGCATGAGCTCCAGTCGTCGAACGGTCGCGCGCGGCTGACAAGCGGCATCTTTAATACTTTCAAACTCATTTAGCATCGAAAAACACATATAGACACAAGCGTTGCGAGGGAGGACTCCAACCATGCTCATGAAGCGCAAGGCGTTTCATTCCAGCGGCTTCACGCTCATCGAACTCGTCGTCGTCGTCACGATGATGGGCATCCTGCTTTCGCTGGCCGTGCCCAGCTTCGTCGCGATGCAGAGGAGCTCTGCTGCCGCGACGCTCGGCAACGAATTCGCCATGGCCATCGGCTTCGCGCGCTCCGAGGCGATCGCAACGAACAAGTGCGTCACCGTCTGCGCTCCCGCGGACATCACGGTCGCGGATCCGGTCTGTACCCAAAGAGGGCGCGAATGGAGCGGCGGCTGGATCGTCTTCTCCAATCCCAAGTGCGACAGCGTCGCGACCGATGACACTGCGCGGCTGCTGAAGTTCTACATCGGCAGGACGGGCGGCCCCACGCTGACCGCGCCCACCGGCAAGGTCGCGACACTGCGGTTCGATGCGCGAGGCCGATCGAGTCTTGCCGGACAGCAGGTGCTGGATCTCGCGCCCGCAGGCGGCTCCGCCACCAAGGTCATGTGCCTGGACATGATGGGACGCGCCCGCGTCGGCAACGTCGGCGGCATCAGCTGCAACGACAGCAACCAGAACTAGGCGGGGGACGGATGATGTTTCGCGCTCGTCAATCGGGTGTGGCGCTGATCGAGGCGCTGGTCGCTCTCCTGGTTTTTTCGCTCGGGCTGGTTGCCATCGCGAGCCTGCTGGCCGTCGCGCTGAAGTACCAGACCGGCAATGAGGCCCGGCTGAACGTCTCGGCCGTGATCGACGACCTGTCCGAGAGGATCCGCGTCAACGCGCCCGGAGCGAATGGATATTCGGGTGTCGTCGCAGGTGTCGGCGTGGAGGGCAAGGGTTATCTGCTGACCGACGCCTATTCGGAGCAGGTCGCCGAGGTGGCCACCGAACCGGCGAAGGATTGCGCGAGCGCTGTCTGCACACCGGCGGAGCTGGCCGTCTTCGACCTTGCCCGCTGGAAGAACATCCTGCGCGCCGCGTTGCCGGGGGGCGCCGGCTACGTCACCGGGGATGTCCGCGCCGGGTTCGACGTCAGCGTCATGTGGTTCGACAAAGGCGCTGTAGATGAGAAGGGCGACGCCCTGGAGCAGGCCGCTTGCACCAGGAAGAAGGAGGACCTGCAAACGGGCTCCGCACGTTTTTGCTGCCCCGAGGGAGCGAAGGCACCGGCTGGCGTGCGCTGCTATACCGCGAGGGTCCTTCCATGAAAAGCCGTGCTTGCAGGTCGCGCGGCCTCACGCTGGTCGAACTGCTGGTAGCCATCGTGATCGGGCTGCTGCTCGTTGCCGCGGCGGGCTACCTGTTCATCTCGACGACACGGGCCTCAAGGGCCATCGACGCCAGCGCGCAGCAGCAGGAGGCCGCGAGCGTCGTGCTGGACATCATCGGCCGCGACCTGAAGAACGCGGGCTTCTATCCCGCCAGCTTTCCCGTCTCCAGCGAATCCCCGAGGTTCCAGGGCGCTTACTCGAACATCGTCTCGGCCTCGGCCCACGCCTTCGACCAGGGCATCTTCGGATGCAGCTCGGGGCTGTTCGACGTGGAGAAGGGTACTTGCCCTGCAGTCAAGGACGGAGAGCCCGATTCGCTCGTCGTCAACTACTTCTCTGCCGACAACTTCGAGACCGAAGGCGTGGGCACGAGAAAGGACTGCCTGCGCCAGGACGTGGAGCTCGCCGAGTTCGGTGGAACGAAGTACAACGAAGCTCGCGCTGGCAGCGGTGCGAAAGGCACGGGCACCGTCGCGCTGCCGCTGTTCATCAGCAACGTCTACGGCCTCGGCGCGAGCTACACCTATCAGCAGGACGGCCGGTCCATCTCGACGCGCAGCTTCCGCTGCGCCGGCAACGGACCCAACACCAAGCCTTATCAGCCCATCGTGCCGGGCGTCACCCAGCTGAGGTTCCGCTACGGCGTCTCCGAGGCCAATACGCTCGAAGCGCCTGCGCGTTTCTTCACGGCAACGGAAGTCAACCGTCTTTCGGTCGCCACCATCAACGGGGAGAGCAAGACGGGATGGCAGCGCGTCGTCGCCGTCCAGGTGTGCGTGATGACCAGGACGCTCGACGCCTCCGTGAGGCAGACATCCGGCGGAAGCTATGTGGACTGCGACGGCACCTCCGTCTCGTTCACCGATTCGGATCGCGCCGTCTACAAGCAGCAGACCCGCATCTTCGGCGTCCGCAACAACCTCACGAGGACATTTTGAAGATCCCGCGCTACCCTGCCGCCGAACGCGGACTCGCCATGGTCGTGGTGCTGGTGTTCATCCTGATCCTGTCGGGCGTTGCCGCCTTCGCCGTGCGGCGCGTGATGTTCGGCGAGCACGTCGCGCGCAATGTGCTCGACATGGAGGTCGCCAGGCAGGCGGCAGAGGCTGCCCTGCGCGATGCGGAGCGAGACATCTCCCTTGCAGCCGACGTGGAGGGCGCAGCCTGCGCACGTGGCGACGACCGTCCTATCAATTCGGCCTACGGCGAGCCGAACTTCGGCACCGACTGCCCGCGTGGCCAGTGCCGCTTCGGCGACCAAAGCCCCGCGGCCTATTACGCAGCCAGCAACTCCAAGTCGAAGACCAATCCCGAGCCCTGGTGGCCGGCGGCCATGGGCGGTGTCGGCTGGAAGGCGTCTCCGCCCTCGACCTGCAATTTCACCGGCGCGGTGCCGCTCGGCACCTTCACCGGCACGCCTGGAGTCACTGGCGTGTCGCGCCAGCCCGAGTATCTCATCGAGTACATGCAGCGCGGGGACGACATCTATTTCAGGAATACCGCCCGCGGCTGGGGGCTCGATCCGAACACCGAAGTCGTGCTGCAAAGCTACTTCAAGCGAAGCTGAAAAATGAAATCATCGATCCCGAAGCTGGTTGCGATGCTGGCACTGGTTGGCGCCGCCGCTTCCAATGCCCAGATCCAGGCGATTCCGCCCAATGTGAATCCGGACCCCAACCTCCCGATGGTGGTGCTGAACGTGTCCAAGGACTACAGCATGTTCAGCCGCGCCTACACCGACTACGAAGACCTGAACTTCGACGGCAGCATCGATTATTTCTTCCTGCCCCATTTCAAGTACTACGGCTACTTCGATCCCACGAAGTGCTACAGCTACAGCACGCAAAGCGGCAATTTCGTTCCGAACAAATTGGCCGACAGGGAAACGGTCAACGGAGATCCTGCGGGCTCGCAAAGGTATTACTGCGCCGGCGCATCCGCGACCACATCCAGCCTCTGGAGCGGCAATTTCCTGAACTGGGCCACCATGTCCCGGATGGATGTGCTGCGCAAGATCCTCTACGGCGGCTTGCGTTCCACCGACGAGGCCGGCTCGCCGGGCAGACCCGGCAAGACCGTGCTCGAAATGGCATTCGTGCCTCGCAACAGCCAAGCCTATGCGAAATACTACAACGGCCGCGACTTGATCCGCCTCACGCCGTTCTCCTATGCGAGCGGACTGACCCTGTGCCGGCGTCATGAAAATCCCGGAAGCGGCGATACGCAGGAGTCGCAGGTATCCACTTTGAGGCCCGTGATTCGTGCGGCCGAAGGCAACTACATCCTCTGGAACATGACGGAAGTCCTGAGCTGCAACTGGAGCAACGAGCAACGATATGGGTGGCAGCCGTCGACCGTGCAGTTCATGACCGACAACTATGTGGGAGCTGGCGGCGCATCGGCCCACAACGGCAGGTTACCTTCAAGGGCCGACGAATACCTGGCCCGCGTCGAGGTCTGCAAGAAGGACCTCATCGGGGAAGAGCGCTGCAAGCAGTATCCGAACTCGAACCTGAAACCCATCGGCCTGCTCAATGAATTCGGCGAAAGCAGTAATTACGGCCAGAGCCCGGCCAAGGCCGAGTTCGCGATGTTTCTCGGTTCCTTCGACACCAATCTGGATGGCGGCGTGCTTCGAAAGAACATGTCGGAGATCAACGACGAGATCGATGCGCAGACCGGCGTGTTCAAGGTTTTTTCCAACGCCAACGACCGCGGCATCATCTATTCGCTGAACCGGCTGAGGCCGTTCGGGTACAACCCCTCAGAGGGAAAGTACTGGGCGGGAAACGGCCCGGACAACTGCAACTCCGTAAGCATCAAAAATGGAAAGTGCCCGTCATGGGGCAATCCGATCGGCGAAATTCTCCTGGAGGGGCTGCGTTACTACGCCCACCCCGAAACAAAGGCTCTCTACAGTGGCGGAGAGAAGGACAGTGCTCTCGGCCTGCCGTCTCCCTCCTGGATAGATCCACTCACGTCGAATCCGGTCTACGCGGCTTCCGGAAAGTCGCGCGAGTCGCTCTATGGCAAGAACATCTGCCGCCCGCTCAACATGGTCACCGTCTCCAGCGGCGTGGGAACCTTCGATGGAGACAAGATGGGTGCTTTCAACGAACGCGCTTCAGGCATCGGCGCACCGCATAGCGCCGCCTATTACACGGACCTCATCGGCAACTCCGAGCATGAAGGCATTTCGGGCACGACCCGCCTGGCGGGCTCCAACGGCACGGACGTCAACGGCATCTGCACCGGCAAGCTCATCGGCAACCTGAGCCTCGTGGCGGGCCTGTGCCCCGAGGCGCCGAACATGCGGGGCACCTATCTTGGCGCGGGCGCCGCCTACTACGCGCATGTGAACCGCATTCGCTCCAACCTGACCGTGCCCGTGGACGCCAACGCCAACGTGTTGAAGGTCCGGCAGTACGCGGTGACGATGTCGGGTGGGTCGGCGTCCATCCGCATTCCGGTTCCGGGGTCCAATCCAAGCAAATACGTCTTCATCACCCCCGCCAGCATTGATTGGAGCGGTACACCCCCTCTCCCGGGCAACATGGTGGACTTCAAGGTCCTGAGGCGCGCGGCGAACGGCGAATCGGGAACCTTTCTCGTGCTCTGGCAGCACCAGGCGCTCGGCGAAGACCAGGACCAGGACATGCTCGGCTCGATCCGATACGAGACCGATGCGAGCACCACGCCGCCCACGCTGCGCATCTTCACGCAGACCCTGGAGTCGAACACCGGGCATGCCAAGCCCTTTGCCTTCGGCTACACCGTGGTGGGCAGCGACAAGGACGGGAGCCACTTCCACAGCGGCATCAACAACTATGCCTCCGGAGAGTCGAATGTCGTCTACGCTTCCTCCAGCGAGCAGGCCGCGCCCAGGCACACGGAAGACAAGTGCTATCTGAACGACGACGGGACAACACCGCCCGACTGGCGTTACGACAAGGCCCCGCGCCTGTGCGTGAAGATCGGCGACGTATTCGTCAAGGGCGAGACCCGGCTCGACTACAAGATGATCGGCTCAGGCGACGTAGCGATCCAGGACCCCCTCTGGTACGTTGCCAAGTACGGCGGCTTCAAGGACTCCGAGAAGAATCCGACCGGATTCCCCGACGCCGTCTCCAAGTGGGACGTCAAGCGTGCCGACGGCGCCGCCTGCGGGGCTGCCGGCCAGCCCAACTGCAGCGACGGCATTCCTGACAACTACTTCCTCGCCCGGCGCCCGGACCTGCTCGAGGAATCGCTGCGGCAGGTCTTCGCGGACATCACCGGGAATTCGAACTCCGCCCCGGCCGTGTCGCGTCCCGACCTGCGCGCCGGCGACTACAAGTACGTCGCGAACTTCTCGGCCTCCGACCTGCACGGCGAGTTGCTGTCGTACCGGCTGGATTCGGCAGGCAATTTCGGCAGCACGCCCTCCGCGAGGGGGCAGGTCAACCTCACGAACGCGACGACGCGCGAGATCATCACGAACCTCGGTACCACCGGCGTGCCGTTCACCTATGCAGGCCTGAACGTCTCCGCGGGCGCTGCATACCTGGCCGGCCTCAATGCATCGACGAGCGTGCAGCAGGACATCATCGGCTACCTGCGCGGCACCCGCACCAGGGAGAAGCTGTACGGCGGCACCTTCCGCGACCGGAATTCGGATTCGATCATGGGCGGCGTGGTCAATTCCAACCCCTGGCTCCAGGACCGGCCCGCGGCCAATTTCTTCGGCTCCGTCTTCGAGGGCTACGGCACCTTCAAGACCGCACAGAAGTCGCGCGCCAAGCTGGTCTGGGTGGGCGCCGCGGACGGCATGCTCCACGCCTTCACCGCCGATACGCTGATGCCGGTGATGTCCTATGTGCCGCAGGCGCTCTCCTCGCGCCTCAGGGAGTTGCCGGACGCCACCATCACCGAGTTGCGCGCCTATGCGGACGGGTCTCCCTTCACCGCGGACGTGAAGACTGCCGCCGAGACCAACCCGTGGAAGACCTACCTCTTCTCCAGCCTCGGGCGTGGCGCGAAGGCGATCTTCGCGCTCGACGTGACGTCGCCTGGGGCGCTGACCGAGGCGAATGCCGCCAGCATCTACAAGTGGCAATTCACTGCCGCGGACGATGCCGATCTCGGCTACGTGATCTCCGAGGGCGGGGTGCATCCGGCAAGCAATCAGGCCGCGCAGGTCGCCAGGATGGCCAACGGCAAGTTCGCCGTGCTCTTCGGCAACGGCGTGTCGAGCACGTCGGGCAAGACCGTGCTCTACATCCTCTTCATCGACGGGCCGAGCTCCGCCGGAAAGTGGGTCGACAACACCCACTACAAGCGCATCGAGGTCGGCACGGCGGGCGGCGGCGGACTGATGCAGCCCACCTGGCTCGATATCAACGACGACGGCATCGCCGACGCGATCTATGCGGGCGATCTCAAGGGCAACATGTGGAAGTTCGACGTCTCCAGCACCGATGTGACGGACTGGAAGGAGGCCTACGGCAAACCGCTGTACGCGGCGCTGGACGCTTCGAGCAAGACGCTGCCGATCACGACTGCGCCGGTGCTGCGCTTTCATCCCCACGGCGGCCAGGTCGTGGTGTTCGGCACGGGGCAGTCGATCTTTTCCGGCGACTTCCCCGACACGGTACGGCAGCACCGCATCTTCGGAATCTGGGACAAGCCGGGCTATGCCGCCGCCCCCGGCGCCATTCCCTCGGGCGTCACCGATCTCCAGCAGCGCACGTGGGGCCTCGACACGGCGAAGGCCGAGGCGATCGTCCAGAGCGCCACCGATGCCATCGACTGGAGCAGCAAGAAGGGCTGGTATGTGAATATTCCAACGTCGTTGTCTTCGGGCATGGTGCTGGGCAATCCGAAGGCCGTGGGCAAGGACGTCAACATTCCCATCGTCTACAAGAAGGCAACGCAGGGCGTCGTGTGCGCCGACACCGGAGTGGGCGCGGACGTGCAGGTGAACGGTGTCGCGGGCGTCTCCATGACGCCGAATCTCTTCGGCATTGCCGGCGCTGCCGGTGCGGTGATCGGCATCGTCGGCCTCGACCAGCGCTTCGCCATTCCCGAGGACTCGACCGCCCGCTGCACCGCGGGCCTGTCCTGCGCCCGGATCGTCGGGCCGAACTCGGACGTCACGATGAAGAGGAACACCACCCAGTCGCGGATCTTCTGGCGCGAGATCCCCGGCCTGAAGACCACCGTGGAGAAGCACCGATGAGCGCGGCGCGCAAACGTGCGGGAGGCTTCACGCTGGTCGAGGTGATGATCACGGTGGTCATCATCGCGATCCTCAGCGCCATCGCCTACCCGAGCTACAAGGAGCAGATCGCCAAGGGCAAGCGCGCGCAGGTGAAGGCCTCGCTCTCCCAGGCCCAGCAGTGGCTGGAGCGGCACTACAGCGAGAACTACAGCTACGCGAAGACGGCGGGCGGAGCAGACATCAACGCGGACGGCGGGATCTTCAAGACACAGTTCGGCACTTCACCGTTGCCGGGCGAAGGGGCTGCCAACTACACCATCGCGCTGACACCCAACGACACGGGCACCGGCTACAGCCTGAAGGCGACCCGCACGGGTTCGATGAGCGGAGACCGTTGCGGCGACTATGTCGTCACCCACACCGGACGGAAATCGGTCGAGAACTACACGGGCTTCGATGCGGCGCTCGCGGCTGCGAGCGAATGCTGGAACTGAGCCGCGGTTCCCGGGTTCCTGAGAAGGCGGGCTACCCCGCCACCCAGCTGCCCGACTTGCCCCCATGCTTCTCCAGCACATGCACGTCGGTGATCCGCATGCCACGGTCCACCGCCTTGCACATGTCGTAGATCGTCAGCAGCGCTACCTGCACGGCGGTCAGCGCCTCCATCTCCACCCCTGTAGGCCCGACGGTCTCCACGGTCGCCGTGCAGACCACCTGGGGCGCGCTTCCTGCGTCGGCCAGCGCGAACGCCACCGCAACCCGGGTGAGAGCCAGCGGGTGGCACAGCGGAATCAGGTCGCTGGTCTTCTTGGCCGCCTGGATGCCCGCGATGCGCGCGATGCCCAGCACGTCGCCCTTCTTCGCGGTGCCGGACTCGATCAGCGCGAGCGTCGCCGCCTGCATCTCGATGCGGCCGGTGGCGACGGCCACGCGGTGGGTGGCGGGCTTGGCGGCCACGTCGACCATATGGGCCTGGCCCTGGGCGTCAAAATGGGTGAGGGTGCTCATGGGTGAACGATCGGGTTGGACGTGCATCATACGAGCCCGAGCCATTGACGAGGAACGCCGCGCTTGACTCCCCAACGCCACTCCCGGAACCAGCGGACGCCCGCCCTGCGGTCGTTGTGCGCTAGTGTTTTGATAGCTTCCCAGGTGCTGCTGCCGGTGCCCGCGCTCGCGCAGATCCAGCAGGTGCTGCCCGGCATGGGCGACGGCGGCGAGATGACCGCCAGCGCCGAGCGCCACCTGGGCGACCAGATCGCCCGCGAGCTGTACCGCGACACCGACTACATCGACGACCCGGTGATCGCCGCCTACGTGCAGGACATCTGGCAGCGCCTGCTGGCCGCCGCCCGCGCGCGCGGCGAGCTCACGCCCGAGCTCGACGAGCGCTTCGCCTGGACGATCCTGCTGGGCCGCGACCGCAACATCAACGCCTTCGCGCTGCCGGGCGGCTATCTCGGGCTCAACCTCGGGCTGGTGGCCGTGGTCGGCAGCCGCGACGAGCTGGCCACGGTGCTCGGGCACGAGCTCTCGCACGTCACGCAGCGCCACATCTCGCGGATCATGACCCGGCAGGGCCGGCAGATGCCGCTGATGATCGCTGGCCTGATTCTCGGGATGATCGCGGCCGGCAAGAGCCGCAATGCCGACGCCGGCCAGGCCATGATCATGGGCAGCCAGGCGATGTTCGCGCAGAACCAGCTCAACTTCTCGCGCGACATGGAACGCGAGGCCGACCGCATCGGCTTCGGCGTGATGACGCAGGCCGGCTTCGCGCCGCAGGGCGCGGCGACGATGTTCGAGAAGCTGCAGTACGCCTCGCGCCTCAACGACAACGGCTCCTACCCCTACCTGCGCAGCCACCCGCTGACCACGGAGCGCATCTCCGACATGCAGGGCCGCTTCCAGTTCAACATGGACACGGTGCCGCCGCAGCCGCTGGCCATGGACCACGCGATGATCGCCGCACGCGCCCGCGTGCTGACGCGCCCGGGCGTCGACGTGCTGCGGCTCTGGATCGACTCTGCCTCCAGCGGCGAATTCGCCAAGAGCTCACCGGCCCAGCAGGCCGGCACGCTGTACGCGGCGGCGCTGTCGGCGAAGGAAATCCGCGACTACAAGGCCGCGCGCGCACTGGCCGAGCGCCTGACCGTCCGCGTGGCCGACGACCCTGCAGCGGCCAGGCAGGCGCGCTGGCTCAGCGCCGAGATCGAGCTTGCCGCCGGCGCGGCGCCCAAGGCTGCAGCCCTGCTCGATGCGAAGTCGAAGGATCGGCCCGAGATGCTGCTCGCCGCCGAGGCCGCCGCCGCCATGCGCCAGCCGGCACCGATGATCCAGGTGCTGCGCGACTGGGTGGCCACCAATCCGCGCGACGCGACCGCATGGCGCACGCTCAGCAGCCTCTATGGCGCGCAGAACGACACGCTGCGCGCGGTGCGTGCCGACGCGGAGGCGAACGTGGCGATCCTCGACTACCCGGCGGCGCGTGACCGCTTCAAGGCGGCGCAGGAGATCATCCGCCAGTCGAAGGTGGTCGACCACTACGAGGCGTCGATCATCGACACCCGCGCCCGCGCGGTCGATGTGCTGGTGAAGGAGCAGGCGGCGGAGCCGCCGCTCAAGTAGCAGCAGCCGGCGGGCGCGCTCAGCGCCTGGAGAGCAGCCCGCCCAGCGCCGACTCGATCAGCAGCCCCAGCAGCGAGTACAGCAGCGAGCCGATCAGCGCGGCCAGGAAGCCGTTGACGTGGAAGCCGCCCAGCAGGCCCGAGGCGGCCCAGAAGAGCAGCGCGTTGATGATGAAGAGGAAGAGCCCGAGCGTGACGATGGTGACGGGCAGGGTCAGGATCACCAGCACCGGCCGCACGACCATGTTGAGCAGGCCGATCACCGCGGCCGCGATGAGCGCGGAGCCGAAGCTGTTGACCTGGACGCCGCTGTAGAGGTATGCGACCGCCAGCAGCGCCACGGCGCTGAGCAGCCATTTGAGGATGATGCGCATGGGGGCAGGATACCCCAGGGCCCGCAAAAGACAACGAGCCCCGGCACCTTTCGGCGCCGGGGCTCGCAGGGAATCGAGCTTCAGTCCTGCGGCCTTATTCGGCCAGTTCGTTCGCCAGCACGAGCAGTGCGCCCATGCCCATCACCGCGCCAGGGAAGGCCCAGCCCGACTGCTGAGGCGGCGTCTGGTCCGGCGTCACCGGCTCCAGGTCGACGCCAACCTTCGGGCGGCGCGCATCGACCACGTGAGTGGCCGAATGCTCGCGCTTGAGCTGCGCGGTGAGCTCGGCCAGCGGGCCCTTGGCCAGCACCGGCGTCACCTGGCCGCCATTGCGCTCCAGCAGCGGCGTCATCTGCGCCTGCACCTTGCTGAACCACTTGGCGCGCCAGTTCTCGCGCGCGCTGTGGCTCACCCACTTGCTGATGCGATGCGTCATTCGCGGAGCGCAGGCCACGAGCACCCAATGGCGCGCCACGACGCTGTTCGCGTCCGGCGCCAGTTCGGCGAACTGCTCGCAGGCGTAGGTGGCGTCGTCGACGTAAAGAATGATCTTTTCCATGGCGTGCTCCTTCAGGTAGTTAGAGTGACAGAGACAGTGTTGGTCAGGAAGTTCGTGGCGGGGCCGCGGTCGCCGGCGTTCAGCCGGTCGTCACCGCCGGTTCCTCGTGCTTGTTGCGGGCATGGCGCGCGGCCACCCACTTGCCGACCACCAGCACCAGCAGTGCACCGATGACGCCGGCTGCGTACTTGATCACGTCGGTCTGCGGCACCTTCGGCACCCAGGTCCAGGCGGCGGTGTTGGCGAGCGCCGGGTCGGAGACGGCCATCGTGCCGGCGATCCAGCCCAGCAGCATGCCGCCGGCCGTGATGATCATCGGGAAGCGGTCCATCAGCTTGATGACCAGTTGGCTGCCCCAGACGATGATCGGGATGCTCACGAGCAGGCCGAATATCACGAGCGGCATCTGGTGGCTGTCGCCGGCGCCTTGTGCGGCGCCCGCGATGGCGATCACGTTGTCGACGCTCATCACGAGGTCGGCGACGATCACGGTCTTGACGGCACCCCACAGCTTGTCGCTGCCGGTGATGTTGCCGTGCCCGTCGTCATGCTCGGGAGCCAGCAGCTTGATGCCGATCCACACCAGAAGGATCGCGCCCACCAGTTTCAGGAACGGGATCGCCAGCAGGGTCAGCGCGAAGAAGATCAGGATCACGCGCAGCGCGATCGCGCCCGCGGTACCCCACAGGATGCCTTGCGTGCGCTGGGCCGGCGGGAGTTTGCGGCAGGCCAGCGCGATCACCACGGCGTTGTCGCCGCCCAGCAGGATGTCGATCATGATGATCTGACCGACTGCGACCCAGAACTCCGGGGTCATGAACATTTCCATAGGTTTCCTCTTTGTCTGCGCGCCCCTGCCTCTCCCTTCAGGGGCGACGACGGAAGGCGCATGGCTATGCGTTTCGATTCATCCCGTGCAGGGCGAGTCGAAAGCGAGGAATGAAGGCCGGGGGACACCGGGGACTTGCGAACGCTTCGACCAAACCTGCACAGGTTCAAATCGAAGGTCTTGCTCGACAGCGCGCGCAAGAACCCGCGCGTACGTTGCCCGACAGGCCGGAAGTGTTTTGCTTCGTATTGACGACCTGACGATTCGCGCTACCGTGGCCGGCAGCGGTCGGGAGCTACTCCCCTTCGTGCGGCGGATTAGAGCATCGAAGCTCTTGGCGGCGCAATCGAAAGTTTTCAGGAATTCAAAGAGAACGGCTTTGGAATGCCCATGGATAAAGGGTTTGAAGCTCTTCTTTTCATAGCGACCATGTCCCTTCGACGCTTCGGGACATTGCCGGACTATGATCGCCGTCCGCTGCTTTTTCACGCTCCATGGCCGCCATACACATCACCGACATCGAGGCCGCCATCAACTACTGGCGCGAGAAGACGCCGTCGCCCGACGGCGTCACGCTGGGCCCTGAATTGCGGGCGCTGGCCGAGGTCTACGCGCTCATGGTCTTCCATCACGAGGACGAGGTCGACGAGGTCGGCTTTCCGGCCAAGGCCTGGGCCGCCTGGATGGCCTGGTACGACAGCACGCCCGACACCCCCTGCATCGCGATCTGCTCCACCAGCCAGGGCGACGACGAATGCAAGGGCTGCGGCCGAACCTTCGACGAAGTGCAGTTCTGGCCCGGCATGTCGCCCGTCGAGAAGCGCGCCACATGGCGCCGCATCACGATGGAAGACTCGGCCTGGCGCTTCAACCGCTATGCCGAGCGCGCACGCGAGGCCGAACGCGAGCCATCGTCGCCGCCGCCATCGGCCGACGAGCCCGAGTTCGATCCCGACGACGAGAAGAACTGGGCCCCCTGACCATGCGCCGTCTTGCGCAAGCGCCCAACCTCGCGATCGCGACCGTGTGGGCGCACGCCTTGCGCGAGGAGGGCGTGGCCGCCACCGTGCAGCGCGAGTTCCTCGGCGCGGTGATGGGCCAGCTGCCGCCCGACCAGTGCCTGCCCGAGATCTGGATCGACGACGAGAGCCAGTTCGATCTCGCCAAACGTCTGCTGCACGAACTGCAGCACCGCCCGCAGCGCAGCTGGCGCTGCGTGTGCGGCGAGCAGATCGAAGGCGGCTTCGAGCAGTGCTGGCAGTGCGGCCAGATGATGCCGGCCGTCTAGAAACAACGAGCATGGCGCCTTCGCGAAACATCGCGGAGCCGGCTTCGCCGGGCCGCAGGTGTTGCCCCCGGTAGGGAGTTGGCGAAGCGCACGAAGTGCGCGCAGCCTAAGGGCGAGCCCTATTTCCAGCGCAGCAGTTCGATGTCGACGCTGTTGGCGCCGTCGCCCAGCGTCAGCGTGTTCTCCTGGATCGTCGCCTGCAGCTGCATGCTGCGCTGCGCCAGCGCGGCCAAGGCCTGCGAGGCGCTGGTCGGCACGCGGTACACCTTGAGGTTCTGCGGCCGCGTGAGCTTGTTCTCGATGCCGCGCCACCAGATCTCGGCCGCGTGGTTGAAGGCGTAGACGATCACCTCGTCGGCCTTGTTGCAGGCCTTGATGATGGGCTTGTCTTCAGGCTGTCCGACCTCGATCCAGAGCTTGACCTCGCCCGTGAAGTCGCGAAGCCACACGTCGGGTTCCTCGACGTTCGACAGGCCGGCGCCGAAGGCCAGCGTGCCGTCGCCGTTGCACACGTCCTGCAGCTGGTGCGCGTTGAGCGCGAGCGCCACGAGCCTGATCATCATCCGCTCGTCGGTCTCGCTGGGGTGGCGCGCCAGGGTCAGCGCGTGGTCGGCGTAGTAGCCGTGGTCGATGTCGGCCACCGCGAGGGTGGCCTTGAAGATGGTGGATTTGAGGGCCATGGGTGCGCGAGTTTAGGCGGCAGGCGCCCCGGGGATGCGAAAGAAACAGCCGCCCGAGGGCGGCTGTCGGCGTGAAGGCGCGAACGCCTCCTAGATCCGGCTGGCGAGCTCCGCGGCCTTGCCCACGTAGCTGGCCGGCGTCATGGCCAGCAGGCGGGCCTTCTCGGCCTCGGGGATGTCCAGCGAGCGGATCAGCCCGTGCAGCGCCTCGGCCGTCACGGTCTTGCCGCGGGTCACTTCCTTGAGCTGCTCGTAGGCGCCCTGCACGCCGAAGCGGCGCATCACCGTCTGGATCGGCTCGGCCAGCACTTCCCACGAGGCGTCGAGGTCGGCGGCCAGCGCCTCGTCGTTGAGCTCGAGCTTGCCCAGGCCGGTGGCCAGGCTCGCGTAGGCCAGCGTGGCGTAGCCGAAGCCCACGCCGATGTTGCGCAGCACCGTGCTGTCGGTCAGGTCGCGCTGCCAGCGGCTGATGGGCAGCTTCTCGCTTAGGTGGCGCAGCACCGCGTTGGCCAGGCCCAGGTTGCCTTCGGCGTTCTCGAAGTCGATCGGGTTGACCTTGTGCGGCATCGTCGAGGAGCCGATCTCGCCCTTCTTCAGTCGCTGCTTGAAGTAGCCCAGGCTCACGTAGCCCCAGATGTCGCGCGAGAAGTCGATCAGGATGGTGTTGGCGCGCGCCACCGCGTCGAACAGCTCGGCCATGTAGTCGTGCGGCTCGATCTGGATGCTGTAGGGCTGGAAGCTCAGGCCCAGGCCCAGCGGTGCGGGCGTCTCGACGACCTTGCGGCTGAAGGCTTCCCAGTCGAAGTCGGGCCAGGCGGCCAGGTGGGCGTTGTAGTTGCCGACAGCGCCGTTCATCTTGCCCAGCAGCTTCACCGTGGCGATCTGCTCGCGCGCCTTCGACAGGCGCACCGCCACGTTGGCGATCTCCTTGCCGACCGTGGTCGGGCTGGCGGTCTGGCCATGCGTGCGCGAGAGCATCGACACGCCGGCGAACTGGTGCGCCATCTCGCGCAGCTTGGCGATCAGGCCGTCGAGGGCCGGCAGCACCACCTTGTCGCGCGCAGCCTGGATCTGCAGGGCATGGCTGGTGTTGTTGATGTCCTCGCTGGTGCAGGCGAAGTGCACGAACTCGGCGGCTGCGAGCAGTTCGGGACGGGCCTCGAACTTCGACTTGATCCAGTACTCGACCGCCTTCACGTCGTGGTTGGTGGTCTTCTCGATCTCCTTGATGGCCAGCGCGTCGGCCTCGGAGAAGTGGGTGACCAGGCCCATCAGGTACTTGCGCGCGCCGCCGGTCAGCGGCTTGAATTCGGCGAAACCGCAGTCGGACAGCGCAATGAACCACGCCACCTCGACTTGCACGCGCCGGTGCATATAGCCCTGCTCGCTCATCAGCGGACGCAGCGCCGCGAGTTTGGCCGCGTAGCGGCCGTCAAGGGGGGAAAGGGCGGAAACGGTGGAAAAGCTCATGCCTCAATTTTAGGCGGGCGCCGCGCGAAGGGCCCGGGGGAGCGCTTCCGGGGCGTTTGGGGAGACGATCCGCAGGGGATCGGGCCTCTGGTTTTCCCGTTCACCTAAAATGACTATTACCAAACGTCATCAATGCATAGGGAGAGAGCCTTCATGAAACTGATCGGATCCGCCGCCAGCCCCTACGTGCGCAAGGTGCGCGTGGTGCTGGCCGAGAAGCGGCTCGATTACCAGTTCGTGATCGAAGACGTCTGGGCTGCCGACACCACCATCTCCAGCTCCAACCCGCTGGGCAAGGTCCCCTGCCTGATCATGGAAGGCGGCGAGGCGATGTTCGATTCCCGCGTGATCGTCGAGTACCTGGACACCCTGTCGCCCGTGGGCAAGCTGATTCCGCAGCAGGGCCGCGAGCGCGCCGAGGTCAAGACCTGGGAGGCGCTGGCCGACGGCGTCATGGACGCCGGCGTGCTCTGGCGCCTGGAAGCCACCTGGTCCGGCCGCGCCGACGGCGAGCGCAGCGCCGCCTGGATCGAGCGCCAGCGCGCCAAGGTCGAGGGTGGGATCTCAGCCATGGCCAAGGGCCTGGGCGACAAGCCCTTCTGCAGCGGCATCCACCTGAGCCTGTCGGACATCGCCGTGGGCTGCACGCTGGGCTGGCTGGACTTGCGCTTCCCCGAGATCGACTGGCGCAAGGACAACGCCAACCTCGCGAAGCTGTTCGACAAGCTGATGCTGCGTCCGAGCTTCATCGACACCAAGCCCTGAGCGGGCGTCGGCGAAACGCAAGAAAAAGGAAGGCGCCCCAGGGCGCCTTTTTCTTTGTCCTTCAAGGCCTGCGCAGCGTGTACTGCACCACGTCGATGTTCGCCTGCGAGAACGCCGCCTCGCAGTAGGCGAGATAGAACTCCCAGATGCGCATGAAGCGCTCGTCGAAGCCCAGCTGCAGCACGCTTGCGCGCCGGGCCAGGAAGCTCTCGCGCCAGCGGCGCAGCGTTTCGGCGTAGTCGGCGCCGAAGCCGAACTCGTCCACCACCTCCAGTCCCGCCGCCTCCGCTTCCAGCCGGAACTCGCGCGGACAGGGCAGGCAGCCGCCCGGGAAGATGTACTGCTGGATGAAGTCGGTCGAGCCGATGTAGCGGTCGAAGAGCGCGTCGTCGATCACGATGCTCTGCACGCAGGCGCGGCCGCCCGGCTTGAGCAGGCGGGCCAGGGCGCGGAAGTACTCCGGCCAGTAGGCGCGGCCCACGGCTTCCACCATCTCGATGGAGCAGATCGCGTCGAAGGGGGCGTCGTCGATGTCGCGGTAGTCCTGCAGCCGCAGGTCGGCGGCGAGCCCGGCGGTGCGCTGCCGGGCGTAGGTGAGCTGCTCGGTCGACAGGGTCACGCCCGTCACCGAGGCGCCGATGTCGAAGGCAGCCATCTCGGCCAGCGCGCCCCAGCCGCAGCCGATCTCCAGCACCCGGTCGCCGGGCTTCGCGTGCACCGCCTCGAGCGCGCGGCGAACCTTCGCGCGCTGCGCCTCCGGCATGGGCTTCGACAGGTCGCCCTCGAACCAGGCCGACGAGTAGTTCATCGTCTCGTCGAGCCACAGCGCGTAGAACGCATTGCCCAGGTCGTAGTGCGCGTGGATGTTGCGCGAGCTGCCGGCCTTGCTGTTGCGGTTCAGCAGGTGCCGCAGGCGGTAGAGCAGGCGCCCGGCCCAGCTGCCGTACACCACGTCTTCGATGGCGCGGCGGTTGGCGATGAAAAGCCGGAGGAGCTCGGTGAGGTCGGGCGTGCTCCAGTCGCCTGCGATGTAGCTTTCGGCGAAGCCGATGTCGCCCGACTTGAGCGCAGCCTTGCAGACGTTCCAGTTGCGCAGCGTGATCGAGGCCGAGGGGCCCGAGCCGGCCGCGGCGCCGAAGTGCCGCAGCGAATCGTCAGGCAGCCTCACCGTGAGCGAGCCGCAGGACAGCCGCTGGAGCAGGCCGAGCACCGTGCGGGCCGCGGCGGGCGGGGTCCGGGATCGTCCGAAGGAGGGGGAGGGAGCGGTGCGCGCGAATCCCGGCAGGGGCATGGCGTCCGCGCAGGACATGCCGGGAGCTTCGCAGTGGGTTCGTCCAAGAACCGGATGGAGGTCGTCGTTTTCGGCCATGACCCGATTACGCGCAGCGGCGCAAACCGGATTCAGGGAGAACGATCGGGAGGGGCCCATCGGACCTGGGTTCGCGTGCGGCGCGACCCGGTCCGGCCCGAATACAAAAATGCTGCGAGGCGCCCCGACGCGAAGGAGGGAGGGAGGGAGGAGGAGAAGAATCGCCTCGGGATTTCGACCAGACGGCAAGCGCCCGGAAGACCTCGCAACATGAAAACCGCGGGGCAGCGACTCGAAAGTCAGTCACTGCCCACGCGATTTAGGAGCGCGGTATCGGCGGCACGGTTCCCGTCCGGTTTGTAAACGTTTGTTCCCGGTGGGGCAGCACGGAAATCGACCGGTCGGTAAAAGTTGCCGACGGTCAGTTCGGTCCGAGCTGCTTCTCGATGACGTTCACGAACCCGTTCTCGTCCGGCGCCGTCATGCTCGACCACGCCTGCACGACCTTGCCGTCGCGCCCGATCAGGTACTTGTAGAAATTCCACTTCGGCGTGGTTCCCGAGGCCTGCGCCAGCTGCCTGAACAGCGGATTCGCGTCCGTGCCGCGCACCGACGACTTCGCGAACATCGGGAATTTCACGCCGAAGGTGCTTTCGCAGAATTCGGCGATCTCCTTGTTGGAGCCCGACTCCTGGGCGAAATCGTTCGACGGGAAGCCCAGGACCACCAGGCCGCGGGAGCGGTACTTCATGTCCAGCGCTTCCAGGCCCTTGTACTGGGGAGTGAAGCCGCAGAAGCTGGCCGTGTTGACCACGAGGACCACCTTGCCGGAGTACTGGCACAGGGATTGGGGTTTTTCGTCCTGCAGCCGCGGGAACGTGTGCTGAAGGATCACCGGGCATCCTGCGGGCTCCGCGGCGGCGGGCGCTGCAGGGGGGGTCTGGGCCTGCGCCGCAAGGGGCGAAACCAGGCTCGCCACGAGGGAAACCGCAGGGGCGCAGCGCCACAACATCGACAATCGGAAGGGGGTTCGCATGGCGGCTCCTGATTCAAAAATGGGAATGCGCATCCATGCTGCAAGGACGCGCGTATCCGCATCATCGCGCGTCTGTCATGGGCGCGCCAAACGGGCCGATTAAAATCGACGGCCTTAGAAAGATATAGATGCTCTATCCGGAACTCTTCAGACAACTCGAATCCGTCCGCTGGGACATGGACAAGGACATCCCGTGGCAGTCGTTCGACGCCTCCTTGCTGTCGGAAGAGCAGGCGCAGACCATCAAGATGAATGCCATCACCGAGTGGGCGGCACTGCCGGCCACCGAGATGTTCCTGCGCGACAACCGCCACGATAGCGATTTTTCCGCTTTCATGTCCATCTGGTTCTTCGAGGAGCAGAAGCATTCCCTCGTGCTGATGGAGTATCTGAAGCGCTTCAGCCCCAAGCACGCCCCCACCGAGGAAGAGCTGCACGAGGTGCGCTTCGACTTCGACCCGGCCCCGCCGCTCGAAACCCTCATGCTGCATTTCTGCGGCGAGATCCGGCTCAACCACTGGTACCGCCGTGCCGCCCAGTGGCACACCGAGCCGGTCATCAAGCACATCTACACCACGCTGAGCCAGGACGAAGCCCGCCACGGCGGCGCCTACCTGCGCTACATGAAGCGCGCGCTGGAGAAGTTCGGCGACGAGGCCCGTGCCGCCTTCACCAAGGTCGGCGTCCTGATGGCCAGCGCCCGCCGCACGGCGCAGGCCCTGCACCCGACCAACCTGCACGTCAGCAAGGCGCACTTCCCGCGCGACACCGTGCAAAGCCGCATGCCCGATCCCGACTGGCTGGAGCACTGGCTCGACAAGCAGATCAAGTTCGACGCCGTCTGGGAAACCAAGGTCGGCGAGCGCATCCTGCACAACCTGAGCCTGCTGATGAACCGCAGCTTCAAGACGGTGCAGGAGCTGAACCGCTACCGCAAGGAACTGGCAGCCACCCTCGGCCCCAAGCCCGAGTACCAGGGCGCGTAACTGTTGCTCGCCCCCGGGCTGCACGACATTTGGTGCCGCTTCGCCAACCCCCTACCGGGGGCGGCCGTGCGCGACGGCCCTCCCTAAAACTCCACCTGTTGGTGAGAGGGCGTCACAAACCGGGGACGCCAGCCGTCTAGCCCGCATGGACGACGCAACCCTCACCTTCGACCGCCACCGCCCTCGCCTGCAGGGCATCGCCTACCGCATGCTGGGTTCCGTGGCCGAGGCGGAAGAGGTCGTGCAGGACGCCTGGCTGCGCTGGCATGAAGCCGCCAGGGACACCCTCGACAGCTCCGAAGCCTGGCTTGTGACCGTGGTCACGCGCCTGTCGATCGACCGGCTGCGTGCCGCCAAGGTCCAGCGCGAGCACTACATCGGCGCCTGGATGCCCGAGCCCACGCTGACCGGCGAGCACGATTCGCCCGCCACGCCCGAACAGCTGCTCGAGCGCGCCGACAACATCTCCGTCGCCTTCCTCGCCGTGCTGGAACGCCTCGCGCCCGAGGCCCGCGCCGCCTTCCTGCTGCGCGAGGTGTTCGATGCCGACTACGACGAGATCGCCCTCACCCTCGGCAAGACCGAAGCCGCATGCCGCCAGCTCGTGCACCGCGCCAGGCTCCAGGTGCAGGAAGGGCGTCCGCGCTTCTCCGTGCCGCGCGAGACCCACGAGCGCCTGTTGCGCGCCTTCGCCGACGCCGCCTCGCGCGGCAGCCTGCAGGAGCTGAAGGCGCTGATGGCCGAGGACGTCGAGCTCATCGGCGACGGCGGCGGCAAGGTGCAGACCTTCAGCAAGATCCTGCGCGGCAGTCAGCGCCTCGCGCAGCTGTACTTCTCGCTGTGGCGCCGCCTGGGGCCGGCGGTGCGCATGGAGCTTGTCGACATCAACGGCGAGCCCGGCATGCTGCGCTTTCTCGACGGCGAGCTCGAATCGGCCCAGACCTTCGAGATCGAGAACGACCTCATCGTGCGCATCCGCGCGCAGCGCAACCCCGACAAGCTCGCACGCATCGCGCAGATCTATTCCTCGAAATAGTTCGCGCGGCTGTCACAGGGCGCCCGGCCCGCCCGTCTTCAGTGGGTAAGCAGATCGATTCCATCGCAACCCACTGGAGAAACCGAACCATGAACACCACCGCACGCCTGAACTGGTTCAAGCTGGTCCCGAAGTCCTTCGAGGCCATCCTCGGCGTCAACGCCACCATCGAGTCGAGCACGCTCGGCAAGGTGCTGGTCGACTACGTCTACGCCCGCGTCTCGCAGATCAACGACTGCGCCTACTGCCTCGACATGCACGTGCGCGACCTGCGCAAGCAGGGCGAGGAATGGCAGCGCATCAACAGCCTCGCCACCTGGCGCGAGGTGGGCTTCTTCAACGAGCGCGAGCGCGCGGCGCTGGCCTGGGCCGAATCGCTCACGCGGCTGGCCGACCGCTACGACGCGCGCGACGCCGAATTCGCGGCGCTCAAGGCCAACTTCAGCGACCTGGAGATTGCCGAGCTGTCGGTGGCGATCGCGCAGATCAACACCTGGAACCGCCTGAACGTCGCCAGCGGCATTCCGGTAGCGGTCAAGCCGCTGCTCTGACCACAAGGCGGAGGCGCGCACGCGCCTACCTGCGCTCGACCACCATCGGCGAGATGTGCAGGTTCTCGCGCAGCTGGCCGACCACCTCGCCGGCCGCGTTGCGCGAGGCAAATGGCCCGGCCTGCAGCCGATGCGTGCCGGCTTCGCTGAACACGCGCAGCTGCGACGCCAGCGACGGCACGCCGCGCGCGGCCTGGTTCAGCAGGCTCTCGGCACCGTCCCGCTCGCGGAATGCGCCCAGCTGCACCCAGAAGCCGGGAAGTGCCGCGGCGGGCCGCTGAGCGACGTCGGCGGGCGGCGTAGAGGGCCGCGCAGAGGGCGGAGCCGCTGCCGCCTGCAGCGGCGGCAGCTCGTTGACCACGATGGCCTGCCGGCCCGGCGGAATGGATGGCGGCGATTGCGCCGATTCCGGCTCCGCCCCCGTCCCCGGCGGCAGGGCCGCAGCCATCGGCGTCTGCGGAACGACGGGCATCGTCGATGCGGGCTGCGGCGCGTCGCCGCCGGCCATCGCCACCGGCGCTACCCATTCGGCCGGCACGCGCACTTGCTGTTGCTGCTGCTGTGGCAGCGCCGCGCTCGCCACGCGCACCGGCGCCGTCCGCACCGGCGGGGGCGTTTCGGCGGCGGCATACGCCGTTCCCGAATCGCGCCGCCATGCGCCGGTGCGGATGTCCTCGTTCGTGATCCGCTCGATCTCCACCGGCGCCACGCCGCGAAGCAGGTCGAGCTTGAGCGCGGCCGTGTAGCTCAGGTCGATGACGCGGCCGTCCACGAACGGGCCGCGATCGTTCACGCGCACGATCACCTCGCGCCCGTTGGCCGGGTTGCGCACGCGCACGTAACTCGGCAGCGGCAGCGTCTTGTGCGCGGCCGTCATGGCGTACATGTCGTAGGGCTCGCCGCTGGACGTGGACGCCGCATGGAACTTGCGCCCGTACCACGAGGCCAGCCCCGATTCGCGGAACGGCCGGTCGTCGGTGATCGGCACATAGCCGCGGCCCAGCACCGTGTAGGGCTTGCTGGTGCCGCCCAGGCTGCGGATCGGCTCGACGCGGGGTTCGGCGTCGGGCACGTTGGCGAGGTCGGGCGGAATGTTGGTCCCGGGGCCATCGCGGCCGCTGGCCACGCCGCCCCCGCTGCGCGGACCGCTGGCGCAGCCCGCAAGAAGAACGGCGACGGCTACCGCGCACGCCGCCAGTGCGGTCGTGGCCGGGGAACGGGCTCCCTCAGCCAAATACGGCCTTCCACAGCGCCAGCATGGCATCGCGCTCGGCCGCCAGCGCGGGCGGCGTGACCTGCGTAGGTTCCTCGTTGAGGCGCGCGCGGTGCTGCACGCGGCGCAGCTCGCGGTAGGCGCGCGCCGCGCTGCGGCCCACGCCGTCGGGCAGCAGGCCGGCCAGTTCGGCACGCAGCAGGAGGGCGATGTTGCCCACGTTCGGAATCAGCTCGGGATGGTCGGCCGAAGACGACAGCACCAGGAACTGCACCGCGAACTCGGCATCGACCATGCCGCCGGGGCTGTGCTTCACGTCGAAGCGGTCGGGCTTCACCGGCCGCGCGCTGCGCAGCTTGTTGCGCATCGCGATGATCTCGGCCTTCAGCGCCTCGCGGTCGCGCGGCGCCACGAGCACCGCCTCGCGCACCTGGTCGAATCGCGCGCCCAGCTCGGCGCCGTGGTCCTCGCTGCCGAGCACGAAGCGGGCGCGCGTCATGGCCTGGTGCTCCCAGGTCCACGCGGTGTTGCTGCCGCGGCCGAGCTGGTACTTCTCGTAGGCCTCGAAGCTGGTGGTCAGCAGGCCGGAGTTGCCGTTGGGCCGCAGGGCGGTGTCGATCTCGAACAGGTCGCCCTCGCGGGTCTTCACCGTGAGCCAGTTGATGAGCTTGCGCACGTAGGCCGCATAGACCTCGCCGGCGCGCTCGTCGTCGTCGTCGTAGACGAACACGATGTCGAGGTCGCTGCCGTAGCCCAGCTCCTTACCGCCGAGCTTGCCGTAGCCGATGATCGCGAACTGCGGCACCTCGCGGTGCCGGTTGCGCACGTGCGGCCAGCACCAGCGGGCGGTCACGCGCAGCGTGGCGTCGGCCAGCGCGCTGAGGTCGTCGGCCACCTGCTCGACGGTGAGCCGGCCGTCCACGTCGCGCGCCAGCGTGCGGAACACCTCGGCGTGGTGCGCGTGGCGCAGCAGGTTCAGCAGCCGCTCCTCGTCGGCCTCGCCGGTGCGGGTGAGCGATGCGTGGCGCGCGTCGAGCTCGCGCTCGAACTCGGCGGCGACGAAGCGGCCCGAGAGCATCTCGTCGCTCGCGAGCTCGTCGATCACGCCGGGGTGCTGCATCAGGTAGCGTGCGGGCCACTTGGCCGCGCCCAGCAGGCGCAGCAGGCGTTCCTGCACGGCGGGGCGCTCGACCAGGAGCGCCAGGTAGCTCTCGCGGCGCATCAGCGGCTCGATCCAGTCGGCCCAGCGCATGGCGGCGTCGACGTGGCGCGGGGTCTGGCCCGCGCCGTCGCCGTCGGGCTCCTTGAGCCACTGGCCGGTGCGCTGCACCAGCTGGCGCAGGCGCGCGCGGGTTTCCTCGCGCAGCGCCAGCACGCGGGGCTGCTCGCACCAGTCGCGGATGCGCTCGGCGAACATGGGGGGCAGGTCGCCGAGCAGGTCGGCCAGGTCGGCGGGGGCGGCGGTCTTCTTGCCGCTGCACTTGCCGTTGCAGGGCTTCTCGCCGCCGAGCAGCTTGTCGAACTCCTGCGCGACGAACTCGCGGTGCGTGTCGAGCTGCTCGAGGAAGGGGCAGCAGCTCGCGTAGCCCATGCTCTGGGCGATCCAGCGCAGGTCGTCGTCGGATACCGGCAGCACGTGGGTCTGCTGGTCGTCGAGGTACTGGATGCGGTGCTCGACGCGGCGCAGGAACTCGTAGGCCGCGGCCAGCGCGTCGGCCGTCTCCTGCGGCATGAGGTTGGCGCGAGCCAGGCGCTGCAGCGCGTCGAGCGTGGGCCGCGTGCGCAGCTCGGGGAACTGCCCGCCGCGCACCACCTGCAGCAGCTGCACGGTGAACTCGATCTCGCGGATGCCGCCGCGCGAGAGCTTCACGTCGTTGGCACGCTCGGGGCGCCCGGCGCTGCGGCGTGCCGACTGCTCGCGGATCTGCCGGTGCAGCACGCGCAGCGAATCGAACACGCTGTAGTCGAGGTAGCGTCGGAACACGAAGGGCAGCACCGCGCCGCGCAGGCCCTGGGCCTGGCCCGCGAGCACGACGTCGCGCGGCGCGACCACGCGGCTCTTCATCCAGGCGAAGCGCTCCCACTCGCGGCCCTGCACCTGGAAATACTCTTCCAGCGCATCGAGCGAGACCACGCTCGGGCCCGAGTTGCCGTTGGGCCGCAGCGCCAGGTCGACGCGGAACACGAAGCCGTGCTCGGTGGTGTCGCCCACCAGCGCGTAGATGCGCTTCACGGCGCGCGCGAAGTATTCCTGGTTGGACAGGCGGCCGCGCCCGTCGGCGTCGCCCTGGGTCTCGCCGTCGACGTCGTAGAGGTAGATCAGGTCGATGTCGCTCGACACGTTGAGCTCGCGCGCGCCGAGCTTGCCCATGCCCACGATCCAGAGCTGCGCGCGCTGCCCCTCGGGCCCCATCGGGGCGCCGTGCGTGGCGTCGAGTTCGCGGCAGGCCTCGCGGCAAGCGATGTCCAGCGCCAGTTCGGCCAGCTCGGTGACGGCGGTGGTCACCACGGCCAGCGGTGCCTGCTCGTCGCAATCAAGAGTTACAAGCCTCTCCATCACCAGCTGCCGCACAATGCGCAGAGCGTCGCCGACGCCGTCCCCGCGCTGGCGCAGTGCCTCGTAGGCCACCGCCATCGATTCGCGCCGCGGCGCGCCCGGGGGAAGCAATGCAAGCTCGGCGGCATACCTGCGGCGCAGGCGCTGCACGAACCTCGAATACGAAGAGAAGGCGCCCTGCGGCGCCGGAGAACTGGGAGAAATGGTGTCTGGCAACTGGTTCACACCGATGCTGGTTTCCGCGGAACCCGTCTGAAAGCTGGCGGTCATAATTCCGGACACAGCGCGATCCTCAATGAACGACACGGCGTCTTCCCCTTCACGTCTGCTCAAAATCACCGCTGTGACGGCGCGCTGGCTGCTCGGTCTCTTGATCGCTGCATGGCTTCTGCTGGCGCTGTCAGTCGTTGTCCTACACGCGTGGATTGTGCCGCGAATCGGCGATTTCCGTGACGCGCTCGAGGCGCAGGCTAGCAAGGCCATCGGCGTGCCGGTGCGCATCGGATCGATCACCGCCCGCTCCGAAGGGCTTTTCCCGGCCTTCGAATTGCGCGACGTGGTGCTGCAGGACGTGGACAAGCGGGAGGCCCTTCGCCTCGCACGCGTGGTGGCCAGCGTGTCGCCGCGCTCGCTGTGGCGGCTCAATTTCGAACAGCTCTACATCGAGCGCCCGCAGCTCGACGTGCGCCGCGACCGTCAGGGAAAACTCCATGTGGCTGGTTTGCACATGGACACCGACACGACCGGAGAAACCCGCGGTGCCGACTGGTTTTTCGCGCAGCGCGAGCTGGTCATCGAAGGCGGCACCGTGCGCTGGACCGACGAGCAGCGCCAGGCAGAGCCCCTGCTGCTGACCGACGTGCGCTTCGTCGCGCGCAACAGCGCCCGGCGCCACGGCCTGCGCCTGGACGCCACGCCGCCGGCCGGCTGGGGCGAGCGCTTCACGCTGCGCGGCCAGTTCCGCCAGCCGCTGCTGTCGATCCGCACCGGCCACTGGCAGACCTGGGACGGCCAGCTGTACGCCGACCTGCCCTACATCGACGTCACCCGGCTCGGCCAGTACATCTCGCTCGATGCGCGCATCCGCGAGGGCAACGGTGCGCTGCGTCTGTGGGCCGACGTGGACGACGGCCAGGTCGTCGGAGGCGCGGTCGACCTGGGGCTCGACAAGGTCGACGTCTCGCTCGACAAGGGCCTGCAGCCGCTGGTGCTGCGCGCGGTCACCGGCCGCCTTTCCGGCCAGCTCACCGAGGAGACGCTGGAGTTCTCCACCACCGCCTTGCAGTTCGATACCGCCGACGGCATGCGCTGGCCCGGCGGCAACCTGTGGCTTCAGCACACGCCCGCCAGGGGCCGCACGCCCGAGCACGGCGCGCTGCGCGCCGACCGGCTCGACCTGGCCGCGCTCGCCCTCATCGCCGACCGGCTGCCGCTGGGCGACGCCACCCACCGCCTGCTCGACAGCTACGGGCCGCGCGGCCTGGTCGAGCACGTCGACCTGAACTGGCAGGGCTCGCTGGGCGCACCCACCCGCTACCAGGCCAAGGGCCGGGTCAGCGGGCTGCGCATCGCCTCGCAGCCGGCGCCGACCGACGCCGCGGCGGGGCCTTCGCAGCAGACCCCGGCGGCTCCGGTCGCGATACCCACCGCGGCGACCACGACCGTCTCCACCACGGCCGCCACCGCTGCAGCCGCTGCCACCGCCGCAGCCCCGCACCAGACCCACGACGCCGGCACCCCCGGCCTGAGCGGCGCCACCATCGACTTCGACGCCACCCACACCGGCGGCACCGCCACGCTCGCCATCGCGCAAGGCACGCTTGAATTCCCCGGCGTGTTCGAGGAGCCCGTCATTCCCGTCGACCGGCTCTCCACGCAGCTGCAATGGAAGCTCGACAGCGGCAATGGCAGCGCGCAGCTGCAGGTGTCGAAGCTCAGCTTCGCCAACACCGACGCGGAAGGCGAGGCCCAGGCCAGCTGGCGCACCAGCGATCCGGCCGTCTCGGGCGGCAAGTCGCGCTTTCCGGGCGTGCTCGACCTGCAGGGCAAGCTCACCCGCGCCGACGGCACGCGCGTGTTCCGCTACCTGCCGACGGGCATCCCCCAGCACACGCGCGACTACGTGCGCGAGGCCGTCACCAAGGGCATCGCGAGCAGCGTCGACTTCCGCGTGCGCGGCGACCTGCACGACATGCCCTTCAAGGACCCGAAGCAGGGCGACTTCCGCATCGCCGCCAAGGTGTCTGACGTCAACTACGCCTACGCGCCGCCCTCGATCACCAACGCAACGCCTTCGCGCAACGGCACCCCGGCGCGCGTCTGGCCGGCGCTCACCGGCCTGTCGGGCGAGCTGGTGTTCGAGCGCGACAGCATGCTGGTGCGCAACGCGCGCGGCCGCCTCGCAGGCACCACCGGCGTCGAGGTGACCAGGGGCGAGGCGCAGATCCCGGAGCTTTCGCACCATGCGCAGGTGCTGCGCGTCGACGTGCAGGCCAAGGGGTCGCTGGGCGAGGTGCTGCGTGCGGGGGCGCCGCTGGCCGGCACCGAGCCGGGCGGCATCGGCGAGATCATGCAGGCCGCGCGCGCCACCGGTTCGGCCGACTACAAGCTGCACCTCGAACTGCCGCTGGAGGCCATGGACAACGCCAAGGTGCAGGCCAGCGTGGCACTGGCCGACAACGAGCTGCAGGTGGTGCCGGCGGCGCCGTCGTTCACGCAGGCCAGGGGCACGGTCAACTTCACCGAGACCGGCTTCTCGCTGGCCGGCGTGCAGGCGAAGCTGCTGGGCGGCGACATCCGCGTCGAAGGGCGCGGGCGCTTCAGCGGCCCCAACCGTGAGGTCGCGCTGAAGGCGCAGGGCACGGCCACCGCCGATGGACTGCGCGGCGCGCGCGAGGTCGACTGGCTCGCGCGACTCGCGAAGAAGGCGACCGGCAGCACGCCCTACACAGCCACCTTCTCGGTGCGCGACGGTGCGCCCGAGTTCTCGTTCGCCAGCAGCCTGCAGGGCCTGGCGCTGCAGCTGCCGCCGCCGCTCGTGAAGACGGCCGAGGAGCAGATGCCCCTGCGCATCGAGAAGAAGGTGCTCGCGCGCGACACCTCGAAACAGGGGGCCGCCGCGGCCACGCAGGACCAGATCTCGCTCGACCTCGGCCGCGTCGGCGCCGTCCAGTACGTGCGCGAGCTCGTGGGCAGCGAGGCGCGCGTGCTGCGCGGCAGCATCGGCGTGGGCCTCGCGCCGGGCGAGACGGCGAGCCTGCCCGACAAGGGCGTGTTCGCGAACATCAACGTCGCCAAGCTCGACACGGCGGCCTGGGAAGCGCTGCTGGGCGAGGCGACGAGCACAGGCACAGGCGCCAACGCGGCCACCGGCACCAACGCCGGCGCCGGCGCCGATGCCCCCGAGCGCCCCGACGATCCGGCGATGGCCTACCTGCCCACGCGCATCGCGGTGCGCGCGCAGCAGCTCGGCGTCGCGGGACGCACGCTGCACAACGTGGTGCTCGGCGGCACGCGCGATGGAAACCTCTGGCGCGCCAACATCGACGCCAGCGAGCTCAGCGGCTATGCCGAATACCGCCACGCGCAGGCCGGGCGCCTCTATGCGCGCCTCGCGCGGCTGAAGATCGCGCCCTCCGAGGCCACGCAGGTCGAGACCCTGCTCGACGAGCAGCCCGGCAACCTGCCGGCGCTGGACATCGTCGTCGACGACTTCGAATTGCTGGGCAAGCGCCTGGGCCGCGCCGAGATCGACGCGGTCAACCGCGGCGGCGCCGGCCGCGAATGGCTGCTCAACAAGCTGACCTTCACCATGCCCGAGGCCAGCTTCGTGGCGAAGGGGACCTGGGCGGCGGGGGCTGGAGCTCCGGCGGGCCAGCGCCGCACCGCCATGACCTTCAGGCTCGACATCGCCGACGCCGGCGAGCTGCTCACGCGCTTCGGCATGCCCGGCGTGCTGCGGCGCGGGCGCGGAAGGATGGAGGGCGACGTCAACTGGCGCGGCTCGCCGTTCTCGCTCGACTACCCGAGCCTGGGCGGGCAGCTGCAGCTCGACGTGGAGCAGGGCCAGTTCCTCAAGGCCGACCCGGGGCTGGCCAAGCTGCTGGGCGTGCTGAGCCTGCAGGCGCTGCCGCGCCGCCTCACGCTGGACTTCCGCGACGTGTTCAGCGAGGGCTTCGCCTTCGACTTCATCCGCGGCGACGCGAAGATCAGCAAGGGCATCGCCAGCACCAACAACCTGCAGATGAAGGGCGTCAACGCCGCCGCGCTGATGGACGGCTCGGCCGACATCGTGCGCGAGACGCAGAACCTGCGCGTGGTGGTGGTGCCCGAGATCAACGCCGGCACCGCCGCGCTGGTCGCCACCGCCATCAACCCGGCAGTCGGCCTGGGCACCTTTCTTGCACAGTGGGTGCTGAGCAAGCCGCTCGCGGCGGCGGCCACGCAGGAGTTCCACATCGAGGGCACCTGGGCCGACCCCAAAATAGCGAAGGTGCCCCGCACCCTGCAGCTTCTGCCGCAGACCATTCCCGGCGCGCCCGGTCTGCCGCCGACCTCGCGGACCGCGGACGACGGCAAGAAAACGGAGACCAAGCAATGAGAGTCGCAGCCATCCAGATGGTGTCGGCCATCGCCCGCGAAGCCAACCTCGCGCGCGCCCACGACCTGCTCGCGCAGGCCGCCGCCGGCGGCGCCGAGCTCGCGGTGCTGCCCGAATATTTCTGCATGATGGGCGCGCGCGACACCGACAAGCTGGCCTTGCGCGAGACGGCGGGCGCGGGCATGGTGCAGGGCTTCCTGGCCGACGCGGCGCGCGAGTTCGGGCTGTGGATCGTCGGCGGCACGCTGCCCGTCGAGAGCACCGACGCAGAGCACGTGTTCAACAGCTCGCTGGCCTTCTCGCCCGACGGGCGCTGCGTGGCGCGCTACGACAAGATCCATCTCTTCTTCTTCGACAACGGCACCGAGCGCTACGACGAGCGCCGCGTCATCGCGCCCGGCGCGAAGCCGGTGGTGTTCGAGCTGCCCTCGCGCGACGGTCACCGCTGGCGCGTGGGCATGAGCGTCTGCTACGACCTGCGCTTTCCCGAGCTGTACCGCGCGCTCGCGAAGCAGGGCGCCGACCTGCTGCTGGTGCCCAGCGCCTTCACGCGCACCACCGGCGCCGCGCACTGGGAGGTGCTGCTGCGCGCCCGCGCCATCGAGAACCTGGCCTGGGTGGTCGCGCCCGCGCAGGGCGGCACGCACGAGAACGGCCGCCAGACCTGGGGCCAGTCGCTGGTCGTCGATCCCTGGGGCACGGTGGTGGCGCAGCAGGCCAGCGACGAAGGCGTGGTGCTGTTCGACATCGACGCGGCCAAGGTGCAGAGCACGCGCACGCAGCTGCCCGTGCTCTCGCACAGCGTTCTCTAGATGACTCCCGGGCCTGCCCGCTTCGTGAGGCCGCCGACCCCCTTCGAGGGGGCAACACCGGCGGCCCGCCAAAGCCGGTTCCGCGGAACTCTCGGATTCACCCCCAGGCTTCGCGCACTTCGTGTCGCTGCGCCAACCCCCTTCGAGGGGGCAACACCGACGGCCCGGCGAAGCCGGTTCCGCGGTGTTCCTGGAACAAGCCGCGTACCTTGCGTGCGGCGGTGGTGCCGGCATGTCTGATGCGCTGCTGACCGTTGCACCGCAGCGATGGGCGCTGCTGGCCTATGCGCGGCTGCGCTCGCTGTGGCAGCGCTGGTTCCTGTGGCTGTTGCTGGCGGTGCTGGTGTCGGTGCTGCTGGTCACGGTGGTGTGGCTCGCGGGCCGGCACGAAGTGGAGCAGGTGCAGGCCGCGCTCGACCGCGACACCGCCGACGCGGTCGCCGACCTGCGCAGCGGCTTCCAGCGCAATGCGCAGAGCCTGCGCGCCACGCAGGCGCCCGGCGCCGATCCCGCCAGGTGGCCGGAGGTGGCTGCCGCGCTGCTGCGCGAGCACCGCGAGTGGCTGCGGCTCGAATGGCGCGATTCGGCGCTGCGCCCGCTGCAGGCCGTCAATACGCCCTACCGCATGCGCGTGCTCGACGAGGACACGCGCGGCCCCGACCAGTCCGACGTGTCGCTGGCCTGCGCCGCGGCGCGCAAGCTGGGCGCGTCGGCCTATTCGCCGAGCCACTACGTGCCCATCGCGGGCGGCGGCGGCATCGAGGTGATGGAGCTGTGCGTGCCGATCGACGCGGGCGGCTACTTGGTGGCGAGCTATTCGCTGCGCGACGCGCTGATCGAGCTGGTCGGCCCCACGCTCACGCGCGGCCAGGAGGTGGCCTTCACCGAGGCCGACGGCACGCGGCTGGTGGCGCTGGGCAGCTCGCGGCGCACCGGCACGCGGGTGTTCACCTCGCAGCAGCTCATCGACCTGCCGGGCACCTCGCTGATGCTGCGCGTGGACGGCTGGCGCGCGGCGCCCGACCTGTTCCCGAACATGCTCACGGCGCTGGTCACGGCGATCTCCATCGCACTGGTGTCGGTGCTGGTGCTGCTCGCGCGCGACACGCGCCGCCGCCTGCGCGCCGAGCGCGACCTGGCCGACGCGCTGGCCTTCCGCAAGGCGATGGAGGACTCCGTCATCACCGGCCTGCGCGCGCGCGACCTGCGCGGCCGCATCACCTACGTCAACCCGGCCTTCTGCGAGATGGTGGGCTTCAGCCCCGAGGAGCTCATGGCGGACAACGCCGAGGCACCCTACTGGCCCACCGAGCTGGCGCACGAGTACCAGCAGCGGCAGGCGCGGCGACTCGCGGGCGGCATGCCGCCGCGCGAGGGCTTCGAGTCGGTCTTCATGCGCAAGGACGGCACGCGCTTTCCGGTGCTGATCTTCGAGGCGCCGCTGATCAACGCGCACAAGGTGCAGACCGGCTGGATGAGCGCGTTCATCGACGTGAGCGAGCAGCGCCGCATCGAGGAACTCTCGCGCGCCAGCCAGGAGCGCCTGCAGGCCAGCGCGCGGCTGGCCACCGTGGGCGAGATGGCCTCGCTGCTGAGCCACGAACTCACCCAGCCGCTGGCCGCCATCGCCAGCTATGCGAGCGGCTCGCTCAACCTGCTGGGCCCCGACGCCAAGGGCGACCAGGGCGAGGTGGCGATGGCGGTGAAGCGCATCGCCGAGCAGGCCGACCGCGCCGGGCAGGTGATCCGCAGCGTGCACGACTTCGTGCGCCGCCGCGACCGCACGCGCGAGGCCGTCGCGCCGCAGGCGCTCATCGACGCGGTGCTGCCGCTGGTGCGGCTGCAGGCGCGCAAGCTGGGCGTGATCATCGAGGTGGTGCTGGAAGACCGCCTGCCCGCGGTCATGTGCGACCGCACTCTGGTCGAGCAGGTGCTGCTGAATCTCGCGCGCAACGCGATGCAGGCCATGGACAGCCCCGACAACATCGGCAGCCGCGTGCTGCGGCTGCGAGTGGCGCGCGCCGCCGCGATGGGCGCCGCGGGCCAGGAAGACGGCCGGCGCTGGATCGAGTTCTCCGTGGCCGACCTCGGCAGCGGCATCACCGAGGAGGTCGCCGAGCGGCTCTTCACGCCCTTCTTCACCACGCGCGCCGACGGCATGGGGCTCGGCCTGAGCCTGTGCCGCACCGTGGTCGAGCAGCACGGCGGGGCGCTCCTGTTCGAACCCAACAAGCCGCGCGGAACCGTGTTCAGGTTCACGCTGCCAAGTACATGATCCACCCCCAGGCTTCGCGCACTTCGTGTCGCTGCGCCAACCCCCTCGAAGGGGGCGGCGCCAGCGGCCCGGCGAAGCCGGTTCCGCGGTGCCCTCGAAGGGCCCGCGCCTGTTTTTGGATTGAATTGATATGCAACCGCTGATCGACGGCTTGATCTTCATCGTGGACGACGACGCCAGCGTGCGCGAGGCGCTGGCCTGGCTGCTGCGCTCGCGGCGCCTGGCCAGCGAGCACTTCGCGAGCGCGGAGGCGTTCGAGCAGTTTCTCGACCAGGGCCCGCTGCCGCAGCAGCCGCTGTGCCTGCTGCTGGATGTGCGCATGCCCGGCACCAGCGGGCTGGTGCTGTTCGACCGCATCGTAGAGCGCGGGCTGCTGCCCGCGATGCCGGTGATCTTCCTGACCGGCCATGCCGACGTGCCGACGGCCGTCGACGCGGTCAAGCGCGGCGCCTTCGACTTCTGCGAGAAGCCCTTCTCCGACAACGCGCTGGTCGACCGCATCGAGCATGCGCTGAGCGCGTCGCAGCAGGCACTGGAAGTGCAGCGCGCACGCCGGGGCCTGGCCGAGCGCATCGGCGAGCTGACCGATCGTGAGCGCGACGTGATGCGGCTGGTGGTCGAGGGCCTGCCGAACAAGCTCATCGCCGACCAGCTCGCGATCAGCGTGCGCACGGTGGAGGTCCACCGCGCGCGCGTGTTCGACAAGATGGAAGTGAAGTCGGCCGTCGAGTTGGCCAACCGTCTGCGCGAACTCTAGCCCCCTGATTCTTCGCGGAACACCGCGGAACCGGCTTTGCCGGGCCGCAGGTGTTGCCCCCTGAGAGGGGGAAGGCGCGCGCGACATGCAGTGCGCGAAGCCTGGGGTCAGCTCAGGACCACCGCGGAACCGGCTTCGCCGGGCCGCAGGCGGTGCCCCCTGAAAGGGGGGTGGCGAAGCGACACGAAGTGCGCGAAGCCTGGGGGTTAGGCCTTCTCCGCCACGAAGATCTCGACGCGGCGGTTCTGTGCGCGGCCTGCGGCCGTGTTGTTGTCCACCAGCGGTTCGCGCGAGCCGCGGCCGTCGGTGGTGATGGCGGTGGTCGAGACGCCGCGGCTCACGAGGTGGTTGCGCACGCTGTCGGCGCGGCTCACCGAGAGGCGCTCGTTGCCTTCCTCGCTGCCGGTGTTGTCGGTGTGGCCCACCACGCGCACGCTGGCGGCGGTGGCGCTCTTCAGGCCTTCGGCGACCTTGTCGAGCACCTGCGCGAGGTTGCGCTTGACGTTGGCGCGGCCGGTGTCGAACGACATCTCGTTGGGGATCACCAGGTGGAGCTGGTTGTCGGCGGTCTGCTCGATCACCACGCCCGTTCCCTTGGTCGAGGTCTCGAGGTCGCTCTTCAGCGTGGCCAGGCGGGCCGTCCAGCTGTTGGCCGGTGCGGCTGCGGGCGCGGCTGCAGGCGCGGGTGCCGGCGGGGGAGCCGACTGCGATGCGCAGCCCGCGATGAACAGCAACGCGGCGGCTGCCGCACTCGAAACAACGAACTTCCTCATGAGATTCCCTCTTAATGGACCAATGGAACGGTTATGGCGGGAACCGGCCTTTCAGCGCGGCCGGTTTCCCTCTCGTGCGCCGGCGCTCGCTCAGCCTCGCGGCCCGCGCTCGCCCACGTAGATTTCGACGCGGCGGTTCTGTGCCCTGCCCGCGTCGCTATTGTTGTCGGCGATCGGCTCGTGCGAACCGCGGCCTTCGATGCGGAAGATCGCTGCGTTCACGCCGCGCGCCACGAGGTAGTCGCGGGTGCTGGCTGCGCGGTCGACCGACAGGGGGTTGTTGATGGCGTCCGAACCGGTGCTGTCGGTGTGGCCGATGATGCGCACCTCGGCGTTCGGGTTGCCGCGCAGGCCGCTGGCGAACTGGTCGAGCACCGGCGCGAAGTTGGGCTTGATGTTGGAGCGGCCCACGTCGAACGACACGTCGCTCGGGATCTGCAGCTTCAGCTCGTTGTTGGGCGTCTGGGTCACGGCCACGCCGGTGCCCTGGGTGGCGGCTTCCATCTGGCGCTTCTGGTTCTCCATGCGCTGCGACCACAGGTAGCCGCCGAGCGCGCCGGCTGCCGCGCCGACAACCGCACCCGTGCCGATGGCCCCGCGGTTTCCGCCGGTGGCCGAGCCGATGGCGGCTCCGCCCAGCGCGCCGATGCCGGCGCCGATGCCGGTGTTGCGCTGCGTGTCGGTCATGCCGCCGGCACAGCCCGAGAGGACGAGCGCGGCGGCGGTGGTGGCGAGTACGAACTTTTTCATGGCGTTCCCTTTCGAGGTTGATTGAAGCGAGCGACAGCTTAGCCTTCGGGGAGTGCGTGATGGTACGGGCTCAAAGCCCTACGGAAAATAAGAAAAGTTTCGTCATCGCGCATGAATGCTGCGATGATTGCTACCAAAGTAATAGCAATGGGGTGGTTGTCCGACAGTGCTGAGCGGCCCGGGACTTCAGGAGCAATTCACGCTTCGGGCGGGCGCTTTGCCTGGTCGGTGCCGCGGCCGGCCCCCGGCTCGTCGTCGTCATCGTGCAATTCACCCTTGTTGCGGCCGGAAAACATGGTCCACCAGATGATCAGAATGAACACCAGTCCCGCGGCGAGGGCTTCAAGCAGAATCAAACCCATGAGAAATGGACTCCAGTGGCTGGTCGGGATTGCGATCGTAGCAACGCTCGCCGCCTGCTCCACCGGCCCGCGCACGCCCGAGGCCCCCATCCGCCCCCCCGTCAGCCAGCCGCGCGACCTCGGTCCGCTCACCGGTTCGCTCGCGCATCCCAAGAGCCGCTGGGTGCCCGTCGGCTGGAGCGAGCTCCCCGGCTTCGGCGAAGACCCGCTGCACGAGGCTTGGATCGCACTGCTGGCGAACTGCACCCGCCCCAACGCCGCCTTCGCGCCGCTGTGCCGCGACGTGCGCCAGCTGACCATCGCCACCCCCGAAGAGCAGCGCCAGTGGATGACAGAGCGGCTGCAGCCCTATCGCGTGGAAGCGCTCAACGGCCAGAGCGAAGGCAAGCTCACCAGCTACTACGAGCCGGTGTACGAGGCCTCGCGCGTGCCCACCGCCACCTTCAACGTGCCGATCTACCAGGCGCCCGACGGCCTCGTGCCGCGCCGCCCCTGGTACACGCGCCAGGAGATCGAGACCCTGCCCGAGGCGCAGGCCGCATTGCGCGGGCGTGAGATCGCATGGATGGCCGACCCCATCGACGCGCTGATGCTGCACATCCAGGGCTCGGGGCGGCTGCGCATCACCGAGGCCAACGGATGGCAGCACACCGTTCGCGTCGCCTTCTCGGCCACCAACGAGCAGCCTTACCGCAGCGTGCAGCAGTGGCTCGTCAGCCAGGGCGTGGCCAAGGTCGGCAAGTGGCCGGATGACACCAAGGCCTGGGCCGCGCAGAACCCGCAGCGCGTGACGCAGATGATGTGGAGCAACCCGCGCTACGTGTTCTTCCGCGAAGAGACCATGAGCGAGGTCGATGCCGCCTTCGGCCCGCGGGGCGCGCAGGGCGTGCCGCTCACGGCCGGCCGCTCCATCGCGGTCGACCGCGAGAGCATTCCCTACGGCACGCCGGTGTGGCTGGCATCCAGCGGACCGGCGGCGCAGCTGCAGAAGCTGGTGGTGGCGCAGGACACCGGCAGCGCCATCCTCGGCGCCGTGCGCGCCGACTACTTTGCCGGCACTGGTGCCGATGCGGGCCGCCTCGCGGCGAGCATGAACCAGCCGCTGAGGCTGTGGGCCCTGTGGCCGCGGCAGCTGCCCGCTCCTTGAGCCGGGGAGCGCCGATCCGGACGAGGCTTCGGTGAAGGGTTTCCGAAAAAGACCCGGCATAACCTGACCGGAAGCTGATCAATTCACGGAGTCGTCATACGAAGTGCCTAACTTCGCGGGCTGGTTTTTCCCCAACCCACGAAGAAAGACATTGCGCATGACCGCAAACACCCGCTCCGACGATCGCCCGGTCGAAATCGAAGACATCGGCACCAACACCACGTCGAATCCCTCGTTCAACGACCTGATCGCCGCCCGACTGAGCCGCCGCCGCCTGTTCGGCCTGGGCGTCGGCACGGCCGGCACCGCGCTGCTGCAGGCCTGCGGCGGTGGTGGCGGCGGCGGCACCGCCTTCCCGGTGCTGCCTCCGGCACCTGCACCGGCTCCCGCTCCGGCGCCTGCCCCCACGCCGGCACCCAGCCCCGCCCCGATGAAGCTCGGCTTCAATGCCGTTGCCAAGAGCCTCGCCGACGTGGTCACCGTGCCGGCCGGCTACACCGCCAGCGTGCTGTACCGCCTGGGCGATCCGATCGCCTCGGGTGTCGCCGCGTACCAGAACAACGGCAATGACGACGCCACCACGTACGACCGCCGCGCAGGCGACCACCACGACGGCATGACCTATTTCGGCATGAACGCGTCGAACAAGTGGGATGCCACCGGCGCATCGCGCGGCCTGCTCGTGATGAACCACGAGGCCATCACGCCGCTGTTCCTGCACCCCACCGGCCAGACCATCGTCAGCGGCGCGCGCACTGTCGCCGACGAAGTGCTGCGCGAGTTCTACCTGCACGGCGTGAGCGTGATCGAGGTCAACAAGAGCGGCAGCACCTGGAGCTACAAGCAGGACTCGAGCTTCAACCGCCGCGTCCACACGCTCACCGAGATGGCCTTCTCGGGCCCCGCCGCCAAGACCGGCTACCTGAAGACCAAGTACTCGACCGACGGCAGCAAGACCCGCGGCACGGTCAACAACTGCGCCAACGGCACCACGCCGTGGGGCACGTACCTCACCTGCGAGGAGAACTGGGCCGGCTACTTCCGCCGCATCGCCGTCAACGACGATGCCAACCGCACGGCCAAGGAACTGGCTTCCTTCAGCCGCTATGGCGTGGCCGGCACCGGCCGCGAACTCTGGGCCACCGTCACGCCCGACACCGCCGACAACCTGTACGGGCGCTGGAACACCGAGGTCGTCGCCACGAGCGGCACCGCTGTCGACGACTACCGCAACGGCGCGAACACCTATGGCTGGGTGGTCGAGATCGACCCGTTCAACCCCTCCAGCACGCCCAAGAAGCGCACCGCGCTCGGCCGCTTCGGCCACGAAGGCGCCTGCCTGGGCCCGGTCGTGGTCGGCAAGCCGCTGGTCTGGTACATGGGCGACGACTCGCGCAACGAGTACATCTACAAGTTCGTGTCGACCAAGAACTGGGACGCTGCCGACATCGGCGGCGGCACGGCCGCCGGCGACAAGTACATGGACGACGGCAAGCTCTACGTCGCGAAGTTCAAGGCCGACGGCACGGGCGACTGGCTCGAGCTGAAGCTGGGCGTCAACAACATCACCGCCGGCTACTCCGCATACGCATTCGCCGACGCGGCCGACGTGCTGATCAACGCCCGCCACGCAGCCGATGCGGCCGGCGCCACCAGGATGGACCGCCCCGAATGGACGGCCGTCAATCCGAAGACCGGCGAGGTCTACGTCACGCTGACCAACACCAATTCGAGCTCGCGTCCGATCGGCAAGACCGACGCCGCCAACCCGCGCTTCTACAACGACAAGACCACCGCCGGGAAGGACCAGAAGGGCAACCCGAACGGCCACATCGTGCGCTTTGCCGATACCAACGGCGACCCGACCTCCGCCACCTTCAAGTGGGACGTGTACCTCTTCGGCGCGCGTTCCACCGCGTCGGCCGATGTCAACCTCTCGCAGCTCGGTGCCGACAACGACTTCTCCAGCCCCGACGGCATGTGGTTCAGCCAGGCGGCGCCCGGCCTGCTGTGGCTGGAGACCGATGATGGCGCCTACACCGACGTGACCAACTGCATGCTGCTGGCGGCCCTGCCGGGCAAGGTCGGCGACGGCGGCGCGAAGACCATCACCAACGTCGACGGCTCCACCACCGCCACGCAGGCCACCTTCGTCGGCAAGGCTCCGGGCACCGACGGACTGCGCCGCTTCCTGGTCGGCCCCATCGACTGCGAGATCACCGGCATCGCCGAATCCGGCGACGGCCGCGCGCTGTTCGTGAACATCCAGCACCCGGGCGAGACCACGGCCAGCACGAACATCTCGGATCCGACGAAGTTCCTCAGCCACTGGCCGGAAGGCGGCAATGCCCGCCCGCGCTCGGCAACCATCGTGATCACCAAGAACGACGGCGGCCTGATCGGCCTCTGATCGACCTGGATCGGATTCCCCTGTCCGGCGGGGGCACCGCGGAACCGGCTTCGCCGGGCCGCAGGTGTCGCCCCCGGCAAGGGGGGTGGCGCAGCGACACGAAGTGCGCGAAGCCTGGGGGTGTGCCTATTTCGGCAACGGCAGCGCCGTCTTGTATCTCACCTGCTTCAGCGCAAAGCTGGAGCGGATCTTCTCGATCCCCGGAATCGGCGTGAGCTGTTCCAGGATGAATTTCTCCAGCGCCGCCATGTCCGCCACCGCGATGCGGATCAGGTAGTCGCTGTCGCCCGTCATGAGGTAGCACTCCATCACTTCGTCGTGCTCGGCGATGCGCTGCTCGAAGTCCGCGAGTGACTGCTTGCTCTGCGTCGTGAGGCTGATCGAGATGAACACGTTGAGCCCGAGGCCCAGGGCCTTGGCGCTTGCGAGCGCGACATAGCGGTCGATCACGCCGCTGGCCTCGAGCACCTTCACGCGCGAGAGGCAGGGCGATGGCGACAGGTGCACGCGCCGCGCCAGCTCCACGTTCGACAGCGCGCCGTCGCGCTGAAGCTCGTCCAGAATGCGCAGGTCGATGGCGTCGAGTTGCATGAAATGCCGTGCAGATTGAATATCGCAGAATTTTATGCTGCGAGGCCTGCATGGGCTTGGCGCTGCCGGTAGCTAATTTTCCGGACTGCGGCCTAAAGTGCTGCCATGAACGCCCCGATTTCGCCCGACCAGATGCGCGCCCTGCTGCTGGATGAAGCGCAGCTCTCGCACGATCCCGACCCCGCCGAGACCGCCGAGTGGCGCGACGCCTTCGTGGCGCTGGCGCAGACGCAGGGGCCGCAGCGCGCCAGGCAGATGCTGGCCGAGCTGGCCCGCCTCGCACGGCAGCAGCGCATCGGATGGCAGCCCGAACTCGCCACGCCGTACGTCAACACCATCGCGGTGGAAGACCAGCCGCCGTTCCCGGGCGACCTCGCCATCGAGGAAAAGCTCGCCTCGCTGATGCGCTGGAACGCGCTCGCGATGGTGGCAAAGGCCAACCAGGCGTACGGCGAACTTGGCGGCCACATCGCCAGCTATGCGAGCGCGGCCGACCTGTTCGAGACCGGCTTCAACCATTTCTTCCATGCGCGCAGCGAGCACCATCGCGGCGACCTCGTGTTCTTCCAGCCGCACAGCGCCCCCGGCGTCTATGCCCGCGCATACCTCGAAGGCCGCCTGAGCGAGGAAGACCTGAAGCACTACCGCCAGGAACTCACCGCGCCCGCCTTCGTCGACGGCAGCGGCGCGCGCGGCCTGTGCAGCTATCCGCATCCGTACCTGATGCCGGACTTCTGGCAGTTCCCGACCGGCTCGATGGGCATCGGCCCCATCAGCTCGATCTACCACGCGCGCTTCATGCGCTACCTCACGCACCGCAACCTGCTGAACTGCGAGGGCCGAAAGGTGTGGGGCGTGTTCGGCGACGGCGAGATGGACGAGCCCGAGTCGATGAGCGCCTTGACGCTCGCCGCGCGCGAGAAGCTCGACAACCTCGTGTGGGTGGTCAACTGCAACCTGCAGCGCCTCGACGGCCCGGTGCGCGGCAATGGCCGCATCATCGACGAGCTCGAGAAGCTCTTCGCCGGCGCGGGATGGAACGTCGTCAAGCTGATCTGGGGCAGCGACTGGGACGGGCTCTTCGCCCAGGACGTCAGCGGCGCGCTGGCGCGCGTGTTCGCCAACACCGTCGACGGCCAGATGCAGACCTTCGCCGCCAAGGACGGCCGCTTCAACCGCGATAACTTCTTCGGCCAGAACCCCGAGCTCGCGCGGCTGGCCGAAGGCATGACCGACGAGCAGATCGACCGCCTGAAGCGCGGCGGCCACGATCTCGTGAAGATTCATGCCGCCTACGCCGCCGCCGCGGCGCACCGCGGCCAGCCCACCGTGATCCTCGCCCATACCAAGAAGGGCTACGGCATGGGCAGCGCCGCGCAGGGCAAGATGACCACGCACTCGCACAAGAAGATGGGCGACGTGGACCTCATCGAGTTCCGCGACCGCTTCAACCTGCCGCTGACCGACGCGCAGGCCACCGCGATGGACTTCTACCGCCCCGCCGAGGACAGCGCCGAGATGCGCTACCTGCGCCAGCACCGCGAGTCGCTCGGCGGCGCCATGCCGCGCCGCGAGACTGCCTGCGAGGTGGTCGCCAAGCCCGACATCGCGAGCTACGCGCAGTTCGCCACTGTTGCCGGCGGCAAGGAGATGAGCACCACCATGGCCTTCGTGCGCATGTTGGGCAACCTCATGAAGGACAAGGCCCTCGGCCCGCGCATCGTGCCCATCGTGGCCGACGAGGCGCGCACCTTCGGCATGGCCAACCTGTTCAAGCAGGTCGGCATCTATTCGAGCGTGGGCCAGCGCTATGCGCCGGAGGACATCGGCTCGGTGCTGAGCTACCGCGAGGCCACCGATGGGCAGATCCTGGAAGAGGGCATCAGTGAGGCCGGCGCCATCGCCAGCTGGACGGCCGCGGCCACCAGCTACAGCGTGCACGGGCTGGCGATGCTGCCCTTCTACATCTACTACTCGATGTTCGGCTTCCAGCGCGTGGGCGACGCGATCTGGGCCGCGGCCGACCAGCGTGCGCGCGGCTTCCTGCTGGGCGCCACGTCGGGCCGCACAACCCTCGGCGGCGAGGGGCTGCAGCACCAGGACGGAAGCAGCCACCTCGTGGCCGCGACCATCCCCAACTGCAAGGCCTACGACCCGGCCTTCGCGGGCGAGATGGCGGTGATCGTCGACGCGGGCATCCGCGAGATGATGGTCGAGCAGCAGGACGTGTTCTATTACGTCACGCTCATGAACGAGAACTACGCGCAGCCCGACGTGCCGGCCGGCGCGGAAGGCGACATCCTGCGCGGCTGCTATCGCTTCGGCACTTACGCGCCGGCATCGGGCAAGGCGAAGAAGAAGGTCACGCTGATGGGCTCGGGCGCGATCCTCACCGAGGTCGTGAAGGCCGCGCAGCTGCTGGCCGACGAAGGCATCGAGGCCGAGGTGTTCAGCGTCACGAGCTGGAGCGAGCTCGCGCGCGATGGTCTGGCCTGCGAGCAGCGCGAACTGGCGGGCGAAGAAGCCGGCGTGCCCTTCGTCGCGCAGCAGCTCGGCAAGGGCGGCAGCAAGACACCGATCATCGCCGCCACCGACTACGTGCGCGCAGTGCCCGAGAGCGTCCGCGCCTTCCTGCCCGAGGGCCGCCGCTACATCACGCTGGGCACCGACGGTTTTGGCCGCAGCGACACGCGCGCTGCGCTGCGCGGCTTCTTCGGGGTCGATGCGCAGAGCATCGCGAAGGCCGCACGCCACGCGCTGGGCTGAATTCCTGCGGTCTCCGCGACGGGGCGGGCCCTGCGTTAGAGTCGCAGGCCCCACCCCCTTCGCACCCATGACCGCCCGCTTCCAGTCCATCGCCCCCGCCGTCCGCCTGGCCGACCGGGTGGCCGATGCGCTTGCGGCCGAGGTGCGCAGCGGGCGGCTCTCCGAAGGCGACCGGCTGCCGACCGAGACTGCGCTGGCCGAGCAGTTCGGCGTGAGCCGCACGGTGGTGCGCGAGGCGGTGTCGCGGCTGAAGTCGCTGGGGCTGCTCGATTCGCGGCAGGGCAGCGGCGTCTACGTGCGCGCTGCCGGCGTCGAGCCGCTGCGCTTCGAGATGCCGCACGTGGCCTCGCGCGAGGCGGTGATCCAGATGGTCGAGCTGCGTCGCGCGCTCGAAGCCGAGGTGGCCGCGCTGGCCGCAGAGCGGCGCACCGAGGAGGAGATGCAGCGCATCCGCGACGCCATCGCCGCATTGCACGCGGCGGTCGAGGCGGGCGGCAACGGGGCGGACGAGGACGTGCTCTTCCACCGCGCCATTGCCGAGGCGGCCCGCAACCCCTTCCTGATCGGCACGCTGCAGTACCTGCGGCAGTTCCTGCACGGCGCCACCCGCGTCACGCGCGCCAACGAGGCGCGCCGCGCCGATTTCGCGCGCGAGGTGGCGCAGGAGCATGCGCGCATCGTGGAGGCGATCGAGGCCGGCGACCCGCTGCGCGCGCGCGAAGCCGCCAAGAGCCACATGGACAACGCGATCCGCCGCATCGAGCAGGCCGATCCGGTGTTCTGGCAGCAGGAGGGCGAGCAGCTCGCCCGTCCGCTGGTCGAAGGCTGGCCCGCCGGCGGCTGAGCCGACACACAAAGACACCACAAAGTCGCCGGAAGGTGAGTTTTCCGAGGGTTTACCCGGGTCGGCCAGCAAAACCTAGATTTGTATGATGACCTGACAAATCATCAGAGACACAGCTTTTCATGACTTCCTCGACCCTCCAGGCCGGCGCCATGTCGCCCGCCGCCGCCGACGCCGCGCTCGAAAAGCGCGCCTATTCCAAGGTGTTCTGGCGCCTCGTGCCCTTCCTGATGCTCTGCTACGTGATCGCGTACCTCGACCGCGTGAACGTCGGCTTCGCCAAGCTGCAGATGGGCCAGGACCTGGGCTTCAGCGAAACCGTGTTCGGCCTGGGCGCCGGCATCTTCTTCCTGGGCTACTTCCTGTTCGAGGTGCCGAGCAACCTGCTGCTCAACCGCGTGGGCGCGCGCATCTGGATCGCGCGGATCATGATCACCTGGGGCCTGCTCTCGGCCTGCTTCATGTTCGTGAAGACGCCCACCAGCTTCTACATCCTGCGCTTCCTGCTCGGGCTGGCCGAGGCGGGCTTCTATCCGGGCGTGATCCTCTATCTCACGCACTGGTACCCGGCGCACCGGCGCGCGCGGATCATCGCGGTGTTCATGTCGGCGATTCCCGTGGCGGGCATCTTCGGCAACCCGCTGTCGGGCTGGATCATGGACAGCTTCCACGGCGTGTCGGCCATGAGCGGCTGGCAGTGGATGTTCCTCATCGAGGCCATCCCCGCCGTGCTGATCGGCCTGATGGTGCTCTTCTACCTGGACAACGGCATCGCCCAGGCGCGCTGGCTGAACGCCGAGGAAAAGGCGCTGCTGCAGCGCGAGGTGGCGAGCGACGCCGTCCACGGCGCCAAGGGCCCGCACTCGGTGGCCGGCGTGTTCCGCGATGCGCGCATCTGGTGGATGGCCTTCATCTACTTCGCGTTCGTGATGGGCCAGTACGCGCTGACCTTCTGGCTGCCGACGCTGGTCAAGGCCACCGGCGTGCAGGGCAACCTGAACATCGGCCTGCTCAGCGCCATTCCCTTCCTCTGCGCCATCGTCGCGATGAACCTCTTCGGCCGCAGCGCCGACCGGCGCCAGGAGCGCCGCTGGCACCTGATCGTGCCGGCCATGATGGGCGCCGTGGGCTTCACCGTCGCCGCCTCGTATACGCAGAATACCGCTGTGTCGCTGGCGTTCCTCTCGCTCGCCGCCGCCGGCGTGCTGACCTGCGCGCCGCTCTTCTGGTCGCTGCCCACCGCCTTCCTGACGGGCACGGCGGCCGCCGCGGGCATCGCCGCCATCAACTCGGTGGGCAACCTCGCGGGCTTCGTGAGCCCCTACCTCATCGGCTACCTGAAGGACCTCACGGGCAGCACGCAGATCGGCATGTACGTGCTGGCCGGCGCGCTGGTGCTCGGCGCCATCGCCGTGTGGTTCACGCCCAAGCAACTCGTCAACCGCTAGATGAAGTACACCCTCAGGCTTCGCGCACTGCGTGTCGCTGCGCCCACCCCCTCGCCGGGGGCGACACCCGCGGCCCGGCAAGGCCGGTTCCGCGGTGGTTCCCCAATGGGGCGCGTCGCACCGGGCGGCCGGCCTTGCAACTGAAGGAAGCAACGCAATGAATCAAGAAAAGACTCCCGCCACCACCTCCGCCGCAACCCCCGTCGTCGGCCTCGTGGGCCTGGGCGCCATGGGCGCCGGCATGGCGCAGTCGCTGCGCCGCGCGGGCCATGCGCCGCATGTGTTCGACGTGCGCCGCGAGGCTGCCGAAGCCTTCGCGCGCGATGGCGGCACGGCCTGCGCCACGCTGGCCGAGCTCGGCGCGCAGTGCGACATCGTGGTCAGCGTGGTGGTGAACGCCGCGCAGACCGAGTCGGTGCTGTTCGGCGACGGCACCTCGCCCGGCTGCGCGGCGTCGATGAAGCCCGGCAGCCTGTTCGTGATGTGCTCCACCGTCGATCCGAACTGGTCGGTGGCGCTCGAGGCGCGTCTCGAAAAGCTCGGCATCCTCTACCTCGACGCGCCCATCTCCGGCGGCGCCGCCAAGGCCGCGAGCGGCCAGATGACGATGATGACCGCCGGCACGCCCGCCGCCTACGAGCGCGCCGGTGCGGTGCTCGACGCCATGGCCGCCAAGGTCTACCGCCTGGGCGACAAGGCCGGAGCCGGCAGCAAGGTGAAGATCATCAACCAGCTGCTGGCCGGCGTGCACATCGCGGTGGCGGCCGAGGCCATGGCGCTGGGCCTGCGCGAGGGCGTGGACCCGGCGGCGCTGTACGAGGTCATCACCCACAGCGCTGGCAACAGCTGGATGTTCGAGAACCGCATGGCGCACGTGCTCGCCGGCGACTACACGCCGCTGTCGGCCGTGGACATCTTCGTGAAGGACCTGGGCCTGGTGCTCGACGTGGCGCGCGCGAGCAAGTTTCCGCTGCCGCTGTCGTCCACCGCGCACCAGATGTTCATGCAGGCCTCGACCGCCGGCTATGCGCGCGAGGACGACAGCGCCGTCATCAAGATCTTCCCCGGCATCGAGGTGCCGGCGCCGAAGGGGAATGCGTCGTGAGCGAGCCGGCGCTCAAGTTCGTCGACACGCCGCTGCTGCGCATCGGCTACGAGGAATGGAATCCCGCGGGCAAGGCCACCGCGGTGCTGGTGCACGGCTGGCCCGACAGCCCGCGCTGCTGGCACGGCGTGGCCGAGCGGCTCGTCGAAGCCGGCTGGCGCGTGCTGCTGCCCGCCCTGCGGGGCTTCGCGCCGACGACCTTCCTGCATGCCGACACGCCGCGCAGCGGACAGCTCTCGGCGCTGGGCCGCGACCTGCTCGACTTCATCGACGCGCTCGGCCTGCAGCAGCCCGCGCTGGTCGGCCACGACTGGGGCGCGCGTGCCGTGGCCAATGCCTGCGGGCTGCGGCCCGGCGCCGCCAGCGCGCTCGTGCTGATGTCGGTCGGCTACGGCACCAACGCGCCCGACCAGCCGATGCCGCTCGCGCAGGCGCGCAACTACTGGTACCACTGGTACATGGCCACGCCGCGCGGCGAACGCACGGTGCATGACGACCGCATCGCCTTCACGCGGATGATGTGGGACACCTGGGCGCCGGCCGGCTGGTACGAGCCTGCCGAGTTCGAGGCCACCGCCACCGCCTTCGAGGGCGACGACTGGGCGCGCGTGGTGGTGCATTCGTACCGCCATCGCTGGGGCCATGCGCCGGGCGACCCGCACTACGCGGCCGACGACGCCGCGCTCAACCCCGCGCCCGTGCTGCCGGTGCCCACGCTGGTGCTGCACGGCGCGGCCGATTCCTGCAATCATCCCGACACCTCGGCCGGCAAGGAACGCTTCTTCAGCGGTCGCTACCGCCGCGAGCTGCTCGACGGCGTGGGCCACTTCCCGCAGCGTGAGGCGCCGCAGGCTGTGGCCGACGCGCTGCTGCGCTTCCTGCCCGCGCTCTAGAACGAACACGAAAGACAAGACGACCATGAACATCCTCATCACCGGCGGCTGCGGCTTCCTGGGCGCCCGCCTCGCACGCACGCTGCTCTCGGGCGGCAGCCTTGCACTGGCCGGGTCGGCCGCGCAGCCCGTCTCGCGCATCACCCTGGCCGACCGCGTGCCGCCGCCTGCCGACCTGGCGGCCGATGCGCGTGTGCAGTTCGTGCAGGGCGACCTGTTGGAGCAGCTCGCGAACGGCGCGCTGCCCATCGCCGACACGCAGCTCGTCTTCCACCTGGCCGCCGCCGTGAGCGGCGAGTGCGAGGCCGACTTCGACCTCGGCATGCGCAGCAACCTCGACGCCACGCGCGGCCTGCTCGAAGCGGCGCGGCGCGCGGGCCATGCGCCGGTGTTCGTGTTCTCCAGCTCGGTCGCGGTGTTCGGCGATTCGCCCGAGCAGCGACTGCCCGCCGTCATCGAGGACACCACGCTTCCGACGCCGCAGAACAGCTACGGCATCCAGAAGTTCATCGGCGAGCAGCTGGTGGCCGACTTCACGCGCAAGGGCTTCGTGCAGGGCCGCAACGTACGGCTGATGACCGTGTCCGTGCGCCCCGGCCGACCCAACGGCGCGGCCTCGAGCTTCCTGAGCGGCATGCTGCGCGAGCCGCTGGCCGGCGAACGCGCACGCTGCCCCGTGTCGCCCGACACGCCCGTCGCGCTGGCCTCGCCCGGCAACACCGTCGCGGGCATCGTGCGCGCGGCCACCGCCAGCGCCGCCGAATGGGGCGCGCGCACGGCGGTCAACCTGCCGGCGCTGACCACCACCGTGCGCGAGATGGCGCAGGCGCTCGAACGCATCGCGGGCAAGGAGGCCACCGGCCTGATCGACTGGGAGCCCGACGCCGCCATCGCGAAGATCGTGACCAGCTGGCCCAGCCGCATCCACGCCGCGCGCGCCGAGGCGCTGGGCCTGAAGTCCGACGCCAGCTTCGACGCGATCCTGCGCGACTACGTGCGCGAGAACGCGCAGGCCGTGAAGCTTGCGCTGAAGGACTGAACGCCATGTCCAAGCTCGTGCTCGGCTGCATCGCCGACGATTTCACCGGCGCCACCGACCTCGCCAACAACCTCGTGCGTGCCGGCATGCGCGTGGTGCAGGCCATCGGCGTGCCCGAAGGCCCGCTCGATGCCGACGTGGATGCGGTGGTGGTCGCGCTCAAGTCGCGCACCATCGCGCCGGCCGAGGCCATCGCGCAGTCGCTCGAAGCCTGGCGCTGGCTGCAGTCGCAGGGGGCGAAGCAGATCTACTTCAAGTACTGCTCCACCTTCGACAGCACGCCGCAAGGCAACATCGGTCCCGTGGCCGAGGCGCTGATGGACGCGATGGGATGCGACTTCACCATCGCCACGCCCGCCTTCCCCGACAACAAGCGCACCGTGTTCAAGGGCTACCTGTTCGCGGGCGACGTGCTGCTCAACGAGAGCGGCATGCAGAACCATCCGCTCACGCCGATGACCGACCCGAACCTCGTGCGCGTGCTGCAGGCGCAGTGCACGCGCAAGGTGGAGCTCGTCGACTACGCGGTGGTGGCGCGCGGTGCGGCCGCCATCGAGGAGCGCATCGCACAGCTCAAGGCCGAGGGCGTCTCCATCGCCATCGTCGACGCGGTGTCGAACGACGACCTGCTGCGCATGGGCCCGGCGCTCGCGAAGATGCCGCTGGTCACCGCGGGCTCGGGCGTGGCCATCGGCCTGCCGGCCAACTTCGGCCTCGCGCCCTCGTCGCAGGCGAGCGAGCTGCCCAGGGCCGGCGGCAAGTCGGCGGTGGTCTCGGGCAGCTGCTCGCTGGCCACCAACCGGCAGGTGCTCGATTTCATCCAGCGCGGCGGCGCGGCACTGGCCATCGATCCGCTGCGCATCGCGGCCGGCGTCGACGTCGCTGCCGAGGCGCTGGCGTGGGCCGCTCCGCTGATCGACAAGGGTCCCGTGCTCGTCTACTCGACCGCCGAGGCCGGCGCCGTGAAGTCGGTGCAGGGCCGCCTGGGCGTGGAAGAGGCCGGTGCGATGGTCGAGCGCACGATTGCCGCCATCGCGCGCGGCCTGGTCGAGCGCGGCGTGCACCGGCTGGTGGTGGCCGGCGGCGAGACCTCGGGCGCCTGCGTGCAGGCGCTGGGCATCGCGCAGATGCAGATCGGCCCGCAGATCGACCCAGGCGTGCCGTGGTGCCATGCGCGCTCCGAAGCCGCACCCGAGGCCGGCCTGCACATCGCGCTGAAGTCGGGCAACTTCGGCAGCGACGATTTCTTCACCAAGGCATTTACAGTGCTCGCATGACCGAGAGCATGACTGCAGAGAACCAGGCCCGCGAGGAGATCTGCCGCGTCGGCCGCAGCCTGTTCGAGCGCGGCTATGTGCACGCCACGGCCGGCAACATCAGCGTGCGCCTGGACGACGGCGGCTTCCTCATCACGCCCACCGACGCCTGCCTCGGCTTCCTCGACCCGGCGCGGCTCGCACGGCTCGACGCGCAGGGCCGGCAGACCGGCGGCGACCGCGCCAGCAAGACCATCGCGCTGCACACGCGCATCTACGCTGCCGCGCGCGCGTTCGATGCGAACACCGCCTGCGTGATCCACACCCACAGCACGCACTGCGTGGCGCTCACGCTGCAGGCTCCCGGCGACGAACTGCTGCCCGCGCTCACGCCCTACTTCGTGATGAAGGTCGGCCATGTGCCGGTCATTGCGTACCACCGGCCGGGCGCGCCCGAAGCGGCCGAGCAGGTGGCGCAGGCCATCGGGCGCTTCGGCGCCGCCGGCACGCCGATCCGCGCCGTGATGCTCGCGCGCCTGGGCCCCAACGTGTGGCACGACACGCCCGCCGCCGCCATGGCCGTCCTCGAGGAGCTCGAGGAAACCGCAAGACTCCAGCAGCTCGCCCAGGCCGCCAAGCCCGAGCCGCTCGATGCCGACCAGATCGATGAACTGCGCCGCACCTTCGGTGCGCGCTGGTAGTAAAAACACCCCATGCCCCAATTCGCCGCCAACCTCTCGATGCTCTACCCGGAGCTCGCCTTCCTCGATCGCTTCGACGCCGCCGCGAAGGACGGCTTCAAGGCCGTGGAATACCTCTTCCCCTACGACTTCACCAAGGAAGAAATCGTCGCCAGGCTCGAGCACAACGGCCTGCAGCAGGTGCTGTTCAACGGCCCGCCGGGCGACTGGAACGGCGGCGAGCGCGGCTTGGCCTGCCTGCCGGGGCGCGAGGCCGAATTCCGCGAAGGCATCGCCAAGGCCATCGACTACGCCGTGGCGCTCGACTGCCCGCGCATCCACGTCATGGCCGGCCTCGTGCCCGCCGGACAGCAGCGCGACGCGCTGCAGCCCGTCTACATCGACAACCTGCGCTGGGCCGCTGCCGAGGCCGCCAAGGCAGGCCGCGACGTGCTGATCGAGCCGATCAACACGCGCGACATCCCGGGCTTCTTCCTCAACCGGCAGGACCATGCGCACGAGATCGTCGAGACGGTGGGCGCACCCAACCTCAAGGTGCAGATGGACCTCTACCACTGCCAGATCGTCGAGGGCGACGTGGCGATGAAGATCCGCAAGTACCTGCCGACCGGCCGCGTCGGCCACATCCAGATCGCGGGCGTGCCCGATCGCAACGAACCCGACATCGGCGAGCAGAACTACCCGTACCTCTTCGACGTGCTCGACGAGGTGTCGGCGCAGTGCGGCTGGCAGGGCTGGGTCGGCTGCGAGTACCGGCCGAAGCGCGGCGCGGAGCCCGGCGGCACCTCGGCCGGCCTGGGCTGGCTGCGCGACTGGCGGCAGCGGCACGCATGAAGCTCGAAGCGCTGCGCATCCCGGCGCCGCTGCGTGGCTTCGCGGCGGGCGATGCACAGCTGTTCGACATCGTGCTGGCCGGCGACAAGGTCGCTTCCATCACGCCCAGCGCGCAGCAGCAGCATGCGAAAGGCACGCTGCTGAGCGCACTGGTCGAGGCCCATGCGCACATCGACAAGAACTACACCGTGCAGGATGTGGGCGCCGCGCAGGGCAACCTGTTCGTCGCGATCGAGCGCATGAACCGCCATCGCGAGAGCTGGACCGGCGAGTCGCTGCGCCTGCGCATGGAGCGCGCGCTTCGCGATGCCTGGCTGTCGGGCACGCGCGCGCTGCGCACGCACCTCGACTGGGTGCAGCCCGAGCCGCCGGCCGCGCTGGCGGTGTTCGAGGCGCTGCGCGAGGAATGGCGCGGCCGCATCGAGCTGCAGTTCGTATCGCTCACGCCGCTCGACCTGTTCGCCGACATCGACGCCGGCGAGCGCATCGCGCGCGAGGTGAAGCGCGCGGGCGGCGTGCTCGGCGCATTCGTCTACCGCAACGAGGGCATCGTCCACAAGCTGGGTCGCGTGTTCGACCTTGCGCAGCAGCATGGCCTGGCGCTGGACTTCCACGTCGACGAAGGCCTGGACATCGAGGCCACTGGCCTGCGCAGCATCGCCCAGCTGGTGCGTGCGCGTGACTTCGGGCAGGGCGTGGTCTGCGGCCATGCCTGCTCGCTGTCGGTGCAGGAAGACGCCGTGGCCGCCGAAACGCTCGCGCTGTGCGCCGGCGCCGGCATCCACCTCGTCGCGCTGCCCACCACCAACCTCTACCTGCAGGGCGCATGGGACCGCACGCCGGTGCAGCGCGGCATCACGCGCATCCGCGAGGCGGCGGCACGGGGCTTGCGTGCGAGCCTGGCGACCGACAACGTGCAGGACGCCTTCTATCCCTACGGCAGCTACGACCTGCTGGAGACCTTCGGCCTCGGCGTGCAGGCGGCGCACCTCGCGCCGGCCGACGACTGGCTCGACACCATCACCGTGAGCCCAGCGAAGGCGCTGGGGCTCGCGTGGGACGGGCGCATCGCACCGGGCTGCCCGGCCGACCTGCTGGTGCTGTCGGCCACCGGGGAACATGAACTGATCGGCCCGCGCGGACGGCAACGCACCGTCATCCGCGCCGGCCAACGACTGGAGAGCAACGAGCAATGAGCATGGGCAAGCCGATGGCCAACTACGCGGCCGCCAAGCGCGTGGGCGATTTCGTCTTCATGAGCGGCGTGGTCGCCGTCGATCCGGCCACGCGCCGCGCGGTGGCCGGCTACGACGCCATTCCGGAAGAAGCGCGCACCGCGCTGCAGGGCGTGGGCTACGCCACCGGACAGATGTCGGTGGACGTCTTCGAGGCGCCCATCGTCGCGCAGAGCTGGTTCGTGCTCGAGCGCATCCGCCAGATCGCGGCCGAGCACGGCGGCACGATGGAAGACGTGGTGAAGCTGGTGCAGTACTTCCGCCACCTGCCGCACTACGCCTTTTACAACCGCGTGCGCGGCCTGTTCTATCCGGGCGAGCCGCCGGTCAGCACGGTGGTGGAGGTGTCGCGCTTCCTGCCGGGCGACGAGGTGCTGGTGGAAGTCGAGGCGACCATGTACCTGCCGGAATAGGTACTCCCCCAGGCTTGCCCACTTCGTGTGGCCGCCAACCCCCTCGCCGGGGGCAACACCTGCGGCCCGGCAGAGCCGGTTCCGCGGTGTTCCGCGAAAAGTCTCGCCCTACCTGACGCCCGCGCCCTTCAAAAGGAACTCCGTCACCTGCTCGATGAGGTAGCGCCGGTCCTTGTCGTCGCCCTGCTGCGCGGTGTCGCGGAAGTAGGCGGCCTGCGTGGCGTGGTCGGCGTAGAACTGCGTCACGGCCCAGATGTGGAACAGCACCAGCATCGGGTCGGCCTTGTCCATCAGGCCCTGGTTCATCCAGTTCTGGATGACGGCGGCAGCCTGTTCGGTGCGCTGCTTGCTCGTTGCCATCATGTCGTTGATGACCGGCGCGCCGCGCATCATCTCGGCCGTGAAGATGCGCGAGCGCAGCGGGTGCTCGAACGAGAACATCATCTTGCGCCGGATCAGGTCGCCCAGCACCCTGCGCGGGCCGAAGGCCTCGTCGCTGAAGCCGAACACCACGATCCAGTCGTTGAGGATGTCCTGCAGCACCTGGCGGTACAGCGCCTCCTTGCTGTCGATGTAGTAGTGCAGCTGCGCCTTCGAAAGCCCCGCCTTGTCGGCGATCGCCTGCGTCGACGCGCCGGCCAGGCCCTCGCTCGCGAACACCTCGATGGCGGCCTGGTTGATGAGGGCCAGCACCTGCGTGTACTTGCGCGAGCGCCCGCGCGTGGCGGGAGCCTCGCCGTCGTTCTCCTGGGTGATGGCGGAAGCCGCGGCGGAGGAGGCAGACGCACGCGCGCTCACAGCTGCAGTTCCAGTTCCAGCCCCTTGGCGCGCGAGCAGCACAGTGCCACCTTGTGGCGGCGCTCGCTGCCGGTCAGGCAGAAGTCGCGGTGCTCGGCGCCTTCGCCATCGCCCTCGACCACGCAGGTGCCGCACAGGCCCTGCTGGCACGACACCGGGATGTCGATGCCGACCTCGTGAAGCGCGTCGACGGCGGTCTGGTCCGCCGCCACCGGCACCGTGATGCCGCGCTTGGCGAGCTTCAGCGTGAAGGGCAGGCCGGCGGCCGCGCCGGCATCGGTGGGCGCGGCGAAGTATTCGGCGTGCAATGCGTCTTCCGGCCAGTGCGCGGCGGCGTCGCGCACCGCCTGCATGAAGCCGCCGGGGCCGCACACATACAGGTGCGTGCCGGGTGCGCGCTGGGCCAGCAGCGAACGCAGGTCGATGCGCTGCGATGCGTCGCCCTGGTCGAGGTGCAGCCGCAGGTGCGGTGCCAGCGACGGCGCGCGCAGCGCATCGGCGAAGGCCAGGTGCTCCTCGCTGCGCGCGAAAACGCACAGCGTGAAGGCGGCGCCGCGCCCGGCCAGCGCCTGCGCCATCGCCAGCAGCGGCGTCATGCCGATGCCGCCGGCCAGCAGCAGGTGGTGCGCGGCCTCCTCGCGCAGCGGGAAGGTGTTGCGCGGCGCGCTGATCGGCAGCAGGTCGCCCTCGCGCACGCGCTCGTGCATCGAGGCCGAGCCGCCGCGGCTGGAAAGCTCGCGCTTCACGCCGATCACGTAGCGCCGCGCGCTGGCCGACGACGGCGCCCGCGCCAGCGAATACTGGCGCGAGAAGCCGCCGGGCATGTGCACGTCGATGTGCGCGCCGGCCTCGTACGAGGGCAGCGGCCGGCCCCACGGGTGGGCCAGCTCGAAGGCCAGGATTTCCGGCGTCTGGCGCGAGATGCGTTCGACGCGGACGGTGAGCGTGCGTTCGAGGCTCATGGTTTCGTGTCTCCCTCTGGAGTCTGTGGCTCTTCTGCTAGATGCTGCTCAGCTTGCGCGAGACGCGTTCGATGAAATGGGTGCGGTCGTTCGCGGTGACGGCGTTCATGTCGTGCAGCTGCAGCCAGGTCACCTTGCAGCGCCACGCGAAGAGCGCGCGCAGCGCCCGCGTGAAGAGGCGCCGGCCCGGATCGCCGATGACCATCACGAACCAGCGCGGCGAGCCGCCGGTGGTCACCACCGTGAGCCGCCTGATGTGGCGCATGCCCGACTTCGCGAGCTGTCCCTTGCGTTCCGCCGGCAGGAAGGCCACGCCAGGCAGCCAGACCCGCTCCAGCCAGCCCTTGAGCATCGACGGCGGCCCGTGGAACCAGGTGGGAAACACGAACACCAGGTGCTCGGCCCACAGCAGCGCTTCGACGTGGGGTTTCACACGTTCGCGGATCAGGTCGGGATTGTCGAGGTAGGCGATGCGCTCTTCGCATGTCAGCGTGGGGTCGAAGCCCTCGGCATAGAGGTCGATGGCCTTGACGGGATGTCGCGGCGAGAGCGCCTCGAGGGCGGTGCGGTAGAGCGCGTGGTTGAAGCTGTCAGGGTTCGGATGGCAATGGACGACGAGCGTTTTCATGGTTGAGGGCCGGTTCGCTCGGCGGTTGTCGGCCGCCGGCGAGACGGGGTCAGAGCCCAGGGGGTGAAGGGCCGCGCGGTGCCTTATGGCAACCCAGGCGCCGGCATCTGACCCCGGCGCAAGCCCCGCGCGGCCCGCGGGAAAAATGCGTTCTTCGCAGGGGCCTTACTTGCCCGTGAGCTTCTTGCGAACGTCGATGCCGACGCCCTTGTTCACGAACTGCGTGGTGACCACCTTCGACAGGTCGACCTCGCCGGGCTTGTACAGGCCGGCCTTGACCATCTTGTCGTAGAAGTCCTTCACGCGGGCCTCGTCCATCGCGCCGATGCCCTTGGTGAGCGATTCGCCGCTGTCGACGATGCCCATCTTCTTCATCAGCTCGATGGAGCCCTGCGAGGACGCCACGGGCGAGTCGGGGTTGATCTTGGCGATCATCTCGTTGGCGGCCTTGTTGTCGCCGTAGAGGTAGTTGTTCCAGCCGATGATCGAGGCCTCGATGAACTTGCGCACCGTCTCGGGCTTGGTCTTGACCATGTCGGCGCGCGTCTCGATGGTGGTCGAGTAGGTCGAGAAGCCGTTGTCGGCCAGCAGCTGCACCACCGGGTCGAAGCCGGCCTGCGCCTTGATCGACAGCGGCTCCGAGATGGCGTAGCCCTGCTGGATGGACTTCTTGTCGGCCAGGAAGGGGCCGACGTTGAAGGTGTAGGGCTTGAGCTGAGAGTCCTTGAAGCCGTGCTCCGACTTCATCCACTGCCAGAAGCTGAACTGGCCGTCCTTGCCGATGAAGGCCACCGGCGCCTTGGTCATGTCCTTGAAGGTGTCGAAGCCCTGGCCCGGGTGGGCGAACATGGCCTGCGGGTCCTTCTGGAAGAAGGCCGCCACCACCACGGTGGGCACGCCGTTCTTCACGTTGTCGAAGGACTGCAGCAGGTTGCCGGTCATCAGGAAGTCGACCTTGCCGGCCGGCAGCATCGGCCTGTTGTTGACCATCGGGCCGCCCTGCTGGATGTCGACGTCGAGGCCGTACTTCTTGTAGGTGCCGTCCACCAGCGCCTGGTAGAAGCCGCCGTGGCCGGCCTGCGCCTTCCAGTTGGTGGCGAACACCACTTTTTCCTGCGCCTGCACGGCGAAGGCGGCGCCCGCGAGGGCCAGACCCAGAACGAGCGGGCGGAGGGTGAATGCGGGGATGCGCATGGGAACGTGCTCCTGTGGAGGTTTCGTTGAAAAGAAAGGGATGCGCAGACTAAGGCTTTTCAGCGTTCGATGGCCATGTCGGCGCGCCACCCGCGTGTTTTTCCGGGGTTCATCAGGCCCATCGGGTCGCTGCGCTTCTTGAACTCGATCTGCTTCGTGTCGATGGTCTTCATGCCGCCGTCCTCGATGGTGACGACGTGCGGGTTGAAGATCACGCAGCCGCCCTGCGACTCGATCTCGCGGATCACCTCGTACTGGTGGGCCTTGCCCTTCCAGCGCACCAGCAGGATGCCGAAGGTGCCGCATTCGCCGTTGGCGCGCGCGAAGTCCTGGTGCTGCAGCACGTCGTCGCCGAAGATCTCAAGGTGCCGCTCGACCACGGCCGGGTCGAAGGGTTGTGCGTAGGCCACCTGCAGGTAGGTCCAGCCGCGGTCGGCCTTCAGCGCCTGCAGCGTCGTGTGGTTGAAGGCGCACTCGTAGGCGGGAGGCAGCCCGTCGGCGAGCAGCTCGGCCTCGGTACCCGCCACCGAGATGGTGCCGCCCTGCGCATCGGCGAGCGCGCGGAACTCGGCCATCGATTCGGGCGAGACCATCGCGAACACCGCGTGCCGGTCGGCCGGGAAGCGGTCGCGCATGGCCGTGTAGTAGGGCGAGAAGCGCGCCTCCACCGTCGACAGCAGGAAGATGTCGAGCGAAGGCGCCTGCGCGGCGATGCCGAAGTCGAGCGCGCCGCGGTAGGTGCCGAAGAGCACCGTGCAGTGCACCCAGTCGACGGCAGGGCTCAGCGCCACTTCCACGTCGAGGATCACGCCGTTGGTGCCGTAGGCGTGGTGCACCTGCTGGATCTCGTCGCCGTGCAGCTCGATGACGCGCGGCTCGCGCTCCACCGTCATCACGCGCGCGCGCAGCAGGTTGCCGGGGTCGCGCAGGATGCCGTGGCGGAACGAGCCTATGCCGCCGAAGCCGCCCGCGATGAAGCCGCCGATGGAGGCCACGTGCCAGGTCGAGGGCCACATGCGCAGCGCCTGCCCGGTCTCGCGCGCGGCGAGGTCGATGTCGTGCATGCGCGCGCCGGCCTCCACGCGGATGCTGCCCTCGCGGATGTCGAGCACGCGGCACATCTGCGTCACGTCGAGCACGATGCCGCCTTCCAGCGGCACGCACTGGCCGTAGTTGCCGGTGCCGCCCGCGCGCACCGTGAGCGGCAGCTTCCACTTCGCGGCCACGGCCGCGGCCTGGCGCACGTCGTCCTCGGTGCCGACCTTCACCACCAGGTCGGCCACGCAGCCCGCGAGCTGCTCGGTGAGGATGGGGCTGTACCAGTAGAAGTCCTTCGACAGCTGCTTGCGCTGGCCGGGCGCGGTGATCACGTTGAGGCCGCGCAGTTCCTCGCGCACGGCGTTCCAGTCGACGTTTGCAGGGGAAACGTGTTCGGAGTTCATCGACGCTCCGTCAAGGGGGACTCTTCGCAAGGGAACACCGCGGAACCGGCTTTGCCGGGCTCCAGGTGTTGCCCCCGGCAGGGGGTTGGCAAAGCGACACGAAGTGCGCGCAGCCTGGGGGCGAGCCAACTATCTTTCACGGCGCATCTCGCTTTCGTGCCAGTGGCCCAGGACCAGGCGCGACAGGGCCGCGAACACGATGAAGATCACGATGCCCAGCAACGACACGAGCAGCAGCGCCGCGAACATCATCGGGATCTCGGTGCGGAAGCTCGATTCGAGGATGCGCGAGGCCAGCCCCGTCTCCTTGCCCGCCGTGCCGGCCGTGAATTCGGCCACCACCGCACCGATCAGGCTCAGGCCGCCCGCGATCTTCAGGCCCGCCATGAAGTAGGGCAGCGCGCTCGGCGCCAGCAGGTAGCGGAAGGTCTGCCAGGGCGAGGCCTTGTAGAGCTGGAACAGGTCGCGCAGGTTGCTGTCGGCGCTCTTCAGCCCGATGACGGTGTTCGACAGGATCGGGAAGAAGGCCACGATCCACGCGCACAGCAGGAGCGCCGCCGTGGTGCTCGACACGTAGATCAGGATCAGCGGCGCGATCGCGATGATCGGCGTGACCTGCAGGATCACCGCGATGGGGAACAGGCCGATCTCCACCCACTTGAAGAGCGCGAAGGCGATCGCCAGCAGCACGCCGCCCACGATGGCAGCGACCAGCGCCAGCAGCGTGAGCTTCACCGTGAACCACAGCGCGCTGGACAGCGATTCCCAGTTGTCGAACAGCGTGCGGATGATGAGCGAGGGCGCAGGCAGGATGTAGTGCGGGATGTTGTTGGCGCGCACGGTCCATTCCCACGCCAGCAGCAGCAGGGCGACGATGGCCGCGGGCACCGCGATGCGCAGCATCGACTCGCGCCGGCGCAGCCGGTCCTCGTGCGCGCGCAGCGAAGCCTCGGAGGGCGCGGCGTCGGCTTCCGCGAGAGGGGCGGCCGCGTGGGTCTCAGTGATCGATGTCGAGGCCATGCAGGGCTCCATGCAGCGATTGCGACACCGCGGTGCAGTGCGCGTTGTAGCGGGTCGAGGTGCGGAAGTCTTCGCCGCGCGGATACGGCTCGTCGATGCGGATCTCGTCGATCACGCGGCCGGGCCGCGCGGCCATCACCACGATGCGGTTCGACAGATACACCGACTCGTACACGCTGTGCGTGACGAACACCACCGAGAAGCGGTGCTCGCGCCAGATGGCCAGCAGGTCGTTGTTGAGCTTGATGCGCGTCATCTCGTCGAGCGCGGCGAACGGCTCGTCCATCAGCAGCAGGCGCGGGTGCGTGACCAGTGCACGGGCGATCGACACCCGCATCTTCATGCCGCCGGAAAGCTCGCGCGGGTACACGTCGGCGAAGCGCGAGAGGCCGACCATCTCCAGCGCCTGCTTCACCACCGGCGCCGCCGCGTCGCGGCCGGTGCCGGCCAGCTTCAGCGGCAGCCAGACGTTGTCGAACACCTTCGCCCAGGGCATGAGCGTGGGCTCCTGGAACACGAAGCCCAGGTCGCGGTCGGTCTTGCCGTTCTTGCCGTTCTTGCTGTTGCCGGCGGCGGCACCGCCCCAGTGCATGTCGCCCGAACTGATGCGCGTGAGCCCCGCGATGAGGCGCAGCGCCGTGCTCTTGCCGCAGCCCGAGGGGCCGAGGAAGCTGATGAAGTCGTGCTCGCCGATGTCGAGCGACATGCCCTGCAGCGCGAGCGTGCCGTTGGCGAAGCGCTTGCTGACGTTGCGCAGGCTGACCAGCGGCGCGCCGGCGGCGGCGGTGGTGGCTTCCGTGCTCATTTCCAGGCCGGCTCGTTGGCGAGGCGCGAGAGCGGGAAGCGGTCGACCTCCTGCAGCAGCTCGACGAAGCGGCGGCCCACGTGGTCGAGCACGGCCGCGCCCTTCTCGGCGGTCGCGCGCGTGGCGTCGCCGGCGGCGCCTGCGGGGTTGATGTCGTGCATCTGCCAGCCGAGCTTGCCGCTGGGCGTGATCGAGAGGAACCTGTTCTCCGCGGCCAGCTGCTCGGTCATCGAGCTGAAGTTCCGGAACTGGTCGCGGCGCACGTAGTCGGGCGTGAGGTGCAGCATCACCGAGCTCTCGAGGTCGCCCGCGTGGATGCCGTGCCTGCCCTCGTGCGCGGTGAACAGGCCCTCGGGCAGGCCCAGGGTGTACCAGTTGGCGGCCACGACCATCATGCCGTGCTCCTCGCGCAGGTCGCGCGCGACGATGTCCATCACGCTCATCTGGCCGCCGTGGCTGTTGTAGAGCACCAGCTTGCGCACGCCGGCTTTCGCGACGCAGGCGCCGATGTCCTTCCACATCGAGATCAGCGTGTTCGCCGACACGGTGAGCGTGCCCGGGTAGCGCGAGTGCTCGTTGCTCTTGCCGTAGGGCACGGTGGGCAGGAAGAGCACCGGCAGGTCGTCGGGCAGGTGCGGCAGCGTGGCGCGCACCATGCCGTCGATGGTGGCGGTGTCGGTCGACATCGGCAGGTGCGGGCCGTGCTGCTCGGTGGCGCCCACCGGCAGCACGGCAATGAGCCGTTCGCGGTCGAGGCGGGAGAACTCTTCGCTGGTCAGGTCGGACCAGAAGCGGCTGCGCAGGGGAGGCGGATTCATCGCGGGTGTACCTCGTGGCGCCTGGTGTGGCGGTGGCTTAAATTATCCATGCGGTCAAAAAAGAGCGGATATACGTGGATACCCGGCGATTTTCCTCATGCAAGCCGCGTGCCATCAAATTCATCCGAACGGTCAAAAAATGACCGTGCGCGGTCAGGCCGCCGCGGCGTTCACCAGCGCAGGCGCATCCCGATCTGCCCCTGCCAGCCCGTCTGCTGGGTGTTGCCCACGGCGCTGGTGTAGGCCAGGCCGCCGTAGACCGCCACCTTCCGGTCGAGCTGCCCCACGATGCCGCCGCCCGCCTCGAGCGCGCCGGAGTTGCGGCGGTTGACGACCTGGTCTGCAGGCCCGAGGTAGATCGCGTTGCTGCCGCTGAAGGTGTGCCACAGGTTGAGCTTGAGGTACGGCTTCCACACGCCGCCGCCGGCCTCGAAGCGGCCTTCGAGCCGCGCGCCCAGCCGGCCGGTGACGGCGTTGTCGCGCTGGAAGCGCACGGATGAGATGCCGTCGTCGAAGCTGTCGAGCGAGCTGCGCTGCCAGATCAGCTGCACCTGCGGCTGCAGCGTGATGCTGTCGCTCAGCGGCAGCGGGTAGCCGGCCTCGATCGACGCGGTCACGCTGGTGCCGTGGGGACTGCCCCCGCGCCCCAGCGTGGAGCGCGCGTCGGCCTTGTAGCGGGTGGCCAGCAGCACGGCGTCGCTGTACCAGCCGCTGCTCGCTATGCGGGTCCAGTAGGCGCCCAGGCTGTACCCCTCGACGGTGATGCGGCCGGCCGCTTCGTTGGTGGCACCGTCGGCGATGCCGCTCGCGTTGCCGCTGGCGCGCGTGTAGCCGCCCAGTACGCCGACGCGATGCCGGCCGCCCGATGCGTCGGTGGTGGCCAGGAAGTCGTGGCCCAGCTGCAGGCCGCTGACGCTCCCGTCGAACTGCGGATTCGCGTCGCCGCGCAGGCGCTGGCGCGTGCTCTCGCCGAAAACGCGCCCCCAGGAGGCCTGGCGGCCTTCGCCCGCGGTGCCGCCTGCATCGTCGGCGAGCAACTGCTGGTCGCCCTGCCGGTCGTGGAAGGTGCCCAGCTGCGCCAGCCCGAGGCGGCGCACCGCGATCGGCAGCGCGCTGTACAGCGGAATCTCGGGGCGGTAGAGCTTGACCTGCTCCACCGGCATCGGCGTGCCCGAGGCCTCGGCCTCCTCCAGTGCCTCTTCCAGCGAGCCCACCACCTCGCCGCCGACCAGGTAGCCGTTGTTGCGCAGGTACCAGTTGTAGGGCGCATTGCCCGTCGCGCCGCCGCGGAACAGCCGGTATCTGTAGGCGCCGGCTTCCACCGCCTGGGCGAGCGAGAAGGCGTTGTCGGCCGTTGTCGCGCCGTTCACGGCCTGCACCACCAGGATGCCGTCGGCCAGCGTGGGCGCGCCCAGGCCGCCGCGGTTCACGACGCGGATGGGAGTGCTGCCGGTGGCCGCGCCGCCATCGATCACCAGCCTGTCGGAAGGCGAGTTGTCGCCCGCCAGCACGGTGTTGACCTGCATCAGCGCGCCGCTGCCGCCGAAGTAGTTGCCGCGCACGGTGAAGGCGCCGAAGTTCGTGCCGTCGTTCGGCCCGGGCAGCAGCGTGCCCTGGTTGGTGACGTTGCCGGCGAAGGTGCCCGTGCCGGCCACCGTGGCGCCGGGCAGCACGGTGATGACCGGGCTCGTGAGCGTGGCCGGAAGGGTGAAGCGCCCGGACTCCACTCGCACCGAGTCGGAGAAGCTCGCGTCGGTCAGCCACGACCACGCGGTGCCGCGCATCGTGAGGTTCTGGAAGTTGCGGAACGCGTTGTCGACTGTGCCGCTGCCTTCGAGGAAAGCCAGCGGTCTTGCCGATGCCGCCGTCGGCTGCGCCGCGAATGACCGAGCCCGTTTGCAGGATCAGCGTGCCGAGGCCGAGCGCGCCCATGTAGATCGCGTCGGTGTTGTCGGCGCCGCCGTGTCCCTCGATGGTGCCGGCGTTGACCAGCGTGTCGTTGCCGTTCTGGCCGCGATAGCCGTAGCCGTTGGCGCTCGACAGCGTGGCGCCGGCGCGGTTCTCCACGCGCGAGAAGAAGCTCGTGCCCAGCGTGTTCGCATGCACCGCGTCGGCGCCGCCCGAGGGCGAGTTGGCGCCGGTGGTGGCGATGCTGCCGGTGTTCACCAGCAGGTTGGCCACGAGGTTGCCGCCCTGCAGGTAGACGCCCTTGGCCGAGTTGCCGCTGGTCGAGATGCTGCCGTTGTTGAAGACCGTGTTGCCCGGACCCAGCGTCGAGATGCCGTGCGAGCTGCCGCCCGTGGTGGAGATGCTGCCGTTGTTGGTGATGAGCGTGCGCGTGCTGCTGTTCGACGTGACCAGGATGCCCGAGGTGCCGCTGCTCGTCGTGCGGACCGTGCCGTTGTTGGTCATGGTGTTGTCGTTGCCCGTGGCGACCATTGCCGCGCGCGCCGAGCCCGAGCCGCCCGAGACGGTGATGGTGCCGTTGTTCGTGATGGTGCTGGCGTCGCGCACCAGCAGCGCCTGCGTGGCGTTGGTCGTCAGCGTGGCGCCGTTGTCCACCGTGATCGCGACGCCGGTGCTGCCCGGCGCGGCGATCACGCTGGCCGAGCCGGTGGTCGCGCCGCTGCAGACCACGGTGTCGCCGGTGCCTGGCGTGGCGGTGGGGTCGCAGGCGGCGTTCGCCGCGCCGCCCGCCAGCCCTGCAAGGGCGGCTGCGAGCCATGGAAGAGGAGGCATCGTGAAGGCCGAATTGCGGCGAAGGGACCTGTCGCGCTGCTCCAGACGCATGGCTCGTGCTCCTTCTTGTTGTTCGCAAGGCCGAGGGCCTGGCGCGGCCCATTATTCAGGGCATTCAGCAATGAGGAAACAGACGAACTTCCGTATCACAGGGTCCGACCGGATGCCCGCTCAGCGCCGCACGATGTACCGCGTGACGACCGGCCCCGACTCGCCGATGTGGAAGGCGAGCCTGCGTTCGCGCAGCGCCATGTCGCTGGCAGTGGCGCGGGTGAAGCGCCGCAGGTGGTCGGTCCACGACTCGTCGACGATCTGCTCCACGTAGCGCTCGGGCTGCGCGATGTCGTGCAGCAGCTCCCAGCCGATGGCGCCCTGGCTCAGGCGCGCGCGGCGCGTCTGCTGCATCACGAGGTGGAAGGCGGCGGCGCGCGCGGGGTCGATCAGGTATTCGACGGTGACCACCACGCGGCCGGTCTCCTCGGGGGCTTCCGCGGGCGGACCGACGGCCCAGCCGGCCTGCGCGGGGCTGGTGTCGTCCTCGCCGCTCAGGTCGGTCACCCAGCGCAGCGCCGCGAGCATCAGCAGCGTGCCGCTGACTGCCGCCACGCTCAGGCTCGCGACCAGCGAGCTCAGCGTGGCCACCTGGCCCCAGATGGCGGCGCCGATCGCGCTCGCGCCCATGATCGCCATCTGGTACATCGACATGCCGCGCGCACGCACCCAGTCGGGCAGCGCGAGCTGGGCCGACACCGACAGCGAGTTGGCCACCGTGATCCACGCCATGCCGCCGAAGAACATCGCCGGCACCGCGATCCACGCATTGGGCGCGAAGGCCATCACCGCCGTGGCGCCCGACTGCAAGAGCGTGCCGCGCAGCACCAGCTGGTCGCGGCCCATCGCCTGGCGCAGCCGCGGCAGGAACAGCACCGCGACGATCGCGCCCGCGCCCATGGCCGCCAGCAGCAGCGTGAAGGTGCCTGCGCCGCCGCCCTGGAGGTTGCGCGCCAGCAGCGGCAGCAGCGCCAGCAGCGCGGTCGAGTGGAAGAAGAAGATCGAGATGCGCGTGAGCACCGCGCGCATGCGCTGCGACTGCCGCACGAACTGCACGCCCACGCGCATCGCGCTCACCAGCTTCTCGCGGCCCAGCGGATTGGGCGTGTGCTCGCGCCGCCAGCGCAGCACGACGAAGCCCGATGCCACCGACAGCACCGCGTTCAGCGCGAACACCCAGATGCTGCCCGCGCTCGCGATCAGCATGCCGGCGGTGAGCGGGCCCACGATGCGCGACGCGTTCATCGCGATGCCGTTGAGGCCCAGTGCGGCCGGCAGCTGCGCGCGCGGCACCAGCTCGGGAACGATGGCCGCGAACACCGGCCAGCGCAGCGCCAGCCCGATGCCGTTGGCGAAGGTCAGCGCCAGCAGCAGCGGCGCGGTCATGAGGTCGAGCGCCAGCGCGGCGCACAGCACGATGGCGGTGCCGGCCAGCCAGAACTGCGTGGCCACCAGCCAGCGCCTGCGGTCGAGGATGTCGGCCAGCGCGCCGCTGGGCAGGCCCAGCAGGAACACGGGCAGCGTGGAGGCCGACTGCACCAGCGCCACCCAGATCGGCGAGGAGGTCAGCGTGGTCATCATCCACGCGGCGGCCACGTCGTTCATCCACATGCAGATGTTGGCGACGAGCCAGGTGCTCCACAGCATGCGGAACACGGGAATCTTCAGGGGCACGAGCGCCGCGAATTTCGTCGGCTGCGGCCTCGCGGGCGGGATGGGTGTCTCTTCGGTGGATATGGGGGGCATGTGGCGCTATTTTGGCTCCGCGCCAGCAGAGCCCGCGATCCCGTCATCGCCATCGCGCGAACACCGAGGAACCGGCTTTGCCGGGCCTCAGGTGTTGCCCCCTGCAAGGGGGTTGGCGCAGCGACACGAAGTGCGCGAAGCCTGGGGGTGTGCCTAGGTCCTGTCGCTGCGGGCGAGGCGGTGCTCGAGGCGGCGCAGCAGCGTCGTCAGGATCAGCGTCATCACCCAGTAGATGACGGAGATCGCCAGGTACGGCTCCCAGTAGCGCGCATAGGCGCCGGCCACGGTCCGCGCGGCGTAGGCCAGCTCGGCCAGGCCGATGGCGGAGACCAGCGAGGTGTCCTTCAGCAGCGCGATCGCGTTGTTGCCCAGCGGCGGCAGCATGCGGCGGAAGGCCTGCGGCAGCACCACGTAGCGCATCACCTGCGCGGGCGAGAAGCCCAGCGAGCGGCCCGCGTCGAACTGGCCGCGCGAGATCGACTGGATGCCCGCGCGGAACACTTCCGAGATGTAGGCCGCCGAGTTGAGCGTGAGCGCCACCACGCCCGAGATGAGCGCACCGTGCTCCTGCTTGAGCGTGCGCGCGAGCTCGCCGTCGATCAGCAGGCCCGAGGTCGGATGGATGAACACCGGCATCACCGCGAAGTGGATCAAGAGGATCTGCACGAACAGCGGCGTGCCCCGGAAGAAGCTCACGTACACCGTGGCCGGCCAGCGCAGGAAGAAGCGCGCGACCCAGGTCCATGGCGCGTGGCGCGGCTGCGCAAGCCGCGCGAGCGCGAGGCACAGGCCCCAGCTCGCGCCCAGCAGCACGCAGACCACCGTCATGCGCAGCGTCATCCATGCGCCCTGCCAGAACAGGTCCTTGTATTCCACGAGGATGTCCCATCGGAACCATCCAAACAGCAGGATCGGTTGTTCCATGCTTGCGTCCTCAACTCTCAGTCAACAAAAAAACGAAACGGCCGCTTCGAGGCGGCCGTGTTCGGAGAAATGCCGTGCGGCTCAGCGCACGTTCGGGTCCTTGTTGAACCACTTCTTGTAGATCGTCACGTAGCTGCCGTCGGCGCGGATGGCAGCGAGGCCGGTCGTGAGCTTGTCCAGCAGGGCCTTGTCGCCCTTCTTCACGACGATGCCGAAGCCCTCTTCGGGGAAGGACTTGTCGTCGATGGTCTTCAGCTCGGGGTTCTGGGCCACGCGGTAGGCGATCACGCCGTTGTCGCCCATGGCGGCATCGACGCCGCCGCCGGCCAGCTCGGAAATGATGAGCGGCGTGCTCTCGAAGCGGCGGATGTCGGGGCTGGTCTTGCCGAACTCGCGCGAGGCGATGTCGTCGGCGGTGGAGGCGCTGACCACGGCGATCTTCTTGCCGGCCAGGTCCTTCAGCGAGGCGACCTTGCTGTTCTTCGGCACCGCGATCAGCTGGCGGGCCGCGAAGTACGGCGGCGTGAAGTCGTAGCTCTGCTTGCGCTTCTCGTTGATGGTCACGCCCGAGATCACGAGGTCGACGTCGCCGTTGTTCAGTGCGCCGAAGATGCCGGTGAAGGGCGTGTTGACGATCTTGATCTTCAGGCCCTGCTGCTTGGCGATGGCGTTGATGATGTCGATGTCGAAGCCGACGATCTGCTTGTCCTTGTTCTCGAAGGCGAAGGGCGCGTAGGTGGCGCTGGAGGCCACGATCAGCTCGCGGTTCTGGGCCTGGGCGCCAAAGGCGAGCGTGGCGGCGGCGAGGCCGAAAGCCAGGGCGCGGCGGAGGGAGTTCATTCGAGGTCCTTGTTGTTCGCCGTCCGGCGGGAGGAAGGTGGTGGGCGGGGATTTTAGGCTGTCGCTATCGGTGGCCTTCCGTTGCACCTGTTTCAAGGATCGCCGCACGAGGCCAACCAAGGTTCTCAGGGCGGCGCGAAGGACATCGGCCGGCCCTCGCGGTCCGCTGGCTAGCATCCGGGGCTTTCCGGCCCCAGGAGCGCCTCGCATGACGACACAGCGGCTTGCCTTCCATCTTCTCTGCGGCATCGGCCTCGCATCGGCCGCCGCCATCTCGCTGGCCGCGGCCGACGCACCGGCGCCGCCCTTCGATCCGCAGCGCCTGTCGCAGATCGTGAAGACGGTCTCCGGCGACGACTTCGAGGGCCGCGCGCCGGCCACGCCGGCGGAAGCGAAGACGCTCGACTACCTCGTCGCGCAGTTCAAGGCCGCCGGCCTTGCACCCGGCGGCGATCTCGAAGGCGGCCGCCGCACGTGGACGCAGTCGGTGCCGCTGGTGAAGACCGAGTTCCGCGGCACACCGCAGATCACGCTGCAGGTGGGCGCGCAGCGCGACGCGCTGGCGCAGGGCGAGCAGATCGCGGTGCGCGCGGCGCTCGACGGCTCGACCGCGGTGTCGATCCAGCAGGCGCCGCTGGTCTTCGTGGGCTACGGCGTCAGCGCGCCCGAGCGGCGGTGGGACGACTACAAGGGCGTCGATCTCAAGGGAAAGATCGCCGTGGTGCTGGTGAACGACCCCGACTTCGAGACGGGAAGCGGCGACTTCGGCGGCAAGGCCATGACCTACTACGGCCGCTGGACCTACAAGTTCGAGGAGGCCGCGCGCCGCGGTGCGCTGGGCGTGCTGATCGTGCACGAGACCGCACCGGCCGCCTACGGCTGGGCCACGGTCAAGAACTCCAACACCGCGACCATGCTCGACATCGAGCGCGAGCAGCCCGCGGCGGTGCATCCGAAGCTGGAGGGCTGGATCCAGCGCGACGTGGCGGTCGACCTGCTGCGCCGCGCGGGGCTGGACTTCGAGGCGCAGAAGAAGCTCGCGCAGACGCGCGAGTTCCAGCCGCAGCTGCTGAAGGATGCGAGCCTGTCGGCCGAGTACGCGATCGACCGGCAGGTGATCGTCTCGAAGAACGTGGTCGGCCGCGTCGAGGGCCGCCGGCACCCCGACGAGACCGTGATCTACAGCGCCCACTGGGACCACCTGGGCGTGGGCGCGCCCGACGCGAAGGGCGACCGCATCTACAACGGCGCCGTCGACAACGGCACCGGCCTGGCCGCGCTGGTCGAGATGGGCCGCGCCTTCGCGAGCGCGCGCCACAGGCCCGAGCGCTCGGTCGTGTTCCTCGCCGTGACTGCGGAGGAGCGTGGCCTGCTCGGCTCGGAGTTCTATGGCGCGAAGCCGCTCTATCCGCTGGCGAAGACGGTGGCCGTGATCAACATGGACGCGCTCAGCCCCGAGGGCCCGGCGCGCAACTTCAGCACCTCGGGCAGCGCGGTCTCGCAGCTGCAGGACCTGCTGGTGGAGCAGGCGCGCGGTTTCGGCCTGGCCTATGCGCCCGATCCGCATCCCGAGGCCGGCTACTTCTTCCGCTCCGACCATTTCTCCTTCGCCAAGCGCGGCGTGCCGGCGCTCTCGTTCGCCTCCGGCAACGACCTGGTGGACGGCGGCCTCGCGGCCGGCGAGGCCGCCAGCAAGGCCTACAACGCCGAGCGCTACCACCAGCCGGCCGACGAATGGCGCGCCGACTGGTCCTTCGCCGGCATGGCGCACGACCTGCCGCTGCTCTACCGCGTGGGCGAGACGCTGGCCAACAGCCGGCGCTGGCCGGAGTGGGGGCAGTCGTCGGAGTTCCGCGCGATCCGCGAGGCCAGCCGCGCCGAGCGGCGCTGATTCCGGGGCCCCTCGGAGCACCAGACCTGCGGGAAGGGCAGCCAGGGCAGGCCACCCGGCGTTGCGCTCCTGGCGTGTGCGCGTGCGCACGCGTCGTCCCGCGCCTTGATCGGCCCGCCCTGGTTGCCCTTCGAGGCCCCGGAAACAGTGTGAACGGGCCCTATGCTCCGCGCGAGCGGCCTGTGCCGGCGCCCAGGTGCGCCAGCGGCAGCGCGCTGCTGGCCTTCACCTCGCCCAGCGAGAAGCTGGTGTGCAGGTCCTTCACGTTGGGCAGGTTCATCAGGTGCTGGCGTGCGAAGGCCGAGAAGCTGTCGAGGTCCTGCGCCACCACCTGCAGCTCGAAGGTGCCGGTGCCGCTGATGTAGTGGCAGGCGATCACGTCGGGCAGCTTGCGGATCGCGTCTTCCAGCCGGCGCGTGGCCTCGTGGGTGACGCGCTCCGTGTCGACCCGCACGAAGGCGAGCACGCCCAGGCCGATCTTGTGGCGGTCGATCTCGGCGTGGTAGCCCTTGATGAAGCCGGCCTCCTCCAGCGCGCGCACCCGGCGCCAGCAGGGCGCGGCCGACAGGCCCACGCGCTGCGCAAGCTCGGCGTTGGTGAGGCGTCCATCGGCCTGCAGTTCTTGCAGGATTGCGAGGTCGAACTTGTCGATGCTTTCCATGGATGCCGATGTTAAGCAAGATTCTTTCTGGAAGCGCGTTTTTCAAGGCAGAGAACGCAAACACCTGTCGCGGACCCCGGCATACACTTTGCGTGATCATGGGCTCGTGCCCTACCCGGGCACAGACCCAGAAACAGCCAGGCCCATGAGGCCCTGCCAAACGGAGACAGACGACATGAATGCACCGCTACCCGCGCACATTCGCAAGGCCCTAGAAACCGTCACGCTCGACGACAAGTACTCCCTCGACTACGGCCGCGCATTCATGAGCGGCGTCCAGGCCCTTGTGAAGCTGCCCATGCTGCAGCGGCTGCGCGACAAGCACGCCGGCAAGAACACCGCCGGCTTCATCAGCGGATACCGCGGCTCCCCGCTCGGCGGCTACGACCAGGCGCTGTGGAAGGCCAGCAAGTTCCTCAAGGAACAGAACATCGTCTTCCAGCCCGGCGTGAACGAGGAGCTCGCCGCCACCGCGCTGTGGGGCACCCAGCAGTTGGGCTTCTCCCCGCAGGGCACCAACAAGTTCGACGGCGTCTTCGGCATCTGGTACGGCAAGGGCCCGGGCGTGGACCGCTGCTCCGACGTCTTCAAGCACGCCAACATGGCCGGCACCACCGAGTACGGCGGCGTGATCGCGGTGGCGGGCGACGACCATATCTCCAAGAGCTCCACCGCCGCGCACCAGAGCGACCACATCTTCAAGGCCTGCGGCACGCCGGTGTTCTTCCCGGCGAACGTGCAGGAAATCCTCGACCTGGGCATCCACGCCTTCGCCATGAGCCGCTTCGCGGGCGTGTGGTCGGGCATGAAGACGATCCAGGAGATCGTCGAGTCGAGCGCCACCGCCATGATCGACCCCGACCGCGTCGAGATCGTCATTCCCACCGACTTCGAGATGCCGCCCGGCGGCCTGCACATCCGCTGGCCCGACCACGCGCTGGAGCAGGAAGCCCGGCTCATGCACTACAAGTGGTACGCCGCGCTGGCCTACATCCGTGCCAACCGGCTCAACCACAACGTGATCGAGGGCCCGAACGACCGCTTCGGCATCATGGCCAGCGGCAAGGCCTACAACGACACCCGCCAGGCGCTCATCGACCTGGGCCTGGACGACGCGGCCTGCCGCCAGCTCGGCATCCGCCTGCACAAGGTGGGCGTGGTGTGGCCGCTGGAGGCACAGCTCACGCGCCAGTTCGCCACCGGCCTGCAGGAGATCCTGGTGGTCGAAGAGAAGCGCCAGGTCATCGAATACCAGCTCAAGGAGGAGCTCTACAACTGGCGCCCCGACGTGCGGCCCAACGTGGTCGGCAAGTTCGACGAGGGCGAGGTGCACGCGGCCGAGGGCTATTCGGGCGGGGAATGGTCGATGCCGAACCCGACCTCGCACACGCTGCTGCGTGCCAATGCCGACCTGAACCCGGCGCTCATCGCCAAGGCCATCGCCTCGCGCCTGAAGAAGACCGGCCTGCTGGCCGCGGCCGGCGCCGACATGGCCGCGCGCATCGACGCGCAGCTCGCCATCCTGGAAGCCAAGGAGCGCTCGATGGCGCTGCAGCAGGCCTCCACCGGCGTGGCCGACGCCACGCGCCAGCCGTGGTTCTGCTCGGGCTGCCCGCACAACACCAGCACCGTGGTGCCCGAGGGCTCGCGCGCGATGGGCGGCATCGGCTGCCACTTCATGGCGACCTGGATGGACCGCTCCACCATCGGCTTCACGCAGATGGGCGGCGAGGGCGTGCCGTGGGTGGGCCAGCAGCCCTTCACCACCGACCAGCACATCTTCGCGAACCTGGGTGACGGCACCTACTTCCACAGCGGCCTGCTCGCCATCCGCCAGAGCATCGCGGCGGGCGTGAACATCACCTACAAGATCCTCTACAACGACGCGGTTGCCATGACCGGCGGCCAGACGGTGGGCGAGCGCCCCGAGGGCCACTCGGTGCTGCAGATCGCCGAGAGCCTGCATGCCGAGGGCGCGGCCAAGGTCGTCATCGTGACCGACGAGCCCGAGAAGTACGAGGGCGTGAGCATCCCCGGCGACCACGTGCAGGTGAAGCACCGCGACCTGCTCGACGACGTGCAGCGCGAGTTCCGCAAGATTCCCGGCACCACGGCCATCATCTACGACCAGACCTGCGCCACCGAGAAGCGCCGCCGCCGCAAGCGCGGCACGGCGGTCGATCCGGCGAAGCGCGTGGTCATCAACGAGCTGGTCTGCGAAGGCTGCGGCGACTGCAGCGTGCAGAGCAACTGCCTGAGCGTGGAGCCGCTGGAGACCGAATTCGGCCGCAAGCGCACCATCAACCAGAGCAGCTGCAACAAGGACATGAGCTGCCTGAAGGGCTTCTGCCCCAGCTTCGTGACCGTCGAGGGCGGCCAGCTCAAGAAGAAGGGCAAGAACAAGGCGGCCACGCCGGCCGAGTTCGGCCTCCTGCCTGAGCCTTCGATCCCGTCGCTGGAAGGCGGCCGGGTCTGGGGCGTGGTGGTGGCGGGCGTCGGCGGTACCGGCGTGATCACCATCGGCCAGCTGCTGGGCATGGCGGCGCACATCGAAGCCAAGGGCATCGTCACGCAGGACGCGGCCGGCCTCGCGCAGAAGGGCGGCGCCACCTGGAGCCACGTGCTCATCGGCGACACGCAGGACGACATCCGCACCACCCGCGTGGGCACCGCGGCGGCAGACCTGATCCTGGCCTGCGACCCGCTGGTCACGGTGAACGCCGAGACCATGGCCCGCATGCGCGAAGGGCGCACGCACGTGGCGCTCAACAGCCACAGCTCGCCGACGGCCGCCTTCGTGCGCAACGCCAACTGGAAGAATCCGGAAGAAGCCTGCGCCGCCGAGATCGCACGCGCCGTGGGCGCCGACGGGGTGGGCAGCTTCGATGCCGACGCCGCAGCGACCACGCTGATGGGCGACACCATCTACGTCAACCCGATGATCCTGGGCTACGCCTGGCAGAAGGGCTGGATCCCGCTGGCGCACGAATCGCTGATGCGCGCCATCGAGCTGAACGCCGTGGCCGTCGATAACAACAAGGCGGCCTTCGAATGGGGCCGCCAGGCGGCGGTGCGGCCGGAAGAGCTGAACAAGCGCATTCGCCCGGGCCAGGTCATCGAGTTCAAGAAGCGCGAGTCGGTCGAGAGCATCGTCGAGCGCCGCGCGGAGTTCCTCATCGGTTACCAGAACGCCGCGTACGCCGAGGAATACAAGCGCTTCGTCGGCAAGGTGCGCCAGGCCGAGTCGGCCGCGGGCAAGAGCACCGCGCTGACCGAGGCGGTGGCGCGCTATCTCTTCAAGCTGATGGCGTACAAGGACGAGTACGAAGTCGCCCGCCTGCACAGCGACCCGGCCTTCCTCGGCCGCATCGAAGGCATGTTCGAGGGCCAGATGGGCAAGGACTTCAAGCTCAACTACCACCTGGCGCCGCCGATCGTCGCGAAGAAGAACGCCAAGGGCCAGCTGCAGAAGCAGAAGTTCGGCCCGTGGATGCTCACCGGCTTCAGGCTGCTGGCCAGGCTCAAGGGCCTGCGCGGCACGGCGCTCGACATCTTCGGCCGCACCGAGGAACGCCGTACCGAACGCGCGCTGATCGGCGAGTACCGCGCTGCCATCGAGGAAGTCATCGGCGCCCTGCGCACCGACAACCACGCGCTGGCGCTGGAAATCGCGAGCCTGCCCGAGCAGATCCGCGGCTACGGCCACGTCAAGGACCGCAACCTGGCGGCCGCCCGCACCCGCTGGAGCGAGCTGATGGCCAGGTGGCGCAATCCGCAGGGGCAGCGCGCGGCGGCCTGAGCCTCGGGCCGGCCGGGCATGCAAAAGGGCGCCTGCGGGCGCCCTTTGCTATTGAATCGATAGCGATCGAGAGCAGCAGGAACTGCTGGAAAGCCCTCCCCACCGCGCCGGATAAGCGCTCCGGGCGGCGATCCGCGCCGAATACAATGCCCGGTGCTGTGCGCGGCCAGGCCCCGCCGCGCTTTGACTTGGCGCACCCGCATCCCGCGTGGCCGCGAACCCCAAGGAACCGCGGGCGTGGCCCGCGCTCCCACACTTTTTCTTTCTCTTCCCTCTGCTGGAGACTCTCTTGTTCATTTCCTCTGCTTTCGCCCAGACCGCGCCCGCTGCAGGCGGCGGCGACATGATGTCCTCGCTCGGCAGCATGCTGCCCCTCGTGCTGATGTTCGTGGTGCTGTACTTCGTCATGATCCGGCCCCAGATGAAGCGCCAGAAGGAAGCCCGCGCCATGATCGAGGCGCTCGCCAAGGGCGACGAGGTCGCCACCGCCGGCGGCCTGCTCGGCAAGATCACCTCGCTGAACGACCAGTACCTGGGCCTCGAGATCGCCAACGGCATCGAGATCAAGATCCAGCGCAGCGCGGTGGTGCAGGTCCTGCCCAAGGGCACCGTCAAATAAAGGCGTGAGCTGACCTTGCGCCTTCGGGCGCGGGGCCCCAATTCACGCCGTGTTCCGTTTCAGAAAAAGCGCTTTCTCATGAACCGTTACCCGGTCTGGAAGTACGCGATCATCCTGGTCGTGCTGCTCGTGGGGCTCATCTACGCCCTGCCCAATTTCTTCGGTGAGGCGCCTGCGGTGCAGGTGTCGGCGGCGAAGTCCACCGTCAAGATCGACGCGTCGACCCAGGCCAGGGTGCAGGAACTGCTCAAGACGGCAGGCCTCACGCCCGACCTGCTGACCCTCGAGCCCACCGCGGTGCGCGCCCGCTTCGCGACCACCGACGACCAGATCAAGGCACGCGACACGCTCCAGCAGGCACTGGTGCCCGATGCCGACGACGCCTCGTACACGGTGGCGCTCAACCTCGTGTCGCGCTCGCCCTCGTGGCTGACGGCGCTGCACGCCTTCCCGATGTACCTGGGCCTTGACCTGCGCGGCGGCGTCGACTTCCTGCTGCAGGTCGACATGCGCGGCGTGCTCGACAAGAAGGCCGAGTCCTTCGCCGGCGACATCCGCATGGGTCTGCGCGAGAAGAAGGTGCGCGGCAGCGCCGTGAACCGCAACGGCCAGACCGTCGAGATCACCCTGCGCGACGCCGACAGCGTCGAGATCGCCCGGCGCCTGATCCAGGACCAGATGCCCGACCTGAGCACGGTCGAGACCCAGCAGGGCAGCGAATGGCGCATCGTGGCCAGCATCAAGCCCGAGGCCGCCCGCCGCTTCCAGGACGCGGCGCTCAAGCAGAACGTGACCACCCTGCACAACCGGATCAACGAACTCGGCGTGGCCGAACCCGTGATCCAGCAGCAGGGCATCGACCGCATCGTCGTGCAGCTGCCCGGCATGCAGGACCCGGCCCAGGCCAAGCGGATCATCGGCCGCACCGCCACGCTCGAGATGCGCCTGGTGGACGAAAGCGCCGAAGGCCGTGCCGCTGAACTGAGCGGCGGCCCCGTGCCCTTCGGCTCCGAGAAATTCCTCGACCGCCAGGGCCGTCCCGTGATCGTCAAGAAGCAGGTGCTCGTCACCGGCGAGAACCTCACCGACGCGCAGCCCGGCTTCGACCAGCAGAGCAACCAGCCCAAGGTCGACCTGACGATGGACTCCAAGGGCGGCACCATCATGCGTGACGTCAGCCGCGAGAACTACAAGAAGCGCATGGCCATGCTGATCTTCGAGAAGGGCAAGGGCGAAGTGCTCACGGCTCCCTCGATCAACGGCGAGCTCGGCAACCGCTTCCAGGTCTCGGGCTCGATGAGCGTGGCCGAAGCCAACGACCTCGCGCTGCTGCTGCGCGCCGGCTCGCTGGCCGCACCCATGGAAATCATCCAGGAACGCACCATCGGCCCGACGCAGGGCGCCGAGAACATCAAGAAGGGCTTCGACAGCGTGATGTACGGCTTCGCCGCGATCATGGTGTTCATGTGCATCTACTACGCGCTGTTCGGCCTGTTCTCGTCGATCGCGCTGGCCGTCAACCTGCTGCTGCTGGTGGCCATCCTCTCCATCCTGCAGGCCACGCTGACGCTGCCGGGCATCGCTGCCATGGCGCTGGCCATCGGCGTCGCCATCGACTCCAACGTGCTGATCAACGAGCGGGTGCGCGAGGAGCTGCGCAACGGGGCGTCGCCGCAGGCGGCGATCCATGCGGGCTACGAGCGCGCCTGGGGCACCATCCTGGACTCGAACGTGACCACGCTGATCGCGGGCATCGCGCTGCTGGCCTTCGGTTCGGGCCCGGTGCGCGGCTTCGCGGTGGTGCACTGCATCGGCATCGTCACCTCGATGTTCTCGGCCGTGTTCTTCTCGCGCGGCCTCGTGAACTTCTGGTACGGCCAGAAGAAGAAGCTCAAGTCGGTGTCCATCGGTACGGTGTGGCGCCCCTCGACCGGCGGCACGGCCGCGGCCGAAACCAAGTAAGCGGCAGAAGAAGGACGCACAGCCATGGAATTCTTCCGCATCCACAAGACCATCCCGTTCATGCGCCACGCGCTGGTGCTGAACATCGTTTCCGTCGTCACCTTCGCGCTGGCGGTGTTCTTCCTGTTCCACCGCGGGCTGCACCTGTCGGTGGAGTTCACCGGCGGCACGGTGATGGAAGTCGCCTACAACCAGTCGGCCGACGTCGGCAAGGTTCGCGATATCGTCGGCAAGCTGGGCTACACCGAAGTGCAGGTGCAGAGCTTCGGCAAGTCGGTGCAGATCCGCCTGCCGGTGAAGAAGGGCGTGACCTCCGCCCAGCAGAGCGCCGAGGTGATGGATTCGCTGAAGGCCGCCGACCCCTCGGTGGAGCTGCGCAGCAATGAATTCGTCGGCCCGCAGGTGGGCGACGAGCTGACCACCAACGGCCTGAAGGCCCTCGCGATGGTGGTCGTCGGCATCATGATCTACCTGGCGTTCCGCTTCGAATGGAAGTTCGCGCTGGCTACAGTGCTGGCGAACCTGCACGACGTGGTGATCATCCTGGGCTTCTTCGCCTTCTTCCAGTGGGAGTTCTCGCTGGCGGTGCTGGCGGCGGTGCTGGCGGTGCTGGGCTACTCGGTGAACGAGTCGGTCGTGATCTTCGACCGCATCCGCGAGAACTTCCGCCGCTACCGCAAGATGTCGACGGTCGAGATCATCGACAACGCGATCACCTCGACCATCAGCCGGACCATCATCACCCACGGCTCCACCCAGCTGGTGGTGCTGTCGATGTTCTTCTTCGGCGGCCCGACGCTGCATTACTTCGCCCTGGCGCTGACCATCGGCATCTGCTTCGGCATCTATTCCTCCTGCTTCGTGGCGGCGGCCATCGCCATGTGGCTGGGCATCAAGCGCGAAGACCTCGTCAAGGGCGGCCCGGCCAAGCGCGACGGCGGCTCCGAGGACGATCCGAACGCCGGCGCCGTCGTCTGACGGATACTCCGGGGCTCGACAACCGAAGGCGCCTGCGGCGGCGGCGAAAGCCCCCGCCGCGGTTCGCATGCAACGCCGGGCAATCCCACACTTGTGCGGCAGCCCGTCCCGATGCAAGCTCCGGTTGTCGCCAACGAATCGACCACCCTGGCCTTCCGACCTTTCAATGAGCATTGCGCGGTCCGCTTCCTCCCTGCAGCTCGCACGCGAGACGCGTGAGCGTTTCGTCTCGGCCACGGAAGGCGCCATCGCCCCCCTGGCGCGCGCGATCCGGGACCGGCTGACCACGCTGTCCAACGAGGCCGGCACCGCCCGCTCCATGCAGGAGCACCGCGACGACTTCGTCGCCTTCCAGGGGCAGGCCACCCACTGGGTCGCGCTGTCCCAGGCCGGCTGGCGCAAGGCGCTGGCGGCCAGTTCGGGCGGCCCGGGCGCCGTGCCCTCGGCGCTGCGGCTGGAGCTCATCGGCGACGAGGTGGTCGAGAGCAACATTCTTTCGTCGCGCCTAGCGCAGCTCATCCACGACAAGGCCAGCTTCGAGCTCAGCGACCTGCGCCTGCGCATCCAGCACCTCGAGGGCACCACCGAGCTCGATTCCAAGGACGTGCTCAAGCCCGAGACGCTGGCCAAGCTGCTGGTCGAGCAATGGCTCGCGGCAGGCCTGAGCCGCGGCCTCTGGACCCGCGTGCAGGACACGGTGCAGCAAGGCCTGGTCGACGTGATCGTCAAGGCCTACCAGAGCGCCAACGCCTACCTGATCGCCGCCGGCGTGATGCCGGAGATCGACCTCAAGAGCTTCGTCCGGCGCACGGGCAATGCCACAGGCGCGGGAGGAGGCGGCGGCGGATCGGGCGCGGCGCCGATGGACAGCGGCATGTCCGCGGCTCACGCCCCCCAGGGCGTGCAGCGGCCCGGTTTCGGATTCGAAGGCCAGCAGCAACAGCTTTCGGTGCCTGGCTCCGTCGCGACAACGACCACCGGCGGTTCGCCGCTGATGATCGCGCGCCAGCGCGCGCAGACCGCGCTGCTGAGTCTCAAGCGCTTCGTGACCGCCCGCATCGGCGGCGACCCGGGTGCAGCGGGCGGCGCCTTCCAGGCCGGCGCAGGGGAAGGCCGCACCACGAGCCCCGGCAGTCAGCAGGGCGGCCAGGGCGGCGGAGGCGGCGTGAGCCCCGCACCGCGCGCCTTCTCCAGGACGTTCGCCGGCGCCATCGCCGAGGCCGAGGCCGCCTACCGCATGGCTGCCACTCAATACATGGAAGGCGCTGGCGAGCAGGCCACCGTCATGCAGCAGACGGCCGTCGACCTGCGCCGGCGCACGGCCGAGCTCAAGAAGCGCGCGCCGACCACCGCCGACAAGGCCACCGTCGAGATCGTCGCGCTGATGTTCCAGGCCATCCTCGCCGAGGAGCGCATTCCTTTCTCGGCCCGCGTGTGGTTCGCGCGCCTGCAGATGCCGGTGCTGCGCGTGGCCATCGCCGAGCCCGAGTTCTTCGGCACCCTGCAGCACCCCGCGCGCATGCTGATCGACCGCATGGGCTCGTGCGTGATGGGCTTCGACGCCGCGGCCATCACCGGCAGCGCGCTCGAAGGCGAGATCCGCCGCGTCGTGCAGGTGATCGAGCAGTACCCTGAGACCGGCCAGCGCGTGTTCAAGCTGGTGTTCGACGAATTCGTCGCCTTCCTCAACCGCTACCTGACCCAGAGCGACACCACGCAGCGCGTGATGAGCGTGGCCCAGCAGGTCGAGCAGAAGGAGACGATGGCGATCCAGTACACCATCGAGCTTCGCAAGATGCTCAACGACATGCCGGTGCGCGACGAGATCCGGGAGTTCCTCTTCAAGGTCTGGGCGGAGGTGCTGGCCATCGCCGCGCTGCGCTACGGTGCGCAGGGCGAGCAGACCGTGATGCTCAAGCGCGTGGCCTCCGACCTCGTGTGGGCCGCGAGCGCCAAGCCCAACCGCACCGACCGCGCCCGCGTGATCCAGGACCTGCCGCAGCTGCTGCAGCGCCTGCGCCAGGGCATGGCGCTGCTGGGCATCGTCGACGAGCCGCAGGAAGCGCACATCAAGACCATCGGCGCCACGCTGTCGGATGCCTTCCTGTCGAAGACCGAGGCGATCCCGCAGGTCAAGATCGAAGCGATGGCCGAGCGGCTCGCACACCTCGAAGACTTCGTGACCGACGTGGGCGGCACCGCGGACCTGCCGCTCGACGCGCACAGCATCGAACTGCTGCTGGGCGTGGACGCCGCATCCATCGAGGTCATCCCCGACACCGCCGGCGCCAAGGTGCCCGACGACATGATCGCCTGGGCGCATGAACTGCAGGTGGGCAACTGGTTCATGCTCGACCACAACGACCGCGTGAGCCAGGTGCAGTTCGTCTGGCGCAGCGACCGCAAGCAGCTTCACCTGTTCGCCTCGGGCGACGGCCGCAGCTTCCTGATCCAGGCCGGTCGGCTGGCTGCCTATCTGCAGGCCGGCCTGCTGGTGCCCGCGGAAGAGGAAACGCTCACCGTGCGCGCCACGCGCGAAGCGCTGGCGAAGCTCGACGCCAACCCCGAGCGCCTGCTGAACTAGCAGACCGGGCTTCTGCTCTTTTCAAGGAACACCGAGGAACCGGCTTTGCCGGGCCTCAGGTGTTGCCCCCGGAAGGGGGTTGGCGTAGCGACACGAAGTGCGCGCAGCCTGGGGGTGAGCCTGGCTAATGCGCCGTGCGGCCTTCGCGGCTCTCGCACAGTTCGTCGAGCACCAGTGCATCAGGCTCGATGCCGGTGCTCCAGTGCACCATCAGCACGATGATCTTCAGTTCGTCGAGCGCGACGGGATCGCCCGGCGCGGCCATCGCGCGTTCGACGACGATCTCGCGCAGCCCGCAGGGCAGCACGTTCGACGATTCGAGAAAGCGGATGAAGCCGAGGCACTCGGCGCCCAGGTGCTCCTGCTCGGCCTGCGAGTACACGCGCATCGCATCGTCCGATTGCGCCAGGGCCGCTTCGGGCCTGCTGCGCGAGCCGACGGTGGCGCTGGCTTTGCCGTCAGGACTGCGTTCGATCTGCAGGCCCTGCGTTGCAAGGCTCAGGCCGTCGAGCCAGTGAAGAGCTTCGCGGATCTCCTCTGCCTCGAAGCCATGGGCACTGAGCTTGCGGCCCAACTGCTCGGGTTCGGGGCAGGCATCGCCGCGCCAGTAGTTCTCGTAGACAAAGACAAGCACTTCGAACATGGGCCCAATATAGCCGACGTTCGTGCAATGAAGGCTAAGTGGAAGCCACCCGCTGAAAGAGCCCGCCGGGCAACCGCGAAACATGCCCATCCAGTTCGAGCCCGAGCATCCTGGCCTGCAGCTCGGCGGCGCCCCAGCCGGTGCGGGCACTGAGCGCATCGAGGCTCACCGGTTCGAAGCCGAGGGCCTCCAGCAGCGGGTCTTCTGGCGAGGAGGTCGCGTTCGCCCCATTGCTGCTCGATGGAGCCGAAGCCGCGGCGACGCGTGGCGCGTGGAGCGGCGGCAACTCCTCGAGGATGTCGTTCACCGATTCGACGAGCTTCGCGCCCTGCCGGATCAGCGCGTGGCAGCCGCGCGACTGCGGCGAGTGGATGGAGCCCGGGATCGCGAACACCTCCTTGCCCTGCTCCGAGGTGAGCCGAGCGGTGATCAGCGAGCCCGACTGCAGTGCGGCCTCGACCACCAGCGTGCCGCGGGCCAGCCCGGCGATGAGGCGGTTGCGCCGCGGGAAGTTCTGCGTGAGCGGCGGCGTGCCCAGCGGCAGCTCGCTCACGATCAGCCCCTGCAGCGTGATGCGGTGCGCGAGGTCGCGGTGCCGCGCGGGATAGACGCGGTCGAGCCCGGTGCCCACGACGGCCACCGTCGCGAGCCGCGGCTCATCGCCCGCAGCATCGAGCGCGCCCATGTGCGCTGCGCCGTCCACGCCCAGCGCGAGCCCGGACACCACGGGCAGCCCCGCCTCGCCGAGCGCGCGCCCGAAGCTGCGGGCGTTCGTCGCGCCCTGGGGCGTCGGGTTGCGGCTGCCCACGACGGCGATGCTGTGGCCGAGCTGCGTGAGGTCGAAGGCCGGCGCTCCGAGCACATAGAGCATCGGCGGCGGATCGGCCATTTCGAGCAGGGAGGCGGGATAGCCCGGGTCGCCGAGCGTCACGACGCGGCGCGAGACCTTGTCGTCGCCCGCCTGCAGCCACTGCCACGTCAGGTCGATCTGCGCCTGCAGGCTGGGGGGCGGCTGCATCAGCGCCTCGGCCTGCGCATGCGAGACGACCTCGCGCAACGCGGCATCGGGCTGGGTGAAGATCCTTTCGGGCAGCCCGAAAGCCGCGAGCAGGCGGCGCGCGGCACCGTCGCCGATGCCGGGCGTCAGCGAAAGCCGCAGCCAGCCTGCGAGTTCTGCGCGTTCCAAGCGAATTTGCGGGAAGAGAAGCCGGGTTCGCGGGTCAGGGATTGACGAGGAAGTCGCCGGCGCGGGGAGTGTCGTTGATTTCGAGCACCAGCGCGTAGGAGACCTTCTCGAAGGTGCGGAAGACCATCAGCAGGCCGATGCGCTCGTTGGGCAGCTTGATGGTTTCCTTGCGCGCGCCGGTGCGGTCGAGGATGGTCTCGCCGTTCTTCAGGATCGCCAGCACGTGGCCGTTGTCGATGCCGTCGCGCGTGCCCTTGTTGATGGCCACCACCTGGTTCTGCGCCGCGAACTGCACCGCGTTGCCGTAGACCGAGATGATGCGGCCGTCGACCTGCGTGGAGGGCGCGCGCGGCACGTAGCTCAGCAGCTGGCGCGGCGGCTCGGGCAGCAGGCGGTCGCCGGCGCGCATCTCCTCGCGCGAGGCGATGATGTCGATGCTGGCGGGCACGACGGTGATGACATCCTTGTCCTCGACCGTCTCGATGGTGGTCGATTCGCCGCGCTGCAGGCGTGCCTTGCCCAGGTACTGCGCCTCGTAGCCGAGGATCTCGCCCGTGCCCGGGTCCTTCAGCGGCGTGGCGTTGCGGAAGATGCGGAAGTTCTGCACCGGCCCCGGAACCTCGACCAGCGGCGCCTCGGCGGTGCCACGGGCGTAGGCCCGGTCGCCGCGCGACAGCAGCACGCGGCTGTCGTTGCCGGCCACGATGCGCGGCGCGGCCTCGAGCGTGCCGGCGTCGACCACGATGGGTTCGCTCAGGAAGGGCTCGATGATGCTCGGGTTGAGCGTGGGCAGCGCCATGCCGGCCAGCGAGTCGAAACGGGTGCGTGGTGACAGCTTGATGGTTCCGCCGTCGCCGCCCGGCCCGCCGCGGCGCATGCTCAGGCGCGCGCGGCCGCCGGTCTTGTCCAGGTAGAGCACCTGGCCGGGGTAGATCCGGTGCGGGTTGGCGATTTCATTGAGGTTCATACCCCAGAGCTCCGGCCAGCGCCAGGGGCGCAGCAGGTAGAGGCGCGAGATGGCCCAGAGCGTGTCGCCCGACTTCACGGTGTATTCGTCGGGCGCGTTGGGCGCCAGCTCGCTCAGGGGAACGCCGGTCTGGGCGGTCTGCTGCGCGGTGGCGCGCTGCTGGGGCGTGACGGGGTAGTTCTGAGCCCAGGCCGTCGTGGCGCCGCAACTGCCGATCACCGCCAGGGCTGTCAGCGTGGCAAGGAAGGAGGGGCGCCGGCGTTCGGTGGGTCTGAGCTTTTTCATGTCTGATGGGTGAGCGCCGCGACGTATCGCTGCGCATACGAATCTCACAATTTGCTACGAATTCTGCGCTGAAGCCCTTGGGAGGGCAACGTTTTCGGCCTCCGCGGCCGCGTGTCGTCGCGGAATTGGCGAAAATAGCCACAACTTTCCCCCGATTTCATGGCCAAACGAAACATTCTGAGTTACCCGGACAAGCGCCTGCACACAGTGGCCAAGCCGGTGCAGGGCGTGGACGCGCGCATCAAGGCGCTGGTCGCCGACATGCTGGAGACCATGTACGACGCCAACGGCATCGGCCTGGCGGCCACGCAGATCGACGTGCACGAGCGCCTCGTCGTGATCGACGTGTCCGAGGAGCGCAACCAGCCCATCGTGCTGATCAACCCCGAGATCACCTGGGCCAGCGAGGAAAAGGTCGTGAACGAGGAGGGCTGCCTCTCTGTGCCCGGCATCTACGACGGTGTGCTGCGCTCCACCTCGGTGAAGGTGCAGGCGCTCGACGAGAACGGCGAGACGCGCACCATCGAGGCCGAAGGCCTGCTGGCCGTGTGCATCCAGCACGAACTCGACCACCTGCTGGGCAAGGTGTTCGTCGAGTACCTCTCGCCCCTGAAGCGCAACCGCATCAAGAGCAAGCTGCTGAAGCAGCAGCGCGAAGAAATGCGGGAGCGGGCTTGATCCCAATGAACGCGGGCCGACGCTCCGGCTCCCTCGCGGCACTGGCGCTCGTCGCGGCCGTGGGCCTGGGGCTGCTGGCCGGCTGTGCCGGCGAACCGACCCGCATCCAGCCCGGCACCTTGGCTGCCGACACCGTCCAGCGCCTGGGCGCGCCCACCGGCCGCTACCCGCTCACGGGCGGCGGCGAGCGGCTGCAGTATTCGCGCATGCCGGCCGGCTTCGAGGTGGTCGACATCGACGTGGACGCCTCGGGCAAGGTCGTCTCGGTGACGCAGGTGCTCAACGAGGCGCGCTTCGGCCAGGACATCAAGGTCAACCAGTGGCGCCAGAACGACGTGATGGCCTTCTATGGCCGTCCGTATGAGATCACCCGCGTCAGCTCCTTCGACGGCGCCGTCTGGACCTGGCGCTACAAGGCCGTGAACGAGCGCCGCATGCTCTACATCTACATCGATCCGACCGGCGTGGTCCGGCGCTATCACACGGGGGACGATCTCGATTTCGATCGGATCCGCGATTGAGCCGCCTCAGAGTCGTCTTCGCGGGCACGCCCGAGTTCGCGCGCGTCGCGCTCGAAGCCATCGCCGCCGCCGGCCATGAGATCGTGCTGGTGATGAGCCAGCCCGACCGCCCCGCCGGCCGCGGCATGAAACTGCAGGCCTCCCCCGTCAAGCAATGCGCCGTCGCCAACGGCTGGCCGGTGGCCCAGCCCCGCAGCCTGCGGCTGGACGGCAAGTACCCCGACGAAGCCGCCGCCGCCCGCGACACCCTGCTGGCGCTGAAGCCCGACGTGATGGTGGTCGCCGCCTACGGCCTGATCCTTCCGCAGTGGGTGCTCGACCTGCCCGTGCACGGCTGCCTGAACATCCATGCGAGCCTGCTGCCGCGCTGGCGCGGCGCCGCACCGATCCACCGCGCCATCGAGGCCGGCGATGCGCAGACCGGCATCACCATCATGCAGATGGACGCGGGCCTCGACACCGGCGACATGCTGCTGCGCGAGGCCGTCGACATCGGCGCGGGCGACAACACCGCCCGCCTGCACGACCGCCTGGCCGAACTCGGCGGCAGGATGATCGTCGAGGCGCTGGCCCGCATCGGCACGCTGACGCGCACGCCGCAGCCGGCCGAAGGCGTCACCTACGCCAGCAAGGTCGAGAAGCACGAGGCGCTGGTCGACTGGGCCCGGCCCGCCGACGCGATCGTGCGCCGCGTGCTGGCCTTCGACCCGTTCCCGGGCGCCAACAGCCCGCTCGATGGCGAGATCATCAAGCTCTGGGCCGCCCATGCCGAAAAGGCCCCCGCGGTTTCTCCGGCTGCGCCGGGCACGATCCTGGCCGTCGACCCGGCCGGCGTCACGGTGGCAGCGGCCGACGGATCGGCCGTCGTCCTCACCGAACTGCAGCGTCCCGGCGGCAAGCGCCTGCCGGTGGCCGACTTCCTGCACGGCTTCGACCTGAAGCCCGGGCAGGCATTCGGCTGATGTTCCTCTCGCAAAGCATCCGCAGCCGCCCCGAGTTCCGCGTCGGCGTGCGCGACATGACGCCCGTGGCGCTGGGCATCGGCGCCTGGGGGCTCATGACCGGCGTGGCCATGGTCAAGTCGAACATGAGCCTGGTCGAGGCCGTGGCGATGACGCTGCTCGTCTACGCGGGCAGCTCGCAGCTCGCGGCCATTCCGCTGCTCTTCGCCGGCGCGCCGGCCTGGGTGATCCTGGCCACGGGCTTCTGCGTCAACCTGCGCTTCGTGGTGTTCAGCCTGCACCTGCGCCCCTACCTCATGCACATGCCGCGCTGGCGCCGCATGCTGCACGGCTACCTCACGGCCGACATGAGCTACGCGCTCTTCACCAAGAAGTACCCCAAGCCGCCGCTGACCGTGGCCGAGCAGCAGGCGCAGGAGGCCTACCTCACCGGCAACTACTTCGTCACCTGGTGCGCCTGGATGGGCATGAGCCTGCTGGGCATCGCGCTGGCCAACTTCATTCCCCAGACATGGGGCCTGAGCTTCGCCGGCGTGCTGAGCCTGGTGGCCATCGTCTGCTCGATGGCGACGACCCGCCTGCGCGTGCTGGCCGCGCTGATCGCCGGCGCCACGGCGGTCGCGGCCTACGCGCTGCCGCTGAAGCTCAACATCGTGGCCGCCATCGGCGTGGCCGTGCTGCTGTGCTTCTGGCTCGAGAAGCAGCTCGGGCTCGACCCTGGCGCGGAGGACGATAAATGAGCGCCGCCCGGCCGCCCGAAGGCGCTCGCCCCCTCCGTCCGGAGGGGGGAGGAGAAGCGACACGAAGTGCGCGGATCCTGGGGGAGGGCAACAAATGAGCGCCGCTCGGCCGCCCGAAGGCGCTCGCCCCCTCCGTCCGGAGGGGGGAGGAGAAGCGGCACGAAGTGCGCGCAGCCTGGGGGAGGGCAGCGAATGAGCACCACGAATGCGACCACCGACTGGTGGACCATGGGCGTGATCGTCGGCCTGGCGCTGGTCACCGTGCTCACGCGCTGCTTCTTCTTCATTCTCGACAGGCCCTGGGGCCTGCCCGAGTGGGCGCACCGCGCGCTGCACTACGCGCCGGCCGCCGCGCTCGCGGGCGTGATCGCGCCCGAGATCGTCATGACGCAGGGCCATCTCATCACCACGCTGCACGACGCGCGCCTGTACGCGGCGGTGGTTGGCGCCGCCTACTTCTACTGGCGGCGCGGCGTGCTGGGCACGATGCTCGCAGGGATGGCGGTGTACCTGCCACTGCACCTCGGACTGGGTTGGTAGGCGGCCGCCGCCGGGCCGCCCCAAGGCGGGCCGCGCCTCCCCCTCGGGGGGTGGAGTTACACGCAGCGAAGCGAAGTGAAAAGCCGGGGGGCTCCGATTTCTAGTCGAGCTTCACGCCGGCCGCGACGATGATCTTGCCCCAGCGCTCGCTCTCGGCGCGCGAGAGCTTGTAGAAGTCCTGCGGCGTCCCGGGCAGCGCCTCGAAGCCGAAGTCCGCGAACAGCTTCACCACCTTCGGCGCCTTCATCGCCTTGTGCAGCTCGGCGTTGAGCCGCGCGACCGCTTCCGGTGGCATGCCGGCCGGGCCGATGAGGCCGTGGAAGGCATAGGCGTTGACGTCGCTGAAGCCGGCCTCGACGAAGGTCGGAACATCGGGCAGGGCGCTCGCGCGCTGCGGCAGCGCGATGGCCAGCACCCGCACCTTGCCCGACTTGATGATCGGCAGGCCCGAGGCCAGGTCCAGCATCATCGTCGGCACCTGGCCGCCCATCACGTCGGTCATGGCCGGCGCCGCGCCCTTGTACGGCACGTGCGTGATGGTCAGCCCGGCCTTCTGCTTGAAGAGCTCCATCGCCATGTGGTGCGGCGAGCCGTTGCCCGGCGAGGCGTAGCTCACCTTGTCGGGGTTGGCCTTCACGTAGCGCACGAACTCCGCCACGTTCTTCGCGGGAAAGTCCGGGTGCACCACCAGCGCCACCGGGAAGCGCCCGATGGTGCCGATGTAGGTGAAGTCGCTCGCGGGCTTGTACGGCAGCTTGGCGAACATGTGCTCGTTGAAGAGCAGCGCGGCGTTCTCGGCCTGCATGATGGTGTAGCCATCGGGCCTGGCCTGCATCATCACGCCCACGCCGATGTTGGTGGAGGCGCCCGGCCGGTTGTCGATGATGAGCGGCTGCCCCAGCGATGGCTGCATCGCCTCGGCGAGCGTGCGCGCGAGGTTGTCGGTGCCGCCGCCGGCCACGTAGGGCACGATCCATTTGATCGGCTGGGTGGGGTAGGCCGCCGTTTGCGCCGATGCGAAGGTGGAAGTGGCCAGCGCGAGGGCCGCTGCCAGCAGGGGAAGGAATCGCTTCATCGTCTCTTGTCTCCGTTGCTCGTTTTGAAATCGGTCGGGCCGGCTTGCTAGCCGCGCAATGTCTGCCACAGCTCGCGGTCGCGCTCGGCGGTCCACACCACCGGGTGTTCGATGCCGCGCAGTTCGTCGTAGGCGCGCGAGACGTCGAAGGGCAGCACGTGCTGGAACACGGGCCAGTCGCCGAAGCGCGGCGTCATCGCCGCCTCGGCCCGCGCGAAGCAGCCCTTGAGCGTCTCGCCGGCTGCGATGCCGGCCTTCACGCTTTCCAGCAGCGTCGAGAGGAATGCCTTGGTGAGGCCGATGGCCTCGGCGCAGGCGGCCTCGTCCTGCAGCACCGCGCCGCGGCCGGGCACCAGCACGCGCGGCTTCAGCGCGGCCACGGCGTCGAGCGTGCCGGCCCAGTCGCCGATGTAGGCGTCGCCCGCGTACACGCCGCAGCGGTTCTCGACCACGTCGCCCGAGAAGAGCACGCCGCAGTCGGCCAGCCACGCGACCGCGTCGCCCCCCGAATGGCCGCGGCCCAGCGACATCAGCCGCAGTTCGCGGCCGCCGCCCAGCGGCAGCGTCATCTCGCGGTCGAAGACCTTCGTGGGCATGGTCAGGCCCGGTATCTCCTCGACGCCGGCGAACAGCCGCGGAAAGCGGCCGACCTCCGAGTCGAAGTCGGCCTGGCCGCGCGTGCGGATCCAGTAGAGCGTGCCGCTGCTGGCGACGATGTCGCGCACCTCGGCGAAGGCGCTGGCGCCCATCACCCGCACCGCGTGGTAGTGCGTGAGCACGATGGTGCGGATCGGCTTGTCGGTCACCGTGCGGATGGCAGCGAGGAAGTCGCGCGCCATGCGCGGCGTGGGGCGGGTGTCGATCAGCACCACGTGCTCGTCGCCGACGACGAAGCCGCAGTTGGGATCGAAGTCGCTGATGTAGCCGTAGGCGCCGGGGCCCAGCTCCTGCAGCCGGGGCTTCTGCTCGCGGGTGTCGGAGGCGGATGCGAAGGAAACGCTCGTGGTCATGGGGTGTCGTGGTCCGTCGTCGTGGGTTCTTCTTCGGCCGCCGCGCGGATGCACGCGAGCAGCACGTCCTGGTCGGCGCACTGGTTGGCCAGCAGCAGCACGAGGCGCGCGTTGAGGTCGGCGCTCTGCGCCTCGCTGCGGCCTTCGTGGGCGGCGAGCAGCGCGGCGTAGAAGCCGTCGGGATCGGGGATGCGGGGCTCGGTGATCATGGGTCGAGTTCGTTGGCGGCCAGTGCGGTGCGCACGGCGCGGGCGATGGCTTCGGGCGTGGCGTTCGGCAGCACGGCGGCGCGGTAGGCGTCAGGCCGCACGAGGACGAAGCTGCCTGCGTCGCCAGCGCCGAGGTGGCTCGCGAGCTTTTCGTCGGCGTGCAGCGTGGGCAGGCCGCTGTCGCCGCCCACGGCCAGCAGGCGCAACGGCAGCGACGCGATGGCATCGAGCGCCGCTCTCGACTGCTCGCGCGTCGGCGCGAACCACAGGCCGATGCACTCGGTGCCTTCGGCCAGCAGCTGCATCAGCGTGGTCTCGCGGCCATCGGCCAGGCGCAGCGGCAGGTTCTGCACAGAGCGCGCGCCCTCGGGCAGCACCGCCGCGGGCGGATAGTCGTTGGCCACCGACATCCGGCCGGTGTTGACCAGCGCCCGCGCGAAGGGATGGCGCGCCGCCAGCGCCACCACCGCACGGCGCAGCGTGTGCTCGGCGGGCGAGCGCGGCGCGAGGAAGCGTGCCGATCGGCTCGTCACCTGCAGGTTCTGCTTCGCGGCGGGCTGGCGCTCGGCGTCGTAGCTGTCGAGCAGCGCCTCGCCGGCCCTGCCCTGTGCGACGAGCGCGAGCTTCCAGCCGAGGTTGGCCGCGTCCTGGATGCCGCTGTTGCCGCCGCGTGCGCCGAAGGGGCTCACCACGTGCGCCGCGTCGCCGATGAAGAACACGCGGCCGTGGCGGAAGCTGTCGAGCAGGTGATCGCGGTAGCCGTAGGGGCCGATCCAGACGAACTCGAACTCCACGTCCGGCCCGAGCTGCTCGCGCAGCCGCGCGCCCGCCACCTCGGGCTTGCTGATGTAGGCAGTGTCGCAGTCCTCGGGCATCTGGTAGTCGATGCGCCACACGCCATCGGCCATCAGGTGCTGCCACACGCCGCGGCCTTCGTTGAAGGGCGCGTCCACCCAGGTCCAGCGCTCGGTGGGCAGCGGCTTCCTGAAGCGCACGTCGCTGATGCACCAGCGGTCGGTGCTGCGCGAGGAGTGCGCGTCGATGCCCATCTGCGTGCGGATCGTGCTGTTGGCGCCGGTGGCGTCGATCAGCCGGTCGGCCTCGATGGTGTAGCTGCCGGCGGGCGTCTCGACTTCCAGGCGCACGCCGTCGGCGAGCTGCTCCACGCGGGTGAGGCGGTTCTTCCAGCGCAGGTCGGTCAGCCCCAGTTCGATGATGCGCTCGACCAGGAACCACTCGACGTAGAACTGCTGCAGGTTGACGAAGGGCGGCTGCTTCGAGACGCTGTTGGCCTGCAGGTTGAAGTTGTAGACCTCCTGCTCGCCCGAGAAGGTGCGCCCGAACGACCAGGTGATGCCCTTGGCCGCGATGCGCTCGTAGATGCCCAGGCGCTCGAAGATCTCCAGGCTCTTCTGCGCATAGCAGATGCCGCGCGACGATGCGCCGCGCACGCCGACGGTGTCGTCCTCGTCCAGCAGCACGGCGCGCACGCCGCGTTGCGCGAGGTCGCAGGCCAGCGTGAGGCCCGAGGGGCCGGCACCGACGATGACGATGGGATGCCGCACGGGCTTCGTGCTGCCCAGCTCGGGCGGCGGCGTGAAGGGCCAGACCGGCAGCTCGTAGGCCGGTGCGAAAGCGAAGTTTTCCATGGTGGCTCTGCGGCTACAGCGCGTGCGCGAACTCGGCGATGGCGTCCGCCGCCTTCGGGATCAGCTCCGGCTGCCCCGCGAGGTAGTGGTTGCCGCCGACGATGTCGACGTTGCGGATGCGCGGCCCGCCCGCCGCCATCCAGGCATCTCGCGTGCTCGGGAAGGTCGACTGGTCGCCCGTGTAGGTCAGCAGCAGTTTCGGCACCGTGGTGCGCGCGAGGTTGGTCGGACCGTCGGCCTGCGAGCGCGACGACCACTGCGAGAGAAAGGCCGTGAGCGACGTGGTGCGTCCCATCGCGTTGGCCGAGTAGTTCACCTGCCGCGCGTCGCCCCAGACGCTGCCGGGCAGGCGGTCGTTGGGATCGAGCGAGAGGTCGACGCAGCGCGGATCGGCATGCGTGCGGTAGACGATGAAGGTCTGGTCGCGCGGTGCGCCGGGTGTGCCGCGCAGCAGCGCGAGGCGGTCGAGGCACCACTGCTCGATGCGATCGAGCCGTGCCTTCTGCGCGGCGCCGAAGCGCGCGAGGAAGTCGCGCTCGTAGGGCACGCGGTGGCGCGCGTCGTACATGTCGAGCTCGGGGTCGACCGAGAGCGGGTCGTGCTCGTCGGTGACAGAGGGGTCGATCCAGTCGCGCATCAGCCGGGTGCGGCCCAGGTGCGCGGCGCACAGCGCGATGCCGTCCACGGGCGGCAGGTCGTCGGGGTGCAGGTGCGTGGGATCGCCGTCGGGCAGGTGCGTGGCGGTGAGCTTCTCGGCCTGCGCCTGGTAGAAGGCCGCGAGCGCGGCGCCGCCGGAGTTGCCGACGAGGAACACCTTCTCGTATCCGGCAGCGCGCAGGTACTGCACGCCCGCGCCCAGGTCCTGGATGGCGCGCTCCATCAGCAGCACGGTATCGTTGCCCACGAAGCGCGAGTTCAGGCCCATGCAGCAGATACCGCGCTCGGCCAGCGGGCCGATCAGGTAGTGGCCCATGAAGTTGCTCGTGGGGTGCATCACGATGGCGGCGATCTTCTTCGGGCCCTGCGGCGCGCGGTAGGCGCCGTAGATGCGCGGGCGCAGCAGCTGCAGGCCCGACTGGCTCTCCATGGCCGCGCCGGGCTTCACGTCGATGACGGCGAGTTCCAGCTCAGGCATTCGACGCATCCTTTGCAGCGGCGGCGCGCAGGCCGGCCTTGCGCTCGGTCCAGGCGTCGAGCTCGGCGCGCGCGCGCAGCGCATGCGCGTCCATCTCGGCCTGCGGCACGGTCGGCGTGGTCAGCTCCACGCGGATGCCGTTGGGGTCGAAGAAGTAGATCGATTCGATGATGTGGTGGTCGGTCACGCCCAGCACCTCGACGCCCGCGCCTTCGAGCCGTGCCTTGGCGGCCAGCAGGGCGGCCACCGAATCGACGCGCAGCGCGATGTGGTTCACCCACGAGGGCGTGTTGGGCGAGGGCAGCGCCGCGACGTCGTCGCCGAGGTCGAAGAAGGCGATGAACGAGCCGTCGCGCATGCGAAAGAAGATGTGCACGTACGGGCAGTACTCGCCGGTGCTGGGCACGTGGTCGCTCTTGATGACGTGGGCCAGCGGCAGGCCGAGCAGGTCTTCGTAGAAGCGGCGGGTTTCCTCGCTGTCGCGGCAGCGCCAGGCGAAGTGGTGCAGCCCGTGGATGGGCGGTGGGGGTGCCGTGGTGGCAGTCGTCGGCATGGCTCGTGTCTCCGGTAAGCCGGTATTGGGCGATGCCGCGTCTTATGATGCAATCAAAATTAATTCATCGATTGATGAAATAATCGTATATATGAACCTCACCCTGCGCCAGCTGCGCGCCTTCGCCGCCGTGGCCGACACCGGCAGCTTCACCGCCGCGGCGCAGCAGCTGCATCTCACGCAGTCGGCGCTCAGCGTGCTGGTGCGCGAACTGGAGCGCGAGATGGGCGTGCAACTGCTCGACCGAAACACGCGCCGCGTGCAGCTGTCGGAGGCAGGGCGCGAGTTCCTGCCCTCGGTGCACCGGCTGCTGGGCGACCTGGCCGGCGCGGTGGCCGGCGTCACCGATTTGCGTGACAAGAAGAAAGGCTTGCTACGGCTTGCCGCGCCGCAGCTCATGGCCTGCACCCTGATGCCGCGCGTGATCGCGCTCTACCGCGAGCAGTACCCCGACGTCGACGTGCGCCTGGCCGATACCCTGCCCGAGCATCTGCTGGCGGGCGTGACGGTCGGCGACGTGGAGCTGGCCGTGGGTCAGGACGTGGCGGTCGACGACGCCATCGAGCGCCGCACGCTGCTGCGCGACCGGCACTGGCTGATCTGCCCGCCGGGCCATGCCTTCGCCAATCGTCGCAAGGTACGCTGGCACGAGCTAGGCCCCTACACCTTCATCGCGCCCACGCGCGACTTCCGCCAGCGCGTGCTGCCCGAGCTCGCACCCGCCGAGCGCGAGTACATGCTGCGCCCCGCCACGCAGGAGGTGTCGTACATGACCACCGCGCTGGGCATGGTCGCCTCGGGGCTGGGGCTGACCGTGTGCCCCACGTACTCCGCGCCGCTGGTGCGCGCGCACGGGCTGCAGATGGTGCGGCTGGAGTCGCCCGACTTCCATCGCGAGGTGTGCGTCTACAGCGCGGCGCGGCGCTCGCTGTCGCCGGCGGCGGCGAGCTTCGTCCAGGTGCTCGAAGGCTTCGCGCGGGAGCAGCAGCAAAAGGACTGACCGTCGCATCCGGTGGAGGAAAAGCATCGGCGCGCGGCAACAGGCGCGTAGAGGCGGCGATGGGGCCAAAACTACAATGCAGCCGATCCCCGTCTTCCAATCTTCTCCAGGTTTCTCCAATGAACGTCATTCGATTCACCGACCTCTGCGCGCAGGGCAAGGCCGCCGGCCAGCGCGTCTTCATCCGTGCCGACCTCAACGTGCCGCAGGACGACGCCGGCAACATCACCGAAGACACGCGCATCCGCGCCTCCGTGCCCTGCATCAAGCTGGCGCTGGACGCAGGCGCTGCCGTGATGGTCACTTCGCACCTGGGCCGCCCGACCGAAGGCGAGTTCAAGCCCGAGGACTCGCTGGCGCCCGTCGCCAAGCGCCTGGGCGAACTGCTCGGCCGCGAAGTGCCGCTGGTTTCCAACTGGGTCGACGGCGTCGACGTGAAGCCCGGCCAGGTGGTGCTGCTCGAGAACTGCCGCGTCAACAAGGGCGAGAAGAAGAACGACGAAGGCCTGGCCCGCAAGCTGGCCGCGCTCACCGACATCTACGTGAACGACGCCTTCGGCACCGCGCACCGCGCCGAGGCCACCACCTACGGCATCGCGCAGTTCGCCAAGGTGGCCGCGGCCGGCCCGCTGCTGGCAGCGGAGATCGACGCCATCACCAAGGCGCTGGCGCAGCCGAAGCGGCCGCTGGTGGCCATCGTGGCGGGTTCCAAGGTGAGCACCAAGCTGACCATCCTGAAGAGCCTGTCGGCCAACGTCGACCAGCTCATCGTGGGCGGCGGCATCGCCAACACCTTCATGCTGGCCGCGGGCCTGAAGATCGGCAAGTCGCTGGCCGAGCCCGACCTGGTCGACGAAGCCAAGGCGGTGATCGACGCCATGCGCGCGCGCGGCGCCGACGTGCCGATCCCGGTGGACGTGGTCACGGCCAAGACCTTCGCCGCCGACGCGGCCGCCACCGTCAAGGACGCGAGCGACGTGGCCGACGACGACCTGATCCTCGACATCGGCCCAAAGACGGCCGCCCAGCTCGCCGCGCAGCTGCGCGAGGCCGGCACCATCGTCTGGAACGGCCCCGTGGGCGTGTTCGAGTTCGACGCCTTCGCGGGCGGCACCAAGGCCATCGCGCAGGCCATCGCCGAGAGCAGCGCGTTCTCGATCGCAGGCGGCGGCGACACGCTGGCGGCCATCGCCAAGTACGGCATCGAGAAGCAGGTCGGCTACATCTCGACCGGTGGCGGCGCCTTCCTGGAAGTGCTGGAAGGCAAGACCCTGCCGGCCTTCGAGATCCTGTCGAAGCGGGCTGCCGGCTGAATGAGCGGGTGGGGCCGCCCGGGCCTCGGCCCGCGGCCCATCGAGGAAAAACCCATGGGTGACTTCCGTCCGACACACAAACTGTATACAGTAGCGAATACAAAACGGAGACTACCCTCATGAGCACGGACCGCATTCCCCGCCACGCCACCAAGATCGTCGCCACCCTCGGTCCGGCATCGAGTTCGCCCGACCTGCTGGAGAAGATGATCCAGGCCAAGGTCAGCGTGGTGCGGCTGAACTTCAGCCACGGCACGGCGCAGGACCACATCGACCGTGCCGCCATGGTTCGCGAAGCCGCCCGCAAGGCCGGCCGCGAGGTGGCCATCATGGCCGACCTGCAGGGCCCGAAGATCCGCGTGGGGAAGTTCGCGCAGGGCAAGGTCTGGCTCGAGCCGGGAGCCAAGTTCGTGCTCGATGCCTCGCGCACCGAGCTGGGCGACGTCGATGCCGTCGGCCTCGACTACAAGGACCTGCCGCGCGACGTGAAGCCCGGCGACAGGCTGCTGCTGAACGACGGTCTCATCGTGCTGACCGTCGACGCCGTCAAGGGCGAGGCGGTGCACACGACCGTCAAGCTCGGTGGCGAGCTCTCGAACAACAAGGGCATCAACAAGCAGGGCGGCGGCCTCACCGCGCCCGCGCTGACGGCCAAGGACATGGAGGACATCAAGACCGCGATGAGCTTCCAGGCCGACTACGTGGCCGTGAGCTTCCCCAAGAACGCCACCGACATGGAAATGGCCCGCCAGCTGTGCAACGTGGCTGCCGCCGAGTACGGCCACAAGCCCGGCATGATCGCCAAGATCGAGCGCGCCGAGGCCATTCCGAAGCTCGAAGAGATCCTGCGTGCAAGCGACGGCATCATGGTCGCGCGCGGCGACCTCGCGGTCGAGGTGGGCAACGCGGCGGTGCCCGCTCTGCAGAAGAAGATGATCCGCATGGCCCGCGAGATGGACAAGGTGGTAATCACCGCGACCCAGATGATGGAGTCGATGATCACCAACCCCGTGCCCACCCGCGCCGAGGTCAGCGACGTGGCCAACGCCGTGCTCGACGGCACCGACGCCGTCATGCTCTCCGCCGAGACCGCCTCGGGCCGCTATCCGCTAGAGACCGTGCAGGAGATGAGCCGCATCTGCGAAGCCGCCGAGGCCGCCGAAGACAAGCAGCTCGACGCCGACTTCAGCGGCCAGAGCTACAGCCGCATCGACCAGTCGATCGCCATGGGTGCGCTCTTCACCGCCCACCACCTGGGCGCCAAGGCCATCGTGGCGCTCACCGAGTCGGGCTCCACCCCGCTGTGGATGAGCCGCCACCGCGCGCACATCCCCATGTACGCGCTGACCTCGCGGCTGTCGACGCAGCGCAAGATGGCGCTCTACCGCAACGTGCGCCCGCTGCTCATGGACTCGGAAAGCGATCGCGACACCGCCCTGCTGCAGGCCGAGAACCACCTGAAGAAGCGCGGCATCGTGCAAAGCGGCGACGTCTACGCCATCACCTGCGGCGAGCCGATGGGTGCCCCGGGCGGCACCAACATGCTGAAAATCTGCAGAGCGAGTTGAGCAAACCCCCAGGCTTCGCGCACTTCGTGTCGCTGCGCCAACCCCCTTGCAGGGGGCAACACCTGCGGCCCGGCAGAGCCGGTTCCGCGGTGTTCCTGGAACTTATCCGTTCCTGAAAAGGAAGCTGTAGGCGTTCAGGGCGGGCACGCCGCCCAGGTGCGCGTACAGCACTTTCGAACCCGCCGGGAATTCGCCCAGGCGCACCTTCTCGATCATCCCGTGCATCGACTTGCCCTCGTACACGGGGTCGGTCAGCATGGCCTCGAAGCGCGCGCTCAGGCGGATGGCTTCGAGCGTGCCCTCGTTGGGCAGGCCGTACTCGGGGCCGCCGAAGCGGCGGTCGAGCACGATGTCCTTCTCGGTGATGTCGCGGCCCAGCTCCACCAGCTCGGCCGTGTTCTTCGCGATGCGCAGGATCTGGTCGAAGGTCTGCTGCGGCTTGGCCGAAGCGTCGATGCCGATCACGCGGTCGGCGCGGCCGTCGGCGGCGAAGCCCACCACCATGCCGGCCTGCGTGCTGCCCGTGACCGAGCAGACCACGATGTAGTCGAACTTGAAGCCCAGTTCGGCCTCCTGCTGGCGCACTTCCTCGGCGAAGCCGACGAAGCCCAGGCCGCCGCGCGGATGCTCCGAGCAGCCCGCGGGAATCGGGAACGGCTTGCCGCCGGCCTGGCGGACGCTCTCCATGGCGTCTTCCCAGCTCTTGCGGATGCCGATGTCGAAGCCCGCTGCGTCCAGGCGCACGTCGGCGCCCATGATGCGTGACATCTCGATGTTGCCGACCCGGTCGTACACCGCGTCGGAGTAGTTGACCCAGTTCTCCTGTACCAGCACGCACTTCATTCCGAGGTGCGCCGCCACCGCGGCCACCTGCCGCGTCTGGTTCGACTGGATGCCGCCGATGGACACCAGCGTGTCGTAGCCGCCTTCGAGCGCCTCGGGAATCAGGTATTCGAGCTTGCGCGTCTTGTTGCCGCCGAAGGCCAGGCCGCTGTTGCAGTCCTCGCGCTTGGCATAGAGGTCGACCTTGCCGCCCAGGTGGGCGCTCAGGCGCTTGAGCGGCTGGATGGGCGTGGGGCCGAAGGTCAGCGGGTAGCGGGGAAACTTCTCGAGGTTCATGGCGGCAGTTCCAGGAAATGGAGGAAAGAAGGAGGGGTGTCGAAGCCTCCATAGTAGGAACAATGCTGCACAACGTGCTTGCGAAGTTTGCTGGATTTGTCAGAGAAAAAAAGGCAATATCGGGAAAGTGAATGCTTTCATTCCGATGAAAACAAGATGAGCACAACAAAATTGCGTGACTCCCCGGAGCTCGACCGCACCGACCGCGCCATCCTGCGCACCATGCAGCGCGACGCCTCGCTGTCGAACGTGGCGCTGGCCGCCAAGGTCAACCTGAGCCCGGCCGCCTGCCTGCGCCGCGTGGAGCGGCTCAAGGCGGCGGGCCTCATCAAGGGCATCGTCGCGCTGCTCGACCCCGACGCGCTCGACGCCAGCATGCTCGTGATGATCGGCGTGGTGCTCGACCGCTCCACGCCCGATTCCTTCTCCGACTTCGAGAAGGCCGCCCAGAAGGTCTCGGGCTGCCTCGAATGCCACGTGGTCTCGGGCGAGTTCGACTACTTCATGCTCGTGCGCACCCGCGACAACGACAGCTTCAACCGCCTGCACGCCGAGCAGCTGCTGTACCTGCCGGGGGTGCGCCAGATCCGCACCTTCGTCGTGCTCAAGCAGGTGCTTTCGACCACGCAGCTGCCTGTCTGACACGACCGGCGAAACCGCCGTCCAGCTGTCTGCGTACAGCACGGATGATTCTTCCCTCCCCCGCGTCATTCCTCCGGCGCCGCGGCGCCTTCGTCCTCACCCTCGCCTCCGCATTGCTTTCGGCCTGTTCGCCGGTCAAGGTGCTCAACGGCCTGGTGCCCACCGACACCTACCGGTTCGAAGGCGGCATCGCCTACGGGCCGGCGCCGCACCAGCTGCTCGACGAGTACCGGCCGCTGCCGTCCAACGCGCCGGCGCCGGGCGCGCGGCCGCTGGTCGTGTTCTTCTACGGCGGCACCTGGACGACCGGCGACCGCGCCAGCTACAGGTTCATGGGCGAGGCCCTGGCCGCTCAGGGCGCCGTGGTGCTCGTGCCCGACTACGGGCTGTCGCCGGCCTTCACCTATCCCGCCTTCGTGCGCGACAGCGCACTGGCCGTCAAGTGGGCCCTGGATAACGCGGCGCGCCTGGGCGCCGACCCGAAGCAGGTGTACGTGATGGGCCACAGCTCCGGTGCCTACAACGCCGCGATGGTGGCGCTCGATGCGCGCTGGCTCGGCGAAGTGGGCGCCAGCCCGAAGCAGCTCGCGGGCTGGATCGGCCTGGCGGGACCCTACGACTTCCTGCCCATCGGCGACCCGCAGGTGAAGACCGCGTTCAACTGGCCGGACACGCCGCGCGACTCCCAGCCCCTGGCGCACGCCGGCCCCGCCTCGCCGCGCACCCTGCTCATGGCGGCCTCCAGGGACAACCTCGTCTACCCCGACCGCAACACCCTGCGCATGGCCGCGGCGCTGCGGGAAGCGGGCGTGCCGGTCCAGGTCAGGCTGTTCGACAACCTGAGCCATGCGACGCTGGTGGGTGCCTTCGCCACGCCGGCGCGATGGCTGGGCGGGCCGGTGCTGCCGCCCGTCGTGGACTTCCTCGGACTGGCGTCGGTCCTGTCCCACAAGGGTGCTCGGTAGAATTGCGGCAGTCTTTCCCGCCTTTTCGTCTTCTACTTTTTTCCCTTTTTTCCAATTCCCGCGAGGTATTTCCCATGGCACTCGTCTCGATGCGCGAACTGCTCGACCATGCCGCAGCCAATGGCTACGGCATTCCGGCCTTCAACGTCAACAACCTCGAACAGGTCCAGGCCGTCATGGAGGCCGCCAAGGAGACCGGCGCCCCCGTCATCCTGCAGGCCAGCGCAGGCGCCCGCAAATACGCCGGCGAAGCCTTCATCAAGCACCTGATCCAGGCCGCCATCGAGCAGTACCCGAACATCCCGCTGGTCATGCACCAGGACCACGGCCAGAGCCCGGCCATCTGCCAGGGCGCCATCGACCTCGGCTTCTCCTCCGTCATGATGGACGGCTCCCTGCATGAAGACGGCAAGACGCCCGCCTCCTTCGACTACAACGTCGACGTGACCCGCAAGGTCGTGCAGCTGGCGCACAAGGTCGGCGTGACCGTCGAGGGCGAGCTGGGCTGCCTGGGCTCGCTGGAGACCGGCATGGCCGGCGAGGAAGACGGCATCGGCGCCGAAGGCGTGCTCGACCATTCCGCGCTTCTGACCGACCCCGAGGAAGCCGCCCAGTTCGTCAAGGCCACGCAGCTCGACGCGCTGGCCATCGCCATCGGCACCAGCCACGGCGCCTACAAGTTCACCCGCAAGCCCACCGGCGACATCCTGTCGATCCAGCGCGTGAAGGAAATCCACGCCCGCCTGCCCAACACCCACCTGGTGATGCACGGCTCGTCGTCGGTGCCGCAGGACCTGCTGGAGATCATCCGCAAGTACGGCGGCAACATGAAGGAAACCTACGGCGTGCCCGTCGAGGAAATCCAGGAAGCCATCAAGTACGGCGTGCGCAAGATCAACATCGACACCGACATCCGCTTGGCCATGACCGGCGCGGTGCGCAAGTTCATGGCAGAGAACCCCGAGAAGTTCGACGCCCGCGAATGGCTCAAGCCCGCGCGCGAAGCCGCCAAGCAGATCTGCAAGCAGCGCTACATCGAGTTCGGCTGCGAAGGCCAGGGCGCCAAGATCAAGGGCGACAGCCTGCAGGTGGTCGCCGCCAAGTACGCCAAGGGCGAACTGGCCCAAGAAGTGATCTGATCACATCCCCTTGAGCCGACGGCCACCGTTCGCGGTGGCTTTTTTCTGCGCGCACAATCCGAACTCCGCTATCCCGTTTCACCGCACCAGCCCCATGACCACCGTCCACACCTCCTCCATCCAGAGCCTGCCCCTGCTTGCGCGCGGCAAGGTGCGCGACAACTACGCCGTCGGCGAAGACCGCATCCTGATGGTCGCGAGCGACCGGCTCAGCGCCTTCGACGTGATCATGGGCGAGCCCATTCCGGGCAAGGGCGAGATCCTCACGAAGATGGCCCTGTGGTGGTTCGACCGCCTCGGCCAGATCTGCCCCAACCACCTGACCGGCGAGGCGCCCGAGAGCGTGGTCACCGAGGCCGAGGTGCCGCAGGTCACCGGCCGCTCGATGCTGGTCAAGCGCCTGAAGCCGATCCCGGTCGAGGCCGTGGTGCGCGGCTACCTGGCCGGCAGCGGCTGGAAGGAGTACCAGGAATCGCGCGCGGTCTGCGGCGTGCCGCTGCCCGAGGGCCTGACCAACGCGAGCAAGCTGCCGCGTCCCATCTTCACGCCCGCCGCCAAGGCTGCCGTGGGCGAGCACGACGAGAACATCAGCTACGACCGCGTGGTCGAGATCGTCGGCCCCAAGCTGGCCCAGCAGATCCGCGACACCAGCATCGCCATCTACGAGACCGCCGCGCAGATCACCCTGGCCAAGGGAATGATCATCGCCGACACGAAGTTCGAGTTCGGCCTCGACGAGAACGGCACCCTGGTGCTGATGGACGAGGTGCTCACCCCCGACAGCTCGCGCTACTGGCCGGTCGAGGGCTACCAGGCCGCGCTGGCGTCCGGCGCCAATCCGCCGAGCTACGACAAGCAGTTCGTGCGCGACTGGCTCGAGGGCACGAAGATCAACGGCAAGCCCTGGGACAAGACGCCCCCGGCGCCGCGCCTGCCCGCCGAGGTCATCGAGAAGACGGCGGCCAAGTACCGCGAGGCGCTGGAGCGGCTGACGGGCTGAGGCTGAAGCAAGGGCTGCCCCCAGCCGGGTAGTCCATCCCGGGCGCCTTGTCGCCACGGGAAAAGGGGATGTCCGAACGTCCCCGCCTCGCCATCATGTGCGCCAAGAACATGAGGGGCGGGAAATGGAAACCAGCAAAGGCGTTCATGGTTGGCAGCGCTGCGTGGCGGCGGCGCTCGTTCTGGCCGTTGCGGGCTGCAGCAGCATCGATCCGTACCAGCGCAGCAAGCGCGCCGACGTACCGATCAACCAGCTCGGGTATGAGGAAGTCACTCTTGCCAACGCCAGGCCCCTTGCCGGCAACCTGCAAGGCGCGCTGGGCGCGCTGAAAGACCAGCGCCGCGAATGGTTCGATTCCCTGTCGGCGCAGGCGCGCGTTCGCACCATGACGCAGCTCGGCCTGCTGGGCGTGACGGCCGCGGCGCTGTATGGGGGGCTGAAATCCGGTGTCACCAGCGATCGCGAAAAGACCCGGCTCGCCATGGCCGGCGCGGTCGGCTTTACGGCCTATTCGGCCAGCAACTGGTTCGTCAATCCCAATCAGGAGAAGGCTTACGTCGAAGGCGTTCTCGGACTGACCTGCGCGATGCTGACCATCGAACCATTGCGGCTGGAGGTCGAGAGCTTCGACAGGATGTGGGCCGAGAAATACCGCCTGACGCAGGCCATCAACAGGCTCGATGCGGAGTTGCTCCGGGCTCAGGCTGTCTTGCGCTATGCCCGTGACAGCGAACTGCCGCAGGCGCATGTGCGTCGCGAGGCGGCCTCGGCCTTGTGGCGCGCGCGCAAGACCCTGGCATCCAGCGAGCAGCTGTATTCCCAGCTTGGGAACAGCGGAGTCATCCTGATGCGGGAGGGTGATCTGGTCTTTGCCCGCGTGGCGGCGCATATCAACGCGGCCAACAAGACGATATCCAGCCCTGATGAGTTGGTCGCACAAGCCACGGGGATCATCGGCAAGTTCCGGGCGGTCAAGATTGACACTGCAAACGAGAGCATCCAGGGAGACTCCGAAGGCGCGGGCAGGCCAGCAGTTGATACCGCTGCCGGGAAGAAGCCGGATGGCGATGCGGGCTTTGCCGGCAAAGACGAAGAGATGCTCGAGCAAGAGCCGGCGGCTACGTCCACAGCCACTGCGAAGAAGGCGCAGTTGCTGGCGCAGTTGGCCGCGATTCAGAAAAAGGAGTCCGAGGACGCCTCTGCGCAAGCCCAGAAGAATCTGAAGGAGTCTCAGGCAGCACTCAAGCGCGCCAAAGCTGCTGAAGCGGTCGCCGCCACCGCCGCGAACAGAAAGGTGATCGATGCTTGCAAGGCAGCAGGCCGCCGCGACTGCGGGCCTCTGGAGGCCGATGCCATCGCTGTTTCTCTCGCCGCCGGCACAGCAGAGATTTACGCTGCAAGGCGCCCCTTGAGCAATCGCCTTCTGACTTTCAACGATGCGCGCAAGGCAGCGGCCCGAAATCCGGGCTGTGCCGGCGGCAGCAGTGCCATGAGCGTTTCACCGGCCGAGGACGCAAAGGTCAAACCCGGTCAGCGGTATCTCATCACCGTGAACGGTGTCACCAAGCCGCCTCTGGCGTCGGTCAAGGGGCCGGCAACCCTGGAAATTCTGGTCTCCGGTCCCAACCAGTACACCGTGCGCGTCATGGTGAAGGCCGACGCAAAGGGTACGGTGGACGTCAGCATCTCCGACCAGGGGCTCGCTACCGAGGAGATCCAGCTGACGGTCGACACGCCAGCCGCCAAGTAGCCGGCGCCCTCAGCGCCCGCCGCTGTTCAGCAGCGCCACCGTCCGCCCGCTCGCATCCAGCAGCGCCAGCCGGGTCGGTCCGGCCAGCCGGTAGCTGGTGGTGCTCTGCAGGGCGGAAATGAACTGCGCCTCGTTGGCACCGCGTGTCGGGTCGGTGCAGGCCATGCGGGTGGAGGCGAGCTGGCCGATCTTCAGGGCGACCCCGGTGCGTGTGAAGGTGCCGGAGATGCGGTTGCAGCCGCCCGAGCCGTTCACGCGTCCGCTGCTGCGGTCGAATTGCACCTGGGCGCCGCTGCCCGGCTGCACCGGTTCATCGCCCAGCTGCACCAGCTGCCAGGCCGGGCCTTCGATCGGCTCGTCGAGGCTGATGCCGCTGCCGCAACCGGCCAGCGTGGCCAGCAGCGCCGTAGCGGCAAGGGCGGGGAGGAGCGCGGTGCGGCGGGCGAAGGAGCGCATGGCCAGTGTTCCTTTTTCGAACTGCAACAAGTTGAATCGGGCGTGATCGTATGCGACGGCGCCTGGCCCGCCAATGCCGCTCGCCAGCCCTGCGGCCATGAAAAAAGCGGCCCGGGGGCCGCTTTCCTGGAAGGTCTGGAGGGAAATCAGCTCAGCACGATGCTGCTGAGCCGGCGGCGGTAGCTGGCCACCACCGGATCGTCCGGCGGGATCTGCCCGTCGGCGACCTTCACCTTCGGCGGCTCGATGATCTCCAGGATGGCGATGTAGGTCTTGCGGGCGAGGTCCTCGCTCCAGGTCTTGTCGCGCATCAGGATGTCGAGCAGCTCGTCCATGGCGTCGGTCCAGCGCTGGGCGGCCATGAGGAGGCGGGCGCGGCCGAAGCGGGCGTCGAAGTCGCGCTTGTTGGCAGCGATCTTCGCGTCGAAATCGGCGATCGAGGGGGCGGCGCCGGCCGGCGGCGCTGCGAAATCGATAGCATCCATCCAGCGCTGCAGAGCGTCGAAGCGGCGCACCAGCGAGGTCTTGGCGATGACCGGGGCAAAGGCGACCTTGGCGTCGTCGACGCGGCCTTCCTGCAGCAGCAGCTTCACGTAGTCGAAGCGGGCGTCGTCGTTGGCCGGGTCGGTGGCCACCGCGTGCTGCAGCTTCTCGAGCGCGCCTTCGGTGTCGCCACCGGCCAGCGCCTCCTGGGCAGCGGCTTCCTGCGAGGCGGCCTCGGCCTCGTCGGCGCCGGGCACGTGCTTGTCGAGGAACTCGCGGATCTTCTCCGCCGGGATGGCGCCGACGAAGCCGTCCACCGGCTGGCCGTCCTTGAACATCACGCAGAAGGGGATGCTGCGCACGCCGAACATCTCCGACAGCTGCGAGGAGATCTGCGGCACCTTGTCGGCGTCGAGCTTGGCCAGCGTGAACCGCCCGCCGTACTCGACCTCGAGCTTTTCGAGCACCGGGCCGAGCTGCTTGCAGGGGCCGCACCATTCGGCCCAGATGTCCAGCAGCACCGGTGTGGCGACCGAGGCTTCGATCAGTTCGGCCTGGAAATTTTCGAGAGTGATGTCGATCATCGGAACCAGCTGGGGGTGAAACGTAAAATTGAAACCATGAACGAAACCATTCAGGTCGGTGTAGTGATGGGCTCGAACTCCGATTGGGAGACGATGCGCAACGCGGTCGAGATTCTCCAGCAATTCGGAATCGGGCACGAAGCCAGGGTGGTCTCGGCCCACCGGATGCCCGATACGCTCTTCGAATATGCCGAAAGCGCCGCCGGGCGCGGCCTTGCCGCGATCATCGCCGGCGCGGGCGGCGCGGCCCACCTGCCGGGCATGCTGGCGTCGAAAACCACGGTGCCTGTGCTCGGCGTGCCGGTGGCCAGCCGCCATCTGCAGGGCGTCGATTCGCTCTACAGCATCGTGCAGATGCCCAAGGGCGTGCCGGTCGCCACCTTCGCCATCGGCAATGCCGGCGCGGCCAACGCGGCGCTGTTCGCGGTGTCGATGCTGGCGGTGAACGACCCGGCGCTGCGCGCGAAGCTCGACGCCTTCCGCGCCGCGCAGACGGCGGCCGCCGAGGCCATGACCCTGCCCCCGCCGCCCGCCGGCGAGGCAGCGCCCGTATCTCCCTTCTCGCCGCAAGGCGGGGGTGCCCTGTGAGCGGCCGCAACGGCGACCTGCCGATCCTCCCGGGCGCCACGCTCGGCGTGCTCGGCGGCGGACAGCTGGGGCGGATGTTCGTCCATGCCGCCCAGCGCATGGGCTACTTCACCGCGGTGCTCGACCCCGACACCGACAGCCCCGCCGGCCGCGTGAGCCATCACCACATCCATACCGACTACGACGACGTCGACGGCCTCGCCCGTCTGGCCGGCCTGGCCGACGCGGTGACCACCGAGTTCGAGAACGTGCCCGCGCCCTCGCTGGAGCATCTCGCGGTGGCGCGCCCGGTGTCGCCCGCCGCGCCGGCCATCGCCATCGCGCAGGACCGCATCGCCGAGAAGGCGCACTTCACCCGCTGCGGCGTGCCCTGCGCGCCCTACGCCGTCATCGAAACGGCCGCGCAGCTCGCCGCCATCGACGACAACCTGCTGCCCGGCATCCTCAAGACCGCGCGCCTGGGCTACGACGGCAAGGGCCAGCAGCGCGTGAAGACGCGCGACGAGCTGGTCGAGGCCTGGCAGGCCGCGGGCTGCGTGCCCTGCGTGCTCGAGAAGATGCTGCCGCTCGAATTCGAGTGCTCGGTCATCCTCGCGCGCGGCCGCGACGGCCAGATCGTGCACTTCCCGCCGCAGCGCAACCTGCACCGAGACGGCATCCTGGCCGTGACCGAGGTGCACCCGCAGAACATGCCCAAGACGGTGGCGCAGGGCGCCATCAACTCGGCCAAGAGCATCGCCAACGGCCTCAACTACGTGGGCGTGCTGTGCGTCGAGTTCTTTGCGCTGGCCGACGGCTCGCTGGTCGTCAACGAGATGGCGCCGCGCCCGCACAACAGCGGCCACTACACCATGGAAGCCTGCGACGTGTCGCAGTTCGAGCTGCAGGTGCGCACGCTCGCCGGCCTGCCGCTGGCGGCGCCGCGCCAGCACAGCCCGGCGATCATGCTCAACCTGCTGGGCGACCTGTGGTTTCCCGCCGGTGCCGACGGCAAGTCCGACAAGGCGGTCTCGCCGCGCTGGAGCGAAGTGCTCGCGCTGCCCGGCGCCCACCTGCACCTCTACGGAAAGATCGAACCCCGCCGCGGCCGCAAGATGGGCCACCTCACGCTGACCGGCGCCACGCTCGAGGCGGTTCGCGCCACGGCCTCGCAGGCCGCGCTGCTGCTGGGCCTGCCGGCGGTGAGCACCGCCGACCTCGCATGATCCTCGACGGCCGCACCCCCGAAGCCATCGCCGAGGCGGCGCGCGTGCTGCGCGCGGGCGGGCTGGTGGCCTTCCCGACCGAGACGGTGTACGGCCTGGGCGCCGACGCCAGCAGCGACACCGCGGTGGCCGGCATCTTCGAGGCCAAGGGGCGGCCGTCGGACCATCCGCTGATCGTCCACGTGGCGGCCGGCACCAAGGGCACCGAATCGCTCTCGCGCTTCGCCCAGCCGCTGCCGGACTTCGCGCAGAAGCTGGTGCAGGCCTTCTGGCCCGGCCCGCTCACGCTGATCGTCACGCGCCAGCCCGGCGTGGGCGCGGCGGCGGCCGGCGGGCAGGACACCATCGGCCTGCGCTGCCCCTCGCACCCCGTGGCGCAGGCGCTGCTCGAAGCCTGCGCCGAGCAGGGCGTGCCCGGCCTCGCGGGGCCGAGCGCCAACCGCTTCGGCCGCGTCAGCCCGACCACCGCGCAGCACGTGCACGACGAGTTCGGCGACGAGCTGCTGGTGATCGACGGCGGCCCCTGCGATGTGGGCATCGAGTCGACCATCGTCGACTGCAGCCGCGGCGCGCCCGTGCTGCTGCGCCCCGGCCTCATCACCCGTGCGCAGATCGAGGCCGCCTGTGGCGAGAAGCTCGCCGACCGCGAAGTGCTCGAAACGCCCGACCCGCGCGCCTCGGGCACGCTGGAGGCGCACTACGCGCCCAACGCCAAGGTGCGGCTGATGGACGCCAAGTCGATCCAGACCGGCCTCGACGTGCTCGGCGCGAACGCCGCCCACATCGCCGTATGGTCGCGCACCACGGTGCGCAGCCGCTCGCAGCGCGTGCTGCTGCGGCGCATGCCCGACGACGCGGCGGCCAGCGCGCAGCTGCTGTTCGCCGTGCTGCGCGAGTTCGACGCACAGGGCGTGAAGCTGATCTGGGTGGAGACGCCGCCCGATACGCACGAGTGGGAAGGCGTGAAAGACCGCTTGCAGCGCGCATCGGCCGCTTGATCCAGGAACACCGTGGAACCGGCTTTGCCGGGCCACTGGTGTTGCCCCCGGTAGGGGGTTGGCGAAGCGCACGAAGTGCGCGCAGCCTGGGGGCGAGCCCTATCCTCCGGCTGCGAGGACACCCTGGAAGAAGCCTCGCGCGGAGGCCAGGCAGAAGGGCGGCGCCAGCGTGCCGTGGTACGCCAGCGTGACGGCCTGGGCCTTGTCCGATGCGCTGCCCGAAGTGTTCTGCGCGAGCAGGGCCTTGGCCTGCGCGAAGCCGGCGCGGGCGGTGGAGTAGGCGTCGATGGCAGCCGAATCCTCCAGGTCGACCACGGAGAGCAGGCTGGACGGCATGCCCTTGGCGCGGAAGTAGCCCGAGGTGGCGCGGGTGCTCGCGAAGTTCACCGTGGGGTCGTTGGCGCCGCCGCACATCAGCATCGGCCGGGTCGGCACCCAGTTGCGCAGGTCGTTGGCGACGGCGGCCTTGCGGAAGCCCGTGGAGGGCTTGCAGTCCAGCGGCGATGTGGTGCTCAGCGACGCGGCCGTGGGCGGCAGCGCGTTGCCGGGGCAGGGGTTGCCCTGGATGTCGCCGGCAGCCTGCGTCAGGAAGCTCTGCTTGATGAGGTTGTTGGGCCCGTAGAAGATCGAAAGCTCCGGGCTCACCGGACCCGGCTTGGCGTCCGCCGGGAACAGCGCGAGCTGAGGCAGCTTGCCGCTGGAGAACAGCGTGCCGGGCGATGCGCTCGGCAGCAGCGTGTCGATGCCGCTGGCGTACTGGGCCTCGTACACGTCGCTGGTCGAGCCGTAGACGTTGCCGAACTGCTGCTGCCAGCTGGTCGACAGCAGCGGCACGAACAGCGTGGCGCCCAGCGCCGGCCAGCCCAGGTAGGTGTAGTCGGTCAGCAGGCTGATGGCAGAGGGCGCCGACAGCGGCGCCGAGGCCGTCACCGGTTTGCCCGTGGCCTGCATCTCGCGGTGCGCCGCCATCGCCACGTAGCCGCCCTGCGAATAGCCGGTGATGAAGAGCGAGCCGGCGTCGTTCGCGCCGATGCCGGAGAAGGTCTTGCGCGCCGCGGTGAGCGCGTCGACCATGTCCTTGCCCTGCTGGTCGCCGTCGAGGTACGGGTGGTAGGGCAGCGTCGACTTGTCGTAGCCCGCGTAGTTGGGCGCCACCACGATGTAGCCCTGCGCCGCGAACATGGCGGCGACCATCAGGCCCTCGCCGGCGGCGGCCTGGCTGCTGTCGGTCCATTTCGCGAGGTTGTAGGCCTTGGCGGCGGTGGTGCCGTGGGCATAGAGCACCACCGGGCGCTGGCCGCTGCAGGCCACGTCGGAACCGGTGGGCACCATGATGGCGGCGGTGGCGTTGGTGGCCTCGTTCTTCGCGCCGATGGTGCGGTACTCGAGGTAGCGCAGGTCCACGCCGCACTTGGGCGTGCCCGCCACCTGAAGCAGCGCCTTGCCCTGGTCGCTGGCCTGCAGGCTGGCGGTGAACTGGGAGGCTGTCAGCGCGGCAGTCTTCTCGGGCGGGTCGTTGACCACCGAGCCGCGGCCGTTGTCCACGGCTGGCGGCGGAACTCCCACCCCGATGCCGATGCCTCCTCCACCCCCGCCGCCGCCGCCGCAGGCTGCGAGCAGCAGCAATGTCGCGGCGCTTGTCACGGCCGTGAAGGCGGCGGTCTTGCACATGGGGCTGGAGGGCAGGCGGTGCGGCTGGTTCAAGGCATGTCTCCTGCGCCGGCGGGGCGCTTGGCTTGTATGGAATCGAACGACCGTCCGATTCTGTGCAGCGGCATGTCCGCGCGCAAGCGGGCGTTTGCCCTCAGAAGATTTCAGTACTCGGCGCCATGGGCGGGCCGCCATGGGCCCGCGCGCCCTGCCCTCAGTTGTCCTGCGAGGCCCAGTCGACCAGCGCGTCGAAGGCCGCGCGCGCGGCGCCGGCATTCTCGCCGTTGGCGATGGCCACGAGCACGTAGCGGCGCCCGCTCGCGCCATCCACGTAGCCGGCCACGCCCGAGGCGTCGCGCAGCGTGCCGGTCTTCAGGTGCGCCGAGCCGCCGGAGCGCATCGTGCGCTTCTTCAGCGTGCCGTCCACGCCCATGGCGGGCAGCGAGGACATCAGCTCCGGCATCACCGGCGAGCGCCATGCCACCTGCAGCATCTTGCCGAGCGCGGCGGCGCAGATGCGCTCGTCGCGCGACAGGCCCGAGCCGTTCTCGAACACCGGCTGGGCTTCGCCCGTGCCGATGCGGTCGCGCCACCACTGGCCCAGCGCCGCCCGCGAGGCCTCGAAGGTGCCGCGGTTCTTCTGCGCCAGCCCGATGGTGAGGAACAGCTGCTGCGCCATCACGTTGTTGCTGTACTTGTTGATGTCGCGGATCACCTCGGCCAGCGGCGGCGACTCGAACTCGAAGGCCGGCTTCAGCCCCGCAGGCACGCGCCCCTCGCGCATCTGCCCGCCGACGCGCCCGCCCATCTCGGCCCACATGCCGCCGATGGCGCGCATGGCGTAGGTGCGCGGGTCGCCGTAGGCCACGGCCCAGCTCTTCTCGCCGCAGCCGCCGGGAAAGCCGCCGTTGAAGCGGATGCGGTTCACGTCGGAGAAGTCGGCGCGCAGCGTGCCGCGCCAGTCGCCGCATTCGCCGGGCACCAGCGCCACGGTCTGCGGCATCGCCACGCTGGCCAGCGGGGGCTCATAGCTCACGCGTGCGATCTGGCCCGCGCGGTCGGGCGCGAAAGTCATGTTGACCGACTTGAAGTTCACCAGCAGCGCGTCGGGCGAGGCGTTGTAGGGGCGCAGCGGCTCGCCGTCGAAGGCGGCGGGGTCGCCCTCCACCGTGGTCTCGAAGGCGCTGCGGTCGAGGATGATGTCGCCGCTCACCGTGGTGATGCCCAGGCCCTGCACGTGGCGCAGCAGCAGCCACATGCGCTCCAGCACCAGCTTCGGATCGCCCTGGCCCTTGATGTAAAGGTTGCCGTTGAGCACGCCGTTGTTCACCGTGCCGTCGACGTAGACCGGCGTGGTCCAGCTGTAGGCCGCGCCGAGCATGTCGAGCGCGGCGTAGGTCGTCACCAGCTTCATGATCGACGCCGGGTTCACCTGCGCCTGCGTGCGCCAGGCCAGGCGCGGCTGGCGCGTGCCGTCGGCCTCGGCGACCAGCATGGTCACCGACTCGCGCGGCACCTTGGCGCGGGCGAGGGCGGCTTCGACCTGGGTGGGGAGGGCTTGCTGGGCGAATGCGCCGGCCGGGGCCAGCGTGGTGAAGATCAGGGCGCAGGCCGCGCGACGAAAGGCGAAGGGCATCCGCCCATTATCCCGGCGAGAAGACGTGCAGCCTGGCGTGATACAGCAGCATCACCGTCTTGGCGTCCGCGATGCGGCCGTCGGCCACCATGGCCAGCGCCTCGTCGATGCCGAGCTCGAGCACCTCGATGTCCTCGCCTTCCTCGGCCAGCCCGCCGCCTTCGCCGACGCGCATCGACGACTCGTAGGGTGCGACGAAGAAATGCAGCTTCTCGGTAACCGAGCCCGGGCTCATGAAGCACTCGAAGACCTTGCGCACTTCGCCCAGCCGATAGCCGAGCTCTTCCTCGACCTCGGCGCGGATGCGCTCCTCGGGCGCCGCGTCGTCCAGCAGGCCGGCGGCGGCCTCGATCAGCAGGTCGTCGTGCCCGTTGACGAAGGCCGGATAGCGGAACTGGCGCGTGAGCAGCACGGTGCGCCGCTGGAGGTCGTAGGGCAGCAGGGTGGCGCCGTTGCCGCGGTCGTAGGTCTCGCGGTGCATGCGCTGCCACTGGCCGTCGTTGCGGCGCCAGTCGAAGGCGGTGGTGCGCAGCGTGTACCAGTTGTCGGAAAGCAGGGTGACTTCGTGCACCCGGACGCGGTCTTGGATGGTCATGGCGGCCAGTATGCGTGCGAATTCGTGCAATAACAAGAAAAATCGTGCAAAAGGCGGCGCAAGCCGATACCATCGCCGCATGCTCACCAGCCAGCGCAAGCAACACATCCTCTCGGTCCTGCGGCGCGACGGCAACGTCGTCGCCAAGTCGCTCAGCGAAGAACTCGGCCTGTCGGAAGACACCATCCGCCGCGACCTGCGCGAGCTGGCGGCCGAGGGCCTGCTGCAGCGCGTGCACGGCGGCGCGCTGCCGCTGGCGGCGGCCGAGGCCGACTTCGCCGGCCGCCAGCAGCTCGCGCCCGACGAGAAGATCGCCATCGGCCGCGCCGCCGCGCGCCTGGTGAAGCCGGGGCAGGTGGTGTTCATCGACGGCGGCACCACCGCCGTACAGCTTGCGCGCCACCTGCCGGCGAACCTGCAGGCCACGGTGGTCACGCACAGCCCGTCGGTGGCGGTGGAACTGGCCTCGCATGCGGGCATCGAGGTGGTACTGATCGGCGGGCGGCTCTTCCGGCATTCGATGGTGGCGGTGGGCTCGGCGGCGATGGCGGCCATCTCGCGCATCCATGCCGACACCTTCTTCATGGGCGTCACCGGCGTGCACGCCGAGGCCGGGCTGACCACCGGCGACCTGGAAGAGGCCGAGATCAAGCGTGCGCTGATGGCCTCGGCGGCCGAGACGGTGGTGATGGCCTCGTCGGAGAAGATCGGCGCGGCGTCGGCCTGGGTGGTCAATCCGGTGGCGTCGGCCGGCACGCTGCTGGTTTCGCCGCAGGCGCCGGCCGCGGCGCTGGTGCCGCTGCGCCGGGCGGGGCTGGCGATCCTGCGCAGCGACGATGCCGATGGCGGCAAACCTGCCGATACCGCAGGCGGGGCTTCGGAATTGCCCGGCGCTCGATAATCGCAGGGATGTCTCCCGTCTCGCCCAAGCTGCTCGCCTTCGACACCAGCACCGAACACCTCTCCGTGGCCGTGCTGCATGCCGACAGGCTGCTGGCGCACGACGGCGCCGGCGGCGCGCAGGCCTCCAGCACCCTTCTTCCCGTGATCCGGCAGCTGCTGGGCGAAGCCGGCCTTGCGCTGGCCGAACTCGACGCCATCGCCTTCGGCCGCGGCCCGGGCTCCTTCACCGGACTTCGCACCGCCTGCTCGGTGGCGCAGGGCCTGGCCTATGGCGCCAAGGTGCCGCTGCTGCCGGTCGACACCCTGCTCGCGGTGGCCGAGGAGGCGCGTCACGCCTTCGGTGCTCAGCAGGTGGTGGCGGCGCTGGACGCGCGCATGGAGCAGGTCTATGCCGCGCGCTACGACTTCGCGGCGCACGGCCCGTTCGGCCAGCCCGAAGGCGGCGAGGAGCCGCTGCTGCTGGCCCCCGAGGAACTCGAAGTGCCCGCCGGCTGGGCGCTCGCCGGCAATGCCTTCGCCGCCTACGGCGAACGCTTGGCCCCTGCCGCGGCCCGCCACGAGGCGCTGCCGATGGCCGCCGCCATGCTGCGGCTGGCGCCCGCGCTGCTCGCCGCCGGGCGCACCGTGCCGGCCGCGCAGGCCTGGCCGCTGTACGTTCGCGATAAAGTGGCGCAAACCACCGAAGAGCGCGCCGCCATCAAGGCTGCCGCCGCAGCACGCTAGTCACCCACGCATGAGCGCCGTCCTCCAGCCCGTCGAAGCCCGCCTCGAACCGCTCACCGTCGAGCGGATCGACGCCGTCTGCGCGGTCGAGCAGACGGCCTACAGCCATCCCTGGACGCGCGCCAACTTCACCGATTCCATGGCCGTGGGCTACCACTGCCAGTGCCTGCTGGCCCCCGGCGTGGCGCCGGGCGTGAACTCGCCGGTCACGCAGCTGGGCGAGACGCTGATCGGCTACTTCGTCGCCATGAAGGGCGTCGACGAGGTGCACCTGCTGAACATCACCGTGGCGCCGGCCTTCCAGCGCCAGGGCTGGGCGCCGCTCATGCTCGAGGCGCTGGGCGGCTGGTCGCGCGCCGAGGGCGCGCAGTGGCTCTGGCTCGAAGTGCGACAGAGCAACCAGCGCGCGCTCGACATCTACCTGCGCCAGGGCTTCCGCAGCGTCGGCGTGCGCAAGGGCTACTACCCGGCGCATGGCGGCAAGCGCGAGGACGCGGTCGTCATGAGCCTGCGGCTGAACGAGAGCCCCACTGCCTGGGGAGGCCTGCGATGAGCGCCGCGGTGCAGACGCTGAGGCTGGACGCCCGCCAGCGCGCCATGCTCGACGAGATGGGCGTGAAGGTCTGGTGGCCCGTGCCCGAGGCGGTCGAAGCAGCTGCCGCGCCCGAGGCTCCGACGCCCGTCGAGGAAGAAGTGCCCGTCGTCGACGAGCTCCCCGAAGCCGAGATGCCCGTGGCCGCACCGCCGCCGCCTGCCGCGAGGCCCGTCGCCGCGCCGGTGCAGGCTCCCGCGCCGGCTCCCCGTGCCTCCGCACCGGTCACCCAGGGCGCGGCCGTGCTGGTCGAAGCGCCCTGCCGCCTCTATGCCGATGCCGGCGCCGCCGACTCCGTGCAGGGCGGCTGGCTGGTCGTCGCCGACATGCCGCCCGAGGCCGACGGCCGCCACGGCGATCCCTTCGCGGGCGACGCCGGCCGCCTGCTCGACAACATGCTGCGCGCCCTGAAGCTGCACGACGGCAGCACGCCGGTGCACCTCATGCGCACCCACCGCGGCGTGGCCTCGGGCCAGCCCGGCAGCCCGCGCGCCATGGACGAGGCCTTCGGCGAGCACGCGGCGGCCGTCGCCCCGCGCGTCGTGCTGGCCATGGGGCCGCTGGCGGCCCAGAGCCTGATGCGCAGCGGCGACCCGCTGGGCAAGCTGCGCGGGCGCACGGTGCCGCTGGACGGCGTGGAGGGCGTGGAGGGCGCCTCGGTCGTCGCCACCTACCACCCGGCGTACCTGCTGCGCAATCCGGCCGACAAGGCCCGTGCCTGGGCCGACCTCTGCCTTGCCGCCGAGCAGCATTCCCCCACCCCGAACTGAGGGGCGCGGACGGCCCGCCTAAAATCGGGCCTCATGACTTTTCTCGACAAGCTGGCCGCCGCACAGCAAAAAAACGGTTCTTTGCTTTGCGTGGGGCTCGATCCGGAGCCTGCCCGGTTCCCGGGTCAGCTCAAGGGTGACGCCACCCGCATCTACGATTTCTGCGCTCGCATCGTCGACGCCACGGCCGACCTGGTCATTTCCTTCAAGCCGCAGATCGCCTACTTCGCCGCCCATCGCGCCGAAGCCCAGCTCGAGAAGCTCATGGAGCACATGCGCCGCAACGCGCCCCATGTGCCCGTGATCCTCGACGCCAAGCGCGGCGACATCGGCTCCACCGCCGAGCAGTACGCCCTCGAAGCCTTCGAGCGCTACGGCGCCGACGCGGTGACGCTGTCGCCCTTCATGGGCTTCGACTCGGTGGCGCCTTACCTCAAGCACGAGGGCAAGGGCGCCTTCCTGCTGTGCCGCACCAGCAACCCCGGCGGCTCCGACCTGCAGGGCCAGCGCCTGGCGGACGTCGAAGGCCAGCCCTTCCTGTACGAACACGTCGCCAAGCTGGCGCAGGGGCCGTGGAACCTCAACGGCCAGCTCGGCCTGGTGGTGGGCGCGACCTACCCCGCCGAGATCGAGCGCGTGCGCGAACTCGCGCCCACGGTGCCGTTGCTGATCCCCGGCGTCGGCGCCCAGGGCGGCGATGCCGTCGCCACGGTGCGCGCCGGCTGGCGCCCCGATGCACCGATCGTCGTGAACTCGTCGCGCGCGATCATCTACGCCTCGTCGGGCGACGATTTCGCCGAAGCGGCCAAGACTGCCGCGCGCACCATGCGCGACACTCTGGAATCAGCCAAATAGGGCTCGCCCCCAGGCTGCGCGCACTTCGTGTCGCGCACGCCTTCCCCCTACCGGGGGCAACACCCAGAGGCCCGGCGGAGCCGGTTCCTCGGTGTTCCTGGATTGAGCCTCATGCTCTACGGAGCCGCGTGAAAGCTTCGAACTCCCAGTTCCGCATCCCCAGCAGCAGCGTGTAGCCCTCGCGGTCCTTGGCGGCCAGTTTCTGGTCGGTCTGGTGCTGCTGGGCGAAGTCCTGCGCCACGCGTTGCAGGCGTTCCAGAAAGGCGGGCGCCAGCGAGCGGCTGATCTGGCCGTGCACCAGCAGCAGGCCCTCGGCCGGGCCGTCGAAGCCGCCCTTGTAGTAGTCGAGCACCACGTTCTCGCGGAAGAACTCCATCACCGGCCCGTGCGGGCGCCAGCGGAAGGTCTTGGCGAGCTTCAGGCGATACCGGTTGAGCGGGCGCAGCTCGATGATGCCGATGCGGTCGAGCTGGGCCAGGAAGCCGATGCACTCGGCCTCGCTCACCCGGTAGGCCGCCACGATCTGCTCCAGCGTCCACTGGCTCAGCACGCTGATGGCCACCAGCAGCAGCTTCTTGTCCTTGACCACGGCTTTCTCCTGCTCGTGCGTCAGCTCCTTCAGCAGCGGCTGGGCGTCGGCCACGCGGCGCGCCAGCTCGGCGAAATCGATCTTCAGCGCCCGGCAGATGGCGTCCACGCGCGACAGCGGCATGTCGCTCTTGGCCAGCATGCGCTTGACGCTGGATTCGGCCATGTCGAGCGACCGCGCCAGGTCGGCGTAGGTCATGCGGGCGTTCTTGAGTTCGTTCTTGAGGGCTTGGACGAGATCGACGGTGGTACTCATGGGCCGGAAGCGTACACGGGCGTCGGCAAGTATCAATTGGAGATACCACCGGGTGTGAATTAGTACCTCGTATCGATTCTCGATGCCTCTGGAGGGGTGCGGACCCTAAATTCCGCGCCAGTTCAGACCACCACCGAGGACCGCCATGCTTCTACCCTCCCTCAGCCGCCGCGAACGCGGATTGCTTTTCACCTTCGCGCTGCTCGCGCTGATCGGCTTCTTCGGCCCCGAGCTGCCGGCCGCCGACGTTGCCATCGCCTCGGTGTTCGCCGACAACCGCGCCTGGCACGGGCTGCCCAACGCGATGGACGTGCTGAGCAACATCCCCTTCGTGGTGATCGGCCTGTGGGGCCTGTACCGGCTCAACCGCATCGACCGCTCGCACCAGGAGGCGCTGTCGCAGTTTCCGCTGGCCCCGCCGGCCAGCGACCCGCCGGACAACACGCTCGACTGCGCGTGGCTCTTCTTCGCCGGCCTGATCGCCACCGCCGCCGGCTCGGCCTTCTACCACCTCATGCCCGACGGCCCCCGGCTCGCCGCCGACCGCGCCGGCATGGCGGTGGCCTTCGCCGGGCTGATCGGCGTGGCGGTCTGCGAACGGGTGAGCCAGCGCGCCGGCTGGCCGGCCGCCTGGTTCGTGCTGACGGCCGGTCTGCTGTCGGCCGAGGTGTTCCAGGAGACGGGCAACGTCATGCCCTGGGCGCTGGTGCAGTTCGGCGGCATGGCGCTGGTGCTGACGCTGGCGCTCGCCACGCCGATGCGCAAGTCGGTGGGGCTGAAGCTGGGCTGGATCATCTTCTTCTACGTGCTGGCCAAGGGCTTCGAGATGGCCGACCACCAGATCTACGAATTCACGCAGCAGACGGTGTCGGGCCACACGCTCAAGCACCTGACGGCCTCGTTCGCCGGACTGCCCGTGGTGTTCGCGCTGCGCAAGCTGGAGATGCGCTGGCAAGCCGCGCTGCGGCACAATCCGGGCGCCGCCGCCGTGGCCGCATGAGGAGCACTCTTCGAATGACAAATCCCGCCGCCGCAGCCCCGGCCACGCCCGTGGCTCACGAGGAGAACGCCCACGCCAACCAGTTCGCGCTCCTCGGGCAGCGGCGCTTCGCGCCCTTCTTCTGGACCCAGTTCGCTGGCGCGGCGAACGACAACCTCTTCAAGTTCGCCTTCACCGTGATGGTGACCTACCAGCTCCAGCTGAGCTGGATGCCGCCTTCGATGGCGGGCCTGGTGATCGGCGCTCTCTTCATCCTGCCCTTCCTGCTGTTCTCGGCCACCTCCGGCCAGCTCACCGACAAGTTCGACAAGACGAAGATGATCCGCTTCGTCAAGGACCTCGAGATCGTGATCATGCTGATCGCCGCCTGGGGCTTCGTCACGGCCAATGCGGTGGTGCTGCTGGCCTGCGTGTTCCTCATGGGGCTGCACTCGACGCTGTTTGGCCCGGTCAAGTTCGCCTACCTGCCGCAGGTGCTCGACGCGCGCGAGCTCACCGGCGGCAACGGCATGGTCGAGATGGGCACCTTCGTCGCCATCCTGCTCGGGCAGGTGGCGGGCGGCCTGCTGGTGGCCCTGCCGAACGTCGGCCACACGAGCGTCGCCGTGGGCTGCGTGCTGCTGGCGCTGGTGGGCCGGGGCGTGGCGCAGGCCATTCCGCGCGCGCCGGCCACCGATCCGGGCTTGGTCATCAACTGGAACCCGGTCAGCGAGACCTGGCGCAACCTCAAGCTCGCGAACGAGAACGTGGTGGTGTTCCGCTCGCTGCTGGGCATCTCGTGGATGTGGTTCTTCGGCGCGGTGTTCCTGAGCCAGTTCCCGAGCTTCGCCAAGGAAGTGCTGCACGGCGACGAGCAGGTGGCCTCGCTGCTGCTGGTGGTGTTCTCGGTGGGCATCGGCGTCGGCTCGCTGCTGTGCGAGACGCTCAGCCGCCGGCAGGTGGAGATCGGCCTGGTGCCGCTGGGCGCCATCGGCATGAGCGTGTTCGCGATCGACCTGTACTTCGCCTCGCGCGGCCTGCCCAAGGTGGCCGAGATGGGCATCGGCACCTTCGTCCACCAGCCCGCGCACTGGCGCGTGATGGCCGACCTCGCGCTGCTGTCGCTGTTCGCGGGGCTCTACAGCGTGCCCATGTACGCGCTGATCCAGCTGCGCAGCCAGCCCACGCACCGTGCGCGCATCATCGCGGCGAACAACATCCTCAACGCGCTGTTCATGATCGGCAGCTCGGTCATCGCGGGCGCGCTGCTGGGCGCGGGATTCACCATTCCGCAGATCTTCCTGTTCACCGGCATCGCCAACGCGGTGGTGGCGTTCTACATCTTCATGCTGGTGCCCGAGTACCTGCTGCGATTCGTGGCCTGGGTGCTGTCGCGCTTCGTCTACCGCTTCGACATCCGTGGCGAGACGCACATCCCCACCGAGGGCGCGGCCGTGCTGGTGTGCAACCACGTGAGCTTCATCGACGCGGTGCTGCTGATGGCGGCGAGCCCGCGGCCGATCCGCTTCATCATGGATCACCGCATCTTCAAGGTGCCGGTGCTGGGCTGGCTGTTCAAGCTGGCCAAGGCCATTCCCATCGCGTCGCAGAAGGAAGACCCGGCCGCCTACGAGGCCGCCTTCGCCAAGGCGCAGGAAGTGCTGCGCGAGGGCGACCTGCTGGCCATCTTCCCCGAGGGCGCGATCACGCGCGACGGCGAACTGCAGCCCTTCAAGGGCGGCGTGATGAAGATCCTCGAGGGCGCGCGCGCCCAGGGCATCGAGCCGCCGGTGGTCCCGATGGCGCTGATCAACCTCTGGGGCTCGTACTTCAGCCGCATCGAGCTGCGCGGCGGCGAGCGCGTGGCCATGGCCAAGCCCTTCCGCCGCGGCTTCTTCAGCCGCGTGGGCCTGAACGTCGGCGCCCCGGTGCCGCCGGCCGAGGTGCAGCCCGAGGGGCTGCGCCAGCGCGTGGGCGCCCTGCTGGCCTCCTGAACCCCTGAAAAGTATCGCTTGCGGATACCGGCGGCGCCGGAAACCGCAACCGGTGCAAGCATTCAAGCCTCGCGGTGCGGAAGCGAACCATCATTCGCTCACCTTCACTACGCCGCGAGGCATCCATGCAACCCTTCTCATCGACCACGACCGTCTTCATCCAGCGCGACACGCGGGCCTGGCATTTCCAGGCCTGGGCTTCGTTCGCGATCGCCGTCTTCCTGTGCGCCACCGGCCTGAGCTGGCTGCCGGGCGAAGCGCTGGACCGGGCGTTCATGGTGATGGGCTACGTCTTCTGCCTGAGCACGGCCTTCATGCTGTCGAAGTTCGTGCGCGACAGCCAGCAGGCCGCCGAGCGGGGCTCCGAAGCGTCGCGTGACGTGCCGATGTGGAAGCTGGTCGTCTGGGGCAGCTTCTTCGTCGCGATGGGCCTGACCGGCTGGGGCCTCGTTCGCATGGAGATCAACGACGCCTACAAGGCCTTTATGGGCGTGAGCTGGCTGTTCCTCATCAGCTCGGCCTTCACGCTGGCCAAGACGCTGCGCGACCGCCACGAGGCCGATCTGGCCGAAGCCCGCTTGCAGGGCCGCCGGATGGCGCGCGCCGAAGCCGCCGCCGCTGCTGCCGCCGAATGACTCACGCATCCGAAGAACGGAGACTCATCATGATCAGGAAGTCGATTGCCGCCGCCCTCGTCGCCGCCAGCACTGTCTTCGCCGGTGTCGCGGTTCCCCTGCAAGCCCAGGCCCAGAGCGATGCCTCGCTCGCCCTCTCGCTGATGCCGGTGGCGTCGGTGGTGGTCGCGGGCTCCGCCGTCGGGGCTTCGGCCACCACGGCGGTCGCGCTGCCCGCCGCGCTCTCGGTGGGCGGCTCGACCCTCGCCGTGGTCGCGGTCGAGGCCTCGGTGGACGGCACGGTGTACGTGCTCGAACGCGCCTCCGACGGCGCGCGCGCCAGCATCAAGGTCGCCGGCCGCGCGGCCGATGGCGCCTCGAAGGCCGTGGGTACCAGCGTCCTCGTCACCGTGATCGGCTCGGGCGTCGTGCTGTCGGCGGCCGGCGAGGTGCTGGCCTTCGTGCCCAACGCCATCGGCCGCGCGCTGCTGCACAACGAGAGGTTGTCGTGAATCGCGCGCTGGTCCCGCTGCTCGCGCTGGCGGCTGCGATGGCCTTGTTGCCGATGCAGGCCCAGGCCGGCCGCTCCTGCGAGCAGATCCGGCCCACGCCGGCCGTGATCGCCAAGGGCATGCAGCTGGCCGAGCGCACCTCGCAGGCGCTCGATGCCAGCGGAGCCCGCGTGGTGATCCTCGCGCGCGCCGGACAGGACCTCGGCAAGTACGGCCTGCGCTACTCGCACCTGGGCTTCGCCTACAGGACCGAGGCCGGTCCGTGGCGCGTGGTGCACAAGCTCAACCAGTGCGGCACGGCGGTGGCCGAGGTCTATCGCCAGGGGCTCGGGGAGTTCTTCCTCGACGACCTCTGGCGCTATGAGGCCGCATGGGTCGTGCCCACGCCGGAGGTGCAGGCGCGGCTGCTGGCCGCACTGAACGAACCGCCCGCACGCATCGTGCGGCTGCACACGCAGCCCTACAGCATCGTGAGCTACGCGTGGGGCCGCAAGTACCAGCAGTCGAACCAGTGGGCCATGGAAACCATGGCCGCCGCGATGGAACCCGCCACCATCGCCGACCGCGCGCAGGCGCAGGCGTGGATGCAGTTCAAGGCCTACGAGCCCACCACGCTGAAGCTCGGGCCGCTCACGCGGCTGGGCGGCCGCGTGGGTTCGGCCAATGTGGCCTTCGACGATCATCCCAACGACAAGCGTTTTTCGGATCGCATCGAGACGGTCACGGTCGATTCGGTGTTCGCCTGGATGCCGCGCGCCGGCCTGGGCGCGGCGCCGGTGACGCTGAAGCTCCAGTGAGAAGGAACAAGGAGAAAACAACATGAGCAAGTCCCTGAGACTTTCCGAGAAATGGTTCCGCCGCGGCCTCTGGCTGGTGGCGCTGGTGTTCGCGAGCTTCCTCATCGGGCTCGGCAGCACCGTGGTGAGCGACCTGCCGCAGGTCGAGCGGGTGCGCCAGCTCGACGACTTCATCGACAAGCAACGGGCCGAGCCGCTGCGCGCCACCATCAAGGCATCGGAGGCTGCCGAGCTGCAGGCCGCGCGCGAGCTCGACCAGATCCAGCTGCAGCTCAACGCCGCCCAGCAGGCCAGCCGCAATGCGCGCGAGACCTTCGCCAACTGGCTTTCCACGCGGCGCGCCACCGCGCTGCCCGACCAGGACGCCGAGCTCATCGCGCGCACCAAGGCGCTCGACGCCTTCAAGCAGAAGGAGGAAGAGCTGCAGCGCAAGGTCAACGCGCAGCAGCAGATCACGCTGGATGCGCGCCAGGGCGAGCAGCGCGCACGCATCGCGCTGTCGGAGCTGGAGCGCGATGCGCAGATCAAGCTGGAGGCCGAGTACCGCCGCGTGGAGCTGCGCGTGTTCGCCTACCGGCTGGCGCTCACGCTGCCGCTGCTGGTGGTGGCGGGCTGGCTCTTCGTCAAGAAGCGCAAGAGCACCTACTGGCCCTTCGTGTGGGGCTTCATCTTCTTCGCGCTGTTCGCCTTCTTCGTCGAGCTGGTGCCCTACCTGCCGAGCTACGGCGGCTACGTGCGCTACGTGGTGGGCATCGTGCTCACGGTGCTGGTGGGGCGCTACGCCATCGTCGCGCTCAATCGCTACCTCGCGCGGCAGAAGCTGGCCGAGCAGCAGCCCGACCAGGTGCGCCGCGAGGAACTGAGCTACGACACCGCGCTCGCGCGACTGGCCAAGAGCGTGTGCCCGGGCTGCGAGCGGCCGGTGGACCTGAAGAACAACGAGATCGACTTCTGCCCGCACTGCGGCATCGGCCTGTTCGACCATTGCGGCAATTGCGATACGCGCAAGAGCGCGTTCTCCAAGTTCTGCCACGCGTGCGGCACCTCGGCCGCGAATCACGTGCTGCCGCCCCTCGGGACGGCGAAGGCGTAGTCTGCGAATTCGGTCACGGCGCGCGGAAGCTTCGACACGTCATGTAGCGGACATGCCGCGGGGCCGTGCTACAAACCCCGGCTGCGACACAAGTGTTGCCGCAGACTTCCAGCCAACCCTTCGACGGAGCACAAGCATGAGCATTTTTGGCAGCATCCTTTCCAAGATCTTCCCGGGCGCCAAAGCCGCTGAGGCCCCGGCACCAGCCCCCGCGGCGCCAGCCGATGCACCGGCGCCCGCCGTGGCCGCGCCGCCACCGGCCATTCCGCTGGGCGACGTGGCCGCCGTGCTCGACGCGATGCCGGGCTCGAAGAACCTGAACTGGCGCACCTCCATCGTCGACCTGATGAAGCTGCTGGGCCTGGACAGCAGCCTCGAAGCCCGCAAGCAGCTGGCCGCCGAGCTGAGCTACGGTGAAGACACCAGCGACAGCGCCAAGATGAACATCTGGCTGCACCGCCAGGTCATGACCAAGCTGGCCGCCAACGGCGGTACGGTTCCGGCTGAGTTGCGGGACTGAGCACACCCCCGGGCTGCACGCACTTCGTGTCGCTGCGCCAACCCCCTTGCAGGGGGCAGCACCTTCGGCCCGGCGAAGCCGGTTCCGCGGTGTTCCAGAACAGAAAGCCTCGCGCAATGCGCGAGGCTTTTTTTCAGGTCCAGCCCGCGTCCACCACGTAATCCTGCGCGGTGCACATGCGCGAATCGTCGGCCGCGAGGAAGAGCGCCATCGCCGCGATGTCCTCCGCCATCACGCGCCCCGGCAGGCACTGCGCCGCATCGATCTCCGCGGCCGACTCGGGCTTGACCCACAGCCTGATCTGCCGCTCGGTCATCACCCAGCCCGGCACGATCGAGTTCACGCGGATGTTCTGCTTGCCCAGGTCGCGCGCCAGCGAGCGCGTGAGGCCGCGCGCCGCGGCCTTGCAGGCCTGGTACACCGGGTAGCCCCTGCCCTTCATCATCCAGCTGATCGAGCCGAAATTGATGATCGAGCCGCCGCCCAGCGCGCGCATGTCGTCGGCCACCGCCTGCGCTGCGAAGAACTGGTGCTTGAAGTTGACGGCCACGAGGCGGTCGAAGTCCTCGTCGGTCACGTCGGCCATCTCGTGGCGGCGGTCGTTGGCGGCGTTGTTCAGCAGCACCGACACCGGCCCGAAGCGCTGGCGCACCGAGTCGATGGTGGCCGCGAGGGCGGCCGTGTCGGTCACGTCGCAGGGCAGGAAGAGCGCCGGGTGTTCGCCCTGCAACTGCGCCGCGAGCGCATTGCCGGCGGCGCTGTCGAGATCGCAGAAGCCCACCTTCGCGCCCTGCGCATGGAAGGCCCGCACCAGCCCTTCACCGATGCCGCTGGCGCCGCCGGAGATGAACACGGTGCGTCCGGCCAGCGAGGGATAGCGGGCGGTGTAGGGCGAAAGTTGTGATGCGTCGGTCATGGGGATGCAGCAACGGCGTTGGAGACGGACGGCAAGCGTAGCGGATAGCGGCCGGCCGTTGTATGGCTTCCGGCGAATGGGCGGCGCGCACGTGCGTGGCTACGCTTGCTTCCATGAAGACGAAGACCCTCCCCGGCCGCCGCACCCTCGTTGCGCTCGCGATGCTCGTTCCCGCCGCGCTGGCGGTGCGCTCGGTTCGGGCGCAGGGGGCAGCGCCGGGTGTCCAGCTCTTCAAGGTGGTCTCGCCGCGCGACGAGGTGATCGTCGGCGCCGACGCCGCGCTGCTCGGCGCAGGCTCGGGCCCCGCCGTGGAACGGCTGGCGACCCAGCTCGCCGCCAAGGGCCAGCTCACGCTGTGGCAGTACGCATCGAGCAAGGACGCGGGCGGCGCACTGGTGCAGGCGCCGCTCAGGCAGATCGTGGTGTTCAAGAACGATGCGCTGCGCATCGAGCCCTACGCCACGCCGCTGCCGATCCTTCCGCTGAAGTGAGGCGAAGCCTCAGACGCCTCGTGCGCGCTCCGACTTGAAGCGCGCGCGGAACTCGGTGAACGTGCCCGCGTCGAGCGCCTCGCGGATCTCGCGCATCAGGTTCAGGTAGTAGTGCAGGTTGTGGATGGTGGTGAGCATCGGCCCCAGCATCTCGCCGCAGCGGTCGAGGTGATGCAGGTAGGCGCGGCTGAAGCCTTCGCGGCCGCCGTCGTTCCAGCTCACGCCCGAGGTGCCCGCGCAGGCATGGCAGGTGCAGCTCGGGTCGATGGGCTGCGGGTCGCTCTTGTGGCGCGCGTTGCGCATCTTCAGGTCGCCGAAGCGGGTGAAGAGCGTGCCGTTGCGCGCGTTGCGCGTGGGCATCACGCAGTCGAACATGTCCACGCCGTCGGCCACGCCCTGCACCAGGTCTTCGGGCGTGCCCACGCCCATCAGGTAGCGCGGCTTGTTCGCGGGCAGCCGGTGCGGCGTGTGGCCCATGATGTGCAGCATCTCTTCCTTGGGCTCGCCCACGCTCACGCCGCCGATGGCGTAGCCGGGGAAGTCCATGTCGACCAGCGCCGCGAGCGACTCCTCGCGCAGGTTCTCGTACATGCCGCCCTGCACGATGCCGAAGAGCGCGTTCGGGTTCTGCAGGCGCGAGAACTCGGCCTGGCAGCGCTTGGCCCAGCGCAGGCTCAGCTCCATCGAGATGCGCGCCTCGGCCTCGGTCGTGATGTGGCCCTTGGTGTCGTAGGGCGTGCACTCGTCGAACTGCATCACGATGTCGCTGTTGAGGATGGTCTGGATCTGCATCGAGACCTCCGGCGTGAGGAACAGCTTGTCGCCGTTGACCGGCGACGCGAACTTCACGCCCTCCTCGCTGATCTTGCGCATCGCGCCCAGCGACCAAACCTGGAAGCCGCCCGAGTCGGTGAGGATGGGCTTGTCCCACTTCTCGAACTGGTGCAGCCCGCCGAAGCTGGCCATCACGTCGAGGCCCGGGCGCATCCACAGGTGGAAGGTGTTGCCCAGGATGATCTGCGCGCCCATCTCTTCCAGGCTGCGCGGCATCACGCCCTTGACCGTGCCGTAGGTGCCCACGGGCATGAAGATCGGCGTCTGCACCTTGCCGTGGTTGAGCGTGAGCGTGGCGCGTCGCGCGTGGCTGTCGGGGTCGGTCTTGAGGAGTTCGAAGTTCAGCATGTCGTTCAGTCCTGGTTGCGTGCCAGCAGCATGGAATCGCCATAGCTGAAGAAGCGATAGCGTTCGGCGATGGCATGGGCGTAAAGCCCCATCACCCGCTCGTAGCCCGCGAAGGCCGAGACCAGCATCATCAGCGTGCTCTTGGGCAGGTGGAAGTTGGTCACCAGCAGGTCGACGTGCTCGAAGACGAAGCCCGGCGTGATGAAGATGCGCGTGTCGCCCGCGGCCTCGCCGCTCCTGGCCCACGATTCGAGCGTGCGCACGGTGGTCGTGCCCACGGCCACGATGCGCCCGCCGCGCGCCTTGCAGTCGGCAATCGCGCGCTGCGTCGACTCGGGCACCTCGTAGCGCTCGGCGTGCATCGTGTGTTCTGAAATGTTCTCGGTCTTCACCGGCTGGAAGGTGCCGGCGCCCACGTGCAGCGTGACGTTGGCGCGCTGCACGCCGTTCGCCTCCAGCTCGGCCAGCAGGCCTTCGTCGAAGTGCAGGGCGGCGGTGGGCGCGGCCACCGCGCCGGGCACGCGCGCGAACACGGTCTGGTAGCGGCTCTCGTCCTCGGCCGAGTCGGTGTGGGTGATGTAGGGCGGCAGCGGCACGTGGCCGCAGCGTTCCATCAGCATGTAGGGGTTCTCGCCGGTGCCGCTCTCGAAGGCGAAGCGGAAGAGGGCGCCGTTCTCGTCCGGCCAGCGGCCCAGCAGCGTGGCGCGGAAGCCGCCGACCATCTCCAGCGTGGTGCCCACGGGCGGCTTCTTGCTCACCTTCATGTGCGCCACCACTTCCTGGCCCTGCAGCACGCGCTCGACCAGCAGCTCGAGCTTGCCGCCGGTCGGCTTCTCGCCGAAGAGGCGGGCCTTCACCACGCGGGTGTCGTTGAAGACCAGCAGGTCGCCCGGCCGCAGCAGCGAGGGCAGGTTCCTGAAGATGCGGTCGACCGGTGCGGGCCCCGTGCCGTCGAGCAGGCGGGAGGAGGTTCGTTCGGGGGCCGGGTGTTGCGCCACCAGCTCGGGCGGCAGGGCGAAATCGAAATCGGAGAGCGTGAAAGCGCGCATGTGCTTGAGGGCCGGACGGGCCCGTTCCAAGAAAGACGGGAAGCGGTGGGACGCGGGGGAGGGCCCGATTGTCCCATGCCGCGAAAGCCGGCCATTTCCGCGGGCTTCGCGGGGTTGTCCGAGGCAGAATCGGCGGATGGTCGATTCACTAGCCGCGCGTGTTTCTTCAGCTTCGTCGCCCGGTCCCTCCGAGGGGGAGCTCTTCAAGAAGATCCTCGGCGCCGCCTGGCTGGGCCTGCACCCCGACATCCGCCGCCGCTTCGACAAGAACCCGTCGCCGGGCAAGGCGCTGCACTACCTGGGCTCGCTGAGCGAACTGCGCTGCTCGCGCTTCGGCAAGCTGCTGGGACACATCACGCAGCCGATGATCCAGGGCGCGCTGATTCCCTACAGCGACGCCGACTTCCCCGTGGAGATCCAGGTCTACGCCAGGCCGCAGGACCCGGCCATCTACAAGCAGCGCATCTACCGCCTGCACGGCCGCAGGCCGATCCAGTTCACCAGCTTCATGCGCGAGAGCGAGCGCGGCGAGGTGCTGGAGTACGTGGGCATGGGGCTGGGCATGAAGCTGGTGCTGAGCGTGGAGAACGGCAGCCTGCATTTCCAGAGCGACGGCTACTTCTGGGAGGTTTTCGGCTGGCGCATCCCGCTGCCGGGCGTGCTCACGCCCGGCAAGACCTTTCTCTGGCACCACAACGAGACGCCGGAGCGCTTCAACATCCGCATCGAGATCCGCCACTGCCTGATGGGCACGACCTTCACCCAGGTCGGCGTGTTCGAGGAGATCGCCGAGCCGAAGGCGGTGCCCGCATGATCGACACGCACCTGCTCGCGCTGCAGCTCATGGCCGCGCAAGGCGCGCTCGGCGCCTTCGACACGCTCTACCACCACGAGGGCACCGAGGCGCTGCCGCGGCGCGGCACGGCCGGGCGCGAGCTGGCGATCCACGCGACGCGTTCGTCGATCTACTGCGCGCTCTTCATCGGCCTGTCGTCCTGGGCCTGGCACGGCGCCTGGGCGTGGGTGCTGCTCGCGGTGTTCGGCGTCGAGATCGTGCTCACGCTGTGGGACTTCGTGGTCGAGGACCGCAGCCGCCTGCTGCCACCGACCGAGCGCGTGACGCACACGGTGCTGGCCATCAACGCGGGTGCCTTCATCGCGCTGCTGGCGATGAGCGCGACGGACTGGGCCGCCCGGCCGACCGCGATGGTGTGGCAGCCGCAGGGCTGGCTCGGTGCCTTCCTCGCGCTGTGCGGCGTGGGCGTGGGCCTCTCGGGCCTGCGCGATGCCTTCGCGGCGCGCGCTCTCTTCAGGCGCGGCGAGCAGGAGCAGGCGCGCGATGCACAGGCGCCGGTGCGCTTCGGATCGAAACCGCAGCGCGTGCTGGTGACGGGCGGTACGGGCTTCATCGGCCAGCTGCTCGTGCGCCACCTGGTGGCCGACGGTCATGCCGTGACTGTGTGGACGCGCGATGCGCGGTCGGCCGCGTGGAACTTCGGCGGCGCGGTGCGCTGCGTGCAGTCGCTCGACGAAGTGCCGGCGGCCGACGTCATCGACGTGGTCGTCAACCTCGCGGGCGCGCGCATCCTGGGCATGCGCTGGAGCGAGCGGCGCCGGGCGCAGCTGCTGCAAAGCCGCGAAGGGCTGACGCAGCAGCTGGTCGCTTGGATCGCGGCGCGGCCGCGCAAGCCATGGCTGCTGCTGTCCGGCTCCGCCATCGGCTACTACGGCGTGCAGCCGCAGGGCGAAGTGCGCGAACTCGCGGAAGACGCGCCGCCGCAGCCGATCTTCATGTCGCAGCTGTGCCAGCGCTGGGAGCAGGCCGCGCAGGCGGCGGTGGCGCACGGCGTGCACGTGGCCTGCATGCGCTTCGGCTTCGTGCTGGGCCATCAGGGCTCGCTGCCGCAGCTGCTGCTGCCGATCTCGCTCGGCTTCGGCGGGCGGCTCGGCAGCGGGCGGCAGTGGCTGTCGTGGGTGCACGTGCACGACCTGATCCGCGCGATGGCGCACGTGTGGACCCTGACCGAAGACGCTGCGGCACCCCCGGCCGCGCAGGCGTTCAACTTCACCGCACCCGGCGCCCTGAGCCAGGAGGAGTTCACCCGCGTCGCCGCGAGCGTGCTGCACCGGCCCTGCTGGATGCCGACGCCGGCCGCGCCCGTCAAGCTGCTGCTCGGCGAGCAGGCCGACCTGCTGCTCGAAGGCCAGCGCGTGGTGCCGGCGCGGCTGCTGCAGTCGGGTTTCCGCTTCATGTTCCCCGACGCCCGCAGCGCCTTGACGGACCTTTGCCGGCCACGCTAGAAGACTCGCCCGTGCCCGCCAAGAAAGCCCCGATTCCCACCGCCGAAGCCACGGCCGCCGCGCCGGCGAAGCCGTCGCCGCCGGGCTCCGGCCTGAGCCAGGTCCAGCGTGCGCTGCGCAAGCTCGGCCTCGTGCGCGACATCGACTTCGCGCTCTACCTGCCGATGCGCTACGAGGACGAGACGCGCATCGTGCGCATCGCCGACACGCGCGACGGCGACATGGCGCAGGTCGAGGGCGTGGTCACCGAATGCGAGGTGGTGTACCGTCCGCGCCGCCAGCTGATCGCGACCATCGACGATGGCAGCGACACCTGCCAGCTGCGCTTCTTCAACTTCTACCCTTCGCAGCAGAAGCAGCTCGCGGTGGGCGCACGGGTGCGCGTGCGTGGCGAGATGCGCGGCGGCTTCGTGGGGCGGCAGATCATGCATCCGACGGTGAAGGCGGCCGGCACCGCGCTGCCGAATGCGCTCACGCCGGTGTACTCGACGGTGGCCGGCCTCCCGCAGCCGGTGCTGCGGCGCGAGGTGCGCTCGGGCCTGGCGCGCGCGGTGCTCGACGAGACCGTTCCCGTGCAGATCGGTTTCCGCGGCGCGTGGAACCTGCGCGATTCGCTGACTTTCCTGCACTACCCGACGCCCGACGTGGCGATCGCCACGCTCGAAGACCACAGCCATCCCGCCTGGCAGCGCATCAAGGCGGAGGAACTGCTCGCGCAGCAGCTCTCGCAGCTGCAGGCGCGGATGGAGCGCGCGGCGCAGCGCGCTCCGGTGCTGCCGCCCGTTGCGCCCGAACCCGACGCGGCCTCGCTGCATTCGCAGCTGCTCGCCGTGCTGCCCTTCGGCCTCACGGGTGCGCAGCAGCGCGTCGGCGAGGAGATCACGCGCGACCTCGGCCGCGAGATCCCGATGCACCGCCTGCTGCAGGGCGACGTGGGCTCGGGCAAGACCGTGGTGGCCGCGCTCGCGGCGGCGCGTTGCATCGACGCGGGCTTCCAGTGTGCGCTGATGGCACCCACCGAGATCCTCGCCGCCCAGCACTTCGGCAAGCTCGTCGGCTGGCTCGATCCGCTGCTCGCCGCGCGCGGCCAGCGGGTGGCGTGGCTCACGGGCAGCCAGAAGAAGAAGGAGCGGGACGAGATGTCGGCGGCCGTTGAAAGCGGCCAGGCCGCGCTGGTCATCGGCACGCACGCGGTCATCTCCGAGAAGGTGCGCTTCAAGAGCCTCGCGCTGGCGATCATCGACGAGCAGCACCGCTTCGGCGTGGCGCAGCGGCTGGCGCTGCGCGGCAAGGCGGAAGGGCACCTCGAGCCCCACCTGCTCATGATGAGCGCCACGCCCATCCCGCGCACGCTGGCGATGAGCTACTACGCCGACCTCGACGTCTCCACGCTCGACGAGCTGCCGCCGGGCCGCACGCCCATCGTCACCAGGCTGGTGGCCGACCACCGGCGTGACGAGGTCATCGACCGCATCCATGCGCAGATCGCTCAGGGCCGGCAGGTGTACTGGGTCTGCCCGCTGATCGAGGAGAGCGAGGCCGTCGACCTGCGCAACGCCACGGAGACGCGCGACGAGCTGGCCGAGACGCTGGGCGAGCCCATCCAGGTCGGCCTGCTGCATTCGCGCATGCCCACGGCCGAGAAGCAGGCGGTGATGGCGGCCTTCACCGCCAACGAGATCCAGGTGCTGGTGAGCACCACGGTGATCGAAGTGGGCGTGGACGTGCCCAACGCCTCGCTGATGGTGATCGAGCATGCCGAGCGCTTCGGCCTCTCGCAGCTGCACCAGCTGCGCGGCCGCGTGGGGCGCGGCGCGGCGGCCTCGGCGTGCGTGCTGCTCTATGCGCCGGGCGACAGCGGCCGCGTCGGCGAGGCGGCGCGCGCGCGGCTAAAGGCGATGGCCGAGACCAGCGACGGCTTCGAGATCGCGCGGCGCGACCTCGAGATCCGCGGTCCCGGCGAATTCCTGGGCGCGCGCCAGTCGGGCGCGCCGCTGCTGCGCTTCGCCGACCTCACGACCGACACGCTGCTGCTCGACTGGGCCCGTGAACTTGCGCCGGTCATGCTGCGCAAGCACCCCGACCTCGCGCAGCGGCACATCGACCGCTGGCTGGGCACCAAGGCCGAGTACCTGAAGGCCTGAACCCGCTACGCCTGCGGGCGTAGCTGGCGCCACGCCCTAGCTGTCGATGCCGCCCTCGGGCATGCTGCGCGCATAGACCGCCAGCACGATGCGCTCGGAGTGCACCAGGTAGTCGTTGAGTGCTGCCGAGCCCTCGGCGAACTTGCCGGCCTCGATGAGCTCGAGCAGCTTCATGTTCATGTCGACGTAGGGCGCGTGCAGGAACTCCGGGTCCTTCAGCAGGCCGAAGGCCAGCCGCAGCTCGACCAGGATGTGCGCGAACAGGTTGTTCAGCCGCTCGCTGTCGGCCAGCTCCACGATGGCCATGTGGAATTCCATGTTGGCCGTGCCCACGCCCAGCCAGTCGCCGGCCTCGCGGCACTTCAGCGCCATCTCGACCGCCTCGCGCATGTGCTTCTTGGCCGGGTGGCGCGGGTAGGCCTGCGCCAGCGCCTGGCATTCGATGAGCCGGCGCACGCGGTAGATGTCGATGATCGACGCGATGCTCGGCACAGCCACGAACACGCCGCGGTTGGGTGCGTGCTTGAGCAGCCCTTCCTTGGTCAGCGTGCGGAACACCTCGCGCAGGGTGTTGCGCGAGATCTCGAAGCTGTCGGCCAGCGCGGCCTCCGACAGCCGCTGCCCCGGCGAGAACTCGCCTTTCACGATCTTCTGGCGGATCAGCTCCGCGACCCGGTCATTGAGCGTCTGTGCGCCCGCAGCGGCTGCGGGCGGGGCGGGAGAGGTCGTGGAGGCCGGAGGAGTCATGCCGAAAGCGCAGGGCAAGGGAGAGCGGGGGTGGAGGGCGGTGAAACCGGCCGTTTGTAGCAGGTTTTCCCGGGCCGGCCGCTCAAGGCCGGGCCCCGCCGCATGCACCAGACGGCGGCGCGCTCAGGGTTTTCATGGAGCCATGCGGGCACCTTTGTTGGGCACACTCGCATAAATTGTTCAACAATTTAATGGAAATGAGTGATTCAGTGGAAATGGATTGCTCATTCATTGGCACGCAGTTTGCAAGAAGCGGCCTGCCGGAGCTCCCGGCGCAAGGTGTCTCCGAATCACCCAACGAAAGACCAACATGACTCCTGACATCCCTCACCTCTGGCCGCTGATCGGCGTCGCCGTGATCATTGCGGGCTTCGTCCTGCGCTTCAATCCGATGCTGGTGGTGATCGTCACCGCCATCGCCACCGCGGCGGCGGCCGGCTTCGGCCCGATGGCGATCCTCACGGCCATCGGCAACGGCTTCATCAAGACGCGCAACCTGCCGCTGATCATTCTTCTGCCGCTGGCGGTGATCGGCCTGCTCGAGCGCCACGGCCTGCGCCAGCACGCGCAGAACTGGATCAGCCGCATCAAGTCGGCCACCGCCGGGCGCCTGCTGATCGTCTACCTGGCCGCGCGCGAACTCACCGCCGCCATGGGCCTGACCAGCCTGGGCGGCCATCCGCAGATGGTGCGGCCGCTGCTCGCGCCGATGGCCGAGGGCGCCACCGAGACGCGCTACGGCAAGCTGCCCGATCGCATCCGCCACAAGCTGCGGGCCTATGCGGCGGCCACCGACAACGTGGGCCTGTTCTTCGGCGAGGACATCTTCGTGGCCTTCGGCGCCATCGTGCTGATGACCACCTTCCTGCACGAGGCCGGCATCGACGTGGAGCCGCTGCACGTCGCGATGTGGGGCATCCCGACGGCCATCGCCGCCTTCATCATCCACGCCTGGCGCCTGCGCCGGCTCGACCAGGCGCTGGCGCGCGAACTCGACGGCAAGCCTGAAGTGCCCGCGGTTCCCTCGGTGCCCGCAACCCAGGAAGGCCGCTGATCATGATCCTCTCGATCCAGCACCTGTACATCCTGGTCGGCCTGATCCTCGCGATCACGGCTGTCATGACGCTGGCCGACCGCCAGCATCCCAAGCGCTACACCAGCGCGCTCTTCTGGGGCCTCTATTCGCTGGTCTTCCTGGTGGGTGACAAGCTGCCGCCCGCGCTGGTGGGCGTGGGCGCCATCGCCATGGCCGTCATCGCCGGCATGCGCGGCGTGGGCGCGGGCAAGCACAACGAGCCGACGCCCGCCCAGTACGAGGCCAGCGCCAGGCGCCTGGGCAACAAGCTCTTCATGCCGGCGCTGGCGATCCCGCTGGTCACCGTGATCGGCACGGTGCTCGTGAGCAAGGTCAAGATCGGCGACGCCTTCCTGCTCGATCCCAAGAACACCACGCTGGTGAGCCTGGGCGTGGGCTGCGTCGCGGCGCTGGCGCTGGCCTGCTGGCTGACGCGCGAGACGCCGGTGCAGGGCATGCGCGAGTCGCGCCGCCTGACCGACGCGCTGGGCTGGGCCGTGGTGCTGCCGCAGATGCTGGGCATGCTGGGGCTGGTGTTCTCCGACGCGGGCGTGGGCAAGGCGGTGGCGTACGTCACCACCAGCTACATCAACATGGACATCCGCTTCGTCGCGGTCGCGGTCTACGTGCTGGGCATGGCGCTCTTCACCATCATCATGGGCAACGGCTTCGCGGCTTTCCCGGTCATGACGGGCGGCGTGGGCGTGCCGGTGCTGGTGGGCGTGTACCACGGCGACCCGGCGGTGATGGCGGCCATCGGCATGTTCTCGGGCTACTGCGGGACGCTGATGACGCCGATGGCGGCCAACTTCAACATCGTGCCGGCGGCGTTGCTGGAGCTGCCCGACAAGAACGCGGTGATCCGCGTGCAGATACCGACCGCGGCCACGCTGCTGGTGGTCAACATCTTCCTGATGTACTTCCTGATGTTCCGCTGAGGCCCCTGCATGACCACCGATGACAAGGCACCCCGGGTGCTGGTCGCGGGCTTCGAGCCGTTCGAGAACGATCCCGTCAACCCCGCGTGGGAGATCGCCCGCGCGCTCGACGGCTGGCGCTGCGAAGGCACCGTGGTGCAGGCGCTGCAGCTGCCCTGCGTGTTCGGCCGCTCGATCCACGTGCTCGACGCCGCCATGGCAAGCATCGTGGAGAGCGGCAGGCCGCTGCCGCTGGTGCTGTGCATCGGCGCCGCGGGCGGACGCACCGAGATCTCGCTGGAGCGCGCCGCGCTGAACATCGACGACGCGCGCATTCCCGACAACGCCGGCCACCAGCCCATCGACACCGAGGTGGTGCCCGGCGGGCCGGCCGCCTACTTCACGGCGCTGCCGATCAAGGCCATGGTGCGCGACATGCGCGCGGCGGGGCTGCCCGCGGCGGTGTCCAACAGCGCCGGCACCTTCGTGTGCAACCACATCTTCTACGCGCTGATGCACCGCCTCGCGAGCTGGCCGATGCTGGCGCACGCGCGCGGCGGCTTCGTCCACGTGCCCTACCTGCCCGAGCAGGCCGCCTCCAAGCCGGGCGTGGCGAGCATGGCGCTGCAGACGCAGGTGGAAGCCTTCCGCGTGGCGATCCGCACCGCGCTGCTCGTGCGCGACGACGTGCGGGAGACGGCGGGCCGCCTCCACTGACCGACCTACTGAAGACCGAACGATGAACATCGACTTGAACAGCGACCTCGGCGAGAGCCTGGGCGCATGGCGCATGGGCGACGACGCCGCCATGCTTTCCCTCGTGAGCAGCGCCAACGTGGCCTGCGGCTTCCATGCCGGCGACCCGGCCGGCATCCTGCGCACGCTGCGCCAGGCGAAGGAGCGCGGCGTCGTCATCGGCGCGCACGTGGCCTACCGCGACCTCGTGGGCTTCGGCCGCCGCAACATGGACGTGGAGAGCGCCGACCTGCGCGCCGACGTGATCTACCAGATCGGCGCGCTCAAGGGCCTGGCCGCCGCGGCCGGCACCACGGTGCGCTACGTGAAGCCGCACGGCGCGCTCTACAACACCATCGCCCACGACGAGCGCCAGGCGCGCGACGTGATCGCCGCCATCCGCGAGATCGACGCCAGCCTCGTGCTGGTGGCGCTGGCGGGCTCTCCGCTGCTGGGCTGGGCGCGCGACGCGGGCCTGCGCGCGGTGGCCGAGGCCTTCGCCGACCGCGCCTACACGCCCAGGGGCACGCTGGTGTCGCGCCGCGAACCCGGTGCGGTGCTGCACGACGCCGAGGAGGTGGCCGCGCGCATGCTGCGGCTGGCTTCCGAAGGCGTGGTCACGGCCATCGACGGCAGCACGGTGCGCATCGAGGCCGAGTCGGTCTGCGTGCACGGCGACAGCCCCGGCGCTGTGGAGATGGCGCGCCGGGTGCGCGCGCTGCTGGAGCAGTCGGGCGTGGCGATCCGCTCCTTCGTGGACGCCGCATGACGACGATGCGCTTCCTGCCGGTCAACCTGAATGCGGTGCTGGTCGAGCTCGAAGACCTGCCGCAGACCCTCGCGCTGCTGGCCTCGCTGCGCGCCGAGCCCATCGCGGGCATCGAGGAACTGGTGCCCGCGGCGCGCACGCTGCTCATCACCTTCAGGCCGGCGGCCATCGCAGCCGACGAGCTCGCGCGGCAGGTCGGCGCGCGCAGCCTCGACGCGAGCGAGGCGCGCAGCGAAAGGCGCATCGAGATTCCCGTGCGCTACGACGGCGAGGACCTGGCCGAGGTGGCCGGGCTGCTCGGCATCACGCCCGACGAAGTGGTGCGCCGCCACACCGGCAGCGACTACACCGTCGCCTTCACCGGCTTCGCGCCGGGCTTCGCGTACCTCTCGGGCGGCGATTCGAGCCTGAACGTGCCGCGTCGCAAGGTGCCGCGCACGCGCATTCCCGCCGGCGCCGTCGGGCTCGCGGGCAGCTTCAGCGGCGTCTATCCGCAGGCCAGCCCGGGCGGCTGGCAGATCCTCGGCATCACCGACGCGCCGATGTGGGACCTCTCGCGCGAGACGCCCGCGCTGCTGCAGCCGGGCGATGCGGTGCGCTTCGTCGACGTGACCGGCCAGCCTCGCACGGAGGTGGAAGCCGCCGCCGCACCGGCGCAGCCGGCCGTGTCGAAGAGCGGCTGCGCCTTCGAGATCCGCGCTGCGGGCCTGCAGGCGCTGCTTCAGGATGGCGGCCGCCACGGCCAGGCGAAGCAGGGCGTGTCGGCTTCCGGCGCGATGGACCGGCGTTCGCTGCAGGCGGCCAACAGGCTCGTCGGCAATGCCTCCGACACCGCGTGCATCGAGGTCGCCTATGGCGGCTTCCAGCTCGCCTGCCGCGGCGATGCGGTGGTGGCGGTCACCGGCGCCGAAGGTCCGGTGACGCTGACCCGCGCCGACGGTGCCCAGTGGCCGCTGCCGCGCTACCAGCCCGTCGCGCTGGCCGAAGGCGACGTGCTCGCGCTCGGCGAGCCGACGGCCGGCATCCGCAGCTACATCGCGGTGCGCGGCGGCTTCGACATCGCGCCCGTGCTCGGCAGCCTCTCGAGCGACACGCTCGCGCGCGTCGGCCCCGCCGCCATCGCCGTGGGCGACGTGCTGCCCGTGCGCGCGGTGTCCGCCGGTGCGCTGGTCGGCGAGCCGGAAGCTCCGCCCACGGACCTGCCCACCGTGCGGGGGGAAGTCGTGCTCGACATCGTGCTCGGCCCGCGCACCGACTGGTTCACGCCCGACGCGGTCGAGCTGCTGTGCGGCCAGGCATGGACCGTCACGCCGCAGTCGAACCGCGTCGGCATCCGCCTGGCCGGCGAAGAGGCGCTGGCGCGCGCCAACCACGCCGAACTGCCCAGCGAGGGCACCGCGCGCGGCTCGATCCAGGTGCCTGCGAGCGGCCAGCCCGTGCTGTTCCTGGCCGACCATCCGCTGACGGGCGGCTATCCCGTGATCGCCTCCGTCGCCACCCATCACCTCGACCGCGCCGGGCAGATCCCCGTGAACGCGCGCGTCCGATTCAGGCCTATGGCCCAGTGAAAGCCTCCCCATGAAGAAAGTACTGATCGCCAACCGGGGCGAAATCGCCGTGCGCATCGCGCGCGCGTGTGCCGACCACGGCGTGAAATCCGTCGCCGTGTATGCCGACGCCGACCTGAATGCGCTGCATGCGCGCATGGCCGACGAGGCCTACGGACTCGACGGCAACAAGCCCGCCGACACCTACCTCAACATCGCCAAGCTGCTCGACGTGGCCGCGCGCAGCGGCGCCGACGCGGTGCATCCGGGCTACGGCTTCCTGTCGGAAAGCGCGGCCTTCGCGCAGGCCGTCATCGATGCCGGCCTCACCTGGATCGGCCCGCCGCCGGCCGCCATCGCGATGCTGGGCGACAAGGTGCAGGCCCGCAAGCTCGCGATGAAGGTCGGTGCGCCGCTGGTCGCGGGCACGGCCGACCCGGTGAAGGACGCGGGCGAGGTGCTTGCCTTCGCCGAGAAGCACGGGCTGCCGGTCGCGATCAAGGCCGCCTTTGGCGGCGGCGGGCGCGGCATCAAGGTGGCGTGGCGGCTCGACGAGGTCGAGGGGCTCTACGAATCGGCGGTGCGCGAAGCCGTGACTGCGTTCGGGCGCGGTGAGTGCTATGTCGAGCAGTTCCTCGACCGCCCCCGCCACGTCGAGGCGCAGGTGCTGGCCGACACGCACGGCAACGTGCTGGTGCTCGGGACGCGCGACTGCTCGCTGCAGCGGCGCAACCAGAAGCTGGTGGAAGAAGCGCCCGCGCCCTTCCTGAGCGACGCGCAGCGCGAGCGCATCCACCAGGCCGCGCGCGACATCTGCGCGGAGGCCGGCTACACCGGCGCGGGCACGGTCGAGTTCATGCTGAGTGCGAGCGGCGCGATCTCCTTTCTCGAAGTGAACACGCGTCTGCAGGTCGAGCATCCGGTGACGGAGGAAACCACCGGCATCGACCTCGTGATCGAGCAGTTGCGCATCGCCGAAGGCCTGCCGCTGCAGATCAGGCAGACGCCTGCGCCGCGCGGCCATGCCTTCGAGTTCCGCATCAACGCCGAGGACGTGGGTCGCGGCTTCCTGCCTTCGCCAGGGCCGGTGAAGGTGTTCGACGCGCCCTCGGGTCCGGGCGTGCGCGTCGATGCCGGCGTGGAGTCGGGCTCGCAGGTGCCGGGCACCTTCGACTCGCTGATGGCCAAGCTCATCGTCACCGGTGCCACGCGCGAGCAGGCCATCGCGCGAGCGCGCCGTGCACTCAAGGAGTTCCGCATCGAGGGCCTGCCGACGGTGCTGCCCTTCCATCGCGCGGTGATGGCGCATCCGGACTTCGTCTCGGGCGACGCCTTCAAGGTGCACACGCGCTGGATCGAGACCGACTTCGCCAACGGCGAGGCGCCGGCCCTGCGCCCCGATCCGCTGCCCGATGCCGCGCTGCTGCGCACGGCGATCGAGGTCGACGGGCGGCGCATGGCCGTGGGCCTGCCGGCGGTGCTGCTGAGCGGGCTCTCGTCGGCAGCAGGCGGTGCCGCGGCGGCTCCCGCGTCGCAGGCGCCCGCGGCGGATGCAGCCGCGGTGGCCGCGCCCGTCTCGGGCACGGTGCAGGCATGGAAGGTGGCCGACGGCGACGAGGTCGCCGAGGGCGCCGTCATCGCGGTGATGGAGGCGATGAAGATGGAGATGCAGGTGCTTGCGCATCGCGCAGGGCGCATCGCCATCTCGGTGGCCGCAGGCGGCTATGTGGCGGTCGGCGCCGCCATCGCGGCCATCGCCTGAAGGCCGCGGCATGACCAGCGGCAGCATCACGCGGCGCGGCTTCGCATGGCTCGCGTGCGGGGCCGGCGTTCTCCCGCCGGCCGCGTGGTCGGCGCAGGCCGTCGTATGGCGGCTGGCCACCGGCTATCCGGCGGAGAACTTCCACACCGCCAATCTCCTGGCGATGGCGAAGGAGGTCGAGGCCGCGACCGGCGGGCAGCTTCGCATCGAGGTCCATCCGGGCAACACGCTGTTCGCGCTCAACGCGATCCGCGCCGCCGTGCAGGAGGGCAAGGTGGAGGCCGGCGAAGCCATCATGAGCAGCCTCGCCGCCGACGTGCCGCTGGCGGGCGCCGATTCCGTTCCTTTCATCACGCGCAGCTATGCCGATGCGCAATTGCTGTGGCGCATCCAGCGTCCGCTGATCGAGCAGGACTTCGCGCAGCGCGGCATGCGCGTGCTCTATGCGGTGGCATGGCCGCCGCAGGGCCTCTTCTCGACGCGGCCGCTCGGCGGCGTGGGCGACCTGCGCGGCATGCGCATGCGCGCCTACAACGACACCACGGCGCGCATCGCGACGCTGATGGGCGCGGTGCCCGTCGACATTCCGGCCACCGGGCTCGGCAAGGCGCTGGCAGATGGCCGCATCGACTGCATGCTGACTTCCGCCGTGACCGGCGTGGAGAACCAGGCGTGGCAGTCGATGCGCCACTTCTACGACATCAACGCGTGGTTCCCCAAGAACCTCGTGTTCGTCAACGCCAGGGCGTGGGACGGGCTCGACCCGTCGTCGCGCAGCTCGCTGGCCGCCGCGTGCGCGGTCGCCGAGACGCGCGGATGGGCTCGCAGCGCAGAGGCCGCGGCCCGCTCGACGGACGAGCTGCGGCGCAATGGCATGAAGATCGAGCCGGTGCCCTTCCTGCTCGGGCGCGACCTGCAGCGCCTCGGCGAGAACTTTTCGCTGAACTGGGTCAAGCAGGTGGGCACGGCCGCCAACGGCATCTTCATTCCGTATTTCGAGAAGCGCTGAGACTGCGGGCGGAGGGAAAACCCTACGCCCAGGAGATGAAGTTGCTGCGTTGCAACATTCCATTTCCCGCGCTTGCGCTTGCGGTTACGACGAAAGCCATCGGATTTTTCGGCCGCGAATCGGGTGACCACTTCCCGATGAAATCTTTCTCTCTCACTCACCCACGTGAAATATTTTCAGCGGTCAGGCTGTCGCTGAAATTGTTGAAACAGCTTGTACATTGATTCGGAGTTTGCGAGTGTTTCCCGAGGGAAACACTCGATGTCGATTCAATTCAAGACGTGGAGAAGTTCATGAGCACGGTCGATCCCCTGGGTGCCGCACCGGTCCTCACAACGGGCCAGATGGCGATGTGGCTCGGCGCGAAGTTCGCCTCGCCCGACACCAACTTCAACCTCGCCGAAGCCATCGAGATCGAGGGCTGGATCGATCCCGACGTCTTCATGGCCGCGATGCGGCAGGTCACCGAGGAAGCCGAGGCCACGCGCCTGAGCTTCGTCGACACGGCCCAGGGCCCGCGGCAGGTGGTGGCGCCCGCCTTCACGGGCGAGATGCCCTTCCTGGACTTCAGCGGCGAGCCCGATCCTTCCGCTGCCGCCCGCGCCTGGATGCAGGCCGACTTCACGCGCAAGGACGACCTCGCGCGCGACCAGCTCTGGATATCGGCGCTGATCCGCCTCGCGGACGACCGCCACGTCTGGTACCACCGCAGCCATCACATCGTGCTCGACGGCTTCGGCGGCGGGCTCATCGCGCGACGCTTCGCCGACGTCTACAGCGCCCGCATCGCCGGCACGGAAGCGCCCGAGGCATCGCGCCTCGCGTCCATTTCGCAATTGATGGAGGAAGACAGGGCCTATCGCGAATCGGGGCGCTTCCCGCGCGACCGGCAGTACTGGACCGAGCGTTTCGCCGATGCACCCGATCCGCTGAGCCTGGCCTCGCAGCGCTCGGTGAACGTGGGCGGCCTGCTGCGCCAGACCGCGTACCTGCCGGCCGAAAGCGTGCGGGCGCTGGCCGGCATCGCGCAGCAGCTGGGCGCCACGCTGCCGCAGATCCTCATCGCCACCACCGCCGCCTACCTCTACCGCGCCACCGGCGTCGAGGACATGGTGATCGGCATCCCCGTCACCGCGCGCCACAACGACCGCATGCGCCGCGTGCCCGCGATGGTGGCCAACGCGCTGCCGCTGCGCCTCGCGATGCGCCCCGACCTGCCGGTGAGCGAGCTGATCGCGGAGGTGGGGCGGCAGATGCGGCAGGTGCTGCGGCACCAGTCGTACCGCTACGAGCACCTGCGCAGCGACCTCAACATGCTGGTGAACAACCGGCAGCTCTTCACCACCGTGGTCAACGTCGAGCCCTTCGACTACGACTTCCGCTTCGCCGGCCACGCCGCATGGCCGCGCAACCTGTCCAACGGCACGGCCGAGGACCTGGGCATCTTCCTGTACGAACGCGGCAACGGGCAGGACCTGCAGATCGACTTCGACGCCAACCCCGCGATCCACACCGCGCAGTCGCTGGCCGACCACCAGCGCCGGCTGCTGGCCTTCATGACCGCGGTGATCCGCCAGCCCGCGCAGGCCGTCGGCCAGGTCGACCTGCTCGATGCCGCCGAGCGCGAGCGGCTGCTGATGAGCTGGAACGACACGGCGCAAGCGGTTCCCGATACGAACCTCGTCGCGCTCATCGAGGCACGGCTTGCCGCCAATCCGGACGGCGTTGCGCTGCGCTTCGAGGGCGAGGCGATGAGCAACCGGGAGCTCGACCGCCGCGCCAATCGCCTTGCACAGCTGCTGCGCGCGCATGGCGCGGGCCCGGAGCGCACCGTGGCGCTGGCCATTCCGCGCTCCTTCGAGCTGATGGTGGCGCTGCTCGCCACGCTGAAGACCGGCGCCGCCTACCTGCCGGTGGACCCCGACTTTCCGCAGGACCGCATCGCCTTCATGCTCGGCGACGCGCGGCCCGCCTGCCTCGTCACCACCGCCGCGCTCGCGGAGTCGCTGCCGGCAGATGTGCCGAAGCTTCTGCTCGATGTAGCGCAAACGTTTGCTGCACTGGCGAATAGCGACGATGCAACGCCCGCCGTGGCCATCGACCCCGCGCATCCGGCCTACGTGATCTACACCTCGGGCTCCACCGGCAAGCCCAAGGGCGCGGTGGTGTCGCACCGCGCCATCGTCAATCGCCTGCAGTGGATGCAGGACCGCTACCGCCTGAAGGCCGACGACCGCGTGCTGCAGAAGACGCCGTCGAGCTTCGACGTGTCGGTGTGGGAATTCTTCTGGCCGCTGATCGACGGCGCCACGCTGGTGCTCGCGAAGCCCGGCGGCCACAAGGACGCGGCCTACCTCGCGGGCCTGATCGCCGCCGAGGGCATCACCACCGCGCACTTCGTTCCGTCGATGCTGGAAGTGTTCCTGCTCGAGCCGAAGGCGCGCGAGTGCGCCTCACTGCGGCGCGTGATCTGCAGCGGCGAGGCGCTGTCGCCCGCGCTGGTGGCGCAGTTCCAGCAGCAGCTTCCTTGCGAGCTGCACAACCTCTACGGGCCGACCGAGGCCGCGGTCGACGTCACCTCGTGGGAATGCCCGCGCGATGCCGGCGAGGCGAAGTCTCCGAAGGGCAGCGTGCCCATCGGCCGGCCGATCTGGAACACGCAGATGCACGTGCTCGACAGCGGCCTGCAGCCCGTGCCGCCCGGTGCCGCCGGCGAGCTCTACATCGCGGGTGTCGGCCTGGCGCGCGGCTATCTCGAGCGCCCGCTGCTGAGCGCCGAGCGCTTCGTGGCCAACCCCTACGGCGAGCCCGGCAGCCGCATGTACCGCACCGGCGACCTCGCGCGCTGGCGCGAGGACGGCAGCCTCGACTTTCTGGGCCGCGCGGACCAGCAGGTGAAGATCCGCGGCCTGCGCATCGAGCCCGGCGAGATCGAATCGGCGCTGCTGCGGCATCCGCAGGTCGCACAGTCGGCGGTGGTCGCACGCGAGGACGTGCCGGGCGAGAAGCGCCTCGTGGCCTACGTGGTTGCCGCCGAGGGAGCCGATCCGCAGGCGGCCGATCTGCGCACCCACCTTGCGCAGTCGCTGCCCGAGTACATGGTGCCTTCGGCCTTCGTCAACGTGCCGGCGCTTCCGCTGGGCCCCAGCGGCAAGCTCGACCGCCGCGCGCTGCCCGCGCCCGAGCTGCAGGCGGCCACGCCCTACGTGGCGCCGCGCACGCACACCGAGAAGATCCTCGCGCGCCTCTGGGCCGAGACGCTGCACCTGCCGCGCGTGGGCATCGAGGACAACTTCTTCGAGCTCGGCGGGCACTCGCTGATGATCGTGCAGCTGATCTCGATGATCCGGCAGCAGTTCATGATCGACCTGCCGCTGGACACGCTGTTCCAGGTCTCCACCATCGCCGGCCTCGCCGAGCTGCTCGACCAGGCATCGCAGGCGCGCCCGAGCCTCGTGCCGATGCCGCGGCCGGCGCGCATCCCGCTGTCGTTCGCGCAGCGCCGCCTGTGGCTGATGAACCAGCTGGAGAACGCCAACCCCGCCTACAACATGCCGCTGGCGCTGCGCCTGTCGGGCACGCTCGACCGCGCCGCGCTGCAGTCGGCGCTCGACGACCTGGTGCAGCGCCACGAGAGCCTGCGCACCATCTACCCGAGCGAGGACGGGCTGCCCCACCAGCACATCCTCGAGGGCGAGCTGGCCCGCGCGCTGCTGGTCGAGGCCGACAGCAGCGAAGACGAGATCGCCGCGCAGCTGCATGCCGCCGCCCGCGTCGGCTTCGACCTCGGCACCACCGCGCCGCTGCGCCCGCAGCTCTTCAGGCTGGCCGACGACGAGCACGTGCTGCTGCTGCTCACCCACCATATCGTGGGCGACGGCGCCTCGCTGCTGCCGCTGGCGCGCGACCTCAGCGTGGCCTACGCCGCGCGCAGCGAAGGCAATGCGCCTGGCTGGGCGCCTTTGCCGCTGCAGTACGCCGACTACGCGCTGTGGCAGCAGGAGCTGCTGGGCAGCGAGGACGACCCCGAGAGCATGGCCGGCCGCCAGCGCGAGTTCTGGCGCGAGACCCTGCGCGACCTGCCCGAGCGGCTGAGCCTGCCGGTCGACCGCCCGCATCCGGCCGTGCCGAGCTACCGCGGCGACGTGGTGCCGCTGCTGATTCCGCCGCAGGTGCACGAGCGCATGCTGCAGCTCGCGCGCGATGGGCAAGCCAGCGTCTTCATGGTGCTGCAGGCCGCGCTCGCGGGACTGCTCAACCGGCTGGGTGCAGGAGACGACATCGTCATCGGAACGCCGGTGGCAGGCCGCAGCGACCACGCGCTGGACGAGCTCATCGGCTGCTTCGTCAACGCGCTGGTGCTGCGCACCGACCTCGCGGGCCAGCCGAGCCTGCGCGAGCTGGTCGCGCGGGTGCGCGCCACCAACCTCGCGGCCTATGCGAACCAGGAGTTCCCGTACGACCGCATCGTGGAGCTGCTGCGTCCACAGCGCGGCGGGGCGAACCTGCCGCTGTTCCAGGTGATGCTGGGCTTCCAGAGCGGCAGCAACCGGCTTTCATTCGGGCTGCCGGGCCTGTCGATCACGCCGCAGCCGGTGGAGGTGGACACGGCCAAGTTCGACCTGTCCTTCATCCTCGACGAGCAGCGCGGCGCCGACGGGCTGCCCGGCGGCATCGCGGGCGGCATCCAGTACAGCACTGACATCTTCGACCGCGCGACCGTCGAGGCCATCGGCGAGCGGCTGGTGCGCCTGCTGGAGCAGGCCTGCGACGCGCCCGATGCAGCGCTGAACGGCCTGGACATCCTCGGCGAGGAAGAGCGCCATCGGCTGCTGGCCGACTGGAGCGGCAGGAGCACCGGCGCGCGCGACGACATCGCGCCGCTCACGCTCGCAGCCATGGTCGAGGCGCATGCCGCCGCGCGCCCGCATGCGGCGGCCGTGGTGCTCGACGACGCTTGCGTCGTGAGCTATGCATCGCTCGACCTGCGCGCCAACAGGCTCGCTCATCTGCTGCGCGGGCGGGGCGTCGGCACAGGCGACATCGTCGCCACGGTGCTGCCGCGTTCGCTCGACCTCGTGGTGGCGCACCTGGCGATCGTGAAGGCCGGTGCCGCCTACCTGCCCATCGATCCGAACCACATGGCCGGCCGAAGCGCCTTCGTGTTCGAGGAGGCCGCGCCCACCGCGGTGCTGACGCACGCGTCGCTGCTGCCGGAGCTGTTCGGCATTCCGCACTGTCTCGCGCTCGACGGCGACGAGACCGTCGCCGCGCTGGCGATCCAGCAGGACGGGCCCGTGGCGCAGCCGCGCGCGGCCGATCCGCGCGACGCTGCCTACGTGATCTACACCTCGGGCTCCACCGGCAAGCCCAAGGGCGTGGTGGTGCCGCACCAGGGCCTCGCAAGCCTGGGCGCCTCGATGGCGCAGCGCTTCGCCATCGACCACGGCTCGCGCGTGCTGCAGTTCTCCTCCAGCGGCTTCGACGCCTCGGTGATGGACATGCTGATGGCCTTCCATGCCGGCGCCGCGCTGGTGGTGCCTTCGGCTCAGCAGGTGCTGGGCGCCGAGCTGGGCGCGCTGATCGAGAGGCTGGCCGTGAGCCACGCGCTGATTCCTCCGGCCGCGCTCGCGACGCTGCCCGAGGGCGCGTACCCATGCCTGCAGACGGTGGTGGTCGGCGGCGATGCCTGCTCCGCCGAGCTGGCCGCGCGCTGGTCCAGGGGCCGCCGCATGATCAATGCCTACGGCCCGACCGAGATCACCATCTGCGCGAGCACCAGCGCGCCGATGAACGGCCACGAGCCGCCCAGCATCGGCACGCCGGTGTGGAACACGCGCGTGTACGTGCTCGACGACGCGCTGCAGCCGGTGCCGCCCGGCGTGGCGGGCGAGCTCTACATCGCGGGCAGCGGCGTCGCGCGCGGCTACCTGAACCGCGCGCTGCCGAGCGCCGAGCGCTTCGTCGCAGATCCCTTCGGCGAGCCCGGCAGCCGCATGTACCGCAGCGGCGATCTCGTGCGCTGGCGCAACGACGGCAGCCTCGACTTCATGGGGCGCGCCGACCAGCAGGTGAAGATCCGCGGCTACCGCATCGAGCCCGGCGAGATCGAATCGGTGCTGCTGCGCCATCCGCAGGTGACGCAGGCGGCCGTCATCGCGCGCGAGGACGTGCCGGGCGAGAAGCGCCTGGTGGCCTACGTGGTGGCGTCGTCCGATCCGCAGCCGGCGGAACTGCGTGCCCACATGGCGCAGTCGCTGCCCGACTACATGGTGCCCTCGGCCTTCGTGCACCTGCCTTTCCTGCCGTTGACGCAAAGCGGCAAGCTCGACCGCAGGGCGCTGCCCCTGCCGGGACAGCAGGCCGCATCGGCGTACGCCGAGCCGCGCACCGCCACCGAAAGGCAGCTCGCCGCGCTGTGGGCCGAGACGCTGCACCTGGAGCGCGCGGGCATTCACGACAACTTCTTCGAGCTCGGCGGCCATTCGCTGATGGCCATCCAGCTCGGCATGCGCATCCGCCAGCAGGTGCGCGCGGACTTCCCGCATGCCGAGGTCTACAACCGCCCGACCGTCGCGGCGCTGGCCGCATGGCTGGACGACAACACGGCCGGCGCCGAGGCCCTGGACCTGTCCCGCGAACTCGACCTGCCCGCGCACATCCGCAGGCAGGACACCGCGCCGCCACTGGCCGCCAGGCGCGTGTTCCTCACCGGCGCCAGCGGCTTCGTCGGCAGCCACCTGCTGGCAGCGCTGCTGCGCGACACCACCGCTCGCGTGGTCTGCCACGTGCGTGCCGCCGACGAGGAAGCCGGCAGGCGCCGCCTGCAGCTCACGCTGGCGCAGCGGCAGCTGGGCGCGATCTGGGACGACGCGCGCATCGAAGTGGTGACCGGCGACCTCGGCAAGCCGAACCTGGGCCTGGACGACCGCGCGGTGCGGCTGGTGCGCGAGGACTGCGACGCCATCTACCACTGCGCGGCGCAGGTGGACTTCCTGCATCCCTACGCGAGCCTGAAGCCGGCCAACGTCGACAGCGTGGTCACGCTGCTCGAGTGGACCGCGCAGGGCCGACCGAAGAGCATGCATTACGTCTCCACGCTGGCGGTGATCGACCAGAACAACGGCAGGGAAGGCGCCACCGTCACCGAGCAGTCGGCGCTGGCATCTTGGCGCGGGCTGGTCGACGGCTACAGCCAGAGCAAGTGGGTGGGCGACGCGCTGGCGCGCGAGGCGCAGTCGCGCGGCATGCCGGTGGCGATCTACCGCCTGGGCGCGGTCACCGGCGACCACACGCACGCGATCTGCAACGCCGACGACCTGATCTGGCGCGTGGCGCATCTCTATGCCGACCTCGAAGCCATTCCCGACATGGACCTGCCGCTGAACCTCACGCCGGTGGACGACGTGGCGCGCGCCATCCTCGGCCTTGCGGCGCTGCAGTCGTCGTGGGGCCAGGTGTTCCACCTGACGAGCCAGGAGGCGCTGCGGGTGCGCGACATTCCGGCCGTGTTCGAGCGGCTCGGCATGCGGCTCGAACCCGTCGGGCTCGAACCGTGGCTGCAGCGTGCCCACGCGAGGCTCGCGGTGGGGCAGGACCGCGACCTCGCGGCCGTGCTGGCGATCCTCGACCGCTACGACACCTCGGCCACACCGCCGAAGGTGAGCGGGGAGGCCACGCATGCGCAGCTGCAGGCCATCGGCGCCGCGATCCGCCCGGTGGACCGCGACCTGCTGCAGCGCTACTTCGTCGACCTGGGCATCGACACCAAGGCGCGCAGCGCGGCCGTCGAGACCCGCGCATCGCAGGTGGCCTGAGATGGCGCGCTACCTCATCGCCGCGACCGCGCTGCCCGGGCACGTGCTGCCGATGCTGGCCATCGCGCAGCACCTGGTGGGTCTGGGGCACGAGGTGCGCGTGCACACGGCCAGCCGCTTCCGCGCGCAGGCCGAGGCCACCGGCGCGGGCTTCACGCCCTTCGACGCCTCCATCGACTTCGACCACCACGAACTCGACCGGCGCTTTCCGCAGCGCCAGCGGCTGCCTTCGGCGCATGCGCAGATGTGCTTCGGGCTGAAGCATTTCTTCGCCGACGCCATGGCTGCGCAGCGGGCCGGCCTGGAGGCGATCCTGCGCGACTTCGCGGCCGACGCGATCGTGGTCGACACCATGTTCTGTGGCACCTTCCCGCTGCTACTGGGGCCGCGCGAGCAGCGGCCCGCGGTGGCGGCCATCGGCATCTCGGCGCTGCCGCTGTCGAGCTGCGACACCGCCTTCTTCGGCACCGCGCTGCCGCCGTCGTCCACGCCGGAAGGGCGGGTTCGCAACCGGGCGATGAACGCCAACCTCAGGCAGGCGATGTTCGGCGAGGTGCAGCGCTACTTCGACGCGCTGCTGACCTGCGCGGGCCTGCCGGCGCTGCCCGAGTTCTTCATCGACGCGATGGTCAAGCTGCCGGACGTCTACCTGCAGCTCACCTCCGAATCCTTCGAGTACCCGCGCAGCGACCTGCCTGCCTCGGTGCGCTTCGTCGGCCCGCTGCTCGCACCGGCCAGCCGCGACTTCGTGGAGCCCGACTGGTGGCACGAGCTGGACGACGGCCGCGCCGTGGTGCTGGTGACGCAGGGCACGCTGGCCAACCAGAACCCGGCGCAGCTGATCGGCCCGACGCTGCAGGCGCTGGCCGGTGCGGGCGACATCCAGGTCATCGCGACCACGGGCGGCCCGCAGCCCGAGGCGCTGAACATGGCGCTGCCCGCGAATGCGCGCGTGCTGCCCTTCCTGCCCTACGACCGCCTGCTGCCCAAGGTGCACGCGATGGTCACCAATGGCGGCTACGGCTCCGTCAACCATGCGCTGAGCCTCGGCGTGCCGCTGGTGGTGGCGGGCGCTACCGAGGAGAAGCCGGAGATCGCCGCACGCGTGGCCTGGTCGGGCGCCGGCATCAACCTAAGCAGCGGGCAGCCCACCGCGCGCCAGATCGGCGACGCGGTGCGCAGGCTGCTGAAGGAGCCCGCCTATCGCCAGCGTGCGGGCGCGCTGCGCGACGACTTCGCGCGCCACCACGCGCTCACCGAGATATCGGCCGCACTCGAGGCGCTGCGCGAGACCGCTGCGCCCGGCTGCCTGGCCATCGCCTGATCGAAGACCCCCCAAAGGAAGCAGAGAAGATGAGCAACCCGTTTGACGACAGGAACGGCACCTTCCAGGTGCTGGTGAACGACGAAGGCCAGCACTCGCTGTGGCCCGCCTTCATCGACGTGCCCGCCGGCTGGAAGGTGGCGCTGCCCGCCACCGACCGCGCCACGTGCGGCGCCTACATCGAGGCGAACTGGACGGACATGCGCCCGCGCTCGCTCGCGGCCAGGGATCTCGACGCCGCCGGCGCATGAGGGTGTTCGCCCTGCATCGGCGCGGCGCAGCCTGGGCGCATGCGTCGCGCATGCGCTCGTCCGCCGCGGGTGAGGTGAGCGGCGTCGCGCCCGGCGGGCGCAAGGCGCGCGCCGGATCGGGCGAGGGACCGCAGGAAAAGCCGCCGCAGCGGATCAGGCCGCGCCGGGGATGAGCGTCTTCTCGCCCTGGCCGTACTTCGCGCTCGTGCTGGTGGTGCTCGGCGCGATCGCGCTGCCGGTGTTCCGCGCGGCCGACGAGCAGCAGCCGCCGCAGCACGGCCCCCGCGACCATCGCACCGTCGCGCTCGACGGGTTGCGCGGCTTTCTCGCGCTGAGCGTCTTCGTGCACCACCTGATGGTGACCCACGGCTACATCGAGCGCGGCGAGTGGACCTTTCCGCCCTCGGGCTTCCACACGCTGCTGGGACAGGCGGGCGTGGGCGTCTTCTTCATGATCACCGGCTTCCTGTTCTGGGGAAAGCTGCTCGACGCGAAGGGGCTGCCCGACTGGAGGAGCCTGTACGTCGGCCGGCTCTGGCGCATCGGGCCGACCTACCTGCTGGCGGTGGGGCTGATGTTCCTCGTCGTCGCATGGCGCACCGGCTTCGAGCCAAGGGAGCCGGCGTGGTCCTTGCTCGGCGCGATGCTGCAGTGGCTGGCCCTCGGCATCTGGCCGCTGCAGCCGGACATCAACGGCTACGTCGGCACCACGCTGATCCTCGCTGGCGTCACGTGGACGGTCTTCGTCGAGTGGCTGTTCTACGGCGCGCTGCGGCCGATGGCGCCGCTCGCTCGCGGCGACCGCACGCCGCGCTTCGTGCTCGGCCTCATGCTGCTGCTGTGCCTGCCGCTGCTGGTCTTCGCGGCGCTGTCGCCGGGTGCCACGCCCTCGCGGCCGACGCTCGCGCTGGTGATCGGTGCGCTGGCCTGGGTGCTGGCTTCGTTCCTCCTGGGCATGCTGTCGGCATGGCTGGTGCGGCGCGGGCCCAGGCTGCAGCTGCCGCAGCGGACGGCTTCGCTGCTTGCCCTGGCCTGCCTCGGTGGCGTGTTCGCCGGTTTCGGCCACATGGTCGGGCCAGTGCAGGTACTGCTGCTGTGGGCGTTCTTCCACCTGGTGTGCACCGGCAGCACGCTCTTCGGCCTGCTGGCCACGCGCGCGGCCCGGCGCCTGAGCACGGTGAGCTACAGCATCTACCTGCTGCAGGGGCTGGTGCTGACCCTGGTGTTCGGGCCCGGGCCGGTGCGGGAGTTCGCGATGGCCGGGGCGATGCAGTACTGGCTGACGGGCACCGCCTGCGCGCTGCTGCTGGTGGCGGCCTCGGTGGCCAGCTACCGGCTGGTCGAGCAGCCGGGGATCGCGCGCGGCCGGCGCCTGCGATCGGGGCCGCGCGCTGCGCTCGCGGCGCAGGCCGCGGGGCCCTGAATCGGGCGCGGCGCCAGCAGTGAAGACCCCAGGCCATCCTCATGACACACCCTTGCGCATAATTGACGCAAGCTATGACTCTCACCGAACTCAAATACATCGTCGCAGTGGCCCGCGAAAGGCACTTCGGCAAGGCGGCCGAGGCCTGCTACGTTTCGCAGCCGACACTTTCGGTCGCCATCAAGAAGCTCGAGGACGAGCTCGAGGTCAAGCTCTTCGAGCGCAGCGCCGGCGAAGTGACCGTGACGCCGCTGGGCGAGCAGATCGTCCAGCAGGCCCAGAGCGTGCTCGACCAGGCCGCCAGCATCAAGGAGATCGCCAAGCGCGGCAAGGACCCACTGGCCGGCCCGCTGAACCTGGGCGTGATCTACACCATCGGCCCGTACCTGCTGCCCGACCTCGTGCGCCAGGTGATCCAGCGCACGCCGCAGATGCCGCTGGTGCTGCAGGAGAACTTCACCGCCAAGCTGCTGGAGATGCTGCGCGCGGGGGAGATCGACTGCGCCATCATGGCCGAGCCCTTTCCCGACACCGGCCTCGCGATGGCGCCGCTGTACGACGAGCCCTTCATGGCGGCGCTGCCGAGCAAGCACAAGTTCGCCGACCGCGAGTCCATCACGTCGGAAGAACTGCAGAGCGAGACCATGCTGCTGCTGGGCACCGGCCACTGCTTCCGCGACCACGTGCTGGAGGTGTGCCCGGAGTTCGCGCGCTTCTCGAGCAACGCCGAGGGCATCCGCAAGAGCTTCGAGGGCTCGTCGCTGGAGACCATCAAGCACATGGTCGCCTCGGGCATGGGCGTGACGCTGGTGCCGCGCCTGTCGGTGCCGGCCGATGCGATCAAGCCCAGGGTCAAGGGCCGCAAGGAGCCCGAGCAGATGGTGCGCTACCTGCCGGTGCGCGACGCGCAGGACCGCGACCCGCCCACGCGCCGCGTGGTGCTCGCATGGCGGCGCACCTTCACGCGCTACGAGGCCATCGCCGCGCTGCGCAACGCGATCTACGCGTGCGAGCTGCCGGGAGTGAAACGCCTTTCGTAGACCGGCTTTCGAGAATTCGGCCTACGCCGCGGCTGTTTTGAATCGTTGATCGCTGAGATAGAGTGGCGCTGTTGCGAAGCCGCACGTCGGCTTCGAGAATCGAAGCCAACCTCCCTCCAAGAACTCGACTGAAGAAAAGGATCTCCCGCCATGGCCAAGGACTCTAAGAAACCGTCGCCCGCCTCTTCTGCCGGCAAGGTGCCCAAGAAGGGCGGCAAGCAGGTCGCGCAGGAGTCGGGCAGCCGCAATGCGCCCATCATCAACATCGGCATCGAGCGTCAGGACCGCGCCGCCATCGCCGAAGGCCTGAGCCGCGTGCTGGCCGACACCTACACGCTCTACCTCACCACGCACAACTTCCACTGGAACGTGACGGGCCCGCACTTCAACTCGCTGCACGCCATGTTCATGCAGCAGTACACCGAGCTGTGGGGCGCGACCGACGTGATCGCCGAGCGCATCCGCGCGCTGGGCCACTACGCGCCGGGCTCGTACGCCGAGTTCAGCAAGATCGCCACCGTGCCCGACGTGCCGCAGAACCCGCCCAAGGCGATGGAGATGGTGCGCATCCTGGTGAAGGGCCACGAGACCGTGTCGCGCATCGCGCGCGAATTCATTCCTGTCGCCGAGGAAGCCGGCGACGACCCGACGGCCGACATGCTGACCGCGCGCTGCACGGTGCACGACCAGACGGCCTGGATGCTGCGTTCCCTCCTTGAAGACTGATTCCGCTCCCCCCGTCATCGCGCCCGCGGCTCGCCGCGGGCGTTTTGCGTTGTATCTCGACCTGATCCGCTGGAACCGCCCGGCGGGCTGGCTGCTGCTGCTGTGGCCCACCCTGGGCGCGCTGTGGTTCGCGGCCGGCGGCTGGCCGGGCTGGCACCTGCTCGTCGTGTTCACGCTCGGCACCTTCCTCATGCGCAGCGCCGGCTGCTGCGTGAACGACGTGGCCGACCGCGACTTCGACCGCCATGTGAAGCGCACCGCGCAGCGGCCCGTGACCAGCGGCGAGCTGTCGGTCAAGGAAGCGCTGGGGCTGGGCGTGGTGCTGGCGCTGGTGTCCTTCGGGCTGGTGCTCACGACCAACCGCACGACGGTGCTGTGGTCGTTCGCGGCGCTGGCCATCACGCTGGTGTATCCCTTCGCCAAGCGCTTCGTCTCGGTGCCGCAGGCGGTGCTGGGCATTGCCTTCAGCTTCGGCATTCCGATGGCGTTCGCGGCCGTGCAGTCGAGCGTGCCGCTCTTCGCCGCGGTGCTGCTCGCGGGCAACCTGTTCTGGGTGCTGGCCTACGACACCGAGTACGCGATGGTCGACCGCGACGACGACCTCAAGATCGGCATGAAGACCTCGGCCATCACCTTCGGCCGTCTCGACGTGGCGGCGGTGATGACGAGCTACGCGATCTTCCTCGCCGTCTGGACCTGGGCCGGGGCGAGCCGTTCGCTGGGCGTGCTCTTCTACGCCGGCATCGCGGCGGCCGTGGCGCAGGCGCTGTGGCACTGGCGCCTGATCCACGACCGCACGCGAGAAGGCTGCTTCAAGGCCTTCCGCCTGAACCACTGGCTGGGCTTCACCGTGTTCGCCGGCGTCGTGGCCGGCTACGCGCTGCGTTGAACTGAACATGACGTCCGACGCGCTGCTGCAGAGGCTGAAGCTCAAGATCGGCCAGGAGGGCCACTCCGGCTGGCATCGCATCACGCAGGAGATGGTCGACCGCTATTCGGAGCTCTCGGGCGACGGCGAAGGCGAGTGGATCCATCTCGACCCCGAGCGCGCCGCGCGCGAGGCCGGCTACGGCGGCACCATCGTGCAGGGCTTCTTCCAGGTGTCGCACCTGATCCGGCTGACCGGCGAGGCCATGCGCACGCTGCTGCCCTTCGACTCCAACCACGCCCTCAACTACGGCTTCGACCGCCTGCGCTTCGTGCGGCCGATGCCGGTGGGCGCGAGCTTCCGGGCGCGGGTGCGCATCGCCGACGTGACGCCGAAGGCTGGCGACAGCTTCCTGCTGAAGGAAGAGGTCTGGCTGGAACTCGAAGACGGCACCGTCACGCTGGCCGCCGAATGGCTGTTTGTGCTCGGCCCGCGCGCGCTGGCCTTGGACTGAGCCCTGCCTCGCCTCGTCAGCCGCGGCCGAATTCCTCGCCCAGTTCCGCGGCACGCTTCTGTGCCGCGCGGATCGCGGTCTTGAACTGCGACTTCACGTCCGCCGACTGCATCGAGGTGATGGCCGCGTAGGTCGTGCCGCCCTTGGAGGTCACGCGCTCGCGCAGCACCGATGGCGGCTCGGTCGCGCTGTGCGCCAGCGACGAGGCGCCCACGAAGGTGCCGATGGCCAGCCGCTGGGCCTGTTCGGGCGTGAGGCCCATCTCGACGCCGGCCTCGGTCATCGCCTCGATGAAATAGAACACGTAGGCCGGGCCGGAGCCCGACATGGCGGTGACGGCGTCGAGCGCCGGTTCGGTGTCGACCCAGAGCAGCTCGCCGGTGGGCGCCAGCAGCTGGCCGACCGTCGAGCGGTCGGCGCTCTCGACGCCAGGCCGCGCGAACAGGCCGGTCATGCCCTTGCCGACCAGTGCGGGGGTGTTGGGCATGGCGCGAACCACGCGCTCGGTGCCGAGCCAGCGCGCGATGCTGCCGGAGGGAATGCCGGCGGCCACGCTCAGATGCAGGGCCTGGGCGCCGAAGGGACGCACCGCCTTCGCGGCATCGGCGAAGGTCTGCGGCTTGACTGCCCAGACCATCACGCCGCAGCGCGACAGCGCCTCGCTCGCCTCCGGCCTGGCGACGATGCCGAAGGACTGCGCCAGCTTCGCGCGGGCTTCATCGAAAGGCTCGACGACCTCGAAGGCATCCGCCGGGGTGCCTTGCTGGATCAGGCCGCCGATGATGGCGCTGGCCATGTTGCCGCCCCCGATGAAGGCGACGGGAGGCAGCGGCGCAGGGCCGGTGCGGGGCAGGAAGGTCACGGCGATGGTCATGGTCGGTCGGCGTATTCGAAGGCGGCGAACTGGGTGATTTGAAGCGGATTGAAATTGTCGTCGCTCACGACCACCAGCATGCGCCCGCCGCCGGGCATCGGCGGGCCCCAGCACATGCCTTCGGTGTTGTCGAGCCTCGACAGGCCAAGCGCGGCGAAGTCGGCCACCAGCGTCTTGGCCGCCGGCCGGTGGTTGCCGGGCGCCAGCGCGTCGACGGCGAGCACGTCGCTGGCCGCGCGGGTGTCTATTTCATACAGGCGCAGCGAGTTGCCGCGGCCGGTGGCGTAGGCGCGCTCCAGCACCAGCATGCGGTCGGCGTCGAGCATCAGGATCTCGCTCACGCCGTTGTCGGCATAGCTGCCCGGGATCAGCGGGCGCAGCGGGATGGCGTCGGGAACGTAGGCGATCTGGCGGTCGGCCTGGCCGGTCTCCAGATCGATCCGGGTGAAGCGGCAGGGGCCGCCGGGGGCGCCGATGGTGGGTTCGGGGCCGTCCTGGATCAGGGCGTTTTCCATTCCCAGCCAGGCGAAGCGGCCGTCGGGCGTGAGGCTGACGCCTTCGAAGGTCAGGTTGTCGCGCGGGCCGCGGCGCCCGGCCGGGTCGGGCTGGAACATCGCCGGCATGCGGAATTCGCGCAGAAAGCGCCCGTCGCGGGCCGATTCGTAAAGCGCCGGGCCGAATCCGCGGGCGACGTCGCCCTCGCTGGTCCACAGCAGGGTGTTGGTCGCGGGGCGCAGCCGCAGGGCCTCGGGGTCGGGCACCGGCAGGCCGTCGACCGCGTTGCGGCGGTTGGGCCAGGGGCCTCCGCCGGGGCGTTGCAACTGCACCACGCCGACCGGCTCCGGCGGCGCGACCTGCGGGGAGGGCCAGCGCGCGGTGTAGTAGCGCAAGGGAGCGAGATCCGACCGGTCGTCGCTGATGAGCAGGTACTCACCTCGGACCGGGTCGTAGTCGATGCCCGAAAGGCCTCCGGCCGTGGTTCCCTCTATATGAAGGCGGTGCGGCCAGCGTGCCTCGGCGAGGAGGCGCAGCCGGCCTGCGTCCGGTTTCGGCGTCGCTGCGCCCTTGCAGCCGGGGAGTGCCAATAGCCCCCCGAGCCCCGTCAGGCCGGCACCGCCGGCCAGCAGCAGGCGCCGCCGCAGCAGCGATGAGGTCGAAAGGGTGGTTTTTCCGGGCATGCGCACGCCCCGCAGTCTAGTGGCTGCGTTTGCGGGCATGCAGGCCTGTTGACTTCCGGCTTCTTGCGTGCAACAATCGCGGGCTCCGCTTTCAAAAGGCGGAGCTTTCAGCCCAAAGCGGAAGTGCCCCGAGTGGTTCGGGGTATGGACGACGGGCCCAAGACTGACTGATTTGCCTCCCTCCTGGAGGCGCATCGGTACAAGTTGGGAATATCAAGAAATGATCCAAACTGAATCCCGGCTCGAAGTGGCCGACAACACGGGCGCGAAATCCGTCCTGTGTATCAAGGTGCTCGGTGGCTCCAAGCGGCGTTACGCCAGCGTGGGCGACGTCATCAAGGTCAGCATCAAGGAAGCCGCTCCGCGTGGTCGCGTCAAGAAGGGCGAGATCTACAGCGCTGTGGTGGTGCGTACCGCCAAGGGCATCCGCCGCGCCGACGGCTCGCTCGTGAAATTCGACGGCAACGCAGCAGTGTTGCTCAACGCCAAGCTGGAGCCCATCGGCACCCGCATCTTCGGACCGGTCACGCGCGAACTGCGCACCGAGAAGTTCATGAAGATCGTGTCGCTGGCCCCCGAAGTTCTCTAAGGACACAACGCCATGAACAAGATTCGCAAGGGCGACCAGGTCATCGTGTTGGCCGGCCGCGACAAGGGCAAGCGGGGCACCGTCTCGCTGCGCAAGGACGACTCGCATGTGGTCGTCGAAGGCATCAACCTCGTCAAGAAGCACACCAAGCCGAACCCCCTGAAGGGTACGACCGGTGGCATCGTCGAGAAGGCCATGCCGATTCACCAATCCAACGTGGCGATCTTCAACGCCGCGACCGGCAAGGCCGATCGCGTGGGCGTCAAGGTCACCCAGGATGCTGACGGCAAGCGCGTGGCTGTTCGCGTGTTCAAGTCGAGCGGCGAAGAAATCAAGTTCGCCTAAGAGGTACTCACATGGCACGTCTCCAACAACACTATCGCGAAAAGATCGCGAAAGACCTGACGGAAAAGTTCGGCTACACGTCGCCGATGCAGGTCCCGCGCCTCACCAAGATCACCCTGAACATGGGTGTGGGTGAAGCTGTCGCCGACAAGAAGGTTCTCGAGAACGCAGTCGCCGACCTGACCAAGATCGCTGGCCAGAAGCCCGTGGTCACCAAGTCGAAGAAGGCCATCGCCGGCTTCAAGATCCGTGAGAACCAGCCGATCGGCTGCATGGTCACGCTGCGTGGCGTGCACATGTACGAGTTCCTGGATCGCTTCGTGACCATCGCGCTGCCGCGCGTTCGCGACTTCCGTGGTATCTCCGGCCGCGCTTTCGACGGCCGTGGCAACTACAACATCGGCGTCAAGGAACAGATCATTTTCCCCGAGATCGAGTACGACAAGGTCGATGCCCTGCGCGGTCTCAATATCAGCATCACGACGACGGCCAAGACCGACGAAGAAGCCAAGGCGCTTCTGGCCGGCTTCCGTTTCCCGTTCAAGAACTGAGGTGACCTGTGGCTAAAGCATCTTTGATCCAGCGCGAACTCAAGCGCGACAAGCTGGTTGCCAAGTTCGCAGCGAAGCACGCCGAACTGAAGGCGGCTTCCAACGACCTGAAGAAGACCGAGGAAGAGCGCGCCGCTGCTCGCCTGGCGCTGCAGAAGCTGCCGCGCAACGCGAACCCCACGCGCCAGCGCAACCGTTGCGAAATCACCGGTCGTCCCCGTGGCACCTTCCGTCAATTCGGTCTGGCCCGCGCCAAGATCCGCGAACTGGCTTTCAACGGCGACATCCCCGGTGTCACCAAGGCCAGCTGGTAAGCCAGGCAGGAGCAAACAACATGAGCATGAGTGATCCCATTGCCGACCTGCTGACGCGTATCCGCAACGCGCAGATGGTGGCGAAGCCCACCGTGTCGGTCCCGTCTTCGAAGGTGAAGGTCGCGATCGCACAAGTCCTGAAGGACGAGGGCTACATCGACGGCTTCCAGGTCAAGACCGAAGCCGGCAAGAGCGAACTGGAAATCTCGCTGAAGTACTACGCTGGCCGTCCGGTCATCGAGCGCATCGAGCGTGTGAGCCGCCCCGGCCTGCGTGTCTACAAGGCCAGCGCTTCCATTCCGCAAGTCCAGAACGGCCTCGGCGTCGCCATCGTCACGACCCCCAAGGGCGTGATGACCGACCGCAAGGCCCGCGCCTCCGGTGTCGGCGGCGAAGTTCTGTGCTACGTCGCCTAACCGAGACATCGAGGAGTAACTGAAATGTCCCGAGTAGGAAAATCGCCGGTCGCCATCCCCGCAGGCGTGGATGTGTCGATCAAGGAAGACCAGATCAGCGTCAAGGGTACGGGCGGCACGCTCAACCTGTCGCGCAACGCGCTGGTCAACGTCGTCAGCAAGGACGGCAAACTGAGCTTCGAGCCCGCCAACGAATCGCGTGAAGCCAACGCGATGAGCGGCACGGTTCGCCAGCTCGTGAACAACATGGTGGTCGGTGTGACCAAGGGCTTCGAGAAGAAGCTCAGCCTGATCGGCGTGGGCTACAAGGCCGCTGCCCAGGGCGCCAAGCTGAACCTCCAGGTCGGCTACTCGCACCCCGTCAACATCGACATGCCCCAGGGCATCACGGTGACGACGCCCACCCCGACCGAAGTCGTGATCAAGGGTGCCGACCGCCAGCGCGTCGGCCAGGTGGCCGCTGAGATCCGTGCCGTTCGTCCGCCAGAGCCCTACAAGGGCAAGGGCATCCGCTATGCGGACGAGAAGATCGTGATCAAAGAGACCAAGAAGAAGTAAGGGGCAGCAAAATGATGTTGACCAAAAAAGCACAGCGTCTCCGCCGCTCGCGCCAGACCCGCATCCGCATTGCGACGCAGGGCGTGGCCCGTCTGACGGTGAACCGCACCAACCTGCACATCTACGCCACCGTCATCTCCGGCGACGGCGCCAAGGTGATTGCAACCGCATCGACGGCAGAAGCCGAAGTGCGTACCTCGCTCGGCGGTTCGGGCAAGGGCGGCAATGCCGCTGCAGCCACCGCCGTCGGCAAGCGCATCGCTGAAAAGGCGAAGGCTGCCGGCATCGAGAAGGTCGCATTCGACCGCGCAGGTTTCGCCTACCACGGCCGCGTCAAGGCGCTGGCCGAAGCCGCCCGCGAAGCCGGCCTGCAGTTCTAACCGGACACGAGATTCAAAATGGCAAAGATTCAGGCAAGAACGCAGAACGAAGGCCCCGAGGACGGTTTGCGCGAGAAGATGATCGCGATCAACCGCGTCACCAAGGTGGTGAAGGGTGGTCGTATCCTCGGTTTCGCAGCGCTGACCGTGGTCGGTGACGGCGATGGCCGCGTCGGCATGGGCAAGGGCAAGTCGAAGGAAGTGCCCGCTGCAGTGCAGAAGGCAATGGAAGAAGCGCGTCGCAACCTGCTGAAGGTTTCGATCAAGAACGGCACGCTGCACCACCAGGTGCAGGGCCACCACGGCGCTTCGACGGTCGTGATGTACCCGGCTCCCAAGGGTACCGGCATCATCGCCGGCGGCCCGATGCGCGCCGTGTTCGAAGTGATGGGCATCACCGACATCGTGGCCAAGAGCCACGGTTCGTCGAACCCGTACAACATGGTTCGCGCCACGCTCGACGGGTTGAAGAACTCGACGACCGCCAGCGAAGTGGCTGCCAAGCGCGGCCTGACCGTCGAAGAAATCTTCGCCTGAGCGCAGGCCGTCGCAAGCCTCAAGGAAGCATTCAAATGACGCAACAACAGACCCTCAAGGTGCAACTGGTCAAGAGCCCGATCGGCACCAAGGAATCGCATCGCGCGACCGTGCGCGGCCTCGGCCTGCGCAAGCTCAACAGCGTGAGCGAGCTGCAAGACACGCCCGCGGTGCGCGGCATGATCAACAAGATCAGTTATCTGGTCAAAGTCCTGTAAGAGAGACTGATATGGAACTCAATGGCATCAAGCCGGCGGATGGCGCCAAGCACGCCAAGCGCCGTGTCGGCCGCGGTATCGGTTCCGGCCTGGGCAAGACCTCGGGTCGCGGCCACAAGGGCCAGAAGTCGCGCGCAGGCGGTTTCCACAAGGTCGGCTTCGAAGGCGGTCAAATGCCGCTGCAGCGTCGCCTGCCGAAGCGTGGTTTCAAGTCGCACCTGCTGAAGTTCAACGCCGAAGTCACGTTGACCGCTCTCGAGCAGCTCGGCCTGGCCGAAGTGGACATCCTGGCGCTGAAGCAAGCCGGCCTCGTGGGCCAGCTCGCCAAGGTCGTCAAGGTCGTGAAGACCGGTGAGCTCACCAAGGCCGTCAAGCTGACGGGCGTGGGCGCAACGGCTGGCGCCAAGGCTGCTATCGAAGCCGCCGGCGGCAGCATCGCCTGATCATCATCGGACTGAAAGAAGTTCTTCGTGGCAACTAACGCGGCAACGATCGCAAAGACAGGCAAGTTCGGTGACCTCCGTCGCCGGCTCGTCTTCTTGCTGCTCGCGCTCGTGGTCTACCGGATCGGCGCCCACATCCCTGTGCCGGGTATCAACCCGGACCAGCTGGCTGCGCTGTTCCAGGGCCAGCAGGGCGGCATTCTGAGCCTGTTCAACATGTTCTCGGGCGGAGCGCTGTCGCGCTTCACCGTGTTCGCGTTGGGGATCATGCCGTACATCTCGGCGTCGATCATCATGCAGCTGATGACCTACGTGCTTCCGACCTTCGAGCAATTGAAGAAGGAAGGCGAGGCCGGTCGCCGCAAGATCACGCAGTACACGCGCTACGGCGCGCTGGGCCTGGCCCTCTTCCAGTCGTTCAGCATCGCGGTGGCTCTCGAGTCGTCGGCCGGCCTGGTGATTTCGCCCGGCTTCGGCTTCCGCATCACCGCCATGGTGAGCCTGACGGCAGGCTCCATGTTCCTGATGTGGCTCGGCGAGCAGATCACCGAACGCGGCCTGGGCAACGGCATCTCGATCCTGATCTTCGCGGGTATCGCGGCCGGCCTGCCGAACGCCATCGGCGGCCTGCTGGAGCTGGTGCGTACCGGCGCCATGAACGTGATCGTCGCGCTCTTCATCGTCGCCGTGGTGGTGCTGGTCACCTACTTCGTGGTGTTCGTTGAACGCGGCCAGCGCAAGATCCTCGTGAACTATGCGCGGCGCCAGGTTGGCAACAAGGTGTATGGCGGCCAGTCGTCGCACCTGCCGCTGAAGCTGAACATGGCCGGCGTGATCCCGCCGATCTTCGCCTCGTCGATCATCCTGCTGCCGGCAACGGTGGTCGGCTGGTTCAGCACCGGCGACGGCGGCTTCCGCTGGATCAAGGATGTCGCCAGCGCGCTGCGTCCCGGCGAGCCGATCTACGTGCTGCTGTATGCCGCTGCGATCGTTTTCTTCTGCTTCTTCTACACGGCGCTCGTGTTCAACAGCAAGGAAACGGCCGACAACCTGAAGAAGAGTGGGGCATTCATCCCTGGCATCCGCCCGGGTGACCAGACCGCTCGCTACATCGACAAGATTCTGGTTCGCCTGACGCTGGCGGGCGCGGTGTACATCACCTTCGTCTGCCTGCTGCCAGAGTTCCTGATCCTGAAGTACAACGTGCCGTTCTACTTCGGTGGTACCTCCCTGCTGATCATCGTGGTCGTCACGATGGACTTCATGGCCCAGGTGCAAAACTACATGATGTCCCAGCAGTACGAATCGCTGCTGAAGAAGGCGAACTTCAAGACATCGTAGGGCTGTGTTTCAGCATTGAGTCCGGGCGGTAGACCGCCACGTTAAACAGTTTTAGGAGAGTGAAATGAGAGTTTCGGCCTCGGTCAAAACCATCTGCCGTAATTGCAAGGTCATCCGCCGCAAGGGTGTGGTGCGCGTGATCTGCACCGACCCGCGCCACAAGCAGCGCCAGGGTTGATTGAAGAGTATTAGAGGACGCACATGGCACGTATTGCTGGCATCAACATCCCGCCGCACAAGCACGCTGAGATCGGCCTGACCGCCATCTTCGGCATCGGTCGCACCCGCGCCCGCAAGATCTGCGAAGCGAGCGGCATCGAGTATTCGAAGAAGATCAAGGATCTGACCGACGCCGATCTCGAGAAGATCCGCGACCAGATCGCCCTGTTCACGATCGAAGGCGACCTGCGTCGCGAGACGACGATGAACATCAAGCGCCTGATGGACATCGGCTGCTACCGCGGCTTCCGTCATCGTCGCGGCCTGCCGATGCGCGGCCAGCGCACGCGCACCAACGCCCGCACCCGCAAGGGTCCGCGCAAGGCTGCGCAGTCCCTGAAGAAATAAGGATAGAACAGCATGGCTAAAGCACCTGCAAACAACGCCGCACAGCGCGTTCGCAAGAAGGTTCGCAAGAACGTCGCGGACGGTATCGCTCACGTGCACGCTTCGTTCAACAACACCATCATCACGATCACCGATCGCCAGGGCAACGCCCTGTCGTGGGCTTCGTCGGGTGGCCAGGGCTTCAAGGGCTCGCGCAAGTCGACGCCGTTCGCTGCGCAGGTCGCTTCCGAAGTGGCCGGCCGTGCTGCTGTCGAACAAGGCATCAAGAACCTCGACGTCGAGATCAAGGGCCCCGGCCCAGGCCGCGAATCGTCGGTGCGCGCACTGGCTGCGCTCGGCATCCGGATCAATTCCATTGCCGACGTGACGCCCGTTCCGCACAACGGCTGCCGTCCCCAGAAGCGTCGCCGCATCTGATCGTCAGTCCGCAAGGCGCAGCCGGCTTTGAATAGCGGCTGCGCGTTTGTTTTTTTTACTAAGCCCACCGCCATCGGCAAATCGCTGCTGGCTCCCGCAGGCAACTGCGGCAGATGACACAAAGGAAAAATCGTGGCACGTTACCTCGGCCCCAAGGCCAAACTTTCCCGCCGTGAAGGCACCGACCTGTTCCTGAAGAGCGCTCGCCGTTCGATCCAGGACAAGGCCAAGTTCGACTCCAAGCCCGGCCAACACGGTCGCACCTCGGGTCAGCGCACCTCCGACTACGGTCTGCAGCTGCGCGAGAAGCAGAAGGTCAAGCGCATGTACGGCGTGCTCGAGAAGCAGTTCCGCCGCTACTTCGAAGAAGCCGATCGCCGCCGTGGCAACACCGGTGCCAACCTGCTGTCGATCCTCGAATCGCGCCTGGACAACGTCGTCTACCGCATGGGCTTCGGCTCGACCCGCGCCGAAGCGCGCCAGCTCGTCTCGCACAAGGCGATCACGGTGAACGGCCAGTCGGTCAACATCCCGTCGTACCTGGTCAAGACCGGCGACGTGATCGCCGTGCGCGAGAAGTCGAAGAAGCAGACCCGCGTTGTCGAAGCACTGCAACTCGCCCAGCAAGTCGGTATTCCGGCATGGGTCGACGTGAATGCCGACAAGGCCGAAGGCACGTTCAAGAAGGTGCCCGATCGCGACGAATTCGCAGCCGACATCAACGAATCGCTGATCGTCGAACTGTATTCGCGTTGATTTTTTCTACCCGCCTGCGCTTTCACGCGTCGGCGGGAGATTGTTTTTGTTGTTCACGTTCCTGTTCCGCGCTTTGCCGCGGCTCAGGTGCTTCACCAGCCTTACCGGTGTAACGAGCCGGGGGTATTGAGAGGAAGTCTGCATGCAAACCACCCTGCTGAAACCCAAGACCATCCAGGTCGAGCAACTTGCCGCCAACAAGGCCAAGGTGACGCTCGAGCCTTTCGAGCGTGGCTATGGCCACACGCTCGGCAACGCGCTGCGTCGCGTACTGCTGTCGTCCATGGTGGGCTACTCGGCCACTGAAGTCACGATCGCTGGCGTTCTGCATGAGTACTCGTCGATCGACGGCGTGCAGGAAGATGTCGTCAACATCCTGCTGAATCTCAAGGGCGTGGTGTTCAAGCTCCACAACCGCGACGAAGTCACGCTGAGCCTGCGCAAGGACGGCGAAGGCCCGGTGCTGGCGTCCGACATCCAGACCCCGCACGACGTCGAGATCATCAACCCCGACCACGTGATCGCCCACCTGTCGCAAGGCGGCAAGCTCGACATGCAGATCAAGGTCGAGAAGGGCCGCGGCTACGTGCCCGGCACGATGCGCCGCTATGCGGACGAGCCGACCAAGTCGATCGGCCGCATCGTCCTCGACGCTTCGTTCTCGCCTGTCAAGCGCGTGAGCTACACCGTCGAGAGCGCCCGCGTGGAGCAGCGCACCGACCTGGACAAGCTGCTGGTCGAGATCGAGACCAACGGTGCGATCACCGCCGAAGACGCTGTGCGCGCATCGGCTAAAATCCTGGTCGAGCAGCTCGCCGTGTTCGCGCAGCTCGAAGGCGGCGAACTCGCTGCGTTCGATGCTCCGGCTCCGCGCAGCGCACAGCAGTTCGATCCGATCTTGCTGCGCCCTGTCGACGAACTCGAACTGACGGTGCGTTCGGCCAACTGCCTGAAGGCCGAAAACATCTACTACATCGGTGACCTGATCCAGCGCACCGAGAACGAGTTGCTCAAGACCCCGAACCTGGGTCGCAAGTCGCTCAACGAAATCAAGGAAGTGCTCGCCTCACGTGGCCTGACCTTGGGCATGAAGCTCGAAAGCTGGCCGCCGGCCGGCCTCGACAAGCGTTGATTATTTGAATTTTGGAAAGAGGCCCCCTGAAAAGGGCCAGTGCACCGGGCAGTACCTGACACGGCTGCCTGTTTTTATAAAGTAAAGGAAAGCACCATGCGTCACGGACACGGACTCCGCAAACTCAACCGCACCAGCTCGCACCGCCTCGCGATGCTGCAGAACATGATGAATTCGCTCATCGAGCACGAAGTCATCAAGACCACGGTCCCCAAGGCCAAGGAACTGCGCCGCGTCATCGAGCCGATGATCACCCTGGCCAAGAAGCCCACCGTCGCCAACAAGCGCCTGGCCTTCGACCGCCTGCGCAACCGCGACAGCGTCGTGAAGCTCTTCGGCGACCTCGGCCCGCGTTTCGCAACGCGTCCGGGCGGCTACACCCGCATCCTGAAGATGGGTTTCCGCGTTGGCGACAATGCACCCATGGCGCTCGTCGAACTGGTTGATCGTCCTGAAATTAAAGAAGACGCAGCCGAGCAAAACGCCGCTGAATAAGCTATAATCTAAGTCTGCCGCGCGATGGAGCAGCCTGGTAGCTCGTTGGGCTCATAACCCAAAGGTCGCAAGTTCAAATCTTGCTCGCGCAACCATCATTAGAGACTTCCCGCCAGTCGCTTCCAACAGAAGCTGCTCGGCGGGATTTTTCATTCTGGCCCAGCTTTCGCCTGTGCCCGCATCACGCACCAGCGTGACTGTGCCGAGGAGGCCGGCAATGATCGGCCGGGCTTCCTTGACCGTGTGGCCATCGCCACTCAGCGTTTCCTTCAGATTCATCACCAGCTGGCGATAGCGCGCCGTGATCTCGGCTGTGCTGGCCAATGGCTGCGGCGCCTGCTGCATGGTGGCCTGCAGTGTCTTTCGCTCCAGCTCGGCAGCGCGCAGACGGTTGGCCAGCGCCTCGCTCGCACCGACCGTGACGATCGCATCCACGATCCGCTCGATCTCCCGGTCCAACTCGACACTTCTTCGCTTCGCTGCTGCCTGCACGCGCTCGTGCCCGCTGTCCATCTCGTCGAGCAGCCGGCGAACCGTTGCCTGTACCTCCGCCAGAGCGCTCGGGCTCAGCAGGTCTTCGCGCAGTTCGGATAACAGGCGCTGGTCGACATCGCTACGGCGCCAGGTGGCGGCGTTCGCGCACGCGGTTGGACCCTTTTCCTTGTGCGCGCTGCAGCCATACCGCGTTCCGTTGATCGCGATGATCGGACCGTCACAGGTGTCGCACCGAAGCAGACCGCCGAAGAGAGTTCCGTGAGGCCGTCCCCGCGTCGGGTTCGCGCGCAGCAACTGTTGCGGGCGTGTTTGCTCCCACAGGCCCTGGTCAATGATCTGCAGCTCGGGAGCCTCGCGCACAAGCCACTCCTCGGGTGGGCGAGCCACGGGCAGGCGCTTGCCTGTCTCAGGGTCTTTCAGCCACTGGCGCCGATTCCAGATCACGCGCCCGATGTAGATCTCGTTGTTAAGCAGTCCGTCGCCCATCTTGGCATTGCCGACCAATGCGCTGGCGGCCCAGCCGTTGCCGCGCGGGCTGCGCACGCCTCTGGCGTTGAGGTCGTGGACGATGCTGCGGAGCGTGGAGCCCGCTGCGACCTGCTCGTAGATCCAGCGGACATGTTGGGCTTGTTCTTCGTCGATCAGTATGCGGTGGCCACCTTCCTCCGGCACGCTCTTGTAGCCGTAGGTCCTGCCCCCCGCAGCGAAGCCGCGTTCAAACTGCCCGCTCAAGCCTCGATGCGTCTTCTTGCGCAGGTCATCGAGGTACAGCTCGTTCACCAGCCCCCGCGCGATGCGCATCACCTTGCGGCCGTCGGCCTGTGAGTCGTACCCATCCGCTGTGCCGATGATGCGTATGCCGCGATGCTCCAGGCGCTTCACCGTGCGCTCCTGCTCAGCCAGGTCGCGTGTGATGCGATCGAGGCCTTCGACAACAAGCACGTCGAAGCGGTCAGCCAGGGCATCTGCCAGCAGGGCCTTGCCGCCAGCGCGTAGCGCGACCGGCGTGGCTCCGCTGATTCCTTCATCCGAGTGCGACGCCACGATGCTCCAGCCTTCTCGCGCTACACGCTCGCGACCCGCCCTCAGCTGGTCGGCGATGCTGTTCTGCGACTGGTTGTCAGTGCTATAGCGAGCGTAGAGGCAGGCTCTCATGTCGATCTTGAATGGTCTGCTGAACAAGTTGGCGGGCGATGATCTCGATCAGTCGGGAGCGGGCCGCTGTCCGGTCATCGGAGGGGCGCATGGTAGCGCGGGCCTGCTGGCGGGCCTTCGCGGGCTGCTTTGATGAGTCGTCGTGCATCAGGCGGCCCTCCTGAACTCAATCACCCATACCCACGGATTGGCATTCCAGCTGCCGGCGCCGTTGATCTGCTCCCAGATGTCGCGGTAGTGCAGCACGAAGCTGCCGCGCTGGCTGGGGCCGGCCAGCAGCACCTCGTGCCCGCTGACCGGATCGCATTCGCGCGCACCTTCGGCCCGGGCGTCGGCCTCGCTGATGTCCTGCAGGCGCTCGACGCGCACGCCTGTTACCTCGAGGCAGATGCGGCTGGCCCAACGGGGCATGTGGATGCTGGGGGTCCAGCGCTGCGGCTTCACCCAGCGCATCACACCGTCGGCGCATAGAAATTGGCGCGCCCCCTCCCATTGAGGATCTGCCGCGTACACCAAAATCCGCCCATCCTCCCGCCACGGGAGAAATTCGTCGGTGCTCGGATCATGGCGAGGCACTTCCGCCCACGACTCGCGCACCCACAGTCGGTCGCCGGGCTGACCGTAGGGGCACGGATACGCCCAATTGGGCTGCAGGTAGTCGGTGGCGCCGTGCGCTTCTGGGTCCGGCCCGAGGGACCAGAACCGCGGGCGCCCGTCGCGGTCGTCGGGGTGGTGGTAGACCTCTACGCTGGTCGTGCCCTCGGGTGGTTGCACCTTCATGATCCGCCGCGTCTGCGTCTTCGTGCCGTCGAGCAGCGCGCGCACCATGGGCGCGCTGAATAGAATCGGACGCTCATTTTTTGGAGACTGCATGTCATATCCCGCTGGAAAAGAGTGGCGTCATCCGCAAGGAATCAAGTACTTTGCTTGGACGAGAGAGAGTGCACCGGGTAGCTTTGTGGCTGCCATCCAGTTCGAGCAGCCGGGGATGCCTCCAAGTCCCGTCTTTGAAGTTGGTATGCAGAGCTACCCGAACGCTAGACAGGCCATCAAAGCTGCGCGAAAGGTCCTTGTGGAACATTTCGGGATGCCGTCCTCCTTCCGGTGAACGAGGACTCAGGCCAAGCTGAACTCCGTCGTGAAAAGGGCTTCGAGTCGACCAATGCCCAAGGCCGTCCGCACCGCCGAGCAGCTGCAGCAGATGCTGATAGAGCGCATCGAGGCAATTCCCGACCTGCGCGGCCAGGAGACGGATGTGCACCGCGGCGGCGTGGTGGGCACCGGTGTCAGTGGCGACGACGGGCCCAGCTGGACAGTGCCCATAGTCAGTGACCGGGGCACGCACCGTGCCGACATCGCGCGGATCATTCGCACGCTGCAGAGCCAGTTCGATCTTGAGGACTGACGACGGCGATACGTTCAATATCAAGCGAAGGAGACATAAATGGCATACGACATTGGGCAAACATGCATGCTCGTGAACATCGGCCTGTCTCGGAGTGAATGCGCGTCGTGGGTGCAGGCTTGGGGCTCTATCGGCGCGATCGTGATGGCCGCGTGGGCGGTGCACTGGGCCCACAGGAAGCAGCTGCGCCAAAAGGAGCGAGAAGCTGCGGCTGACTACACCCGATTTCTCGAAACGCTCTTTCAGCTGTTGGGCGGCACGCGCGGTGTCGCATTCAAGATCACAGAGGTGGAAGCCGTCGGATCGGGATCGACCCCAGACGAACAGCGGACCATGCTTGCGGAACTCTCTGCTTTGTCGGACGCGTTCAAGCGTGTCGACCTCAGTCGCTTCGATCGCTACGACTATGTCGAGGCATGGCTCGTGGGTGACGGGTTGACTCGAAAGTTGATATCTGCGATCGAGTACTTTGCATCGCCCGCTTACAGCCTGACGTTGGACCCCCGCTATCTCGAATTCACGGCCGGGGAGGCGATTCGGCAATTGGACGCGAGAGGCAGCAAGCTGTACGCAGCCATCGAAGCACGGGGTGGTCCTCCAGGCAGTCCTGCGCTGCCCAAGGATTGGACTAAAAGAGCGAGTCCAAGTCATTGAATCACCCCAATCGATAACGCCATCGCGACGTCGCGCACCCAGATAGGCTGGGCCGACAGCATGAAGGTCTCGCCACTCATCGCCAGCAGCAGCGTGGCGCCCATCACCTCGGCGATCGCGCAGGCGGCGTCGCTGGGCACGGCATTGCCGATGCGCTCGCGCCAGGCCTGATCGCTGAGACCGTCCAGCTCGAAGCGCTCCTCGGGGTCGAACAGCGACTGCAGGGCGGCCAGCTCCAGCGTGGTGAAGGGGCGGTGCCACGTCCCGTCCAGCGACTGGATGCGGCACACCAGCTTGTCGGCAGGGGCCGGCATGGGCCGAGGATCGGCGACGCTCCAGCGGCCGTTGTCGTGGCACGCTGACGCGCTGACAGCACCAGCCTGCCCCGTCCATGGCGTCACCCCATAGTGGCCGGCTGAGAGGTAGGCGTCGCCCTTGCCGCGCACCATGCCGCTGCGCGGATCTGCGACGGACAGGTAGCCGCCCTGGACCCCTTTCCCGCCTGCCGTCACGGTGCGGCTCGTGTGCTCCCAGTCGGCGACATGCAGATGCCCATGGCGACCGTCCCACTCGGGCCGAGGGTCGGCGACGGCCTGCCCGCTCCCGTGCGCGCTGGTGACGGCGCAGCTGGCGCTGGCCCAGGGCACGATGCGGAACTCATTGCTGTGCTTCGCGGGTCCTTGGTGCCGAGGGTCGGCAATCGTGTAACTGCCCTGTCCGGGGTTCTGCTGCCCGCCGATCGTGCCCATGGGCGCGTCCCACCGGCGCACGCCGTAGGCCTGGCCGTCCGTCCATTTCGTCGACTGCTCGAAGCGAGGGTCGGCGATGGCGAACCTCCCGTTCGACGGCAGTGATTCGCCCGCCACCGCGCCGCTGGGCGCGTCCCATTCGGTCACACCGTAGCCGGCGGCATAGAGCTGCTGGCGCGGGTCGGCCACTGAGAACGAACCGTTATGCGGCCGGCTGGCGCCAGCAACGACGCCTGCGGGCTTCGACCACTCCCGCACGCCGAGGGCGCCGCCGTGCATCTCGGGCACGATGAGGTAGTCGCGCAGGTGCCCGTTCTCGACCGCCAGCTTGTTGAGACTGCGCCAGTCGCTGCCGGCCTCGACGAAGGCTAGACGAACCCATGTCTTCCACTGCAGCGCCGGGATGCGATGCATCGGGCCCGCGCGGAGGTCGCCGGGCATCAGCATCTTGCCGAGCACGTCGCCCACGGCGCGCAGCGGGCGCTTCTCTGGCTCGTACAGGAATGGCGGCACCTTCTCGATGTGCCGGGCCACCAGCAGGAAGCGCTTGCGGCTCTGCGCCAGGCCACCCAGCTCGCCGCAGTCGTGCGTCGTCTCGGCCACGGCGTAGCCGTAGCTGCGCAGCAGGTCGACGATCTGGTCGAGCAGGTGCCGGCCGCGCGTGGCGATGCGCGGCACGTTCTCGAAGACGAACAGCTCCGGCGGATCGTCCCTCCAGGCCTCCAGCATCAGCCAGACGCCGCGCAGCGTCAGGCGGTTCAGGGCCTGGTACTTGTCGGTCTTGCTCTTGCCTTCGGACAGCAGGCCGCTGAAGCCCTTGCAGGGTGCCGACAGGAAGACGATGTGCGGGCGCTCGTGGCCGGCGGCGCGATGAATGTCGGCCGGCATGGCCTCGGTCCATCCTTCCGGAGGCGGGCGCCCGTGGAAGGCCTCGAACTGGCTGCGGTCGAAGAGGTCGAGGACGGTGCCCTTCGCGTTGGCCAGGCGGTTGAAGTCGCGGATGGCCGCAGAGTCCACGTCGATGCCACCGATGCAGCGGAACTTCGCCTGCAGGTTGCCGACGCGCGGGTTGGCCTTATTGAAGCCGCGTGCGCCGCCACCGAGGCCGACGAAGGCGTGGAAGTGTCGGATTTCGACTGCTTTCATGCTGCACCGCCTTCACCAGTGCTGGCTGCGGCGAGTGCCGCGCGCGCGAGTGCAAGCACCGACGCGATCAGGTCCGCATCCATGTCATGGCCGAACGCCATCACCGGAGGGTGGGCGGCCGGGTACAGGACTCGCGCTGGCATATCTTGCTGCCGGTGCTTCTCGATCACGGTTACCGCAACGTCATCGAGGCCCCCGAGCAGGGGCGACCGATGAAAGTGCTGCGCAGGAAACGTATAGGTTTGCCCGGCCTTGATTCGTATCGTGTGGCGGAGCACTCGGAACGAGCCGTTCAGGTCCGAGGTGGGGCCGTGGAACTTGTTGTCAGCAGCGGCGCGCGCGTGTGTCAGAGCCATCATCCTGTGGTCGCCGGTGGACGATTCGTAGGGCGACAGTTCCTCGTGCGCGATGGTTCCGCAAAGGACGTGCGACACCATGTCGAAACGGTGGTCGTGCGCATCGCCGCTGATTTCCATGCCTGGCTTGAGAAGCCGGCGGCTCCAGATGTGCAAGCGCGTCTCGATGCCGGTGCCTTCGTCGAGATAGCCCTGGAGCACGCCGATGCCGTGATGGCGCCATGTGATGCCATCCAGTGCGCGCAGTGCCATGGCTCGCATGGAGGGCCACGCCTGATTCCGGGTGACTTCGGTAACGAACCTCACGCTGCACCGCCTTTCGAAGAAGCCTCGATGCGGTCGGTGCTTTCGATGGCTGCGATTGCGAGGGCGGCGATCTTCACGAGGCGAGCGCGATGCTCGGCTCTGCTTGCGAGCTGGCGCGTCTGCTTGAGGATGCAGTTCTGCCAATCGACCACGCTATGCGTGTCGTCGTTGGCCGCGCCGCCCCATTGCTCGTCCTGGCGATTGCGTTCCGCGCTTACATCGCGGAAGGCGATCAGTCGCCGCCACCGCGTGCCGTCGAGCGTGTCGCAGAAGCTCGTTTGCAGCTCGTCATTGACGGTCCTCGGGCGGCGCCGTGTCTCCGGTATCGCTACGGGCTTCCAGCCCGCCGGCGGTGCGTATCCGGTAGGGGCGATCAGCTTGCGCTCGTACACGAGTTGCGCGAGCCGGGCGTCAACGTCGGCATGTACGTCGGCGACAGTGTGCGGCATGCAGGGCTCGTCGCAGTCGTGGTCGCATTCCTCGCACCCCGGCCAGTCGCCATTCATCGATGCGACGGCCTTCATAAGGTCGCCTTCGTCCCAGTCGTTGACTGTGCGCTCGCAGGCCCATTGGCTCGCAGCGGTGATGACGAGGAACTCGTTTGCCCGTTGGCCTGCTGCAGCTGCGACGGCCGAGGGCTTAGTGGCGTGGCCGAGAAGCCAGTCCTTGGCGTCGGCGAGAGAGTCGAAACGTCGGGTGTTCGGATGCGCTACCCATGAGCCGATTGGCTTCATGGAGCGCGGCGCAAGCGCAACATCCGGGAGCACGAAGGCGACGGGCTTTCCCATGCCAAGTGCGATACCGCATTCGACCAGCGCGCCCTTCAGCGGGAAATCTTCGGCCTCGGCATACAACAGAACGCCAGCTGAGGCTGCAATCTCGGCGTGGATGCGTTGCCACAGTTCGGCATAGCTTCTGGTTTCGCCCTCGCCGGACTCATCGATCCAAGTGCTGATGATCGGCCAGCCCTTCTCGCGAAGCCCTCGCCACATCATCGGGCGCTCTGGCACGCTCGCACGCGAAGCGACGTAGATGCCGGTGCCTGCTGGGGCCACCTGGTGCGCGGTGCCCGGCACGTTGTTTGAGGTGCGAGTCATGCGGCACCGCCTTCCTGCGCCGGCAGCGGCGCGAAGACGGGCTCGCGGTAGCTGGCCGACTTCAGGAACTTGCCCTTGGGCGCGTCCGGCTGGTCGGAGCCCGACTTCATCACCATCGTGGGGTACTCGCCCTCGAAGTACACATCGGTGACGCCAGAGGTTGCGTGCTTCGCGATGGTCGCGGCCTTGTCGGCATCGTCCTTGATGAAGCGCGTCATCACCCCGTCGACCACGTCATTCATGTCGCGGTCGGCATCGATGCCCATCAGGTGATGGGCGCCATATGCGAAGACGTGGATGTCGCAGAGCGCGTCGCGCGCCTGGTCGTGGCTGATGTCGCCGCACGCCTTGGCGGCGTTCCATTTCAGGTTCTCCACTGCCGCCTTGATGGCCGTCTCGTCGGCGCCCAAGGCGATGTACAGCTCCCCGAGTTCGTCGGCGATGTTCAGGCACTGCTTGCGAACCCGATCTTGATCGATCGATGCTGCGTTGCCGCGTGGGTTGCCGAAAGCGGTGTTCATTGCCGCGACGCGCTGGTAGTTCGTCTTCGTGCTCGGCATGTTGTCGAACACCGCGAGCACGGCGGCGCCCATGCGGCTGCGGATGAAGTTCTTCTCGGCTTCGACCTTAGTCACGCCGAACCACGCTGCGACACCGGCATCAAGGGCGGCATCGTCGAACTTGCCTGGCAGGAGGAAGAAGCGACGGTCGCCAGAATCGGGGAACGGATTCGCGGCGCCAGTCATGAAAATGATGTTGGGCTTGTTGGCGGTGCTCATGATTCGATGGACTCCATTTCGGTGTAGTCAGCAGAGAGGGAGAAAGAGACGGTGTCGGGCTGCACCAGCCAGGCGCGATCACCGACGGGCTGCAGCACTTCGGCTTCGACGCCGCGCGTGTGGATTACGTTGGAGCCCTTGCGTAGGTCGGCCTTCAGGCGCACCCGGTCACCTGGCTTGAAGGCGTTGGGGTTCTCGGCCTGCTGCAGCTGGGCGGCGATGGTCGCGGTGGCCTCTTCCTTCGACAGCTTGGGCTTGCGCGCTGGCTTGGCCGGGGCCGGCGCGGACTGGGTATTGACCGCCGCAGCGGCGCTTTCGACCTTGGCCTCGCTCGCGGCCTTCTTCATCGCGGCTTTGATGCCGCTCTTGATGCCGGCCACGTCGACCTCGAAGTCCTTGGCCACGGCCTCGATGCGCGCCGCCGGAGCGGCCTTCGCGCCGGCCACCAGCGTGCGCATGTCGTGCTGCACCAGCAGCAGCATCAGCACCCGCTCGACCTCGCCCTCGGGGCAGGTGTCGATGTGGCTCTCGATCGCCTCGCGGGGGGCAACCTTGCCGAGCTTGAGCAGGGCGCAGACATGCTGGCGCTCCTCGGTGCCGAGGCCGTCGACGATCATGTGCGCCAACAGGCGGACCACGGGCGCGCTGATGCCGCCGGCATAGTCTTCCTGCAGGGCCTCGTCGATCTTCTCGACAGCGGCGCGCCGCCATTCCTTCTCGAACTGCTCGATGCCGCGCCGTTGGGCTTCGGCTTCGCTGGTGGCCACGGTCTTCGGCTTCTCCAGGCCCTGTTCCTTCAGCAGCTGGCCGACGACGGCCGTGGGCAGCATTTCGACCATCTCATGCGTCTGCGGGTCTTCGACCAGCGTGGTCGCGGGCATGTCCTTGCCGAGCACCTTGCGCAGCGTCTTCATCTGCCCGCCGATCGCCTGGTGGTCGTCGACCTTCGTGTACCCGCGCAGGGTCGTGCCGTTGGGCATGATCTCTTTCGCGGCTTTGCCGACGATCACGGTCTGGCCGCGCGCCTCGGCCTCGGCCGTCACGCGGGCGTAGTGCGCTTCCTTCTTCTCGCTGAAGCACTGCGGGTCGGTGCAGGTGTCGGCGTGCGCTACGTCGTCGAACAGATCGGGGTTTGCGCCGGTACGCTTCGGGCAGGTGCGGCAGCTGCCTGCGGCAGCAACGAGCGTTTCGTCCGTGATCTTGAAGGGCGCACTGCCGAGACGCAGCATGTAGCGCTGATCGACGATGTCCTTCGCCTTCCGGTAGCTCATGGGCTCGCCGTGAAAGTCGGCGGAGAAGTCCTTCAGCACCGCAGGCTGCAGGTGGGCGGGCCGAAAGGCCACCAGTTCGGCCGTGGAGCGGGTCAGCTTGCCGGCATAGAAGGCCTCGCGCGCCTCGCTGACGAGGTCGAGCAGCTTCATCGTCTTGTAGACGTAGGTGCGGCCCTTGCCGATCTCGGCGGCGATCTCTTCCGGCGTCATGCCGGTGGTCTGGCGCAGGCGCTCGTAGCCTTCGGCCTCCTCCATCGGATGCAGATCGCGGCGCTTCAGGTTCTCGATGAGCTGCAGCTGCAGAACCTCGGCGTCCGACAGATCGCGAATGAGCACCGGCAGAAAGCGCAGACCAGCCATCTCGCTCGCGCGCCAACGCTGCTCGCCGGCAACGATCTCGTGCGTGGGCCTCGGGGCGTCCCTGCGTCGATCGGTGTAGGTCTCCGCGAGGCGGGCACCTGGCAGCGGGCGCACCAGCAGCGGCTGCGCCACGCCGTGCTTCCTGATGCTCTCGGCCAGGTCCGCGAGGAAGTCGTGGTCGAAGTGCGTGCGCGGGTTGGTCAGGCTCGGAACGAGGGCGGAGCGCTGCAGGTGGGCGAACCCGCCGTTCTGCACCAGCTCGGGCTCGACCGGTTCGACGGGGGCGATGGCCGTGCTCTTGCCTGCCGCCTCGGCCTTGGTGACCGTGATCGCCTTCGACTCGACTGCCGACGCCGGGTCGAGTCCCTGCAGCTTCTGCAGCTCGGTGCTGGTCACCTTGGCAGGCTGGGTCTTGCCGGCGCGGCGGTCGCGGTCGTACTGCTGCTTCTTCTCGCGGTTGCGATCGTCCCAGCTGGCTTTTTGCCCGAGCTGGCAAGTGCGGCAGTAGCGCTGCAGGCCGTTCGGGCGCGAGGCGTTCTTGTTGTACGCGTCGCGCGGCAGATCCTTCTCGCAGCCGGGGCAGTGGACGAGGGTGGACGTGGCGACGGCGGTCATGCTGCGCTCCGTTCTGCTTGCGCCTTCGTTTCGAGGAAGGCCGTGGCTGCGTCCAGATCGCCCTTGTCGGCGATGGTCAGGGTGCCCGCCTTCAGCTTCTCGTGGAGCACGGGGAGGAGCCTGATGTCGAAGGCCTCGCGACTGCCCGCGTGGTCGGGTGCCGGCGGTTTGGCCAGGAGCACGCGGCCGTCAGGGAAGTGCCTGCGGCTGCCGAAAAGGCTGGGCAGGTCGAAGGCGTCATACGCGCCCGGGCGCGGGCACGTGCGGCCCAACTCGGGGCAGGTGTAGGCCCAGCTGGGCAGAGTGGCGGAAGGGCCGCTCTGCGGCGGCGTGGTGCTGGCGCGCAGCGCGCTGGCGATGTACTTCGTGCCGCGCTTCATGCTGCCACCTGCACAGAGACGTTGGCGCGATCGACGCCGAGGTCGCGGGCGACGAACTCGGACAGCACGAGGCCATGCAGATGCCGCACGTCGTAGGCGTTCGCGATCACCGCGTCCGGCTTGAATCGCGCGCCGCTGGTGGCGCTGACGTGGCCGTTCTCGCTCGCCCCGTCGTGGCCGGGCCGGGTGATCTGCCAGATGGTGCCGCCAAGCGCGCGCACGAGGTCGACCTCGTTGTCGAAGCGGCAGTCCGTGATGACGAAGCGACGCTCGCCTGTATGACGGTAGAAGGTCAGCTTGTTGTTCAGCTGCTTCACCCAGTACAGCGTGTCCTGCTTACGACGGTACTCGGTGCCCCACCACTGCATCAGTTGACGCGGCGAGCGCGGCTCGTGCAGCCAGTCTTCCCGCACAGCGCCGTTGGCGTCGATGGCTTCGCGCGGCTGCGCCATCACGAGGAAGGCGCGGAACTCCGCCGGCGCGCGGCTGAGCGAGAGGGCTTGCTGCGGGCGCTCCTTCGCGATCGGGTTGGTGAACACGTCAATGCCCACCTCGAAGGCATTGGCCAACTCGCCGCGCAGCGCGTCGGCGAAAGCCATCTTGCGGAAGCCCTGCGTTACGAGCAGGTCGGCCACGGTGTCCTTGCCCGCACCGGCGTACCCGGTGAGGCCGAAGAGATGTTTTTTCATGGGTGATTGGCCGCAACGGGCCGGGGTTGGTTGGGGGAATCGATGCAGGGCTCGGCGTGGTAGCTGGGCCACCGTTCGGGGGCGAAGCTGCAGCCAGTGATGAAGCCCTCCAGGCCGTCGCGGGAGGGGTGCGGGCGAACGCGCTCGAGTTCGACATTCAGGGCGCAGCCGCCGACGAGGCGAGCGGCGTGGATCTGCACGAACATCGCGCCGTCGTTGCCCTTCCAATAGGCAATCAGCGGCTGTACGCCGCCTCGCTTCGTGCGCTCCAGCAGCGAGAACTGCCAGGCGTGCAGGTCGCCGCTGTCGGGCGAATGCAGCCGTACGAGGCTGGGGCGGGACGTGAGGAAGAAGAGACCAGAACCTTTCACGGCGTACCTCCGGGGGAGAACGAGGCGATGAGGAACGCGAAGAAGCAGACGAGCGCGACCGCATAGACCGCGATGCGCAGCAACTCGCGAAGAAGTCCGCCGGGGCCGGCGGTGGTGGCGGGGTCGCGCTGCACGTTCACTCTCCCGTGCGTGCGACGCGCTGGGCGTCAGCGATGGCGTCGGCCTTGTCGGCCTGAACGAGCGTGTGCGTATCGCACTCGTCGGGGCCGTCGAGCAGGTGGCTCGCGCCCACGAGGAACGCGATGGCGGCGGCGATGAGCCAGCGGGTGGCGACGCTCACGATCGCGCCTCCCGAGCCTCGTCGAGGGCGCCGCGGAGCGCCTTTCCCATCGGGGTGCCATATCCCCAGTCCCCCGGGGCGCCAAAAGCGCGCAGGGCAGGTTTGCCCTCCAGCACTCGCGCCAGCACCCGTGCGAGTTCCGCCACGTCTTTGGTAAGGCGCTGCAGATCAGGGGGGATCTCTTCTTGGAGATCGTAGGAACGCTCGATAAGTGCGTCGGCCTGGGCGCGCACCACAGCGGCCAGCGTCTGTTCCGTGCTGCGCGCCTGGCTCCCCGGGCGCGACGGACTGGGCTCGACCGTCATCCCCACGAGCACTGCCTCGGGCCCGCTACCATCCATTGCGCAGGAGATGCGGGCGAGGAGGTCCGCGTCCGCAATGTCCGCAATCACTTGGGAGGGTGTATGGAGGGACTGAAGACGCTTGTGCTCGACTATTGGTACAAGCTGGTCATCTGGATCTCGGTCGCGGTGCTCGTGCTCGCGTTGACCGTTCCGTTGCAGGTGCCGAACCGTGTGGTCTTGCTTATCTCGCTCGGCTCGCTGCTCTTCGGCATCGGCCAATGGATCAACCACCCGCTGCAGGAGCGCATCGGTGTGGGATTCAAGATCTCTGGCCACCCCCGGAACGCCTGCTTCAGCGGCGTGCTCACTGAGATCGCCGGTGTGTGTCTTGTAGGCGTGGGGATCTGGAAGCTGCTGGCGTGACGCCAGATGGGCGAGCAGGCGCCCTACTGCGCGCGCCACTGCCGTGATGCGTGCGCCGTTCATGCCACGCCCCCGCTGGCCTTGACGATGGCGGCGCGGCGCTTGGCGCCAACCATCGCTTCATAGTCCCACTCCGGGTCCAGCTCGCCGGCAGCATCGCGGGCTTGCCATTCCTGCTCGGCTTTGAGTGCAGCGACGAGTTCCGCAATCAGCTCGTCGCGGTCATCGAACGGCACCAGCTCATGAGCGGGCACATGCTGGCGCCAGATGCTGAGTTCTCGGTCCTCGGGGCTGAGCGCTGGGATGACGATTGGGGCGTCGAGCACGAGGTCCGCTTGCAGCACGCGGTCACTGTCGACCGAGATCCCATGCACCACGCCCGTCACGCGCTGTCCCCGATGATCGCGATGGCGAACGCGCTGGCCAATGCGCAGCGAGATCTCGGCGCCGGCCCCCGACGTGTTCGAGGCAATTCCGCTTGCCATGTCAGCCCGCGTGGTCGATGCGCTCGACGTTCGACACCGGGCATCCGGTGACGTGGTGGGCGGCGCGCTGGGCGTGCTCGGCGTTGTCCGCGCGCACCTGTACGAACGGCAAGACGCCGTTCTCAGTGGCTACGGGGTGACCGAAGCGATCGAGGGGGGTGAAGAAGCAGCGGTAGCTGCGGGTGCCAGTGGAAGTTCTCGCCATGTCCATCTCCAAGAATTGAGACGGGGCGAGTATCAGCGCCGCTGATTCTTATGTCAATCAGCGGCGCTGATTATTGGCGCAACTATTTTGTAACAGCGCAGCTGATAGTTGGCGTGCAGGCGAGAAAAAGCCCGCGCGCAGCGGGCCGTGTGAGCAGAGCGAAGGGAGCGCTACAACTTTGCGCCCATCCAAACCGCGCGCCCTTGGATCAAGGGGGGATGTGCTTCGTCGAAATGAATGTCGGGATCGCCGTTGTCCGAGGCCGCCACCCAATCTCCATTGCGCTTGAGGAAACGCTTGACCAACATCTCTTCGCCCTTCACGAAGGCGTAGATGTGCCCCTCGCGCACGGTCGTGTCCGCCTGGTTAATGAGGATGACGGCCCCGTTTTGGATCGTTGGCTCCATGCTGCCACCGCGAACGCTGATGATCTTCGCCTGCTGGGTCGTGAGGCTGATGGACTGCAGGAAGTCCGATCGAAACTGGAGTTCGCCCTCTACCTCGACAACCCCGTTGACCCGGCCTGGCCCTGCGCCCGCCGCGACGCTAAGGCGCTGGATCGGAACGAAGTTCTCGTCGGCCAGAAGGCCAGCCGCTTCAGCAATCTTCTCGGCTTCCTTCGAGAGTCGTCGGCTGAACTCCCAGATCTTGCACCCCAGCCCGCGAGCAAACCCGGCCGCAGCTGTGAGGTTCAACGGGGAATGGGCGTTGAGGTAGTTCGCGACCATCGTTTGGCCCCCAATCCCGTACTCCATTCCGAATTCTTTCTGGTTGGGTGGCTTCACCTTGTCCCAGATGGCCTTCAGCTTGGCGGCCTCGGAGCGGTGCACGTCGGTGATCTTTGCCTTGCGGCTTGCGGTGTCATCTGCCATGACCCAAATAATCAGTTGCGCTGATATCGGTTAAACAGCGGCGCTGATTGACATGTGAATCAGCGCCGCTGATACTTGGCGCATGAATCCAGTCAAAGCCATCCGAGAACGCCTTGGGCTGACGCAGCGCGCCCTTGCTGAAGGTTTGGGCTGCACCCAAGGCAATGTCGCCAACTACGAGGCCGGACAGACCATGCTGCCAGGCACGGCCAAGGTGTTGATCGCGCTTGCTTTGGCGCGAGGTCTTCGACTGAGCTACGACCACATTTACGGGGACGCGAAGCTGCCCGAGCCATCCGTGGCAGACAAGGCGGCTGCGGATGCGTGAACTCGGCGATCTCGAACGCCGATGGGCCGTGTGGTGCGCGGAGCGCGTCAGGGTAGTGCCGCCATCGCCGCCGCCCCATGCAGCTGAGTCAACAGCTGCGCGCTCGCCTGGCGCCCCGCCTTCTCGGCGGCTTGGGCCATCGCCCCGATTCCTTCTGCGAACTGCTGTCGTCGCTCTGGTTGCATTTGCCGGATGGCAAGCATGGTCAGCGCGCCGACGGTTTCCTCCAGCGCGGTGACGCGCGCTTCCAACTGATCCAGCCTGTCCAAAAGAACCTCCTATGTCGTTGTTCCCCGATATTTCCGAGACTGATCGCGCAGCGGGTCGCGTCAGCTTGCGGGCGTTGGTGGTTCTGGCTTCTGCCGACTCGCGCCACCCCATAGACCTGTTTGAAGGCCCGGGTCGATGGGAGGCATCCGCAGACGCTGCAGGTGCGCTTCTATTGCGCGTGGCCAGAGTTTCCAGAGGTCCGGCTCCTGATCGGCGGGCGGGATCTTCTCCGCGATCCGGTCGTTCGCTGCCTCCAGGTCCTTCAGCAGAACCTCCAGAGTCGGAGCCGGCACCCGCGCCAAAAGCACCTCGACCACCGCTTCCATCGCCATCAGGCGATTCGTGTGGCGCAGTTGCCGTTCTTGAAGAGAGGTGAATGCCTTGATGGCCCATTTCTCGAACTCGCTCCGCTCCTGCGAGCCCTCGTCGCTCGCATCGTCGCTTTCCATGGGTGCCCCTTTCGTTGGCGGTGAAGTTGTGGTGACTGGATTGTCCAGCGACCGTGGGCGCCCGCCCTTGCTGAGTCTGTGTGCTGTGGAAGTCCATGGCACGCAGTCTCTTTTTTTTGTCTCTTCGGGTCATTCCGACCGGTTCCGAAAGATTCGGAACCGTTCGGAACGGCCCGACGCAACTGGTGCGTCACATGAATGAATCCCCCCTCTACGACGACGAGCTCGAAGCCGCGAAGGACACCGTCAAGGCCCTTGGCGGTGCCAAGAAAGTCGGCCCCATCTTCTGGCCCGACAAGACGCCCGAGAACGCCTCGCGCTACATGCTCGACTGTCTGAATGCCGGCCGTCCGGAGCGGCTGACGCCTTCCCAGGTGCTGCTGCTGATGCGTATGGGGCGCGAGGTGGGGCACCACGGGCTTGCCGAGCACTTCATGAGCGAGGCCGGCTATCAGCGCCCCGTGCCGATCAACCCCGAGGCCGAGGCTGCGGTGCTGGCGCACCAGATCGACGGAGTGTTCGGCCGAGCTGAAAGCCTGCTCGCTCGCCTGGAGCGTATCCGCAAGCTGGGTACACCGACCTGATGGAAAACTTTCAGGAAGTGCTTCATCAGATGGCGGAGTTCGGCATCGAGCTGCGCGCCACTGACCGCACCAACTTTCCCAAGCGGCACGACAAGCGCGTGACGTGCGGCAAGGGCGGCAAGTTCTGGTACTGGCTGCACGAGTTCCGGCGCGATGACGGCAAGGTCTATCTCGTCGGCCGCTTCGGCTCTTACAAGACCGGCAACTCGGAGAAGGTCCAGATCGACTGGAAGCCGATCAACGACGCCGAGCGCGCGCGCCGCGCCGCTGAGAACGAGAAGCTGCGCGCGGCGGCAGCTGCTGCCCGTGCGATCGAGATCGCCAACGCGGCAATGGATGCGGCCACATGGTGGCGGCGTGGCCAGAAAGAGGGCACGTCGCCGTATCTCCAGCGCAAGGGCCTGGCAGGCGAGTCCTGCCGCTATGTGCCTGAGGACGTGTGGATGCTCTGGCCCGCGCGCGATCCGCGCGAGGAAGACGTGCGGGTGTTTCTGCCGGCCGGCACACTCATCGTGCCGCTGCTGCGCTACGACCTCGATCGCAGCGAGGCCCTGCGGGGGCTGCAGTTCATTCGACCCGACGGCACCAAGATCTATCAGCGCGGCTTCGGCAAGCCCGGATGCTCGCTGCGACTGGGCGAGCATCCGGCTGAAGCGCAGCTGATCTGCGTGGTCGAAGGCTATGCCACAGGTCTGACCGTGCGCATGGCCGTCGACCGACTGCTGCCGGTGTATGTGGCCCTCGACGCCGGCAACCTGGTCAACGTCGTGCCGCTGCTGCGCCAGCTGTACCCCGACGTGCGCATCCTCGTGTGTGCTGATGACGACTGGCGCACCCGTGACCAGCAGACAGGCCGGCTGTCCAACCCTGGCCGCACTGTGGCCCGCCAGGTCTGCAAGCAGGTGCGCGGCTGCGACTTCGTGTGGCCGGTCTTCGACCCATCGACGCGCGGCGAGAAGGACACGGACTTCGACGACCTGCGCCAGCGCCAAGGGCTCGATGCCGTGAAGCGGCAGCTGCAGGGCGTGATCTCGATGATGGAGCGCGTGCATGGCTGAAGACACAGGCACGCCCGAAGAGCCGAACGCAGCCGCGCCGGAGCCACCGGCCTCTGCAGGTGACGCACCGCTCGATGACAACGTCTTGGTTTTCACCGGCAAGAAAAAGTTGTCGGTGTCGCTCACGGACGCGGACGGCAATCCCGTGGCGCTGGAAAGCCTAAGCCCCTCTGACCAAGCGAAAGTCGTAAAGCTGGTGGATGCCATGCAGGCGTCGAAGAAGAAGGCGAGTTCGGCTTCGGGCGATGGTCCCCCCGCCCCCTCGAAGCGCGAGAGCGCGCCCAATTCGGGAAAGGGGAAGAAGGCCAAGGGCGACGACGGCAAGGCGCCAGAGCGGGTCATCGACTGGGGAAAGTACAACTCGCTGATCGCGAAATTTGCTCTGATCTACGGCACCGACACGGTGTGGGATGGCGGCACCCGGAAGATCATGAAGATCGCGAACATGGCGCACGCCCACGGGTCGGACATGGTCCGGATGTGGAAGGCGTCGGAGAACCGGCGAACCGTGATGCCGGAGGATGTGGTGTTCGATCCGACGAACACCTGCGATCCGAAGCAGTGCATCAACCTGTACGACGGCTTTGCGATGGAGCCGGTCAGGTGCAAGCCTGCCGAGGTCGAGGTCATGCTCGAACTGCTCAAGCACCTGTGCGGCAACTGCGCCACCGGCGACCAGTCGATCGAGGCAGTCATGCATTGGGTTCTGTGCTGGTTGGCACTGCCGCTGCAGAGGCCGGGCGCGAAGCCGCGCTCCGCACTCGTGTTTCACGGGCCGCAGGGCACAGGCAAGAACTTGTTCTTCGACGTGATCCGCAGCGTGTACGGCAAGTACGGCGTCATGGTCGGTCAGACGCAGCTCGAAGACAAGTTCAACGACTGGCTCTCGGCGAAGTTGCTGGTGATAGGCAACGAGGTTGTGACTAGGCAAGAGCTGTACCACAACAAGAACATCCTCAAGTGGGTGATCACAGAGGAGCTGATTCCCATCCGGCCGATGCAGCAGGTGACGCGATGGGAAAGCAATCACGCGAACGTAGTGTTCCTCTCGAACGAGAGTCAGCCTCTCGTGCTTGAAGACAACGATCGCCGGTATCTGGTGGTCTACACGCCTTCGGCCGAGGACGGCGACCTGTACGGGCGCGTGGCGGCTTTCCTGGCGGATGGCGGGGCTGCGAAGTTCCTCTACTTCCTCCAGCACTACGACGTGGGCGACTTTGGCGAGCACACCAAACCGCTCATGACCGCCGCCAAGGCTGACCTCATAGAGCTGGGCATGCGCCCGGCAGAGCGGTTCATGTACGAGTGGCTGCAGGGATTCCTCCCTCTCCCTATGAGGGTCTGTTCGGCAGAGCAACTGTACCGAGCGTTCCGACGATGGTGTGACCAGTCCGGCGAGCGATACCCGCCGCCACGGGCGACCTTCACCAAGAACGCCGAGCGCTATGTGATCGAGCGCCTGGAGCGCGACGCGACGGGCGCCAGACTGCCGCCTCGGCTGACCTACAAGGTCGTGCAGCTTCGAGACGCCGAGAAGACCAACGGCCGCAAGGCGGTGCGCTGTTGGCTGCCACGGGGCACCGGGCCGAGAGAAGGAGCGACTGAGGGAGAGTGGGCTGCTGAGAGTGTCGAGGCGTTCGAGAAGTCCCTCAATCGCTTCTTCTATGCGAGTCGTGAGCCTGGCGGCCATGCGTCTGATAGCAACAGCGAGGGCGGGAGCGAGTCTCCCGTTACGCCGAATGCGTAACCCGTTTCGCCCGGAAACCCGCGCCGTTACGTGTGTTTCGCTTGTTTCGCTGCTTCTCTCACATGTGTGCATGCGGGCGTGTGCGTGCAGGCGCGTGCATGCACACACGGCGAGTGCGCGTAACCGCGTAACTCGCGTAACGGCGCGGGTTGCAAGCGATACGGGTTACGTGCCTCGCGCGCGCATGCCCCTCCATCCCCTTATCGATAGAAAAGGAAGAAGTGAATGATGAAGAACCCAGTGATGTCGGTGGCGAACGCAGTGTTCGTGGCGGGCGTCGACGTGATGGCCGATCGGATGAGCGCCACCATCTACAGCTGTCGCACTGGCGCGGCCCCGGTGCCCGTCGCCTCCACGCAGTGCCCCCACCCCCTTGTAGGTACTCCTGCGCGAGCGGGCCACGCGGGTAATTCGACCCGCCCGGCCGCAAGTGTGCGTGGCCTTCAGAAAAGTGAACGTTACGGTGAACGCGATCGCACGGAAGTGAACGTTCGGGCCGCGCGTCACGGTGGGAAGTGAACGCCGATGCGAGTGATGCACGTCGTTTCGGTTTCTGGGGGCAAGGACAGCCTGGCCACGCTCCTGATCGCCATCGCGCGATGCGGGCTGGCGAACGTCATCGCGATCTTCTGTGACACAGGCAACGAACATGAGGACACCTACGCCTACCTCGGCTACCTCGAACAGCAGCTGGGCATCAAGATCGTGCGGCTGAAGGCCGACTTCACCGCAGAGCTGCTGGCCAAGCGCATGTTCATTGCGCGCGACGTGCGCAATCGCCGTGAGTACGACACCTGCCCCGTGTTCGAGGCCGATGGCGTCACGCCGGTGCCGAAGCGTGACGGGCGCGGCGCGGTCGTGCTGAGCAAGAAGGGCAAGCCGGTTCAGAAGACCGTCAAGGTCGGGGGCGGTCGACGCGTCCGCTGGACCAACAAGGCGAAGCGCCGCGCCCTGGCCGTCATGTTCCCTAGCGGCAATCCCTTCCTCGACCTGTGCATGTGGAAGGGGCGGTTCCCATCACGTACCGCGCAGTTCTGCACGCAGGAACTGAAGACCAACATGGCGGTCGCCTTCCAGCTGGAGCTGATGGAGGCCGGCCATCGGGTGATCTCGTGGCAGGGCATCCGCCGCGACGAGTCTGAGAACCGCCGCGACGCCAAGAAGTTCGAGCGGGTCGGCAGGGGCCTCTGGATCGCGCGGCCCATCGTCGACAACACTGCCGCGGAAGTCCTCGCCTTCTCCGCTTCGCGTGGGATCGAGCCCAACCCGCTCTACCTGCAGGACATGAACCGCGTGGGCTGCATGCCGTGCATCAACTGCAGCAAGCCCGAGCTGCGAGCCATCGCTGCGCGATTCCCGGCGCATCCGGCGCGTATCGCCGATTGGGAATGGCGCGTCGGCCAATGCAGCAAGCGTGGCTACTCGACGTTCATGACGGACGCGCACCCCGCGAAGGATCGGCGCGTCGTGTTCGCCGATCTCAACATCTGGGCTCGCATCGAGTGGTCGAAGACCAGCAGGGGCGGTCGGCAGTACAACCTGCTCGACGAGGAAGAGAACCGGCCCTCGGGCTGCTCATCAAGCTACGGCCTCTGCGACGAGGGCGCTGGAGGGGCGGTTGCAGAGGAGGCAACGGCATGAACGGCAAGGTCGAACTGATCAGCCTGTCCGCCTATGCGCGCCTTCGCGGCGTGGCCAAGTCCGCTGTCTCCAAGGCCGTATCCGAAGGCCGCATCAGCACCATCAACGGCAAGATCGACCCCAAGGTAGCGGACGTGCAGTGGGCCCAGAACACCCGTGCGCGCGCCGACAGCAAGAAGGGAGGGGGAGATCTCGACTTCGATTCGGAAGCGACGGACGCGCCCGTGGCCACGTCAGAAACGCCTGCCGCCACGACGGGCAAGGGCGCGCGCTACGACAACTCCCGCGCGCACCGCGAGGAGTTCGCCGCGAAGCAGCAGGAGCTGGACTATCAGATCAAGGCCGGCAAATACGTCGACGCCGCCGAGCTGGAGGCCGAAGTGTTCCGACGCGAGCGCATGGTCCGCGATGCCATGCTCGGCATGTGCGTCAAGGCCGCGCCCGAGCTGGCCACGATCAGCGATGCCTTCGAGCTGGAACTGCGCCTCACGGCCTACGTGCGCGCCGCGCTGAAAGACCTGGTGGCCGCCCAATGAGTCTGCGCAATCCCGTCGACCTGGCCCGGAAGATCTTCACCGAGGCCTACGCGCCCGACCCGGAGATGTGGGTCGACGAGTGGGCCCAGGCGCACGCCCAGATCCCGACCGATGGCAATGCCGAGGGCGGCAAGTACGACGTGACCCGCACCCCGTTCGCCGCTGAACCGATGCGAGTGCTCAGCCCGTCTTATCCGTGCACCCGCGTCGTCGTCATGGCCGCGTCGCAGTTGCTGAAAACGCAAAGCGCGCTGAACTGGTTCATGGCCGTAGTCGATAGCGCGCCGGCCAACATCCTTGCGCTAATGCCGTCGAGCAATCTGGCGGGGCGACTGAGTTCGCGGATCGAGAAGACGCAGAAAGCCACGCCGCGAGTGCGGGGCAAGTTCGTCCAGCATCGATCGCGGGAAGGCAAGAACACGGCGGGCGCTAAGGAATTCCGGGGCGGCACCATCTACATCGAGACGGCGGGCAGCGCGGCGAATCTGGCGGAAGTGCCGGCGCGCTACGGTTACGGCGACGAGATCGACGACTGGGAGACCGACCTGCAGGGTCAGGGCGATCCGATCGTCGTGTTCGAGAACCGAGGGTCCACTTACGGGCGTCGGCGCAAGTGGTTCTACTCCAGCAGCCCGAAGAAGCCGCCGAAGCTGTCGAAGATCAACGCGCTGTTCCTGAAGGGCGATCAGCGCCACTACGAGGTTCCATGCCCTCACTGCGATCACTTCCACGTCCTGAAGTGGGAGAACATGCGCACGGATGAGAGCATGACTTGGGCGCGGATGATGTGCCCGGCCTGCGGCACGCTGATCGAGGAAGCGTTCAAGCCGCAGATGCTTACGCGCGGTCGCTGGGTGGCCACGGCCACCAGCCGCGATGGGACGATCAGCTTCACCATCTCCCAGCTGTACGCACCTCTCGGATGGACCAGCTGGCTCGAACTAGTGCGCATCTACTCCGAAGCCGAGCAGACGCTGAAGGTCGGCGACCACACTGCGATGCAGGCGTTCCACAACACCCGGCTGGCACTCTGCTACGACAACGCACCGGCCGCGACCACGGCGCAGAAGCTTCGGGCCAGGGCGTCCCATGCGCCGCGCGTGGTGCCGGCGGGAGCTTGGGTAGTGACGATGTCCGTGGACACGCAGCCCAACCGCCTCGAAGTGCAGGTGGAAGCCTGGGGCCCCGGCATGGAGCGATGGGTCATCGACTATCAGCAACTGATCGGGTCGCCCACGGCTTCGGTCGATGAGCCGGGCAGCGTGTGGCAGCGCCTCGACGAAATCCGCCGCACCCCTTGGCCACTGGCCATCGGCGGCAGGCCGATCCTGATCAGCGCGTACATGATCGACTCCGGTGGCGCCAACACGCAGGACGTGTACACCTACGGCGCACTACGGAAGAACAACGCCTGTTTGATCATCAAGGGCTCCAGCCGGCCGAACCGTCCCATCGTGAGCAGCGCCCCGACCAAGGTGGACTACAACTGGGGCGGTCAGAAGATCGAGGGCGGGGCTGAGCTGTGGTGGATCGGCACCGACGTGGCCAAGGATTACATCTTCAACCGCCTCCATCTGGAGTCGGGGCCGGGCGCGATGCATTTCCACTCCGCCCTCGAAGACGCATGGTTCGACGGTCTTCTCGCGGAGCGGGCCATCGTCAAGTTCAACAAGAAGGGGCACCCCGTCCGCACCTACGAGAAGGCGCCGGGCGACGCCAACGAGCCTCTGGACTTGTCCGTCTACAACCTGGCCGTGGCCTACCACCTCGGTCTGCATCGCTGGGCCGACAACGACTGGAAGCGCCTGCGAGACAAGCTGGCTCCGGAGCACCGCACGCTCGACCTGTTCGGCACCCCGCCGCTGGTCGATGCCCCCGCTGCTCCATCTCTCCCGCCACCGCGCGCGGAGGCCGACACCGTTTCCCGTGAAACGGCAGTTACGGAAAGCGTTCAGACGTCTGAACGAATCGCGCCGCCTGCCGCCGTCACTCCCCCTGTTCCTTCAACACCACCGCCGGTAATAGCCGGCCGGGCGTTCGGTGGGCGCCGCGTTCGTTCAAGAGGTATTTCATGAGCCAAGACACTGACATCAAGCGCTTCGCGGCGCCTGCGCCCGATAAAGAGACAGACCAGACAGAAGAGCTGTCCGACCTTGACAGAGACCTCGATGTACTGTGTGAGCGTTGGGTTGACTGGTGCCGCACGCGTAAGCTTTACGCCCCTGCTCCTGTCCCCAACTCTGTGCTTGGTCGGCTTAGCGGCACCGCGCGCCCGGCGCGCGTCGGTAGCGGAGACGCAATCAGCAGCGCGGAACTGTCGGCATTCCACTTCGCCTACATTAGCCAGCCTCACGGCCTAGAGAGGCAGGTCTTTGATCTCTACTATGTGGTCAGAGCGAAGCCAATCAAGGTCGCAGCCGGAGCGCTGGGGATCAGCCGGTCACATTTCTACCGAGTTCTCGGAGAGTTTCGTAGGCGCGTCTTCTCGGCCGCAGAAGCGATTCGAGAGGCAAGCGCGGATGACCTCAGGCGCTTGGAGGAGACGCGAAGGAAGCGAGCCTGCGACGAACCCAACTAGACATTGTTCTCGTGAGCGCGATCCGTGAGACTGTCGACAAGCGCCGTGATTTCCGCACGGATCTGCCTTCCGAGTTCTTGCATTGCCTCTTCATTTGCATCGAGCCCTAGCTCCTCGCGCAGGCGGGCCAATACCTTGATCTGTTGGGGAGCAATTTGTTCGATCCGGGGCCGCATCAAGTACGAGAACGCTAGCTTAGTCTTGCCCGCCAGCATCGTTCGCTGAGCGTGAATCTTCTGAGCATTGTCGAGCCACTCCTTCACGCGCTTCTCTTCCAGCAGCAGATTGTTGATCTCGGCGACACCCTCTTTTGAATGCGGGTCAGCTCGACCAAGCGCAGTGACAACTCGATCCCATTCCTGCATATAGAAATCCACGCGTTCTCTTGCCATCTGTTCCAGCTTGATCGCGTCTCGCGGCGGGACGGTATCGGCAATAGAACGCAGGAGCGTCGTCGCGAAAAGACCGGCGAGCTTTCCAGCTTCAGCCGCAGTGGTTGGATCGGCCACGATCTGCAGTTTGGCATGGGCTACGGCGAAGCCTCGAATGGCGACCACCGGATCAGTATCCATATCCAAGGTGTACAGAGTCGCAAGCGCGAATTGGGTCTTGACCACTTCTTCTGCAGACTCCAGATAAACCTCGCGCCGCATTTCCGTTTCGCGCTTAACCGTGGCCTCCGTAGCCGCATGCTCCAACTGCATCGTGAGGCGGTCAGCGTCATGGAGCAACTGCAGTTCCGTTTTTCGTTCGTCCGCCGCAAGCTGTAGCGCAGCCCGGCGATCGTGGCTCCGGTTCGTCAATATCACGCCGGTCAACGCCAGCGGCCCGACGATCAATGCAGCCCAGAAGGTGCCAGGCACCGCCTGTACAAGGCTCCAATCGATGTGGGTGAAACTCGCACCAAGAGTCAAAAGCACGGATGCAGCTGCCGTAACAGCGCAAGCAACGTAGAGCTTGAACGGAGCGGCTGGAGGTAAAACAGCATCCTCACGCTCAGTACGGCGTCTATCGATCTCGTCTGATACTCGCGAACTCTGCTCTGGCGTGCCCATGATTTAGTCCGAAATTGGGTTGCGGCGATCATAGGCGCGAAGCAAATTCGCACCTATTGTCAATAGTCAAAGTGTCGCGTCACGAAGAGACAATTTAAGGCTGGATCGCAGGAGACACTTTGGCCCAGAATTCATACCAATTCAGGTAGGTCTCAACAATCCGCCTGAAGGTTTCTCCTCCAGCCTCCCTGTGAAATTGGGCCCCGTTACCGCAAGGTTCCGGGGCCTTTTTCTTGCCTCGCACCATGCTGAGCATCCGTCGCACGGGCCCGTCAATGGCCGACGTGATACGCGACATCGGGGATGTGCACGCGCGCGTGCTTCCCTACGCTGCAGCGGCGGCACTCACGAAGAACGTGAAGCGGGCGCAGTCCGCTGTGATCGAGGAGATGCGCCGCGACTTCAGGAACCCGGTGGCGTACACGCTCAACGCGACGCGCATCGAGGTCGCCACCGCCGAGAACCTGAAGGCGCGCCTTGCCGTGAAGGACCAGCGCAGCGGCAACGGCACCCGGCCCGAGAGTTTCCTGCTGCCCGAAGTCGAAGGCGGACAGCGGAAAGAGAAGGGCTTCGAGCGAGCGCTTCGTGCGGCGGGCATCCTGGCGGCGGGCGAGTGGGCGCTGCCGGGCTCTGGCGTTCAGCTCGACGCGGCGGGCAACGTCTCCGGCTCGACGGTGCGCAGCGTCTTGCGTCAGGTACAGCGCCCGGGCGCTCGGCAGGCGCGCGGCACCGGCGCCATCTTCGCCGGTGCGGTCGGCCGCAAGCAGACGCGCGGCATCTGGCAGCGCAATGGCGACGGCCTCAAGGCGCTTTTCATCTTCACTCGCACCGCCCCGACCTATCGGTCGCTCCTCGACTTCGAGGGTGCCGCTGCGGCGTCCGTGCGCGAGAACTTCGCGGCGGACTTCTACGCGGCCGCGAGTTCCATCCGAAGGAAGTTCACCTCATGAGCATGACGCTCGCGCAGCTGCAGGCGCGTCTGGACAGCTACCTCGCGGCAGAGGCTCGAATCCTCGAATCGCAGGAATACACGGTGGGCCAAGGGTCCACGGCGCGGCGCAACCGCCGGGCCGAGCTGGAACAGGTGCGCGCGGCCATCACTGACCTGCGCGCGGACATCGCCAAGCTGGAAGGCGCGGCCCGTGGCGGGCGCCGCGTGCATCAACTTCGCCCGAGGGCCTGATACATGCGCGCCACAGTATTCGATCGCGTCGTCGCTGCAGTCTCCCCGGACTGGGGCGTCCAGCGTCTGAAGAGCCGTATGCAGTTCGAGGCCCTGGCCTCTCTGCCCTCGGCGGAGGCGGACATGGGCAGCGGCTTCGGCACGATGGGCGGCGTCGGCGATACGGGTCGTGACGACGGCGGCTCGCGCAACTGGCGCCCGCGCCCGCGTGACGCCCGCTCGGACTCGGTGCGCGCACTCCCCCTGCAGCGTGGCCAATCGCGCGACCTGGCCCGCACCAGCCCGATTGCCGGCGGAGCGATCAACACCAACGTCGATCGCGTTGTCGGCACGGGCCTGGCGCTGAGTGCCCAACCGAACCGCGCGATCCTCGGCTGGTCGGCCGAGGAGACGGCGGAATGGCGCGCGAAGACGCATGCCGAGTTCAGCCTTTTCGCGGACAGCCCCGAATGCGACTTCGAGGGTGAACTGAATTTCTACGAGAAGCAGGAACTGACGTTGCGCTCCACGCTGGAGAGCGGCGACTGCTTCAACATCCTGCCGGACGGCATCGCCTCGGCCACGCAGCCCTATCGCCTTCGCATCCAGACGCTGGAGGCAGATCGTTGCGGCAACCCGCGCAACGGCTCCGACACCGACACGATGTCGGCTGGTGTGCTGTTCGGCCCCAACAACGGGCCGTCGCAGTACTTCTTCTACGACCGCCATCCCGGCTCGCTGATCTTCCGCGGCGATCGATACGCAGGCCAGTGGTACGAGCGGATCGGCCGCAGCGGTCGCCGCCGCGTCCTGCACCACTACCGGAAGCGGCGCCCGGGCCAGTCCCGAGGCATTCCGTACCTCGCGCCCATCGTGGGCTGCATCAAGCAGCTGTCGCGCTACACGGAGGCCGAGATCGCTGCGGCGGTCATCAGCGCCTACTTCACGGTCTTCATCAAGAGCGACGCCGGCAATGCCTCCGCCCCGATCTTCCAGGGTGATCCGGGGCCTGGCGAGGGTGGGCCAGGCCCAGCCGGTGCAGGGTTCGAGATGGGGCCGGGCTCCATCGTCGACCTGGCCAAGGGCGAAGAGGCGCAGTTCGCCAACCCGCTGCGCCCGAACCCGAACTTCGACAAATTCGTGCTCGCGGTGTGCCGCCAGATCGGCATGGCACTGGGCCTGCCCTACGAACTGCTGCTGAAGCAGTTCAACGCGAGCTACAGCGCAAGCAAGGCGGCGCTGCTCGACGCCTGGATCTACTTCCGTGGCGTGCGCGTCTGGCTCGCGCGCAGCTTCTGCCAGCCCATCTACGAGACGTGGATGGCTGAAGCCGTGGCCACGGGCCGCATCGTCGCGCCGGGGTTCTTCACCGACCCTCTCATGCGCTGGGCCTACACCCGCGCGATCTGGCCCGGTGACAGCATGGGCTCGATCAATCCGAAGGACGAAGTCGCGGCGTACAGCGCGGCCGTCGACGCCCGGCTCATGTCGCGCGAGCGCGCTGAGTGGGAGCTGTTCGGCACCGACTGGAACGAAACCTTCGACCAGAAGCAGGCCGAGGAAGAGCGCCTGCGTGCGAACGACATGTTGCCCGTGCCCAAGGCCGGCGCTGCGGCGGCCCCGAAGGCGGATGCCCCCAAGGCGCCCGACAGCAACCCACCCGACGAAGAAGACGGAGCAATCCCGGCATGACCCTCCTCGAACTCCTGCGCTCGCCCTGGGCCATCTTGCCCGACCGCCTGCACGAGATGCAAGCCATCTACGCGACACACCTGCGCGGCGAAAAGATCGACATCGCTGCAGTCGAAGCCCGCCTTGGCCGTCCGCTGGCCAACGACCAGCAGGAGTACTCGGTGCAGCAGGGCGGCGTGGCGGTGCTGTCGCTCGAAGGGGTGATGGCGCCGAAGGCGAACCTGTTCATGCGCATCAGCGGCGGCATCAGCACGCAGCTGGCGGAGAAGCAGATCGAAAGCGCCATGGCCGACAGCCGCGTGCGCTCGCTGCTCATCGCGTGGGACAGCCCGGGCGGCAGTGTCTTCGGCACCGCCGAGCTGGCGCAGTACATCCGGGAGGCCTCGGACACCAAACCCATCGTCGTCGTCAGCCCGGGGATGCTCGCGAGTGCGGCGTACTTCGCGGGCAGCGCCGCGAATGCGGTCTACGTGACCGGCCCCAACGTCCACGTCGGCTCCATCGGCGTCGTCGCAGAGCACGACTACACGCCTCGTCGCGACGGTGGCCAGACCTCGGAGATCGTGGCCGGCCGCTACAAGCGGATCGCTTCGGACAACGCGCCCCTCACCGAGGAAGGGCGCCAGAACATCCAGGAGCGTGTGGACTATCTCTACAGCGTGTTCGTCGACGCCGTTGCACAGCAACGCAGCACTACGACGGACCTCGTACTCGAGCGCATGGCCGATGGCCGTGTGTTCGTCGGCCAGCAGGCCATCGATGCAGGACTCGTGGACGGTGTTGCCACGATCGACGCGTTGGTGGAGCAGCTGGCCACCGATCCCGCGAAGTTCGCGACGCGCCGCAAGGCCGTGTTCGCGGTCGCGGGTCTCCCGTCCGTGGCTGCCGGTGCTGCGCCCGAAGACGAATCCTCCAACCGTGAAAAGGAACCTGTCATGCCCGATGCTGACAACAAGACCCCCCTCACGCGTGAGTCCTTCGAGCGGGATCACGCGGCGCTGTTTGCGTCCCTGCGCTCCGAGTTCTCCGCCCAAGGCGCCACGCAGGAACGCGAGCGCATCCAGGCGGTGCGCGCCACCGCCATGCCCGGCCACGAAAAGCTGGTGGAGCAACTGGCCTTCGACGGCAAGACCACCGCCGGCGAGGCCGCGCAGCAGGTTCTTGCCGCCGAGCGCTCGCGCGTCGCCGCCGCCGCGCAGGGCCACTTCAACGACGCGCCTCCGGCCGCTCCGGGCGCGCACGCGCCGGACGGCGGCGAGGGCGAGAAGGACACCGACCGCAGCGTCGGCAAGCGCGCCGCTGCGGCCTTCAACAAGCTGCGCGGTCTGTCCTGAACCCGCGCGACCTCCCTCAACTTCAAGGAAAGACCATGACCTTCCTCGCAACCTTCAAGTCCGAAGGCTTCGTGCCCGGTGGCCTGATCGCCGGCAACGCCAGCTTGCTGATCAGCGAGCCGATCGTGCTGTCCAGCGGGCAGAACCTGAAGCGCGGCGCGCTGCTCGGCAAGATCACCGCCACGGGCGAATACGTGCTGAGCCTGGCGGCGTCGACCGACGGCTCGGAAGTGCCCTCGGCCGTCCTCGTCGAAGACACCGATGCCACCGCCGGTGACGCCGCGACGGTCGCCTACACGCGCGGCGACTTCATCGCGCAGGGCGTGATCCTCGGCACCGGCCACACCATCGCCAGCGTCAAGCCCGGCCTGCGCGATCAAGGCATCTTCCTCATCGACCAACTGCCGGTCTGAGGCACAGAGAGCCCATCTCCAACCGAACAACGGAGTCAGAAAACCATGCCCGACATCTTCAGCACCGACGCACTGGTCGCAGTCATCGAAGACCTGCGCGTCCCGCAGCTCGGCCTCGCCGGCCGCTACTTCCCGACCATGATCGAGGAAGACACCGAGGAGATCCACTTCGACGTGGAGAACCGTCCGCGCCGCATGGCGCCCTTCGTCAGCCCGCTCGTGGCTGGGCAGTTGGTCAAGAGCCGTGGCTTCTCGACCAACACCTTCAAGCCCGCCTACATCAAGGACAAGCGGGTCTTCCACCCGGGTCGTGCCATCAAGCGCGTCATCGGGGAGCGTATCGGCGGCGGCGACCTGTCCCCCGCAGAACGCATGGAGATCCTCGTCGCCCAAGACCTGCAGGATCAAATTGATGGTCTGGAGCGCCGCCTCGAATGGATGGCCGCGCAGGTTCTCTACAACGGCAAGGTCACCGTCAAGGGCGCACAGTACCCCGAGGTCGTCGTCGACTTCGGCCGCAGCACCGATCTGACGGTGAACCTGACGAACGCGAACCGGTGGGGAGAAACCGGCGTCAAGTCGCTCGACGACATGCAGAATTGGTCGGACGCGATGGTCAAGCGCACCGGCGTCGGTATCTCCGACTTCATCATGACCATCGACGCATGGAAGGTGTTCCGCTCCGACCCGGACGTAAAGGAACGACTGGACCGCTACCGCGGAAACAGCACGATGCAGCAGGACGCCCACAATCGCGAGGGCCTGGTCTTCCAGGGCGTGGTGGATGGATTCAACATCTACACCTACAGCGGCTGGGGCATCGAGCCGGGCGACACCGAGGCGTCCGAGCAGGCGCTGCTGCCGGCCTTCACGGTCATCGGCACGGCCGCTCCTGATCTGGTCGAGGGCGTGCGGCAATTCGGCGCCATCCTCGACCACGAGGCGCTGCAGGCCATGGCGTACTTCCCGAAGAGCTGGATCGAGAAGGACCCCAGCCTGCGCATGCTGCTGCTGCAGTCCGCGCCGCTACTGGTGCCATACCGCGTCAACTCCACGTTCCGCGCGAAGGTTCGCTGATCGCCATGATCGACTGCACGCACGACCTGGCCACGGTCTTCTTCGGCGACGACTTCGCCGTGCCTTTCACGCGCCGCAGGCGTGCCGCTGCCGACGTGACGGTCATGGTGATCATCGGCACCGTCGATTCCGATGCGCTGGATGCGCGGGCCCGCGCGGCCACGCGCACCGCCCGCTTCGCCGCTGGCCAGGACGTGCGCGCAGACGACGAGCTGATCGCTGGCGCTGCGGTCGGGCCGGAGGTGCCTGCGGGCACGGTCTTCAAGCTGCTGGACCACCCGCAGCGCGTCAACGACGGGCTGGAAATGGAGGTGCTGCTCGGCAGCGTGACGCCATGAGCCTGCTGGAAGACGCGCTGCCGGTCGGCGCTCCCTTCGCGATCGGCGCGGTGCTCTACGCGGCGCTGCAGGCGGCGCTTGAGCCGCAAGGCGTCAAGACCCTCAACAACCCGGTTCGCGCATCGTCCCTCAAGGATGGCGCGCGGATCGTGTTCTACGAGGACGTTTCCGATCGACCCGATCGCAGCGGAGACCAGCCGGGCGGCCAGCCGAAGCGGACTTTCAGTTTCAACCTCTGCGCGATCAACCGCGCCGAGGGTGCGGAGGCCGCGCGGCGCGGTTCCCACGAGGACTACCGCGCAGCGAAGCGCGTGGTGCGTGATGCGCTGAAGGGTTTGAGGCAGGCCGTGATGGTCACCAGCGTGCTGCGCGAAGGCGACGTGACCTATCGCATCGAGAACATCGACGTGGGAGGCGGGCTGATTCTCGGCACGTTCTCAGTCGACTACCGCGACCCGAGCTGACCCTCGGTCGATTCAACCATCCCCACGGCCCGCATGCCTCGCGCAGCGGGCCTTTTTTCTGGAGAGTGTCATGAGCGACGCACAAGCAATTTTGGGCGCGGGCTCCGTTCAACTGAACGTGTTCGATCCCGCCACGCAGGCCTATCTCGGTTGGGGCGACCCGCTGGGTGCCGACCGTTTCGAGCTCACCCCCGATTCGGACCTGAAAGAGAAGACCTCGAAGAAGCGCGAGAGCTACGGGCAGGCCGTCGCCGCCGTTGCTCTGTCGAAGCCCACCAAGATCGTGATCGTGATCTCGGCGGCCGACAAAGCTGCGTTGGCGATGCAATTCCAGGGCGTTCTGGCGTCGTACTCGCAAGGTGCAGGGAGCATCGCTGGCACCTTCCCGGCGAAGCTCGACAAGTGGGTATCGCTGGGCAAGCGACAGATCGTCGAAGCAGGGTTCAGCCTGACCGGCGCCACAGCCGGAGCGCTGACGAAGGACGTGGACTACCAGATCGACTACGCCAATGGGCAGGTGAAGATTCTTTCGAGCAGCGAAGTCGCCGCAAACGAGGTCATCACGGTGGCCGGCACCGCGCTCGCCGTGACGGGTACGCGCATCCGGGGTGGCACGCAGCCTCAGGTGCGCGCACAGGCCCGCTTCATCGGCGTGAACATGGTCGACGAATCGCCAATGACCGCCGAGGTCTATGAAGCGAAGCTGCGCTCGACGCAGGGCTTCGACTTCCTGGCCGACGACTTCAACGGCATCCAGCTCGAAGGCACGTGCGTGGTGCCGGTCGGGAAGACCGAGCCCTTCGTCGTCGACTTCGACAACGCGCCCACGCCCTGACCTTCCACTGAGCAGACGCGAACCTCGGCGCCTCGTGCGTCGGGGCATTCGCGCGTTCATCCACTCCCATACGAGACACGAGCGTGACCGATCCGAAGATCAGGTACGACATCGAGGCCGGCATCAAGGGCGAGGCCGATGCGAAGCAGCTGGAGGGCACGCTGCGCTCGCTTGGTGACACCCTGGAGGGCGAACTTGCGCAGGAGGCGACGAAAGCGGCAGATGCGCTGCAGAACCTCGGCGCCAAGCAGGAAGCCATCCAGACATTCAACGTGCTGCGGCGTACCACGCAGCAGCTCGGGCAGGAACTCGACACCGCGTCGGCGGCTGTCGATCGCCTCGGCGCAGAGCTGCCGCAGGCGGCAACCGCTACGGCCGCGTTCGCGGCGGCAGAAGCCAAGGCGCGCGCGGCCGTCGAAGGCGCCAAGGCGGATCTGGACGAACAGCGCCTGGCGCTGGTGAAACTGCGCACCGAATACACCGGCGGTGCCCGCAGGACCGACGAATACCGTGAGGCCAACGCCCAACTCTTGGTCACGGTGCGCGAGTTGCGGGCGAACCTGGCAGAGCAGCGCGCCTCCCTTTCCGCTGCGGCTGGCGCTACCCGTGCCGCCCAGCAGGCTGAGCGCGCCCTCGCCACCGAGTACGACCGCTCCGTCGCCAGTGCGCGCAAGCTGAGCGCGGAGGTCGGCAGCAAGAATGCCGCGCTCGAAGCCTCCCGAGGCACGCTGCGCGCGCTGGGCCTGGAGACGGGCCAACTCGCGCTGGCCGAGCGCAACCTCGAACAGGCCATTGCCCAAGTCCGTGAGCGTGTGAACGGTCTGGCGCCGGCCTTCGCGCAGCAGGCTGCTGCCGCGAACGGAGCGGCCCAGCGCCAGATCGCCGACCAGCGCACCCTGCGCGACGGCGTGCGCTCGGTCGGCGACGAACTGCGGCGCATCCAAGCCATCGCGGCCGTTGCACTCGGCGGCAGCTTCGTGGGCGGCTTGATCAAGGACGTGGCAGAGACCGCCGACGGGTTCAAGAACCTGCAGGCTCGCATTCGCCTTGCGACGGGCGAGGGGCAGGCCTTCAACTCGGCGATGCAGGGCGTGACCGATGTTGCGTTGCGGACCAACAGCGCGCTCGACGAAACGGCAACTCTGTTCGTCCGGCTGGCCAAGGCCGGCACCGAATCCGGATTGAGCGCGAAGGCTGCACAGGATCAAGCCCTCGCGCTGACCGAGACCATCAACCAGGCGATCCAGCTCTCGGGCAGCAGCGCCGAGTCGTCGAAGGCGGCGCTGACGCAGTTGATTCAGGGCCTGCAGTCCGGCGTGCTGCGCGGAGAAGAGTTCAACTCGGTGATGGAACAGGCCCCGCGTCTGGCGCAAGCGCTCGCGCAAGGGCTCAACCTTACGACGGGCGAGCTGCGCAAGCAGGCCGAGCAGGGCGTGCTGACCAGCGCGACCGTGATTCGCGCCCTGACCAGCCAGTCGACGGCGGTGGCTTCGGAGTTCGGCAAGCTGCCTGCGACCGTGGGGCGCTCGCTGCAGAACCTGCAGACGCAGTGGCAGCTCTACGTCGGCGCCACCGACAACGGCATGGCGTCCAGCGCGAACCTGGCGCGGATCATCGACGGCCTCGCCAAAAACCTCGACACGCTCGTATCGACTCTGTACGCCGCCGGCAAGGCCTACGCCGCGCTGAAGATCGGCGGCTTGGCCATCGACGCCTACAGGTGGGCGACGGCCACTCTGGGCGCCACGTCTGCCATCGCGGCCAACACGACGGCGACCATCAACAACACGGTCGCGCATACCGCGAACGCCGCTGCGACCCGTGCCAGCGCCGCCGGGCATGCGGCTGCGGGGGCAGGGGCCGCAGCCGGTGCGGCCTCGGCAGCGCGTGCCGGGTTGGTCTGGCGCGCGACGACAAGTCTCATGGGCCCCATGGGCTTCGCGGTTGCCGCTCTCGCGCCCGAGTTCGTACGTTTCGGCGAAACCATCGGCGAGACGGCGGCGAAGGTTGCCGGTTACGGCAAGGTCATGAAGGAGGCGGAAGACCGGCTCCGCCTCCAAGAGGAGGTTCTGAAGTCCAACGCCGCCCAGCAGCGTGCGATGGCGCTGGCCGTGCAGGAGGCGCGGGACAAGCAGTTCGAGCTGACGAAGGCCGCTGTCGGCACCATCGCCAAGTTCGACGAGATGCGCGCCAAGGGCGACAGCGCGGCGGAGGCCATCTCGAAGATCGGCCGGGACTTCGACCTGTCGACCGTGCCAGGCATCAAGGATGCGGGCGCGGTCCTCGACAAGCTGCTCGCCGACGGGAAGATCGCCGCCGGCCAGTTCCAGGACACATGGGCGCAAGCGCTCAAGGGTGAAGACCTCGGACTGTTCGAGACGCGCGCGCGCACGGCGTTCGCAGGCGCGACGCGGGAGGCGGAGCGCATGGCGGCGGTGCTCGACCAGTCGGCCCGAGAAGCCATCCGCCGCACAGGCCTCGACTTCTCTCAGTTGTCCGACGGCGTGGGCGCAGCGTCGCGCAGCGCGATCAACGACACGCAGGCGATCATCAACTCGCTCGATCGCCTCAAGGCGCAGGGTGTCGACACCGGAACGGCACTCGCGGCCAGCCTGTCCAAGAGCATCGACACGGCAGACAGCCAGAAGGCGCTGGACGGCATCCGTGGACAGATCGAACAGGTGCGCGCGCAGCTGGGCAACAAGGTGGCCGATGGGTTCCTGCAGCAGGCGGCGCTGAAGGCCGAGGAGCTGCGGGTGAAGTTCGAGGAACTTAAGCCCGGCATCCAGAGCGCTGGCGAGGCCATGAAGTTCTTCGGTCTCCAGACGCAAACTGCGCTGAAGACCGCGTCGACCAACTCACGCGAGGCCTACGACGCCTTGAAGAACAGCGGGCAGGCTTCTGCAGATCAGCTGCGCCAGGCATTCGAGCGAGTGGCCAAGGATGCGATCGCAGCGAACAAGGGCATCGCCCCATCCTGGCTGATCACCGAGGACGCCATCCTGCGGGCCCGCGAGGCGACGGAGAACTTCGGCCGGTCCACCACCGAGACGCTGCGCCAGGCTGGCGACAGCTGGCGAGCGTATGGCCAGATCGTGCGATCCGAGGGCTCGGCCACGCCTGGCGTGATCGGACCGAATCAAGAGATCAAGTCGGTTACAGGAGACACGCGCGAGCAGCGCCTCGCCGGCCAGAACGCCACCGACAACCGCCTGATGTTCGAGCTGCGGGACAAACTGCGGGCCGGCACCCTCACTGCCGAGGACGCGGGCTCATTGCGCGCGGTTATCGCTGCGCTGAAGCAGAACGCGCAGGTGAATGCCGATGCCGACAAGAAAGGCTCGTTCATCTCGCTGGAAGGCCGGCGCGACGATGCCCAGTGGCAGGCGATGGGCGCGCGCTTCGCGCAGGAACTGGCCAAGCTGGAGCGCCCGCAGAGCGCTCGCAGCACGAAGCACGAGGTACAGCTGACGGTTCCCGGCGGCGACGCTGGCAGCTTCAACATGGAGTCCGAGGCGGACGCACAGAAGCTGATTGGCCTGCTCGGTCGGGTGAAGGGGCGTTCGTCATGAGCATCACCCTGCAGTACGGCACGGACCCTGTGCTTCCGCTCGACGAAGACCTGTATTGGGTCGACGAGAACCAGTACAGCCCGGTTCAGTCGTCGGTCGACGTGAGCCTCGACGGCGCACTGATCGTTCAAGAGGACGGCGATTCGACGCGGCCCGGCCGTCCCATCACCCTGCAGCCCATCGACGAGAACAGCGCCTGGATGATTCGCGCCGATGTCGACCAGCTCAACGCCTGGGCCGCCATCGCCGGAGCCGTCTTCACGCTGACCCTGCGCGGCGTCGCGCGGTCCGTGAAGTTCCGACACCACGAGAAACCCGCCGTCGACGCCAAGCCCGTCGTGCACTACAGCGACGTGCAGCCGGGCGATTTCTACCTCGTCACCCTCAAGTTCATGGAAGTCTGATCAATGGCCATTCTCAAAGGCGACCCGAGGCTCGTGAAGAGCCAGGTCATGGATGACGTGCCCGAAGGCGGTGGCGGGCCCACCGCGATCGAGGTGATCGACGGCGCGAGCAACGGCATCTTCCCCGATGTGAGCGAGTCCGACCGCGCCGCCGGCCGCGTCTCCGCGCGCAAGGTGCACCTGTGGGTGCAATCGGCCGACACCGACACCTACCTCGGCGCCAACGTCATCATCGCCGAGCCACCCAACGACCCGAACGTGTCGGTCACGATCATGACCACCAACGACACGTTCGACCTGCGCGCCGCAGCTATCTCGCGGATCGAGGCGTACCTCTCGGTGGGCGCGAACTACGCCGGCTTCCTGTTCGGGAACCACATCACCGGCATGAAGACCCTCACCATCTTCCAGCGCACCGATGAGACGCCGCCCATCGGCGGCACGCTCGCGCTCACGAAGCGCGAGGGGTTCAGCGACCAGCTCATCCAGTACGTGCGGATCACCGAGGCGAAGGTCACTCTGCAGACCTTCACCGACGCCTCGGGCGACTTCCAGCGCTACGTTTTGGAGCTCAAGATCAGCGACCCGCTACGTGCCGACTACCCCGGCTTCGACGTGGTGCGCATCGACCCGACGAAGGCCCAGCTCGCCGCCGCCACCAAGGTCAGCAAGGTCATCGTGGCGGACGCCGCGAAGTACTACAGCGTCAAGCCGCTGCAGGTCGGCGCCAACCTCGGCGACTTCAGCGTCAAGGCGCAGGACATCTTCACGCAGCTGGTGCCCAGCGCCCAGGTCGAAACGCCCATTGCAGACGCGCGCACGAATCAGCTGATGAACGGCGTGGTGTCCGGCGGCGGTGCGGTCACCATCGGCTACACCAGCGTCTTCACGACCGCGCAGAACCTCTTCGTGGGCGGCGCGGTCAAGCCGAACACCTTCTCCATCGCCAGCGGAGGGGTCATGTTGACGGACAGCGGCGGTCGGCTCATGAACGCCGGCAGCCAGGTCGGCACCATCGACTACGAAAACGGCGTGCTGGCCCTGCTGACCAACGTGTTCGGCACCGGCTCGGCGACCTTCAGCATCACCTACCAGCCGGCGCAGGCGGTGGAGGCGGTCACGCAGACGCAGGGCTTCGAGGTCACCCCCGAGACGCGCTCCCTGTCCTACGTGCGCACCATCGAGCCGGCGCCTGTGCCTGGCACGCTGTCGATCGCCTACCAGTACAGCAGCCAGTGGTACGTGCTTCGAGACGATGGCTCGGGCGCCATTCGTGGCCCGGACACCGGCTACGGCGCCGGGCAGCTCAACTACACCACGGGCACCGTTTCCGTGACGCTGGGGACGCTGCCCGACGTGGGCAGCGAAGTCATCTACCAGTGGGTGGAGCCGAAGGCGGCGCAGGATGCGGCCGTTCTCACGCTCGACAACAACGGGCGCCTCTACTGGCCGTTCAACACCAGTGGCGTCTCCAGCATCGAGGCCGGCGCGAAGGCCATCGAGCCCGGCGGCCTCTCCATCACATGGAACGACGGCACGGCGAGGACCGTCACCGACGACGGCGCCGGAAACCTGACCGGTGACGGCACCGGCTCGGTGAACTACGCCAAGGGTTCCTTCCGGCTCAGCCCGACGCTGTTGCCTCCGCCTGGCACCGTCATCAACGTGACCGTGTCGTCGATCACGAAGACGCCGGCCACGGCCACCGTCGCATCCGGCTCGGGCAGCTTCGGCGTGACTGGCATCACCCCGGGGTCCATCGACATCGTCGTCAACGGCCAGCTCAAGGGCGTGCGCGGCTCCGACCCGGTGGTGAACTGGGGCGAGCCGGCGAACTACCGCATCGTCGACGACGGCGCCGGCCACCTGATGGTGCTGCTCGCGGACACGCAGCTGCAAGTCGGCACCGTGAACTACGCCGCCGGCACTTTCACGCTGGCCGGCACCACCGTCATCCCTCAAGCCACGGCCGCGCTGCTCACTGCGTGGGACAACATCTTCCTCTACGAGGAAGGCTTCGTGATGGACATCGTGACCGCATAAGAGCGCCCCATGGCAAACGTCACCCTCAACACCCCCCCGTCCAGCGGCGCCTACAAGCTGAAGAAGCGCGCCTACCTCGACCCGACCATCTTCAACAGTACCGTGCTGTCGCTGAGCCTGGCGGGCGTCACTTCCGCCACGGGCACCGTTGCCACGGCCACCAGCGGGAGCCAGAGCCTGTCCGGCGACATGGACCAGCTGCACCTGCGCACGAACGTCGCGAATGCGTTCTCGCTGTCCGGCATCAGCTTCAGCGCCGGCGGCAAGAAATACGTGTCCAAGGCCAGCGGCGACCTGCAGGTCGACCTTTCGCCGGTCACGGGCATCGGCACCAGCGTGGGCACGCTGACGCCCAGCCAGGGCGAGGTAACGCTCAACGCATGGGTGCCCGGCTCATCGCCGGCCGTCAGCGACTGGCGCGGCGTCGCCAGCCCGCCGGTGAACGGCGCCTTCACGCCGTACAACACCTACGCGGTGGTCTTCCGCCTCGCCACCGCGCCAATCCGCACCGGCAGCTTCAGCGTGCTCGGCACGATGGCTGACGGCACGACCTTCAACTACAGCGCGGACAGCGACGGCATCATCAACGCGCCGCGCGTGAAGGGGCGGATCAACTACACCACCGGCGTGGTGAAGCTGGTCGGCGTCTCTCCCACCGCGCCGGCGGGCGTCATCAAGCAGGATCTGTCCTGGCTCAACATCCCGGGCGTGGTCGACGGCTATATCGACCTGATCCGGCAGGAGACGCTGCGCTACAACGCGGTGGCCTTCACCTACCTGCCGCTCGATGCGGACCTGCTCGGCATCGACCCGGTGCGCCTGCCCAGCGATGGCAAGGTGCCCGTGTTCCGCGAAGGCGAACTGGCGGTGGTCGGGCATACCGGCCTAACGGCGCCCGCGACGGCCATCGTCGGCACGCCGATCAGCGCCGGGCGTACGCGCCTCTCGCGGCTTCGCCTGCTGGGCAATGACGGCCACGTCATCCAGACGGGCTACACCGAAGACCTCGAAGCCGGCACCGCCACGCCGACAGACGTGACCGGGTGGTCGCAGCCCGTGCGCATGGAGCACCGGATCGAGGACTACGCGCTCATCCGCGAGGCGCAGATCGACGGCACCATCACCTTCACGCGCCCGCTCACGCACAACTACCCGTTGGGTTCGTTCGTGTCGAGCGCGCTGCGCGCAGGCGACCTGAAGGCGCGCATGTCGCTGATGTTCGACCAGGCGACGTGGAACAACGTGACGTTCTCGGATGTGCCTGTTGGCGACGCCGCGCCAGGCACGTACAACATCGGCGGCAACCCGATGGTGCTGACCAACGCCGGCGCGATCACCGAACGCTGGGCGTTGAGGTTCAAGACCACGCAGACCTTCGACATCGTCGGCGAGCACGTCGGCGTCATCGGCGAGGGCTCCATCAACACCGTCACCGCGCCAATCAACCCGGCGACCGGTGTGCCGTATTTCACGCTCGCAGTCGCGGGGTGGGGTGGCGGCTGGGGCATCGGCAACATCGTTCGCTTCAACACCATCGGCGCGATGTTCCCCTTCTGGCTCATCCGCACCGTGCAGCAAGGCCCCGAGGCGGCGGCCGACTACTCCTTCCTCACCATCGTCCGCGGTGACGTGGACAACCCCATTGCGTAAGGCCAGCACATGACCTCTCCAGTTGATACCAGCGTCAAGTATTTTTCCAGCCTGATGTCGGGGGCGCCGGCACTCAGCGGCACGGTCGGTACCTTGATTGCTCTCTTGGATGCCTGCCTCAAGGATGGCTTCGATACGAAGACGCTGACAGCCCTCACGGTTGCTTCCGGCGTGGCAACGGCCACTTGGTCGGGCAACCACTCCGCGCAGATCGACAGCGTGGTGTCAATCGCTGGCGTCACCGGCGGTCCATCCGGATTCGCTGGACTCAACGGCGAACAGAAGGTGGTCACAAAGCCGACGGCGAGCAGCCTGACGTTTGCAACCGCACTGCCTGACGGCACCTACACCGGCACGATCACAATGAAGATGGCCCCGCTAGGCTTTGCCAAGCCCTTTAGCGGCACCAATCTCGCTGGCTACCAGTCCAGTGACCCGGCCAGCACGAAGATGATCCTGCGCGTGGATGACACGGGGACGACGGTTGCGCGTGTTGTCGGATGTGAGTCGATGACGGATATCAACACCTACGCCGGTCTTTTCCCCTCGGCGTTGCAGATCTCCGGCGGTGGGTACTGGGCCAAGAGCAACAACGCGAACAGCACTGCAGTGCAGTGGATGCTGATCGGAGACTCGCGAGCGTTCTACCTGCACGTCTGCGGTGGGTACTCTTCGAGTTCATCGTTTACGCACGGCTTCACCAAATTTTTCGGCGACACGACGGCGTTCAAGCCCGGTGGCGATGGGTATGCATGTGCGCTCGGGTATTCCACGACATCGACGGCATCATCGCAGACGGACGGTCAGCCGGAGGCCAACACCAATGCGCAGCAGGCGTTTCCGCGTGCACCGTCGGGCTTAGGAACTTCGCAACTGCATATTTGCGCAGCATACACAGGGGCTACGACAGCGTATTCGGGCATCGACACCTTCTTTGGTGCTCTGCCCAACCCAATAGACGGATCGTTGCGGCTATCAAAACGATATTTTGCGACTGGCACTAGCGTAGCCCCGCGCGGCGAGGCCCCTGGCCTCTATTCGACACCCCATTCGCTGGCTTTCGACAGTTTCAAATTCAACGACCGCGTTGCAGGCAGCGGGCCCCTCGTGGGGAAGAACTTCCTCGTGGTGAACCCAAGCAACACGAACACCACCAGCGTGCCCAACACGAGCAACACTGGCGCGACGTTCTTCGACATTACGGGCCCTTGGCCCCGCTAAGCGATGGCGGCACATCGATACTGGCGAGCGCTTGGGCTAGAGAGTTACGGCTCTGTGCTTGAACTCACAGAGTTTCAATTGATATCCGCGGGGGTTCGCGTTGACGCTTCAGCCACGTTGACATCGAACTCGGCGCCGATGACTGGCTCTCTCGCAAACCTAAAAGACGACAGCCTATCGACAGGCGCCGCATGGTCGAGCGCGAGCGGACTCGTTCTGTCGTGGGACTTCGGAGTTGGTGGTTCGGCGGACGTAGATGATATTCGCCTCGGCTCGGCCGCTGATCCTACGAAGTTCCTGTTGTCCGGCAAACTTCAGTATTCCGACGACGCGGCTACATGGGTGGACGCGTGGACACCATTCGCTGGCGTTGCCTGGCCGGGTGTGCGGGCAAAGACATCGTCCGAGGCAATAGGTGCTTGGAATCGTGGATTCAAGAACGATGTTGACCTGAGTTCAGGCGGCACCATTGCCACCTTGAAGTCCGGCAGTGGTCTCTCGCCGCGTGTTCTCACGCCCGCGCGATCGGCAGGTGTTCTGCAGATCGAATTCGAGTGGATCAACGTGTCTCTGTCAGGGGTGACGGCAATCCTCGGTGTCACGGGGCCAGCGAACCTAAGCAGTCCGACTACACCGATCGGAAACTCGACGGACTCATGGGGCTACACGAACTCGGGGCAAAAACGCACGGGTTCGGGTAGTGTTGCCTACGGCGCGTCTTACACGCTGGCGGATGTCATCGGCATGGTCGTTGATTTCTCGGCGGGCTCGATCACCTTCTACAAGAATGGTGTGAGTCAGGGTGTCGCGTATTCCGGGTTGTCGTTCACCGAACTATACGCAGGGGCGCAGCTATTCAATTTCGGATCAAACTGGCAAGTACGGGCGCGCACCAAGGGGTTCACCTTTCCAGTTGCCGGGGCGACACCGTGGGAGCAGCGAGACTCGGCTATCGCGCAGACAGTGGTGCGAGGCAGTACACGCACCACGAACGTCGGGATTGTCCCTTCTGCCTTGACGGTTCCGATGCCGTTCAGGATGCGCATAGACCCTGTGGCGCAGACACGAGGTGACTACCTGACGGGTGTGCTCGGGCGAGGCATCGGTCGTGTCAAGGGCACCACCAAGGACAAGGGCACGCCGAACGTGCCGGTGTCTGAGCGCGTGCGCCTGTACCGCGAGCAGGACGGCTTGCTTATCCGCGAGATGTGGAGCGCGCCGGGCACTGGCGCCTATTCGTTCGACTATGTCGACGAGTACCAGACCTACACCGTCATCTCCTACGACCACGACAAGAATTTTCGCGCCGTGGTTGCCGATGGGTTGACGCTCGCCAACGGCGGCGTGGAGCTGATCGCATGAGCTTCACCGCAACTCAAGCCCTCAACGATTCGATGCTGGTGGGCGGCGTCAACGCAGCGCTCGACGACCACGCAACCAACCACGCCTACGCGGTGCTCTACGACGCGGCGGCCGTGGCGCTGGTCACGATGCTGTTCACCAAGCCTGCCGTCACCTTGGTGAGCCACGAGCTCGTCTTCGATCAGGACAGCGCGAGCGGAGACCTGATCCTCGTGCAAGGCAACGCGGCCTCGTTCAACCTCTACAGCGGGGCAGGCGTGCTGCTCGGCAGCGGCGACGTGACCGACATGGCGGGCGCCGGGCCGCTGAAGATCAGCGGCACCACGGGCACGCTGCTCTATGCCGGCGCGCGGGCCATCCTGGGCGAAATGAAGTTCGTCTGAGATGGCGTCCACCGATCTCGTCTTCGTCGCAGCACCGCTGACCAAGGGCGACCTGGTCTTCGGCGACGACGGCAGCAACCCGATCAGCGATGCCGTCGTCAGCGGCAGCATCGTGCTCGTGCGGCCGACCCTGCGCGGCACGGCGACGCTGGGCGTGGTGGCCTCGGGCACGATCACGCTCGTGCGCCCGACGCTGCGCGGCGAGGTCATCTACAACACCGACACGCAGCGCCCGCTGACCGCGACAGCCAGGGCACGCTGGCAAGACGCGGCCCCACAGCCCGAGCGCACGGCCGAGCGCTGGCAGGACGGCATCGCGACCCCGCACGCGGCCCGTGCCTCCTACGCGGACGCCACGTCTGTTCGCGCGTCATACCGCGCGCGGTGGACCGATTCGGATCGCTCCAAGCGCCCGGTGGTCGAGAGCCGCTTTCAGGACGGCCAACCGGTGCGCACGGGCGCGCGGCAGCGCTTCCAAGAGGCACTGCGCATGGGCAACAGCGTGCGGCAACGGTTTGAAGAAGGGGTGCGCACGCATCGCGCCTGGGCCTCAAAGTTCAACGACGGGCTGCGCACGCCGAACGCGCAACGCTCCCGCTTCCAAGACGCGATCCCGCTGGGCGTGGTGATCGGCTCGACCAACGGCTACGCGCTGAAGCTCTCGCGCGGCTGGAGCGGCCGGTATCAGGAGGCCATCCAGCCGCAGCCGGGCCGCACGATCCTGATCCCGGTCAAGCCGCCCGTCGACCCCTGCTACACGCCCAGCGGCGACCTAGTCTTCGAGGCGCCGTGGAGCGCGGACACCAACCTCGTTTTCATCTGCGAGCGACACGTGGGCCCGGAGCCGGGCGAAACCGTCGTCGTTCCCATCCGGAGGATCTACACCGTGATTAATTCGGCGACGCTCCGGCGTGTGGATGGCGGCGTGCTGATCCCTACGCTATCCATGAGTCTCGCGATCGACGCCGACTCGTGGACGTGGGGGTTCACCGCACGCACGCCTGGCCAGGCGCTACCCGATCTCGAACCCGGCTCGGACGGCAAGCCTGTGGAGGTGGAGGCCACCATTAACGGCGTCGCCTACCGGGCGATCATCGAAGGCATCAGCCGCGAACGGGTCTTCGGGCGCTCCGACCTGAACGTAACCGGACGTGGCAAGGCGGCGCTGCTCGACGCGCCTTACTCGCCAGTGATGACCTTCGGCAATGCATTCGACCGGACCGCCCAGCAGCTGGCGAACGACGTGCTGACCCTCGGCGGCGTGCCGATCGGCTGGGATGTCGCCTGGTCGCCTGAGGACTGGCTCGTGCCGGCAGGTGTGTGGTCGCATCAGGGCAGCTTCGTGACGGCGTTGAACGCCATCGCGGGCGCGGCCGGCGGATACGTGCAGCCGCACCGTACCGGCAAGAGCTTCAGCGTGCTGCTCCGATACCCGGCCAAGCCGTGGGAGTGGGGCGACGTGACGCCGGATTACGAGCTGCCGGCGTCGGTTGTGAAGAAAGAGGCCGTCGTCTGGACCGAGAAGGCGCCGTACAACAGGGTCTACGTTTCGGGCGTGCAGGTCGGTGTCAATGGGCAGGTCACGCGTGAGGGCACGGCTGGCGACATCGAGGCGCCCATGGTCGCGAACGCTCTGATCACGACGGCAGTAGCGGCCCGCCAGCGCGGCCTGCCTGTGCTGGCGGACGTGGGCCGGCAAGCAGCCGTTTCGCTGCAACTGCCGGTGCTCCCTGAGACCGGCGTGATCCCCCCGGGCAAGTTCGTCCGCTACGTCGACGGCGGCATAACTCGGATCGGGCTCGTGCGCAGCACGAGCGCGTCGGTCGAACGCGCCGACGGAAAGCTGACCATCTGGCAAACCATAGGAGTCGAAACCCATGTCAACGTTTAACCCCTGGAAGTCTCTGCAGGCCCTCGTAGCCGGCCCGCCGCTGCAGATCGGCACTGTTACCAGCATCGAAGGCGGTGTGGCCACGATCGAGACGCCTGGTGGCGGCTTCGTGCAGGCTCGGGGCGATACGGCCGTCGGACAGCGCGTCTTCTTCCGTGGGGAGGTCATCGAAGGCCCAGCGCCCGACCTGCCGATCGTCGTGATCACGATTTAGTACAGCCCCCCGTCTTCCATTTCAGCCCGCCCGTGGCAACACCGGCGGGCTTTCTCTTTGGAGCTCTACATGAATCAACCAAGCCTCGATCCGGTGGCTGTGCTGGTCTTCATCGCAGCCCTCGTGTTCGCACCGGACGTTGCGGCTGTGGTGGGGCCATACCTCGTGATCCTGCTGGGATCGACCCTCGGCGCGTACTTTCGCCTCGGACAGCGCGAGCCGACCACGAGGGCCAAGGCCTTGCGCTTCTTCGTGGCCATCAACGGCGTGGCCATCCTGTTGACCGTGCCCTTGTCCGTGATGGCGCACCGCTACGTGCCTGACGTGGAGGCCGCGTGGCTTTTCGGTCCCATGGCATTCGCCATCGGCCTCGTCGGCGAACGGTGGCCTCTGCTCGGCATGTGGGCGCTGCGCAAGGCCGGCAGCTTCGTCGACTTCCTGATCCGCATGAAAACCGGAGGTGGCAATGGATCGTGAATACGTGTTCGCAGCGGCAACGCTGCTCGTGTGCCTGGCGATCTCGGGCATCAGCCTGTGCCGCCTGCGTCTGACCGACATAGCGATTCGCCGAGGCGTCCGCATCAAGTACTCGGTGCTGGGCTCCGGCGCGCTCGTCTTCGGCTTCGCGCCGTGGACCGGCGAGTGGCCTGGATGGACCGGCCTCGTCTTCAGTTTCGCCGTGCTGGTGGGCCTGCTCTCCAGCTCGGCGCGATGGCGACACAGGGCGCCGCCGGAAACGCGCTCCGACTACTCCCCACTCAGCAAGGACCTACCATGAGCAATCTGACAGCGTTCCTCGACATGCTCGCCGTGTCGGAGGGAACAAGCACCGGCCCGGCGACGAAGAACAAGGGCTACGACGTGATCGTTACCGGCGTCGATCGCGTGCCAGAGATCTTCACCGACTACAGCGCGCACCCGTTCTCGCGTGGACGCCGGCCGAAGCAGATCAACGCCAAGGGCCTTTTCTCGACGGCCTCGGGGCGCTATCAGTTCATGGTGAAGGACTGGGTGCACTACCGCAATCTCCTGAAGCTGCCGGATTTCGGGCCGGCCTCTCAGGATCGATGGGCCGTGCAGCTCATCCGCGAGCGCTCCGCACTGCCACTGATCGACGCCGGCCGCTTCGATGACGCAGTAGCCCGAGTGCGCAATCTCTGGGCAAGTCTCCCCGGGGCCGGCTACGGTCAGCCGGAGCACAGTCTTGAGAAGTTGCGCGTCGTGTACGTGGCGGCCGGCGGAGTCTTGGCATGAGCGGCCCTCGGATCAGGGACAGTGGAGATGGGCGCGGGCGCATCGTCGCCGTGTCTTTCCACTGTCCCGGGTGCAAGCTGAACCACACGCTGTACACCCAGCGCACGCCCGCTGACCTGCCGGGCCCGCGCTGGAACTTCAACGGAGACTACGAGCGGCCGACGCTGCAGCCTTCGATCAAGGCGACCGGCGGATTCCCCGACTGCGATCCCGAAAGCGATGGTTGGGACGAGAACGCCATCTGCCATTCGTTCGTGACGGACGGCCGAATCCAGTTCCTCGGCGATTGCACGCACGCGCTGGCGGGGCAGACGGTCGACCTGCCTGAAATGGTGGCACTGTGAGCATCGTTCTCGATTGGCTCAAGGGGGCGTGGTTGTGGCTCGGCGCGATCGCCTTGCTGGCGGTCGGCATCTGCGTGCAGCAGTTGCGCATCGCCGATGGCAAGGTCGACCTGGCCAAGGAACGCCAGGCGCGCGCGCAAGAGACGAACGACCGCAACCGCGCAGCGCTGCGCGAGTCAGAACGCGTCGCGGGCCTACAGCTGGCGCACGCTGCCAATCAACAGGAGATCGTAGATGTCTACTCCCGGATCATTCAGACGCTGGAAATTGGTCGCGCTGACGATGCTGTTCGCGCTGGCCGGCTGTCCCGCCAGCTTGCCGAATTCGCCTCCCGTGATCGCGAAGCAGCCCGAACCGACCCCGTTGCCTGCCAGCGTGTCGCGGATCGATCCGCAAGCCTCGCAGGCCTGGCTGGAGAAGGTGCAGAGCTACTTCTCGAAGGTAGACGCCTTGTTAGGCAGCGAGACGCCGAAGTAGAGCTGCTGAAGGGCATCGTCGCGAACGACAGGAGACTGTCCGCGCCAGCTCCGGGCGCAGAGTAACTGCCCCACTGGGCTAAATCGGCTGAGCGAAGACAGCAGACCAGTGCATATGGCTGCTCTTGTAGTGCCGCATTTTCCTTAGCTGGAAAGTGATGCGCACTCGCCCGACGCGCTCCACGTCGACCTCGGCCTCCCGAGTCTCCGGCTCCCCTTTGGCAGGCGGAGGCAGCTGACGCGACGCGGCGGACAACTCTTCGACCGAGACGCTGGCCAGCACGCCGTTCGGGTGGAATGGATCTTTCAAGTCCGGCATCCGGCCGTCGCCGTACTGCACCAGCATCTTCAGCGCCGTCATGCCGTTGCGCACGCCCTTGTCCTCGTCGCAGTTGTTGAAGATCATGTGGGCGTGCCGCGCCTTGTAGGCCAGTCGCACCGTCTCGGCGATGATGCCCTTTAGCTCGTCGTCGGAGTACTCGTAGGAGAACCGTTCCGCCGGCGAGGACACCGCCGCGTTGTACGTCTCCGTGTTCCGCCCGTGCAGGCGCACCAGCGTGTAGTCCGGGTTCGTAACCTCCCAGACCGGCGGCACGCTGTTGTCGAACCCGCGCGGCCCGTCGACCACCGTATGCACGGCGTTCAGGGCGCGCAGCATCGCCAGGGTCTCCACAGTGCGTTTTATGCCATCCCACCAGCTGCTGTGCCTGAACTCGACGCTGAAGGTGTCGCGGGGCAGCTTGGTGCGGATGGCTTCGAGGTGGGCAACGACCCGTGGGCTCGGCACCACCGAGGGCGGGAACTGAAAGTGGATCAGGCCCAGCTTGCCGTTCAGCCGCAGCGGCTCCAATGATTGATTGAATGCGTCCCACAGGGCATCTTTCACCTCGTCGGCTGTGTCGCGGTACAGCAGCCGCTTGCGGCCTGGCAGCAGCTCCTTCACGCCGCGTGGCAGCACCTGCACGTCGGTCTGATGCCCGGTGAAGAAGCGGAAGGCCTTCACGTTGAAGACGAACCCCTCGGGCGTCCGGGCGGCCCAGTTGTGCGTGTTCGTCTGCGAGGGGATGGCGTAGTAGCTGCTGTCGACCTCCACCAGCGGGAAGATGCTGGCGTAGTAGCGCAGGCGCGCCTCCGGAGTCTTGCAGTCCGGAGGGTAGAAGCGGCCGCACTCAATCAGTGTCTTCTCGGCCCAGGATGCGTGCCCGACGAGAGTCATGCCCCATTATGGGCACCCGGCGGCGGCAGGGGCTGTCAGCTGCAGCCGCGTGCCGCGCACTGCCGGCGGGCTTCTTCCAGATCGGCCTGCAGCTCGCGCGCGCGGGTTTCGCAACGCACGGCGGCGGCGTTGGCCTCGGTGGCGATCGACTGGGCGTAAGTCGCCCCGGCCAAGTTGTTCTTAGCCCGGGCGGTGTTGGCCAGGATCTCCCGCTGCTGGGCGTCGCAGGCGGCGCGGTGGCGCTCCAGGGCTGCCGTCTTGTCACGGACAGCGTAGCCGGCTTGCGTGCGCAGTCGGTCGGCCTCGGCTTCCTTCAGCTGCTGGTCAAGGGAGGGGCGGCCTCCCGGTGCCGGCGCGGCGATCGCTGGTGGCGCGGCGGAGGGCTTGGGAGCCTCGACCAAGGGTTTGATCGAGGTCTGGGTTTGCGCCCGCTCACATGGCGCTTCCTGAAAACTGACGGAGCCGCCAGTGCCCACACATTTGTAGAGCGCCCAAGAAGGCTGTGCCAACAGCACCGCTACGACCGCAATCAGAAATCTCATCTGTGGCTCCTCGTCCTTTCCGTGATCAACGTCGCTTCGGCGCGCAGTCGCGGCTATCGAGCGCTGTTTTCGACTCTACCGTCGAGGTTAGGCGGGAAACGCCTTGGCTGCCAGAATCGCGACGATCTGATCCTTGTTCAACGGGCGGGGCTTTCCCAGTTCGCGCCACTTTCCAATCATCTGGCCGTACATCTCGCGCGTCGCCGAGTGAGCGTCGCGTGGATGATCGCCGACGATGTGGTGGTAATTGCCGTTCTGAGAGAGCGCACCTGCGAAGGCCCGTAGCTCGGGTTCTTCATTGCCACCGAAGCCGGGGAAGATCAGGTCGCCTTCGTCGATGCCCGACTTATCGGTCAGCTGCGCGTGACTGTCTTGGAGCGCTTCGTATATCCGGAGAATGTCGAGGACGAGGTGGGTGTCTGCGTCGCTCAAATTGGGCGAAAGGTGCAGCTTTTCTTCGTAAATCCACCGATGGCCATCCCGCAGGTTTTCTGCGAGCCGCGTGAAGGAATCATCCTTATTCAGCAGGCCGAGGATCTCGTACTGGTTCGCGAGAATGAGGCGCTCGGCGTCGGTGAGTTTGAGTTTTTCCACTGGTGCTCCTTGTTGATCCTTGATGGGCGGCCAGTGTACGAGCGGACAAGGCGGTCGAAACGCAGGTTGATCGCGTCACGACGAGAATTCGAGAGGAACGTTGCGCGGTTGCTAGATCTAGGGGGTCAGGGACGGCGACGGCTGTTTGGGATGGAAACAAGTTTCTCCTGTCCATATCCCCCTCGCGCAACCAAATTGAAAAGGCCCTTTGAGAAATCAAAGGGCCTTTTTCTTTTTCGCTCTTTTGTCGTTCTTTCTTTGCCGATCCGCTGCCGCCAAAGGCAAAAGGAATCGGACAAGGAATCGCAAAAAGAAATGCCCTCGCAATGAGGGCAGTCCTGTTTTGGCCCGGTGATAAGGGTCAGTCCGGAACGACCGCAGTCACCTCGATCTCGACCTTCGCCCGATGCTCCACCAGTGCCGCGACCTGCACGCAGGTCATGGCCGGGAAGTTGCGGCCCATCGCTTCGCGGTAGACCGGGCCGAGTTCGCCCAGCCGCCGACTGTATTCGTCGCGGTCTGTCACGTACCAGGTCATGCGGACCATGTGCTCGGGACCGGCGCCGCCTGCGCGCAGCACTTCGACGATGTTGCGCAGCGCCTGGCCGCACTGGTCGATGAAGTCGTCCGATTCGAACTGCTGCTGTGCATTCCAGCCGATCTGGCCGCCGATGAACAGCATCGTTCCGCGCGCGGCGACGCCGTTCGCATAGCCCTTGGGAGGCAGCCAGCCTTCGGGTTGCAGGAGTTTGTTGATCATGATGTCGTTGTGTTGGGTTGTCTCAGTTTGAATCGCTGGAGCTTGCCGGTTTCGGTGCGCGGCAGCGCCGGCACGAACTCGATCTCCCTCGGGTATTTGAACGGCGCGATGGTCGCCTTCACGTGGTCCTGCAGTGTCTTCACGAGGGCGGCATTGCCTTCGTTGCCCGGCTTGAGGACGCAGAACGCCTTCACGATCATGCCGCGCTCCGGATCGGGCTTGCCGATCACACCGCACTCGGCCACCGCAGGGTGCTTGAGCAACGCGTCCTCGACCTCCGGACCGCCGACGTTGTAGCCGGCTGTGATGATCATGTCGTCGGCGCGTGCCTGGTAGAAGAAGTAGCCGTCGTCGTCCTGCACGAAGGAATCGCCCGGATAGTTCCAGCCATTCTTCACGTAGTCGGTCTGCCGTGGATCGTCGAGATAGCGGCAGCCCACGGGCCCCTGCAGCGCGAGCTTGCCGACCGTTCCGCGCGGCACTTCGTTGCCCTGGTTGTCCACCACCTTCGCGGTGAAGCCCGGCACGACCTTTCCGACCGCGCCACGGCGCACGTCGGCGCCCGCGGCCGAGATGTAGATATGGAAGACCTCGGTGCCCCCGATGCCGTCGAGCATCTCGATGCCGGAGGCCTCCTTCCACAGCTGCCGCGTGGCGTCGGGCAGGGCTTCGCCGGCGCTCACGCTGATGCGAAGAGTGGGCATGCCGTGCTGCCTCACGAACGGCGCCATCTGGCGATAGAACGTGGGCGCCGTGTAGCAGATGGTCGCGCCGACCTCGTTGATGAGCTTCACCAGCCCTTCGGGCGTGAACGGCGCATCGGGGAAGTAGACGGAGGCGCCGGCCCACATCGGAAACACCAGCAGTCCGCCGAGCCCGAAGGTGAAGGCCAGCGGCGGCGAGCCCACGACGATGTCGTCGCTGCACGCGCGCAGCACGTGGCGTGGCCAGGTCTGGCACATCGCGAGCACGTCGCGATGCGTGGTGACAGGGGCCTTCGGCTTGCCTGTGGTGCCCGAGGTGAAAGCCAGCAGCGCGATGTCGTCCGACGCCGTGGGGCAGGCCTGGAACACGCCGCTCTTCTTCGCTGCGCGCGCCGACAGCGAGTCGTCGGCATCGGGCTTGTTGAACGCCACCACCGTGGCGAGCACCGGATGCTCCCGCTGTGCGATCGCCAGCTCTTCGAGCAGTCGCCCGTCGCACAGTGCGGCCACGGGCTGGGCCTTCTCGATGATGTCGCCCAGCTCCTTGGCGCGCAGCAGCGGCATCGTCGCCACCGCGATCAGCCCGGCCTTCACCACTGCGAGCCATGCGAGGGCCATGGCCACCGAATTGCCGCCGCGCAGCAGCACGCGGTTGCCCGGCACCAGCTTGAGATCCTCGATCAGCACCTGCGCGATGCGATTGACCTCGACGGCCGCCTGCGCATAGGTCAACGTGCCCTGCGGCGAGCGCAGCATCGGCTTGTCGCCGAAGCCCTTCGCCGCAGCCTTGTCGAGAAGTTCCTCGACCAGGTTGAGCTGGTCGGGCAACTGCAGCTCGGGCAGTTCGTAGCGAAAGACGGGCAGCTGTGCCGCGGGCGGCAAGCGGTCGTGAACGAAGCGGTCGACTTGGGCAGACACGGTGTTTATCCCCGTAGAACGGATTTGCCGATGATCAGTTGTTGAACTTCCGTCGCGCCCTCGTAGATGCGCAGCGAGCGGATGTCGCGGTAGAGGCTTTCAACCTTCGTGCCAACCTTCACGCCGAGGCCGCCGTGCATCTGCAGCGCCATGTCGATCACGCGGCTCGCGTTCTCGGTCGCGCACATCTTGGCCATGGCCGCGGCGGCCGACACGTCGCCCACTGCCGGTGCGCCGCGCCGCTCGGCGTCGTCGCGCATCCATGCGGCGCGGTAGGTGAGCAGCGCTGCACCGTCGATGAGCGCGGCCATCTCGCCGAGCTTCGCCTGCGTGAGCTGGAAGTCCGCCAGCGTCTGGCCGAACATGCGGCGCTTCTTCGAATGGGCGATCGCTTCCGCCAGCGCGCGCCGGCCCATGCCGAGCGCCGCCCCGGCCACCGAGGCGCGGAATATGTCGAGCGTGCGCATCGCGAGCTTGAAGCCGCCGTTGAGCTCACCCAGCTGCGCGGTGCGCGGCACGACGCAGCTCTCGAAGCGCAGAGTGGCCAGCGGGTGCGGCGCCATCACGTCGATGTGCGCGGAGGTGTCGAGGCCCGGCGTCTTCGCATCGACGATGAAGGCGGTGATGCCGCGCGTGCCGCCCGCCGCGTCGGTCTTCGCGAACACGCAGTAGAAGTCGGCGATGCCGCCGTTGCTGATCCAGGTCTTCTCACCGTCGAGCTTCCAGCCGTCGGTGGTCGCTTCGGCGCGCATCGCCATCGCGCCCACGTCGGAGCCGGCTTCGGGCTCGCTGAGCGCGAAGGCCGCGATCTTGCTGCCCTTGGCCACGGCGGTCAGGTAGTCGGCGTGTTGCTGCGGCGTGCCTGCGAGCGTGATCGCACCGCTGCCCAGGCCCTGCATCGCGAAGGCGAAGTCGGCCAGCGGCGAGTGGTAGGCGAGCGTCTCGCGCAGCAGCACGAGGGCGCGCGAGTCGAGTCGCTCCAGTGCGCCGCCGGAACTGCCCGGTACGCAATAGCGCAGCCAGCCGCCGGCGCCGAGGCGCTGGACCCAGTCGCGGCAGGCCACGCGGTCGTCATGCTCGTCGACCTGCTGCGCGTCGGCCCAGGGCAGCAGGCCGTCGGCCAGCGTGCGGTGTGCGTCGTCGAAGAAGGGCAGCGCGAGGTGCGCCGTCGAAGGTGGTGCGGGAGCCTTGGTCAACATCGCGTCAGTCCCCGCCGAAGACCGGCTTGCGCTTGGCGGCGAAGGCTTCGTAGGCGCGCTTGAAGTCCTCGGTCTGCATGCAGATGGCCTGTGCCTGCGCTTCGGCTTCGATGGCCTGGTCGATGGTCATCGACCATTCCTGCGACAGCATCGTCTTCGTCATGCCGTGCGCGAAGGTCGGGCCTTCGGCGAGGTCGCGCGCGACCTTGGTGGCAGCCTCGAGCAGCGCATCGCTTTCGTGCAGTGCGTTGAAGAAGCCCCACGAATGGCCTTCCTGCGCCGTCATCGCGCGGCCGGTGAAGAGCAGCTCCGACGCGCGGCCCTGGCCGATCACGCGCGGCAGCAGCGCGCACGCGCCCATGTCCGCGCCGGCGAGGCCCACGCGAGTGAACAGGAAAGCGGTGCGCGTGGCGGGCGAGCCGTAGCGCAGGTCGCAGGCCAGCGCGATCATCGCGCCGGCACCTGCGCACACGCCGTCGATCGCGCCGACGATGGGCTGCGGGCAGGCGCGCATCGCCTTCACCAGGTCGCCCGTCATGCGCGTGAACTCCAGCAGCTCGGGCATGCGCATGCCGGTCAGCGGGCCGATGATCTCGTGCACGTCGCCGCCGGAGCAGAAATTGCCGCCAGCGCCGGTCACGACGATCGCCTTCACGTCGGTGGCGTAGACCAGCGCACGGAACAGGTCGCGCAGCTCGCCGTAGGAGTCGAAAGTCAGCGGGTTCTTGCGATCGGGCCGGTTCAGCGTGATGGTGCCCACGCCGGCCTCGAAGCTCCATGCGAAGTGCTCCGCCTTGTAGGCCGCCTTGGGTTCGAATTGCGCGCGCATGGGATTGCCCGCGCCGATGTAGTGCTTCATTCGGTCTCCGCCATCAGTAGTTGGTTGTGCGAGTGCTGCTTGACCTTGCCCAGCAGCTTGTGCAGTTGCGCGATCTCCTTGGCGCTGAGGCCCGCGAAGGCCTCGACGATCCAGTCCTCGTGCTGCTGCGCCATTTCATTGAAGAGCTTGCGCCCGCGCGGCGTGAGGCGCACGCGCCACGCGCGGCGGTCGCCCTCCACGTTGATGCGCTCGACCAGCCCTTCGGACACGAGCTGGTCGGTGATACCGGTCACGTTGCCGCCCGTCACCATCATGCGGCGCGAGAGCTCGTTCATCTTGAGGCCCTCGGGCGAGCGCTCGAGCTGCGACATCAGGTCGAAGCGCGGCAGCGTGGTGCCGAACTGCGAGCGCAGTTCGTTGCGCACCTGCTTCTCGATCAGCTGGGTGCAGGTGAGCAGCCGAAGCCACAGCCGCAGCGCCTCGGGATGTTCGCTGTGCGCGCGCGCTTCGAGGTCCATGTCAGTGCGTCTCCTCGCTGTTCTGCGCGGCCATCGCCGCATTGGCGGCGGCCGCGAGCTGCTGCTGCTTGGCGATTTCGCGGTACATCTGGTCGCGCCCGCTCAGGTACTGCCGCGGCCATTCGATGTCGCGGCTCTGCAGCTTGGCGGCTTCGTGCAGGGTCCAGGCAGGGTCGGCAAGATGCGGGCGCGCGATGGCGCACAGGTCGGCGCGGCCGGCCGCGATGATGCTGTTGGCCTGGTCGGCATCGGTGATGGCGCCCACCGCGATGGTCGAGATGCCGACCTCGTTGCGGATGCGGTCGGAGAACGGCGTCTGGTACATGCGGCCGTACACCGGTTTCGCGGCGCGCGTGGTCTGGCCGGACGACACGTCGATGAAGTCGGCGCCGGCCTCCTTGAACAGGCGCGCGACCACGATGGCGTCGGCATCGGTGTTGCCGCCGGGCGCCCAGTCGTGCGCTGAGATGCGCACGCTCATCGGCCTGTCGGCGGGCCATGCGGCGCGCATGGCGCGGAACACTTCGAGGGGGTAGCGGCAGCGCGCCTCGATGTCGCCACCGTATTCGTCGGTGCGCAGGTTGGTGAGCGGGCTGATGAAGGCCGACAGCAGGTAGCCGTGCGCGCAGTGCAGCTCGAGCCAGTCGAAGCCGCACTCGGCGGCGCGGCGGGTCGAGTCGACGAACTGGTCGCGCAGCGTGTCCATCTCGGCGCGGGTGATGGCGGCGGGCAGCTGGTTCTGTTCGCCGTAGGGCAGCGCGCTCGCGCCCAGCAGCGGCCAGTTGCCGCTTTCGAGCGGCTCGTCGGTGCCTTCCCAGCCCACGCGGGTCGAGCCCTTGGGTCCGCTGTGGCCGAGCTGCATCGCGATCTTGGCGCTCGACTGCGTGTGCACGAAGTCGACGATGCGCTTGAAGGCGGCCTGCTGCGCGTCGTTGTAGAGGCCCGTGCAGCCGGGCGTGATGCGGCCTTCGGGCGTCGGGCTCGTCATTTCGACGAACACCATGGCCGCACCGCCGAGGGCGCGTGCGCCCAGGTGCACCAGCAGGAAGTCTTGCGGCACGCCGTCGACCGCGCTGTAGGTGGCCATGGGCGACACCAGGATGCGGTTCTTCAGCGTGAGCCCGCGCACCTTCAGCGGCATGAGCATCGGCGGCATCGCCTTGCCACCTGCGAGCCACTGCTCGTAGCCGCTGAGCCACTGCGTGTCGCGCAGGCGCAGGTTCTCGTGGCTGATGCGCTGCGAGCGGGTGAGCAGCGAGTACGCGAACTGCTCGATCTGCATGCCCGTGTAGCGCGGCACGTTCTCGAACCACTCCGTGGAGTTGCGCGCGGCATTCTGGATCTTCAGCACCTCGACGCTGCGGCGCGCCTCGTAGCCTTCGAGCACGTGGTCGACCGTGCCGCCCCGTGCGAACTCGTTGGCCAGGTCGATCGCGTCTTCCAGCGCCAGCTTGGTGCCCGAGCCGATCGAGAAGTGCGCCGTGTGTGCCGCATCGCCCATCAGCACCACGGGCACGGAGCGGCCCTCGACGTCGATGCGATGCGTCCAGCGCTCGCACACCACGCGCGGAAAGCGGATCCAGTTGGCCGAGCCGCGCAGGTGCGTGGCGTTGCTGATGAGCGAATGGCCGCCGAGGTACCTGGCGAAGAGCTTCTCGCAGAAGGCGATGGCCTCGGGCTGCTCCATCTGGTCGAGGCCGTGGGCCTTCCAGACGGCCTCGGGCGTCTCGACGATGAAGGTCGAGGTCTTGTCGTCGAACTGGTAGGCATGCGCCTGAAACCAGCCGTGCTCGGTCTGCTCGAAGGCGAAGGTGAAGGCGTCGAAGGTCTGGTGCGTGCCCAGCCACACGAAGCGGCAGTTGCGCAGGTCGATGTCGGGCCTGAACACGTCGGCGTAGCGCTGGCGGATGCGGCTGTTGAGGCCGTCGCTGGCGATCACCAGGTCGGCCTTGTACTTGGCGGCCATCGCCTGGTCGTCGGAGACGTCGGTCTCGAACACCAGTTCGACGCCCAGCTCGAGGCAGCGCTCCTGCAGGATGTTGAGCAGTCGCTTGCGGCCGATACCGCAGAAGCCGTGGCCGCCCGAGCGCACCTGGCGGCCCTTGAAGAAGACCTGGATGTCGTCCCAGTGGTGGAACTCGTTGCCGATGAGTGCCGCGGTCGGCGCATCGGCCGCGCGCAGGTTGGCCAGTGTCTGGTCGCTCAGCACCACGCCCCAGCCGAAGGTGTCGAAGGGGCGGTTGCGTTCCACCACGGTGATCTGCAGCGCCGGGTTGCGCGCCTTCATCAGCAGGGCGAAGTACAGGCCTGCCGGCCCGCCGCCGATGCACAGGATGCGTTGGAGGTCCGAGGCGGGAGCGGACTTGGACGGGTCGAGGCTGTTCATGGCTAAATAGTTTAGACATAAACAATCTAATGTCAATCCGGGTTCGCGCAGGCCCGAAGCCGCCGCAGATCGCGGCTTGCGCCGACACGGGAAGTCATGCAAAAGCTTGGAAAAATCAATACCATGGCTGCCATGCAACACTTGATACCCAAGATCGAGTCGCAGCTGGCGTCGCTGCCTGTCCCTATCGCGCTCGAGCTGCCCGATGGCCGGCGCGTCGCACAGGCCGGAGCCCGCGTCACCCTGGCCTTCAAGGAATGGACGGTGCTGGCCAAGCTGGCGGCACGGCAGGTGGGCGCCATCGGCGAGGCCTACGTCGAGGGCAAGGTGCAGATCGAAGGCGCCATGCGCGACCTGATCGACGCCACGGTCGGCATGCTCCCCGGCAACCCGGCGGAGACCGACACCGGCTGGTGGAGCCGCCTGCAGCGCCGGGCCAAGTCGCACGGCTCGCACTCGCTGCGCAAGGACGCGGCGCAGATCGAGTTCCACTACGACGTCTCCGACGACTTCTACGCGCTGTGGCTCGACCCGCGCCGCGTGTATTCATGCGCCTATTTCCGCACGCCCGACCTCACGCTGGCACAGGCGCAGGAAGCCAAGCTCGACCACATCTGCCGCAAGCTGATGCTGCAGCCGGGCGAGCGCTACCTCGACATCGGCTCCGGATGGGGCGCCCTGCTGCTGTGGGCCGCAGAGCACTACGGCGTGGACGCCACCGGCATCACGCTGTCGAAGAACCAGCATGCGCACGTGCAGCGGCTCATCGAGGAGAAGGGGCTACAGGGCCGGGTGCGCGTCGAGCTGCGCGACTACCGCGAAGTGCCCACCGACAGGCCCTTCGACAAGATTTCCTCCGTCGGCATGTTCGAGCACGTGGGTGCGGCCAACATGCCGACCTACTTCCGCAAGATCCATGCGCTGCTGAAGCCCGGCGGCCTGGTGATGAACCACGGCATCACCTCCGGCGAGCTCAACTACCGGCAGCTCGGCGCCGGCATGGGCGACTTCATCGAGAAGTACATCTTCCCGGGCGGCGAGCTGCTGCACGTGACGCACGTGCTGCGCGAGACGGCCGCGGCCGGCCTGGAGATGGTCGATACCGAAAGCCTGCGGCCGCACTACGCGCGCACGCTCTGGGCCTGGTCGGACGCGCTGGAGTCGCAGCTCGACACGGCGCGGGAAGTGCTGCAGCGAAGCGGCGGCCGCCAGAAGGAGAACGCGGAACGCATCCTGCGCGCCTATCGCCTCTACCTCGCGGGCTCCGCCATGAGCTTCGAGCAGGGCTGGATCTCGCTGCACCAGATGCTTTCCACCAAGCCCGACGGCAAGGTCGAACACGGCGTCCTTCGCGGCGCTCAATCGGTGTACCCTTTTGCGCGTGACTACATCTACAACAAGTGAGTGAGAACACCATGCTCTATCGATTCCAGTCCCGGGCCGCGCCCGATTTCGTGATGCTCGAAGTGCATGCGCGCCAGTTGCTCGAGATCGTCGGCAAGTCCGCCGCCCCGCAGGGCATCATCACCGTCGAGCAGATCCCCGGCGCCATCTCGGCCCTCGAGGCCGCCCTGGCACGCGAGGCCTCCAACTCCCACAACAACGACGACTACGCCGTCGAAGGCCACGCCAACGAGGCCGAGAAGCAGCACGTCGGCCTGCATCAGCGCGCGATCCCGCTGCTGCACATGCTCAAGGACTCGCTGGCCGAAAAGAAGGACGTGACCTGGAAGACCTGATCACCAAAGATCAGCCGCCCCCGGCCCTTTAGTGAAACACCACGGACCCCGGCTCTGCCGGTCCGTCGGTGTTGCCCCCTGCAAGGGGGTTGGCGAAGCGACACGAAGTGCGCGCAGCCTGGGGGTCAGTCGACTTTTGCTCCGGAGTCCTTGACCACCTTCGCCCACTTCACATGCTCGCTCGCAATGAGCTTCGTGAAGTCCGCAGGCGAGTTCCCGCTCGGGATCGCGCCCTGCGCGAGCATCTTCTCCTTCATGGCCGGCGTGCCCAGCGCCTTGGCCACTTCCTGCTGGATGCGGTTCACGATCTCCGGTGACGTGCCCGCCGGCGCCAGCAGCCCGAACCACGAGCTTGCCTCGTAGCCCTTGAGCGTCGGGCCGCCCACTTCCGCCACCGTCGGGATGTCGGGCAGGGCCGGCGAACGCTGTGCGCTCGTCACCGCCAGCGCGGTGAGCTTGCCGGCCTTGATCTGCGCCATCGAGGAGGGCAGGTTGTCGAACATCACGTCGGCATTCCCGCCCACCATGTCCAGCAGCGCCGGGCCCGAGCCCTTGTACGGGATGTGGGCCATGAAGGTGCCCGTCATGCTCTTGAACAGCTCGCCCGCCAGGTGGATCGAGGTGCCGCTGCCGCTGGAGGCCATGTTCAGCTTGCCGGGGTTGGTCTTGGCGTACTTGATGAAGTCCTGCACGTTGTGGATGTTCAGCGACTTCGCCTTGTCGGCGTTCATCTCCATCACGTTCGGCACGGCGGCCACCAGGGTGATCGGCGCGAAGTCCTTGATCGGGTCGAAGGGCAGCTTGGGGTACAGCGCGCGGTTGATGCCGTGCGTGCCGACCGTGCCCATCAGCAGCGTGTAGCCGTCGTTCGGCGCGCGCGCCACGATCTCGGCGCCCACGTTGCCGCCGGCGCCCGCGCGGTTGTCCACGATGAACTGCTGGCCGAAGGCCTTCGAGAGTTCGGGCGCGATGGCGCGCGCCAGGATGTCGGTGGTGCCGCCGGCCGCGAAGGGCACGACGATGCGCACCGGCTTGGTCGGCCAGGTGCCCTGGGCCCACGAGGGAGCGGCGATAAGGGTCAGCGCGGCGGCGGCGGATGCGGCCAGCGCGGTGCGGCGATTCAGTGAGAGAAAGGTCTGATGGGTCATGCGCGCGTTTGTACAGGCGCGCGCCTCCGCCGTCGCGGGTGAAAACCCCGTGGCTGCGTGAGGGAGTTGGCAGCGCGCGGGCCGCGGCGCCTCAGGCCACCTGCATCCGCTGCGCGAACCGCTCCTCGCGGAAGCGCTCCAGCACGAAATCGATGAACACCCGCGTCTTCGGCGGAAGCAGCTTCTTGCTCGGGTAGTAGAGCCACACCGCCCCCGCATCCTGGTACCAGTCGGGCAGCAGGCGCATCAGCTCGCCGCTGCGCAGCCCGCGCTCCACGAAGGGCAGAGGCAGCATCGCCGCGCCCAGCCCCATCAGCGCGGCATGCGCAATCGCCTCGGGGTCGTTGAAGATGGCGCGCGGCCGCGGCAGCTCGACGCTGACCTCGCCTTCGCCTGTGCCTCCGCCCGCGCCGCGCACGCGCCGCAGCGTCCAGCCGCGCACGCGCCCCGTTGGCGACGAGCGGCGCAACAGCGTGTCGAGCGCCGCCAGGTCCGACGGATGCCGGGGCGGCTTGCGCCCCTCCATGTATGCGGGCGAGGCCACCGCCACCACGTGGATACGCGCCAGCTCGCGCGCCACCAGTCCGGCCGGCAGTTCGATGCCGCCGCCGATGGCCGCGTCGAAGCCTTCGCCCACCAGGTCGACCTGCTGGTTGTCGAAGTGCCAGTCGGGCACGATGGCCGGGTAGCGCGCGAGGAACCCGCCCATCATCGGCAGCACGTGCTCGCGCCCGAACGCCTGGCCCATGCTCACCTTCAGCGTGCCCGAGGGCTGGCCGTCGTCGGTGTCGACGCCGGCCACCGCCTCGCGCAGCGTGGCCAGCGCGCCGCCGATCTGCGCGAGGAAGCGCTCCCCGCCCTCGGTCAGCTTCAGGCTGCGCGTGCTGCGCTGGAACAGCCGCAGGCCCAGCCGCGCCTCCAGCCGCGCCACGTTCTTGCTGACGGCCGCCGGCGTCAGGCCCAGGCGCCGTGCGGCCTCGGAGAAGCTGCCGCCCTCGGCGCTCTGCACGAAGGATTCGAGGTGATTCAGCGGTTCCATGGCCGCATTGTGGCGCCCATCTTCAACCATTGGTTGAATCTGATTGACTGGATTGACGGCTACCGGAGAAGGAATGAAGCGCCCAAACTAAGGCCTTCTTCTTCCACCATTGCACAGGAAAAATCATGGCCTCCAGCACCGCTTCTTCTTCCTCCTCATCTTCTTCCCCCGTCCTGGCCGGCAAGGTCGCCTTCGTCACCGGCGGCTCGCGCGGCATTGGCGCGGCCATCGTGCGCCGCCTGGCACACGACGGCGCCGCCGTGGCCTTCAGCTACGCCGCCTCGGCCGCACCGGCCGAGGAACTGGTGCGCAGCATCCAGTCGGAAGGCGGCCGCGCCCTCGCGCTGAAGATCGACAGCGCCGACGCCGCGGCCCTCACCGCCGGCATCGACGAAGCCGCCCGCACCTTCGGCAGGATCGACATCCTCGTGAACAACGCCGGCGTGTTCCTCGGCGGCACCCTCGACGAGTTCTCGCTCGAGGACTTCGACAAGACGCTGGCCATCAACGTGCGCGCCGTCTTCGTCGCCGCCAAGGCGGCCTCGCGCCACATGGGCGAGGGCGGCCGCATCATCAACATCGGCAGCACGAATGCCGAGCGCATGCCCTGGCCCGGAGGCAGCGCCTACGCGATGAGCAAGTCGGCGCTGGTCGGCCTGGTGCAGGGCCTGTCGCGCGACCTCGGCCCGCGCGGCATCACGGTCAACAACGTGCAGCCCGGCCCGGTCAACACCGACATGAACCCCGTCGACGGCCCCAACGCCGCCTCGATGCACGGCCTGATGGCGCTGGCCCGCCACGCCCGTCCGGAAGAAATCGCCGGCATGGTCGGCTACCTGGCCAGCCCCGAGGCGGGCTTCGTGACCGGCGCGAGCCTCAATATCGACGGCGGCTTCGCGGCTTGACTTGGTTCGCCCCCAGGCTGCGCGCACTTCGTGTCGCTTCGCCAACCCCCTTCCGGGGCAACACCAACGGCCCGGCAAAGCCGGTTCCGTGGTGGCACTTGGCTCACCCCCATGCTGCGCGCACTTCGTGTCGCTTCGCCAACCCCCTTCCGGGGGCAACACCAACGGCCCGGCAAAGCCGGTTCCGTGGTGTTCTGGAATGGGCCGTGGCCTGCTTGTGGAGCGGTCAGGGTGTGCCGCGCTGCACTGCCTCGATGAGCTTGTCGAGGGTGGTGTCGAGCTGCGCCAGTTCGACCGCATCGATGCCGCCGAACAGTGCGACTTCGCGTTCTCGGCCGAGCGCGCCCACCGTTTCGTGCAGCGCCTTGCCTGCGGCGGTGAGATAGAGGCGGCTGCTGCGCCGGTCGGTCGGGTCGTCGTGGCGCTGTACGCGCCTGTGGCGCCGCAGGCCGGCCAGCGCGCGGCTCACTGCCATCTTGTCGAGGCCGGTCTGGTCGGCGACCTGCGTGGCGTTGAGCCCGGGCTGCGCGGCGAGCACGGCCATCGTGCGCCATTCGTTGAGCGTGAGCCGGTGCTCGCGGCCCACGCGTTCATGGAAAGGCCGCGCCGTGAGATTCGCGACCCGCACCAGCTTGAAGAAGAGCGGGTCCATCGCTTCCGGCGAGGCGGCCTGCCTTCAGCCCACCAGCTTCTTCGCCGCGGCCACGATCGCTTCCGCGCCGACGCGTGACTGCGCCTCCAGCACCGGCGCATAGCCCACCGGAATGCGCGGCGCGCCCAGCCGCGCCACGCGGCAGCCGGTGGCCTCCGCCGCACTCGCCGCGATCTCCGCGCCGAAGCCCGCCGCCTGCACCGCCTCGTGCACCACCAGCAGCCGGCCGGTGCGCGCGCACGACGACAGCACCGTCTCGCGGTCCCACGGCCACAGCGTGCGCAGGTCGATCAGGTCCACCGCGATACCTTCGGCCGCCAGCGCGTCGCAGGCCGCCGAGCAGGCCTGCATCTGCCGGCTCCAGCTCACCAGCGTGAGCGCATCGCCCTCGCGCACGCGCGCCGCCTTGCCCAGCGGCACGGCGATGCCTTCGTCGACCTCGCCGCGCGCGCCCCACAGCGTCTTGTGCTCGATGTAGACCACCGGGTCGCCGCACTGCAGGGCGGAGCGCAGCAGCCCGTGGTTGTCCTGCGGCGTCGAGGGGCACACCACCACCACGCCCGGCAGGTGCGCGAACCAGGCTTCGAGCGACTGCGAATGCTGCGCCGCCGAGGCGTCCCAGATGCCGCCGGGCATGCGCGCCACCAGCGGCACGCGGCCCTGGCCGCCGAACATGAAGCGGTTCTTGGCGGCCTGGTTCACAAGCTCGTCCATGCCGCACAGCGCGAAGTCGACCACGCGCATCTCGACCACCGGCCGCAGCCCCGCGAGCGCCATGCCCACGCCGGCGCCCATGATCGCCGCCTCGCTGATCGGCGTGTCGATCACGCGACCTTCGCCGAAGCGCTGCTGCAGTCCCTTGTACTGGCCGAAGATGCCGCCACGGCCCACGTCCTCGCCGAGCACCACCACGCGCGGGTCGGCTTCCATCTCGCGCTGCAGGGCGAGCAGGGCGGCTTCCGAATAGCTCAGTTCGTGCTTCATCGCCACTGGCCCTCCCCGACGGTCTGCACGTCGGTGAAGGCGGCGGCCGGCTCGGGCCACGGGGCTGCGTCGGCGACCGCGAGGGCGGTGTCGACCTCGTCGCGCGCGGCGTTCTCGATGGCGTCGAGAGTCGCGGTGGCGACGCCGGCCGAAAGCAGATGGCCGCGCGCCCGGGCGATCGGATCGGTCTCGAGCGCAGCGGCCAGCTCGGCCGGATCGCGGTACGCCGCCACGTCGACCGACACATGCCCCTTCACGCGATAGGTCAGCGCATGCAGCAGGCGCGGCCCGCCGCCAGTGCGCACCTCGGCCACCAGCTTCGCGGCGGCAGCGTGCACCGCGAACACGTCGTTGCCGTCGACCTGCGTGGACGCGATGCCGAGCGACTCGGCGCGCGCGGAGGCGCCTTCGCCGGCCGTCATCGGGCCGCTCGCGGTGGTCGCGCTCCAGCGGTTGTCCTCGCAGACGAAGAGCACCGGCAGCTCGTACACGCGCGCCCAGTTCAGCGCTTCAAGGAAAGGCCCGCGGTTGATCGCGCCGTCGCCGAAGAAGCAGACGGTGATGTCGTCGCTCTTCTTCAGAAGCTTCTGCGCGTGCGCCGCGCCCACCGCGATCGGCAGCCCCGCCGCCACCACGCCGTTGGCGCCCAGCATGCCGACCGAGAAATCCGCGATGTGCATCGAGCCGCCCTTGCCGCCGTTGAAGCCGGTGGCCTTGCCGAACAGCTCGCACATCATCCGCGCGAGGTCGGCGCCCTTGGCCAGCGTGTGGCCATGGCCGCGGTGGGTGGAGGTGAGGTAGTCGGCGGGGCGCAGGTGGGCGCAGACGCCGGCCGGCACCGCCTCCTGCCCGGTCGACAGGTGCAGCGGCCCGCGGACCTTGGCGGCCCCCGCCGCCTGCTGGCCGTACGCGCTCACGCCGCCCTGGCTGGCGGTCTCCGCCGCGTTCTCGAAGGCCCGTATCCGCACCATGGCGCGGTACAGGGCCACACCCGCGCCATGCGCGCCGTGGGCGGCGCTGCTGGAAATGCTCGAGTCCATCTTGTCTCCGACGCCCTTGGAGCGGGCGTTCCGGAAAAAATCGTATCAAGCGAGACGGACTCGCGGCACCGGGCTTACCCGCCGCCTCCTCCTGCTTCCCCGCGGGTTTCAGGCCACTGGCGGCAGCCGGTCCAGCAGCTTGTCGAGCGTGATCGGGTAGTCGCGCACCCGCACGCCCGTCGCGTTGTAGACGGCATTCGCCACCGCCGCGGCGACGCCGCACATGCCGAGCTCGCCGACGCCCTTGGCCTTCATCGGCGAGGAGATCGGGTCGGTCTCGTCGAGGAAGACGACGTCCTGGTGCGGAATGTCCGCGTGCACCGGCACCTCGTAGCTCGCCAGGTCGTGGTTGACGAAGAAGCCGTGCCGCTTGTCGAGCGCGAGCTCCTCCATCAGCGCGCCGCCCACGCCCATCGTCATCGCGCCGATCACCTGGCTGCGCGCGGACTTCGGGTTCAGGATGCGCCCCGCGGCGCACACCGCGAGCATGCGCCGCACGCGGATCTCGCCGGTGGCCGCGTCGACGCCGACTTCCACGAAATGCGCGCCGAAGGTCGACTGCTGGTACTTCTTGTCGAGGTCGCCGAATTCGATGCTGTCCTCCACCACCAGCCCCTGCGCGCCGGCCGCTTCGGCCAGCGGCGCCGCGCGCGCGCCGGCGCGCACCATGCCGTCCGCGAACTCCGCCTCGGACGCCGGAAGGCCCAGCCTGGAGGCGACTGCTTCGCGCAGCTTCATGCATGCGGCGAAGACGCCCGAGGTCGAGCTGTTGGCGCCCCATTGCCCGCCGGAGCCGGCCGAGACCGGGTGCGCCGAGTCGCCCAGGCGCACCAGCACCTTGTCGAGCGGCACGCCCATGGTCTCGGCGGCGGTCTGCGCGATGATGGTGTAGGTCCCGGTGCCGATGTCCGTCATGTCGGTCTCCACCGTGACCATGCCGCGGTTGTCCAGGCGCACGCGCGCGCCCGACTTCGTGACCAGGTTGTTGCGGAACGCGGCCGCCACGCCCATGCCGACGAGCCAGCGGCCGTCGCGCTGCTGCCCCGGCGCCGGGTTGCGCCTGTTCCAGCCGAAGCGCTCGGCGCCGGTGCGCAGGCATTCGATCAGCTTGCGCTGGGAGTAGGGGCGCTGCGGTTTCTCGGGATCGACCTGCGTGTCGTTGAGCACGCGGAACTCGACCGGATCGATGCCCAGCTTCTCGGCCATCTCGTCCATGGCGATCTCCAGCGCCATCATGCCGGGCGCCTCGCCGGGCGCGCGCATCGCGTTGCCCTCGGGCAGATCGAGCACGGCCAGGCGCGTGGTCGTGAGGCGGTTCGCGCCGGCGTACAGCAGCCGGGTCTGGTTCACGGCGGTCTCCGGCTGGCCGCCCGGCAGGTCGCCCGACCAGCCTTCGTGGGCGATGGCGGTGAGCCTGCCGTCCCGGCCTGCGGCCAGGCGGATGCGCTGGATGGTCGCGGGCCGGTGCGTGGTGTTGTTCGCTATCAGCGGCCGCGGCAGCGCCACCTTCACCGGGCGCCGGGCTGCGCGCGCCCCCAGTGCCGCGAGCAGCGCGTCGGCCCGCACGAAAAGCTTGCCGCCGAAGCCGCCGCCGATGAAGGGCGAGATCAGCCGCACGTTCGCCTTCGGGATGCCGAGCGTCTTGGCGACATCGCCGGCGCCCCAGGCGATCATCTGGTTCGAGGTCCAGATGGTGAGCTTGTCGCCCTGCCACTGCGCGATGGAGGCGTGCGGCTCCATCATTGCGTGCGACTCGTCGGGCGTGGTGTAGGTCGCGTCGAGCTGCACGGGGGCGGCCGCGTAAGCGCTGGCGAAATCGCCCGTCCTGGTCTGCGGCTCGCCAGAGAAGGGGGTGGCCGCGGGCATCTGCGCCGCGTCCTTCTCGGCGGCCAGGTCGAAGCGGCCGGGCGTGCGTTCGTACTCGATGCGCAGCAGCTGCGCCGCCGCGCGCGCCTGCTCGAAGGTCTCGGCCACGACCAGCGCCACCGCCTGGTGGTAGTGGTCGATCTCAGGGCCGCCCAGGAGCTTTGCCGTATTGAAGTCGCCCTTGGCGAGCTTGCCCGCATTGCGCGCGGTGACGATGGCCAGCACGCCCGGCGCCGCCCGGGCGGCGGCCAGGTCCATCGACGCGATGCGGCCCTTCGCGATGCCTGCGCCCACCACGTAGCCGTAGGCTGCGCCGGGCATCTCGGTGTTGCGCTCGTAGGCATAGCGCGCGGTGCCGGTGGTCTTCATCGGGCCGTCGATGCGGTCCGTGGGCCTGCCGATGATCTTCAGCTGGTCGATGGGGTTGGTCGTGGCGGGGGTGTCGAATCTCATGGTCAGCTCCTCGCTTGCGTGATGGCAGCGGCCAGCGTGCGCTCGGCGAGCTGCAGCTTGAACGCGTTCTCGTGGGTGGGTTGCGCGTCGGCGAGCAACCGCGCGGTCACGGCCTTCGCGCCCTGCGGCATGGCGGATTCGGCAGCCTCCATGCGCCACGGCTTGTGCGCGACGCCGCCGAGCGCCACCCGGCCGGACCCGTCGCGCTGCACGATGGCCGCGACGGACACCAGCGCGAAGGCGTAGGAGGCGCGGTCGCGCACCTTGCGGTAGACGTGCGTGCCGCCGACCGGCTTCGGCAGGGTCACGCCGGTGATGAGCTCGTCGCGCTCCAGCGCCGTCTCGATGTGGGGCGTGTCGCCGGGCAGGCGGTGGAAGTCGGCGATCGGGATCACGCGGGTGCGCCCATCGGGCCGCACGGTCTCGACCGAGGCGTCCAGCACGCGCATCGCCACGGCCATGTCGCTGGGGTTGGTGGCGATGCAGGACTTGCTGCCGCCGATCACCGCGAGCTGCCGCGTCACGCCGCCGATGGCGCTGCAGCCGCTGCCGGGGCGCCGCTTGTTGCAGGGCTGGTCGGTGTCGTAGAAGTAGGGGCAGCGCGTGCGCTGCAGCAGGTTGCCCGCGGTGGTCGCCTTGTTGCGCAGCTGGCCCGATGCGCCGGCCAGCAGCGCGCGGGAGAGCACGCCGTAGTCGCGGCGCACGCGCTCGTCGGCCGCCAGGTCGGTGTTGCGCACCAGCGCGCCGATGCGCAGGCCGCCCTCGGGCGTCGGCTCGATGCGGTCCAGCGCCAGGCCGTTCACGTCGACCAGGTGCACCGGCGCCTCGATCTGCAGCTTCATGAGGTCCAGCAGGTTGGTGCCGCCGGCGATGAACTTCGCGCCGGGCCTGCCCGCGACGGCGGACACGGCCTGCGCCGGGGTCGCGGCGCGCTCGTAGGTGAAAGCCTTCATGCCTTGCTCCCCGCCACCTCGGTGATGGCCTCGACGATGTTGGAGTAGGCGCCGCAGCGGCAGATGTTGCCGCTCATGCGCTCGCGCAGTTCCTCGGCCGAGAGGGTCGGTCTGGCCGTGAGGTCGGCGCTCACGTGGCTCGGGATGCCGCGCCTGACCTCGTCGATCACCGCCACCGCCGAACAGATCTGCCCCGGCGTGCAGTAGCCGCACTGGTAGCCGTCGTGCCTGACGAAGGCGGCCTGCATCGGATGCATGTTCTGCGGCGTGCCGAGCCCTTCGATGGTCGTGACCTGCGCACCCTCGTGCATCACGGCGAGCGTCAGGCAGGAGTTGATCCGCCTGCCGTCGACGATGACCGTGCAGGCGCCGCACTGGCCGTGGTCGCAGCCTTTCTTGGTGCCCGTCAGCTGCAGGTGCTCGCGCAGCGCGTCGAGCAGGGTGGTGCGCGTGTCCACGTCGAGCGCGCGCGCCGTGCCGTTGACGTTCAGCGACAGCTTCGTGCGAAAGCCGCCCGCCGCGCTGGCGGCAGTTGGGGACGCGGGCGCGGGCTGCGCCGATGCGGGCGTCGCGTTGGACGCGGAAACCGCCGCGGCGGTTGCGGCGCCGACGATGAGGGCATCGCGCCGCGAGATCATTGGGGTCGTGGGACTGTCCATGTCAGCTCCTGCTGTTCGAGGTTCGTGGGGATGGCCAATACCGCTCATATCCCGGGCGATGGGCGGCGTCGGTAGGAAAACGGCGGCTGTTGTCCCCTGCTCGCGGCTTCTTCGGCGCACCGGGGCTCGCGGCTTGCGAAAATGGTTCTCAGGTTCTCACCCTTGCAGCGCGCGGAGGGAACGAGCCGCTCGATTCCCATTCTTCTGGAGCCGCGCGGGGATCGATAGCGCGATCCTCTTCGTTTCTTGCCTGATCCGATGAGGCCTCAGGCGCGGCGGGCTTCGGCCGCGCCGCCGCCTTCCGCACCCGCACCCGCATGCCCGTTCGCGCGCGCAGCTGTGCGCATGACCTCGATGTCCCGCCGGGGCGGGGCGCCGAACAGGCGGCTGTACTCGCGGCTGAACTGCGAGGGGCTTTCGTAGCCCACCTCGAAGGCGGCGCTCGCTGCGTCGAAGTGCTCGTTGAGCATCAGCCGCCTCGCCTCGTTCAGCCGCAGCCACTTCTGGTACTGCAGCGGGCTCATCGCGGTCAGCTGGCGGAAGTGGTGGTGGAAGGTCGGCGCACTCATCTGCACGCGGGCCGCGAGCTCGTCGATGCGCACGGCGGTCGCGTAGTTCAGCCTCAGCCAGTCGATGGCCCTGGCGATGCGGTGGCCCTGCCCGTCGACCGAGGCGATCTGCCGCAGCTTCGCAGCCTGGTCGCTCATCAGCAGCCGGTAGTGGATCTCGCGATGGATCATCGGCGCGAGCACGGGAATGGCCTCGGGTTCGTCCAGCAGCTCCACCAGCCGGGCGAGCGGCGCCAGCAGCGCCGGCGTCGCGTCGCCGAGTCCCACGCTGATGCCGAGCGGGCGCTCGCGCTGCGGCGGCAGGTTGCCCTGCGCGATGAGCTCGGCCAGCACGCGCACGTCGAGCTTGAGCATCAGGCCCAGGCAGGGCTGCCGCGGGCTCGCCGTCATCACCTCGGAGTTGGCGGGCATGTCCAGCGAGGTGACGAGGAAGCGCGAGGTGTCGTAGGGATAGGCATGGCCGCCCACCCACATCCGCTTCGCGCCCTGCGCGACCAGCACGATGCTCGGCTCGACCATGCAGACCGTGGGCGGCGCGGGCGCCTCGCGCCTGAAGAAGCTGAGGTTCGCGACGGGCGTCTCGTGGTCGCCCGGCGCGGGCGTGCGCGCGCCGATGATCCGCGCCATCGCCGACTGCAGGGCCCTGCACCGTGCCGAGGCGTCGGCGTCCTCCGTGTTCTGTCTGGGTGACATCTTGCTTGCTTCGAAACCTCGTCGGGACTCTACCCGCGGCTCGCCCCGGCATCCATGCGGCTGGCGCGTCTCCACAGGATCAGGCAAGAAATGTAGAGGAGCGGGCAAGCCCTGGCACCACCCGGCAGGGTGGCCACCCGCCTGCTCTCCTACATCGTTGCGAGACGTTTCTGCGAACCCGTGCAGGACAAATGCCCGACCCGCCTTGGGAGGCCCCGCTGCGCGAATGCATGTGGCATCGTGACGCCCTCCTTCCGCTGCCTGCCACCGCGCGCGCAAGCGGCCCCCAACAATCAGATCGCAGGAGGTTCATCCCATGATCAAGATCGGCATCGTCGACGACCACGCCGTCGTCCGCACAGGCCTGAAGTCGTTCTTCTCCACCTTCGTCGATTTCCGCGTGGTCGGCGAGGCCGGCAGCGGCCGCGAGGCCATCGACCTGGTGCGCACGACCGACATCGACGTGCTGGTGATGGATCTTTCCATGCCCGGCCAGAGCGGCATCGACGCGCTCGCCATGGTGCGCGCCAAGGCGCCCGACCTCGGCGTTCTCATCCTCAGCGGCTACCCCGAAGAACACTACGCGGTGAACCTGATCCGCCAGGGCGCCTCGGGCTACCTCAACAAGGAATGCGATCCCGAGGAGATCGCCAAGGCCATCCGCACCATCGCGCTGGGCCGCCGCTACATCTCGCCCTCGGTGGCCGAGCTGCTCGCGGGCCAGCTGGAGCGCAAAGACAACGCGCCGCCGCACGAGCACCTGTCGGAGCGCGAGTTCCAGGTTTTCCTGAAGCTGGCCAAGGGAGAGTCGGTGGGCGCCATCGGCGAGGCGCTGTCGCTCTCGGTGAAGACCATCAGCACCTACCGCACGCGGCTGATGGAGAAGATGAACCTCTCCACCAACAGCGACCTGACCTACTACGCGATCAAGACGCAGCTGATCGACTGATCGCTTGATCGGCTTATCGCTTGGGCAGGCAGTCTCCGCGTCCTGAGGTGCATCGCCCAAGGACGTTCAAGATCATCGTCTGGACTTTCGTCCTGACGCTGGCCGCCACGCTGCTGGTGCTCAACTTCACCAGCGGCGAGAAGAAGCTCGACGAGCAGGTCAAGCGCGAGTACGGGCTGCACGACGCGCAGTACCAGCGCGCGCTCGGCGTGATGCTCGGGCCTCCCATCACCGGCGGCAACCGGTTCGAGGCTTTCCAGAACGGCGACGAGATCTTTCCACCGATGCTCGCCGCCATCCGCGGCGCCAGGCGGAGCATCACTTTCGAGACCTACATCTACTGGTCGGGCGACATCGGGCGCCAGTTTGCCGACGCGCTCTCCGAGCGCGCCCGCGCGGGCGTGAAGGTGCACGTGCTGCTCGACTGGGTGGGCAGCGCCAAGGTCGACGCCGACTTCGTGCGCGAGATGGAAAGCGCCGGCGTGCAGATCCGCAAGTTCCACAAGCCGAGCTGGTACGACATCGCGCGCATGAACAATCGCACCCACCGCAAGCTGCTGGTGGTCGACGGCCGCACTGGCTTCACCGGCGGCGTGGGCATCGCGCCCGAATGGACCGGCCACGCGCAGGACGCCGGGCACTGGCGCGATTCGCACTACAAGGTCGAGGGACCGGTGGTGGCGCAGATGCAGGCCGTGTTCATGGACAACTGGGTGAAGGTGTCGGGCGACGTGCTGCACGGAGAAACCTACTTTCCGCCGATCGCCTCGGCGGGCGACGGGCGCGCGCAGATGTTCAGCAGCTCGCCCTCCGGCGGCAGCGAGAGCATGCACCTGATGTACCTGCTGTCGATCGCTGCGGCCACCAGGACCATCGACCTGTCGAGCGCCTACTTCGTGCCCGACGACCTGACCGTGGGCGCGCTGGTCGCGGCCATGCAGCGCGGCGTGCGGCTGCGCATCATCACGCCGGGTCCGATCATCGATTCGCAGACGGTGCGCGGCGCCTCGCGCGCGGCGTGGGGCCCCCTGCTGGAGGCTGGCGCCGAGATCAGCGAATACCAGCCGACCATGTTCCACTGCAAGGTCTTCACGGTCGATGGACTGCTGGTGTCCGTGGGCTCGACCAACTTCGACAACCGCTCCTTCCGCCTGAACGACGAGGCCAACCTCAACATCTACGACGAGGCCTTCGCCGCCCAGCAGACCGCGCAGTTCGAGGCCGACCTGCGCCTGTCGAAGCGCCTGACCTACGAGGCCTGGAAGGACCGCCCGCTGCGCGAGAAGGCGATGGAGCACCTGGCGGCGCTGCTGTCGTCGCAGCTCTAGGGTGAATCGACATTCAAACGGGGGCCGCGCGGGCACACTCGCGCGATGACCACCCAGCACGAACTTTCCATCGACGTGAAGCCCGGCATCGCGGTGTCGGCCCTCGCGATGTCGCCAGCCTCGGCCGAGGCCTGCCTGGTGCTCGCGCACGGCGCAGGCGCGGGCATGGCGCATCCCTTCATGCAGGCCGTGGCCGAGGGCCTCGCCGAGCGGCGCATCGCCACGCTGCGCTATCAGTTTCCCTACATGGAGCAGGGCAGCAAGCGTCCGGACGCACCTGCGCTGGCGCATGCCGCGGTGCGCGCGGCGGTGGCCTGCGCGTCGGCGCGCTTCTCGGGCGTGCGTCTCTTCGCGGGCGGCAAGTCGTTCGGCGGCCGCATGACCTCGCAGGCCCAGGCGCTGGAGCCGCTCGCGGCCGTCGAAGGGCTGGTCTTCCTCGGGTTTCCGCTGCACCCGTCGGGCGCGCCCGCGAAGGCAGCCGAGCGGGCGGCGCACCTGTACGAGGTCGATGTGCCCATGCTCTTCGCGCACGGGCCGCGCGACACGCTCGCCGAGCCGGCACCCTTCGAGGACGCCGTTCGGGCGCTGGGTCCGCTCGCCACCGTGCTGGAGATCGACGGCGCCGACCATTCCTTCCATGTGCTCAGGCGCAGCGGCCGCACCGACGAGGAGGCGCTGGGCGAACTGCTCGACGGCATCGCGATATGGATGCAGGCCTGGCGCATCGACTGACGCCGGGCTGCGCGGGTCGTCCTACGTCGTGTCGCCCGACGCGACGACGCTGCGGCGCCGCGGATCTTTCAACGATGTGCCTTCACTGAACGGCAACCGAACTGAATTGAAAGGATCATCGCCATGGCATACGCAGATACCTCCCTCGACACCCTGCAGTCGACCGGCCCCGTGCTGGACAAGGACGAAGTGGTGGACGTGCTCAACGACCTGCTCGAGAACTCGCGTGACGGCGAATACGGCTTTCGCGCCTGCGCCGATGAAGTCGAGAGCCCCGCGGCGAAGCAGCTCTTCGCCAATCGCGCCGAGGAGTGCCGCAAGGCCGGCGCCGAACTGATGGCGCTCATCGCGGCCTACGGCGGCGAGCCGGCCGACGGCGGCACCGCCGCCGGTGCGCTGCATCGCGGGTGGGTGCACGTGAAGGGCTCGCTCGGCGCGAACAGCGAACTCTCCATTCTCGAATCGTGCGAGCGCGGCGAAGACACCGGTGTCGCGCGCTATCGCAAGGCCCTGAAGCAGAACCTGCCGGCCGACGTCCGCAGCGTGGTCGCAGCCCAGGCCGAAGGCGCACAGCGCAACCACGACCAGATCCGCGACCTGCGCAACGCAGCGCGCGCCCGCGACTGATCGATCGCCATCGAGCGCTCAAGCGCTCGAGTGAATGAAGGCCGGGCTCGCCCGGCCTTTTTCACGGGCGCCGCACGCCTCGGGAATTCCCCGATGCCCATGATCCCGGCTCGATGGGATAGTTAGTTCGGCCTTCAAACTAACTAATTTCTTACTTGGCTGGCGCCTGCGGGCGAATCAATTCAGGAGAGACATCGATGCGACTGAAACAAACCCTGGCCGCCATGGCCTTCGCCACGGCACTCGGTTCCACGGCCGTGGGCGCGATGGCGCAGACCGTGGTCGGCGTGAGCTGGTCCAACTTCCAGGAAGAGCGCTGGAAGACCGACGAGGCGGCCATCAAGGCCGAGCTGGAGAAGCTCGGCGCCAAGTACATCAGCGCCGATGCGGGCGGCTCGCCCGAGAAGCAGCTGGGCGACATCGAGGGCCTGATGTCGAAGGGCGCGAAGGCGCTCATCGTGCTGGCGATGGACAAGGACGCCATCCTGCCGGCCGTCACCAAGGCCACGCGCCAGAAGGTGCCCGTGATCGCCTACGACCGGCTGATCGAGGCGCCCGGCGTCTTCTACATCACCTTCGACAACGTCGAGGTCGGCCGCATGGAGGCGCGCGAGGTCTTCAAGGTCAAGCCCAAGGGCAACTACGTGATCATCAAGGGCTCGCCGAGCGACCCGAACGCCGACTTCCTGCGCGCGGGCCAGCAGGAGGTGCTGGACGCCGCCATCAAGAAGGGCGACATCAAGATCGTCGGCGACGAATACACCGAAGGCTGGAAGCCCGAGGTCGCGCAGAAGAACATGGAGCAGATCCTCACCAAGAACGGCAACAAGGTCGACGCGGTGGTGGCCGCCAACGACGGCACGGCCGGCGGCGCGGTGGCGGCGCTTACGGCCAAGGGCATCCGCGGCATTCCGGTGTCGGGCCAGGACGCCGACTTCGCGGCGCTCAACCGCATCGCGCTGGGCACGCAGACCGCCACCATCTTCAAGGACTCGCGCGAGCTCGGCCGCGAAGCCGCCATCGCAGCCATCGCGCTGTCGCAGGGCAAGCCGGTCGACAAGGCCGCGCCGTGGAACTCGGGGCCGAAGAAGGTCTCGCTGCAGTCGCGCCTGCTGATGCCGGTGGCCGTGACCCGCGACAACCTCGACCTCGTGGTCAAGGCCGGCTGGATCAAGAAGGACGAGCTCTGCAAGGGCGTCTCTGGCGCCAGCGCGCCCGCGGCCTGCAAGTAACGCCGCACTACAGACGAGCAACGCGCCGGCGCCATCCACGGAAAGCGCGCCGGCCTTTCCTTTCCTTCCCATGCAACGCACCAGCTGCCGGCGCCTAGTGGCCCGGCCGGCAGGGGCCTGCGCATCTCTTCGTTTTGCGCGCAGTCCAGAAAAAGGATCCGAAACATGAGCAACCCATCGTCATCCACACCGGGCTGGTGGCGCCGCACCGGCGTCGACCTGCGGCTGATCCTGATGTGCGTGCTGCTGGTCGTCATGGCCGTGGTCTTCAGCGTGATGTCGGGCGGCGTGTTCCTCTCGCCCGAGAACCTCTACAACGTCGCGCAGCAGACGGCGGTGGTGGGCATCGTCTCCACCGTGATGGTGCTGATCATCGTGGCGCGCCACATCGACCTGTCGGTGGGCTCGGTGATGGGCTTCGTGGGCGTGCTGATCGCCTACCTGCAGTACACCTCGGGCTGGTCGTGGCCCACGGCCTGCCTCGCGGGGCTCGCGGTGGCGCTGCTGGTGTCCATCTACCAGGGCTGGCTCACGGCGGTGCTGGGCGTGCCTTCGTTCGTGGTGACGCTGGGCGGGCTCATGTCCTTCCGCGGCGCGGCCTTCCTGGTGGCCGACGGCAAGACGCAGCCGGTGAACGACGAGTTCTTCCAGCGCCTGGGCGGCGGCTACGACGGCGGCATCGGCGTCACCGCGAGCTGGGTGCTCGCCGCGCTGGTGGCGGTGGTGCTGTTCGTGCGCATGGTGCAGAAGCGCCGCGCGCGCCAGCGCTACGACATGCCCACCGAGGCGCTGTGGCTCGACGTGCTCATCACGGCCGTGCCGGTGGCGGTGGTGTTCGGCTTCGCGTGGGTCATGAACAGCTACCAGATCTCGTCCAAGAACGAGCCGCAGGGCATTCCGATCCCGGTGCTGATCTGGGCGGTGGTGGCCATCGTGCTGTCGTTCATCGTGCACCGCACGCGCTTCGGGCGCTACGTGTTCGCGATGGGCGGCAACCCCGACGCGGCGGCGCTGGTGGGCATTCCGGTCAAGCGCGTCACGCTGATGCTGTTCGCGCTGCTGGCGGTGCTGGTCACCATCGCGGCCATCGTGTCGATCGCGCGCCTGAACGCCGGCACCAATTCGCTGGGCACGGGCATGGAGCTGTACGTGATCGCCGCGGCCGTCATCGGCGGCACCGCGCTCGCGGGCGGCAGCGGCTCGATCTTCGGCTCGGTGCTGGGAGCGCTCATCATGCAGTCGCTCGACAGCGGCATGCTGCTGCTGGACGTGCCCATCGGCAAGCGCATGGTCATCATCGGGCAGGTGCTGATCGTGGCGGTGGTCTTCGACGTGCTGTATCGCCGCAAGTTTGGGGAGAACTGAAATGGCAGCCATCGACACATCCAAACCCCTGGTGGAGCTGCGCGAGATCCGCAAGGCCTTCGGCGGCGTGAAGGCCGTGGACGGCGTGAGCGTGAACCTCTACCCCGGCGAGGTGGTCGCGCTGCTGGGCCACAACGGCGCGGGCAAGTCAACGCTGATGAAGATGCTCGCGGGCGCCTACCCGATCGACTCGGGCGACACGCTGATCGCGGGCGAGAAGGTCAACATCCGCACGCCGGCCGAGGCGCAGGCGCAGGGCATCGAGACCATCTACCAGACGCTCGCGCTGGCCGACAACCTCGACTCGGTGGCCAACCTCTTCCTCGGCCGCGAGAAGATGACGCCGTGGAACACGCTCGACGACCACTTCATGGAAGTGCAGGCGCGCAAGGTGTTCCAGCGCCTGAACAGGAACTTCACCAACATCCGCGTGCCGGTGCGCCGGCTCTCCGGCGGGCAGCGGCAGGTGGTGGCGATCTCGCGCGCGCTGTACTTCAATGCGCGCATCCTCATCATGGACGAGCCCTGCGCCGCGCTCGGCCCCGAAGAGACGGCGATGGTCGGCGGCCTGGTGAAGCAGCTCAAGGCCGACGGCGTGGGCATCTTCCTGATCACGCACGACATGCCCGACGTGTTCTCGCTGAGCGACCGCCTCGCGGTGATGAAGAACGGCAGGCTCGTGGGCACCTACCGCACCGCCGACGTGACCGAGGACGAGGTGCTCGGGATGATCATTGCCGGCAAGCGGCCCGAGGGCAAGGAGCAGGCCCATCACGCGGACACCGCCGCCGCGGCTGCCTGAGCGAAGACCCGACGTGACCACCACCGCCGACCAGCAGCTCGTGAAGCGCATGAACCGCAGCGTGCTGCTGCGGCTGCTGCGCGCGCAGCCGGGTCTGTCGCGCGCGCGGCTGGCCGGCGAGAGCGGCCTCACCAAGTCGACGGTGAGCCTGCTGGTGCGCGAGCTGATCGACGAGGGATGGCTCAGCGAGGCCGGCGCGACCGTGGCCGACGGCCTGGGCCGGCCCTCCACGCCGCTGCAGATCGACGTGGGCGTGCGCGCGCTGATGGGCGTGGAGATCGCGGTGGAAACCGTGCGCCTCGTGTGCATGTCGCTGCAGGGCGATGTGCTGCATTCGCAGAGCCTCGACCTGACCGACGGTTCTCCCGCCGGCGTGTGCGCGCAGGTCGCGCGCATGGCGGCCGCCGGGCATGCGAAGCTGCAGCTGCTGGGCCTGCAGCTGTCGGGCATCGGCGTGTGCGTGCCCGGCGCGGTGGACGACTGCACCGGCGTGGTCCGCTTCGCGCCCAACCTCGGCTGGCGCAACGTGAGCCTGCTGCCCGCGCTCGAGCAGGCCTTCGAGGCCGCCGGCCTGCCCGGCGTGACCGTGCAGCTGCAGAACGATGCCGACGCCGCCGCGCTCGGCGAGTACGAGTTCGCCGCCAGCGTGGGCCAGGAGGGCGAAGACCCGCTGGTCTTCGTCAACTGCGACGTGGGCGTGGGCGCCGGCGTGGTGCTCAACGACCGGCTCTTCACCGGCGCGCAGGGCATGGCCGGCGAGATCGGCCACACCATCCTCCAGCTCGACGGCCCGCTGTGCTCCTGCGGGCGGCGCGGCTGCGCCGAAGCCTTCTTCGGCTCGCGCGTGCTGGAGCGCGAAGGCGCTGACCTGAAGCGCGCCGCGGCCTTCTTCGGCGTGCTGCTGCAGAACCTGTGGGTCACCTTCAACCCGCGCGCCATCGTGCTCGGCGGCAAGGCCTGCGCCGACCACAAGGGCTTCGCGCAGGCGGCCTTCGAATGCGTGAAGCGGCATGCGGACGACGCCGGCATGCCGGCGCCCGAACTGCGCACCGCACGCTACGGGGAGCTGGCACCGGCCGTGGGTGCCGCCGCGCTCGCGCTGCATGAATACCTGAGGCCGCTGCAGCCCGATGCGAAGGCGCGCCGGGCGCGCGCCGCCCGCGTTCTCGCCACAGCCTGAGCCATCGGCCTACGCGCGGCGCGCGTGCGGCGGAATAGCGTGCGAACTCCGTCCCTGGAGTTGCCGTCATGAATCCGCGCCCGCCCGGCCAGCCCGCCCGTTCCTCTTCCCCTCCTTCCCCCGCCTCTTCCTCCTCTTCCTCCTCTTCCTCCTCTTCCGTGCTGCTGGCCGTGCTGGCCGTGCTGATCGGCCTTGCCGGCCTGGCGCTCGCCGTCGCAGGCGCATGGCTGATCGCCCTCGGCGGCTCGTGGTACTACCTCGTGGCGGGGCTGGGGCTGGCGGCGGCGGCGCTGCTGCTTCGGCGCGGGGGCGGCGCCGGATTGATGGTGTACGCGGCCGTGGTGTTGCTCACGCTGGCCTGGGCCCTGTGGGAGGTGGGGCTCGACTGGTGGCCGATGGCCGCGCGCGGCGACGTGTTCTTCGTGGTCGGCCTGCTGCTGCTCACGCCATGGGTGGCGCGTCCGCTCGCCCTGCGCAATGCCGCAGGCGTGGGAAGCGCGCGCACCGTGCTCGGCGTGGTGCTCGCAGCCTTCCTGGTCGCGGCGGTGTTCTCGTGGATGCGCGAACCCCGCCGCATCGAAGGCATCGCGCCCTCGGTCGATGCGGCGGCGGCCACGGCGAACGCGCCCGCGGGCCCCGCGGCCGCGGCGGACGAGTGGACGGCCTACGGCGGCACCGGCTTCGGCCAGCGCTACTCGGCGCTCGACCAGATCACGCCGCAGAACGTGGGGCAGCTTGAGGAAGCCTGGCACTTCCGTACCGGCGACGTGCGGGGCCAGCCCGGCGACCCCGAGGAGACGACCTTCGAGGTCACGCCGCTGAAGATCGGCGAGAGGCTCTTCCTGTGCACGCCGCACCAGTCGGTGATCGCGCTCGACGCCACCACCGGCCGGCAGGTGTGGCGCTACACGCCGCAGATCGCGGGGTCGCTCGCGCTGCAGCACCTGACCTGCCGGGGGCTCTCCTACTACCCCGGCGCCGCGGCGCAGCAGTCTCCACAGCAGCAGGCTTCCGCACTCGCACTCGCACCCGCACCCGCACCCGCACCCGCATCCACCGGCAGCTGCGACGCCAAGCTCTTCATGCCCACCGCCGACGGCCGCGTCATCGCGCTCGACCCCGCGAGCGGCAAGCCCTGTCCGGCCTTCGGCGGCGGCAGCGGCCAGATCGATCTCTGGAAGAACATGCCGAACGTGCGGCCGGGCTCCTACTACTCGACCTCGCCGCCGGTGGTGGCGCGTTCGCTGCTCATCGTGGGCGGCACGGTGCTCGACAACGTCTCGACGAAGGAGACCTCGGGCGTGATCCGCGCCTTCGACGCGAACACCGGCGCGCTGGTGTGGAACTGGGACTCCGGCAACCCCGAGGAGACCGCCCCCATCGCCGCCGACCGCACCTACACGGCCAACTCGCCCAACAGCTGGTCGATCTCCAGCGTGGACGAGGCGCTGGGCCTGGTCTACGTGCCCATGGGCAACCAGCCGCCCGACCAGTGGGGCGGCGCGCGCAGCGAAGGCGCGAAGAAGTATTCGTCGGCGGTGGTGGCGCTCGACCTGGCCAGCGGCCGCGTGCGCTGGAGCTTCCAGACCGTGCACCACGACCTGTGGGACTACGACGTGCCCGCGCAGCCCAGCCTCGTCGACCTGCGCGCGGGCAGCGAGACCGTGCCCGCGCTGGTGCAGCCGACCAAGCAGGGCGAGCTCTTCGTGCTCGACCGCCGCAACGGCAAGCCGATCCTTCCGGTGAACGAGCGCGCCGCGCCGCAGGGCGCGGCCGCGGGTGACGCCACCGCGCCGACGCAGCCGTCATCGGCCCTGTCCTTCGATCCGCCCGCGCTCAAGCCGTCGGACATGTGGGGCGCGACCATCTTCGACCAGCTGGCCTGCCGCATCGCCTTCCACCGGCTGCGCTACGAGGGCCGGTTCACGCCGCCGTCGACGCAGGGCTCGCTGATCCATCCGGGCAACTTCGGCGTCTTCAACTGGGGCGGCGTGGCGGTCGATCCGCGCAGGCAGATCGTCTTCGCCACGCCCGCGTCGCTGGCCTTCGTCTCCAGGCTCGTGCCGCGCGCGGACGACACCTCGCTCTACGTGCAGGGCAAGCAGCGCCCCGACGACAGCCTGCCCGCGCTCAACGAGAACTTCGGTGCGCCCTTCGCGGTGAAGCTCAGCGCCTTCACCTCGGTGCTCGGCCTGCCGTGCCAGGCGCCGCCCTGGGGCTACGTCGCCGCGGCCGACCTGCGCACCGGCCGGGTCGCCTGGATGCACAAGAACGGCACGGTGCGCGACAGCTCGCCGCTGCCGCTGCCCTTCGCGATGGGCGTGCCCAACCTCGGCGGCCCCATCCTGACGGCCGGCGGCGTGGCCTTTCTCTCGGGAACGCTCGACCAGTTCGTGCGCGGCTACGACGTGAACGACGGCAAGGAGCTCTGGCGCAGCCGCTTGCCGGCCGGTGGTCAGGCCACGCCGATGACCTACCGCGGCACCGACGGGCGCCAGTACCTGCTGGTGGTGGCCGGCGGCCATGGCTCGCTGGGCACGCGCACCGGCGACCATGTGATCGCCTACGCGCTGCCCAGGCGGTGAGCGGCGTTCAGTTCCTTCCGCTGTCCGGGGCTGCGACTTCGTCGCGCCAGCCGCGCAGCCGCCGGTAGAGCGTGCCGCGCGACACGCGCAGCTGCCGCGCCGCCTGCGACACGTTGCCGCCGTGCGCGGCGAGCGTGTCCTCGATCAGCTTGCGGCTGTGCTCGCGCAGCGTGGGTTCTGGCTGGGGCTGGGGCGAGGCCTCCGTGCCGTCCGCGTCCGGGTAGGCCTCGGCTGCCGCGAGCTGCGTCTGCCGGGCTTCGCGCGTCTCGATGGCCAGCGGCGACGCTTCGCCGGGCATCGCCACCGCATGGCGGAAGTCCGCACCATCGGCGCCGCCCTTGAGCTGCGCCTGCACCCACACGCCCAGCCCGCTGGCCAGCCGCAGCGGCTGCGCCGCCTCGCGCCGCCCTAACCGCAGCAGGCTCGCGAGGTCGTGGCCCAGCAGGAACTCCACGTCGCGCTCGTCCGCCGCCTCGGGCAGCCGCCCCAGCAGCCGCGCGCCGGCGTTGTTGAGCCAGGCGATGGTGCCGTCGGGCGCGATGCCGGCCAGCGCTTCGAGCGGCGTGCCCAGCAGCGTCGGGCTGGCCTGGAAGCGCAGGATCAGGTGGTCGCGCGACTGCGCCTGCAGCAGCCTGTTCTCGATGGTGGTGGCGTACAGCGCCACCATCGATGCCGCGTCGAAGCCGAAGCGCCGCGCCTCCACCGTGAGGTCGAGCACGCCCGCGAGCTGACCCGTCACGTCGCGGATCGGCGCCGCGGCGCACCGCATCTGGCACAGCAGGTCGAAGTAGTGCTCGGCGCCGTCGACCGTGCAGGCCTGCCCGGTGCTCGCCACGATGCCCGGCGCGGTGGTGCCCACGATGCGCTCGGAGATGTTCACGCCCACCCGAGCCGTCTTGCGCAGCACCGGCTGTTGCGCGGCGGCCGGCTGCTGCGTGACGTGCACCACCACGCCCTCGCTGTCGGTGAGGATCACGCGGCAGTCGGTGCCCGCGAGCGCGTGCTCCATCTGCCCCAGCTCCTGGCGCGCCGCTTCGAGCAGCTGGCGGTTGCGCGCCAGCGTGGCGTGAAGGCGGCTCGGCGTGACCGGGTCGAAGGGCACGATGCGCTGGCGGTCGGCGTGGGTGCGGCTGCAGCGCATCCACGACTGGATCACCGCCTCGCCCACCAGCCCCGAGGGGCGCACGCCCTCCTCGAAGAACTGCTGCCGCGCGAGCGCCACGCGCTGCGTGGGCGTGCTGGCGAAGAGCTGGCGCGGGGCATCGGGCGTGCCGATGCCTGCATTGCGGCTTCCAGCAGGGCTTCTGTCGAGGGCCATGGGTTCGCTGCCTCCCGTTTCAGGATTCACACCGGCGTCGAATGTGTTCCGCAATGGAACAGCGCCGGACTGGGGAAATCCCCAAGATGAATGTGCGGCCGGTCCCGACGATTCTTGGCGCACAAAGGAGACCTGCGATGAAAAAAACACACTCCGGGCTGCTCGTGCTCGCCGGCGCCTTGCTGTGCCTGGGCGCGACGAACACGGCCACGGCCCAGAACAACGCACAGGACCGCGCCGCCGCCGCGACCAAGCGGGTGGACGGCGCATTCATCCGCGCCAACGCCGCGCAGAAGAAGACGCCCGACTGGCCCAGCGTGGGCCTGGACTACTCGGAATCGCGCTTCAGCCAGCTCGACCAGGTGAACGCCGGCAACGTGAAGGACCTGGGGCTGGTCTGGTCGTACAACCTCGAATCCACGCGCGGCGTCGAAGCCACGCCGCTGGTGGTGGACGGCATCATGTACATCACCGCCTCCTGGAGCGTGGTGCACGCCGTCGATACGCGCACCGGCCAGCGGCTGTGGACCTTCGATCCGCAGGTCGACAAGTCAAAGGGCTTCAGGGGCTGCTGCGACGTGGTGAACCGCGGCGTCGCGATCTACGAGGGCAAGGTCTACGTGGCGGCCTACGACGGGCGCCTCATCGCGCTCGATGCCGCCACCGGCCAGAAGGTCTGGGAGAAGAACACCATCGAGGGCCAGAAGGGCAGCTACACCATCACCGGCGCGCCGCGCGTGTTCAAGGGCAAGGTCATCATCGGCAACGGCGGGGCCGAGTACGGCGTGCGCGGCTTCGTCACCGCCTACGACGCGAAGACGGGCGACCAGAAGTGGCGCTGGTTCGTGGTGCCTGGCGACCCGAGCAAGCCCTTCGAGGACGAGTCGATGGCGCGTGCCGCCAAGACCTGGGACCCCAGCGGCAAGTACTGGGAGGCCGGCGGCGGCGGCACCGCCTGGGACAGCTTCGCCTTCGACCCCGAGCTCAACCTGATGTACGTGGGCACCGGCAACGGCTCGCCCTGGTCGCACAAGGCGCGCAGCCCCAAGGGCGGCGACAACCTCTACCTGGGCTCGGTGGTGGCGCTCGACCCCGACACCGGCAAGTACGTGTGGCACTACCAGGAGACGCCCGGCGACAACTGGGACTACACCTCCACGCAGTCGATGATCCTGGCGAACGTGAAGATCGGCGGCAAGCAGCGCAAGGTGCTGCTGCATGCGCCGAAGAACGGCTTCTTCTTCGTCATCGACCGCACCAACGGAAAGTTCATCTCGGCGAAGAACTTCGTCGAGGTCAACTGGGCCACCGGCTACGACAAGAACGGCCGGCCCATCGAGATCGCCGCCGCGCGCGACGGCACCAAGCCCGGCGACAGCATCCCCGGCCCCTTCGGCGCGCACAACTGGCATCCGATGTCGTTCAACCCGCAGACCGGCTTCGCCTACCTGCCCGCGCAGCACGTGCCGATCAACCTCATGGACGACAAGGACTGGAAGTTCGACGAGAACGTGCCGGGCCGCCCGCATTCGGGGCTGGGCTGGAACCTGGGCAAGTTCGCCAACGCCGAGCCGCCCAAGAGCAAGCCCTTCGGCCGCCTCGTGGCCTGGGACCCGGTGGCGCAGAAGGAAGCCTGGGGCGTGGACTACGCCTCGCCCTGGAACGGCGGCACCCTCAGCACCGCCGGCAACCTCGTGTTCCAGGGCACGGCCGACGGCCGGCTGCTGGCCTACAACGCGAAGACCGGCGAGAAGCTCTGGGAGACGCCCACCGGTACCGGCGTGGTGGCGGCACCGTCGACCTACATGGTCGACGGCAAGCAGTACGTGTCGGTCGCGGTGGGCTGGGGCGGCGTCTACGGCCTCGCGCAGCGCGCCACCGAGCGGCAGGGGCCGGGCACCGTCTACACCTTCGCGGTGGGCGGCACGGCCAAGATGCCCGACTTCGTGCAGTACCGCATGGACAAGCTGGTGCAGGGCGTCAAGTACGACCCCGCCAAGGTCCAGGCCGGCACCATGCTCTACGTGAGCAACTGCGTCTTCTGCCACGGCGTGCCGGGCGTGGACCGCGGCGGCAACATCCCCAACCTCGGCTACATGGACGCCGCCTACATCGAGAACCTCGACAAGTTCGTGCTCAAGGGCCCGGCCATGTCGCGCGGCATGCCCGACTTCACGGGCAAGCTCTCGAACGACGACATCGAGAGCATCAAGGCCTTCATCCAGGGGACGGCCGACGCGATACGCCCCAAGTAGCCTGACTGTCTGCCTGCCACGCCCGCCGCAAGGTGGACGCGGCCGGCCGCCTCAGCGCCCGCCGTACCAGTACGGCGTGGCGGCGGTCCACGGCGAGTTCGGGTAGTTCGTGCGCAGGGCCTGCAGCCCCTTGCGCGACCAGTCGCCCGCCGCCTTGTCCTGGCAGGTGTAGCGCGCCATCTTCACCGCGACCGACAGCGCCTGCGGCACCAGCGGGTCCATGCGGGCGCGCTGCATCAGCGCCAGGCTTTCCTGCGTGAAGTAGATCGAGTCCTGCGGCACGGTGCGCAGCTTCTCGACCAGCGCGGCCTGCCGGCTGCGTTCTTCCTGCGGCAGGAACGCGGGCATCTCGAAGTCGGCGGCGGTGGCCGCCTGCGGCCCGGTCGTCGGCACGCCCAACGGACGGCACCACTTGCCGTAGCTGCCGACCGTACTGCGCTCGGAGTACACGGGGCCGACGCCGAGCTTGAGCGGCGTGGGCCGGATGCCCTCGGCGGCGGGCCAGTGCGGTGGCGACAGGACTTCGGTGGTGCTCGCCATGCGCTCCAGCAGCAGGTGCCGCCATGCCGCGGCGTCGGTCTCGGGCAGCTCCGCCGAGCGGCGGATGCCGGCGATCGTGTCGGCGCCCTTGGCGGCGCCCGCCTGCGGCGGCGAGGCGATGCGCATCTGCGCCGCGCGGCGGGCCGTGGCGTAGTCCCCGGCCACCACGGCGCGGGTCCAGGCGGTCTCGAGCAGCCTGTCGCGCAGCGCGGGCGCCAGGGCCGGCTCGGCGGCCAGGCGCAGCCACATGGCCAGCGGTGCGCGGGTGTTGAGGAAGCGCACCACGTCCTCGTCGAAGGCACTGGCCAGCGGCACCGCGCTCGGCTTCGCTTCCATCGCCTCGGGATCGCGGCGCGCGACCACGGGGCGGATCGCGAGGCGGCGCCATTCCTCTTCCGACGCGGCCGTCGGCAGCAGCAATGCCTTCACGAGGTTCTGGCCCGAGAGGCTGTGCGCGATCAGCGGCGAATCGGCCGAGGCGGCGACGAGCTCGCGCACTTCCTTGTAGCGGCCCTGCGCGAACATGCGCTGCGCGCGCAGCTGCGTGGCGGCGAAGCGCGCGGGGTGGTCCTCGGGCACGGCTTCGAGCGCGGCCTGCAGCTCGGCCTCGCGCTTGTCGCCGTTGGTGGTGGCCACCGGCACCAGGCTCGCGGCTGCCATCAGCCAGGCGAGGTCGTGCGTGCGCTGGTAGCGGCTCCAGCTCAGCGTTTCGCGCCACTTGCCGTCGGGTTCGAGGCCGCTGCCCGGTCCGTCGAAGCCGCGCACGGTGCTCAGCCACTGCACCAGGTCGGAGGTCTGCGCGGGGCCGATGTAGCTGCAGCCGCCGAAGAAGCCGCAGGCGCGGAACTCGTGGTTCAGCAGCAGCAGCTTCGCGGCGGCAGCGTCGGGCTGGCCGATGGTCCTGAGGCCGTCGGCCAGGCGCTGCATGCGCGTGGCGGGCAGCAGGTAGCGGATGCGCAGCGCCTCGGCCAGCCGGTGCACCGAAGGATGCAGCGCCTTCAGGCGCGGGTTCTTCATCAGCGGCTGGGCGATGGCGTCGAGCTGCTTGTCGAGCTCGGCCTGCTTCTTGAGCGCCTCGGCGCTTTCCTTCTTGGTCTCCGAGCCCTCCGAAGGCGGATCGCCCGGGTTCTGCCGCGCCAGCACGCGCAGCCGCATGTAGGCCGCGAGATCGCGCCATGGGCTGGCCTTGTCGGCTGCGATGGCGGCGAACGCTTCGTCGGCGTCGTCGAGGTCCCCGGCATAGAAGTGCCGCGCGGCCAGCTGGTAGGCGTGGTCGGCCTGCAGCCAGGCGGGTGCGCCCGCCGGCAGCTCGGGCATGGCGCCGGGCTCCTTGTCGCAGGTGTCGAACACCGCGTCCTGGGTCTTGATCCAGTGCAGCACGAAGGGCACTGCCGACTTGTCACCGGCCGCGCGCGTCATGCGCTGGGCCAGCGTCTTCGTGGCGTTGCGGAAGGCGTCGCCGTAGAAGCAGATGGCGTCGGCCTGCAGGGTGTCGGCGTTCCACTTCGGCTGCTGCTGCTTCGGTGATGAGGACTTGTCGCGCTGCGATTGCGGATCGAGCTTCGCCATGGCGTCGTCGCGCGCCTTGCGCCATTCGGTCGAGGCGTCGTCGATGTCGGCCATGGCGTTGTCCTCGCGCGGCAGCTTCTCCAGCAGGTCGGTGAAGGCGCGCACCGCGTCGGGGGAGAAGCTCTGGCCGCGAAGGCGCCAGTACCAGAGCACCTGGTAGGGCACCAGATAGCCGGTGTAGTAGCCCGCGGGCCGCTCGACGAACTCGCGCACCGGCTGGTCGGGCCGGGTGGTGGCGAAGAACAGGTCCTCGGCGTCGTAGCCGCCGCTGGCATGTGCTGCCGTGCTGCCGAGCAGCGTTGCCGCTGCCATCGCGGCTGCGGCGAGCAGCCTGCGGCCTCCCGTTTTCGAAAGAGTCATTTGTAGCTGTCCCTGTTTCCGATCTGCAGTTTTTCGAAGTCTTCGTTCTTCCACGAGCCCGCGTGGAACACATAGCGCCGCTTCACGTCTCGCAGTGCGGGCCAGTCCTCGCCGAGCATCAGGCCGGCCGCGTCGCGGCAGGCCGGCACGGCGGCCTTGCCTGTCGTGCCCAGCCGCTGGCGGATGCGCGCGGATTCCCCTCCCATGCGGAAATACATCGGCACGATCTCGTCGAGCAGGCCTGCCGGCAGCCACGGATCGTCCATGCACCACGACGCCAGCGCGGTGGCCGAGATCCGCATGCCGCCTTGGCGCAGCGGCTGCAGCCGGCGCAGCAGCGCGACGTAGGCCTCTCGCTGGCTGCGCCTCGCCTCGAAGTCGAGCTGCACCCAGCCCGAGCGGTTGCCATGTGTCGCGGCATGCTCGATGGCGGCGGCGATGGCCTGCTGCTGCGCATCGTCGAGGGGCGAGGGCGAGAGGTTGTCGAGCGCGACGTGGACCACCGGCACCACCGTGGCGCCCGGCGCGACGCGCAGCGGCCATTGGCGCCAGCTGGTGCGGCTCTCGGTGCCGCTCAGCCGCACAGTGGCATGCAGGTAGGCCACGCCCGTGGCTTCGGGCAGCGAGGCAAAGAGCTGCGGCCGGTCCCACACCCAGAGCAGCGTCCGTGTCTGCGCCACGCCCTCCTGCGCCAGCAGGGCCATGAAGAGCGGAAGGGCCGCGCTGCGAAGACGCATGGGGGATGAAGAACGAGAGAGGACGGAAGGCGGGAGGACGAAATCCCGCGCAGCATAACGAAAAAGCCGCCTGGCCCCGGGGGCTCAGGCGGCCTTGCGGCTGCTCGTGGCTGCGTGTGCTGTCGTGAGGCGATCAGTCGGCGTAGACGCCGGCGGCCTTGATGATCGGGCCCCACTTCGCGATTTCGGACGACACGAACTTCTTGTGCTCGGCCGGCTCGGTGCGCTTGTCGGTGGTGATCACCGCGCCCAGCGCTTCTTCACGCTGGATGAAGCCAGGGTCCTTCATGGCGGCCTTGATGGCATCGTTGAGCTTCTTCAGCACCGGTGCTGGCGTGCCCTTGGGCGCGTACACGCCGTGCCAGATCGTCACTTCGAAGCCCTTGAGGCCCGACTCGTCCAGCGTGGGCAGGTCCTT
>NZ_KB907452.1:0-1814 GCF_000382045.1 Variovorax atrisoli 110B
CCGCCCGGCGCCTGGCCGCCGCCCAGCGTGATCTGGTTGTAGTTGACCGAGCCGTCCGGGTTGGTCGCGTACTGCACGCTGCTGGCCTTCGCTGCCGCCGAGGCCGCCTTCAGCTGGGCCACGTTGGTCGCATCGCTGTCGGCCGTGCCCGCCGCCACGCCGGTGATCTGGCGGTACTGGCCGTTGGCCGCATCGCCCACCGACACCGCGGCCTGCGTGCTGGTGGTGGCCCTGATCGCGGCCTCCTGCTGCGCCGTCGCGCCGCCCGGCACGTAGCCGGCCATGCCCGCCGCGGTGGACGCCACCGAGCCCGAGCCCAGCGCCACGCCGCCGCTTTGCTGCACGACCGCGCCGAAGCCGATCGCCGTGCCCTTGGAGACGTTCTGCGCCTGGCTCAGCGGCGTGCCGCCGGCATCCGCGTTGTCGCCCAGGGCCACGCCGCCGCCGCCCGCTCGTGCATTGGCACCGATGGCCTGCGAGCCCGTGGCCAGGGCGCCCGAACCGATGGCGATCGCGTTGGTCCCCGTCGCCTGTGCGCCAAAGCCCACCGCCACCGCGCCGTCGGCCGTCGCCTTCGCGCCGTTGCCGGCGGCGAAGGAATTGGCACCGCTGGCCACCGACTGCGGACCGATCGCCACCGCCTCCTGGCCGCTGGCCACCGAGTCGCCCGCCGTCGACTTGGCGTGGAAATACTTGGTGCCGTTGTTGTAGATGTCGCCGACCGAGGTGCTCAGGCTGCTGAGGTTGACGTTGGTCGTGCTCAGGCTCGTCGACAGGCTGCCGATGCCGCTGATCGCCGTGCTCAGGCCGGTCGAGGTGGAGGTCGACAGGCTTGCGACGCTGCTGTTCGTCGTGTTCAGGCCGGTCGACAGGCTGCCGATGCCGCTGGTCGCGGTGCTCAGACCCGTCGAGGTGGAAGTCGACAGGCTGTCGATGCTGCTCGTGGCCGTGCTCAGGCCCGTGGAGGTCGAGGTCGACAGGCTGGCCAGGCTGCTGTTCGTCGTACTCAGGCCCGTCGACAGGCTGCCGATGTTGCTCGTCGTGGTGCTCAGGCCGTTGGACAGGCTGTCGACCGTGCTCGACACGGTGCTCAGCCCGGTGGAAAGGCTGCCGATGCTGCTGGTCGCAGTGCTCAGGCCGGTCGAGGTCGAGGTCGAAAGACTGTCGATGCTGCTCGTCGCCGTGCTGAGACCCGTCGACAGGCTGCTGATGCCGGTCGACGTGGAGGTCGACAGGCTCGCCAGGCTGCTGTTCGTGGTGCTGAGTCCGGTCGACAGGCTGCCGATGCTGCTGGTCGCAGTGCTCAGGCCCGTCGAGGTGGACGTGGACAGGCTGTCGATGCTGCTCGTGGCGGTGCTCAGGCCGGTGGAGGTCGAGGTCGACAGGCTGGCCAGGCTGCTGTTGGTCGTGCTCAGGCCGGTCGAGAGGCTGCCGATGCTGCTGGTCGCAGTGCTCAGGCCCGTCGATGTGGACGTGGACAGGCTGTCGATGCTGCTCGTGGCGGTGCTCAGGCCGGTGGAGGTCGAGGTCGACAGGCTGGTCAGGCTGCTGTTGGTCGTGCTCAGGCCGGTCGACAGGCTGTTGATGCCGCTGGTCGCCGTGCTCAAGCCAGTGGACGTCGAGGTCGACAGACTCGCCAAGCCGCTGTTCGTAGTACTCAGGCCGGTCGACAGGCTGCTGATGCCTGTCGATGTGGATGTCGACAGGCTGGCGACCGCACTGTTGGTCGTGCTAAGGCCGGTTGAGAGGCTGCTGATGCCGGTGGACGCGGAAGTCGACAGGCTCGCCACGCTGCTGTTCGTCGTGCTGAGGCC
>NZ_KB907452.1:2294-597398 GCF_000382045.1 Variovorax atrisoli 110B
GTGCTCAGACCGGTCGACGTCGAAGTCGACAGGCTCGCCACGCTGCTGTTCGTCGTGCTGAGGCCCGTCGACAGGCTGCCGATGCTGCTGGTCGCCGTGCTCAGACCGGTCGACGTCGAAGTCGACAGGCTCGCCACGCTGCTGTTCGTCGTGCTGAGGCCCGTCGACAGGCTGCCGATGCTGCTGGTCGCCGTGCTCAGACCGGTCGACGTCGAAGTCGACAGGCTCGCCACGCTGCTGTTCGTCGTGCTGAGGCCCGTCGACAAGCTGCCGATGCTGCTGGTCGCCGTGCTCAGACCGGTCGACGTGGAAGTCGACAAGCTCGCGACACTGCTGTTGGTTGTACTGAGACCAGTCGACAAGCTGCCGATGCTGCTGGTCGCCGTGCTCAGCCCCGTCGACGTGGAAGTCGACAGGCTCGCGACGCTGCTGTTCGTCGTGCTGAGACCCGTCGACAAGCTGCCGATGCTGCTGGTCGCCGTGCTCAGACCGGTCGACGCGGAAGTCGACAAGCTCGCGACGCTGCTGTTCGTAGTGCTGAGGCCCGTAGACAGGCTACCAATGCTGCTGGTCGCAGTGCTCAGGCCAGTGGAAGTCGAAGTCGACAGGCTCGCGACGCTGCTGTTCGTCGTGCTCAGACCGGTAGACAGGCTGTTGATGGCGCTGGTCGAGGAACTGAGAGTCGTCGAGAGGCTTGCGACGGTGCTGTTGGTCGTGCTCAGGCCTGTCGACAGGCTGCCGATGCTGCTCGTCGCCGTGCTCAGCCCGGTCGACGTGGAGGTCGACAGGCTGGCGATGCTGCTGGTGGCCGTGCTCAGGCCGCTGGACAGCGACGCGGTGACCGTCTTCACCTGCGACACGTTGACCGCATCCTGGTCCGCCGTGCCGGGCGCCACGCCGGTGATCACGCGGTTGCCCACGTTCACCTCGCCGGCAGCGGTCTGCTTGCTTGCAAGTCCGAAGGCGTCGTAGTTCGTCATCGCCGCGGCGCTGCGGCTGGCCGTGGAGTTCGCGCCCAGCGCCACGCTGTTGTCGCCATTGGCGACGGCGTTCTGGCCGATGGCCACGCTGTTGGCGCCGATGGCCTGGCTGTCGGCGCCGGTGCTGTTGGCGTGGAAGTACTTCGTGCCCGTGTTGTAGATGGAGCTGACCGTCGAACTCAGGGTGCTCAGGTTGCTGTTGGTCGTGCTCAGGCCGGTCGAGAGGCTGCTGATGCCGGTCGAGGTGGAAGTCGACAGGCTTGCGACGGCGCTGTTCGTCGTGCTGAGGCCAGTCGAGAGGCTGGTGATGCCCGTCGAGGTGGAAGTAGACAGGCTGGCCACTGCGCTGTTCGTGGTGCTGAGGCCCGTCGACAAGCTGCCGATGCTGCTGGTCGCAGTGCTCAGGCCAGTCGACGTCGAAGTCGACAGGCTCGCCACGCTGCTGTTGGTTGTGCTGAGGCCAGTCGACAGGCTGGCGATGCCCGTCGAGGTGGAACTGGACAAGCTTGCAACGGCGCTGTTGGTCGTGCTCAGACCGGTCGACAGGCTGGAGATGCCGGTCGAGGCGGAGCTGGACAAGCTTGCAACGGCGCTGTTGGTAGTGCTCAGGCCAGTCGACAGGCTGGTGATGCCGGTCGAGGCGGAGCTGGACAAGCTCGCGACGGCGCTGTTGGTCGTGCTCAGGCCCGTCGAGAGGCTGTTGATGCGGCTGGTCGCGGTGCTAAGGCCGGTGGAGGTGGAAGTCGAGAGGCTGCCGACGGTGCTGTTGGTGGTGCTCAGACCGGTCGACAAGCTGCTGATGCCCGTCGAGGAGGAAGTCGACAGGCTCGCCACCGCACTGTTCGTGGTGCTCAGGCCGGTGGACAGGCTGGTGATGCCCGTCGAAGTCGAGCTCGAAAGGCTGGAGACTGCACTATTGGTGGTGCTGAGCCCCGTCGACAAGCTGGTGATGCCGGTCGAAGTGGAAGTCGACAGGCTCGCCACGCTGCTGTTCGTCGTGCTCAGCCCGGACGACAGGCTGGAGACGGAACTGCTCGTGGTGCTCAGGCCGGTGGACAGGCTGGCGATACCCGTGGAGGTCGAAGTCGACAGGCTGGAAACAGCACTGTTGGTCGTGCTGAGGCCCGTCGACGTGGAAGTCGACAGGCTCGCGACGCTGCTGTTCGTCGTGCTCAGGCCTGTCGAAAGACTGTTGATGCGGCTGGTCGCGGTGCTCAGGCCGGTGGATGTGGAAGTCGAGAGGCTGCCGACTGTGCTGTTGGTGGTGCTCAGGCCGGTCGACAGGCTGGCGATGCCCGTCGAGGTCGAGGTTGAGAGGCTGGCGATGCTGCTCGCCGTGGTGCTCATGCCGGTGCTGAGCTGGGCGACCGTCACCGCGTCCTGGGCAGCGGCGCCGTCGGCCACGTTGGTGATGCGCCGCAGGGCGGACGATGAGCCCACCGAGACTTCGGAGGCGGGCGCGGCCGCGCCGGTGAGGAAGCCCTTGCCCGCGGGAGCGGCTGTACCGGTCACGCTGCCCGCGCCGAGCGCGACGCTGTTGGCGTAAGCCGCATTGGCTGTTGCGCCGATGGCCGTAGCGTTCGAGCCGGTGCTGGTTGCGCCGTCGCCCTGGGCAATGCCGAAGGTGCCGTTGACCACGGCTCCTCGTCCGAGGGCGATGCCCGAGGTGGCGGCAGACGCCACCGACGACTGCCCGCCGATCGCGATGCCGTCGACGGCGGCCGAGTTGGCGACGCCGCTCAGGTTGCTGCCGACGGCGATCGAGCCCGTGTTCGATGCCACGGTGCCGTTGCCGGCCGCCAGCGAATTCTTGCCGGACGCGACCGCGCTCACGCCGAAAGCCGTGGCGCCGTCCTGGGAGGCGGTCGTGCCGTTGTTGCCGATGGCCAGCGTGTTCTTGCCGCTGGCGGTGGTCTGGCCGCCGACGGCGGTCGAATCCTGGCCGGTGGCCTTGGCACTCGTGCCGAGGGCGGTGGAGTCACCCAGCCCGGCGTTCGTACCGGTGGCCTGCGCGCCCCAGCCGATCGCCAGGTTCGAGGAGCCGGTGGATGCTGCGTTGGCATTCGTGCCGATGGCGATGCCGTTGACGCCCGCCGCGTTGGCGCCGTCACCCATCGCGATCGCGCTCACGCCGGACACGTTGGAGCCGCGTCCGATGGCCACGCCTGACGTGGCTGAGGAGCCGACGAAGGCCTGGCCGCCGATGGCAATGGAATCCGTCGCCGTCGCCTGGGCGCCCTTGGTCGCATTGCTGCCGATGGCGACCGCGCCGTTGCCGGAGGCAGTGGTGGAGTTGGCGACGCTCAAGGGCGTGGTGCCATTCCCGCCCGCGCCGCCGATGGCCACGGAATTGAGCGCGGACGCATTGCTGCCGAAGCCCATCGCGATGCTGGAGATGCCGCTCGCGGTCGATTCGAGGCCATAGGCGCTGCTCCAGGTGCCTGCGGCGTTGCTCAGGAAGCCGAAGGCAGAGGCGCCGTTCGCCCGGCCCTGCGCGAATGCACCGTACACGCTGACACCGGTGGCCCCGTTGCCGGACGCGTTGCACCCGGCCACGACGGAGTAGGTGCCCGAGCCGTCCTGCGCCGGCGCGCCAACCCCTGCACTGCCGTTGGAAGTGCTCCCCGGATTCACGCGCCCCACGGTGCCGCTCGATCCGGTCACACAGGTGCTGTCGGTGTAGATGAGGTTGGCGTAGGCCACCCCGGATGTCCCCTGCAGCGCCGCATAGAGCGAGGCCACGGCCAGAAGACGGAACGTCGAGCGCCGGGCGCTGCTGCTGCGCTTGCCTCTGGCAGAGGTGAGTTCGGACGCCGCCACCCATGCGCCGAGGGCTTCGTTCCAGATGCTTCTGTAGGACTTGTTCATTTACTTTTGGGCTCGCGGTAATCGGATGGACCGGGTTCTATCGACTGAAGACGCGACGCTTCCCACCTCAGGGGCCATCGCTGGAGCACAGGTCTTTGCCGCGCTCATTTACAGGAATGCTGGAATGTACGGAGTTGTTTACATTTCAAACGCGCTGCAGCAATCTTGAAAATGGCCTCTGATGATTTAGTTCACAAAAATTTGAAAAAGCGTCCTGCTTTTTGGGCCATTCGAGCGACAAGAACGCCGCGAAACGGGGTTCCAAATAAAATCAGGAACGATCACAGCTGCAGCATCTGCAAGCAACTTCGCCCATCAGAGAGGCTTTACTCCTCCTTCTCCGCAATACTCTTCGCTCTTCCAGTTTTGCCAAAAAGATCACGCACACATTTAGAATCGTGAAATTAATCACACCACCCTAATTGAAGATTTGTGATCTTTTTCACGCCAATAGCCCATCGAGGCAATTAACAATTGAGAAACAATTCGATGTCCCAAGCATCCAAACTCAGAATTGGGATCACCATCGGCCTCCATCACGAAGCCGAAACGCTCTGGAACAACGGCATCAAGCAGAACGCCGTTTTCCTGGCGGAAGCGCTGAGGCACTGCCCGACGGTGGCTTCGGTAGTCCTCGTCAACACGACGGCGACCCCCATCACCGCGGCCCTGCCCTGGGACCAGGCGCGCTGGCCCACGGTGACCTTCGAGGCAGCCAAGGACAACGTCGACGTGCTGATCGAGCTCGGCGGCCAGATCGACGCTGCACAGACCGACTACCTGAAGCAGCGCGGCGCGCGGCTGGTGTCGTACTGCTGCGGCTTCGAGTACGTGCACGCCATGGAGTCGATGCTGTTCGGCAAGCCGCTGTGGGGCCAGAACCTCTTCGTGAACCAGCGCTACGACGACATCTGGATGGTTCCGCAGGTGGCCAACATCAGCCAGCCGTACTTCGAGGTGCTGCGCCGTACCGATGCGCGCCCGGTGCCTTTCGTCTGGAGTCCGGTGTTCCTGGACGAGCGCACGCGAGCGCTGCCCGATGCGGGCGTCTACCTGCCGAAGACGGGCCCGCGCCGGCTCAGCGTGATGGAGCCGAACATCAACGTCGTGAAGTTCTGCCTCTACCCGGTGCTGATCGCCGAACTGGCCTACCGCTCGCGGCCCGAGGCCATCGCGCTACTGCAGGTCACCAACGCCGAGCGGCTGGCGAAGGAGAACATGGAGTTCATCACGCTGATGAACCAGCTCGACCTGGTTCGCCAGCACAAGGCCGTCTTCCTGGGCCGCCACGAGACGCCCGTGTTCCTCGCGCAGAACACAGACATCGTGATCTCCCATCAGTGGGAGAACCCGCTGAACTACTTCTACCTTGAGACCTGCTGGCAGGGCTATCCGCTGGTGCACAACGCGCACCTGTGCGCGGACCTGGGCTACTACTATCAGGGCAACGACGTGTCCGGCGCCAGCGCGCGCGTGATCGAGGCCATCGACACGCACGACGCGCAGGCCGCTTCGTATCGCGAACGCCAGCGCAGCCTGATCGACCGCTATCTTCCCGGCAACGCCGCGGCAACGGAGGTCTACGACACGCTGCTGCTCGGCCTGATGCGGCGCACTGCCCGATAGCCGGGGCCGCCGCGACCAGACAAGCGAATGGAACCGACATGCTCGACCCCTCCGAACTCCGGCAGTTCTTCCCTTTGATCGTGACGCCGAGCCACGACGGCAAGGTCTTCGTGAACTACCTCAACTCGATGCTGAACTTCGCGGTGCAGGCCGAGCGGGCCGGCATGCGGCTGCAGGTGTTCACGCACCAGGGCGAGAGCCTGGTGACACGCGCGCGGAACAACTGCGTGGCCCGGTTCCTGGCCAACCCGCAGTGGACGCACCTCTTCTGGGTCGATGCCGACATCGGCTTCTCGGCGCAGGCCGCCTTCCGGCTGCTGCTGTCGGGTTACGACGTCGCGGCAGGCGTCTATCCGCTGAAGCGCGAGAACTGGCCCGAAGGCGGCGTGGCGGCGGGCACGACGCAGCAAGAGTTCGAATCCACCTTCACCCGCTATACGGTCAACGCCGAGGCCTCAGAGGCCACCTCGCGGGTCGAGCTCGAGGTGCAGCCCGACGGCTTCATGAAGATGACCGAGGCGCCCACCGGCTTCATGGCGATCAGGCGCTCGGTGTTCGAACGGCTCATGGCGAGCTACCCCGAGCTGAGCTACGTGCCCGACGGCATCGGCGAGGCCGACATGGGCCTGCACTACCGCTTCTTCGACGTCATGGTCGATCCGAGGACGCGGCGCTACCTGTCGGAGGACTACGGCTTCTGCCGCCTCTGGACGGGCCTGGGCGAGTCGATCTACATCGACGCCAACTCCAACCTGTCGCACCAGGGCGCCAAGCTGTATCGCGGCGACTTCGCCAACTCGCTGCTGACTTCGCTGCCGCATGCGGTCGGCGGCCCGGCCGGCGCGGCGATGGTGCTCACGGGGCAGGAGCATCTGCAGCCCAACCAGCCGCCACCCTGAAAAAGAAAAAGCCCCGCCGAAGCGGGGCTCGTTTCATTGGGCGATCCGCAGATCGCCCGGAAAAGCCTGCTCAGGCCGCGACCGTATCCGCCACGCCCTTGTAGTCCTCGATCTTGTCGAAGTTCAGGTACTGGTAGATCTTGTCGCCGTTGCTGTTGATCACACCGATGTCGGCCATGTACTCCTCGCGCGTCGGGATGCGGCCGAGCTTCGAGCAGATGGAGGCCAGCTCAGCCGAACCCAGGTACACGTTGGTGTTCTTGCCCAGGCGGTTCGGGAAGTTGCGGGTGCTGGTCGACATCACGGTGGCGCCTTCGCGCACCTGGGCCTGGTTGCCCATGCACAGCGAGCAGCCCGGCATCTCGGTGCGCGCACCTGCATTGCCGAACACGCCGTAGTGGCCTTCCTCGGTGAGCTGCTGCGCGTCCATCTTGGTCGGCGGGGCGATCCACAGCTTGACCGGGATGTCGCGCTTGCCTTCGAGCAGCTTCGACGCGGCACGGAAGTGGCCGATGTTGGTCATGCACGAGCCGATGAACACTTCGTCGATCTTGGCGCCGGCCACGTCCGACAGCGTCTTCACGTCGTCGGGGTCGTTCGGGCAGGCCACGATGGGCTCGTGGATGTCGGCCAGGTCGATCTCGATGACGGCCGCGTACTCTGCGTCGTCGTCGCCCTTGAGCAGTTGCGGGTCCTTCAGCCAGGCTTCCTGCGCGGCGATGCGGCGCTGCAGCGTACGTGCATCGGCGTAGCCCTCGGCGATCATCCACTTCATCAGCGTGATGTTGCTGTTGATGTACTCGATGATCGGGTCCTTGTTCAGGTGCACCGTGCAGCCGGCGGCCGAGCGTTCGGCCGAGGCGTCGCTCAGCTCGAAGGCCTGTTCCACCTTCAGGTCGGGCAGGCCCTCGATCTCGAGGATGCGGCCCGAGAAGATGTTCTTCTTGCCCTTCTTCTCGACCGTCAGCAGGCCCTGCTTGATGGCGTACAGCGGAATCGCGTTGACCAGGTCGCGCAGCGTGACGCCGGGCTGCATCTTGCCCTTGAAGCGCACGAGCACCGATTCAGGCATGTCCAGCGGCATCACGCCGGTGGCGGCGGCGAAAGCCACGAGGCCGGAGCCGGCCGGGAAGCTGATGCCGATGGGGAAGCGGGTGTGGCTGTCGCCGCCCGTGCCCACGGTGTCGGGCGTCAGCAGGCGGTTGAGCCACGAGTGGATCACGCCGTCGCCCGGGCGCAGCGAGACGCCGCCGCGGGTGCTGATGAATTCGGGCAGCTCGTGGTGCATCTTCACGTCCACCTTCTTCGGATAGGCGGCGGTGTGGCAGAACGACTGCATCACGAGGTCGGCCGAGAAGCCCAGGCAGGCCAGGTCCTTCAGCTCGTCGCGCGTCATCGGGCCGGTGGTGTCCTGCGAGCCGACCGAGGTCATCTTGGGTTCGCAGTACGTGCCCGGGCGCACGCCCTGGCCTTCGGGCAGGCCGCAGGCGCGGCCGACCATCTTCTGTGCGAGCGAGAAGCCCTTCTTGGTGTCGACCGGGCTTTGCGGCAGGCGGAACAGCGTCGAGGCGGGCAGGCCCAGGGCCTCGCGCGCCTTGGCCGTCAGGCCGCGGCCGATGATCAGCGGAATGCGGCCGCCGGCGCGCACTTCGTCGAACAGCACGTCGCTCTTGACCTTGAATTCGGCGATGACCTTGCCGTCCTTCAGCGCCTTGCCTTGGTAGGGGCGCAGTTCGACGACGTCGCCGGTGTCCATCTGGCTCACGTCGAGCTCGATGGGCAGCGCGCCCGCGTCTTCCATGGTGTTGTAGAAGATCGGGGCGATCTTCGTGCCCAGGCACACGCCGCCGAAGCGCTTGTTGGGGATGAAGGGGATGTCCTCGCCGGTGAACCACAGCACCGAGTTGGTGGCGGACTTGCGGCTGGAGCCGGTGCCGACCACGTCACCCACGTAGGCGACCTGGTGGCCCTTTTCCTTCAGCGACTCGATGAACTTGACCGGGCCGCGCTTACCGTCTTCCTCGGGCTGGAACGCAGTGCCTTCACGCTTGTTCTTGAGCATGGCCAGAGCGTGCATCGGGATGTCGGGGCGCGTGGTGGCGTCGGGCGCGGGCGAGAGGTCGTCGGTGTTGGTTTCGCCGGGCACCTTGAAGACCGTGATGGTCAGGCTCTGCGGCACTTCGGGACGGCTGGTGAACCACTCGGCATCGGCCCAGCTCTGCAGCACGCCCTTGGCGTGGGCGTTGCCCCTGTCGGCCTTTTCCTTGACGTCGTGGAACTGGTCGAACATCAGCAGGGTCTTCTTCAGGCCTTCGGCCGCCACGGCGCCGACTTCGGCGTCGTCGAGCAAGTCGATCAGGGGGCTGATGTTGTAGCCGCCGAGCATGGTGCCGAGCAGTTCGGTAGCGCGGGCGCGCGAAATGAACTCGCTCTTCTCGGTGCCGTGGGCCACGGCCGCGAGGTAGCTCGCCTTGACCTTGGCGGCGTCGTCGACGCCAGCGGGCACGCGATGGGTCAGCAGGTCGAGCAGGAAAGCGCCGTCCTTGGCATTCGCGCTCTTGAGGAGCTCGATCGCTTCGGAAGTCTGCTTCGCGCTCAGGGGCAGCGGCGGAATACCGAGCGCGGCGCGTTCGGCAACATGGTCAACGTAGGCTTGCAACATCTTCTTTTCTCCGGAAACTGATCTGGCGGGCGTGCGAGGCGGCTCCAGCGGTCAAAGCAAGAGCCGCGCCGCACGCCGGGTAGGAGCGCTTACTGGCGCTTACTTCTTCTCGCCGTCGGCGCCGTCGAACAGGGCCTTGGGCGGGTTCTTCTTCATTTCTGCAGCGAACGCGATCTGGGCGTCGGTCTGGCATTCGTCGGCGATGCGCAGGCCGGCCTTCTGGTTCATCAGCATCGACTTGTTGCCGAGCTGCAGCCACATGGCGCCGGCGCGCGGGTCTTCGAGGCGGATGGCGCCGGTGCGGCTCTCGACCGGGTGCATGCGGTACTTCTGGCCCTTGGTACTGACGGTGAAGAAGCCGGGCTTCTTCTCGTCAGGCGTGACGGTCACGTCGGCGCCGAGCTCGCACTGGGCCTTGCCGATCGACACGCGCTTGGCGACCTCGAGGTCGGCGTCGGTGAGGACGATGTTGGTGTCGTCGCTGATCGGCGTGACTTCTTCCACCGCCTTGGCGGCCTTGCGGGTGACCTGGCGCTTCGGGGGCGCCTTCTTCGCCGTCTCGGCCTTGGCCGCAGGCTTGGCAGGCGTCGTGCTCTGTGCCACGGCCGCGAGCGGCAGGGCCAGGGCGACAGCGGCGATCAGGGCAATTTTCTTCATGTGTGGGTTTCCTTGAGGCTGGGTTCGAAGGTTTCGTTTCAGGAGGCCGCGAATGCAAACCAGGCTTTCGCCTCGGAGGGCAACGCGCGCCCTGTTGCGTGGGCACGCGTCAGTACCTGCCAGAAGTGGCGGTAGCTCGCGCGGTCGTGCAATGTGCCATCAATTTGTGTCGGAGCCCAATCCGCGGCCGCTGCCTTTACAAGGATTTTTGTGGCAATTTGAATCTGCGACTCGTCGGGAGAGAAGGCTTCCAGGATCGGCCGGATCTGGTTCGGATGGATGCTCCACATGCGCGTGTAGCCGAATTCGGTGGCCGCCCTGCGCGCGGCCGTGCGCATGGCGCCGACGTCGTTGAACTCGGTGACCACGCAGTGCGAGGGCACCTTGCCGTAGGCGTGCGCGGCCGAGGCGATGGCCAGCTTGGCGCGCACCACCAGCGGGTGGCTGAACTGCCCTGCCGCACCCATGCCGTCGGCCGGGATGGCGCCCGCATGCGCCGAGACGAAATCCATGAGCCCGAAGCTCAGCGACTGCACGCGCGGATGGGCAGCGATCTCGAAGGCGTTGTGCACCGCCAGCGGCGATTCGATCAGCACGTGCAGCGGCAGCGCGCCGGCATCGGCCGCGTCGAGGGCCGCGACAGCCTGATGCACGTCGGCCACCGATTCGACCTTGGGCACCATCAGGTGGCTCAGGCGCGAACCGGCGCGGCCGGCGATGGTGACCACGTCGCCCGCGAAGGCCGGATGATCGACGGGATGCACGCGCACGCCGACGCGCATGCCGGGCTTCGCGGCCAGCGCGAGCTCGGTGACGAGCGCTGCGTGCTCGGCCTCCCCGCCCACGGGCGCGCCGTCCTCGCAGTCGAGGGTGACGTCGAACACGCAGGCGCCGAACTCCTCGGCCATCTCGGCCTGGAGCGCGAGGCTCTTCTTCATGCGCGCCTCGACGCCGCTGTAGTGGTCGCAAACAGGCAGCGCCACCGCGCCGGCCTGTGCGCCGAGCAGCACGTCAGCGGGGTGCGCGGCTGTCGTCATGCCTTGTCGCCCTTCTGCGCGACGATGAACATGCGCGGGAAGGCCAGCAGGCGCTTGCCGTCGGTACGCACCGGGTACGCCTCGTCCACGCGCCGCTGGTATTCGGCGAGGTAGCTCGCCTGCAGGTCGGGCGGCAGGCGGTCGACGAAGGGCTTCAGGCCGGTGCCGCGCACCCATTCGACGATGGACGCCGCATCGGCCATGCGGTGCTGGTAGATGGTGTGCCAGACATCGACGTGCGGCGCGAGCGGCGCCAGCAGGTCGTAGTAGCCGCGCAGGTCGAGCAGCAGCGTGCGCAGCCTGTCCGCGTCGCCGATGGGCTCGGCCCAGGGCGCCTCGGCGGCGAGCGCGCGCATCAGGCGGTGCGTCGGCTCCTGGCGGTTGTCGGGCATCTGGATGGCGAGCACGCCACCCGGCGCCAGCGCGTCGAAAAGGCGCGGGATCAGCTTCTCGTGATCGGGCACCCACTGCAGGGACGCGTTGGCATAGATGAGGTCGGGCGCTTCTTCTTTCGATCGCGGCGCCCAGGTCGCGATGTCGCTCAACTCGAAGCGTGCCTGCGTCAGGCGCTCGCGCGCGCTGACCAGCATGGCTTCGGAGTTGTCGGTCCCGGTGACCTGCGCCTTCGGGAACCGGTTGACCAGCAGCTCGGTGGAGTTGCCCGGTCCACAGCCGAGGTCGACCACGCGGGCCGCCTCGGTCAACGGCACCCGCGCGAGGAGTTCCTGCGCGGGACGGGTGCGCTCGTCCTCGTAGCGACGGTAGAGCGCGGGGTTCCAGTCGAGCATGCTGGTCGGGGACTGGCTTGCTTACAGCAGGTGGGCGACGCCGGCCTGCTCGTCCTGCAGTTCCTTCAGCGTCTTGTTGATGCGTTCCTGGCTGAATGCGTCGATCTCCAGGCCTTCGACGATCTTGTACTTGCCGTTCTCGGTGGTGACCGGGAAGCCGAAGATCACGTCCTTCGGAATGCCGTATTCGCCGTTGGAGGGCACGCCCATGGTGACCCACTTGCCGTTGGAGCCCAGGGCCCAGTCGCGCATGTGGTCGATGGCTGCGTTGGCGGCCGAGGCAGCCGACGACAGGCCGCGGGCTTCGATGATGGCGGCGCCGCGCTTGCCCACGGTGGGCAGGAAGGTGTCGGCGTTCCAGACCTGGTCGTTGATCAGGTCCTTGACGCCCTTGCCGCCGACGGTGGCGAAGCGGTAGTCGGCGTACATCGTGGGCGAGTGGTTGCCCCAGACGGTGAGCTTCTCGATGTCGCCCACTGCCGTGCCGGTCTTGGCGGCGATCTGGCTGGCGGCGCGGTTGTGGTCCAGGCGCAGCATGGCGGTGAAGTTCTCGCGCGGCAGGCTGGGCGCGCTCTTCATGGCGATGTAGGCATTGGTGTTGGCGGGGTTGCCGACCACGAGCACCTTGACGTTGCGGCTGGCGACCTGGTCGAGGGCCTTGCCCTGGGCCGTGAAGATCTGGGCGTTGGCGGCCAGCAGGTCGGCGCGCTCCATGCCGGGGCCACGGGGACGGGCACCGACCAGCAGGGCGTAGTCGGCGTCCTTGAAGGCCACCAGCGGGTCGCCGGTGGGGATCACGCCGGCCAGCAGCGGGAAGGCGCAGTCTTCGAGCTCCATGATCACGCCCTTGAGCGCCTTCTGGGCCTTCTCGTCGGGGATCTCGAGCAGTTGCAGGATGACCGGCTGGTCTTTGCCGAGCATTTCACCGGAGGCGATACGGAACAGCAGGGCGTAACCGATTTGACCGGCGGCACCGGTGACGGCAACGCGGACGGGCTTTTTGCTCATGGGAAGACTCCAGAAGGTAATGAAACGGTGTCGGCGCTCTCGTGGGGCGCCAGGGGTTCTGCGGGATGAAACACCTTCCCGCAGCGCGAGACCGGCAGCATTTTAAGCCGATTCGATGAGCCCCGTCTTATGTCTTATATAAGATATCCTCTCGGGGTCCGCCAAGGCGCACCCCACAGCTGCCATGAACACGCCCACCCCTTTCGACGAGCCCGCGACGCCGTCCTTCAGTCCGCTCTACCAGCAGATCAAGACCCTGATCCTGCAGAGCCTGCAGGCGGGCGAGTGGAAGCCGGGCGAACCCATCCCCAGCGAGATGGACCTGGCCGTGCGCTACCGCGTGAGCCAGGGCACGGTGCGCAAGGCCATCGACGAGCTCGCGGCCGAGAATCTGGTGGTGCGCCGCCAGGGCAAGGGCACCTTCGTCGCCACGCATGCCGAGCAGCATGTGCAGTACCGCTTCCTCAAGCTCGTGCCCGACGAGGGCGACCCGAGCACCGAGGGCCCGGCCGTTCGCACCATCGTCGACTGCAAGCGCCTGCGCGCATCGGCCGACGTGGCGCGCGCCCTCGGCCTGCGCACCGCCGACGCCGTGCTGCAGGTGCGCCGCGTGCTCGCCTACGGCGGCGTCCCCACCATCCTCGAAGACCTCTGGCTGCCGGGCGCCCCCTTCAAGGGCCTCACCGCCGAGCGTCTGCGCGCGTGGCCCGGCCCGATGTACGCGCTCTTCGAAACGGAATTCGGCGTGCGCATGGTTCGCGCCGAAGAAAAGATCCGCGCCGTGCTGCCCGATGCCGAACAGGCCGCGCTGCTCGACGTGCCTCCGCAGATGCCCCTTCTGAGCGTGGAACGCGTGGCACACACCTACCATGACACCCCGATGGAACTGCGCCGCGGTCTCTATCGCACCGACACGCACCACTACAGGAACCAGCTGGGCTGATCCCGATGCAGATGAACGCCGAACACAGGTGCGCCAGCGCACGCATGCAACGTGAGCATTGCGCTACGAAGTCAATAGCATCCGACTGCAACGGTGCACTGACTCGCATGCGTCCGCAGCGTGATGGTGCATTGCAATAGAATTTTGCGTTGTTTGCACTTCCCCATAAGAAACAAAAGCGTTCGCTCTCAGAACAAGCAACAAGCCAACAAGTCACAAAAGCCACGAAAGCCCATCCCCCAATGACAGAGCTTGCAACTCCTCCCCGGCCCAAGCGTCGCGAATTCCGCAACATCAACGCCTTCACCGACCTCACCACCTACCGGCTGCCGCCGGCGGGCATCGTGTCGATCCTGCACCGCGTCAGCGGCGTGCTGATGTTCCTGCTGATGCCGTTCATCATCTGGATGTTCGACACCTCGCTGTCCTCCGACTATTCGTTCGCCCGCTTCAAGGCCGCCTTCAACAGCGGCCTTGGTTTCGTTCCGGGGTGGTTCTTCAAGCTCGTCGCGCTCGCGCTGATCTGGGCCTATCTGCACCACTTCATCGCCGGCCTGCGCCACCTCTGGATGGACGTGAGCCACTCCGCGGTGAACAAGGAATTCGGCAACACCTCGGCCATCGCCACGCTGGCACTGAGCATCCTGCTCACTGTCGTGCTCGGCGCCAAGCTGTTCGGCCTGTACTGAGAAGGAGCCAACCATGTCTGTGAACTACGGCTCCAAGCGCGTCGTCGTCGGCGCCCACTACGGTCTGCGCGACTGGCTCAGCCAGCGCATCACGGGTTGCCTGATGGCGCTCTTCACGATCGTGCTGCTCGCGCAGCTGATCTTCACCCGCGGCCCCATCGGCTACGACCTGTGGGCCGGCATCTTCGCCGCGCAGTGGATGAAGGTCCTGACCTTCTCCGTGATCGTCGCCCTGCTCTACCACGTCTGGGTCGGCATGCGCGACGTGTGGATGGACTACATCCAGCCCGTCGCCATCCGTCTCGTGCTGCAAGTTTTCACCATCGTCTGGCTTGTCGGTTGTGCGGGTTGGGCCATTCAAGTGCTTTGGAAGATCTGACCCACCATGACCTACACAAAAGAAAAAATCACCAAGCGCAAGTTCGACGTCGTGATCGTCGGTGCCGGCGGCTCCGGCATGCGCGCCTCGCTGCAACTCGCACGTGCCGGCCTCAACGTGGCCGTGCTCTCCAAGGTGTTCCCGACCCGCTCGCACACCGTCGCCGCGCAAGGCGGCGTGGGCGCGTCGCTCGGCAACATGAGCGAGGACAACTGGCACTACCACTTCTACGACACGATCAAGGGCTCCGACTGGCTCGGTGACCAGGACGCGATCGAGTTCATGTGCCGCGAAGCACCGAAGGTCGTGTACGAGCTCGAGCACTTCGGCATGCCCTTCGACCGCAACCCCGACGGCACGATCTACCAGCGTCCGTTCGGCGGCCACACCGCCAACTACGGCGAGAAGCCCGTGCAGCGCGCCTGCGCCGCGGCCGACCGCACCGGCCACGCGATGCTGCACACGCTCTACCAGAAGAACGTCGAGGCACGCACCCAGTTCTTCGTCGAATGGATGGCGCTCGACCTCATCCGCGACGAGGAAGGCGACGTGGTCGGCGTGACCGCCCTCGAAATGGAAACCGGCGACCTGCACATCCTGCAGGCCAAGACCGTGCTGCTGGCCACCGGCGGCGCCGGCCGCATCTTCCAGGCTTCGACCAACGCCTTCATCAACACCGGCGACGGCCTCGGCATGGCCGCGCGCTCGGGCATTCCGCTGCAGGACATGGAGTTCTGGCAGTTCCACCCGACCGGCGTGGCCGGCGCGGGCGTGCTGCTGACCGAAGGCTGCCGCGGCGAAGGCGCGATCCTGCTGAACAGCAACGGCGAACGCTTCATGGAGCGGTATGCGCCCACGCTGAAGGACCTGGCGCCGCGCGACTTCGTCTCGCGCTCGATGGACCAGGAAATCAAGGAAGGCCGCGGCTGCGGTCCCAACAAGGACTACGTGCTGCTCAAGCTCGACCACCTTGGTGCGGAAACCATCCACAAGCGCCTGCCCTCGGTGTACGAGATCGGCGTCAACTTCGCCAACGTCGACATCACCAAGGAACCCATTCCGGTCGTGCCGACCATCCACTACCAGATGGGCGGCATCCCGACCAACATCCACGGCCAGGTCGTGGTGCAGAAGGGCGAGGACAACAGCGCCGTGGTGAACGGCCTGTACGCTGTGGGCGAATGCTCCTGCGTGAGCGTGCACGGCGCCAACCGCCTGGGCACGAACTCGCTGCTCGACCTGCTGGTGTTCGGCCGCGCCGCCGGCAACCACATCGTCGAGTTCAACGACAAGCTCAAGGAACACAAGCCCCTGCCCAACGACGCGGCCGACCGCACGCTGGAGCGCCTGAACCGCCTCGAAGCCTCCACCGGCGGCGAGTACGCCCAGGACGTGGCCGGCGAGATCCGCGCCGTCATGCAGCAGCACGCGGCCGTGTTCCGCAAGCAGGCCTCGATGGACGAAGGCGTGGTCAAGATCGCCGCCGTGCGCGAGCGCGTCAAGGCCATCGGCCTGAAGGACAAGTCGAAGGTGTTCAACACCGCCCGCATCGAGGCGCTGGAAGTAGACAACCTGATCGAAGTGGCGCAGGCCACCATGGTCTCGGCTGCCGCCCGCAAGGAATGCCGCGGCGCCCACACGGTGGAAGACTACGAGCGCCCGGCCGACGATCCGGTCGCGCCGCTGGGCCGCGACGACGCCAACTGGATGAAGCACACCCTCTGGTACAGCGCCGACAACCGCCTCTCGTACAAGCCGGTCAAGCTGCAGCCGCTCACCGTGGCCTCGGTTCCGCCGAAGGTCCGCACGTTCTAAGCGAGCGGCTCACAGTCAGCTCACACAAAGCATTCACAAGGTCACTACGATGAAGCGCACATTCCAGATCTACCGCTACGACCCGGACAAGGACGCCAAGCCCTACATGCAGACGGTCGAGATCGAACTCGACGGCCACGAGCGCATGCTGCTCGACGCGCTCATGAAGCTCAAGGCGCAAGACCCGAGCCTGTCGTTCCGCCGCTCGTGCCGCGAAGGCGTCTGCGGCTCCGACGCGATGAACATCAACGGCAAGAACGGTCTGGCCTGCCTGACCAACATGAACACGCTCAAGGGCACCGTGGTGCTCAAGCCGCTGCCGGGCCTGCCCGTCATCCGCGACCTGATCGTGGACATGACCCAGTTCTTCAAGCAGTACAACTCGATCAAGCCCTACCTGCAGAACGACACCGTGCCGCCCGAGAAGGAGCGCCTGCAGTCGCCCGAGGAGCGCGAGGAACTCAACGGCCTGTACGAGTGCATCCTGTGCGCGAGCTGCTCCACGAGCTGCCCGAGCTTCTGGTGGAACCCCGACAAGTTCGTGGGTCCCGCCGGCCTGCTGCAGGCCTACCGCTTCATCGCCGACAGCCGCGACCAGGCCACCGCCGAGCGCCTGGACAACCTGGAAGACCCGTACCGCCTCTTCCGCTGCCACACGATCATGAACTGCGTGGACGTGTGCCCCAAGAGCCTGAACCCCACCAAGGCCATCGGCAAGATCAAGGAATTGATGGTGCGCCGCGCCATCTGAGCCCCGCGGTCCAGCAGTTCTTCAGAAAGTCCCTATGCAATCCGCCGTCGACTCCCAGGAGCTGCTCAGCGAACGCGCGCTGAGCAAACTCAAATGGCGCTGCCGGCGCGGGCTGCTCGAGAACGACCTGTTCATCGCCCGCTTCTTCGAGCGGCACGAATCCCGCATGACCGTGGGTCAGGCGGGAGCGATGGAGACATTGATGGACCTGTCGGACAACGATCTCCTCGACCTCCTTCTGCGCAGAAAGGAGCCCGAGCCCGAATGGGCCGGGGCCGAGGTGGTCGCCTTGCTGCAGCTCATGCGCACCGACGGCGCGCAGCGCCCTGCAATTTCTCCTTCGCCCTGAATCCACCTCTGAAAGTAAACCGAAATGAAAGCATCCGATACCAAGGCCACGCTGTCGTTCAGCAACGGCGGCGACAGCGTCGAACTGCCGATCTACAAGGGCACCGTTGGCCCCGACGTGATCGACATCCGCAAGCTGTATGCGCAGACCGGCATGTTCACGTACGACCCGGGCTTCATGTCGACCGCCGCCTGCCAGTCGGCCATCACGTACATCGATGGCGACAAGGGCGAGCTGCTGTACCGCGGCTACCCCATCGAGCAGCTCGCGACCAACTGCGACTTCCTCGAGACCTGCCACCTGCTGCTGTACGGTGAACTGCCGGACGCTGCCAAGAAGGCCACCTTCACGAAGCTCGTGACGAACCACACGATGGTCAACGAGCAGATGCAGTTCTTCCTGCGCGGCTTCCGCCGCGACGCGCACCCGATGGCCATCATGACCGGCCTGGTGGGCGCCCTGTCGGCCTTCTATCACGACAGCACGGACATCAACAATCCCGAGCACCGCGAGATCGCTGCGATCCGCCTGATCGCGAAGATGCCCACGCTCGTGGCCATGGCCTACAAGTACACGATCGGCCAGCCGTACATGTACCCGAAGAACGAACTCAGCTATGCAGGCAACTTCCTGCACATGATGTTCGCCACGCCGTGCGAGGAGTACAAGGTGAACCCGGTGCTCGAGCGCGCGCTCGACCGCATCTTCATCCTGCACGCCGACCACGAGCAGAACGCCTCGACCTCGACGGTGCGCCTGTGCGGCTCGTCGGGCACGAACCCCTTCGCGGCCATCGCGGCCGGCGTGGCCTGCCTCTGGGGCCCTGCCCACGGCGGTGCCAACGAAGCGGCGCTGAACATGCTCTACGACATCCAGAAGGAAGGTGGCGTTGAGAAGATCGGCGAGTTCATCAAGAAGGTCAAGGACAAGAACTCGAACGTCAAGCTGATGGGCTTCGGCCACCGCGTGTACAAGAACTACGACCCGCGCGCCAAGCTGATGCAGGAAACCTGCAACGAAGTGCTGACCGAGCTGGGCCTGGAAAAGGACCCGCTGTTCGCACTGGCCAAGCAGCTCGAGAAGATCGCCCTGGAAGACGAGTACTTCGTGTCGCGCAAGCTGTACCCGAACGTCGACTTCTACTCGGGCATCGTGCAGCGCGCCATCGGCATCCCGGTGCCGCTGTTCACCGCGATCTTCGCGCTGGCCCGCACGGTCGGCTGGATCGCCCAGCTGAACGAAATGATCGGCGACCCCGAGTACAAGATCGGCCGCCCGCGCCAGCTGTTCGAAGGCTCGCCCAAGCGCGACGTGAAGCCGATCTCGGCTCGCTGATCCGCCATCCGGGCCGTCCGGCCCGGCCATGAAAGAAGCTGCCTTCGGGCAGCTTTTTTTTGGCCTGTAAATTGCGGTCTCCTTCCTTGCTTCCTGTTGGTTCGACGAAAAAGGAGAAAACAGATGGCAGCTTCCAGACGGATAGTCGGTTTGTCTTCAAGTGCGGCCTGCATGGCCCTCGCCGCGTCCGCCCTGCTCGGCTGCGCGAGCGATGCGACCCGCTCCACGCCGCCTTCAGCGACGCAAGGCGCGCCGCAGCAACAGGTGGCCGTGAAGGTCCTCATCATCAGCATGTTCAAGCCCGAGGCGCAGGTGTGGCTCGAGCCGCTGAAGCTGAACCGGGAGATCAAGGTGCCCGGACTGTCCGCCGATGACCCGGCGGTACGCTGCAACGCAGACGGGGTGTGCCAGGTCACCACCGGCATGGGGCACACGAACGCGGCCGCCTCGATCACCGCGCTGGTGTTCAGCGGAAAGTTCGACCTCTCGAAAACCTACTTCCTGGTGGCGGGCATCGCCGGCGTCGACCCCAATGTCTCCACCATCGGCTCGGCCACCTGGGCCCGGTATCTCGTCGACTTCGGCATCGCGCACGAGATCGACGCCCGCGAGATGCCGCCGACCTGGCGCTCCGGCTACTTCGGCATCGGCGCCAGGGATCCGGACTCCAAGCCGAAGTTCGAGTACCGCACCGAGGTCTTCCGCCTCGACGAGAAGCTGCTGCAGAAGGCGCTGAAGCTGTCGGCCAACGCGCCGCTGGCCGACAGCGACAAGGCGCGCGCCTATCGCGCAAGCTATCCGCAGCCGTCGGCCAGGGCACGCCCCTCGGTCCTGCAGTGCGACACCGCGGCCGGTGACACCTACTGGCACGGCAAGTACCTGGGCGAGACGGCCACGCGCTGGGTTTCGCTGGTGACCGACGGACAGGGCAGGTACTGCACTACCCAGCAGGAAGACAACGCCACCTACGAGGCATTGAAGCGGGGCGCCAGCGCCGGCCTGCTGGACCTGAAGCGCGTGGCCGTGCTGCGGACCGCCTCGAACTTCGACCGGCCCCATCCGGGGCAGACCGCCTACGCCTCGCTGTCGGCAGAGTCGGGCGGGTTTCCGATCTCGACCGCCAACCTGCTGGTCGCGGGCCGTCCCCTGGTCGATGCCATCGTCGGCAACTGGGGCGCCTGGAGCGCCGGGGTTCCTGCGGACTGATCGCAGTCCGTCACCACTTCACGCGCACGCCCACCGACCCGTTGATCGAGCCCTTGACCCTGGCGTCGCCGCCCGATGACCACAGTTTGCCGATCTCGCCGTAGAGGCTGGTCGAGGAGCCCAAGGCAAGCGTGAAGCCGCCCGCGAGCTCGGTGCTCGTGCCGCCGGTCGGCGCTGCGATGTCGGTCGTGGTCGCACCGTTCACGAAACGGGCGATGTCCGCGCCGCTCGATGTCCGGTAGACGTTGAAGCGGCCATACGGCTGCAGCGTGCCGAGCCCCGTGGCGATCTCGCCCTTGACCCGCACGCCCGCGCGCGCGATCCAGCCGCTGTCGGCCTGCGGCTGGACGATGGCGCCCGCGATCGCGGAGTTGCCCAGGTCCATGTGCTGGTGGATCAGCTGCAGCTGCGGCTCGATGCGCCAGCCGCTGCCGCCCAGCGCGAAGGACTGCCCCACCTCGATGGAGCCCAGCAGGCTGTTGCCCTTGCCGCCCACGCCCAGGCTCGCCAGCGGCTGTACCGTGTAGCGATGGCGGCCCGACTGCACCACGGCGTCGGCGTAGAAGCCGCTGTCGGTGGTGTAGGTGCCGTACACGCCCACGTACTGGCTGCGCAGGTCGTTGCGGCCCACGCCGAGGTTCTGGATGCCGCTTGCGAAGCCGCGCACGCTCGCGTCGCCGTCGAGCTGGCCGACGTAGATGCCTGCGCGCCAGTTCGGCGTGGCCAGCAGGTCGGTGCCGGCCTGGAAGCCGGTGAGGCGGCCCTTGCTGGATGGCGATACCGTGCCGCCCTGCTGGATGTCGATGTCGGTGGAGAGCACGCGGGCCCAGGCGCGGCGATCGGAGCCGGCAGGGTTGGTCGACGTGGTCGCGGTGCCCTTCACGTCATCGTCGCCTACGCGCTTGCGCAGGTCGCCGAGCATCGCGAGGTTGCCCTGGCGCAATTGGCCGGGGAGCGCGGCGTAGAGCGAGGCTTCCGGCCGGTACGTGATCACAGGAGCCGGGGCGCCGGAGGTGGCTGGAGTGCCCGGCGCTGCGGCATTGGTGCTGGAGCGCAGGTACCAGTTCTCGCCCGCGCCGTTGGCATCGGCCGCGTACAGCCGGTACTCGTAGGCGCCGGCATCGACGTGGCCGCCGGCCAGCGAGAAGGCATCCTTCGTCGTCTGCGCGGTGGTGGTGGCGCCGTTGATCGCACTGACGACCTCGATGCCGTTGCCGGTGGTCAGCGCGCCCAGGCCGCCGAGATTGGCGATCTGCACGCTGGTCTTGCCGCTGGCGGTGCCGCCATCGATCACCAGGCGGTCCGATGGGCCGGTGCCGGTGAGCGCCGTTCCCAGCCTGAGCACGCCGTTGTTGCCCACGTAGTTGCCGCGCACGGTCAACGTCGTGCCGGCCGTCGCGCCCGCCAGCGAAACGGTGCCGCTGTTGGCGAGCGAGGCCACTGTCTGGCTGAAGCCCGCAAGGTCGAGCGTGGCGCCGGCTGCCACGCTGTGCGCCGAGGCCGCGCTGAGGGTGTTGGCCGCCCCGGCCTTCAACGTGCCCTGCGCCACGTTCGTGGCGCCCGTGTAGGTATTGGCGCCCGACAGCGTGAGCGTGCCAGAGCCTTCCTTCGTGATGAACCCGCCGCCGGAGATCGCGCCACTGAGGGTGCCCGAGAACGCACCCGTGTCGATGATCGGATCCAGTTGTCCCGTCAGCCGGATCGCGTTCGCGATGGTCAGGCCGTCCGCGCTGAAGCCCAGGGTCGTGTCGTCGTCCATCGACAGCGTGCCGGTGCCCAGCGCCTGGTTGCTGCCGACATTCAGGCGGCCCTGGCGCAGCACGGTGCCGCCGGTGTGGGTGTTGGCGCCAGAGAGCGTCAGCGTGCCCGTTCCCACCTTCACCAGCGAACCTCCCGTGCCGGAGATGACGCCGGAGATTTCCGTGTCGGCGTTCAGCCCGCCGGTGGTCAGAGTCTTCGCGCCGAGGAGCACCTGCCCCGCCCCGCCCAGCGAGCCGATCGACGTGCCGGCGGCCGCGAGTTCGCTGATGCGCACGGTGCCGCCCTTGCCGTTCACGATGGTGGCCTGCCCCGCAGTCACGCTGCCGATGAAGTCGATGAGGCCGTCGGCACGGTTGGACAGCGTCACCGCACCCATGTCGGCCTTGCCGCTGAACAGCAAGGCCGCGCCGTTGGCGACCGAGACCGGCCCCTGGCCGAGCGCGCCGGTGACGCTGGCGTTGAGCGTGCCGGCTTCGACCGACGTGCCGCCGCTGTAGGTGTTGGCCGAGGCGAGAACCAGTTCGCCGTCGCCGATCTTGCGCAGGCTTCCCGTGCCGCTCATGCTGCCGGCGTAGGTGCCGCTGCCGCCGGCCTTCGTCTGTTCGAAGACCACCGTCGCATCGTTCACGATGTCGCCCTGGAGGCTGGTGGCGTTGCCCTGCAGCACGCCGGCCTTCACGGAGGTGCCGCCGGTGTAGCTGTTGGCGCCGGTGAGCACGAGGGTGCCCGTGCCCTGCTGCACCAGCACCCCCTTGCCTGCGATGGCGCCGGCGAAAGCCACCGTGTCGGCGCGGTCGAAGGCGAGCGCGCCGTCGTTGGTCACGTTGCCGACGAGCACGCCGGCGGTGCCGCCGTTGCCGACCTGCAGGCGCGTGCCGCTGGCGATCGCGATGGACTCGCCCTTGCTGCCCGTGGCGCTGATCGAGCCGGTCACCAGCACGCCCGGCGCCACGTCCAGCGCCACGCTCGACGCAGCGACGTTGCCCACGACCTGCAGCGCCTGCATGTTCCTGAGGCTGAAGGCGCCAGCGGCGGTGAAGTCTCCCAGCGCCGCGATCTGGTTGGAGAGGTTCATCGACACGTCGCCACCGGCATTGCCCGTCAGGGTGCCGGCGGTCACGGTGCCCGCGGTCTGCAGCACGCTGGCGTCGCTTGCCAGGGTCAGCGTGCCCTTGGTGCGCACGTCGGCCTGAAGCATCACGCCCTTGCTGCCGGTGATGGAGACGGTGCCCCCGCTCAGGGCGTGATCGACGTTGAGAGCGCCGCCGCTGGAGGCCAGCGTCAGCGCCGCCGTGCCGGTGTCGATCGCCGTGCCCAGCGTCAGGACGCCGCCGGCCACCAGGCCGACCGCGCCGTTGACCCCATTGGTCAGCGAGACCACCGAGAGGTCGCCGCCGGAGGTCATGGAAATGCTCTGCCCGGCGAGCGAGACATCGCCCCTGAAGTCGTTGCCCGCGTTGTTCAGCGCGATGCTCCCGACACCCGCGTCGACGGACATGGCGCCCGTCACCGAAAGCGCGCTGGTCTGCGTCACCGCGCCGCCGTTGCTGCGGGCATCGATGGACGATGCCGAACTGCCGCCCTGGAACAGGAGGTCGCCATGGCTCGTGACGGTGAGCGCGCCGGTGGCCAGCGTGCCCAGCGTGAGGGCGTTCTTGTCGTTGATCTGCACGGTCGCGCCACCCAGGCTGACGGCGCCGCTGAAATCGTTGCCGGCATTGGTCAGCGTGATGTCGCCCGTGGCGGCCTGCACGTCGAGCGCGCCGCTGCCGGTGAAGACGCCGCTCATCGACACGGCGCCCTTGCTCGCGATGTTGCCGTTTCCGAGCAGCGTCACGTCGCGCCCGCTCGTGAAGGCGGCGGTGGTTTGCAGCGTGCCGCCGCGGTTGAAGCTCAAAGCGCCCGTCGCTGCGCCGAGCGCCGAGTCGCTGGCGACGCGCAGTGTTCCGCCATCGATCAGCGTGCCGCCCTGGTAGCTGTTGACGGCCGTGAGCTCGAGCGTGCCGCTGCCGATCTGATGCACCTGCCCGCTGCCGGCGATGACGCCTCCGAAGGTGACGGAGTCCGACCGGTTGAATGCCAGCGTGCCGTCGTTGCCGACATTCCCGACGATGCTGCCGGCCGTGCCGCCCGCGCCGATCTGCAAGGTGCCGGCGCTGATCGCGGTGCCGCCGGTGTAGGTGTTGGTGCCGGTCATCACCGTGGTGCCTGCGCCCGACTGCGAAACGCCGCCGGCGCCCGTGATGGCGTATCCGGCCGTGAGTTGCGTACCGGCGCCAGGCTTGAAGTCGACCAGGCCGTTGCCGTTGACCGTGACGCCGTTCGCCACGCTCATGCTTCCGGCCGTGAAGGTCAGCGTACCGCTGCCGGCCGCGCCGCCGAGGCCGCGCGTGGCGGCGCCCGATCCATTGCCGCCGGCGCTGCCGCCGACGACGATGCTGTCCGCGACGAGGTTGCCGCCGGCGACGGTCAGGCGGCCGCTGCCGCCGGCACCGCCGTCGCCGCCGTTCGCATTGCCGCTGCCGCCGCCTCCGCCGCCGCCCGAACCACCGACGACGACCGCGCCGGTCACGGTCGTGGTCCCTGCTGAAATGCTGAGTGCGCCAGCGCCGCCGCTCGAGCCGCTGCCGCCTGCAGCCGTGCCGCTGGCGCCGGCGCCGCCTCCGCCGCTGCCGCCGATGCCCAGCAAGCCATTCACGGACCTGTCGGTCGCGAAGGTCGCGCTCGTGAGTCCGCCGGAGATCGAGCCTTCGGCGATGCCGCTCAGGGCACTGCCGCCCGGCTTGGGGCCGAAGGGACCTTGGGCTCCCTGGACGCCGTCGGTGCCTGCCCCGCCGCCGAGGTTGCCGGCGCCGCCGAGACCCGCGTTGTCAGAGCCGCCGTCGCCACCCCTTGCGGGGCCACCGGCACCGCCGCTGTTGGACCCGTAGGTGAAGCCAGCACCGCCGCCGCCTGCGCCGTAGCCGCCGCCGCCGCCGCCGGCAAGAGCGCCTCCGCTGCCGCCCCCTCCTCCGCCGCCGATCCCGCCGGCGCCCCCGTTGCCGCCGATACCCACGCCCACTCCGCCCTCGCCGGCAGTGCCGACAAGCACGCTCTGCGCGAAGGCAGGAACGAATGGCGCCGCACCGAGCATTACCACGACGCTCATCAGCGCGCTGAGGCGGAACAGCCGGCGCACCGGGTCGCCGGATTCGACGCCGCTACGGGCCTTCGCCACACTGCGCGAGGCGACGTGGGACCTGGAGATTTCGGCTACGGCGACCCAGGCTCCCAACGCCTCATTCCACAGGCTGCGAAAACAGATATTCATCAGAATTTAGTTCTAAGTTAACAATTTGCCCGGCGATGATACGCGCGGTAACACTTCTGAAACATCCCCCGAACGAGCGATTGAGGGCGGCGCCGATCTGTCGGGGGGCGAACCGCCCATCTCAGCCGGGCAGCTGACCCATCTCCCTTTGCGAAGGGATGAGCGTCAAAATCAGGGAAAATAGCCCACCCCATCGCAAACCGCGATGCCAGCAAGCCATGAGCACCTCCGAACGCAACTTCGCCCGCCGCATCGACCTCACGTCGCTGCAGCTGTTCGTGGCCGTGTGCGAACTGGGCAGCATCGGCCGCGCGGCGGAGCGCGAATTCATCGCGGCCTCTGCCATCAGCAAGCGGCTGTCGGACCTCGAGGCCACGCTCGGCACCACCCTGCTCTACCGCCATGCGCGCGGCGTCGACCTCACGCCCGCCGGCGAAAGCCTGCTGCACCACGCGCGCTCGGTGCTCTACAGCCTCGAGAAGATGCAGGGCGAGCTCAGTGAATACGCCGACGGCGTGCGCGGCCATGTGCGGGTGCACGCCAATATCTCGGCGATCGTGCAGTTCCTGCCTGAAGACCTGGGCGTGTTCACGCGCGCCCACGAGGCCATCAAGATCGACCTCGAGGAGCACCTCAGCAGCGAGGTGATCCGCGCGGTGCAGGAAGGCGCGGCCGACCTCGGCGTTTGCCACGTGGCCGGCGGCGCGGGCGAACTGCAGAGCCTTTCCTACCGGCACGACCGGCTCGCGCTGATCGTGCCCACGGGCCATGCGCTTGCGGCGCGGGGCAGCATCGATTTCGTCGACTCGCTCGACTTCGACCACGTCGGCCTGCACACCAACAGCTCCATCTACGTCGCGATGCACGAGGCCGCATTGGACGCAGGCCGCAGCATCAAGCTGCGCATCCACGTCACCGGCCTGGACGCCATGTGCCGCATGATCGAGAACGGCCTGGGCATCGGCGTGATGCCGCAGCGCGCCTTCGAACTCATGCGCAACGGCATCGGCCACGGCCTCGTGAGCGTGGCGCTCAACGACGCCTGGGCCGCGCGCGAGATCAGGCTGGTGGCTCGCGATTTCTCCACTCTGCCCGTGGCGGCGCGCTCGCTGGTGAACCACCTGCACGCGGCCGCGGACGGCGGTGAACAGCTCGCGGCCTAGGCCGCAACCACGGACAATTCCATTTCCCCACGAAAGACAGAAGAGACCGACATGGCACGCACGCTCTACGACAAGATCTGGGACGAACACGTCGTCCACACCGAGGAAGACGGCACCGCGATCCTCTACATCGACCGCCACCTGGTGCACGAAGTGACCAGCCCGCAGGCCTTCGAAGGACTGCGCGAGGCCGGCCGCAAGCTGTGGCGCATCAGCTCGGTGGTGGCCACCGCCGACCACAACACGCCCACCACCGGCTGGGAGCGCGGCTACGAAGGCATCGCCGACCCGACCAGCAAGGAACAGGTCACCACGCTGGACCACAACATCGCCGAGTTCGGCGCGGCCGCGTTCTTCCCCTTCCTGAGCAAGCGCCAGGGCATCGTGCACGTGATCGGCCCCGAGTCGGGCGCGACGCTGCCGGGCATGACCGTCGTGTGCGGCGACTCGCACACCTCCACGCACGGCGCATTCGGCGCGCTGGCGCACGGCATCGGCACCAGCGAGGTCGAGCATGTGATGGCCACGCAGACGCTGCTGGGCAAGAAGGCCAAGAACATGCTGGTGAAGGTCGAAGGCAAGCTGCCCGTGGGCTGCACCGCCAAGGACATCGTGCTGGCCATCATCGGGAAGATCGGCACCGCCGGCGGCACCGGCTACACCATCGAGTTCGCCGGCTCGGCGATTCGCGACCTGAGCATGGAAGGCCGCATGACGGTGTGCAACATGGCCATCGAGGCCGGTGCGCGCGCCGGACTGGTGGCAGTCGACGAGAAGACCATCAGCTACGTCAAGGGCCGGCCGCTCGCGCCCACCGGCGTCGAATGGGACCAGGCCGTGACCTACTGGCGCACGCTGCAGTCCGACCCGGGCGCGAAGTTCGACGCCGTGGTCGAGCTCGACGCGACGCAGATCCAGCCGCAGGTGACCTGGGGCACCTCGCCCGAGATGGTGGTCGAGATCAACGGCCGCGTGCCCGATCCCGACAAGGAGAAAGACGCCAACAAGCGCGGCGCCATCGAGCGCGCGCTGGTCTACATGGGCCTGGAGCCCAACAAGGCCATGAACGACATCTTCATCGACAAGGTGTTCATCGGCTCTTGCACCAACAGCCGCATCGAGGACATGCGCGAAGCCGCCGCCGTGGTGAAGAAGCTCGGCCAGAAGGTCGCGAAGAACGTGAAGCTCGCGATGGTCGTGCCCGGATCGGGCGTGGTGAAGGAACAGGCCGAGCGCGAAGGGCTCGACCAGATCTTCAAGGCCGCGGGCTTCGAATGGCGCGAGCCCGGCTGCTCGATGTGCCTGGCCATGAACGCCGACCGCCTGGAACCCGGCGAGCGCTGCGCATCCACCAGCAACCGCAACTTCGAAGGCCGCCAGGGCGCCGGTGGCCGCACCCACCTCGTGAGCCCGGCCATGGCCGCGGCCGCCGCGGTGCACGGCCATTTCGTCGACGTCCGCACATTCGCCTGAGCGGGCTGCAAGAAGGAAGAAAAGAGACCCCCATGAAGCAATTCACCGTGCACAAGGGCCTCGTGGCCCCGATGGACCGCGAGAACGTCGACACCGACGCGATCATCCCGAAGCAGTTCCTCAAGTCGATCAAGAAGACCGGCTTCGGCGTGAACCTGTTCGACGAGTGGCGCTACCTCGACCCGGGCCTGCCCGGCCAGGACCCGGCCAGCCGCAAGCCGAACCCCGACTTCGTGCTGAACCAGCCGCGCTACGCCGGCGCATCGATCCTGCTGGCGCGCCAGAACTTCGGCTGCGGCTCGTCGCGCGAGCATGCGCCGTGGGCGCTCGACCAGTACGGCTTCCGCGCGATCATCGCGCCGAGCTACGCCGACATCTTCTTCAACAACAGCTTCAAGAACGGCCTGCTGCCGATCGTGCTGCCCGCGGCGCAGGTCGCCCAGCTCTTCGACGAGACCTTCGCCTTCCCCGGCTACACGCTGACCATCGACCTGGAGCGCCAGGTGGTGGTGAAGCCCGACGGCCAGGAGTTCGCGTTCGACGTGCAGGCCTTCCGCAAGTACTGCCTGCTCAACGGCCTGGACGACATCGGCCTCACGCTGCGCCACAAGGACAAGATCAAGGCCTTCGAAGCCGAGCGCCTGGCGCAGAAGCCCTGGCTGGCGCATACGATGATTTCCTGATTCGAAACGAAACGGACATCCGGACGCAGAGTGCGCGAAGGTTTCGCGAAGGACGAGTCGTCCTTCGCGTCCGGACAGCCTGATTCCTCTCTCATTCAACCATCCAAGACCCAATGAAAATCGCAGTTCTCCCAGGTGACGGCATCGGCACCGAAATCGTGGCGGAAGCCGTCAAGGTGCTCGACGTTCTCGACCTGAAGTTCGAGACGGAATCGGCGCTGGTCGGCGGCGCGGCCTACGAGGCGCACGGCCATCCGCTGCCGGAATCGACGCTCAAGCTCGCCAAGGAAGCCGATGCGGTGCTCTTCGGCGCCGTCGGCGACTGGAAGTACGACAAGCTCGACCGGCCGCTGCGGCCCGAGCAGGCCATCCTCGGGCTGCGCAAGAACCTGGGCCTGTTCGCCAACTTCCGCCCGGCCATCTGCTACGAGGAGCTGGTAGGCGCCTCCAGCCTGAAGCCCGAGCTGATCGCAGGCCTGGACATCCTCATCATCCGCGAGCTGACCGGCGACATCTACTTCGGCCAGCCGCGCGGCCGCCGCGTCGCGACGGATGGGCACTTCCCCGGCGCCGAGGAGGCATTCGACACCATGCGCTACTCGCGCCCCGAGATCGAGCGCATCGCCCGCGTCGCCTTCGAGGCCGCCCGCAAGCGCAGCAAGCGCGTGACCAGCGTGGACAAGAACAACGTGCTGGAAACCTCGCAGCTGTGGAAAGACGTGATGCTCGACATCGCGAAGGAATACCCGGACGTCGAACTCGACCACATGCTGGTCGACAACGCGGCCATGCAGCTGGTGAAGGCGCCCAAGAAATTCGACGTTGTCGTCACCGGCAACATGTTCGGTGACATCCTCTCCGACGAGGCCGCGATGCTCACCGGCTCCATCGGCATGCTGCCCTCGGCATCGCTCAATTCGAGCAACCAGGGCCTGTACGAGCCCAGCCACGGCAGCGCCCCCGACATTGCCGGCAAAGGGGTTGCCAATCCTTTGGCTACAATCCTGTCCGCTGCCATGATGCTCCGTTTCTCCCTCAACCAGCCCGAAGCTGCCGACCGTATCGAGTCGGCGGTCAAGGACGTGCTCGCCTCCGGGCTGCGCACGGGCGACATCTGGTCTGAAGGCACCAAGCGCGTCGGCACCCGCGAGATGGGCGACGCGGTCGTTGCAGCAATCACCAAAAAGACGATTACCGGCTAACCGCAGCCCGCTTCGTCACGCCCCTCCCCGGCTCGACGAGTCGGGCGCAAAAAAGACAACTTTTCTTTTTTTCATAAGGGCAAACTGAAATGGCGAACGCATCTCAACCTCTGGTCGGCCTCGTGGGCTGGCGCGGCATGGTCGGCTCGGTCCTGATGGACCGCATGCAGGCCGAAGGCGACTTCGGTCTCATCGAGCCGGTCTTCTTCTCGACCTCCAACGCCGGCGGCAAGGCCCCGGCCATGGCCAAGAACGAAACCGCGCTGAAGGATGCGAACGACATCGAGGCACTGAAGAAGTGCGACATCGTCATCACCTGCCAGGGCGGCGACTACACCAGCGAAGTCTTCCCCAAGCTGCGCGCCGCCGGCTGGAACGGACACTGGATCGACGCCGCCTCCACCCTGCGCATGAAGGACGACGCGATCATCGTGCTCGATCCCGTCAACCTGCCGGTGATCGAGAACGCGCTCGCCAAGGGCGGCAAGAACTGGATCGGCGGCAACTGCACCGTGAGCTGCATGCTCATGGGCGTCGGCGCCCTCTACAAGGCCGGCCTGGTCGAGTGGATGACCAGCATGACCTACCAGGCGGCCTCGGGTGGCGGCGCTCAGCACATGCGCGAGCTGCTGACCCAGTTCGGCACACTGAACGCCGAAGTGCGCGCCCTGCTGGACGACCCGAAGTCGGCCATCCTCGAGATCGACCGCAAGGTGCTGCACAAGCAGCAGACGCTCAGCGCCGCCGAGACGGCCAACTTCGGCGCGCCGCTGGGCGGCTCGCTGATCCCCTGGATCGACAAGGACCTGGGTGACGGCATGTCGAAGGAAGAGTGGAAGGGCGGCGCCGAGACCAACAAGATCCTCGGCCAGGGCGCGGGCTTCGGCACCGCCGCCGTGCCGGTCGACGGTTTCTGCGTGCGCATCGGCGCGATGCGCTGCCACAGCCAGGCCCTGACCTTCAAGCTCAAGAAGGACGTGCCGGTGGCCGACATCGAGGCGATGATCGCTGCCGACAACCCCTGGGCCAAGGTCGTGCCGAACACGCGCGAAGCCACGGTCAAGGACCTGACGCCGGTGGCCGTGACGGGCACCATGGACATCCCGGTCGGCCGCATCCGCAAGCTGGCGATGGGCCCGGAGTACGTCGGCGCCTTCACCATCGGCGACCAGCTGCTGTGGGGTGCCGCGGAACCGCTGCGCCGCATGCTGCGCATCCTGCTCGAAGCCTGATGAGGGCTGCTCAGGCTTTTGAAACACGAATTGTTGCCTTCGAGCAACGGAAGATGTGTGCGTAAGTATGCGCGCACTGGGTAGAACAAGCGCATTGCCTTGTCAGTGCTCAGTGATGATGCTAACGTCCTCTTACAAATTCCGGGCCTGAGCCGCCCCCTATCAGCATGACAAGACATCTGTTGCCTGCGGCCAGCCCATCGGCCGTTCGCCCGCCTCTGCCGTCGAACGGTTGGCGCCTCTCCATCCTCGGCGCGGCGGCAGCCGTGGCCATGGGCATCGCCAGCGTCGACGCCAGCGCCTTCACGCTGGGGCAGCTCAAGGTGCAGTCGGCCCTCGGCGAGCCCTTGCGCGCGGAGATCGATGTCACGGAAATGGCCGCCAACGAAGCGGACGGCCTGAAGATCAACATCGCCACGGCCGAAGCGTTCAGGAACGCCGGCGTGCCATACAACTCCGCGCTCAGCGACGTCAGGGCGACGCTGCAGCGCCGCGCCGGCGGCCAGTATGTGGTTCGCCTGACCGGCAGCCGTCCGCTGAACGACCCGTTCATCGACCTGCTGCTCGAAGCCAACGGCGCTTCCGGCCGGATCGTGCGCGACTACACGGTGCTGCTCGATCCGCCGGCCACGCGCCAGGCCGCTGCATCGCAGGCGGCTCCCATTTCTCCCCAGATCAGCGCCCCGGTCGAACGCGCAGCCCCTGCGGCTCGCTCGCGCCGCGAGCGTCCGCCCGTGGTGGCGACGGCACCGTCCGCCGCTCCTGTCGCTCCCGCGCCTGCAGCAGCCGCACCGGCTGCTGCAGCTCCCGTTCCGGCGGCGGCCCCGGCCCGTAGCGGCGGAGGCAGCGGCGAGCAGGTCACGGTGCAGCGCGGCGACACCGCCGGCAAGATCGCTGCAGCCTACAAGCCTGCCGACGTGTCGCTCGACCAGATGCTGGTCGCGCTGCTGATGGCCAACCCCGACGCCTTCGTCGGCGGCAACGTCAACCGCATGCGGGCCGGCGCAGTGCTCGACCTGCCGAGCGCCGCCGAGGCATCCGCCGTTTCGCCGGCCGAAGCCCGCCGCACCGTCACCGCGCAGAGCCGCGACTTCGGCTCCTACCGCCAGAAGCTGGCCGACAACGCGCCCACCACCAATGTCGCCGCCGCGAGCCGCAAGGCCGCCGGCAAGGTCCAGGCGAACGTGGAAGACCGCAATGCGGCGGCCAGCTCCCCGGACAAGCTGACGATCTCCCAAGGCAACGCCACCGCACGCGCCGCCGACGAAAAAGTCGCGCAGGCACGCCAGGCGCAGGACAGCAGCAACCGCGTCGCGGAGCTGTCGAAGAACATCAACGAGCTGAACAAGCTCAAGGCGGCCACGGGCGCTGGATCGTCCGCCGCAGCGCCGGCCGCTGCCCCGGCACCGGTGACGCCGGGCATTCCGGTTCCCGCTCCCAACACCAGCGCCACGGTGGCGCCGCCGGCTGCCAGCCCCGCGCCGGCTCCTGCCGCTGCCGCCGCGCCCGTCGCAGCTCCCGCACCGGCACCTGCTGCAGCGCCGGCACCCGCGCCGGCCGCTGTAGCTCCGAGCCCTGCCCCCACTCCTGAAGCCACGGCGCAGGCTGCAGCACCCGCTGCCCCGGCAGCCGCTCCGGCCGAATCCCCCGCCGCGGGCGCGCCGGCCGCTACGCCGCCTGCCTCGGCAGATGCAGCGGCCGCGCCTGCTGCTGCAGCCGCAAGCGCCCCGGCTGCGGCCGCTGCGCCGAAGCCAGCCGTGAAGAAGCCGGCTCCGCCGCCCCCGCCGCCGGAGCCCACCTTCCTCGAAGAGCTGATGGACAACCCGCTGATGCTCGCGGGCGCTGCGCTGATCGCGCTGCTGGTCGGCTTCCTGCTGTACCGCGTGCTGGGCCGTCGCCGCGAGGAGATGAGCGAAAGCGTGTTCCTCGAAAGCCGCATTCCGAAGGACTCGTTCTTCGGCGCCAGCGGCGGCGAATCGGTGGACACCAAGCATCGTGGCGACTCCACGGTCTCCTCGCTCTCGTACTCCCCGAGCCAGCTCGACGCCGGCGACGTGGACCCGGTCGCCGAGGCCGATGTGTACCTGGCCTACGGCCGCGACCTGCAGGCCGAGGAAATCCTGCGCGAGGCGCTGCGCCTGAACCCGGACCGCACCGCCATCCACCTGAAGCTGCTCGAGATCCACGCCAAGCGCCGCGACGTGCGTGCCTACGAAAGCCTCGCCACCGAAGTGCACAAGCTGACGGGCGGCGCGGGCTCCGACTGGAACCGCGTGGTCGACATGGGCAAGGACCTCGATCCGGGCAACCCACTGTACGAATCGGGCGCTCCCCGCAGCGGCGGCGCCAGCGCTGCCGAAACGGCCGCCTTCGCAAGCGCCCTGAGCGCTGCTGCCAAGCCCGCGGCACCGGCTCCTGTGGTCTCGCCCCCGGTGGCCGTGGCACCGCCTGCCTTCGTGCCTTCGGTCGCGCCACTGGATTTCGATCTCGACCTGACCACTCCGCCGGCCCCCGCTCCTGCACCGGCACCGGTCGCCCCGCAGCACTCGCCGGTCGGCGCCAGCCTGCCGAAGTCGGCCTATGCACCCGCTCCGCAGACGGCGCGCCCCGCGCCGCCGCTGTCGAACGGCCATGCCCTGACGACGCCGGTCGACCTCGAGAACGACTTCGACACCGCCCCCGGCGCGCTGTCGGCCGACACGCTGCCCGGCTCGCTGAGCCTGAGCGATGCGGACAACACCCGCCCCGCCATGCTGCGCAACGCTCTGCCGGCCGACTCCGGCTTCATCGAGTTCGACATGAGCGCGCTGGCCGGACTGCCCGCTTCGCGTCCCGCTGAAGCCGCCAAGCCGGCAGCCGCTGCGGCTGCCGCACAAAACGACGAAGGCGACGAGAGCCCGCACGCCGTGAAGCTGTCGCTGGCCCGCGAGCTGCAGGCCATCGGCGACGTCGAAGGCGCCCGCTCGCTGGTCGAGGAAGTCGAAGCCGAAAGCGCAGGCGACCTCAAGTCGCAAGCCCGTCAACTGCTCGCGGAACTGCGCTGAGCGAGCTCGCGGCTCGCTTTTCTCGGTCCCCTGAATTCGTGAGGCTGGCGCTCGGCATCCGGTACAACGGCCGAGCGTACGACGGCTGGCAGAGCCAGTCCTCCGGTCGCACGGTGCAGGACAAGCTCGAAGCCGCGCTCGCGCAGTTCGCTGCGCAGCCGATCAGGACCCTGTGCGCCGGCCGCACCGATGCCGGCGTGCATGCCCTGATGCAGGTGGTTCACTTCGACACCACCGCCATACGCGAACCCTTCTCCTGGGCGCGCGGTACCAATCGCTTCCTGCCAGACGACATCGCGGTGCAGTGGGCGCATCCGGTGCCTGATGAATTCCATTGCCGCGCCAGCGCTCTCGCCCGCCGGTATGTCTACGTGCTTTCGCAGTCCCCCGTGCGGCCCAGCCTGGACGCAGGCCGCGTCGGCTGGTCGATGCGGCCGCTCGACGGCGATGCGATGCGCGCCGCCGCGGCGCTGCTGATCGGCCAGCACGACTTCACTTCGTTCCGCGCCTCGGCCTGCCAGGCGCGCTCGCCGGTCAAGGACCTGCGGCGCATCGAGATCACCCGCGTCGGCGACAGCGAGCGCTGCCGCTGGCACTTCGAATTCGAGGCCGATGCGTTCCTGCACCACATGATCCGCAACCTGATGGGCTGCCTGCTGCGCGTCGGCCGGGGCGATGCGCCTCCAGAGTGGATCTCGCAGGTGCTCGCGGCACGCAGCCGCGACGCGGCGGCGCCCACCTTTTCCGCCGACGGCCTTTATTTCATGGGCCCGTTGTACGACGCCAAGTGGGGTCTGCCGGATGAAGCCACGCTGCAGGCCGGCGGGGCTCCGTATGATGGCCCGCCATGAGCGCGCCTGCCCTGCCCCGTACCCGCATCAAGATCTGCGGCCTGACACGTGAAGCCGACGTCGATGCGGCGGTGGAAGCCGGTGCTGACGCCGTCGGCTTTGTCCTGTATCCGAAGAGCCCGCGCGCCGTCACGGCGCAGCGGGCTGCCGAACTGGCCTCGCGCCTGCCGCCGTTCATCACGCCAGTCCTGCTGTTCGTGAACGAGGACGCTACCAAAGTCATAGCATCGCTCACCCAGGTGAAGGGCTCCATCGCGCAATTCCACGGCGAAGAGACCCCGCAGCAATGCGAAGAAGCCGCCGGCGGCGGGCGCTTCCGCTACATGCGCGCCGCCCGCATTCCGCTGGGGGATGCCGGGGCCGGCTTCGACCTCGTAAAATACGCGTCCGATTACTCCCACGCCCAGGCCATCCTGCTCGACGCGCATGTCGAAGGTTATGGCGGTGGCGGCAAGGCATTCGATTGGTCACTTCTTCCACCCGCCGTCGACGCTCACCTCGTCTTGAGTGGTGGGCTCACACCTGCAAACGTGAGCGATGGCATTCGCATCCTGCGGACGCGCTGCAAGACGCTGTCCGTTGATGTGAGCTCGGGCGTCGAAATCGACGGTCCCGGGAACAAGGGCCTCAAGGACGCCGGAAAGATCCGGCAATTCGTCGCAGCAGTCAGGGCTGCCGACGCGTCCTTCTCCAGTTAGCCGCCGCAGCCGATCGTTCGTCGGGCTGCGGCCCACCGATCGAGAACCATGCAAAGCAACTACCAGCAACCCGACGCCACTGGCCACTTCGGCAACTACGGCGGCACCTTCGCGAGCGAGACGCTCACCCACGCGATCAACGAACTGCGCGATGCGTACGCGAAGTTCAAGGACGATCCGGCGTTCCTCGCAGAATTCCACTACGAGCTCAAGCACTTCGTCGGCCGTCCCTCGCCGATCTACCACGCGGCGCGCACCAGCCGCGAAATGGGCGGCGCGCAGATCTACCTGAAGCGCGAAGACCTGAACCACACCGGTGCCCACAAGATCAACAACGTGATCGGCCAGGCGATGCTCGCGCGCCGCATGGGCAAGCCCCGCGTCATCGCCGAGACCGGCGCCGGCCAGCACGGCGTGGCCACCGCCACGATCTGCGCGCGTTACGGCCTCGAGTGCGTGGTCTACATGGGCAGCCAGGACGTGAAGCGCCAGAGCCCCAACGTCTACCGCATGAACCTGCTCGGCGCCACCGTGGTGCCCGTCGAATCCGGTAGCAAGACGCTGAAGGACGCGCTCAACGAGGCGATGCGCGACTGGGTCACCAACGTGGAGAACACGTTCTACATCATCGGCACCGTCGCCGGCCCGCACCCCTATCCGACCATGGTGCGCGACTTCCAGAGCGTGATCGGCACCGAGTGCATCGAGCAGATGCCGGCCATGCTCGCGGCCGACGGCATCACCGGCGAGGCGGAGGGCAAGCAGCCCGACGTGGTGATCGCCTGCGTGGGCGGCGGCAGCAACGCGATGGGCATCTTCCACCCCTACATCCCGTTCACCGGCACGCGCCTGATTGGCGTCGAGGCCGCGGGCGAAGGGCTCGACAGCGGCAAGCACTCGGCCTCCATCCTGCGCGGCAGCCCCGGCGTGCTGCACGGCAACCGCACCTACCTGCTGCAGAACGAGGACGGCCAGATCACCGAGACCCACAGCATCAGCGCGGGCCTCGACTACCCCGGTGTGGGCCCCGAGCACGCGTACCTGGCCGACATCGGCCGCGCCGAGTACGTCGGCATCACCGACACCGAGGCGCTGGACGCCTTCCACTACCTGTGCCGCACGGAGGGCATCATCCCCGCGCTCGAATCCAGCCACGCGGTGGCCCATGCACTGAAGCTCGCCAAGACCATGCGCCCCGACCAGTCGATCCTGGTGAACCTCTCGGGCCGCGGCGACAAGGACATCGGCACCGTCGCCGACCTGTCGGGCGTCGATTTCTACGACCGCCCCTCGATGCGCGGACTGAGCGTGAAGGGAGGCAAGTGATGAGCCGCATTGCAGCCACCTTCGAGGCCCTGAAGAAAGACGGCCGCCGCGCCCTCATCCCGTACGTGACAGCGGGCTTCCCCTTCGCCGACATCACGCCCGAGCTGATGCACGGCATGGTCGAGGCCGGCGCCGACGTGATCGAACTGGGCGTGCCTTTTTCCGACCCCATGGCCGACGGCCCCGTGATCCAGAAGGCCGGCGAAGCCGCGCTGGCGCTGGGCGTGGGCATGAAGCAGGTGCTCGCCATCGTCGCGGCCTTCCGCAAGACCGACACGACCACGCCAGTGGTGCTGATGGGCTACGCCAACCCGGTCGAGCGCTACGACCTGGTGCACGGCAAGAAGTCCTTCATCCGCGACGCGGCCGCAGCCGGCGTCGACGGGCTGCTGGTGGTCGACTACCCGCCCGAGGAATGCGAGGCCTTCGCCGCCGAGCTGAAGGCCGCCGGCATCGACCTGATCTTCCTGCTGGCACCCACCAGCACCGACGAGCGCATGGCGCAGGTCGCGCGCATCGCGAGCGGCTACGTCTACTACGTGTCGCTCAAGGGCGTGACCGGCGCCGGCCACCTCGACACCGAGGCCGTCGGCCGCATGATCCCGCGCATCCGCGAACACGTGAGCATCCCGGTGGGCGTGGGCTTCGGCATCCGTGACGCGCGCACGGCGCAGGCCATCGGCTCCGCCGCCGACGCGGTCGTGATCGGCACGAAGATCATTCAACTCATCGAGGACCAGCCCCGCGACAAGGTCGTGCCGGCGGTGCGCGAATTCCTCGCGGGCATCCGCGAGGCGCTCGACGCCCTGCCTGCCGCGACGGCCAAGAACGCGGCTGGTCGATAATCACCGCCAACACAAGGAGCCCCCATGAGCTGGCTTGAAAAACTGCTACCCGCCAAGATCGCCCAAACCGACCCGTCCGAGCGCCGCCAGGTGCCCGAGGGCCTGTGGATCAAGTGCCCCGCCTGCGAGACCGTTCTGTACAAGACCGACCTCGAGCACAACCAGAACGTCTGCCCCAGCTGCAGCCATCACCACCGCATTGGCGCCCGCGCGCGGCTCGACGCGTTCCTCGACGCCGAGGGCCGCTACGAAGTCGGCCAGGAAGTGCTGCCGGTCGACGCGCTGAAGTTCAAGGACAGCCGCAAGTACCCCGAGCGCCTGAAGGAAGCCCTGGAAAACACCGGCGAGACCGACGCCCTGGTCGTCATGGGCGGCTCGGTGCACAGCATCAGCGTGGTCGTGGCCTGCTTCGAGTTCGAGTTCATGGGCGGCTCCATGGGCAGCGTGGTCGGCGAGCGCTTCGTGCGCGGCGTCGAGACCGCCATCGAGCAGAAGGTGCCGTTCATCTGCTTCACCGCCACCGGCGGCGCGCGCATGCAGGAAGGCCTGCTCTCGCTGATGCAGATGGCCAAGACCAATGCCGCGCTCACGCGCCTGGCGAAGAAGGGCCTGCCCTACATCAGCGTGCTGACCGACCCGACGATGGGCGGCGTGTCGGCAGGCTTCGCCTTCGTGGGCGACGTGGTGATCGCCGAGCCCAAGGCGCTGATCGGCTTCGCCGGCCCGCGCGTGATCGAATCGACCGTGCGCGTGACGCTGCCCGAAGGCTTCCAGCGCGCCGAGTTCCTGCAGACCAAGGGCGCCATCGACTTCATCAGCGACCGCCGCGAACTGCGCAAGACCATCGCCAACACGCTCGCGATGCTGCTGCGCCAGCCGGCCGATGCGGTGAGCTGACCGAAAGGCGATCGAAAAACAAAAGGGCCCGGGTGCGATGCATCCGGGCCCTTTTGTATTCAGGAGCTCAGAACGTCAGCTGATAAGCGAAGACCAGCAGGTTACCCAGCACGATCGCGATCACCTGCAGCACCACGATGGCAGCCAGCGGAGAAAGGTCGACTCCGCCGATCAGCGGGATGAAGCGGCGGAAGGGCCGCACGAGCGGATCGGCCAGGCGGGAGATCAGGTCGAGCAGCATGGGCGAGGCTCCCGGAATCCACGACAGCACCGCATAGACCACCAGCAGCGCCGTCAGGCCCGAGACGGCCAGCTGCATCAGCCCCACCAGCGACACCAGCGGCAGGGTCGCGATGCGCCCGAGGCTGCCCGCCAGCAGCCACAGCAGCAGGAACTTCAGCATCACCAGCAGCCATGCCGCGATCAGGCTGGCGAGGTCCCAGCGCTTCACCGAAGGCACGATGCGCCGCAGCGGCAACACGATCCAGTCGGTGATCGCGAACACGAAGCGCCCGAGAGGGTTGCCGAAGGGCACGCGGTGGTATTGCATGTACAGGCGCAGCAGGCAGGCGCCGCCGAGCAGACCGACGATCACGTCGAGAAGGAACGAGGGAATCTGGTAGAGCATGAGACGCGGCCGTGAGGGGAATGCGATGATAGCCACGCAAGGCTCATCGATGACGACACAACCCCTTTTGCATTCACTGCCATTGTTTCCGCTCGGAACGGTGCTCTTTCCCGGCGGCCTTCTTCCATTGCGCATCTTCGAGGTCCGCTACCTCGACATGATCGGCAAGTGCCGCAAGGCCGACGCGCCCTTCGGCGTGGTGAGCCTCACCAGCGGCAGCGAGGTGCGCAAGGCCGGCGCCGATGCCGAGAGCTTCGCCGCCATCGGCACGCTGGCCATGATCCGCGAGTTCGAGTCGCCGCAAAGCGGCCTGCTGCAGATCGAATGCGTCGGCACGCAGCGCTTTCGCGTCCGCAGCAACGAGCTGCAGAAGCATGGCCTCTGGGTCGCCGAGGTCGAGGCGGTGAACGACGACGTCGCGCTGGAGATTCCCGACGACCTGCGGCATACCTCCACCGCGCTGCAGCGCCTGGTCGGCACCCTCGAGGAGCGCAAGCGCGCCCAGGGCGGGGCGGTGCGGCTGCCGATCGCCGAGCCCTACCGCTTCGACGATTGCGGCTGGGTGGCCAACAGATGGTGCGAGCTGGTGCCGATGCAGCTCGAGCTGCGGCAGCGGCTGATGGAGCTCGACAGCCCGCTGATGCGGCTGGAGCTGGTCAGCGATCTGCTGGCACGCACCGGTATCACTGAATAGGTCGCTCCAATTTTCATAGCGCATGGCGCAGGATTGACGGGCGCTCTGGGCAGGTTTTATTCAAACCCGATCGGCTAAAATGCCGGGCCCGCGCACGCTCCCGGTTGCGCGCCATCCGCCTCCCATGTCCGATCACCTGACTCCCAATACCCCCTCGCCCGCAACGGAACCGGCAGCGGCCGCACCGGCCGTCGACGACAACAAGCTCATCGCCGAGCGCCGCGAAAAGCTCAAGCTGCTGCGCGCCGCACAGGCTGAGGGCAAGGGCGTTGCGTTCCCCAATGACTTCAAGCCGGCACATCGCGCCGCAGCACTAATCGAAACGCACGGTTCCATTGAACCTGAAGCGCTCGATGCGCAAGCCATCGCCGTAAGTGTTGCAGGCCGCATGATGCTCAAGCGCGTGATGGGCAAGGCCAGCTTCGCGACCTTGCAGGACACCACCAGCCGCATCCAGCTTTACGTCACGCGCGATGCGGTTGGCGAAGAGGCGTATGCCGAGTTCAAGCGCTGGGATTTGGGCGACATCCTTGGCGCCGAAGGCACGCTGATGAAGACCAAGACTGGAGAACTGTCTATCAAGGTCACGAAGCTGCGCCTTCTAACGAAGAGCCTGCGCCCCCTGCCGGGCGACTTCTATGGCATGGCCGACCAGGAGCAGAAGTACCGCCAGCGCTACGTCGACCTGATCACCGACGAATCCGCCCGCAAGCGTTTCACCGCGCGCAGCAAGGCGGTGAGCGCCCTGCGCGAGTTCATGGTGTCCAACGACTTCCTCGAGGTCGAGACGCCCATGCTCCACCCGATCCCGGGCGGTGCCAACGCCAAGCCGTTCAAGACGCACCACAACGCGCTCGACCAGGAGATGTTCCTGCGCATCGCGCCCGAGCTGTACCTCAAGCGCCTGATCGTCGGCGGCTTCGAGCGCGTGTTCGAGATCAACCGGAGCTACCGCAACGAGGGCATCTCGGTGCGGCACAACCCCGAGTTCACGATGATGGAGTTCTACGCGGCCTACTGGAACTACCGCGACCTGATGGACTTCACCGAGACGCTGATCCGCACCATCGCCGACAAGGCCGTGGGCACGCAGCAGCTCACCTACCAGGGCAAGCCGGTCGACCTGACACAGCCCTTCCAGCGCCTGACGATCCGCGAGGCGATCCTCAAGTACACCGAGGCCGAAGGCGTGGCGCAGGGCGTCGACGACAGCGCCTGGCTCATCGCCGCGCTGCGCAAGCTCGGCATGAACGAGGAGAAGGACAAGCTCTCGCAGCGCAGCCTCGCCAGCCTGCAGGTGCTGTTCTTCGAGGAAACCGTCGAAGAGAAGCTCTGGCAGCCGACCTTCATCATGGAGCACCCGACCGAGATCTCGCCGCTGGCGCGCGCCAACGACGAGCGCCCCGAGGTCACGGAACGCTTCGAGCTGTACATCACCGGCCGCGAGTTCGGCAACGGCTTCAGCGAGCTGAACGACGCCGAGGACCAGGCCGCGCGCTTCAATGCGCAGGTGGCCGCCAAGGACAGCGGCGACGACGAGGCCATGTACTACGACCACGACTTCGTGCGCGCCCTCGAATACGGCATGCCGCCCACCGGCGGCTGCGGCATCGGCATCGACCGGCTCATGATGCTGCTGACCGATTCGCCGAGCATCCGCGACGTGATCCTGTTCCCGGCGCTTCGCAGGGAATCCTGATCGTGAAGGCACCGTCGTCGTTGCCGACGATCGGCATCGACTTCGGCACCTCCAACTCCGCTGTCGCCTGCCGGGTCGGCACGCAAGCACGCCTGCTGCCCATCGAGGGCGCGGCCACCACACTGCCCACCGCGATCTTCTTCAACGCCGAAGACCGCACCACCCACTTCGGCCGCGACGCCATCGGCCAGTACCTCTCGGGCACCGAGGGGCGGCTGATGCGCTCGCTCAAGAGCCTGCTCGGCAGCGCGCTGATGCAGGAGAAGACGGCGATCTACGACGGCCTCGTGAGCTTCGAGGACATCATCGCCCGCTTCCTGCGCGAGCTGGCGGTGCGCGCCGGCCGCGAGCTCGGCCAGATGCCCGAGCGCGTGGTGATCGGACGCCCGGTGCATTTCGTGGACGACGACCCCAAGCGCGACGAGCGCGCCGAGGAAAGCCTGCGTATCGCGGCGCGCGCGGCCGGCTTCAGGGAAATCTCGTTCCAGCTCGAACCCATCGCGGCCGCCTTCGACTACGAACAGCGGATCAGCAAGGAATCCGTCGTGCTCATCGTCGACATCGGCGGCGGCACCTCCGACTTCACCGTCGTGCGCGTGGGGCCCGAGCGCGCCGCGCTCGAAGACCGCAGCGACGACGTGCTGGCCACCAGCGGCGTGCACATCGGCGGTACCGACTTCGACCAGCGGCTGAACCTCGAGCGCGTGATGCCGCAGTTCGGATTCCGCCATCACGGGCCGCAGGGGCGCGAGGTGCCTAGCAAGGTGTTCTTCGAGCTGTCGTCCTGGCACCTGATCAACTGGCTCTACGCCGCCAAGGCGCTTCGCCAGGCAAAGGATCTGCGCACCAGCTACGCCGACACGCGCCTGCACGACCGGCTGATGACCGTGCTCGAGGAACGGCACGGCCACCGCATCGCGAGCGCCGTGGAAGCGGCCAAGATCGAGGTGTCGCTGAGCGATGCCGCGACCGCCATCGACCTGGATTGCGCCGAGCGTGGTCTCGCCGCCTCGCTCACGCCCGACGACATGGCGCAGCAGCTGGCCGCGCCGCTGGAAAGCGTGATCGCCTGCGCGCACGCCTGCGTCAAGCGCGCGGGCCTGCGCAGCAACGACCTCGACGCGATCTACCTCACCGGCGGTTCGTCGGCGCTGCGGCCCTTCCAGAACGCCCTGCGTAGGAGCTTCGCGGGCGTGAACCTGGTCGAGGGCGACCTCTTCGGCGGCGTCGCCACCGGCCTGGCCTGCGCAACCAGCACGCAGCGCCGGACGGCCTGAACCCGGTCATTCAAGGTCATTGCATGAAGTACCTGGCGGGCTACCCGGCACCCCTGCTGGAGCAGGTCCGCCAGCTGATGGCCCAGGAGAAGTTGGGCGCCCTCCTCGGCCAGCGCTATCCGGAGGGTGTGCACGACATCCAGACCGACCGCGCGCTCTACGCCTACGTGAACGAGCTCAAGGGCGAGTTCATGCGCAAGGCCGAGCCGCTGTCGAAGGTGATGTTCGACAACAAGCTGCACGTGATCCGCAACGCGCTGGGCACCCACACCACCGTGTCGCGCGTGCAGGGCGGCAAGCTCAAGGCCAAGCGCGAAATCCGGGTGGCGAGCCTGTTCAAGGAAGTGCCGCTGGCGCTACTTCGGATGATTGTTGTGCACGAGTTGGCACATATGAAGGAACGTGAGCACGACAAGGCCTTCTATGCGCTGTGCAGGCACATGGAGCCGGACTATCATCGCCTCGAGTTCGATCTCCGGCTGTATCTGGAGCACCTGGGCATGGGGGGACAGCGCTTGTGGGCGAATGCAGCGGCTGGCTCCGCACCTGGCGAGTGATGGCTTCGCGCAGCGGGTGATCCTGTACTCCCCCGGCTTCCGCCGAAGCGCCAATCCAACGCAGCCAGGTTCATGTCACATCCCCAACAACGATTCTTCGTCGCCGGCGTGAAGCAGTTCCTGCCGTCCTACTTCACCGGGCGGTCGGTCATCGAGATCGGCAGCCTCAATCTGAACGGCTCGGTCCGCGAGTTCTTCCAGGAGTGCAGCTACCTCGGCCTCGACGTCGGGGAAGGTCAGGACGTCGACCTCGTCTGCCATGGTGAAGACTACGGCGGTGCCGCGAACGGCACGGACGTCGTCATTTCGTGCGAGGCAATGGAGCACAACCCCCAGTGGAAGAAGACCTGGCTCAACATGCTGCGTCTGGTGAAGGACGACGGCCTGGTCGTCATGACTTGCGCGACTCCTGGCCGGCGCCAGCATGGCACGGTGGAGTTCAACCCCTTCGACTCGCCGCTGACCATCGGCCAGAGCCAGAACCACTATCGCAATCTCGCGGCCTCCGATTTCACCGACCTGCTGCAGCACGACGCATGGTTCTCGGTCTGGGGGTTCTTCGAGGACCGCAGCAGCCACGACCTGTACTTCTTCGGCGTGGGCAAGGAAGCCGCTGAAGAAACGCGTGCACAGGCACTGCAGCTGCATTCGGCGCTGAAAGACCACTACCACAAGGTCAACGTGCTGGGCCACTACTGAATCGACCAGGCATCGCCCCTGCCACCGCCATGACGACACTGCCCCGGCTCAACTTCACCTCGCTCTCGTCGCACGAGACCTGCGGCGACATCGTCGAAGCCTTCAGGCTGGCAGCGGAACGTCTCGGCTACCCCACGCGCTTCACCCACTGCTACATCGAGCCGGGTGAGATCAACATCCTGTTCTTCTTCTGGGATGTGCCGTGGGAACACATCGAGCAGCACCATCCCGACTGCATCGTCGTCAACTTCGAACCGATGGTGCACGGCACGCACGCGTGGAACGACCGCTACCTCGAGGTGCTCAAGCGCTGCTATCTCTGGGAGTACAGCAAGACGAACTTCCAGCGGCACCGCCAGCTCGGCTACCGGAACGCGGACTATGTCGCGCTCGGCTGGGAGCGCGACGCCGCGGAGATCCTGCCGCTGGAAGACATCCTCCCCGACGAGCAGCAGGACATCGACGTCGTCTTCTTCGGCTCGCTGACGCGCCGGCGCATCGACATCCTCGAGGGGCTGATGGCGCGCGGCCTGCGGGTCGAGGTGAACCGGGGTCGCGCCTGGACGCTGGAAGAGCGCAACGGCTTCATGCGCCGCGCGAAGATCGTGCTCAACCTCCACAACTGGGAGGAGTCGCGCATCGTCGAGGTGCCGCGGCTGTCGATCCTGCTGCGGCACCGCAAGGCGGTGGTCTGCGAGCTGTACCCCGACAGCGAGATCGAGGCGTCGATCCGCAAGGCGGTGGTCGGCGCTCCCTACGAGAAGCTCATCGAGACGATCGAGCAGCTTCTTGCCGATGCGCCCCGCCGCGCAAGGCTCGAACGCGAAGGCCTGGCGATCTTCACCAGCGCATTCGCAGCCCCGCTGGTCGGACCGGCCATCGAGCGGTTCCTGAGCTGGCGCGCCCAGCAGCCCGACCGCTTCGTCGTGCCTGCAACGCCGCCGCGCATCACTCTCTGCCTGACGGCCGGCGATTCGCTCGAAGACCTGGAGCAGAGCCTTCGCGCATGGGTGGCACAGACTGCGGTGGAGCTTCACCTGGTGCTGGTCACCCAGGCAGGCATCGCCGGCCTCGAAGCCATGCTGGCGCGAACTGGCATCGCGAGTTCGCATCTGCTTTCCCTGCCCCTCGCGTTCGATCGCGCCACCGCACGCAACCTTGCATTGGCGCACGCCCAGGGCGAGTACATCGTCTTCGCCGATGTCGGCGACGTCCCTGCGCCGCAGCGCCTGCAGCGCCAGGCCGCACTGCTCCAGGCCTGTGCCGACGTCGACATCGTCGGCTGCTGGTGCGAGACGCACGAGGGCCCGTTCGAGTTCTCCGAGCGGCATCAGGACATCCTGGTGGAGTTCTTCGGCCCGCGCCCGCTGATGCTGTCGGCCTGCATGGTTCGCCGCGCCTTCATGGAGCGCAGCGGCGTGCGCCACGACCCGGAATTCACGGCGCACGACGACTTCCACATGCTGTGCAAGAGCGCAGTTGCCGGCGCACGCTTCGCGGTGATCCCCGAGCTTCTCCACAAGCCGGCCACGCCGGCCGCGCCCGTGGATGCGGCCCGCGCGGCAGCGCTGGCCTCGCGGGCGCGCGCGCTGGTGCTGGGCTACCTGCTGCCCGGATCGAGCGTCGAGCATGTGCACGAGATCGCCAGGCTGTACGACCTGTACTGGCCGCCAGTGCTCGACTTCGCGCAGAAGCTGCTGCTGATCCTGGCGCGCGCAAGCTTCAGGCCGGCCGCTGCGCCGGAGCTGCAGCTGGTCGAGCACGAGACGCTGACGCGCGCGCTGCGGCACGAGGCCCTGCGGCTGCTCCAGATCTTCTTCAATGCGGGTCTGGCGGACAAGGAATGGCTGGAACGCCAGTTCGAGGTGCCCGAGATCGCGCAGTTCCTCGCGCCCGCGTCCAGCCAGCTGCCGGTGCGGGTCTTCAGGCTGGAGCCTGCAGTACCAGCCGCTGCCGAGCCGCAGCCCGCAAACGGCTAGCCGGCCCGATCAGCGCAGGCGCTGAGAAAGCGCGTCCATCGAGGCCATGTAGGCGGAACGATAAGGCTCGTCGAGATTGATGAAGTGCACCAGCAGGGTTTCGTCCGAAGCCAGGTGCGGCGGCGTGTTGATGCTGAGGTTGTCGACGATGCTGCGCTCGTTCACCAGACCCGCCCCCGCCAGCACTTCGTTCGTGTAGTACTGGTCGCCCTGGCTGCTGTAGACCGCCGACTTGTCGTCGACCTCGCCGATGCGCTGCCAGATGCGCGCGAGCAGCCCGGCGTTGCCGGGCGTGTTCAGGAACCCCATCACGCCCGAGTTGAACGACCAGCCGCCCACGTCCTTCGCGAGCAGCAGCTCGCGCCCTTCGAGCAGGGCGTCGATCCGGCGGCCCTGGTTGAGGAAGAGCACGTCGGCGTCGATCCATATCACCCACCTGTGATGCGCGATGTGCTGCTGCAGCAGCCAGCTGCGCACCCAGGACCCAGCGATGCCGGTATCGACCGCTTGCGGTATCGCGCGGTACACGTGGTAGGCGTAGCCGTGCCTGTCGCAGTAGCGCTTCACGTTGTGCTCGGACACCCGCGCGTAGCTGCCGACGTGGTGCGTGTAGAGCGTGACGAAGGCGATGTCGGCATCGGCGTTGTAGCTCGACACCGGCTCCTCCGACAGCGCCGGATAGGCTGCGGGCTGCAGCACGGGCTGGCCATGGAAGAGTGCGTTGTTGACCTGCGCCGCCAGCATGTCCTGCAGGTTCTGGTCGTGCAGCAGCGCCTCGCGCCACACGCCTTCGGGCGCCGCGATCGACAGCGGCCCGAGGTGGACCACGAAGATTCGCGCCAGGAACCATTGCGGAATGCGCCACGACACGTTGACGTAGATGTCGCCGACCATCGCATTGCAGCCCAGCAGGCCTGCCGGCCGCAGCCGCGCAGCCTCGTCGACGCTGCGGTCCACCAGCGCGACGACGTTGCCTGCATCGTCCATCAGCCCGAGCAGCATCGCGCGGTTGGCTGGCGTGTTGCGCAGCACCATCATGTTGGTCATGGCCGGACCGGGCCGGTCGCCGATGGGAGGCGCCTCGACGACCAGCGCATCCCGCCCCTGCATCAGCGTTTCGATGGCAATCGGGTGGAACACCATCGAGTCGCCGTCGAGGAACAGCAGCCAGTCGTTCTCGGGCAGCGCGCGCAGGTGGCGCAGGATCTGGCCGTACCTGGCGCTGTCGCGCAATGCCGGGTGGCGGATGCGATCAGCCTCGACCCACTGGTGCGGATAGCCGAACAACCGGCAATAGTGCGCATGGTTGCGCAACACGGCCTCGTCCTTGCGCGGGAAGAAACTGAGGCACAGCGGCATGGGCCTACTCCGTCAGGCCATCGCGCGAGAGGATGCGCCTGGCGCTGCGGTACTGCGCCGAGCCCGCGAGCGCCGTCCACGATGGAGCCGACGTGTCGGGAAGCAAGGAGCGCCGGCGCGCTTCGCTGTCCGGATTGCCCGACCAGCGGCCTGCATCCCGGGCTGCAGCGAAGCCCTCCAGCAAGCCGTCGAGCGGCACGCCGTCGCCGATGCTCTGGTTGCACAGCAGCGCCATGTCGCACCCGGCCTCCAGTGCAGCCAGTGCGGCGTCGGCAAAGCTGAGCAGCTCGCCGTCGATGTAGCGGCCGGCCTCCATGCTCAGGTCGTCGCTGAAGACCGCACCCTCGAAGCCGATCCGCTGCCGCAGGGTCTCCTTCAGCCACTTCGCCGAAAACCCTGCCGGCCGCCTGTCGACTTTCGGATAGATCACATGCGCCGGCATCACGGCCGCGAGCGAGCCCGACAGCCAGTCGTAGGGCTTCGCATCGTCTGCCAGGATGGCCTTGAGGCTGCGCTTGTCCACCGGGATCTCGACGTGCGAGTCGGCGTGCACGAAGCCATGCCCCGGAAAGTGCTTGCCGCAGTTGCGCATGCCCATCTGCAGCATGCCGTGCATCACGCTCTTGGCCAGCAGCGCGACCACGCGCGGATCGCGGTGGAAGCTGCGGTTGCCGATGACGCTGCTGCCGCCATAGTCGAGGTCGAGCACCGGTGCGAAGCTGAAGTCGACGCCGCAGGCGCGCAGTTCGCCCGCCAGCACCTGCCCGAGGGCCGTGGCTGCCTGGGTGGCGCGCAGGGCGTCGCGCATCCAGAGTTCGCCGAGCGCGCGCATCGACGGCAGGTGGGTGAAGCCATCGGTGCGGAAGCGCTGCACGCGACCGCCCTCGTGGTCGACGCAGATCAGCAGGTCGGGCCGGATCGACTTGATCTCGGCATTGAGCGCGGTCATCTGCGCGCGGTCCTGCCAGTTGCGGGCGAAATGGATCACGCCGCCGACGAGCGGGTCGGCGAGGCGACGACGGTCGGCGTCGGTGAGTGCCGTGCCGGCAACGTCGATGATCAGCGGCGCGTGGGGGCGGTCAGCGAGCCCGGCGGTCATGTCTATATCTTCTCCACCACCACGAAGCTCGCGGCGTATTCGGTTTCGTCGGTCACGGTCACGTGGGCCGTGAGGCCCTGTGCCTCGAACCACTCCTTCAGCGCGCCGTGCAGCACGATGACCGGCTTGCCGCTGCGCAGGTTGGCGATCTCGCACAAGCGCCAGCTCATGGGCATGCGCATGCCCAGCCCGATGGCCTTGCCGAAGGCCTCCTTGGCAGAAAAGCGGGTGGCGAGGTAGCTCAGGCCGCGCTTGGGCCAGCGTGCGCTGCGGGCCTGCCAGACCTTGAATTCGGCGTCGCTCAGCACCTTGCGGGCGAAGCGCTCGCCCTGGCGCTCGTAGGTCGCGGCGATGCGGCGCAGGTCGCAGATGTCGGTGCCAATGCCGTAGATCATGCGGCGCCGGCACTCATTGTTGTTGCTGCTGCTGTTGCTGCCGGGCCTCGCGAATGCAGCGCAGGTAGTCGCGCGTGGCGGCCGTGTAGCCGAGCTCGAGCGCGTCGGCGACGAAGGCGTGGCCGATGGAAACCTCCTGCACGCCGGGCACGGCGCGCAGGAAGGCCGTGAGGTTGTCCCGGCTCAGGTCATGCCCGGCATTGACGCCGAGGCCCGCCGCCAGGGCGGCGCGCGCCGACTCGGCATAGCGCGTGAGCACGGCCTGTTCGTTCGGCGTGCCGCGCGAGGCGGCGTAGCCTTCGGTGTAGAGCTCGACACGGTCGGCGCCCACGGCCTTGGCCGCGGCCATCATCTCGGGAATCGGGTCCATGAACAGGCTGACGCGCACGCCGAGCGCCTTGGCTTCGGCAATCAGCGGACGCAGGCGCTCGGCGTCTTCGGGGAAGGTCCAGCCGTGGTCGCTGGTCGACTGGGTTTCGCTGTCGGGCACGAAGGTGGCCTGGTGCGGCTTGAGGGTGCGCACGAAGTCCATCAGGTTGTGGAAAGGATTGCCCTCGATGTTGAACTCGATGCCCGGCCAGTCCTTTGCGAGCAGCGCGGAAAGATCGCTCACGTCGTGCGCCCGGATGTGGCGGGCGTCGGGCCGCGGATGCACCGTGATGCCGTGCGCGCCGGCGGCCAGGCAGGCCTGCGCGGCCTTCACCACGCTCGGAATGCCCAGGTGGCGCGTGTTGCGCACCAGGGCGACCTTGTTGAGGTTGACGGACAGCGAGGTGGCGGCGCTGGCGCCGGCTTGGCCCGGAGTGCTCATAGTGCTTGCAGGTCTCTCATCATTTGCCGCGTACGCAGCGTGGACACGCCGCAATGGTAGTTGAGCAGCGCGCGCAACTGGTTGCGCAGGGCACTGTTGCTGCCGGCGTTCATGGTGGCAATTTCACGCAAGGTGGCGGTAAATGGCGCACGGTCGTCCAGCACGGCCTGCAGGGCCTGCCAGTCGGCACCGGCCAGCGCGGCCTCGTCGTCGCCGGCCTCGCGCAGCCCGGCCTCGGGAACGAGGCTGTAGCGCAGCCCGCCGGCGAGCGGCTCCAGCGTCAGGGTCTGGACGTCGAGCGACGGCAGCAGGCCGACCTCGCGCAGCAGCAGCAGCTCGAAAGCACGCAGCGCCGCCGCCTGGGCCGCGGCCTGCGCGCCGCCGTGTTCGCTCGCCAGCACCTGAACGACGCCGGCGTACGCATCGAACAGCGCCTCGTGGGCGTCGTCGCGCGCCAGCAGGCGCAGCAGCAGCTCGTTGACGTAGTAGCCCGACAGCAGCGCCTCGCCGGTCGGCATCACGTGCCCGCCCATCCATTCGGCGCCCTTGAGCGTGCGGATCTCGGCGTCTCCCCCGTAGTTGAGCTGCAGCGGCTGCAGCGGCAGCAGCACCGGACGGAAGTTGGAGCTCGGCCGCTTCGCCCCCTTGGCCACGAGCGCGATGCGCCCGTGGTGGCGGGTGAACACTTCGAGGATCAGGCTCGACTCGCTCCAGTCGTAGCGATGGAGGACGTAAGCCGGCTCGTGCGAAACGCGATGGGTGGCCATGTCAGTGAGCAATCGAGCATCGAGGCTTGATGAGGCCGGCAAATGCCGCGGAACCGGCTTTGCCGGGCCGCTGGCGTCGCCCCCTGCAAGGGGGCCGGCGGCCATGCGAAGCGAGCAAGCCCGGGGATCTGCCTGTTATTCGTAGCCGAACGAGCGGACGCGGGCCTCGTCGTCGGCCCAGCCCGAGCGCACCTTGACCCACAGCTCGAGGAACACCTTGGCGTCGGCCAGCTTCTCGAGCTCGACGCGGGTCTCCATGCCGATGCGCTTGATGCGCTCGCCCTTGTCGCCGATCACCATGGCCTTGTGGCCGTCGCGCTCGACCACGATGGTGGCGGCGATGCGCAGCAGGCGCTTCTGGCCCTTCTTCTGGGGCGGCTCCTCGTCGAACTTGTCGATGACGACGGTGGAGGTGTAGGGCAGCTCGTCGCCTGTCAGGCGGAACAGCTTCTCGCGCACCAGCTCGCCGGCGAGGAACTTCTCGCTGCGGTCGGTCAGCTCGTCCTCATCGTAGAACCAGGGCTGCTCGGGCAGGTATTTCTCGCAGATGCCGAACAGGCGCTCGACGTCCTTCGGGTTCTTGGCGGACATCGGCACGAATTCGGCGAACTCGTGCTTCTCCTGCATGCTCTTGAGCCAGGGAGCGATGTCGCCCCGGCGGTGCACGTTGTCGAGCTTGTTGGCCACCAGCACCGTCGGAATGCCCTTGCCGAGCAGCTTCAGCACGCGCTCGTCGGCCTGCGTGAAGCTGCCGGCCTCGACCACGAACAGGATCAGGTCCACGTCGCCGACCGCGCCCTGCACGGTCTTGTTGAGCGACTTGTTCAGCGCATTCGCGTGCAGGGTCTGGAAGCCCGGCGTGTCGACGAACACGAACTGCGTGGCGCCCAGCGTGCGCATGCCGGTGATGCGGTGGCGCGTGGTCTGCGCCTTGCGCGAGGTGATGCTGATCTTCTGGCCGACGAGGGCGTTGAGCAGCGTCGACTTGCCCACGTTGGGCTTGCCGACGATGGCGATCAGGCCGCAGTGCTGCGGGCCTTGGGGACCAGCGGCACCCTCGCCGCCTTCGGCGTCTTCGGGTTCCGCTGCGGGATTGATTGCGTCGTTCATTCTGGATTTCACGCGCCGCCGCGTGCCTTGAGCCGGATCAACATGGCCGCCGCGGCAGCCTGCTCGCCGGCGCGGCGCGAGCCGCCGATGCCGCGTTCGCGAAGGCCCAGTTCGGGCACCTCGCACTCGACATCGAAAGTCTGCTTGTGCGCTGCGCCCAGTGTGGCGGCCACGCGGTACACCGGCAGCTTCATTTTGTGACCCTGCAGCCATTCCTGCAATTCGGTCTTCGGGTCCTTGGCCGCCGCCTCCATGCGCGGATTGATCTCGACCGACTCGTAGAGCCGGTGCACCAGCGCCTGGGCGGCGGCGAAGCCGGCGTCGAGGTAGACCGCGCCGATCAGCGCCTCCAGCGCGTCGGCCAGGATCGACGGCCGGTTCGGCCCGCCCGAACGGGCCTCGCCCTCGCCGAGCCGCAGCAGCGGCGACAGCGCCAGGCCCACCGCCAGGCGGTGCAGGGTGTCCTGCTTGACGAGATTGGCCCGCACACGCGACAGGTCGCCCTCGGGCAGCGCCGACAGGCGCTGGTAGAGCAGGTGCGAGACCGCCAGGTTCAGCACCGAGTCGCCCAGGAATTCGAGGCGCTCGTTGTGGTCGGCCGAAAAGCTGCGGTGCGTGAGCGCGAGCTGCAGCAGCCGCGGATCGGAGAAGGTGTGCTGCAGGCGCGCCTGCAACGCGGCCAGGCTGCCATCCACCTTTTTGGGTGCCGTGTTCAGCGGGTTTCGCCCTTGTACTTGAGCGTGAGGTAGGCCGGGCCGAAGAGCGGGATCTCGCGCTCGTACGAGTACGAAACCACCACCTTGTCGCCGACCTTCTTGATGTCGAGGTCCTTGCCGCTGACCGACTTGAAGTCGTCGATGGCCTGGGCGCGATCGAAGATGGCGCGCACCTCGGGCACCGTCGTGCCTTCCTTGGCCTTGTTGGCGGCCTTGTCGATGGCCTGCCACTCGATCAGCGTCGGGATGACCTGGGCGATCACCACGCCCAGGCAGCCGAGCACGGCCGCGACGAACACCAAGCCGATGAACGAAATGCCGCGCTGCCGCGCGGCGCTGCTGCGAACGGACCGATGTGCTCTCATGCCCTCATACCCCTCGAACGGTGCTTGCAGTTGATTGGAATGCTTTTTTATTGAAACGGACCGATGCGTCCCAGGTCACCGAAGTTCATCCAGACGAAGAAGGCCCTGCCCACGATGTTCTTGTCCGGCACGAAGCCCCAGAAACGCGAATCGGCCGAATTATCGCGGTTGTCGCCCATCATGAAATAGTTGCCTGGGGGCACCTTGCAGACCACGCCTTCGACCGAATAGCGGCAGTTCTCGCGGAACGGGAAGTCGCTGGCGCCGGGCACGAACGCCGGGGAGGCATCGTCGTTGAGGATCTTGTGCTGCTTGCCGCCCAGGTTCTCGTCGAACTGCTTGAGCAGGCGCATCGATTCGCCGTCCAGGTAGTCGGCGGCGGCCACCTTGGAGACCGGCTGGCCGTTGATCGTGAGCTTCTTGTTCAGGTAGGCCACTTCGTCGCCGGGAATGCCGACCACGCGCTTGATGTAGTCCATGCTCGGCTTGGGCGGGTAGCGGAACACCACCACGTCGCCGCGCGCCAGCGGCGTGCCTTCGGTGATCTTGGTGTTGATGACCGGCAGGCGCAGGCCGTAGGTGAACTTGTTGACCAGGATCAGGTCGCCGGTCAGCAGCGTGGGCATCATCGAGCCCGACGGGATCTTGAAAGGCTCGTAGAGGAACGAGCGCAGCAGGAACACCACCAGGATCACCGGGAACAGGCCGGCGGTCCAGTCGAGCCACCAGGGCTGCATCAGCAGCCGCTCGCTCGCCTTGGCATCCACCGTGTCGACCTGATTGATGCCCTGCCCCGCCAGACGCGCGTTGCGCTCGGCCAGCGAGGCCTCGAGCCTGGCAGCAGCCTGCTCGCGCCGCGGCAGGAAGTAGAAGCGCTCGGCCAGCCAGTAGAGGCCGGTGACCACCGTCGCCAGGAACAGCAGCAAGGCGAAATTGCCCTCGATCACGTTGAAGTACCAGGCGCCAACATAGCCGGCGAAGGCCGCGAGGACCAGGGAGGTGATGAATGCCATTTTTCGATCAGTCTTCGACTTGCAGGATCGCGAGGAAGGCCTCTTGCGGGACCTCGACGGAGCCGATCTGCTTCATTCTTTTCTTGCCCGCCTTCTGCTTCTCGAGCAGCTTCTTCTTGCGGGTGATGTCGCCGCCGTAGCACTTCGCCAGGACGTTCTTGCGAAGGGCCTTGATTGTCTCACGCGCAATGATGTTGGCCCCGATCGCCGCCTGGATAGCGACGTCGTACATCTGGCGCGAGATGATCTCGCGCATCTTCGCGACCACCGCCCGGCCGCGGAACTGCGACTGGCTGCGGTGCACGATGATCGACAGCGCGTCGACCTTGTCGCCGTTGAGCAGGATGTCGACCTTCACCACGTCGGAAGCGCGGTACTCCTTGAACTCGTAGTCCATCGAGGCGTAGCCGCGGCTCACCGATTTGAGCTTGTCGAAGAAGTCGAGCACGATCTCGCCGAGCGGCATCTCGTAGGTCAGCATGACCTGGCGGCCGTGGTAGGCCATGTTGATCTGCACGCCGCGCTTCTGGTTGGCCAGTGTCATCACCGGGCCGACGTAGTCCTGCGGCATGTACAGGTGCACGGTGACGATCGGCTCGCGGATCTCGGCCATGCGGCCGATGTCGGGCATCTTGGACGGGTTCTCGACCATGATGACCTCGCCGTCGTTCTTGAGCACCTGGTAGACCACGCTCGGCGCGGTCGTGATCAGGTCCTGGTCGAACTCGCGCTCCAGGCGCTCCTGCACGATCTCCATGTGCAGCAGGCCCAGGAAGCCGCAGCGGAAGCCGAAGCCCAGCGCCTGGCTGACCTCGGGCTCGTAGTGCAGCGAGGCGTCGTTGAGCTTGAGCTTCTCGAGCGCATCGCGCAGCGAGTCGTACTCGCTGGCCTCGGTCGGGTAGAGCCCGGCGAACACCTGCGGCTGGATTTCCTTGAAGCCCGGCAGCGGCTCGGTGGCGGTGAAGGCCGCACCACCGGTGCCGCCCTTGATCAGCGTGACGGTGTCGCCGACCTTGGCTGCCTGCAGTTCCTTGATGCCCGCGATGATGTAGCCCACCTCGCCCGCCTCGAGCGCTTCGCGCGGCTCGTTGGCGGGCGTGAAGACGCCGAGGTTGTCGGCGTTGTAGCTCGCGCCTGTCGCCATCATCTTGATGCGGTCGCCCTTGGCGAGGCGGCCGTCGACCACGCGCACCAGCATCACGACGCCGACGTAGGCGTCGAACCAGCTGTCGATGATCATCGCGCGCAGTGCGCCCTCGGGATTGCCGCGCGGCGGCGGCACCTTGGCGACGATCGCTTCCAGGATCTCGTCGATGCCCATGCCGGTCTTGGCAGAGCACGGGATCGCGTCGCTCGCATCGATGCCGATCACGTCCTCGATCTCCGCCTTCGCGGTCTCGGGGTCGGCCTGCGGCAGGTCCATCTTGTTGAGCACCGGCACCACCTCGACGCCGAGGTCGAGCGCGGTATAGCAGTTGGCCACCGTCTGCGCCTCGACGCCCTGCGAAGCATCGACGACGAGCAGTGCGCCTTCGCACGCCGAGAGCGAGCGGCTCACTTCATACGAGAAGTCGACGTGGCCCGGCGTGTCGATCAGATTGAGGTTGTAGACCTTGCCGTCGAGCGCCTTGTAGTGCAGCGCAGCCGTCTGCGCCTTGATGGTTATCCCACGCTCCTTTTCGATGTCCATCGAGTCGAGGACCTGCGCTTCCATGTCGCGCTCGGCGAGGCCGCCGCAACGTTGGATCAAACGGTCTGCGAGCGTCGACTTGCCATGGTCGATGTGCGCAATGATCGAAAAATTTCTGATGTGATTCATCAACGGGAACGCTTAAGTACTTGAATTGGCTCGTACGCAGAGTGCTACAGGCAAGAAAAAAGGGCGCGTCTTCTGGAGACGCGCCCTGAACCAACAAGCAATGGCAACTGCAGTAGTTGGAGCTTCATTGTAGGCAAAAAGGGAAGCGCGTACATCCGGGAACGGGGTCCAAAAGGGTCGTTGCAGGTCCACAACATCAAAGATACGAACATGTTATCCACAGGATCGGTGAAGCAGTTACTGAACAACTTGTGGGCGATCTGTGGAGCACCGGTGGACTGCCATCTGACATCTCGCATGGTGGAGGTCAGTGCATTCCTTATGCGCCGACCAGCCGCCGAGAGCGTCCTATTCTACCGAAATCCGTCCTTAGCCCTTTTGAAAGTTAGTGGATACCAACTAAAAATGAAGTTTTCAGGCGCCAAGATTTTTTTGGAGGCCGGCGCCGGAACGTCGTAAACACCTCAAAAAAACGGCCCCAAACCCGACTGGCGGGTGGGGCCACTTGACGCGAGACCCGGATCAGCGTGCCTGACGGATCAGCGCGTACTGCGCCCAGTCGCCGCGGCGGAACAGCACGCTCAGCGGCTTGCTCTTGTCGGACTTGCCAAGCGCCGACTCGAATTCGCGTGCATTCGACACCTCGACATTGCCGACCGCCATGATGATGTCGCCCTCGCGCAGACCTGCGCGAGCCGCGGCGTCGTTGGCGGCATCGACCCTCACGCCGCCCTTGAGCTTCAGCTCCTTCTTCTGCGCATCGGTGAGATCGCTCACGGCCAGGCCCAACGACTTGGCGGCGGCCGACGCCGGCGGCTTCTGCGCAGGCTCCTCGCGGTCGCTCGCGCGCTTGCTGGGCTTGTCGGGCTCGATCTCGGCGATGGTCACGCTGAGATCGCGCGAGGCACCGCGGCGGAACACGGTGAGCGTGCTCTTCGTGCCCGGCTTGGTGTTGCCCACCAGGCGAGGCAGGTCGCTCGGCTTCTCGATCGCCTTGCCGTCGAACTTGGTGATGACGTCGCCCGGCTCCACGCCGGCCTTCTCGCCGGGCGAACCCGCCTCGACGCCGCGCACCAGCGCACCCTGCGGCTTGCCCAGGCCGATGGCTTCGGCCACGTCCTTGGTGACCTGGTCGATCTGCACGCCGATGCGGCCACGCGAAACGCGGCCCGTGGTGCGCAGCTGGTCGCTCACGCGGATCGCCTCGTCGATCGGGATCGAGAACGAGATGCCCATGAAGCCGCCCGAGCGCGAGTAGATCTGGCTGTTGATGCCCACCACCTCTCCGCGCATGTTGATCAGCGGGCCGCCCGAGTTGCCGGGGTTGATGGCCACGTCGGTCTGGATGAACGGCAGGTACTCGCCCGTATCGCGCTGCTTGGCACTCACGATGCCTGCGGTGACGGTGTTCTCGAGTCCGAAGGGCGAGCCGATGGCCATCACCCACTCGCCCACGCGCAGCTTGGAGATGTCGCCGACCTTCACCGCCGGCAGGCCGGTCGCCTCGATCTTCACGACGGCGACGTCGGTGCGCTTGTCGGCCCCGACGATCTTGGCCTTGAACTCCCGCTTGTCGGGCAGCGTGACCAGCACCTCGGAGGCGTCCTCGACGACGTGCGCGTTGGTCATCACGTAGCCGTCGGGGGTCAGGATGAAGCCGGAGCCCACACCACGCGGGCGCTCTTCCTCCTGCGGCTGCGGACGGTTCTGACGCGGCCCCTGGCGCGGCACGCCGGGCAGCGGCTGGCCGAAGAAGCGGCGGAAGAACTCCTGCATTTCCTCGTCCATCTCGCCGTTGCCGCCACGCTGCACCACCTTCTCCACCGTGCGGATGTTGACGACGGACGGACCGACCTGGTCGACCAGGTCGGTGAAATCGGGCAGCGTGCGCGTCTGCGCGTGAACCGGCTCGACGGGAAGGAAGGTGGCGCTGGCAGTCAACGCGAGCGCGCAAGCCATCAGGCCGGAACGAAACTTGTGTCCCTCGACTTTGAAGATCATCGGCTTTCTTTCAAAAGAACAGAGCGGCGAAAAAAGTCTATGAGTCTGCGTCGCAAGCTTGGTTCAGCGCAATTGGCCGCAATTGGCGCTTCCAAGGCCGGTCCTCAGCGCGTGCGCGCGAGGCTTTGCGCGAATGCGTTGAGCGTCTGCTGAGGCACCTCGCCGACCGCGGTCAGCCACCAGTCGCTCGCAGGCTCGGGCAGGCGGCGGCGGATCGCATTGGTCGCACCGATGGTCAGCACGCCATCGCGCGGCGAGCGCGCCGGATCGTAGCGTTCGATGAAGAGCGACACGGAGGCCAGGCCGTCAGAGAAGATCCACTGGACAGTGGCCGCGTCCTGCTGCTTCGCCTTGCCGCTGCCGTCGTCTCCCGCGACCGGACGGCGGAAGAAGCTTCGGGGCTTGAAGCCGGCCACGGGCGTGCGAAGGGTCCAGCCTTCGTCCTGCGCATTGCTGCGCTCGAGCTCGAGCTTCTCGACGCGGTAGCCGGCGGTGTTGGACATCATTTGCGCAAGCGCCTGGGCCTTCACCGGCGCGTCGAGCTGAAGCTCCGAGAAGGCCGACTGCTCCACCACGCGCGATTCGCTGTCGACGGTCTGCAGCTTAACGACGAGCCCCGAGCGGCGCTCGCTCCAGATGCGATAGCCGAAGCGCAGCCCGTCGTGCGGCACGAGCTGAACCACGTCGGCATCGAAGCCTGCAACGCGGTCCTTGCCGATCGCGCGCACGTCGTAGAACTCGCCGATCGAGGAATCGGGCTTGTCCGGCAGGTTCGGGAAGAGATCGAGGTTCTCGCGCTTCTCGACCTTCACCACCTTCGCCTCCGGCAGGAAGGTCATCACGTTGCGATTGCGCCGGAAGGTCGAACGCGGTGGCCCCGTCAGCGCCTCGATGCGCTCGATCTGGTGTTCGCCGTCGCGCACGTGCCAGATGCGCGCGCTCGACAGATCGCCACCCGGCGCCGACACGACGAAGGTGCCCACGTAGTTGCGCTGGCGGGCGCCGGCATGCATGCGCTGCAGCCACTCGGTCACGCTCATCGCCGGTGGTTCGTCCGTCTGCGCCGTCGCCGCACTCTTCGCGTTAGCGGCACCCGAGCGGGTCTGCGCGGTGGCTGCCTGCGCCAGGCAGAAAGCGGCAAAGACAAGCACGAAGGCGCGCGCGGAGAACGGCATCGAAACGGTCATTAGGGGCAGCTAGCTACAGGTGCTCGCGCCGATCAGCGCGTGGGGCCCTCGAAAGTGGCATTGCGCAGGAAACCGGAAGGCATCTGCGAAGCGCCGCCGGCCTGCTGGTGCGCTTCGAGGAGCTGATCGAGGCGCGGATCGCGCAGCATGACCTGAGGGCTGCCGTTGCCGACGATCACGCGGGTCGGCGTCAGCGTGCTGCCGACGGCTTGAGGGCCATTGACTGCGGCCGCAGCCAGCACCGAGTTCACGGCCGGGGCGGGCTGCTGTTGTTGCTGCTGGACCGAGGCCAGCTGCGCGCCCGCACCACCTTGCTGCGGCACGGCAGAACCGTTGCCGACCAGCGTCCAGCTGATGGCGGCCACGGCCATCAGCGACGCGGCGCCGGCCACGAGCTTCCAGCGGAACACCGGCTCGTTGGCGGCTTCAGCCCTGCGCTGCACCGGCATCGCCACCGGCACGGCGACGGTTTCGGGCACGGGAGCCATCATCACCGGCTCCGCCGCCAGCCGCTGCTGGAAGCGCGCCAGGAAGGCGGAGGTGTCGCTGCACGGCGAATGCGAACCGGAGCGCAGCACGTCGCCCACCACGTGGTACGCCTGCCATGCCGCCCGCGACTCGCCTTCGGCACTGAGCGCCTCGATCGCCTGTGCGAAGGCCTCGCCCTGCAAATGACCATCCGCAAGCGCGGACACCTGTTCGCGAACCGTGATCGTCTGATTCATTTCATTCACCTGCTTACTACCAACGCTTGCCGGACTGGTTGTCCAGCAACGGCTTGACCCTGGCCGAAATGGCCTCGCGCGCCCGGAAAATCCGCGAACGCACCGTGCCGATGGGGCAATCCATGACCTCGGCAATCTCTTCGTAACTCATGCCCTCGATCTCGCGCAGCGTGACCGCCTGCCGTAGTTCGGCCGGCAGGGCTTCCATGGCTGCCTCGACGGCGCTGGCGATTTCATTCGCCGCCATGACCGATTCGGGGGTTTCGTCGCTGGTTGGTTCGTTTCCGGGACGGTAAGTTTCATCCTCGTCCTCGGAAGAAGGCCTCAGGGCCGCTTCGGAAACGGTGGGATCGCGCTTCATGTCCACCAGCGCCTTCTTGGCGGTGTTCACGGCGATCCGGTAGAGCCAGGTGTAGAACTGCGCCTCGCCACGGAACTGATGCAGCGCGCGGTACGCCCGGATGAAGGTTTCCTGCGCGATGTCCTCGACCAGGTCGACATCGCGCACCATCCGGCCGATCAGGCGCTCGATGCGGCGCTGGTACTTGATGACCAGCAGCTCGAAGGCCTTCTGGTCTCCAGCGACGGTGCGCTGGACAAGCTGGAAGTCGACATCGCCCGGACGCGGCGCCACGGCGGGCGCGTCTGTCAGGCCGGAATCCGGCGGCACGGGCGGGGAAGTGGTCATCGACGAAGGTTCAGGGCGCGTCGGCCGGAGCTGTCGCGCGCCAGGGTTCGGCAGCGGAGGCCGCGGACGGGGCGCGCGAATATACCGCGCGGCGCAGGTCGCGCCAGCGCTCGGGCATGGCCCGATGCTCGATCCAGATCCAGCGCCGCGCTCGTCCTGGTTCGCTCAGGCACAGCAGCATCAGCGACTGGAAGTCGAGCGCCACGGACGCCCGAGCGGCATGCACCCCGCGGGAGGCCGGGCCGCCCGTCAGCGACCAGCAAAGGCCATCGAAATGCAGGACGCCCACGCCCTCCTGCCGCAGGCCGAAGCCCGCGGCGACGCCTGCGAACAGCACACTGGCGACCAGCAGGACGTGGCGCCATCCGGCGCTATCGAAGAGATAGCAGGACGCGCCCGCGCAGAGGGCGCCCAGCGCCCAGAGAACAACAAGAATCCGGGTTGCGCCACGCGAGCGCCCCACCGGATAGGTCACCGACGGCGCGCCGTGCATGACAGAGCGACGTTCAAGCGCGCTTGAACACCAGCGTGCCGTTGGTGCCGCCGAAGCCGAAGTTGTTCTTGACCGCGACATCGATCTTCAGATCGCGCGCCTCGTTGGCGCAGTAGTCGAGATCGCACTCCGGATCCTGGTTGAAGATGTTGATGGTCGGCGGGCTCTTCTGCTCGTGCAGCGCCATCACGGTGAACACCGACTCGATGCCGCCCGCGCCGCCCAGCAGGTGGCCGGTCATGGACTTGGTCGAGTTGACGACGAGCTTCTTCGCGTGATCGCCGAAGGCCAGCTTGACCGCATTGGTCTCGTTGACGTCGCCGATCTGCGTCGAAGTGCCGTGCGCGTTCAGGTACTGCACCTGGTCGGCATTGACGCCCGCGTTCGACAGCGCCATGGCCATCGAGCGACGGGGGCCGTCGACGTCGGGGGCGGTCATGTGATACGCATCGCCCGTCAGGCCGAAGCCCGCGACCTCTGCATAGATCTTGGCGCCGCGCGCCTTGGCGTGTTCGTACTCCTCGAGCACCAGCACGCCGGCGCCCTCGCCCAGCACGAAACCGTCGCGGTCCTTGTCCCACGGACGCGATGCCGTCGCCGGATCGTCGTTGCGGGTGCTCAGCGCGCGGGGCGCCGTGAAGCCGCCGATGCCCAGCGGGGAGATCGTCGACTCCGCACCGCCAGCGATCATCACGTCGGCGTCGCCGTACTCGATCATGCGAGCGGACGTGCCGATCGCGTGCAGACCTGTGGTGCAGGCTGTCACGACCGCGATGTTCGGGCCCTTGAAGCCGTACTTGATCGAGACGTGGCCCGAGATCATGTTGATGATCGAGGCCGGCACGAAGAACGGTGACACGCGGCGCGGACCGCGGTTCATCAGTTCACCGTGCGTTTCCTCGATCATCGGCAGACCGCCGATGCCGGAGCCGATGTTGCAGCCGATGCGCACGGCCTGCTCATAGGAGAGCGCTTCGCCGGTCGGCAGTCCGCTGTCCTGCACCGCCTGGATGGCGGCAGCGAGCCCCAGGTGAATGAAGCGGTCCATGTGACGCGCTTCCTTCTCCGAGATGTATTGGGTGATGTCGAAACCCTTGACCTCACCTGCGAACTTGCACGCGAAGGCGCTTGCATCGAACGCGGTGATGTTCGCAATGCCCGACTTCCCTGCCAACAGGTTGGCCCAGGATTCGGCAACGGTGTTTCCGACAGGAGCGATGCAACCGAGTCCGGTAACGACGACGCGGCGTTTGGTCATGCCGGCAAACCTTTCTGAAAGCGCTGAACAGTTGCCTGCCGGCGCGTGCGGTTCAAGAAAAAGCCGCCGGCCGCAGTTCCAATGTTGTCAGCTGGCCGATCAGGCCTTTTGATTCTTGGTGGCGTAGTCGACGGCGTTTTGCACCGTGGTGATCTTCTCGGCGTCTTCGTCGGGAATTTCGATGCCGAATTCGTCTTCGAGTGCCATCACGAGTTCGACCGTGTCGAGAGAGTCGGCGCCGAGGTCGGCCACGAAAGCCTTTTCGTTCGTCACCTGGGACTCTTCCACGCCGAGTTGCTCGGCGATGATTTTCTTGACACGTGCTTCGATATCGCTCATTTGGTTCCCTCTGAGGGTTGTAGGTAATCGGTGGATTTTAGCCGGGCGCATTGTGGCATTTGCCGTGCCCCCGGGACGGAGAAAACTTGCGCCTTGCGGCTACATGTGCATGCCGCCGTTGACGTGCAGCTCCTGCCCCGTGACGTAGGACGCCTGGGGCGATGCGAGGTACGCCACTGCGTGCGCGATGTCGGCCGGCTTGCCCAGATGTCCCAGCGGGATCTGCTGGAGCAGCGCCTGTTGCTGGGCTTCGGGGAGGCTGGCCGTCATGTCGGTCTCGATGAAACCAGGAGCGACGCAGTTGACGGTGATGTTGCGGCTGCCCAGTTCACGGGCGAGCGCACGGGTCATGCCTGCCACGCCTGCCTTGGCGGCCGCGTAGTTGGCCTGCCCGGCATTGCCGGAGGCGCCCACCACGCTGGTGATGCTGATGATGCGGCCATAGCGCTGCTTCATCATCGGGCGGATCACCGCGCGCGATAGCGAGAAGACCGCCTTGAGATTGGTGTCGAGCACCGCATCCCAGTCGCTGTCCTTCATGCGCATGGCGAGCGTGTCGCGGGTGATGCCGGCGTTGTTCACCAGCACGTGGATGGCACCGTAGGCCTTCACGATCTCGTCGATCAGGGCCTCGACGGCCGCGCCGTCGTTGACGTCGAGCGCACGGCCACGGCCATCGTAGGCGCTCAGGGCCGCGGTGATCTTGGCCGCGCCGTCGTCGGTGGTGCCGGTGCCCACGACCTTGAGGCCGCGCTGGGCCAGCTCCAGCGCGATGGCCGCGCCGATGCCGCGCGTCGCGCCGGTGACCAGGGCTACCTGCCCTTCGAATTTGGGAATGCTCATAGGAAAAGTGTGGAGAGCCGTGGCGCCGTCAGCCGGCGAGCGATTGTCGGGTGTCCGCGAGCGTCGCCGGGTCGTACACCGACGCGGCTTCCAGATCGGGGGCGATGCGCTTCACCATGCCGGCCAGCACCTTGCCGGGGCCGCACTCGATGATGGCGGCTACGCCGCGCAGTTTCAAGGCCTGCACGCATTCGACCCAGCGCACCGGGCCGGCGGCCTGGCGCACCAGGGCGTCGCGGATGCGGTCGGCGTCGGTCTCGATGGCGACGTCGATGTTGTTCAGCACCGGAATCTGAGGCTCGGCCAGCGTGGTCGAGGCCAGTTTCTCGCGCAACGCCTCCGCCGCGGGCCTCATCAGGCTCGAATGGAATGGCGCGGACACGGGAAGCAGCAGCGCGCGCTTGGCGCCATTGGCCTTCAACAGTTCGCAGGCCTTGTCCACGGCAGCCTTGCTTCCGGCGATCACCGTCTGCACGGGGTCGTTGAAGTTCACCGCCTCGACGACTTCCGCACTGCCGGCACCGAAGCTCGCCGTGGCTTCCGCGCAGCCCGCCACCACCTTGCCCGACTCCATGCCGAGCACTGCAGCCATCGCCCCGACGCCCACAGGCACCGCCTGCTGCATCGCCTGGGCACGGAAGCGCACGAGCGGCGCGGCCTGTGCGAGCGTCAGCACGCCGGAAGCCACCAGCGCCGAATACTCGCCGAGCGAATGACCCGCCACGACCGAGGGCTTTGCGCCGCCTTCGGCCAGCCATGCGCGCCACGCGGCAACACCAGCCACCAGCATCACCGGCTGGGTGTTGGTGGTGAGCGCCAGTTCTTCCTTGGGACCGTTCTTGATCAGAGCGCCGACGTCTTCGCCGAGGGCATCGGACGCCTCGCGCAGCGTTTCGGCCACGGCCGGATGGTCGCCCCAGGCGTCCAGCATGCCGACTGCCTGCGAGCCCTGGCCCGGAAAGACAAATGCAAAGGATTTCATTGTTTTACGCGTCGTGTCGCATCGCGGGCGCCTGCGAAGGCTCCGCGACGCACCAGCAATAACTTACAGATTCAACAGCACCGCACCCCAGGTGAAGCCGCCGCCCACGCCTTCGAGCATGAGCGTCTCACCCTTCTTCACCTTGCCCGAGCGCACGGCTTCATCGAGCGCCAGCGGAATCGAGGCGGCGGAAGTGTTGCCGTGCTCGTTGACCGTGACGATCAGCTTCTCGCGCGGGAGCTTCAGCTTCTTCGCCGTGCCTTCCATGATGCGGATGTTGGCCTGATGCGGGATGAGCCAGTCGATGTCGGTGTCGGCCTTGCCGGCCTTCTCCAGCGTGGCACGCGCCGCTTCCTCGAGCACGCGCACCGCGAGCTTGAAGACGGCCTGGCCGTCCATGTGCAGCAGCGGTGTGCCCAGCACATTGCCGCCCGACACGTGGCCCGGCACGCAAAGAATGCCGACATGCTTGCCGTCCGCGTGCAGGTCGCTGGCCAGGATGCCGGGCTCTTCGCTGGCCTCGAGCACCACCGCGCCCGCGCCATCCCCGAAAAGCACGCAGGTGGTGCGATCGTTGAAATCCAGGATGCGGGAGAACACTTCGGCGCCCACCACCAGCGCACAGCGCGCGGTGCCGGTGCGGATCATCGCGTCGGCGACGGTCAGTGCGTAGACGAAGCCGCTGCAGACCGCCTGGACGTCGAACGCCGGGCAGCCGGCGATGCCGAGCTTGTTCTGCAGGATGGCTGCCGACGACGGGAACACCATGTCGGGCGTGGACGTGGCGACGATGATCAGGTCGACGTCGCTGGCCTTGCGCCCTGCCGCTTCCAGCGCATGCCGGGCGGCATGCAGGCCGAGATCGCTGCTGGTGACATCCGGCGCGGCGAAATGCCGGGCGTGAATGCCGGTGCGCTCGACGATCCACTGGTCGGAGGTTTCTATGCCTCGCGTCGCCAGATCCTTGGCGAGATCGTCATTGGTCACGCGGCGTGGGGGCAAATAGCTGCCGGTGCCGGTAATGCGTGAATAAGGAGTCATCAAACGTGAAGGGCCGTCGCGTCGACCGGCGCCGCCGGTTCCTGCCGCGCGAGCAAAGGCGCGGCGTGGGCGATGCGGGCCCGAACGCGATCGAGCAGGTTGTTGCGAGCGGCATCATAAGCGCGATCCAGCGCATGGCCGAAAGCCACCTCGTCAGCCGAGCCATGACTCTTGAAGACCAGCCCGCGCAGCCCCAGAAGAGCCGCACCGTTGTAGCGACGATGATCCAGACGACTTTTGAACGCTTTTAGCACCGGATAAGCAACAATTGCCGCGAGCTTGGTGAAAACGCTCCGCGAGAATTCGACGCGGATGAACTCACCGATCATCGAAGCCACGCCCTCGCTGGCCTTCAATGCCACATTTCCGACGAAACCGTCGCAAACGACGATATCGGTCGTGCCCTTGAAGATATCGTTGCCTTCCACGTTGCCGTAGAAGTTCAAATCCTTGGAGTTGGCAGCCGTACGCAGCAGTTGGCTTGCTTTTTTGATGGTTTCGCTGCCCTTGATCGCTTCCTCGCCGATATTGAGGAGGCCGACCGAAGGTGCCTCGTTGCCGGTCAACGCCGACACCAGCGCCGAGCCGAGAACGGCGAACTGGAGCAGGTCTTCAGCGTCGCAATCGACGTTCGCGCCCAGGTCGAGCACAGTCGTCGCTCCGCCCTTGGCATTGGGCAGCTGCGGAGCGATCGCCGGGCGATCGATGCCTTCAAGCGTCTTGAGCAGGTAGCGGGCGATGGCCATCAGTGCGCCGGTATTTCCGGCGGACACAGCGGCCTGGGCAGCACCGTCCTTGACCTGCTGGATCGCGACGCGCATCGAAGAATCCTTCTTCTTGCGCAGGGCGATTTCGACCGGATCATCCATGCCCACGACCTCGCTGGCGGCGACGATGCGAGCACGCGGGTGCGCGGCGAAGCCCGCCAGCGCGGCCGGCGCGCCGACGAGCAGCAACGAGGCGTCGCCGTGCCGCTCGAGGAACGCACGGCAGGCCGCGAGCGTGACGCGCGGCCCATGATCACCTCCCATGCAATCCACGGCGAGCGTGATCGCGGAAGGCGCAGCGGTATTTTCGGGAAAAGAAGGCGTAGCCATCAAAACAAAGGCCCGACGCTACGGGAAAAGTAGCTTCGGGCCTTGGCCTTGGGATGCGAGATCAGGCTTCGGACTTGTTCTTGAGCACCTGGCGGCCACGGTAGAAACCGTTGGGGCTGATGTGGTGGCGCAGGTGGGTTTCGCCAGTGGTCGGCTCCACGGCGATGCCGGGCACGACCAGTGCGTTGTGGGAACGGTGCATGCCGCGCTTGGAAGGCGACTTCTTGTTTTGCTGGACGGCCATGATGGCTCCTGGACTGTGAGGTTGGTGATTGGATGCGGGCTCAAGCGGTGGCAATAGACGAACCCTGCAGAACCCGGCGGCATGTATGGAATGCCCCTGCTGGCGTTTCGTGTATCGCTGCTCACGGCGGCGCGCGCGAAGCCCATGATTATAGCCCAGCCTGAGGCAAAGGGCTACTTTCCCTCTTCCGGCTTGCGCGAACGCAACGCGCCGAGCACGGCAAAGGGGTTCGGCTTGGCCTCCTCGGCCGCCTTGAAATCCTCGTCGCTGGACGAAAGCCGCACCGGCGTGGGGCAGACGTCGTGGGCCGGCATGACGGGAATTTCCATCAGAAGCTCATCCTCGATGAGGGTGTGCAGGTCGAAATCCCGGCTCACGACCAGCAGGTCTTCCTCGGATTCCTCATCCTCAGCCTCGGCGACGTCCTCGTTCGGCACGAAGCGGAACCAGCGGTCCACCGCGAGCGTGGTGTCGACCGGCGACAGGCAGCGCTGGCAGACCAGCGGCACGACGGCCTCCGCTTCCAGGTGCATCCATGGCACCGGCTTGCCGTCCGCACCGGGGCGTTCTTCGCCGTGAGCCGTCCAGTTCACCACCGCGTCGGGTGCTGGGACGGCCAGTTCGGCGACCAGGCGCTCGTACTTCGGCACAGGATCGGCGGCTTCCAGCGTGGCTCCTGCTGCGGCGAAACCGGGCACATTGAGCCGTTCGGGGGCGAATTCTCTCTTCATCCGCTCCAGTCTAGCGCGCCGGCCGCCCTGTCGACATGGGGGTCGTCCGGCATGCCTCGGGGTTTCGGGCGCCTCACGCACAATCGTCGCCATGCAACGCACCGTGATCCTCGCCTCCACCTCGCGCTACCGCCGCGAATTGCTCACCCGCCTGCGCCTGCCTTTCGACGTGCACTCGCCGGAAGTGGACGAAACACCCCTGCCCGGCGAAACGCCCCACGACCTGGCCGTCCGCCTCGCGCTCGAGAAGGCCAATGCCGTCGCCGCCCGCTTTCCCGAAGCCGTCGTCATCGGTTCCGACCAGGTGGCCGACCTCGCCGGCGAAGCGCTAGGCAAGCCCGGCGACCACGCCCGGGCCACCGCCCAGCTGCGCCGCATGCGCGGCCAGACGCTGATCTTCCAGACGGCCGTGGCCGTCGTCTGCAAGGCAACGGGCTTCGTCCAGCGCGACATCGCCCCCGTGCGCGTGGTGTTCCGCGACCTCGGCGATGCCGCCATCGAACAATACCTGCAGGCCGAACAGCCCTACGACTGCGCCGGCAGCGCCAAGAGCGAAGGCCTGGGCATCGCGCTGCTGGACGCCATCGACAGCGACGACCCGACCGCGCTGGTCGGCCTGCCGCTGATAAGAACATGCCGGATGCTGCGCGCCGCGGGGGTCGATCTCCTATGACGCAGAAGGAAAAAGGCAAGCTCTACCTCGTCCCCGCGCCGCTCGATTTCGGCTGCGAAGCGCAGGCCCCGCTGCAGGACGCCCTGCCGCTGGGCACCCTGCAGACGGCCGCCGGCATCACGCACTGGATCTGCGAGAACGCGAAATCCGCGCGCGCCTACCTCAAGCGCATCGACGCCGTCGCGCCGCTCGCCGCTCCGCTGCAGGCGCAGAACATCCAGGAATTGCCGCGCGAAGTGCACAAGAAAGGCGATCATGCCGGCCAGTTCGACGCCCGCCCGCTGCTCGCCGCCGCCCTCGAAGGCCACGACATCGGCCTGATGAGCGAGGCCGGCATGCCGGCGGTGGCCGACCCGGGCTCGTCGGTGGCACGCGCCGCGCACGACCTCGGCCTTGCCGTGGTGCCCCTGACCGGCCCCGTCTCGCTGCTGCTGGCGCTGGCCGCGAGCGGGCTCAACGGCCAGAACTTCGCCTTCGTGGGCTATCTGCCGCAGGACGCAGGCGAGCGCCAGGCCCGCATCCGCGAACTGGAGGCGCTGGCGCTCAAGTCGGGCCAGACGCAGCTCTTCATCGAAACGCCCTATCGCAACGCCGCGCTGCTGCAGGCGCTGGTGCAGACGCTGCAGCACAACACCCGCCTCGCCGTCGCGCGGGGCCTGACGCTCGCCAACGCCCAAGTGCGCAGCGAGACGGTCAAGTCCTGGCGCGCCGCGAAGCCCCAGCCCACGACAGACGAACGCCTGCCCGCCGTGTTCGCGATCGGCCGCTGACCATGGCGGCCATCACTTCAGCCACGCGCTGGGCATCGCGCGCGCAGTTCTTCGCCGCCGGCTTCATCTTCGCGACCTGGGGCGTGCACGTGCCCACGGTCAAGGCGCACTACGGCATCGACGAGGCCCAGCTCGGCCTGGCGATGCTCGCGGCCGGCGCTGGCGCCATGTTCGGCCTGACCAGCGCGGGCCGCTGGATCGGCCGCCAAGGACCGCGCCGCATGGCCGGCCTCTGCGGCGTCGTCTATGCGCTGCTGCTGGCCGGCCTGATCACCATGCCGGGCTACGCGGCGCTGCTGGTGCTGCTGGCCGCATTCGGCCTGGTGACGAGCGTGTTCGACGTCTCCATCAACACCGAGGCCGCGCAGCTCGAACTGCATGGCGGCACGCCGCTGATGAGCGGCATGCATGGCATGTTCAGCCTCGGCGGCATGGCCGGCGCGGCGAGCGGCAGCGCCGCGCTGGCGGCCGGGCTCGGCGCGCAGGCGCACCTGCTGGTGGTCTCGGCAGCGATGACGGCGCTGGTCGCAGTGGCTGCCACCCGCATGCTGCCCCGGCCCGCCACCAGTGACGCCGCGGAAGCTGATCACGGGTTCCTGCTGCCCCGCGGCACGCTCGCGGTGCTGGGCGTGCTTGCCGCACTGGGCCTGATCGCCGAGGGCGCGATCTACGACTGGAGCGTGCTCTACATGCAGCAGGAGATCGGCAGCCCGCAGCAGCAGGCCGCACTGGCCTACGCAAGCTTCTCGGCGGCGATGGCGGCCGCGCGCTTCGGCGGCGACGCGATGCGCGCACGCTTCGCGCCGCACGTGCTGCTGCTCGGCAGCGGCCTGCTGGCCGCAGGCGCCATGGCGATGGTGCTGATCACCGACCTGCCGTGGCTGGCGCTCGTCGGCTTCGCCGGCGTGGGGGTGGGCTTTGCCAATGTGGTGCCGATCCTGTTCTCGGCCTCGGCGAAGGTGCCCGGCATCGAGCCGGCACGCGGCATCGCGTCGGTCTCGGCGGTGGCCTATCTGGGGTTCATGGCAGGCCCGGCGGTGATCGGCCTGCTGGCGCGCGCGACCTCGCTGACGGCGGCGCTCTATGTGGTGGTGATCTTCGCCGCGGCGCTGGCGGCATCGGCGCGCTACACCGCCAGCAGCAAGCACAGCAGCTAAAAGAAGGCAGGATCTTTCGCGAAACACCGGGGAACCGGCTATGCCGGGCCTCCGGTGTTGCCCCTGCAAGGATGTTGGCGAAGCGAAACGAAGCGCGCAGCGCCCCGGGTTATCTGAGCACTGGCGTCGTGTGCATCAGTCGCACGGTGGTCTCGGCCATCGCAGCGCCGAACTTCTTGGCCAGCTTCTCGGCCACGTTGTCGCGCCGGGTGTAGTCGATCACCTCCTCGGCCTTCACCACTTCGCGGGCCACGTAGTCGACGTTGCCCAGCTGGTCGGCCAGGCCGTACTCGACGGCCTGCTCGCCGCTCCAGAAGAGGCCGCTGAACAGGCCCGGGGTGTCGAGCTTCAGGCGGTCGCCGCGGCCCGCCTTCACCACATTGATGAACTGGGCGTGGATCTGGTTGAGCATGGTCTGCGCATGCGCGCGCTGCGCGTCGTTCATGGGGCTGAACGGGTCGAGGAAGCCCTTGTTCTCGCCGGCCGTCAGCAGGCGGCGCTCGACGCCGACCTTCTCCATCACGCCGGTGAAGCCGAAGCCGTCCATCAGCACACCGATGCTGCCGACGATGCTGGCCTTGTCGACGTAGATCTTGTCGGCTGCGGCGGCGATGTAGTAGGCCGCCGAGGCGCAGGTCTCCTCGACCACGGCATACACCGGCTTCTTGTACTTGGCCTTCAGGCGCTTGATCTCGTCATTGATGATGCCGGCCTGCACCGGGCTGCCGCCGGGCGAGTTGATCAGCAGGACCACGCCCTTGGCGCCCTCGTCCTCGAAGGCGGTCTTCATCGCGGCGACCACGAACTCGGCACTCGCATCGCTGCCGTTGGCGATCTCGCCCTTGATCTCGACCACCGCCGTGTGGGCCGAGGTCTTCGCCGTGCTGGGAGTGCTGCGCGAGAACGCAGCCCAGGCCAGGAAGACGAAGAAGGCCAGCCAGGCCAGGCGGGTGAAGGTCTTCCAGCGGCGCGCGGCCTTCTGCTCGTTCAGCGAGGCGAAGGCGAGCTTCTCGAGGGTGGCGCGCTCCCAACCGGGGCGCTGCGTGGGATCTTTGGCCATGTTCGTGGAAGGGGCCCGTTCAAATGGTTCGAACCCCGAGGGTTCGGTTCGGGTCGGGTCGGTCATGTCAGAAGGTCAGGGGGTGAAGGTTCCAGTCAGTATGCCAGTGCACCACGCCGTCATGCTCGCTCAGCGCGATCTTCACGAGGCCGCCACGGCACGGGCCGCCGGCGCATTCGCCGGTGTCGGGCCGGTAGGCCGCGCCGTGCGTCGCGCACAGCAGCCACTGGCCGGTGTCGTCGAAGAAGCGGTCGGGCTGGAAGTCGAGCTCCATCGCGACGTGGCTGCATCGATTGAGGAACGCATGTGGCCGGCCTTCGAAACGTATCGCGAAGGCGCGGCAGGTCTCGCCGCCGTAGACCACGTCGAAGGGCACCGCCAGGCCGCCTTCGGCCAGGTCGGAGGCGTTGCACAGCGGAATGCGTTCTTGATCGCTCACGGCGGCATCTTCATCAGGTTCAGGCGTTTTCGAGCAGCCAGGCCTGCAGACCCGCCACCGAGTGGGCGACGTGCAGCGGCTTGAATTCGTCGAAGCTCTCGGGCTCGTGCGCGCCGTAGCTCACGCCCACGCTGGCGCAGCCGGCGTTCTGCGCGAGCTGCAGGTCGTGCGTGGTGTCGCCGATCATCAGGGTGCGCTCGGGCGGCACGTCGAGCTCTTCCATCAGCTCCAGCAGCATGCGCGGATGCGGCTTGCCGAAGGTCTCGTCGGCGGTGCGCGAGGCGTCGAAGCGGTCGCGCAGCGCGACCGACCTCAGTGCCTCGTTGAGGCCGCGGCGCGACTTGCCCGTGGCCACGGCCAGCCGGTGGCCGCGCTCGCGCAGGGCGTCGAGCATCTGCAGCACGCCGTCGAACAGCACGATGTCGTCCTGGTGCTGCAGGTAGTGGTACCGGTAGCGCGCGCCGAGCTCCGGGTACTTCTCCTTCGGCACGTCGGGCGCCGCGCGCGCGAGCGCCTCGGCCAGGCCCAGGCCGATGACCCAGGCGGCGTCGTTCTCGCTCGGCTTGGCGCCACCGACGTCGATCACCGCGGCCTGGATGCAGCGCACGATCAGGCGGGTGGAGTCGTAGAGGGTGCCATCCCAGTCGAATGCAATCAGGTCGAAGCGCAGGGGTTTGTTGGAATCAGTCATGGACCTTGGATGTGGGGTGTTGGGTCATCGCCTCGAGGGCGGCCGGGGGCATCAGCGTGAGCAACTCGGGAGGCAGGCCGGCCTGCAGCGCCACGCGTTCGCCGCTGGCGGGGTGGTTGAACTGCAGCCGCCACGCATGCAGGAACATGCGCCGCAGGCCCAGCTTGTGCAGCGCGCGCTGGCGTCCGGCTTCGCCGTACTTGTCGTCGCCCGCGATCGGATGACCGGCCGAGGCGAGATGGACGCGGATCTGGTGCGTACGGCCGGTCTTGATCGTGACCGCCAGCAGCGACATCGGAGCCGATTCACCCGGCAGCGAGAGCCTGGCCAGCACCCGCACCAGCGTGACGGCGCGCATGGCGTCCGGGTGATCCTTGGCGACCACGCGCACGCGGCGCTCGCCCGCGCCGGCCGAGCCGTCGGGCAGCAGATACCTGGCAAGAGGCGCGTCGAGCACCTTCTTGTTGGCGGGCCAGTCGCCTTCGACCAGCGCCAGATAGGTCTTGCCGGTCTCGCGCTCGCGGAACTGGTCCTGCAGCGCGACCAGCGCGCTGCGCTTCTTGGCGACCAGCAGGATGCCGGAGGTCTCGCGATCGAGCCGGTGCACCAGCTCCAGGAACTTCGCGCCGGGCCGCGCGGTGCGCAGCTGCTCGATCACGCCGAAGCTCACGCCGCTGCCGCCATGGACGGCCACGCCGGCCGGCTTGTCGACGGCCAGCACGGCATCGTCTTCCAGCAGCACCGGGAATTCGCGCGCAGGCGCGGGCGGAGTCGCGCCCTCTTCGGCGCGCTCGGAAATACGGATGGGCGGCAGCCGCAGCACGTCGCCGGCCTCGATGCGGGTCTCGGCCTGCACCCGGCCCTTGTTGATGCGCACCTCGCCCGAGCGGATGATCCGGTAGACGTGCGTCTTCGGAACGCCTTTCAGATGGCGGAAAAGGAAGTTGTCGAGCCGCTGCCCGGCGGATTCGGCGTCGACCGTGAGGAATCTGATGGCCGAATGCGGCGCCCCGGCTTCGTCGGGGGCCTTGGAACCTGCGGGATTTCGAGCAGCCGCAGGCCCTTGCTTCGCACCTATAATGTTTTTCACCAGCGCGGTCATGTAAGTGCTTGATTAGACAGAAGTTTAGTCCACTGCCATCAAATACCCAGGGCGGCGCAGGTAGGTCGATGCCGCTTTGGCGCCGAGCTGCAAACCCCGCGCAATCGCGCAAAGTGGCAGACAAGGCGCCCAAGTCAAGCCGACACCCACGAAACACCGATACGGAATACCCCAGCCTGCAGCTTCCAAGCTGCCGGCGGATCGAAGCGAGTCCCTTGTTGTGTTGATGCTGCTGATTCGAATGTGCCTGCACTGGCTTGCGCCGGTGGCTTCGGCCATTCAATCGTCTGCAGCGCGCGTCATCATTGCGCAACCGGCTATCAAAAAGATAGCCAACCAACACCGAATCTGGCTCGCGCCCATCCACGCGCCCCCACCCCGGCTGTCTTCTTGAGCTAACGCTCGAGAAGCCTGTCCGCGCCTTGCGCGGCAGCATCCGGGGCCAAGCGGCAATTCCCTGGTTTCGCGGGCGTCGTCCGTGCATCGTTGGCTCGTCAAGGGCCGGTAGAACGATACATATAAGGACAACGCATCATGAAGCGGATGCTGATCAATGCCACGCAGGCCGAAGAACGCCGCCTGGCCATCGTCGACGGGCAGAAACTGCTCGACTACGAAATCGAAATCGAAGGGCGCGAACAGCGCAAGGGCAACATCTACAAGGCGGTCGTCACGCGCGTCGAGCCCTCGCTCGAAGCCTGTTTCGTCGACTACGGCGAAGACCGCCACGGCTTCCTGCCGTTCAAGGAAATCTCCAAGCAGTACTTCGCCGAAGGCGTGTCGGCCAGCCAGGCCCGCATCCAGGACGCGATCCGCGAGGGCCAGGAACTGGTCGTGCAGGTCGAGAAGGAAGAGCGCGGCAACAAGGGCGCGGCCCTCACCACCTTCATCTCGCTGGCCGGCCGCTATGTCGTGCTGATGCCGAACAACCCCCGGGGCGGCGGCGTCTCGCGTCGCATCGAGGGTGACGACCGCGCCGAGCTCAAGGAGGCGATGGACCAGCTCGAATACCCCAAGGGCATGAGCATCATCGCGCGCACCGCCGGCATCGGCCGCTCGGCGCCCGAACTCCAGTGGGACCTGAACTACCTGCTCAAGCTCTGGAGCGCCATCGACGGCGCAGCCAAGGGCGGCAAGGGCGCCTTCCTGATCTACCAGGAATCCTCGCTCGTCATCCGCGCCATCCGTGACTATTTCAATCACGACATCGGCGACATCCTGATCGACACCGACGACATCTACGACCAGGCGCAGCAGTTCATGGCGCACGTCATGCCCGAGCATGCCTCGCGCGTGAAGCGCTACCGCGACGACGCGGCGCTGTTCAGCCGCTTCCAGATCGAGCACCAGATCGAGTCGGCCTACGCACGCACCGTGCAGCTGCCCTCGGGCGGCGCCATCGTCATCGACCATACCGAGGCGCTGGTCTCGGTCGACGTGAACTCGGCGCGCGCCATCAAGGGCGGCGACATCGAGGAAACCGCCACCCGCACCAACCTCGAAGCCGCCGACGAAGTGGCCCGCCAGATGCGCCTGCGCGACCTGGGCGGCCTGATCGTCATCGACTTCATCGACATGGACGAGTCGAAGAACCGCCGCGAAGTCGAAAGCCGCCTGCGCGACGCACTGCGCCAGGACCGCGCCCGCGTGCAGTTCGGCTCGATCAGCAAGTTCGGCCTGATGGAAATGAGCCGCCAGCGCCTGAAGCCGGCGCTGAGCGAAGGCTCGTCGATCCCCTGCCCCCGCTGCGGCGGCTCGGGCCACATCCGCGACACCGAATCGAGCGCGCTGCAGATCCTGCGCATCATTCAGGAAGAGTCCATGAAGGACAACACCGCCGCCGTGCACGTGCAGGTGCCGGTGGAAGTGGCTTCGTTCCTGCTGAACGAGAAGCGCACCGAGATCGCCAAGATCGAACTGAAGCAGCGCGTGAGCGTGCTGATGGTGCCCAACAAGACGCTCGAGACGCCCAACTACAAGCTCGAACGCCTCAAGCACGACGACCCGCGCCTCGACCACATCGAGGCCAGCTACAAGATGGCCGACGAGATCGAGGACCCGACCTCGGTCACGCGCCGCTCGCAGGAACCGACCAACAAGCAGACGCCCGTCATCAAGGGCGTGCTGCCCGACGCGCCCGCTCCGGTGGTCCCGCCCAAGCCCGAGGCGGTGCGCCCGGCCGAGGCACCGGCACCGGCCGCGCCGCCCGTGGTGAGCGCGCCCGTTCCGGCGCAGACCGGCTTCTTCGCCTGGATCAAGAACCTGTTCGGCGGCAAGCCCGAGCCGGTCGCCGCGCCCGCGCCGTCCCCGATCCCGGTCGAGGCACCGAAGCCCCGCCGCGACGGTCGCCCCGGCCGTGACGGCGAAGCTCGCGGCGGCGCGCGCGACGGCGAACAGCGCCGCGGCGGCCGCGGTGAACGCGCAGAACGCGGTGAGCGAGGCGAGAACGGCGGACGCCAGGGCGGCCGCGACGGCGAGCAGCGCCGCGGCGGTCGAGGCGGCGAGCGCCGCGAGGGCCGCAACGGCGAACAGCGCAACGAGCAACGCAACGAAGGCGCCAACAACCAGCCGCGCGAACAACGCGAGCCGCGTGAGCCCCGCGAGGCACGCGCACCGCGCGACGGCGAGCAGCGCCGCAACGGCCGCGGCGAGCGCCGCGAAGGCGAAGGCCGCGAAGGCCGCAGCAGCGTCCTGCCGGCCGATGCGCTCGAAGGCACCAGCCTCGAGGCCCAGCAACTGGCAGGCGCCGTCGCTGGCGAAGAAGGCAACGCCGAACGCGCACCTCGCGCCCGCGGCGAACGCCGTGAACGCGGCGAGCGCGGCGAGCGCAATGAGCGAGGCGAACGTGGCGAGCGCGGCGAACGCAATGGCGACCGCGAACGCAGCGCTGCAACCGAAGCCGGTGAAGGCGAACAGCGCCAGCCGCGCAACGGCCGCGACGAGCAGCGCGGACCGCGCGGCGAACGCAATGACCGCAACGAAGGTCGCCGCGAACGCCGCAGCGATGCCGTCCAGGCCGAAGCCGACGCACGCGGCGCGGAAGCTGCCGCAGCCGACGCCGAGCAAGGCGGCGAAGCCGCCATCAACGGCAACGGCGAGCAGGCACCGCGCCGCGACGGCGAAGAGCGCCGCGGCCGTTCGCGCGACCGCTACGGCCGCGACCGCCGCGAACGTGGTCCTCGCGAAGAAGCCGAATCCGGCGCCGCAGTGGCTGCCGAAGGCTTCTCTTCGCAAGAGCCCGAGCAGCAGCAACAGCAGCCGCTGGTGTCCGAGCGCATCGAAGTGGTCGAAGAAGCCGTTGCCGTCGCCACCGAGGTCCGCGAGGCACCGCAGCAGCAGGTTCGCGCCGAGCGCCCTGCGCCTGTGGCCGCAGTTGCAGCGGCCGAGCAGATCGTGGTTGCCGAAAGCGCCGCGATCGCCAAGGCACCCGCAGCCGCCAATGGCCGCGCCCTGCCGAAGGTCCAGCCTTTCGAGCTGCCGCTGGCCGAACTCGCGCAGATCGCCGAGAGCTCGGGCCTGCAATGGGTCAACTCCGACGCAGAACGCATCGCCCAGGCACGCGCCGCCATCGAGGCCGAGCCGAAGCCGGTGCACGTGCCGCGCGAGCGGCCGCCGCTGGTCGTCCTCGACGAAGGTCCGCTGGTGCTGGTCGAAACCCGCCGCGACCTCGGTTCGATGTCGCTGCCGTTCGAGCAGCAGCAACCGCAACAGCCGCAGTAAAGCCTGCTGCTGAACGCAAAGAAGAACGGCGCCAATGGCGCCGTTTTTTCATGCCTTCTGCGGCGCCTTCCCGGGCAGGGGCAGCTCGGGCATCTCCAGGATCAGCTGCCCGAAGCGGCAAGCGCATTCGGTCTTGCCGTTCTCGCCCCAGATCAGCGAGAAATCGACGCTCGGCAAGGGCGGCAGCCCATAGCGGCCGTCGACGATCTTCATGCCGGGCTCGACGTCCTCGCGCGTGAGCACTGTCACCGCCAGCCCTGCGAGCACCGCCGCACGAATGCCGTGCTGGCTCGCCGAGGTGAAGACCACGTGCCAGTCGAGCGCCATCGCATCGAGCGCCTCGCTCGCCACCTCCCGGTTCACGCAGGGCTTCGGAAAGAAAGCGAGCGGCAGCGACGCGCCCGGCTTCGGCTCGAAGGATTCGGCCGCCGCCCACACCAGCTGCGTGCGGCGCAGGCGCGTGCCCTCCTCGCAGCCTGGCGGCGACATCACCACCGCCAGATCGAGCTCGCCCGCGCGGATCATGGCGCGGAAGTCGAGGTGCATGCTCACGCTGACTTCCATGCGCGTGGCGGGAAAGGAGCGCGCGAACTGCGACAGCAGCGGCGGCAGCCGCTCGCCCATGAAGGTGTCGGGCGCGCCGAAGCGCACCACGCCCGAGATCGATGAAGGCTGGAAGCGCCGGGTCATGGCGTCCAGCGTCTCGAGGATCTGCTGGGCGTAGCGCAGGAAGTCCTCGCCGTCCTCGGTCACCGTGAGACGCCGCGTCGTGCGATGCAGGAGCGGCCTGCCCACCTGTTCTTCGAGCCGGCGGATCTGATGGCTCACGGCCGATTGCGTCAGGTGCAACCGCTGGGCGGCGCGCGTGAAGCCGCCGGTTTCCTTGACGGCCAGGAAGGCGCGCAGCAGTGCAGGGTCGAAGTCCATGGCGGGGATAGATGACGAGTGTTAATGGGTCTCAGGAAATTAAATCATTTCCGTCATGAAGGAGCCTTACCCAGAATCGCCCGGACCTGTCGCCTTCAAGGACTTCCGAAAGCTTCCCATGCCCCTCTCCCCCACCGGCAAGAACCGCGTCGCACTGGCCGCGATCTGCCTCATCGCCCTGATGTTCGGCCTGGAGATCTCCAGCGTGCCGGTCATCCTCCCCACGCTCGAAAAGGCGCTGCACGGCGACTTCAGCGACATGCAGTGGATCATGAACGCCTACACCATCGCCTGCACCACGGTGCTGATGGCCGCCGGCACGCTGGCCGACCGCTACGGCCGCAGGCGCATCCTCGTGGTCAGCGTGGCGCTGTTCGGTGCGACCTCGCTGGCCTGCGGCCTCGCACAGAGCGCGCCTGTGCTGATCGCCGCGCGCTTCCTGCAGGGCCTCAGCGGCGGCGCGATGCTGATCTGCCAGCTCGCGGTGCTCTCGCACCAGTTCCAGCAGGGCAAGGAGCGCAGCCGGGCCTTCGCCACCTGGGGCGTGGTCTTCGGCATGGGCCTGGGCTTCGGGCCGATCATCGGCGGCGCGATCGTGGCGCTGTCGAGCTGGGAGTGGGTGTTCCTGGTCCACGTGCCGCTCGCGGCGGTGGCGCTGGCCCTGGTGCTCGGCAGCGTGGAGGAGTCGAGCGACCCCGACGCCAAACGGCTCGACCTGCCCGGCATCGTCACGCTGTCGCTCGCGGTGCTGGGGCTGACCTGCTTCATCACTCAGGGCCCAGGCCTGGGCTTCGCCAGCCCGCCGGCCATCGGCATCGCCGCCGCGTCGGCGGCGAGCTTCGCGCTCTTTCTCTGGGTGGAGAAGATCAACCCGCATCCGATGTTCGACTTCTCCGTCTTCAAGATCCGCGACTTCTCGGGCTCGATCATCGGCTCCATCGGCATGAACTTCAGCTTCTGGCCGTTCATGATCTACCTGCCGATCTTCTTCCAGGGCGCCCTGGGCTACGACGCCGTCGTGGCCGGCTCCGCCCTGCTGGCCTACACGCTGCCCACGCTGGTGCTGCCGCCGCTGGCCGAGCGGCTTTCGCTGCGCTATCGCCCGGGCGTGGTGATTCCGGCGGGCCTCTTCGTCATCGGACTGGGCTTCATGGCCATGCGCTACGGCAGCAGCATGGCGCACGCGAGCTGGATGACGATGCTGCCCGGCTGCCTCATCGCGGGCATCGGGCTGGGCCTGACCAACACCCCCGTCACCAACACCACCACCGGCTCGGTGCCGGGCGCGCGGGCGGGCATGGCCTCGGGCATGGACATGAGCGCGCGGCTGATCACGCTGGCCATCAACATCGCGCTGATGGGTTTCGTGCTGCTGGAGGGCGTTCATGCGCATCTGCGCGGAGCACTGTCGGCCTCGCTCGATGCGCCTCGGCTGCGCGCGCTGGCGGAAAGAGTTGCGGCGGGCAGCTTCACCTCGCTCGGCGAAGCCTTTCCAGCGCTCTCGCAGGCCGATCCGTCCGGCACGGCAGTGCACGCGGCACTGGTGCACGGCTTCGGGCTGGTGATGCTCTACGGCGGTATCGGCGTATGGCTGCTGGCTGGGGTCAGCTGGCTGGTCTTCGGCAGCGGCAGGAAGCCGTCGACGCGACCCGCACCGGAGTCCGGGAAGCCTGCCTGCCCCTGATGCGGGACGGAAAAAGGCAGGGCTCAGGAGTTCTCGACCTGCGCCGCGCGCTTCCAGGCGTCGGCCGCCTGCTCCGCGTCGTTGCGGTCTTCGGCGAGCTGGGCCAGGGCGAGCCAGGCGCGGCGATAGAGCTCCGTGTCCTGCAGGCCCATGCCGGCCTGCGTCAGCAGCTGCTGCGCCTTGCCCCAGAGCTGGCGCTTCATGCAGGCCATGCCCGCGAGGTACTGCAGATTGGCGTCGCGCGGGTTGCTGCGCTGCGCGCTCTCGATGCGCGCGAGCCACTCGGCGTCCACCGAATCGAGCCCCGCTTCGAGCGCGCGCGCCAGCTTGACGCGCAGCCCGTCGCCCAGCCCGCGCGGGTTGGCCACCATGCGCTCCCACGCCGGAAGCAGCCAGCCGCGTGCCAGCGCCAGATCGCCTCGCAGCGCGACCATGCGCTGGGCGGCGTGGATCGCCACCTCGGGCATCTCGCGCTCGCTGGCGTCGAGTTCGGTCCATGCGCGCAGCAGCTGCGCCGGGTCATGCGCGCCCGACAGCAGCTCGGTGGCGAGGCCGCGCACGATGCTCTGCGCGGCCGCTTCCGAGAAGGCGCGGTGCTTGGCCAGCAGGCGCGCGGTCTCGAGCGCCTCGAGCGTGCGGCGATCCTGGCGCGCGGCCTTCAGGCGCAGCCGCAGTGCGAGAGTGCGGCGCTGCGCGCCCTGCGGGAGTTCTTCGAGCCGCGCGAGTGCGGCCGCCGCGTCGCGGTCTTCGAGGGCCCAGCGCGCCGCGCGCAGCTGCACGCCTTCGCGCGTCTCGGGGCTGGCGAGCACGGTGCGGTCGGAGCTTTCGTTGAGAGCCTGCTGCAGGTGGGCGTCGCGCGCGGCCTTGTCCTGCAGCGCCTGCGCGCTTTCGGCCGCGAGCAGGTGCGAAAGCACACGGACCTGTTGCGCCTGCGGCAGGCTGGCGCCGAGCGCGGCCAGCGTCTTCTCCTGCGTGAGCGCGGCCTGCGCGGCCTTGCGTGCGCGAGAGAAGCGGCCGGAGATGAGCTGCACCATCGCATCGAGCAGGGCCGCGTGCAGCGTGCGCTCCTTCTGCTGCAGCCGCCACTGGCGCGCCTGCTTCGGCAGCGAGAACAGCGCCGCGAGCGCACGCAATGCCGCATGCAGCAGCACGAAGACCACCAGCAGGATCACGAGCACGAGGTTCAGCGAAAGATCGACGCGCCACGGCGGCCAGAACACGGTGATCGTGCCCTGGTTGTTGCCTGCGAAGAGAGCGACTGCCGCCGCGACGGCGAAGAGGGCGAGGAGCCAGATTGCTGCGCGCATGTCAGCGACCGCCGCCGGGCCGCGCCAGGGCGGGTCGCGCCGCCCCCTCGGGGGCTGGCGAATTGCACGGAGCGAAGCGAGTGAAAAGCCGGGGGGTCATTTGTTTCAGCGCCCTGCCGCGGCAGTGGCCAGGGCCGCCAGCGTGTCGTCGATGCGGACCGGCTCGGTCGTCTTCACCAGCGACTGCAACTGCTGCAGCAGCGTGGCGGCGGCCTGGGTGCGGCGCGATGCGGGGTCGAAATAGCGGTTGAGCGAAGCCGTCACCTGCGACAGCTCGCTGCGGGTGGCCTCCATCTGCCGCGACAGCAGCGACAGGCGCGCATTCAGCAGCTTCAGCTTCAGGTTCTCGCGCAGGAAGTACGACTGCTCGGGCGCCAGCAGGATCGCCTCGGGGGTCTGGATGCGGCCGACGCGCACCAGCGAGCGGGCCTCGCCCTGCACGCTGAGCAGCACGCGGCGCCACCACGGCGCATCGGCGGGAATGGGCTCGGGCTGCCACGCGTTGGTGCCGGTGCCGCGCACGGCCACCGCGTTGAGCGTGGGCAGGTCGTCGACGTTGCGCATCAGCTCGTCGAGCTTCTGCAGCGCCTCGGCACCGTCGCTGCTGGCGCTGCTGCGCAGGCGGTCGGCGTCGCGCTGCATGGCGCGCTGCAGGGGCGTGAGCCGGGGCTGCGCGGCGCGGGCGATGCGCGTGTCGCCGGCCTTCAGCGCGGCCAGCAGCGGCTCGACGCTGCCCGTGACCTGCGCCTGCTGCAGAGCGAGGCGCACGGCCGACTCGATGTCGACCACGAGGTTCTCGTCGCGCGAACGAGAAAGGCTCTGGATGAGCTCCTCGAGCTGCGAGCGCTGCAGCGCGACTTCGGCCACACGGGTCTCGACCAGCGCGACGCGCGCCGAAGCGTCGCGCACCGTGTCGCTGGCCTGGCGGGCCAGCGTGCGTGCCTCCATCGACTGCGCGATGGCGTCGGCACTCTGGCGCGCGAGCTGCTCCTTCATGCCGCCGACCTTCTGCCAGAGCGCGATGGCCATCAGCAGCGCAGCGAGCGCCACCAGGGCCACGAGGCCGAAGCCGATGCGGGAGAGAAGCAGAGCGCCCGCGGCCTGCGCGGCAGGTGTCTGATGCGGTGCCAGCGGGGCGGGCACCGGCGCCGTGGCAGCGGATGGGGAGGAAGGGAGATCGTCTGTGGGTGACGCGGCGCTCATGCCAAGGATTCTATCGACGCGACCAGCGCCTCCAGCAGCGGCGTGCATACACGCAACGTCCCGAAACCCGCGCCACGCGCGGCTTCGCCGATGCGTGCATGCGTGGCGACCGCGCTCGCGGCATGCCATTGCACACCGGGCATCGCGCGCTGCAGATTGCCGATCGCCTCGGAGCTGCTGAAGAGCCAGATCGCGCGGCCTTCGGCGCCGTCCATTGCGAGCCGGCGTTGTACGACGTCCAGCGAGGGCGGCAGCCTGCGATAGGCCACCACGGTGTCGCGATGGCCGCCGGCCGCATCGATCTCCCTGGCCAGCCAGTCGCGGCCGGCCGGACGGCCGGCCTCATCGCCGCCGCGCACGATCAGCACGCGAACGCCGCTCGATACCTGCGCGTGGACGCGTTCCCAGAGCGCCTCGGAATCGAAGCGCGTGGCCCCGGGCGGCGGCGCGTCGATGGATTCCGGCGGCACGCCCGCACGCCGCAGGGCGCGCGTGGTGCCGGGGCCGGTGGCCCAGAAACGGCGCCCTGCGAGCGAATCGGCGGGGCCCCTGTGCTGGAAGAAATGCTCGACCGCCGTGGCGCTCACGAACATGAGCGCGGCATAGTCCGAGAGCTGCCGCCATGCTGTGCGCAGCGGCTCGATGTCGGTCGCGGGTTCGATCACGATCAGCGGCAGGGCCACGGCATCGAGCCCCGCGCCGCGCAGATCGATCACCCACTGCGCGGCTTCGCGCGCCGGCCGCGTGACGATGACGGGACGGCCGGTCATACGACGACCACCGGTGTCAGTGGGCTCCGCCTGCACGCAGAAGTGCCGCGGCGTGCTCGCCGAGCGCCTCGGCCTGCGCGAAGTCGCCGGCCGCGGCCAGCGCATGCACCTTCACCAGCGCGGTGGTGCCTTCGGGGTCGCCCCAGGCGGCGTCAATGCGCAACGAGCCGTCGGCTTGCCAGCGAGCGTGCGCCGCCAGCGGCATGGAGCAGCTGCCGCCCATTGCGCGGCTCACGGCGCGCTCGGCGGCGGTCGAGAGCCAGTCGCCCCTGTGGGCCAGCGAGCCCAGCAGCTCGATGAGGTCCTTGCGGTCGGCGCGCACCTCGATGCCGAGCGCACCCTGCCCCGCGGCGGGCAGCATGGTGTCGGCATCGAAGGCCACGCGGATTCGGCCTTCGAGCCCCAGCCGCTTGAGCCCGGCCGCGGCCAGCACGATGGCGTCGTACTGACCTTCATCGAGCTTGCGCAGCCGGGTGTCGAGGTTGCCTCGCAGCGGTTCGATGCGCAGGTCGGGCCGCCGCGCGCGCAGCAGCGCCACGCGGCGCAGGCTGGAGGTGCCGACGACGGCGCCCTGCGGCAGCGCGTCGAGCGATTCGTAGCGAGAGGAGACGAGCGCGTCGCGCGGGTCTTCGCGCTCCAGCACGCAGGCCAGCACGAAGCCCTCGGGCAGGTCCATCGGCACGTCCTTCAGCGAATGGACGGCGATGTCGGCGCGCCCTTCTTCGAGGGCGAGTTCGAGTTCCTTCACGAAGAGCCCCTTGCCGCCCACCTTGCTGAGCGTGCGGTCGAGGATCTGGTCGCCGGTGGTCGTGAGGCCCAGCAGGCTGACGGTGTGGCCTCTTTCTTGCAAAAGCGCCTGCACATGTTCGGCTTGCCAGAGTGCCAGGCGGCTTTCGCGCGTGGCGATGACGATATTGCTCAAGACCAGCCTCAAAAGTACGTGTTCAAAACCGCGGGAATGCTAGCATGTTGCGCCGCAACAACGAAGACGGCACTCCATTCAAGAAGTCCAGGACAAACATCGAATGAAAGCCAGCAAGACACCTGCTCCGCCCAAGCGCCGCCAGGCCGAAGACCAGCCTCTGATCGAAGACATCCGGCTGTTGGGCCGGATCCTCGGCGACGTGATCCGGGAGCAGGAGGGAGAAGAGACATATGCACTGGTCGAGAAGATCCGCACTCTCTCCGTGGCTTTCCGCCGCGATGCGGACCAGGCGGCCGACCGGGCGCTGAAAAACCTGCTCAAGGGGCTGAGCGCCGCCGAGACGGTGCGCGTGATCCGCGCCTTCACCTACTTCAGCCACCTGGCCAATCTTGCCGAGGACCGCCACCAGATCCGCCGCCGCACCGAGACCGAGCGCGCCGGCGAGAGCGTCGAGGGCGACCTGCAGACCGCGCTCGCTCGCATCCGCAAGGCCGGCGTGAAGCCCGACGAGATCGTCGCCTCGCTGGCCCGCAGCTATGTCTCGCCGGTGCTCACCGCACACCCCACCGAAGTGCAGCGCAAGAGCATCCTCGATGCCGAACGCGCCATCGCGCAGCTGCTGACCGTGCGCGACGAGATCCGGCTGCGCCAGAGCGCCTACGCCTCGGGCAAGGACACGCTCACGCCGCTGGAGTTCGCCGAAAACGAAACGCAGATCCGCATCCGCGTCACGCAGATCTGGCAGACGCGCATCCTGCGCTTCTCCAAGCTCACGGTGGCCGACGAGATCGAGAACGCGCTGAGCTACTACGAAGCCACCTTCCTGCGCGAGATCCCGCGCGTGTACGCCGACCTCGAGAAGGCGCTGGCACATGGCGGCCAGGTGCCTTCGGTGGCGCCCTTCCTGCGCATGGGGCAGTGGATCGGCGGCGACCGCGACGGCAACCCGAACGTCACGGCCGAGACGCTCGAATACGCCCTGAGCCGCCAGTGCGAGCTGGCGCTGCGCTACTACCTCACCGAGGTGCACTACCTCGGCAGCGAGCTGTCGCTGTCGGCCACGCTGGTCGACGTGTCGGTGGAGATGCAGGCACTCGCCGAACGCTCGCCCGACACCAGCGAGCACCGCAAGGACGAGCCCTATCGCCGCGCGCTCACCGGCGTGTACGCGCGCCTGGCGGCCACGCTGCGCGAGCTCACCGGCGGCGAGGCCGCGCGACACGCCGTCGCGCCGCAGAACCCGTACAAGAGCGCGGAAGAATTCCTGGCCGACCTGCGCACGGTGGCCGAGTCGCTGGAGGAAAAGCACGGCAGCGTGCTGGCCGCGCCGCGCCTCTTGCCGCTGATCCGCGCGGTGGAAGTGTTCGGCTTCCACCTGGCCACGGTCGACCTGCGCCAGAGCTCCGACAAGCACGAGGCGGTGATCGCCGAGCTGCTGGCCACCGCGCGCATCGAGCCTTCGTATGCATCGCTGGCCGAAGAGGCCAAGCAGACGCTGCTGCTGAAGCTGCTCGACGACGCCCGCCCGCTGCGCGTGCCCGATGCCGACTACTCGCCGCTCGCGAAGAGCGAGCTGGCCATCTTCGCGGCCGCCCGTACCGCGCGCGCACGCTACGGCGCCGCCGCCATCCGCCACTACATCATCAGCCACACCGAGACGGTGAGCGACCTGCTCGAGGCCCTGCTGCTGCAGAAGGAAGCGGGCCTGCTGCGCGGCGCGATGGACGGCAAGGCCACCTGCGACCTGATCGTGGTGCCGCTGTTCGAGACCATCGAGGACCTGCGCAACGCCGCACCCATCGTGCGCGCCTTCTACGCGCTGCCGAACATCCAGGCGCTCATCGAGCGCTCGGGCGCCGAGCAGGACGTGATGCTGGGCTACTCCGACAGCAACAAGGACGGCGGCATCTTCACCAGCAACTGGGAGCTGTACCGCGCGGGCATCGCGCTGGTGTCGCTCTTCGACGAGCTGAACAGGAAGAAGACCAACCCGATTCGCCTGCGCATGTTCCACGGCCGCGGCGGCACGGTGGGCCGCGGCGGCGGCCCGAGCTACCAGGCCATCCTCGCGCAGCCGCCGGGCACGGTGCGCGGACAGATCCGCCTGACCGAGCAGGGCGAAGTCATCGGCTCGAAGTACGCCAACCGCGAGATCGGCCGGCGCAACCTCGAGACGCTGGTGGCCGCCACGCTGGAGGCCACGCTGCTGCCGCAGGGCAAGTCGGCGCCGGCCAATTTCCTCTCGGCCGCGAGCGAACTCTCGGCGGCGAGCATGGCCGCCTACCGCAAGCTGGTCTACGAGACGCCGGGCTTCGGCGACTACTTCTTCGGCTCCACGCCGATCCGCGAGATCGCCGAGCTCAACATCGGCTCGCGCCCCGCCTCGCGCAACCCGAGCCACAAGATCGACGACCTGCGCGCGGTGCCGTGGAGCTTCAGCTGGGGCCAGTGCCGCCTCACGATTCCGGGCTGGTTCGGTTTCGGCTCGGGCGTGGAGCAGTTCCTCGCCGCCGCAGGCAACGCGGCCGGGCGCAAGGAGCGCCAGGCGCTGCTGCAGCGCATGTACGCGCAGTGGCCCTTCTTCCGCACCCTGCTGTCGAACATGGACATGGTTCTCGCCAAGAGCGACCTCGCGCTGGCCTCGCGCTATGCCGAGCTGGTGACCGACCGCAAGCTGCGCCAGAAGGTGTTCTCGATGATCGAGGCCGAGTGGCACCGCACCTCCGACGCGCTCACGCTCATCACCGGCGCCAAGCAGCGGCTCGAAGGCAATGCCGAGATGCAGCGCTCGGTGCGCCACCGCTTCCCGTACATCGACCCGCTGCACCACCTGCAGGTGGAGCTGATGCGCCGCTACCGCGCGGGCGATGGCGGCGAGCGGCTGCAGCGCGGCATCCACATCTCGATCAACGGTGTGGCGGCGGGCCTGCGCAATACCGGCTGACGCGCCTGTGCGCGCACCGAACGAAGACGGGCCTGCGCGCCCGTCTTCGTTTTTTTGGCGGCGCATAGACTCACAGCCCCACCCACCCATCCATCCATCCATCGCGACCGAAAAAGGAAAAGCCATGAAGGGCTCCTGCCTGTGCGGCACCGTCCGCTACGAGGCCGCGCGCCTCGCCGGCCCCATCGTCCACTGCCATTGCCAGACCTGCCGCAAGGCGCACAGCGCCGCGTTCACCACCACCGCGCGCGTCGACCGCCCCGACTTCCGCTGGACCGCAGGCGAAGAAGCGATCGGCTCCTTCGAGTCGACGCCCGGCAAGCTGCGCCACTTCTGCACCCGCTGCGGCACGCACCTCGTGGCCGAGTGGGTGGGCAAGCCCCAGGTCATCCTGCGTCTGGGCTCGCTCGACGAAGACCCGGGCCAGCGCCCCGCCTCGCACATCTGGACATCGCACGAGGTGCCGTGGCTCGACCACGCGAGCGAAGTCCCGTCCTTCCCCGAAGCGCCGCCGGCCAAGGCATGAGCGCATGAGCACCAAGACAGGCTCTCGCCGCAGGCTCATCGTCGTCATCCTTCTTTGCGTTGCGGTGGCCGGCGCGGTGGTGCGGCACTACGCGGCACCGGGCTCCACCACGCGCGACATCGCGACGCTGCTGATGGTGCTGTGGGTGCCGATCATCGGCAACGTGATCGCATGGCTCATCGGCAAGTGGCCGCGCCGCAAGCCGCCGGCGGCACCGCCGGGCTTCGATGCGCTGGAGGCCTTCACGCCGGCCGCGCTCGCGGAGATCACTTTCCGCAAGCCCGCCCTGCCCTCGCAGGACACACCCATCGCACCGGGCGAATACCGCTGCGCGCTGGTGCTCGACAAGGAAGGCTTCTCGGCCCGCTGGATGGTGCCGGCGGGCGATGCGCTGCAGCGCGGCGCACCGGCCGCGCTCGAAGTCGAGTTCCTCTCGCCCGCCATCGCGCTGCCGCGCTTCCAGCCCGGTACGAACTTTCGCGTACTGATCGGCGATTCCTTCGTGGCCGACGGCCGCATATTGGAGCTGCGGCCGGTGCAAGACTAGGCCTTCCGGGCCGCCTCGCGGATGGCCTTGGCCATCAAAACAGCCCATTGTTCATCACCGGGAAACTGTCTGCTGCCGCGCGGCCCCTTTGTCGCGAAGGCGACGGCTCGCACACTCCATGCCTCTTCAACGGCATCGGTGCGCGCGCCGGCGCCGACGCTCCAAAGGACAACTCCCCATCATGATGAATTCACCCAGCAGCAACCCGTGCATCGACGAGCTCGGGGCGCCTGCGCAGCCCGTGCCGGCCTCGCGCTCCGCATGGCTCGCCGTCGGCTCCATCGCCGTCGGCACCTTCGCGATGGTCTCGACCGAGTTCATGCCCATCGGCCTTCTCACCGACATCGCGCGCGGCCTCAACGTGTCCGACGGCACGGCCGGCCTCATGGTCACCATGCCCGGCGTGCTGGCCGCGTTCGCGGGCCCGGCGCTCATCGTGGCTTCGGGCAAGCTCGATCGCCGCACCGTGCTGATCGCACTCACCACGCTGCTGATCGCGTCGAACCTGCTCGCGGCCTTCGCCCCCAACTTCGCCACCATGCTGGTGGCCCGCCTGCTGCTCGGCCTGTGCGTGGGCGGCTTCTGGACCTTCGCGCCCGCCGCCGCAACGCAGCTGGTCCCGCACGCCTCGCAGGCGCGCGCGATGTCGATCGTGCTGGCCGGCGTGTCGGCCGCCACGGTGCTCGGCGTGCCCGCGGGCTCCTTCCTCGGCACGCAGTTCGGCTGGCGCGCATCGTTCGCGGTGACGGGCGCGCTCGCCGCCGCGGTGCTGCTGGTGCAGCTGTGGCTGCTGCCCGCCATTCCGCCGGTGCGTGCCATCGGCGCACGCGACCTGCTCACGCCGCTCACGCGCCGCATGGCGCAGGTGGGTCTGCTCGCGGTGCTGTTCTTCATCGCCGGCCACTTCGCGGCCTACACCTACCTGAAGCCGCTGCTGCAGCAGGTGTTCGGCCTCGCGCCCAACTCGGTGTCGACGCTGCTGCTGGTCTATGGCGCAGTGGGCTTCATCGGCACCTTCCTCGGCGGCAGCCTGGTGGCGCGCAGCGTGCGTGCCACCACCCTGCTGGCGGCGCTGATGCTCGCCACCGCGCTGCTGCTGACGACGGTGATCGGCTCGGGCTTCGTGCCGGGCGCAGTGGTGGTCGTGATCTGGGGCGTGGCCTTCGGCCTGATCCCGGTGGCGCTCACCGGCTGGATGATGGAAGCGGTGCCCGACGCGCCCGAGGCCGGCCAGGCCCTTCTGGTGAGCGGTTTCCAGGTGGCGATCGCCTCCGGCGCGCTGATCGGCGGCGTGACGGTCGACAACTTCGGCATCTCCAGCGCGATGGTGCTCAGCGGCGTGCTGGTGCTGATCGCGGCGCTGATCGTCGGCACGCTGGGACGCGCGCGCGGCGGCGCTTCGCTGGCCGCCATTCCCGAATAAGCGCAAGCAGCAGCTTCGCGATCAGTGGCGGCCGGGCTTTCCGGCCGCCACGATCGCATCCAGCACCACGCGCAACGCCTTGCTGACAGGCTTGTCGCGCCGCACCACGATCGCCAGCGCGCGGTGCATGCGCGGGTTCAGCCGGCTGGCCTTCAGCTCCGGGTGCGCGCCACGGCCCGTCATCGCCATGCCGGGCACGATGGCGTAGCCCAGCCCCGCGGCCACCATCTCCTTCATAGCCTCCACGCTGCCCAGCTCCATCACCGGCCGAGGCTGCAGGCCCTCGGCGGCGAACCAGCGGTCGACCAGCTTGCGCGTGTTGGCCGCGGGCTCGAAAAGCACCAGCGGCAGGCAGGCCAGGTCGCGCGGCGAGACTCTCGCCTTCAGCGGTGCGAGGTCATGCCGGCCGATGGCGACGAATTCGTCGTCGAGCACGGGCATCACCGCCAGCGAGCGCCCGGCCGCGGGCAGCGTGACCAGCGCGAGGTCGAGGCTGTTCTCTTCCACCTTGCGCGCCTGGTCCTCGGTATTGCCGGTGCTGACCACCACGCCCAGTTCGGGAAAGCGCTCGCGCAGCCCGCGCAGCACGGCAGGCAGGAAGTGCAGGCAGGCCGTCGCGCCCGTGCCCAGCCGCACGCGGCCCGCAACGCCGCTGGCGTGGTCGGCGAGCGCGTCGATGGCGTTTTCCACCGCGGTCTCGATGTTCTGTGCGTGGCGCAGCAGCTCCATGCCTGCAGGCGTGGCCTGCGCGCGCTTGCCCACGCGCTCCACCAGGCGCACCGCCAGCCGGCGTTCGAGCTGGCGGATCTGCAGGCTCACGGCCGGCTGCGAAAGGCCCAGCCTGTCTGCCGCGGCCGAGAAGCTGCCGGTTTCGATGACGAGCGCGAAGGACCGGAGCTGGTCGAGGTTGAGCGATTTATCCAAAGTTTTTCTCATGCCCTGCATAGGCAGACGAAGCTTCACTTATCGATGGCGCATCGTCAAGATCGGGGCCATGTCATCGCCATCCCCTGCTCCGCTTGCTTCCGCCACGGTCGAGATCCTCGACGCCACGCCGCATCACATGGCGGCCGTGCAGTCCATCTACAGCCACTACGTGCTGCACGACCTGTGCTCCTTCGAGGAAGAAGTGCCGTCCGTCGAGCAGATGCAGCAGCGCCGCGCCGACGTGATCGCGCGCGGCATGCCCTACCTCGTGGCACTGCTCGACGGCGAAGTCGCCGGCTATGCCTACGCCACCGCCTACCGCGCCCGCTCGGCCTACCGGCACTCGGTGGAAGACTCGGTCTACGTCGCGCAGGGCATGCACGGCCACGGCATCGGCAAGGCGCTGCTGCGCGAGGTGATCCGGCGCTGCACCGACTCCGGCTTCACGCAGATGGTCGCCTGCGTGGGCAACAGCGCCAACACGGGCTCGCTGCGGCTGCACGAAAGCCTGGGCTTCGTGCAGGTCGGCGTGCTGCGCAACATCGGCTTCAAGTTCGGCCGCTGGGTCGACACGGTGCTGATGCAGCGCGCCCTGCGCTGAGGCCCGCCGTCATGTCGGGCGACACTGCCGGCCCAGCGCGCGGCTGGCTGGCAATGCTGTGCGCGAGCCGGCTGCTGCAGTCGATGATCGTCACCGCCTACTCGGGCGTGCTGCCGTTCGCGATGGCCGATTGGCACATGACGGCCGCCCAGGCCGGCTCGATCCAGAGCGCCTGGCACGTGGGCTACATGAGCTCGCTGTTCGCGGTGGGCCTGCTGGCCGATCGCTACGGGCCGCAGCGCATCTTCCTCGCGGGCAGCGCAGTGAGCGCGGGGGCTGCGCTCGCCTTCGCACTCTTCGCACGCGACCATCTCTCGGCGATGCTGCTCTACGGCCTGGCCGGGCTGTGCGCGGGCGCCTCGTACACGCCAGGGCTGCAGCTGCTGGCGCACAACACCGAGCCCGCCGTGCGCGGACGCGCGATGGGGCTCTTCATCGGATCGTCGTCGATGGGCTATGCGCTGTCGCTCGCGGTGGTGGCGACGTTCAGCCATCTGCAGCACTGGCGGCTGGGGCTGCTGGCGGCGGCGGCCTGCACCGTGGCGGGCGCGCTGCTCACGGCGCAGGCACTGCGCCGCATGCGGCCGCCATCGCCACGAGCGCCTGGCGCGGTCCGCGAAAGCACCCTGCACGCCCTGGCTGCCACGGTGCGCGACAAGCCAGCGATGGCCGGCAACTGGGCCTACGCCTTCCATTGCTGGGAGCTCATGGCGCTCTGGGCATGGCTGCCGGCGTACCTGGTCGCGTCTTCGGGCACGGCATCGTCGTGGCAGGGTGCCGGCATCGCGCTGGCGGCACTGGCGCACCTGGTGAGCGTGTTCGGCAGCATCGCGGGCGGTGCCGCTTCCGACAGGCTGGGCCGCGCGCGGGTGATGATGATCGCCACCCTCGCAAGCCTGTGCATGTCCTTCGCCTTCGGCTGGATGTGGAGCTGGCCGCTGTGGCTGCTGGCGGCGGCTGCCGCGGTCTACAACCTGCTGGCCATTGCCGACTCGTCTGTCTACTCGACTGCGCTGGCCGACGTGGTGGCGCCGCACCGGCTGGGCGTGGCGTTCTCGGTGCGCTCTGTGATGGGCTTCGGCGCCGGTGCGATCAGCCCATGGGTGTTCGGACTCGCGCTCGATTGGGGGCAGGCCAGCTTCGGCACCGGCAGCACGCACGCCTGGGTCGCCGCATGGAGTTCGGCCGGTCTGGGCGCGCTGCTAGGCCCGCTGATGATCGCTCGCTTCGCCCGGCTGCATCGCGCGCACGTCGCTGTCCGATAAGGCAAGGGCCTTTTCCTCTGGGTTTTAAAATAAAACCGAACGGCGGTGCTGCCCGAGCCCGCCCTCGTTTCGGGAAGAAACCCATGGCTCAACGAAAAAGCCTCAAGGCCGACGCGTGCCCGATGGCACGCGCGCTCGACATCGTGGGCGACCAGTGGTCGCTGCTCGTGATCCGCGACGCCTTCGACGGCATGAAGCGCTTCGGCGAATTCCAGCAGAGCCTGGGCGTCGCCAAGAACATCCTGTCGGACCGGCTGAAGAACCTGGTGCAGGAAGGCGTGCTCGAACTCGTGCCCGCCTCCGACGGATCGGCCTACCAGGAATACGTGCTCACCGCCAAGGGCAAGGGCCTCTTCCCCGTGGTGGTCGGCCTGCGGCACTGGGGCGAGGCGCACCTTTACGCCAAGGGCGAGCCGCATTCGGTGCTGGTCGAGCGCGACAGCGGCAAGCCGGTGCCGAAGATCGAGCTGCGTGCGCGCGACGGCAAGCCGCTCGATCCGGACGCGACCTTCGTGAAGAAACTTCCCGCCACCGCCAGGGTGGCGCGCTGACCGGCAGCTTCCTTCCCGGTCAACCGCCTATCGGGTACTCCACCGCCACGCGGATCTGGCGCGTGGGAAGTTCGGCCTGCGCCTTGTTGTTGCGGTGCTCGCCATAGCGCAGCAGCAGGGCCAGCCCCTTGGCCCGGCCCTCGCGGACCGTGTAGCGCAGCCAGAGGTCACGCTCCCAGTGCTCGCCGCCGCGGCCATAGCCCAGCCATGCATAGCCTCCGCGTGCGGGCACGCGGCTGCCGTCGATGCCGCTGCCGCGGATGTAGGCCGCGCCCAGGCTCAGGCCCGGCGCGCCCCATTGCGCGGCGTCGACCTCGTAGCGCAGTTGCCATGACTGCTCGTGCGGCGCGTTGAAGTCCGAAAGCTGTGCCGCGTTGCCGAGCCAGATGGCGCCGCGCGTCACGTAGTCGAACGGCGTGTCGCCGGCCACCTTCTGCCAGCCCAGGCCGATGCGATGAGGCCCGTGCGCGTAGGTGGTCATCAGGCTCGAAGTCGTGTTGTCGACCCGACCCGCCAGTGCACGGCCCGTGTCCTTGCTGCGATAGACCTGCAGGTCGAAGGACAGCGTGCTCGCGCTGCCGCCGTCCTGCAACGGCACCGTGTAGAAAGCCCCGAGGTAGCTCGTGCGCCAGGTGTCCTTCAGCCGCCCCACATAGCCGCTGATCGCGAGGGAGGGAATGCCTTTCCAGGTGGCGCCGGCAAAGTCGAAGGCGTCGCCGCGCGGTGATTTCGGATCGAGGTAGTTCACGATCAGCGGGTTGCCGGTACTCCGCGCACTCCGGTCGGTCGAGCCGGTGAACCGGCCGGCCTGCAGCGTGAGCTTGTCGAACTCGTTGCTGGTGACGAGCCAGCCGCGCATGGTCTCGGGCAGCAGGCGCGTGTCGGACGAACTGAAGATCGGCGTCTTCACCCGCTGCTCGCCCACTTTCAGCACCGTGGAAGAAACGCGCGCCTTCAGCGCGATGCCGCCGCGCGCGATGCCGTCCTGCGCGTAGCCGGCACTGTCCACCGGCAGCATGCGGATCTTGCCGACGCGGTAGTCGTCGCCGGAGAGATTGCGTGCGAGCGAGACATGCGCGTCGGCGCCGAAACCTATCCAGCCGGGCGTGAAACCGGATTCGACGGTGCCGATGAGCCCGTAGCCCCATTCCTGCGCGTAGTCGCTGCGCCGGGTCTTCGGCAGCACTGCATTGCGGCCGCCGTTGCTCGTCGCGCCGTCCAGATAGTTGCGGCGCTCGTAGACGGTGCGGTTCAGCAGGCTCCAGCGAGTGTCCTCGACGAAGCCACCGGCGGCTTCGCGGGGCGTGCCTTCCGCTCCGGAGGCGGTACCGGCCAGTGCGATCAGCACGGCACCGCAGCATTTGCCGATCTGCGGGAGACGCTTACGACCGTATTGGACGGACATCGACGGGACTGCAGGTTGCGTCGGATGCATTCGGATCATGCGTGCCCCCTCTTCATTCGGGCGCATGCGCGAGCCGGAAGGACAGCGTGGCCAGGTGCTCCACCTTGTCGGTGGCGACCTGGTCCTCCGCGGGCGCATCGAGCTTCGCGGCGATCACGTTGAGCCCCTGGTTGCGCACCGGGACCGTCACGGTGCCATCGGCCGCCGTCAGCAGCGCCTTGCCGTCCGGATCGTTGACGAAGTCGGCCAGCACAGGCACGTTCGCGACCGGCTTGCCGCGATGGAGCACACGCACTCGAAGCGGCTGGCCCAGCGTCGAGGGCAGCGCGGCGTCGACGGGCACGATCTGCAGCGTATGCCCAGGCAGGGCCGCGAGCGGCCGGTCCAGCGGCGTGCGCCTGAGATGCACCGCGTACTTGAAGTTATGGCCGCTGACCACGGCGCCCGGCACTTCGTTCTTGGGCTTCTTCAACCACTGGCCTTCGGCCGACCTGGTCCAGATGCCGTTGTCCAGCACGGCTGCGACGACGGCCGGCTGCTCGCGCAGGTCGACCAGCGCAAGCTTGCCGACCGGCTCGAGCGCGGTGGGCACCGCGCGGCCCGCCACGTCGTAGCCCGCCATCGACGTGATCAGCGGCAGGCGCTTGGCGGCATCGAGGTCGTCACCGCCCTCGCCGTAGATCAGCGCCAGATCGCCCGAGCGCTGGGCGAACCAGATGCCGTGGGCATGTGCCGCGGCCGAAACGCCCCACAGCAGGGAGGCGACCGCCACGCAGCGCAGTGAAAGCATCGACAGGGAATTGCAGGAAAGCATCGCCATGGCCCTCACAGGTACTTGAGCCAGGCGATGTCTCGGCGCCGCGCCTTCAGGGCCGCGAATGCACGCACCGCCGGATACAGCGCGAAGGCGAGCACGACCGAGGCCAGCCACACCATCCACATCGCGCTGAAGCCGAAGAACTTGCCCTGGTTGAGCCCCCAGACCGCCTCGCCGCCGAGGTAGAGGAACTTGAGCACGTACAGGTGCAGCACGTAGAAGAACATCGGCGCCGCGCCATACACCGCCAGCGGTACGAGCCATGCCGCGCCCTGCCTGCGCTCGAAGGCACGCAGCAGCAGCAGGCCCACGCCCATGGTCAGCGCGATGAACAGCAGCGACGGCGGGTACTTCGTGATGTTCAGGAAGGCCATCAGCGTGGTGACGGCGCTGCTGCCGGCCGCCCAGGGCTTGTCTCCGTAGACGTCGAGCGCACGCAGCAGCACGAAACCGGCCAGCAGCCCCAGGCCCCACACCAACAGCAGACGCTGCCGCCGCACCGCATCGGCACCGGCCATGAACCATGGGCCGGCCGCATAGCCCATCGCAATGAGGCCGATCCAGGGCAGCAGCGGGTATGAAGTGCGCAGCTTCAGCGCGTCGGACACCTCGATCCAGCCCCGGTCATGCAGCACGGCCCATGGCACGTGCAGCACGTGTCCCACCGGAAAGTGCACGCCATCGAGCAGGTTGTGACCCGCCACCAGCACCACACCCAGCATCACGAGCGCCTTGCGGGGCAGCCAGACCAGAGCGGCGAGCGAGAGCATCGAGAGTCCGATCACCCAGATCACCTGCAGGAACACCTTGGCGGGCGGGAACTGGAAGGTCCAGGCGAAGTTGATGAGCGTGACTTCGAGCACGACGAGGAAAAGGCCGCGCTTCCAGAGAAAGGAGGACGTGGCCGCACGGCCGTCCGCATGCTTCGCACCGTAGAGGAAGGCCGAGAGGCCCGTGAGGAAGACGAAGACCGGCGCGCAGAGATGGGCCAGCAGGCGGCTGAAGAAAAGCTCCGGCGGCGTCTGGTCCACCACCATCGGGTCGGGTACCTGGTGATGCAGGTAGAAGGTCTCGCGCACGTGGTCAAGCAGCATGAACAGGATCACGAGGCCGCGAAGCGCGTCGATGGAAAGCAGCCTGCCGCGTGCGTCGGCATGCGGCGGCAAAGGAATGCTCAGAGGTTCGGACATACGGTTATTGGGAATCGAATCCCAATATCGTATCGACCGAAAAGACACCCTTTGTTAATGTCCTTGCCGACCGAAGCCCATGCCCGGAACCGGCCGCGAGGGCTACTCGCCCAGCAGCTCCCCGATGGGCTGCAGGTCTTCCACGCGGTCGCAGATCGACTTGATCACCATCGTGATCGGAATGCCCAGCAGCAGGCCCCAGATGCCCCAGAGCCAGCCCCAGAAGATCACGCCCACGAACACCGCCACCGGGTTCATGCGGCTGGTGCGGCTGGTGAGCCAGGGCATCAGCAGGTTGCCCACGATGGTGTGGATGCCCAGCGACATGCCAGCCACCACCACGCCCATCTGCAGGCTGTTGAACTGCAGGAAGGCCACCAGCCCCGCGGCGGCGAGCACGATCACCGAGCCGATGTAGGGAATGAGGTTGGTGACGGCCGCGATGATCCCCCACACGGCCGCGTTCTCCATGCCGATGGCCCAGAAGCCGAGGCCCGTGGCCACGCCGACGATCGCGCTCACCAGGATCTGCACCAGCAGGTAGCGCTCGATGTTGCGCGTGATGTCGTCCAGCACGTGCACCGTGACCTTCTTCTTCTGCAGGCTGGAGCCGGTGATCTTGATGAGCTTTCGCCTGAAGGTGTCGCCCGAGCACAGTGCGAAGTAGGTGAGGAAGGCCACCAGCGTGAGCTGCCCCATCGCGCTGAGCAGCCCGACGGTGCCGCTGACCAGGTAGTCGCGCACGTTGAAGCCCGGCCGCTCGATGATGACGCGCGCCACGCCCTTTCGTGACGCGACGCGGGCGGAGTTCTCCTCGGCCGCCTTCTCGAGCTGCGCCGCCGCCTGCTGCACGTTGTCCAGCGGCGTGGCGCTCGCGCCACGGTCGCGGCGCATGGCCTGGCCCAGCTTCTGCGCGGCCACCGGCAGCGAGTCGAGCAGCTGCGTGGCGCTGCCCGAGAGCGAATAGCCGGTCCAGCCCAGTCCGCCGAAGAGGCCCATGAGGATCAGCCCCGCGCCGATCCAGCGCGGCAGCTTCCAGCGGTGCAGCAGCTCGACCAGCGGCGACAGCGCATAGGTCAGCAGCAGGCTCAGCATCAGCGGGATGAAGACGGCCTGCCCCCACTGCAGCGCGAACACGCTGGCCAGCACCGCGAGCACCACCAGCGAGGCGCTGCGCACGTCGACGGGCATGTGCAGCAGCAGGCGCTCGCGCTGCGGGGCGGGCGGCGGCGGTTCCGGCCTGGATTCCGGTTCCGGCTCAGGGGGGAGCGGCGCGGTGGCCGCCGGCTGCGGCGGCTCGCCGGCCGGCTCGGTCGGCGGCTGCTGCGCCTGCGCGGGGGCTGGCACGGGCTCGCCGGTGCTCATCGCGTTTCCTTCAGCACTTCGCGCACGGCCGCGAGCTGCCGGCGCGACACGGCCACGGGCTCGGGAACCGAGTCCAGCCGCAAGGCCCAGCCCTCGGCATCCTCGCCGTCGTCGTACTTCTCGAGCGCGCGGATGGCCGAGCGAGCCACCAGCGCGTTGCGGTGCACGCGCAGGAAGCGGTGCGGATAGCGCTCCTCGAACTCGTTGAGCGAGCCGTCGAGGATGTGGCTGCGCGTGGCGGTGCGCACCGTGAGGTACTTGTATTCGGACTTGAGGTAGAGCACTTCCGACAGCGGCACCCGCTCGGCGCGGCCCCGGTCCTGGATCAGCACCGTCTCCGGCGCTGCCTGGGCCTGCAGCGCGCGGCGCTCCTTCAGGAAGCGCTCGGCCTTCTGCAGCGCCTGCTGCAGCCTCTCGGCGCGCACGGGCTTGGTGAGGTAGTCGACGGCATCCAGGTCGAAGGCGGTCACCGCATGCGATGCGTGCGCCGTCACGAACACCACGGCCGGCGCGTCGGCGCGGCTGCGCAGCGTGCGCGCCACCTCGATGCCGTCGACGCCGGGCATGTGAACGTCGAGCAGCACCAGGTCGAGCGCCAGCGTGCCGAGCTGCTGCAGCGCCTCGGCGCCCTGCGAGGCTTCGGCCACCACTTCGGCGGCGGGAGATGTGCAGTCGCGCAGCAGGGTGCGCATGCGCGAGCGCGCCAGGGCTTCGTCGTCGACGATGAGTGTCTTGAGAGTCGTCATGATGATTCGGCGGGTATGGCGATGCGCACCCGGTAGCTTTTCTGGTCCATGCCGGCGCTGAACTGCATCTGCATGTCGTGCAGCAGCCGCAGACGGTCGCGCACGTTGGCCAGCGCGATGCCGTGGCCGCGCGGCAGCGGCTCGTCGGCCCAGCGCAGCGGCGGAAGGCTGTTGACCACCTCGATCACCACCATGTTGCCGCGCCGCTCGGTGCGGATGCGCAGCTTGGCGCCTTCGGGGCTGGGCTCCACGCCGTGCTTGATGGCGTTCTCCACCAGCGGCTGCAGCAGCAGCGGCGGCAGGCGCGCGTTGCTGGCGGCGGCGTCCAGGTCCCAGCGGATGCGCAGGCGGTCGCCGAAGCGCACCTGCTCGATGGCCAGGTAGCGCTCGGCCAGCGCGATCTCGTCGGCCAGCGTGCCCGACTCGCCCGGGTCGGCCAGCGCCTGGCGGAACAGCTCTGCCAGATCTTCGAGCATGGTCTCGGCCTTGGCCGGCTCCTCGCGCACCAGCGCGATGGCGCTGTTGAGGGTGTTGAAGAGAAAGTGCGGGCGGATGCGCGACTGCAGCTCCTCCAGCCGCGCCGTGGTGGCGGCCGGCGTCTGGCCCCGGGCGCGCAGCACCATCGCCGCCATCACGAGCCCCGCGAACAGGGCGCCCGTGAGCGCACTCGCCAGCCATGGCGCATTCGAAAGCGCTCCCGTCAGGCGCAGCAGGCCGCAGCCGTACAGCGCCGAAAGCGCCCCGAGCAGCGCGCCGGCCGTGTACTGCCAGTGCTTCGGCAGCCGCCGCAGCGGCTTCTTGAGGCCGCAGGCGCTCACAAGCCAGAGCAGCGTGGCGGGCAGCGCCCCGCCGGTGATGGTGGCGGTCTGCACCAGCCATTCGCCGGGCGTGGACACCACGAACAGCGCGGCGATGGCCACCACCGCCTCGACGAACACCACCGTGCGCAGCACCACCCCGATCTGGCAGGCGTCGAAGATCGACGGCCCGCCGCGCGCGGGGGACGCGGCCGCGCGCGCCCGGTCCGACGACGGCGGGGGCGTGGGTGAGGTGCTGGCCGATAAAATCGCCGGGTTGCGCATCGCAGACATCAGATCCATCGGGTAACCAACCCATTATTGCCTCCAGGACGGCTCCCATGACCCAAAACCAACTCGACAAGAAATCCGAAGCCTGGTCGGCCCTTTTCTCCGAACCGATGAGCGACCTCGTGAAGCGCTACACCTCCAGCGTCTTCTTCGACAAGCGCCTCTGGCAGGCCGACATCCAGGGCTCGCTGGCACATGCCGGCATGCTGGCAGCTCAGGGCATCATCAGCGTGCAGGACCACGCCGCCATCGAACGCGGGATGGCGCAGATCCGTTCCGAGATCGAATCCGGCGCCTTCGAGTGGAAGCTCGACCTGGAAGACGTGCACCTGAACATCGAGGCCCGCCTGACCCAGCTGGTCGGCGACGCCGGCAAGCGCCTGCACACCGGCCGCAGCCGCAACGACCAGGTCGCCACCGACGTGCGCCTGTGGCTGCGCGGCGAGATCGACCTGATCGGCGACCTGCTGGTCGAGCTGCAGAAGGCGCTGGTGGACATCGCCGAGAAGAACGTCGACGTGATCCTGCCGGGCTTCACCCACCTGCAGGTGGCGCAGCCGGTGAGCTTCGGCCATCACATGCTGGCCTACGTCGAGATGTTCAGCCGCGACGCGGAGCGCATGAGCGAGGTCCGCAAGCGCGTCAACCGCCTGCCCCTGGGCGCCGCCGCGCTGGCCGGCACCAGCTATCCGCTCGACCGCGAACTGGTCGCCAGGACCCTGGGCATGGACGGCGTCTGCCAGAACAGCCTGGACGCGGTGAGCGACCGCGACTTCGCCATCGAGTTCACCTCCGCCGCCAGCCTGTGCATGGTGCACGTGAGCCGCATGAGCGAGGAACTCATCCTGTGGATGAGCCAGAACTTCGGTTTCATCAAGATCGCCGACCGCTTCACCACCGGCTCGTCGATCATGCCGCAGAAGAAGAACCCCGACGTGCCCGAGCTGGCCCGCGGCAAGACGGGCCGCGTGGTCGGCCACCTGATGGCGCTCATCACGCTCATGAAGGGCCAGCCGCTGGCCTACAACAAGGACAACCAGGAAGACAAGGAGCCGCTGTTCGACACGGTCGACACGCTCAAGGACACCCTGCGCATCTTCGCCGAGATGATCGGCGGCATCACCGTGAAGCCCGAGGCCATGGAAGCCGCCACGCTGCGCGGCTACGCCACCGCCACCGACCTGGCCGACTACCTCGTGAAGAAGGGCCTGCCCTTCCGCGACGCGCACGAGACCGTGGCCCACGCCGTGAAGGCGGCCACCTCGCACCAGGTCGACCTGGCCGAGCTGCCGCTGGCCGTGCTGCAGCAGTTCAACCCGAGCATCGAGAAGGACGTGTACGACGTGCTGAGCCTGCGCGGCTCGCTGAACGCGCGCAACATCCTGGGCGGCACGGCGCCGGCGCAGGTGAAGGCGCAGGTCGCCCGCCACCGCGCCCGCCTCGGCTAGAAATGTCGGCCCTCCGGCCTTTCACTCCGCCTTCCATGGGGAAGGCGCGGCCCGCCTCGGTGCGGCCTGGCGGCGGCCGCCCGTAAGCGGCCGATCCGAAAGCCGGAAAGCGCCCCGTGTTCTACGCCATCCCGCTCGAGAACAAGCCGAGCTGGCGCAATCCGCCATGGATGACGCTGCTGCTGATCCTCGTGAACATGATCGTGTTCTGGGGACCGCAGCGCAGCGAGGAGAAGGGGCAGGAGCGCGCCGCAGCCTACTACGTGAAGAGCGCGCTGCCCCAGCTGGAGCTGCCGGCCTTCGTCGAATGGCTCGAGAAGACCGACCCCAAGCGCGGCAAGGTCGCGCGCCGCATGCTGCGGCACGAGGAGGCCTATCCGCAGCTTCTCGAAGGCCTGCAGAACGACCGCAAGTTCCTGCAGAAGCTGCGCGCCGACGAGGTCATCAAGCCCGACAACCCGCAGTACGGCGAGTGGAAGCGCGCCCGCCATCAGTACGAGTCGATGCTGCCCGCGCCCTTCACCGAACGCTGGGCGCAGAGCTACGCGACGGATGCCGAATTCAGGCCCTGGACCTGGATCACCAACGCCTTCCTGCACGCCAGCACCGGCCACCTGCTGGGCAACATGCTGTTCCTGTTCCTCTTCGGCTTCTCGGTGGAGCTGGCGCTGGGGCGCGGCACCTACCTGGCGTTCTACCTGCTGGGCGCGGTCGGCGCGTCGGTGCTGGCCGGCTGGGCCTACGCGGGCGGCACCTACGGGCTGGGCGCCTCGGGCGCGGTCTCGGCGCTGATGGGCATGTACGCGGTGATGTACCGCCTGCGGCGCATCCGCTTCTTCTACCAGCTGTTCTTCTATTTCAACTACGTCACCGCGCCGGCCCTGCTGCTGTTGCCGGCCTGGATCGCCAACGAGCTGATGCAGCACTGGCTGGGCGGCCAGGGCATCGCCTACATGGCCCACCTCGGCGGCCTGCTGACGGGTGCTGCACTGATGTGCGGCGCCATGCTGCTGGGCCGGGTGAAGACGCCGGAGACCGTCAAATCGGAGATGGTGCGCGACGACGACCGCTTCGACGAGCACGTGGCCGCGGCCCGCAGGTTCGGCTCGGCGATGAAGTTCGACCGCGCCTGCGCCGAATGGCGCGCCGCCGCCGCGTTGCGCCCCAACGACGCCGAGACGCTGCGCGCCTGGTTCAACACCGCGCGCCTGCAGCCCGCGAGCGACGACTTCCACCACGCCGCGCGCCGCATCTTCCGCCTGCCCGCCACCGACGACCACACCCTGTCGCTGCAGCACGCGAGCTTCCAGGCCTACCTCGACCAGGCCCGCCCCGGCGTGCGGCTCAAGCCTGAGGACATGGCCCGCCTCGCCCGGCGCTTCTCCCGCATCCGCCAGTTCGAGGACGCCGACCGCCTCTGCCGCATCCTGCTGAGGACGGCGCCCGACCACCCCGAACTGGCCGACACGCTCTCGACCTGCGCCAACGGCCTGCTGCACGCCGGCCTGCGCGACAAGGCGATGGGCCTGCTGCCGCATCTGCTGCGGCTCGCGCCCAACGACATGGTGACGCGGGCGCTGCAGAACGCCTGAGGGCGCCTGCCGCTATGCCGTCTGCGCCGGCGGCGCCGCCGGCCGCAGCAGCCAGCGCACTTCCTGAGTCTGCTCGCTGTCGGGGTAGCGCGCTTCCATCGTCGTCAGGATGGGCTGCGCCATGTCGGAACGGCCCAGCCCCTGCACCAGCGCGCGTGCCGCGAGTTCGTAGGCCTGCGGAATGGCCTCGTTGCCGCGGAAGCGCTTGTCGAAGCCCGACAGCAGCGCCAGCGTGGCGTGGGCGTCGCCGTTGCGCCATTCGGCGCGGGCCATGGCGATGACCATGGCCGGGTCGTCGAGCGCGAAGGCCTTGTCGCGCTCCTTGCAGGCCTTGAACACCTTCAGCGCCTCCGAGGCCAGGTCGCGCCGCATCAGCAACGGGATGAAGCGCCGCGCGTGGTCGAGCATGGTGTCCTTCTTCTCGGGCATCAGCGCCAGCACGCGGTGGTAGCGGCGCTGCGCCGCGAGGTCGTTGGAGTCGGCGGTGCGCTGTGCCTCGTAGGCCGTGCCCAGCGCGGCCGCGAGGTCGCCGTCGGTGATGAGCTGCGCCACTTCCGCGTCCGTGCGCTGCGCGGCGATCTGCGCGGGCGTACGGCGGTCGACGGGCGCGCCGTCGGGCAGCTCGCTGCCCGGCACCGCGTCGAAGCCGAAGGCGTCGTGGTGCTGGAACATCACGTAGCCCAGCAGGCTCGCCATGACCCAGCCGAAGTAGATGAAGGCGAAATTGACGATCGGCAGCACGATGCGCCCGTCGAACATCGGCAGCACCATCGCCAGCGCCACCTGCGCGCCGGTGCTCAGCAGGAACAGGAAGAAGCACAGCAGCGCATAGGGCCAGCCGATGATGCGCATCGCATCCATCACGTTGGCGGGGTTCATCGCCTGGAAGAAGCTGCCCGACTGCACCAGCACGATCACCGCCGCCGGGAAGGTGAAGGACATCACGAACAGCCCCACCGTGCCCAGGATGGGCGCATACCAGGCGAGCCAGCCGATCAGGAATGCCTGCACCAGCGAGATGGCGAAGAGCTTCCAGGGCAGGTAGGTCCATTCGTCGCTCGACTCGCGGCCGAAGTCGGCGGAGTCGCGGATGCCGCGCGCGCCCAGCGCGATGATCTTGAAGCCGTAGCGGCTGGCGGCCAGCATGATGCCGACCTCGATCACGAAGAGGGCCAGCGCCTGCGGCAGGAAGAAGACGGCGTCGAACAGCAGGCTGCAGAACGACAGCAGCAGGCCGTAGGCCAGCGGCCGCATCTGGAACGGAAAGGCGAAGAAGCTGTTGAGCCGGTGCCAGAACGGCGGTGGCGGCGGCAGCGCATCCTTGACGACGATCATGGCGACCTCCCTTTTCTTCCTTTTGCTGTCTGTCCTGTCTTCTTCCTACTTGCGGAAGAAGTCACTCTGGCTCATGGCGCCGGCGCCGCCCAGGCGCATCACCGTGACCTCGTCCGCGTGCACGAGGCGCATCTGGCCGAGCTCGCGCTCCAGGCGCTGGGTGAAGCTGGTCTTGTATTGCAGCAGAGACTCGCCCATCTTCAGCACGCTGGTGCCCTTGACGACGGCGCTCTTGCGGCCGGGGGCGACCTCGATGTCGTCGATGTGGTACTCGTATTCGATGGTGAGGATGCCGCCCATGCGTTCGCCGACCTTGCTGAAGGTCTGGAAGGTATCGCGGGTCGCCTGGCAGGCCTCGTCGCGGTTGTGCGAGCTTTCGAGCGTCTTCCCCATCATCGTGGTCCTGCTCTCGATGCGGGCATTGCGGCTGAGCTGCTTGCACAGCGCCTCGGGGTCGCGCGAGTAGATGGCGTGGGCTTCCTTCTGGTAGTAGTCGCGCACCATCGGCTCGTCGAGCTTGCGCCCGCCGATAAAGAAGTACCACGCGCCCACGCAGAGCGCGATCACGATCGCAATTTGCTTCATCTTCTCCGTCCGCGCACCCGCGGTCCCTCGGTTTTTGCGGCGCAGTATACGTTCACAAATGTTTCCAAAAGACTTCATTTGGCCGGCGCGCTGAATCCGTCCACGGGATTGCCCCGTACATCGGGCATGCGCACCGATGCCCCACAATCAGTGGATGCCTGCACCCAGCCCCGACGCCGAACTGATGGCGCTGATCGACCGGATCGGCCATCGCGACGAAGCCGCACTGCGGCAGCTCTACGACCGAACCTCTCCCCGGCTGATGGGCCTGGCGATGCGTGTGGTGCGCCAGCGCGAATGGGCGGAAGACGTGCTCCAGGAGAGCTTCCTGACCGTCTGGCGCGTAGCGGGCGACTACCGCGCCTCGCTGAGCCCGCCGCTGGCCTGGCTCGGACTCATCGTGCGCAGCCGGGCACTCGACCTGCTGCGCCGCCGCGCCGCCGACCGCGCCCAGCTCATGCAGGAATTCGACGAGCAGATGGCCGACCAGCTCGAATCCGACGCCCCCGGCCCGGCCGAGAACGCCGATGCGAGCGAGCAGGCCTGGGCCCTGCACCAGTGCCTGAGCCAGCTGGAAGGCCGCCAGCGGGAAGTGGTGAGCCTGGCCTACCTGCGCGACATGAGCCACGGCGAACTCGCCGAGCAGCTGAAGCTGCCCCTGGGCACGGTCAAGACCTGGATACGGCGCGGCCTCGAGAAGCTGCGCGTGTGCATGGGACGCTTCGCGTGAGCGCGGTGACGACGAAGAAGGCGTTTCAAAAGGCGTTTGTCCCATCATGAACCTCATCGCACACCCCGAATTGCTCGAGCTGCTGGCCGCGAGCCATGCGCTGGGCACCCTGCGCGGCGGCGCCCGCCGCCGTTTCGAGACCCTGGCCCGCGAGCAGGCGCCCGTGCGCGCCGCCGCGCTGGTCTGGCAGGGCCGGCTGGCGAGCATGACGGAGCTGCAGTCGCCCGTCGTGCCCGACCCGGCGGTCTGGACGCGCATCCGCAACATCATCGACGCCGAGCAGTCGGCGCTCGCGCTGGAGCGCCAGCGCGATGCGGCCAGGGCCGCCGGCGAAGCCCGCCAGGGCGGCTGGCTGCGCAGCCTCGCGCTGTGGCGCGGTGCGGCCGCGGCCGGCGCGCTGGCCACGGTGGTGGCCGTGACGGTCGGCCTGAACCTGCGCGACCAGCTGCAGAACGCACCCGCGGTGCAGTACGTGGCCGTGCTCAACGACGACAAGGCCGCCGCCTCGATGCTCGTGACCTTCGATCCGAAGAAGAAGCAGCTGGTGCTCCAGCGCGTCGGCGGCTACCAGGAAGGCGCGGACAAGTCGCTGCAGCTCTGGGCCCTGCCCCCGGGCGGCGCGCCGCGTTCGCTGGGCGTGCTCGGCAACGCGCCGGCCCTGCGGCTGACGGCGTCGGAATCCGACGTGCAGGCCGTGCCCGCGCTGGCCATCTCGCTCGAGGCCAAGGGCGGCGTGCCGCCGGGCAGCGGGCCGAAGGGGCCGATCCTGTTCAAGGGCGCGCTCATCGAGAAAACCCTCTAGCCGGGGCCTGACTGTCAACGAGCGCGGCTGCTGGGGCGTCGTAAGGGAAAATCGCCCATTCGCCGCCTTCCGCATTCTTTTCCGTCCTTCCGATGCATCCGATGAAAACCGCGCTCGCCGCGGTCGCTCTGCTGGCCGCCGCGCTGTCCGCCAGCGCCCAGTCCAGCTTCTTTCCCCAGGAATCCGAGACGGCCGCCGCCGAGGCTGCCGCCGCCCGCGACTACCTGGCCGCCAAGAGCCGCTGGCACAACGAGCTCGCCGCCTTCGCGCGCGCCGACCAGGAGCGCTTTCCGGCGCCGGGCGGCGTGGTGTTCGTCGGCAGTTCCACGGTGCGCATGTGGACCCGCCTGTCGCAGGACTTCGCCCAGCAGGTGCCCGGCGGCGTCGTCAACCGCGGCTTCGGCGGCTCCACCCTGGCCGACTGCGCCCTCTTCGCGCGCGACCTGGTGGTGCGCTACAAGCCGCGTCACGTGATGGTGTATGCGGGCGACAACGACCTGGCCGAGGGCCGCACGCCGCTGCAGGTGCTCGACAGCTTCGCGCGCTTCGCGAATGCGGTGCGCGCCGAGCTGCCGGAAGCGCGCATCAGCTTCATCTCGGTCAAGCCCAGCCCCTCGCGCGAACAGCTGCTGCCGCAGATCCGCGAGACCAACCATGTGATCTCGGCCTACCTGAACCTGCTGCCCAACAGCGAATTCATCGACATCTACACGCCGATGCTGGGCGCCGACGGCCGCCCGCGCCCCGAGCTCTTCCGCAGCGACAAGCTGCACATGACGGACGAGGGCTACCGCCTCTGGCACTCGGTGATCGCGCCGCACCTGCAGAACCCCTGAGCCGGCCCGAAGCCCGGCGCGCTTCGTCGCCCCTGCCGGGTGCGACGCCCGAGGACCGAAATCAGGCCCGAACGGGCTCCGGCGGCACGTCGTCGGCCGGCGGCGGAACGTCGGCGCCGCGCGTGAAGCGCGCGACGAAATACATCCCCGAGAACACCGCCGCCAGCAGAAGGCCGTCGCCCCACCAGGGCCGCGCCGTCTGGCTGTCGCCGTAGAAGGCCAGCACCAGCAGCACCGCCACGAGGTGAGCGCAGAACACCGGCAGCGAGGCCGAGCCCATTGCCTCCAGCCAGCGCAGCCGCGGGATGCGGTGCATCAGCCAGGGCCCGAAGCGCACCGCCAGGATGCCCAGCGCCACCAGGTTCACCAGCCGCAGCGGGCCGAGCTGCCACTTGTCGAACAGCAGGTTCAGCTCCACGTCGCCGCCGAACGGCGCCTGCCCGTTGATGCCGGTGTGGCGCCAGTAGAGGCCGTAGAGCGCGATGCCCGCCGCCAGCGCCAGCAGCCAGCCCGGAAAGTGCAGAGGACGCGCGCCCGGATCGTTGCGTGTCGCGCCGATGCACAGCCCCGCGAACCACAGGAACTGCCACGCATAGGTGTTGAAGGCGCCCATCTCGTGGAAGGGCACCGGCACGCCGAGGTAGTGCACCGCCAGCCCGTAGACCCATTCGCTGATGCCGAACTGCGCCGCCGCCCACACGGTGGCGCTCACCGCCATCACCCAGGTCCAGCCGTGGCGCATGGCGAAGGCCAGCACCCAGGGGCTCATGAGCATGAAAAAGATGTACATCGGCAGGATGTCGAGCAGCGCCGGCTCGTAGATGAGCAGCAGTCCGTAGATGAAGCCCTCGCGCGGCTCGGCCAGGTAGTAGGACACCAGGTTCTTCACCGCCGGCTGGTCGATGTGCAGGCCCACGGCCGTGATCACCGTGAACAGGAACAGCAGGGTCGCGGCCTGGGCCAGGTAGACCTTGAGCACGCGCCGCCAGAAGGCCTGGCGCATCGAGTCGACGCCGCGGACGTGGCCGATGCGGCTGTACACCAGGCCGGCGACGAAGGCGGACAGCAAAACGAAACCTTCCGCGGCCGAAACGAAGCCGAATGGCTGGCCCAGCGGGTCGGTCAACCGGGTGGGCAGGTGGGTGACGGTCATCAGCACGAGCATCAGCCCGCGCAAGGCGTCTATTTCCCAGTAGCGTTTCATCGGTCGGCGGCGAGATCTTGGTGGCGGTCCGCGCGGCGCACGCACGACGGCCCCGATTGTAAGAAGAGCTGTGTAAAGCCGGCCGCGCCGGAAGGCCGGGCCGACGGCCTATGACTGTTGGCACTCCCGAACCGTCGTGCAAATCGGCTACGCTGCGCGCTGCCTCTCAGGTGGAGATATAAAAAAGTGAACCGTTTCCTTCCAACATTGCTCCTGGCCGGCGGCGCTCTTGCGGCCGGCCCGGGCCATGCCCTCCAGATCGTCAGCCTCTCGCCGCAGGGCGAAGTGGCGCGGGTTCGGCAGGTGGTCGCCAAGTTCGACCAGCCCGCCGTCAACTTCGGCGACCCCAAGGCCCCCGCCCCGCTCGCCGTGAGCTGCAACGACGCCCAGGCTGCCAAGGGCACCGGCCGCTGGACCGACGCCAAGGCCTGGGTCTACGACTTCGAGAACGACCTGCCACCCGGCGTGCGCTGCACGGTCACCCGCATTCCCACCTTCAAGCCCGCCTCGGGCGAGCTCACCGGCCCCGAGCGCTACCAGTTCAACACCGGCGGCCCCTTCGTGCGCAACTACATGCCGGGCAGCTACAGCCGCATCGACGAGCAGCAGATGTTCATGCTGGAGCTCAACGGCGCGGCCACGCTGGAGAGCGTGCGCCAGAACGTCTGGTGCACGGCCGACGGCGTGGGCGAGCGCATCCCGGTCAAGCTGCTCGACGGCGAGCAGCGCGCCGGCCTGCTCAAGGCCTTCGGCCGCGAGAAGTCGGCCGAGAAAGACCCGCTGCGCTTCGTCACGATGCAGTGCAACCGCACGCTGACGCCCGGCGCCAAGGTGCAGGTCGTCTACGGCAAGGGCGTCGCCACGCCCTCGGGTGTGGCCAACAACGTGGAGCGCCGCCTGGAGTTCCAGGTGCGCGAGCCTTTCGCCGCGTCCTTCACCTGCGAGCGCGAGAACGCGCAGGCCGCCTGCCTGCCGCTGCGCCCGATGCAGCTGACGTTCAACGCGCCGGTCACGCGCAAGCTGGCAGCGCAGATCGAACTCAAGGGCAACGGGCAAACCGTCAAGGCCCAGATCGAAGGCGGCGCGCAGAGCGACGACGACGTGGTCAACGGCGTGTACTTCGGCCCGCCGCTGGCCGAGAGCGCGCAGTACAGCATCGAGCTGCCCTCGAAGTTCGAGGACGCCTCGGGCCGCCCGCTGGCCACGCCCGGCAACTTCCCGATGAAGGTGGCCACCGGCGCAATGCCGCCGCTGGCCAAGTTCGCCGCCTCGCCCTTCGGCGTGGTCGAGCGCCTGGCCGAGCCCGACACGCCGGCCATGATGCCGGTCACCGTGCGCCGCGTGGAGCCGAAGCTGATGGTGAACGCGCTCACGCCCGGCAAGGTGAGCGACATGAACCCGAAGACCGACGCGGAGATCATCGCGTGGTTCCGCAAGGTGCGCCGCTACGACAACTTCACCGTCTCGCGCGAACAGGCGCGCAGGGACGTGAAGGGCCCGCTGCCCCCGGTCATCGACAAGGACGACCGCACCACGCTGCAGACCCGCATGCTGTCGCTGCTGGCCGGCCAGCCCGGTGTGAAGGCGCTCGACATGCCCAAGGCCGACAGCGGCGATCCGCGCCCCTTCGAGGTCATCGGCATCCCGCTGACGCCGGGCTTCCACGTGCTCGAGATCGCCTCGCAGAAGCTGGGCGAGGCGCTGCTCGACGAGCGCTACAACGCCGGGCGCACGATGTACGTGCGCACCACCGCGCTGGCCACCAACCTGGCGGTGCACTTCAAGCTGGGCCGCGAGAACTCGATGGCCTGGGTCACCACGCTGGACAAGGGCAAGGTCGTGGCCGGCGCCGAGGTGCGCGTGTCCAGCTGCGACGGCAAGGCCGTGGCCAGCGGCACCACCGACGCCAACGGCGTGGTCATGCTCAGCGGCATCTCGCCGCAGGCGCCCTCGTGCAACGGACCGAATGAATACGACAGCGGCGCCTGGTTCGTCAGCGCCCGCGCCAAGGACGAGAAGGGCGTGGAAGACCTCGCCTTCACCTGGAGCGACTGGCAGCGCGGCATCGAGCCCTGGCGCTTCAACGTGCCCACCAGCCTGCAGCCCGAGGCCGACCGCGTCGCCCACACCATCTTCGACCGCACGCTGCTGCGCGCCGGCGAGACGGTGTCGATGAAAAGCCTGATCCGCACGCAGACCAGCAAGGGGTTCGGCCTGCCCGAGAACCGCCCCGACACGCTGGTCATCACCCACGTGGGCAGCGGCCAGCGCTTCACGCAGCCGCTGAACTGGCGCAAGACCGCCACCGGCGGCCTGAGCGCCGAGAACAGCTTCGCCATTCCGCCGGCCGCCAAGCTCGGCGTGTACGAGGTGATGCTGCGCACCGGCGGCAAGGACGCCAACGGCGACGGCAACAGCGAGGGTGAAGGCGATGGCGACGAAGGCTACGGCCGCAGCTTCTCCACCGGCAGCTTCCGCGTCGAGGAATTCCGCCTGCCCGTGCTCGAGGGCCGCATCACGCCGGCCGACAAGAAGCCGCTGGTGGCGGCCACCAGCGTGCCCACCGACGTGCAGATCAACTACGTTTCCGGCGGCGGCGCGGCCAACCTGCCGGTGCGCGTGTCGGCCATGGTGCGCGGCAAGAGCCTGAGCTTCTCCGACTACGACGCCTTCAGCTTCAGCCCGCCGCGCGCCTCGCAGGGCGACGGCAGCGAGGCGGCCACGGCCGTCACCGCAGCGGCCGAGGCCGGCTCGGGCGAGGAAGACCTCAACAGCGTGAACGACACCCGCGTGATCGCCGACAAGCTGCCGCTCACGCTCAACAAGGACGGCGCCGGCAAGGTCACCATCGACAAGGTGCCGAAGGTCAAGGCCGCGCGCGAGCTGCTGCTCGAGGCCACCTACGCCGACCCGAACGGCGAGGTGCAGACCATCCGCAGCACGCAGACGCTGTGGCCGGCATCCGTCATCGCCGGCATCAAGACCGAGGGCTGGGTCTCCACCGCCCAGAAGCTGAAGTTCCAGGCGCTCGCGCTCGACCTCTCGGGCAAGCCCCAGGCCAACGTGACGCTCAACGTGCGCGCCGTGGCGCGCATCACCACCACCAGCCGCAAGCGCATGGTGGGCGGCTTCTACACCTACGACAACAAGACCGAGACCAAGGACATCGGCACCGTCTGCAGCGGCAAGAGCGACGCGCGCGGCCTGCTGCTGTGCGAATCGGAGCTGAAGGAGGCCGGCGAGGTCGAACTCATCGCCAGCGCCACCGACAGCGAAGGCCGCGACGCCAGGGCGGTGAGCTCGGTCTACGTGACCAAGCAGGGCGAACTGTGGTTCGGCGGCGAGGACAACGACCGCATCGACGTGCTGCCCGAGAAGAAGAGCTACCAGCCCGGCGAGATCGCCAAGTTCCAGGTGCGCAGCCCCTTCCGCTTCGCGACCGCGCTGGTCGCGGTGGAACGCGAGGGCATCATCGAGACGCACGTGGTCAAGCTCGACGGCAAGGACCCGACCGTCACCCTCGAGGTGAAGCCCGAGTGGGGACCGAACGCCTACGTGAGCGTGCTCGCGCTGCGCGGCCGCCTGCGCGAGGTGCCCTGGTACAGCTTCTTCACCTGGGGCTTCAGGTCGCCGCGCGAGTGGTGGACGGCCTTCTGGTACGAGGGCAAGGAATACGTGGCGCCGACCGCCATGGTCGACCTGAGCAAGCCCGCCTACCGCCTCGGCATGGCCGAGATCCGCGTCGGCACGCGCGCCCACCAGATCGACGTGACCGTCACCAGCGACAAGCCCAGCTACCCGATCCGCAGCAAGGCGCAGGTCACCATCAGCGCCAAGCTGCCCGACGGCAAGCCCGCGGCCGGCGCCGAAGTGGCGCTCGCTGCGGTCGACCAGGCGCTGCTGGAGCTGATGCCCAACGACAGCTGGAACCTGCTCAACGCGATGCTGCAGCGCCGCAGCTGGGGCGTGAGCACCTCCACCGCCCAGATGGAAATCGTCGGCCGGCGCCACTACGGCCGCAAGGCCGTGCCCGCGGGCGGCGGCGGCGGCAAGGGGCAGACGCGCGAACTGCTCGACACCCTGCTCGTGTGGAACCCGAAGGTGGTGCTCGACGCCAACGGCCAGGCCGTGGTGACGGTGCCGCTGAACGACGCGCTCACCACCTTCAAGATCGTGGCGGTGGCCGATTCGGGCGCCAACCTGTTCGGCACCGGACAGGCCAGCATCCAGGCCACGCAGGACTTGCAGATCATCAGCGGCCTGCCGCCGCTGGTGCGCGAGGACGACCAGTTCCGCGCCCAGATCACCCTGCGCAACACCACGCAGAAGCCGATGAAGGTCGAGGCCACGCCGCGCGCCACCCTGCTCACGCTGGAGCCGCAGACGGTCGACATCCCGGCCGGCGAGGCCCGCGAGGTGGCATGGACCGTGACCGCGCCCGCGCAGCTCGGGCAGACACGCGCCGAAGCCATCCTGTGGGAGATCGAGGCCAAGGACATCAGCGGCGGCGCCCAAGGTGCGAGAGACGCACTGAAGGTGCGCCAGCGCATCGTGCCCTCGGTGCCGCTCACGGTGCAGCAAGGCACGCTGGTGCAGGTCGACGGTCCGTTCACGCTCGACGTGGCGCCGCCCGCCGACGCCCTGCCCGGCCGCGGCGGCCTGAAGCTCTCGCTGCAGCCCAAGCTGGCCGAGGGCCTGCCGGGCGTGCGCGACTGGTTCGCCAACTACCCATTCATCTGCCTCGAGCAGAAGACCAGCAAGTCGGTCGGCCTGCGCGACGCGAAGATGTGGCAGGGCGTGCTGGCCCAGCTGCCGACCTACCTGGACAGCGACGGCCTGGCCAACTACTTCCCGCCGCGCGACGGCGAGGCCAACCGCGGCAGCGACATCCTCACCTCGTACCTGCTCGCGGCCACGAACGAAGCGGCCCAGCTCAACCCCGCCTTCGCGCTCGCCGACGACGTGCGCGCGCCGATGGAGTCGGGCCTGATCGCCTTCGTCGAAGGCCGCATCACCCGCGAGTTCTGGAGCCCGCGCAAGGACCTCGACGTGCGCAAGCTGGCCGCGCTCGAAGCGCTCTCGCGCTACGGCAAGGCCAAGGGCAGCATGGTCGGCAGCATCACCATCGCGCCGAACCAGTGGCCCACCAGCGCGGTGATCGACTGGCTCAACATCCTCAAGCGCGTGAACGACGTGCCGCAGCGCCAGCAGCGCCTGGACGAGGCCAACAACGTGCTGAAGGCGCGCCTGTCGTACCAGGGCACCAAGCTGATCTTCAGCACCGAGCAGGACGACTACTGGTGGTGGCTGATGACCAACGGCGATGTCAACACCGCCCGCCTGCTGCTCAGCGTGATGGACGACCCGGCCTGGAAGGACGACATCGGCAAGCTCGCCAACGGCTTCATCGGCCGCCAGCAGAACGGCGCCTGGCACATTACCACCGCCAACCTGTGGGGCGGACTGGCGCTGGAGAAGTTCAGCAAGGTGTTCGAGAGCACGCCGGTGGCTGGCGTCACCGCCGCCACGCTCGGCGCCGTGAAGGCGCAGGTCGACTGGAGCAAGGTCGAGCGCGTGAAGACCAGCGACGCGGCCGGCGCGCCCAACCAGAGCACCTTCTTCGGCGCACCCGCCTCGCCGGGCAACCTGAAGAACAACACGATGTTCCTGCCGTGGGCATCGTCGCCGTCCGGTGCTCCGGTGCGCGACACGCTGCTGGTGACGCAGCAGGGCACCGGCAAGCCGTGGCTCACGCTGCAGTCGATCGCCGCCGTGCAGCTGAAGGCGCCGTTCGCGGCCGGCTACGCCATCAAGAAGACCATCACCCCGGTCGAGCAGGCCACCGCCGGCAAGTACACGCGCGGCGACGTGCTGCGCGTGACGCTGGAGGTGAACGCCAGCGCCGACATGACCTGGGTGGTCATCAGCGACCCGATCCCGGGCGGCGCCACCATCCTCGGCGGCGGCCTGGGCCGCGACTCGCAGATCGCCACGCAGGGCGAGAAGAAGTCGAGCGCGGGCTGGCCGGCCTTCGAGGAGCGCAGCTTCGAGGCCTTCCGCAGCTACTACGAGTACCTGCCCAAGGGCGTAGTGAAGATGGAGTACACCGTGCGCCTGAACAACGTCGGCGACTTCGCGCTGCCGCCGAGCCGCGTGGAGGCCATGTACGCGCCCGAGATGTTCGGCGAGGCGCCGAATGCGCGGGTGAAGGTGGAGGCGGCGAAGTAGCCATTTCGCATTTCGCATTTCGCATTTGCCGATTCGAAAGCAAACAGGGAGAACACAATGGGCCTGGCCATCAGCATCGGCGTGCTCGTCGATCTGCTCGAACACGATCCCGAAGGAGCCGAATGGCTCCAGGAAGATCTGGCGGTGGTGAACGAGGTGCTGTCGGCGGCGGGCCTTGCGCCGCACGCAGAGCCGCGTGAGCTGCCGCCGCTGCGCTCGCGTGCGGCGATCGGCAGCTTCCCGTACTCGTTCATCCACTACCTGCGCCGGGCCTATGCGTACCGCGCGAATTCGCCCGACTGGATGGCTACTCCGGTGGAAGACGGTGTCGACCCCTCGGAGGATCCGGCGGTCGAGGACGCGCTGAGCGACATGCAGAGCCACCTGATCTGCCACTCCGATGCGGAAGGGCTCTACGTGCCCGTCGATTTCGACGAAGTGCTGTACGCCGAGCCCGACCAGAAACTGCCCGGCGGCATCCTCGGCTCGTCCTACCGCCTGCTCGACGAACTGGTGCTGGTGGCCCCCGCACTGGGCATCGAACTCGCCGACGGCGAGCTGTCTGACCAGGAAGCCGAACGGATCGGCAGGCTCATCGACGCCGACCAGGGCCTCCATCGGGAGTACGTTTCTTGGCTGCGGCTCTACGAATCGGCCCGGCTGAGCATTGCGCACAAGACGGCGATCGTTTTCAACTGAGCTGTTCAGTTCACCGGCTTCGGCTGCCCGCCATGAACCACATCCGCCTCGCGCTCGCAGCACTCCTGCTGCCCTTGTCGGCACTGGCCGCATCGGGCGATGCGCCGGTCTCGGTCGACTACCGCTGCCTGACCGAATCCTCCGCGCAATCGATCCGCCTGGAATGGCGCGTGTTTTCCGACCCGAACAGCAACTGGTCAGGCGGATACGTCAGGTACAAGGGGGCGTCGCGCGTGATCACCATCGTGCCGGTGAAGACCGAAGTCGGTGACAAGCCCGAGGGCCGTCCGTGGGAATACACCACCACCTGGGCCGAGATCGTCGACGGCCGCATCGCGGGCCAGTACGTCGTGACGACCCAGGGCGCGAACATCTACGGCTTCGACTACAAGAACCTGCGCAACGGCAAGCAGTATTCGTTCTCGCAGGACATCGCCTCCGACGACGGCAAGAAGTGCAGCTGGTAGCGGTAACGCCCGGGCCCGTCGCATCCAGGCCTTTCGCGGCTGCGGCGAGTGCCTGACAGGGGGAACGGCGAAGGAGCATCGACCGGTCATCGCTCCTTCACCGGCCGCCCTCACCATCGCGGCGAACCCACAACCTGGAGGACAACACCATGGGCCTGGCTGTCTGCGTCGGCATGCTCGCCGAACTGCTCGAGGACGATCCCGAAAGCGCCGAGGGCTTCGAGGAAGAACTGGCCGAAGTCAATCGCGTGCTCGCCGCCGCGGGGCTTCCCCCGCACACCGAGCCGCGCGGTCCGCTCGAACTCGACTCGCGCGCCTCGATCGACGGCTTTCCGTACTCCTTCATCCATTACCTGCGCCGCGCCTATGCGCACCGCGTGCTGTCGCCCGACTGGGTGGCCACGCCGCTGGCGGACGATGTCGACCCCACGGCCGACCCGAAGATCCAGGCGCTGCTCGACGGCTGCGAGAGCCACCTGCTGTGCCACTCCGACGCCGAGGGCTTCTACGTTCCCGTCGACTTCGACGAGGTGCTGTTCGACGGGGACGGCGGCGACGAGGAAGAAGCCGAAGGCGATGCGGACATCGAGGAACCGGCCGGCCTTCCCGGCGGCATGCTGGGCTCCTCCCAGCGGCTGCTCGAGGAGCTGGTGTTCGTCGCTCCCGCGCTGGGCATCCGCCTCGACGACGGCAGGCTCTCCGACGAGGAAGCCGAACGCATCGATGCGCTCATCGACGAGGACGACGGCCTGTATCGCGAATACGTCTCCTGGCTGCTGCTGTACGAATCGGCTCGCCTGAGCATCGAGCACAGGACCGCGATCGTCTTTTGCTGAATCGGCTCAAAATGCGCGGCCTGGAGGCTCCCATACATCCCGCATGAGTTTCGCCACCGAACTGCGCAACTATTTCTCCCTGGCCTTCCGCTGGCAGCGCGGCCGCCAGGGCACGGGCTACGACAAGATGCTGCTGCTCACGGCGCGCTGGCCGCTGCCGTTCGACAGCTACCTCATCCGCTACCCCGAAGGCTCGGAGATTCCGCCGCACACCGACCCGGTTCAGGCCGGACGGCACTACCGGCTGAACATCGTGCTGAAGTCGCCGCGCTCGGGCGGCGAGTTCGTCTGCGCCACGCCGATCTTCGCGACGCGGCGCATCAAGCTGTTCCGTCCCGATGCCTGCGAGCACAGCGTGACACAGGTGGTGGGCGGCAGCCGCTATGTGTTCTCGCTCGGCTGGGTGCTTCGGCCGCGCAGGTCCGACGCCGGAGAAATGCCGCCGCGATGAAGCAGCTGTTGCTCGAGATCCGAACCTACCGGCTCCAGCCCTGCAGCCTCGACGCCTTCCGTCAGGCCTAAACTGCGCCCCGGTCTTCGTTCGCTCGTTCATTCGTTCATTCGTTCATTCGCTCGCTCGTTCCCTCCCAACGTTCACAGGAGAAACTCATGAACACCAAGGAAATCGCCGACAGGCTCGTGGCGCTTTGCAAGGACGGAAATTTCGAAGGCGCACAGGTGCTCTATGCACCCGAGGCAGTGAGCGTCGAGGCCAGCGCCCCGCCCGGCCAGGCGCGCGAGGCGGTCGGTCTCGCGGCCATCAGGGCCAAGGGCGAGTGGTGGACCGCCAACCATGAAGTGCATTCGATGCAGGTCGCCGGCCCGTGGCCGCACGACGACCGCTTCATCGTCGGCTTCCGCTTCGACGTGACGATGAAGGCCAACGGCCACCGCTTCACCATGGAGGAAATGGCGCTCTACACCGTCAAGGACGGAAAGATCGTGCGCGAAGAGTTCTTCTACGACGCAGGCTAGCGAAGGGCTGCCGCGCGCCGGCACCGGTACGGGTCCGGCAGGCAGCAGGTTCTCGTGCAGGCGCGATGCGGGCAGAATGGTCCGCAGGTGCCCTCATGAACACAAGATTTGTAGAAGCCTTCCTCTGGGCCGCGCGGCTGGGCAGCTTCCGCGCCGCGAGCGACCGGCTCCACATCACGCAGGCGGCGGTGTCCAACCGCGTCGCCTCCCTCGAAGAAGACATCGGCGCGCGCCTGTTCGAGCGCGACGCGCGCGAGCTGCGGCTCACGCCCGTCGGCGTGCGGCTGATGGACTACGGCGAGCGGCTGCTGGAGCTGCGCCGCGAGATCGTCTCGCTCGGCCGCCCGCGCGGCGACATCCTCGGGCTGGTGCGCATCGGCGCCATCGAGACCGTGGTCCACACCTGGCTGCTGGGCTTTCTCACCAACCTGCGCTCCACCTATCCGGGCATCGAGGTGCAGCTGACCTCCGAGACCACGCTGGCGCTGCACCGCGGACTGCGCGAGGGCGCGCTCGACATCGCGCTGCAGACCGACCACATCGCCGGTGCGGGCATCGTGAGCACGCCCTGCCTGCCGATGCCCATGGGCTGGGTCGGGCCACCCGGCGCCGAGGGCACGCAGACCGTCGAGCAGCTGCTGCGCCAGCCCGTGCTCACGATGAGCCCCGGCTCGCAGCCGCACGAGGCGCTGAAGAACCTGTTCCGCGCGGCGGGCATTCCGCTGGGCAAGGTGCACTGCGTGAGCTCGATCTCGGCGCTCGCGCGGCTGGTGAAGGCCGGCTTCGGCAACGCGCTGGTGCCGCTGCCGCCCTGCTACGAATACGTGGCCACCGGCGACGTGAAGATCATCGAGTGCGATGCGCTCATCTCGCCCCAGCGCATCGTGGTGAGCCACCTCGAAGCCGCCGACTCCGACGCCATCCGGCTCGTGGCCGAACTGGCCTGCCGCGCCTCCGACCAGTTCACGACCTCGGCCGTCGCACCAACATGGAGCGCGTCCACAGAGGGTTAACCCTCGGAATGGCGCATCCGGCCCCGAAAAGGGGCCAGTAATTCTTGTGGCTGTCGCCCAGAAAAACTCGTTTGTGACAGTCCGCCCCTGCGACGGAAGATCGCGCCTTCATTTTTTCGAAGGCCCGACTCTCTTCCGCCGCCATGAACACCACTGACTCCTCTTCTTCCGCAGCAGCGACGGCAAACGGCATGCTGTTCGTCGCCTCCGACGTGGAGCCGGCCGACGAAGCCGACTTCAACCGCTGGTACGACCAGGAGCACGTGGAAGAGCGCGTGCGCATTCCCGGCTTCCTCTCGGGTGCGCGCTACTTCTCGCTCGAGGGCGGGCGCAAGTACCTGGGCCTCTACCGCACCGAATCGCTCGCGGTGTTCGGCTCGCCCGGCTACCGCGCGGCGTTCGAGAAGCAGACGCCATGGTCGCTCGCCAACCTCGACCGCATGCGCCAGCCGGTGCGCCGCGTATGCGCCGTGCGCGCCGTGACCGGCTTCGGCAGCGGCAGCCACGTGGTCGTGCTGCCGCTGGCCGCAGCCGCCGATGCCGATGCGCTGGTGCAAGGCGCCGAACGCATCGGCCAGCAGCTCAAGAAGGAGCAGGCAGGCTTCGTGCAGTCGTACCTGCTCGTGCCCGACGCCGCGCTCAGCACGCCGCTGCCGCGCGAATCCACCGAAGGCCGCGTGCTGCAGCCGATGCTGGTGATCGAGACCAGCAGCGCCGACGCGGCACGCGCCGCGCGCGCCGCGGCCGCCTCCGCCCTCGACGCCGATCCCGCCACCGGCTGGCTGCTCTCGCTCGGCTGGAAGCTGGGCGCGGGCGAGCTGGCCTGACCGACTTCCATGTCTTCACCGAACGAAGGTACTTCCATGACCGAACATGTTCTCCCCACCGCAGGCACGGCAAGCGCCGCGGCCAGGACGGGCGCCCAGCCCGCCCCCGAGTCCGCCAGGATGGGCCGGCTGGCCATGGCCAGCTCCATCGGCACCACGCTGGAGTGGTACGACTTCACCGTCTACAACATCATGGCCGCGCTGGTCTTCAACGCGGTGTTCTTCCCCTCGTTCGACCCGCTCACCGGCACCATCCTCGCGTTCTCGACCTACGCGGTCGGCTACATCTCGCGTCCGCTGGGCGGCGTGGTGTTCGGCCACCTCGGCGACCGGCTGGGCCGGCGCTTCGTGCTGGTGGCCACGCTGGTCATCATGGGCGTATCGACCGGCCTGATGGGCCTGCTGCCGACCTATGCGAGCTGGGGCATCTGGGCGCCCGTTGCGCTGGTGGCGCTGCGCTTCGTGCAGGGCGTGGCCCTCGGCGGCGAATGGGCCGGCGCGGTGCTGCTGTCGATGGAACACGGCAAGCCCGACGAGCGCGGCCGCAATGCCTCGTTCACGCAGGTGGGCCCCTCGTGCGGCACGCTGATCGGCACCGGCTTCATCGCCGCGGTGTCGGCATGGCTGAGCCCGGCAGACTTCCAGAGCTGGGGCTGGCGCATTCCCTTCATCTCCAGCGTCGCGCTGGTCCTGTTCGGCCTGTGGCTGCGCCGCGGCGTGGACGAGACGCCCGTCTTCCGCGAGATGGAAGAGAAGAAGGCCACCGCCAAGACGCCCATCAAGGAAGTGCTCACCCAGCACTGGCGCCGCCTGCTGGTGGCCGGCGGCTCGCGCATCGGCTCCGACGTGCTGTATGCGCTGGTGGTGGTGTTCACGCTGACCTACGTGACGACGGTGCTGCACCTGTCGCGGCCGCTGGCGCTCACCGCCACGATGATCGGCGCGGCCTGCAACGCGATCGCGGTGCCGTGGTTCGGCAGCCTGTCCGACCGCATCGGCCGCAGGCCGGTGTACATCACCGGCGCGCTGCTGGGCATGGTGTGGGCCTTCGTGTTCTTCGTGCTGATGGACAGCGCGCACCCGGTCGCGATCTGCGCGGCCGTGGTGGTGGGTCTCCTGATCCACGCGATGATGTACGGCCCGCAGGCCGCCTTCGTCACCGAGCAGTTCCCCGGCCGCGTGCGTTACGCCGGCGCCTCGCTGGCCTACACGCTGGCGGGCATCGTGGGCGGCGGCTTCGCGCCGCTGATCATCGCGAGCCTGTTCAAGTCCTGGGGCAGCACGGTGGCCGTGTCTTTCTACGTGGTGGCCGCGCTGGGCGTGACGCTGATCGCCCTGGTGGTGGCGCGCGAGACCGCCAAGCGCCCGCTGGAGAGCTGATCGATGGCAAGCACGAACAACATGAATTCACTGTTGCGCTTCGCCTGCGAGAGCATCGCCGACGACGGCACGCGCTGCGCGGCCATCCACCTCGTCGCGCCCCGCGCGCTGGTGGTCGCCGGCTGGACCGGCCGCGACATCGCCGCCATCGAGCACCACATCGAGGAGCTGGCCGCGCTCGGCGTGCCGCGCCCTTCGAGCGTGCCGCTGTACTACCGCGTGGCGGCCCAGCTGCTGACGCAATCGCCCGCCATCGAGGCGCTGGGCGACCAGAGCTCCGGCGAGGCCGAGCCGGTGCTGTTCTTCTCGCAGGGCGAGTGGTGGCTGAGCGTGGCCTCGGACCACACCGACCGCCACGTCGAGAGCTACTCGGTGGCGGTGTCCAAGCAGATGTGCGCCAAGCCCGTGGCCGAGGCCGCCTGGCGCTGGCGCGACGTGCAGGCGCACCAGGACACGCTGGAGCTGCGCTCGCGCATCCTGGAGGACGGCCGCTGGATCGACTACCAGCGCGGCACGCTCGCCTCGATCCGCCCGCTGGCCGGCCTGCGCGACGGCATGCCGGGCGCAGGCTCCGCGCCCGAAGGCCTCTTCATGACCTGCGGCACGCTGGGCGCGCTGCCCAACGCCAGGGGCGAAGGCATCCGGCCCGCCGCGCAGATGGAAATCGAACTGCACGACCCGAAGCTTCGGCGCCGCATCGTGCATCGCTATGCGGTGGAAGCACTGCCGGTGGTGGCGTGATGACGACGAAGAACGGCTTCACCATTTCGGCCCTGCGCGAACGCATCGCGCGTGGAGAGCTGTCGCACGAGGCGCTGGTCGAGCAGGTGCTCGACGCCGCGGCGCAGCCTGCCGCGGTGCATGTCTTCACGCGGCTCTACGCCGACGCCGCCCGCGCCGCCGCACGCCATGCTGATGCGGCGCGCAAGGCCGGCCTCGAACTCGGCCCGCTCGCCGGCCTGCCCGTCTCGGTCAAGGATCTCTACGACGTGGCCGGCGAGACCACCATGGCCGGCTCCGCGGTCTGCGCGGGCGAGCCGCCGGCCGCGCACGACGCGACTGCCGTGGCGCGGCTGCGCGCGCAGGGCGCGGCCATCGTCGGCAAGACCAACATGACGGAGTTCGCGTTCTCGGGCGTGGGCATCAATCCGCACCACGGCACGCCGCGCAATCCGGCCGACGCGCAGACGGCACGCATTCCGGGCGGCTCGTCGTCCGGTGCGGCTGTGTCGGTGGCGCTGGGCCTCGCGGTGGCGGGGCTGGGCTCGGACACGGGCGGCTCGATCCGCATTCCCGCCGCGCTGTGCGGGCTGGTCGGCTTCAAGAGCACGCAGTCGCGCGTGCCGCGCACGGGCGCCTTCGAACTCGCGCGCTCACTCGACACGGTGTGCGCCATGGCGCGCAGCGTGGAAGACTGCCTCACCGCCGATGCCGCCATCGCCGACGCGCCGCTCGCGGTGCGCCGCCGTCCGCTGCAGGGCATGCGCCTGGCCGTGCCTCGCACGCTGATGTTCGACGACATCGAACCCGCCGTGGCACGCGCCTTCGACGGTGCGCTGCAGACGCTGTCTGCCGCGGGCGCGCAGATCGTGGACATCACCCTGGCCGAGTTCGCCGAGATCGCCACCGTCAACGCCCCCGGCGGCTTCTCGCCGGTGGAGGCGGCAGCCGTGCACCGCGAGCGCTTCGCGGCCAGGCGCGACGGCTTCGACTCGCGCGTGGCCGCCCGCATCGCACTCGGCACCGAGGTGCGCGCGGCCGACTACATCGCCATGCAGGACCGCCGGCGCGACTGGATCGTCCGCGTCGAGCGCGCCGTCGAAGGCTTCGATGCCCTCCTGTGTCCGACCGTGCCCATCGTCGCTCCGCCGATCGCGGCGCTGGCGGAAGACGCCGCCTTCTTCAAGGCCAACGGCCTGCTGCTGCGCAACACCTTCGCGATCAACCTGCTCGACGGCTGCGCCTTCAGCCTGCCGTGCCACGCGCAGGGCGACCTGCCGGTGGGGCTGATGCTGGCGTCGGTGCGCGGCGACGATGCGCGGCTGGCTGCGGTGGCGCTGGCCGCCGAAGCAGCGCTGCAGCAACGCACGACGGGCTGACGGCCAGCCCGCTCAAGCCACGCGCAGCATTCGCATGGGGTGTCCTGCCGCGCCCGTTCCCCGCCAGGCGACTCCGCCTCTCAGGCGGTCGCGCTGGCCACCGGCTTGGTCAATGTGGCCGTCGCCTGGGCGCCCAGGGTCATCTCCGTGAGCCACGACACCAGCAGCGAACCGTAGGCCTGGCGCCACTCCTGCTTCGAGAGCGCGTGGTCCGCGCCGGAGAGCACTCGGTAGGTCACCGACTTCACGCGCTTGAAGGCGCCGAGGTAGTTCTCGACCACCGGGTGCGGCACGATCTGGTCGTGCTCCGATTCCACGATGAGCACGTCGCCCGCGAAGGCCGCGCAGGCCGCGAGCGCGCGGTTGTCCTTGGGGCCGACCAGCGAGCGGCGGTAGGCGACCAGGTCGGAGCGGCTGAGCGCGCCCTTGGGCGTGTCCCACTCGCCGTCGCGGTAGAGCGCGGGCGCTCGCAGCGCCAGCCAGCGCACCGGCCGCATCGCGCTGACCAGCGCCGCCAGGTAGCCGCCGTAGCTGCTGCCGACGATGGCGATCGCCGCCGGATCGACCGTCGGGTGGCTGACCAGCGCGTCGTAGGCCGCGAGCACGTCGCGCAGGTTGTCCTCGCGGGTCACCTCCATGCGCCGCGCGGCATGGCGAGCATGGCCGCGCAGGTCGAAGGTCAGGCACACGCAGCCCAGGGCGGCGAGTTCGTTCGCGCGCTTGGCGTACTGCTCCTGGCTGCCGTCCCAGCCGTGCACCAGCAGCACGCCGGGCACGGTGGTCGAGGCGGCGAACAAGGTGCCTTCGATGTGCTGGCCGTCGACCGGTATGTCGATGGTGCTACGGCGCGTCGGCATGGTGCTCTCCGGGCAGGGTCGTGTACTTGACGAGCGGCCCGACGCGGCTGTCCGTCCCCTGATAGGCCACGATGGCGCCGGCGGGCACCGGCGCCGAAGCGCCATAGACCTCGAAGCACGAGGCGCGCACCTCGTGCCGCCCGGGGTCGGCGCGAAACACCTCCAGCCCCGCGATCTCCGCACCGGTCGCGCCGCCCACGCGCCACGACTGCTCCAGGACGCCCGAGCGCCACTGGCCGCTGCGGTCGGCGCCCTGCGCGACGTCGTAGTTCACGCGCGAGGCGAAGAAGCCGGGGTAGCAGTCGCTCACCGCGCAGTGATAGCGCCGCGCCTGCTCGACCGCCCGGCGAAGCGAGGGCGAGACGATGCCGGCGATCAGCGCGTCGAAGCCGCCGCGCCGCATCACGAGGTCGGAGCCGCCATAGACCTCCTCGCCGGCGTTGTCGCTGGTGGTGCGCTGCACGCCGTAGTAGCTCACGACCATGCCCGCCACCAGCACCTGGCCGACGCTCCAGGTGATGGGATCCTGCAGGTTCGCCTCGAGCACGAGGCCGTGCCGCCCGATGTCGGCCTGGTCCATCGCGCCGATGCAGTTGTCGAGCTCCTGCGCGCTGTCGACGACGATCTGCCCTCGCCCGCCGGTCGCGGTCACCCGCTTCAGGCGCACGGCGCCTGCACCGAGCATCGCGCGCCCCGCCCTCATCGCCTCATCGGCGCCGAAGCAGGAGAAGCCCGGCAGCGTGGCGTCGCCGACCTCGCCGGCGAAGCGGGTCGACCAGCCTTGCGGCCGGGCCGCATCGCCCCCGCCGATCAGCGGATGGCTGATGACCTTGGTGGCGACGAAGCCATACGGCACCACGCCGCCGAAGAGGTCGTCCACGCCGAGGATGCCCAGGGCGCGCACGCGGGCCGGGTCGGAAAGCGTGTCGCTGGGCACGAAGTAGTGCCGTGAGCCGGGCGGCGCGGCGGCGGCGTACTCGCCCTCGAAGGCGCAGCCGATCAGCGCCGCCAGCCGCTGCCCGTAGTGCGCGCGGGTGGCGTGCTCATGCTCGCTGCAGTAGCCGCGCGAATCCACGTCGAGGGTGACGACGCCGCAGGGGCCGGCGGCCGCATCGGCCGGCCGGGGCTCGGCCAGGGAAAGCGCTTCCACGGCGATGGCTCGTTCCGCCGGGCCTCAGCCCTTGCCGGCCTGCTTCTCTTCGGCGTCCTTCTTCTGCTCGGAGGAAGGCAGCTTCACCTTGGTCACGGTGACGGATACCGGGTCGCTGGCGGGAAAGGATTCCTCCACGCCGCTGTCCAGCGCCTCCTCGCTCGAAGGCTGCGGCAGCGGCTTGGCGGATTCGGCCCGCCCCTGCTCGGGATTGCCGGAGGTGGGAAAGGGAAACTTCCCCGGCGATTCCGGGGTTTCCGCCGTCGGGGGCTTCCTGTCTTCTCTGTCTTGGGGCTGCCCTTGCTGATGTTTCGTGGTCATGATGGTATGAACCTCCAGGCTGTTCACCCCGCATGTTGGGCGGGCGCGCGCCGCGCTCGGTGGGAAGGCGCTGCCCTTGCGTGTGGGACCTGTCCGGCGAGGCGGGGCCGTGCATCGGCTATCGTGCAACGCCCTGCCATTCACGCAGCCATCGCCGGCCGGCCCCGACGGCCCCGCAGGCCCGTTGCAGCGCATGGCGCAACAGCCAAGGAGTCCGAGGAATGAACTGCACCGTCGAGCCGACGGCCGAGCCCCACTTCGAAAGCCTGCACCGGGCGCTGGACATCGTCGCGCGTGAGAAGAAATACCTCGCGCTGACGCAGGCGCCGCCGCTGGCGAAGTCGATCGACTTCTATCGCGGCGTGATCTCGAGCGATTTCCCGCACTTCGTGGCGCTCGACGGCGACCGCGTGGTCGGCTGGTGCGACGTGTCGCCGGTGTTCGGGCATTCGCGCCAGCACGTCGGCGTCCTGGGCATCGCCCTGGTGCCCGAGGCACGCGGGCTCGGGCTGGGCACGCGGCTGCTGCAGGCGGCCATCGGCAAGTCGTGGGAGCGCGGGCTGACGCGCATCGAGCTTTCGGTGCGCGCCGACAACGCCCCAGCCAGGATGCTCTACGAGCGCCTGGGCTTCGAGCATGAAGGCCTCCTGCGCCGCGCGGTGCGCATCGACGGCGCCTACCTCGACTGCCACGCGATGGCGCTGCTTCGACAGCCCGAACAGGCCCTAGACTGAACTGAACGGCGTCGACCGTCGCCGAATGGAGTGCTCCCATGTGCCGCAGCATCAAGACCCTCTACAACTTCGAGCCGCCCGCCACCGAGCAGGAGATCCGCGCCGCCGCGCTGCAGTTCGTGCGCAAGCTCAGCGGCTTCAACGTGCCCTCCAGGGCCAACGAGGAGACGTTCAACCGGGCCGTCGACGAGGTGGCCGCCACCGCGGCGCGGCTGATCGACTCGCTGGTCACCACGGCCGAGCCGCGCGACCGTGCGGTGGAAGCCGAGCGCGCCCGCGCCCGCTCGGCGCTGCGCTTCGGCAGCGGCCCCTCCGCCTGAGCGCGCCCGGCGCCGCGCGCACGGCGGGCCATGCGCATGCCCACAGCGCAGCGCCGTTGCGCGGCCTTTGATATGGTGCTTTCCAGCACCATCATGCGAAGCCCGAGCACATGAAAAAGACCTACACAGGAGGCTGCCACTGCGGCGCCGTGAGATTCGAGGCCGACATCGACCTCAGCCTGGGCACGCTGCGCTGCAATTGCTCCATCTGCACCCAGACCCGCTTCTGGCCCGCCATCGTCGCGACCGACGCCTTCCGGCTGATCGAAGGAGAGTCGGAACTCAGCGAGCAGATGCTCGACACCCGCAACAGCCACTACATCGTCTGCAGGCACTGCGGCGTGCGCGCCTTCGGCGTGGGCCATTCGCCCCAGACCGGCGAGAGCGCCTACGGCGTGAACGTGACCTGCCTGGACGACGTGGACCTCGACGACCTTGCGAGCTCGCCGATCAGCTACGTGGACGGCCACCGCGGCACCTGGCACGTCGCACGCACGGCCATCGGCATCTGACGACGACAAGATCCATTCCCACGACAACCACACTCCGGAGAAAAAAGCCCATGCCCATCGAACTCTGGCTCGCCTTCGTCGCGGCCTCCGCCCTGATGCTCGTCATTCCCGGGCCGACCATCCTCACGGTGATCAGCTATTCGATGTCTCACGGCCGCCGCGCCAAGCTGCCGCTGGTGGCGGCCGTGGCGCTCGGCGACTCCACCGCGCTGGTGGTGTCGCTGCTGGGGCTGGGCGCGCTGCTCGCGGCTTCCGCCTTCTGGTTCACCGTGGTGAAGTGGGCCGGCGGGCTGTACCTGCTGTACCTCGGCGTCAGGCTGCTGCGCGCAGGCATCTCGTCCACCGAGATCGCCACGCCTGCAGCGCCCGCGTCGCGGCTGCGCCTGTTCGCCAACACCTACCTGGTGACTGCGCTCAACCCCAAGGGCATCGTGTTCTTCGTGGCCTTCCTGCCGCAGTTCATCAGCCCGGCCGCCGACGTGACGCGCCAGCTGTGGGTGCTGGCCGTCACCTTCGTGGTGCTGGCCGCGACCAACGCCACGCTCTACGCGGTGTTCGCGGGATCGGCGCGCAGGCTGCTGTCTTCGCCGCGCGCGCAGCGGCGCTTCAACCTGGCAGGCGGCTCGCTGCTGAGCGCCGCAGGCATCTGGGCGTTGATGGCGCGCCGACCGGGCTGAGCGATCGCCTGCTCCAACAAGAGAAAGGCCGCGAAGCGTAGAGCTTCGCGGCCTTTTGTTCGTCACGCCACGGATCAGTTGCGGTACGGATTGTTGGGGTTGCGGTCGTAGCGGTTCGGAACGCCATCGCCGTCGCGGTCACGGTCGTAGCGGTTGGGCACGCCGTCGCGGTCGCGGTCGCCGTAGTGCGGACGCGGCGGCGGCGGACGGTCGTAGGGTGCGACCACGCAGCCTGCGAGGATGGCCGATGCGGCCAGCAGGATCGCCAATGTCTTCGTCATGCGAGTTCTCCTTGGAATGTTTGTGGAACCGGGCTTCGCCTCCTGCGAGCCGGTAGTGCATTGAAGACCACGCCGGTACGCGCCGGGTTTCCGCTTTGAAGCCCTCGCGTGAAGTTCGTTACCGGATGTGGCGCCCGATCTGCAATCTGCCTCGCGGCCCGGGCGCTGAAAGGCGGCGCGCAGCCCGTCGCACGGTAGGCGCGGTTCCCGTGGCCCGCACCGAGAGAGAATGACGGCGCCCATGCCTTTGCGCCAAGTCCTGCCTTTGGATACCGGTTCCTTTCCTCCGATGAAGCCAGCCCCCTTCGCTCTTTCCCGCAAGTCCCTCGCAGCCCTGCTGATCGCCGCGGCATGGGCCCACACGGCCGGGGCGGTGGTGAGCTTCGAGGAGGTGAAGCGCGATTTCCGCTCGTCAGACACCGCCGTGCTCGACCGCAACGGAGAACTGCTGCAGCGCGTGCGCACCGACCCCACCGTGCGCCGCGGCCAGTGGACCGCGCTGGCCGACGTGTCGCCCGCGCTGCGCACGGCCATGGTGCTCAGCGAGGACAAGCGTTTCTACGAACACAGCGGCATCGACTGGCGCGCGGTCTCGGCCGCTGCCTGGGGCAACCTCTGGAACACGCGCACCCGCGGCGCCTCGACCATCACGATGCAGCTGTCGGGCCTGCTCGACGACGACCTGCGCCGCAGTTCGGGCGGACGCAGCTTCACCCAGAAGATCGGGCAGACGGTGGCGGCCGCGCAGCTGGAGCGCAACTGGCGCAAGGACCAGATCCTGGAGGCGTACCTCAACACCGTGCCGTTCCGCGGCGAGATCGTGGGCATCGACGCGCTCTCGCGCACGCTCTTCGGCAAGGCGCCCAGCGGCCTCGACGCACGCGAGGCCAGCGTGGCGGCGGCGCTGGTGCGCGCCCCCAACGCCAAGCCCGCCGCGGTGGCACAGCGCGCCTGCGAGGTGCTGCGCACCATGGAGCCGCAGCAGAAGACCGACTGCGAGGCGCTCGACATGTTCACCAGCGCCGCGGTTCAGCGGCGCGCCTTCGAGCCCAACGAAGGAATCGCGCCGCATGCCGCGCGGCGCGTGCTGCGCGAGATTCGCGACGCGAACGCGGCGGCCGCGCCCGCTGCCGCCAGCGCAGCGCCCGCGCCGAAGGGCAAGGAGAAGGACAAGGAGACCGGCGTGCGCACCACCCTGCGCGCGCCGCTGCAGCGCTTCGCGCTCGACACGCTGCAGCGCCACCTGCGCGAGCTGCGCGACCGGCACGTGGAAGACGGCGCCCTCGTCGTGCTCGACAACGCGACCGGCGAGGTGCTCGCCTGGGTCGGCTCCTCCGGTCCGCTGAGCCAGGCCGCAGAGGTCGACGGCGTCACCGCGCTGCGCCAGCCCGGCTCCACGCTCAAGCCGCTGCTCTACGCCCAGGCGATCGCCGAGAAGCGCATCACGGCGGCCTCGCTGATCGAGGACTCTTCGGCGCAGATCAGCACCGCCAGTGGCCTGTACATCCCGCAGAACTACGACCGCCGCTTCAAGGGCCCTGTGTCGGCGCGCACCGCGCTGGCCGCATCGCTCAACGTGCCCGCCGTGCGCACGCTGGTGATGGTGTCGCCCGAGGCCTTCGCGCGCGAGCTGCGCGCTGCCGGCCTGCCGCTGCGCGAGAGCGGCGACTACTACGGCTACAGCCTCGCGCTCGGCAGCGCCGAGGTGTCGCTGCTGTCGCTCACCAATGCCTACCGCATGCTGGCCAACGGCGGGCGCTACGCGACGACGACGCTGACGCCGAAGCCTGCGGAGAAACCCAAGGCCGCTTCCGCCGCGCCCGCGCCGCTGATCGATCCGCGCGCGGCCTTCATCGTGGGCGACATCCTGTCCGACCCCAATGCGCGCACGCGCACCTTCGGCCTCGACAGCATTCTTTCCACCCGCTTCTGGACGGCCGTGAAGACCGGCACCAGCAAGGACATGCGCGACAACTGGGCCGTGGGCTGGTCGCAGCGCTACACCGTGGGCGTGTGGGTGGGCAACGCCAGCGGCGAGTCGATGTGGGACGTGAGCGGCACCAGCGGCGCCGCGCCGGTGTGGGCCGAGGTGATGCGCTTCCTGCACGCGCGCGAGCCCAGCCACGCGCCATCGCCGCCGGCAGGGCTGGTCGAGATGCAGGTGAGCTTCGGCCCCGGCGGCGACGGCAATGCGCTGGAGGCATCGCGCAGCGAGTGGTTCCTGCAGGGCACGGAACAGCCGCTCTTCGCGCTCGACACCGGCATGGCGACCGATGCTTCCGGCTCCGCGCGCATCACTGCGCCGGCCGACGGCACCATCATCGCGCTGGACCCCGACATCCCGCCGCAGCGCCAGCGCGTGCGCTTCGATTCGGAAGGCCGCGGCGTGCAGTGGCGCGTCGACGGCAAGCCGCTGGCGCGCGGCAACACCGTGCAGTGGTTCCCATGGCCGGGCCGCCACGTGATCGAGCTGGTGGACGCAGGCGGCAAGGTGGCCGACCAGCGCAGGATCGAGGTGCGCGGCGCGGGCGTGGTGGCGAAGAACAACGGCGGCGCGCGCCGCTGATTCAGGCGGCGCGGAACACTTCGAGGAAGTAGTCGACGAAGGTCCGGATCTTCGGTGTGTTGCGGCGCGCGGGCAGGTAGCTCAGATAAATGTCGTGCGGCTTCAGCGCGAGCGAGGGCAGCACCTGCACCAGGGCGGCGCCGTCGACCTGCGGGCGCGCGAGCGACTGCGGCAGCAGCGCGATGCCGCGGCCCGAGAGCGCGAGGCGCAGGACCATTTCTGGGTCGTCCGACTGGAACACGCTTTCCACGCGCACGCGGTGCGTCTTCTCGGCGGTCGCGAGGCCGATCTCGCGCTTGCGGCCGTCGGCGTCGGTGGTCAGGAACCGGTGGGCCGCGAGGTCGTGCAGGTCCGCGACCGGGGCATGGCGCGCGAGATACGACGGCGCGGCGCACAGCATCAGCGGCTCCAGCGCCAGGGAGCGCAGCACCAGCGCGTCGCCGTCGTCGCGTCCGCAGCGGATGGCCACGTCGGCCGTGTAGCGCTGCAGGTCGGCACGGTTCGTCCCGGTCTCGATCGCGACCTCCAGGCGCGGGTAGGCGGTCATGAAGGCGGGCAGGTGCTTCATCAGCAGTTCGCGGCCGTAGTAGTGCGGCACGGCCACGCGAAGCCGCCCGGAGACCGCGCCGCCGTCGGACGACAGGTTCAGCATGACGTCGTCGAGGATCGTCAGCGCGTGCTGGGCCGCCGCCAGGAACTCCCGCCCTTCCTCGGTCAGCGCGAAGCGGGTGGCGCCGCGATGCAGCAGCAGGTGCCCCACGGTGGCCTCCAGCCGCTGGAGCTGGCGCGACGCCGAAGCCTTGGGCACCTTGAGCACTTCGGCTGCGGGGGTCAGCCCCCCGAGCTGCGCGGCCTTGGCGAACAGCCGCACGTCCGACAAAGAGAAGTCCTTCATGACGCTTCCATCGCTCGAGGCGGTCCCATTGCTTGTTGCGCTCCCTCAAATCCGTGCCAGCGGCCGGAAGAAGGCCGATTGCGTGGCGGAGGCAACCTGCGGATTCACAAGCTACCTTTAGTTTCATTTTCTGACAGTCAGGTCTGGCGGAGCAACACTTTCGACATCAGTCGCTGAAGGTCGGGAAAAATTCACTTATTGAGGACAAATCCGCGAAAACGGCTTGCGTGGTCCTTAGAAGGCGCTTCGGTTTCTGGAAATGGGGCGTTCCGGGTCAATCGCCGCGTGGATAGTCCGGTCTCTGTTTGGGGGCAAAATTCATCCAATCATTGAACGACCAGGCCTACTCCCGATGCTTGTCCAAGCTCCCCGTACTTCGCTCGCAGACACCGCCGCCGACAGCATCCGCGCCGAGATCTCCGCCGGCCGCTGGCCCGTCGGCTCCCGCATTCCGATCGAGCCGCAGCTCGCCCAGTTGCTGGGGGTGAGCCGCGGCACGGTGCGCGAGGCGGTCAAGACGCTGGTGTCGCGCGGCCTGCTCGAAGTGCGCCAGGGCTCGGGCACCTATGTGCGCTCGGGTTTCGATCCGTCGTCCAGCCTGCAGAAGATGCGGCTCGCCAGCCTGCGCGACCAGTTCGAGGTGCGCCGCGCGCTCGAAGTGGAAGCCGCCCGGCTCGCCGCGGTTCGCCACACGGCGCGCGACCTGCGCCGCCTGCACACTCTGCTGGACAAGCGAGGCAGCTTCGACCCTGCCGACAACGGCGCGGCCTTCATCGAGCGCGACCTCGCGTTCCACCTCGCCATCGTCGACATCTCGGGCAACCTCGCGCTGGCCGAGACGTGCCGCTTCATCACCGGCTACATCAAGGAGACCATCGCGAGCTCGCTGGGGACCGCCCTGCCCGAGCCCGACGAGGCGGCGCACCGCGCCGTCATCGAAGGCATCGCCAGCCGCGACCCCGACGTGGCCGCCGCCGCGGTGCGCACCTTCATGTCGCCGATGATCAACGCGCTGGCGCTGGGCTCGTGATGAACTCGGCCACCCTCGCACGCAGCAACGCCGCCGCTCCCGCTTCGCCGCGCCACTCCAGCGACGAACTGCTGATCGACGCGGAGGCCGACAGCCTGCCCGCGCCGCGCCCCACGCCGGCACCGACGCTCGCGCGCCGCATCCTGCTGGGCGCCAGCGTGGTGCTGATCGCCTTCAACCTGCGCCCGGTGTTCGCCAGCCTCTCGGTGGTGCTGCCCGAAATCATCAAGGCCACCGGCCTCTCGGCCACCGCCGCCAGCTTGCTGACCACGCTGCCGATCGTCTGCCTCGGCGTCTTCGCGCCGCTCGCGCCCGGCCTGGGCCAGCGCTTCGGCACCGAGCGCACGCTGCTCGGCTGCATGGTGCTGATCCTGGTCGGCACGGTGCTGCGCGGCACCGGCAACATCCCGCTGCTGTTCCTGGCCTCGGCCATCGCGGGCAGCGGCATCGCGGTGTCGAACGTGCTGCTGTCGGGCCTGGTCAAGCGCGACTTCGCCTCGCAGGCGGCGCTGATGATGGGCCTCTACACCATGGCCGTCTGCGGTGGCGCGGCCAGCGCGGCCGGCCTCACGGTGCCGATCGAGCACGCGCTGGGCGGCGGCTGGACCATGGCGCTCGCGATGTGGGCGCTCCCGGCTGCGCTGGTCACGCTGATCTGGGCGCCGCAGGCGCTGCCGGTGAAGCCGGTGGCGAGCGAATCGGGCTTCACCGTGCGCGGGCTCTGGAGCGACCGGCTCGCCTGGCAGGTCACCTTCTTCATGGGCCTGCAGTCCGCCCTCGCCTACATCGTGATGGGCTGGCTCGCGCCGATCCTGCGCGAGCGCGGGCTGGGCAGCGAGACGGCCGGCTACGTGGTTTCGCTGTCGGTCATGACTCAGGTGGTGACCTGCCTCGTGATACCGGCGCTGGCGGTGAAGCTGCCCAACCAGCGCGGCCTCGCGGTCGTGCTGGCGCTGCTGACGGTCGGCGCGATGCTGGCGATGCTGTTCGCGCCGCTGGGCGGCGTGTTCGGCGTGTGGGCCTGGGCGGTGCTGCTGGGCATCGCACAAGGCGGCACCTTCGCTCTGGCGCTCACGATGATCGTGCTGCGCTCGCCCGACTCGCACGTGGCCGCGCATCTTTCGGGCATGGCGCAGGGCGTGGGCTACATGGTGGCGGCCTTCGGGCCGCTGGTGGCCGGGCTGCTGCACGGCTGGACGGGGAGCTTCCGCGCCTCGTCGTGGCTCTTCATCGGCCTGGGCATCGCGCTCGTGATCGCGGGGCTGGGGGCAGGCCGCACGATGCACGTGGGCACGACGACCGTGCCGCGCCACTGAGGCGCGGGCCCGCTGCCTACTGCGGCCCGCCGCAGAAGCCGGCGCGCTCGGTGGTCTTCGCGGTGAACAGCACGCGCGTGGTGGTCGCCGCGCTGCGCGGCTCGTTCTGCGGCCACTCGGTCTGCACCCAGGTGTATTGCCAGTCGTAGGGCGCGCCGGGCTTGAATGTCTCGCCATAGGCGATGCGCAGGCTGCCGAAGCTCTCGTCGTGGCAGTGCTTCGAGGTCTTGTATTCCTTCTCGCTGAAGCAGGCGCGGATCATCTTGGAGCACGAGAAGGGAATGCCCTCCTGCACCGCCTTGCCGCCTTCGAGCGGCACGAAATCGGCGGTGTCGAACGACGCGCCGCCGCCCGAATAGCCTTCCGACACCGTCTGCAGCACGGCCACGGCCCATCGGCCCTCGGCCACCGGGTAGAGCGCCGGCGCGAGCGAGAGGCGCGCCTCGGAACGGCTGGCGTCGCTGTCTTTCTTCAGGGCCTGCGCGTAGTCGGAGAAATCATGGAGACGAGCGAGCTGCCAGCCCTTCGCGTCGCCTGCATCCCGCCTGATGCGCGCCATGGCGAGCGGCTCGGCGGACAGCACCACGTAGTCGCCGGCCGCGGCGCCGCGCGGGCGGTAGAGGCCCAGCTGCTGCGCGTTGCAGGGCTGCGGCAGCAGTGCGCACAGCCGCGTGCGCCACTGCGCATCGATCGAATCGGGCTTCTTCACCGCATCGAACACCTGCGCCGACGGCGCGGAAAGATCGGGAGCGGCAGACACCGCAGCGGCGAACGGCAGCAGGGCGAGCAGGAGCGGCAGCTTTCTCATGGAGCCGGATGGTAGCCAGCGACGGCGCTTCTGGTTGATAAAGTCGCACGCGACCATGAATCCTTCTTCTCCCGCCCTCCTCCGGATCGACGCCCTGCGTTTCGCCTACCCCGACCAACCCGCGCTGGTGTCCGGCTGGAACGCGTCCGTCGGCCCGGGCGTCACGCTGCTGTACGGCGACACCGGCACGGGCAAGTCGGCGCTGCTGCAGGTGATCGCCGGCACGCTGGCCGCCTCCTCGGGCCGGCTGACGGTGGCGGGCGCGAGCCTCGACAGCGCGCCCGAGGCCTATCGCCGCCAGGTGTTCTTCGTCGACCCGACGACCGACCGCTTCGACCAGCTCACGGCCCGCGAATGCACGGCCTCCCTCGCCGAGGGCGACGCCGGCTTCGACCACGCGAAGTGGCAGGCCATCGCCGACGGCTTCTCGCTGGCGCCGCACCTCGACAAGAAGATGTTCATGCTCTCGACCGGTTCGAAGCGCAAGGTGTGGATGGCCGCCGGGCTCGCGTCGGGCCGGCCGCTCGTCCTGCTCGACGAACCGACCGCCGGGCTCGACATGCCCTCCACGCGCTGCCTGTGGGCCACGCTCTCGGAACTGGCGGCGCAGTCGAAGCAGGCGGTGATCGTGGCCAGCGCGGCGCGCATCGACACCGTGCCGCTCGCGGCCACCATCGAACTGCCGCTGCGCGAAGGCTGACCCGTCTTCAGGCCGGGTCGAAGTCGGTGCTGCGGCTCAGGGCTTCCCAGGCCTCCATGTCCTTGAGCATCGCCTGCGCATGGGCGCGCACCGCGTCGACCGAGTCGCCGCCCAGCGGCAGGCGCAGCGGCGTGTTCTCTGCTTGCAGCGCCTTCGCGATGGCCACGGCCGCCTTGCGCGGATCGCCGGCCTGCGTGTTGTGCATGCTGTGCGCGAACTCGCGGGTGGCGCCCACCACCGGCTGGTAGGCCTCGATCACCGGCATGTGGCGCATGCCGCTGCCCGCGAGCTGCGTGCGGAACTGGCCCGGCTCCACGATCAGCACCTTGATGCCGAAGGGCGCCACCTCCTGCGCCAGCGCTTCCGAGGCGCCCTCCAGTGCGAACTTGGAAGCCGAATAGGCGCTGAAGCCCGCGAACGACAGCTGCCCGCCCAGGCTGGAGATGTTGACGATGGCGCCCGACCTCTGCGCGCGCAGCACCGGAAGCGCGGCACGGGTAACGGCCATCGCGCCGAAGAAGTTGGTGTTCATCAGCGCGCGCAGCTCTGCGTCGGACGTTTCCTCGAGGGCGCCGACCACGCCGTAGCCCGCGTTGTTGACGAGCACGTCGATGCGGCCGAAGCGCGCGACTGCGGCCTGCACGGCGGCCTCGGCGGCACCGGCCGCGTCCACGTCGAGCGGGGTGGCCAGCACGCGGTCGGGCGCCAGCGCCACGAGGTCGACCAGGCGGTTTGCGTCGCGGGCGGTGGCGACCACGTTGTGGCCCAGGGCCAGGGCGTGCTCGGCGAAGGCGTGGCCGAAACCGGAGGCTGCACCGGTGATGAACCAGGTCTGGCGGGCTTGCGAGGAGGTGCTGGCGATGTTGGAGGCGTTGGACATGAGGCTGGCTCCTTGAGGGGTTGAGGGTTGCCGTGAAGGCATGGCGTGACTGTTCCAGCAAACCCACTCAACGACTAGCCAGTTCAAATCGAAAGCACTGTGCGATACAGTGCATGAATGGACCGCAACCTGCTTCCGCATCTCGCGATCGTGCTGGCGGTGCACCGGCGCGGCGGATTCGCCGCGGCGGCGGCCGAACTGGGCATGAGCGCCTCGGCCGTGAGCCACGCGGTGCGCGCCGTCGAGGACCACCTGGGCCAGCCGATCTTTGCCCGCACCACCCGCAGCGTGCGGCTGACCGAGGCCGGCGCGGGCTTCATCGACATGCTGGCCCCGGCCATGGGCGAGATCGCCGACGCGGTGGACCGCTTCGGCGAGTCGCTCGGGCGGGTGGGCGGCGTGCTGCGCGTCAACGCCCCTCACGTGGCGCTGCCGCTGGCCATGACCCCGCTGGTGGCCGAAATGGCGCGCCGCCACCCGGGGCTGGTGATCGAGATCACCTGCGACGACGGGCTGGCCGACATCGTGGCGAGCGGCCACGACGCCGGCGTGCGGCTTGGGCACACCGTCGCGCAGGACATGGTGGCGGTGCGCCTCACCCCGCCCTTCGAGGCCATCCTGGTGGCCACGCCGCGCTACCTGGCCATGGCCGGCGAGCCGCGCAGCATCGAGGCGCTGCAGCAGCACAACTGCATCGGCTTCCGCTTCGTGACTTCGGGCGGCGTCTACGCCTGGGACCTGCGCGACGAGGGCGGCGCCCATGTCTCGGTCGAGGTGCCGGGCACCGTGCGGGTCACCGACGCGCTCTACGCCCGCGACCTGGCGCTGGCCGACGTGGGCATCGCCTACATCTTCGAGCCGCTGGTGCGCGCCGAGCTGCGCGAAGGCCGGCTGCGCCAGCTGCTGCCGCGCTCGGCCTTCGGGGAGCCAGGGCTCTTCTTGTACTTTCCGCGCCGGGCGGCCCAGGCGCCCAAGCTGCGCGCCTTCGTCGACCTGGCCCGGGAAATGCTCGAAAAGTCCGTTTCCGGCCAGCCGGAGGCCCTTTAAGACTCGCTTCCGGCCGGGGCTTGGTAACCCGCATGGCGAAACACGGTCCCGGCGGGCGACAATCGGGGGCTCCGGCAAAAACGGGCCACCCCCCGGACAGCCGGAAGTTCCAGCCAACCCGACAACCAGGATCTACGGAAGCAAGCGCATGAGCTCGAAGCAACCCACCATCGTCTACACCCTCACCGACGAGGCGCCCCTGCTGGCGACCTACGCGTTTCTGCCCATCATTCGCGCCTTCACGAATCCGGCCGGGATCAACGTCGAGACCAGCGACATCTCCGTGGCGGCCCGCATCCTGGGCGAATTCCCCGACTACCTGAGCGACGAGCAGAAGGTGCCCGACAACCTCGCCGAGCTGGGCAAGCTCACGCTCAAGCCCGAAGCCAACATCATCAAGCTGCCCAACATCAGCGCCTCGGTCGCGCAGCTGAAGGCCGCCATCAAGGAACTGCAGGGCAAGGGCTACAAGATCCCCGACTACCCCGAGAACCCGACCACGGACGAGGACAAGGACATCCGCGCGCGCTACAACAAGTGCACCGGCAGCGCCGTGAACCCCGTGCTGCGCGAAGGCAACTCCGACCGCCGCGCACCGAAGGCCGTGAAGGAATACGCGCGCAAGAACCCGCACAGCATGGCCGACTGGAGCCAGGCCTCGCGCTCGCACGTCTCGCACATGCACGGCGGCGACTTCTACCACGGCGAGAAGTCCATGACGCTCGACCGCGCGCGCAACGTCAAGATGGAGCTGATCACCAAGAGCGGCAAGACCATCGTGCTCAAGCCCAAAGTCGCCCTGCTCGACCGCGAGATCATCGACTCCATGTTCATGAGCAAGAAGGCGCTGCTGGCCTTCTATGAAAAGGAGATCGAGGACGCGCACAAGACCGGCGTGATGTTCTCGCTGCACGTGAAGGCCACCATGATGAAGGTCTCGCACCCCATCGTGTTCGGCCACTGCGTGAAGATCTTCTACAAGGAAGCCTTCGAGAAGCACGGCAAGCTGTTCGACGAGCTGGGCATCAACGTCAACAACGGCATGGTCGACCTCTACAACAAGATCGCCACGCTGCCGCAGAGCACGCAGGACGAGATCAAGCGCGACCTGCACGCCTGCCACGAGCACCGCCCCGAGCTGGCGATGGTCGACTCGGCCAAGGGCATCACCAACTTCCACTCGCCCAACGACATCATCGTGGACGCATCCATGCCCGCGATGATCCGCAACGGCGGCAAGATGTGGGGCGCCGACGGCCGCCTGAAGGACGTGAAGGCCGTGATGCCCGAATCGACCTTCGCCCGCATCTACCAGGAGATCATCAACTTCTGCAAGTGGCACGGCGCCTTCGACCCCAGGACCATGGGCACCGTGCCCAACGTGGGCCTGATGGCCCAGAAGGCCGAGGAATACGGCTCGCACGACAAGACCTTCGAGATCGCCGAGGACGGCGTCGCCAACATCACCGACCTGGACACCGGCGAAGTGCTGATGAGCCAAGAAGTGGAACAGGGCGACATCTGGCGCATGTGCCAGGTCAAGGACGCCGCGATCCGCGACTGGGTCAAGCTGGCAGTCAACCGCGCGCGCAACTCCGGCATGCCGGTGGTGTTCTGGCTCGACGCCTACCGTCCGCACGAGGCGCAGCTGATCACCAAGGTCAAGATGTACCTGCACGAGCACAACACCGCGGGCCTGGACATCCAGATCATGAGCCAGGTGCGCGCCATGCGCTACACGCTGGAGCGCGTGGTCCGCGGCCTGGACACCATCAGCGCCACCGGCAACATCCTGCGCGACTACCTGACCGACCTGTTCCCCATCATGGAACTGGGCACCTCCGCCAAGATGCTGTCGATCGTTCCGCTGATGGCCGGCGGCGGCATGTACGAGACCGGCGCGGGCGGCTCCGCTCCCAAGCACGTGCAGCAGCTGGTGGAAGAGAACCACCTGCGCTGGGACTCGCTGGGCGAATTCCTCGCGCTCGCCGTGAGCCTGGAAGACCTGGGCCTGAAGACGAACAACAAGAAGGCGGCCATCCTGGCGAAGACGCTGGACACGGCCACCGGCAAGCTGCTCGACAACAACAAGAACCCCTCGCCCAAGACCGGCCAGCTCGACAACCGCGGCAGCCAGTTCTACCTGGCGATGTACTGGGCGCAGGAACTGGCCGCGCAGACCGAAGACCTGGAGCTCCAGGCCGCCTTCGCCAAGCTGGCCGAGACGCTCGCAGCCAACGAGCAGAAGATCGTCGACGAGCTCGCGGCCGTGCAGGGCAAGCCGGTGGACATCGGCGGCTACTACCTGGCCGACCCGGTCAAGTTCTCGGCCATCATGCGCCCGAGCGCCACGCTGAACGCGGCGCTGGCCTCGGCGTAAGAAGGTCGATCGACCTCGTGCGGGCGGCAGCCATGAAGCCCTTCAGGCTCGCGATGCTTCCCGCCGTGCTGGCCCTGGCCGGCGCGGCGGTCAGCGCACACGCGGCCGAGGACTGCGAGGCCCTGCGCACCCGCATCGAACAGAAGATCGCCGCGAGCGGCGTGGCGCGCTTCACCGTCACCGTCGTCGATGCCAACGCATCGGCCGACGGACAGGTGGTGGGCAGCTGCGAGCTCGGCACGAAGAAAGTCGTCTATCTGAAGGACGCTGGGGCTGCACCGGCTCCTGCTCCCGCATCTATCCCTGCATCTTCCGCCCCGAAGCCGGCTCCGGCCCAGGGCGCGGACGAACCCATGATCACCGAGTGCAAGGACGGCACCGTGACCATGGGCGACTGCAGACGACAGTAACGGCAACCCGGCGGCGCCTGCCGCCCGGCCCTGCCCGCCCCATTCATTCCTGTGGCCGGATCGATCCGGCTCTTCAGCCCTTTGCCACCACCCGCGCGATCCACGCGAGCAGCACCGCCTCGACCTCGTCGCGGTTGGTCTCGTTCAGCGCCTCGTGACGCGCGCCGCCGAAGACGTGGCACGACACGTCGCGCAGCCCCGCCTGGCGATAGCGCTCCACCAGCGGGTAGAACCACTCGGCCTTGTTGCTCACCGGATCTTCGCCGCCGATGAAAAGGTACAGGGGCAGCTCGGGGCGGATGGTCTTGCGCATCGCCTCCGGCGTGAGGTCGCCCAGCTTCGCGAACATCGAGCCCAGCCCCTCCGGCGAGACCGTGAAGCCGCACAGCGGATCGGCGATGTACGCATCGACCTGCGCCGGATCGCGGCTGAGCCAGTCGAAGGGCGTGCGCACGTCGGGCAGCGCGGCGTTCATGTCTTCCAGCTTGAAGCCCGACTGCAGCGCGGTTCCCAGCAGGTCGAGCGCCGAAGTGCCGGACAGCGCAGCACCCGCGAGCAGCGAGCCGTGCTCGACCAGGTAGTACTGCAGCGCGAACGAACCCATGCTGTGGCCCAGCAGGATCAGCGGCAGGCCCGGATGCAAGCCGCGCACATGGCGGCTCAGCAGCGCCATGTCGTCCACCAGCCCGGCGAACGCGCGCGGACCGAACTCGCCCAGCTCGCCGCGCGCCTGCGCGCCCTTGCCATGGCCGCGATGCTCGTTCGCATAGACCGCGTAGCCCGCCTGCACCAGCGATTCGGCCAGATGCCGGTAGCGCAGCGAATGCTCGCCCATGCCGTGCGCGAGCTGGACGATGGCGCGCGGCTTCGTCACCGTACCAAGCCACCGATGAACCTCCACCGTGACGCCGTCGTTGGCGGTGAGCTCGAAGTGGGTCTCGGTGGTCGGCATGCAGTGCTCCATTCAGTGATTGATGGAGCCGATCCTAGGGGCTGGTACGCGGCGATTCGATCAGGGGTTTCCTGCTTTTGTCGCGTGGTGGACAGCAGACATGCATCCTCTTCTGCCGCTTGGGCTCGACCGCGCTCAGAGACTTCCCCTGGATATACTGCCGCGTCGCGCCGAGCTGGCGTGACCGGGTTTGGAAGCCTGATTCACCTCTGCGACACAACCGCACACATGGAGATCACTCGTGGCTCGACCCGCTTCCGTTTTCACGCACCCCGGCACCTCTGCCGCATCCCCCGACTCCGCAATTGACGCGCTCGCCCGCAAGGCTTGCGACGACGCAGCGCAATTGAATGAGGTTCTGCAAGCCCATGCCTGCATTGAAAAGCTCATCGCTCCCGAACGTACAAGCGAACTCGAAGAGATGGCGACCTCACGCAGCGAACTGGGTGCGCTGCTTCGCCTCGCCAACGCAGAGCTTCAGCGCTGCATCAGCGCAGTCGAGAGCAGCACATCGCAACTGCATGACGCGCTGATCGCCGAAGAGACGCTCGCGAAACCCGCGTAACTCGCCGTCTATCGTGGCCCGCCGCCGGCGAGCAGCGCGGCCATCTTCCGCAGAGCCGCCTCCGGCGTCGCCTCGATGTGGATCGAACACGCCAGCATCAGGTTCAGCTGCTGCCCGAAGTCCTCGACCGCGATGCCGGAGCCGGCTTCGCGCAGCACGCCGTTCGCGTCGACCTCGCATGGCAGCGCGGCGCGTACGCGGTCTGCGTAGCTGCCTTCGGGCACGCCGTAGGCAACGACCGGGATGCCCAGCGCGATCGCCGCGCCGACCTCGAACACGGTGCCGGAATCTGGCTCCATGCCCCTGAAGCTCGCAAGATTGGCGACCACGCCATCGGCGCCGCGTAGGCGCTGCATGTTGGCTTCGTAGATCTGCTTCTCGGGCGCATCGGAGGTCTGCTCTTCGTTGCCGTCCGCCGGCAGCAGGGCCGCGAGGCCGGCTGCGTCGCAGGCGGCCGACAACCTGACGAAATGCGCCCTGGCGTCGGGGCGAAAGACGTCGGGCCCCGCGAGGTAGATGCGCGGGCGGGCCGTGTTCGGGGAAGGCTTGTTGTCCATCGGCGCAGCATCCGCGATTTCCGGCTCTTGCTCAATCCTTGCGACATGGTGCAAAGCGAATTACCGATGGATGCATCGGCCGGCAGCACCGGCCGATGCGGCTTCGGGGAATCAGGCAAGAAACTCGCACGAAGCGACTAACGCCCCACCCGCGCCTTTTTCAAGAATGGACGCTCCATCCACTAACCAAGGCGCACCATGAACACCGCACGTCGCACAGGCGCACTCACCGCGCTCTCGCTATCACTTGCCATGGCCTCGGGCCCTTCGCAGGCACAACCCCAACGCCCCAGGCTGCTCGAAGACCCGAACCGCTTCGTGGGCATGTGGGTGACACAAGACGGCCACATCCGCCACGAACTGCTCCCCAACGGCCGCTACGACGAGGCGCGCGGCACGCGCCCGAGCGCCTACCGGGGCAGCTACAGACTGACGGGCAACCACATCGACTACGTCGACGACACCGGCTTCACGGCCGACGGCGAGTTCCGCGACGGCGTGCTGTACCACGCGGGCATGGTGCTCTACCGCGAAAGCACTACGCGGCGCTGAGCCGGGCGAAGCGGCGGACGCAGTCGGCATCGCGTTTTGCAGGATCAGGCAAAAACCGCGTTCGATTCGTCTACCGCTTCGGGCCCGCGAAAACGCACACTTCTCTGCATGCCCGGCTCACGCTCATTCCAGTGTGTGCCCCACGGCAGACAGATCAGCACGAGGAGTTCACCATGACCACGATCCAGGAAAAAGTCGTACTCATCACCGGCGCGAGCAGCGGCATCGGCGAAGCGACCGCCAGGCTGCTTGCGCGGCGCGGCGCCAAGGTGGTGCTCGGTGCGCGCCGCACCGACAGGCTCGCCGCGCTGGCGGCGGAGATCACGGCCACGGGCGGCACGGCGAGCTACCAGCGCCTCGACGTGACGCACCGGCCCGACATGGAAGCATTCGCCGAATTCGCGCTCGAGACGCACGAGCAGATCGACGTGCTCGTCAACGCCGCGGGCGTGATGCCGATGTCACCGCTGTGGAACCGCAAGATCGAGGAGTGGGAGCTCATGATCGACGTGAACCTGCGCGGCGTGCTGCTGGGCATCGCAGCGGTGCTGCCGACGATGCAGGAGCAGGGCTGGGGCCACATCGTGAACGTGGCGCCGGTGGCAATGCATGGGCTGTCGCCGGGCTCGGCGGTGTACCACGGCACGCAGTATGCGGTGAACGCAGTCTCCGAGGGCCTGCGGCAGGAGCATGCCGGCCGGCTGCACGTGACGGTGGTGAGCCCCGACGTGCACGGCCCCATCGATCCGCTGGCCGAGCGCATCGCGGCCAGCTACGCACGCGAACGCATGCGCACCAACCGGCGCATCGCGGTGCCCGTGGATGCGGTGGCACGCTCGATCGCGGGCGCCATCGAGGGCTACGGCATCACGGCCGGTGCGATGCGCCCGCCTGCCAGGCAGCAGAGGCCGCGCCCGGCCGAATACGCTCAGTAGGTCTTGTAGGGCAGGAACTTGCCCGACAGCACCACGTTGACGCGGTCGCCCTTCGGGTCGGCCTCGCGCTGAATGTCCATGCTGAAGTCGATGGCGCTCATGATGCCGTCGCCGAATTCCTCATGGATCAGTTCCTTGATGGTGGTGCCGTACACGCTCACCACCTCGTACCAGCGGTAGATGAGCGGATCGGTGGGCACCGGCGTGGGCAGCGAGCCCTTGTAGGGCACGACCTTCAGCCACTTCTGCTCCTCGGCGGTGAGGCCGAAGATCTTGCCGATGATCTTCGCCTGCTTGTCGTCGAGCGTCATCTGGCCGAGGCAGGCGGCGGTGGTCCACTCCTTCGAGAGGCCGACCTTCGTGGCCACGTCGGCCCACTGGATGCCTTTGCTGACCTTGGTGGCGATGATCTTCTCGGTGACGTCGTTGCGGTTCATGGGGTTTGCTCCTGATCGATATGAACGTGATGAAGGGGTGAAGGCGAGGTCACGCCGCCTTCGCGCGCGTGACGAGGAAATCGACGATGTGGTTGCGCAGCGCGTAGTAGCCGTCGAGGTGGTGCAGCGAGGCGCGCGTGCGCTCGCGCGGCAGCGGGTTGACCACCGTCTCGACGATGTTCCCCGCGCGGTACCCGCCCTGCGGCAGGTCGGTGCCGTTGCTCATGAGCAGGATGCGGTCGGCCAGCAGGATGGCCTCGTCCACGTCGTGCGTGATCATGAAGACGGTCTGCTGCGTCTGCCGCACGATGGCCATCAGCTCGTCCTGGATGGTGCCGCGCGTGAGCGCGTCGAGGGCGCCGAAGGGCTCGTCGAGCAGCAGCATCTTGGGGCTGATGGCGAAGGCGCGGGCGATGCCCACGCGCTGCTTCATGCCGCCCGAGAGCTGCGAGGGCTTCTTGTCGATGGCCGCCTGCAGTCCGACCATGGCGACGAAGCGCTCCACCTGCGCATCGACCTGCGCGGCCGACCACTCGGGCCAGCGCGAGACTACCGCGAAGGCGATGTTCCTGCGCACCGTGAGCCACGGCATGAGCGCATGGCTCTGGAACACCACGCCGCGCTCCAGGCTGGGGCCGGATACCTCTCGCCCATCCATGAAGACATGGCCCGCGCTCGCCTGGTCGAGGCCCGCCAGCACGTTGAGGATGGTGGTCTTGCCGCAGCCCGAGTGGCCGATGATGCAGACGAACTCGCCGCGATCGAGCGTGAACGACACTTCGGCGAACACGGGCCGCGCGGGCATGAAGGCCTTGGCAAGGCCCTCCACGCGCAGGAAGCCGCGGGCGCCCGGCGCCTCCACGGCAGCGGAAACGACAGGCTGGGTCATGGCTTCACCTCGGGCTGCGGGAACGGCGCGCTCACTCCACATAGGTCACCTTCCGCTGCAGCGCCGCGAAGGCCTGGTCGAGCAACATGCCCACCACGCCGATCAGCAGGATCGCGAAGATCACGTTGGTGAGCGACAGGTTGTTCCACTCGTTCCACACGAAGTAGCCGATGCCGGTGCCGCCCACCAGCATCTCGGCCGCCACGATGACCAGCCACGCGATGCTCATGCTGATGCGCATGCCCGTGAGGATGGTGGGCGCCGCCGCCGGCAGGATGACGCGGAACGCGCGGCGCAGCGGCTTCACCTCGAGCGTGCTGGCCACGTTGAGCCATTCGCGCTTGACCGAGGCCACGCCGAAGGCGGTGTTCAGCAGCATCGGCCAGACAGAGCAGATGAAGATCACGAAGATGCCGCTGACCGACGAGTCCTTGATGGTGTAGAGCGCCAGCGGCATCCACGCCAGCGGCGAGATCGGCTTGAGCACCTGGATGAAGGGGTCGAAGGCCTTGTGCAGCAGCGGCGACATGCCGATGACGAAGCCCAGCGGCACCGCCACCATGCACGCCAGCGCGAAGCCCAGGCCCACGCGCGCCAGCGACCAGGCCAGCTGGATGGCGATGCCCTTGTCGTTGGGGCCGTTGTCGTAGAACGGATTCGACAGGTGCTTCCACGCGGTGGCGGCCATCTCGGCGGGCGTGGGAAAGCCCGAGCTCTTCACCTGGCCCTGCGTGGGGTCCTTGCCGAGCATCTTCTGGTATTCGATCTGCTCGGCGGTCATGCCTGCCGCGGCGGAGGTGCCGCCGGCCGGTGCGGTGGCGACCTGCCACACGCCCACCAGCAGCAGGAACATCAGCAGCGACACCAGCGCCGCCTTGAACGAAAGAGCCTTCTTCCGCATGGCTCAGGCCATCTTCGCGATGGCGAAGCTCTTGAGGTAGTCGTCGGGCTTCGCGGGGTCGAACACCTTGCCCATGATGGTGAACTTCGGGTACGCCCCGTCGGGCACCGGCTGGCCCAGGTCCTTCATGCGCTTCTTCGCGTCGGTGAGCAGGAAGACCTTCTCGGCGATCCGCCTGTAGTCGATGTCGCCCTTCACGTAGCCCCAGCGCTTCATCTGCGTGAGCATCCACACGGCCATCGACTGCCAGGGGATCGGGTCGAAGTCGGCGCGGTCCGGCACGGTGCGGATGTTGCCCAGGCCGTCGGCGAACTTGCCGGTGAGCACCTGCGTGAGCACGGTCTCGGGCTGGTTCAGGTATTGCGCGGGTGCGATCACCTTGGCGATGAGTTCGCGGTTCTTCGGATCGCGCGCCATGGCCGACGCGGTGAGCACCGAGCGCACCAGGGCGGCGAAGGTGTTCGGGTTCTTCTCGATGAACTCGCTCGACGTACCGAAGGCGCAGCACGGGTGGCCGTTCCACAGGTCCTTGGTCAGCAGGTGGATGAAGCCGATCTCCTCGAACACCGCGCGCTGGTTGAACGGATCGGGGCCGAGGTAGCCGTCGATGTTGCCGGCGCGCAGGTTGGCCACCATCTCGGGCGGCGGCACCACGCGGATCTGGATGTCGGTGTCGGGGTTCAGGCCCGCTTCCGCCACGTAGTAGCGCAGCAGGAAGTTGTGCATGCTGTACTCGAAGGGCACGGCGAACTTCAGGCCCTTCCAGGTCTTGGGGTAGCGCTTGTCCTTGTGCTTGTTGGCCAGCGTGATGGCCTGGCCGTTGGTGTTCTGGATGGTCGCGACGTTCATGGGCACCGCGTTGGAGCCCGCGCCCATCGAGATGGCCAGCGGCATCGGCGACAGGAAGTGCGTGGCGTCGTACTCCTTGTTGAGCATCTTGTCGCGGATGAGCGCCCAGCCCGCCGTCTTCACCACCTCCACGTCGAGGCCCTGCTTCTGATAGAAGCCCAGCGGGTGCGCCATGATGAGCGGCGTGGCGCAGGTGATGGGAATGAAGCCGATCTTGAGCTTCGTCTTCTCCAGCGGCGCCTTCTCCTGCGCCATGGCCTGCAGCGCGCCCAGCGGAAACACCGAGGCGATGGCCGCGCGCGCGGTGCCCGCGCCCACGGCGCGCAGGAAGCCGCGCCGCACGCTGTCGACGGGGAACAGCGCCTTCATGAGGCTGGCCTCGAGCTTGTCCTGCGGCAGCACGCCTGCGCGCTCCGCGCCATGCACGCGCCCGCAGGCGCAGCGCATGTTCAGTGGCCGGTCGGCATCGTAGGGATCGCAGGCGGTCGGTTCGTGCGGGTCGGACATGGTGGTGCACCTCGTTGGAAAGATGCAGCCGCCGTTGCAAGCGCCGGGCCGGAAAGTCCCTGCGCAGGCCATTGCGGAGCTCGCGGCATCAGATCGTGCCGCCGATGTCGAGGCCTTGTAGGGCTGGCACTACAAGCCGGTGCACGCCGGCGGCGCGTTCGGGCTCTTTTCAGCCTGGAGAGCCCTGCTTGCCGTGGCGTTCGGCATACAGGGCCAGCTCCACGTCGTTCTTGGTGCCGGTCTTCTCGAGGATGCGTGCGCGATATGTGCTCACGGTATTGGGCGCCAGGCCCAGCTGCGCACCGATTTCGCTCACGCTGTGCCCCGCGCTGAGCAGCCGGTACACCTGGTGCTCGCGGTGCGAGAGCACCTCGGCGCCCTGCCCGGCGCCTCGCCCCACGGCCGTGGCCAAGGCCTCGGCCGTGGCCGCGGACACGTAGAGGCCGCCGCCCGCCACCTTGCGCACCGCACCGACCATGTCGTCGGCGTCGGCGCTCTTGTTGAGATAGCCCGATGCGCCCAGCTTGATGCAGCGCACCGCGTATTGCTTCTCCGGATAGGTGCTCAGCATCAGCACCGGAAGCGATGGCCATTGCTTGCGCAGCGCCTGCAGCACGTCGAGCCCGTCGCGGCCGGGCAGGGCAATGTCGAGCAGCACCACGTCGAGGCCCTCGGGTCCGCCGAGCGCCTGCACGGCTTCCAGCACCTCGGGGCCGGTCTGCGCCTCGGCGCGCACGACCATCGCGGGCAGTCCGTTGGAGAGGTCGCCCAGCATCTGCTTCAGGCCCTCGCGCACGATGCGGTGGTCGTCGCCGATGAGCACGCGGATGTCGCTCATTGCGCGCCTCCGTGCGCATCCACGTGCAGCGGCAGTTGAAGGCGAAAGGTGCTGCCCTCGCCCACGCGGCTCTCGATGTCGATGCGCCCGCCGAAGTGGCGCGCTCGCTCGCGCATGCCGAGCACGCCGTAGGAGGTGGCGGCCTCGAAGGCCTGCGCCGGCGCGCCGACGCCGTCGTCTCGCACGCTGATGCTCAGCCGCGCCTGCTCGACGCCGATGCGGATGTCGAGGCTGCTCGCCCTGGCATGGCGCCCGACGTTGCTCAGCATCTCCTGGAAGATCCGGAACACCGCGATGGCCGCGGGCTCGGGCAGCTCCACGCCGGGCGGCACGTCGAAGCGCCAGTCCAGCTCCAGCTCGGCCGCCTGCACGAACTCGTGCGCCTGCCATTCGAGCGCGGCCCACAGGCCCTGGTGGTCGAGGATGCTGGGGCGCAGGTCGGTGATGATGCGCCCCACGTTGTCGACCGCGCGCTCGATGAGCTGGCTCATGTTCGTGCACTTGCAGCGCATCTGCTCGCGCATGGCCTGCGCCGCGTCGGGCGTGCGCTCCTGCTGTTCGCCCAGGCGCTTGCCGATCCAGTTGACGTCCATCTTCAGCGCCACCAGCAGGCTGCCGAGTTCGTCGTGCACCTCCCGTGCGATGCGGGTGCGCTCCTCCTCTCGCACCTTGTCGAGCCATGCGGAGAGCTCGCGCAGCTGCGCCAGCGCATCGCTGAGCTCGCGGGTGCGCTCCTGCACGCGCAGGCCGAGTTCGTCCTTGGCCTGCTGAAGCGCCTCCGCCTGGCGCCGGCGTTCGGTGATGTCGACGAAGGTGATGACGGCGCCGCGCACCTGCGTGCCGTCCATGATCGGGTGGCTCGAATACTCGACCGCGAAGGCGCTGCCGTCGCGCCGCCAGAACACCTCGGTGTCGATGCGGCAGGGCAGGCCGCGCCGGAAGGCGTTGAAGATGGGGCAGTCGGTATCGGCGTAATGCGAGCCGTCGGGGTGCGAGTGGTGCGTGAGCTCGTGCATGTTGGAGCCGAGCACGTCGCCCACCTCATGGCCGAGCATCTGCGCGCCGGCCCGGTTGATGAACATGCAGTGGCCGTCGAGGTCGATGCCGAAGATGCCCTCGCCCGTCGATTCCAGCAGCAGGCCGAGCTGGTGCTGCCACAGCGGGTGGCTGGCGGCGGGGTTCAGTACGGGCGTCTCCATGCACCAAAAGCAAGCAACAGCCGTGCCCGGGATCTTCTCCCTCTCCCCTCGGGGAGAGGGGACAACGCGGGAACAACGCAGTTCAGCGCGGCTCAGCGCGGCTCAGCGCGGCTCAGCGCGCCCAGTGGAACTTGCGGTCCGATTCCTTGATGGGCTGGTCGTTGATGCTCGCGAAGCGCCTCTGCATCAGGCCGTTCTCCGCGAACTCCCAGTTCTCGTTGCCGTGGCTGCGATACCACTGGCCCGCGTCGTCGTGCCACTCGTACTCGAAGCGCACCGCGATACGGTTGTCCATGAAGGCCCAGAGCTGCTTCTTCAGGCGGTAGTCGAGCTCGCGCGCCCACTTGCGCGAAAGGAACTCCACCACCTGCTCGCGGCCGTTGACGAACTCGGCGCGGTTGCGCCATTCGGTGTCGGGCGTGTAGGCCAGGCTCACGCGAACGGGGTCGCGCGAGTTCCAGGCGTCTTCGGCGGCCTGCACCTTCTGCGTGGCGGATTCGAGGGTGAAGGGCGGCAGCGGCGGGCGTGATTCCATGGCGGTTCTTTCGATCGAGGTTGAAGGGGAATGCGCCGGAATGTGCCACATGTAGACAGACCTGTCTACATGCCTACAATCGCGCCATGGACATCTCCTCCATCTCCGAACTACCGGCGCGCGAGCGCATCCTTCGCACCGCGCACGACCTCTTCTACGCCGACGGCATCCGCGCCACGGGCATCGACCGCGTCATCGCCGCATCGGGCGTCACCAAGGTCACCTTCTACCGGCACTACCCCTCGAAGGACGACCTGGTGCGGGCCTTCCTCGATCACCGCCACGGCCTGTGGATGGCATGGTTCGTCGATGCGCTCGGCCGGCTCGGCGCGCAGCAGCGCATCGGCGGCGGCCAGGCGCTGGAGGTGCTGGCCGACGCCATGGCCGAATGGTTCGCCGACCCGGCCTTCCGCGGCTGCGCCTTCATCAACTCGGTGGTCGAGGTGGGCGGCAGCGTGAGCGGCGCGAGCGACATCTCGCGCGAGCACAAGCGCGAGATGGTCGAGGTGATCGCCGGGCTGCTGCCCGAATCGCTGGAAAGCCCGCGCCGCATGGCCGTTGCGCAGGCCGCCGCGCTGGGCGTCGACGGCGCCATCGTCAAGGCGCAGATGGGCGGCGCCGCGCTCGCGCGCGAAGCGGTCGACGACCTGCGCCGGCTGCTTCAGGCGCTGGCAGCGACGCTGCCCGCCTCGGCAGCCGTCACTTCACGACCATCAGCGTGAACGGCCACACGTAGGCTTGCAGCGTCACGTATAAGCCCACAAGGCAGGCCAGCGCGATGGAATGGAAGAACACGTAGCGCAGGATCTCGCCTTCGTGGTTGAACCAGCGCGTGGCGGTGGAAGCCACCACGATCGACTGCGCATCGATCATCTTGCCCATCACGCCGCCCGAGCTGTTGGCCGCGCCCATCAGGTTCGGGCTCAGGCCGAGCTGGTCGGCCGCCACCTTCTGCATGCCGCCGAAGAGCACGTTCGATGCGGTGTCGGAGCCCGTGAGCGCCACGCCCAGCCAGCCCATCAGCGTGCCGAAGAAGGGATACAGCACGCCGGTGTTGGCGAAGGCCAGGCCGAGCGTGGTGTCCAGCCCCGAGTAGCGCGTGAGCGTGCCCAGCGCGAGCATCAGCACGATGGTGAGCAGCGAGAACTTCACCAGCCACAGCGTGCGGCCGTAGGCGGCCACGAGCTGGATCGGGTTGTACTTCATCACCAGCCCGCCCACGAGCGCCGACACCAGGATGCCGGTGCCCGTGGCCGAGAGCAGCAGCAGCTGGTAGACGGCGCCCTCCTTCGTCGGCTTGGGCACCACCGGCGCCACCTTCTCGACCATGTTGTGCAGCCCGTCGATCGGGAAGCTCGGCGCGAAGATGCCGTTGAGCCAGGTCTTCACCGAGGGCAGGCCCCAGATGAACACGAACACGGTGAGGATGAGCCATGGCGTCCAGGCGCGGATCACGGCGGCGCTGGAATGCTTCGTCGGCGCGACGGCCGCGGAGGCCTCGCCGCCATCGGCCTCGTGCCCCTTGAGCGACACCGAGGTCCAGACCTTCTTCGGCTTCCACACGCGCAGGAACGCGACCAGGCACACCATCGAGACGATCGCCGCGATGATGTCCACCAGCTCCGGCCCGATGTAGTTCGACACCAGGAACTGCGGAATCGCGAAGGACACGCCCGTCACCAGGATGGCCGGCCACACCTCCATCATTCCCTTGCGCCCCGCGAAGGCCCAGATGAGCCAGAAGGGCACCAGCAGCGAGAAGAACGGCAACTGCCGCCCGATCATCGCGGTGACCGCCATCAGGTCGTAGCCATGCACCTTGGCCAGCGTGATGACCGGCGTGCCCAATGCGCCGAAGGCCACCGGCGCGGTGTTCGCGATGAGCGAGAGCCCCGATGCCGCCAGCGGCGAGAACCCGAGCCCGATGAGGATGGCCGCGGTGACCGCCACCGGCGTGCCGAAGCCCGCCGCGCCCTCGAAGAAGGCGCCGAAGGCGAACGCGATGAGCAGCAGCTGCAGGCGCCTGTCTTCCGTGATGCCGGCGATGGAGTCCTGCAGTATCTGGAAGCTGCCGTTCTGCTGCGTGAGCTGCTGCAGGAAGATGATGTTCAGCACGATCCAGCCGATGGGCAGCAGGCCGGTGATGCCGCCGAGGAAGGCGGCCTTGCCCGCCATGTCGGCCGGCATGCCGAAGGCGAACACCGCGATGAGCACAGCGCTCAGCAGGCCCAGCCCCGCCGCATAGTGCGCCTTGACGTGAAGCAACCCGAGGCACACCAGCATCACCACCACCGGTATCGCGGCCAGCGCCGTCGATACGATCATGTTGCCGAAGGGGTTGTAAACCTGTTGCCAGACCATGCGCTCGTCTCCTGTTGTTTTGGGAATTCTTCTGAGCCGGTGCTTCGGCCGGGGCAGGGCCGGAAGCGTTCGATACCATCCTACCCCGCTACCCCTTCCGACAAAAGATGGTTTCTCCGCGTCTCCCCTCGACACAGGGCCTGCAGGCCTTCGAGGCCGTCGCACGGCTGCGCAGCGTGAACCTCGCGGCCGAGGAGCTCGCCGTGACGCCCAGCGCCGTGAGCCACCGTATCCGCCAGCTCGAGCTGCTGCTCGGACTCAAGTTCTTCACCGGCAGCGACTTCAGCCTCAGCGCCGACGGCATGGCCTACCTGGCGCGCGTGCGCGAGGCCATCGCTGCGTTGCGGCAGGTGCCGGGGCGCGAGCCCGAGTCGCAGGTGCGGCGGCTGCGCGTGGCGGTCACGCCGACCTTCTCGCGCCAGATGCTGCTGCCGCGGCTGGCGCGCTTTCGCGACGCATACCCGAACATCGAGCTGATGCTGCAGGTGACCATGCCGGTGCGCAACACCACGGCGGAAGAGGCCGACATCGAGCTGCGCTTCGGCACCGGTCCCTTCCATGACCGCGAGTTCGCCCAGCTGCTGGCCGACGACGTCTCGCCGGTGTGCAGCCCCGCCTACCTCGAACGCCACGGCCCCTTCGGAGGCTTCGAGACCGACGCCGAGGTGTCGCGTGCGCAGCTGCTGCGCACGCCGCTGGAGTCGTGGCGCACCTGGTTCAAGGCCTGCGGCATCGGCCTGCCCGAGCCCGCCACGGGCCATCAGTTCAACGACCTCGGGCTGGCGCTGGATGCCGCGGCGGAAGACTTCGGCGTGGTGCTGATGCACCTGCGCCTGGGCAGCGCCTGGCTCGACAACGGCCGGCTGGTGCGGCTGTCGCGGCGCAGCGTGCCCTCGCCCAACGCCTACTTCCTGTGCTGGAAGCCCGGCGCCATGGAGCGGTGGGAGTGCGCCACCTTCGTCGAATGGCTGCGCGAGGCCTTGCGCGAGCGCGCGGCCTGATCAGGCTGTCGGGCTGAATTTTTTTCAGCAGCAGGGCCGGCTTTTTTCAGGTGGCGCCCCGCCCTGCCTGCAGATAATGGCCGGTTAGCTTCCGCCGATCCACCAAGAGAACCCGCCAGGAGACCGCCCGTGCCCGACCTTTCCAAGATCACCAACATCGAAGACCTGCGGGTGATCGCCAAGCGGCGCGTGCCGAAGATGTTCTACGACTACGCCGACTCCGGCGCGTGGACCGAGGGCACCTACCGCGCCAACGAGAGCGACTTCCAGAAGATCAAGCTGCGCCAGCGCGTGGCGGTGAACATGGAGGGCCGCTCGCTGCGCACCACCATGGTCGGCCAGGAAACCGCGATGCCCGTGGCCATCGCCCCCACCGGGCTCACCGGCATGCAGCACGCCGACGGCGAGATCCTCGGCGCGCGCGCCGCCAAGGCCTTCGGCATTCCCTTCACGCTGTCCACCATGAGCATCTGCTCGCTGGAAGACATCGCCGAGAACACCGGCCGCCATCCCTTCTGGTTCCAGCTCTACGTGATGAGGGACCGCGACTTCATCGAGCGCCTGATCGAGCGCGCCAAGGCCGCCAACGTGACCGCCCTGCAGCTCACGCTCGACCTGCAGATCCTCGGCCAGCGCCACAAGGACATCAAGAACGGCCTCACCGCACCGCCTAAGCCCACCCTCAAGAACCTCATCAACCTCGCCACCAAGCCGCGCTGGTGCATGGGCATGCTGGGCACGAAGCGCCGCACCTTCGGCAACATCGCGGGCCATGCCAAGGGCGTGAAGGACCTGTCGTCGCTGTCGTCGTGGACCGCCGAGCAGTTCGACCCCGCGCTGAGCTGGGCCGACGTGGAGTGGATCAAGAAGCTCTGGGGCGGCAAGCTCATCCTCAAGGGCATCATGGACGTGGAGGACGCGCGCCTCGCGGCCTCCAGCGGCGCCGACGCGCTCATCGTGTCGAACCACGGCGGCCGCCAGCTCGATGGCGCGCCCTCCTCCATCGCGGCGCTGCCGGCCATCGTCGATGCGGTGGGCAGCGAGATCGAGGTGTGGATGGACGGCGGCATCCGCAGCGGGCAGGACGTGCTCAAGGCCCGCGCGCTGGGCGCCCGCGGCACGCTCATCGGCCGCAGTTTCCTCTACGGCCTGGGCGCCTTCGGGCAGGAAGGCGTGACGCGCGCGCTGCAGATCATCCAGAAGGAGCTCGACATCACGATGGCCTTCTGCGGCCGCACGAACATCGACGAGGTCGACTCGAGCATCCTGCTGCCGGGTACCTTCTGAGCTAGCACCCGAGCCCCCCCCGGAAAGCCATGTCGGAGGGAGGCCGATGCGGCATCGGCCGACACGCGCGCGCCACATGCCGGCGCAGAATGTTTTGGAAACAACACATTGCCTGCACGGCACAAGAAGGCACCATGAGCGCAGTCACGCCTACCTCGGGAGGCCCAGCGGCCTCTGCTTCATCTCCCCCGCACTACACGGCCGAAGAAAAACGCCACCGCGTCTTCGCGATCATGGCGGCCTCCTGCGGCAACCTGGTCGAATGGTTCGACTTCTACGTGTACGCCTTCTCGGCGCTGTACTTCGCGCCGGCCTTCTTTCCCAAGTCCGACCCCACAGCGCAACTGCTGAACACCGCGGGCGTGTTCGCGGCGGGCTTCCTCATGCGGCCCATCGGCGGATGGCTCTTCGGCCGGCTGGCCGACCGGCTGGGGCGCAAGACCTCGATGCTGATCTCGGTGACGATGATGTGCGGCGGCTCGCTGGTCATCGCCTTCCTGCCCACCTATGCGCAGATCGGCGCATGGGCGCCCTTCCTGCTGCTGGTCTGCCGGCTGTTCCAGGGCCTCTCGGTGGGCGGCGAATACGGCACCACCGCCACCTACATGAGCGAGGTGGCGCTGCGCGGGCAGCGCGGCTTCTTCTCGTCGTTCCAGTACGTCACGCTGATCGGCGGACAGCTGCTCGCGGTGCTCGTCATCGTGGTGCTCGAGCAGTTGCTGACCGAGGCCGAGCTCAAGGCGTGGGGCTGGCGCATTCCCTTCGTGATCGGCGCCATCGCCGCGGTGGTGGCGCTGCTGCTGCGCCGCACGCTGCACGAGACGCAGACCGACGAGGCCAGGAAGAACAAGGAGGCCGGCAGCATCGGCGGCCTCTTCAGGCACCACACGCCGGCGTTCCTCACGGTGCTGGGCTACACGGCCGGCGGCTCGCTGATCTTCTACACCTTCACCACCTACATGCAGAAGTACCTGGTGAACACGGTGCACCTGCCGATCAAGACGGCGAGCTACGTGATGACCTGCGCGCTCTTCGTCTACATGTGCATGCAGCCGGTGTTCGGCGCGCTGTCGGACCGCATCGGGAGGCGCAACAACATGCTGCTGTTCGGCGGACTCGGCGCGTTGACGACGGTGCCCATCCTCACCGCGCTGCAGCACACCACGAGCCCGGTGCTGGCATTCGTGCTCATCATCGTGGCGCTGGCCATCGTGAGCTTCTACACCTCGATCAGCGGCATCGTGAAGGCCGAGATGTTCCCGCCCGAAGTGCGCGCCCTGGGCGTGGGGCTGGCCTACGCGGTGGCAAACGCGATCTTCGGGGGCTCGGCCGAATACGTGGCGCTGGGCCTCAAGTCAATGGGGCACGAATCGGCCTTCTTCTGGTACGTGAGCGCGATGATGGTCATCGCCTTCCTCGTGAGCCTGAGGCTGCCGAGGCAGGCGAGCTACCTGCACCACGATCACTGAGGCGGGCAATAAAAAAGGGGCTATTCCGCCCCTTCCAGCCGCTGTGCCACCTGCTGCTTGCCTAGCCCTCGCACGGCCGCGAGGCTCAGCAGCTGCGCGGCCCTGGGCCTGGCCTTGCCCTGTTCCCAGTGATAGATCGTCTGGCCGGAAACGCCGACCAGCTTTCCGTAGGCGGCGGCGGAGATGCCCAGCTTCGCGCGATGCGCAGCCAGGCGGCCGGCGCTGAACCTGCGCTTGGGACCTTCATCGCCGGAATCGTCCGGTGCGCTCGCCCGCACGCCGCGGGAGGTGCCCTTGGCGACGTTGCGCAGTTCCTTTTCCAGCGAACTGATCTGGCGGCGCAATGCCGCAATGGCCGCACGATGGTGAACCGATGCCTTCTTGAGGGTTTCCATTTCCGCGCGAACTTCCTTGCGGGCGACGCGCGAGATCTCGGATTTAAGAATGGATGCAATGTTTGGCATGGCCGGCATTGTGCCCAGTAAATGTAAACCCGGGCAAAAAACCGAAGCTCGATCAAACTTGAATCTTTTGATTACAAGCAGAAGATTTGCTGCATCGCGGTCCATTTCTCGCCTTCCGGCGTCCATGGCGTGGGTGCCTGGAACTTCCACATCAGCTCTTCCCACTGCCTGATCTTCGGATCGGTGCGCGTGGCGAGCGCCATTGCCTGGGCGTCGTAGCGGGCGTCGTCGGTTTCCATCAGCATCACCATCCGCGTGCCGATCCGATGGATTTCCATGGCCGTCACGCCATGCGAATCCAGATGCGCGCGCACCTCGGGCCAGATATCGCGGTGATAAGCCTCGTATTCGGCGATCAGTGCCGGGTCGTCTTTCAAATCGAGAGCAAGGAAATGGCGCATGCACAACTCCAGTCAGGACTGCGAAGCGATCAGGTCAGCGCACGGTCCAGGTGCGTGTAGCCGCCATCCACGAACACCCATTGACCGGTCGTGTGCGAGGCCCGCTCCGACAGCAGGAACACGACGTTGCTCGCGATCTCCTCGGGCGTGGTCATGCGGCGGCCCAGCGGGATCTTGTCGGTGATGTCGGCGAGCTTGCGGTCGGGCTCGTCGAAGGCGGATATCCAACGCTGGTAGAGCGGCGTCATCACCTCGGCCGGGATCACCGCGTTCACGCGCACGCCGTCCTCCAGCAACGAGGCGGCCCATTCGCGCGTGAGCGACAGCTGCGCGCCCTTGGCCGCCGTATAGCCGCTGGTGTTGCCCTGCCCCGTGACCGCCGTCTTCGACGAGATGTTGACGATGGCGCCCCTGCTCGCCTTCAGGTGCGGCAGGCAGTGGTGCGCCATCACGTAGCAGTGGATGAGGTTGCGCTCCAGCGAGGAGACGAATGCATCGCGCCCCGCCTCCAGCCCCACGCTGTCGTTCACGCCCGCGTTGTTGACCAGCCCGTCGATGCGGCCGAACTCGGCAGCCGTGTCGGCAACGGCCTTGGCGCAGGCAGCCTCTTCCATCAGCTCCAGCTGGAAGAAGCGCGTGCGCGGCTGCAGCCCGCGAAGCCCTTCCTCGAAGGACGCATCGAGCGGGTTCTTGCCGAGGATCACCGGCACCGCGCCTTCCTGCGCCAGCGTCGTCGAGATGGCCGCGCCGATGCCGCTGCCGCCGCCGGTGACGATCACCACCTTGTCCTTCAGATGCAGGTCCATGTCGTGCGATGCCTTTCCTTATCCGCGAAAGCGGTACTGCTCCAGCGATTGCGCCTTCATCTCGATGGAGAAGCCCGGCCGCTTCGGCGGCAGGTAGGCCGCATTGCGGACTTCGCAGGGCTCCACGAAATGCTCGTGCAGGTGATCGACGTACTCGGCCACGCGGCCCTCGCGAGTGCCGGAGATGCAGAGGTAGTCGATCATCGAGAGATGCTGCACGTACTCGCACAGCCCCACGCCGCCCGCATGGGGGCATACGGGCAGCTTGTACTTCGCGGCCATCAGCATCACCGCGAGGATCTCGTTCACGCCGCCGAGGCGGCAGGCGTCGATCTGCACCACGTCGATGCCGCCGCGCATGATGAACTGCTTGAACATGATGCGGTTCTGGCACATCTCGCCCGTGGCCACCTTCACGGGCGAGATGCCCTCGCGGATCCTGCGGTGGCCCTCCACGTCGTCGGGGCTGGTGGGCTCCTCGATGAACCACGGCCTGGCGAAGGCGAGCTGACGCACCCAGTCGATGGCCTGGCCCACCTCCCAGACCTGGTTGGCGTCGATCATCAGGTGCCGGTCCGGCCCGAGCACCTCGCGCGCCACCTTCAGGCGGCGAATGTCGTCCTGCAGGTCGCGCCCCACCTTGAGCTTGATGTGGCCGAAGCCCGCGTCGATCGCCTCCTGCGCGAGCCGCCGCAGCTTCTCGTCGGGGTAGCCCAGCCAGCCGGCGGAGGTGGTGTAGCAGGGGTAGCCCTCGGCCTTCAACGTGGCGATGCGTTCCTGCTTGCCCTTCGATGCCTCGCGCAGCAGCGCGAGCGCCTCGTCGGGCGCGATGCAGTCGGTGATGTAGCGGAAGTCGATGCAGCGCACCAGTTCCTCGGGCGACATGTCGGCCACCAGCTGCCACACGGGCTTGCCTTCGGACTTGGCCCACAGGTCCCACATCGCATTGACGATCGCGCCGGTCGCGAGATGGATCGCGCCCTTGTCGGGGCCGATCCAGCGCAGCTGGCTGTCGGAGGTCACGTGCCGCCAGAAGCGGCCCATGTCCTCGGCCACCCATGCGAGGTCGAGCCCCACAACGAGATGCCGCATGGCCTCGATGGCCGCGCAGCAGATCTCGTTGCCGCGGCCGATGGTGAACGTGAGGCCGTGGCCCTCCAGCCCGGGCTGGTCGGTCTCGAGCACGACGTAGGCCGCCGAGTAGTCGGGGTCGGGGTTCATCGCATCCGAACCGTCCAGATGCTGCGAGGTGGGAAAGCGCACGTCGAGCACGCGCATGGAGCGGACGATGGTCATTTGAATCTGTCTGGAGGGATCGAAGGGAGATCGGACAGCCGAGCGCAGGGGGCGCGAAAGACGAAATCGAGAAATGATCTGCAGTCTTTTTGAGGCCTTTGCGCACCTCGACTTTGTTCTGTGTTCGGCTGTGCTTGCTCCGCCTAGTCGTAAAGCACCGCCGCAATCTTGGGGTCGGCGATGTTGGTCTTGTCGTACCAGAAGAAGCCGGTGTCGACGATCTTCGGCAGCTTCTCGCCCTTGATGGCCTTCACCGCCATCTCGACGGTCTTGTAGCCCATGCCCACCGGGTTCTGCGTGATGGCGCCGGCCATGCTGCCGTCCATGATCGCGTTCTTCTGCTGCTTGCCCGAGTCGTAGCCGATGACCACGACCTTGCCGGTGCGCTTCATCTCCTTCACGCCGTTGACCACGCCGATGGCCGAGCCCTCGTTGGCGCCGAAGATGCCCTTGATGTTGGGCGACGCCTGCAGGATCGACTTGGTGATCTCGGTGGACTTCAGCTGGTCGCCGCCGCCGTACTGCACGCTCACGATCTTGATGTTGGGGTAGGTCGACTTGATGCGGTTGACGAAGCCGTCGCGCCGGTCGACGCCGGTGCGGCTGGTCTGGTCGTGCACCACCAGCGCCACCTCGCCGCTCTTGCCGATGAGCTCGGCCATCTTGTCGGCGGCCAGCGCCGCGGCGGCCTTGTTGTCGGTGGTGGTCGTGGTGACGGGAATGTCGCTGTCCACGCCCGAGTCGAAGGCCACCACCGGGATCTTCGCGGCCTGCGCCTTCTTCAGCAGCGGAATCGCGGCCTGGCTGTCGAGCGCGGCGAAGCCGATGGCCTGCGGCTTCTTGGCGAGCGCGGCCGAGAGCATGTCGATCTGCTTGTCGACCATGGCCTCGGTCTCGGGGCCCTCGAAGCTCACCTTCACCTTCAGGTCCTTGGCGGCCTGCTCGGCGCCCTGCTTCACCGCCTGCCAGAACTGGTGCTGGAAGCCCTTGGACACGAGCGGGACGTAGACCTCCTGCGCCTGCTGTGCCTGCGCGAACGCCGACACGCTGGCAAGGGTCGCGCCCAGCGCGCAAGCGACGACTGTTCTTCTCTGGATCATGCGATGTCTCCTGTGGTTGTGGGGGAACGAACGGATCGGGGAGGCAGGAAGGAAGGCAGGAAGTTCAATGCACCTTGCTGCCGCTGCGGCGGCGCAGGATGTCGGCGTACACGGCCAGGATGATGATCACGCCCGTGACCACCGTCTGCCATTCCTGCGCGACCGACAGGATGCGCAGGCCATTGGTGAGCACGCTCATGATGAAGGCGCCGATGATGGTGCCCACGATGGTGCCGGTGCCGCCGCTGAGCGAGGTGCCGCCGATGACCACCGCCGCGATGGCGTCGAGTTCGTAGCCCTGCCCCAGCGCGGGCTGCGCCGAGTTCAGCCGCGAGGCGATCAGCAGCCCCGCGATGCCGCAGATGCCGCCGCTGACCGTGTAGACCACGATCTTCCAGAAGTCGGTGTTCACGCCCGACAGGCGCACCGCCTCCTCGTTGCTGCCGAGCGCGAAGGTGTAGCGCCCGAGCAGGGTCCTGTTGAGCACGATGCTCGCGGCCACCGCCACCAGGAAGAGGATCAGCACCGCGTTGGGAATGGGCAGCGCCGGAACGATGTCGCCGATCAGCGAGTCCTGCGAGATGGCGGTGAAGCCCGGCGTGTCGTTGAAGTAGATCGGCTTGGTGCCCGAGATCACCAGAGACAGGCCCTTGAGCAGCATCATCATGCCCAGCGTCGCGATGAAGGGCGGGATCTTCAGCTTGGCGATCAGCAGGCCCGAGACGAAGCCGCTGAGCGCCCCGAAGAAGATGGCCGCGCAGATGCCCAGCCACAGCGGCATGCCCATGTAGGTGAGCACCACGCCGGTCATGACGGCGCAGAAGGTCATCAGCGTGCCCACCGAGAGATCGATGCCCGAGGTGATGATGACGAAGGTGCAGGCGATGGCGAGCACGCCGTTCACCGCGGTCGACTGCAGAATGCCCACGAGGTTGTCGGCCTGCAGGAACTGCGGCGAGGCGAAGCTGAAGAACACCATCAGCACGACGAGGCTGGCGAAGGCCAGGAGCTTCTGCCGCGTGGCGGGACGCAGGAGCCGGTCCTTCAGCGACTTCGGCGAGAAGCCCGGCGCAGCGGCGGTGGTGGTCACGGTGGGGGTCGTCAAGGGCAGTCTCCGGTCGTGTTCAGGGGGCGGCTTGTGCGGTCTCGCGCCGGGTGGCGAGCTGCATGATCTTTTCCTGCGAGGCCTCGCGCGCCGAGAGTTCGCCGGTGATGCGGCCCTCGCACATCACGAGCACGCGGTGGCTCATGCGCAGGATCTCGGGCAGCTCCGAGGAGATGATGACGATGGCCTTGCCCTGCGCGGCCAGTTCATTGAGCAGGCGGTAGATCTCGGCCTTGGCGCCCACGTCGATGCCACGCGTGGGCTCGTCGAAGAAGAGCACGTCGCAGTCGCGCAGCAGCCACTTGGCGATGACGATCTTCTGCTGGTTTCCGCCCGACAGCAGCCGCACCTGCTGGCGCACCGACGGCGTCTTGATGCCGAGCTGCCGCACGTAGCGCTCGCCGGCCGATGCCAGCGCCGCCTGGTCGACGAAGAAGCCTGCCGACAGGAAGCGCTTCATGCTCGCGAGCGCGATGTTGGTCTCGACGTCCATGCCGGTGGCGAGGCCGAAGTGCTTGCGGTCTTCCGAGAGGTATCCGATGCCGTGGGCCACTGCGTCCTGCGGCGAGGCGATGGCTGCCTTCCGGCCCTTCACGAAGACTTCGCCCGCGTCGATGCGGTCGGCGCCGAACACGGCACGGGCCAGCTCGGTGCGGCCCGCGCCCATGAGCCCGGCAAAGCCCAGGATCTCGCCGCGCCGCAGCACGAAGCTCGCGTCGCGCACCATGCCGCCCCTGCGGATGCCCCTGGCCTCCAGCACCACTTCGTTGGCGGAGGTGTCGGGCATCTCGTGCTCGGCCTCGGCGAGCTGGCGCCCGACCATCATCGCGATGAGCGTGTCCATCGGCGTGCTCGCCATCGGCACGGTGGCGATGTACTGGCCGTCGCGCATCACGGTCACCCGGTCGGCGATGCGCTTCAGCTCATCCATCTTGTGTGAGATATAGACGACGGCAACGCCGCGCGACTTCAGCCGCGCGATGATGCGGAACAGGTCGGCCACTTCCTCGTTGTTCAGCGCGGCGGTGGGCTCGTCCATGATCAGCACGCGCGAATCGAACGACAGCGCCTTGGCGATCTCCACCATCTGCTGCCGGGCCACCGTGAGCTCGCCCACCGGCGTGCGCGGGTCGAGCTTCAGGTTCATGCGCTCGAAGATGCGCTGCGCCTCGCAGCACATGGCTTCCTCGTCGATGAAGACGCCGAAGCGCCCGCGCGGCTCGCGGCCGATGAAGATGTTCTGCGCGGCGCTCAGGTGGTTCATCAGGTTGAGCTCCTGATGGATGATCCCGATGCCCAGCGCCTGCGCGGCGCGTGGGCTTTCGATGTCGACCGGCCGGCCGTCGAGCAGCACCTCGCCCGAATCCTTGCGGTACACGCCCGCCAGCACCTTCATCAGCGTGGACTTGCCCGCGCCGTTCTCGCCCATGAGTGCATGCACTTCGCCGGGCAGCAGCTCGAATTGCGCCCTGTCGAGCGCGCGCACGCCGGCGAAGGACTTGCTCAGGTCGCGGATGGTGACGATGGGTTGCATGGCTGTTCAGTCCGCCGCGAGGCCGTAGAAGCGTTGCGCGGTGCCGTGCCACACCTCGGCCTGCTCCCACGCGGAAAGGCTGCCGATGCAGGCCTGGCTCACCGCGATCCAGCCTGCGTAGTCGCCGGCCAGCGTGAGCACGGGCCAGTCGCTGCCCCACATGAGGCGCGAGGGGCCGAAGCACGCCAGCAGGTGGTCCCACACCGGGCGCAGCACGCGGGTGAACACTTCCGCATCGCGCTGCATCGAGGACGGCGCCTCGGTCCACAGCCCCGAGAACTTGCAGCAGACCTGGGGCAGTGCCGCCAGGGCCGCGATGTCTTCGCGCCAGCGGGCGAAGTCCTCGCCGTCCTGGGCGCCCACCGGCGGCTTGGCGCCGTGGTCGATCACCATCGGCAGCTGCGGCCACCGCTTCGCGAACTGCAGGAGCCACGGAAGGTGCCTCGGATTCACGAGCGCGTCGAAGCGCAGGCCGAGCTTCAGCATGGCGTCCACCGCATCGGGGTGCGGGCGGCGCGCGATCCAGTCGTCTTCGGGCAGGTCCTGCAGCATCGGCCGCACGCCCTTGAACTTGGGGTGCCGGGCCATCCGCTCGAGTGAAGCGGCGGCGTCGGCGCGGCCCAGGTCGACCCAGCCGACCACGCCGCCGATCTCGTCGCGGCTGCCCGCGAGGTCGAGCATGAAGTCGGTCTCGGCCAGGGAATCGGCCGCCTGCACCAGCACCGTCCGGCTCACGCCGTGGGAATGCAGCAGCGGCTGCAGGTCTGCGGGCATGAAGTCGCGCAGCAGCGGCGCCAGCGCGGGCACGTCGGCACGCAGCCACGTGTAGTCGCCGCGCGCGGGCCGCCAGAAGTGCTGATGCGAGTCGATGCGCTGGATCATTTTCGGGTCGCCACGGCAGGTCTGCCGTTCGCCTTGCCTCTCTAGTCCATTCGTGAACAGAGTATTTACATACGAACTTTCAGCGTCAACCTCATCCGATGAGTGCTTACCCGTAGAACGAAACTTGCAAGCAGCGTCTCTTGCTGTTGAAATTCATTGGTGAACAAAACAACTCAAAACGACATCTTGAACAAGCCCTCCGACGACCAGGAACAGCAGGACCGCTACCGCGCCCCCGCGCTCGACAAGGGGCTGGACATCCTCGAGTTGCTCGCCGACCAGCCCGAGGGCCTGACGCGCGGCGAGATCGTGAAGGCGCTCGACCGCGGCCCGAGCGAGATCTACCGGATGCTCGAAAGGCTGGTGGCGCGGCAATACGTGCTGCGATCGCTCGCCGGCGACCGCTACAGCCTGAGCCTGAAGATGTTCGACCTGGCGCACCGCTACCCGCCGAACCACAGGCTGGTGACCCAGGCGCTGCCGGTGATGGACCGCTACGTGAAGGAAGCCGAGCAGTCCTGCCACCTGGGCGTGTACGACCGGGGCAACGTGCAGATCGTGGCGCAGGTCAACAGCCCCGCGGCGAGCAGCATGACGGTGCGGCCGGGCACGCGCGTGAACCTGCTCGACACCGGCTCGGGCCAGGTGCTGCTGGCCTGCGAGTCCGAGGAGCGTCGCCGGCAGATGCTGGCCGAGCACGTCGCGCTCGACGGCGAGGTGCAGATTCCGCCCGACGAACTGGAGCACATGCTGGAGGCGGTGCGCGCCACCGGCTACCGGCAGCGCGAGAGCATGCAGTACTTCGGCGTGATCGACATCTCCTGCCCCATCCTCGGCCCGCGCGGGCATGCGCTGGCGGTGTTGACCACGCCGTACATCCGCCGCATCGACCGGCATGCGATCCCGTCGCTGGACCGCGCGCGCGAGCTGATGCTGCAGGCCGCGCGCGATCTCTCTCTGCTGGCGAACGCCTGAGCGCGCGCCCTGCTCAGGCGAACAGCTTTCCGTTCAGCGCGATCCGCACCGTCTTCACCGTGAGAACCGCCAGCGCCACGTTCAGCGCGACCAGCAGCAGGATGGCGATCACCCACAGCGGCGCGCTCGCATGCGACTCGGCGTACTTCAGCGCGGCATTCGCGAGCGCGGCCATCGGGAAGCCGATCGCCCACCAGCTCGGCGCGAAGCTGGCGCCGCGGCGGAAAACCTTCGGCGCGACCACCGCGAACATGAAGAGGCCGAAGTAGAAGAGCAGCGAGGCGAAGCGATCGATCTCGCCGACGATGTTGGTGTAGGCCAGGAAACCCACCGCGAAGGGCGCCACCAGGATCATCAGCGAGGGCTCCATCGCGGGAGCGAGCGGGTCGCGGTGCACGAGGCGGCCGACGATCATCGTGAAGAGCACGAGCGCGAGCACCACGCCGATCGCGCTCGCGGCCAGGTTGACTTCAGGAGCCCACGCCATCGGCATGTGCGCACCGGTCACGGGAATGTCCAGCGTGGCAACGCCGGGGATGATCCACGCCGGCACGGCGAGCGAAGCGTCCACCTGCCCCTTCAGCAGCCGCGACAGGCCGATGAAACTCAAGGCAAAGGTCGCGAGCAGCCCCACCGTCCAGGCGAAGTGCGCGAGAGGCGCGCTGTAGGGCGCGACGATGGCCGACAGCAGCAGGACGGAGATCGCGATGGTGCCGAAGAAGTTGCCCGCCACCGGGTGATGGAACTCCGCGCGCACCGCCTGCGGATGCCGCGCCAGCTTCGTCAGGTAACCCGCCGCGATCAGCAAGAACACGACCAGCGCGAAGGCGCCGATGGCCTCGCCGACGATGGCCGGCGCGCCCAGGCTGTCGTGCGCCAGCCGCCAGGCGAGGGCCAGGCCCGACAGGCCCATCACGGAGGCGAAGAGGTTGACCGGGAGATTGCGCACGGAGCCCTGCACGCGCGGCGCGGCCGCCGGGGAGGAAGGATTGAGGGGATTCAGAGGGTCCAGAGCCTGTTCCTGCATGTTGTTCTCCTTGGCTGGATTTGCATCAGTTGGTATTTTCCGCCAGACTCACCAGGCCATTTCCATCAACTCACGGCGTTTTCCGCCAATCCCCGGGCCTTGTCCGCCATGCGTGTCGCCATCCTCGCCTTCCCCCGTTTCCAGCTGCTCGACGTGGCCGGCCCCGCCGACGTCTTCGCGGAGGCGTCGCAGCAGCTGGGCGACCGGCGCGCCTATCACGTGCAGGTCATCGGCGCGGGCGAAGGCATGCTCAAGAGCAGCAGCGGGCTGCGGCTGGGCGTGGATTCGACGGTCGCCACGCATCGCGGCGCCATCGACACCCTGCTGGTCGCGGGCAGCCCGCGCGTGGAAGACATGGCGGCCGACACGCAACTGCAGGAGTGGCTGCGGCGCCAGGCGCGCACGGTGCGCCGCTACGGCTCGGTGTGCAGCGGCGCCTTCGTGTTGGCCGCCAGCGGGCTGCTCGACGGCAAGCGCGTGGCCACGCACTGGAAGCTCGCCGGCCAGCTCGCATCGGACTACCCGCTCGCCAACGTCGAGTCGGACGCCATCTACGTGCGCGACGGCCAGCTCTTCACTTCCGCCGGCGTCACGGCCGGCATGGACCTCGCGCTGGCGATGGTGGAGGAAGACCACGGCCGCGAACTCGCGTTGAGCGTGGCGCGGCAGCTGGTGATGTTCCTCAAGCGCCCCGGCGGACAGAGCCAGTTCAGCGCCCACCTGGCGGCGCAGACCTCGGAGCGCTCCGCCATGCGCGAGATACAGGACCACGTGCTCGCGAACCTCAAGGACGACCTCTCCGTGCCCGCCCTCGCCCAGCGCGCCGGCATGAGCGAGCGCAACTTCGCGCGCATCTTCCGCAGCGAGACCGGCACCACGCCGGCCGAGTTTGTCGAGAATGCGAGGATCGACGCCGCCCGCCGGCTGGCCGAGGAATCCGACCTGCCGGCCAAGCGGCTGGCCGACACGGTGGGCTATGCGAACGTGGACGCCTTCAGGCGCGCATTCGGCCGCCGCCTGGGCGTGAGCCTGGTGGAGTACCGCAGGCGCTTCGCCAGCTGAGTGAGAGAGAGTCGAGAGCCGCGGCACGACGACAACCGGAGCGCAGCATGCAGATCGAGCCATTCGACGAGGGACTGGACCAGCGCAACATCCTCGCCTACGACCCGGCCTACGCCGAAGTCTTCGCCGACGCGCGCGCGTACGTGCAGTCGAGGCTGCCCGGCGTGGAGCTGGTGCACATCGGCAGCACGGCCGTCGTCGGGCTGCGCGGCAAGCCCATGATCGACGTGGCCGCCATCACCGCGCGCGAGAACCTGCGCGAGGAGCAGGCGGCGTTCGAGCGCATCGGCTTCCACCGCCGCCCGGTCTGGGTCGATCGCGACGAGAAGCCGTATGTCTGCGGCTCGGTGCTGCACGGGGGGCGGCGCTTCAACCTCAACATCCACGTCTGCCACCGCGGCGACCCGGTCCACAAGGATTCGCTGGCCTTCATCGACATCCTCGAGCGCCGCCCCGACCTGCGCCTCAGGTACGAGCAGGCCAAGGACCGCGCCCACGCCGTCGATCCGGCCAATCCCCAGATATACAACCGCGAGAAAGAGGCTGTAATCAAGGAAATCGAGGCCCAGATTCCCAGGGAGTGACAGTTCCAGCGACGCACCGGGCCGCACTGCCCGCCCGATGCACGGAGGTGAACCGAGATGCCCGCTGCCATGTTTGCCGCCCTGTTCTTCACGGTGGCGCTGCTCGTCACGACGGCCTACTTCATCATGGGCTCGATCCCGCTGCTGGTGCTCAAGCACGACACGCCGCTGGACGCGCGCTTCGTGCGCGGCTTCTTCAACCTCTACTACGTCGCCGCCTTCATCACCGCGAGCGCGACGGCGGTGAGCTTCGCGTCGGCGGGCCGGCTGGGCATCGCGGCCGGTGCTGCGGCACTGGCGGCGATCGCCGTGGTGCTGCGCAGGAAGGTCATCCCGAAGATGGACGCGCTGGGCACGCAGATCCAGGCGAACTACATGGACGCGATCCCGGGGTTCCGCAGAACCCACGTGGTCGCGATCCTGATCAACATCGCACAGCTCGTGGCGATCGTCTGGACGCTGATCGCCATGAGCCGCCAGGCATAGCTTCCGTTCAGTCGGCGTAGACGCCGGCCGCCTTGATCACCGGCGTCCACTTCGCGATCTCGTCGATCACGAACTTCTTGTGGCCCGCCGGCTCGATGCGGCTGTCGGTCGCCACCACGGCGCCGAGCTGCTCTTCGCGGTGGATGAAGTCGGGGTCCTTCAACGCGACCTTGAGCGCATCGTTGAGCTTCTTCAGCACCGGCGCGGGCGTGCCCTTGGGCGCATACAGGCCGTGCCAGATCGTGACCTGGAAGTTCTTCAGGCCGGCCTCGTCGAGCGTGGGCAGGTCCTTCAGCATCGGCAGCGCGAGCCGCTTCGAGGTGGTGACCGCGAAGGCCTTCACCTTGCCCGCCTGGATCTGCGGCGTGGTGTTGGTGGTCTGGTCGCACAGCAGGTCGATCTGGCCGCCGATCAGGTCGGTGATGGCGGGAGCCGTGCCCTTGTACGGCACGGGCGTCATCTCGGTCTTGGTCGCGCTCTGGAAGAGCAGCCCGCACAGGTGCGAGGCCGAGCCCACGCCGGCATTGCCGAGGTTGATCTTGCCCTTGTTGGCCGCGATCCAGCCGCTCAGTTCCTTGTAGTTGGCGGCCGGGATGCTCGGCTTGGAGATGAGCGTCATCGGCACGTCGTTGACGATGCCCAGGTACTCGAAGTCGGTCTCGACCTTGAACGGCACGTTGCGCACCAGGCTGGGCACGGTCGCCATCGCGATGTGGTTGAGCAGCAGCGTGTAGCCGTCGGGCGCGGCGCGCGCCACCTTGGTCGCGCCGATGGAGCTGCCCGCGCCGGGCACGTTGTCGATGATGACGGTGCTGCCGCCCAGCGGCTTGCGCAGCGCCTCGGCGAGGTCGCGCGCGACGCGGTCGGTCGGGCCGCCGGCCGCGAAGGGCACGACGATGGTGACGGGCTTGCCGCCCGGAAAGTCCTGCGCATGGGCAGCGACTGCGGCAGCGGCGATCGCCGCGAGGGCGAACAGTTTCTTCATGATGTCTCCGTGACGTTGGATTGAAAAAGGATTCAGGGCGCGCGTGACGGCACGCGGCTTTCGAGCGCGGGTGGCTGCCACGCGGGCTGGATGTGGCAGCCGTTCTTGCCGTCGGTGTCGTAGCGCGGCATCAGCGCCTTGCAGCGTTGCGCGAGGCCTTCGGGCGTGGGCTTCTCGCCCTTGTCGATCCAGTCGAGCAGCGCGGCGAAGAGCGCGGGGTATTCCGAATCGCTCAGGTAGCTGTGCTCGCGCTCGTTGCTGAAGCTCTGAACCAGCAGGTCGCCGGTGCCTGCCGCGTCGCGGATGCGGCGGTAGGAGTTCTCGAGTTCGACGAAGGCCGTGGGGTCGTCGATGGCGTGCAGGCCCACCGTGGGCAGCGCGGTGCGGCCGGTGGGCTGGCTGTCGGCGGCGAGCGCACCCTTGGCCTGCGGGTCGGCCGCGTAGCGCAGCACGCCGGCATTGAGCGCCGCGTCGTCGGCCGAGCCGCTGTAGACCACGCCGATGTTGCCGAAGGGGTTGCGGCCCTCGAGCCGCTTCTGCACCAGATCCTGGAAGAGCCACGTCGCCCAGGTGAGATGGCCCAGCAGCGAGCGCTCCTGGATCTTCACGACCGAAACAATGGTCTTCAGCCGCGCCGCCTGCTCGGGCGTGCGCTGCGCGGCGGGCAGGCCGATGCCGGTGCACTCCTTCACGCGCGCGGCGAGGTCGGCGCGCGTGAGCTTCGAATCGAGCGGCAGGCCCATCCACAGTGGGTACTGCGGCTCGTCGGGGCGCGGATGGTTGCGGCAGACGTACTGGTAGACCACGCGCAGGTCGAGCCGGAAGTCGTAGGCGCTGTTGCCGCCGCCGAGCACGCCGCTGGTGAGCAGCAGGCCGTCGTAAGGCGATTTGGCGCCGCCGGCCGGCGCATAGAGCTCCGCCGCCTTCGCCGCCACCCCCGCGCCGTAGCTCTGCCCGTGCAGCAGCGTGCGGTGCGGCTGGCCGAAATGGCGCACGAAGATCCGGCGCAGGCGCTCGGTGTCTTCCGCCGCCATGGTGACGCCGTAGCCGCCGCGCCGGTAAGTGGAAGCGGCCCATGCATAGCCGGCCTTCACGGTGACGGCCCAGCGCTTGAGGTCTTCCTCGCTGCGCTCCAGCTTGGGCGGGCCGGTCTCGGGGCCGCCGTGGGCGTGCATCACGAGCACACGGCCGGCGTTGCTCGTCCAGCCCTGGGGAATCGCGATCCAGTAGAAGGAACCGGCGCCGTCTTCACCGGTGTAGCAGCGGGCCGATTCGGGCACGGGCGAGGGGCAGGCTGCGGGCTTCGGGCCGGAGGGTGCGGCCTGTGCATGCATGGCGGATGCCGCACCCAGCAGTGCGAAGGCCGTGGATGCCGCAAGGCGGGACAGGGGGTTTTTCAATGACGTACTCCGAGTTCGAGCGCCGCCTTTGTCGCGTCCGTCGAAACGAATGCGAGGACGCCGCTGTTGAAGATGAAATTGCCCGGCCGGCCTGCATCGGCCTGTGCCACGCCGAGCACCGGTGTGTCGTAGTCCAGCATGGCCGCGGCACCTGCGAGATTGAAGCCGCTGCCGGCCACCGTGGCATCGTGGTTCTCGCCCTTGACGCTGAGCAGCGCATAGCTTCCGTCCGCCGTGCCGCTGACCAGGCTCTGCTGCAGGCCGAAGAGGCGCATGCCCGCGTTTGCCGCCGACTCGCGCACCAGGTGCACCGGCACCGCCGCGCCGTTGACGAGCCCGATGACCATCGAGCCGGTGAGCGTGCCGCCGGTGGTCACGGCGCTGCCGGTCGGCGATGTGGTGAACAGGTCGAAGGCGTCGCGGGTGCCGTTGTAGGTGATGTAGCCCTTCTCGGTCTGCGCGCAGGTCGTGTCGTAGATCATGAAGCCGTTGGCGGCATCGCGGCAGTATTGGAAGGTGCCGGCATTGCGCAGACGCACCGCCAGCGCCTGCGCGGTCGTGCCGCCGGTGCCCTGCTGCACGCCCACCGCATTGAAGATGTTCGACACCGGGTTGAACACCGTCGGCGTCGCCGCATTCTGGAAGGTGTTCTGGAACGCCAGCAGGGGCGCGAAGCCGCCGCCGCTCGGGGCGTTCACGCCGCCCGACAGCACCCCGCCGGCACCGAAGCTGAACACCGCCCCGCTCTCCGCGCTGGCATAGCTGCAGTTCCCCTCCGACACCAGCGTGCCGGTGCGCACCGTGCCGGCCGTGCGCTGCAGGCTCGCGTCGATGGTCACCGTATAGGCCATCGTGCCCGGGTCGATCTGCACGCGCAGTTCCTCGCCGAAGCTGTCGCCGCCCTTGTAGGTGGTGACGGCCGCAGGCAGGTTCGGGCAGGCCAGCGGGTCGCCGACCTCCGTCACGCAGCTGTAGTTGACGGCCGCGTCCAGGCTGCCGCTGCCGCGGTACTTGGGCCAGGCCGGGAACAGGCACAGAGGACGCGTACGGCCGTAGGTGCCGGCCACCGCGTCGACCGCGACGCCGGTGGCGGGCGCGAGGCCGTTCTCCACCCAGCCTTCGAGCGCGGCCAGCGAGTCCCAGTTGGGAATGAAGCTGCCGGTGCCGTGGCCCATGCCGGGCACGGTGTAGAAGCGCACGCTCCGGTCGACTGACGCCTGCCCCAGCGTTGCGACGAGCTGCTTGTAGTAGTCGATGGTCGAGTTCGGGCTGATCACTTCGTCGGCCAGGCCGTGCAGCATGATGAGCCGGCCGCCGCGCCCGAAGAAGGGCGCGAGGTTCGGGTTGGTCGCGTCGGTGAGGTTCGACACCTCGGTCACGCGCGCCGCGTAGCTGCCCGGGTTCAGCGGGTCGAAGCCGAGCGTGTCGAAGTTCGCGATGCGCGTGACGAAGAACTTCACCCACTGGTCGCCGGTGACGTACATGTTGGCGTCGGCCGACGTGGCGGGGTTGCCCGGCACCTTGCGCGTGCCCAGGTCGCGCGTGGTGAAGGGGCCCGCCACCAGCGCGCCTTCGAGCAGGTTGTAGCCGCCCGCGCGCTTCACGCCGTTGGCCAGCGAGTAGGTCGTGAAATCGAGCGGCGACTCGATGGCCTTCACTGTGTCGAGCTGCGCGTCCGACAGGCAGGTCTTGGCCGTCTTCGTACCGCCGGGGCAGCGCAGCGAGGCCAGGAGCTGTGCATTGAGCTGGCGGCAGCTCTCGACGTTGCTCACGATGTTGTCGGCCGCGCCGTCGAGCTTGTCGCACGCCTGCATCGCGGCCTTCTGCACCATCAGCGTCTCGCTCAGGTCCATCCAGCCTGCGGCGCCGTTGTTGTAAAGGGCGCGGCCCACGGCCACGTTCGACAGGCGCGTGCCGGTGTAGTTGAGCGCGGGCTCGTTGGCGATCACGCCGTCGTAGTCCAGCGGCCAGCGCTGGATGTAGCTCAGCGCATCGCGCCCGCCCGTGGAGGTGCCCAGGAAGTAGGCGTGCTTCGGCGCCACGCCGTAGCGCGCGAGCACCAGGGCCTGCGCCACGTCGCGCGTCTTCTTGAGCGAGTTGCCGCCGTAGTTGGCGAGCTGCTCGTCGTTGGCCGCGAACTTGCCGTCGGTGATGCTGCCCGACTGGTGACCCGAGTCGTCGCCGTAGGTGGCGTAGCCCAGCGCGAGCGGCGCGGGCTTGCCGGCGGGGCCGAAGCGGATGACCTCGGTGCCGTCGATCAGCACGCCGTCGAAGCCGCCGCCGCCGAAGTGGATGGTCTTCTGGTTCCACTTCTCGGGCAGGTTGACCGCGAAGTTGATGGACTGCGAATTCGGGTCGACCGGCTGGATGGTGCCGCGCACGCGGCAGTAGTCGCCGAGCGTGTTGCCCGCGTCGCTCGCGGCGACGGGCGTGGCACTGGTGACGGTGGCGCCCTGCGTGGGCAGGCTGATCAGCGAGGCCGGCAGGCTCCGGCCTGCGAGGTCGGCGCAGGACGCGACCGGCTGCACGGCCGGAGGCGGCGTGTTGTCGGGCGGGTCGCCTGCCGGCGGGCTGTCGCCCACGCCGGCGGGCGGCGTGCTGGTCGGGGGCAGGAAGGCGAAGCCGCCGCCTCCTCCCCCGCCTCCGCCGCCGCAAGCGGCCAGGGCCAATGAGATGCCGATCGCACTGGCGACGGCGAGGTACTTCGATGCAGGGCGCTCTTTGCGCATGGACTTGTCTCCGGCATGCGGCCTCGTTGGACCGCTTGTTCTTGAATGGGCGGCCGGAAGATAGATTCGGTGTGACCTAGGGTCAAATAAAATAACAAGGCACTTCTCATATCAAAAACATATGGACATACGGGCACTGCGCTACTTCGCCGCCGTCGCCGAGACCGGCCACATGACGCGCGCGGCCGAGCAGCTGGGCATCCAGCAGCCGCCTTTGAGCCTGCAGATCAAGGCACTCGAACGCGAGCTGGGCGTGCTGCTGTTCCGCCGCCATCCGCGCGGCGTGGCGCTCACCGATGCGGGCCGGCTGTTCCAGGCCGAGGCGCTGCGCATGCTGCAGGACATGGATGCGATGAAGCAGCGCATGACCCGGGTGGCCAAGGGCCAGGCCGGCAGGCTGGCGGTGGGCTTCACCAGCTCGGCGGCGGCGCACCGCTTCATGCCCGACGCGCTGCGCGAGTTCCGCCGCGCCTACCCCGACGTCGAGCTGCAACTGCGCGAGGACAACGCGGCCGAGCTCACCGAGGCGCTGGCGGCCGGCCGCCTGCACTGCAGCCTGCTGCGCGTGCCGGTCGCGCGGCCCGAGGGGCTGCTGTTCGAGACGCTGCTGCGCGAGCCGGTGCTGGTCGCCATGCCGAGCGACCACCGCCTTGCCCGTGGCCGCGACAAGGACTCGCGGGCGCTGCCGCTCGCCAGGCTCTGCGAGGAAGGCATCATCCTCGTGCGGCGTCCGGGCGCTCCGGGCCTGTATGCCGACCTGCTCGCGCTGTGCCACGCCAAGGGGCTGCGCCCGCGCGTGGTGGCCGAAGTCGATCGAATGATGACCAACCTCAATCTCGTGGCCGCAGGGGTCGGCCTCTCGGTGGTGCCTGCGTCGATGCACGGCGTGCACGCGCACGCCATCGCCTACGCGCGGCTGGCCGACGGCGGGCAGCTCGACGCGCCGCTCACGCTGGTCTCGCGCGCCGAGGAAGACAACCTGCCCGCGCTAAATTTCGCGGCGCTGCTGCGCAGGCTGGCGCAGGAGAACCCCGGCTCATGACACGGCTGGGCCGCCGCCACCTGCTGCAGCGCGCAGGCACCCTGCTGGCCGCGGCCTGCGCATTGCCCGGCGTGCTGCGGGCGGCACCCGCGCAGTGGCCGAACAAGCCGGTTCGCCTGATCGTGGTCTACCCGCCCGGCGGCGTGAGCGACGGCATGGCGCGCGTGCTGGCCGAGCCGCTCGCACGTTCGCTCGGCGTGCCGGTGATCATCGAGAACCGCCCCGGGGCCGGCGGCAGCCTCGGCATGGATGCGCTCGCCCGTTCGGCCCCGGACGGCAGCACGCTGGCCTTCTCCGCCATCAGCCCGCTCACGCTGCACCCGCTGCTCGCACGCGTTCCCTACGACCCGATGCGCGCCTTCATGCCCGTGGCCAGCGTGATGCGCACGCCGGTGCTGGTGGTGGGCACCCCCGCCTTCACCGGCCGCGGCTTCGGCGAGCTGATCGCGCGGGCGCGCAGGCAGCCCGGCGAGGTGCGATGGGCCACCTCGGGCGTGGCCACCATCGGCCACCTCGTGCTCGCGCAGGTGCGCGTGCAAAGCGGCACCGAGATCACGCACATCCCCTACCAGGGCGGCGGCCCGCAGCTCAACGATGCGCTCAGCGGCCAGTTCGAGGTGCTCTCCACCAACGTCGCCGCGCAGCAGCTGCAGTACATCGAAGGCGGCCGCTTCCAGGCGCTGGCCGTGGGCGCTCCGGCACGCATCGATGCACTGCCCACGGTGCCGACCCTCGCGGAACTGGGATTCGAGAAGGCCAACCGCGATTCGCTCTTCGGCATCTTCGCGCCGGCCCGCACGCCGGGCGCGGTGGTGCAGATGCTCAACGCCGAGATCAACCGCGTGCTTGAAAGCGACGCGGTGCGCTCCCGGTTGCGCGCGGCCTACAACCTGCCAGCGGGCGGCGGCAGTGACGCCTTCGCGCACGAGATCGCGCTGGACAGGCGGCGCAACCGGGAGCTGGTGACGGGGGATCGGTCGCAGTTCGACTGAACGCGATGGCTTGCCGACTACTTCTCGGCCACCCAGAGCCGAGGGTAGTCGGCGACGAAGCTGTCGGCCGTCACGCTCAGCGTGGCCGCGTAGTCGAAGCGCTTCGCCTCGTAGGCGTACTCGGTCTCGCTGCGCCGCTCGTAGCGTTGCATCAGTTCGCTGAGCACGCCGCCGCCGTCGATGTCGAGCCACGCGGCGGGGGCGTCGGCGCCCTCGCCCTTCGCGAGGCCCAGGCGGCGCAGCTGCAGCAGGTTGGTGGCGGGCGTGAAGCCCAGGTCGAGGTCGATGCAGTGCGAGAGGTCGGACACGGGCTCGTCGTTGAGCTTCCAGTGGCCGCGCGCGTCGCGGGCGATCGAGAGGTCGACCGCCGAGTCGCCGAGCCATCCGCGCACCGTGCCCCACTGGGTGTGCCATAGCAGGTCGCAGCGCACGCGGTAGTGCAGCTGGCCGATGCGGCCGTCTTCCAGCCGGAACACGGCTGCACCGTCGAGTTGCCAGGCCGAGGCATTGCGTTCGAGGCGGCAGGCATCGTGGCCCGGTACGTCGAGCCTGCGCCAGAGGATGGAGGCGACCGTTTGCATGGCGCGCATGATGGCACCGGCATGCAGCGCGGCGCAAGCAATGACCCGCCGCCCCGCAGGTGCCAGTCAGGTTCGGGGGAGACGATTTCCGTGCATGACGCCACCGGCAGACACCCCTCCCCCCGCGGACTCCGCGCAGCCCTCCGGTCCGCCGGCGCCGCGCTGGCTCGACTGGATCGACCGCGTCGCGATGACCTTCGCCGTCGCCATCGCGCTGCTGCTCTTCGCGCAGTGGCCGCTGCGCGACCTCGCCGGCTCCGGCAACGGCCCGACGCAGGCCAACGACCTCGCGCAGTGGCTGTTCGCGCTGTATGTGGCGGTGTCGCTGAGGCATGCCGGGCGGCGCGGCGCGCACCTGGTGGCCCGGCCCGACCTGGCGGCCGACACCGCCGGGCGCCATGCGCGGCTGCGCCGCATCGGCGCGGCGCTGTGCGTGCTGCCCTGGTCGCTGTTCCTGGTCTTCACCGCGCTGCGCCGGTGATGCGCTCGGTGGAGGCGCTCGAACTCTTTCCCGACACCTTCAACCCCGGCTATTTCATGATCAAGGTGGCCTTGCTGCTGCTCGCCGCGCTGCTGGCGGTGCAGAGCGCGCTCGACCTCCGGCAGGAGCTGCGCCCGGCGAACCCGCCAGAAGACACCGGCCAACCCGGACAGCCCGGCCCGTAGATGCCCTGGCTCGGACTCGCCCTGCTCGCGCTGGCCCTGGCGCTGATGATGACCACCGGCTGGCCGACCTACGCCGTGCTGCTGGGCACATGCACGATCGGCGCGCTCGCCGGCCTGGCACTGGGTGCCTTCGACCTCGCGCTGCTGCAGAACCTGCCATGGCGCATCGTCGGGCTGCTGGAGCACGACCTGCTGCAGGCGCTCGCGCTCTATGCGCTGGTGGGCGCACTCCTCAACCGGCTGGCGCTGGCCGGCCACCTGTACCACGGCCTGCGCAAGGTGCTGGCCCTGGTCGCGCCGCGCGCGGCCCCCGAGATCGCCGGCATGGTGCTGGGGCTGCTGCTCGCGCCGATGAACGGTTCGGTGGGCGCCAGCCTGCTGACGCTCGCCCGCACCGCCGGCCAGGGCTGGACGCGCGAGGGACTGCCCCCGGCGCGGCGAACTGCACTCGTGGCCGTGACCAGCACGCTGGGCGTGATCGTGCCACCCTCGCTGGTGCTTCTGCTGCTCGGCGACGCAATGCTGCGCGCGCACACCGAGGGCATGAACATGGCACGCGAACTGGCGCTGCCTTCGGCGAGCACGGCCAGCCGCGTCGTCAACACGCAGGACATCCTGCAGGCCGCGCTGGTGCCGGCCGCCGCGCTGCTGGTCGGCTGGCTCGCCGTGGCATGGCTAGGCGCGCGCCGCAAGCCACGGGACGCCGTGCCGCGCGAACCGCTGAGCCGCGGCGAGGGCTGGACCTTGCTGCTGGTGCCGCTGCTGATCGGCGCGCTGCTGGTGCTGGTCACGCTCGGCAGGGTGCGCGCGGTGGAAGGCGCGGCTGCCGCCTGCGTGCTGCTGCTGGCGTGGGGCCTGCTGTCGCGCCAGCTCACGCGTGCGGTGCTGTGGCAGGTGCTCGACGACGCGATGGCGCTCACCGGCGCGCTCTACGCGCTGCTGGTGGCGGCCACCACCTTCTCGCTGCTGCTGCGCGGCTTCGGCACCGACGGGCTGATCGCGCGGCTGATGCTGTCGCTGCAGCAGCATCCGATGATCGGGCTCGCGGTGGTGCTGGCGGTGCTGCTCGCCTTTGCCTTCGTGCTCGACGCCTTCGAGCTGATCTTCCTCATCGTGCCCATCGTCATGCCGCCTGTGCTCGCACAGCTCGACGACGCGGCCTGGATCGCCACGCTCACGCTGCTGGTGCTGCAGGCCGGCTTCCTGCTGCCGCCCTTCGGCTACGCGCTGGTGCTGGCGCGCGGGCAGGTGAAGCCGCGACCGCCGGCCGGCGCCCTCGCGCGGGTGCTGGCGCCGTATCTCGCGGTGCTCGCCACTGTCACCGCGCTGGTGATGGCGCTGCCCCAGACCACGCGCTGGCTGCGCACCTCGCCCACCGCGCTCATGCCCGCCGGGCCGATGAACGACGAGGCGGTGGAGCGCCTGATGCGCGAGATGGCGCCGCCCGATACGGGCGACAGCGCCCCGCCGCCAGAGGAGAAATAGCCGCGCATGGCGTGCCGCACAATGCGCGTCCATGACCTTCCGGCTCCCAGCAGTCATCGCCCTCGCCCTGTCTCTGCTCCTGGCCGGCGCCGCCCGCGCGTCGACGCAGCTGAAGGACGGCGACATCGTCTTCCACACCTCGCGCTCGGCCCAGAGCCTCGCGGTGCAGCGCGCGACCGGCTCGCGCTACAGCCACATGGGCATCGTGCTGACGAGAGACGGCAAGCCCTACGTGTTCGAGGCGGTCTCCACCGTGCGCTACACGCCGCTCGCGCAATGGACGGCGCGCGGGAACGGCGGGCACTACGTGGTCAAGCGGCTGCGCAAGGCCGACACGCTGCTCACGCCGGGTGCCGTTGCAAGGCTGCGCGCCGGCACGGCCGACTTCGAAGGCCGCCCCTACGACCTGACCTTCGAATGGTCCGACCAGCGCATCTATTGCTCCGAACTCGTGTGGAAGCTCTACCAGCGCGCGCTGGGCGTGCGCATCGGCGAGCTGCAGAAGATCCGCGAATTCAACCTGAAGGACCCGGCCGTTCGCGCCAAGATGCGCGAGCGCTACGGCGACAGGGTGCCGATGGACGAGCCCGTGATCTCCCCCGCGGCGATGTTCGACTCGCCGCTGCTGGTGACGGTGGAGACGCGCTGACCGGGTCGGGCGAATCGCCCCGCACGCGCAAGCAGCGCCCAGCCGCGAGACAATTGTTTCCGTGAGCTCCCAGACCCCATCGGCACCGAAGATCCGCCGCATCGCGCACCTCGACATGGACGCCTTCTACGCGTCCGTCGAGCTGCTGCGCTACCCGCAGCTCAAGGGCAAGGCGGTGGTGATCGGCGGCGGGCGCAGGCGCGTGGACGAGGCCATCCGCAACCTGCCCGAAGGCGGCACGCTGGCCGACATTCCGGTCGAAGACTTTCCGCTGCTCAAGGACTACACCGGCCGCGGCGTGATCACCACCGCCACCTACCCCGCGCGGCAGTTCGGCGTGGGCTCGGCAATGGGGCTCATGAAGGCGGCCAAGCTGTGCCCGCAGGCGATCATCCTGCCGGTGGACTTCGACGAGTACCGCCGCTACTCGCGCGCCTTCAAGAAGATCATCCTGGAGGTCGCGCCGCTCATGGAAGACCGGGGCGTGGACGAGGTCTACATCGACTTCACCGACGTGCCCGGCGGCCAGCGCGAGGGCGGGCGCTCGCTGGCCCGGCTGCTGCAGAAGGCCATCTTCGACGCCACCGGGCTCACCTGCTCCATCGGCGTGGCGCCCAACAAGCTCATCGCCAAGATGGCGAGCGAGTTCAACAAGCCCAACGGCATCTCGATCGTCTACGAGGACGACCTGGAAAAGCTGATCTGGCCGCTGCCCTGCCGCAAGGTGAACGGCATCGGCCCCAAGGCCGACGAGAAGCTCAAGCGCTTCGGCATCGAGACCGTGGGCCAGCTCGCGGCGCGCGACCGCGACTGGCTCATCGCCAACTTCGGCAAGGCCACCGGCGCGTGGATGCACGAGGTGTCATGGGGTCGCGACGACCGCCCCGTGGTGACCGAAAGCGAGCCGGTGTCTATGAGCCGAGAGACCACCTTCGACCGCGACCTGCACGCGGTGCGCGACCGCGCCGAACTGGGCGCGATCTTCACCAGGCTGTGCGAGCAGCTGGCCGCCGACCTGCAGCGCAAGGGCTACGTGGGCAAGACCATCGGCATCAAGCTGCGCTACGACGATTTCAGGATCGCCACGCGCGACCAGACCATCGACCGCTTCACCGACGACGCCAAGACCATCCGCCAGATCGGCGGCCTGTGCCTGAAGCGCGTGCCGCTGGAGCGCCCCCTGCGCCTGCTGGGCGTGCGCGTGGGCACGCTGGCGAAGGCCGGCAGCCCCGAGGCCCTGGCGCCCGCCGCCACCGGCACGCACCGCGCGGCGGCCGAGCCGGTGGCGACCACCGCGTCGCTCTTCTGAGGGCGCGATGGCCGGACGCTGGCTGCGGCGCATCGTCTTCACCCTGCTGGGCTTCGTCGCACTCGTGGGCCTGTACGTGGCCACGGCCTGCGCACTGGTGCTCTGGCCCGCCAACGCCGAAGCGCCGAAGAATGCGGTCGCCGAAGTGCAGGCCTGGGTGCTGAGCAACGGCGTGCACACCGACTACGTGTTCCCGATCCGCTCGGCCACCGTCGACTGGCTGCAGCTCTTTCCGCTGAAGGACTTCAGGGCACCACCACCCGACGCCGAATTCATCGCCATCGGCTGGGGCGACCGCGAGTTCTACCTGAACACACCCACCTGGTCCGACCTGACCGCATCGCGCGCGCTCGCAGCCCTGGCCGGCGGCAACCGCGCGCTGCTTCACGTGAGCTACCTGCGGCGCGGCCAGATGGGGCAAGGCGCCTTCGCGCTGCCGCTCACGCAGACGCAGTACGCGCAGCTCGAAGCCTACGTGCGCGCCGCACTGCCATCGGGCCGCGCCACCCCCATCGCGGGCGCGCACTACGACAACCAGGACGCCTTCTACGAGGCCGAAGGCGGCTACAACCTCTTCGAGACCTGCAACACCTGGACCGGCCGCGGCCTGCGGCAGGCAGGCGTCACCGCGAGCCGCTGGACGCCGTTCGACTTCACGGTGACGTGGCACCTTGAGCCGGTGCGGCCCTGAACGGGCCGGCATTCGAGCTCAGGGCTTCGGCACTCCGCCCGACCACTTCGACCAGTTCGCGACGATGTGATCGACCACGCGGCTGCCCACCAGCTCGATGTTCTCCACCGTCTGGGCGAAGCCGCCGGCCGTCTCGCCCGGTGCGGGGTCGAGGTGCTGCAGCGTGGTTTCCTTCGGGTTGCCCTGGTCGAAGTTGACGGCGCCGCGCAGGCTCATCACGCGGTCGGTGCCGTGGGTGCGCTTGATGACGAGGGTGATGGCGGCGGCCTCCATCTCGGTGATGACGTAGTCGTCGGCGCCGTAGAGCTTGGCGATGTACTGCGCCTGCTTCGACATGCCGGGACCGTGGAAGAAGGTGTCGCCGGTCATGTGGGTGCCGGTGCCGACGAAGGGTGCGCGGCGCGCGGCCGCGTCGGGGTAGCGCAGGCGGTACTTGCGGGCCGATTCGGAGTCCTTCAGGGGCGTGTCGGCCGAGAGCTTCATGGCCCAGCTCACGAGATCGGGGTTGAGCTTGAAGCGGCGATATTCCTCGTAGCCCTTGCGCGGCATGAAGGTGGGCTCGCCGGGCTTGTTCTCCTCGGGCGCCCAGCGGTGGCCCAGGTCGTAGTCGACCAGCCATGTGGCCCAGCTGACCTCGCCGATGGTGCCGCGCGAGGGCGGCGTGCCGGCCACGCCCGAGATGACGTAGTAGCTCTGCGAGAAGTCGAACTGCGGGTTCAGCAGGATGGCCTGCATCGACGACGACGAGTTCACCTTGCCCATGCCGAGCACCGAGCCGCACACGCCGTCGGCGTTGCAGTACACGGGCTGCAGCGCGCCGGGCACCGTGATGGCCTGGGCGTCCTTCCAGTAGCGCTCGTACCAGTGCTGGAACTCGCCGGCGCGGTCGCCGGTGTTCTTGCCGATCTCGAACATGGCGGCGACGAAGACCTTGACCTTCACGGGCGCGGCCGCAGCAGGAGCCGTGGTCGTGGACGTGGAGGCGCAGGCGGTGAGCAGCAGCGCCGCTGCCGGCACGGCCAGCCAGCGGACGGCGAAAAGGGAAGACTTGGACGAACTCATTCTGGAACCCGGTAAGAGAGAGAAAAAAAAACTGCGGAGAAGAACGGAGGCACCGGCGCCGCAAGCGCACCCGGCGCACCGCCGGCGCCTGCGGCGTCCTACACCCGTGGATTGTCGGTGCTGGCAAAAGCAAGGTGTAACGCCACCACGCAAGCCCCATGCCGGCACCTTCCTCTTCTTCCTCCTCGACCGCCAGGCCCCCGTCCAGGCCGACGCCCATCGCCAACGGCCTGGTCTACGTGAACCCCGACATGCCCGGCATCCGCCGCCTGAAGCACGGCGACCGCTTCCGCTACCGCGACGCCCGCGGCATGTGGGTGCGCGACGCCGACGAGCTCTCGCGCATCCGCATGCTGGCCATTCCGCCGGCCTACACCCAGGTGTGGATCTGCCCGCTGCCCAACGGCCACCTGCAGGCCACCGGCATCGACGCGCGCGGCCGCAAGCAGTACCGCTACCACGCCGACTGGCGCTCGATGAAGGACGAGACCAAGTTCGAACGGCTCGAAGCCTTCGCGCTCGCGCTGCCGGGCATCCGTGCCCGCGTGGCGCGCGACCTGCGGCTGCCCCCGGGCCGCAAGGTGCCCGGCCGCGCCCAGGTGCTCGCGGCGCTGGTGCGGCTGCTCGACACCACGCTGATGCGCGTGGGCAACGAGGAATACGCGAGCAGCAACGGCTCCTTCGGCCTCACCACGCTGCGCAACCGGCATGCGACGGTGAAGGGCCAGGCGCTCAAGCTGCGCTTCCGCGGCAAGAGCGGCGTGATGCACGAGGCGCAGCTCGACGATCCGCGCGTCGCCAAGGTGGTGCGGCAATGCCAGCAGCTGCCGGGGCAGGCACTTTTCCAGTACGTCGACGAGGATGAGGAAGGCAACGGCAAGACCGGCGAGCTGCGCGGCGTCTCGTCGACCGACGTGAACGACTACCTGGCCGAAGCCGCCGGCGGCGAACGCTTCACCGCGAAGGACTTCCGCACCTGGCACGGCACGGTGCAGGCGCTGGAGCTCACCCGGCTGGCCTGCGAGCCCGGCCGCACCGCCGCCGACGGCAGCCGCTACAGCGCCAAGGACATCCTCGGTGCGGTGGCCAAGCAGCTGGGCAACACACCCGCCGTCTGCAGGAAGGCCTACGTGCACCCTGCGGTGCTGGCGCTGGGCAGCGCGCTGTCGGACGGCGATGAGGCCACCGCCGCACTGTTCGAGAAGATCGGCGGCAGCCGCACCGCAAGGCCCTCGCGAGGGCTGCATGCGGCGGAACGCCGGCTGCTGTCGTTCCTGAAGGCGCACCGGCGCGACCAGGCCCGGCAGACGCGCGAGGCCGCTCGCGAGAAGAACGGACGGACACGGCGCGAGCAGCGTCGCGCCGCGCGGCCCGTGGCCGGAAAGCAAAAGCCTCAGTTGCGGGTGGCGAGCACCAGGCGCACGCTGGTCGCATCGAGCGCCACGGCGTAGCCCAGGTCTTCCGCCAGGTTCTGCAGCGCAACCGCGTCGATGGCCAGGGCGCGCGGCGCGCGATGTGCGTCGAGCACGGCTTCGGAAGCGTCCGCTTCGCGCGGCAGCGCCACGAGGCGCAGCGCATTCGCGCCGTCGGCCTCGATGCGGATGGTGCCGGCCTCTTCGGCGCCGTCGTGCAGGTAGCCCATCGCACCCAGGAAGAGGTAGCGCAGCGCGGCCGCTGCAGGCCAGCGCTGCTCGTCGTCGGACGGGTTCAGGGACTCGTCCTTCTCGAGCGTCACGCCGTGCAGGTCGAAGGCGGCGCGCATCAGGGTCACGCACTGGGACACCAGCGCGCTGCGGGTGATGCCGTCGTCGACGGTCGCGAGCTCCCAGTCGCGCAGCGAGCGGATCGCCTCCACCAGTTCGGAAACCTGGGTGTCGATCAGCCCCACCCGCTCTTCGCAGGCCGTGGTGTCGACGGTCGGCGCGCTGATCTGCCGCTTGAGCATGAGCAGCGCCATGCGGATCACCGAGACCGGGGCGGCCATGTCGTGGCGCAGGGCGGGCAGCGCGCGCGTGAGGAGTTCGTGACGCACGCCGGCCGCGATCCAGCTGCGCGCACTCGGCGAGGATTTCATCGGGCGGCGGACACGGGCGTCGGGTTGATCATCGGCAGGGTCAAGAGCAGCTTGCCTCCAGAAACGTTCTGGTAACAAGTATGAAGTATCAGGCCCTCCCACAGGTGTAGGAGGGTGCCTACCGTGATGCCGCCTCCGCCCAGGCCCCTGCCGGCCCTTGCCGGAGCTCCGAAGCCTCCGGAACCGGATTCAGGGCTTGCCGAGGTACGCGCGCACGTCCTTCACCTGCACACCCGCCGCCGCGATGGCCGAGCGCAGCTGCGCCTCGGTCACACCGAGCGTCTGGGTCCAGTAGCGCACCTCGTGCGCCTCGTTCACGTTGATGCGGGCGCCATCCTGCGGCCCGCGCTTGTTCAGGTCATCGGCCATGGTGTTTTTCCTTTGCAGAAGGCCTTACCTTGCGAGCCGCATCGAGAGCCTTCTGGCAGACGGCGGCGCACCCGCTTGCAGGAGAAGTCCGTACGAGCCGGGTGTCAGGGCCGAGGCACGCGGCGGCCTCGGCGAAGACGCTCGCGCCCGTTCAGCCGGCCGCCGGCACGCAGCGCGCCTTCAGCTCGCGCTTGAGCAGCTTGCCGTTGGCCGTGGTGGGCATCGCATCGATCAGCTCGATGCGCGCGGGGCGCTTGTAGGGCGACAGGTTCCCGGCCAGGTGCGTGCGCAGCCCGGCCTCGTCGAGCGTCGCACCCGGCTTCAGCTCGATGAAGGCAACCACCTGCTCGTTGCCGTCGGCCTCGGGCACACCGATCACCGCGCACAGATGCACGCCCTCGAAGCGGCCGATGACCGCCTCGATCTCCGCCGGGTACACGTTGAAGCCCGAGCGGATGATCATTTCCTTCAGCCGCCCGACCACGAACAGCGCGCCGTCGTCGCCGAAGCGCCCCAGGTCGCCGCTGGCGTACCAGCCGCCGGGTCGCATCACCTGCGCGGTGGCCGCCGCGTCGCGGAAGTAGCCCAGCATCAGGCCGGGGCCGCGCAGCCAGATCTCGCCCGTGTCGCCCAGCGCCACGTCGTTGCCTTCGGGGTCGACGATGCGCGCCTCGCCGCCTTCCACCGCATGTCCGGCAGACGTATCGGCGCGTGGCGACTCGGTGCGCGTGAGAAACACCGAGCCTGCGTATTCCGACAGCCCGTAGCCGTAGTGCAGCGGCTGGCCGAAGAGCCGCTCGACACGCTGCTTGAGCGCCGGATCGAGCGGCGCCGAGCCGGTGTAGACGTAGCGCAGGTGCGGAAAGCACGGCGCCGCATGCTCGGCCTCGATGTGGGCCAGCAAGCGCGCGTACATCGTCGGCGGACCGAGCAGGTTCGACACCTGCTCGTTGGCCAGCGCGTGCAGCACGTCGGCCGGCGAGAAGCTGCCGCGCAGCACCAGCGAAGCGCCTCCGCTGAGCGCGGCCATCAGCACGGTGCCGATGCCGAAGATGTGCGTCATCGGCAGGAAGGCATAGACGCGGTCGTGCCCGCCCAGCGCGCGGATCCGCGCCGACACGCGTCCGAAGTGCAGCAGGCCGCGATGCGACACCATCACGCCCTTGGGCGTACCCGAGGTGCCGGAGGTGAAGATGATGGCGGCCGTGTCGGCCAGCGCCGCGTCGGGCTCGGTGCGTGCGTCTTCGCGAGTGCCCGAGCGCATCACGCCTTCCAGCGAAACCGGCTTGGCACCGGCCCTGCCCGCATGCTGCGCGGCAGCTTCGGAGGCTCCCGTCGTGTAGCAGCACAGCCGCGCATCCGCCCGCTCGGCAATCGCCGCGATCTCGCCCGGCGACATGCGCGCGTTCACGCCGCAAGACCACGCGCCCACGCGGCTGCAGGCCATGATGAGCGCGATGTGCGCGGCGCAGTTCTCCGCCACCAGCAGCACGCGATCGGTCGGCCGCACGCCGGCGGCCAGGAGGTCTTGCGTGGCGACGTCGACCATGGACTGGAGCTGCGCGTAGGTCGTCGTGCCGTATGGCTCGAAGAGAAAGACAGCATCGGGCGTGCTCGCCGCACGCTCTTCGAGCAGGTGATGGATCCGCCGCATCGCCTATTCCGCCTCGATGCCCTTGGAAGCGGTCGCCCACAGCTGCCGGTCGGACCTGCCCTTGGTCGCCAGCACCTCCGCCGCACCCGACCACACGTCGTAGCCCTGCTCGCGCAGCCGGCCGGCGATGTCCTCGCGCGCCAGCATCTTCTGAGCGGCGGCGTTGATGCGCGCGACCAGCGCCGGGTCGATGCGCGCCGGCCCGTACAGGCCGAACCAGCCGCCCACGTCGTAGCCCGGCAGGCCCGACTCGACCATGGTGGGCACATCGGGCAGCATGCGGTTGCGCTGGCGCGAGGTGACGGCCAGCGCACGCACCTTGCCCGTCTGGATGAAGGGCCTGGAGGTGGCGATGATGTCGAACATCATGGTCACGTTGCCGGCCATCACGTCGGCGAGCGCGGGCGCGCTGCCCTTGTACGGTACGTGGGTGAGCTGCACGCCAGCCATCTTCTCCAGCAGCGCGCCGCTCAGGTGGTTGGAGGCGCCCACGCCGGCCGATCCGTAGAACACCTTGCCCGGCCGCGCCTTCGCATAGGCCAGCAGCTCGGCCACGCTGCGCACCGGCACCTCGTTGTTGACGACCAGCACGTTGGTGTAGTCCACCAGCGGCGCGATGGGCGCGAGGTCCTTCATCGGGTCGAAGGCCATGTGGCGCTGCACGTTGGGGTTGATGGTGATCGTCGGGCTCGCACCGAAGAACAGCGTGGCACCGTCGGGCGCGGCCTTGGCCACTGCGTCGCCGCCGAGCGAGCCGCTGGCGCCGGGCCGGTTGTCCACGATCACCTGCGTGCCCAGCTCCTGGCTCAGTGCGGGCGCGAGCAGGCGCGCGGCACCGTCCACGGGACCGCCGGCCGAATAGCCGACCACGAGCTTGACGAGCGGTGGCAATGGCTGCTGCGCGAACACGCGCGAAGGCAGAGCGGCCAGCGCCGCGCTGCCCGCCAGCGCCGACACGATGTGGCGGCGCGAGAGGTCGATGGAAGTCATGAGCGTTGTCTCCTTTTTTGATCTACAAGTCAGGCTCGAAAGCCAGGCAGGACCGTTCTTTCGTGGAACACCGCGGAACCGGCTTTGCCAGGCCGCAGGTGTCGCCCCCGGCAGGGGGTTGGCGCGGCGACACGAAGTGCGCGAAGACCGGGGGCGAGCCTCATGCGGGCAAGTCCAGAACCTGCCGCGCGAGGATGTTGCGCTGTATCTCGTTGGTGCCGCCGTAGATCATTGCGGCGGTGGAGCCGATGAGCGGCGAGAGCACGTTGAAGGTCTGCCCGTCGAGCACCTGGTCGCCGGCCACGGCGCCCTGCTCCTCGCCGGCCTCGACCAGCAGCGCGCCGATGCGGTGGTAGGTCTCGCTCGCCCAGATCTTCAGCAGCGACACCGAGGCCGGCAGCGGCTTGCCCGCGCGCACGATGTTCGCGAAGCCGGTGTAGGCGGCCGAGAGGTCGAGCACGTCGAGCCGCAATGCCGCGAAGCGCTGCGCGAACACCGGGTCGGCGAAGAGACGCCGCGCCTGCGCCAGCCGCGCGAGCTGGCCCAGTGCGTACTGCGACTGCTTGGGGCTGCCCAGGAAGATGCGCTCGAAGCCCAGCAGCGCCTTCGCGATGCTCCAGCCGCCGTGCAGCCTGCCCACGAGGTTCTCGGCCGGCACGCGCACGTTGTCGAAGAACACCTCGCAGAATTCCGGCTCGCCCGCCAGCGTGTGGATCGGCCGGACGGTGATGCCCGGCGTGCGCAGGTCGCACAGCAGGAAGCTGATGCCCTCCTGCTTGCGCGCGTCCTTGTCGGTGCGCACCAGCATGAAGATGTGGTTGGCGTCCTGCGCGAGCGTGGTCCATATCTTCTGGCCGTTGACGATGAAGTGCTCGCCCTGCGCGTCGCGCGCCGGCATCGCCTCGGTGCGCAGGCCCGCGAGGTCGGAGCCGGCATTGGGCTCCGAATAACCCTGGCACCACACATGCTCGCCGCTGAGGATGCGCGGCAGGAAGCGTTGCTGCTGCTGCGGCGTGCCGTGCTGGATCAGCAGAGGCCCGATCATCACGATGCCCTGGTCGGGCGCGCGCGCCACGCCGTACTGCTCCAGCTCCTCGATCCATGCGATGAGCTTGTCCGCGGGCAGCCCCATGCCGCCGTGCGACTGCGGCCATGCCGGTGCGATCCAGCCCTGTGCCGAGAGCGTGAGGTACCACTCGCGCATCTCGCTCCAGCGCGCACGGTGCGAGAGGTAGCGCAGCTGCTGCGGATATCGCTGCTGCAGGAAGGCGCGCACCATGCGGCGGAAGTCGGCCTCGGGCATGGCGGACCAGTCGGCGGTGCGCGGAAACTCGCCGTTCCACCCGGCCACGCCGGGCGCGGCCTCCACATCGCCCGACAGCACGGCATGCCTGCGCTGATGCGCGCTCGCGTTGCCCAGCCATGCCGAGAGGCACAGCACGCGCTTGTAGAACAGGCTCAGGTCGCACTCCTGCGTGTAGCCGATGGCGCCGTGCAGCTGCACGGACGCTCGCGAGGCCTGCAGCGCGGCGGCGGTGCAGCGCGCATTGACGCGGCTGGCCTCGGCCTCGAGCCGCTGCGCCGGCAGGCCCTGCGCCGAGAGCGCCAGCACTTCGTCCAGCGTGGCCTTCGCCACTTCGAGGTGGATGAACATGTCGACGCATCGGTGCTGCAGCGCCTGGAAGCTGCCGATGGGCTTGCCGAACTGCGAGCGGGTGCGCAGGTAGGCCAGCGTCTGCGCCAGCATCGCCTGCCCCGCGCCCAGCAGTTCCGCCGACTGCAGGATCTGGCCGGCCGCGAGCGCATGGCGCAGCGCCTCCTGCGCGGCCGGGCCATCGGCGAGCACCGCATCGGCCGGCAGCACGACCTGCTCGAAGCGCAGGTTCGAAGCCTGGCTGCCATCGACCAGCGGTACCGGCGTTTCGATCACGCCTGCGGTGCCGCGCGGCACCCACAGCAGCACGGCGTCGTCGTCACCGCGCGCCGACACCAGCCAGCCGCTGGCGGCCGCGCCGGGCAGCACCATCAGCTTCTCGCCCTGAAGCAGCACGCCGCCCCCGGGTCGGGCCTCGCAGCCGCAGGCCAGCGGCACCGCGCTCAGGTCGCCCGCGCTCTCCTGCCATGCGAGCGCAGGCAGGCTGCGGCCTGCGACGAGCTCGGCGAGCAGCGCGTTCGCGCCGGGCGTGCCCAGCCGCGCCAGCAGCAGCGCGCCGAGGCCTGCCACGGCCAAGAGCGGCTCGGGTGCCGCATGCTCGCCCGCCGCGCGGAAGATCTCGGCAGCTCCGTCGAGCCCCAGCGCCAGCCCTGCGGCCGACTCGGGTGCCAGCATGCCGGTCCAGCCGAGTGCGGCGATGTCCTGCCAGCCCTCGGCCTCGTCGCCGCCGGGGCGCTCCATGCGCTCGCGCCGGCGCTGCAGGGCACGGCTGCGTTCGAAGTAGTCCAGTGCCGATTCGCGCACTGCAGCAAGTGATTCGAGGTCCATCGCCGCAGCGTGACAGAAGGCCCCGCAAAGCGGCATTTGCATTTGCCGAAGGGAGGGTTTCGCAATCAGAGAGCCGCTGCGCGCGCGTGCGGGCTAGATTCGGCCCCATGACCACCAAGATCAAGAAATCCCTGCACACGGAGCTGGGCCGCAGCACGCCCGACCGGATCACCGTGCGCGGGCGCGACCTGCCTTCGGAGATCCTCGGCCACCTCAACCTGGGCGACATGGCTTTCCTGGAGCTGACCGGGCGCATTCCCACGCCGCAGGAGTCGGTGACCTTCAACGCCATCGTCGTCACGCTGGTGGAGCACGGCGTCACGCCCAGCGCGCTGGCGGCGCGCCTCACCTATGCAGGCGCACCCGAGGCGCTGCAGGCGGCCGTGGCGGCGGGTCTGTGCGGGCTGGGCACGGTGTTCGTCGGCAGCACCGAGGGCGCCGCGAAGATGCTCTACGAGGCGATTCCCTTCGGCGAGACACCCTCCCGCCCGCTGGCAGACATGGCCAAGGACATCGTGGCCGACCACCGAGCGCGCAAGCTGATCGTGCCGGGGCTGGGCCATCCGCTGCACAAGCCCATCGACCCGCGCACGCCGCGGCTCTTCCAGATCGCGGCGGAGAACGGGCTTTCCACGCACTACGTCGCGCTGATGCAGGCGGTGCAGGAGGAAGCCGAGCGCGTGTCGGGCAAGTCGCTGCCGATCAACGCGACCGGCGCCATCGGCGCGATCGCGGCCGAGTTCGGCTTTCCCTGGAAGATCATCCGCGGCTTCGGCGTGATGGCGCGGGCCATCGGGCTGGTGGGCCACATCCTGGAAGAGATCGACGACCCGATGGCCGTCGAGATCTGGCAGCGCGTGGAGAAGGAAGCGGGCGAGCCGCGCCAGGACTGAACAGCAGCAGCAAGAACCGATGAACAACGCCAACGACAAGAACTTTCCCGACATCCGCGATGCCGTGCGCGACCTGTGCGCGCAGTTTCCCGACGCCTACTTCCGCAGGATCGACGAGGCGCGCGGCTACCCCGCCGAATTCGTCGACGCGCTCACCAGGGCCGGCTGGATGGCCGCGCTGATTCCGCAGGAGTACGGCGGCTCGGGCCTGGGTCTGACCGAGGCCTCGGTCATCATGGAAGAGATCAACCGCTGCGGCGGCAACTCGGGCGCCTGCCACGGCCAGATGTACAACATGGGCACGCTGCTGCGCCACGGCAGCGAGGCGCAGAAGCGCGCCTACCTGCCGAAGATCGCCAACGGCGAACTGCGCCTGCAGTCCATGGGCGTGACCGAGCCCACCACCGGCACCGACACGACCAAGATCAAGACGACCGCCGTGAGGAAGGGCGACCGCTACGTCATCAATGGCCAGAAGGTGTGGATCTCGCGCATCCAGCACTCCGACCTGATGATCCTGCTGGCGCGCACCACGCCGCTTTCGGAGGTGAAGAAGAAGTCGGAAGGCATGTCGATCTTCATCGTCGACCTGCGCGAGGCCATCGGCAAGGGGCTGGAAGTGCGGCCCATCCTCAACATGGTGAACCACGAGACCAACGAACTGTTCTTCGAGAACCTGGAGATCCCGGCCGAGAACCTCATCGGCGAGGAAGGCCAGGGCTTCAAGTACATCCTCGACGGGCTCAACGCAGAGCGCACGCTGATCGCGGCCGAGTGCATCGGCGACGGCTACTGGTTCATCGACCGGGTCACGAAGTACACGAAGGAGCGCGTGGTGTTCGGCAGGCCCATCGGCCAGAACCAGGGCGTGCAGTTCCCCATTGCCGAGTCGTTCATCGAGGTGGAGGCGGCCAACCTCATGCGCTACGAGGCCTGCCGCCTCTTCGACGCCCACCAGCCCTGCGGTGCGCAGGCCAACATGGCGAAGTACCTTGCGGCCAAGGCGAGCTGGGAGGCGGCCAATGCCTGCCTGCAGTTCCATGGCGGCTTCGGCTTCGCCTGCGAATACGACATCGAGCGCAAGTTCAGGGAGACGCGGCTGTACCAGGTGGCGCCGATCTCGACCAACCTCATCCTGAGCTACGTTGCCGAACACATGCTCGGCCTCCCCCGTTCGTTTTGACTAACCCCCTTGCTGGGGGCAACGCCTGCGGCCCGGCAAGGCCGGTTCCGCGGCATTCCACGAAAGGATCATCCATGACGTCCGCCGCTGTCGACCATCCGAGCAAGGTGCTCGCCACGTTCGCCGCCGACCTGAAGTTCGACGCCATCCCCGCCCCCGTGCTTCGCCGCACCGAGGACCTGATGCTCGACTGGCTGGGCTCCGTGCTCGCCGCGCGCACGGCGCGGCCGGTGCGCAGCATCGAGCGCTTCGCGCAGATGATGGGGCCCGCCGAAGGCCCCAGCGAACTGCTGACCTCGCGGTGCACCACTTCGCCGGTGTTCGCCGCGCTGGTCAACGCGGCGGCCTCGCATTTCGTGGAGCAGGACGACGTGCACAACGGCTCGGTGTTCCACCCGGCCGCTGTCGTCATCGCGCCTGCCCTGGCCGTGGCGCAGAGCATCGGCGCGAGCGGTGCGCAGTTGCTCACGGCCGTCGTCGCGGGCTACGAGGTCGGCATCCGCGTGGGTGAATTCCTCGGCCGCTCGCACTACAAGACCTTCCACACGACCGCGACGGCGGGCACCCTCGCGTCGGCCGCGGCGGTGGGCCGGCTGCTGGAGCTCTCGCCGCAGCAGATGCTGCACGCCTTCGGCTCGGCAGGCACGCAGTCGGCCGGCGTGTGGGAGTTCCTGCGCGACGCGGCGGATTCCAAGCAGCTGCACTGTGCGCACGCCGCCGCCAGCGGGCTGATGTCGGCCTACCTCGCGCAGGACGGCTTCACCGGGGCCGCGAAGATCCTCGAAGGCGCGCAGGGCCTGGGCGTGGGCATGTCGAGCGATGCCGACCCGGCGAAGCTCACCGACGGCCTGGGCACGCGCTGGACGCTGGCCGAGACCTCCTTCAAGTACCACGCCTCCTGCCGCCACACCCACCCCGCGGCGGACGCGCTGCTGCAGGTGATGCAGCAGAACAGGCTGAAGCCGGCCGACGTGTCGCGCGTGACCACGCATGTGCACCAGGGCGCCATCGACGTGCTGGGCCGCGTCGATGTGCCCGCCACGGTGCACCAGGGCAAGTTCTCGATGGGCACGGTGCTGGGCCTGATCGCCGTGCACGGCCGCGCGGGCCTGGGCGAGTTCGACCGCGACTTCCTCGCGCCCGAGGTCTCGGCCTTCCGCGAGAAGGTGACGATGCAGCTCGACGAGGAAGTCGACACGGCCTACCCGGCACGCTGGATCGGCAAGGTCAGCGTGCAGACCGCCGACGGCCGCACGCTGCAGGGCCGCGTGGACGAGCCCAAGGGCGACCCCGGCAACAGCCTGAGCCGCGCCGAGATCGAGGACAAGATGCAGCGCCTCGCGCACTACGGCGAAGGCGCCACGGCCGAGGAGGCGAAGGCGCTGTGCCGGCGCGTCTGGCAACTGGCCGACACGCCGCGCGTGGGACGCTGGCTGGCTTGAGCCCGTTCAGGCTGGCGCGGTCCAGGCGAAGAGCCGGCCGCAGCCCGGCGAGCGCGCATCGAGCCCCGCGGTGCGCACCAGGTCCCAGAAGCCGGCTGGCGAGCTGGACACCACGGGCACCTGCAGGCGCTCCTCCACCTCGCGCACCGCGTCGAGCGTGACCAGCCCGCCGCAGGAGATCAGGATGCCGTCGGCTCCCGGCTGCGCCTCGAACACCTTCACGCACAGGTCCACCAGCGCCTGGGTCGGCACCTTGCCGACGGCCTGCACGTCGGAGATCGACAGGCCTTCGAGCGCCAATGGCTCGAAGTCGCTCTGCTCCAGGTAGCCACGCAGCTGCTCGTTGACCTCGTCGATGTAGGCCGTGGCCACCGCCACGCGCCGCACCTTCAGGTGGCGCAGCCCGTTGACGATGGCGTTGCTCATGGTCGTGCAGGGCAGGCCGGTGGCATGCGCCATCTCGACCTCGAGCTGGCGGTTGAAGGCCGCGCCGCGGAAGAAGCTCAGGGAGGTGCCCATGAGCGAGATAGCGGAAACGCCCTCTTCCTTCTTCAGTGCCACCGCCTTCTCGACCACCGAGTCGATCACGTCGAGATAGCCGCGCGTGGAGATTTCCCCCAGGCCCAGGCCGCGCGCGCTGAAGCGGATGCGCTCGCCGTACAGCAGCGGGCCGTCCACCGGCACCGCGCCCGCGGCGGGCGGCACGATCAGTCCCAGGTGAGGCTGCGCCATGCTCAGCTCCCCTCGGCCACGATGTGCTGCTCCGCGATGATCTTCTTCCATCGCGCGGTCTCGGCGGCCATGTCCTTGCCGAGCTGGGCCGGCGCGGCGTACGCGCGCAGCGTGCCCTGCGCCGCCGCGGCGGTGCCGGCCTCGGGCGTGTCGAGCACTGCCTTCACGGCGGCAGAGAGCTTGTCGACGATCTCGTTGGGCGTGCCGGCCGGCGCCAGCACGAAGATGCGCGGCGCCACGTCGAAGCCCGGCAGGGCATCGGCCAGCGGCGGCACGCTCTCGGCGCCTTCGAGCTTGGCGGTGTTCATCATCGCGAGCGCGCGCAGCTTGCCCGCCTTGGCCTGCGCCATGCCGGCGGTGGCGCTTACCACGCCGATCGGAATCTGGCCGCCGATCACGTCGGGAACGATCTGCGCTGCGCCGCGATAGGGCACGTGCACCACCGGGCTGCCGGTGGCCTGCTTGAGCATCTCGAAGCCCAGGTGCTGCACCGTGCCCACGCCCGAGGTCGCGTACGAGTAGCGCGAGGCGTTGGCCTTGAGCTCCTTCACCAGCTCCGCCGGAGTCTTCGCGGGGAAGTCGTTGCCGACGACGATCATCAGCGGCGAGATGAAAGCCCCCGCCACCGGCTTGAAGCTGGTGAGCGGGTCGATCGCGATCTTCGGCTGCAGCAGCTTGGCGGCGAGCAAGGCGCTGTCGCCCATCATCAGCGTGTAGCCGTCGGGCGGCGCCTTGGCGACGAAGTCGGCCGCGATGAGCCCGGTCGCGCCGGTGCGGTTCTCCACCAGCACCTGCTGGCCCAGCACGTTCGACAGGCGCGTGCCGAGCAGCCGCGCCACCGCATCGACGCCGCCGCCGGCGGAGTAGCCGACGATGAGCCGGATGGGCTTGTCGGGGTACTTCTGGGCCTGGGCCCAGGCCGCGGGCGCCGAGAGGGCTGCAGCGAGGCCCAGGGCGGCCATCGCGCGCAACGCATGGCGGCGCGCGGGTGGTCGAATCGCTTGTGTGGCTTTCATCATGTCTCCGTTGTCTTTGATCGGACGCCGGCCGTCTGTCGCGGCCTGGTCGTGAAGGAAGAAAGTGTCGCGCGAGGGGTGGCGCCGGCCGCTCAGGCCTTGCCCTTGCCGTGCGAGGTCGGCAGCTTCGCCAGCTCGCGCACGCGCTCGGCGTTCGGCGCAAAGCCCAGGCCCGGCGTCTCCGGCAGCGTGAGCCAGCCCTGCTCGGGCACCGGCAGGCCGTCGAAGATCTGCTTGAGCATCTGCACCGCCACGTAGTGGTACTCGACCAGCCCGCCGTTCGACACGCCCGCATGCAGGTGCATGTTGTGGAAGGGCCAGGCGCCGCCGTTGTCGATGGGCACGTTGAAGGCCTGCGCCATGCCGGCGATCTTCAGCACCTGCGAGTAGCCGCCCGAGATGGTCACGTTGGGCTGCAGCACGTCGGCCGCCTGGTTCACCAGCAGGTCGCGGAAGCGGAAGGCCAGGCCCTCGTTCTGCCCGCAGGCCAGCGGGATGCGGGTGCGCGCGCGCAGCTGGGCCATCTGGCGCACGTCGTTCTGCGTGAGCGGTTCCTCGAAGAAGCTGATGCCGTAGGGCTCGATGCGGTGCGCGAGCTCGGTGGCGTGGAACAGGTCGAGGCCGCAGTTGGCGTCGACGTAGAGCTTCACGTCGGGGCCCACGGCCTCGCGCACGGCGGCGACGCGGCGCACGTCTTCCGCAATGACCTCGTCGAGCGGGCGCGGCTCGTCGCGGCGCGCGAGCGCATGGTTGCCGACCGTCATCTTCAGCCGCTGGAAGCCCTGCGACACCCACAGTTTGGCGGCGGCGGCGAGCTGGTCGCGCTCGAAGAAGCCGAAGCCGAAGGTGGCGTACACCGGCACCTTCGCGCGCGCGCCGCCGAGCAGGCGCCACAGCGGCTGGCCCAGCGCACGGGCCTTGATGTCCCACAGCGCGATGTCGAGCGCGGCGATGGCGTGGCTGGCGTAGCCGGTCTGGCCGCGCGGCGAGAGCAGCCAGTAGAGCTTCTCCCACAGGCGCTCGGTGGCCATCGGGTCCTCGCCGACCAGCGCGGGGCCCGCCACCTCGCGCACGGCGGCGGCGATGACTTCTTCTTCCGTGATGGCCGTCATGCCGTGGCCGACCAGGCCGGTGTCGGTCTCGATCTCGGTGAGGCACAACGACAGCGAGGTCTGCTTGTTCATGCCGACCACGTCGATGGTGACGGGAATGTTCAGCGGCGTGGCGCTGACGCGAACGATCTTCAAGTGTGTCTCCTTCGTTGATGCACGCATCTTTGCGTGCGAACCGCGGGAGAACAATTCGTTTTTGGCGAGTCCGAGCCTTCGCGCGCCACGAAGGCTGGCCTGCGGGCAGGCTCAGTCGGGCCGGCCCAGGTGCTCCAGCACCGAGCGCGCAGCCACCGTCAGCTCCTGCTGCCTGCGCACGCACAGCAGGTGGCGCCTGTGGGCCCAGGGCGCATCGAGCTTCAGGCAGCGCAGCTTCAGTATCTGCAGCTGCGGCAGGATGGCCGCATAGGGCAGCACGCCGATGCCCGCGCCCTGCTCCACCATGCGGCAGACCATGTCGAAGCTGCCCACCTGCATGCGTACCTTCAGCGGCACGCCGGCCTCCAGCGCCGCGGACAGCAGCACGCGGTGCAGCGCCGTGCCTTCGCGCACCACGATGTGGTCGTGGCTCAGTACCTCGTCGACGCCGATGCGCCGGCGCCGCGCGAGCGGATGGTCGCGCGCCACCACCACCGCCAGTTCGTCGTTGCGATACGGCAGGCATTCGAGCCCCTCGGCGGGCGTGTTGCCCTCGATCACGCCGATGTCGGCCAGGCCGGCCTGCACCGCCTTCACCACCTCGGTGCTGGCACGTTCCTGCAGGTCGATCTTCAGCACCGGATGCAGGCGCAGGAAGGAGCCGATCTGCGACGGAAGGAACTGCGCGATGGTCGATGCGTTGGCCGTGATGCTCACCACGCCCGCCACGCCGTTCTGGAAGTCGTCGAGTTCCGCGCCGAGACGGTCCATGGCAGACAGCACGGCGCGCGCATGCAGCAGCAGGCCGTGGCCCGCCGAGGTGAGCGTGACGCCGCGCGCATGCCGCACCAGCAGCGGCAGCCGCGCGCGGGCCTCGAGGTCGGAGATGCGCTTGCTGGCCGCAGCCAGCGCGATGTGGCAGCGCTTGGCGCCTTCGCTGATGCTGCCGTTGTCGGCAACGGCGACGAACAGGCGCAGCGACTTCAGGTCGGCCGACATGGCTGCGGCCTCCTCAGCGCGTCGCGAGGTGGTCGAACAACTCGCGCGCCAGGGCGGGCAGCTGCTCGCGGCTGCGCGCGATCAGCTTCAGCTCGCGCTCGGCCCAGGTGTCGCTGAGCGCCACCGTCGAGATGCGCATCGCCATCGACAGCCGCTGCGCCGACGACGCCGGCAGCACGCCGATGCCCACGCCCGCCTCGATCATCAGGCAGATGGCCTCGAAGCTGCTGACCTGGATGCGCGGATTGAAGCCGCGCCCTGCAAGCTCGGCCCGGCGCTGCAGGAAGCGGTGGATGGCGCTGCCGTGGTGCAGGCCCACGTGCTGTTCGTCGAGCGTGTCGGCAAAGGCCACCGAGGGCGCTCCGGCAAGGCGATGCGTGACCGGCACCACCAGCACGAGCTGGTTGCTGCCGAAGGGCCGCGAGTCGAAGTCGCCCGTGTGCACGTCGCCTGCGAGGATGCCGATGTCGGCCTCGCCGTCGGCCACCGCGCGCACGATCTCCTCGCTGAGGTATTCGCGCAGGTCGACCTGCACGGCCGGATGCTGCGTGAGAAAGCCCGCCAGCTTCTGCGGCAGGTATTCGGTGATGGAAGTGGTGTTGGCGAACACCCGCACATGGCCCTTGATGCCCTTGCCGAAGTCCTGCATGTCGCAGCGCAGGTGCTCCATCTGCTGCATCACGCGCTTGGCGTGGTAGAGCACTGCCTGGCCCGCCGCCGTGAGGCTCACGCCCTGCGCACTGCGGTGCAGCAGCTTGCCGCCCACGGCCTCCTCCATCTGCTTGATGCGCGTGGAGGCGGCGGCCAGCGAGATGCAGGCCTTCTCCGCGCCGCGCGTGAGGCTGTGCGCGTCCGCCACGTAGACGAACAGTTTCAGGTCGAACAGGTCGAAGTGCAGGTTCACCGGGCGCCGGAATCAAGGGGAAGCGGAACGCGCATTGTCCGGCGAATGGCCTCCCGAACGGCCTGATGCGGGTTTGTCCTCAGACCGGGTCCCAGCTGAACACGTCCGCCGAGCGGTCGAGCTCGAAGAAGCTGGCGCGCATCGCGGGCATGGCGTGCTCGGCGATGCTCTGCGGCGTCCAGCCCTCCGAGCGGTGGATGGAGCGCACCGGCCGCGGCTGGCTGATGAGCGAGATCTCGTTGTTGCGCACCGAGAAGATCTGGCCGTTGACCGCCGCCGCGGCATCGCTCGCAAGGTACACGGCCAGCGGCGCGACCTTGGCGGGCGTCATCTGCTTGATCTTGTCGACGCGGGCGCGCTGCTCGTCGGTATCGGTGGGAATGGCGCCGATCATGCGGCTCCAGGCGAAGGGTGCGATGCAGTTGGAGCGCACGTTGAATTTCTGCATGTCCAGCGCGATCGACTTCGACAGCGCCACGATGCCCAGCTTGGCCGCCGCATAGTTGGCCTGGCCGAAGTTGCCGATCAGGCCCGACGTGGAGGTCATGTGCACCAGCGCGCCCGACTCCTGCTCCTTGAAGTGCGTGGCGGCGGCGCGGCTCACGTAGTAGGCGCCGTACAGGTGCACCTTGAGCACCGAGTCCCATTCGTCGACCGACATCTTGTGGAAGAAGCGGTCGCGCAGGATGCCCGCGTTGTTGACCACCGCGTCGATGCGCCCGAAGCCGTCGATGGCGCACTGCACGATGCGCGCCGCGCTCGCGGCGTCGGCCACGCTGTCGGTGCTGGGCACCGCCTGCCCGCCGGCCGCGCGGATCTCGTCGACCACCTGCTGCGCGGGGCCGGCGCTGCCCCCTGCTCCGTCGAGCGCCGCGCCGATGTCGTTGACCACCACCTTCGCGCCATGCGCCGCCATCGCCAGCGCGATGTCGCGCCCGATGCCGCCGCCCGCGCCGGTGACGACGACCACTTTTCCTTCAACCATGCTTGCCTCTGCTGTAGATGTCCGTTCGCCCGCAGGTCGCGGGCGAAATCCAGAATGCCACAGGGAGGGCGACAGCGGGTTTCGGGTTTCCGAAGAGGGGCTTCGGCAACGCCCCCGACTACTGCCTCGCCGTGCGGATGTTCGGCGGCAGCGCCTGCGGCCAGCTCGTGCGGAAGGGGTTGATGTCGAGACCGCCGCGGCGCGTGTAGCGCGCGTACACCGCGAGCTTGTTCGGCTTGCAGCGCGTCCAGATGTCCGTGAACATGCGCTCGGCGCAGGGCTCGTGGAACTCGTTGTGGTTGCGGAAACTGACGATGTACGCGAGCAGGCCGGCCTGGTCGATGGGCGGGCCGCTGTAGCGGATCTGCACGCTGCCCCAGTCGGGCTGGCCGGTGACGAGGCAGTTGCTCTTGAGCAGCCGGCTGGTGAGGGTTTCGTTGACGGGCGCCTGCGTGGCATCGCTGCTCAGCAGCTCGGGCGTGGGCTGGTAGTGGCTGCACTCGATGTCGAGGCGGTCGAGGTCGAGGCCGTCGAGTTCGTGCACCGGCTCGCGGTCGAACATGTCGGGCGCCAGCAGGGTCACGCCGATGGTGGCCTGCTGGTCGCTGCCGCGCCATGCTGCCTCCGACAGGTCGGCGCGCAGGCGCTCGCGCACCGCGTCGACGCTCGCGAACTGGCTGTTGTTGAAGCTGTTGAGGTAGAGCTTGAAGCTCTTGCTCTCGATGATGTTGGGCGTCTCGCAGGGGATGGTGAAGTGCGCGATGGCCAGCTGCGGCTTGCCGCGCAGGTTGAGCCAGCTCACCTCGAAGGCGGTCCAGAGGTCGGCGCCGAAGAAGGGCAGCGCGCCTGTCCTGATGCCCATGGCCTCGCGCTGCGTGGCGCGCGGAATGGGAAAGAGCAGCGTCGGGTCGTAGTGGTCGGCGTAGGCGGACGCGCGGCCCAGCTGGGATTGCTCGGGGGTGTTGGGGTTCGGGTCTTGGCTCATGATGGTCTTGTCTGGGCGGCATCCGCCGCGTGCGCGAAAGGCGCGATGTGGTTGGCGAGGATGTCGCACACCTCGGGCGGCAGGTCGTGGCCCATGCCGGGAACGGAAACGAACTTCGAGCCCGGGATGCGCCGGGCCGTGTCTTCGCCGCAGGCGATGGGCACGAGCGCGTCGGCCTCGCCGTGCAGCACCAGCGTGGGCGACTGGATGCGCGGCAGCAGCGCGGGGCGCTCGTCGTCGGCGCCGATGGCGAGCATCTGCCGCATCAGGCCGGCCGGGTGGTAGGAGCGGCGCATGCTGAAGACGAGCCGCTCGGAGAGCTCCTCGTCGGTCTGCGGATAGGCCGGGCTCTGGATGAGCCGCAGCAGCCGGATGCTGTGCGCGACCAGCGCGGCCTCGTCGCGGCCCATCGGTCGGCGCATGAGCATGGCGGCGACCTCGCGGCGCGGACCGGGCAGGCCGCGCGCCCCGCTGGAGCTCATGATGCTCACGAGGCTGGCCGTGCGCTGCGGCGCGGCGGCAGCGATGCGCTGGGCGATCATGCCGCCCATGGAGGCGCCGACGATGTGGGCCCTTTCGATGCCGAGCGCGTCGAGCACGCCGAGCGAATCGAGGGCCATGTCCTGCAGCGTGTAGGGCGAGCGCACCTTCAGGCCGAGGCGGTGGCGGATGGTCTCCCACACGATGTTGCCCACGCCCGCGTGGTCGAAGCCCTGGCTCAGGCCGATGTCGCGGTTGTCGTGGCGCACCACGCGGAAGCCCGCGTCCACCAGCTGCTGCACGAAGGCCGTCGGCCATGCAACGAGCTGCATGCCCAGGCCCATGATGAGCAGGATGACGGGGCGACCCTCGCCCCCCGTGTCGTCGACCTCGATCTGCAGCCCGTTGGCGGTGACTTTCATCGATTGCTTCGTCGTGCCGGCGCTTCTTACTTGAACTCGCGCTCGCGCAGCCACTTGGTGGCGACCCACTTCTCGCCCGCGAGCACCGGCGCGCCGCCGTGCAGGGTGCGGGTGACGGGGTCGGGCCGGTCGTAGCTGAAGAACACGCCGCAGCCGCGCGCCGGGGCCACTTCGAGGCCCACGTCGGGGAAGGTGGTGGCGCCGCCGCCCTCGGGCTCCTGCAGGTACATCACCAGGGTAGCCACGCGCTGGCCGCCGCGCTTGAGGATGGTGGGCGTGCCGGGCTCGTTGGGGTCGAAGTAGTCGTAGTGCGGGCGGTACTGCGCGCCGGGTGCGTAGCGCAGGATCTGCAGGCCCTCGCCGAACTCGAGCGGCCAGCGCAGCAGCTCGGCGATGCGCTGCTCGACGCGGGCGACGATCTCGTTCTCGCCGCGTTCGAAGAACATGCCGTCGCTGGTGCGGTCGACGTTGAGCACCTCGCCGCCGGTGCGCGTCTCCACCGTGAGCGAGCGCGCGAGCCGCACGCGCGCGGCGGCGATCAGTCCTTCGCATTCCTCCGCCGACAGCAGGTTGCCGAAGACCACCACGCGCGGATGCCGCATGGTCTGCAGCACCTGCACGCGGCGGTCGCCCGCGTCGATGTACAGCGGCGCGCCGTCGAGGTCGGGCCCGGGCATCTTCGCCTGCACGGCCGGCAGCGCGACTTCCACGTTGGGAAATCCGGCTTCGAGCTGCGCCAGCGCCGTGTCGGCGGCGGCGTCGTGCCAGCCGGCCGCGCGCATGGAAGCGCGCAGCGCCGGCACCGAATGCCCGGCGGCGAGCTGGGCTACCAGCCACTCGCGCAGTTCCGGACTGATCGCTTGCGACATATCAATTACTCCTCCACGCTGCGGCAAGCCCCGCAACGCATGAAAAAACAGCCACGCCCCATTCCAGGAACACCGCGGAACCGGCTTTGCCGGGCCGCCGGTGTTGCCCCCTGCAAGGGGGTTGGCGAAGCGACACGAGGTGCGCGAAGACTGGGGGTCAGCCCAGCCTTCTCCTGAACACCAGCCTGTCGGGCCTGGATACGGATGCATCGAAACCATAACCTTCGAGGTCGAACTTTTCCAGTGCCTTGGGCGTGGCCGCCTTGTGCTGCACGGCCCAGCGCGCCAGCAGGCCGCGGGCGCGCTTGGCGAAGAAGCTCACGATCTTGTACCGGTCGCCCTTCCACTCCTCGAAGACGCACTCGACCACGCGGGCCTTGAGCACCTTCAGGTCGACCGACTTGAAGTATTCCTGCGACGCCACATTGACCACCACGGGAGTGCGGTCGGCCGCGAGGCGCTCGTTCAGGTGCTCGGCGATGCGCGGCCCCCAGAAGGCGTAGAGGTCCTTGCCGTGGCGGTTGGCCAGCTGGGTGCCCATCTCCAGGCGGTAGGGCTGCAGCAGGTCGAGCGGGCGCAGCAGGCCGTAGAGGCCGCTGAGGATGCACACGTGCTCCTGCGCCCAGGCCAGTTGGGCCTTCGTGAGGCTGCGGGCATCGAGGCCGCCGTAGACGTCGCCGTCGAAGGCGAAGGCCGCCTGACGGGCGTTCTTCGGCGTGCTCTTGCTGGACCAGGCCTCGTAGCGGGCCACGTTCAGGGCCGAGAGCTTGTCCGACAGGCTCATGAGCTCGGAGATCTGCTGGGGCGACTTCTCGCGCAGCAGCTTGATGAGCTCGACCGAGGGGCCGCGGGGCGATTCGAAATGGGGCTGGGTGGCGGGGATTTCGGCGGGGACGGGGGTTTCGTAGTCGAGCGACTTGGCAGGGGAAAGCAGGAACAGCATCCCGGAATTATCAGTGGCGGCCGTGACGGGGAGCCGCCCCGGTAAAATCGCCGGCTACCCACCTGTGTCCCCCCAGACGGCGCCCCGAGAGGGCCGTTCTGCATTTCCGTTCTGCATTTCCCATGAGCGAACCCACCACCCCTCCCGCCCAGCCTGGTCTGGACAGCCTTTCCAAATCGTTCGAGCCCGCCGCCATCGAGGCGCACTGGGGCCCCGAATGGGAGAAGCGCGGCTATGCCAAGGCCGGCTTCCGAGGCACGCAGCAACCCAAGGAAGGCGCCGAGTCGTTCGCGATCCAGCTGCCGCCGCCCAACGTCACGGGCACGCTGCACATGGGCCATGCGTTCAACCAGACGATCATGGACAGCCTCACGCGCTACCACCGCATGAAGGGCGACAACACGCTGTGGGTGCCCGGCACCGACCACGCCGGCATCGCCACGCAGATCGTGGTGGAGCGCCAGTTGCAGGAGCAGAAGGTCAGCCGCCACGACCTGGGCCGCAAGAACTTCGTGGCGCGCGTGTGGGAATGGAAGGAGAAGTCGGGCAACACCATCACCCAGCAGATGCGCCGCCTGGGCGACACGGTGGACTGGAGCCGCGAGTACTTCACCATGGACGACGACCTCTCCAAGGTCGTGACCCACACCTTCGTGAAGCTGTACGAAGAAGGCCTGATCTACCGCGGCAAGCGCCTGGGCAACTGGGACCCGGTGCTCAAGACCTCGGTGAGCGACCTCGAGGTCGAGAGCGAGGAGGAAGACGGCTCGCTCTGGCACATCGCCTACCCGCTCGAAGACGGCAGCGGCACGCTGACCGTGGCCACCACCCGGCCCGAGACCATGCTCGGCGACACGGCCGTGATGGTCCACCCCGAGGACGAGCGCTACAGGCACCTCGTCGGCAAGCGCGTGAAGCTGCCGCTGGTGGACCGCCTGATCCCGATCATTGCCGACGACTACGTCGACAAGGAATTCGGCACCGGCGTCGTGAAGGTCACGCCCGCGCACGACTACAACGACTATGCGGTCGGCCAGCGCCACAAGCTCGAGATGATCGGCGTGCTCACGCTCGACGCCACCATCAACGACAACGCCCCCGAGAAGTACCGCGGCCTCGACCGCTTCGTGGCGCGCAAGGCCATCGTGGCCGACCTCGACGCGCTGGGCCTGCTGGTCGAGGTGAAGAAGCACAGGCTGATGGTGCCGCGCTGCGCGCGCTCGGGCGCCATCGTCGAGCCGATGCTCACCGACCAGTGGTACGTGGCCATGACGCGCCCCGGCGCCGACGGCCAGTCGATCGCGCAGAAGGCCATCGACGTGGTGAAGTCGGGCGAGGTGCGCTTCGTGCCCGAGAACTGGGTCAACACCTACAACCACTGGATGGAGAACATCCAGGACTGGACCATCTCGCGACAGCTCTGGTGGGGCCACCAGATTCCGGCCTGGTACGACGAGGAAGGCAACGTGTACGTGGCGGAGGACGAAGCCGCCGCCCAGGCCAAGGCGCCCGGCAAGAAACTGACGCGCGACGAGGACGTGCTCGACACCTGGTATTCGTCGGCGCTGGTGCCCTTCTCGTCGCTCGGCTGGCCCGAGAAGACGCAGGATCTCGACCTGTACCTGCCCTCCACCGTGCTGGTGACCGGCTACGACATCATCTTCTTCTGGGTCGCCCGGATGATCATGATGACCAAGCACTTCATCGGCAAGGTGCCCTTCAAGCACGTGTACATCCACGGCCTGGTGCGCGACGCGCAGGGCAAGAAGATGAGCAAGTCGGAAGGCAACGTGCTCGACCCGGTGGACCTGATCGACGGCATCGAGCTGCCCGCGCTGCTCGACAAGCGCACGCAGGGCCTGCGCAAGCCCGAGACGGCGCCCGCCGTTCGCAAGAACACCCAGAAGGAATTCCCGGAGGGCATCCCCGCCTTCGGCGCCGACGCACTGCGCTTCACCTTCGCCTCGCTCGCGTCGCTCGGCCGCAGCATCAACTTCGACTCCAAGCGCTGCGAGGGCTACCGCAACTTCTGCAACAAGCTGTGGAATGCCACGCGCTTCGTGCTGATGAACTGCGAGGGCCAGGACTGCGGCCTGCTGGAGCACACCAAGGAAGAATGCCAGGTCGGCGGCAAGGCCCATGGCTACCTGAAGTTCAGCCGCGCCGACTACTGGATCGTGTCCAAGCTCCAGCGCGTGGAAGCCGAGGTGGCCCAGGGCTTCGAGGAATACCGCCTCGACAACGTGGCCACCGCGATCTACCAGTTCGCCTGGGACGAGTTCTGCGACTGGTACCTCGAGATCGCCAAGGTGCAGATCCAGACCGGCGACGACGCGCAGAAGCGCGCCACGCGCCGCACGCTGATCCGCGTGCTCGAGACCCTGCTGCGCCTCGCGCACCCGGTGATCCCGTTCATCACCGAAGAGCTGTGGCAGAAGGTTTCGAAGGTTGCAGGACGTGAGGGCGAGTCGATCATGATCGCCGCCTATCCGAAGAGCCAGCCGGAGAAGATCGACGAGGCGGCCGAGGCGTATGTCGCGCGCCTGAAGGCGCTGGTGGATGCGTGCCGGACGCTGCGCGGCGAGATGAACGTGTCGCCCGCCACGCGCCTGCCGCTCTACGCCGTGGCCGACGACGCAGAAGGCGCGGCCTTCCTGCGCGAATCGGCGCCGGTGCTGCAGGCGCTGGCCAAGCTCAAGGAAGTGAAGGTCTTCGACGACGAGGCCTCCTGGTCGGCTGCCGCCGAGGCTGCGCCCGTGGCCGTGGTGGGTGCCGCACGCCTGTGCCTGCACATGGAGATCGACAAGGCCGCGGAGAAGGTCCGCATCGGCAAGGAAGTCGCCCGCGTCGAAGGCGAGATCGCCAAGGTGCACTCCAAGCTGGGCAACGAAGCCTTCGTCGCGAAGGCTCCGCCGGCCGTGATCGAGCAGGAACGTAAACGTCTGACTGACTTCACCGCCATGCTGGAGCGCCTGCGCGACCAGCTTGTACGCCTCGGCTGACAGACCGGGGGCTTCGAAGACGTATAGGATGCCAGGAGCGGCTGCGCGCCGTTTCGCATCCTGCCATCCCCCTCTTTGACGAAAGACGCTGAACCGCCCATGTCCACTACCGCGACCCGCATCCGCAAGGCCGTATTCCCCGTTGCAGGCTTCGGCACCCGTTTCCTGCCGGCCACGAAGGCGCAACCCAAGGAAATGCTGCCCGTGGTCGACAAGCCGCTGATCCAGTACGCCGTCGAAGAGGCGTACGCAGCCGGCATCCGCGACATGATCTTCGTGACCGGCCGCAACAAGCGCGCCATCGAAGACCACTACGACACCGCCTACGAGCTCGAGAGCCAGCTCGAAGCCAGCGGCAAGACCGCCCTGCTGAACATCGCCCGCTCGGTCATGCCCGACGACATGACCTGCTCCTACGTGCGCCAGCCGCGCATGCTGGGCCTGGGTCACGCGGTGCTGTGCGCCGAGCACCTGGTCGGCAACGAGCCCTTCGCCGTGCTGCTGGCGGACGACCTGATGGTCGGCCCCGACGGCGGCCAGCCGGTGCTGGCTCAGATGACCGAAGCCTTCGGCCGCCTCGGCGGCTCGCTGCTCGCGGTGCAGGAAGTGCCGCTCGAGCACGTCAAGCGCTACGGCATCGTGGCCGGCGACACGGTCGAGGAAGGCCTGGTGAAGGTCAGCCGCATGATCGAGAAGCCGAAGCCCGAAGAAGCGCCCTCGCGCCTGGGCGTGGCCGGCCGCTACATCCTCACGCCGGGCGTGTTCGCCGAGATCCGCAACCAGCCCAAGGGCGCGGGCGGCGAGATCCAGCTGACCGACGGCATCGCGGCGCTGATGAAGAAGGAATCGGTCTACGCGTACTCGTACAAGGGCACCCGCTACGACTGCGGCAGCAAGGAAGGCTTCCTGCAGGCGTCGGTGGAACTGGCGCTGGCGCACCCCGAGGTGGGCGCGGATTTCCGCGAGTACCTCAAGAGCCTGAAGCTGTAATCCTTCGCTTCGAGCACATGCAGAAAGGGCCGCTGTTGCGGCCCTTTTTCTTTTTTGTAATGCCTGCGTTCCGTCAACGGCGCTTCAGCACGTGGATGAAGTCGGTACCGACGGTTTCCTGCTCCATCAGCTCGTTGCCGGTCTGGCGCGCGAAGGCCTGGAAGTCGCGGATCGATCCGGGGTCGGTCGACACCACCTTCAGCAACTGGCCGCTCGCCATGTCGTTGAGCGACTTCTTCGCCTTGAGGATGGGCAGCGGGCAGTTCAGCCCGCGCGTGTCGAGTTCGCGATCAACTTGCATTGCCCGGCTCCGGCGGCAGGTTCAGGCCGCGGCGGCGCTCCTCGTTTTCCGCGGCGGTGAAGAACACGGGCTCGTGCCCGCGCGTGCGCAGCCAGTCGGCCAGCGCATAGCCGGTGCCGGCGGGCCAGCACTTGAGATCGGGCAGGTCGTAGAGGCGGTAGTCGACCAGCTCGGGCGAGAGCTTCACCTCGCCGTCGGCCACCACGTGGTAGGCGATGATGACCTGGTTCATTCGCTGGAAGTCGTAGGCGCCGACGATCTTCGTGGCGCTCACGTCGAGGTTGGTCTCTTCCTTCACCTCGCGTGCGATGCCCTCCTCGGGCGTCTCGCCGGCCTCCATGAAGCCGGTGATGAGCGCGAACATCTTGCCCGGCCACGCGGCATTGCGCGCCAGCAGCACCTGGCCGCGGTACTCGACGATGGCCGCGAGCACGGGCGTCGGGTTGTTCCAGTGCGTGTGGCCGCAGTTGGGGCAGCGCAGCCGCTCCTTGGGGCCGCCGTCTTCCATCAATGCGATCCACTCGAGCGGCGTGGCGCAGACCTGGCAGAACTTGGGATGGGGCATGGGGTTCTCAGCCTTCTTGTTGTTGAGTCGTGGCCCCTTCCGGGAACACCGCAGAGCCGGCTTTGCCGCGCTGCAGGTGTTGCCCCCGGAGGGGGTTGGCGAAGCGACACGAAGTTCGCATGGCCTGGGGGCGGGCCTTGTCAGGCGGGGAAGACGCCGGTGGAGAGGTAGCGGTCGCCCCGGTCGCAGACCACGAAGACGATGGTGGCGTTCTCGACCGTCTTCGACACTTCGAGCGCAGCCCACAGCGCGCCTGCGGCCGAAATGCCGCCGAAGATGCCCTCCTCGCGCGCGAGGCGGCGGCACATCTCTTCGGCATCGCTCTGGCTCACACTGATCTCCTCGTCGACGCGGCTCGGATCGAAGATCTTCGGCAGGTATTCGGCCGGCCACTTGCGGATGCCTGGGATGCGCGAGCCCTCTGCCGGCTGCGCGCCGATGATGCGCACCGCGGGGTTCTTCTCCTTGAGGAAGCGCGACACGCCGGTGATGGTGCCGGTCGTGCCCATCGCGCTCACGAAGTGCGTGACCTTGCCCTTGGTGTCGGCCCAGATCTCGGGGCCGGTGGTCTCGTAGTGGATGCGCGGGTTGTCGGGGTTGGCGAACTGGTCGAGCACACGGCCCTTGCCCTGGGCCACCATCTGTTCGGCGAGGTCGCGGGCATACTCCATGCCGCCGCTCTTGGGCGTGAGCACGAGCTCGGCGCCGAAGGCCTTCATGGTCTGCGCACGCTCCACGGAGAGGTCCTCCGGCATGATGAGCAGCATGCGGTAGCCCTTGATGGCGGCGGCCATCGCGAGCGCGATGCCGGTGTTGCCGGAGGTGGCTTCGATCAGGGTGTCGCCGGGCTTGATCTCGCCGCGCTCCTCGGCGCGCCGGATCATCGAGAGAGCGGGCCGGTCCTTCACGGAGCCGGCGGGATTGTTGCCTTCGAGCTTGCCGAGAATCACGTTGCCGCGCCGGGCATTTTCTGCGGCATTGATGCGTTGCAGTGCGACCAGAGGGGTCTTGCCGATGGCGTCTTCGATCGTCGGATAGTTCATGCCAGCCACTGTGCCATAATTTTGGGCTTCGTTCAGAACCCTGCCCGGGTGGTGAAATTGGTAGACGCAGGGGACTCAAAATCCCCCGCCGCAAGGCGTGCCGGTTCGATTCCGGCCCCGGGCACCACAGGTTCTGGCTCGCCCCAGTCTTCGCGCACTTCGTGTCGCTACGCCAACCCCTTCCCGGGGGTGACACCGGTGGCCCGGCGAAGCCGGTTCCACGGTGTCCCTGGAATTGGGCCTTCTCCTTCCCTTTCTTCTTACGCCGTTTCGCGCAGGCCGGTGTGTACCGTCGGATGCGCCAGACGCACCCGCAGCTCGCGCTTCAGCCGCGTGTTGTCCAGCCGGCGCGATTCCCCCATGAAGCTCAGCAGCTGCAGTGGAAGCTGCCGCTCGGCCTCGCCCCGGGCCACGCGGGGCGGGCGGGGCATGCCGTAGAGGTCGGCGGCGAGGTCCATGTAGTCGCCCATGCGCAGTTCGGTGTCGTCCGCGGCGTGCACGACGCGCTGCGGCTTGCCGCGGAAGAGCGCGGCGATGCAGGCGCGGGCGAGGTCGTCGGCATGGATGTGGCTGGTGTAGACGTCGTCCTCGCGCCGCAGCACGGGCGTGCCGCGCTGGAGGCGGGCGCGGGGGGTGCCGTTCTCGCGGTCGGGAGCATAGATGCCGGGGATGCGCAGGATGCTGGCGCGCACGCCTGCGCTGCGGCCGAGCCAGCGCACGGCGCGTTCGGCGTCGACGCGGCGGTGCGAGCGCGGGGTGTCGGGGCGCAGGGCGCGGGTTTCGTCGATGCGCGCGCCGCCGCAGTCGCCGTAGACGCCGCTGGTCGAGCCGTAGACGAAGGCCGAGGGCATCGAACGCAGTCGCAGGGCCCGCGCCAGCGTGGTGGTGCGCTGGTCGCGCCACCAGGCGGGGCCGCCGTCGCGCGCAGGGGGGGCCAGGTGCAGTACCCGGGTGGCGATGCCGGCGAGCCGGCGCAGGGTGCGCGGATCGTCGAGATTACCCACCAGCGGGCGTATTCCGGCAGTGCGCAGGGCGTCCACCCGCCCCATCGACGAAGTGAGCGCCACCAGCTGCATGCGCCCGCGCAGGTCGCGCGCCACGCGCTGGCCCACGTCGCCGCAACCGACGATCAGCAGGCGTTCTCGCCGGAACCGCGCTGGCAGCGCGCCGGAGGGGCTATTGATTGAAGGCAAAATCCTGTTCCCGTCTTCCCAATTCAGTTCCAGCTCCCCTGGCCGCCAGCGGCCCGGAGGGAGCGTTACCCCTCGAAGAATACCGATGACTGCCACAGCGCCGCACGAAGCGGGCTTTTCCATCACCGTCGAGCCCAGCGGGCGCAATTTCGTGGTCCAGGGCGACGAAACCATCCTGGCCGCAGGCATCCGCCAGGGCATCGGCCTGCCCTACGGCTGCAAGGACGGCGCCTGCGGCTCGTGCAAGTGCAAGAAGCTCTCGGGCGAAGTCACCCTCGGCCCGCACCAGAGCAAGGCCCTGAGCGCCGAGGAGCAGCTGGCCGGCTACGTGCTCACCTGCTGCGCCCATCCCACGAGCGACGTGGTGCTCGAATCGCGCCAGGTCACCGAGGCCGGCGCGCTGCCGATCCGCAAGATGCCGGTGCGCGTGATGGCCCTCACACGCCAGTCGCATGACGTGATGCTGGTGCGCCTGCAGCTGCCGGCCGGGGAGCCACTGCAGTTCTACGCTGGCCAGTACGTCGAGTTCATCCTGCGCGACGGCTCGCGCCGCAGCTACTCGATGGCCAACGCGCCGCACACGCTGGCGCAGCCCGGCACGGGCATCGAGCTGCACCTGCGGCACCTGCCCGGCGGCAAGTTCACCGACCACGTCTTCGGCACGATGAAGGAAAAGGAAATCCTTCGCATCGAAGGCCCCTTCGGCAGCTTCTTCCTGCGCGAGGATTCCGACAAGCCGATGATCCTGCTGGCCTCCGGCACCGGCTTCGCGCCCATCAAGGCGCTGCTGGAGCACATGCAGTTCAAGGGCATCGACCGCCCCGCCACGCTGTACTGGGGCGGCCGCCGGCCCGAAGACCTGTACATGGACGGCTGGCTGCGCGAGCAGATGGCGAAGATGCCAAACCTGCGCTACGTGCCGGTGGTTTCCAACGCAACGCCCGAGGACAACTGGACCGGCCGCACCGGCTTCGTCCACAAGGCCGTGCTCGAGGACTTCGCCGACCTGTCGGGCCACCAGGTGTATGCCTGCGGCGCTCCCATCGTGGTCGACTCGGCCAAGCGCGACTACGTGGCGCTGGCCGGCCTGCCCGAGGAAGAATTCTTCGCCGACGCATTCACCACGGAGGCGGACAAGGCCCTGCCCTGAGACTCCCCGGTTCCACCGGTTCCCCGAGAACGACAGACCCAAGAACAAATGAAGACGAGACACTTCCTCCTCACCCTCATCGCAAGCGCCGCCGCCCTGCTGGGCACCGGACAGGCCATGGCGCAGCAGTCGCAGCGGCCCATCCGCCTGATCGTCCCCTACGCAGCGGGCGGCCCCATCGACAACACCGCGCGCATCCTGGCAGAGCGCGTGAAGGACTCGCTGGGCACGGTCATCATCGACAACAAGCCCGGCGCGGGCGGCAACATCGGCGCCGACGCGGTGGCGAAGGCGCCTGCCGACGGCCTGACGATCGGCATCGCGGCCACCGCCACCAACGCGGTGAACCCGTGGCTCTACAGCAAGATGCCGTTCAACGCCGCAACCGACTTCGCGCCGATCACGCAGATGGTCCGCGTGCCCAACGTGCTGGTGATGAACGCCGATACGGCCAGGCGCCTGAACATCAACAGCGTGGCCGACCTGATCCGCTACGCCAAGGCCAACCCCGCCAAGCTCAACTACGGCAGCGGCGGCAACGGCAGCGCGGGGCACCTCGCGGGCGAGCTTTTCAAGAAGGAAGCGGGCATCTTCGCGCTGCACATTCCGTACAACGGTGGCAATCCGGCGCAGCTGGCGCTGATCTCGGGCCAGGTCGACTTCAACTTCGACAACCTCGCCACCGCCGCGCCGAACATCCGCTCGGGCAAGCTCAAGGCGCTGGCGGTGACGACGCTGCAGCGCAGCAGTTCGCTGCCCGAGGTGCCGCCCGTGGCCGACACGCTCAAGGGCTTCTCGATCGACACCTGGTGGGGCCTGGTCGCCCCGGCCGGCACGCCGCACGACGTGGTCGTGAAGCTCAACCAGGCCTTCGTCGCGGCGCTGAACGCGCCGGAGACGAAGACCCGCTTCGCCTCGCTGCTGGCCGAGCCGGTGGGCAGCTCGCCCGAGCAGTTCGGCGCCTTCATGAAGAGCGAGCTCGCCAAGTACGAGAAGGTCGTCAAGGCCACCGGCGCGAAGGTGGACTGACGAGGTCCTCGGGCAGGGCCTCCTCGCGGCGCAGCGCCACCGAGGAGGCATCGCCCGAATAGCTGCGCAGCCCCGCGAGGTCGAGCACCTCGACACCGCCGTGCTCCACGCGCAGCAGGCCGTCGCGCTGCAGGGCGTGCAGCGCCCGGTTCGCGCGCTGGCGCGACACCGCCGACAGCAGGCCGATCTCGTCCTGGCTCAGCCGCACGAAACGGTCGGCGCGCGGATAGAGGATCGGATCGAACAGGCTGGCGAGGCAGCGCGCCACGCGCGCGTCGGGCCCCAGCAGGCGATCGAACTCCATGAGCCCGATGAACAGGCTCAGTCGCGCATTGATGTGTAACAACAGAAACCGATTGAATTCGATGTTCGAGGCCAGGAGGCGCTCGAAGCTGTGCTTCGGGATGCATGCGACGCGGGTGGGCCGCAGCGCCACGCCGTCGTAGCGCCAGGGTCCGGGGGTGAGCAAAGAGCCCTCGCCGCTCCAGCCGCCGGCGGTGACGCCGGTGAAGGTGGAAACGCGGCCGTCGGGCAGCGATACGGACATCTTCAGCAGGCCGTCCATCACGCCGACCCAGTGATCGGCGGGCTCGCCGCGCCGCACGACGAAACCGCCAGCAGGAATGGTGCGCTCGTGGGACTCCTGCACGACGCGATCGAGCTCCTCGCTCGTGAGGGCTCGTGCCCACAGGCTCTCGCGGAGCATGTTCTCCAGCGCGCTCGTCGACATCGTCGGGTCTCCTCCCAGGACACGGCCGGCTCGTCGCAAGAGCCGGTCCATCGCGGGCCGTAAGGAATGTCGTTCCAACGACATCCCGGGCGCGGCGATGATGCCACAGTCGCTCGCGTTCGCCACCACAACAAGGAGACAACGATGAAGCGTTCGAACGAGAGCCCGCGTCCCTCGCGCGGGCCGGACGGCGGTGACGCGCCGGGCCTGCGCCGGCGCGAGGTCCTGGGCTACGCGACGGCCGCACCGCTGGTCTCGGCCACGGCCGGGGTCGCCGGACTTGCAGGCCTCGCGGCGCCCTCCACGGCAGCCGCCGCGCTGCTGCCGATGACGCCTCCGGACACCACCGACCTGTTCGACATCGGCGATGCGGTGACACTGACCGCGCTGCCGACCATGCCCCTCGTGAAAGTGACCAACGGCGAGAACGGACGCGTGCGGCTCGCGCTGCCGCGCCTGGAGGTGGGCCAGGGCATCGCCACGGCCACCGCGATGATGCTGGCCGACAAGCTGCGCCTGCCGCTGAGCGCCATCGAGGTGACCTCGGCCGACGCCAGCCCCGAGCTGATCTGGAACCAGCTCACCGGCGGCTCGTCGAGCGTGCGCTCGCTGCATGCCGGGATGCCGCTTCTGGGCGGCCTGGGCGGCGTGCTCTCGGGCTCCACGCCCTCGGTGGTCGGGCAGCGCGTCACGCGGCTCGATGCGCTGGACATCGTCACTGGGCGCAAGAAGTTCACGCTCGACCAGGCTGTGCCCGGCGCGATGCCGACCATGGTGCGGCGCCCGCCGACCATCAACGGCAAGTTCGTGAGCATCAACAACATGAACACGGTGATGGCCATGCCGGGCGTGATCGGCGTGGTGCCGATTCCGTCGACCAACGGCATCACGCCGACGCCGCCCGGCGTGGCCGTGATGGCCGAGACCTTCGGGCAGGCATGGGCCGCGGTGAACGCGCTCGACGTGACCTGGGCCGCCGGGCCGATCGACGGCGAGTCGAACGCCACCATCATGCGCAAGCTGAAGTCGGCGCTGCTGCCCTTCGCGCTGCCGCCGCTGGGCGCGCTGACCGTGGAGGGCGAATTCGAGTTCGCACCGGTCTCGCACTGCCCGATGGAAGTGGAATGCGCGATCGCCGACGTGCGTCCGGACCGGGCCGAGATCTGGGCCGGCCTGCAAAGCCCCATCGTCACCCAGCAGGCGGTCGCGGCCGAACTCGGCCTGCCCCTGAACAGGGTGACCGTGCACGTGGTGCCCTCGGGCGGCTCCTTCGGCCGGCGGCTCTTCTGGGACCCGGTGCTGCAGGCGATCCAGGTATCGAAGGCGCTCGGGCGCCCCTGCCGCCTGATGTACCACCGCACCGACGACATGCGCCACACGCGCATGCGCCCGCCGATGTTCCACAAGGCGCGCGCCACCATGCTGCTGGGCCAGGTGATCGCCTTCGAGCAGCGCGTCGCCGGCGTGCGGCTCGACACGCGCCACGGCTTCGGCAACATGCTGGAGGCCGCAGCCATCGCGCTGCCTAACGCCTTTCCGCAGACGGTGGGCAACTTCGCGATCGAGCAGACCATGTTCAAGACCATGGTCTCCTCGCCCTACAACTTCGGCGTCACGACCAAGCTGCTGACGCCGGTGCCGATCGACATGAACACCTGCTCGTACCGCTCGGTGCACATCCAGCCCTCGCGGCTGGTGGAGGAGATCCTGGTCGACGAGATGGCCAAGGCGGCGGGCAAGGACCCGGTCGCCTTCCGGCTCGAGTACCTGCGGCTGCCGCGCGCCCGCGCGGTGCTCAAGGCCGTGGCCGAGGCGGCGCAATGGGGCAAGGCGATGCCCGCGGGCTTCGCGCAGGGCGTGGGCGTGCACCAGGAGACGAAGTCGTTCACGGCCTGCATCGTCGAGATCGACGCGCGGGTGCCGTCTGCCGCGCAGGTGGTTCGCGCCACCATCGCGATCGACGTGGGCACGCCGATCAACCCCTCGGGCATCGAGGCGCAGTTGCAGGGCGGCCTGTGCGAGTCGATCGCGCTGGTGCTCAGTGCGGGGCTGCACATCCAGAACGGCCTGCCGCTGGAAGGCAGCTATTCGCAGTACCACTTCTCGCGCATGAAGAACTACCCGAAGGACGTGAAGATCATCATCATGCCGCCCAGCGCCGAGGCCATCGGCGGCCTGGGCGAGGTCGGCCTCTCGGCCAGCTCCGGCGCCATCGCCAACGCCTATGCGCGCGCCACCGGCACCAGGCCGCGCAGCTTCCCGCTGAACTTCCCGGTCGACTTCACGCCGATCCCGCCGGGCAAGCTGCCCACGCCCGTCAACGTCCAGATCCCGACCTGAGGAGACTCCCCATGCCCGTGCAATCTTTCAAGGTGAACGGCCAGAACGTCGACGTCGAGGCGCCCGACGACATGGCCCTGCTCTGGGTGCTGCGCGACAAGCTCGGCATCACCGGGCCGAAGTACGGCTGCGGCATCAACGTGTGCAAGGCCTGCACCTGCCACGTCGACGGCAAGGCGGTGACGGTGTGCTCGGTGCGCGTGTCCGACGTGCGCGGCCGCCAGGTGACGACCATCGAGGGGCTGGCCAATGGCAACACGCTGCATCCGGTGCAGCAGGCCTGGCTGAACCTCGACGTGCCGCAATGCGGCTTCTGCCAGCCGGGGCAGATCATGGCGGCGGTGGACCTGCTGCGCCGCACGCGCAACCCGACGGATGCCGACATCGACGCCATCGAGAACGTGTGCCGCTGCGGCACCTACGGGCGCATCCGCGAGGCGATCAAGGCCGCCGCGGCGATGATGTAGCCGGCAGGAAAAAAGAAAAAGGCGGTGCGCGCCGCCGCGCCATCCGGGCGCGGCCCGCACCGCCTGTGGCGAACGGAACGCCCGCCTATTCGCCGAGGTACGCGGCCCGCACGCGCGGGTCGCTCAGCAGGCCCTTGGCATCGCCGCTCATGGTGATGAGGCCCGACTCCATCACATAGCCGCGGTCGGCCAGCTGCAGTGCGCGATTGGCGTTCTGCTCGACCAGCAGGATGGTCACGCCCTGCGAGGCCACGGTCTGCACCACCTCGAAGATCTTGTCGCACATGATGGGCGACAGGCCCATGGTGGGTTCGTCCAGCAGCAGCACCTTGGGGCGTGCCATGAGCGCTCGACCCATGGCCAGCATCTGCTGCTCGCCGCCCGACATGGTGCCGGCCAGCTGGTCCTTGCGTTCGCGCAGGCGCGGGAAGGTGACGAACACGCGCTCCATGTCGCTCGCGATGCCGGCCTTGTCCTTGCGGATGTAGGCGCCGATCTGCAGGTTCTCGGTGATGGTCATGCGCGTGAACACGCCGCGGCCTTCCGGCACCATCACCAGGCCCTCTTCCACCAGGTCCCAGGCGCCGCGGCCCTTGATGCTGCGGCCCAGGAACTCGATGTTGCCAGCCCCTGCCGGCAGCGTGCCGGTGATGGCCTTCATGGTGGTGGTCTTGCCGGCGCCGTTGGAGCCGATCAGCGAGACCAGCTCGCCCTCGCGCACCTCGAAGTCCACGCCCTTGACGGCCTGGATGCCGCCATAGCCCACCTTCAGGCCGTTGACCTTCAGCAGCACCTTGCCCGCCGTCTTCGTCGCGGTGTCTTGTTCGCTCGTCATCGTTGCTGCGCTCATCTCAATGTCCTCCAGTGCCGAGGTAGGCCTCGATCACCTTCTCGTTCTTCTGCACGTCCACCGGGGTGCCTTCGGCGATCTGCTTGCCGTAGTCCAGCACGGTGACGCGGTCGCACAGGCCCATGATGAGCTTGACGTCGTGCTCGATGATCAGGATGGTGCGGTTGTCGCGGCGGATGCGGTCGATCAGCTCGCGCAGCGCCACCTTCTCGGTGGAGTTCATGCCGGCTGCGGGCTCGTCCAGCGCGATGAGCTGCGGGTCGGTGGCCAACGCGCGTGCGATCTCGAGGCGGCGCTGGTCGCCGTACGACAGCGTGCGCGCCTTGTAGTCGGCGAACTTGCCGATGCCCACGTAGTCGAGCAGTTCGTGCGCCCGCTCGGCGATGGCCTTCTCCTCGGCCTTGAAGCCGCCGGTGCGGAACATCGCGCCGAGCACGCCCGAATGGGTGCGGATGTGGCGCCCGACCATCACGTTCTCGAGCGCCGTCATTTCGGCGAAGAGGCGGATGTTCTGGAAGGTGCGCGCGATGCCGGCCTTGGCCACTTCGTGCACCGCCGTCGGCTGGTAGGGCTTGCCCGCGAGCTCGAAGGTGCCGCTGTCGGGCGTATACAGGCCGGTGATCACGTTGAAGAACGTGGTCTTGCCGGCGCCGTTGGGGCCGATCAGGCCGTAGACCTGGCCGCGCTTGATGGTGATGCCCACGTCGGACAGGGCCTGCAGCCCGCCGAAGCGCTTGGAGATGCCCCGGACGTCGAGGATGGTGTCGGTCGTCATGTTGATTCTTCCTCGTGCGTTCAGGGATTGATCGACATGGGACGGGAAGCGGCGCCAGGCAGCTCGTCGGCGGGCGTATCGATGCCCGGTGCGTGCGTCTGCAGCGAGCCGGGGGCCACTGCGGCATGGGTCGGGTCGACGGGCGCTCCGCCCTTCCTGGTCAGCGACTTGCCATGCTCCGGCGAGGGCCACAGGCCGCGCGGGCGCACCAGCATGATGACGATCATGGCCAGCGCGATGAACAGCTGGCGCAGGATGGAAGCATCGAGGCGGCCGTCGGTCATCGACTGCAGCGGGCCCGCCACGTAACGCAGCACCTCGGGCAGCGCGGCCAGCAGGATGGCGCCCAGGATCACGCCGGGCAGGTGGCCGATGCCGCCGAGCACGACCATCGCAACGATCATCACCGACTCCATCAGGCTGAAGGACTCGGGCGACACGAAGCCCTGGAAGGCCGCGAACATCGCGCCGGAGACGCCGCCGAAGCTCGCGCCCATGCCGAAGGCCAGCAGCTTCATGTTGCGGGTGTTGATGCCCATGGCCTTGGCTGCGATCTCGTCCTCGCGGATGGCCATCCAGGCGCGGCCGATGCGCGAGAGCTGCAGGCGGTGCGAGATGAGGATGGTGACCAGCACCAGCGCCAGGAACAGGTAGTAGTAGAGCGTGACCGACGAGATGGTGAAGCCGTCGAACTTCAGCGCCTTGCCGAGGTCGAGCCCCCAGAACTTGATCGAGTCGATCGAGGTGATGCCCTTCGGACCGTTGGTGATGTTCACCGGCTGGTCGAGGTTGTTCAGGAACACGCGGATGATTTCGCCGAAGCCGAGCGTGACGATGGCGAGGTAGTCGCCGCGCAGCTTGAGCGTTGGCGCGCCCAGCAGCACGCCGAGCACCGCCGCGAGCACGAAGGCCAGCGGTATCACGATCAGCAGCGAGGTGTGCATGCCGTTCGGGAAGGTGATCTTGAACCACTCGAAGGTCTCGGACAGGTGCGACGAGCCCATCAGCGCGAAGAGGTACGCCCCCACCGCGAAGAAGGCCACGTAGCCCAGGTCGAGCAGGCCGGCGTAGCCGACCACGATGTTCAGGCCCAGGGCCAGCAGCACGTAGAGCAGTGCGATGTCGGCGATGCGCACCCAGGCATTGCCCTGCATCTGCAGCAGCAGCGGCAGCGCGAGCACGGCGATGGCGCCGATGACGTACAGGGCGAGGTTCTTGCTGTTCTTCATGATGGCAAGCTCCTCAGGCGCGGTCGGCCACGCGTTCGCCCAGCAGGCCCGAAGGACGCAGCGTGAGCATGGCGATCAGCACGATGAACGCGAAGATGTCGCTGTAGTTGCTGCCGAGCACGCCGCCGGTCAGCGTTCCGATGTAGCCCGAGCCGATCGCTTCGATGAGGCCCAGCAGGATGCCGCCGACGACCGCGCCTGCCAAGTTGCCGATGCCGCCGAACACGGCCGCGGTGAAGGCCTTGAGGCCGGGCAGGAAGCCCATCGCGTGCTGCGCGATGCCGTAGTTGGAGGCGTACATGACGCCGGCGATGGCCGCGAGCACGGCACCGATGATGAAGGTGGCCGAGATGACCATGTCGGGTCGGATGCCCATGAGCGCCGCGACGCGCGGGTTCTCGGCGGTGGCGCGCATCGCGCGGCCGAGCTTGGTGTAGTTGACCAGCCACATGAGCACCACGAGCGAGAACGCCGTGACGCTGAGGATCATGACCTGGGTCGGGGAGATGACCGCACCGCCGAGGTGGATGGGGTCGGAAGGCAGGAGGGTGGGATAGGCCTTGTTGGTCGGCTTCCAAATGATCATCGCCAGCGTCTGCAGCAGGATCGACATGCCGATGGCGGTGATGAGCGGCGCGAGCTTGGGGCTGTTGCGCAGCGGCCGGTAGGCCACCTTCTCGATCACGAAGTTGAGGGTTGCCGCGACGACGCAGGCGATGATCAGCGCGATGAAGAGGATCAGCCAGCCCGGGGTGTTGGGCATGCCGTCCTTCATGAGCCCGATGATGGTCCAGCTCGTGAGAGCCCCCACCATCAGCACCTCGCCGTGCGCAAAGTTGATCAGATTGATGATGCCGTACACCATGGTATAGCCCAGGGCTATCAAGGCATACATGCTGCCGAGAACCAGACCGTTGATGATCTGCTGCAGCAAAATGTCCATAACGCGATTTCCTATGTGTTGCACCGTTGGGGTGCCATTCACCCACCGGGACACCGGTTTGGCGCCCCTGGCTTGACAAGCAAAAAACCAGCCAACATGTGTCGCCGGCGGATTTGTGGGCGGGATTGTAGTCACGCGCCAGCGCCGATTCGGTGCGCGCGGACCGGGGTTTACCCGCTCACGTCATGCTGTATGCGCGTGGGGTCATGCACGCTTTGCGCGCGTGCTGCAAGAGGGTATCGACGGCCGTATCAGCCCTTGGCTTCGTCGTTGCGCCGGCGCAGGTCGCGCAGCTTTTCCGCGATGCGGATCTCGAGTCCACGCTCCACCGGTTCGTAGAAGACCTGGCCCTCCAGGCCGTCGGGAAGGTAGCGCTCGCCGGCGGCGAAACCGCCCTCCTCGTCGTGCGCATAGCGGTAGCCCTTGCCGTAGTCGAGCTGCTTCATGAGCTTGGTCGGCGCATTGCGCAGGTGCATGGGCACCGGGCGCGTGGTGTCGGTCTTCACGAGGGCGCGTACCGCGTTGTAGGCCTTGTAGACGGCATTCGACTTGGGCGCGATCGCGAGGTAGACCACGCACTCGGCCAGCGCGAGTTCGCCCTCGGGGGTACCCAGCCGTTCATACACCTCGGCAGCGTCGAGCGCGAGGCGCAGCGCGCGCGGGTCGGCCAAGCCGATGTCTTCGCTGGCCATGCGCACCAGCCGGCGCGCCATGTAGCGCGGATCGGCGCCGCCATCGAGCATGCGCACGAACCAGTAGAGCGCGGCATCGGGGTCGCTGCCGCGCACCGACTTGTGCAGCGCGCTGATGGTGTCGTAGAACTGCTCGCCACCCTTGTCGTAGCGCCGCATGCGCTCGCCGAGCACGCGCAGCAGCCACTCGTCGGTGATGTGGTCGAGCTTCTCGGCGCGCGCTGCGACTGCGAGCGTCTCGAGCGTATTGAGCAGCCGGCGCGCATCGCCGTCCGCATAGGCCACGAGACGGTCGACCGCGGCGTCGTCGATGGCGGGCACGGCCTGTATGGCCTGCGCCCGCGCCACGATCTGCTTGAGATTGCTCTCATCGAGCGACTGCAGCACATAGACGGCGGCACGAGACAGCAGCGCCGAATTGACCTCGAACGAGGGGTTCTCGGTGGTCGCGCCGATGAAGGTGAACAGGCCCGACTCCACGTGCGGCAGGAAGGCGTCCTGCTGGCTCTTGTTGAAGCGATGCACCTCGTCGACGAAGACGATGGTGCGCTGCTGCGTGAGCCCGTCGCGCGCGGCGGTGGCGCGCTCCACCGCTTCGCGGATGTCCTTCACGCCGCCGAGCACCGCGCTGATGCTCAGGAACTGCGCGTCGAAGGCGTCGGCCATCAATCGTGCGATGGTGGTCTTGCCCGTGCCCGGCGGGCCCCACAGGATGCAGGAATGCGGCTGGCCCGATTCGAAGGCGATGCGCAGCGGCATCCCGGGGCCGAGCAGGTGCTGCTGGCCGATCACCTCGCCCAGCGTCTTGGGACGCAGGCGTTCAGCGAGGGGTTGATGAGCGGTGGTGGCCAATCCGGTGGGCTTGCTTGCGCGGTTACTTACTGCTTGACGACGTCCGCGCCAGCCGGCGGCTTGAAGTCGAACACGCTGGCGGGCAGGGACGGGTTCACCTCGACCTTGCTGAACTTGAGCACCGAGCGCTGGCCGAAGCTGTCGAGGATTTCGAGCGCCGCCAATGCATCGCCCTGGAAACCGACCTGCACGCTCTGCAACTGGCCGTCCTTGTTCTTCGGCGTGGCCTTGACCCACTGCAGGCCGTCGCGGTCGGGCGCGGACTCCAGCGTGAAATCGGCCTGCAGGGCCTTGAGGTCGGGCGCCGCCGCGATCAGCGCCGCGGGCGTGGAGCCCAATGCCTGCGCCTGCGCACGCTGCGTGACCTGGTTCAGGTCGGCGTCGTAGAGCCACAGCGTCCTGCCGTCGGCCACGATGCTTTGCGCGAAGGGCTTCTGGTAGTCGAACTTGAACTTGCCGGGGCGCTGGAATTCGAAGGTGCCGGCCGAGGTCTTGGTACGGCCCGGCTGGCCTTCACGCGCGGGCGCGGTGACGGTCTGGGTGAAGTCGGCGCGGCCGGACTTCACCGTCTTCACGAAGGTTTCGAGGCTGTCGAGCCCGCCTGCCCAGGCGTTGACGGAACTCAGCAGGCCTATCAGCAGCCAGTGACGCAGTTTCAATTTGGATTCCTCTGAATGGCTATGGCACCAGGCTTTCGACCCTACCCGCCGCGAATTGCGGCAGGTGTAGGCCTTGATGAAGATTTGCAATGCCGAAAGGCGCTTTTGCAAATTGCCTTTCAGCAAGTAACCTGGGCGATCCGGGTTTCGCGGCCCGTCATTCGGCCGCACGCGCGGGCACCAGGATCTCGCGCTGGCCGCTGCCGCTCATGGCGCTCACGAGGCCGGCCTTCTCCATGTCCTCGACGAGCCGCGCGGCGCGGTTGTAGCCGATCTTCAGGTGGCGCTGCACCAGCGAGATGCTGGCCTTGCGGTTCTTGAGCACCACTTCGACCGCCTGGTCGTACATCGGGTCCTTCTCGCCGTCGCCACCGCCGCCGAGCAGGTCGCCGTCACCGTCGCCATCGACCGTGCCGCCTTCGAGCACGCCCTCGATGTAGTCGGGCTCGCCCTGGCTCTTGAGGTAGGCCACCACGCGATGCACTTCGTCGTCGCTGACGAAGGCGCCGTGCACGCGGATCGGCAGGCCGGTGCCGCTGGGCATGTAGAGCATGTCGCCCATGCCGAGCAGTGCCTCGGCGCCCATCTGGTCGAGGATGGTGCGGCTGTCGATCTTGCTCGACACCTGGAAGGCGATGCGGGTCGGGATGTTGGCCTTGATCAGGCCGGTGATCACGTCCACGCTGGGGCGCTGGGTGGCAAGGATGAGGTGGATGCCGGCGGCGCGCGCCTTCTGCGCGAGGCGGGCGATCAGCTCTTCGATCTTCTTGCCGACCACCATCATCAGGTCGGCCAGCTCGTCGATCACCACGACGATGTGCGGCTCGCGCTTGAGCGGCTCGGGATCGTCGGGCGTGAGGCTGAAGGGGTTGTAGATGAACTCCTCGCGCGCCTTGGCTTCGTCGATCTTGGTGTTGTAGCCGGCCAGGTTGCGCACGCCCAGCTTGCTCATGAGCTTGTAGCGGCGCTCCATCTCGGCCACGCACCAGTTCAGGCCGTGCGCGGCCTGGCGCATGTCGGTGACCACGGGCGCCAGCAGGTGCGGGATGCCTTCGTAGACCGACATTTCGAGCATCTTCGGGTCGATCATGAGCAGGCGCACGTCGCGCGCCTCGGCCTTGTAGAGCAGCGAAAGGATCATCGCGTTGATGCCCACCGACTTGCCCGAGCCGGTGGTACCGGCCACCAGCACGTGCGGCATCTTCGCGAGGTCGGCCACCACCGGGTTGCCGATGATGTCCTTGCCGAGGCCCATGGTGAGCATCGACTTGCCTTCGTTGTAGACCTGCGAGCCCAGGATCTCGCTGAGCTTGATCGACTGGCGCTTGGCGTTCGGCAGCTCCAGCGCCATGTAGTTCTTGCCCGGAATGGTCTCGACCACGCGGATCGACACCAGCGAGAGCGAACGCGCCAGGTCCTTCGCGAGGTTGACGATCTGCGAGCCCTTGACGCCGGTGGCCGGCTCGATCTCGTATCGCGTGATGACGGGGCCCGGCGAAGCGAGCACCACGCGCACCTCGACGCCGAAGTCCTTGAGCTTCTTCTCGATCATGCGCGAGGTCATCTCGAGCGTGTCGGCCGAGACCGTCTCCTGGCGCGCCTGGGCGGGGTCGAGCAGGTCGACCTGCGGCAGCTTGCTGTCGGGCAGTTCCTTGAAGAGAGGCTTCTGGCGCTCCTTGACGACGCGGTCGCTGCGAGGCACCTCGGTCATCGCGGGTTCGATCTGCACCGGTGGCGATGGCGGGCGGCGCTTGGGACGCGGCTCGATGAGGATCTCGTCGTCGCCTCCGCCACCGCCGGCAAAGGCACCGGACGATGGCGACAGCGAGGGCTCGGAGCGGCCGGAATCGATGTCGTCGCGCGCGTAGGCGGACTCGTCGGCTTCCGCACGCTCGCGGGCAGCCTGCTTGCCCATGGCGATGTCTGCAGCCATCTCGCGCTTTTCACGGCGCGACTCGAACAGCGAATAGAAGCGTGCGCCGATGCGCTCGGCGATCAGACTCCAGGAGAAGCGGAACACCAGCGCGGAGCCGATCACGCCCCCGGCGATGGCCACCAGCGCCGAGCCGGTGAAGCCCATCCAGCGCACGCTGGCGGGACCGACCAGATAGCCGAGCGCGCCGCCGCCCGAGCCCGGAAGGTGGGCTTCGAGCCGGTAAAGGCGCGACCATTCGAGCACCGTGCTCGCGCAGAGCAGCAGGACGAGGCCGAGCCAGAAGGCAAGGCGGCTGCGGTTGAAGCGCCCGCGTGGCGCAGCCTGTTCGGCGGCCGAGGGTTCGCCGCCGCGCAGCCAGTTGGCCAGCGAAGACAGCCAGGCGCGCAGCCCGGCGAAAAGGCACCACCAGACGGAATAGCCGGCGGCGTAGTAGCTGCCGTCGGCCAGCCAGGCGCCGATGCGGCCGCCCCAGTTCTTGATTTCGCCCCCGGTGCCCGAAGTGGACCAGGCGGCGTCGGAGGGCGTGAAGCTCAGCATCGAGAGCAGCCAGAACAGCAGCGCTGCGAATCCTGCGATCAGCGTGATCTCGTGCGCGAAGCGCATGGCGCGCACGCGCACGGGTTGCCCCTCGGCGGCAGAAGAAGATTGAAGCGTATTCAGCGAATAGGTCATGAAAAACACGGCGCCCGGCCTCGGGAAACTGGGGCCGGATGCACGAACACTACAACAAAAGGCCGGGGCCGCCGTTACAGGCGGCCCCGGCCCTGGAGGCTCAGGCCAGCGAAAGGAGCCGTTCCTTGACGATCATCGAACCGTCTTCCTGCGTCTGGACGAAACCGCGCTCCTCGAGATCCTTCATCACCCGGCTCACCATCTCGCGCGAGGCGCCGACCATCTTGGCCAGATCCTGGCGGGAGATCTTCTCGCGCACCTTGAGATTGCCGGCGCCGTCCTCGATGGCGAACTCGAGCAGCGAACGGGCCACGCGGCCGTAGACGTCCATCAGCGCCAGCGACTCGATCTTGCGGTCGGCATGGCGCAGGCGCTGCACCAGGCCGCGCATGATGTTGTAGGCCATGGAGGAGTTCTCGGGCAGGCAGCGCGCGAAGGCGTCGCGGCCCAGCATGAGCACGTCGCACTGGATCTCGGTGCGCACGGTGGCCGAATGGGGCTCGTCGTCGATCAGGCTCATCTCGCCGAGGTAGTCGCCAGGATGCAGCGTTGCCAGGATGACCTCTCGTCCGCGGCTGTCGGCGCTGGTGACGCGAGCGCGGCCGGTCAGGATGATGTAGAGCGCATCGGACTTCTTGCCCTGCTCCACGACGACCTCCGCGCGCTTGAAGCGCTTCTTGATGATCGCGTCCGCGATGCTAGCGGACTGCGTGGCTGTCAACGACGCGAACAATGGAACGCGCCGAAGCAATTCGAGGTTGGACAGCATCGACATTTATCAATCCCTGAGATAGCGGGCGGAGCAATCCAGAAAGCAGCAAGCCGATGGATTACTACAATCGCGCGCATTGAAAACACCGTTTACCCGGTGTTGAACCGGGCAGTGATACTCCATATATATCGCTACCACCCTGAAAATGTACACGCTGACGCAGCGTCCATCCTAGGTTTTCTACTCATGTCCGCTCCCCAACACGCCAAGGTTTTGATTCTGGGCTCCGGCCCTGCCGGCTATACGGCCGCCGTCTATGCAGCACGCGCAAATCTGCAGCCCCTGCTCATCACCGGCATCGCCCAGGGCGGGCAGCTGATGACCACCACCGAGGTCGACAACTGGCCGGCCGACGTGCATGGCGTGCAAGGACCCGACCTCATGCAGCGCTTCCTGGAGCATGCGGAGCGCTTCAAGACGCAGATCGTCTTCGACCACATCAACAAGGTCGACCTGAGCAAGCGCCCCTTCACCCTCACCGGCGACAGCGGCACCTATACCTGCGACGCGCTGATCATCGCCACCGGCGCTTCGGCGAAGTACCTGGGCCTCGACTCCGAGCAGAAGTTCATGGGCCGCGGCGTCTCCGCCTGCGCGACCTGCGACGGCTTCTTCTACCGTGAGCAGGAAGTGTGCGTGATCGGCGGCGGCAACACGGCTGTGGAGGAAGCCCTCTACCTCGCCAACATCGCGAACAAGGTCACCCTGGTGCACCGCCGCGACAAGTTCCGCGCCGAGCCGATCCTGATCGACAAGGTCATGGAGAAGGTCGCCGAGGGCAAGATCGAGCTGAAGCTGCACAACGAGCTCGACCAGGTACTGGGCGACGACTCGGGCGTGACGGGCATCCGCATCAAGAACACACAGACCGGCGCCACGGAGCAGATCGACCTGAAGGGTTGCTTCATCGCGATCGGCCACCACCCGAACACCGACATCTTCCAGGGCCAGCTGGAGATGAAGGACAACTACATCCTGACCCGCTCCGGCCTGCAGGGCTTCGCCACGATGACCAGCATTCCGGGCGTCTTCGCCGCCGGCGACGTGCAGGACAACGTCTACCGCCAGGCCATCACCAGCGCCGGCACCGGCTGCATGGCCGCTCTCGACGCCCAGCGATTCCTGGAGCAGGACGGCACCCTGTAACCAACAGGGCCCACAAAAGGGCTATAATCCGAGGCTTTGCCGAAACAGGGCTCTCTTACGGGCTACGGCAAAGCCGGGGTACCGCCACCCGTTTTCTGGCGAGGTCAAGCTGCAAAACACCTGCAATCGCCCTGATTGCCCCGGTGCCAGCTGTTCAAGAAAGAGTGTCCTCATGGCACGCGTATGCGACGTAACGGGCAAGGGCCCGATGGTCGGAAACAACGTTTCCCACGCCAACAACAAAACCAAGCGCCGGTTCCTGCCGAACCTGCAATACCGCCGTTTCTGGGTCGAAAGTGAAAACCGTTGGGTTCGCCTGCGTGTTTCGAGCGCCGCGCTGCGCCTGATCGACAAGAACGGTATCGACTCCGTGCTCGCAGACCTGCGTGCACGCGGCCAAGCCTAAGGAGCTGAATCATGGCAACGAGCAAAGGCGGACGCGAAAAGATCAAGCTGGAATCCACCGCGGGTACCGGCCACTTCTACACGACCAGCAAGAACAAGAAGACGATGCCTGAAAAGATGTCGATCATGAAGTTCGATCCCAAGGCGCGCAAGCACGTCGAATACAAGGAAATCAAGCTGAAGTAATTCGGCTCAGGTTCTCCAAATAAAAAACCCGCTGCAAACACAGCGGGTTTTTTATTGCCTGTCTCTGCACGTTTCGCATTTTCGCTCTGCCCTCTTTCATTGGGGATTTGGCACCCGCGAGAATTCGACGGACATAAAAAAGCCGGCCTGAGGGCCGGCCTTTCTTCGGGGAGAGCCCCGCTTCGCGTCAGGCGCGAGCGGCGCGCAGGCGGGTCGAGAAGTCGCGCAGGCCTGCGATGCCGCTGGCTTCCGCACGATGGCACCAGGCCGCCAGATCGGCCGCCAGCTGCTCGCGCGACTGCGAGGTGTTCAGCCACAGCTGGCGCAGCTCTTCGCGCATCGTGACCATCTTGTCGAGCACCGGATGCGCGGCACGAGCCTGCACAACGTGCGAGCGGGCCGATGCAGGCACCTTGTCGTCGTCGCGGTGCAGCCAGCGCTTGGCAGCCTTGAGCACCGACAGGTCGGCGCCCTTGTTCTTCAGGGCAGCCAGCTCCTGGCTGGTGGCGCGGCGCATTTCACGCGCATAGCCGGCCATGACTTCGTAGCGGTTGGCGATGACGGCCTCGAGCGTCTTCTCGTTGGCCACGGGCTGGATATCGCCCATCAGCATCTTCGGCGGCACCTTCTTGACCTTGGCCCAACCCAGCTTCTGCAGCGCCTGGATGTAGATCCAGCCGATGTCGAACTCGTACTTCTTGACCGAGAACTTGGCCGAGGTGGGGTACGTGTGGTGGTTGTTGTGCAGCTCTTCGCCGCCGATGATCAGGCCCCAGGGCATGATGTTGCGGCTTGCGTCGGGCGCCTCGAAGTTGCGATAGCCCCAGTAGTGGCCGATGCCGTTGATCACGCCGGCAGCGGTGATCGGGATCCAGAGCATCTGCACAGCCCACACGGCCATGCCGAGCGTGCCGAACAGCGCCAGGTTCAGGACCAGCATCAGGCCGACGCCCTGCCAGCTGTAGCGCGAATACAGGTTGCGCTCGATCCAGTCGTCGGGCGTGCCGTGACCGTAGCGCTCCATCGTTTCCTTGTTCTTCGACTCGGCGCGGTACAGCTCGGCGCCGCGCCAGAGCACCTCCTCGATGCCCTTGACCTGCGGGCTGTGCGGGTCGTCCTGCGTTTCGCACTTGGCGTGGTGCTTACGGTGGATCGCGACCCACTCCTTCGTCACCATGCCGGTGCCGATCCAGAGCCAGAAGCGGAAGAAATGCGACGGGATCGGGCCCAGATCCATGGCCCGGTGCGTCTGCGTGCGGTGCAGGAAGATCGTGACCGCGGCAATCGTGATGTGCGTGGTGGCGAGCGTGTAAAGCACGATCTGCCACCAGGTGAGATCCCAAAGGCCGTGTCCGAGCCAATCGATGGCCGCATTGAGGACGGCGGAGTCAGGAAGCAACATTGAGTCAGGTACTCCATCATGGCCACACGAATGTGCAGCCTTCAGATAACCCGCGATTTTAAGGCGCGAGGGCCTAAAACAAGCCCTTTAAACCTTCACGAAAAGCGCAGATTAACCCTAGTTTGGAGTCCGTCCTCTATTTGCGGTTCCAGGCTGCGGCAAAGAAACCGTCGGTCGAATGCAGGTGGGGCCAGAGTCGCAGATAGCGCCTGCCGCCCTCCCCGCCGGCACACAGCGCCTCGAAACCCTCGACCTTGAGCCCCTGCAGCAAATCCGCCACATCCACTGGCACGAAGTCGGGATTGGCCGCGCTGAAGGCCTCCGCGATGGCCTCGTTCTCCTCTGGCAGCACGCTGCACGTGGCGTAGACGAGACGCCCGCCCGACTTCACCAGCCGCGCGGCACTCTGCAGGATGGCCGTCTGCTTGACAGTCAGTTCCTCCACCGACTTCGGCGACTGCCGCCATTTCAGGTCCGGATTGCGCCTGAGCGTCCCCAGCCCCGAGCAGGGCGCGTCGACCAGCACGCGGTCGATCTTGCCCGCGAGGCGCTTGATCCGGTCGTCGCGCTCGTGGGCGATGGCGGCCGGGTGCACGTTCGACAGCTTGCTGCGCGCCAGACGCGGCTTGAGCGCGTCGAGCCGGTGTGCCGAGACGTCGAAGGCGTAGAGGCGGCCGGTGTTGCGCATCGTGGCGCCGATGGCCAGCGTCTTGCCGCCCGCGCCCGCGCAGAAATCGACCACCATCTCGCCGCGCTTGGCGTCCAGAAGCAGCGCCAGCAACTGCGAGCCCTCGTCCTGCACCTCGATGGCTCCGCGGGCGAAGGCATCGAGCTTGGTCAGCGCCGGCTTGCCTTCGATGCGCAGGCCCCAGGGCGAGAACGGCGTCGCTTCCGATTTGATAGCAGCCAGCGCAAGCTCAGCCTTCACATCCGCACGCTTGTCGGTCAGGGCATTGACGCGCAGGTCGAGCGGCGCGGGCTCCTGCAGGGCCGCCACCAGCGGCCAGAAGCCCTCGCCGAGCTGCGCCTTCAGCGGCGTCACGAGCCACTCGGGCAGGTTGTGGCGATGGCGCTCCAGCAGGTCGTCGGCCTTGACCGCGTCGCAGTTGTCGAGCCAGCGCTTCTCGGTGTCGTTGAGCGCGCTCTTCAGGAAGTCGCGCGGGCCATGGAAACCCAGGATCGCCATCCGGCGCTCCTTGGAGCCGCTGCCCGAGGGCGAGAGGTGATCGAACAGCAGCTTCTTGCGAAGCACGGTGTAGACGGTTTCGGCGAGCGTCGCGCGCTCGCGCGGGCCGAACTCGCGGTGGTCGCGGAAGAACCGCGACACGACCTGATCGGCAGGGTGATCGAACTTCAGGACGAGGCCGACCAGATCGGCGGCGGCCTCCAACAGGGCTTTGGGATGCATCCCCCGATTGTCTCAGCCGCGGGAAACCCGGCCGGAGTCCTAGGCGTCGCGAACCCAGACCGCCCCGAAAGCCTCGCGCTCGACGTCTTCGAGCTTCGGCGAATGCCCGGCCCACAGCACCAGCGCGGCACCCGGCAGCGTGAGCGTCTGTTCCAGCTGGCGGCAGAGGTTCCAGCGGTCCTCGTCGTCGAGCCCCGGCAGCTCGACGAAGACGATGTAGGCGCGGCGCCACGGGAATTCGCGCAGGTTCTTGCGCACCAGCCAGGCCCGGGAGGCCGGCAGGCAGCGCACGAGGTCGGCCCGCAGCTCGCCCAGTTCGAAGTCGTTCAGGTCGTGCCGCGAAATCTGGCTGAAGAAGGGCGTGCCGGTGATCTCCTCCCAGGCGCGCGCCTCCGCCTCCTCCGCCTCCTTGAGGCGGCCGCGCCACAGCTTCAGCGCCTCTTCGTCGTGCGGGCCCGAGTCCGGGTCCTCCAGCGAGGCCACGGCGCTCTTGGCGGCCCACCACCGGCTGGCCGCGCCCGAACCGTGCAGTCGCTCGAGCACCGCGAGGCGCGCCTCGCGATCGCTCGCCGGCAGCATCTGGGCCAGTCCGCGCAGCGCGCCGGGGTGCTCGGGAGCGATCTGGAGCGCGCTCTCGTAGCGCACGCGCACGGGGGCGGACGGGTCGAGCCGCCGCTCGGAATCGGCCCATTCGACCATCTCGTCGGGCGTGTTGCGGTCGCCGCGGGCTGCCAGCACGGCGATGCGCTCGCGGATGCGCGAGCGGTGCGCATGGTGCTGCTTCCAGTCGGCGGCATGGGCGCGGCGCCACTGGCTGTCGAAATGCGCGATCCATTTCTTGCGGTCGGCCAGCATCTCGAGCGCAGGGCGCATCGACCACTCGGGCATGGTCGCAGTCTGGCCCAGCGCCTCCAGCCGGTCGCGCAGCACCGGGTGGGTGTCTTCCAGGTCGCTCACGCGGCGCATTGCCTCGCGCAGCGCCTGGCGGGCGAAGTTGTCGTCGGGGGGCGTGCGCACGCGCTTGCGCAGCGCCTCGAACGGCCCCGGCGGCAGCGGTTCGTGCTCGGCGCGGGCCCAGTGCCAGGGCCAGAACTCGTTGGCGTACCAGCTGGCCTTGATCGCGATCTCGGTCAGCGCGGCCGACGCCACCGACGTTCCCAGCAGCCGGCCCGCGATGCGGTCGGCCTCGTATTCGTCCTGCCGCGCCAGCGCGAAGGTCTTGGCGGCGAAGCGCGGAAAGTACCAGCGGAAGAAGGCTTGCGAGAACAGCGCCATCACGCCTTCGTTGCGCTGCAGGCTGGCATCGAGCTTGAGCCAGGACAGCCGGGTGCGGTAGATCCACGCGCTGAGCTGGCCGTGATTGCCGCGCAGGTGGCCGTATTCATGGGCCAGAACCGACAGCAGCCGCCGGCGGTCGAGCATCATCAGGAGCGGCAGGCCGATGCTCAGCGAATTGACGGCGCCGCCGAACAGGCCGAAGCGCGGCACCTGCCGGATGCTGGCGTTGAAGTCGTCATCGAGGTAGACGTGGTGGACCGGCGGCCCCTTGATGCGGGCGCGGATGCGATCCAGCGCCTCGAAAAGAGCGGGCGCGTCTTCCCGGCGCAGCTCGATGCCCTCGGGATCGTCGAAGCGCACCCACAGCGCGCGAAGCGTCGCCCACAGCAGTCCCAGGGCGAACAGCAGCAGCCAGCCGCGCGTGAAGTTGAAGCGCTGTTCGCCGATCGTGGAAAGGACCCAGGCGATGATGCCCACCGACAGCCCCAGGCAGCCCAGCACCCACAGGTAGCCGAGCGCGGCAAAGGCCGCGACGCTGCGTCGATAGCGCGCGCCGTCGTCCGCACTGGCATGCTCGCTCAGTCGAACCAGGTGAACAAAATCAGCGCGATCCATCCGACTCCAGTCAAATCAAGCCCGCCAGTTTTTTGAAGAAAGGCAAACCGCCGTTGAACGACGAAGACCTCCCTCCCCTGATCGAAACGCCCCCCGGCCGCTATCGCCACTACAAGGGCGGCGAATACGAAGTGCTCGGCACCGTGCGTCACAGCGAGACGCTGGAGCCGATGACGCTGTACCGTGCCCTGTACGGCGCGCACGGCCTCTGGGTCCGGCCGGCCGCCATGTTCGGCGAAACCGTGGAGATAGACGGCGTCGCCCGCAGAAGATTCACACCGATCTGACCAGCCAGGCTGCCAAAGTTCATCCTGCCTGGTCTGGTTGCTACCTTTTTCGCAGCAATCCGGAGAGGGTCAACCGCAGCGGACGTCCGTCACGCGGTTGCGGGCGTCGACGTCGAGGTTGAGCCGCCCGCCATTGAGTTCCATCGTGGTCGCTTCGCCCGGCTTGAGGACGCGAACCGTGCCGGCCCCGGCCCGCACACGGGCGGCTGCTTCGAGCTGCGGCGACAGCGGCTGGCCGACGGCGAAGCGGGCGCCGTCCGCATTGCACTGATACACCGGCTCCGGCGGCGGCGCAGGAGGTGCCGCGGGTGCGGGCGCAGGCGCCGGAGCGGCGCAGCCCGCCATCAGGGCAGCGCCTGCAAGCGCCAGCAGCAACGATTGGTTCTTCACTTTTCTGACTCCCGAAAACTCACCAATATAAACAACTTTACTCATTGTGACTCGATGTATCCGCGAGCCAACCGGCGATGGCTCGCGGATACAACAGATGCTCCTGCGAGAGCACCCGGGCAGCCAGCGCGGCCGCCGTGTCACCAGGCAGCACGGGCACCACCGCCTGCGCGAGGATCGGTCCGTGGTCGAGCTCAGTTGTTACCTGGTGCACCGTCACGCCAGCCACCTTGCAGCCCGCCTCGATGGCACGCTGGTGCGTGTTCAGCCCCGGAAATGCCGGCAGCAGTGAGGGATGGATGTTGACCAGCCGGCCGGCATAGCGGTTGACGAAGCCCGGTGTCAGGATGCGCATGAACCCCGCCAGCACCACCAGCGCCGGTTCGTAGCCGTCGACCACCTTCGCCAGCGCCTCGTCGAAGTCCTCGCGGGTGGCGAAATCCTTGTGCGGCACCACCGCGGTGTCGATGCCCTGGGCCCTGGCGATGGCCAAACCGCCAGCCTCGGCCTTGTTGCTCACGACGGCGGCGATGCGGGCGCCGAAGCGCTCGGCCCAGCGGTCGCGCCCGGCGGCGCGCACGATGGCCTCCATGTTGGAGCCGCCGCCGGAGATCAGGATCACGATGTTCTTCATGGGAGGCGGGATTATCCGTGCCCGGCATCCGCCACCTCGTCCGGCAAGCCGCGCTTGTCGCGGCGCGGACACCGCATCACAGCACGACCGTGCTAAAACCCGCGATTCCGGAGACACACCGACCGCGTCTGCGGTGGACCGATCAACACAGCGAGGCACGCATGGATTTGAGCTTCACACCCGAAGAACAGAAGTTCCGCGAAGAAGTTCGCGCCTGGGTCAAGGACAACCTTCCCAAGGAGATTTCTCACAAGGTACACAACGCGCTCGAACTGACGCGCGACGATCTGCAAGGCTGGGCCAAGATCCTCGGCAAGAAGGGCTGGCTCGGCTATGCCTGGCCGAAGGAATTCGGCGGCCCGGGCTGGACCGCCATCCAGCGCCACCTGTTCGAGGAAGAAACCGCCCTGGCCGGCGCGCCGCGCATCGTGCCCTTCGGCCCCGTGATGGTCGCGCCAGTGATCATGGCCTTCGGCAACGCGGAGCAGCAGAAGCGCTTCCTGCCCGGCATCGCCAGCGGCGAAGTCTGGTGGAGCCAGGGCTACAGCGAACCGGGCTCGGGCTCCGACTTGGCCTCGCTGAAGACCAAGGCCGAGCGCAAGGGCGACAAATACATCGTCAACGGCCAGAAGACCTGGACCACGCTCGGCCAGTACGGCGACTGGATGTTCAACCTCGTGCGCACCAGCAGCGAGGGCAAGCCCCAGACCGGCATCAGCTTCCTGCTGCTCGACATGAAGTCGCCCGGCGTCACCGTGCGCCCGATCAAGCTGCTCGACGGCAGCCACGAGGTCAACGAGGTGTTCTTCGACAACGTCGAGGTGCCCGCCGAGAACCTGATCGGCGAGGAGAACAAGGGCTGGACCTACGCCAAGCACCTGCTCTCGCACGAGCGCACCAACATCGCCGACGTGAACCGCGCCAAGCGCGAGCTCGAGCGCCTCAAGCGCATCGCCAAGGCCGAAGGCGCCTATGACGACCAGCGCTTCCGCGACGAGATCGCCAAGCTCGAAGTCGACATCGTCGCGCTCGAGATGATGGTGCTGCGCGTGCTCTCTGCCGCCACCTCGGGCAAGAACTCGCTGGACGTGGCGGGCCTGCTCAAGATCCGCGGCAGCGAGATCCAGCAGCGCTACAGCGAACTGATGATGCTGGCCGGCGGCGCCTACTCGCTGCCGCTGATCCGCGAGGCGATGGAAGCCGGCTGGCAGGGCAACTTCCCCGGCGGCAACCCGGCGCTCGCGCCGCTGGCGTCGACCTTCTTCAACATGCGCAAGACCACCATCTACGGTGGCTCGAACGAAGTGCAACGCAACATCGTCGCGCAGACGGTTCTGGGCTGAGGAGACAACGAGCATGGACTTCAATTTCACCGACGACCAGGAACAGCTGCGCGACGCGGTCCGCAAGTGGGTCGACAAGGGCTACGACTTCGAGCGCCGCCGCGGCATCGAGGCCAAGGGCGGCTTCTCGCGCGAAGCGTGGGACGAACTGGCCGAGCTCGGCCTGGGCGGCCTCTACATCAGCGAGGACGACGGCGGCCTGGGCATGGGTCCGGTCGCGGGCATGGTCGTCATGGAAGAACTGGGCCGCGGCATCGTGCTGGAGCCCTTCTCGCAGACGCTGATCGCCGGAGCGGTGCTCAGCGGCTACGCGGGCGCCGACACCAAGGAAAGCTGGCTGCCGCGCATCGCGGGCGGCCAGGCCATCGTGGTGCTGGCCTACCAGGAGCGCAAGGCGCGCTGGCGCCTCGACGTGTGCGAGGCGCACGCCGCCAAGGCTGGCGACGGCTGGTCGCTGACCGGCGCCAAGAGCGTGGTGCCCGTGGGCGATGAAGCCGATGCCTTCCTGGTGCCGGCCAAGGTCGACGGCAAGATCGCCCTCTTCCTGGTCGAGCGCAGCGCCAGCGGCGTGGAAGCGCGCGGCTACGGCACGCAGGACGGCTCCCGCGCCGCCGAGGTCGTGTTCGACAAGGCCGACGCCACGCTGCTGACGCTCGACGGCCTCGCCGCGCTCGAATACGCGGTGGACGTCGGCATCGCCGCCCTCTGCGCCGAAGGCGTGGGCGTGATGGACAAGACCGTGGACCTCACCGTCGAGTACCTGAACCAGCGCAAGCAGTTCGGCGTGGTCATCTCCAGCTTCCAGGCGCTGCGCCACCGCGTGGCCGACATGAAGATGCAGCTGGAGCTCGCCCGCTCGATGAGCTACTACGCCACGCTCAAGCTCAACGCCCCGGCCGATGAGCGCCGCCAGGCGCTGGCCCGCGCCAAGTACCAGCTCGGCGTGTCGATGCGCTACATCGCCGCGAATTCGGTGCAGCTGCACGGCGGCATCGGCGTGACCGACGAATACATCGGCAGCCACTACTTCCGCAAGCTCACGCAGATGGAAATGACCTTCGGCGACACGCTGCACCACCTGGGCGAAGTCTCCGCCCGCATGCAGGACACCGCCGGCGTCTTCGCCTAGGACAAGGCTCGCCCCCGGGCTGCGCGCACTTCGTGTCGCTGCGGCCCGGCGAAGCCGGCTCCGCGGTGTTCCGCTAGCATCCAACGCCCGCCCGCATCGCGCTGGCGGGCGTTTTCACTTGGCCCCTCACACCCGGACCCCAGGAACGAAACATGCAGACTCGCCGCTCTCTTCTGGTCGCCATGGCCGCCACCGGAACAACTGCCGCCATGCTGACCGCCTGCGCCACCTCTCCCACGCCTTCCTACACCGAGCGCCCGCCGATCGTGTTCATGCACGGCAACGGCGACTCGGCCGCGCTCTGGCAGACGACGATCTGGCGCTTCGAATCGAACGGCTGGCCGCGCGAACGGCTTTTCGCGGTGGACCAGCCCAACCCGGTGGCTCGCGACGATGACGCCGTGGCGCAACCCGGGCGCAGTTCGACCGGCGAATCGGCCGTGTTCCTCAAGACCGAGGTCGACAAGGTGCTGAAGGCCACGGGTGCGAGCAAGGTCGTGCTGATAGGCAACTCGCGCGGCGGAAACACCATCCGCAACTACGTGCAGAACGGCGGCGGCGCGGCGGTCGTGAGCCACGTGGTGCTGGGCGGCAACCCGGCGCATGGAATCTGGGCGGTGAAGGGCCTGCGCGAGAACAACGAGTTCTCGGGGCTCTCGGGCTTCATGCAGCAGCTCAACGCGCCGAAGGGACCGAACGGCGAGGAAGTCACGCCCGGCGTGAAATGGCTGACGCTGCGCTCCGACAACAACGACAAGTACGCGCAGCCCGACGGCGTGTGGATCGGCACTCCCGGCAAGCCGACCAACATCGGCTTCGACGGGCCCGCGCTCAAGGGCGCGACCAACATCGTGCTGCCGCGCGTCGACCACCGCGAGACCTCCTTCTCGCCCGCCGCCTTCGCCGCGACCTGGCAGTTCCTGACCGGGCAGGCGCCGCGCACCACCGAGGTCGCGCCCGAGGCGACCGTCGTGCTCAACGGCCGCGCGCTCGGTGCCGAGAACCTCCCGCTCAACGGTGCCACGGTCACCGTCTACGCGGTCGATCCAGCCACCGGCGCCCGGCTCGGCGAAGCGGTCTTCACCAAGTCCATCGGCGCCGACGGCCGCTGGGGGCCCTTCAAGGCGCGGGGAGACGCGGCCTACGAATTCGTGCTGGCCACGCCCAGCTACGGCACCACCCACATCTACCGCAGCCCCTTCCCGCGCAGCAGCGGCGTGGTGAACCTGAAGCCGGAGCGCGTCACGCCGGCCGACGGCAGCGCCGGCGCGGTCGTCGTCTTCACCCGGCCGCGCGGCTACTTCGACGCCCAGCGCGACACCATGCGCTTCGACGGGCAGAGCCCGCCAGCGGGCGTGCCGCCCAAGGGCTCGGGCGTGTCGAGCTCGCGGCTGCGTACCGCCGCCGCCGAACCACAACGCGCGGTGACGGGCGAATTCAACGGCGAGCGCATCACCGGCCTGACCTGGCCGGCAGCGAGGGAGCACGTGACGGTGCTCGAACTGACCTACTGAACAAGGCAAGGCAGGCCATGACAGACGGCACCGACGCTCCCTTCGTCCTGCAGTCGCGCGACACGCGCGGCGTGGTCACACTGACGCTGAACCGGCCGGCCGCGTTCAACGCGCTCTCCGAAGGCATGCTCGGCGCGCTCGAGCAGGCGCTGGGCGAAGTCACGGCCGACGGCGGCGTGCGCGCGGTGGTCATCGCCGGGGCAGGCAAGGCCTTCTGCGCCGGCCATGACCTGAAGGAGATGCGCGCCACGCCCTCGCTCGACTATTACGAGCAGCTGTTCGAGCGCTGCGGCGCGATGATGCTGTCGATACAGAAGCTGCCCGTACCGGTGATCGCGCGCGTGCACGGCATCGCGACGGCGGCGGGCTGCCAGCTGGTCGCGGTCTGCGACCTGGCGGTGGCTTCGAGCGACGCGCGCTTCGCTGTCAGCGGGGTGAACGTGGGCCTCTTCTGCGCCACGCCGAGCGTCACGCTTTCGCGCAACCTCGGGCGCAAGCAAGCCTTCGAGATGCTGGTGACGGGCGAATTCATCAGCGCGCAGGAGGCGCGCGAGAAGGGCCTGGTCAACCGCGTGGCTCCGGCCGGGGAACTGGATGCGACGGTCGAATCGCTGGTCGCCAGCATCGTCGCCAAGCCCCGCACCGCGCTCGCGCTGGGCAAGGCCCTCTTCTACCGCCAGCTCGAAACCGGCATCGAGGCAGCGCTGGCCGATGCCAGCCAGACCATGGCCTGCAACATGATGGACGAGAGCGCGCTGGAAGGCGTGCAGGCCTTCATCGAGAAGCGCCCGCCGGCCTGGAAGCGCTGATCAGGCGGCCGGTCAGCTAGGAATCGTGCAGCCGCGAGCTCTGCGGCAGGTGCGCCATCAAAAACTCCATCTGGTCCGCGAGGATGCGCCTGTTTCGCAGGATGAAGTCTTCCCAGAGGCTGGGCACGTAGGGCGCATACAGCAGCGGCATGCCGGCCTGCTCTGGCGTGCGGCTGCTCTTGCGGTGGTTGCAGGGCCTGCAGGCCGTGACCACGTTCATCCAGGTGTCGATGCCCCGCTGGGCGAACGGGATGATGTGCTCGCGCGTGAGTTCGTCTTCGTGGAAGTGGCCGCCGCAGTAGGCGCAGATGTTGCGGTCTCGCGCGAAGAGCTTGCTGTTGGTGAGGCCGGGGCGCAGCGCGAAGGGGTTGATGCGGGGCACGCCCTTGGTGCCGATGATGCTGTTGATCGCGATCTGCGACTGCTCGCCGGTGATCGCGTTGTGGCCGCCACGGAACACCGCCACCTGCGCACCCACTTCCCAGCGGACTTCGTCCGCGGCGTAGTGGATCACCGCCTGTTCCAGCGAAATCCATGACTGGGGCAGCCCTTGGGCCGACAGCTTCAAGACCTTCACACACGCCTCCTCGAAAAGGGAGAGAACACGGAAAGACCAGGGACACGGAGCGCGTTGGAGACCCACGCCGATCAACGCACTGCGTCACAATATACCGGCTTTGTGACAAATCGGCCTGATCCGCCCAATCGACGGGCGGAAGGCGCTATCAAAAAGATACTCACCGATGCAGGTTTTTCGTGGCTTCCGGCACCCTGGCGTTGCCCCCGCCTGCGCCCTCACCATTGGCAATTTCGACGGCGTGCACCGCGGCCACCAGGCCATGCTCGCACTCTTGCAGACCGAGGCCCGCCAGCGCGGGCTGCCGAGCTGCGTGCTCACATTCGAGCCCCATCCGCGGGACTATTTCGCCGCCGTCACCAAGAAGCCCGACCTCGCGCCGGCGCGCATCGGCACGCTGCGCGACAAGCTCAGCGAACTGGCCGCCTGCGGCGTGACGCAGACCGTCGTGCTGCCCTTCGACGCCCGGCTGGCCTCCCAGTCGCCGGAGGAATTCATCCAGAAGGTGCTGATCGACGGCCTGGGCGCGCGCTACGTGCTGGTGGGCGACGACTTCCGCTTCGGCGCCAGGCGGGCCGGTGACTACGCCATGCTCGACGCGGCCGGCGATACCCACGGCTTCGACGTGGCGCGCATGAACAGCTACGAGGTGCACGGCCTGCGGGTGTCCAGCTCCGCCGTGCGCGAGGCGCTGGCCGAAGGCCGCATGGCCGACGCCCACACCCTGCTGGGCCGTCCGTACGCCATCTCGGGCCACGTGGTCCACGGCCGCAAGCTGGGCCGCGCGCTGGGCGCCTCGGCGCCGGGCAAGGACGATGGCTTTCGCACCCTCAACCTGCGCTTCAAGCATTGGAAGCCGGCCGCCAGCGGCATCTTCGCGGTGCTGGTGCACAGCCTGTCCGAGCGGCCGCTGCCGGGCGTGGCCAACCTGGGCGTGCGCCCTTCGCTGGACGCCAACGACGTCAACGGCGGGCGGGTGCTGCTCGAAACCCATTGCCTGGAGTGGCCCTCCCATCTGGGAGCCGAAGGGGCCTACGGTAAAATCGTCCGCGTGGAACTCCTGCACAAACTGCACGACGAATTGCGCTACACCAGCCTCGAGGCCCTCACCGCGGGCATCGCGAAGGATGGCCGCGACGCTCGCGCGTTCTTCGCATCGACCCACGCCGAAACCCACCGCCAGACCACGCGGGACCGAATTTAGCCCTGCACGCACCGTGCTGCCGCCCTTCGACAAGCTCAGGGCGAACGGCTTCACCTTCCGCACCGACACGCTTCATGCAGTTCGGGCTGAGCCTGTCCAAGCCCCCTCTGTTTCGCACCCAACATGTCTGACGCCGCTTCCCCCAAAGACTACCGTTCCACGCTGAACCTGCCCGACACCCCCTTCCCGATGCGCGGCGACCTGCCCAAGCGCGAGCCGGGCTGGGTGAAGGAATGGAATGACGAAGGTGTCTACCACCGCCTGCGCGACGCCCGCCACGGCGCGCCCAAGTTCATCCTGCACGACGGCCCGCCCTACGCCAACGGCCAGATCCACATGGGCCACGCGGTGAACAAGATCCTGAAGGACATGATCACCAAGGCGCGCCAGCTCGAAGGCTACGACGCGCTCTACGTGCCCGGCTGGGACTGCCACGGCCTGCCGATCGAGAACGCCATCGAAAAGCAGTACGGCCGCAACCTCAGCCGCGATGAGATGCAAGCCAAGAGCCGCGCCTTCGCCACCGGGCAGATCGCCCAGCAGATGGCCGACTTCCAGCGCCTGGGCGTGCTGGGCGAATGGGACCATCCCTACAAGACGATGGACTTCGCCAACGAGGCCGGCGAGCTGCGCGCCTTCAAGCGCGTGATCGAGCGCGGCTTCGTCTACCGCGGCCTCAAGCCGGTGTACTGGTGCTTCGACTGCGGCTCGTCGCTGGCGGAGTTCGAGATCGAGTACGCCGACAAGAAGAGCCAGACCGTCGACGTCGCCTTCAAGGCGCACGACCGCGAGAAGGTGCTCAAGGCCTTCGGCACCGACCACACGATCCTGGGCGACATCTTCGCCGTGATCTGGACCACCACCGCCTGGACCATCCCCGCCAACCAGGCGATCAACCTGAACCCCGAGCTCGAGTACTCGCTGGTCGACACCGAGCGCGGCCTGCTGATCCTGGCCAACTCGCTGGTCGAGATGTGCATGACGCGCTACGCGCTCGACGGCAAGGTGCTGGCCACGGTCAAGGGCGAGAAGCTCGGCGGCCTCGAGTTCGAGCATCCGCTGTACGACGCGGACGCCGGCTACAGGCGCCTGTCGCCGGTGTACCTGGCCGACTACGCCACCGCCACCGACGGCACGGGCCTGGTCCACTCCTCGCCCGCGTACGGCCTGGACGACTTCAACTCCTGCGTCGCCCACGGCGTGGCCTACGACGACATCCTGAACCCGGTGCAGGGCAACGGCAGCTACGCGCCCGACTTCCCGCTCTTCGGCGGCCAGAACATCTGGAAGGCCGTGCCGGAGATCATCGCCGCGCTGCGCGATGCCAACCGCCTGCTGACCACCGAGACCATCACCCACAGCTACCCGCACTGCTGGCGCCACAAGACGCCGGTGATCTACCGCGCGGCCGCGCAGTGGTTCATCCGCATGGACGAGGGCGAGGGCGTGTTCACCAAGGACAAGGCGCCCAAGACGCTGCGCCAGACCGCGCTCGACGCCATCGAGCAGACCAGCTTCTACCCCGAGAACGGCAAGGCGCGCCTGCACGACATGATCGCCGGACGGCCCGACTGGTGCATCTCGCGCCAGCGCAGCTGGGGCGTGCCGATCCCGTTCTTCCTGCACAAGGACTCGGGCGAGCTGCACCCGCGCACCATGGAGATCCTCGACCAGGCCGCCGACATCGTCGAGAAGGGCGGCATCGAGGCCTGGAGCCGCGTCACCGTCGAGGAAATCCTCGGGGCGGAGGACGCGCCGCACTACACCAAGAGCACCGACATCCTCGAGGTGTGGTTCGATTCGGGCTCGACCTTCTCGCACGTGCTGCGCGGCACGCACCCCACCGTGCACCACGAGACGGGGCCCGAGGCCGACCTGTACCTCGAAGGCCACGACCAGCACCGCGGATGGTTCCATTCGTCGCTGCTCATCGCCTGCGCGCTGGAAGACCGCGCGCCGTACAAGGGCCTGCTGACGCACGGCTTCACGGTCGATGCCAAGGGCATCAAGATGAGCAAGTCGCTCAAGAACGGCATCGACCCGCAGGAAATCAGCAGCAAGCTGGGCGCGGAGATCATCCGCCTGTGGGTGGCCGCGAGCGACTACTCGGGCGACATCGCGGGCGACGACAAGATCCTGGCGCGCGTGGTCGACGCCTACCGCCGCATCCGCAACACGCTGCGCTTCCTGCTCGCGAACACCAGCGACTTCGACATCGAGAAGGACGGCGTGCCGCTCGACCAGCTGTTCGAGATCGACCGCTACGCGCTGTCGCGCGCCGCGCAGTTCCAGGCCGAGATCCTCGCGCACTACAAGGTGTACGAGTTCCACCCGGTGGTGGCCAAGCTGCAGATCTACTGCTCGGAAGACCTGGGCGGCTTCTACCTCGACATCCTGAAGGACCGCCTCTACACCACGGCCCCGGGTTCGCTGGCGCGCCGCAGTGCGCAGACGGCCCTGTGGCACATCGCGCAGGCGATGCTGCGCTGGATGGCGCCCTTCCTGAGCTTCACCGCCGAGGAAGCCTGGAAGATCGTGGGCACCGGCAAGCCGGGCGACTCGATCTTCACGCAGACCTACAGCCAGTTCGCCGCGCCCGACGAGGCGCTGCTGGCCAAGTGGAACCGCATCCGCGAGATCCGCGACGTGGTCAACAAGGACATCGAGGCCGTGCGCGCCGAAGGCAAGGTCGGCTCGTCGCTGCAGGCCAACCTGCAGCTGACGGCCCCGGCCGACGACTTCGCGCTGCTGGGCTCGCTGGGCGAGGACCTGAAGTTCGTCTTCATCACCTCCGCCATCGCGCTGGCCGCGGGCGAGACGCTCTCGACGGTGGTCACGCCGAGCGCCGCGCAGAAGTGCGAGCGCTGCTGGCACTACCGCGACGACGTGGGCCACGACCCGGCCCATCCGACGATCTGCGGGCGCTGCACCAGCAACCTGTTCGGCGCAGGCGAATCGCGGAGCGTTGCCTGATGGCCGCCGCCCGTTCCATGTCGTCCGCCTCGCGTTCGCGCGGCGGCAGCATCTGGCCCTGGCTCGGGCTGGCGGTGATCATTGTGATCATCGACCAGTTCACCAAGACGCTGATCCTGGGCTACTACAAGCTGGGCGACGCGACCTACGTCACGAGCTTCTTCAACGTGGTGCGCGCCCACAACACGGGCGCCGCCTTTTCGTTCCTCGCCGACCACTCGGGCTGGCAGCGCTGGCTGTTCACCGCCATCGGCGTGGGCGCGGCGGTGTTCATCGTGTGGATGCTGAAGTCGCACGCGGGGCAGAAGCTGTTTTCGTTCTCCATGGCCTGCATCTTGGGCGGCGCCATCGGCAACGTGGTCGACCGGATGATGCACGGCTACGTGGTCGACTTCCTGAGCTTCCACGCGGGCAACTGGTACTTCCCGGCCTTCAACGCGGCCGACAGCGCCATCACGCTCGGGGCGATCTGCCTGATCGTCGACGAGATCCGGCGGGTCCGCCGGGGCAAGTAAAGCTCACCGAAATCCAGAACAAGGGGCCCGCGGGGCCCCTTTTCTTTTGGCCCGCACTGCCTGCGAAAGCCGAGGGTTTCTCCCGCTTTCTCGCCATGTCATAACAAAGTCATACTGCCGCGGTTCAATGTAAACGATTACATGAGCACCGCACGATGAGCATCCAAGCCGTTGCAGCCAAAGCCGGGGTCTCGGTGGCCACCGTCTCGCGCGCCTTCAATTTTCCGGACAAGGTGACGCCCGCCACGCGCGAGCTGGTGGAACGCGTGGCGCGCGAGCTCAACTACGTGCCGAACGCCAGCGCCCGCACCCTGCGCACCCAGCGCAGCCGTGTGCTCGGCGTGGTGCTGCCCACCCTGCTGAACCCGACCTTCGCCGAATGCCTGCAGGGCATCGCGCGCGCGGCCATCGCCGGGGGCTACGCGATCATCCCCGTCACCACCGGCTACCGGATCGAAGAAGAGGAGCGCGCAGTGCATCTGCTGCTCGCGGGCAGCGTCGACGGCCTGATCCTCGTGGTGTCGAACCCCTCGACCTCGGCCGCCCTGCCCCGCCTGCAGGCGGCCGGCGTGCCCTACGTGCTGGCCTACAACCGCCACCCCGCGCACCCCTGCGTGTCGGTCGACAGCGAAAGCGCGGTGGCCGATGCGGTCGCGCGGCTGGTGCTGCTGGGCCACCGGCGCATCGCGATGGTCAGCGGCACGCTCGCCGCCTCCGACCGCGCGCAGCAGCGCTATCGCGGCTTTCGCAAGGGCATGGCCGAAGCGGGCCTGCCGCCGCCTGCGCTGATCGAGGTGCCTTTCGTCGAAACCGCGGTGGATGCGCTCTCGAAGCAGCTGCAGGCGCGCAACCGCCCCACGGCACTGATCTGCTCGAACGACCTGCTGGCCATCCGCAGCATCCGGGCCGCGCACCTCAGCGGGCTTTCCGTGCCGGGCGACCTCAGCGTGGTCGGCTTCGACGGCATCGCGCTCGGCGAAGACCTCACGCCCGCGCTCACCACCATCGCCCAGCCCAACAGCGACATCGGCCGCCACAGCGTGGAGCTGCTGATCCAGGCCATGGCCAGCGGCGCCGCGCTGCAGGCCGACGCGAGCCTGCTGCTTGCGCATTCATTTCGAGACGGCGAGTCGTGCGCCTCGGCGCACGAGAACGAAAACGACAGCCAGGACAACAACGCCGCAATTCCCTGACCCTCAAGAACCCCCGTTACCTGCCTACATCCATCCAAGGAGCCTTTCGATCATGTCTCTTCGCTTCCACCGCCTGGCCCGCCTCGGCCTGCTCGCCGCCACGCTCGCAGCCGGCAGCGCCATGGCCCAGACCGCCATCTGCTACAACTGCCCGACCGAATGGGCCGACTGGGGCACCCAGCTCAAGGCCATCAAGGCCAAGACGGGCATCACCGTGCCGCCGGACAACAAGAACTCCGGCCAGTCGCTTGCGCAGCTGGCCGCCGAGAAGGCCAGCCCCGTCGCCGACGTCACCTACCTCGGCGTGACCTTCGCGGTGCAGGCCGCCAAGGACGGGCTGGTCGAGCCCTACAAGCCGGCCGCCTGGAAAGACATCCCCGACGGCCTGAAGGACCCGGCCGGCAACTGGTTCACCATCCACTCGGGCACGCTGGGCTTCATGGTCAACGTCGACGCGCTCAAGGGCAAGCCGGTGCCGAAGTCGTGGGCCGACCTGCTCAAGCCCGAGTACAAGGGCCTGATCGGCTACCTCGACCCGGCCTCGGCCTTCGTCGGCTACGTCGGCGCGGTCGCGGTGAACGAGGCGCGCGGCGGCACGCTCGACAACTTCAAGCCGGCCATCGACTACTTCAAGGCGCTGCAGAAGAACGAGCCCATCGTGCCGAAGCAGACCTCCTATGCGCGCGTGCTCTCGGGCGAGATCGCGATCCTGCTCGACTACGACTTCAACGCCTACCGCGCCAAGTACAAGGACAAGGCCAACGTCGCCTTCGTGATCCCGAGCGAAGGCACGCTGGCCGTTCCCTACGTCATGAGCCTGGTCGCCAAGGCACCGCACGCGGCCGACGCGAAGAAGGTGCTCGACTTCACCCTGTCCGACGAAGGCCAGGCGATCTGGGCCAAGGCCTACCTGCGCCCGGTGCGCGCCAGCGCCATGCCCAAGGACATCGAGTCCCAGTTCCTGCCGGCCAGCGAGTACACGCGTGCCAAGAGCGTGGACTATGGCCGCATGGCCGCCGCGCAGAAGGCCTTCTCCGACGAGTACCTGAAGGAAGTCCGCTGAGCGGATGCCGCGCGCGATGACGCAAGCCATTTCCATGAACGCCTCCAGCGCCTCCGACGTGCCGAACGCCTGGAACCCGCGCTGGCGCCTGCTGGCCTGTGTCGCGCCCGCGGCCGCCTTCTTCGCGGCCTTCTGGCTGCTGCCGGTGGTGCGCCTGCTGGCGCTGCCCGCCGGCAAGGGCTGGGCCACCTACTTCGCGGTGCTGACCGATGCGCGCTACCTCGCGAGCATGGTCAACACCGTCGTGCTCTCGGTCACCGTGACGCTGGCCACGCTGGTGCTGGGCGCGGCCGTGGGCATCTACCTCTCGCGCCGCGCCTTCGTGGGCAAGCGCGTGCTTCTGTCGCTGCTCACGCTGCCGCTGTCGTTCCCCGGCGTGATCATCGGCTTCTTCGTGATCCTGCTCGGCGGACGCCAGGGCGTGGTGGCGGACATTGGCGACACGCTGTTCGGCGAGCGCATCACCTTCGCCTACGGACTGCTCGGCCTGTTCCTGGCATACCTGTATTTCTCGCTGCCGCGCGCCATCGCCACCTATGCCGCAGCGGCCGAGTCGATGAACATGCAGCTGGAGGAAGCCGCGCGCTCGCTCGGCGCCTCGCGGCTGCGCGTGGCGCGCGACGTGTGGCTGCCCGAGCTGGCGCCGACCACGCTGGCCTGCGGTGCGATCCTGTTCGCGACCTCGATGGGCGCCTTCGGCACGGCCTTCACGCTGGCCAGCAAGTTCGAGGTGATCCCGATCACGATCTACAACGAGTTCACCAACTACGCCAACTTCGCACTGGCCGCATCGCTGTCGATCGCGCTGGGCGTCGTGACCTGGCTGGTGCTTTTCATGGCGCGACGCTTCGGCGCCAACCCCGTCGCACGCTGAGGTTCGCATCATGCACAAGAACACTCAACCGAAGGCTCCCTTCCTCTTCGCGGTGACGCTGATCGTGAGCCTCTTCATGATCGCGCCGATGCTGCTGTCGGTGATGGCGGGCCTGGTCAACAACTACAGCACGGGCATCAAGAGCGGCTTCACGCTGCGCTGGCTGGCCGAGGTGTGGGAGAACTACGGCGGCACCGTGGGCTGGTCGCTCGCGCTGGCCATCGCCTGCGTCGCCGGCACCGTGCTGCTGGGCGTGCCCTGCGCCTATGCGCTGGCGCGCAGCCGCTCGCGCGCCGCCCGCATCTTCGAGGAACTGCTGACGCTGCCGGTCGCGGTGCCGGGGCTGGCCACGGCGCTGGCGCTGATCCTCGCCTACGGGCAGCTCACGGCCTTCCGGCAGAGCTTCGCGTTCATCCTCGTGGGGCACATCGTCTTCACGCTGCCCTTCATGGTGCGCACCGTGGGCTCGGCCTTCCAGCGCGACGAGCTGCTCGCGCTCGAGGAAGCCGCGCGCTCGCTGGGCGCGAACTTCCGCCAGCGCTTCATGGGCATCCTGGTGCCGGCCGTGTTCCCGGCCATCGTGGCCGGCAGCCTGATGGTGTTCACGCTCTCGGTGGGCGAGTTCAACCTCACCTGGATGCTGCACACGCCGCTCACCCGCACGCTGCCCGTGGGCCTGGCCGACAGCTACGCCTCGATGCGCATCGAGATCGGATCGGCCTACACGCTGGTCTTCTTCGCCGTCATCCTCCCGGTGCTGTGGGGCCTGCAGCACCTTGCAAACCTGATCCAGAAACATCATGGAACTTGAACGCATCCCCATCGACATCGCCAACTGCGCGAAGACCTATGCAGACGGCACGCGCGGCCTGCAGCCCACCAGCCTGCGCGTGGAAGCCGGCGAGGTGCTCGCGCTGCTCGGCCCCTCGGGCTGCGGCAAGACCACGCTGCTGCGGCTGATCGCCGGGCTGGAGTCGCCCGACGCGGGCAGCCGCATCGTGTTCGGCGACCAGGACGTCACCCAGCGCCCCGTGGAGCAGCGCGGCGTGGGCATGGTGTTCCAGAGCTACGCGCTCTTTCCGCAGATGACCGTGGCGGCCAACATCGGCTACGGCCTGCGCATCCGGGGCGTGTCGGCCCAGGAAGAAAAGCGCAGCGTCGGCGAGCTGGTCGACCTGGTGCGCCTGGGCGGCCTGGAGAACAAGCGCCCCGCCGAGCTCTCCGGCGGCCAGCGCCAGCGCGTGGCCCTGGCGCGCGCGGTGGCGGTGCGCCCGCGCGTGCTGCTGCTCGACGAGCCGCTGGCCGCGCTAGACGCCAAGCTCAAGGAGTCGCTGCGCGACGAACTGGCCGAGCTGTTGCGCCGGCTGCACATCACGGCCATCCACGTCACCCACGACCAGCAGGAGGCGCTGGCCATCGCCGACCGGCTCGCGGTGATGCGCGCCGGCCGCATCGTGCAGGTGGGCCGCGGCGAGGATCTGTACCGCGCGCCCGCGCATCCCTTCGTGGCCGAGTTCCTGGGCCGGGTCAACCGGCTGGAGCGCGGGCAGGACGCCATCGCCCAGGGCGTTGTCCGACTCGGAGGAACGACCCTGCCCTGCCCCCCGGCGTGGCAGAGCCATGCGATTCTGCTGGTGCGGCCCGAGGACATCGAGGTCGGCTCGCCCCGGCTCGACTGGGGCGCTGCGATCGTCGAGCGCCGCACCTTCCTCGGCGACCGCGTGCAGCTGCATCTGCGCGCACAGGACCAGCCCGTGCTGGTGGCCGACGTGGGGCGCGACAATCCTTTCGGACCGGGCGACACGGTGGGTCTTCGCATCCAGCCGGAACGCCTGATGACGTCGCAGGAAGTCATCGCATGACGACAGCAGAAACCCGCAACAACACCATCCTGGTCCAGCTCACCGACCTGCACATCCGCGAGCCGGGCCGGCTGGCCTATGGGCGCATCGATACGGCCCCGTACCTGGAGCGCGCGGTGCAGTCGGTGCTTGCGCTGCGCCAGCAGCCCGACGCGGTGGTCGTCACCGGCGACCTCACCGACTTCGGCCGCGCCGCCGAGTACGAGCACCTCGCCCGCCTGCTGGCACCGCTGACCATGCCGGTCTACCTGATGCCCGGCAACCACGACGACCGCGACCAGCTGCGCCGCAGCTTTCCCGGCCGCGCCTACCTGGGCGCGGACGGCGACGGCTTCATCCAGTATTCGGTGCGTGTCGGCGCGCTGCGGCTGCTGACCCTCGACACCTGCGTGCCACACGCCAGCCACGGCGCGCTGTGCGAGAAGCGCCTGGCCTGGCTCGAAGCGCAACTCGACGCCTGCCGAGGCGAGCCGGTCGTCATCGCCATGCACCATCCGCCCTTCGAGACGCTGATCGGCCACATGGACGAGATCGGCCTGCTGGAAGGCGCCGAGGCGCTCGAAGCGCTGGTCTCGCGCCACCCGAACGTCGAGCGCATCATCTGCGGCCACCTGCACCGCGCCATCGACGTGCGCTTCGGCGGCACTATCGCCTCGACCTCGCCGGCGCAGGCCCACCAGGTATGCCTCGACCTGGCGCCCGACGCCGACTCGGCCTGGACGCTGGAGCCGCCATCGTTCCGGGTGCACGCCTGGTCCGCCCGCGGGCGGCGGCTCGTCACCCACCTGGCCGCCTCGGGCAGCTTCGAGGGGCCCTACCCATTCCACGACAACGGAGCGTTGATCGACTGAAGCTCCTACTTGTGGAAAATGGGGTCGAAACGAAAAACAACGAAAAGAAAGGATAGAGCCCGACCTCCATGAAGCACCTCCTGAATCTGCTGGCGGCGGTGGCCCTGCTCGTGTGGGGCACCCATCTGGTCCGCACCGGCGTTCTTCGCGTGTTCGGCGCCAACCTGCGCAAGATCCTCGTGCAGAGCATGCGCAACCGCTTCACCGCTGCCCTCTCGGGCATCGGCGTGACGGCGCTGGTGCAGTCGAGCACCGCCACCTCGCTCATGACCTCCTCCTTCGTCGGGCAGGGGCTGGTCACGCTGCCTGCGGCGCTGGCGGTGATGCGGGGCGCCGACATCGGCACGGCGCTGATCTCGGTGCTGTTCTCGGCAGACCTTTCGTGGCTCTCGCCGATGTTCATCTTCGTGGGGGTGGTGCTCTTCATCACGCGCTCGGCCACGGTGGCGGGGCGCGTCGGCCGGGTGCTGATCGGGCTGGGACTGATGCTGCTGGCGCTGCAGCTGGTGGTGGAGGCGACCGAGCCCCTGTTCTCCTCGCCGGCCATCCGCGCGCTGCTGGCCTCGATCAACAGCGACGTGCTGCTGGAGATCACCATCGGCTCGGTGCTGGCCATCGTGGCCTACTCGAGCCTCGCGGTGGTGCTGCTGGTGGCGGCCATGGCCAGCTCGAACGTGGTGCCGCTGGACGTGGCGCTCGGGCTGGTGCTCGGCGCCAACCTGGGCAGCGGCCTGCTGGCGGTGCTGACCACGGCCAAGTCGGCCGTCTCGGTACGGCAGGTGACCGTGGGCAATCTGCTCTTCAAGGCGCTGGGCGTGGCCATCGTGGCGCCCTTCATCGGCCTGTGGATCCGCTACGTGCAGCCCGAGCTGCCGAACCAGACGCACGGCGTGGTGCTCTTCCACCTGGCATTCAACGTGGTGATCAGCGTGGGCTTCATCGGCCTGACGCAGCTGGTGGCCAAGCTGGTGACGCGCCTGCTGCCGCAGCCGCAGCAGCCGGCGGGCACGACGCGGCCGCATCACCTCGACCCGTCGGCGCTGTCGACGCCCTCGCTCGCCATCTCCAACGCCGCGCGCGAGGCGCTGCACCAGGCCGACGTGGTGGAGACCATGCTGATCGGCATCCTGGACGTGATCCGCCACAACGACCTGCGGCTGGCGCAGGAGCTGCGCCAGCTCGACGACACGGTGGACGAGCTCTACTCGGCCATCAAGTACTACATGACGCGCATCTCGCGCGAGGCGCTGGGCGAGGAGGAAAGCCGCCGCTGGACCGACATCATCAGCTTCACGATCAACATGGAGCAGATCGGCGACATCATCGAGCGGGTGATCATCGACGTCGAAGACAAGAAGATCCGGCCGCAGCGCAACTTCTCCGAGGCCGGCATGGCCGAGATCGTGGAGCTGCACGGGCGCCTGGTGGCCAACCTGCGCCTGAGCATGAGCGTGTTCCTCAACGGCAACGTGCGCGACGCACAGAAGCTGCTGGAGGAAAAGGCGCGCTTCCGCGACCTGGAGCGGGCCTACGCGACCACCCACCTCGACCGGCTGTCGGACCGCACCACGCTGAGCATCGAGACCAGCTCGCTGCACATCGACCTGATCAGCGACCTGAAGCGCATCAACTCGCACATCTGCTCGATCGCGTATCCGATCCTGGAGTCGGCCGGGGCGCTGGCGCCCAGCCGGCTGCGCGAGTCGCGGCTGGGCAAGATCGAGGGCTGAACGGCCCTCCGAACGTTCTGTCCCGGGCCTACTTGGCCTGCCCGGCGGTCTCCAGCAGCGAAGTCTCGTCGCGCCCGCGCCGCGCATAGCGCTGCGCCAGCACCGCGCAGACCATCAGCTGCATCTGGTGGAAGAGCATCAGCGGCAGCACGATCGCGCCCACCGCGTGCGAGGCGAAGAGCACCTTCGCCATCGGGATGCCGCTGGCCAGGCTCTTCTTGGAGCCGCAGAAAACGATGGTGATCTCGTCTTCCGTGTCGAAGCCCAGCTTGCGCGCCAGCAGAGTCGTGAGGCTCAGCGCCAGGCCGAGCACCACCGCGCACACCACGAGCAGGCCGACCAGTGCATGCACGGGCACCTGCTTCCAGAGCCCCTCGATCACGGCCGCGCTGAACGCGGTGTAGACCACCAGCAGGATCGAGCCCTGGTCGACGAACTTCAGCACCGCGGCGCGGCGCTGGATCCACTTTCCGATCAGCGGCCGCAGCAGGTGGCCGGCCGCGAAGGGCACCATCAGCTGCAGCAGGATGCGCCCGATGGAATCCAGCGAGGAAGAAGCCGCATGGCCGCCGCTGGGCACCACCACCAGGTTGACCAGCACCGGCGTGATGAACACCCCCAGCAGGGTGGAGGCCGAGGCGCTGCAGATGGCCGCGGGCATGTTGCCCCTGGCCATCGCGGTGAAGGCGATGGCCGACTGCACGGTGGCCGGCAGCACGCACAGGTACAGCACGCCGGTGTAGAGCTCGGGCGTCACCAGCGGCAGCAGGATCGGCTTGAGCACCAGCCCCAGCACCGGGAACAGCACGAAGGTGCTCGCGAACACCAGCAGGTGCAGCCGCCAGTGCATGAGCCCGTTGACGATCGCCTCGCGCGACAGCTTGGCCCCGTGCAGGAAGAACAGCAGGCCGATGGCCACCGTGGTCAGCCCCTCGAAGAAGTGCGCGATGCGCCCGCTGGCCGGCAGCAGGCTGGCCAGGGTCACGACCGAAAGAAGCGCGAGGGTGAAGTTGTCGGGAAGGAAACGGGGGCGGGACATGTTGCAACTCGGGACGAACGCCACGCGCGTTGCAGGCGCGCGGGCCGACTCAGCAGGGAAGATGTGATTTCCGCGCATGAATCTGGTCGCCACTTTGCGGAGCCCGGCGCGTGCTCCTCGCGCCTTCAGGAGGGGGATTTTCGGCGAATTCCGGCATCGCTGCCGGGCGGGCCGGAAATGCCCCACCACAGTGCTTCAGTGTGCCGTGGGCGAACTGAACTGCGCCTGACGGCGGCGCTGGCAGTAGTCGATCAGGTCGTCGATCTCGGTGGCCTTGTCGAAGACCGCATCGGCGCCCAGGTGCACGCATTTGCGTCGCATGTCGGGCGTGGCGTAGTTGCTGAGCACCACGATCTTCTGGGAGGGGCTGCGGTTGCGGCAGGCCTCGAGCACGCGAAAGCCCGTGCCGTCCTTGAGGAACAGGTCGACGATGGCCAGGTCCCACTGCGCCAGATTGCTCGAAAGCCATCGCGACCCCTCGGCCTCCGTCTCCGCCTCGCCGATGGGCTCGACCCTCGCCACCTCTCGCAGGGTGCCTGCGAGGTTGCGGCGGATGGTCGGGTTGTCTTCGACGATGAAGGTGCGAACGGTGGTCATGGGTATCTATGCCTCTGCGTTGTATCCACAGGCTACAAAGTGCTCGTGGCACAAGTCGAAGGCATGACACCCCTGCGCCGGTAGGACAAGGCCGGCGCGGCGGGCTCGGAAATCAGAGCGTGAGGATCGTGCAGCCGGTGGTCTTGCGCGCTTCCAGGTCGCGGTGCGCCTGCTGCACGTCGGCCAGCGGGTAGCGCTGGTCGATAGGGATCTTCACCGCGCCGCTGCGCACCACCGCGAACAGGTCGTCGGCCATCGCCTGCGTGCTTTCGCGCGTGGCCATGTGGGTGAAGAGCGTGGGCCGGGTGATGTAGAGCGAGCCCTTGGAGGCCAGCAGGCCGAGGTTGACCGGCGGCACCGGGCCGGAGCCGTTGCCGAAGATCGCCAGCAGGCCGAAGGGGCGCAGGCAGTCGATGGAGCCCTCGAAGGTGTCCTTGCCCACCGAGTCGTACACCACCTTCACGCCCTTGCCGCCGGTGATCTCCTTCACGCGGGCCGCGAAGTTCTCGGTGCTGTAGTTGATGGCGTGCGCCGCGCCGTGCTCCAGCGCGAGCTTGCACTTGGCGTCGCTGCCGGCCGTGCCGATCAGCTGCAGGCCCAGGGCCTTGGCCCACTGGCATGCGATGAGGCCGACGCCGCCGGCCGCGGCATGGAACACGATGAAGTCTCCGGCCTGCAGGCCCTCGGCCGGCAGCGTCTTCTTCAGCAGGTACTGCGTGGTCAGGCCCTTGAGCATCATGGCCGCACCGGTCTCGAAGGAGATGTCGTCGGGCAGCCTGCAGACGTTCTTCGCCGGCATCACCCGCAGCTCGCTGTAAGCGCCGGGCGGCTGGCTCGCGTAGGCGGCACGATCGCCGGCCTTGAGGTGGGTGACGCCCTCGCCCACCGCTTCGACCACGCCCGAGGCTTCCATGCCCAGCTGCAGCGGCATCTGGAACGGGTAGAGCCCGCTGCGCTGGTAGGTGTCGATGAAGTTCAGGCCCACGGCCTTGTGGCGGATGCGGATCTCGCCCGGACCGGGCTCGCCGACCTCCACCTCGACGATCTTCAGTTCTTCGGGACCGCCATGGCGGTCGATACGGACGGCTTTGCTCTTCATCGTTGCGGTCTCCACGCTCTGGAAAGAAGGTAAGGAAGGGATTGAAGGTAGGGGCAGGCATCCTGCCATGTTTGAGCTTCCGGCGACGGCGCGGGGAATCATTGCCCGGTAGAGTCGGCGCCCATGCAGACACAGCCGCAGCGCCTCGCTCCCCTCACCGTCTTCCTGCTCCTCGTTCCTCCGCTGCTGTGGGCCGGCAATGCCGTGGTCGGCCGCATGGTGCGGGAGCTGGTCTCGCCGCTGACGCTGAACTTCGTGCGCTGGGTCATCGCCTTCGCGCTGCTGCTGCCGCTGGCGGCGCAGGTGCTGCGGCGCGACAGCCCGCTGTGGGCGCACTGGAAGCGCTACGCGGTGCTCGGCCTGCTGGGCATCGGCCTGTACAACGCCTTCCAGTACCTGGCGCTGCAGACCTCCACGCCCATCAACGTGACGCTGGTCGGCTCGAGCCTGCCGCTGTGGATGCTCGCGGTGGGCGCCCTCTTCTTCCGCGCGCGCGTCAGCGGCCGCGAGATCGGCGGTGCGCTGCTGTCGATGGCGGGCGTGCTGCTGGTGCTCAGCCGCGGCGAATGGCGGCAGTTGCTAGGGCTGCGGCTGGTGCCGGGCGACCTCTACATGATCCTGGGCACCATCGCGTGGGCCTTCTACAGCTGGCTGCTGGCGCGCACGCACGAGCCGGCGGCCGTGCGCAGGGACTGGGCCGCGTTCCTGATGGCGCAGCTGGTGTTCGGCCTCACATGGTCGGGCGCGCTGGCCGCAGGCGAATGGACGCTGACGCCCGCGCACCTCGAACTTGGCTGGCCGCTGATCGCGGCGATGCTGTTCATCGGCATCGGCCCCGCGGTGGTGGCGTATCGCTGCTGGGGCACCGGCGTGCAGCGCGCGGGGCCGCAGCGGGCGAGCATCTTCATGAACCTCACGCCGCTGTTCGCGGCGGTGCTGTCGGCGGCCTTCCTGCGCGAGCCGCCGCACTGGTACCACGGGGCGGCGTTCCTGCTGATCGTGAGCGGGATCGTGGTGGCCTCGCGGCGCTGAGCGAAGGACGGACCCTTCAAGCGAACACCGAGGAACCGGCTTTGCCGGGCCTCAGGTGTTGTCCCCGGCAGGGGGAAGGCGTGCGCGACACGAAGTGCGCGCAGCCTGGGGGCGAGCCCTAGTACGTGCCGGGGTAGGCGCCGCCGTCGGCCAGGATGTTCTGGCCGGTCATGTAGCCGGCCTGCATGCTGCACAGGAAGGCGCAGATGGCGCCGAACTCGGCCGGCGTGCCGAAGCGCTTGGCCGGGATGGTCTTCTTGCGGGCTTCCCACACGGTGTCGAAGTCCTGGCCCGACTTCTGCGCGGAACCGGCCATCGTGCCCTTGAGGCGGTCGGTGTCGAAGGCGCCAGGCAGCAGGTTGTTGATGGTCACGCCCTGCGCCGCCACCGACGTGCGCGCCACGCCGGCCACGAAGCCGGTGAGGCCGCTGCGCGCGCCGTTCGACAGCCCCAGGATGTCGATGGGCGACTTCACCGAGCTCGATGTGATGTTCACGATGCGGCCATAGCCGCGCTTGGCCATGCCGTCCACCGTGGCCTTGATGAGCTCGATGGGAGTCAGCATGTTGGCGTCGACCGCCTTGATCCACGCCTCGCGGTCCCAGTTGCGGAAGTCGCCGGGCGGCGGGCCGCCGGCGTTGGTGACGACGATGTCGAAGTCATGGCCCAGCGCGAACACCGCTGCACGGCCGGCTTCGGTGGTGATGTCGGCGGCCACGTGCTTGACGAACGGGTTGCCCGAGCCGCCGGCCACTTCGGCCAGCTTCTTCGCGGCCGCTTCCAGCACCTCGGCGCCGCGCGCCACGATCACCACGTTGACGCCCTCGCGCACCAGCGCCTCGGCACAGCCGTAGCCGAGGCCCTTGCTCGCGCCGCACACCAGCGCGGTCTTGCCTGCAATACCCAGATCCATGTTCTTTCTCCAATGAAACAGAAGCAGAAGCGCCGGGGGCTTCAGCGCCCCTTGCGCGTGAAAACGAAAATGCCCGCGATCACGAGCACGGTGCCCGCCGCGATCCACGGCGTGAACGGCTCGCCGAGTATGACCACCCCCATGAGGATGGTCGACAACGGCCCGATCATGCCGGTCTGCGCCGCCATCGCCGGGCCGATGCGCTCGATGGCCATCATCACCATCAGCACCGGCACCGCCGTGCACAGCGTGGCGTTGAGCACCGACAGCCAGATCACCTCCGGCGCCACCGCCATCGCCACGCTGATCGGCCGCGTCAGCGCGAACTGCAGGATGCACAGCACGCAGGCCACGGTGGTGGCCAGCCCAACGAGCCTGAGCGACCCCAGCCGCTTGACGAACTCTCCGCTGTAGACGAGGTAGCCCGCATAGCTCACCGCGCTCAGGAACACCAGGAAGGCGCCCCAGGCCGCGGCGCCGCCGCCCTTGCCGCCGCCACCGGTCCAGAGCTCGTGGCCGAACACCAGCAGCACGCCGGCATAGCTCACGACCATGCCCAGCAGCTGCGGGCGCGTCGGGTGGCGCCGATAGAGCAGCCAGCCGAAGAACAGCACCAGCGTGGGGTTGAGGTAAAGGATCAGCCGCTCGAAGCTGGCCGAGATGTAGGCCAGCCCCGCGAAGTCGAGGAAGCTCGCGAGGTAGTAGCCCGAGAAGCCCAGGCCGACCACGCCGATCCAGTCGCGCCCGGTGAGCGCGGGCTTGCCGCGCCCGGCCCACCACGCCATCAGTGCGAAGAGCGGCAGCGCGAACAGCATGCGCAGCATGATGAGCGTGACCGCGTCCACGCCGTAGCGGTACGCGAGCTTGACGATGATGGCCTTGCCGCTGAACGCGATGGCGCCCAGGGTGGCCAGCACCAGGCCGGTGGCGACGCCCTTCCTGGGGCTGTCGCGCAGGGGTTGGAGGGCTGGCCGGGGGGATTCGCCGGTCGACGCGGCTGTCTTGTTCATCCCCCGATCATCGCGGCAAGCCCGAACCCCTGCCTCGCCCGCGCTCAGTACCCCGCAGCCGCGCCGTCGCGGCGCGGGTCGCTGGCGGCCACGTAGCCTTCGACCGAAGGCTCGCCCGCGCGCCAGATGAACTGGCCGGCGCCGAAGTCCTGGTAGGAATCGTTGATCACTTCCAGGTGGTGGCCCAAGTCGCGCAGGCCCTGCACCGTGGCCGGGTTCATCGCGGCCTCGACGTTGATCTCCAGCCCCGAGTTGAAGCGCCAGCGCGGCGCGTCACAGGCGGCCTGCGGGTTCTGCCCGTAGTCGAGCATGCGCACCAGCGTCTGCATGTGGCCCTGCGGCTGCATGTTGCCGCCCATCACGCCGAAGCTCATCACCGGCTGGCCGCCCTTCGTGAGGAAGGCCGGGATGATGGTGTGGAACGGCCGCTTGCCCGGCGCCACCACGTTCGGGCTCTCCGCCTTCAGGCTGAAGCCGTGGCCGCGGTTCTGCAGGCTGATGCCGTATTCGGGCTCCACGCAGCCCGAGCCGAAGCCCATGTAGTTGCTCTGGATGAAGCTGACCATCATGCCGCTCTCGTCGGCGGCCGTGAGGTAGATGGTGCCGCCCTTGACCGGGTTGCCGGCCTTGAAGTCCTGAGCCTTCTTCGGGTCGATGAGGCGCGCGCGCGAGGCCAGGTAGGCGTCGTCGAGCATCTGCTCGGTGGTCACTTCCATGGTCCTGCGCTCCGACACGTAGCGGTACACGTCGGCGAAGGCCAGCTTCATGGCCTCGATCTGCAGGTGCTGCGACTGCACGGAGTCGACCGGCAGCGAGGCGATGTCGAACTTCTCCAGGATGCCCAGCGCGATCAGCGCCGCGATGCCCTGGCCGTTCGGCGGGATCTCGTGCAGCGTGTGGCCGCGGTAGTCGCGCGAGATGGGCTCGACCCACTCGGGCTGGTAGGCCGCGAGGTCGGCCACGGTGAGCGCGCCGCCCTGCTCGGCGGAAAACTTCGCCAGCGCCTCGGCGATCTCGCCGTTGTAGTAGGCCTCGCCCTTGGTGCGGGCGATGGCCTTGAGCGCGCGCGCCGCGGCCGTGAAGCGGAACATGTCGCCCACCTCGGGCGCGCGGCCCCAGGGCAGGAAGGTCTGGGCGAAGCCCGGCTGCGACTGCAGGATCGGCGTGGCCGCGGCCCACTTGCCCTGCACCACCGGCGGCACGAGGTAGCCGCGCTCGGCGATGTCGATGGCCGGCGCCAGCAGGTCGGCGAAGGGCAGCTTGCCGAAGCGCTCGCTCAGCGCCACCCAGCCGCGCACTGCGCCCGGCACGGTGACCGAGTCGATGCCGCGCATCGGCGGATTGGCCGCGTCGGCGCCGTACTTGGCCTTGAAGTATTCGGGCGTCCAGGCCTTGGGCGCGGGGCCCGAAGCGTTGAGGCCGTGCAGCTTCTCGCCGTCCCACAGGATGCAGAAGGCATCGCTGCCCAGGCCGTTGCTTACCGGCTCCACCAGCGTCATCACCGCCGCGGTGGCGATGGCCGCGTCGACCGCGTTGCCGCCCTGCTGCAGGATGCGCAGCCCGGCCTGCGAGGCCAGCGGATGCGAGGTCGACACCACGTTGCGCGCGAAGATCGGGATGCGCGTGGAGAGATAGGGGTTGGCGTAATCGAACTTCATACCGTGCTTTCAAGGATGGCGTGAACAATTCGGGAAACACCGCCGAACCGGCTTTGCCGGGCCGCAGGTGTTGCCCCCGGACGGGGGTTGGCGAAGCGACACGAAGTGCGCGAAGACTGGGGGTGAGCCTGTCACTCGTTGGTGATCTTGCGCTCGACGACGATCTTCTTCCACTTGGCCGCATCGGCCGCAACCATCTTCGCGAACTGGTCCGGCGTACCGGGCACCGCAGGCTCGATGCCCAGGCGCGCGAGCTTTTCCTTCACCTCGGGGTCGGCCAGCGCGTCGTTGGCGGCCTTGTTGATCTTCGCGACGATGTCCGCCGGCAGGTTCTTCGGGCCGTAGAAGCCGAACCAGGTGTTCGACTCGTAGCCGGGCAGCGTGTCGGCGATGGGCGGCAACTCGGGCGCGAGCGGGCTGCGCTTGAGCGAGGTGACGCCCAGCGCGCGCAGGCGGCCGTCGCGCACGTGCGGCATGCCGGTGGGCAGCGAGTCGAACAGCACGTCGACCTTGCCGCTAATCAGGTCGGGAATGGCCAGGGCCGTGCCCTTGTAGGGAATGTGCGTGACGAACACGCCGGCCTGCGCCTTGAAGAGCTCCGCCGTGAGCTGCACGATGGTGCCGTTGCCGCTCGATGCGTAGTTGAGCTTGCCGGGGTTCTTCTTGGCGTAGTCGATCCACTCGCGCACCGTCTTCGCGGGCGAATTGACCGGCACCAGCATGATGCTGGCCGCGTCGCCCACGTGCGCGATCGGCGTGAAGTCGCGCACCGTGTCGTAGGGCAGCTTGCTGATCGCCGGGCCGATGGAATGCGTACTGGTGGTGGCCAGCAGGATGGTGTAGCCGTCGGGCGCGGCCTTGGCAGCCTGGTCGGAGCCGATGGCGCCGCCGGCGCCGGGCTTGTTGTCGACCACCAGCGTAGTGCCCAGCTTGTCGCCCATCTTCTGACCCAGCGTGCGGGCGAAGAGGTCGGTGGCGCCCGCGGCCGGGAACGGAACGATCAGCCGGATCGGCTTGTTCGGATAGCCCTGCGCCAGGCTGGCGGACGAAGCGGCCACGCCGAGCGCGACGGCGAGCACCTGGAGGAACTGGAGGCGTTTCATGTGCGGGAAAGAATTCTGTGCCAGTGAGGGGGACTGAGCATGCTATGCAGCGGCGGTGGATCAAGCCAGATAATCCAGCTTATTCAACTATCAACGCCGTTTATGACACGAGCCCCCGCCGAGGAAATCTCGCTGCAGCAGCTGCGGGCGCTGGCGGCCGTGGCCGAAACCGGCAGCTTCACGCTGGCGGCCGAAGCCCTGCAGCTCACCCAGCCCGCCATCAGCCACCTGATCAAGCGGCTCGAGGAAGAACTGGCGCACCCGCTGGTGGTGCGCGGGCGCCGCATCCGCATGACCAACGCGGGCCAGATGATGGTCGACACCGCCGTGCGCGCGCTGCGGCTGATCGACGACTCGGTCGGCGCCTGCCGTTCGCAGTCGCAGCTGCGTGAGGGCCGCATCGTGCTGGCGGTGGGCCACCTGACGGCGGGCGCCCTGCTGCCGCCGCTGCTGGGCCGCTTCTCGCAGAAGCACCCCACGCTCGCGGCCACGCTGCTCGACAGCACCGCCGAACAGATGATCTCGCGCGTGCTCTCGCAGGAAGCCGACCTGGGCTTCGGCTCCGACATCGGCCAGAAGCACTCCGAGCTGGCGACGGAGCCCCTCTTCACCGAGCGCATGGCCCTCTTCGTGCGCGACGACCATCCGCTCGCGCAGCACGAAACGGTCGAGGCCAGGCGGCTCGAAGGCCTGCCCTTCATCCACGTCAACCCCGACGCCAACGTGTGGCGCGCCGTGAGCCGCCAGTTGGCGAGCGTGGCCAACGTGTACCCGCAGGTGGTGCACCACGTGTCGATGCTGTCGACGGCCTTCGGCCTCATCCAGGCCGGCGCGGGGGTCGCACTGGCACCCCGCTACGTCGAAGTCTTGATGCCCGGCAACCTGCGCGCCGTGGGGGTCACCCGCCCCGTGCTCGAATACCCCGTGGTCGCCATCCGCCTGGCCAAGCACCCGCTGAGCCCCGCGGCAATGGCCTTCCTGGCGATGGCGCGCCAGCACATGAAGCCGGTGCGGGTGGACAAGCTCTGAAGAGCGGACAGCCGAACGCAGAAGAAGTACAAAAGACGCAAAGGCCGCAAAAGAAATCAGGAAGACCGGTTTTGGTTTTCCTTTCGCGCCCTTCGCGAACCTGTCGCGAATTCTTCGTGCCCCCTGCGTCCGGCAGCCCGCCCCCTCACCCCCAAACAAAAACGGCGCCCGAAGGCGCCGTTGTGCAGAGCGTGAGGGATCAGTCCTCGACGAAGGCCTCTTCGCGCTTGGACTTCACGGCCGGCAGCAGGACGATGATCAGCAGCAGGGCTGCCGCGGCCAGCAGGCTCGCCGAGATCGGGCGCGTGACGAACACGCTCCAGTCGCCGCGCGACAGCAGCAGCGAGCGGCGCAGGTTCTCTTCCATCATCGGGCCCAGGATGAAGCCCAGCAGCAGCGGTGCAGGCTCGCAACCCAGCTTGAAGAAGGTGTAGCCCACCAGACCGAAGATGCCCACCATCCAGATGTCGAAGGTGTTGTTGTTGGTCGAGTACACCCCGATCGCGCAGAACAACACGATGGCCGGGAACAGGTACTTGTAGGGCACCGACAACAGCTTGATCCACATGCCGATCAGCGGCAGGTTCAGGATGATGAGCATCGCGTTGCCCAGCCACATCGAGGCGATCAGGCCCCAGAACAGCTCGGGGTTGCTGGTCATGACCTGCGGGCCCGGCTGGATGTTGTGGATGGTCATCGCGCCCACCATCAGCGCCATCACCGCGTTGGGCGGGATGCCCAGCGTCAGCAGCGGGATGAAGGAGGTCTGCGCACCGGCGTTGTTGGCCGACTCGGGAGCCGCCACGCCGCGGATGTTGCCCTTGCCGAAAGGCACTTCGCCCGGCTTCAGCTTGGTCTTCTTCTCGATCGTGTAGGCAGCGAAGGCGGCCAGCAGCGCACCGCCGCCGGGCAGGATGCCCAGTGCGGAACCCAGCGCCGTGCCGCGGAGAACGGCGGGCGTCATGCGCTTGAAGTCTTCCTTGGTCGGGAACAGGCCCGAAACCTTGGCGGTGAACACTTCGCGCTCGTCATCGGGACGCGAGAGGTTCGCGATGATTTCGCCGTAGCCGAACACGCCCATGGCGATGGCCACGAAGCCGATGCCGTCGGTCAGTTCAGGGATGTCGAAGCTGTAGCGGGCGACGCCCGAGTTCACATCGGTACCGACCAGGCCCATCAGCAGGCCCAGCACGATCATCGCGATGGCCTTCAGCAGCGAGCCGGAGGCCAGCACCACGGCGCCGATCAGGCCCAGGATCATCAGCGAGAAATACTCGGCCGGGCCGAACTTGAAGGCCAGCTCGGTCAGCGGCGGCGCGAAGGCAGCCAGGATCAGCGTACCGACGCAGCCCGCGAAGAACGAGCCCAGGCCGGCGGCGGCAAGCGCCGGGCCCGCACGGCCCTTGCGCGCCATCTGGTAGCCGTCGATCACTGTCACCACCGATGAAGACTCACCGGGGAGGTTCACAAGGATCGCGGTGGTCGAGCCGCCGTACTGAGCGCCGTAGTAGATACCGGCCAGCATGATCAGCGCCGAAACCGGCGGCAGCGCGTACGTTGCCGGCAGCAGCATCGCGATGGTCGCGACCGGGCCAATGCCGGGCAGCACGCCGATCAGCGTGCCCAGAATGCAGCCGATCAGGCAGTACAGCAGGTTGGTGAAGGTAAAGGCGACGCCAAAACCGACGGAAAGGTTGTGGATCAGGTCCATGGTGGTATCGGCTTTCGTCTCAACCGGTGATGAAGGTCGGCCAGACCTGGATCTGGAGCTTGAGCGCCCAGATGAACGCGACGTAGCTGCCGACGGCCAGCACGGTGGCCAGGATCAGCACGCTGGGCAGCTTGAACTCGTGGCCCGCGAGGCTGGAGATGATCACCAGCGCGTAGATGGCGATGATCATGCCCATGGCCGGAACCCCGATGCTCGGCAGGCCGCCGAGCAGGACGCCGAAGGCAAGGTTGGCGCCAAGGATGAACACCACCTGCTTCCAGGCCCACTTGCCGATCTTCTCGCCGTCGGTGGTCTCGACGCTGAGGCCGGTGAACATGATCCCGAGGCCGATGAGGGCCATCAGGATGCCGAGCATCAACGGGAAGTAACCCGGTCCCATACGGGCGCCGGTGCCCACGGTGTAGGTGGTGGCGCCCCATGCGAACGCCACACCCACCACCGTGAACATCAGACCCGAGAAAAAGTCTTTCTGACTCTTGATCTTCACGAACAGTCTCCTCGAACAAATTTCGATGCGGGATTGTCGAGTCAGCTTCCGGTCAGCCCGATGTGGATTCCACTAACCAAAGTCTTAGGGATAACCCGGGAACGATCACCGCCCCCGGGATGGCTGGGGCGCGGCGCGGATCACTCCAGCGGGGGCGTGGCGCTCAGCACCTCTTCGATGGTGGTCACGCCCTCGGCCACGCGCAGCGCGCCGGCCAGCCGCAGCGGCCGCATGCCGTCGATCACGGCCTGGCGGCGCAGCCCGGCGAGGTTGGGCTCCTTGGTGACCTGGCTCTTGAACGGCTCGCTGACGCTCAGCAGCTCGTAGAGCCCCATGCGGCCCATGTAGCCGGTCATGCGGCAGTCGACGCAGCCCACCGGCTTGTAGGCGCGCACCGAGCCGGTGATCTGCCAGGGCTTGACGATGGCCTCGAGCTTCTCTCGAGTGACCGTGTCGTCGGGCTGCTTGCAGTTGGGGCACAGCGTGCGCACGAGGCGCTGCGCGAGCACGCCCAGCATCACCGCGTTGATGAGGTACGAGGGCACGCCCAGCTCCATCAGCCGGGTAATCGCGCTGGGTGCGTCGTTGGTGTGCAGCGTGCTGAACACCAGGTGGCCGGTGAGCGCGGCCTGCACCGCCATCTCGGCGGTGGCGAGGTCGCGGATCTCGCCGACCATGATGATGTCCGGGTCCTGCCGCATCAGCGCGCGCAGTCCCTCGGTGAAGCCGAAGTCGAGCTGCGGCTGCACCTGCGTCTGGTTGAAGGAGGGCTCGATCATTTCGATCGGATCCTCCACCGTGCTCACGTTGACCTCCTCGGTCGCCACGCGCTTGAGCGTGGAGTACAGCGTGGTGGTCTTGCCCGAACCCGTGGGCCCGGTGACGAGGATGATGCCGTTGGGCCGCGTGACCAGCTGCTCCCAGCGCTGCGCGTCGTGCTGCGCGAAGCCCAGCGCGTCGAGGTCCTTCACCGCGGTGTCGGGGTCGAAGATGCGCATCACCATCTTCTCGCCGAAGGCGGTGGGCAGCGTCGACAGGCGCATCTCGATCTCTTCGCCGCGCATGTTGCGGGTCTTGATGCGGCCGTCGAGCGGGCGGCGCTTCTCGACCACGTCCATGCGGCCCAGCAGCTTGATGCGCGCGACCATCGCGTTCATCACGCCCATGGGCATCTGGTAGGCCGGGTGCAGGATGCCGTCGATGCGGAAGCGGATCACGCCCTGCTCGCGTCGCGGCTCCAGGTGGATGTCGCTCGCGCGCTGGTCGAAGGCGTACTGCCACAGCCAGTCGACCACCTGCACCACGCTCTGGTCGTTGGCGTCGAGCTGCTTGTTGCTCTTGCCGAGCTCCACCAGCTGCTCGAAGCTCGTGGTGCTGGTGCTGCCGCCGGCCTTCTGTGCGGCGCGCACCGATTTCGCGAGCGCGAAGAACTCGGCCGTGTAGCGCTGGATGTCGGCCGGGTTGGCCACCACGCGCCGCACCGAGCGGCGGGCCTGGCGCTCGACTTCGGCGATCCAGTCGGTGAGGAAGGGCTCGGCCGTGGCCACCACCACCTCGTTGGGCAGCACCTGCACCGGCAGCACCTTGTGGCGCTCGGCATAGGCCGCGCTCATGGTGTCGGCCACCTTGCCCACGTCGACCTTGAGCGGATCGATGCGCAGATAGGAAAGGCCCGCGCGGCCCGCGAGCCACTGCGTGAGCATCTCGAGGTCGAGCGGCTTGTTGTCGCTCTCGCGGGTCATGGCGACGTTGGCCAGGCGCACCAGCGGTGCCTGGCGGCTCTCGGCCTGCGCGCAGCGGGCGATGGTGCGCTTGGCCTCCACAGGGGAGATCACGCCATCGGCGGCAAGCCATTCGATCAGGCGGCGCAGGTCGAGCGGGCCTTCGTGGCGCGCGGCCAGCGCAGCGGGGGCGGAAGCAGCGGGTACAGCGCTCATGTTCCGTGTGTCGGTCGGGTTCAGGTTCGGGTGAGTGTCGGATTCAACGGCTTGAAGACCCGGAGCCATTTCGGTGCGGGCAAGCCCCAGCGAGTCTGGATCGTTTGGGCGCGCTCGGCAAGCGCCTCGCGCTTCGGGCGGCTCGGGGTGCGCTGCGCGAGCACCACCGTGTTGCCTTCGCGCGTCGGCTTGAAGGCCCAGACGGCGTCGGCGCCGAAGGCGGCGCAGATCTTCTCGAGGCTGCGCTCGTAGCTCGACGAGCGGCCGAAGAGATTGACCGTCATGCAGCCGTCCTCGGTGAGCAGCGCGCGGCAGTCGGCGTAGAAGTCTTCGCTGTCGAGCACGGGCGCCGCGGCCTCGTGGTCGTACAGGTCGACCTGCAGCGCGTCGACGGTGCCCTGCCATTCGGGCTTGCGGATCTCGGCCGCGGCATCGGCGATCACCACGCGCAGCTTCGGATCGTCCGGCGGCAGCTTGAACCAGCCGCGGCATGCCGCCACCACCTGCGGGTTGAGCTCGATCGCGGTGGTGCGCATGCGCAGGATCTTGCGGCTGAACTTGGTGAGCGTGGCCGCGCCCAGGCCGAGCTGCATGGCATGGCGGCTGGCCACGGTCTTGGGGTCGGCGTAGAGCAGCCAGGCCATCATGCGCTGCACGTACTCGAGCTCGATCTCGAAGGGCGCATCGAGCTTCATCGAGCCCTGGACCCATTCGGTGCCGAGGTGCAGGTAGCGGATGGGGCCCCAGTCGGAGAAATTGACTTCAGGAAGGGAGACGGGAGTTTTGCTCGATGCCATCGATGCTGCAGCTCAGGCGACTAGTTTGTGGGCGGCCATCACCTCGCGCCAGGCCGCGAGCTTGCGCTCGAAGCTCCACGACGCGTTGGCGGGGCTGGTGGAAGGCAGCTGGTAGACCGGCACGCCCAGCGTGCGGGTGTGGCGCGCATGCTTGAAGCTCTCGCCGCCGTTGTGCGCGATGGCCGCGAGCTTCGGCAGGTGCAGGCCGGCGATGTCGTTCGCCACCGGCGCACGGATGGCCGAGTCGAGGCTGCCCTCGCGCTCGCAGGAGGCATACACGTCCCACACGCCCAGGCCGCGTTCGAGCAGCCAGCGGCAGCGCTGCGCGTAGCTGTCGGCGCCCGAGGGAAGGGGAATGTCGGGCCACACGGCTTGCAGGATCTTCCAGAACTGGTTTTGGGGGTGTGCATAGTACTGCTGCCGCTCGAGCGACTTCACTCCCGGGAAGCTGCCGAGGATCAGCACGACGGTGGCCGGCGACACGACGGGCGCAAGTCCCGTGAGCACCAGGCCGGGCTCGACAGCGCCGTTCGAGGGCAAGACGGATTCCTTCTTCATGGGCGGCAATCGTGCCACCGTCGCGCGCATGCCAGGGCGAGTAACGAAAAAACCCGCCGAAGCGGGTTTTTCGCGGGGGACGCAAGCGTCCTGGAACAGGTCCGGGAGCGGCCCGAGTTCCTCTCTTTTACTTACTTCTTGGCGGCTTCGTTCTCGGCCGTGCCCGGGATCTTCTCGCCGATGGCCTTGCCGGTGGAACGCATGCCGTCGGCCGTCTTGTGGCCGGCGTTCTCGACGGCGTCGCCGGTCTTCGCGGCTGCAGTCTTGGTGGCGTTGGTTGCCTTCTTGGTGGTGCGCTTGGTCGCGTTCCAGGCCTTCTTGGTGCCGCGCTCGGTGGCGTTCACGGCCTTCTTGGTGGTGCTCTTGGTCGCGTCCCAGGCCTTTTCCGCGCCGCGCTCGGTGGCGTTCACCGCGTCCTTGCCGGCTTCCTTCACCTTCTCGGTGGTGGTCGGCTCGGTGGTGGTGGCGGCGGTCTGCGCGACGGCCGACACGCCGATGGATGCCAGCGCCAGGGCGATGACGACGGGAACGGTACGAACAAAGGACTTGGTCATGGAAAGGCTCCTTTTTTGAGTGAAATATTGGAGTGACGGATGCGCCACTGCACACCCAACGCCACTTCGAACTTCAAGGATGACAGCAAAAGGGGCCCGATGACACGCCTGGATGCAACTCGGGAAATCCGCCTACGCGGGGGATATCCGCCCATCCGACGCGGGCAGCAGACTTTGGAGCTTCGGCAGCGCCTGGACCGCATTGCGAGTGGTCGCTTCGGCCAGCGCATCGATGCCGATGCCCCGCAGCCCGGCCACCACTTCGGCGATGCGCGGCAGCTGCGCCGGCTCGTTGCGGCCCTGCGGCTCGCCGGCGTCGCGCTGGGCCTGCGTGCGGTAGATCCAGTGCGGCTGGATGTCGGGCGCGTCGGTTTCCATCACGATCGACTCCAGCGGCAGCGTCGACGCCAGCCGCCGCAGCTGCAGGGCGCGCTCGAAAGTCACGGCACCGCCGAAGCCGAGCTTCAGCCCGAGCTCGATGCACGCGCCGGCCTGCTGCTCGCTGCCGTTGAAGGCATGGGCGATGCCCTGCCACGGCTTTCCGCCCGCCGTCTGCCTCAGATGCTTGAGCACCTTGTCGACCGAGCGCCGCACGTGGATGAGCACGGGTAACCCGTGCCTGCGTGCCAGTTGCAACTGAGTGTGAAAGAACCGCTCCTGCTTTTCGCCGTCGAGCCCTTCCACGAAGTAGTCCAGGCCGATCTCGCCTACCGCCACCAGCCTCGGGTCGTCGCGTCGGGCGGCCAGTTCGGCGTCGAGGGCTTCCAGGTCTTCGTCCTTCGCCTCGCCGGTGCACAGCGGGTGGATGCCCAGCGCATAGGCATCGCCCTGCACATGGGCCAGCTCGCGCACCGTGGCGAAGTTGGAGACGGCCACGGACGGGATCACGCACATCGCGACCCCGCGCTCGGCGGCGCGGACGCGCAGCACCGGCATCTCCGCACCGAATTCGGGCGCGTCCAGATGACAGTGGGTATCGATGAAGGTAGCCATCGCTCGATGATGCCCGATGGGATGCGCCGGCGCGGAAAGCGTGCTACTGTGAACTCCTCTACACGCGATTGCGATTTTTTAAGCCGGAGGTACTCCGATGCGCAGGCCCGCTTTCTACAGCCGTTCGCCCCGCACGCAGCCACCGGCCGCAGACGAGGCGGCCGAACGGGCGGATGCGCCGGCCTCGCCCGAAGCGGCCACGGTCGGCGCGGGCTCCGTACCTCCCGGCACTCCCGTCAAGAAACCAGGCTGGCAGCCCGGCCGCCGCAGCTTCGCGCTGCTGATCGTGCTCTCGGCCGCGCTGGTCACCGGTGCCGTGCTGTGGGTGCCCCGCCCCGGCGCCAGGGTTCTCACGCAGAAGGACATCGACGCGGCCGTGCTGCGCACGCTGCAGACCAACACCCTGCCCTCTCCCGCGGCCAAGGCGGCCGACATCATCCGGCCCTCGGTGGTGCGGGTGGTGAGCTACGGCGAAGAGAAGAACACGCCCGAGGCCAAGATCCAGAAGCGCGGCCGCAACATGGCCAAGGGCAAGCCGCCCGAGGCACCCAACGACGGCGCCGGACCGGGCGAAGTCGAACGCGGCGTGGGCACGGGCGTGGTGATCGTCGACAAGGGCGTGATCCTCACCAACCTGCACGTGGTCGCGGGCGCCGACAAGATCAAGGTGACCTTCTTCGATGGCCTGGAGGCTCCGGCCACCATCACCGGCGTGCAGCCCGAGAACGACCTCGCGGTGCTGCAGGCGCAGAAGATTCCCGACGACCTGATCCCCGCCACCATGCGCTCCACGGCCGACCTGCGCCCCGGCGACCAGGTGGCGGCGGTGGGCTTTCCGTTCGGCATCGGGCCTTCGGTGTCGGCCGGCGTGGTGTCGGGCCTGAAGCGCTCGTTCCGCTCGCCCGAGGGCAAGCAGGAGCTGGGCAACCTGATCCAGTTCGACGCGGCGGCCAACCCCGGCAACTCCGGCGGGCCGCTCATCAACATGGACGGCGAGGTGCTCGGCATCGTCACCGCCATCCTCAACCCCACGCAGCAGCGCACCTTCATCGGCATCGGCTTCGCGGTGCCCATCGAGAACGCGGCCTCGGCCGCAGGTTCGCCGCCGTTCTGACGCTCCCGATCTTCTTCTCTTCCCTTCCTCTCGAAAGCCCTTCGCATGAGCACAGCAGAGACCACCGCAGCCCCCACGCCAGCCGGCACGGCCGAACTGATGGAGCAGATCCTTTATGAGGTGAAGCGCGTGGTGGTCGGCCAGGACCGCTTCCTGGAGCGCGTGATGGTCGCCATGCTCGCGGGCGGGCACCTGCTGGTCGAAGGCGTGCCGGGGCTGGCGAAGACGCTCACGGTGAAGACGCTGGCCGACACCGTGCGCGGCCAGTTCAAGCGCATCCAGTTCACGCCCGACCTCGTGCCGGCCGACCTCGTGGGCACGCGCATCTACAACCAGAAGACGGGCGACTTCAGCACCTCGCTGGGCCCGGTGTTCGCCAACCTGCTGCTGGCCGACGAAATCAACCGCGCGCCGGCCAAGGTGCAGAGCGCGCTGCTCGAGGTGATGCAGGAGCGCCAGGTCACCATCGCCGGCGAGACGCACAAGGTGCCTCGCCCCTTCCTCGTGATGGCCACGCAGAACCCCATCGAGACCGAAGGCACCTACCCGCTGCCCGAGGCGCAGGTCGACCGCTTCATGATGAAGGTGCTGGTCGACTATCCCACCGACGAGGAAGAGTTCGTCATCGTGCAACGCGTGATCGGTGCGCCCGTCAGCGCCACGCCGGTCGCCACCACCGAGCAGCTCGCCGCGCTGCAGGCCGAGGCCCGGCGCGTGTATGTCGACCCTTCGCTCATCCAGTACGCGGTGAAGCTGGTGTCGGCCACGCGCACGCCCGAGAAACATGGGCTCAAGGACCTGCGCCGGTTCATCACCTTCGGCGCCAGCCCGCGCGCCAGCATCAGCCTGACCGAAGGCGCGCGCGCCCTGGCCCTGCTGCGCGGACGCAGCTACGCGCTGCCGGAAGACATGACCGCGCTGGTGCCCGACGTGCTGCGACACCGCGTCACGCTTTCCTACGAGGGGCTGTCCGAAGGGCTGACGCCCGACAGCCTGGTCGAGAAGATCATGCGCGCGGTCCCTGCTCCTCCCAAGCCGCTCGAACATGAAAAGCTGGTGGCCTGACATGAGCGCAGCCCCGGTCTTCGCGCACTTCGTGGCGCTTCGCCAACCCTCTTGCAGGGGTCGACACCTGCGGCCCGGCAAGGCCGGTTCCGCGGCGTTCCCTGGAATCGCATGAAAAGCTGGTGGCGCAAGGCCCCCGCGGCCGCGAACGACGACCGGCTCGCCATCGAGGCCGGCGGGGCGGAACGTGCGCTGCGCCGGCTCGAGTGGACCGTGATACGCCGGCTCGACGGGCTGCTGCAGGGCGACTACCGCACGCTGATGCGCGGCACCGGCCTCGACCTGGCCGACCTGCGCGAATACCAGCACCAGGACGACGTGCGCCACATCGACTGGAACGTCACGGCGCGGCTGCAGGTTCCGCACGTGCGCGTGTTCACCGAAGACCGCGAGATGGCCGCGTGGTTCGTGCTCGACCTCAGCCGCTCGGTCGACTTCGGCTCGGGCCTGAAGGCCAAGCGCGAGATTTCGGCAGGCTTCGTCGGCGTATTGGCGCGGCTGCTCACGCGGCACGGCAACCGGGTAGGCGCGCTGGTGTACGGCAGCGATCTCGAAGCCGTGATTCCGCCGCGCAGCGGCCGGCGCCACGTGCTGCACCTGCTGCACGCGATGGAAAAACGCGCCACCAGGGCCGAGGCCGCGCCCACGCAGAAGGGCATGACGCGGCTGGCCGACCTGCTCAAGTCGGCCGCCACGCTGATGCCCCGGCGCTCGACGGTGTTCGTGGTGTCCGACTTCCTCAGCGAACCCGGCTGGGAGCGCCCGCTGGGCCAGCTGGTGCAGCGCCACGAGGTGGTCGCGGTGCGCCTGTTCGATCCGCTCGAGCTGGAGCTGCCCGACCTGGGCCTGGTGCCGCTGCGCGATGCCGAGACCGGTGAACAGCTGTGGGTCGACACCCATGACGCGGGTTTCCGCAAGCGCTTCGCCCGGCTGGCGGCCGAGCGCGAGACCGCATTGCGCGAGGCGCTGGCCCGGGCCGGCGTCGACGCGCTCGAACTCTCGACCAACGACGATCTGGTGGAAGCGATCGTCCGTTTCGCCGAGCTGCGCAAGCGCCGCGCGCGCATCGGCCAGGCTGGCATGAAGGCGGTGGCAGCATGACTTTTCTCTGGCCCCAATTCCTCTGGCTGCTGGCGGCGCTGCCGCTGCTGGTGCTGCTCTACGTGTGGCTGCTGCGCCGCAAGAAGAAGCTCGCGGTGCGCTACGCCAGCCTGTCGATCGTGCGCGAGGCCATGGGCGCCGGGCAGAGCATTCGCCGGCACCTGCCGCCCCTGCTCTTCCTGCTGGCCATGGCCGCGATGCTGGTGGCCGCGGCGCGGCCGATGGCGGTGGTGGTCCTGCCTTCGAACCAGCAGACCATCATCCTGGCGATGGACGTCTCGGGCAGCATGCGCGCGGCCGACGTTCAGCCCAACAGGCTGGTCGCGGCGCAGGAGGCGGCCAAGAGCTTCATCAAGGACCTGCCGCGCAGCGTGAAGGTGGGCATCGTCGCCTTCGCCGGCAGCGCGCAGGTGGCGCAGCTGCCTACCACCAACCATGAAGACCTGGTGACCGCCATCGACAGCTTCCAGCTGCAGCGCGCCACCGCCACCGGCAACGCCATCGTGGTGTCGCTGGCCACGCTGTTCCCCGACGCGGGCATCGACGTCGAGCAGTTCAGCTCGCCCAGCCGCCAGCGCGGCGCGGCCATCGACCAGAACGAGAAGAAGCTCAAGGACTTCACGCCCGTGGCGCCCGGCTCCTTCACCTCGGCCGCGATCATCATGCTGACCGACGGCCAGCGCACCACCGGCGTCGATCCGCTGGACGCGGCCAAGGCCGCCGCCGATCGCGGCGTTCGCATCTACACGGTGGGCGTGGGCACGGTCGACGGCGAGACCATCGGCTTCGAGGGCTGGTCGATGCGCGTGCGCCTCGACGAGGACACGCTCAAGGCCATCGCCAACAAGACCAACGCCGAATACTTCTACGCCGGCACCGCGAACGACCTGAAGAAGGTCTACGAGACGCTGAGCACCAAGCTCACGGTGGAGAAGAAGGAAACCGAGATCTCCGCGCTCTTCGCGCTGGGCGCCGCGGTGCTGACGCTGCTGTCGGCCGGGCTCTCGCTGCTCTGGTTCAACCGGATTCTCTAGCGCCGCGCGGGGCTGTCCGGGGCTCGGGCGACTTCACCGCCCCGATGCCGCCCAGGAACAGGTCGGCCACGATCGGCGCGATGGCCGCGTGGTCGAGCCGGCCGTCTGGCTTCATCCAGGTGAACATCCAGTTGATCATGCCGAAGAGCAGCATGGTCAGCGGCTTGGCGAGGTCGTCGCTGGGCGCACCGGGGCGCAGGGCCGACACCGCGCGCGCGAAGCCCGCGACCACCTCGCGCTCCTTGTCGAGCACGCGCTCGCGGTCGGCCTCTTCGAGAAAGCGCACGTCGTCGGTCAGCACGCGGTGTGCGTCCTGCGCGCCCGCGTACTCCTCGACGATGCGGTAGATGAAGCGGCGCAGGCGCTCCTCGTCGGTGTGCGTCGAGGCTTCCTCCTCGGCCACCAGAGCGGCGAGCTTCGACACGTGCGTCTCCGCGATGCTGATGAGCAGGCTGCTCTTGTCCTTGTAGTAGTGGTAGAGCGTGGCCTTCGAGAGGCCGCAGGCCTCGGCCACCTGGTTCATCGAGGTGGCGGGATAGCCGCTGCGCGCGAACAGCTGGGCGGCCTGCGCGAGGATGAATTCACGCTGGTCCTCGTAGGTGGCGGATCTTCCACGCGGCATCGGTTCGTGTTCCTCGGTTCTTCGTTGTTTGGATTGAAGGCAACGCGCGATCTTGCCCGAAGCTCGGCGGGGTTCAGCCGCGCTTCGTCGCGATGAGCGAACGCACGTCGGTGGCCGGCAGGCTCGGGCGGTCCTTCTCCACGCTGGAAAGCGGCTCCACCTCGCGCAGGCTCGCAAGGCTGCGCACCGTGAGCGCCTGGTAGGTATGGGTGCCTTCGAGCTTCCAGGCGATCTCGTCGTCGCTCAGCTCGCGCTTCACCTTCGCGGGAATGCCCGCGGCCAACGAGCGCGCCGGCACCTTCATGCCCGCAGGCACGAAGGCGCAGGCCGCGACGATGGCCTTCTCGCCGATCTCGGCCTCGTCCATCACCACCGCGTTCATGCCCACCAGCGCGTCGCGCCGCACGATGCAGCTGTGCAGGATCGCGCCGTGGCCGATGTGGCCGTTGACCTCCACCACGGTGTCGTTGTCCGGGAAGCCGTGGATGCAGCAGTGGTCCTGCACGTTGGAGCCCTCCTCCAGCACGATGCGGCCGAAGTCGCCGCGCAGGCTGGCGCAGGGGCCCACGTAGCAGCGGGGGCCGACGATCACGTCGCCGATCAGCACGGCCGTGGGATGCACGTAGGCGCTCGGGTCGACGACCGGGATCACGCCGTCGATGGAATAGCTGGGCATTCGCTCTGTCTCCTTCTTGCCTGGCTTGTCGCAGGTATCAGGGTTTGCCCTGAATCAACCCTGCTTGTGCCGTTGTCCGGGTCGATCCTAAAATCAACCGAACGGTCGGTCAATAGTGTTTGCACGCCGGCCCGTACCCACAAAGGATGAAAGAGACAAGCGATGACTGAGCCTTTGGTACTCACCAGCGACGCCGGCGCCGTCCGCACGCTGAGCCTGAACCGACCGGCTGCCCTCAACAGCTTCACGACCCAACTGCATGAAGCGCTGATGGCGGAGCTGGAGGCCGCGGCGAACGACGCGAGCGTGCGCTGCGTGGTGCTCACGGGTGCCGGCCGCGCCTTCTGCGCGGGTCAGGACCTGGCCGACCCGTCGGTCGCACCCGACCCGACGCCCGGCGCTGCGCCCAAGGACCTGGGCCACGTCATCTCTGCCTACTACGCCCCCCTGGTCGCACGGCTGCGCTCGATGCCGGTGCCGGTGATCGCTGCCGTCAACGGCGTGGCCGCCGGCGCGGGCGCGAACCTCGCGCTGTGCTGCGACCTCGTGGTGGCCGCGCGCTCGGCCAGCTTCATCCAGGCCTTCACCAAGATCGGCCTCGTGCCCGACACCGGCGGCACCTGGCTGCTGCCGCGCCTGGTTGGTTCGGCGCGCGCGCTGGGCATCGCGATGCTGGGCGACAAGCTGCCCGCCGAGGAAGCCGCGCGCATCGGCCTGATCTGGCAGTGCGTGGACGACGCAGCGCTCGCCGAAACGGCGGCCGCACTCGCGTCGAAGCTTGCCGGCATGCCCACGCGCGCCCTGGTCGCCACCCGCGAGGCCATGGCCGCCGCGCAGCACATGGACCTGGGCGCGGCCCTGGCCGAGGAAGCCCGCATCCAGCGCGAGATGGGCAATGCCGACGACTACCGCGAAGGCGTCGAGGCCTTCCGCGCCAAGCGCGCGCCCGTCTTCAAGGACCGCTGAAGCCATGACCGACAACAACCAGCAACGCACGCCCCAGCAGACGGCCGAATACGTCCGCGACGGCATGTTCGCCAACGACAACGCCAGCAAGGGCCTGGGCATGCGCATCGTGGAGGTCGGCCCCGGCCAGGCCACCATCGAGATGCGCGTGCGCCCCGACATGCTCAACGGCCACGCGATCTGCCACGGCGGCTTCATGGCCACGCTGGCCGACTCCACCTTCGCCTTCGCCTGCAACTCGTACGACGAGCTGACCGTGGCCTCGGGCTTCGCCATCGACTTCATCGCCCCCGCGCGTGAAGGCGACGTGCTCACCGCGCGCTGCCAAGAGGTGTCGAAGGCCGGCCGCACCGGCGTGTACGACACCGAAATCACCAACCAGCGCGGCGAGCGCATCGCGATCTTCCGCGGCCGCTCCTACACCGCCAAGGGCCGCCCGGCCGTTCCGCCTGCCGCTGCAGCCGCCTGAGGAGACAACACACCATGACAGTCAAGCGCCCCGCCCCCGGCGAGCTCGATCCCATCGAAACCGCCAGCCGCGACGAGATCGCCGCGCTGCAGCTCGCACGCCTGCGCGCCACGCTGCAGCGCGCCTACGAGAACGTGCCGCACTACCGCAAGGCCTTCGACGCCAAGGGCGTGCACCCGGACGACCTGAAGTCGCTGGCCGACCTGTCGAAGTTCCCGTTCACGGTGAAGAGCGACCTGCGCGACAACTACCCCTTCGGCATGTTCGCCGTGCCGCGCGAGAAGGTGGCACGCATCCATGCATCGTCGGGCACCACCGGCAAGCCGACCGTGGTGGGCTACACCCTCAAGGACATCGACACCTGGGCCGACCTCGTCGCCCGCTCCATCCGCGCCGCGGGCGGACGGCCCGGCGACATGGTGCACGTGTCGTACGGCTACGGGCTCTTCACCGGCGGCCTGGGCGCGCACTACGGTGCCGAGCGCGCGGGCTGCACCGTCATCCCCATGTCGGGCGGCCAGACCGAGAAGCAGGTGCAGCTCATCCAGGACTTCAAGCCGAACATCATCATGGTCACGCCCAGCTACATGCAGGTGATCATCGAGCAGTTCGAGCGCCAGGGGCTCGATCCGAAGGAGAGCTCGCTCAAGGTCGGCATCTTCGGCGCCGAGCCATGGACCGAGGCGATGCGCCGCGACATCGAGGCCCGCGCCGGCATCGACGCGGTCGACATCTACGGTCTCAGCGAAGTGATGGGCCCGGGCGTCGCCAGCGAATGCGTGGAGAGCAAGGACGGCCCCGTGATCTGGGAAGACCACTTCTACCCCGAGATCATCGACCCGGAGACCGGCGAGCTGAAGGCCGACGGCGAGGAAGGCGAGCTCGTCTTCACCTCGCTGAGCAAGGAGGCCATGCCGATCGTGCGCTACCGCACGCGCGACCTCACGCGCCTCCTGCCGCCCACCTCGCGCTCGTTCCGCCGCATGGGCAAGATCGTCGGGCGCAGCGACGACATGATGATCATCCGCGGCGTCAACGTATTCCCCACGCAGGTGGAGGAGATCGTGCTCGCGCACCAGGCGCTCTCGGGCCTCTACCAGGTTCACGTGAGCCGCGCCGACAAGCTCGACCAGGTCGAGATCCACTGCGAGCTCAAACCCGCCGACGCCACCTCGGCCGACCGCACGGCCATCGGCGACTGGCTGCAGCACCGCGTGAAGACGCTCATCGGCATCTCCACCCGCGTAGTGGTGCACGGCCCCGACGAGATGGAACGCACCCAGACCGGCAAGGCGCGCCGCGTGATCGACACGCGCCCGCGCTGAGACCAGCCACTACCAACACCGACCGAAAGGACACGCACATGTACACCCAGGCAATGGACACCATGGGCAAGGACGCGGGCGACGGCAAGAAGGCCGTGCGCTCCGCAGAGGAGATGCGCCTCGAGGAACGCTTCGACGCGCAGATCGACGCCGGCGAATTCATCGAGGCGAAGGACTGGATGCCCGAGCACTACCGCAAGACGCTGGTGCGGCAGATCAGCCAGCATGCGCACTCCGAGATCGTCGGCATGCTGCCCGAGGGCAACTGGATCAGCCGCGCGCCCACACTCAAGCGCAAGGCCATCCTGCTGGCCAAGGTGCAGGACGAGGGCGGCCACGGCCTCTACCTGTATGCCGCGGCCGAGACGCTGGGCACCTCGCGCGACCAGATGTTCGAGGCGCTGCACAGCGGCAAGGCCAAGTACAGCTCGATCTTCAACTACCCCACGCTGACCTGGGCCGACATGGGCACCATCGGCTGGCTGGTGGACGGCGCGGCCATCATGAACCAGGTGCCGATCTGCCGCTGCTCGTACGCGCCCTATGCGCGCGCCATGATCCGCATCTGCCGCGAGGAGAGCTTCCACCAGCGCCAGGGCTACGAGTCGCTGCTGACCATGATGACCCACGGCACCGAGGCGCAGAAGGCCATGGTGCAGGACGCGGTCAACCGCTGGTGGTGGCCCTCGATCATGATGTTCGGCCCGCCGGACGACCAGTCGCCCAACAGCGCGCAGTCGATGCGCTGGGGCATCAAGCGCTTCAGCAACGACGAGCTGCGCCAGAAGTTCGTCGACGCCACCGTGGAGCAGGCGCGCATCCTCGGCGTGACCCTGCCCGACCCCGACCTCAAGTGGAATGAAGAGCGCCAGTCCCACGACTTTGGCGCGATCGACTGGAGCGAGTTCTGGCGCGTGATCGGCGGCGACGGCCCCTGCAACCGCGAACGCCTGCAGGCCCGCGTCGACGCCTGGGAAGACGGCGCATGGGTGCGCGAAGCCGCGCTCGCCCACGCCAACAAGCAACATCAACCGATCAAGGAAGCAGCATGAGCACCGAAGCGAAACAGGAATGGCCTCTGTGGGAGGTGTTCGTGCGCAGCAAGGCGGGCCTGGACCACAAGCACTGCGGCAGCCTGCACGCAGCCGACCCGAAGATGGCGATCCAGATGGCGCGCGACGTCTACACCCGCCGCCAGGAAGGCAGCAGCATCTGGGTGGTGCGCTCCGACCAGATCGTGGCCAGCGACCCCGGCGAGAAGGACATGTACTTCGATCCGGCCGAAGACAAGGTGTACCGCCACCCGACCTTCTATGCCTTGCCCAAGTCGGTCGACCACATGTGAGCGGCCATTGACGGAAGCATCATGCAAGCATCCATCGAACTGAACCGCACGCCCGCCGTGCAATACCTGCTGCGCATCGGCGACACCTGCCTGGTGCTGGCGCAGCGCCTGGGCGAATGGTGCGGCCACGCGCCCGTGCTGGAGGAAGACATCGCGATGGCCAACATCGCGCTCGACCTCGTCGGCCAGGCCCGCGCGCTGCTCACGCACGCCGGCAAGCTCGAAGGCACCGGCCGCGAGCACGACGAGGACCAGCTCGCCTACCTGCGCGACGAGCGCGACTACTTCAACCTCACCATCGCCGAACTGCCGCGCGGCGACTTCGCCTTCGCTGTCGTGCGCAACACCATGGTGTCGACGCTGCTCAAGCTGCTGTGGCAGCGCCTGGCGGCCTCGAACGACCCCGAGGTGGCGGCCATCGCCGGCAAGGCGCTGAAGGAAGCGCGCTACCACCAGCAGCATTCGGGCGACTGGGTGGTGCGCCTGGGCGACGGCACCGACGAATCGCGCCGCCGCACCGAGAAGGCGCTGAAGCAGCTGTGGCTCTACATGCCCGAGCTCTTCTTCAGCGACGAGGTGGATGCCGCCGCCAGCGCCAGCGGCCTCGGCCCCGCATGGAGCGAGCTGCGCGAACCCTGGCTCGCCGAGATGCAGCAGGTGCTGGACGCGGCCGGCCTCGCCATGCCGAAGGAAGCCGCCTTCCGCAGCACCGGCAAGCACGGCGTGCACAGCGAGCACATGGGCTACATCCTCGCCGAGATGCAGCACCTGCAGCGCACCTATCCCGGAGGCGTGTGGTGATGAACGCACTGGCCTCGCGCGTCGACGCGGCATGGGCCGTGCTGCGCAACGTGCCCGACCCGGAGGTGCCGGCCGTGTCGGTGTGCGACCTGGGCATCGTGCGCGAGGTGATCGAGCACGACGACGGCCTGGAGATCGTGCTCACGCCGACCTACTCCGGCTGCCCCGCCACCGAGGCCATCGAGCACGACGTGCTCGCCGCCGTCGAGCAGGCCGGCCTGGGCCGCGCGCGCGCCACGCTGCGCCGAGCACCCGCATGGACCAGCGACTGGATCAGCGACGAGGGCCGCGCCAAGCTCAAGGCCTACGGCATCGCGCCGCCCGCGCACCTGAATGCCGAACAGGCCGCGGGCACCGCCGTGCCCATCAGGCTCTTCGGCCGCATCGCCGGCGAGCGCATCGCCTGTCCGCGCTGCGCGAGCGAGCGCACCGAGCGGCTTTCCGCATTCGGCTCCACCGCATGCAAGGCCCTGTATCGCTGCATGGCGTGCAAGGAGCCTTTCGAACACTTCAAACCCATCTGAGACGCCCCCCCGCGATGAGCACCCTCTTCCATCCCCTGCGCGTGAAGGCCATCGAGCCCGACACCGCCGAGGCCGTCATCGTCTCCTTCGAGGTGCCGGCCGACCTGCAGCAGGTCTTCGGCTTCACGCAGGGCCAGTACCTCACGCTGCGCCACGAGATCGACGGCCAGGACCTTCGCCGCTCCTATTCGATCTGCGCCGGCCTCGACGACGGCGAGCTGCGCGTCGGCGTGCGCAAGGTGCGCGGCGGCGTGTTCTCCAACTGGATCAACGCCAGCCTCAAGCCCGGCGACGCCATCCAGGTGATGGCGCCGCAGGGCCGCTTCTTCGTGCCCATCGAGCCGGAGGCGGCGCGCCACCACGTCGGCATCGCGGGCGGCAGCGGCATCACGCCCATCCTGTCGATCATGAAGACGGTGCTGGCGCGCGAGCCGCACAGCCGCTTCACGCTGATCTACGGCAACCGCCAGCTGCAGTCCACGATGTTCAAGGAAGAGATCGAGGACCTGAAGAACCGCTACATGACGCGCCTCGTGCTGCAGCATGTGTTCTCCGACGAGCACACCGATTCGCCGCTGGGCTTCGGCGTGATGAACCGCGAGAAGATCGGCGAGTTCCTCGCGAGCGTGGTGCCTGCCGCGGACATCGACCACGTCTACGTGTGCGGCCCCTTCCAGATGAACGACGAGGCCGAGGCCGCGCTGCTGGCAGCCGGCGTGCCGGAAGACCGCATCCACATCGAGCGCTTCGGCGTCGCGCTGCCTTCGGCCAGCCAGGTGGGCGCGGTGGTGCACGAGGCCCAGCCCGGCGACGCGAAGCAGGCGCGCATCGTCATCGTGCGCGACGGCCTGCAGCGCGAGATCACCTTCACCGAAGGGCAGCCCAGCATCCTCGACGCGGCATCGGCCGCGGGCCTCGAGGTGCCCTTCTCGTGCACCTCGGGCGTGTGCGGAACATGCCGCGCGAAGTGCGTGGACGGGGAAGTCCGCATGGAAAGAAACTTCGCGCTCGACAAGAATGAAGTCGCCGCGGGTTTCGTATTGACCTGCCAGGCGCACCCCCTGACCGAACGCGTCACGCTGTCGTTCGACGAGCGCTGAAAGATGAATCCAACCCTGAATCTCCGCGCACTTCGTGTCGCTTCGGATCCCCCCTCAAGGGGGCGCACCCGGTGGCCCGGCAACGCCGGCTCCACGGGTGCCCTGAAAAAGACACCTGCAACGGAGATACTTCAGGCCTCAATCGATTTTCAACCCGGAGACAAGCCAACCATGAAATTCTTCAAGCCCCTGCTGACCGTCGCCCTGTGCGCCTCGGCCCTCGCGGCCTGGGCCGACGTCAACGTCGGCGTGACCATCTCGGCCACGGGCCCGGCAGCCTCGCTGGGCATCCCCGAGAAGAACACCATCTCGCTGATGCCCAAGACGATCGGCGGGCAGAAGATCAACTACATCGTGCTGGACGATGCCTCCGACACCACCGCGGCCGTCAACAACACGCGCAAGCTCATCGCGGAGAACAAGGTCGACGTGATCCTGGGCTCGACCACCACGCCGGCCTCGCTCGCCATGATCGACGTGGCCGCCGAGGCGCAGACGCCGATGATCTCGGTGGCCGCGTCGGCGCGCATCATCGAGCCGATGGACGCCAAGAAGAAGTGGGTGTTCAAGACGCCGCAGAACGACATCATGATGTCGCTGGCCATCGCCGAGCACATGACCGCCAACGGCGTGAAGACCGTCGCCTTCATCGGTTTCTCCGACGCGTACGGCGAAGGCTGGTCGCAGGAGTTCGCCAAGGCCGCCGACCTGAAGAAGATCAAGATCGTGGCCAACGAGCGCTATGCCCGCACCGACACCTCGGTGACCGGCCAGGCCCTGAAGATCATGGCCGCCAAGCCCGACGCGGTGCTCGTCGCCGGCTCCGGCACGCCGGCCGCGCTGCCGCAGAAGACGCTGAAGGAACGCGGCTACACCGGAAAGATGTACCAGACCCACGGCGTGGCCAACGCCGACTTCCTGCGCGTGGGCGGCAAGGACGTGGAAGGCACCTTCCTGCCCGCAGGCCCGGTGCTCGTGGCCGACCAGCTGCCCGCCAGCAACCCCGTGAAGAAGTCCGCGCTCGCCTACGTGTCCGCCTATGAAGCCGCCTACGGCAAGGGCTCGGTCTCGACCTTCGGCGGCCACGCCTGGGACGCCGGCCTGCTGATGAGCTCGGCCGTGCCCGTCGCGCTGAAGAAGGCCCAGCCCGGCACGCCCGAGTTCCGCGCCGCGCTGCGCGACGCGCTGGAGCAGACCAAGGAAGTGGCCGGCGCGCACGGCGTGTTCAACATGACCGCACAGGACCACCTGGGCCTGGATCAGCGCGCACGCGTGATGGTGCGCATCGAGAACGGCGCCTGGAAATACCAACCATAAGCTCGCCCCCAGGCTCCGCGCACTTCGTGTCGCTTCTCCCACCCCCTACCGGGGGCAACACCAGAGGCCCGGCAGAGCCGGTTCCTCGGTGTTCCTGAACTGAGTCACGGGCGACGCCCGAAGGTTGTTTTATGGATTTGCAGATCGCCCTGTTGCTCGGGCAGGACGGCATCGTGAACGGCGCGGTCTACGGACTGATGGCGCTCGCGCTGGTGCTGGTGTTTTCGGTCACGCGCGTGATCTTCATCCCGCAGGGCGAGTTCGTCGCCTTCGGTGCGCTGTCGATGGCCGCGCTGCAGGGCGGGCGGGCACCCTCCACGCTGTGGCTGCTGCTGGCGCTGGCCGTGATCGTGCTGGTGGTGGAGGCCTGGCGCTGGAAGCGCGGCGCCACCGTCGACTGGCGCTCGGCCCTGACCTGGTGCGTGGCCTTCCCGGCCATCGCGGCGGTGCTGATTCTCGGCTTCAAGCCCACCTCTCTCGCGATGCAGTCGCTCGCCACGCTGGTGCTGATCGCGCCGCTGGGTCCGCTGCTGTATCGCGTCGCCTATCGCCCGCTGGCCGATGCCAGCGTGCTGATGCTGCTGATCGTGTCGGTGGCGCTGCATGGCGTGCTCGTGGGCCTCGGCCTCTTCTTCTTCGGCGCCGAGGGCTCGCGCACCAGCGCGTTCTCGGAAGCGCGCTTCGACCTTGGCGGCATTCCGGTCAACGGCCAGTCGCTGGTGGTGGTCGGCGTCACGCTGGTGCTGGTGATCGCGATGTTCTGGTTCTTCGGCCGCTCGATGGTCGGCAAGGCGCTGCGCGCCACCGCCATCAATCGCGTGGGCGCAAGGCTGTCGGGCATTCCCACCGAGCTCTCGGGCGACCTGAGCTTCGCGCTGGCGGCAGTGATCGGCGCCATCTCGGGCCTGCTGATCGCACCGATCACCACGGTCTACTACGACACCGGCTTCCTCATCGGCCTGAAGGGCTTCGTGGCCGCCATCGTCGGCGGGCTCGCGAGCTATCCGCTGGCGCTCGCGGGCGCGCTGCTGGTCGGCCTGCTGGAGGCCTTCTCTTCCTTCTGGGCCAGCGCGTACAAAGAAGTGCTGGTCTTCACCCTGATCATCCCGGTGCTCCTGTGGCGCTCGCTGAACAGCCATCACGTGGAGGACGAGGAATGAACCCGACGTCTTCATCCCCAACCGCATCCACCGCCGCGAACGCCGTGCCCGAGGGCCGCCCGCTCGTGACGCCGCGCGTGCTCACCCTCGTCTTCATCGTCGCGCTCGCGCTGGCCTGGGGCTGGCTGCCCGAGTTCACCGTCAGCGTGCTCAGCAACATCGGCCTGTACGCGCTGGTCGCGGTCGGACTGGTGCTGCTGACGGGCGTGGGCGGCATGACTTCCTTCGGCCAGGCCGCCTTCGTCGGCATGGGCGCATACGCCACCGCCTGGATCTGCACCTCGCCCACGGCCGCCGGCTGGCTCGGCGGCCTCGCAGGCTCCGCGCTGGTGCCGTGGCTGGGCCTGCTGCTCGGGCTGGTGCTGACCTTCGCGCTGGCGTGGACGCTCGGCGCGGTCACGCTCAAGCTCTCTGGCCACTACCTGCCGCTGTGCACCATCGCCTGGGGCCTGAGCCTGTACTTCCTGCTGGGCAACATGGAGTTCCTCGGCGGCCAGACCGGCATCACCGGCATTCCGCCGCTGGTGGTGGCTGGCGTCTCCTTCGCCACGCCGCGCATGCTGGGCGTGGTGATCTGGGCCGTGCTCCTGCTCGCGCTGTGGGCCATGCACAACCTGCTCGACTCGCGCGAGGGCCGCGCCATCCGCGCACTCAAGGGCGGCCGGCTGATGGCCGAGTCGATGGGCGTGGACACCGCGCGCCACCGCATCAAGCTGTTCGTGCTGGCTGCACTGCTCGCGGCCATCTCGGGCTGGCTCTATGCGCACATGCAGCGCTTCGTGAACCCGACGCCCTTCAACCTGAACATCGGCATCGAGATGCTGTTCATGGCGGTGGTCGGCGGCGCGGGCCATCTGTGGGGCGCGGTGCTGGGCGCGACGCTGATCACGCTGCTCAAGGAGAAGCTGCAGGACGTTCTGCCCGCGCTGCTGGGCACCAGCGGCAACTTCGAGGTGGTGGTGTTCGGCCTGCTGATGCTGTTCGTGCTGCAGCGCTTCGCGGACGGCCTGTGGCCTACGCTCGCTCGGCTGTCGCGCCGCTGGGTGCGCGAAGTGCCGCGCGCCGCAGGTGCCGGCCCTGCCGCATCGACCACGGTACAGCTCGTGCAGCGCGCGGTGCCCGCCGCCGGCACGCTGCTGCTGCAGGCCGACGGCGTGAGCAAGCGCTTCGGCGGCCTGGTGGCCAACAACGACATCTCGATGACGCTGAAGGCCGGCGAGGTGCATGCGCTGATCGGGCCCAACGGGGCCGGCAAGAGCACCTTCTTCAACATGATCTCGGGCGTGGACGACCCGACCACCGGCGAAGTGCGGCTGGTCGGCCAGCCCATGTCGGGCAAGCCCTCGCGCGCCTTCGCCTCGCTGGGCCTGGGCCGCACCTTCCAGCACGTGCGGCTGCTCGGCCAGCGCAGCGTGGTCGAGAACGTGGCGCTCGGCGCCCACCTGCGTGCCAGGCGCGGCTGGCTGTCGGCCATGCTGCGCCTGGACCGTGCCGAAGAGACCGCCCTGATGGCCGAGGCCCGCAGGCAGATCGAACGCTGCGGCCTCGGCGCGCACGCCGACACGCCCGCGGCGTCGCTCTCGCTCGGGCAGCAGCGCGTGGTGGAGATCGCCCGTGCGCTCGCCGGACAACCCTCGGTGCTGCTGCTCGACGAGCCTGCCGCCGGCCTGCGCCACCTGGAGAAGCGCGCCCTCTCGGAACTGCTCGCGCAGCTGCGCGCTGAGGGCCTCGGCATCCTGGTGGTGGAGCACGACATGGAATTCGTGATGAACCTCGCCGACCGCATCACGGTGCTCGAGTTCGGCACCGTCATCGCCACTGGCACGCCCGCCGAAGTGCAGGCCAACCCGCGCGTGCTCGAAGCCTACCTGGGCGGTGCCGACGACGAATTGCTGGAAGACGCAAGATGAGCCATCCCCTGCTTCAACTCGACGGCTTCTGCGTCGCCTACCGCACCGTTGAAGCGGTGCACAGCGTGCGCCTGCAGGTGAACGAGGGCGAGATCGTCACCGTGATCGGCCCCAACGGCGCCGGCAAGACCACGCTGCTGTGCGCGGCGATGGGCCTGCTGCCTTCCACCGGCCAGCTGCTGCTCGACGGCGAGCGCGTCTCGCGCCCCAGCGTCGAGACCATGGTGTCGCGGGGCGTCGCGCTGGTGCCCGAGCGGCGCGAGCTGTTCGGCGAGATGTCGGTCGAAGACAACCTGCTGCTCGGCGGCTTCTACCAGTGGCGCAAGGGCAAGCGCGACCAGCGTGCGCGCATGGACGAGATCTTCGCCATCTTCCCGCGATTGAAAGAACGCCGCGCGCAGATGGCATCGACGCTCTCCGGCGGCGAACGCCAGATGCTGGCCATCGGCCGCGCGCTGATGGCGCGGCCCCGCCTGCTGATGCTCGACGAGCCTTCGCTCGGCCTCGCCCCGCTGGTGGTGCGCGAGGTGCTGCGCGTGGTCTCGCAGCTGCGCAGCCACGGCGTGTCGGTGCTGCTGGTGGAACAGAACGCCCGCGCCGCGCTGCAAGTGGCCGATCGCGCCTATGTGCTGGAAATGGGCGCCGTGGCGCTCGAAGGCAAGGCGCGCGACCTGCTGCACGACCAGCGGATCATCGATACCTATCTGGGTATCGGCAAGAAAGAGTGACTTGACTTTCACCCTCCCCCGCTGGGGGAGGGCAGGGGTGGGGGCATGGCGGCCTCCACCGCCGCGCAGCCTTCGAGGACGTGGCTGCCCCCATCCCAGCCTTCCCCCAGAGGGGGAAGGAGCAACACGCAAAGGACCCGCACCATGACCACCACCCTCCAAAGCTACATCGCCGGCCGCTGGATCGGCCAGCAGGCCGCGCAGCAGCTGCGCAGCGCCGTCAACGGCAAGCCCGTGGCCGCCACGCATGCCGAGGCCATCGACTTCGCCGAGGCACTGGCCCATGCGCGGCGCATCGGCATCCCGGCGCTCATGAAGCTCGACTTCCAACAGCGCGCCGAACGCCTGAAGGCGCTGGCCAAGTTCCTCGCAGCGAACAAGGAAACGCTCTACGCCATCTCGGCCCACACCGGCGCCACGCGCGCCGACAGCTGGATCGACATCGAAGGCGGTGCCGGCACGCTGAGCGCCTACGCCGGCATCGGCACCAACGAGCTGCCCTCGGGCAACCTGGTGCATGAAGGCCCGGCCTTCCCGCTCGGCAAGAAGGGCGGCTTCGCGGGCACGCACATCCTGGTGCCGCGCGGCGGCGTGGCGGTGCACATCGACGCCTTCAACTTCCCGGTGTGGGGGCTGCTCGAGAAGTTCGCGCCGAGCTTCCTTGCGGGCATGCCCTGCATCGGCAAGCCGGCCACTGCCACCAGCTATCTCACCGAGGCGCTGGTGCGGCTGATCGTGCAGTCGGGCATCCTGCCCGAAGGCGCGCTGCAGCTGGTCATCGGCAGCACCGGCGACCTGCTCGACCGGCTTGAAGGGCCCGACGTGGTCACCTTCACCGGCTCGGCCGACACGGCGGCGAAGCTGCGCGTGCACCCGAACATCGTGCGCCAGTCGATCCCGTTCAACGCCGAGGCCGACTCGCTCAACTGCGCGATCCTCGCGCCCGACGTGACGCCCGACGACGAGGAGTTCGATCTCTTCGTGAAGGAAGTGGCGCGCGAGATGACCGTGAAGGCCGGCCAGAAATGCACCGCCATCCGCCGCGCCATCGTGCCGCGCCAGCACCTCGACGCGGTGGCCGAGCGCCTGCGCGCGCGGCTCGCGAAGACGGTCGTGGGTGACCCCTCGCGCGAGGAAGTGCGCATGGGGGCGCTGGCCTCGCGCGACCAGCAGGCCGACGTGGCCGAGCGAGTGGCCACGCTGCTCAAGGGCGCGGAGCTGGTGTACGGCGAGCGCGACGGCTTCTCGCCGGTGGGCGACGGCGTGGGCGAAGGCGCCTTCTTCGCGCCCACGCTGCTGTTGAGCCGCAAGCCGCTCGAACACGACGCGGCGCATGACGTGGAGGCCTTCGGCCCCGTCAGCACGCTGATGCCCTACGACGGCATCGACGAGGCGCTGGCGCTGGCCGCGCGCGGCCGGGGCAGCCTGGTCGGCACGCTGGTCACCCGCGACCCGGCCACCGCTGCCAAGGCGATCCCGGTGGCTGCCGCATGGCACGGCCGCCTGCTGGTGCTCGACCGCGAGGCCGCTGCCGAATCGACCGGCCACGGCTCGCCGCTGCCGCAGCTCAAGCACGGCGGCCCGGGCCGCGCGGGCGGCGGCGAGGAACTGGGCGGCCTGCGCGCGGTGAAGCACTACCTGCAGCGCACCGCCGTGCAGGGCTCGCCCACCATGCTGGCCGCCATCACCGGCGAGCACGTGCGCGGCGCGGCCGTGCGCGAGAGCGAGGTGCATCCCTTCCGCCGCTACTTCGAGGACCTGCGCGTCGGCGACTCGCTGCTCACGCACCGCCGCACGGTGAGCGAGGCCGACATCGTGGCCTTCGGCGGCATCTCGGGCGACTACTTCTACATGCACTTCGACGAAGTGGCGGCCAGGGAGTCGCCCTTCGGCAAGCGCATCGCGCACGGCTACTTCGTGCTGTCGGCGGCGGCGGGCCTGTTCGTGTCGCCCTCGCCGGGGCCGGTGCTGGCCAACTACGGCCTCGACACGCTGCGCTTCACCAAGCCCGTGGGCATCGGCGACACCATCCGCGCGCGCCTGACCTGCAAGCGCAAGATCGACCGCAACAAGAAGGACGCAAGCGGCCAGGGCCAGGGTGTGGTGGCATGGGACGTAGAGGTGACCAACCAGGACGGCGAGCTGGTCGCCAGCTACGATATCCTGACCCTCGTCTCCAAGAAGCCCGAAGCCTCTGCAGCCTCGGCCAACGCCTGATGCAATCTTCCTCGTCCTCCATGTTCGACCTCACCGGCAAGGTAGCGCTCGTCACGGGCGGCAACGGGGGCATCGGCCTCGGCATGGCCCGGGGCCTTGCCAGGGCCGGCGCCCGCGTCATCGTGGCCGCGCGCAATGCGCAGAAGTCGGCCGCGGCGGTCGAGGCACTGAAGGCGCTCGGCAGCGACAGCTTCGCGCTGGAGGCCGACGTGAGCGACGAGGCCTCGGTGCAGAAGCTGTTCGACGAAGCCGCCGCGCGCGCCGGCCGGCTCGACATCCTCGTCAACAACGCCGGCACCAACATCCGCAAGCCGGTCGACCAGCTCCCGCTGGACGACTGGCACAAGGTGATGAACACCAACCTCACCAGCGCCTTCCTTTGCAGCCGTGCCGCGCACCCGCATCTGAAGGCCGCGGGCGGCGGAAAGATCATCAACATCGGCTCGATGATGTCGATCTTCGGCGCGGCCTACGCGCCGGCCTATGCGGCGAGCAAGGCAGGCATCGTGCAGCTCACCAAGTCGACGGCGCTCTCGTGGGCTCCCGACAACATCCAGGTCAACGCGATCCTGCCCGGCTGGTTCGAGACCGAGCTGACCGACGGCGCGCGCAGCCAGGTGCCGGGCCTCTACGAACGGGTGAACGCCCGCGCCGCCGCTGGCCGCTGGGGCCAGCCGGCCGACATCGCCGGCACCGCCGTGTTCCTCGCGAGCGCAGCGTCAGACTACGTGACCGGCACCGCAATACCCGTAGACGGCGGCTTCTCCATTTCGGGCTGAAGCCCGCGGGCCGTGTAAATTCGCCGGCCATGCTCTTCTGGATCCAGATATTCCTTCTCGTCGCCGGCACTGCCGCGCTGGTGTACGTGTCGCGCGGCCCGCTGAGCCAGCCGGGCTCGCACGGCTTCTACCGCTTCTTCGCGTGGGAGTGCATGCTGGTGCTGATCGTGCTGAACCTGCCCTGGTGGCACGACGATCCGTTCTCGCCCCGGCAGATCGTTTCCTCGCTCTTCTTCGTGCTGTCGATCTGGCTGCCGATCCACGCGGTGCGGCTGCTCAAGGCCCAGGGCAAGCCCAGCGACGCGCGCAACGACGATCCGGCGCTCTACGGCTTCGAGAAGACCTCGGCCATCGTCAGCAGCGGCGCGTTCCGCTACATCCGCCACCCCATGTACACGGCGCTGCTGCTGCTGGCATGGGGCGCCTTCATGAAGCAGTTCAGCTGGCTCACGCTCGCGCTGGTGCTGGCGGCCACGGTGCTGCTGTTCATGACGGCGCTGCGCGACGAGCAGGAATGCATCGCGCACTTCGGCGACGACTACCGTGCATACATGCGCGGCACGCGGCGCTTCATTCCGTTCCTGTTCTAGGGGCTGCCGCCCCGCTCGAGAAGGCGCAGGCACTTCCGCTGCGCCAAAGAGAAAGCGCCCCGTCAGGGGCGCTATTCACGTGGTCTCGACGCTCAGCACGCCTTGCCGTGGGCGGCGTGTGCGCCCTTGGCCTTCGCGTCGGCTTCTGACATGTACGAGCCGCGCTTGGTCTTGCCGAAGTACTTGTCGTTGGCGCAGTGATAGACCTTGCCGTTGACCCATACCTGGCCGGCGGCGGGTGCCGCTGCAGTCGTGGAGGCGGCAGGCGCGGCTGCGGGCTTGGCCGCTGCCGCAGCGGGTGCGGCCGCAGCAGGCGCAGCAGCGGGCTTCGCCGCCGCAGGAGCAGGTGCCGTGGCAGCGGCCGGCGCGGTGGCAGGGCTGGTCGTCGCGGGAGCGGCTGGTTGCTGTGCAAAGGCAGAGACGGCAAGGACGGAACTGGCCGCCAGCAGGAAAAGGGTCTTCTTCAAGATCGCTCCTTGTGAATCGCACGAAAGCACGTGCATGCAGCGACCAACGCGCTCGCAGCAGCGCAGTTGACGAATGTTTACGCCGATGTGTGACGAGCCGTACGGCGCGAGACCTTTTTCACGTTCGCAAGGCACATCGACCTCGACGTCCTTTTCATACGGGCGTCATCCTGAACCTTGCGGGATGCTGACCCGCCCGATCAGGTTCGGTTCACACGAGCCTCATAGCATTCGCCCATGCTGTTGCTCGCACGCGTCCGCCGTTTCGTCGACGCACACCACAAGGCGTGGTGTGTGGCGGGCATGCTGCTCATTCTTCTGCAGCCCTTCATCGCGGTCCATTTCCGCTGCGACGGGCTGGAAGACGAGCCGATGCTGCGCGTGCGCAGCGCCAGCGACACCACCCAGTTCGAAGCCGACGACCGCGCGGACCACCCGTCCGACCGCGAGACCACGCTGTTCGCACAGGCTCCTGCGAGCATCGACCATCCCGATGCCTTCGACCTCGCGCTGAGCACGCTGATGGCGATGGTGCTGGCGCTCCTGCCGCTGGCGCTGGCCGTCGCACGGCTTGCGGTTCCCATCGTGCGCGAAGCGCCCGAACACGTGCCTCCGCACGGCGGCGCGCCACCTCCCTCGCAGCCCTGGCGGCGCCTGCCGCCGACCGTCGCGCCACCTTCCGCCACCTGAGACACGACGCCTCGTGCGTCGAGGCGGTCTGCTGCGTCCTGCAGCGGGCCATCTCTTCCCCTGTCGAAAGGTTCGACCATGTCCGGTTTCGCTTGTTGCGCCCGTGGTGGCGCGTGGCTTCGCTCGCGCATTTTTTCCTTCCACTTCCCGATCGCGCCGAAGAAGGTGGCGTCATGAATTCGCTGAATCTCGCGCTCTTCCAATGGCTCACGGCCGGCACACAGCCGACGCCGTGGGTGCTGTCCGTCGCATCCGCCTTCGCGCTCTGGGGCAGCTGGGTGAGCGCGGCCCTGGTCGTGTTCGCGCTGTGGCGGTATCGCGAGGAACGCGCCTACCTGTGCATCGTCGCGGCCTTCGCCGGCCTCTCGTCGATGGCCTCCCATGCGATCGCCCAGGCAGTGAACGCGCCGCGCCCCTTCGTGCTCGGGCTCGCACCCGCCTACATCGAGCACGCCGGCCGCGGCTCGCTGCCGAGCACGCACGCGACCGTGATGTTCATGGTGGCCCTGGCCTTCCTGCTGCGCCCGGGGCTGCGCAGGCTGGCCATGCCGCTGCTGGCGCTCGCGGCCCTCACGGGCTGGGCGCGCGTCTACGTGGGCGTGCATTTCCCGATCGACATCGCCGCGGGCCTGCTGCTCGGAGGCGCCATTGCGGGCGCGCTCCTCGTCGTGCAGCTCCTGGCACATCGCTTCTTCTCTTTTCCAGCGTCGCCGGCCGGCCGCGCCCGCGACAACAGGCAAGCGGCCGCTTCTTTCTGGAGGCATCCATGATTTCCTCGACCGACAACGGCCGGCATGCCCGCGCGCCGATGCGCATGCCACAGGCCGAAGCCCTCCCCGCAGCGCGCGCGGACACCGACGTGCCGCATGCAGCACCCGATTCGACGCGCAGCATCTCCTGCGTGATCCCGTGCTTCAACGAAGCCGCGAACCTGCGGCACCTGCTGCCGCTGCTGGAGGACATCCTCTGGGACACGCGCATGCGCTGGGAGATCATCGTGGTGGACGACGGCAGCACCGACGACACCGTCGCGGTGGCCGAGGCATGGTGCGAGCTCTCGGGCTTTCGCTGCATCTCGCTGTCGCGCAACTTCGGCAAGGAGGCCGCGCTCACCGCGGGCCTCGCCGCCGCCACGGGCGACGCGGTGGTGCTGCTCGACGGTGACCTGCAGCATTCGCCGGAACTCATCCACACCATGATCGCGCAGTGGGTGGCCGGCGCCGAGGTGGTGTACGCGGTGCGCGAGCAGCGCAGCGACGAGAGCCGCTTCAAGCAGCTCGGCAGCAAGCTCTTCTACAGCCTGATCAACGGGTCCGACCGCTTCGCCGTGCCCAAGGACGCGGGCGACTTCCGCCTGATGGACCGCAAGGTGGTCGACGCACTCATGAGCCTGCCCGAGCGCAGCCGCTTCATGAAGGGCCTGTACGCCTGGGTGGGCTTCCGTGCGGTGGCGCTGCCCTACACGCCCGCGCCGCGCGCGGAAGGCAAGAGCACCTTCAACAAGCGCCGGCTGGTGCGCCTGGCCATGGACGGGCTCACCGCCTTCACCACCTGGCCGCTGCGCGCGGTCAGCGTGGCGGGCCTCATGCTCGCGATACCGGCCTTCGCCTACGGCGCCTTCGTGGCCATCAACTACCTGTTGTTCGGCAACGAAGTCTCGGGCTGGACCACCATCGTGGTGAGCCTCATGTTCTTCATCGGCATCCAGATGATCTCCACCGGCATCGTGGGCGAATACATCGCCCGCATCTACGAGGAAGTGAAGGGTCGGCCGCTGTACGTGGTGCGCCGCGAACGCGGCACGGGACTCGAGACCGGAAAGACATGAAACGACCCGCTTCCCCATGGTGGACCGCTCCTCAACCCATATGGCTCATCGCAGCCCTGCTCGCCTGGCTGCTGGCCACGGCATGGATGCGTCCGTTGATGGCGCCCGACGAGGGCCGCTACGGCGGCGTCGCGCTCGCCATGCTGCACTCGGGCGACTGGCTCGTGCCACGGCTCGACGGACTGCCCTTCTTCCACAAGCCGCCGCTCTTCTACTGGATCGGCGCGGCGGCGATGTCGATCGCAGGGCCCGTGGAATGGGCGGCGAGGCTGCCTTCCGTGCTGGGCGGCGCAGCGGCGGCCGCGGCGCTCTTTCTCTTCCTGCGCCGCTGGTCGACGGTGCGCCTGGCGCTGCTGTCCACGGTGGTGCTGGTGACCACGCCCTTCTTCTTCCTGGGCGCGCAGTTCGCCAACCTCGACATGCTGGTGGCGGGCTGCATCTCGGCCACGGTGCTGCTGGCGGCGGGCGCGGCACTGGCCCGCGAGCGCGAGGAGCCATGGCGCGCACTGCTGGCCGGCGCCTGGCTGTTCGCCGCGGCCGGCCTGCTGGCCAAGGGGCTGATCGGACTCGTGCTGCCCGCGATGGTGATCGCGATCTGGTGCGCCGCAACGCGCAGGCTCGGGGCACTGCGCCTCGCGCTGTGGCTGCCCGGCTGGGCCGTGCTGCTGGCAGTGGCCGGGCCGTGGTTCGTCGCGATGCAGCTGAGATATCCGGAGTTCTTCGACTACTTCGTCGTCACCCAGCACTTCCGGCGCTTCGCGTCGTCGGGCTTCAACAACGAGCACGGCTTCTGGTTCTATCTGCCGGTGCTGGCAGGCCTGACGCTGCCGTGGTTCGCATGGGTGTTCGTGCCTCGCGGATCGGACGACGCGACGAACGACGCCGCGGCGCGCCACCGCCAGCCGGACATCGACCGGCTGATGTGGATATGGCTCGCGGTGATCGTGGTGTTCTTCTCGCTGCCGCGCTCCAAGCTGGTGGGCTACGTGCTCCCGGCGCTGCCGCCGCTGGCGTACCTGATCGCGCAGCGCGTGCTGGCGGGACGCCCGCTGGAGACCCTGCTGCCGAAGGTGCGCGCGATGACGGTGGCGGCGGCCGCGGTCTGCATCGGGTGCGTGATCGCCGTGATGGTGTATTCGTCGCCGCCGGGCTCGCGGCTGCGCCTGCCGGCTGGGCAAGCGGTGGCACCGGGTGAACAGGTGCTGATGCTCGACACCTACAACTACGAGATTCCGTTCTACTGGAACCTGCGCGAGCCGGTGATGGTGTCGGACGACTGGAAGGCCGCGGCCGAGGACACGCGCGACAACTGGCGCAAGGAGATCTTCGACGCGAGCCGCTTCGATCCGGCGCGCGCGGCGCGCACGCTGGTCGATCGCACGGAGCTCGCCGAAGTGCTGTGCGTGCCGCGCACCACCTGGATCGTCGGCGCGAACACGGCGCACCTCGCCAATCCGTGGCTGCACCATGCGCAGCTGGTGGTGGTGAACGACGGGCTGGCGGCCTGGCGCTTCAAGGGCAGCGCCACGGGCGACCCGCATTGCCTGGACACGGTGCCCTTCCCCGACCCGGCCGCCGCCCCGGCGCCCGCCCACACCACCGGAACGAACGGCGGCAATGGCTGAACCGCGCCGCTACCTGTGCATCTGCGCCGACGACTTCGGCATGAGCGCCGGCATCAACTCGGCCGTGCTCGACCTCGCCGCGAAAGGAAAGATCTCGGCCACCAGCGGCATGGTGCGCCGCGAGGCCTGGCTGGCAGGCGCGAGGATGCTGCGTCAGCTGGAGCCCTCGGAGTTCGACGCCGGCCTGCACCTCGACCTCACGCGCCCCGCGCATGCCGGCGGCCCCGAACCGGGCCTGGCCGGCCTGATCGCGCGCACCTGGACGCGCACGGTGTTCTCGCCCGGGCTCGAGGCCGACATCCGCGACCAGTTCACCCGCTTCGAGGACGCCATGGGCCGCGCGCCCGCCTTCGTCGACGGGCATCGGCACGTGCACCAGTTCCCGGTGGTGCGCGAACTGCTGGTGCAGGAGATCGCGCGGCGCTATCCCTCGTCGCCGCCCTGGATCCGCAACACGGCGCCGGGCTTTCGCCAGGGCCCCGACCGGCTGAAGGCCGAGATCATCCACGTGCTGGGCGGCGCGCGGCTGGCGGCGCTGGCCGAACGCCGCGGCATTCCGACCAGCGGCCGGCTGCTGGGCGTCTACGGCTTCTCGGGCGACATCAACAGCCACGAGCAGCGGCTGCGCGAATGGCTCTCGGCCAGCCGCACCGGCGACGTGCTCATGTGCCATCCGTCCGCCGGCCTCATGCCCGGCGATCCGCATGGCGGCGCGCGGTTGCGCGAATACACCGCGCTGCTCGCGCTGGAGCCCGCCCAGGCCCTGCGCGATGCGGGAGGCAGCGAGGTCACGCTCGCACCGCTCACCCGCTGCCTGCAGCCCGCCTGAGCGCGGGCTTCCTCTAGCGGGGCAGCATCCGCGCGTCGACCGCTTCTCCATCGACGATGAAGTGCCCGCCCGCCACGTGGTGCAGCGTGCGCAGCTCGTCGTGTCCGTCGAAGTGCCAGCGCCCGTTGGAGAACACCCGCTCGTCGGCCTGCGCGGCGATCACCTCGCCGAGGAACAGGTCGTAGCGCTGCTGGATGGCCGGCTCTGGCAGCAGCCTGCATTCGAGCCACGCGGCGCAGCCTTCGAGCAGCGGCGCATCGATGGCGGTGCCCGCGAAGGTCGAGAGGCCGTAGGCGGCGAACTTGTCCTGCCCCGGCTGATCGGCGATCTCGCGGCCCGACGTGTTGCCCAGCGTCTCCGTCAGGTCGAGCTGCGCGCGCACCGGCACCTGCAGCGCGAAGCTGCCTGCGCCTTCGAGCAGTTCGCGCGTCCAGGTGCTCTTGTCGAGCACCACCGCCACCTTGGGCGGATCGAAGTCCAGCGGCATGGCCCAGGCTGCCGCCATGATGTTGCGCCGGCCGCCGTGCGCGGCGCTCACGAGCACCGTGGGACCGTGGTTCAGCAGGCGGTAGGCCTTGTTCAGTGCGACGGGCTGGCGATGGGTGATGGCGTTCATGGCGGGCGATGGATCAGGACGTGGGTCAGGTCTCGGGCTCTTCCACCGGCACCCGGCGGACGGCGACCGTGCGGATGCGCTGCGCATCGACGTCGGTCACCACGAAATCGTACCCGTCGTGCGTCCAGCGGGCATCGCGCGCGGGAAGCCCGCCGAAGCGCTCCAGCAGCAGGCCCGCGACCGATGTGTAGCTGTCGTCATCGCTGACGAGGCCATGGGTCTGCAGCGCCTGCTCCAGCAGATGCAGGTCGGCGCTGCCGGAGACGGTCCATGCATCGGGCGCGGTCTGCAGGATCTCCAGCGTCTCGTCCTCGTCGGGGAACTCGCCGGCGATGGCCTCCAGCACGTCGATGGGCGTCACCACGCCGCTGAGCGTGCCGTGCTCGTCGCTGACCAGCGCGAGCTGGCCGCGCGCGCCGCGCAGCGTGTCGATGAGGCGGATCGCGGTGGTCGACTCCGGCACGTAGATGGGCGCGCGCAGGCCGGCGCTCTCGTCGATCCGGCCGTTGCGCAGCAGCTGGCCCAGCAGGTCCTTGGCGCGCGCCACGCCCACCACCTCGTCGAGCGAGCCCCGGCACACGGGGAAGATGCCGTGCGGCGTGTCGAGCAGCTGCTCGCGCACCGCCACCGGGTCGTCGTCGAGGTTCACCCACGAGACATCGGCGCGCGGCGTCATCACCGAACGCACGGTGCGCTCGGCCAGCGAGAGCACCCCGCTCACCATGTTGCGCTCCTCGATCGCGAAGGCCGGTTCTTCCTGCGCCTCTGGCGTCGCGTCGGACGCGCCCGCACCGGCGGGCACGGGCTCGCCGCGCACCCTGCCGCCGAGCAGCCGCAGCACCGACTCGGCCGTGCGCTCGCGCAGCGGCCTGCGCGCCTCGTGCTTGAGCGCATTGCGCCGCGCCCACTGGTTCAGCGCCTCGATCATCACTGAGAAGCCGATGGCGCCGTACAGGTAGCCCTTCGGAATGTGGAAGCCCATGCCCTCGGCCACGAGGCTCAGGCCGATCATCAGCAGGAAGCTCAGGCACAGCATCACCACCGTGGGATGCGCGTTGACGAAACGGGTGAGCGGCTTCGAGGCCCACAGCATGATGCCGATGGAGATGACGACCGCCGCCATCATCACCGGCAGGTGGTCGACCATGCCCACCGCGGTGATGACCGCATCGAGCGAGAACACCGCATCGAGCACGACGATCTGCGACACCACCAGCGAGAAGCTCGCGTAGGCCACCGGACCGGTGGCCGTGTGCGCCGCCACGCCTTCGAGCCGCTCGTGCAGCTCCGACGTGGCCTTGAAAAGCAGGAACAGACCGCCCCCCAGCAGGATCAGGTCGCGGCCCGAAAAGCCGTGCCCCCACACGTGGAACAGCGGCGTGGTCAGCGTCACCAGCCACGAGACGATGGACAGCAGCGCCAGCCGCATGATGAGCGCGAGGCTCAGGCCGATGAGCCTGGCCTTGTCGCGCTGGCTTGGCGGCAGCTTCTCCGCGAGGATCGCGATGAAGACGAGGTTGTCGATGCCCAGCACGATCTCCAGGACGACCAGCGTCAGGAGACCGAGCCAGACGGCCGGGTCGGAGAGCAGTTCGATCATGATGGGAGCAAGGAAGAAGCACGCACACCGCTGCAGCGCAACATGCCGCGGCCCATGCCGCAAAGGGGCGGCTCGGGAGGCGACTGGGGAGGCGACTGGGGAGGCGGAGAGCGCAAGAAGGCCGCGTGGATGTCAGCCGCGGCGCCGCTTTGCGGGGAAGAGATGAGGGTTGAAGCGAAGGCGGTGCTGGCGCATGCCAGCGGCCTACTGGGAGGCTCGGAAGAGGAGTTCACCCGCGCAGTTTAGCGAAGGCCCTCCTCGCGACCCTGCCATTTCCGCTTGCATCGGTACGGTCAATACCTTAGGCTGACCCGGCGTCCGCGCGCAGCACCCGAGCCCCGAGCGGGCCGCCGGGCCCGTCTTGCGGGCGTGAAGGAGCCACGCATGCCAAGCCGATCGAACGGCCTCGCGGCCGAAATGGAAGCGGTGCGAACCCTGGCGCTCGTCGGCGCCTCCGCGTCCGGCAAGACCTCCCTTGCAGAGGCCCTGCTGCACGAGGCGGGCGCCATCGGGGCACGCGGCAGCGTGGAGCGCGGCACCACCGTCAGCGACCACGACCCGATCGAGAAGCGAATGCAGCATTCGCTCAATGCGACGCTGATGCACATGGCGCACGGCGGCACCCGCATCCACCTGATCGACACGCCCGGCGGCGCCGACTTCCTGGGCCAGAGCCTGCCCGCGCTGGAGGCCGTGGAAACCGCCGCCATCGTCATCAACGCCGCCGCCGGCATCGAGCCGATGGCGCTGCGCATGATGGACTACGCGGCATCGCGCCACCTCGCGCGCCTCGTGGTCGTCAACAGGATCGACGACCCCGCCGCCGACCTCGCCGGCCTGCTCGCGCAGATCCAGGACACCTTCGGCCGCGAATGCCTGCCGCTGAACCTGCCCGCTTCGGGCGGCACGCGCGTGATCGACTGCTTCTTCAACCGCGAGGGCGAGTCCGACATCGGCGCAGTCGATGCGGCGCATCGCGCGCTGGTCGAACAGGTCGTCGAGGTCGACGCGGCCTTCGTCGAGCGCTACCTGAACGACGGCGACGTGGACGCCGCCGAGCTGCATGCGCCGCTCGAACAGGCGCTGCGCGAAGGCCACCTGATTCCCGTGTGCTTCGTCTCGGCGCGCAGCGGCGCGGGGGCGGCGGAGATGCTCGACATCATCGTCAAGCTGCTGCCCGACCCGAGCGAGGCCAATCCGCCGGACTTCCTGCTGGGCGAAGGCGAGGATGCAAGGCCGATGCACGCCACGCCAGACCCGTCGATGCACGTGCTGGCGCACGTCTTCAAGGTGACGAGCGATCCCTACGTCGGCAAGCTCGGCATCATGCGCGTGCACCAGGGCACCGTCGCGAGCGACAGCCAGCTCTACATCGGCGACGGCCGCAAGCCCTTCAAGGTAGGGCACCTTTTCATGCTCCAGGGCAAGGACCATGTCGAGGTGCCGAGGGCCGTGCCGGGCGACATCGTGGCCGTGGCGAAGGTGGAAGAGCTCCAGTTCGACGACGTGCTGCACGACGCGGCCGAAGACAGCCACGTGCACCTCGCGCCGCTGGCGTTTCCCGTGCCCGTGCACGGGCTGGCCGTGGAGCCCAAACGGCATGGCGACGAGCAGCGCGCATGGGAGATCCTCGGCAAGCTCGCGGCCGAAGACCCCTGCCTGCGCATCGAGCATGTGGCGGCGACCAACGAGACGGTGCTCTACGGCCTGGGCGAACTGCACCTGCGCACCGTGCTCGAACGCCTTCGCGAGGTGTATCGCTTCGAGGTGCAGACGCGCCCGCCGCGCATCGCCTACCGCGAGACCGTGACCGCGCCGGCCGAGGGCCATCACCGCCACAAGAAGCAGACCGGCGGCGCAGGCCAGTTCGGCGAAGTCTTCCTGCGCGTGGAGCCGCTCTCTCGCGGCGACGGCTTCCAGTTCGCCGACGAAGTCAGGGGCGGCGCGATTCCGGGCCAGTTCATTCCCGCCGTCGAGAAAGGCGTGCGCGAGGTGCTCTCGTGCGGCGCCATCGCGGGCTACCCGGTCGTCGACGTGCGCGTGGTGGTCTACGACGGCAAGCACCACAGCGTGGACAGCAAGGACATCGCCTTCGCCACCGCAGGCCGAAAGGCCTTCATGGCCGCGATCCGCGAAGCCAGGCCGGTGGTGCTGGAGCCGATCGTGCAGATCGAGATCGTGGCGCCCGAGCATGCGGTGGGCGACCTGACGAGCGACCTTTCGTCGCGGCGCGGACTGGTCACCGGCACGTCGGCCCTCGGAGCCGGCGCGGCTGCCGTCCGCGGACAGGTGCCCATGGCCGAGCTGGCGAGCTACCAGTCGCGACTCAATGCGATGACGAGCGGACAGGGCCGCTACACGATCGCGCTGTCGCACTACGAGGCCGTGCCGCCGAACGTGCAGCAGGTGCTGATGGGGCAATACCGGGGGCGGGAAGACGATCAGTGAAGCGCCAGTGAGGCCGCGGCGGGTGGCTATACTGCGCCCCGTCACGTCGAACAAGGGCGTGATCGGGATTGGCGTCCCGCTGAAATCACTGCGACGTAAAGCCGCAGTCACCGCGCAGGGTCTGCGGCTTCGTCGTTCGTGCCTCCAGTTTTGGCGGCTCGACGTGCGGGCGCGAGCCCGGCCGGTTTCATGCAAGTGGTTTCCCGGTACGCCAACTCGTCGAGCCGCCGCCCTCAATTGGCGTTGAGCGCAGCGGTGTCAACAAGCCGAAACCACTGGAGGCCTTTGATGGCTGCATCTGCCCGCGCGTCCGCGCACGTCTCTTCATTCCCCCCATCTTCCGAAGCCGCAAGCCTCGAATCGCTCGCGCTGCAGGCCTGCGACGACATCGATGGCCTCCTGGCAGTGCAACGCGCATTCGCGTGCCTTGAAAAGCTCATCGCTCCCCAGCGAACGAGCGAAACCGATGAGGTCTACCCGACCCGCACCGAACTCGGAGCGCTGGTGCGAGTGGTCAACGAGGAGCTGCAGAGGTGCCTGGGAGCGGCAGACGCGACGTTGCAAAGGCTGCGGGCCGGCCTCGCCGAGCGCGTCGTCGACGAACACCCCATGGCGCAACCCGGGTAGTCGCCACCTACAGCCCGCAGCCACCGCTGCCGACAAGGCCCGACTCCACCCGAACCTATGTTGAAGCCTGAACCGACTCACAGCAGACAGAGGACAGGCAGACGGCATGAGCGAAGTCGCCGAACTTTTCGCGCGCGAGTTTCCCGTGTGGCACATGGTGGTGCGGGGCACGGTCGTGTACTGGTTCCTGTTGCTGGTGTTCCGCTTCGTACTGCGGCGCGACATCGGCTCGATGGGCGTGGCCGACCTGCTCTTCGTGGTGCTGGTGGCCGACGCTTCCAGCAATGCGATGCAGGGCGAGTACAAGTCGATCGACGACGGCCTCGTGCTGCTGGCGACGCTGGTGGGCTGGAACTTCGCGCTCGACTGGCTCAGCTATCGCTTCGAGCCGGTCGCCCGCTTCCTCGAGCCGCAGCCGGAGGTGCTCATCCGCGGCGGCCGGCTGAACCGGCGCGCGCTTCGGCGCGAGATGATCACCACGGACGAACTGCGCGGCAAACTCCGTGAGCAAGGCGTGGCGGATTTCTCGGAGGTGCGCGTCGCCCGGCTTGAGAGCGACGGAACGCTGAGCGTTTTCAAGAAGAAGAGCAGCATCAAGAAGCAGAACGAAGGCGGCAGCGAAGACGAGGATCGCCACCAGCCGCCCGAGGCTCCCAGGCCACCGGCCCAATGACGCAATGACGAAGGCGATGCAGTTCTTCGACTGGCTCTTCGGCGAGGGCTCCGCGCTCACCCCGTGGCAGATGGCCGCGCGGGCGCTGGTCGTCTTCTTCTTCGCGCTGGCGATGATCCGCGCATCGGGACGGCGCTCCTTCGGCCAGCAGAGCCCGTTCGACATCTGCATCACCGTGTTGCTGGGCGCAGTGCTCAGCCGCGCAGTGGTCGGCGCCTCGCCCTTCTGGAGCACCATGGCGGCCGGTGCGGCGCTGGTGGCCACGCACCGGCTCGTCGCGCTCGCGGGCAGGCGGTGGCAGGGCTTCGAGGATCTGGTCAACGGCCACAAGATCACGCTGGTGCGCGATGGCAGGCTCGACGAGAAAGCCATGCATCACGCGCTGGTCTCGCGCAAGGACATCGACGAGGCGCTGCGCCAGCAGGGCGGCGGCGTGTCGCTCGACGAAGTCGAATGCGCTGTGCTGGAGCGCGACGGCAAGCTGAGCATCGTCAAGCGACGCTCCTGATTCAGTGTGGCTCGCGCCACGCACGTAAGACAGCACCGACCCACGGCAACGGCGATGGCCTCGTTCGCGCGGGCTTCAGCTGCGAACACTCGGGCCCTGGAATGACATCCATCACTCCAAGGAAAGCCCATGAGCAGCAGCCCCACCTCCGACCCGGCCCGAAGCCTCGAAATGAAGACCCGTCGCGAGTCCGGCAGGGGTTGAGCGGGTGCCTTCCTTCTTTTCGACATGGCAGCACCGCACCGGCCCCGTACCGGGTCCTCCTCCCCTTCGAACGACGCCCTGGCCGTCGAAGCGGCCAATGGCGAGACCGCCCTGCTCATCATCGACATGATCAGCAGCTGGGACTTTCCCGACGCCGAGAAGCTGCTGCCCGCAGCCGTGGCCATCGCTCCTTCCATCGTGGCGCTGAAGCGGCGCTGCAAGGCGCGCGGCGTGCCGGCGATCTACGTCAACGACAACCGCGGCCGATGGCGCTCCGACTTTAATGCGCTGGTCGGCCTCTCGATGCAGAGCGGCGGCCCCGGCGCGGACATCACGGCCAGCCTCGCGCCGGACCACGACGACTACTTCGTGCTGAAGCCGCAGCAGTCCGCTTTCGTCGCGACGCCGCTCGAACAGCTGCTGGGCGTTCTGAAGGCGTGCCGCCTCATCGTGGCGGGCGTGGCCAGCGACCAGTGCGTGATGAGCACGGCCACCGACGCGCGCATGCACGGCTTCGAGGTGGTGCTTCCCAGGGACTGCACCGCCACGCAGACGGCCAGGCGCCACGCGATGCTGCTGGAGCAGTGCGAGACGGTGTTCGGCATCGCGACCACCTCCGGCCCGCGCATCCGCCTGCCGGCCGCGCGATCGCGCAAGCGATAGCTCCTCCATTTCTTTTTCTGTTTCCTTTCCGTTCCCACTTCCGTTTGGAGAAACCCATGACACACCCCATGCAAGCCGCACCGCAACCACCCTTCGACACGCCCCGCCAGACCCCGCCCGGGCTCGAATCGCGGATGGATCCGCCGCCGGACTTCGGCGAGTCGTCCTACGTCGGCTCCGGCAAGCTCATCGGAAAGGCCGCGATCATCACCGGAGGCGACAGCGGCATCGGCCGCGCCGTGGCGCTGGCCTTCGCACGCGAAGGGGCGGATGTGCTGATCTCCTACCTTGCCGAGGAGGAGTCGGACGCGCGCCGCACCGCGGAGCTCATCGAGAAGGAGGGCCGCACCTGCGTCGCCGTGCCGGGCGACATCCGCGACGAACCGCACTGCAGGAAGCTCGTGGACACGGCCATGGAGCGCTTCGGCAAGCTCGACATCCTGGTGAACAACGCGGCCTTCCAGATGGCCCACAAGGACCTCTGCGAGATCACGCCCGAGGAGTTCGACCGCACCTTCCGCACCAACGTCTACGCCAACTTCTTCCTCAGCAAGGCAGCGGCGGCGTGCATGAAGCCGGGCAGCGCCATCATCAGCACTGCATCGGTCAACGCCGACAAGCCCAATGCCACGCTGGTGGCCTACGCCGCGACCAAGGGCGCGATCCAGAACATGTCCGGCGGCATGGCGCAGCTGCTGGCCGAGAAGGGCATCCGCGTGAACTGCGTGGCGCCGGGGCCGTTCTGGACGCCGCTGATCCCCTCGACCCTGCCGCCAGAGAAGGTGAAGGAATTCGGCATGCAGACGCCGATGAAGCGGCCCGGCCAGCCCGCGGAACTGCAGGCGGTGTACGTGCTGCTCGCCTCCGACGAGGCCAGCTACATCTCGGGCGCCACCATTCCGGTGACCGGGGGCGTGCCTTTCATCTGAGCAGCTCGGCAGCCCGGCGAAGCCCACGGCGCTCCAGGTGTCGTCGACGATGGCGTTCTTGCCGTCGGGGCGGGATGGCGCCTGCGAAGGCCGTGGGAACCACTCCCGAAGTTGCAGGCCCGTGTTGCCGTTTGTTGCGCTGAAAGAAATGCACCGCCAGCCGCGTACGCCGCTTTCCTACGCAACGGGGGCAAGGCGAGTTCCATCTTCTGGACTCAAGTTCTTTGTTGATTGCCTGTTTTTCATTTCTCAACCCAAACCATGGAGCCCACGATGCCAACGACCCGTCGCGCCACCCCCGATGCCTGCAGCCTTCTGGATACCGACCACAAGAACGTGAAGAAGCTCTTCACCGCCTACGACGAACTCGCCCACTCCCGCGCCGCGAGCGCAGCCGAGAAGAAGCGCGACCTCGCGATGCAGATCTGCATGGAACTGCAGGTGCATACGCAGCTGGAAGAAGAGATCTTCTATCCGGCGCTGCGCGAGGCCATCAAGGAGGTGGACCTGCTCGACGAGGCGGAGGTGGAACACGCCAGTGCCAAGGAGCTCATCGCGCAGATCCAGGACGCCACCGAGGTCGACGAGAAGTTCGACGCCAAGGTGAAGGTTCTGGGCGAGTACATCGACCACCATGTGAAGGAAGAGCGCAACGAGATCTTCGTGAAGGCCCGCGCGGCCCGCAGCCTCGACCTGCTCGCCATGCGCGAGCAGCTGGCGCAGCGCAAGGAAGAGCTCATGGCGGAGATGGAAGCGATGGCCTGAGGCCGGGCTCTCGCATCTTCCTCCGGGGCAGCCGTCAGCGCTGGGCTGGCGGCTGCCCTTCCTGTGGTGTGGCGCCCGTTTCAGTGCGGCACCCGCCGCAGCTCGCCGCGAGGCCGCTCGCTCGGCCAGACACCCCCGCCTTCTCTCCCCCCAACCTCACACCTCCTTGAGCAGTGCGAGCTGCAGCTTGGATGAACAGCCGCGCCTCGTGTTGCCGTACCCGGGAGAGTCTTCTCGACAGGCGTCCAAGCCGATGTCCGACACGCGAGCCGCAACGCCGTCCTAGCTTGTTCCTTGTGGACGGATAAGTCCGCACCGCAGGAAAGGAACATCCCATGACCGACACAGCGAGAAGACAGCAGGCCAGGAGCGACCGACGCGACAACCAGCGGGTGTTCGTGTTCAGCGTGACGCTGGCCATCGTCGTGATGCTCGGCGCCCTGCTCTATTTCTATGCTGCGGACAAGCGTGGCGAAGGGCCCTCGCACGAGGCCTCGCCGCCGGCCGCGCAGGTGCAGGGCGGCGCGCAGACATCTCCGGCGACGGCACCAGCCGCACCGCCGAAATAGACGGCGCCCAGTCATCAACCCGACCCCATCACCGAGAGGATCGTTATGCAACGTTTCAAGGACCGCGTCGTCATCGTGACCGGCGCAGGCAGCGGCATCGGCGAAGCGACCGCCCGCCGCTTTTCACAGGAGGGCGCGAGCGTGGTGCTCGCGGGCGACACCCTCGACAAGCTCCAGCGCGTCGCGCGCGACCTGCCGAAGGAGCGCACGCTGGTGAAGGTGGCCGACGTCTCCAGCTTCGAACAGGTGCAGGCGCTGGTGGATGCGACCGTCGAGCGCTTCGGCGCGCTGCACGTGCTATTCAACAACGCCGGCATCGCGGTCGAGGGCACGGTCACGCAGCCGCCCCTGGAAGACTGGAACCGGATCATGGCGGTCAACGCCGGCGGCGTGTTCCATGGCTGCCGCGCAGCCATGCCGCACCTGGTGCGCAGCAAGGGCTGCATCGTCAACACCGCCTCGGTCTCGGGCCTGGGCGGCGACTGGGCGATGGGCTTCTACAACGCGTCGAAGGGCGCGATCGTCAATTTCACCAAGGCCCTCGCGCTCGACCACGGCAAGGACGGCGTGCGCGTGAATGCCGTGTGCCCGAGCCTCACCTTCACCCCCATGACCGAGGACATGAAGAGCGACGGCGCGCTGATGGCGAAGTTCGCCGAGCGCATTCCGCTGGGGCGCGGCGCCGACCCTTCGGAGATCGCGGCCGTGGTCGCCTTCCTGGCGAGCGACGACGCGAGCTTCGTCTCGGGCGTCGCGATGCCGGTGGACGGCGGGCTGATGGCATCCAACGGACAGCCCGACATGGGCTGAGGAAGGGCAGGAACATGGCATCGAGCACAGTCGGCGATTTCGTCGTGGAGCGCATGCACCAGTGGGGCGTGCGCCGCATCTATGGCTATCCGGGCGACGGCATCAACGGCATCGTGGGCGCGCTCGACCGCGCGGGCGATGCCATCGAGTTCGTTCAGGCCCGCCACGAGGAACTGGCCGCCTTCATGGCATGCGCGCATGCCAAGTTCTCGGGCGAGGTGGGCGTGTGCCTGGCGACATCGGGGCCGGGTGCCATCCACCTGCTCAACGGCCTCTACGACGCGAAGCTCGACCACCAGCCGGTGGTTGCGCTCGTCGGCCAGCAGAAGCGCAGCGCGCTCGGCGGCGACTACCAGCAGGAGGTGGACCTCATCTCGCTCTTCAAGGACGTGGCCCACGAGTTCGTGCAGATGGCCACCAGCGCCGAGCAGGTGCGCCATCTCATCGACCGGGCGTTCCGCATCGCCCGCGACCGCCGCACCGTGACCTGCGTGATCTTCCCGAACGACGTGCAGGACCTTCCCGCCGTGCCGGTGCCACCGCGCGAGCACGGCACGGTGCACAGCGGCATCGGCACCACCGTGCCGTCGGTGGTGCCGCCGCCCGATGCACTGCAGTACGCGGCGGACATCCTCAACACGGGCAGCAAGGTCGCGATCCTTGCGGGCGCCGGTGCGCTCCATGCGGGCGACGAACTCATCGCCGTGGCCGAGTGCCTGGGCGCCGGCATCGCCAAGGCACTGCTCGGCAAGGCCGCAGTGCCCGACGACCTTCCATTCGTGACCGGCTCCATCGGCGTGCTGGGCACGCGGCCGAGCTCCTGGATGATGGAAGAGTGCGACACGCTGCTGATCGTCGGCTCGTCCTTCCCCTATGCCGAGTTCCTGCCCGAGGAAGGGCAGGCGCGCTGCGTGCAGATCGACACCGACGCACGCGCGCTGGGCCTGCGCTACCCGGCGGAACTGGGCCTCGTGGGCGACAGCGCCGCCACGCTGGCGGCGTTGCTGCCGCTGCTGGAGCGCAGGACCGAATCGCCATGGCGCGCCTCCATCGAAAGCGAAGTCGCGCGCTGGTGGCGCGTGCTCGAGGCGCGCGCGCACGTGCCCGCATCGCCGATCAACCCGCAGCGCGTGTTCTGGGAGCTCTCCCCTCGCCTGCCCGACCACGCGGTGATCACCTGCGACAGCGGCTCGGCCGCCAACTGGTACGCGCGCGACGTCAAGCTGCGCCGCGGCATGAAGGCCAGCCTCTCCGGCGGGCTCGCGACCATGGGTCCGGCGGTTCCGTATGCGATCGCTGCGAAGCACGTGCACCCCGAGCGCCCGGTCGTCGCGCTGCTGGGCGACGGCGCGATGCAGATGAACGGCATCAACGGCCTCATCACCATCGCACGCCTGTGGCGCGACTGGGCCGATCCGCGGCTGGTGGTGATGGTGCTCAACAACCGCGACCTGAACCTGGTGAGCTGGGAACAGCGCGTGCTCGGCGGCGACCCGAAGTTCGATGCCTCGCAGGAGCTGCCCGACTTTCCCTATGCGCGCTTCGCGCAGATGCTGGGGCTGGAAGGCATCCGCGTCGAGAATCCCGACGCCATCGGCGACGCCTGGGATGCGGCCTTCAGGGCCGACAGGCCGGTGCTGCTCGACATGGTGACCGACGCCGCGGTGCCGCCGCTGCCGCCGGACGTCTCGCTGGCACAGGCCAAGGCGTACTTCTCCGCGCTCTGGCAGGGCGACCCCGAGGGCATGCGGACGCTGAAGGCGGTGATGCGGGAGTACTGGGCCAGCTTCACGGCAGGACGCTCGGAGAAGACGACGGCCTGATCGGAGCCTGCAAGGGCCCCCGAGAGGGTCAGGCGGGAAGCGGCTGCGTGCGGGAAGAGTCCTGCTCGTGGCGCTCCACCTGCTCGATCCAGTCGACGCAGCGGCGCTTCAGCAGATCGAGCCCGGTTTCCACGGGGACGCGGGGTTGGCACAGCACCAGCTTGCAGCGGTGCCGGCCATCAAGGGCAACATCGCCCACGGCGGCGAAATTGCCCTCCTCCTGCGTCAGAAGGTAGATCGTGCAGGCCCAGGGTCCGGACCGGCCGTCATAGACAAAGGTACTTCCATCCACGCACACCTCGGTACCCGATACATGCGAGCCACCAGGATCGATGGATTGGCGCGAGCAACGAGCGAACCCACCATACGCGCATCGGCGGGCAGCGCCAAACGGCATTTCGCAGACGGGGTTTCTTGACGCTTGTCCGGTTTCTGGCCGGTTTTCGGGCCTGTGCCAGCCGCCTCAGAGGTGGAATGCAGCCAGTACCCCGACCGCCAGCCCCGCAGCCGCCACCCCGAACATCGCCCGCTCCAGCCACTTGTTCTTCGTCAACAGCGCAATGGCAGCCAGGGCAATGGAAACCTGCAGCACGGTGGTCGCCTGCGCCCACCGATGATGCTGGTGCATCTGCTCATCCGACTGTGCGTCCCACTTGCCCGCCTCGGCCTCCAGCTTCTTCGCCTCGGTCTGGATGTCGGTCTTCTCCTGCTCGTAGCGCGCCACCTTGGCCTGCCAGCCCTGCTTGCGCGCGTCGTCGGTCGCGGTGTCGCGGGCGAACTCGGCGAGGGCCTGCTTGGTGCTCTTCGACTGGAAGTAATTCCACTGGTTCGACGCCTCGGTCTTCTTGATGGCGGCGTTGTTCTTGTAGATGCCCGCGTTGGCCTGCGTGGCGCCGCCCATGTACGCGAAGATGGCGCCGAAGGTGGCGATGACGGCCGTGCACATGGCGATCTTGCTCGTCGTGCTCATGCCGCCGGAGTGCTCCTCTGCCGGAGCCGCGTGATGGCCATCGCCATGACCATGGCCGCCCGATGCGGCGTGTTCGAGTTCGTGATCGTGCGGGCCGTGCACGTGAAAGCCGTGTCCTGACATGGGATCCTTGTTGTAGAGAGATATGGTTTTTCGGGCGCGCGCGAGTATGCCCGTTCGATGAGTCAGCTTCCGGTCCGCCAGCCATTGCAAGCATGGGACGACATCAGCACACTTGCCTGCCCATGGCCGCCGAACCCTCGCCGACACCGACAGCCAACGCCCGCCGCCCCGGCTTCGCCGACATCGTGGCGGGTATTTCCATCGCAGGCCTGCTGCTTCCGGAGGCGGTGGCCTATTCGGGCATCGCGGGGCTGCCGCCGCAAGCGGGAGTGATCGCACTCTTCGCCGGGCTGCTGGTCTACGGCCTCTTCGGCAGCAGCCGCTTCGCAATCGTTTCCGCCACCTCCTCCTCGGCCGCGGTGCTGTTCGCTGCCACCACCTCGGTGACGGGCGTGGACGCCGCCACGCGGCTTGCGATGGGCATGGGCATCGTGCTGCTGGCCGGCGTGTTCTTCGTGATCGCGGGCGTCGCCCGGCTGGGCGCGGTGTCGAGTCTGATCGCCAAGCCCGTGCTGCGCGGCTTCGCGCTGGGGCTGGCGCTCACCATCGTGGTCAAGCAGCTGCCCAAGGTGCTCGACGTGCATCCGGCGCACAGCGATTTCTTCAGGCTCCTCGCGGGCCTGGTGGCCGAATGGCGGCACTGGAACATCGCAGGCGCGGCCATGGCGCTGGTGGCGCTGGTGCTGCTGCGCGGCCTCGCACGATGGCGCGCGGTGCCGGCGGCGCTGCTGGTGATCGTGGCGGGCATCGCGCTCGACGCGCAGGGCTTCTGCCATGCCTGGGGCGTGGCGGCGGTGGGGCCGATATCGCTCGACTTCTCGCATCCGACGGTGCCGCAGCTCGATCGCGCGCAGTGGCAGAACCTTGGCGGGCTGGCCTTCGCGATGGCGCTGATCCTCTATGCCGAGTCGTACGGCTCCATACGCACCTTCGCCATGCGCCACGGCGACAACGTGTCGGCCAACCGCGACCTGCTCGCGCTGGGCGGCGCGAACCTGCTGTCGGCGCTGTTCCAGGGCATGCCGGTGGGCGCGGGCTACTCGGCGACATCGGCGAACGAATCGGCCGGCGCCAGGAGCCGCGCGGCCGGCATCGTGGCGGGGCTGGTGGTGCTGGTGGCGGTGCTCACGCTGCTGCCGTGGATCGCGCACACGCCCGAGCCGCTGCTGGCGGCCATCGTGATCCACGCGGTGAGCCACACGCTGAACCCGGCTGCGCTGCGGCCCTATTTCCAGTGGCGGCGCGACCGTCTGGTGGCGCTGGTGGCGGTGGCCGCGGTGCTGGTGCTGGGCGTGCTCAACGGGCTGCTGGCGGCCATCGGCGTGAGCATCCTGCTGCTGCTGCGCGGCTTCACTCGCACCACGGTGAGCTGGCTCGGGCGGCTGGGCCAGAGCCACGACTTCGTCGACATCGCGCGCCACCCCGAGGCCGTGGTGCCTCCGGGCGTGCTGATCGCGCGGCCCGAGGTGCCGCTTTTCTTCGGCAATGCGGACGCGGTGTTCGCATCGATCCGCGCGCGCATCGACGCCGCGCCGGGCCTGCAGCGCATGGTGCTGAGCCTGGAGGAGTCGCCCGACCTCGACGCGACCAGCATCGAGGCCCTGTGCGACTTCGCGGCCTACGTGCGCGTGCGGGGCCTTCGCCTCTCGCTGGCGCGCGTGAAGGACGACGTGCGCGACCTGCTCGCGAAGGTGAATTCACCCGACCTGCATGCCGAGGTGTACGCGCCGTGGAGCGTGGACGATGCGGTGCCGCGCACGGCGCCCGGCATCACTGCGCGTTCCGGGCAATCTCCCGGGTGATCCGCAGGAACTTCTCGATGTCCGCCATCGAATGGCAGTGCAGCGGCGACACCCGCACGGTGCCCGTGAGCCCGAAGGATTCGAGCATGCGCTTCGAGTAGATGCTGCTCGCCACGCGCTCGTAGACCGTCACGCCGCGCTTCGCATACTCGACCACCGCCTGCGTGCAGTCGATGCGGTCGAAGCCGATGCCCAGGATCAGGTCGCGCTTGCTCAGGTCCTCGTAGTCGAGGAAGACGTTGACGCCTTCCATCCTGCGCATGCCGGCGGCGTTCGCAGTGCCGTCGAGCAGGGCCGCCAGCAGCGCGCGCTCGTGCAGCTCGATATGGGTGATGCCCGCTACGAAGAGCTCACGCCTGTCCGCGGCATCAGCGAAGTGCGAGCCCAGCCAGCAGACGTAGTCGACGATCTCGGTGAGCACCGCGAACTGCCATGGCGAGGCGCTGCCCAGGTCCCAGTAGTCGGGCTTCTTGCCCGCGAGCTTGTGGTGGGGCAGCACGGCCGCGCGGTCGGACATCCACGACAGCCCCGAGCCCCTGCAGCCGAAGAACTTGTAGGGCGCGAGGTTGATGCCGTCCACCGGCGTCTTCTGCAGGTCGATGAGGCCGTGCGGCGCGTGCTGCACGGCGTCGACCAGGATGTAGAGGTCGGGCTTGATCTCGCGCGCGCGGCGCACGATGGCTTCCATGTCGAGCTTGGCGCCCGAGATGTTCGACGCGTGGATCACGTTGAGCAGGCAGGTGTCCTTGTCGACCAGCCGCACGATCTCGTCGACGTCGACGCCGCCGGTGACGGGGTTGCTCTTCGCCACGCGCAGCTCGCGGCCCAGGCGCTGGGCGTAGAGGCTCATCGCGTCGAAGGCCGAAGGATGCTCCAGCACGGTGGTGACCATGTTCGTGCCCGGCACGTTCTCGGCCACCGCGCGCACCATGTCGAACATGGCGCCCGAGGCGGTGAGCGAGGCGTACACGCTGCCGCCGGTGGCGTTGAGGATGGTGCGCAGGTCGGCGCAGCCCCTGGCCTGGATCTGCTGCAGCTCGACGGCGGTGGCGTGGATGCGCTCGGTGTTGTCGGGAATGGCATCGACCTGCGCGAAGCGCTCGGCCGCGGCCTTCAGGCGGAAGGAGCCGCCGGCGTTGTCGAAGTACAGGCGCTCGCGGCCGTGGTGGTCGTGGTCGACCTGCAGGAAGCGGCTCTTCACCTCGCGCATGAGCGCGTCGGAAAAGGCCAGCCCGTTCGGATGGCTCGATGACAGCTTGGAATCCATCGCTCAGACGCCCTTGTTGTTCGGGTTCTTGTAGATCTCGCGCACCGCGTCGGTCATCGGGAAGTTGAGGTTCGCGTTGCGCGGAGGGATCGGCGAGAGGAACCACTTGGTGTAGAGCTGTTCGATGGCGCCCGACTTCATCAGGCCCGTGACGGTCTCGTCCACCAGCGCCTTGAACTGCGGGTCGTCCTTGCGCAGCATGATCCCGTAGGGCTCCTGGCGCAGCGATTCCTTCAGGATCTTGTACTCGCCCGGGTTGGTGGAGCTGGCGATCATGCCGGCGAGCTGCACGTCGTCGAGCACATAGGCGTCGGCGCGGCCGTTGGACAGGCGCAGGAAGCCGTCGGAGGTGTCCTTGCCGGGGATCTCGTTGACTTCGATGGTGCCGCTCTTGCGCGCAACGCGCAGCAGTTGGATCGAGGTGCTGCCCGAGACGGTGGCCACGTTCTTGCCGTTGAGGTCGGCGAACGTGTCGATGCCGGAGTTCTTGCGCACGGCGGCGGTGATGTTGGCCACGAAGTGGCTGGGCGCGAAGTCGACCTGCTGCTGGCGCTGCGTGGTGTTGGTGGTGGTCGCGCAGTCGAGGTCGACGGTGCCGTTCTGCAGCAGCGGAATGCGGTTGGTCGAGTTGAGCATGGTGTAGCGCACGTCGATCTTCGCAAGGCCCAGCCTGGCCTTCACCGCATCGACGATCTTCAGGCAGATGTCGTTGGTGAAGCCGATGGGGTCGCCGTCGGCACCCAGCTTGTACGAGAACGGGATCTGGCTGTCGCGCGCGCCGATCTGGATCGTGCCGCTGTCCTTGATCTTCTGCAGCGTGCCGCTGTACTGGGCGACGGCAGCGCCGCTGGCGAAGACAAGGGCGAGTCCGAGCGCGAGGGGCAGTTTCTTGAAGTCCATGGCGGTTCCTTGAAGGGTCGATGAGGTGGTTCCGGCGAATCTTCGGCCTCGCCATCAATTTCCAAAAGCGATTTTTTGTGATCGAATCGCATGAGAAAAAGCGTTCTTTCCACTACGGAGCCAGCTCCCCGTGATGACCTTCAAGCAGCTCGAAGCCCTGTACTGGATCGCCCGGCTGGGCGGCTTCGCGCAGGCGGCCAACCAGCTGCACACCTCGCAGTCGGCCATCTCCAAGCGGGTGCACGAGCTGGAGCAGCTCTTCGACACCGAGCTCTTCGACCGCAGCCAGCGCACCGCCCGCCTCACCGAGAAGGGCGAGGAGATGTTCGTGCTCGCCCGCAAGCTGCTGGAGCAGCGCGACGCGGCCATCGAGCAGTTCGGCAAGCCGGAGGTGGTGGAGCGGCGCATCCGCCTCGGCGTGACCGAGCTGACGGCGATGACCTGGCTGCCGCGGCTGGTCGGCCTGATCCGGCGGCACTACCCCAAGGTGATCCTCGAGCCCGACGTGGACGACAGCCTGCAGCTGCGCGACAAGCTGCTGGCCGACGAGCTCGACCTGGTCATCGTGCCCGAGACCTTCGCCGACTCGCGCCTTCCGCACAAGGTCATCGGCCAAGTCAAAAGCGCCTGGATGTGCAAGCCCGGCGTGGTGCCGCAACCCAGCGGCGGCGCCATGCGGCTGCACGAACTGGCGCGCCACCGCATGCTGGTGCAGGGCAACAACTCCGGCACCGGCCGCGCCTACGACGCCTGGATGAAGGACCAGGGCGTGCAGCCCGCCGACGTGATCGTGGTGAGCAACCTGGTGGCGCTGACCGGGCTCACCGTGTCGGGCCTGGGCGTGAGCTACCTGCCGCGGGAGTGCCTGCAGCCGCTGGTGGCGGCGGGCATGCTCGCGGTGATCGAGGTGGCGCCGGCCCTGCCGGTGGTGCGTTATGTGGCGATGCACAAGGGCGAGCACCGCAGCGCACTCACCTCGTCGATCGTGATGCTGGCGCAGGAGTGCTGCGACTTCGCGCGCATGTTCCAGGCGCAGGGAGAGGAGGAAAAGGAAGGGGAGAAAAAGGAGGAATCCGGCCCGGCCTGAGCGCCTTCGACGGGGAAACGCCTTGTTGAAGCCGGCTCAGCCGTCGCCGCCGACCGGGGAAAGATCGGGGTGCAGGCGCTGCAGCGCCAGCGACAGCCTAACCACCCGCTCTCGCGCGCCGGGCTCGCCACGGGCTAGCGCACCCAGAGCGACTTCGTAGTCGTCGGTGAGCTGTTGCCACAACTCGAAGTCGGCGCCAAGGCCTTCGGCGTCCTTGTCCATCTTTGCTCCAGTAGGAATTCGACGGCTGGGAAGTGCACAGTTTGACTGATTTCTGCCTGGAGCGTTAGAACTTTAGCGGTCTTAGGGTTATAGCCGCACAGATATTGCGGTGCAGCATGAAGCTGCCGGGGGGGGCAGCCCGAGCCCCGGCACGGGGACCGCCCAGGCCTGGAGGGAGGCTGGCTGCGAGGCGACCGGTGCGACCAGGCCGACCGCGTCAGCGTCGCCGCCCCGGGGCGGCGGCGCGATGTGAGCGGGCCCTAGCTAGCGCTGCCCCGCGTCAGCATCCGCCCCGCGCGCGCGAGCACCCGGGCCTCGGGCTCGCCGCCGCGATAGGCCAGGACGCCGTTCACGAACACCCGCTCCACGCCCAGGCTCACGCCGTGCGGCTGGTCGTATGTGGCGGTGTCGGCGATGGTCTCGGGGTCGAACACCACCACGTCGGCCATGGTGCCGGCGCGCAACAGGCCGCGGTCGGCGATGCGCAGGTTGCGCGCGGTCATGCCGGTCATCTTGTACACCGCCTGCTCCAGCGTGAAGAGCCGTCGCTGGCGCCAGTAGCGTGCGAACACGCGCGGAAAGGCACCCCACAGGCGCGGATGCGGATGGCGGTCGTGCGGCAGGCCGTCGCTGCCGATCATGGTGAGCGGGTGCGAGATGACGCGCTCCACGTCCTCCTCCTGCATCTGGAAGTAGCAGGCGCCGCCGGGCTTCAGCCTCAGGCAGGCCTCCTGCTCGCTCACACCCCACTCGCGCGCGATGTCGGAGACCAGCCGCCCCGTCATCTCCGGATGCGGATCGGACCAGGTCAGCAGCACGTCGATCACGCCATCCACCAGGTCCTCGCGCAGCACGGTGGAGCCGGCCACATAGGGGTACACGTCCATCGCGATCTTCTGGCGCTGCGCGAGCGACTCGATCAGCGGCAGCGTCTCCTTCGTGCGGCCCCAGTTGGCGGGGCCCGCGCACTTGTGGTGCGAGATCACCAGCGGCACGCCGGCCTCGAAGGCACAGTCGCCGGCCTCGTGCAGCGCCTCGATGATCTGTTGCATCTCGCTGCGCAGGTGCGTGGCGTAGACACCGCCGTGGCGGCTGACCACGCGCGCCAGCGCGGTCACCTCCTCCGCGGGCGCCGCGAAGGCTTCTTCATAGAACAGGCCCGAGGACATGCCGTGCGCCCCGTCGGCCATACAGCCGTCGAGCAGCGCTTCCATGCGCGCCAGCTCTTCGGCATCGGCGGGACGGTCCAGCGCCTGCATGGCGGCGAAGCGCAGCGTGGTGTGGCCGACCAGCGCGGCCACGTTGAGCGCGGGCTGCGTCTCATCGACTGCGGCGCGGTACTCGGCCATGGTCGCGTGCCGGAACGAATCGGCGCCCAGCAGCGTGAGCGGCGGCAGCGACTGCGGCGTGCGGTACGGCGCCAGCGAGATGCCGCAGTTGCCCGTCACCACCGTGGTGATGCCCTGCGACACCTTCGGCAGGCACAGCGGGTCGCGCAGCACGATGGCGTCGTCGTGCGTGTGCGCATCGATGAAGCCGGGGGCGATCACCTTCGCGCGGCAGTCGACCACCTCGACGTCTGCCAGCGCCAGGCCATCGGGCAGCCGCCCGCGCAGGCCCTCGCCCAGCGCGACGATGCGGTCGCCCTGCAGCAGCACGTCGCCCGGCCACGAAGGGCCGCCCGAGCCGTCGACCACCAGGCCGGCCTCCAGCAGCACGGCCTTCTTGTTGTCTTCGCTCACGATGCGCTCCCTCCATCGTTCACGCCGCCGCCGTCCCAGCTCTGCAGCGGATGCGTGGTGGCGTCGATGCCATGGCGCTGGAAGGCCTCGCGCGCACGCTGCAGGCGCTGCACCGCGGGCTCGCCGCGGCGCTGGGCCACCAGCACGGTGAGGATCTCGATGACCGTGAGGTGCGTGAGGTAGGCGTCGATGCCCACGTGCATCACCGCGTCGTCGGGCACCGACAGGCCCAGCAGGAAGTCGGCCCTGGCCGCGAGCGCCGTGCCCGGCCGCGTGAGCGCGACCACCTTGGCGCCCTGCCCGCGCGCGATGTCCACCGCATCGAGCAGCGAGGGCATGCCGCCCACGTGCGAGATGGCGATGACCACGCCGCCCGGCCGCTGCGCCGCGCCGGCCACCTGCTGCAGGTGGTAGTCGGCCCATGCGTTGGCCGACAGGCCCAGGCGGAAGAGCCGCGCCTGCAGGTCGTTGGCCATGAACCACGAGGTGGCGCCCGCGCCGTACAGGTCGACGTGCGGCGCCGCCGCGATCGCCGCCACGGCGCCGTCGAGCACCTGCATGTCGAGCTGGCCGCGCACGCCCGAGACCGAGGCCGCCGCGCTGCGCGCGATCTTGCCGACCACTTCGTCGGCCGCGTCCTCGATGTTCACGCGGCGGTGCAGCGGCGAGCCGCCCAGCGCTAGCTCCTGCGCGAGCGCGAGCTTGAATTCGCGCAGGCCGGCGAAACCGAGGTCTCGGCAGGTCCGCATGATGGTGGGCACCGAGCTGCGCGAGCGCTCGGCCAGCTGCTCGAAGCTTTCTTCGAGCACGCGGTCGGGGTCTTCGAGGATCAGGTCGAGGATCGCGCGCCGCGTCGCCGGCGCGTCGCTGCGGATGTCCGCGATCCTCTGGAGCAGTGATGGGGTCATCGGAATGCGCTCGGGAAGTCGCTCTCTCAGAAATGCATGGCCACCGCGTCGCTCACGCGGTAGTCCTGCTCGACGACCGGCATCCAGTGCCATTTGTCGAAGGTGGTGCAGGGGTGCGAGATGCCCAGGCCCACGCGGTCGCCGACCTTCGGCGCCTCGGCTTCCTCGTTCGCTTCCCAGCGCAGGTAGGCGTGCTGGTCGTTCAGCGCGGTGATCTTCCAGCCGGCGGGCACGCCCTGCGGCTGCAGCACGCCGCGCGCCGCGCGTGCGATGGGCACGGGCAGCGAGAGGTCGAAGGAGATGTCGCGCTTGCCCACCGCCAGGATCGCCAGGCCCAGCTCCGGGCGCGACTGCACGGTGGCCCAGACTTCCATGGCCGGCACCAGGCTCTCGCCGCAGTTGCAGCCCAGGCGCTCATCCACCGCGCTCACCATGCGCTTGTAGAAGCCGTGGTCGTGCGTGACGTAGCAGCCCGAGCGCAGCAGGCCGCGCACCGGCGCACCGAGCGCGGGCTTGAGCCGGCCGGCCACGAGGTCGAAGATGGCCGAGCCGCCGGCCGAGACCAGCACCTCGTCGGTCTCGAAGAGACTGTTCTCGTCGCAATGGCGCGCCACGGCTTCCACGCGGTCCATCAGCGCCTTGGCGTAGGCGGTGTCGGGTTCGCTCTGGCCGGTGGCGCCCTGCCCTTCGTAGCACTCGATGCCCACGAGCTTGACCGCGTCGCTAGCGCGCAGCCTCGTGGCCAGCGCCACGGCTTCCTCGTGCGTGCGGCAGCCGGTGCGCGCACCGTCCACGCCGATCTCGATCATCACCTCGAAGGGCACGCTCGAAGGATGGCGCTTCGACCAGTCCTCGATCAGCGCCAGCTGCGCCAGCGAGTCGACCAGGAACACGATGCGCAGCTCGGGGTGCCTGCTCAGCAGCATCTGGATGCCGGCCAGGTCTTCGTCGCTCACCACCTGGTTGGCGATGAGCGTGCGGCGCGCGCCGGCCGCCACGCCCACCGCCAGCTGCGTGACGGTGGCGAAGGTCAGGCCCCAGGCGCCGGCGTCGAGCTGGCGCTGGAAGAGCTGCGGCGACATGGTGGTCTTGCCGTGCGGCGCGAGGTCGATGCCCCACTCGCGCACACGCGACTGCATCCACGCCAGGTTGTGCTCGAGCGCCTCGCGCTTGAGCACGGCCAGAGGCAGCGGCAGGTCGCCGGCCAGCACGTTCCAGCCGGCGTCGCCGATCTCGCTGCGGCGGCGCGGCGCGGCGGTGCGCGGATAGCCCTTGAAGTTGCTGCCCAGCAGCGGGTCTGTGAAGTCGTTCATGACGAGCGGAGTGTTCATTGAGTCTCAGGGTTCATTGTTGTCATCGCATGTTCGTGAACACCGCGGAACCGGCTTTGCCGGGCCGCAGGTGTTGCCCCCTGCAAGGGGGAAGGCGCACGCGACACGAAGTGCGCGAAGACTGGGGGTTTGGTCATAACTTGATGCAGGCGCTGTAGTGTCCCGCCGAAATCTCTTCGAGCGGTGGCACCGTCTGCGCACAGGCTTCTGCGGCATGCGGGCAGCGCGTGCGGAACACGCAGCCCGAAGGAGGCGAGATGGGACTCGGGATGTCGCCCTTGAGCGCAATGCGCTCGGTCGCCATCTCCGGATCGGGCTTCGGGCTCGCGGCCAGCAGCGCGCGGGTGTAGGGATGCGATGGGCGCGCGAACAGCTCCTCGGTGGTGGCGACTTCCATCACCTTGCCGAGGTACAGCACCACCACGCGGTCGCACAGGTACTCGACCACGTCGAGGTCGTGCGAGATGAAGAGCATCGTCAGGCCCAGCCGCTCGCGCAGGTCGGCCAGCAGGTTGATGACCTGCGATTGAATGGACACGTCCAGCGCCGACAGCGGCTCGTCCGCCACGATGAACTCGGGCTCCACGGCCAGCGCCCGTGCCACGCCGATGCGCTGGCGCTGCCCGCCCGAGAACTCGTGCGGGAAGCGGTTCGCATGCTCTGCACGCAGGCCGACGGTCTCGAGCAGCTCGGCGATGCGCTTCTCGCGCGCCGCCGCCCCCTTGTGCAGGCCGTGCGTGGACAGCGCCTCGCCGAGGATCGCGCCGATGCGCATCTTCGGGTTCAGGCTGGCGTACGGGTCCTGGAAGATGATCTGCAGCTTGCTGCGCAGCCGGCGCATGCGCTCGGCCGAGAGCTCGCCGATGTCGTCGCCGCGATAGAGCACCTGGCCGCCGCTGCGCTCCAGCAGGCGCAGCACGGTACGGCCGATGGTGCTCTTGCCCGAGCCCGATTCGCCGACCAGGCCCAGCGTCTCGCCGGAGTGGATCGCGAAGGACACGTCGTCCACCGCGCGCACCGGGCGGTCGCTGCTGCCGAAGTACTTCTTGAGGGCGCGGACTTCGATGAGGGGGGCTGCGGTGGTCATCGTGGACTTTGGGTATTGGCTCCCTCCCCTTCTGGGGGAGGGTTGGGATGGGGGCTAGGAGCGATGGAGACTGTCGCGGCGGTGGAAAGGCTGCGTGCCCCCACCCCGGCCCTCCCCCAGAGGGGGAGGGAGCAAGACGGGGACGGGGTGCGACTCATGCAGCCCTCGCCAGCGTTGCTTCAGGCTGCACACGAACGCATCGCGCCTGCCGCCCCTGCCGGATGTCCAGCAGCGGCGGCATCCCCGCGCTGCATTCGGCCAACGCCAGATCGCAGCGCGGCTCGAAGGCACAGCCCGGCGGCGGCGCGAGCGGGCTCGACACCTGCCCGCGAATGGCGAACAGGCGCCTGGGCTTGGACTGGCCGGGCTGTCGCGCCTTGCCCGGCAGGCAGGCCAGCAGGCCCTGCGTGTACGGGTGCTCGGGCTGCGCGAACAGCGGCCGCACCGGCGCGCTCTCGACCACGCGGCCCGAATACATCACGACCACGTCGTCGGCATGGTGCGCGACCACGCCCAGGTTGTGCGTGATGAACAGGATGCTCATGCCCGTCTCGGCCTGCAGCCGGCGCATGAGCTCCAGGATCTGCGCCTGGATGGTCACGTCGAGCGCCGTGGTGGGCTCGTCGGCGATCAGCAGCGTAGGGTCGCAGGCCATGGCCAGGGCGATCATCGCGCGCTGGCGCATGCCGCCCGAGAGCTGGTGCGGGTACTCGTGGATGCGCTGCGCCGCGGCCGGAATCTCCACCAGCTCCAGCATGCGCTGCGCATGTGCCAGCGCCGCCTTGCGGTCGAGCCCCTTGTGCAGGCGCACGCTCTCCGCGATCTGCTCGCCGATGGTGAACACCGGGTTCAGGCTGGTCATCGGCTCCTGGAAGATCATCGACAGCTGGTTGCCGCGCAGCGAGCGCATCTCGCGCTCGCCGATGCCCAGCAGGTCGAGCGTCTTGCCCTCGCGCGTCACGAAGGAAGCGCTGCCGCTGACCTGCGCGTTGGCGGTCTTGGGCAACAGGCGCATCAGCGTGAGGCTGGTGACCGACTTGCCCGAGCCCGACTCGCCGACCAGCGCGGTCGTCTTGCCGGGCTGGATCGAGAAGCTCACGTCGGCCACCGAGCGCACGAGGCCGTCCTCGGTCGGGAAGCTGGTGCTCAGGCGGCTGACCGTGAGGCGCGGGGAATTGGAAGCGGTGTTCATCTCGGATATGCCTTTCGCGCGGAATACCGCAGAGCCGGCCTTGCCGGGCCGCAGGCATCGCCCCCGGCGAAGGGGTCGACGGCCACACGCAGTGAGCAAGCCTGGGGGAGTGCTTTCATGCCGTCTTTTTCAGCTTGGGGTCGAGCAGGTCGCGCACGCCGTCGCCGAGCAGCTGCAGCGACAGCGCCGTGAAGATGATCGCGAGCCCCGGGAACAGCACCACCCAGAAGGCCTGGTGCGCGTACTGCTGGCTGCCCGCGACCATCGTGCCCCAGGTCGGGATCTCGGGCGGCACGCCCACGCCGAGGAACGAGAGCCCTGCCTCGGCCAGGATGGCGTAGGCGAAGATGAACGACACCTGCACCAGGATCGGCGACATCAGGTTCGGCAGGATGTGCCGCCACAGGATGCGCGAGGTGCGCACACCCAGCGCGCGCACCGCTTCCACGAAGAGCAGTTCGCGCACCACCAGCGTGGAGGCCCGCACCACCCGCGCCACGCGCGGCGTGTAGACCAGCACCAGCGCCAGCACCGTGTTGACCAGCGAGGGCCCGAGGATGGCCACCAGCGCGATGGCCAGCAGGATGTCGGGGAAGGACATCATCGCGTCGACCACGCGCATCAGCGGCGCATCGAGACGGCGGAAGAAGCCCGCCATCAGGCCCAGCACGGTGCCGGCAATCACGGCGCCCAGCGCGGTGAGCGCGGCGATGGCCAGCGAGTAGCGCGCGCCATGCACGATGCGCGAATAGAGGTCGCGGCCGAGTTCGTCGGTGCCGAGCAGGTGCTCGGCGCTCGGCGCCTTCAGGCGTTCGAGCACCGCCGTGTCGTTGGGGTCGATGGAAGCGAACAGCGGCGCGCCGATCGCGAGCACCGCGATCACCAGCAGCACCAGCGCGGACACCATCACGATGCGTCTGTGCATCAGCTGGCGGAGCATTCGGGGCATTTGCATCAGATACCTCCAGCCACAGCAAGACAACGGGTCGAGCAACCGATTCCAGAAATACCGCGGAACCGGCTCTGCCGCGCCGCTGGTATTGCCCCCTGCAAGGGGGTTGGAGGCCACACGAAGTGGGCAAGCCTGGGGGTATTCATACTTTGACGCGCGGGTCGACCACCGCGTACAGCAGGTCGATGGAGAAATTGATGAGCACGTAGATCGCCGCAATGACGAGCAGCGCCCCCTGGATCACCGGATAGTCGCGCCGCAGCACCGCGCTGACCACGAGGTTGCCCACGCCCGGCAGGCCGAAGACGGTCTCGGTGATGACGGCGCCGCCGATCATCAGCGCGATCGTGAGGCCGATCACCGTGACGATGGGCACCAGCGCATTGCGCAGCGCGTGCTTGAGCACCACGGTGCCCTCGCTCAGGCCCTTGGAACGCGCGGTGCGCACGTAGTCCTCGCCGAGCACGTCGAGCATCGAGGCGCGGGTGAAGCGGATGATGAGCGCCGAGTTCAGCAGGCCCAGCACGGCGGCCGGCAGCACAAGCGCATGCAGGCGCTCGGCGAAGGGCGCATCGGGCGCGCCGTAGCCGGACACCGGGAACCAGCCCAGCGACACGGCGAAGATCTGGATCAGCACGATGCCGAGCCAGAAGCTCGGGATGCTGGCACCCAGCATCGCGATGCCTGTGAAGAGCTGGTCGACCGCGCGCCCCCGGAACACCGCCGACACGATGCCGCACGGCACGCCGATCAGCGCCGCGATGGCCACCGCCATCAAAGCGAGCAGCGCGGTGGGTTCGGAGCGCTCCCACAGCGCCTGCGTCACCGGGCGCTGCAGGAAGATCGACTGGCCCAGGTTGCCCTGCAGCACCTCGCGCAGCCAGTAGCCGAACTGCACGGGCAGCGGCTTGTCGAGGCCGTATTCCTTCTGCACGCGGGCGATGTCGGCGGCGGTGGCCTGGTCGCCCAGCAGCACCGAGACCGGGTCGCCCGACGCGGCGCGCGTGAGCACGAAGACCAGCACCGCCACGATGGCGAGCACGACCAGCATGCCCGCGACGCGAGAGGCGATGTAGCGCAACAGCGATTTCTTCATCACGCTGAAAACTCGAGGGCCGCAGCGGAACCGACCGCGACGTACTGCCCGGTGAACTGGATGTCGCCGCCCTTCACGCGGAAGACCGTCACGTTGTCGCCCTGCTTGTTGTGGCACACGTAGAGGAACCTGCCGCTGGGGTCGAGCGTGCAGCTGCGCGGGTAGTTGCCGCGCGACCATTCCTCTCGCACCAGCGTGGGCGCGCCGGTGCGGGCGTCGACCTTGAAGATCGAGATCGAGTCATGCAGCCGGTTGAGCGACACGAAGTGCTGGCCGTCGGGCAGCATGCGGATGCCCGATGCGTAGCTCGTGCCCTTGAAGCCCTTGGGCAGCGCCGAGGTCTCGCTCACCAGCGTGAGCACGCCGGTGGCGTCGTCGTAGCGCATGAAGGCGATGGTCGAGGCCTCCTCGTTCACCAGGTAGAGCCACTTGCCGTTCGGGTGGAACACGAAGTGGCGTGCGCCGGAGCTTTCGGACACGGCCACGGTGCTCGGCTGGCTCAGCACGCCGGTGGCGCGGTCGAAGCGGTAGGAGATGAGGCGGTCGAGCCCCAGGTCGGCCACGAGCACGAAGTTGCCCTTCGGGTCGGCATGCACCATGTGCGCGTGCGGGCCGTCGTGGTCGCTGGTGGCGAAGCCTTCGTGCGAGCGCGCGGCCTGCGGCACCACGTCGGCGCCGGGCTTGCAGGGCGTGCCGGCGCCGCAGGCTTCCGCGTCCTTGTAGACGACGGCTGCGACGGCAGGATCGGGCGTGCCGTCGGCGCGCAGCGCGAGCACGCTGACGTCGCCGCTCGCGTAGTTGGCGGTGAAGAGAAAGCGGCCGTCGGGGTGCACGCTGATGTAGGCAGGGTCCTTGCCGCCGCAGGGCGTCTCGGAGACGAAGCTCAGCGCGCCGTCTGCACCGATACGAAAAGCCGAGACCGAGCCGGCCTCGAACTCGTTGGCCGCATAGAGCATCGGCAGCTTCGGGTGGCGCGCGAGCGAGGCGGGGTTGCGCAGCTTCGCGCCCTCTCCCGTGCCTGCCACGGCCGCCGGTGCGCCGGGAATGGGCTTGAGCGCGCCGGTGGCGCTGTCGAGCACGAACTGGTGCACGCCCTGTCCGCGGCCGCCGCGCCACGGCTTGCCGCCGTCGCTGTAGGTGCCGACGTAGGCGTAGACCGGGCCCTGGGCGGCAGCCCGGGCGGCGAAGGCAAGGGAAGGTTCGAGGCCCAGAGCCCCGAGGCCGGAGGCCAGTGCGCTGGCTTGCAGGAGTTGGCGACGCGACGGCATGGCTGTGTGTCTCCGCCTTCTTACTTGATCTTCGCGTTCCAGAAGAACGGCCAGGTCGCGGGCTGGTAGTTGTCCAGCGCCGGGCTCTTGGCCGAGAGGCCGTTGAACTTGCCGACGTTGATGTACGGCACCTCGTCGTACACCACCTGCTGCACCTTGCCCCACAGCGCGCCGCGCTTGGCGGGGTCGCTCTCGACGTTGAAGGCCTGCAGCGCCGACTTCTTGGCAGGCGTTTCCCACCAGCCGGGCGCGCCGTCGCCGAGCTGCGGCGGCGAGAGCATGGGCTCGGGGAACTGCCCCGAGTGGGTGACGTAGATGTCCCACAGCTTGGCGTCGTTGCGCCGCTGCACCAGCGTGGCCCAGTCGACCACGTTGAGGTCGACCTTGAAGCCGGCGCGCTTGAGCTGCTCGGCCATCAGCAGCGCCATGTTGTAGTGGAAGTCGTACTGGCGGCTGGTGAGCACGCGGATCGGCTCGCCCTTGTAGCCGGCCTTGGCGGCGGCTTCCTTGGCCTTGGCGGCGTTGCGCTGGTTGTACTGGTCGGCGCCCGCGGTCGAATAGAAGGGCGAGCCCTTCGGGAAGTGGTTGGGCTCGGCGGTGAAGAAGCGCGTATCGCCGAAGCCGGCGGCGAGCATCTCGCCTTCGCCCAGCGCGGTCTGGATCGCCTGGCGCACAGGCTGGCTGGCGGCCACGCCTTCCTTGGTGTTGAGCACGAGGTACGGGAAGCCGAACGAGGGCGTCATGATCGGCACGGTCTTGCCGCCCGACTTCTCCAGCCGCGGCAGCGCTTCCACCGGCAGCAGGTCGGCGAAGTCGTACTGGCCGGCCAGCGCGCCCTCGACGCGGGTGCTGGCGTTGGGCACGGGCACGAAGCGCAGCTCCTCGATGGCCGCCTCGCGCTTGCCGCCGTAGCCGCTGGCGGCCTCCTTGCGCGGGCTGTACTTGTCGAAGCGGGTGAGCAGCACGAACTGGTCGGGGCGGCGCTCCTTGAACTTGTAGGGGCCTGTGCCCACGAACTCCTTCAGCGGCGAGGCGATGGAGTCCTTGGCCATGATGGCGGCCATGCCGCTGGGCAGCGCAAGCTGCGACAGCAGCGGCGCGTAGGGTTCCTTCAGCACGATCTCCACCGCCAGCGGGCCCTTGGCCTTGAGGCTGTCGATTTCCTTGCCCACGGCCTTGCCGCGCGGCGACTGGTCCATCCAGCGCTGCAGGCTGGCCACCACGTCGTCGGCCGTGAGCTCGCGGCCGCTGTGCAGCATCACGCCCTTGCGCAGGGTGATGGCGTAGGTCTTGCCGTCGGCCGAGATCTTCGGCATGCCCTCGGCCAGCATCGGCACCACGTTCCACTTGGCGTCGAAGGTGTAGAGCGTCTCGTACACGTGCTGCATGATGGTTCCGACCAGGTCTGCGGTGGAAGCCATAGGGTCGAGCGTCTGCGGCTCCGCCACCATCGCCAGCGTGGCGAAATTGCGCGGCCCCTGGGCATGGGCGCTCGGGTGGGGCAGCGCGGCGCACAGCACCGCGAGCAGGGAGGCACCCAGCAGGCTGCGCTTGGACAGCATGGGCAGGCGCTGGACGGGACCGACGTGGGGCATGGGGAACTCCTTCATGGGGCGGACTGATTTGTGAAAGAAATTTTCTCTCCGGCCCGAACTTTGAAGCAGTATCCATGCCAAATCATCCGTGTTAACCCTCGTTCGGACGATTTTTTGAAATAGATTTTCAAATCGGAGGGATACTCGCGGCTGGCTCCAGCCCTTGTTTCCTTGTTCCTTCCCTTCTTCCTTCAACACTACTCAGGAGTACCCATGCCCCTCGAATACCTCGGCGCCCCTCCCCTTGCCTCCGACCGCCAGGTCCGCCCCTTCTCCCCGGCCGTGCGCGCCGGCGACTTCATCTACGTCTCGGGCCAGGTGCCCGTGAACAAGGACGGCGAGATCGTGGTGGGCGGCATCGAGGCGCAGACGCGCCAGGTGATGGAGAACATCAAGTCCGTGCTCGCGCTGGCCGGCGCCACCCTCGACGACGTCTGCAAGAGCACCTGCTGGCTGCAGGACGCGCGCGACTTTGGTGCCTTCAACCGCATCTACATGAGCTATTTCGGTGAGAACAAGCCGGCCCGCTCGACCACCGAGGCCCGCCTGATGGTCGATGCGCGGGTGGAGATCGACGTGGTGGCCTACAAGCCCAAGGCCTGAGAAAGCGGGATCGGACAGCCGGACGCGAAGAGCGCGAAAGGAAGACCCGGAAAATTCTTCCGGATTCGCTTTTGTTGCGTCCGGTCTTCCGCCTTCAGCCGTGCAATTCGGTCTTGCGCTGGATGATGCGCGAGACCAGCCCGTACTCCACCGCCTCCTCGGCCGAGAGCCAGCGGTCGCGCTCGATGTCGGCCAGCACCACGTCGATGGGCTTGCCGGTCTCGCGAGCGATCTCGTGCGCGATGCGCTGGCGGGCCTTGATGATTTCCTGGGCCTGGATGGCGATGTCGGTCGCCTGGCCGCCCGCGCCGCCGCTGGGCTGGTGGATCAGGAAGCGCGTGTTGGGCAGGCACACGCGGCGCTCGCGCGGCGCCGCCAGGAACAGGTGCGTGGCCGCGCTGCCCACCCAGCCGGTGCCGATCATGTTCACCGGCGCGCTGATGAAACGCACGATGTCGTGGATGGCATCGCCCGACTCCAGGTGCCCGCCGGGCGAGCTCACGAGGATGTCGATGGGCTTCGCGGCGCTGTCGGCGTCCAGCGCGATCAGCCGGCGCGTCACGTCGGCGGCCACCGAATCGGTGATGGCGCCGAAGATCAGCAGCGTGCGCGACTTGAACGCCTTTTCTTCCAGGTAGGAGTTGCGCGGCTCGGCCGTGGCGGCGGGCTTGGTGTCGTCTTCGTCGGATCCCATCGAGAACATGGGCATGTTGGGTTGCTGCATGAAGAAAGCTCCTGTGGTTGGACTGTCTTGACGAACAAGCCCACAGTTTCGTGACATTGCGCGGGCATTGCACGGGCTTTGCGCACCATGGCAAGCTGCGCGGATGCTCGACGAACACTATCTCTCGCAATTCCCGGCACTGCGCGGCCGGCTGGTCCGCGCGGCGGCGCGCATGCTCGGCGGCCCGGCCGATGCCGAGGACGTGGTGCAAGAGAGCTACCTGCGCGCGCTGGAAGCCGGCGAAGGGCCCGGGCCCGAATCGATGCAGGCCTGGCTGACGACCGTGATGCAGCACCTCGCGATCGACCGGCTGCGGCGCGATGGCTGGATGCGGCGCTGGCTGCGCGATGCCGAAGGGCTCGCATCCGAGGCGCCTTCGGCGGAGAGCGAGGCTGCGCAGGCCGAATCCATCGAGCAGGCCTTACGCCTCATTGCCGCAAGGCTCTCGCCGGCCGACGGCGCCGCGGTGCTGCTGCGCGAAGTCTTCGAAGCCAGCTTCAGGGAAATCGCCGAGGCCGCCGGCAGGACCGAGGCGGCCTGCAGGCAGCAGCTGCATCGCGCACTGCTGCGGCTGCGCGAGGAAAAGAGCCGGGATGAAGCCGGCTCCTCGGACACGGTCTTCCATGTCTACCGGCAGGCGCTGCAGGACTGCGATGCGCGCGTGTTGTTCGCGATGCTGCGGCAGCCGCCTGCGCGGGCCTTGTCGATGTCTGCGAGCGCGGCCGGTGAAACACCACGCACCGTCTGCCAGGTGATGCAGATGGGCGGCCGGCTTGGACTCGTGCTCACGCTGGGAGGCAAGGTGCTGTGTGTCTTGCCGCTCGATGCAAGGCAGACGGACGAAGAGGCCGAAGTAGCCCTGTCGTATTAGCCCCTTCCCCCTCTGGGGGAAGGTTGGGATGGGGGCAAGCTGCGATCGTTCGGCGCAGTGCTTTGTTGAACGCCGCCGTGCCCCCACCCCTGCCCTCCCCCAGCGGGGGAGGGAGAAAGACAAAGGCCGGTATCAGCCCGCCAATCGCCCCGCCACCAGCTGCAGCACCCGGTCGCAGCGCTTCGCCAGGTCCTGGTCGTGCGTCACCATCACGAAGGCGGTGCCGTGCCGGCGTGCGAGGTCGAGCATCAGTTCGAAGACGGTGTCGGCAGTGCTTCGGTCGAGGTTGCCGGTGGGCTCGTCGGCCAACACGCAGGCCGGCTGCGTGACCAGAGCGCGCGCGATCGCCACGCGCTGGCGCTCGCCGCCCGAGAGCTCAGCGGGGCGGTGGTGCAGGCGCTGGCCCAGGCCCACGCTCTCGAGGATCTTCGCGGCCGACTGCGCGGCGGCCTGCTTCTCCACGCGGCGGATCTTCAGTGGCATGGCCACGTTGTCCAGCGCGCTGAACTCGGGCAGCAGGTGATGGAACTGGTAGACGAAGCCCAGGTGCTGGTTGCGCAGCCGCCCCTGCTCGGCCGGATCGGCGTGGGCGATGTCCTTGCCCAGCAGATCGACCTTGCCGGTGGTGGGCTCGTCGAGCCCGCCCATCAGGTGCAGCAGCGTGCTCTTGCCGGAGCCGGAGGCGCCGACGATGGCCAGCGTCTCGCCGGCGTGCACGTCGAGGTCGATGCCGTGCAGCACGGTCAGATCGAGCCTGCCCTCGTGGAACCGCTTGGTCAGTCCACGGGCTTTCAGAACAACATCATTGGCGCCGGGCCGCCCCAAGCCAATGGCGGCCCCCTCGGGGGGCAGCGAGGACACGACAGTGCCGAGCGTGGGGGTCATTTCACTCATAACGCAGGGCTTCGGCGGGGTTCACGCGGCTGGCGCGCCAGCTCGGATACAGCGTGGCGACGAAGGCCAGCACCAGGGAAATGATCGCGATGGGCACGATGTCGCTTTGCTGCGGATCGCTGGGCATCTTGCTGATCAGGTAGATGTCCTTCGGCAGGAAGCTCGCATGGAACAGCTGCTCCAGGAAGGGCACGATCACGTCGATGTTGTAGGCGATGCCCAGGCCCAGCAGCAGGCCGGCCACGGTGCCGATCACGCCGACCATCGCACCCTGCACCACGAAGATGCCCATGATGCTGCGCGGCGAGCTGCCCAGCGTGCGCAGGATGGCGATGTCGGCGCGCTTGTCGGTCACGGTCATCACGAGCGTGGAGACCAGGTTGAAGGCCGCCACCGCCACGATCAGCGTGAGGATGATGAACATCATGCGTTTCTCGACCTGCACCGCCGCGAACCAGGTCTTGTTCTGGCGCGTCCAGTCGCGGATGAGGAACTCGCCCGGCAGGCTCACGGCCAGCTGGTCGGCCACCTCGCGCGCCTCGTTGAGGTTCTTGAGCTTCAGGCGGATGCCGGTGGGGCCTTCGAGGCGGAACACCTTGGCGGCGTCCTGCTCGTGCACCATGGCCAGCGCGGAGTCGTATTCGTAGTGGCCCGAGTCGAAGGTGCCGACCACGGTGAACTGCTTGAGCCGAGGCACCACGCCCGCCGGCGTGACCTGCCCGCCCGGCGCCACCAGCGTGACCTGGTCGCCCGGCTGCACGAAGAGCGAGCGAGCGAGCTCCGCGCCGAGCACGATGCCGAACTGGCCCGGCACGAGCTTGTCGAAGGTGCCGCGCGAGGCGATGCCGTTGATGTCGGTGACCTCGGGCTCGAGCTTGGGGTCGATGCCGCGCACCAGCGTGCCCTTCATGTCCTCGCCGCGCGCGATGAGCGCCTGCGTGTTGATGAAGGGCGCCGCGCCGACCACCTCGGGGTGCTTGCGCGCCGCCGCCATGATCTGGTCGAGCTGCTGCAGCGCCTGCCCGTCGCGCGAGAAGATCTCGATGTGCGACACCACGCCGAGCATGCGGTCGCGCACTTCCTTCTGGAAGCCGTTCATCACACTGAGCACAATGATCAGCGCCGCCACGCCCAGCGCGATGCCGAGCATCGAGACACCGGAGATGAAGGAGATGAAGCCGTTGCGCCGCGTCGCCCGGCCTGCACGCGTGTAGCGCCAGCCGAGCTGCAGTTCATAAGGAAGTCGCATAGGGTCGGAATTGTGGCATTCCGGGCAACCCTGGGGCTTCCCGGACAATAGGGGGATGGCCGAAACCTCCCCACGCCAATTGCTGATCCCTTTCGCCGGCCGCGGTTCCCCGTCATGCCGCGCGGCCCTCTCCACGCTCAGGCTCCCCAATCTCGAAAACCTGCTCTCGCGGCTCACCCTCGCGGAGACCGACACGCAGGACGAAAGCACGCGCTCGCCTCCGCATGAACGCGCGCTGGCGCAGGCGCTGGGCATCTCCGCGCCCGACGGCTGCATCCCCTGGGCCGCGCTCGAGGCGCGCCGGCTGGGCATCGCTGCGCCGGGCGACACCGAGGGCTGGGGCACCGTCACGCTGTGCAACTGGCAGGTCGGCATCGACGACGTGGTGCTGGGCGATCCGGCCTCCATCGAGATCGACGCCGGCGAGTCGGCCGCGCTGCTGGAAGCCGCCCGCCCCTTCTTCGAGGAAGACGGCATCGCACTGCATGCCTCGCCCGTGCCCGGCCGCTGGCTGGCGCGCGCGGGTATCTTCGACGGGCTGGCCACTGCTTCCATCGACCGCGCCGTGGGCTACCCCGTCTCGCAGTGGTCGCCGCTGGCCGATGCCGCGCGGCCGCTGCGCCGGCTGCAGAACGAGATGCAGATGCTGCTGTACACCCAGCGCGTGAACGACGACCGCGCCGCGCGCGGCGTGCCGCCCATCAACTCCTTCTGGCTCGCCGGCACCGGCGCGCTGAAGAACGAAGCGGCAGCAACCGCCGTCGCACCGGCCGCCGACGACTCTCTGCGCACCGCCGCGCTGCGCGACGACGGCATCGGCTGGGCCGAGGCCTGGCAGGCGCTCGATGCCGGCCCCGTCGCCGCGCTGCTGGCCGAGTACACGCGCGGCGCGAACGACGTGTCGCTCACGCTGTGCGGCGACCGCGCCTCGCAGCGCTACACCGTGCAGCCGCGCGGCCTGGCGCGCTGGGCGAAGAGCCTGTTCGAGCGCAAGCGTGCGGCCGGCGTCCTGGAGGCGCTATGAAAATCATAGCCAGGGACATCCCCCCGCGCACCGTCTGGGCGCTGGAGCAGGCCGGCGTGCATCCGCTGCTGGCGCGGCTGTTCGCGGCGCGCGGCGTGCGTGCCAAGGAAGAACTGGACGACGGCCTCGCGCTGCTGCTGCCACCCGACACCCTGCACGGCACCCGCGAAGCCGCCGTGCTGCTGGCCGACGCCATCGCGCAGGACAAGCGCCTGTGCATCGTCGCCGACTACGACTGCGACGGCGCCACCGCCTGCGCGGTCGGCGTGCGCGGCCTGCGCCTGCTGGGCGCGAAGAACGTGAGCTACCTCGTGCCCGACCGCGTGGTCGACGGCTACGGCCTCACGCCGCCCATCGCCGAGCGCGTGGCCGCGAGCGGCGCCGACATGCTCATCACCGTCGACAACGGCATCGCCAGCGTCGAGGGCGTGGCCGCTGCCAAGGCGCACGGCCTGCAGGTGCTGGTAACCGACCATCACCTGCCCGGACCCGAGCTGCCCGCGGCCGACGTGCTGGTCAACCCCAACCAGCCCTGCTGCGGCTTCGAGAGCAAGAGCATCGCCGGCGTCGGCGTGATGTTCTACGTGCTGCTCGCGCTGCGCTCCGAGCTGCGCCGGCGCGGCGTGTTCGACACGCCCGCGCCCGCCGCCGGGCCGCCCCAAGGCGGGCCAGCCTCCCCCTCGGGGGGTGGCGAAGCACACGAAGTGGCAAGCCGGGGGGCAGGCAAACCCCAGCCCAAGCTCGATGCGCTGCTGCCGCTCGTCGCGCTCGGCACGGTCGCCGACGTGGTTCGGCTCGATGCCAACAATCGCCGCCTCGTGGCGCAGGGCCTGCGCCGCATCCGCGCGGGAAGCATGCCTGCCGGTGTCGCGGCGCTCTTCAAGGCTGCCGGGCGCAACGCGTCCATCGCCACCACCTTCGACTTCGGCTTCGCGCTCGGCCCGCGCATCAACGCCGCAGGCCGGCTTTCGGACATGACGCTGGGCATCGAATGCCTGCTGACCGACGACGCCGGCCGCGCCGAGGAACTCGCGCGCATGCTCGACGGCATCAACCGCGAGCGGCGCGACATCGAGGGCGGCATGCGCGACCAGGCGCTGCTGCTGGCCGAATCGCTGTTCGCCGCCGATGGCGACGGCATCGAGGCGCCGCCGCCGGCCATCAGCGTGTTCGACGCGGGCTTCCATGAAGGCGTGGTCGGCATCGTGGCCTCGCGCATCAAGGACCGCTTCCACCGCCCCACCTTCGTCTTCGCCGCCAGCGGCGCGCCGGGCAAGGAGCAGGAGCTGAAAGGCTCGGGCCGCTCGATCCCGGGCTTCCACCTGCGCGATGCGCTCGACCTCGTGGCCAAGCGCCATCCGGGCGTGCTGCTGCGCTTCGGCGGCCACGCGATGGCCGCGGGCTGCACCGTCGCGCGCGAGCACTTCGAGACCTTCGAGAAGGGATTCGCGCAGGTCGCGCGCGAGCTGCTGGCCGAATCCGCGCTCACGCGCCAGATCGAGACCGACGGCCCCATCGCACGCGAGTACATGCGCATCGACCTCGTCGACACGCTGCATCGCGAGGTGTGGGGCCAGGGCTTCGCGCCGCCCACCTTCAGCGAGGAGGTGGAAGTGGTGTCGCAGCGGCTGGTGGGCGAGAAACACCTGTCGCTCAAGCTCAGGCACCAGGGCCAGCCCATCGACGCGATGTGGTTCAGCCACACCGAGCCGCTGCCGCCGAAGGTCAAGCTGGCGTTCCGGCTCGACGCCGACGAGTGGCAGGGGGTGCGGCGGCTGCGCTTCCTGGTGGAAGGCGCGGAGTTCTAGCGGAAGGTCCGGCGCTTCCAGCCGGACAGCTTCCAGGCTGTCTACAACGGCAGCAAGGCCTTCATCGACTCGTTCGCGATGGCGCTGCGCAACGAGCTCAAGGGCACGGGCGTGTCGGTCACCTGCCCGATGCCCGGCGTGACCGGCACCCGCTTACCGCAGGCGTGAGAACGGCCGCGGGGCCGGCTACGATCGGCGACCTCCTTCCCGAAGCCGACCGGATGCCGCCCAGCCTTCGCCCCGTCTCAGCCAACCTTCACCTTCACCCCCGCCCATGCAGGCCGGCATGAGTCTTGGCGTGCTCGCCGGCCTGATGGTCTGCGGCCTGGTGCTGCTGCTGGTGTCCGGCAGCGCCCGCATGCATGCCTGGTACGTGCTGGCCTGCGGCTTCGCGCTCGCTGGCTTCGCACTGCTGGATCGCCTTTCGCCCGATGGGCCGCGGGCTCATTGGGCCGCACTCGTGCTGATGCTCTGGGCCGGATGCCGCCTGGAGTTCTCGCGGCAATTGCTGCGGCTGCCGAAGTTCACGCCGCGCCTGGACCGCGTCGCGCTGGGCTTTCTCGCCGCGCTGGCGCTGGCCGCTCTCTACTGCGCCATCGAGGCCCGCCTGCCCTGGCTGCTGCGCGTGCTGCAGGCGCTGGTTGCAGCTTCCACCGTGACGCTCGTCGCAGGCGCCATCGCAGTGCGCCGCCGCGCGCCGTGGCCTGCGCTGCTCTTCTGCGTGGGCGCGGCGCTGCTGCTGGCGGGCGTCTCGGCGGCGCATCTTCCGGCCTGGGGCGTGGCGCCCTGGACACCGGGCCATGCAAGCCTCGCGCAGGCCGCGGTCATCGCAGAGCTCGCGCTGCTCGCGGTGGCCGCCGCCATGCGCATCCGCGAAGAAAGAGCCGTCGAGGCGCACGCTCAATCGCTCCTGGCGGCGCCGGGCATCGACGCGCTCACCGGTGCGGCCAGCGAGGCCGGCTTCGAGCTGCGCGGCGAGGAATGGCTGCGCGAGGACCGCAGCTTCTCGCTGATGCTGATCGGACTGAACGATTTCGACGCGGTGTACGAACGCCATGGCCAGACAGGCGGCGATGCGGTGCTGGCAGCCATCGCCCATCGCCTGCGCGAGCAGCTGCGCGCCGACGACATGGTGGCGCGGCTCGGCGCCGACAGCTTCGCGATCCTGCTGGTCGGCGTGCCGCCGCGGCATAAGCTCGCGGAGATGGCGATCCGCATCGAGACCGCCGGTGCGCGGCCCGTGGCCTATGAAGGCCGGCTGCTCGCGGGCGGCGAACTCAGCATGGGCATCGCCAGCCATCCCGGCGACGGCGACACGCTCGGCAGCCTGCTCGAAGCGGCCGAGCGTGCGCTGGCGCACTGCAAGCGGCAGCGCATGGGACCGGCCTACGCCTTCGCGAGCGAGCTCGGGCGCACCGCCTGAATGATTTCTTCGTAATCCTCGCGCGCCTGCTGGCGCCTTGAACGAAATCTTCCTGCCGGCGAAGGCCCCGCAAGGGCCTGGCCTTCACGCCGGCCCTTTATCCTCGGCGGCGACCCGGCGGAAGGAACGACCCGCAGCGCGATCGCCGACCGCTCTTCATCGATTCACAGGAGGACGTCTTTTTCATGCGCCGTTTTGAACTGATCGAAGGAACCGCCAGCAAATTCTGGGAGATCGAACAGGCAGACACCGAACTCAACATCCGCTGGGGCCGCATCGGCACCGCGGGCCAGAGCCAGACCAAGTCGTTCGCCGACGCCACCAAGGCCGCGGCCGCGCTGACCAAGCTGGTGAACGAGAAGACCGGCAAGGGCTACGGCGAAGTCGGCGTGGACTCCGGTGCTGCCATCGGCAAGACCGAGGCGAAGCCGAAGGCCGAGGCGGCGACACCCAAGACGGAAGCGAGCGCACCGGCATCCGCGGCGACGGCCGAAGCGGCGCCGGCGACGCAGGAAACCGCAGCTCCCACCGAAAGCATCGACACGCAGGCCGACCGCGCCTTCGAGGCGGTGCGCGCGCAGCTCGAAGCCGACCAGCTCAAGCCCACCGACGCGCTGTCGGCCGCGATGCTCAAGCGCCAGCACGGCGTGAGCGAACAGGCCGCTGCGCTGGCCTTCAAGCGCCTCAAGGACCAGGGCCTGCTCTCCGGCTGGGGCACCACCGCCACGCCGGGCAAGCACGCCCAGAAGATCGCACGCCAGCTCGGCGCCGAGGCTGCGACCGGCGCCGCCGATGCAGCAGTCGTGCTGCCCTCCGCTTCCGATGCGGCCGGCAGCGCCGACACGCCGCCGTGGCTGGCCGCCGGCACGCCGATCCGCTTCACGCCCGAGATGCGGCGAGAGGCCTTCGCGTCGCGCCGCTTCCCGCAACCGGTGGAGAACCGCAGCACGACGGCCGCGTGGTACCTCGCACAGCGCAAGCTCGAAGCTTCGATCGACCTCGACGGCACCGACGCCGCGCTGCGCCCCGCCGCGCAGCGCATGCTCGATCGCTTGGGCGCGCAGGCCGCCAGCACAGCGCCGGGCGCGGATACCGAGGCCGACGCGCTGATGCTCGCGCTGGCGCTCGGCACCTCGGGCTACTACGGCGAGAGCGAGCCGGCCGAGGCCATCGTCGACTACCTGGTCGCGCAGTACGGCCTGGTCGATGCCGTCGGCGTGCTGCTCGACGCGCAGCGCGTGCAGGTCGAGACCGACTACAACCACGGCACCAAGAGCCGCAAGAGCCGCTTCACGAGCAGCGTGACCCGCCCGATGAGCAACGGCTGGCGCGGCCCGCTGGGCCAGGGCGAGCAGGCCGTGCGGCGCCACCTGGCCGCGGCACCGCAGGAGGCGTGGCAGCAGGCCCGCGACCGGATCGAGACGGCCCTGCCGCAGCTGCATGCGAGCCGCCGCCCGATCATCGCGATGCTGCTGCCCGATGCGCCCGAGATATCCAACGCGCTGGCGCACTCCCTCGCGGCCGAGAAGGACACGCCCGAGACGCTGCACTGGCTGACGCTCACCGCCACCGAGCCCGCAGCGATCGCGCTGGCCGCGAAGACGCGCGTGGGCTACTCCACCGGCTTCTGGGGCCACGACAACATGGTCGCCACGCTGATCCAGGAACGCGGCATCGATGCCGTCGAAGGCCTGGAGCGCGGCGCCGCCAGCGACGAGGCCGGCGACGGGCTCGCCGCCATCGGCACGCCCGAGGCGGTACAGGCGCTCGCGCGCGTGGCCGGCAGCTCCAAGGCGGCGCTCGCGCGCTTCTCGCTCTCGGTCGACCGCTGGCCGCAGGCGGCGCTGGTGGCGCTGTCGCGGCTGGTCGCCGCCGGCGGCAAGGACGCCAATCTCGTCACGCCCAGCCTCACGCGCCTGCTGCGCGCGCACGCGGGCCTGGTCGACGGCCTTCGGCCCTGGCTCGACGCCGGCGCGCAGGCCGTCATCGACCGCCAGCTCGCGCTGCTGGCCGGCCCGGCCGAGGTGGCCGGCGCCGACGAGCTTCCCGGCGTGCTGGCCTCGCCGCCATGGCTGGCGAAGGTGCAGAAGAAGGCGGCCGGCGCGCTGGCGCTGGAGCCGCTGGCGCTCGCGCCCGTCGAGCGCTGGGACGAGGCGGCGCGCGCGAACGCGCTGAGCGCCAACTCGTGGCAGCAGAGCCGCCATGCGAGCGCGCGACAGGACGTGCGCGTGCTCCTCGACGAGCTGGGCTTCGACCGCAGCAAGAAGCAGCTGCACCCCATGAACGAAGCGGCCGTCGCCGCAGTCGCCGCCGGCGATGCCGATGCGCTGATCGCCGCATGGCGCGCGATGGTGGTCGAGCGCAAGAAGGAGCGCTACTACTGGTTCCGCTTCCAGTCGACCTACGCGGCGATGCTGCCGGCCGCCGTGGGCGTGCCGTTCTGGAACGCGATCGCCGGCGAGGCCGAGGACTACGGCATCGGCCACATCCTCGCGACGCACGGCCTGGCGGTGCTGCCGGGGCTGCTGTCGATGGTGCGCGCCAAGCCGGGCGAGAACCTCTCGTTCGCGCTCTACTACGGCACGCCCGAACTCGCGCTGCCCGCCGCGCGCGCCTTCGCCAAGCTCAAGACGCTGCGCGCCACGGGCCGCGAGTGGCTGCTCAAGTTCCCCGAGCACGCCGCCTGCGGGTTGATCGCGCCCGCGCTGGGCAAGGCCGGCGAGGCGCGCGACTGCGCCGGCTCGGCGCTGCGCCTGCTGCAGGCCAACGGCCACGAGGCGCTGCTGCTCGAAGTCGCCGGCCGCTACGGCAGGCCCGAGGTGGTGGAGGCGCTGCGCGCCGTGCTCGACGAGAGCCCGCTCGACCGCTTTCCCACCAAGCGCGCGAAGCTGCCCGAGTTCTGGCAGCCGCGCGGCTGGCGCCGCCCTGTGCTGAAGAACGGCAAGGCGCTGCCCGACGACGCGCTGGAGCACCTGGGCCAGATGCTCACCTTCCCGACCAACGAAGAGGTCTACGGAGGCATCGCCGTGGTCAAGGAAGCCTGCGACGCCGCCTCGCTCGCCGACTTCGCTTGGGACGCCTTCACCGCATGGCTGGAGGCCAGTGGCCCGAGCAAGGAAGGCTGGGCCCTCACCAGCCTGGGCCACCTGGGCAACGACGACACCGCGCGCAAGCTCACGCCCTTCATCCGCGCCTGGCCCGGCGAGGCTTCGCACGCGCGCGCCGTCACCGGCCTCGACGTACTCGCCAACATCGGCAGCGACGTGGCGCTGATGCTGCTCAACGGCATCGCGCAGAAGGTCAAGTTCAAGGGCCTGCAGGACAAGGCGCGCGAGAAGATCGACGCCATCGCCGAGGCGCGCGGCCTGAGCACCGAGGAGCTCGAGGACCGGCTCGCGCCCGACCTCGGCCTCGACGAGCAGGGCACCATGCGGCTGGACTTCGGCCCCCGCGCCTTCAAGGTGGGCTTCGACGAGACGCTCAAGCCCTACGTGCGCGAGATCGGCGCCGACGGCGTGGCCGGCGCGCGCCTGCCCGACCTGCCAAAGCCCAAGAAGACTGACGACGCCGAGCTGGGCAAGGAAGCCGTCGAGCGCTTCAAGCTGCTCAAGAAGGACGCGCGCACCATCGCCAGCCAGCAGCTGCTGCGCCTCGAAGTCGCGATGTGCACCCGCCGCCGCTGGACGCCCGAGGTGTTCCGCACCTTCCTGGTCGAGCATCCGCTGGTGCGCCACCTGGTGCAGCGCCTGATCTGGGGCGTGTACGAGGTGGCCGGCGGCGGCAGCTACGGCGGCACGCTCAAGGCCTGCTTCCGCGTGGCCGAGGACGGCAGCTGCACCACGGCCGAGGACGACGCTTTCGAGCTGCCCACGGGCGAGAACATCCGCATCGGCGTGCCGCATGCGCTCGAACTGCCGCCCGCCGATGCCGCGGCCTTCGGCCAGGTGTTCGCCGACTACGAGCTGCTGCAGCCCTTCGCGCAGATCGGCCGCGACGTCTACACGCTGACCGAGGAAGAAAAGGGCAGCAACAAGCTCGAACGCTGGAAGAAGGCCAAGGTTCCCACCGGCCGCGTGCTCGGCCTGGTCAACAAGGGCTGGCGCCGCGGCGAGGCGCAGGACGGCGGCGGCATCTGGTACTTCACCAAGCCGCTGGGCACCGACCGCGTGATCGAGCTGTACCTCGACCCGGGCATCATCGTCGGCATGGTCGACGAGTACCCCGAACAGGAACTCGGCGAAGTGCAGGTCGGCAAGCCTTCGGGCTGGGGCAACATGCAGAACGCGGAGACGCTGAACCAGCTCGATCCGATCTCGGCGAGCGAACTCATTCGTGACATGGAGGGCCTGCGGGCATGAGCGCCGGCCCGGCGCTTCCACCCGAACTGCAGAATGCCCTGCCGCCCGGGGAGCCCGGCGCCAGGCCGCTGCCCAAGCCGGCTGCGCTGGCCGCGCTGCGCAGGAAGGTGCTCGACAGAGGCGAGGTCTACTGGATCGCCGCGCTGCTGCTCGAGCCGCTGGAGCTGCGGCCACCGGCCACGCGCAACTGGCTCGAAGGCGCAATGGACGCCGCCGACACGCGGCTGCTGGGCCTGATGCTCGCGCGCAGTCGCGTGCAGTCCTACGGCGGGAACGACGAGCTGGGCGACGCGCTGGTGCATTGGCTGGCGCTGCAGCATGGCGTGAGCGCAGCCTTCGATGCGCTGCTGCACGCGGCGCGCTGGCGCAGCGAACGCGGCGGCGCCAACCCGATGCGGCAGGACCTCCCCCTGGACGCCGACGACGGCTCGGACATCCGCGCGTTCTGGGGCAATCCGAACAGCCCGCTGTGGCAGCTGCGCGGCCACTGGATGCTCGCGGACCCGGAAACGCGCGCCGCCTGCCTCGAAAGGCTGCGCGGCCTCTCACCACAGATACCGCTCATGGCGCGCGCCCGCTTCGCCATCGTGCTGCCCGAGCTGGGCAAGCTCGCGCAGGAGTTGCTCGACAACGCCACGCCGGGCCAGCTGGAACACCGCGGCCCATGGCTGCCCTGGGCCGCGGGCCGCCCGCTGGCCGAGATCGCGGGCGATGGCGATCCGCTGCTCGAGAGACCCGCGCTGCTGGCAGTGCTGCTGCGCGCGCACGGCGATGCGCTGCTGCCGGTGCTTCTGGACCTCGCCTCGCGCCGCCAGAGCGCCGCCGCGGCCTGGGCGCTCGCCGCCTTCGATGCGCCCGAAGCCGCCGAAGCGCTGGCCCGCATGGCCGCCACCGAAGCCTCCTGCATCAAGGCCTTGGGCTGGGCCGTGGGCGAACGCCCGGAGCAGGGCTTTCTCGCGCTGGCGCGGGTGCTGGAGGACGGCGGGCTGCCCAAGGCAGGTGCCGCGCGCCTCACGCCGCTGCTCAAGACGGTGGCCGGGTCGCTGGGCGAACGGCTGGCGGTGCTGCTGCCTGCGCTTTCGGCCCCCGTACGGCGGCAGCTGGGCGCTGTCGCCGAGCAGGCCGGTTCTGCACCCACCGCCTTGGCCGATCGCGAACGCTGGCCGGCGGTGCTGGCCGCGCCGCCCTGGATGCAGCCCTCTGCGCAAGCACAAGCGCTGGTGATCGAAGGCCTACCCATGCTCGACATGCCTCCGGAAGAAGACTGGGGCGACGAGATCCGCAATCACTGGATCAGCCGCGACCGGTCCTACGCCCTGAGCAGGCCGATGGAAGCCGAGAAGGCTGTCTGCGAGCGGCTACAGGGCTGGACGCCCGACGAAGTCGCGGCCCTGCACACCCGCGCGCCGCAAGAGCTGCAGCGCTTCATTGCCGACTGGCAGCGCGCGCACGACCCGTCGGCGCCCGACAACCGCCAGTACAGCCAGTACGTGGCGGTGGCGGCCGCATGGTTCCTGCCGCCTGCCACCGGGCTGGCCTTCTGGAACGCCGTCGGCAGCGGCAATCCCGAGCCGCGCCCCGGCGGCTTCGTCGCACGCTTCGGCACAGCCGCGCTGCCGGGGCTGCTGCGCGCACTGGCCAATGATGGCGACGAATACTTCGTGGCGCGCTTCATCGGCGCGCCGCAGATCGCTCCGTTCATGGCACAGGCGCTCGCGCGCCGGCCCACACGGCGTAAGGACGCGCTGCAATGGCTGTCGCGCTTTCCGCAGCATGCGGTCGCCGGCCTGCTGCCCGCCGCACTGGGCACGCCCGGCGAGGAACGGCAGCAGGCCCGCGCCGCGCTGCGCACGATGGCCGCAAGAGGGCATGCCGAGGACGTACTCGCCGTCACCGGCCGCCACGCCGACGCCGCCGTGGAGGCCGCTGTGCAGGCGCTGCTGGCCGAGGACCCGCTACGGGACTTTCCCTCGCGCATCCACGCGCGCAGCAAGCTGCCTGCCTTCTGGCAGCCCGCCGGCTGGCGCAGGCCGCGGTTGCGCGAAGACGGCCTTGCATTGCCCGACGAGGCGCTGCACCCGCTGGGCCTCATGCTCAGCTTCGCGCCCGATGCGCCCCAGGGTTACGCCGGGCTCGACGCCGTGCATGCCGCCTGCGATCCACAGAGCCTGGCCGACTTCGCGTGGGATGTCTGCGAATCGTGGGAGGCCGCTGGCGCGGGCGCGCCCGGCAGTTGGGCGCTGCGCGCGCTCGGTCTGGTCGGCACCGACGACACGGCCCGCCGGCTCGGCGCCCTGGTGCGACGCTGGAGCGCGCCGGGCTCCGGCGGCACCCCCACGCGCATCAGCTGGGCGCTCGAAACACTCGCTCGCCTGGGCAGCGATGTCGCGCTCATGCAGCTCGATGCGATCGCGCGCAAGAACCGCATCACGTCGGTACGGCTGACCGCAAAGGAAAAACTCTCGCAGGCCGCCGCCGAGCGCGGCCTGAGCAGCGACGAGTTGGAAGACCGGCTCGCACCGGACCTCGGCCTCGACGAACGCGGCAGCCTGCTGCTGGACTTCGGGCCGCGTCAGTTCCAGGTCGGGTTCGACGAGTCGCTGGTGCCCTTCGTGCGTGAATCGGTCGACGGCCGGCCCCGCGCGCGGCTGGCCGTGGCGCCGCGACCGCGCGCGAGCGACAACGCCGAACTCGCCGCGGCGGCCGTGGCGCGCTTCAAGGCCCTCAAGCAGGACGCCGCCACCGTCGCGGCCCAGCAGCCGCTGCGGCTCGAACGCGCGATGAGTACCGGCCGCGGCTGGCCCGTTGCCGACTTCCGCCGCTTCATCGCCGAGCACCCGTTGATGCGCCACCTGGCTGCGCGGCTGGTCTGGGGCGTGGCGGGCGACGGCCGTGGCGCACACGGCGTCCCGCTGCTGAGCGCTGCCTTCCGCGTGAGCGCCGAAGGCGAATGGGTGGACGTTGACGAAGCGCCGCTGTCGCCGGCCGATGCCGCACACATCGTCGTCGCGCACCCGCTGCAGTTGAGCGACGCGCAGATCGCAGCCTTCTCGCAGCAGTTCGTCGACTACGAGCTGATCCAGCCCTTCGACCAGTTGCACCGCGCCGTGCATTCGCCTACCGAAGAAGAACGCACGCAGGACGCACTCTCCCGCTGGTCGGGTCGCATCGCGCGGCCCGGTCCGCTGTGGGCGCTGGAGTCTCGCGGCTGGCTGCGCGGGCGCGACGGCGGCGGCGCCTACGACCACGCCTGGCGCTCGTTGCCGGGACGCCGCGCGCTCTCGCTTCGCTTCGGACCCGGCCTGCACAACGGGGGCGCGAGCGAAGACCAGACGCTGAGCGTGCTGCACTACGGGCACCCCATCGGCGAACTCGACCCCATCGTCTTCAGCGAGGCGGTGCGCGACATCGAAGCACTGGGCGCGCGCTGAGGAGGCCGGCGAAGGCACTGCCCGAAGACTCCGCACATTCCGCTCTGCTATGTTCTCGCCGGACGCGTGCCATTGCACGCTCCGGCGCCATCCTCTGATTCGACATCCACACAGATCCCGACACATGGCCACATCACGCAAGCCGATCGACACACAGCAAGGCGGCGGCACCGCCGCGCTGCAGCGCCCGCCGGCGGAAATCCTCTACGCCGACCAGCTCGCCCGCCTGCGCGCGAAGGACAAGGACCCGCGCCCGCCGGGCTGGGCGCTGAGCCTGAAGGCCGCGCGCTCGTTCATCCTGGGCGACGCGGCGCTCGACATCGCGCCGAAGATCGTCGCGCCCGTGGCCAGCATCGAGCGCATGCTGGTCACGCTGGCCACCGGGCGCGGGCTGATGCTGGTGGGCGAGCCGGGCACCGCGAAGTCGATGCTGTCGGAGCTGCTGGCCACGGCCATCTCGGGCATCTCGACGCTCACCATCCAGGGCGGCGCATCGATCACCGAGGACCAGATCAAGTACGGCTGGAACTACGCGCTGCTCATCAACGAGGGACCGAGCCCGCGCGCGATGGTGCCGGCGCCGCTGTACACGGGCATGCAGCAGGGCCAGGTGGTGCGCTTCGAGGAAATCACCCGCGCGCCGCTCGAAGTGCAGGACTGCCTGCTGGGCATGCTCTCCGATCGCGTGATGGCGGTGCCCGAGCTCTCGGGCGAGCACGGCATGCTCTATGCGCGCGAGGGCTTCAACATCATCGCCACCGCCAACACGCGCGACCGCGGCGTGAACGAGATGAGCGCGGCGCTCAAGCGCCGCTTCGACTTCGAGACGGTGTTCCCCATCCTCGACTTCGACCGCGAGCTGGCGCTGGTACAGGAATCGTCGGCGCGGCTGCTCGCGCAGAGCGGCATCCCGAAGACGGTGCCCGAGCCCGTGCTGGAGCTGCTGGTGTCGACCTTCCGCGACCTGCGCGGCGCGCCCGCGAAGGGCGATGGCGGCGGCAGCAGCAGCAGCGACGGGGCCATGGACCGGCTCACCGCCGTGATGTCGACCGCGGAAGCCGTGAACGTGGCCCACGCGGTGGGCGTGCGCGCGTGGTTCCTCGAACAGCGCGAAGGCTCGCCCGCGGACCTGGTCGATTGCATCGCCGGCACGGTGGTCAAGGACAACGCGGACGACCGCGCGAAGCTGCGGCGCTACTTCGAGCAGAAGGCGGCCAAGCGCAGCGGGACGCACTGGCGCGCCTACTACGAGGCTCGCCACAGACTGCCGTGATATGAGCAAACCCCCAGGCTTCGCGCACTTCGTGTCGCTTCGCCAACCCCCTTGCAGGGGGCAACACCAGCGGCCCGGCAGAGCCGGTTCCGCGGTGTTTCGCGAAGGGCCTTCGCTTCGCTTGGCGCGTCATATGAGCAAACCCCCAGGCTTCGCGCACTTCGTGTCGCTTCGCCGACCCCCTTGCAGGGGGCAACACCAGCGGCCCGGCAGAGCCGGTTCCGCGGTGTTTCGCGAAGGGCCTTCGTTTCGCTTGGCGCGTCATATGAGCAAACCCCCAGGCTTCGCGCACTTCGTGTCGCTTCGCCAACCCCCTTGCAGGGGGCAACACCAGCGGCCCGGCAAAGCCGGTTCCGCGGTGTTCCGCGAAGGGCCTTCGCTTCGCTTGGCGCGTCATATGAGCAAACCCCCAGGCTTCGCGCACTTCGTGTCGCTTCGCCAACCCCCTTGCAGGGGGCAACACCAGCGGCCCGGCAGAGCCGGTTCCGCGGTGTTCCGCGAAGGGCCTTCGCTTCGCTTGGCGCACCATCGGTGACGAGGATGAGCGAATCACCACACATCGTCGGCGTGCGCCACCACAGCCCCGCGTGTGCGCGGCTGGTGGCCGAGCGCATCCGTGCGCTGCGGCCCATGTACGTGCTCATCGAAGGCCCGGCCGACTTCAACGAGCGGCTCGACGAGCTCTACCTGCAGCACAGCCCGCCGGTGGCGATCTACAGCTATCTGTCGAGCGACCGCACGCACCGCGGCTCGTGGTCGCCCTTCGCCGAGCATTCGCCCGAGTGGCAGGCGCTGCAGGTGGCGCGCGAGGTGGGTGCCGCCGTGCGCTTCATCGACCTGCCGGCCTGGCACGACGCCTTCTCGCGCATGGAGAACCGCTATGCCGACGTGGCCGACCATGAGCACGAGGAACGGGCCGAGGCCTACGAGCGCGCGCTGACCGAGAAGCTCTCGGTGCAGGGCCGCGATGCGCTGTGGGACCACCTGTTCGAGGACGGCTGCGACGTGGCCGAGCTCGCGCAGCGCCTGTCCACCTACTTCGATCATCTGCGCGGCCAGGACCCCGGCTCGCTGGGCAACCAGGCGCGCGAAGCCATGATGGCGCGCTGGATCGCCTGGGCGATGGCGCAGCCGGGCGAGCCCGGCCGTGCGCAGGCGCTGGTGGTGTGCGGCGGCTATCACGCGCCGGCGCTCGCGCGGCTGTGGCAGGGCCTGCCCGCCACGCTGCCCGAGACGCCGCAGCCATCGCCCGAGACCACCGACGAGGACGAAGACGAGTCGCAGCCAGCCCAGCCGCCGGGCCCGCAGGCCCCTCTGCGCTTCGGCTCCTACCTCGTGCCCTACACCTTCAAGCGCCTGGACGCCTTCGCGGGCTATGCCTCGGGCATGCCGTCGCCCGCCTACTACCAGTGGCTGTGGGACCACGGCCCCGAGGGCGCCGCGCACCGCGCGCTGCAGCTGGTGATGCAGCGCCTGCGCGACAAGAAGCTGCCCGCCTCCACCGCCGACCTCATGGCCGTGCACCTGCGCGCCCAGGGGCTCGCGCGGCTGCGCGGACACGACAAGCCGCTGCGCTCCGACTGGCTCGACGCGCTGGCCGGCGCGCTGGTGAAGGACGCGCTCGATGCGCCGCTGCCCTGGACCTATCGCGGCAGGATCCGTCCCGGCACCGATCCCGTGCTGGTCCAGGCCATGGACGTGCTGGCCGGCGACACCGTCGGCCGCCTCGCGCCCGGCACGCCGCAGCCGCCGCTGGTGGCCGCCGTGCAGGCCGAGCTGGGCGCACACGGCATCGCGCTGCGAGGCCAGCTCAAGCTCGACCTGCTCGCCGAAACCGACCGCGCGAGGAGCCGAGTGCTGCATCGCCTCGCCATCCTGCGGCTGCCCGGCGTGCGGCGCACGCAGGGGCCGAAGCTCGCGATGTCGGGCGAACGCACCGAGCTGTGGTCGCTTTCCGAGCCGCTGGAGCAGCAGGCCGCGCTGATCGAGGCAGGTGCCTGGGGCGCGAGCCTGCACGACGCGGCACGCGCCCGGCTCGAAGACGACCTGCGCCAGGCCCGGGGCCGCATCGGCCCGCTGGCTGAAGGCCTCAACCAGGCCGCCTGGGCGGGGCTTTCCGCGCTGAGCGACACGCTGCTGCGCGAGCTGCGCGGGGCGATCGCCGCCGAGCCGCGCTTCGAGGCGCTGGGCCCTGCCATTTCGGTGCTGCACACGCTGCTGCGCCACGGCCAGATGCTGGGCATGGCCGACGCGCCGGTGCTGCGCGTGGTGATCGAGTCGGGCTTCGACCGCGCGCTGTGGCTGCTGGAGCCGCCCGCGGCCATCGCGCCGGCCGACATGCAGTCGCACCTCGAAGGGCATCTGGCACTGCGCCGCATCGTGGCCGACGCGCTGGCGCATGCGCAGGATCATTCCAACGCGCAGCCGCTGCTCGACCTGGAGCCGGCCCGCGCGCTCGCCGTGTGGCAGCGCAAGGCCGCCGACACCGCCGCGGCGCCCGTGAGCCGCGGTGCGGCGCTGGGCGCCACGCTGAGCCTGGCTGGCCGTACGGACGATCCGCATGCGCAGGGCGAGAGCGGCGCGGCCGAGGCCATGCAGCTGCTGCAGTCGCTGCCCCCGCCGGTGCTCGGCGACGCGCTCACCGGGCTTCTGGCGCTCGCGCGCGAGCAGCTCGCTTCGGAGCCCGCCTTCGTCGCCGGCATGGACCGCACCGTGCAGGCCCTGGACAACGCCGATTTCGTGCGCGCCATGCCCAGCCTGCGCGCCGCCTTCGCCTGGCTGCCGCCGCAGGAGCGCGGCCTGCTCGCCGACCAGGTGCTCACGCTGCACGACGCCACGCACCTGTCGCGCCGCACCCTCACCGCCCACCGCAGCGGCGAAGCCCCGCCCGAACAGCTGGCCGAAGCCCGCCGCGTGGAGGACGCGGTGTTCGCGCGCCTGGCCGCCTGGGGCGTGACGCTGGAAGAAGAAGAAAAAGACATCGAGAAAGCCCCTCGCCCATGAGCCTCGACATTCCCGATCCGCTGCAACGCTGGCGCCTGCTGCTGGGCGATCCGGCCGAATCGGCCTGCGGCGGACTGAGCGCCGAGGCGCAGGCCGCCGACGCCGCGCTCGACTGGCTCTACGGCCGCGACACCGACCGCGAAAGCCGCGGCGAACGCAGCGCGGGCCTGGGCCCCTCGGCTCTGAGCACGCCGGACTGGATCAACACCATCCACACGCTCTTCCCGAAGGAAGTGATCGAGCGGCTGGAGCAGGACGCGGTCGAGCGCTACGGCATCGACGAGGTCGTGACCAACCTCGAAGTGCTGGAGCGCATCGAGCCTTCCGAATCGCTGCTGCGCGCGGTGCTCCACACCAAGCACCTGATGAACCCCGAGGTGCTGGCCGCCGCGCGCAAGCTGGTGGCCGAGGTGGTGCGCCGCATCATGGAGAAGCTCGCCACCGAAGTGCGCCAGGCCTTCAGCGGCAGCCGCGACCGGCGCCGCCGCTCGCGCATGAAGGTGGCGCGCAACTTCGACTTTCGGCAGACGCTGGCCGCCAACCTGCACCGCTACGACCCGCAGCGCCGCAAGCTCTACGTGGAGCACCCGGTCTTCATCAGCCGCACGAAGCGGCATGCCGAGCCGTGGGACATCGTCCTGCTGATCGACCAGAGCGGCTCGATGGTCGATTCGGTGATCCACAGCGCGGTGATGGCAGCCTGCCTGTGGCAGCTGCCCGGCATGCGCACGCGCCTCGTGGCCTTCGACACGGCAGTGGTCGACCTGACGGCCGACGTCTCCGACCCCGTGGAGCTGCTGATGAAAGTGCAGCTCGGCGGCGGCACCGACATCGCGAAGGCGGTGGCGTATGCGCAGTCGCTGGTCGCCAACCCGGCGAAGAGCATCGTGGTGCTGGTGAGCGACTTCTACGAGGGCGGCAGCGAATACGAGCTGGTGCGGCGCGTGAAGGCGCTGGTCGAATCCGGCGCCAAGGTGCTCGGGCTGGCCGCGCTCGACTCGAACGCCGAGCCCAACTACGACCGCGAGATGGCCGCGCGCCTGGTGCGCGAAGGCGCGCAGATCGGCGCGATGACGCCGGGCCAGCTCGCAGGCTGGCTGGCAGAGAAGGTGCAGGGATGAGCGGCGACAACATCGCATCGCCGTCGAGGGCCGACCTGCTCGAGCTCACGCCGGAGGCGCTCACCGCGCTGGCCAACGCCGGCTTCGTCAAGCGCGCGCAGAAGGACGTGGCGGCCGGCCTGCTGCCCAAGCTCGAGACCGGCGCCGACGGCACGGTGCAGGCACAGTTCGACGATGGCGTGCGCACCAGCCTGCCGCCGGGGCGCACTCTGCGCGATGCGCAGTGCAGCTGCCCCGCCAGCGGCATGTGCAGGCATCGGGTGATGCTGGTGCTGGCCTATCAGGCGCTGGCGAAGGCGAATGCAACGCCGGCGGAAGCCGGCGTATCGATCGCCTCCGCCGAAGCCTCGCCTCCCGAGCCAGAGACCGCGTGGAGCCCCGCGCAGTTCGACGATGCCGCCATGGCCGCGAGCTTCGCCCCATCCGTGCTCGATCAGGCCGCGAAGCTCGCCGCCGCGCGGCCCGTGGTCGGCGTGCAGGCCTGGCGCAGCGCAAGCGCGCCGCCCGTCGCGCGCCTGCCGATGTGCAGCGTGCGTTTCTTCTCGCGCAGCTCGCTGGTCCATGCGCGCTGCGACTGCAAGCAGGGCGGCGGCTGCGCGCATGTGGTGATCGCGCTGTGGGCGTTCCGCCAGGCCGGTGCGCTGGAGCCAGGCTCGGCGGAAGTGATGGTCGAGGTGCAGCCGGCCGCGTCCTCCGAAGAAGACGCGGCCGCTTCGCCCGCGCCCTCCGTGATGCAGGGCGAGGCTGCCGCCGCGCTGCGCTCGGGCATCGACGCCCTGCTGCTGTCGCTGTGGCTCGACGGATCGAGCCAGCCGGCGATGGCGCTGGCCGCCCGCTTCGAGGCCGTGCGCGAACAGGCCCGCACGCTGGGCTGGAGCTGGGTCGACGACGCGCTCGACGAACTCTGGCAGCTCCTGCAGGCGCAACAGGCGCGCAGCAGCCGCTTCGACCCGCTGCGCCTGCTGCGCGTGACGACCGAGCTGTGGGCGCGGCTGCGCGCGGCGGCGCATGCCGCGCGGCCGCCCGAAGGCACCAGCCGGCCCACGCTGCCGGCCAGCCAGATCCTCGGCATCGGCGTGAAGGGCGAAGTCGCGCTCGACCATCTGCGGCTGGTCTCGCTCGGCGCCGAACTCTGGTCCGACGAGACGGCGGAGGGCGCAAGCATCCTCTTCGCCGACCCCGACACCCAGAACGTGACCGTGCTGGAGCGCCAGTGGTCGCGCGCCGCCGATGCCGCCGCAGGCGGTGCCGCGCCCACCCTCATGAACCGTCGCATCGCGGGTTTTCCGCTGCGCCAGTTGGCGAGCGGGCAGGTCATCACCAAGACCGCGACCCGGCGCGCCAACGGGCTGGTCGACATCACGGCCGGCGCGCGGCAGACGGGCGTGCTGCCGCTCTCACCCAAGTCGTGGGACGACCTCGTCGCGCCGCTGAGACAAGGCAGCGTGGCCGCGCTGGTGGCGCACCTGCGCGAGGCGCAGCCGGATTTCGTCAAGCCCAGGCAGGCCGCGAGCGGCGCTTCCGCCGGTGCCTCGGGCCAGTTGCACGTGGTGGCCTTCGAGCGCATGGAGGTGGCGTCGTGCCATTGGGACGCCGCGGCACAGGTGCTCCATGCCCGGCTGGGGCAGGCGCCGGCAACGGACGAGCAAGACGACACAAGCCCGCACGAGAACGATGCGCCATCGCTGCTGCACCTGGCGCTGCCCCATCGCGCAGTCACCCCCGGCGCCGTCGACGCACTGGCCCGCACCCTGGCCGGCGAGCACGGCGCACTGCGCGCAGTGGCGGGCACGGTGCATCTGCAGGGCGATCAGGCCATCATGCAGCCGCTGACCCTGCTCACCGAACAGCGCGCCGTGGTGCTCCAGGTCGAGACCGCCGCGCCGCAGCCGCTGGGCCTGCAAAGCGACATCGAGGAGGTGTCCGCGCTCAACGCACTGGCCGGCGACACCCTGGAACTGCTGGCCCTGTGGCTGCGCCAGGGCCTGCGCCACCAAAGCGGCGGCGCGCTGTCGCGGGCACAGGCTCAGGTGCTTCGGCTGAAGCAGGCCGGCCTGGGGCGCAGCGCAGCGCTGCTGGGGACGGTGCTGGAGAACATGCGCTCGGCGCAAAGGCCGGCGCTGGTGGCGCAGCTGGCGATGCTCAGGTTGGCGATGCAGGGGGTGGCGCAGTCGGCCTCCGCATGAGCCAGGAAAAGAAGAAAACCCCTGAGCCCATTCAGGACTCAGGGGTTTCTTGCTTGGTGCCGCTTGTCGGAATCGAACTGACGACCTTCCGCTTACAAGGCGGGTGCTCTACCAATTGAGCTAAAGCGGCTGAATTCCAGTGCGTGATTCTAGTGGCGCCGCCGACCGGTCCGGCCGGGCATCGATCGCCACGCGCGCCTGCCTGTTGCTTACTTGATCCGCTTGAGCGACGGTCGGGTGCCACCACCGGATGGCGGCCGCGGCGGCTCGTCCGGGGAATCTGCATCGACCGTCTCGCTGCCGTCCTCGCCCGTCACCAGGTGGACGATCTTGCCGGCATCGCCTTCGGGGGCGCCACTGCCGCCGCGGGAAGCATCACGCAGCGGCGAGCGTGCGGGTGCCTGGGCGGGAGCCGGCGCATCGGCATGGCCCTCTTGGGGAGCAGCCGGAGCCGGCGCGGGAAACGCCATGCCCTGCCCGTTCTCGCGCGCATAGATCGCGATCACGCGCCCCACCGGCACGCTGATTTCACGCGCCGTGCCCGCAAAGCGGGCCTTGAACTCGATGAAGTCGTTGCCGAGCTTGAGCGAGCTGGTCGCGTCGAAGCTGATGTTGAGCACGATCTCGCCGTTCTTCACGTACTCGCGCGGAACCTGGACGGTCTCGTCGACCTGCACCGCGACGTAGGGCGTGAAGCCGTTGTCGGTGCACCATTCGTACAGCGCCCGGATGAGGTATGGGCGGGTGGATGACGACTCGAGCGCGTTGATCATGAAATTGGTACCAAACAATCGCGAATCGCGGCCTCGAATCGGCCACCGTCTCTTCGCGGAACACCGCGGAACCGGCTTTGCCGGACCGCTGGTGCTGCCCCCTGAAGGGGGTTGGCGAAGCGACACGAAGTGCGCGAAGCCTGGGGGCGATCTTAATTACTTTCGCATGACCTTTTCGGACGGGGTCAGTGCTTCGATGTAGGCCGGGCGCGAGAAGATGCGTTCGGCGTACTTCAGCAGCGGCGCAGCGTTCTTGCTGAGGTCGATGCCGTAGTAGTCGAGGCGCCACAGCAGCGGCGCGATGGCCACGTCGAGCATCGAGAAGTTGTCACCCAGCATGTACTTGTTCTTGAGGAACACGGGTGCCAGCTGCGTGAGGCGGTCGCGGATGTGCGAGCGGGCCTTTTCGAGCGCTTTCTCGTTGCCCTTGGTGGTGCGGTTCTCGAGCGTCGAGACGTGCACGAAGAGTTCCTTCTCGAAGTTGAGCAGGAACAGGCGCACGCGGGCGCGGTCGACCGGGTCGCCGGGCATCAGCTGCGGGTGCGGGAAGCGTTCGTCGATGTACTCGTTGATGATGTTCGACTCGTACAGGATCAGGTCGCGCTCGACCAGGATCGGCACCTGGCCGTACGGGTTCATCACGCTGATGTCTTCGGGCTTGTTGTAGAGATCGACGTCGCGGATCTCGAAGTCCATGCCCTTTTCGAACAACACGAAGCGGCAGCGGTGGGAAAAGGGGCAGGTCGTTCCTGAATACAAGACCATCATGGCGAGAGACTCCTAAAAATCAAAAAGAGTGGGTCGCGTTGGCAACCCACTCTGTGGGACCGGACACCCGAAGGTATCCGGTCGGCGTGCACGGAACTACTTGACGTCTTTCCAGTACGAGGCGTTCAGCCGCCACACGAACACCACCGACATGGCCAGGAACAGCAGCACCCACACGCCGATGCGCACGCGGGTGTTCTGAGCCGGCTCGGCCATCCATTGCAGGTAACTCACAAGGTCGCCGACCGCATTGTCGAACTGCACGGGCGTCATGGTGCCGGGAGTGACTTGCTCCCAGCCCTTGAACACCTCGGTTTCGTGGCCGTGCTGTTCGACCTTGGTGTAGACCGGGCGGCGCTCGCCTTGCAGTTCCCACAGGGGGTTCGGCATGGCGACGCTCGGGAACAGCAGGTTGTTCCAGCCGGTGGCCTTGGTTTCGTCGCGGTAGTAGGTGCGAAGGTAGGTGTAGAGATAGTCGGCGCCGGTGCCGCCGTGGCCGGCACGCGAGCGCGCGACCAGCGTGAGGTCGGGCGGCGTGGTGCCGAACCAGTCCTTGGCCTGGCGCGCGTCGATGTTGGCCTTCATGGTCTCACCGACCTTGTCGGTGGTGAACAGAAGGTTGTCCTTGATCTGCTGCTCGGTGATGCCGATGTCCTGCAGGCGGTTGTAGCGCATGAAGGCGGCCGAGTGGCAGTTCAGGCAGTAGTTGACGAACAGCTTGGCGCCGTTCTGCAGCGCGCTCACGTCGTTCGTCTTGTTGGGTGCCTTGTCCCACGCGATGCCGCCGGACTCGGCCGACGCCGCTGCGGAGAAGGTCAGGCCCAGCGCGAGACCCAGTACAGCGAGCCAGCCGGAAATGCTTTTCTTCATAGTGTTTCTCTCAGCTCTCTTGGCTTCTGGTTCTCATCAATGGGCGGCGAAGACCACGCGCTCGGGCACGGTCTTGAATTCGCCCTTGCGGCTCCACCACGGCATCAGCAGGAAGAAGCCGAGGTACACGAGCGTGCCGATCTGCGAGATGGTCTGCGCGATGTCCAGCTTGAACGAGCCGATGCCCAGCTCGCCCCACACGCCGGGAGGCTGGATGCCCAGGTAGCCGAGGATCAGGAAGAAGAACACGAAGAGGCCGTACACGTACTTGTGCCAGCCCGGACGGTAGCGGATCGACTTGACTTCGCTGTGGTCGAGCCAAGGCAGGAAGAACAGGATGATGACCGAGCCGCCCATGACGACCACGCCCCAGAACTTGGCGTCGAAGGTCTTGAGCAGGAAGATCACCACGGCGGCCGCGACGATGATCGCGATCTTCAGGCCCGTGCCCGACTTGCCCTTGACGAAGTTCCAGATCGCGGCCACGGCGATGATCAGCGAGAACACGTTGACCATGTCGTCGGTGGTCGCGCGCAGCATCGAATAGAACGGCGTGAAGTACCACACCGGGGCGATGTGGTTCGGCGTCTTCAGCGAGTCGGCCGGGATGAAGTTGTTGTATTCGAGGAAGTAGCCGCCTGCCTCGGGGGCGAAGAAGATCACCGCCGAGAAGATCGTGAGGAACACCACCACGCCGAAGATGTCGTGCACGGTGTAGTACGGATGCGACGGAATGCCGTCCAGCGGATGGCCGTCGGGTCCGCGCTTGGCCTTGATCTCGATGCCGTCGGGGTTGTTCGAGCCCACTTCGTGCAGCGCGATCAGGTGGGCGACCACCAGGCCGAGCAGCACCAGCGGCACGGCGATCACGTGGAAGCTGAAGAAGCGGTTCAGCGTGGCGTCGCTCACCACGTAGTCGCCGCGGATCAGCAGGGCCAGGTCGGGACCGACGAACGGGATGGCGGCGAACAGGTTCACGATCACCTGGGCGCCCCAGTAGGACATCTGGCCCCAGGGCAGCAGGTAGCCCATGAAGGCCTCGGCCATCAGGCACAGGAAGATCGCGCAGCCGAACACCCAGATCAGCTCGCGCGGCTTGCGGTAGCTGCCGTACATCAGGCCGCGGAACATGTGCAGGTACACCACGATGAAGAACGCCGATGCGCCCGTCGAGTGGATGTATCGGATCAGCCAGCCCCACGGCACGTCGCGCATGATGTACTCGACCGATGCGAACGCCTGGTTCGCGTCGGGCTTGTAGTGCATGACCAGGAAGATGCCGGTGACGATCTGGATCACCAGGACCAGCATCGCCAGCGAGCCGAAGATGTACCAGAAGTTGAAGTTCTTCGGCGCGTAGTACTTGCCCCACTGGTCGTTCCACAGCTTGCTCAGCGGGAAGCGGTTGTCGACCCAGTTCAGCAGCTTGGCGCCGGCGGGTGCGTTGGGGGAGATCTCGTGGAATTCAGCCATGTTCTTCTTCCGCCTCAGGCCTTCTTGGAGTCTTCACCGATCAGGAGCTTGGTGTCCGACAGGTACATGTGCGGCGGCACCGGCAGGTTGTCGGGCGCAGGCTTGTTCTTGAAGACCCGGCCGGCCAGGTCGAAAGTCGAACCGTGGCAAGGGCAGAGGAAGCCGCCTTCCCAGTCGTTCGGCAGCGAAGGCTGCGGACCGGCCTGGAAACGGTCGGTCGGCGAGCAGCCCAGGTGGGTGCAGATGCCGACCACGACGAGCACGTCGGGCTTGATGGAGCGGTGCTCGTTCTGTGCGTACTTGGGGGTGAATTCGTCGGGGTGGCGCTTGGAGAGAGGGTCGGCCAGCTGGCCGTCGAGCTTGGGGAGTTCCGCGATCTGCTCGGGAGAGCGCTTGAGGATCCAGACCGGCTTGCCCCGCCATTCGACCGTGATCTTCTCGCCGACCTTCAGGCCCGAGATATCGACCTCGACCGCAGCACCCGCAGCCTTGGCCTTCTCGGAAGGCTGGAAAGTGCTCACAAAGGGGATGGCGGTGGCCACGCCGCCCGCCACGCCAGCGCAGCTGGATGCAATCAACCACGTGCGCTTGCTGGTGTCGATCCGGTGCGTGCCGGAGGTCATGTCACTCATGGGGGATCCTCTTGTCTTCTTCGCTGGAGCAGGAGTCAACCCGCGATTGTAGCGGGGCGCTGTAAGGATATTCAATGGCCGCCAGGCGCGTGGCGGACGGCCGCAGGCGGGGCGCGCCGCTTCCGCGGGCGTCCGCCAGGGGCTGCAGGGCGACGAAGACTGTCGCCGCGGGGACTTCAGTTCAGGAGCCCGTGCTGCATCGCCTCGTGGACCGCCTGGGTCCGCGACTTGACAGAGAGCTTGCGATAGATGCTCTTCGCGTGGAACTCGATGGTGTTGACCGACAGGTACACGGCTTCAGCGATCTGCCTGTTGCTCCAGCCCTGCGCGATGAGGCGCAGCACCTTGAGTTCGCGCGGCGACAGCAGCCCTTGCGGCAGCCGCGAGTCCGCGCCGTCTTTCTGCTGCAGGTCCTGCGGCCGGTCATGCCGCTGCGGGGCCGGCTTCTGCACGCGGATGGGGTCGATGGTGCGGGCCTTGGCCGAGGCCGCGATCGAACCGAGGATGCGCCGCGCGATGCGCGAATCCATCGGCGAGCCGCCACGCTCGATGGAGCGCAGAAGATAGGCGAGTTCCGCGTCGTCGGTCTCGGTAAGTAGATACCCGATGGCGCCCGCGGCGATCGCGGCATTCACGAGCTGCTGGTCGTCGGTGGCCGACATGCCGATGCACTCGATGCGCGGATAGGTCTGGCGCACGTGATGAAGAACCGCGGCGCCATCGTTGCCCTGCAGCCGCATGTCGACCAGAACCAGGTCGTAAGGCAACGCTGCAAGCAGATTGAACGCCTCGGCCCTTCCCGATGCGACCACCACGCGGCGATGCGGCGCGAGCTCGCAGAGGATGCGCCGCATGCGGTCTGCGCAGGCGGCATCGTCCGCGACGATCAGCGCGGCATGGAAGACGCCGCCATACAACTGCGCTGCCGTAGGCACCTGCGCCGAAGAGACCGAAGAGGTGTAGTGGATGTTCATTTCCATGTCAGCTCTCCTGCGTTGTCTCCTGCCTTGCCGCGACGGACCTGTTCCGTGCCGCATGCGCTGATGCCGTTGCCGATGTCCAAGAAAAAATTGATCACGCGACGTCCTCTGGCTCTGTCGCCACCCTTGGGTAGCTTCGAAATGTTGTCTTTCGTTTCAGATACCGCAGGAACGATGCCCACTCGGACGAGCGTCGGCGCACATCACGCAAGGACGCGTGTAGTACTTTGATTTCGTTGAAGAAATTGCCCGAAACGAGCTGAAAAACGAGCTCTCGCGAAGGCCTTCCGAAGGTCGTTTTCAGGCCGTTGTTACGTGCGAGTTACCGCGCGTGTTACGTAGCACCGCGACACACGAAACGCGTCCGAGAACGCATCTCAAAACGTCAATACGCGATTCATGCGATGCCCGCAAAGCCGCATGTGCATTGGCTTCGCGGCACATGTATGCATTCGTCGATGCCGCATCGGCGGACATGCATACAACCATAACTACGGATACCGGTGATGTTCAGCAAAGACCTCGATTCCTAGCATCGGTTGCATTGGGTAACTCGATGAAACCCAACCCTGCTTCCGCACGACGAGGGCGTGTGGAAGACCAGAAATGGCAACTGATTTCTTCAAGGAAGAAAGTCCAAATGACTACATCCCAGCGTCCCAGTGTTCGCTCTTTCATTGTTCGCCGTCCGGGCGCAAGCAAGCTTCTCGCTTCAGTGCTTCTGAGCGCTGGTTATGTGATGACGCTGCCCGTCGCACATGCCCAGGTCACGATCGGCGGGAATCAAGTCAATTCAGGCAACGTCTTCGGGGACACGAACCTCGGCAACAACGGCGGCGTATTGAACGCAGTCGGCGGCGTGACGACGACTACGCTGTCCGCCGGGAGCGTGAGCACCACTAACGTCACGGCCAGCAACGGCACCATCCGCACGCTGAGCGCGACCAACATCACCTCCACCAGCCTCACCGCAGCATCGGCCACGGCCACCAATCTCACGTCCACCAGCATCAGCACGGCGACGCTCACCGCAGGCACCGTGTCTGCGGGCAGCATCACCGCCGGTACGGTGTCCTCGGCCAACGTCACTGCGACAAACCTGTCCGCCACCAGCGGCACGGTCACCAACCTAACCTCTTCCAGCATCAGCACGGGCACGATCACCGCGGGCACCGTGTCTGCTGGCAGCATCACCGCCGGCACCGTGTCCTCGGCCAACGTCACGTCGACGAACCTGTCCGCTACCAACGGCACGGTCACCAACCTGACCTCCTCCAGCATCAGCACGGGCACGATCACCGCGGGCACCGTGTCTGCTGGCAGCATCACCGCCGGCACCGTGTCCTCAGCCAACGTCACGTCGACGAACCTGTCCGCTACCAACGGCACGGTCACCAACCTGACCTCCTCCAGCATCAGCACGGGCACGATCACCGCAGGCACCGTGTCTGCGGGCAGCATCACCGCCGGCACCGTGTCCTCGGCCAACGTCACTGCGACGAACCTGTCCGCCACCAGCGGCACGGTCACCGACCTGACTTCCTCCAGCATCAGCGCCGGCACGATCACCGCGGGTACCGTGTCTGCAGGCAGCGTCAGCGCCACGAACGTCTCGGCCACCAACGGCACCATCAACAACCTGACCACGTCCAGCGTCTCCGCAACCAGCGGCACGATCAACACGCTGAGCTCCACCAGCATCACGGCCAACACCGTGAGCGCGGGCAGCGTGACCACCGGCAGCGTGTCCTCGAGCAACGGCACGATCCAGTCGCTGACCTCGACCAACATCCTGGCGACCGGCGTCACATCGACGAATGTGCTGGCGACCGGCATCACCTCGACCAACATCGATGCCACCAACCTGACGTCGAACACCGGCAGCATCGCCACGCTGACCTCCACCAACGTCAGCACCACCAACCTGACGGCCTCGAACGGCACGATCAATACGGTGAGCTCGACGAACGTCAGCACTACCAACCTGACCGCGTCGAACGGCACCATCAACACGTTGAGCTCGGCCAACGTGAGCACGACGAACCTGACGGCAAGCAACGGCACGATCAACACGCTGAGCTCGGCGAACGTCAGCACCACCAACCTGACCGCATCGAACGGCACCATCAACACGTTGAGCGCCACCAACGTCAGCGCCACCAATGTCAGCACGACCGACCTGACGGCCAACAACGGAACGATCAACACGCTGAGCGCGACCAACGTCAGCACCACCGACCTGACCGCGAGCAACGGCACGATCAACACGCTGAGCGCGACCAATGTCAGCACCACCGACCTGACCGCGAGCAACGGCACCATCAATACGCTGAGCGCAACCAACGTCAGCACCACCGATCTGACCGCCAGCAACGGCACCATCAATACGCTGAGCGCAACCAACGTCAGCACCACCGATCTGACCGCCAGCAACGGCACCATCAACACGTTGAGCGCAACCAACGTCAGCACCACCGATCTGACGGCCAGCAACGGAACGATCAACACGCTGAGCGCAACCAACGTCAGCACCACCAATCTGACGGCCAGCAATGGCACGATCAACACGTTGAGCGCAACCAACGTCAGCACCACCAATCTGACGGCCAGCAATGGCACGATCAACACGCTGAGCGCAACCAACGTCAGCACCACAAACCTGACTGCCAACGCCGGCACGATCAACACGCTGAGCGCCACCAACGTCAGCACCACCAACCTGTCGGCCAGCCGCGGCACGATAAACACGCTGAGCGCCACGAACGTCAGCACGACCAACCTGTCGGCCGCCAGCGCCACGGTCAATGCACTGACCGCCGGCACGGTCGCCGCCACGACGGTGAACGCCAGCACGGTGAATGCCACCACCGGCAACTTCCAGACGATCACCGCGGCCAACGGCAACATCACGGTGCTGAACACGCAGACCGGCAACATCACCACGATCAACGCCGTGACCGGCAACGTCACGACGCTGAATGCGGGCACGGTCAACGTCACCGGCAACGTGAATGCGGGCGGCACCATCACCGCAGGCAACGGCGTGGTCGCCAACGGGCGCGTGCAGAACGTGGCCCCGGGCGTGCTGCCGACGGATGCCGCGAACATGTCGCAGTTGAACCAGGTCCGCAGCGAGGTGCAGGACATGCGCAGGACCAGCAGCACCGGCGCGGCCATCGCGCTGGCCGCGGCCTCGGTGCCGGCGCTCGAGGCGGGCAAGAACTTCGGCATCGGCGTGGGCGTGGGCTCGTACGACGGCCGATCGGCCATCGCTGCAGCGGCCAGCTTCCGCATCGGCGAAGGCGCGCAGATCAAGCTGAATATCGGCAGCGGCAACAACGGCAAGGTCGGCGGCGGCATCGGCGCCTCCTGGTCCTGGTAATCCGCCCGGCACTTCCGCGGCGCCAGCGAGCGCGCCGCGGGAATGCCAGCGGATGCAATCGAAAGGCCGGCCCCTATACTGGGTGACCGGCCTTTTCACTTGTACGGAAGGCCGGCACCGAAGCGGCCGCAATCACTGTCCCGACCCAGTCTCGCCCCAGACTCGACACTCTTCACGCGGATTCATGAACTCACCTTCTCTCGCTCCCGCTCCCTCCACGCCGGCCGCGGACGCCGGGCAACTCCTGGAGCAGGGTCTGGCGCTGCACCGGGTGGGCCGCTTCGCGGAGGCCCTGCAGGTCTACGAGGCGCTGCTGTCGCGCTTCCCCGAGCATGCCGACGCGCTGCACCTCAGCGGCGAGGCGCTGTACCGGCAAGGCCGTCCCAAGCTGGCGCTGAACTACGTGAACCGGGCGATCGCACGGTCGCCGCACCACTTCTACTTCAACACCCGCGCGACGATCTTCATGCACATGGGCCTGCCGAACGAAGCGCAGCAGGACCTTCGCCGCGCGATCAAGGCCCAGCCCAACTACCCCGAGGCCTACGTGAACCTGTCGGCGGTCTATCGCCAGCAGAAGAAATTCCGCCAGGCACGCGAGGCCGCCGCCGAGGCCACGCGGCTCGCGCCGCAGGCACCCGCCGCATGGAACAACGCCGGCGCCATCGACATGGAGCAGGACCGCTTCGACGAGGCGATCACGCAGTTCGGCCGCGCGCTGGCACTGGACCCCGGCTACGCCGCCGCGCACAAGAACATCGGCAAGATCCGCGCGCACCAGAAGGACTGGGCCGCCGCGCTCGGCGCGTATGAAAAGGCCGCCGCCGACCCGATGGACTGCGAGGCCGCGTTCATGCTCTCCAGGGCGCTGCAGGCCTGCGGACGCATCGAGGAGGCGATCGAACCGATGCAGCGCGCCATGCGCAACTGGCCGGCCGAGGAGCGCCACAAGGCGCTGTCCGACCCCGAGGGCGTGGCTGCGCTCTACGGCGTGTGCGGCGCGCTCGAGGGCGTGTCGATGCGCTTCGCGGAGTCGGCCGAGCTCTACAGGCTCGCGCTCGAAAGCCTGCCCGAGCACGAGCTGCTGCTGAACAACCTGGGCACGGTGAACTTCCGGCTCGGCCGCTTCGACACTGCCATCGAGGTGCTGAAGAAGGCCCTCGAGGTGCACCCACGCCAGGTGCTCGCGCGATGCAACCTGGGCGTGACCTACGTGATGGCAGGCCAGTCGAAGGAGGCCATCGCCGAATTCGAGCAGTGCCTGCGCGACGATCCCGACTTCATGCCCGCCATGGTGTGGATGCTGGGCGAGAAGGCACACATCGCCGACTGGAACGGCGTGCCCGAACTGCGCGAGCGCATCGCGACGCTGCTCGATAACCCGAGCAACGACCAGACGGTGTCGTCCTTCATCCTGATGTCGAACTACGACGACGCGCGCCGCCTCATGAACTGGACGCAGCGCTCCGCCCTGCTCGCCGACCGCAACACGGCCATCAGGCCCTTTGCCGATGCGGGCGCGCGCCGCACCTCGCCGCGCATCCGCGTGGGCTACTACTCCTTCGACTTCCGCAATCATCCGGTGGCGCACCTGACGGCAGAGCTCTATGGCCGGCACGACCGCAAGGAGTTCGAAGTCTTCATCTACTCCTACGGCCCCGACGACGGCCACCCCGCACGGGCGCGCATCGCCGCCACCGCGGAACATTTCGTCGACCTGCAGGGCCTGTCGATCCAGCAGATGGCCGAGCGCATCCGCGACGACGAGATCGACATCCTGGTCGACCTCTCGGGCGACACGCGCGGCGCCAAGCCGCAGGTGATGGCCTACCACGCGGCGCCGGCGCAGCTCATGTGGCTGGGCTACATGGGCACCAGCGGCACGCCCAACTACGACTACCTGGTGTCCGACAACTTCCTCTCGCCGCCGGGCACGGAAGACTGCTACTCCGAGAAGCTGCTGCGGCTGCCGGAGACCTTCCAGGTCATCGACACCCAGCGCCCGGTCAATCCGCACAGGCCCACGCGCGCCGAGCACGGCCTGCCCGAAGACGCCTTCGTGCTGTGCAACTTCTCGCAGTCCTTCAAGATCCAGCCCGAGACCTTCCAGGCCTGGGTGCGCATCGTGCAGGGCATTCCGAACTCGGTGCTGTGGCTGGCCCAGGGCCCGAACGGCTTCGAGCAGAACCTGCGCGCGCAATGGGAGAAGGCGGGCCTGCCGGCCGAGCGCCTGATCGTGTCGCCGCGCATGCCGGTCGACCAGCACCTGGCGCGCATCGGCCTGGCCGACCTGTTCATCGACACCTTCCCCTACAGCAGCGGCGCGACCGCGAACGACGTGCTGTGGTCGAGCGTGCCGCTGCTGGCGCTCACCGGCACGACGATGGTGTCGCGCATGGCGGGCAGCCTGCTGCGCGCCATCGGACTGCCGGAGCTGGTGGCCACGAACCACGCGGAGTATGTCCAAAAGGCCATCCACTACGCCACGCACCGGGAAGAGCTGGCGGCGCTGCGCTCGCGCCTCGCGAAGGCCAAGGAAGCGCGCAGCGGCTATTTCGACACGCCACGCTTCGTGCGCCACCTGGAAGACGGCTACAGGCAGATTGCCTCGCGCAGTCGTGAAGGGTTGCCGGCTGCGCACGTCGATGTGGCACCGCGCCCGCTGGAGAAGTGAGCAATCGCGGGCATACTCGGCTCTCCTTCAACAGCAGAGCTCCAGCAGCCTTTTGAATCATGAGCATCCTCAGTGAATTCAAGGAATTTGCCGTCAAGGGCAACGTCATCGACCTCGCGGTCGGCGTGATCATCGGCGCGGCCTTCGGCAAGATCGTCGACTCGCTCGTGGCCGACATCATCATGCCGCTGGTGGGCGTGGTGTTCGGCAAGCTCGATTTCTCGAATCTCTACGTGGTGCTGGGTACGGTGCCGCCGGGCGTCGCGAACACGCTGGCGGACCTGAAGAAGGCAGGCGTCCCGGTGCTGGCGTACGGCAACTTCATCACCATCGCCGTCAACTTCGTGATCCTCGCCTTCATCATCTTCATGATGGTCAAGCAGATCAACCGCCTGAAGCGCACCGAGGAGCCGGCGCCCGCCGCAGCCCCCGCAACACCCGAAGACGTGGTGCTGCTGCGCGAGATCCGCGACAGCCTCAAGCAGCGCTGAACCTGTTGCCCGCCCCAGGCTGCGCGCACTTCGTGTCGCGCACGCCTTGACCCTGCCGGGCGACACCCACGGCCCGGCAAAGCCGGTTCCGCGGTGTTTCTGGAGAAGTCGGTTCAGCTCAGCGTGCGAGCCATGCGCAGCGCCTCCACGAGGCTGGACGCATCGGCCCGCCCCGTTCCGGCAATGTCGAACGCGGTACCGTGATCGGGACTGGTGCGCACCAGCGGCAGGCCCAGCGTCACGTTCACACCCTTTTCCACGCCCAGGTACTTGACCGGGATCAGTCCCTGGTCGTGGTACATCGCGATCACCACGTCGAACTCGCCGCTGGACGGCACGCCGTTCTTGGCGCGTGCGCGCATGAAGACCGTGTCGGGCGCGTGAGGCCCGCTGGCATCGATGCCCTCGGCGCGCGCCGCCTCGACGGCCGGCGCGATGATCTCCCGCTCCTCCGAGCCGAAGAGCCCGCCCTCGCCCGCATGCGGATTGAGCCCTGCCACGCCGATGCGCGGCGCGCGGCCCAGCGCGTGCGTGAGCGCACGGTGCGTGATGCGCAGCGTCTCCAGCACGCCCTCGAAGCGCACCGCCTCGATGGCCTTGCGCAGCGACATGTGGATGCTGACGAGCACGGTGCGCAGCTCGTCGTTGGCCAGCATCATGCGCACCGGCACGTCGGCCACGGTGCGGCCCAGGTGCGCGGCCGCCTCGGCCTGCAGCAGCTCGGTGTGGCCGGGGTACGGAAAGCCGGCTGCCGACAGCGCCTCCTTGTGCAGGGGCGCGGTCACGATGGCGCCGATCTCGCCGCGCAGCGCGGCCCGCGCGGCCCACACCACGCATTCGCCCGCCACCCGACCGGCCTCGGCGCTGATGCGGCCCGTTTCGATGCCAGAGGGCGGCGCGATCACCTGCAGTACCGGGATGCAGCCTGGCGGAACACTGGCCGCCTCGGCGACCGATTCGATCTCCAGCACCGGCCAGCCGGGGCGGCCGTCGGCGGCCAGGGCCTGCGATGCCTTGCGCAGCGTGCCCACGTCGCCGGCAACGAAGGCGCCACGCGTCGCTTCGGGCGCGTCGCGGAAGGCCTTGACGATGATTTCAGGGCCGATGCCGGCGGGGTCGCCCAGCGTGATGGCGATGGAGCCGCTCATTGGAAATACACCTCCGTGCTCCGCGCCGCGCTCATGCCGGGTTGTCGATGTCGATGAACTCGTGCGTCAGCCCGAGCTGCGCAGCCACGTGCCCCGCCACCGCGGGGGCACCGTAGCGCTCGGTGGCGTGATGCCCGCAGGCGAGGAAGGCCACGCCCATCTCCCGCGCGTAGTGGGCCTGCGGCTCCGAGATCTCGCCGGTGATGAAGGCGTCGGCGCCGGCCGCGATGGCGGCCTCGAAGTAGCCCTGCGCGCCTCCGGTGCACCAGGCGATGTTCCTGATGGGGCGCTGTGCGGCATCGACCAGCGTCACCGGCCTTTTCAGCACGCTCTCGACGTGGGTGGCGAGCGTCCTGGCGCTGTCGAAGCTCCCGCCGCCTTCCTGCGTGCCGATGAAGCCCAGTTCCTGTTCCCCGAAGCGGCCGCCCGGACCGGTATGCGCCACGAGCCCCAGCTTCAGGCCCAGCTGGGCGTTGTTGCCGAGTTCGGGGTGCGCGTCGAGCGGCAGGTGGTAGGCGAAGAGATTGATGTCGCGGCCCAGCAGCAGGCCGAGGCGCTGCTTCATCCAGCCGGTGACGCGGCCGTCCTGGCCGCGCCAGAAGAGGCCGTGGTGGACGAAGATGGCATCGGCGTCGGACTCGATAGCGGCCTCGATCAGCGCGCGGCTGGCGGTCACGCCCGAGACGATCTTTCGCACCACGGTGCGCCCTTCGACCTGCAGGCCGTTGGGTCCGTAGTCCTTGAAGCGCCCGGGGGCCAGCAGCAGGTCGAATGCGTGAAGCAGTTCGTGGCGGGTTGTGCTCATCGCGCCATTGTCGCGCCGCGCGCGGGCGCTACGCCACCGTCGCGCATCGCATGGCCGCGCGCGGCCAGGGGCAGCAGCGCCAGCAGGAAGCCGAGCGCGGCCAGCACCGCGACGTAGTGCGCGGGCGCCATCGTGTCGTGCTGCAGCCAGAGCGTCAGGATCACCGGCGTGAGCCCGCCGAAGACCGCGTACGACATGTTGTAGGCGAAGGAAAGCCCGGTGAAGCGCACCGGCGCCGGGAAGGCGCGCACGCCCGCGATCGGCACGGTGGCGATGGAGCCCACGAACAGGCCCACCAGGCCGTAGTGCCAGAAGAGCGTCGCCGGCGTACCGGGCAGGCCGCTGTAGAAAAGGTAGGCCGTGGCGAACAGGCCGCCCCAGCCGATCAGCATGACGGCCCGGGTGCCGATGCGGTCGCTCGCCCAGCCGGCCAGCACGCAGCCCAACGTGAGCGTCAGCGTGGCCAGGGCGTTGGCCTCCAGCGCCATGGCGGCAGGAATGTGGTGCACCTTCTGCAGGTAGGTGGGCGTGTAGAGCACCACGACCACGATGGCGGCCGACAGCACCCAGGTCAGCAGCGCGACGTACACGCAGGCCAGGCGATGCTCGCGCAGCACGGTACGAAGTGGCAGCTCGCGCGCCGCGTTGCGGCGGCCGGCCAGCTCCTTGAACACCGGCGTCTCGTGCAGGAAGCGCCGCAGGTACACCGACACCAGCCCGAACACGCCGCCCAGGATGAACGGAATGCGCCAGGCGAAGTCGCTCACCTGCTCGGGCGAATAGTGGCGGTTGATGGCCACCGCGATCAGCGAGCCCAGCAGGATGCCGCCGGTGATGCCCGAAGTCAGCACGCCGATGCCCAGGCCGTAGCGCTTTTCCGGCACGTGCTCGCCCACGAACACCCAGGCGCCGGGCATCTCGCCGCCGATGGCCGCGCCCTGCAGCACGCGCATCGCCAGCAGCAGCAGCGGGGCCGCCACGCCGATGCTGGCGTAGGTGGGCAGCAGGCCGATCACCAGCGTGGGCGCCGCCATCAGGAAGATCGACAGCGTGAACATGCGCTTGCGGCCGAAGATGTCGCCGAAATGCGCGATGACGATGCCGCCCACCGGGCGCGCCAGATAGCCGGCCGCGAAGATGCCGAAGGTCTGCAGCTGGCGCAGCCAGTCGGGCATGTCGGCCGGGAAGAACAGCGCTCCCAGCACGGTGGCGAAGAACACGTAGATGACGAAATCGTAGAACTCCAGCGTGCCGCCGAGGGCGGACAGGCCGAGGGTCTTGTAGTCGCTCGAGGCGAGCGTGCGCGCCGGCACCGGCCGTGCGCCGTGCGGGGTGGTAGCTTCTGAAGTCATGGCAGGCAGGAAGGTCTTGGCCGCGCGCCAACCCGCGAAACCGGGTGAGAAACGGAAAGAATGGCGCGCCGACGGAAGGCCTCGCCGCACCCGCCGGATGGGCGGCACGGGGGCCGGAAAACAGACGGACCGGGTGGGGCCGACCCGTGATACTAAGTGTTAACCCGAATTCACGCCCCGGCACCCTCCTAATCTCGACCCGCCCGGGCGGTCTCCGGACTGCCCGGTTGAGGGACAATTGACAACATTGCCGCGCTGCTTGCGGCTTTCCAACGTCTTTTTCACCAATCTTTCATGAAACGCACCTGGCTGCTATTTGCCCAAGCCGTGACCGTCCTGCTGGCGGCTTACTTCGTCGTCGCGACGCTCAAGCCCGAGTGGATCAACAAGCGCGCGACCTCGCTGGGCGGCGTGGTCTCGATCGTCGAGGCCCCGGCCAGCAACCCGGGCGTCACGGCCCCCGGCAGCCTGAGCGCGCCTGCCAAGAAGGCTTCGCCCGCGGTGGTCAGCATCAACACCAGCAAGGCCGCCCAACGCCACCCGCGCAGCAACGACCCGTGGTTCCGCTTCTTCTTCGGCGACCAGGACGACCAGCCCCAGGTGGGCCTGGGCAGCGGCGTGATCGTGAGCCCCGACGGCTACATCCTCACCAACAACCACGTGGTGGAAGGCGCCGACGAGATCGAGGTGACCCTCAACGACAGCCGCCACGCGCGCGGCAAGGTGATCGGCACCGATCCAGACACCGACCTGGCCGTGCTGAAGATCGAGCTCGACAAGCTGCCGGTGATCGTGCTGGGCGACTCCGACGGCCTTCAGGTCGGCGACCAGGTACTGGCCATCGGCAACCCCTTCGGCGTGGGCCAGACCGTGACCAGCGGCATCGTGTCCGCGCTGGGCCGCAACCAGCTCGGCATCAACAACTTCGAGAACTTCATCCAGACCGACGCGGCCATCAACCCTGGCAACTCGGGCGGCGCGCTGATCGACGTGAACGGCAACCTGCAGGGCATCAACACCGCGATCTACTCGCGCTCGGGCGGCAGCATGGGCATCGGCTTCGCCATCCCTGTGTCGATGGCCAAGATCGTGCTCGAGGGCATCGTCAAGGAAGGCCAGGTGCGCCGCGGCTGGATCGGCGTGGAGCCGAGCGACCTGTCGCCCGAGCTGGCCGAGACCTTCGGCGTGAAGGCCGACTCCGGCGTGATCATCACCGGCGTCCTGCAGAACGGCCCCGCCGCCAAGGCCGGCATCCGGCCGGGCGACGTGATCACCTCGGTGGGTGAGAAGAAGACGGACAACGTGCAGGCCCTGCTGACCGCCGTGGCCGGCCTCAAGCCCGGCACGACCTCGCGCTTCGCGCTGCAGCGAGGCAGCGACAAGATGGAACTGGACGTGACGCCGGGCCTGAGGCCGAAGAGCCCGGTGCGGCAGGTGCCGAATCAGCAGGAATAAAAAGCTCTCCCCCAGGCTTCGCGCACTTCGTGTCGCTTCGCCAACCCCCTTCCGGGGGCAACACCGGCGGCCCGGCGAAGCCGGTTCCGCGGTGTTCCTGCTCTCCCCCAGACTTTCGCGCACTTCGTGTCGCTTCGCCACCCCCCTCCGGGGGCAACACCAGCGGCCCGGCAAAGCCGGTTCCGCAGTGTTTCTGGAATTTTCGGGGTAGTTTGGCGGCCGGCTACGGGCCTGACGGGCGCAGCGGGCCCTGTCGCAGGGCCTGCTGGAGGGCTGGCTAGCTGGAGGCCGAGTCGGCGCTGCTCTGTTCTTCTTCGGACTTCTTGGTGCTGCTGGCGAAGTACTTGGCGCCGAGGATGCCCACTTCGTACAGCAGGCACATCGGCACCGCCAGGGCCAGTTGCGAGACCACGTCGGGCGGCGTGAGCACTGCGGCCACGACGAAGGCGACCACGATGAAGTAGCCGCGGAAGGACTTGAGCTTCTCGATGGTCACCATGTCGAAGCGCACCAGCAGCATCACCACGATCGGCACCTGGAAAGCCACGCCGAAAGCGATGTAAAGCGACAGGATCGCCTCCACGTAGGAGGAGATGTCGGGCGTCGCCTGCACCGCGGCGGGCGCGAAGTGCTGGATGAAGCCGAACATCTTGTCCAGCACGAAGAGCTGCACGAAGGCGATGCCCGCATAGGCCAGCAGGCTGCCGAAGCAGATCAGGGGCAGCGCGAAGCGTTTCTCATGGCTGTAGAGGCCCGGCGCGACGAACATCCACGCCTGGTACATGAGCCAGGGCAGCGCCAGCAGCACGGCCGCCATCATCAGCACCTTCAGGGGCACGAAGAACGGCGAGAACACGCCGATGGCGATGAGCTTCGCGTCGTGCGGCATGTGGGCCTTGATCGGCACCGCGATCAGGTCGATCAGGCCGGCCGGGCCGGGCCAGATCGCCAGCAGCACACCCGCGACCACGAGGCCGTAGACGCAATAGAGCAGGCGGTCGCGAAGCTCCATCAGGTGCGCCACGAACGGCTGTTCGGTGCCCGCGAGCTCGTCTTCCTTGTCGTTGCTCTTGTTGTCTGAATCGGCCATTGGAAAAGAAGAAAGCGTGACGTCGGCCGGCGTGCGGCGCTCGAAGAACGCGGTGAAGGGAGGAAAGCCGCTAGTTGATCTTGTGCGGGCGGAAGCGTGCCACGCGCGCGGCGCCCGAGAGCGCCTTGGTGCGCACGCCGTTGCGCGCCTTGTACCACTGCGGCGTGGCGCCCTGCTTCAGGCGCCAGTTCTTGCGGGGGTGCTTGTAGACCGGCGGCGGTGGCGGCTCGGGTTCGGCCAGCGCCGAAAGGGTTTCGCCCGAACCGCTGAACTGCTTCTCGAACTCGCTCGCGCCCGTGTGGATGCTGTGCTCGACGTCGCGCGCCGCATCCTCGACGGTGGTCTTCATCTTGCGGAGCTCGTCGAGCTCCATCGAGCGGTTGACTTCGGCCTTGACGTCGTTCACGTAGCGCTGCGCCTTGCCCAGCAGCGTGCCGACGGTACGGGCCACGCGCGGCAGCTTCTCCGGGCCGATGACGATCAGCGCGACGACGCCGATCAGCGCCAGCTTCTCAATGCCGAGGTCGAGCACGTGCTGCTGCCCGTGCTCAGGACTTCTGACGCGCTTCGACGTCGATCGCCGACTTGTCGCCGTTGGCCGGCTGGCCGGTCACCTGCTGGGCGGGAGCCGAGGGTGCAGCGGAAGCGTCGGACGCGGAGCCGTCCTTCATGCCGTCCTTGAAACCCTTGACGGCACCACCGAGGTCCGAACCGATGTTCCGCAGCTTCTTGGTGCCGAAGATCATGACCACGACGAGCAGCACGATCAGCCAGTGCCAGATGGAAAAAGAACCCATGGAGAACTCCTAAGAATGTGTCCGATTTTAGTCGGGCGTAATGTGACAGTTTGGCTTAATGCCCGTCAGCCGCGAAGCCATGGCCGGGGGCCGCCCATGACATGGACATGGAGATGGTGAACCTCCTGCCCGCCCTCCGCACCCGTATTGACCACGACCCGGAAGCCGCCCTCCGGGTAGGGCCTGCAGCCCTGCTCCAGCGCCAGCTTGGGCGCCAGGGTCATGATCTTGCCCATCAGCGCCGAATCCTCGGGCGTCAGCTGGGCCATCGAGGGAATGTGCTTCTTCGGCACAAGCATGAAATGCACCGGCGCCCAGGGCGCAATGTCGTGGAAGCCGAACAGGTCCTCGTCTTCGTAGACCTTGCGGGAGGGAATCTTGCCCTCGATGATTTTGCAGAAGACGCAGTTCGGATCAGATGACATCTTTGGGTTCCATGGGACGGCCGTCGTTCATCCGGATCATGCCCTTCACGATCCGGTAGAGGAACCACAGCGAGATCAGGCTCCAGGCGATCCAGCCCGGCACGAAGAGCAGCAGCCAGAGCCACGAGGTGACGATGTACAGGAGCCCGGCCCACAGCACCGAGCGGATGCGCCAGTTGAAATGCGAGGCCTGCCAGGTGCCGGCCGCGTCGTCGCGCTTCACGAAGTCGATCACCAGCGCGATGAGCAGCAGCAGCACGGAGGCCTGCGCCCCCGGCACGACGGCGCCGATGGCCACGATCAGGTGCAGGATGTAACTGACCCAGCCCCAGGTCTTGAGCGAGTCGTCGGGTTCCACGTTCACGATGTCGTTGGCCATGGCAGGTGTCCTTTCAATCGTTGGGGGCTTCGGCTTCCCGCGCCTTCACCTTGCGAAGCGCCTTTTCCTCGATGCCGCTGGTGCCCTCGCGGCGCTCCAGTTCGGCAGTGACGTCGGCCGGAGAGAAACCGTAGTGCGCCAGCGCCACCATGGTGTGGAACCACAGGTCGGCCACTTCGTTCACTATTTTCGAGCGGTCGCCGCCGTGGTCGGCGTCCTTGGCGGCCATCACGACTTCGGTGGCCTCCTCGCCGATCTTCTTGAGGAAGGCGTCGGGGCCCTTGTGCAGCAGGCGCGCGACGTAGCTTTTCTCGGGGTCGCCGCCGCGCGCGGGCAGGCGGCTTTCGATGACCGCGGCCAGGCGGGCGAGCGCGTCGGAGATGCTGTCGTTGTTCACTGTGGCCGTCACTTGTAGATCGATTCCGGGTCTTTCAAGACGGGCTCGACCGCTTTCCAGCCGCCGTTGTCGTACTTGTTGAAGAAGCAGCTGTGGCGCCCGGTGTGGCAGGCGATGCCCGGCTCGTGGCCGAGCTGGGTGACCTTGAGCAGCACCACGTCGCTGTCGCAGTCGAGGCGGATCTCGTGCACGGTCTGCACGTGGCCCGACTCCTCGCCCTTGAACCACAGCTTGTTGCGCGAGCGGCTGAAATACACCGCGCGGCCCAGCTCGGCGGTCTTCTCGAGCGCCTCGCGGTTCATCCAGGCGAACATCAGCACGTCGTTGCTGCCCTGTTCCTGCGCGATCACGGGCACCAGGCCGTTCGCGTCCCACTTCACTTCATCGAGCCAGTTCATGGAAGGTATTGTCGGGGATGGCAAAAGACCCTTGGACAGCCTTTTGAGGCTGCCCGGGAGGCTGTCCGCGAGGCCATTCAGCGGTCGATGCGCACGGGAATGCCCCGCGCGGCCATGCGGGCCTTGGCCTCGCCGACCGTGTGCTCGCCGTAGTGGAAGATGCTCGCGGCCAGCACCGCGTCGGCGCCGCCGGTCTGGATGCCGTCGGCCAGGTCGTCCAGGCTGCCCACGCCGCCAGAGGCGATCACCGGCACGTTCACGGCGTTGCTCACCGCGCGGGTCAGCTCCAGGTCGAAACCGCTCTTGGTGCCGTCGCGGTCCATGCTGGTCAAGAGGATTTCGCCGGCGCCGCGGCGCGCCATCTCGGCGGCCCATTCGACGGCGTCCAGGCCGGTGTTCTTGCGCCCGCCGTGGCTGTACACGTCCCAGCCCGCGCCGCGCGTGGCGGCCTCCTCGGGGCTGCGGCGCTTGGCGTCGATGGCGACCACGATGCACTGCGAGCCGTATTTCTGCGACGCGTCGCTGATCACCTGCGGATCGGCGATGGCGGCCGAGTTGAAGCTGGTCTTGTCGGCGCCGGCGTTGAGCAGCCGGCGCACGTCGGCCACGGTGCGCACGCCGCCGCCCACGGTCAGCGGAATGAAGACCTGCGAGGCCACCGCCTCGATGATCGGCAGGATCAGGTCGCGGCCGTCGCTGGTGGCGGTGATGTCGAGGAAGGTGAGCTCGTCGGCCCCCTGCGCGTTGTAGCGCGCGGCGATCTCGACCGGATCTCCGGCGTCGCGCAGTTCGACGAAGTTGACGCCCTTGACGACGCGGCCGCCGGTGACGTCGAGGCAGGGAATGATGCGTTTGGCAAGCATGGTGGGGTAAGGAACCGGTGGGGTGGTCAGAGAACGCGCAGCTGCTGCCAGCCGAGCCATTGGGCGCCGGGCGCGAGCAGCACGGGCTCGTCGATGCGGGCCGCCTCCACGCAGAGCATGTGGCGATAGCCGTCTTCGGGCATGTCGGCGAGTTTCGCACCTAGCACGGCGCCGGGGTTCCAGACCACGGTCTCGGTGCAGGTGGGGCTCTGGGAGATTTCGACCGTGCCGCCCGGCTGCACCAGCTGCAGCGGCCGGCCCGGCGTGCCGTAGACGCTGTCGAACTCGGCCTCGAACTGCAGCGCCTGCGCCTTTTCGGCATGGCGCTCGTCGGTCAGCGAATCCCAGCGATCGGCGCCCTGGAGGCCCTCCAGGCGCGCATCGGCGATGTCGTCGACGCGCAGGTAGGTGTGCAGCGCCGCGGTGAAGGACCAGGGCGCGGCATCGGTGTTGACCAGGGTGAGCGCCGTGCGAAGCCCGCCGGGGCTCAGCGTTGCATCCAGCCGTGCCTCGAAAGAGTGCGGCCAGAGCTTGCGCGTGGCTTCGTTGTCGCGCAGCGTCAGGCGAAGCGTCTGGGGAACGTCGGAAGGGGCGTTTTCCCAAGGCAAATTGCGCATGAAGCCATGCTTGGGCAGCATGCCGCGCTGGTTAAACTGCGGGCAGCAAATGGGTATGCCGCCGCGGATGGCGGCCTGTCCGTCGAACACCGCGCGCGGGCTCAGGTAGAGCCTCTCCACAGCGTCGGCCGTGGTCCACGACAGCACATGGGCACCATGCAATGCGACGGTAAGGGTGCTTCCGTCGGCGCCGGTTGCGCGCATGGCGGGCTGGCCGCGGAACTCGATCAGGCTGGTTTCCATGTGAGGAATTGTAGGCAGCGCCCGTTCAGTGGCACGGAACTGGCATCCCGGCCCATTGCGCGGCCGGGGCCTTCTTGGATACCCTGTGGCCGCCTGCACCGGGAGACAAGGTGCAGGCCGGTCCCGCGCACCCGGAAAAAATCACTCTCACACGACAAAAGGGGATACGAATGAAGAAGCTGCCGATGGCCGCATGGATCCTGATCGCGATGGTGCTGGGCATCATCGTCGGCTACATGATCTTCACCAGCTTTCCGGACAAGAAGGCCGCGAAGGAAATCGCAGACTACGTCTCCATCGTCTCGGACGTCTTCCTGCGCCTCATCAAGATGCTGATCGGCCCGCTGGTGTTCTCCACGCTGGTGGTGGGCATCGCGCACATGGGCGACGCCAAGTCGGTGGGCCGCGTATTCGGCAAGGCCATCGGCTGGTTCCTCACGGCCTCGCTGATCTCGCTGGTGATCGGCCTGGTCATGGCCAACCTGCTCAAGCCCGGCGAGAACCTCGGGCTGCCGCTGCCCGACATCGGCGCCTCGGCCAACCTCGCCACAGCCAAGTTCACGCTCAAGGAGTTCGTGAGCCACACGGTGCCGAAGTCCTTCGTCGAGGCCATGGCCAACAACGAGATCCTGCAGATCGTGGTGTTCTCGATGTTCTTCGGCGTGGCGCTGGCTTCGCTGGGCGACAAGGCCAAGACGCTGGTCGCCGCCATCGAGGAGCTCTCGCACGCGATGCTCAAGATCACCGGCTACGTGATGAAGCTCGCGCCGCTGGCCGTGCTGGCCGCCATGGCCGCCACCGTGGCCGTCAACGGCCTGGGCATCCTGCTGAAGTTCGCGGTGTTCATGGGCGACTTCTACCTGGGCCTCTTCGTGCTCTGGAGCGTGCTGGTCCTGGCCGGCTTCCTGTTCCTCGGCCCGCGCGTGTTCAAGCTGCTTGTGCTCATCAAGGAGGCCTTCCTGCTGTCGTTCGCCACCGCCAGTTCGGAGGCGGCCTATCCGAAGATCCTGCAGGCCCTCGACCGTTTCGGCGTGAAGCGCAAGATCTCCAGCTTCGTGATGCCGATGGGCTACTCGTTCAACCTCGACGGCTCGATGATGTACTGCACCTTCGCCGTGCTCTTCATCGCGCAGGCCTACAACATCCACATGCCGATCAGCACGCAGATCACGATGCTGCTGATCCTGATGCTCACCTCCAAGGGCATGGCCGGCGTGCCGCGCGCCTCGCTGGTGGTGATCGCCGCCACGCTGAACCACTTCGACATTCCCGAGGCCGGCCTGCTGCTGATCCTGGGCGTGGACACCTTCCTCGACATGGGCCGCTCGGCCACCAACGCGGTGGGCAACTCCATCGCGACGGCGGTGGTCGCCAAGTGGGAGGGCGAGCTGCTTTCCGAGAGCGACGCCGAAGTCAACGCCAAGGCGCTCGACGAAGAGGCCAACGCCACCCTCGCCCACCCGGCGCACGCCTGAGCCGAAGCGAAGAACACATCATGAAGCGCATCGGCACGCTGCCATTCGCTTTCCTCGCCGCGCTGCTGGCGGCGGTGGTGCTCGCGGCCCTGCCCGCTGCGCCCGCGCGGGCGCAGGAGCAGCTCACCGGCACGCTGGCCAAGGTGCGCGAGAGCGGCACCATCGCCATCGGCTACCGCGAGTCGTCCGTGCCCTTCTCGTACCTCAATGCGCGCAACGAGCCCATCGGCTATTCGATAGAGCTCTGCCGCGCGCTGGTGACGGCGATCGAGGACGCGGTGAACAGGAGCCTCGCGATCAAGTGGGTGCCCGTGACCTCCGATTCACGCATCGACGCGGTCGTGAGCGGCAAGGTCGACCTGGAGTGCGGCTCCACCACCAACAACCTCGAGCGCCAGAAGCGCGTGAGCTTCTCGCCCACGATGTTCGTCTCCGGCACCAAGGTGCTGGTGAAGAAGGGCTCGCCGATCAAGTCCTTCCGCGACCTCGCCAACCGCAAGGTGGCCGTGACCGCGGGCACCACCAACGAGAAGACGCTGCGCGAGCTCTCGCAGAAGTTCAAGCTCAACATCGACCTGCTGGTGGCGCGCGACCACGCCGAATCCTTCGGCCTCGTGAAGAGCGGCCAGGCCGACGCCTTCGCCACCGACGACGTGCTGCTCTACGGCCTGATCGCCAAGGACGCCGCGAAGAGCGACTACGAGGTGGTCGGCGACTTCCTCTCCTACGACCCCTACGGGATCATGTACCGCAAGGGCGATGCCCAGCTCAACAAGGTGGTCGTCGACGCCTTCCAGGTGCTGGCGGAGGACGGCGAGATCGAGCGCCAGTACAAGCGCTGGTTCCTGCGCAAGCTGCCGTCGGGGGAGAGCATCAACCTGCCGATGAGCGCGCAGCTGGAGACCATCATCCAGACGATGTCGGTGAAGGCCGAGTAGTCGGGCCCGCTATCTTGCAGGCCACTCCCATCGCGGGATCTCGCTCATGTCGAGGTTCGCGATGCGGGTCTCGCCGAAGCGCTTTTCCAGCACCACAGGCTGCATGCCGTCGCTGTCGTCCAGCGCCGAGATCAGCCGTGCCGCGTGCGACACCACGATCACCTGCGACTGCCGCGCGGCCTGTGCGATGAGGCGGCCCAGCGCGGGCAGCAGGTCGGGGTGCAGGCTGGTCTCGGGTTCGTTGAGCACCAGCAGCGCGGGCGGCCGCGGCGTGAGCAGCGCCGCGATCCACAGCAGGTAGCGCAGCGTGCCGTCGGAGAGCTCGGCGGCCGTCAGCGGCCTCAGCAGGCCGTGCTGGTGCATCAGCGTCTCGAAGCGGTCGCCGTTGACGCGGATCTCGATGCCGGCGCCCGGAAAGGCATCGTCCACCGCACGGTCGAGCGCTTCGCCGTCGCCGATCTCGCGGATGGTCTGCAGCGCGGCGGCCAGGTCGGCGCCGTCGTTGACGAGGACCGGCGTGTAGGTACCCAGCTGGGGCTGGCGCGCGGGCGCCTCGGCGTCGGAGCGGAAGTGGTCGTAGAAGCGCCAGGAACGCATCTGCTCGCGCAGTGTGAGCATCTCGGGCGCATCGCGCGGGTCGGCGTGCTCGGTCATCATGCTGGCGAAGGCCGGGATGGGCCGGCCGACGGCCTGCCAGCCCTTGCCCTCGCGCAGCCGCAGCGCGGCGCCCTTGCGGTCGACCAGTTGCGTGGAGGGCCGCAGCAGCGGGCCGCTCCAGATGGCCTCATGCTTGATCTGCGGATCGTGCGAGAAGGCGGTGGACGGAATGGGAGGCGGCAGGCCGATGTCGATGGCGTAGCCGAAGTCGTCGGCCTCGGCGCCGGCGAAGCCCAGCTTCAGCGCCACGGGCTCGCTGCGCGTGGTGCCCTGCACCGGCACGTCGCCGCGCAGCATCGCGGCCGAGAAGCGCTCGGGGCCGGCCCACAGGGTGGATGAAAGCCCGCCCTCGCGCACCAGCGAGCGGATCACGCCGCCGTTGGCGATGTCGGCCAGCAGGCGCATCGCGCGGTAGACGCTCGACTTGCCGCTGCCGTTGGGCCCGGTCACGACCGTGAGCCGCCCCAGCGGCACGGTCAGCTGCCGCAGCGATCGGTAGTTGGCGATGGCGAGCGCGGAGAGCACGCGCTGCGCAGTGGGAGCGTCAGGCGGTCAGCTCGTCCGCGCGCGCCTGCGCGGCGGCGAAGTCGAGGTCGCCCGAATAGATGGCGCGGCCGCAGATCACGCCCTCGACGCCGTCGGATTCGACCGCGCAGAGCTGGTCGATGTCGGCCATGTTCGACAGGCCGCCCGAGGCGATCACGGGGATGGTCAGCGCCTGGGCCAGCTTGACGGTGGCCTCGATGTTGATGCCCGAGAGCATGCCGTCGCGGCCGATGTCGGTGTAGATGATCGACTCGACGCCGTAGTCCTCGAACTTCTTGCCCAGGTCGGCCACCTCGTGGCCCGTGAGCTTGCTCCAGCCGTCGGTGGCGACCTTGCCGTCCTTGGCGTCCAGGCCCACGATGATGTGGCCGCCGAAGGCGCTGCAGGCGTCCTTCAGGAAGCCGGGGTTCTTGACCGCGGCGGTGCCGATGATCACGTAGCGCAGGCCGTCGTCGATGTAGCGCTCGATGGTGTCGAGGTCGCGGATGCCGCCGCCGAGCTGCACCGGGATGTCTTCGCCCACCTCGCGCAGGATCGCCTTGATCGCCGCGTGGTTCTGCGGCTTGCCGGCGAAGGCGCCGTTCAGGTCGACCAGGTGCAGCCGCCGCGCGCCGGCGTCGACCCACTTGCGCGCCATGGCGGCGGGGTCTTCGCTGAAGATGGTGGACTGATCCATGTCGCCCTGCTTGAGGCGAACGCAGTGGCCGTCTTTGAGATCAATGGCGGGAATGAGGAGCATGGAAGTGACGCGAGTGTGCGAGATCCGGGCTGTCAGAGCCCGGGCCCGGCAGGAAGAACAGGTTCAGGGGTTCCAGTGGAGGAAGTTGCGATATAGCTGCAGCCCATGGTCCGCACTCTTCTCCGGGTGGAACTGGGTTGCAAAAATGTTATCTCGTGCGATGGCCGCGGTAAAGCTCGCGCCGTATTCCGCCTCGCCCACGCTGTGTTTGGGGTCGACCGGACGGGCGTAGAAGCTGTGCACGAAATAGAAATAGCTGAGGTCGGGCACCCCCGCCCACACCGCGTGCGGCTGGGCCTGCCGCACCTGGTTCCAGCCCATCTGCGGCACCTTGAAGCGGCTGCCGTCAGGCTGCAGGCGTCCGGCCAGGTCGAACTTGACCACCTCGCCGGGAATGAGGCCCAGGCCGTCGGTCGGGCCCTCGTCGCTGCGCGACAGCATCATCTGCATGCCGACGCACACGCCGAAGAGCGGCTTGCTGGCCGCCGCCTCGAGCACCGATTCCTGCAGGCCGGAGTCGCGCAGCTCGCGCATGCAGTCGGGCATGGCGCCCTGCCCCGGCAGCACCACGCGGGTGGCCTTGCGGACCACGTCCGGGTCGGAGGTGACGAAGACTTCCACGCCCACCTGGTCGGCCGCGTGGCGCACGGCCTGCGACACGGAGTGCAGGTTGCCCATGCCGTAGTCGACGACCGCGACGGTGTTTGCTGCTACAGATTTCATAGCTTTCAGGCCGCCATCCTCAGAGGGAGCCCTTGGTCGACGGGATCACCCCCGCCGAGCGCGGATCGAGTTCGAGCGCGCCGCGCATGGCGCGCGCGAAGGCCTTGAACACCGTCTCGCACTGGTGGTGCGCGTTGACGCCCTTGAGGTTGTCGATGTGCAGCGTGACGAAGGCGTGGTTCACGAAGCCCTGGAAGAACTCGTAGGTGAGCTGGCTGTCGAAGGCGCCGATCATCCCGCTGGTGAAGGGCACGTGCATCACCAGGCCCGGGCGGCCCGAGAAGTCGATGACGACGCGGCTCAGGGCCTCGTCCAGCGGCACGTAGGCGTGGCCGTAGCGGCGGATGCCCTTCTTGTCGCCCACGGCCTTGGCCACGGCCTGGCCCAGCGTGATGCCGACGTCTTCCACCGTGTGGTGGCCGTCGATGTGCAGGTCGCCCTGGCAGTCGATCTCGAGGTCGATCAGCCCGTGGCGGGCGATCTGGTCGAGCATGTGGTCGAAGAAGCCGATGCCGGTCGAGAGCTTGGCCTTTCCGGTGCCGTCGAGGTTGACGCTGACGGTGATCTTCGTCTCGGCGGTATTGCGGGTGACCGTCGCGACGCGATCGGCAGCACCCGCGAGGGCCGTGGTGGTGGGGGTGGTCATAGTGAGGCTTCGAGTGCCGCGAGCATCCGCGCATTCTCGTCGGCCGTTCCGACGGTCAGGCGCAGGCAGTTTGCGAGCAGATCGTGCATTTTAGAAACGTTCTTCACCAGCACCCCGTGTGCCTTCATGCCTTCGAAGGTCTTGGCGGCATCGGGCACGCGCAGCAGGATCATGTTGGCGTCGCTCGGCCAGGTCTTCACGCCGGGCAGGCGACCGAGCCCCATCATCAGGCGCTCGCGCTCCTCGCGGATCTGGCGGGCCTGCGCCTCGAACACGTCGGCGTGCTCCAGCGCGAAGAGCGCGCACTCGCAGTTCAGCACGCTGACGTTGTAGGGCGGGCGCACCTTGTCGATCTCGGCGACCAGCCCGGCCGGGCCCATCAGGTAGCCCAGGCGGATGCCGGCCAGGCCGAACTTGCTGAGCGTGCGCATCAGCAGCACGTGGCCGTGCTTCGCGAGCCGGTCGATGTAGCTGCGCGCGGCGAAGGGCTGGTAGGCCTCGTCGATGGTCACCAGGCCGCCCTGCGCGCCCTGGGCCTCGACGATGCGCTCGAGCACCGCATCGTTCCAGAGGTTGGCCGTGGGGTTGTTGGGGTACGCGAGGTACACGATGGCGGGCTTCTCGCGCTCGATGGCGGCCAGCATGGCGGCCTCGTCGAGTTCGAAGTCGGCCGTCAGCGGCACGCCGACGAAGCGCAGTCCCTGCAGCCTCGCGCTCATGGCGTACATGACGAAGCCGGGCACCGGCGCCAGCACGGTGGCGCCGGGCTTGTCGCAGGCGATGGCCAGCAGCGAGATCAGCTCGTCCGAGCCGTTGCCCAGCATCAGCTCGAAGCCTTCCGGCATCTGCGCATGCGCGGCCAGTGCACGGCGCAGGTCGGCGCCTCGCTCGCCCGGGTAGCGGTTCAGCGCCAGCGCGCCGAGCCGCGCGCCGAGCTCGGCCTGCAGCGCGGGCGGCAGGCCGAAGGGGTTCTCCATGGCGTCGAGCTTGATGAAGCCGGTGGCGTCCTGCACCGCATAGGCGTGCATAGACCGCACGTCCTCGCGGATGCGGTCGAGCGGAAGGCGGGCGGGTTCGGAAGGAGCAGCGGTCATCGGGTGCAGCGGTAGCTGTTGCGGAGGGCGCCGGCCATGACCAGTTGCACGGGCATGTCGGCTTCGTAACTGTCGGCGTTGCGGCTCAGCTCCGTCTGGTAGAGCGAGCGCGCCATGGAGGGCTCGAGGCGGCGGCCTTCGATGCAGAAGATCGGCTTCTGCCCGTTGCGCTGCGAGGCCTCGACGCCTTCGCGCAAGCCTTCGAGCACGCCGACGAGGTAATAGCTGGCGTAGGCCTTGCCGTCCTTCTCGCCGGCTTCGAGCGTGCGCAGCTCGCGGATGCTCATGGCCTGCGCACCGGTCGCGGCCGCCGCGAGCACGAGCGACAGGAAGGCGGCACGCTTCATCGGGCTCACTTGCGGTAGCGCGGCGGCGGCGCGTAGGCACCGTCGGCCGGGAAGGCGCTGGGCTGCTGCGGCGCGGCGTCGCGGCGCTGGCGGCGGGGCGCGTTGCGCTCCTCGAGCTCGAACAGCGCGGCGCCGATCACGCCGATGTTGCGCACGTCGCCGGCCTCGGTGTTGGCGGCATAGGCGCGGCCGGGCGCGGAGAAGCGGAAGGCCGCCACCTCGTTCTGGCTCTTGCGGAAGCCCTCGATGGTGATCGACTGCAGCGGCTGCAGCACGTAGCCGCCGTTGCGCAGGCTGCCGGGCTTGCCGCTGAGCACGTCCAGGCCGTCGACGGTGGCGATCAGCTCGTAGCTGCGCTCGCTGAGGTTGCGAAAGCGCAGCGTGTAGCGCGAACCCTCGACGCCGGCGAGGCGGAACATCTCGTCGCCACCGGCACGGCGGCGGGCGCGCTGCAGCGGCAGCGGACGGCCGTCCTCGTCGAGCACCGACCATTCGACGTCGCCGTCGGCCAGCATCAGGCTCAGGCGCCGCTCGGGGTTGCCGCCCACCGCGCGGCGCACGGCGGAGGCCTCGTTGTAGCCCAGCGAGGCCACGTCGTCGGGCTGGTCGGACAGGCGCTTGGTGACGACCGTGCGGGTCCTCGACTCGATCCCCTCGCCCCACTGCGTACCGAGCTGCGGCGCAGGCGCTGCGGGTGCGGCGCTGGGCGTGGCCGTGGCGGCCACCGATCCGCTCGGTGCCTGCGGCATCTGGCTGCAGGCCGCCAGCAGCGCGGCGCCGGCGACGGCCGTGGTGGCGAACCTGAACAGGCGAGAACCGAAGAAACGAAAACCGAAGAGACGATCGATCATCAGGCGTGCTCCTCCCGCATGCGGGTTGTTGTTGGAATTCAGATCTTACGCAGCCGCATCCGGGCGGCCTCGGCGTGCGCCTGCAGGCCCTCGCCCTCGGCCAGCGTCACGGCGATGGGGCCCAGCACCTGGGCACCGGCCTCGCTGACCTCGATCAGGCTGGAGCGCTTCTGGAAGTCGTACACGCCCAGCGGGCTCGAGAAGCGCGCCGTGCCGCTGGTGGGCAGCACGTGGTTCGGCCCCGCGCAGTAGTCGCCCAGGCTCTCGCTGGTGAAGGCGCCCAGGAAGATCGCGCCGGCGTGGCGCAGCAGCGGCTCCCAGCGGTTCGGCTCGCTGCTGCTCACCTCCAGGTGCTCGGGGGCGATGCGATTGCTGATCTCGCAGGCCTCTTCCATGCTCTTGGTGTGGATCAGCGCGCCGCGGCCGTCGAGCGAGGCGGCGATGATCTCCGCGCGCGGCATGGTCGGCAGCAGGCGGTCGATCTCGGCCTGCACGCGGTCGATGTAGGCGGCATCGGGGCACAGCAGGATGCTCTGGGCCAGCTCGTCGTGCTCGGCCTGGCTGAACAGGTCCATCGCCACCCACTCGGGCGGCGTGGTGCCGTCGGCCAGCACCAGGATCTCGCTGGGGCCGGCGATCATGTCGATGCCCACGGTGCCGAACACCCGGCGCTTGGCGGCGGCCACGTAGGCGTTGCCGGGTCCGGTGATCTTGTCGACGGCAGGGATGGTGTCGGTGCCGTAGGCCAGCGCGGCCACGGCCTGGGCGCCGCCGATGGTGAACGCGCGGGTCACGCCGGCCACGTAGGCGGCGGCGAGCACCAGCACATTGCGCTCGCCCTTCGTGGACGACTGCCCGCCCGCGCCGCCCGTCGCCACGCTGCCCTTCACGGGCGTCGGGACCACCATGATGATTTCGCCGACGCCCGCCACGTGGGCCGGGATCGCGTTCATCAGCAGGCTCGACGGATAGGCCGCCTTGCCGCCCGGCACGTAGATGCCCACGCGGTCGAGCGGCGTGACCTTCTGGCCCAGCAACGTGCCGTCCGCGTCGCGGTAGCTCCAGCTCTCGCCGCTGGCCTTCTTCTGCGCCTCGTGGTAGCTGCGCACGCGGTCGGCCGCGACCTGCAGCGCATCGCGCTGTGCGGCGGGCAGCGAATCGAATGCTTCCTTGAAATCGGCCTGCGTCAGTTCGAGCTCGGACATGGCGCTCGCGCCGAGGCCGTCGAAGCGGCGGGTGTACTCGAGCACCGCCTCGTCGCCGCGCTTGCGCACATCGGCGAGGATGTCCGCCACCACCGTCTCGATGGCCGCGTCGGCATCCGCGGACCAATGCAGCCGCGCCTTGAATTCAGCGTCGAAGCTGGCTGAAGTCGTGGACAGGCGGAGGGGGGCTGCTTTCGAGGTCATGAGGCGGGAGATTTCAGGCGGAAGGAATTGCGGTGGCGAAGGCGTCGATGATGTGGCGGATCGGCTCGCGCTTGAGCTTGAGCGCAGCCTGGTTCACCACCAGGCGGGCGCTGATGTCCATGATGCGCTCCACCTCGACGAGGTGGTTGGCCTTGAGCGTGTTGCCGGTGGAGACCAGGTCGACGATGGCGTCGGCCAGGCCGGTGAGCGGCGCCAGCTCCATGCTGCCGTAGAGCTTGATCAGGTCGACGTGCACGCCCTTGCTGGCGAAGAAGTCGCGCGCCAGGCCCACGTACTTGGTGGCCACGCGCAGGCGCGAGCCCTGCTTCACGGCCGACGCGTAGTCGTAGTCGGCGCGCACGGCCACGCTCAGGCGGCAGGCGGCGATGCGCAGGTCCAGCGGCTGGTACAGGCCCTGGTTGCCGTGCTCGAGCAAGACGTCGAGGCCGGTCACGCCGAGGTCGGCGCCGCCGTACTGCACGTAGGTGGGCACGTCGGAGGCGCGCACCAGCACCACGCGCACGTCGGGGCGGGTGGTCCCGAGGATGAGCTTGCGCGATTTCTCGGGGTCTTCGGTGACCTCGATGCCGGCGGCGGCCAGCAGGGGCATCGTCTCCTCGAAGATGCGGCCTTTGGACAGAGCAAGCGTGATCACGATTGCGACTCCTGTGATGCGAGGGTGATCATGCGGCTGCCGCTCCGGTCAGTCGTTCGATGTCGGCACCGAGGCCGCGCAGCTTGGCTTCCATGCGGTCGTAGCCCCGGTCGAGGTGGTAGATGCGGTCGACCAGCGTCTCGCCCTCGGCCACGAGGCCGGCGATGACGAGGCTGGCGGACGCGCGCAGGTCGGTGGCCATCACGGTGGCACCCGAGAGCTGCTGCACGCCCTCGACCATCGCCACCTTGCCCTCGACGTGGATGTGGGCGCCCAGGCGCACCATCTCGTTCACGTGCATGAAGCGGTTCTCGAAGATGGTCTCGGTGACCATCGAGGCGCCGCGCGCGATCACGTTCAGGGCCATGAACTGGGCCTGCATGTCGGTCGGGAAGCCCGGGTACTCGGTGGTGCTGAAGCTTTGCGCCTTCAGGTGCTCGTAGGCCGGCCCCTTCGAGGCGATGCGCACGCCGTCCTTCTCGGACGTAACCTTGCAGCCGGCGTCGCGCAGCTTGTCGATCACGGCATCCAGATGGTCGCCGCGCGCGTTGCGCAGGAAGGCCTCGCCGCCCGTGGCGGCCACGGCGCACATGAAGGTGCCTGCCTCGATGCGGTCGGCCACCACCGTGTGCTCGCAGCCGTGCAGCTTCTCGACGCCCTGGATGCGGATGTGGCTGGTGCCGTGGCCTTCGATCTTCGCGCCCATGCGGATCAGCATCTCGGCCAGGTCGACGATCTCGGGCTCCTGCGCGGCGTTCTCCAGCAGCGTCTCGCCTTCGGCCAGCGCGGCGGCCATGAGGAAGTTCTCGGTGCCCGTGACGGTGACCATGTCGGTCAGGATGCGCGCGCCCTTCAGCCGCGTGCGCCCGGCAGGCAGGCGCGCGACCATGTAGCCGTGGTCGACCACGATCTCGGCGCCCATCGCCTGCAGGCCCTTGATGTGCTGGTCGACCGGCCGCGAACCGATGGCGCAGCCGCCGGGCAGCGACACCTTGGCATGGCCGAAGCGCGCCAGCAGCGGGCCCAGGGCCAGCACCGACGCGCGCATCGTCTTCACGAGCTCGTACGGCGCCTCGGGCTTGCTCAGGTCGCCCGCGTCGAGCCGGACGGTGCCGCCATCTTTCTCGTTCGGGTCGCGCTCGGCCGAAACGCCCATGTTGCGCACCAGCTTGAGCATGGTCGACACGTCCTGCAGGCGCGGCACGTTGTGCAGCACCACGGGCTGGTCGGTCAGCAGGGCCGCGCACAGCTCGGGCAGCGCTGCGTTCTTGGCGCCGGAAATGAGTACTTCGCCGCGGAGCTCTCGCCCGCCGCGAATCAGAAGTTTGTCCATCGAAGTTCCAGCGAAATCAGGAGGCCGCGAGGGCCCGGGGAGTTATTTTTCCACCGCCGCCCATTCGGCCGGCGTGTACGTCTTCATCGAAAGCGCATGCACCTCGTCGGTGTGCATTTTCGCACCCAGGGTGGCGTAGACCCGCTGGTGGCGCTGGATCGAGCGCTTGCCCTCGAATTCGGCCGAGACGATGGTCGCGTACCAATGTCGGCCATCGCCCTCCAGCGAGATGTGCTCGCACGGCAGGTGGGCGGTGATGATGGCTTGGAGTTGGTCAGCAGTCATTTGAGGCAGGTTTCATTGGGGGACACCGGGGAACCGGCTTTGCCGGGCCGCAGGTGTCGCCCCCGGAAGGGGGTTGGCGAAGCGACACGAAGTGCGCGCAGCCTGGGGGAGAGCCATTGTCTAGCCTCTGATTTTGTAGCCTATGCGCAGGAGATGGATGGCGATGGCGCTCACCACCAGCCACGCGGTGCCGACGATGCCCAGGCTGAGCCACGGCGAGGCGTCGCTCACGCCGAAGAAGCCGTAGCGGAAGCCGTCGATCATGTAGAAGAACGGGTTCAGGTGGCTGACCTTCTGCCAGAACGGCGGCAGCGAGCCGATCGAATAGAACACGCCCGACAGGAAGGTCATGGGCATGATCAGGAAATTCTGGAACACCGCCATCTGGTCGAACTTCTCGGCCCAGAGTCCGGCGATGAGGCCCAGCGTGCCCAGCATGGCCGAGCCCAGCAGCGCGAACACCAGGATCCAGCCCGGCGCCTGGAAGCCCGGCATCGCGAAGAAGATGGTGACCACGAACACGCCCAGCCCCACGGCCAGCCCGCGGATGATCGACGAGCCCACGTAGGCGAAGAACCAGCCCCAGTGCGACAGCGGCGTGAGCAGCACGAAGACCAGGTTGCCCATGATCTTGCTCTGGATGATGGAAGACGAGCTGTTGGCGAAGGCGTTCTGCAGCACGCTCATCATCACCAGCCCGGGAACCAGGAACGCGGTGTAGCCGACCGTGCCGTAGACCTTCACGTGGTCTTCGAGCACGTGGCCGAACACCATCAGGTACAGCAGCGCGGTGAGCACAGGCGCGCCCACGGTCTGGAAGCCGACCTTCCAGAAGCGCAGCGTCTCCTTGTAGAGCAGCGCGCGCCAGCCGGTCACGGCGATCATGAGGCCCCCTTGCACGGCACTGCGCGTCCGCGCTTCCCCCCGAGGGGGAGCTTCGCTTGCTTGGGGCGGCGCGGCGCGGCGCTCATCGCGCCACCTCCAGCGGAGTCTGCTCGCCGGCCATCAGGTCGATGAACACGTCTTCCAGGTCGGCCTTGCGCATCTCCACGTCTTCCACCGTGACGCCGGCTTCGCGAATGGCGGCCAGCAGTTGTTCGACTTCATGTGCGTTCTGCGCCGGCAGCTGGACGATGCGCCCGGTGATGCGCGCGTGCTGGGCGATCGCCCAGGGCAGCATGGCGTCCGTCTTGAAGCGCAGCACGTTGCTCGCGGCCGACTTCAGCAGCTCGCTGGTGCGGTCGAGTGCGATCACCTTGCCCAGCTTGAGCATCGCGATGCGGCTGCACAGCGCCTCGGCCTCTTCGAGATAGTGGGTGGTGAGCAGCACCGTGCTGCCCTGCTTGTTGAGCCTGGCGACGAACTGCCAGAGCGTCTGGCGCAGCTCGACGTCGACGCCAGCGGTGGGTTCGTCGAGCACGATCACCGGCGGCTTGTGCACCAGCGCCTGCGCCACCAGCACGCGACGCTTCATGCCGCCGGAGAGCTGGCGCATGTTGGCCGTGGCCTTGTCGGCCAGGCCCAGGCTCTGCAGCAGCTCGTCGATCCAGGCTTCGTTGTTGGTGATGCCGAAGTAGCCCGACTGGATGCGCAGCGACTCGCGCACGTTGAAGAAGGGGTCGAACACCAGCTCCTGCGGCACGATGCCGAGCTGGCGGCGCGCCTGCGCGTACTCGCGCTGCACGTCGAATCCATGGACGCTGATGGCGCCCGCCGTGGGCCGCGAAAGGCCGGCGAGCATGCTGATCAGGGTGGTCTTTCCCGCGCCGTTGGGGCCGAGCAGTCCGAAGAACTCGCCCTCCTCGATCTGGAAGCTGACCTCATCGACCGCCTTGAGCCCGGACTTGCCCTGGGCTTTCTGCTGTCTGGAAGGGGGATAGGTCTTGGAGACCGACTGGAATGAGATCGCGGGCATGGGAGCCCGCGATTTTAAGGTGCCGCTCTACAAGCCGCCTCGAACGCTCCCGATACCCTCATGCGGCCCCAGCCGGGGCCGACGCAACGGGGTCAGGGCGCGGCGGGCAACAGTCCGGCAATGCCGTAGAGCGCCGCCAGTTCGCGCAGCCGGGGCGAGAGCCCCTTGACGGAGAAACCGCGCCCCAACGCGCTCGATTCGCGCCGGCATTCGAGCAGCACGGCCAGCGCCGAGGAGTCGAAATGGGCCAGCGCCGTCGCGTCGACCACGGTGGACGACGAGTCGGCCTGGCCCTTGAGCCCCTGCTGCAGCATGCGCATGCATGCGGGGGCCTCGTCATGAGTGAGTCGGGCGGGCAGGACCAGCATCGCGTGCGGCTCCTTCTCAGCCCTTGCCGTTGCCCTTGTTGCGCGCGGCGAGCGCAGCGATCAGGCCGTCGATGCCGCTCTTGTTGATTTCCTGCGCGAACTGGGTGCGGTAGGTATCGACCAGCCACACGCCCAGCACGTTCAGGTTGTAGACCTTCCAGCCTGCGCCCTGGCCGGGGGTCTTCTCGAGGCGGTAGTCGAGCTGGACCGGATCGCCACGGCCGCGGACCTCGGTGCGCACCAGCACGTCCTTGTCATCGGGAGAGCCGCGGAAGGGACGCACGGTGACGGTCTGGTCGGTCACCTGGTCGAGCGCGCCGGCGTAGGTGCGAACCAGCAGCGCCTTGAACTCGTCCTGCAGGCGCTTCTGCTGCTCGGGCGTGGCGGTACGCCAGGCCGGGCCGACGGCGGAAGCGGTCATGCGCTGGAAGTTGACGTTCGGCATGATCTTGCTGTCGACCAGCACCATGATCTTGTTGACGTCGCCCGACTTGATGGACGAGTCGGCCTTGATCGTCTCGAGCACGTCGGTCGACAGGCGCTTGACGAGCGCATCGGGCGCCTCGTCGGCGGCACGGGCGGGCTGGACGAAAGCGACGGCGGCGCTGAACAGCAGTGCGCCAGCCAGTGCCAGGCGGCCGATATCGCGACGTTGCAGGGTCTTGTTGTTCATGGGGAGTCCCTCATTCAAGTTTGAAGATCCGCAGGCATCCGGAAACACCCGGCTGCTGAGACAGGAACGGTTTCGAGCCCCATGGAGCCGACCGGGTTCCTGTCCGGGAGGTGAAGCCTTGCAACCGGATGCAAGCACTCTCCTCTCCGGCGGTACTTTTTCTCTGTCTATTTGTCGGTGCCCTTGTCGGTACCACCACCGTCGTCCGGCGGATTGCCGTCGTAGACCTGGCTGCGGCGGCGCTGCAGGTAGGCATCGCGCGTGAACGAATACTTGTCGAGCGCCGCATCGCCCAGCAGGCGGCTGGCGCGCAGGTACTGCGAGCGCGTGTCGACGACGCGCAGCACCGTCAGCGAATTGCGCCACGGGATGTCTTCCACATGGCCCAGCGGGTCGCCCCAAATGTCGAGCGGCTTGGCGGCGGTGTCGCGCAGCGTGGAGGAACCCAGCAGCGGAAGCACCACGTACGGGCCGGAGCCCACGCCCCAGTAGCCCAGGGTCTGGCCGAAGTCTTCCTCGTGGCGGGGAATGCCCGCCTCGGTCGCCACGTCCAGCACGCCGGCGAGGCCGAAGATGGTGTTGACGTTCAGCCGCATGAAGGTCTCGGCACTGTTCTGCAGCTTGAGCTGGGCCACGTTGTTGGCCAGATTCCAGACGTCGCCGATGTTGCTGAAGAAGTTGTTCACGCCGGTACGCACCATGGAGGGCAGCGCGTTCTGGTAGGCCGTGGCCGCGGGCACCAGCACGGCATCGTCGACGGCGTCGTTGAAGCGCGAGACGCCGCGGTTGAACGGCTCGAAAGGGTCGGCGGGGTTGGCGCCAGGTCCGGTCGCGCAACCGGCGGCCAGAGCGAGAACTGCGCCGGCACCTGCCCAGCGAATCCGATTTGCTACGTTATTCATAGCAAAAGACAAAAAATATCGTGTTTTCATTTCTTATTGGCTGTTCCAGGCGTCGAATTTCCCTCCGCCGCCTTGCTGTACAGGAACTGGCTGATCAGGTTCTCCAGCACCACGGCCGACTGGGTCGCGGTGATGGTGTCGCCGGCTTGCAGGTTCTTGTCCTCGGCGCCCGCCTCGATTCCGATGTACTGCTCTCCGAGCAGGCCGCTGGTCAGGATCTTGAGCGAACTGTCCTTGGGAAAACTGTAACGGTTTTGCAAAGCCAGTGTGACGTCGGCCTGAAAGGTCTTGTCGTTGAAGGAGATGGATTCCACACGGCCGACCACCACGCCGGCGCTCTTCACCGCGGTCTGCGGCTTCAGGCCGCCGATGTTGTCGAAGCGCGCCGTGACCGAATAGGTCTTCTGGAAGTTCAGGCTCAGCAGGTTGGCCGACTGCAATGCCAGGAACAGCAGCGCAGCAGCGCCGATCAGGACGAACAGGCCGACCCAGATGTCGTTGTTGGAACGTTGCATATCTACTCTTCCTAAATTCCAGCGGTTTGGCTCATTCGGGGAACACCGCGGAACCGGCATTGCCGGGCCGCAGGCGTTGCCCCCTGCAAGAAGGTTGGCGGTCGCACGAAGTGGGCAAGCCCGGGGATCTGCCGGTTCATATGCTGAACATCATGGCGGTGAGCAGGAAGTCGAGCCCCAGCACCGCCAGCGACGCCGTCACCACCGTGCGCGTGGTCGCGCGCGACACCCCCTCGGGCGTGGGCTGCGCCTCGTAGCCCTGCAGCAGCGCGATGAAGGTCACGGTGAAGCCGAAGACGATGCTCTTGATCACGCCGTTGCCCACGTCGCGCCAGACGTCGACACCGCCCTGCATCTGCGCCCAGAACGCACCCGGGTCCACGCCCAGCATCAGCACGCCCACCACGTAGCCGCCCATGATGCCGACGGCGCTGAACACCGCCGCGAGCAGCGGCATGGTGATGACGCCGGCCCAGAAGCGCGGCGCGAGCACGCGCTGCACCGGGTCGATGGCCATCATCTCCATGGCGCTCAGTTGCTCGTCGGCCTTCATGAGGCCGATCTCGGCCGTCAGCGAGGTGCCGGCGCGTCCGGTGAAAAGCAATGCAGCCACCACAGGCCCGAGTTCGCGCACCAGGCTCAGCGCGACCAGCAGGCCCAGCGCCTCGGAAGATCCGTAGCGCTGCAGCGCGTAGTACATCTGCAGCCCGAGAACGAAGCCCACGAACAGGCCCGAGACGCCGATGATCGCCAGCGAGTAGTTGCCCAGGAAATGGATCTGGTCGCGCACCAGCGCGAAGCGGCGAAGGATCTGCGCACCCGGTCCGACCAGGCGCATGAAGAGCTTCGCGCCGTAGCCCAGGTTGGCCAGGTGGCCGCGCGTGGCGAAACCGACGTCGGCGGGCTTCCACCAGGTCATGAGCGTCCTCCCTCGACATTGCCGAAGTCGTCTTCGATGCTGAGGCCGGGGTAGTGGAAGTGCACCGGGCCGTCGGGCAGCGCATTCACGAACTGATGGACCAGCGGGTCTGCACTCTCGCGCACCTCGGCAGGCGTGCCCTGCGCGGCGATGCCGCCGTTGGCCAGGATGATCACGTGGTCGGCGATGCGGAAGGTTTCCTCCAGGTCGTGCGACACGATGATGCTGGTGAGCCCCAGTGCGTCGTTGAGCTGGCGGATGAGGCGTGCGGCAGTGCCGAGCGAGATCGGGTCGAGCCCGGCGAAGGGCTCGTCGTACATCACGAGGTCGGGGTCGAGCGCGATCGCGCGCGCCAGCGCCACGCGCCGCGCCATGCCGCCGGACACCTCGCTGGGCATCAGGTCGCGCGCGCCGCGCAGGCCGACGGCGTCGAGCTTCATGAGCACCACGTCGCGCACCAGCGCCTCGGACAGTTGCGTGTGCTCGCGCAGCGGAAACGCCACGTTGTCGAACACGCTCATGTCGGTGAACAGCGCGCCGAACTGGAACAGCATGCCCATGCGCCGCCGCGCGGCGTACAGGGCGTTGGCGTCGAGCTTGCCGACGTCGCTGCCATCGAAGAGCACCTCGCCGCGCTGCGCCTTCTGCTGTCCGCCGATCAGCCGCAGCACGGTGGTCTTGCCGCCGCCCGAGGCGCCCATCAGCGCGGTCACCTTGCCCCGCGGCACGGCGAACGAGACGCCGTCGAGGATGGTGCGCGCGCCATAGCCGAACCTGACGTCGCGAAACTCTACGAAGGGATGTGGCAGCGGTTTGGCGGTGTCCATCTCAATAAAAAAGCCGGGCGCCCTTTCAAGCATCCCGGCATGCGGTTTGACGCGGATGATAACGGGGCGGCGAGCGGCCCCGCGAAACTGAAACAAAATTCAGCGCGGCGCCCGTCAGACCCTCGTCAGGAAGCCGTGGACAACGGCCCGCGCCGAGGAGCCCCCCTTATCAGCGAGGCAGGTCGCTGAAGCCCATCAGGAACTCGTCCACCGAACGCGCAGCCTGGCGGCCTTCGCGGATCGCCCACACCACCAGCGACTGTCCGCGGCGGATGTCGCCGGCCGCAAAGACCTTCGGAACATTGGTGGCATAGCCGCCGACGAAGTCGACCGTCGCCCGCGCGTTGCCGCGCGCATCCTTCTCCACGCCGAAGGCGTCGAGCACGGAGGCCACGGGGCTCACGAAGCCCATGGCGAGCAGCACCAGGTCGGCCTTGAGCACCTGCTCGCTGCCGGCCACTTCCTGCATCTTGCCGTCCTTCCATTCGACGCGAACGGTCTTCAGGCCGGTGACCTTGCCCTTCTCGCCGATGAACTCCTTCGTGGAGATCGAGAACTCGCGCTCGCAGCCTTCCTCGTGGCTGGAGCTGGTGCGCAGCTTGATCGGCCAGTAGGGCCAGGTCAGCGGGCGGTTCTCTTCCTCGGGCGGCTGCGGCATCAGCTCGAACTGCGTGACGCTGACCGCGCCGTGGCGGTTGCTGGTGCCCACGCAGTCGGAGCCGGTGTCGCCGCCGCCGATCACGATCACGTGCTTGCCGTCGGCGCGCAGCTGGCCCTTGACCTTGTCGCCGGCGTTGACGCGGTTCTGCTGCGGCAGGAACTCCATCGCGAAGTGGATGCCGTCGAGGTCGCGGCCGGGCACCGGCAGGTCGCGCGACTGCTCCGCGCCGCCGGTCAGCAGCACGGCGTCGAAATCCTTCTGCAGCTGCTCGGGCGTGACGGTTTCCTTGGCCAGGTTCGTGACCTTGGAGCCCTTGCCCAGCGGGTCCTTCGCGGCGCCGACGATCACGCCGGTGCGGAACACCACGCCTTCGGCCTTCATCTGCTCGACGCGGCGGTCGATGTGCGACTTCTCCATCTTGAAGTCGGGGATGCCGTAGCGCAGCAGGCCGCCGACGCGGTCGTTCTTCTCGAAGAGCGTCACGTCATGGCCGGCGCGCGCCAGCTGCTGGGCTGCCGCCATGCCGGCCGGGCCCGAGCCCACCACCGCCACCTTCTTGCCGGTCTTGTGCTTGGCGACGCGCGGCGCCACCCAGCCTTCGTCCCAGGCGCGGTCGATGATCGCGTGTTCCAGCGACTTGATGCCGACCGCGTCGTCGTTCACGTTGAGCACGCAGGCAGCCTCGCAGGGCGCCGGGCAGATGCGGCCGGTGAACTCGGGGAAGTTGTTGGTCGAGTCGAGCACCGCGAAGGCGTTTTGCCAGTCGTTGCGGTACACGAGGTCGTTGAAGTCCGGAATGATGTTGTTGACCGGGCAGCCGCTGTTGCAGAACGGCGTGCCGCAGTCCATGCAGCGCGCACCCTGCACCTTGGCCTGCTCGTTGCTCAGGCCGACGACGAATTCCTTGTAGTGCTTGACGCGCTCGGAGACGGGCTTGTAGCCCTCCTCGATGCGCTCATGCTCCATGAAGCCGGTGATCTTTCCCATCGTGGTTCCTTTTCACACCCCCGTCGCTTGCTCACTGCGTGTAGCCGCCTCCCCCCTCGTGGGGGCAACACCGGCGGCCCGGCAAAGCCGGTTCCGCAGTGTTCCCCGAAGGGATCGAGACAGTTTCACGCGCTGCATGCGATGCGGGGGCTCGTTGTGTTGGTTGATCTTCAAGCGGCGGCGGGAGCCGACTGCGGTGCGGGGGCGGCCAGCGCATGCGGCTCGAGGCCGATGTGCGCGTTGTTGCCGGTGCTCGTGAGCTCGACCTTGCGGTCGTGCAGCTCGGCGAGCGCGCGCTTGTATTCGTTGGGGAAGACCTTCACGAACTTCGTGCGCGACACTGCCCAGTTGTCCAGCAGTTCGCGCGCGCGCTTGCTGCCGGTCCAGCGGTGGTGCTCCTCGAGCAGCTTCTTGAGCTGGGCCTCGTCGGTCTCGCCGCCGTGCCAGATCTTGCGGTGCACGCTGGCGGTCTGCTCGGCCGAGGTCAGCACCTTCTCCAGCGAGACCATCGACAGGTTGCAGCGCGACGCGAACTGGCCGTCCTCGTCGTAGACGAAGGCGACGCCGCCGCTCATGCCGGCTGCGAAGTTGCGGCCGGTCTTGCCGAGCACCGCCACCGTGCCGCCGGTCATGTACTCGCAGCCGTGGTCGCCCGTGCCCTCGACGACTGCCGTGGCGCCCGACAGGCGCACCGCGAAGCGCTCGCCCGCCACGCCGCAGAGGTAGGCCTCGCCGGTGGTCGCGCCGTACAGCGCGGTGTTGCCGACGATGGTGTTGCGCGCTGCTTCGCCACGGAAGTCGAGGCTGGGGCGAACCACCACCCGGCCGCCCGAGAGGCCCTTGCCGGTGTAGTCGTTGGCGTCGCCGATCAGGTACAGCGTGATGCCGCGCGCCAGGAAGGCGCCGAACGACTGGCCGCCCGTGCCTTCGAGCTGGATGCGGATCGAGTCGTCGGGCAGGCCCTGCGGATGCACCTTGGTCAGCGCGCCCGAGAGCATCGCGCCCACCGAGCGGTTGACGTTGCGCGCCACCTCGATGAACTGCACCTTCTCGCCCTTGTCGATCGCGGGACGCGACTTCTCGATGAGCTTGACGTCGAGCGCCTTGTCGAGGCCGTGGTCCTGGTTCTCGACATGGAATCGCGGCACGTCGGCCGGCACGTTCGGCAGCGCGAACAGGCGGCTGAAGTCCAGGCCGGCGGCCTTCCAGTGCTCGATGCCCTTGCGCATGTCGAGCAGGTCGGCGCGGCCGATCAGGTCGTCGAACTTGCGGATGCCGAGCTGGGCCATGATCTGGCGCACTTCTTCGGCGACGAAGAAGAAGTAGTTGACGACGTGCTCGGGCTTGCCTGAGAACTTCTTGCGCAGCACCGGGTCCTGCGTGGCCACGCCCACCGGGCAGGTGTTCAGGTGGCACTTGCGCATCATGATGCAGCCCTCGACCACCAGCGGCGCGGTGGCGAAGCCGAATTCGTCGGCGCCCAGCAGCGCACCGATGGCGACGTCGCGGCCGGTCTTCATCTGGCCGTCGGCCTGCACGCGGATGCGGCTGCGCAGGCGGTTGAGCACCAGCGTCTGCTGCGTCTCGGCCAGGCCGATTTCCCACGGGCTGCCCGCGTGCTTGATCGACGACCAGGGCGAGGCGCCCGTGCCGCCGTCATGGCCGGCGATCACGACGTGGTCGCTCTTGCACTTGGCGACGCCCGCGGCGATGGTGCCCACGCCGATCTCGCTCACCAGCTTCACGCTGATGCTGGCGTGCGGTGCGGTGTTCTTCAGGTCGTGGATGAGCTGTGCCAGGTCCTCGATCGAGTAGATGTCGTGGTGCGGCGGCGGGCTGATGAGGCCCACGCCCGGCACGGCATAGCGCTGCTTGCCGATGTACTCGGTGACCTTGCCGCCCGGCAGCTGGCCGCCTTCGCCCGGCTTGGCGCCCTGCGCCATCTTGATCTGGATTTGGTCGGCCGAATGCAGGTACTCGGCCGTGACGCCGAAGCGGCCCGACGCGACCTGCTTGATGCGCGAGCGCAGCGAATCGCCTTCCTTCAGCGGCAGGTCGACCTCGACGTTCTCGGCGCCCACGATGCTGCGCAGCGTATCGCCCTGCTTGATCGGGATGCCCTTGAGCTCGTTGCGATAGCGCGCGGGGTCTTCACCGCCCTCGCCCGTGTTGCTCTTGCCGCCGATGCGGTTCATGGCCACCGCCAGCACCGAGTGCGCCTCGGTGCTGATGGAGCCCAGCGACATCGCGCCGGTGGCGAAGCGCTTGACGATCTCGGCCGCGGGCTCGACCTCGTCGACCGGGATGGCCTTGGCCGGGTCGATCCTGAACTCGAACAGGCCGCGCAGCGTGAGGTGGCGGCGGTTCTGGTCGTTGATGAGCTGGGCGTATTCCTTGTACGTGTTCCAGTTGTTGGAGCGCGTGCTGTGCTGCAGCTTGGCGATGGCGTCGGGCGTCCACATGTGCTCCTCGCCGCGCGTGCGCCATGCGTATTCGCCGCCGGCGTCGAGCATGTTGGAGAGCACCGGGTCGTCGCCGAAGGCGGCCTTGTGCATGCGGATGGCTTCCTCGGCGATCTCGAACACGCCGATGCCTTCCACGCGGCTGGCGGTGCCGGTGAAGTACTTGCTCACCGTCTCGCTGTTCAGGCCGATGGCTTCGAACAGCTGCGCGCCGCAGTAGCTCATGTAGGTGCTGACACCCATCTTCGACATGATCTTCGACAGACCCTTGCCGATGGCCTTCACGTAGTTGTAGACCGCCTTGTCGGCGCTCAGCTCGCCCGGCAGGTCGGCGTGCATCGCCACCAGCGTTTCCATTGCAAGGTAGGGGTGCACGGCTTCCGCGCCGTAGCCCGCGAGCACGGCGAAGTGGTGCACCTCGCGCGCCGAACCGGTCTCGACCACCAGGCCGGCCGTGGTGCGCAGGCCCTCGCGCACCAGGTACTGGTGCACGGCCGACAGCGCCAGCACGGCGGGAATGGCCACCTGCGTGGGGCTCACGCCGCGGTCGCTCACGATCAGGATGTTATTGCCGCCCTTGATGGCATCGACGGCCTCGGCGCACAGCGACGCCAGCTTGGCTTCGACACCTTCGTCGCCCCATGCGAGCGGGTAGGTGATGTCGAGCACGTAGCTCTTGAACTTGCCCTGCGTGTACTTGCCGATGTCGCGCAGCTTCGCCATGTCTGCGAAGTCGAGGATCGGCTGGCTCACTTCGAGCCGCATCGGCGGGTTGACCTGGTTGATGTCCAGCAGGTTCGGCTTGGGGCCGATGAAGGACACCAGCGACATCACGATCGCTTCGCGGATCGGGTCGATCGGCGGGTTCGTGACCTGCGCAAACAGCTGCTTGAAGTAGTTGTAGAGCGGCTTGTTCTTGCTCGAGAGCACGGCCAGCGGGCTGTCGTTGCCCATCGAGCCGATGCCTTCCTCGCCGGCCTGCGCCATCGGGCTCATCAGGAACTTGATGTCTTCCTGGGTGTAGCCGAAGGCCTGCTGGCGGTCGAGCAGCGGCACCTGCGACAGCGGAGCCTTGACCGCCTCGGCGGCTTCGGCGGTCACGCTGTCGAGCTTGATGCGCAGGTTCTCGATCCACTGCTTGTAGGGCTTGCTGTTGGCGAGGTTGGCTTTGACTTCCTCGTCGTCGATCAGGCGGCCCTGCTCCAGGTCGATGAGGAACATCTTGCCGGGCTGCAGGCGCCACTTGCGCACGATCTTCTGCTCGGGCACGGGCAGCACGCCCGACTCCGAAGCCATGATGACCAGGTCGTCGTCGGTCACGCAGTAGCGCGAGGGGCGCAGGCCGTTGCGGTCGAGCGTGGCGCCGATCTGGCGGCCGTCGGTGAACACGATGGAGGCCGGGCCGTCCCACGGCTCGAGCATGGCGGCGTGGTATTCGTAGAACGCGCGGCGGCGCGGGTCCATGGTGGCGTGCTGTTCCCAGGGCTCGGGAATCATCATCATCACGGCCTGGCTGATGGGATAGCCGGCCATCGTCAGCAGCTCGAGGCAGTTGTCGAAGGTGGCGGTGTCGGACTGGCCGGCGAAGCTGATCGGGTAGAGCTTCTGCAGGTCGGGGCCCAGCACGGGGGAAGACATGACGCCTTCGCGCGCCTTCATCCAGTTGTAGTTGCCCTTGACCGTGTTGATTTCGCCGTTGTGGGCGACGTAGCGGTACGGGTGGGCCAGCGGCCACTCGGGGAAGGTGTTGGTGGAGAAGCGCTGGTGCACCAGGCCCAGGGCCGAGACGCAGCGCTTGTCCTGCAGGTCGAGGTAGTAGGTGCCGACCTGGTCGGCCAGCAGCAGGCCCTTGTAGACCACGGTGCGGCTCGACATGCTGGGAACGTAGTATTCCTTGCTGTGCTTGAGCTTCAGGCGCTGGATGTTGGCGCTGGCGGTCTTGCGGATCACGTACAGCTTGCGTTCCAGCGCGTCCTGCACGATGACGTCGTTGCCGCGGCCGATGAAGACCTGGCGCAGCAGCGGTTCCTTCTCGCGCACGGTGGGCGACATGGGCATGTCGCGATTGACCGGCACGTCGCGCCAGCCGAGCAGCACCTGGCCCTCGGCCTTGATGGCGCGCTCCATCTCCTGCTCGCAGGCCTCGCGGGAGGCGTGTTCCTTCGGCAGGAAGATCATGCCGACGCCGTACTCGCCCGGCGGGGGCAGCGTGACGCCCTGCTTCGCCATTTCCTCGCGGTAGAGACGGTCGGGCAGCTGGATCAGGATGCCGGCGCCGTCGCCCATCAGCTTGTCGGCGCCCACTGCGCCGCGATGGTCGAGATTTTCAAGAATCTTCAGGCCCTGCAGCACGATGGCATGGCTCTTCTCGCCCTTGATGTGTGCAACGAAGCCGACGCCGCAGGCATCGTGCTCGTCGGCAGCGGAATACAGACCGTGTTCTTGGAGATGCTTGATCTCGGCAGCCGTCGTCATGGCGCGCTCCTTCAGTTTTCGCAGGGAATCGGAGCATATTGCGTTGCACAAAGAATGCCAAACACTTTAATAGGGGTCAGATTCCATTTAAATCTTGAGTTTTTCGATAGGAATAAAATCAGGGACACATCAAAAACAGGAGCAAAAAGGCCAATCCGCCCGAAGGATGGACCGGCTTTTCCTGCTCAGGATCGGGGAGTCGAAGGCGGACGCCCAGCCTTGGCTTTGACCACCCGGCGGTCGGTGGACTTCTGCAGGCCGTCGAGAAAATCCTCGTCGCCAGCCGCCCAGCCCCGCAGCGTGGCTTCGGTCAAGGCCTTCTGATCGGCCGCGCGCACCCCGGCGCGCACCAGTTCGACATACGCAGCCTCTCGGGCGAACGGGGTGTTGCCGAGTTCCCAGTACAGCGGATGCGGCGTCAGCAGCTTGTCGTGCCGAAGGCCGGCGTAGTGGCCATGGCTGGACCACGGGAAGTCGCGCGCCTCGGCCACCATGCCCGCCCGCACGGGGTTGAGGTCGATGTAGGCCATGCAGGTCAGCAGGTAGCGGTCGGTCTGGATCAGCGTCGACCTGTAGCGCCCTTCCCACAAAGTGCCGCTGCGGCCATGGCGGTCGTTGAAGTAGCGCACATAGGCTCGCCCCACCGACTGCATGAACTGCGGCAGCCCGGTGACGCTGGCGGGGGTGGCCAGCAGGTGGAAGTGGTTGTCCATCAGCACGTAGGCGTGCACCGAGATCTCGAAGCGCGCGGCGTTCTCGGTCAGCAGCGCGAGCAGCTTCTCGTGGTCGGCGCGCTCCATGAAGATCGGCTGGCGGTTGTTGCCGCGCTGGATCACGTGGTGCGGCATGCCTGCCAGCGTGAGACGGGGAAGACGGGCCATGGGAGCGATCGGCCTGTGCGACGGACGGCGCGCCCGCGCTCAGGCGAGACGGAAGCGCGTGTCGCCCAGCCTGTCGAGCCCGAACTGAGCGAGCAGCTCGCGCAGCCGCGCGGCCGCGCTCGCCTTTTTCTGGCCGGTGTAGCGCGCGAGGATCAGCTCGTTCTTCATGCTGTGCTCCCAGCCGACCAGCTCCGTGACCGTGACGCTGTAGCCGCTGGCTTCGAGGTACAGGCAGCGCAGCACGTTGGTGAGCTGGCTGCCGATCTCGCGCGTGTGCAGCGGATGGCGCCAGAGCTCGGCCAGCGGCGTGCGCGACAGCGCCAGCGCCTTGGTCTCGCGCAGGCAGGCAGCCACCTCGGCCTGGCAGCAGGGCACGAGCACCATGCAGCGCGCCTTCTTGGCCAGGCCGAAGGCGATGGCGTCGTCGGTCGCGGTGTCGCAGGCATGCAGCGCGGTGACCATGTCGATCTGCGCCGGCAGCTCACCCGATTGCGCCGACTCGGCCACCGTGAGGTTCAGGAACGACATGCGCTCGAAGCCCAGGCGCTTCGCAAGCTCGCGCGAGCGCTCGACCAACTCGCCGCGCGTCTCGATGCCGTAGACATGGCCGCCACCCGGCCGGGCGCGGAAGAACAGGTCGTAGATGATGAAGCCCAGGTACGACTTGCCCGCGCCATGGTCGGCCAGCGTGGCGCCCGCGCCCTCTTCCGGCAGCTCGCGCAGCAGCTGCTCGATGAACTGGAACAGGTGGTAGACCTGCTTGAGCTTGCGCCGCGAGTCCTGGTTGAGCCGGCCCTCGCGGGTCAGGATGTGCAGTTCCTTGAGCAGCTCGACCGACTGGCCGGGGCGCAGCACTTCGGCCAGCTCGGCGTCGGCCTTCGCGGCCTTGTTCGTCTTCGGTGCGGTCTTCGTGTTCATGGCTTGGCGCTCCCCGGCCCGACGTCGAGTTCGCTCCAGCCCTGCGATCCCAGCGCTTCGAGCGTGTCGATGTTGCGCTCGAAGATCGCCTCCGCCTCCGGAAAGGCCTCGACGGCGCGGCTCACGCTGTCCTCGCGCAGCAGATGCAGCGTGGGGTACGGCGCGCGGTTGGTTGCGTTGCCGATGTCGTCGGCTTCGGTGCCGGCGAACTGGAACTGCGGATGGAAGCTCGCCAGCTGCAACACGCCGTCGAATCCCGCGCGGGCGAGCCGGCGTTCGGCGCGCGCCGTGAAGTCGTTGAAATCCAGGAAATCGGGCAAGGCGTTCGGTGCAATCAGAAGGGTTGTGTCGCGCACGGAGGCATCGAGCGCCACGAGGTCTCGGGCCTGCGCCAGCAGTGCGTCCATCAGGTCGGCCTCCTCGGCGGGCTCGTACACCGCGTAGTGGATCTGTCCTTTCACATGCACGGCCTTGGCGAAGGGGCACAGGTTGAGGCCGATCACCGCGCGCTCGAGCCAGCGCCGCGTGTCGGCTTCGGCCTGAAGGGAAGGGATTGTCGCCGGTAGCGTCATGCCATCTCCGCAGCGGGGCGAATACGCCCCAGGCGCCGCGCGACCGCCATGCCGACCAGCGAGCAGGCCAGCGTGGCCGTCCAGGTCCACTGCCAGCCGCCGACGCGATGCGCCAGCCACGCCACCGCGAGCGGCGCCAGGAACTGCCCCAGCGAAGAGGCCTGCTGCATCAATCCGATGGTGGTCGACACGGTGGATGGCCCCGGCGCCAGCCGCACGCCCAGCATGAACAGCGTGGCAGGTACCATGCCGCCGCCCAGCGAGAAGGCGCACACGGCGATATAGCGCACGGTCGGCGGCAGGCCCGCCGCCTCGGCGCCCTGCCCCATCTGCGCGAAGGCGGCCACGCCGCTCAGCGCCATCGTCAGGAAGCCCAGCTGCAGCAGGCGCTCGGGCGCCACGCCGCGCTGCAGCCAGCGCCCGCCCGCGACGTTGCCGACGATGTTCGCCGCCGCCGCCAGCGCGGTGAGCACCGCACTCCAAGCGGCCGGCACGCCTGCACCCGCGTAGATGGCAGGCAGGAAGCCGATCACCGCGATCCATTGCGACGAGTACACGGCGAAGGTCAGCGCGACCAGCCAGGGCGCTCGCGCGCCGGCAGTGGCGCGCAGCCGCGACGCCCATCCGCCGGAAGCCGGCCCCGCCGTGGACGGACGGAGCCGGTCGGCGGGCACGGCAATCCAGAGCCAGAGCGCCGCGCCGGCCGATACGGTCGACAGCGCCCACCACCAGTCCACCCAGCCGCCCCAGCCGATCAGGGCCGGACCGAGAAGAAGCGCGAGGGCCACGCCCAGCGGCATGTAGGCGCCCCACAGGCCCAGCGCGGCCTTGTCGGCCCCCGGCGGCGTCAGGGCGCGTATCAGCCCCGGCCCCGGCATCACCGCCAGCAGGAAGCCGATGCCCTCCACGGCGCGCAGAACCAGAAGCCAGTGCACGGCATGTGCCCCGCCGCCGCCGAGCCCTGTACCGGCCGCGCCACCGAGCAAGCTGGCGACAGTCAGCACGATCAGCCCCGTCAGCATGCTGCGGCGCAGCCCGATGGTGTCGGCCGCCAGGCCCACCACCAGACCCAGCGTCATGCTGGCGACCTGCACCAGCGAGAGCAGGAACCCCGCCTCGACCAGATCGATGCCCAGCGATGCCTGCAGCGCCGGCACGGCGGGCGGCAGCTTGCCCAGGTGGAGGGATCCGCTGACGCCGCCCAGCAGCACGGCCAGCGCCGCGGCGGGAATGCGGGGTCGCCCGGCCCACCCACCCATTGGCGTACCTTCGTTCTTCGCACTACCGTGCGAGCCTGTCTGGGAGCGGCCCGGCGCGGCGCTCATGCGATGCCCCGGCGGCCGGTCAGCCGTTCGTGCTCGCGCACGGCGAACCGGTCGGTCATGCCGGCGATGTAGTCGGCGACGGCGCGATGCCTGTCCGGCCGCTCGGCATAGGAGGCCGGCATCTCGGAGCCTCGCTCCAGATAGGCCGCGAACAGTTCACGCACCACCTCCCGCGCCTGGTCGGTGGTCTGCGTGACCTGCGGGTGCCGGTAGAGGTTGCGGAAGAGAAAGCGCTTCAAATCTTCCGACTGGGCCTGCATGGTGCTGCTGAACGCCACGACGGGCTGAGCCTTGCGCACGGCATCGGCGTCGGCCGGGGCGAGCGCCTCGAGCGACGCCCGGGTCGCATCGATCACGTCGTAGACCTGTGCGCTCAGCATGCGGCGGATGGCTTCGTAGAGCACGCGGCGCCCCTGCAGATGCGGGTGCTCGGCGAGCGCCTCTTGGCGATGCCGCTCGAACAGCACCACCTCCGACAGCTGCTCGACCGTGATGAGCCCCGAGCGCACGCCGTCGTCGATGTCGTGGGCGTTGTAGGCGATCGCGTCGGCCAGGTTGCAAAGCTGGGCCTCCAGCCCCGGCTGGGTACGGTCGAGGAAACGCCGGGCGACGCCGCCGGGCTCGGCAGCCTCCAGCCGCTCGGCGTTCGCGCGCGAGCAATGCTTGAGGATGCCCTCGCGCGTCTCGAAGCTGAGGTTCAGGCCGTCGTACTGCGGATAGCGATGCTCCAGCGCATCGACCACGCGCAGGCTCTGCAGGTTGTGCTCGAAGCCGCCGTGCCCGGCCATGCAGTCGTCGAGCGCATCCTGCCCGGCGTGGCCGAAGGGCGTGTGCCCCAGGTCGTGCGCGAGGGCGATGGCCTCGACAAGGTCCTCGTTGATGCGCAGCGCCCGCGCGATCGACCGGCCCAGCTGGGCGACTTCGAGCGAATGCGTGAGACGGGTACGGAAGAGGTCGCCCTCGTGGTTCAGGAACACCTGCGTCTTGTAGACCAGCCGGCGGAAAGCGGTGGAATGCACGATCCGGTCTCGGTCGCGCTGGAAGGCATCGCGCGTGGGCGCTGGCGGCTCCGCATGCCGACGGCCGCGCGAGCGCGCGGGCAGGCAGGCGTAGGCCGCGAGGCTCATTGCTGCGCGCAGCTCTGGGCGAGCACTTCGCGCACCAGCGCATCGGGCGCGCTGCGGACCACCGCGGAGCCGGGCCGGTCGATCACCACGAAGCGGATCTCGCCGGCCTCCGACTTCTTGTCGACGCGCATCAGCTCCAGGTAGCGGTCCGCGCCCAGCGCCGGGCCGACGATCGGCAGGCCGGCCCGCTCGATCAGCCGCGTGAGCCGCTCGACAAACGCGGCATCGACACCGCCGAGCCGCTGGGACAGCCGCGCTGCCATGACCATGCCGCAGCCCACGGCCTCGCCGTGCAGCCACTCGCCATAGCCCAGGCCCGATTCGATCGCGTGGCCGAAGGTGTGGCCGAAATTGAGGATCGCGCGCAGGCCGGTCTCGCGCTCGTCCTGCCCCACCACCAGCGCCTTGATCTCGCAGCTGCGCCTGACGGCGTGGGCCAGCGCTGCCGGCTCCCGCGCGACGAGGGCGTCGATGTTCGCCTCGATCCAGTCGAAGAAGGCCATGTCGTGGATCGGGCCGTACTTGATGACTTCGGCCAGCCCGGCGCTGAGCTCGCGCGGCGGCAGCGTCTGCAGCGTCGCGAGATCGCAGAGCACGAGCTGCGGCTGGTAGAACGCGCCGATCATGTTCTTGCCCAGCGGGTGGTTGATGGCCGTCTTGCCGCCGACGGAGGAATCCACCTGCGCCAGCAGCGTGGTCGGCACCTGTACGAATGGCACGCCGCGCATGTAGCTGGCAGCCGCGAAGCCGGTCATGTCGCCGACCACCCCGCCACCCAGCGCGAACAGGACGGTCTTGCGGTCGCTGCCCCGGCCGAGGAGTTCGTCGAAGATCAGGTTCAGCGTCTGCAGGTTCTTGTAGGCCTCGCCGTCGGGCAGTTCGAGCAGGTGAACTGCCCTGAAACGCCCCGCCAGGGCGGATTGCAGCGCCCTGGCATAGAGCGGCGCCACCGTGGTGTTGCTGACGATCAGGGCCGTGGCCGAGGCGGGCACGACATCGAAGCTCCGCGGGTCGTCCAGCAGGCCGGCGCCGATCAGGATCGGATAGCTGCGGTCGCCGAGCTGGATGTCGACACGTTCTGGCGGAGCGGAAAGTACGGGCAGGGACATGGGCAGCGAGTTTAGGCGCTGCGGCAGGGGCAGGCTCAGGCGGAGGGCTCTTCGGGGTGCGCACCCGGCTCGACGACACCCGCCAGCTCCAGCTGCATCACGATGATGTTCACCAGCATCGCGATCGTCGGGCGGCCCGTGTCGACCACGTCGTGAGCGGTTTCCCGATAGAAGGGGTCGCGCGCATCGTGCAGCTCCCGAAGCCGGCCCAGCGGATCGGCCACCTGCAGCAAGGGGCGCTTGACGTCGTGGCGCAGGCGCCGGAACAGGTCTTCGGGGGAGGAGCGCAGGTAGATCACATGGAAGTGATCGCGCAGTTGCTGGCGGTTGGCCTCCCGCAGCACCGCCCCGCCGCCCGTGGCCAGCACGCCCTGGGCGTTGGAGGCCAGGTCGGCGATCACGGCCTGCTCGAGGTCGCGGAAGGCAGCCTCGCCCTCGCGCTCGAAAAAGTCACGGATCGAGCAGCCGATGCGCTGCTCGATCACATGATCGGTATCGATGAAAGGAAGGTCCAGCCGCATCCCCAGGCGCCGGCCCACTGCGGACTTTCCGGCGCCGGGCAAGCCGACGAGTGCGACCGCCACGCGGTGGCTGCTACGCCGCGCGCGTCAGCGCGCGGCGTTGCGGTCGGTAATCATCTTCGGGGTGATAAAGACGAGCATTTCAGTCTTGTTGGCAACGCGTTCGCGCTTGCGGAACAGTGCACCCACATAGGGCACTTCACCCAGCACCGGCACGCGCGATTCGTCATTGGTTTCGGTGAGCTCGAAGATACCACCGATGACAACCGTGCCGCCGTTCTCCACCAGCACCTCGGTCTGCACGTGCTTGGTGTTGATCGCCGGACCCGCCGAGGTATTCACGCCGCGGGCGTCCTTGCTGACGTCCAGCGTCAGGATGATGTTGCCCTCCGGCGTGATCTGGGGCGTGACTTCGAGCTTCAGCACCGCCTTGCGGAACGAGATGGAGGTCGCGCCGCTGGAAGTGGCCTGCTGATACGGGATTTCCTCGCCCTGCTCGATCAGCGCCTTGGTCTGGTCGGCGGTGATGACACGGGGGCTGGAGACCAGCTTGCCCTTGCCGTCGGCTTCGAGCGCCGAGATTTCGAGGTTCAGCATGCGCGAGAAGCTCGAATTGAAAAGCGAGATCGCGAAGGTGCCTGCCGCGTTGCCGGTGCCGCCGGCATCGCCTGCGGGGAGGTTGATGAAGTTGGAGTTGGTCCAGGTGGTGTTGGCAGTGCTCGGACCACCGTTGGTGCCAGGGGTCACGACAGGCATCACGCCAAGGTTGGCGAACGCACGATTGCCACCGGAGGATGCGAAACGCTCGCCGGCGATGCCGCCGCCCAACCGCACGCCCAGCGACTTGCCGAAGGTATCGGACGCCTCGACGATGCGTGCCTCGATCAGCACCTGGCGAACGGGGATATCGAGCTTCTGGATCAGTTCCGCCACCTGCGCCAGTCGCGAGGGAACGTCAGACACGAACAGCTGGTTGGTACGCGATTCCGCGATCACGCTGCCGCGCGGACTCAGGATCCGGGTCGTCGTGCCACCCCCGCCGCCGCCGCCACCCGACGCACCGGTACCGGTCAGGCCTTGCGCAATGGCGATCGCCTTGGTGTAGTTGAGCTGGAACGACTGGGTCCGCAGCGGCTCCAGGTTCTCGATCGCGGCCTTGGCCTCGAACTCGAGCTTTTCCTTGGCGTTGATCTCATCCTTGGGCGCGATCCACAGCACGCTGCCGTTCTTGCGCATGCCCAGGTTCTTCGCCTGCATGATGATGTCCAGGGCCTGGTCCCACGGCACGTCCTTCAGACGCAGCGTGAGGGCACCCGTCACCGAATCCGAGGTCACGATGTTGAAGTTCGTGAAGTCGGCGATCACCTGCAGCAGCGAGCGGATCTCGATGTTCTGGAAATTGAGCGACAGCTTCTCGCCGTTGTAGCCCACGCCCTGGGTCAGCTTGGTCGGGTCGACCTTGCGGGCGCGCACCTCGACCACGAACTGGTTTTCGCTCTGGTAGGCGCTGTGCTCCCAGTCGCCCTTGGCGTCGATCGTCATGCGGACGCGGTCGCCGGCCTGCTGCGAGGTGATCATCTGCACCGGCGTGCCGAAATCGGCCACGTCGAGGCGGCGGCGCAGCCCCTCGGGCAGGGACGACTTGGTGAACTCGACCACGAGGCTCTTGCCCTGCTGCTTGACGTCCACGCCCACCTGGTTGTTCGGAAGGTCGACGATGACGCGGCCGGTGCTGTCGGCGCCCAGGCGGAAGTCGACGTCGCGCAGAGGCAGCGTGTCGCGATTGCGGTTTTCGGCGAAAGCCGTGGAAACCGGGGCTGCGAGGGCCGATCCGGCGACGGGCTCGAGCACCACCAGCAGCGACTTGCCCTGGATCTCGGCCTTGTACGCGGTCGCCTGCTTCAGGTTCAGCACCACGCGGCTGCGCTCACCGGCCTGCACCACGTTCACCGAGCGCAGGTTGCCCTGGTTCACCTCGATGGCGGAGCGGCCGATGGCGTTCGTGACACCGGGAAAGTCCAGCGCGATGCGCGCGGGGGTCTGGACGGCGAATCCGGCGGGAACCGCGGTGAGCGGCTGCGCGAGATCGATGCGGATGACTTCCGAGCCCGACTGGGTCGAGCTGGTGACGGCTTCGATGGCGTTTTGCGCATGTGCCACGGCCAATGCGCCGAAGGCCAGCAGACCCAGGCCGGCAGCGCGCAGCCACTGTGCCATTTTTGATTTCTTTTGGTTCATTTCGCACTCTCTTGCAGCTGCAGCGTCGCGACGCGTTCGATCCATTCACCGGCGGCGTCTTGCACGATTTCACGCAAGGCGATTTCGGTTTCGTTGATGCGGGTGATACGCCCGTAGTTGAGTCCCAGGTATTCGCCGACGCGCACCTTGTAGAGCAGCTTGTCCACGCGCAGCAGCGCCACCGGCTGGCCGTTGCGGTTCATGCTGCCGACCATCGCCATCGAGTCGAGCGGGAAAGCCTCGAGCGGCTCCTTGCGCCGAGCCAGCTCGGGCGCGATCAGCTCCGAGGTGCTCGGCTGGTTCGATTCGCGGCGCAGCGCCTGCGTCAGCTTCAGGATGTTGAAAGGTTCGAACGCCGAGGCCTCGGTATAGGCCTGCGGAGTGAACTTCTTGGGTTCGGAAATGGGCGGAATCGAAGGCTTCACCTGGGCACGCTGCTCGGCCATCCAGCGCTGGAGGTCTTCCTGGCCCGAGTCGCAGGCGCTCAATGCCGACGCGGCCAGCGTCAGCCACAGTACTTTGGCGACGATCTTCATTTCTTCGCCTTCGGTGCGGAGGCGCGCTTCTGGGCGGCCCGCTCTTCATCGTCGAGATAGCGATAGGTGCGCGCGGTGGCGTCCATCGTCAGCACGTCCTTGTCCTTCTGCGGGGTGACCGAGATGTTGTTGAGCGTCACGATGCGCGAGAGGCCCGCCACGTCGGCCGCGAAGGCGCCCATGTCGTGATAGCGGCCGGTCACGCGAACGGCGATCGGCAGTTCGGCGTAATAGTCCTTGACCGACACCTGGCCGGGGCGGAACAGCTCGAACTGGAGGCTGCGGCCCAGGCCCGCCTGGTTGATGTCCGACAGCAGGGCATCCATTTCGGCCTTGCTGGGCAACTGCTTCTCGAGCAGGGTCACGTACTGCTGGACCTGCTCGCGCTGCTTCTTGAGCAGATCGAGGTTGGCGGCCTGGGCCACCTTCTTCTGGTAGTCGGCCTTGAGCGTGACTTCCTTGGCGCGCTCGCTTTCGAGCTCGTCGTTCGAATTGGTCAGCCAGACGAACCACAGAGCGACCAGCACCAGCGCCGTGACTGCGAGGCACAGCGCATAGCGCGGCACCGGGGGCCACGCCGAGGGATCGTTCGGATTGAGTCCGCGGAACTGGTCGCCGAAGCGCTGGAGCGCTGCGGCGACGTCGATTTTCTGGGAGGGGCGCTTGCTTGCCATGATCGGTTACCCCTTGGACTGCGCCGTTGCGGCCAATGCCTTGTCGGCAGCGGCTTTCTGCGCGTCGGTGGGGCGCTTCAGGCCAATGCGCATCGTGAAGTTCGCCACGCGGCGCTGGTCGCGCGGATTCAGGCTCACATTGGCCGAGGTGATCTCGACCAGCTCGGGCTTCACCAGCCACGGGCTGTTGTTGCCGAGATTGCGCAGCAACTCCGACACGCGCTCGTTCGACTGGGCCATGCCCTGCAGCGTGACCGTCTGGTTGTCCTGCTTCATGTTGGTCAGATAGACGCCATCGGGCAGCTGCCGCACGAGCTCGTTGAGCAGGTGCACGGGCAGGTTGCGGTCGCCCTGCAGGTCTTCGACGGCCTGCTGGCGCGCGCGCAGCGCGGCGATTTCTTCCTGCAGCGTGGAGATTTCCTTGATCTCGACCTCGAGCTTCTTGATCTCGGCCTGCAGGAAGCTGTTCTTCGATTGCTGCGCCGATATCTGCGCCTCGAACCAGAGGTAGCCCAGCCCGGCGATCAACACGCCCAGGATCGCCGCGGCACCCAGGGTGCCATAGAACGCCTCGCGCCTGCGCTTGCGCGCAGCTTCGCGATGCGGGAGCAGATTGATGAGGATCACTGCAGGAACCTCCGCATGGCCAGCCCGCACGAGGTCAGATAGGACGGAGCCTCGCGGCGGACCTTCTTCTCCCGGACGTTCGAGCTGATTTCCATCCCTTCGAAGGGATTGAGCAGCGAGCAGGCGAACGAGGTCTGGCGCGTGACGGCATTAGTCAGCCCCGGCAGCGAAGCCGATCCGCCGGCCAGCAGGACGTAGTCGACGCGGTTGTGCGGCGTGCTGGTGAAGAAGAACTGGAGCGCACGCGCGATCTCCTGCGCGATGCTCTCGACGAAGGGCCTGAGCACGCCCGAGCCGTAGTCGTCGGGCAGATCGCCGCTGCGCTTCTTGGCCTCGGCTTCCTCGGCGGAGAAGCCGTACTGGCGCACGATCAGCTGGGTGAGCTGGGCACCGCCGAACGCCTGGTCGCGGTCGTACAGCACTTCCTGGTTGCGCAGCACCTGCATGCTGGTGGTGAAGGCGCCCACTTCGAAGAGCGCAACGATCGAATCGACGCCCTTGCCGGGCAACTGCTCGATCAGGCGGGCGGTGGCCAGGCGCGAGGCATACGACTCGACATCGAGGATCATCGCCTTCAGGCCCGCGGCTTCGGCCAGGCCTTCGCGGTCCTGGACCTTTTCCTTGCGCGACGCGGCGATCAGAACTTCCACGTCGCCTGCGGAGGTGGCGCTCGGGCCGGTCACGCAGAAGTCGAGGCTGACTTCGTCGAGCGAGAACGGGATGTATTGGTTGGCTTCGGACTCGACCTGGATCTCGAGCTCCTGCTCGCTCATGCCGCCGGGAAGAATGATCTTCTTGGTGATCACGGCCGATGGCGGCAATGCGAGCGCCACGTTGCGGGTGCGGGTGCCGCTCTTGCGGATGACGCGGCGGACGGCTTCGGCCACCTCGTCGAACTTCTCGACGTTGCCGTCGGTGATCCAGCCACGTTCCAGGGGTTCGATGGCGCAGCGCTCCAGGACCAGCTTGCCGCTGGCCTCACGGCCGAGCTCGACCAGCTTGACGCTGGACGAACTCACGTCCAGCCCCAGCAGGGGAGCGTTCTGACGACGAAACAATGATCCAAGAGCAGCCAAGGCAGGTTCCTCTTCCCCTGTATTTGTAACGAATAGAAAAAATTGAATTCGGTTGCATGCTAGCAGCAGGCGTAGCAGCAACCAAGCGACGCTGCAGGGCAAATTCCTCAAGCGTTGTCAAAAGCTGACGGCAAAACCGCATTTTGTAACTTTTGAATTAGGGCAATGCAAGCCCCGCAAAGATCGGATCGTGAGGAAGGGGCGGCTTTTTATAATGTCGGGTGACTCTGTGCGGCCCCTCATGCAAGAAACTTCCAGCCCCAAAGGGCCAGCCAAGAATTCCCCCTCCCCCCGCCCGACCTGGCTGAAATGGCTGCTGCGCCTTTTCCTCTGGGGTTTCGGCATTGCGCTGGCCGGTGTGCTCGCGGTGCTGTGCGTGGTGGCCGTGGCCCTTGCGGTCGCGTATCCCAACCTGCCTGACATCAGCGAGCTCTCCGACTACCGGCCGAAGCTGCCGCTGCGCGTTTTCTCTGCCGAAGGCATCCTGATCGGCGAGTTCGGCGAGGAGCGCCGCAACCTCACGCCCATCTCGGCCATCCCGAAGGTCGTGAAGGACGCCGTGCTCGCAGCCGAGGACGCGCGCTTCTACGACCACGGCGGCGTCGACTACAAGGGCATGATCCGGGCGGGCCTGGCCAACATGAACCGCGTGAAGAGCCAGGGCGCATCGACCATCACGATGCAGGTGGCGCGCAACGTCTACCTGAGTTCCGAGAAGACGCTCACGCGCAAGATCTACGAGGTGCTGCTCACCTTCAAGCTGGAGCACCTGCTCACCAAGGACCAGATCTTCGAGATCTACCTGAACCAGATCTACCTCGGCAACCGCGCCTACGGTTTCGCTGCCGCCTCCGAAGCCTATTTCGGCAAGCCCCTGCAGGAACTCACGATCGCCCAGGCCGCCATGCTGGCCGGCCTGCCCAAGGCGCCAGGCGCGAACAACCCGGTCAACAACCCGCAGCGCGCGCGCGGCCGCCAGTTCTACGTGATCGACCGCATGCAGGAAGCCGGCTTCATCACCGCCGAGCAGGCGGCCGAAGCCAAGAAGGAAGAGCTGCACCTGCGCGACGCTGCCGACCCGAACCGCCTGCACGCCGAGTACGTGGCCGAGACCGTGCGCCAGCTGATGTACGCGCAGTACGGCGACAGCACCTACACGCGCGGCCTCAAGGTGTACACGTCGCTCGTCGCAGCCGACCAGGCCGCCGCCTACAAGGCGCTGCGCAAGGGCATCATGGATTACGAGCGCCGCCAGATCTATCGCGGCCCCGAGAAGTTCGTCGACCTTCCGAACGACCCGAAGGACCTCGACGAAGCGGTCGACGACGCGCTCAGCGACCACCCCGACAACGGCGACGTGATGGCGGCGGTGGTGCTCAAGGCCACGCCGAAGCAGATCGACGCGGTGCGCGGCAACGGCGACCCGGTGCAGATCACCGGCGAGGGCCTCAAGCCCGCCCAGTCGGGCCTCTCCGACAAGGCGCCGCCGAACATCAAGATCCGCCGCGGCGCAGTCATCCGCGTGGTGAAGACGCCCAAGAACACCTGGGAGATCACGCAGTTGCCCGAGGTCGAGGGCGCCTTCGTCGCCATGGACCCGCGCGACGGCGCCATCAAGGCGCTGGTCGGCGGCTTCGATTTCGGCAAGAACAAGTTCAACCACGTGACGCAGGCCTGGCGCCAGCCGGGCTCGAGCTTCAAGCCCTTCATCTATTCCGCGGCGCTCGAAAAGGGCTTCACCCCGGCCACGGTCATCAACGACGGCCCGCTCTTCTTCGACGCCGGCACCACCGGCGGCCAGCCCTGGGAGCCGAAGAACTACGGCGGCGGCTACGACGGCCCGATGACGATGCGCACCGCACTGATGAAGTCGAAGAACCTGGTATCGATCCGCATCCTGCAGTCCATCGGCACGCGCTACGCGCAGGAGTGGATCACCAACTTCGGCTTCGACAAGGAAAAGCACCCTGCCTACCTGCCGATGGCACTGGGCGCGGGCTCGGTCACGCCGATGCAGATGGCGGTGGGCTATTCGGTGTTCGCCAACGGCGGCTATCGCGTGAATCCGTACCTGGTCACGCGCATCACGGACCACAAGGACAAGGTGCTGGTCGACAAGCAGCCGCCGCTGCTGAACGATTCGCTGCGCGTCATCCCGCAGCGCAACGCCTTCATCATGGACACGCTGCTCAATTCGGTGGCCCGCGGCGGCACCGCGGCCAAGGCGCAGGCCATGCTCAAGCGCCCCGACCTCTACGGCAAGACCGGCACCACCAACGACTCGCTCGACGCCTGGTTCGCCGGCTTCCAGCCCACCATGACGGCCATCTCGTGGATCGGCTACGACACGCCGCGCAACCTGGGCGATCGGGAGACCGGCGGCGGCCTGAGCCTGCCGATCTGGATCACCTACATGGAGACGGCCATCAAGGGCGTGCCGGTGACCGAGCTGTCCGCCAACCCGCCCCCGGGCATCGTGAGCGTCGGCGGCGAGTGGTACTACGACGACTACGCGCCGGGACGCGGCGTTGCGAGCCTGGGCGTGGAGTCCGCACCGGCAGCGCCGGTCGAGGCCCCTGCGGGCGGTCCGATCGGCGCCCCCGCACAGCCCGAGGAACGCAACCGCATCCTCGACCTGTTCCGCAACTGAGCGCCGCCGCCGGCGGAAGGTTCAGCCAGCCGCGAAGTCCAGCGGCTGGCCGGCCTGAAGCGTCGCCTCGCGCGACAGGTTGCCGAAGAATTCCTCGCCCGTCTTGGTGTCCACCCAGGCCTTGCCGTCATGGCGGTAGTGATAGCCGCCCGAACGCGCGGCTAGCCAGATCTCCTGCAAGGGCTTCTGCAGGTTCACGATCAGCTGGCTCCCGTTGCGAAAGGTCATCGTGATCATCCCGCCCACCCTCTGGTTGTCGATGTCTGCGTCGGTCGCTTCGTTGATGCGGTCGCAGCCCAGCTCGATGGCTGCAAGAGCTGCCTCGGCGCGATCCATGTACTCGGTGTCGGTCATTACAATTTCGCCATGTTGAACGTTCGCCAAATTCTAGTGAGCACCCGCGCCCGCGCCGCGCTCATGGTCTGCCTCGCCGTAGGCACCGCCGGGCTCGTCGCCGCCTGCGGACAGCGCGGTGCGCTGTATCTGCCGACCGATCCGGCAGCCGCCGGGCGAGCCACCTTGCCGGAGATATTGACGCCGGACAGCCTGCGCTCCTCATCGTCATCATCGTCGTCTTCCAGCCAGGCAGCGCCCGCGCCTGCGGCCGCCGCCAGCGCACCGGCCGCTCCGACCACGAACGGCAGCAGCACCGGTACGGAGCAACGCAAGTGAACGCCGGCACGACCACCTCCCTGCCCGGCCAGCCGCACATCGCCGAGCGCGACGGCACGCTGCACGTCGAAGGCGTGGCGCTCGACGCGCTGGCCCGCGAACACGGCACCCCCCTCTTCGTCTACTCCAGGCAATGGATGCTGGATGCCCTGGCGGCCTACCAGCGCGGCTTCGAGGGCCGCGACGCCCTCATCTGCTATGCGATGAAGGCCAACTCCTCGCTCGGCGTGCTGCGCGTGTTCGCCGAAGCAGGCTGCGGCTTCGACATCGTCTCCGGCGGCGAGCTGTCGCGCGTGCTGGCCGTGGGTGCCGATCCGAAGAAGATCATCTTCTCGGGCGTCGGCAAGACCCGCGCCGAGATGCGCCAAGCCCTTGCGGCCGGCATCGCCTGCTTCAACGTCGAGAGCGAAGCCGAGCTCGACGTGCTCAACGAAGTGGCTGTTGCCGAAGGCAAGCGCGCGCCGATCAGCATCCGGATCAATCCGAACGTCGATCCGAAGACGCACCCCTACATTTCCACCGGCCTCAAGGGCAACAAATTCGGCATCGCGCACGACCGCGCCGTCGAGGCCTACAAGCACGCCGCGCGGCTGCCGGGGCTGGAGGTGGTGGGCATCGACTGCCACATCGGCTCGCAGATCACCGAGGCCTCGCCCTATCTCGACGCGTGCGACCGCGTGCTCGACCTGGTGGAAGCCATCGAGGCGGCCGGCGTGCCGATTCATCACCTGGACTTCGGCGGCGGCCTGGGCATCGACTACAACGGCGAGGTGCCGCCCAAGGCAGATGCGCTTTGGCAGCAGCTGCTGGCCAAGCTCGATGCGCGCGGCTTCGGCGGGCGCAAGCTGGTGATCGAACCCGGCCGCTCGCTGGTCGGCAACGCCGGCGTGTGCGTCACCGAAGTGCTCTACACCAAGCCGGGCGAGGACAAGAACTTCTGCATCGTCGATGCAGCGATGAACGACCTGCCGCGCCCCGCGATGTACCAGGCCTTCCAGCGCATCGTGCCGGTGCGCACGCGCGCGGGCAACGCAACGACCTACGACGTGGTCGGCCCGGTCTGCGAGAGCGGCGACTGGCTCGGCCGCGACCGCGCGCTCAACGTGCTGTCGGGCGACCTGCTGGCCGTGCTGTCGGCGGGCGCGTACTGCATGAGCATGTCCAGCAACTACAACACGCGCGGCCGTGCCGCCGAGGTGCTGGTGAGCGGCGCGAGCGCAAGGCTGATCCGCCGCCGCGAGACGATGGAAGACCAGCTGCGCAGCGAGATCGACGGCTGATCGCCCTTTCCCGGCGTCAGCCGGTGCGCACCGCGCCCGCAGACGCCGGCTTCGCCTTCCCGCGCTTGTTCGCGAAGTAGTTCCATACGCGCCACGCGAGCAGCACCGCGATGATCGCGGCGTAGACGAACACTTCCGCGAAGTTGTTCTTGCCCGCGCGCATCCAGAAGAAGTGCAGCAGGCCGAGCCCTGCGATCAGGTAGACCAGCTTGTGCAGCATCTGCCAGCGCTTCGCACCCATCGCCTTGATCGCGCGGTTGAACGACGTGGCCGCCAGCGGCGTCAGCAGCACGAAGGCCGAGAAGCCCACCAGGATGAACGGCCGCTTGGCGATGTCCTTCGCGATGTCGGCCCACTCGAAGCCCATGTCGAACCAGGCGTAGCACAGCAGGTGCAGGACCACGTAGAAGTACGCGAACAGGCCCAGCATGCGACGGTAGCGCGCGAGCGCGTTCCACTTGCTCATCACGCGCAGCGGCGTCACCGCCAGCACGATGCAGATGAAGCGCAGTGTCCAGTCGCCGGTGGCGCGGATCAGGAACTCCGCAGGGTTGGCGCCCAGCCCGTCCGTGAACGCGCCATAGGCCAGCCGCGCGAAAGGCAGCAGGCACAGCAGGAAGACGATCGGCTTGGTCGCCGGATGCATGAGCAGCTTGTTCACAAGACACTCCATGAAAGAAGAGACGTCGCACCGTCGAGAACACCGCGGACCCGGCTCTGCCGGCCCGCAGGTGTTGCCCCCGGCAGAGGGAAGGCGCGCGCGACACCAAGTGCGCGCAGCCCGGGGGCGAGCCCCATTTCAGTAGTTCTTCTTGAGGTCCATGCCCGCATAGAGCTGGCCGACCTGCGCTTCGTAGCCGTTGAACATCTCCGTCTTGCGCCGCTTGGCGAACAGCCCGCCGCCGTCGCCGATGCGGCGTTCGGTGGCCTGGCTCCAGCGCGGATGGTCGACGTTCGGGTTCACGTTCGAATAGAAGCCGTATTCGTTGGCCGCGGCCTTGTTCCAGGCGGTGCTGGGCTCCTTCTCGACGAAGCGAATCTTCACGATCGACTTGGCCGACTTGAAGCCGTACTTCCACGGCACCACCAGCCGCACCGGCGCGCCGTTCTGGTTGGGCAGCACCTCGCCGTACATGCCGAAGGCCAGCAGGGTGAGTGGATGCATCGCCTCGTCCATGCGCAGGCCCTCGGTGTAGGGCCAGTCGAGCACGCGCGAGCCCACGAAGGGCATGGTCTTGGGGTCGGCCAGGGTCACGAACTCGACGAACTTGGCGTTGCCCTGCGGCTCGACCTTCTTGATGAGCTCGGCGAGCGAGTAACCCACCCACGGGATGACCATCGACCAGCCCTCGACGCAGCGCAGCCGATAGATGCGCTCCTCCTGGGCGCTGAGCTTGAGCAGGTCCTCGATGCCGTACTTGCCCGGTTTCTTGACCAGCCCTTCCACCTCCACGGTCCAGGGCCGCGTCTTCAGCGTGCCGGCGTTCTTGGCCGGATCGGCCTTGTCGGTGCCGAACTCGTAGAAGTTGTTGTAGGTGGAGGCGTCCTTGTAGTCGGTGACCTTCTCCATCGAGATGGCACCGGGCACCGTCGATTTCGCGCCCGGCAGCGGTGCGAGCTTGTTGGGGCGCTCGACCTGCGCCAGGGCTTCGCGCGAGGCAAATGCCGCCAGCGCGGCTCCCGCTGCACCGCCGGCCATCAGCTTGAGCATGTCGCGGCGGCCTTCGTAGACCTCCCGGGGCGTGATTTCGCTGGACAGCGGATGGATGAAACCGTTGTCGCCGCTGTTGTTGACGGTGCGACGGAAGGGACGGGAATGGAACGACATGACGGGCCTTTCGCGGAATCGTTGTTCTCAGGGTAGTTCGTGGCCAACCCCGATTCGGTTACGCGCCGCCGCGGCGCGTGGTTTCAATAATTCTTCGCGAAAGGCCGCAGGCCTGCACTCACAGGGTGCCGTAGCTGTGCAACCCGCTCAGGAACATGTTCACGCCCAGGAAGGCGAAAGTCGTGACCGCGAGCCCGCCCAGCGCCCACCAGGCCGCCACGGTGCCGCGCAGGCCCTTGACGAGCCGCATGTGCAGCCAGGCCGCGTAGTTGAGCCAGACGATCAGCGCCCAGGTCTCCTTCGGGTCCCAGCTCCAGTAGCCGCCCCAGGCGTCGGCCGCCCACAGGGCGCCCAGCACGGTGGCGATGGTGAAGAAAGCGAAGCCGACGGTGATCGACTTGTACATGACGTCGTCGAGCACGTCGTTGGCCGGCAGGCGCGCGGCGATGCGCTTGCGCCCCAGCAGGATGCCCGCGGCGATCAGCGCGGAAATGCCTGCATAGATCACCCAGTAGCTGCCGCCGGCCTCCTGCACGCGCTGGCGGAACGCCACCGGCACGAAGCACAGCGCCACGCCCAGCAGCCAGATCGGCGTGAGCTTGTACCAGCGCTTCTCGTCGGCCTGCTCCTTGATGAGGTAGGCGAAAGCGACCATGGCCGCGAGCGCGAAGGTGCCGTAGCCGATGAAGTTGGCCGGCACGTGCAGCTTCATCCACCAGCTCTGCAGCGCCGGCACCAGCGGCTGGATCTCGTGCGCCTCGCGCACGATCGTGTACCAGAGCAGAAAGCCCACAGCGGCGCTGACCACCAGCATCACGAAGGCGCCGAGCGCACGCGTGCCGTAACGCTCCTCGAAGTAAAGGTAGAAGGCCGCCGTCAGCCAGCAGAACAGCACGAACACCTCGTACAGGTTGCTCACCGGGATGTGGCCGATGTCCGGGCCGAGCTGATGGCTCTCGTACCAGCGCACCATGGTGCCGATCAGCGCCATCGTCACCGCCGCCCACGCCAGGCGCGAGCCGATCGCGTCGAAGGTGTCCGACTGCCTGCCGCCGAAGAAGCCGAGCCAGTAGAACAGCGTGCTCATGAAGAACAGCACGCTCATCCAGAGGATGGCCGACTGGCTCGAGAGGAAGTACTTGAGCCAGAACACCGTGTCGGCGCGCGCCAGGTCGCCCTGATAAGACGCGATGGCCAGCAGCGAAGCCGCAGCCACCACGATCGCGAGAACCCGCAGCGGCCGCCAGAACCAGCCGATGGCGATGGTCGCGATCACCGCCGCGGCGAGGATCGGCTTCTCGTAGTAATCCATCGAGCCCGCGTAGCGCGTGAAGGCGAAGAGCCCGCCGGCCACCACCAGCGCCGCGAACACCCAGTCGAACAGGTTGCGGCGCGAGAGCCAGCTTTCATTGAGCGTGAGGGTCGTGGTGTTCATGTCGTCTCGTGGTCTTATGCGTTCAGGGCGAGCAGCTTGCGTTTGAGATGCTCGAATTCGCGGTCGCTGTCGATGGTCTTGCGATTCACCGAGAAAGCCATCGTGGCTGCCGTCGTCGCGGATGCTTCGCCTCCGGCAGCCGTGCCGCCGGGCGCCAGCCACACCCACAGGCGGCGCTCGCGCACGTACAGCATGGCAAAAATGCCGACGATCAGCAACAGGCACCCCAGGTAGACGATGTTCTTACCGGGGGCGCGCGCCACCTGGAACACACTGGCCTGCACCTGGGTGAAGTCGGTCATCATCATCGCGACCGGCGCCGGGTAGAAGTGCGCGTCGCTGATGGCAAGCACGGCCTGCGTCAGGTAGGCCTGCGATTTCTCGTCGTTGGGCAGCGCGGCGAGTCCGGCACCCTCGCGGCTCAGGTTGAGCACCTCGAACAGCACGTCGTTGAGGATGCGCACCAGCACCCCGCCGGCGCGCTCGCGCTCGGCCTCGGGCACGTTGGCCTCCATGAACTCGGCAATGGCCTGCCAGCCGCCCGCGGTGGTGGCGTCGGCCTTGGCGCGCTCGCTGCCGGCGAACAGGGCCAGTGCGCGCGTGGCGGACACGCGCAGCTGCTCCGCCATCTCGGGGCGCTTGGGATCGGTGGCCTTGGCGATGTAGCGCTCGACGGCGCGCTCGCGCGTGGCCGGATCGGCGAGCGCCGCGCGCATGCGCACGAAGCCGTCCATGGAGCCCTGCTCGTCGGCCGGCACGCGCAGGTAGCGGAAGGGCTCGTCGGGCTTCTCGCGCATGCCCAGCAGGAACACCGGCTGGCCGTCGCCTGTGTCGACCGGCACCATGTAGTTCTGGTACTCGCGGGCCTGGCCCGAAGCGTCGCGCAGCTTGTAGCCGATGCTCGGGCCGATGTTGCGCAGCACCTTCGGCTTGTTGGTCTTGTTGGCAGCGCCCAGGCGCGACTCGATGTCGTGGCGCAGGTCGACCTTGCGTACGTCGGCGCCGCTGCCCATGGCGTTGGCGTCGGCGAAGTTCTCGACGTTGATCACGCGCAACGCGGCGTACTCGAGCGTGAGCTTGTCCTTGCCGTTGGTGATCTCGGTGCTGGGCCCGCCGATGACGCCTTCCACCTCGAAGGGCTTGGCCGCGGCAGCCATCGGCACCGCCTTGAGCTTCACTTTCGAGCCGCCGTCGTCGAAGCTCGACTGGTAGATCTCCACGCCCTTGTAGCTGGCCGGATGGTTGACCTCGATGCGCGCGGGCACCTGCTCGCCGGTCTCGCGATCGTGCAGCACCACTTCGCTCGCGAATAGCTTGGGCATGCCGGTCGAGTAGTAGTCGACGATGAACTTCTTCAGCTCGATGGAAAACGGCAGCTCCTGCAGCAGCACGCCGTCGGACTGGTTCAGGATGGCGACGCTGCCCTGCCCGCCCTCGGGCACGAGGATGTTGCCGCGGAAGGTCGGATTGCTGGCCGACAGGCGGTGCTGGGGCGGCACGTCGGCGATCATGCCGCCGCCGGTGAACACGCTCTTGCCGTTGAACCAGGTCTGCGCGCGCACCACCAGGTCGCCGTCGAACAGGCCGCCGATGCACACCAGCACGATGGCGCTGTGGGCCGCGATGTAGCCCAGCTTGTGGGCGCCGCCCGCGCGCGCCGCGACCATCCAGCCTCCGGCGCTCTTGCCGTCGGCGCCGGCCTCGCGCCGCTGCAGCTTGACCTTCCAGCCCCCGCTCACCAGCAGCTGGCCGATGCGGTTGGCCGCGGCCTCGGGCGTCTCGCCCAGGCTGTTCTCCGCGCGATGGCCGAAGGCCTTCAGGCTCTGCACGCGGATGTCTTCCTTGAGCGTCTTCAGGTCGACCATGATGCGCGGCGTGTTGCGCACGATGCACAGCGTGGTGCTGATCACCAGGAACAGCAGGATCAGCAGGAACCACCAGGCGCTGTAGATCGAGTCGAGCCGCGCGGCGCGGAAGAGCTCGGCCCAGAACGGGCCGAACTGGTTGATGTAGTTGTTGATCGGCTCGTGCTGCTTGAGCACCGTGCCGATGATCGACGCGATGCAGATGATGGTGAGCAGCGCGATCGCGAAGCGCATCGACGACAGCAGCTCCACCGCGGCGCGAAGCATCTGCGGTCCGCGATGAACGCGAAGGCCATGGGTGGAGACGGACGACATCGGGCGAAGCTGGAAGAAGAAGGAAGAGAGGGCTGAAAACAAAAGGGCGGGCCATCCTGCTGGATCGGCCCGCCCTTTGTTTGGGGTTGTTATCGGCGGCTGGTCACGCTCCAGGGAGCGCCATCATCAACGCAAACCGGCAATGTAGTCGGCAACAGCCTTGATTTCCCTGTCGTTGAGCTTGGCTGCGACGCCGGTCATGGGCAGGCTGTTCAGGCGGACGTTGTCGCGGAAGGCGGTGAGCTGCGCCACGGTGTAGTCGGCGTTCTGGCCGCCAAGGCGCGGATACTGGGCCGGAATGCCGGCGCCGTTGGGGCTGTGGCAGCCGGCGCAGGCCGGGATCTGGCGATCGCCGATGCCGCCGCGGTAGATCTTCTCGCCCAGCGCGATGGTGTCCTTGTCCTTCGAGAAGCCCGGCTTGACCTTCTTCGAGCCGACGAACCAGGCGATGTTGCGCATGTCTTCGTCGGACAGCGCCGAGGCCAGCGGCTTCATGATCGCGCTCTTGCGGGCGCCGGACTTGAAGTCCTGCAGCTGCTTGAGGATGTATTCGGGATGCTGCTGCGCCAGCTTGGGGTTGGCCGCGATGGCGGAGTTGCCGTCGGCGTTGTGGCACGAGGCGCAGCTCTGGCTGTTTGCCGGCGTTGCGTTGAAGAGCGCATCCCCCTTGGCGGGGTCCGGCTTGGCCGGCTTGGCGGCTGCCGGGGCGGCAGGAGCGGCCGCGTGTTCATCGGCCGCAAAACTCACGCTGGATGCGATGCCCACGAGGGCCGCAAGCACAATATTGGCAAACAACTTCATATCGGGGGCTTCGAATTTATGGCGCAAAACCTCACGATTCTACAATGTGGGCCCTGTTTCGAAAGTCCGTAGATGCCCTCCCCGCGCGCCAAGCCCGCTGCCTATCCTCCCCGCGCGGCAGCTGCCGCAGACCCCCGGGTCGCCGAACGCGAGCGCATGGCGCTGGGCTGGCTCCACACCGCCCACTTCCTCACCAGCGCCCCCCAGCTCGAACATCTGCCCCCGCTCGGCCTACCCGAGATCGCCTTCGTCGGACGCTCCAACGCGGGCAAGTCGACCGCCATCAACACCCTGACGCAGCAGACCCGCCTGGCCTTCGCCTCCAAGACGCCGGGCCGCACGCAGCACATCAACCTGTTCGGCATCGGCAAGCAGAAGGTCGATGACGCGGTGCTCGCCGACCTGCCCGGCTACGGCTACGCCGCCGTGCCGCGCGAGGCCAAGCTGCGCTGGCAGCGCGTGATGGGCAACTACCTCATGACGCGCGAGAACCTGCGCGGCGTGGTGCTCATGTGCGATCCGCGCCACGGCCTGACCGAGCTCGACGAGATCCTGCTCGACGTGATCCGCCCGCGCGTGGAGCAGGGCCTGAAGTTCCTCGTGCTGCTCACCAAGGCCGACAAGCTCACCCGCAGCGAGGGCGCCAAGGTGCTGTCCATTACGCGACTGCAGGCCGGCGGCGGCGAGGTGAAACTGTTCTCGGCCCTCAAGAAGCAAGGCGTGGGCGAGGCGGCGGAACTGCTGTGGCGCTGGGTCCATCCAGAGGACGCCGAGGCGCCGGCGGCCGCACCCAAGCCGCCGCCGCCAGCGGAAGGCGCCTGACGATCCGGCAGGCTGCACCGTCTGTCCCATCTGCGCAGGTCACTATCAAAACAATAGCGACGACAGTCAACCCGAAGGAGACAAGAAGCATGATCGAGACATTCCAACGCAGCCTGCCCAACGGCACCACACTGAGCTGCCGCGCCGCCGGCCAGCCGGGCCGGCCGCTGATGGTGTTCCTCCACGGGTTCCCGGAGGCCGCCTTCATCTGGGACGAGCTGCTCGAATACTTCTCCGACCCCGCCCATGGCGGCTACCGCTGCGTGGCGCCCAACCTTCGCGGCTTCGAGAAGTCGAGCTCGCCCACCGACGTGGCTGCCTACAAGCCGCATCTTCTGATCCAGGACATCCAGCAGCTCGCCGCCACCGAGAGCGCCGACGGCACCATGGCCGCGCTGGTCGCCCACGACTGGGGCGGCGCCTTCGGCTGGGGCTACGCCAACGCCTTCCCGCAGCAGGTCGGCAAGCTGGTCATCATCAATTCGCCGCACCCGGGCACCTTCACCCGCGAGCTGCGCAACAACCCCGCGCAGCAGCAGGCGAGCGCGTACATGAACTTCCTTGCGCGCCCCGACGCCGAGGCGCTGCTCGCGGCCGACGACTTCAAGCGCATGTGGCCCTTCTTCCTGCTGATGAAGGCCGGCCCCGACGGCCACGGCTGGCTCACCGAGGAAGTGAAGCAGCAGTACCGCGAGGTCTGGAGCGCGGGCCTCACGGGCGCCTGCAACCTCTACCGCGTGACGCCGATGAAGCCGCCCCTGCCCGGCCAGACCGTCGACGGCATTCCCGTGCTGCCGCGCGAGCGACTCGTGGTGGAAGTGCCGACCTTCGTGTTCTGGGCACTCGATGACGCCGCGCTGCTGCCCGGCCTGCTCGAAGGGCTCGACGAATACGTACCCAGGCTCGAGGTCAGGAAGGTGCCGAATGCGACCCACTGGATCGTGCACGAGCAGCCGCAGCTGGTCGCGCGCGAGATCGAGGGCTTCCTGAATCGGGCTTGACCGAAGGCAAAGGCCGCCGAAAGAACCAGGTCCGCCTTTTCGGACCTTCTGGACCTTCTTTCTAGGCCTTTGCGAAACCTTGGCGAACCCTGCATCCGGCTGCCCGGCTCCTGCGGCCCTCAATAGATCGGCGGCTCGCCCTCGGGCCGCGTCTTGAAGCGGCGGTGCACCCAGTAGTACTGCGCGGGCATCGTGTCGATGTAGCCCTGCAGCCGCTCGTTCATGAGCGCCGTGTCGGCCTCGACGTCGTCCGTCGGAAAGTTCCGCCAGGTCGGCAGGATCTCGATCTCGTAGCCGTCGCGCGTGAGCTTCGACACCACCGGCACCACCTTGGCCTTGCCCAGCCGCGCGAAGCGCGACAGCGACGGCACCGTGGCCGCCTGCACGCCGTAGAACGGCACGAAGATGGTCTGGTCGCGGCCGAAGTCCATGTCGGGCAGCAGGTACAGCAGGCCGCCCTTGCGCAGGCCCTGCAGCACCGGCTTGATGCCGTCCACCCGGTTGAGCGCCGCCACGTCGCCGAAGCGCGTGCGGCCCTCGCGGATCCAGGCGTCGATCATCGGGTCGCGCTGGGTCGTGTAGATGGTGGCCGAGGGACGCGCCGTGTGCATCGTGAGCGCGGTGGCGGCCGCGTCGAGGCCGTAGAAGTGCGGCGCGAAGAGGATCATTGGCTCCTCACCGTGGGCGATCTCGCTGATCTCCGAGGCTGCGCCGACGATCCTGAGCCGGCTCGCCACCGTCTTCTCGGGCGCATGCCAGAGCCAGCCGCGGTCCAGCCACGACTGCGCCACGTAGACGAAGGTTTCCTTCGCGATCGCACGGCGCTCGGCTTGCGACTTCTCGGGGAAGCAGACCGCCAGGTTGGTGTCGACCACGCGCCGCCGCGGCACCGCGACGACGTGCAGGATGCGGCCGAGGAACGCGCCGAAGCCGCGCACCAGCGGCAGCGGCAGCGGCGCGATCGCGCGCATGAAGCCGATGCCGAGTCGGGAACCGAGGCTCATGCGGTCTCCCCGGCAGCGGCGACCACGCGCTCGGCGCGCGGCTCCTTGTAGCGGGCGTAGTCCCAGACGTACTGCCCCGGCAGGCTGCGGATCAGCCGGCCGATCGCGTCGTTCATGGCGGCGGCCGCCTCCTCGATGGGAGCGGTCGGGTCGGTCAGCGCCGTGCCGACGATGGGATCGAAGCGGATCACGTAGCCGGCCGCATTCGGCAGGCGTTCGCACACGCTGAGGAAGCAGGCTGCGCCGGTCTGTTGCGCGAGGCGGGGAAGCAGGGTCATGGTGTAGGCCGGACGGCCCAGGAAGGGGGCCCACACGCCCTGGCCGAGCGGCGGGACCTGGTCGGGCAGGATGCCGGTGTAGCCGCCGCTGCGCAGCGTGCGGATCAGGCCGCGCACGCCAGTGTTGTTGGTGGGCAGGGTCTGCAGGCCGGGCCTGTCGCGCGAACCGGCTGCGATCAGCTCGGCCATCCACTTCTTGCGCGCAGGGCGAAAGAGCGCGGTGATCGGCCCGTAGGTCGACAGAAAACGCTCGCCGATGGCCTGGCCGCACATCTCCCAGCTGCCGAGATGCGGCGCGACCAGGATCACGCCCTTCTTCGCCTGCATGGCCGCCTCGAAGGCTTCCACGCCCTCCCAGCGCACCACGCGATGCAGCACGGTTTCCCCTTGAGGCCGCAGCCAGAGCCAGGGCAGCTCGGACGCCATCTTGCCGGCTGCGGCGATGGCGGGACGGTATTGCTCGGGGCCGAAGCCCGCGCTCTCGGCGTTGGCCCTGAAGCGGCGGCGGTAGCCGGGCGCGCTCCACCAGACCAGCCAGCCCAGCAATGCGCCGAGCCGATGCATCAGCGGCATCGGCACGCGGGCAAGCAGGCGGAACAGGGTGATCATCGAATACGGGAGGGAGTCAAAACACGGACGCGCGCGCATGGTATTGCGCGGCTCGAATAGAATGCAAATTGTCGCCGAGTTACGGAACAACTTGCAGGGCGACAAACACAAGCGCAGCAGTGCGATTGTGCCGGGCCGAGAAATCGGCATCTGCTAAAGCGTTCGCCAGAGCTCCGCAGAGTTGGCAACGCGCCAAGTCAAATCAAGGAGTTTTGAACAAATGGCGAACGACTTCCTCTTCACGTCCGAATCCGTCTCCGAAGGCCATCCTGACAAGGTCGCCGACCAGATCTCGGACGCCATCCTCGACGCGATCTTCGAGCAGGACCCCCGCAGCCGCGTGGCAGCCGAGACGCTGACCAACACCGGCCTCGTGGTGCTGGCGGGCGAAATCACCACCAACGCGCACGTCGACTACATCCAGGTCGCGCGCGACACCATCAAGCGCATCGGCTACGACAACACCGAGTACGGCATCGACTACAAGGGCTGCGCCGTGATGGTCTGCTACGACAAGCAGTCCAACGACATCGCCCAGGGCGTCGACCACGCCAGCGACGACCACCTGAACACCGGCGCCGGCGACCAGGGCCTGATGTTCGGCTACGCCTGCGACGAAACGCCCGAGCTGATGCCCGCGCCCATCTACTACGCGCACCGCCTCGTCGAGCGCCAGGCCCAGCTGCGCAAGGACGGCCGACTGCCCTTCCTGCGCCCCGACGCCAAGAGCCAGGTCACGATGCGCTACGTGGACGGCAAGCCCCACAGCATCGACACCGTGGTGCTCTCCACCCAGCACAGCCCCGACCAGAGCGAGACGCCCACCAAGATGAAGGCCTCGTTCAACGAAGCCATCATCGAGGAGATCATCAAGCCCGTGCTGCCCAAGGAGTGGCTCAAGGACACGCGCTACCTGATCAACCCGACCGGCCGCTTCGTCATCGGCGGCCCGCAGGGCGACTGCGGCCTCACCGGCCGCAAGATCATCGTCGACACCTACGGCGGCGCCTGCCCGCACGGCGGCGGCGCGTTCTCGGGCAAGGACCCGTCGAAAGTCGACCGCTCGGCCGCCTACGCCGCACGCTACGTCGCCAAGAACATCGTGGCCGCCGGCCTGGCGCGCCAGTGCCAGATCCAGGTGGCATACGCCATCGGCGTGGCACAGCCGATGAACATCACGGTCTACACCGAAGGCACCGGCGTCATTCCCGACGAGAAGATCGCGGAACTGGTGCGCGAGCACTTCGACCTGCGCCCGAAGGGCATCATCCAGATGCTCGACCTGCTGCGCCCGATCTACCAGAAGACCGCCGCCTACGGCCACTTCGGCCGCGAGGAGCCCGAGTTCACCTGGGAAGCGACCACCCAGGCTGCCGCGCTGCGCGCAGCCGCCGGCCTCAAGTAAGCAAGAGAAAAGGATGGTGGGGCGTCAGAAGCGGTAGGCACCGCTCAGTCCCACCGTCCAGTTGCGGCCAGGCGCAGGCTCGTAATAGCGCGCATTGCCTTCGTTGACGATCACCGAGCCCACGTAGCGCCGGTCGAACAGGTTGTCGACGCGCGCAAAGGCGTTGAACTCCCAGCGCTCCCACTTCTTCAGATAGCCCGCATACACCGCCGCGACGGCATAGCCCGGCGCGCTCGCGGTGTTGGCGTCGTTGGCCTGGATGCGGCCGAGCGCGCGCATCTCGATGCCGGCGCGCCAGCCTTCGGGCGGCACCCAGCCCAGCGACGCGAAGAGCGACTGCCGCGCGATGCCCGGAATGCGGTTGCCCGCCGCCACGGTGTTGGCCGCCGCGCAGGGAGATGGCGAGCAGAAGGCGTCGCGGTAGGTGGCATCCAGCCATGTGTAGGCGAGCTGCGTGCGCCAGTGGTTCGCGGTCTCGTGCTGCCAGCCAAGCTCGAAGCCATTGCGCCTGGTGCGTCCGGCGTTCTGGAAGGTCGCGCGGCCGCCGACGTTGGTGTCGGTCACGATCTCGTCGCGCGTGCGGGTCTGGAACAACGCGGCCGTGAGCAGGCCGCCCGCGAGCCGCGCCTTGGCGCCGATCTCGATGCTGTCGTTCACCGAGGGCCGCAGCGCGAAGTTGAGGCCGCTCGCACCGTTGGCCCGGTACGAAAGCTCGTTCAGCGTCGGCGTCTCGAAGCCGCGGCCGATCGAGCCGTAGAGCGCGAGGTCCTGCGTCGCCTGATAGCGCAGCGAGGCCACCGGCAGGGTCTTGCTGTAGCGCGCGCTGCCGCTGTCGTCGCGATTCGTGCCGACGATGTAGCGGTCCTGCGAATCGAAGTGCACGCTGCTGCGGCGCACGCCGGCTTCGAGCGTCCAGCGATCGGTGAGCCGCCAGGTGGCCTGCGCGTAGGGATCGAGGTTCCAGGCCTCGTTGAGCTCGTTGCGCCGCAGCCGACCTTGCACGCCGAGCAGCGGCGCCGACACCGGCCCCAGGTAGTTCTCGTAGCCCCGGCGCTTCTCGCGCAGGCTGTCGTAGCCCAGGCCGGCCACGATGTCGAAGGGCCGGCCGGCCAGCGTGAGCGCGGCGTTCCAGCGCAGGTCGATGCCGCCGTACTGGCGTGAGAGGTCGATCACGCCGCCCGCGTGCAAGGGGTTCTGCTGCGCCGACGGCGGGATCGACTGGAACTGCACGGTCTTGCGCTGTCCGCCGTAGACCATGAGCCGCAGGCCCTGCGTGGCGTCGATGCGATGTTCGTAGAGCAGGCCGGCCTGCGTCTGCTCGACCGTCTTGCGGGTGTCGTACTGCGTGGCCAGCGGCGCGTTGCGCGGCGCAAGTGCGTACTGGTCGGCGGTGAGGCCCAGCGGGTCCTGCGCGTCGATGCGCACGCTGTTGAACACCAGCGTGAGCCTGTCGCCGTTGTCCAGCGCGATGCCGAGCTTGCCGTTGGCGATGTCGCGCTTCGCGGCGCTGTGCTCGCGCCAGCCGTCGGTGTGGAAGCGGCTCGCGTCGAGCAGGTAGTCCACCGCGCCCTGGGAGCCGCTGAGCTGCAGCGACTGCCGCCAGGTGCCGAAGCTGCCGCCCGCGAGCGAATACGACAGGCGCGGCGGCCCCTCGCCCGAGGCGGTGAAGGCCTGCACCACGCCGCCGGAGGAGTTGCCGTAGAGCGCGGAGAACGGTCCGCGCAGCACCTCCACGCGGTCCAGCGAGCCGATGTCGATGTTGGAGGTCTGGCCCTGCCCGTCGGGCAGGGTCGCGGGAATGCCGTCGACATAGAGGCGCACGCCGCGCACGCCGAAGGTCGAGCGAGCACCGAAGCCGCGGATGGAAAGCTGCAGGTCCTGCGCGTAGTTCAGCCGGTTCTGCACCTGCAGCCCCGGTACCGCGCCGAGGCCTTCGGAGAGGTTCACCTGCAAACGGCTGTCGCGCATCTCGTTGCCGTCGACGCGGTCGACCGAGCCGGGCACGTTGAAGGGAGCCACCTCGCCGCGGGGCACGGTCACGGTGATCTCGCGAAGGCTCGCACCGGTGCTGCTGTCCGAGCCCAGGTCGGTCGGGGGCCGACCCTGCTGCGCCCGTGCGGCCGGCGGCGCAGCGATCAGGAGGAGAAAGCCGGCGGCGGTGAATGCGACGGGCGCGAGATTCTTCATCGCGCCGATTCTGCTTTGCCGCGCCGGCCGAGCGTGTCGCAGTGGCGCGACTCTCAGGGAAAACTAGGACTCGCCTGCCTTGTCTGACGGCCGCCTGCACCAGCCGTACCAGACGCACACCACGCACGGGACGCCCAGCGCTATCCAGGCCAGGATGTCGCCGAGGCCGCCGTCGCTGAAGAGCGCCGAGATCAGTCCGAAGGTCGTGAGCACGCCCAGCACGACGGGCCAGCCCCACATGTGCCAGAAGCCATGGTGATGCTGCTGCTTCATGCCTGGCCCTTCAATGCCGCGGCCGGCTCGGGTTGCGCGACGCCGACGGGCTCGGGCGGCTGTCGCTCCTCATGCTCCTTCGCCTTCCTCGAGGCCGAAGGCACCGTGTTGCCCCGCTTGAGCCAGAGATAGAGACCGCTGCCCAGCACGATGATGGTCGCGATGTCGAGCAGCGCCCAGATGATCTGCATCGGCATGCCGCCGTAGTCGCCGAAGTGCAGCGGCTGCGACACCAGCAGCGCCCACAGGTACCAGGGCAGCTTGGGCGAGGCGGTCACTTCCGCCGTCTTGGCGTCGACCAGCACGGGCTGCAGCAGCTTGGACGTGAAGGGCTCGTTGCCGCGCAGGAAGAAGGTCGTGTGGTGCGGGCTGGAGAACGAGGTGCCCGGGAAGGCGATGAACGACAGCTTCATGCCCGGCGCACGCTCCATCGCGGCCTCCATCGAACGCTGCACCGAGGCGCGCTCGTTCACCGCCACGACGGGCTCGTCCTTGTAGGGCGCGAGCAGCGCGCTGAGCTGGTCGTACTGCCAGTACTTGATGACCAGGTCGGCCCACGTGTTGATCATGCCGGTGGCGCCCACCACGAACACCCACACCAGCGTGACGATGCCCAGCAGGTTGTGCAGGTCGAGCCACTTCAGGCGCGGACGCTTCTCGCGCCGCACCGTGCCGAAGTCGAGCTTGCGCATGAAGGGCGAATAGAGCACCACGCCCGAGACGACGGCCACCAGCAGCAGCAGGCCCATGAAGCCGAGGAAGAGCTTGCCCGGCAGACCCGCGAAGAGGTCGACGTGCAGCTTGAACATCACGTACATGAAGCCTTCGTCGAACTTCGGCTGTGCGAGCACGGCACCCGTGCGCGCATCGACCGCGACCGACTTGAAGTCGTCCGTGGGCGCCGGCGTGGGCGTGAGGGTGACGAACCACAAGCCGTCGTCGTCCTCGGGCTGCGAGGCGAACTGCACCACGCGGTCGGGGTGCCTGGCCTTCGCGACTTCGAGCACGCGGTCGAGGCTGATGTGCGGCGTGCCCGCGGGCATCTTCGGCGCCTCGACCTCGGTGCCCAGCAGGTGGCCGATCTCGTGATGGAAGATCAGCGGCAGGCCGGTGAGGCACAGCAGCAGCATGAACACCGTGCACACGAGGCTGCTCCACTTGTGCACCCAGGCCCAGGTCTTGATCTTTCGGCTGTTCATGTCGTGGCTGCTCTATCGAGGGAAGGTTTCTAGAAGCGGTAGGTCGCGCTGGCGACGATGTTGCGGCGCGCGCCGTACCAGCAGTCGCCACGCGCGAGGCAGGTGCTGAAGTAGGTCTTGTCGGTCGCGTTGTTGATGTTCAGGGCGTAGCGCCACTTGGCCGACTCGTAGGCGAGCATCAGGTCGAGCAGTGCGACCGACGGCACGTAGGGCCCCGCGCCTGCGCCTTCCACGTCGCGGAAGCCGCTCATGTAGCGCACGCCGGCGCCGGCGGAGAAGCCGGGCACGCCCGCGATCGAGAAGCGGTACTTGCCCCACACCGAGACCTGGTTGCGCGGCGTGTCGATGAGCTTGTGGTCGACGTCGATGTAGGTGTAGTTGGCGATGAGGTCGAAGTCGCGCGCCAGGGTGGTCTTGAGCTCGAGTTCGACGCCCTTGTTCTTCGTTGCGTCGACCTGGCGGCCGTAGTTCGGGTTGGTGCTGTCGGAGACGATGCGGTTCTTCTCCTTGAGCGAGAAGGCCGAGGCGGTGAAGCTCGTCGGCGAGCCCTGCGGCTGGTACTTGACGCCGGCCTCGACCTGTTCGCCGCGCAGTGGCTTGAACAGCCTGCCGTTCAGATCGGTGCCGCCCTGCGGAGTGAAGGATTCCGTGTAGCTGAGATATGGCGACCAGCCGGAGGGCAGCATGTACATCGCGCCGAGGCGGCGCGACGTGGCGCTCGTGGTCTCCGAGGCACTGCCCGCCGTGCCGGCGGTGCTGCGGTCATGGCGCAGACCGGCCACGAATATCCAGTTGTTCCACTTCATCTGGTCCTGCACGTAGATGCCGGCGTTGCGCTGCGTGGTGCGGGGCTTGCGCATCAGTTCGGTGACCGGCACGTAGCCGATGCCGTAGACCGGCGCATAGGCGTCGATGGCACTGTAGGCGGAGCCTTCGGTCTTGTCCTGGCGCTGGCGGGAGTACTCCGCGCCCACGAGCAGCGTGTGGCGCACCGAGCCCGTATCGAAGTGGCCTTCGACGTGGTTGTCGATGCCGGTCATGCTGGTCCAGGCCAGCGACTTTCCGTTGTAACGGCCCAGCAGGCGCTGGCCCAGCGGATCCAGCGACCAGCCGCCGGGGTCGGAGAAGGAATCTGCGTAGTGGTAGTGCGAGTCGTTGAAGGTGCGCGACGCGCGGAAGTTCTGCCGGAAGGTCCAGCGGTCGTCGAACTTGTGCTCGAACAGCCAGCCGAAGGTCTTGCGCTCGGTGTCGTAGCCGTCGCCGGGCTCGCCGATGAAGCGGCTCGAAGGCAGCGGGCCGTTGATGTTCGGCAGGATCGTGCCCTTCCAGGGGAAGAACTGCGAGGTGCTGCCGGTCTTGTCCTTCTGCCACAGGGCCTGCAGCGTCAGCGACGTCGCGGCGCTGGGCCGCCAGGTGAGCGATGGCATGATGAGCGAGCGGTCGTCCGGCACGTAGTCGACCTGGGTATCTGACTTGCGGTGCAGCGCGATGAGCCGGTAGGACCAGTCGCCATCCGCCGTCAGCGCACCGGTCAGGTCGGCCTGCACCTGCTTGCGGCCGAAGGAGCCGAGCTGCACCCCCACTTCGCGGTAGGTCTCCTGCTGGGGCCGCTTGCTGACCATGTTGACCACGCCACCCGCATTGCCCGCTCCGAAGAGCATGCCCGCGGGCCCGCGCAGCACTTCCAGGCGCTCCAGGGTGTAGGGGTCGGGCCGTGCGGTCGAGGTGTACCAGCCGGAGGAATAGGTCTGCAGTCCGTCGAGGTAGATGGTCGCGTCGCTGCCGCGGACCAGGAAGCTGTCGGAGCGCGAATCGATGCCGTAGGCGTCCGAGCGCACGCCGGCGGCGTAGGTGAGCGCATCCTGCAGGTTGGTCGCGCCCTGGTCGACCATCTGGTCCCGGGTCACCACGGTGACGGACTGCGGCGTTTCCGCGAGCGGCGTGTCGGTCTTGGTGGCGGTGACGGCGTTCTTCGCGCGGTAGCCGATCACCGGCGTGGTCGCCGTCTCGGCCCCGGCATCGACCCGCACTTCAGGCAGCGAGGCCTCGTTAGTCGCCTGGGCCAGCGCCTGGTGTTGTGTATAGACAGCCAGGCATCCCGCCAGCACCGATGCGACCTTGCGCCGCGCCACCAACCTCTTCATTTCCGCTCTACTCCTCTATAAATTAATAAGAACGATTCGCATTTTAGGCGTGACATATTTCCGCTTCCCCGAATCACCGCCCTGAGCGAAGGGCGTTGCGTTGCGAAATTGCGTCTTCTGCGCGAAGGCGAAGCGGCTACCATGCCGCCCGCACGCTTCCCGTGCGTTGGCAGCCTTCATGCTCAAGCTCATCGCCCTTCTGTTTCCCGCATTTCGCGGTCCGGCTCTGCGGCTGATGGCGCTCGTGGTGGCCGCCGCGCTCACCGGCTGCGCCGGCCTGCCGCCGCGCACGCCAGAGGCGCCCACGCTGGCCATTCCGGCCTCGCCTTCCACCGAACTGGGCCGCGCGGCCCTCAGCCTCAACAACCCGCCCGACGGCCTGAACAGCATGCGGCCGCTGATCGAGGCCTCCTTCGCACTCGACGCGCGGCTGGAGCTGATGCGGCGCGCCAGGTCGTCGCTCGACATCCAGACCTACCAGCTCGGCAACGACAAGACCGGCCGCCTGCTGCTGCGCGAGATGCGCAACGCCGCCCGCCGCGGCGTACGCGTGCGGCTGCTGCTCGACGACTTCTACACGGCCGGCATGGACCGCCTGCTGCTCGGCCTGGCCGCCGAGCCCAACGCCGAGATCCGGCTCTTCAACCCCTTCGTGAACGCCCGCGACCACTCCTCCGGGCGCTGGTTGGAGTTCTTCTCCGACTTCCGCCGGCTCAACCACCGCATGCACAACAAGCTGTTCGTGGCCGACGGCGCCATGGCCATCGCGGGCGGACGCAACCTTGCCGACGAGTACTTCCTGCGCAGCGACAGCGCGAATTTCATCGATTTCGAGCTGCTCCTTGCGGGCCCCGTGGTGCCCGAATCGGCCGCCATCTTCGACACCTACTGGAACAGCGACGTGGTCTACCCCCTGCAGCGGGTGGCCGGCACCAGCCGCACACCGCGGGCGCTGAAGGAAGATTTCGAGGAAGCCACCTCCCCCGCCCACGCCCCGGCACCAGACCCGCTGCCCGTCTCAGACGTGCTCGGCGACCCGCCGCTGGGCGTGCAGCTCGCCGACATCGACGAAGCGAAGTGGATGCGCGCCGAAGCGCACGCCTCCGCCGACAGCCCCAACAAGGCGCTGGGCGTGATGGCCCAACCCGTCGAGCCGCTGGCGCAGCGCTTCCACGAGACGCTGGCCACGGCCCGTTCGAGCGTGGTGGTGATCTCGCCCTACTTCATTCCGGGCGACGAGGGCATGGAGCGCATCCGCATGGGCCGCGAGCTTGGCGTGAGCATCACCGTCATCACCAACTCGCTGGCCGACAGCGACGAGCCGCTGGTCAACATCAACTACAACCGCTACCGCGTCGACATGCTCAAGCTGGGCGTGAACCTGTACGAGGTGAGCACGCAGCAGCTCAAGCGCAGCGACCAGTTCCGCACGCTGCTCAAGAAAGCGCGCGGGCGGCTGCACGCCAAGCTGGCGCTGGTCGACAGGCAGTGGGTGCTGCTCGGCTCCATGAATCTCGACCCGCGCTCCGCCCGGCTGAACACCGAGTTCGGCGTGCGCGTGCGCAGCTTCGACCTGACGCAGGCGCTGCTCTATGCCTACCAGCTCGACGACATCGAGGGCGTCTACCGCGTCACGCTCAAGCCCGACGGCCAGAATGTGCAGTGGGTCGGCACCGGCGACGTCAACAACGAAGTGCTCGACAGCGAACCCGACTCGAGCATGCTGACGCGGCTGCAGCTGCTGCTGTTCTCCTGGTTCGTGCCGACCGACCAGCTCTAGACCCGCTGCGGATCGGCTGCGGATCAGCCGTCCTTGCGGCCCTGCCCCTGCGCCGCGGCGCCTTCGCCGTGCAGGCCGATGATCAGCGAGCGCAGCCAGGCGATCGCCGGGTCCTTGTGGAAGCGGCCGTGCCAGAACAGGTTGATCGCGATCTCCGGCAGCTTCGCCGGATGTCGCACGTAGGAGAGCCCGAAGGGCCCCGCCAGGGCCTGCGCGAGCTTCTCCGGCACCGTCGCGACGAGGTCGGAGTCGTGCAGGATGTGGCCCACGGCCACGTAGTGCGGCACGGTGAGCACCACCTTGCGCGTGATCTTCTTGCGGTCGAGGAACTCGTCGGCGTTGCCGTGGCCTGTGCCCGCCGACACCACCACGACGTGGTCGGCGGCGGAGAAGTCGTCGAGCGACACCTTCTTGCGGCCGTCCAGCGGATGACCCCGCCGGAACATGCACACGTAGTGCTGCCTGAAGAGCCTGCGCTGGAAGTAGCCCGCCTTCAGCTGCGGCAGCAGGCCTATCGCGAGGTTGACGTGGCCCGCCTCCATCTCGTCCTGCAGGTTGACCGCGGTGTTGCGCACGGTGCTCAGCGAGACATTGGGCGCGACCCTCGCGATCTCCTTCATCAGCCTGGGCAGGAAGTAGATCTCGCCGATGTCCGTCATGCCGACGGTGAAGGCGCGCTTCGAGGTGGCCGGATCGAACGAGGCCTTCCGGTTCATCGCGGCATGGATGACCTGCAGCGCGCGCGCCGTCGGCTCGGCGAGCTGCTGCGCATACGGCGTGGGCTCCATGCCGCCGGGCGTGCGCAGGAAGAGCGGATCGTCGGTGAGCTTGCGCAGCCGCGCGAGCGCATTGCTCACGCCCGGCTGCGAGAGGCCGAGGCTGGCCGCCACCTTCGAGACCCTGCGATCGACGAGCAGCTGCTGGAAGACGACCAGGAGGTTGAGATCGATGTCCTTCAGCTCCATCGTCGGCGTCTCACATTCTTGAAATCAATATGAACTATTGACAACATTCTATTGAGCGATGACGGCCGAGTGGGGATCATCGATGCACCCACGAGAGACAAACGCCGCCCTCCCCCGGGACGGCCAAGGAGACACAGGAATGGACGACACCGCATCGGCGGTCTTCCCGCAGAAGATCCACTGGGAAAGCCAGGGCACCAGCCGCATCCCCTTCATGGCCTACACCGAGGCCGACCTGCACCGCCAGGAGCTGGAGCGTTTCTTCTACCGAAACCACTGGAGCTACGTCGGCCTGGAGGCCGAGATTCCGGCGGTCGGCGACTTCAAGCGCACGGTGGTGGGCGAGCGCTCGGTGATCATGGTGCGCGATGCCGAAGACTCCATCAGCGTGGTGGAAAACGTCTGCGCCCATCGCGGCATGCAGTTCTGCCGCGAGCGGCACGGCAACCGCAAGGACGGCGGCTTCACCTGCCCCTATCACCAGTGGAACTACACGCTAGCGGGCGGCCTGCAGGGCGTGCCCTTCCGCCGCGGCGTGAAGCAGGACGGCAAGGTCAACGGCGGCATGCCGGCAGACTTCAAGCCCGCCGAGCACGGACTCAACAAGCTCAAGGTGGCGCGGCGCGGCGGCGTGGTCTTCGCCTCCTTCGACCCCGAGGTCGAATCGCTCGAGGACTTCATGGGGCCCGAGATCCTGGGCTACTTCGACCGGCTCTTCAACGGCCGCAAGCTCACCATCCTCGGCTACAACCGCCAGCGCATTCCGGGCAACTGGAAGCTCATGCAGGAAAACATCAAGGACCCGTACCACCCCGGCCTGCTGCACACCTGGTTCGTGACCTTCGGCCTCTGGCGCGCGGACAACAAGTCGGAACTGAAGATGGACCGGCACCACCGCCACGCGGCCATGATCTCAACGCGCGGCGCGAGCGGCAAGGCCGAGCAGGTGACGCAGGTTTCGAGCTTCAAGGAAAGCATGAAGCTCAACGACGACCGCTTCCTCGACATCGTGCCCGAGCCATGGTGGGGCGGCCCGACGGCGGTGATGATGACGCTCTTTCCGAGCGTGATCCTGCAGCAGCAGGTCAACAGCGTCTCGACGCGGCACATCCAGCCCAGCGGGCCCGGAGCCTTCGACTTCGTGTGGACGCACTTCGGCTTCGAGGACGACACCGAGGAGATGACGCGGCGCCGCCTGCGCCAGGCCAACCTCTTCGGCCCCGCGGGCTTCGTGTCGGCCGACGACGGCGAGGTGATCGAGCTCTCGCAGAAGGGCTTCGAGCAGAAGCCCTTCCACCGCACGCTGGCCGAGCTCGGCGGCCGCGAGGTCGGCGACACGGACCACATGGTCACCGAGACGCTGATCCGGGGCATGTACGAGTACTGGCGCAAGGTGATGGAGGCTTGAGCGATGGACTTCCAGGAATACTTCGAGCTCTCCCAGCTCTATGCCCGCTACGCCCAGGCCGTGAGTTCCAGCCAGTGGGAGCTGTGGCCCGAGTTCTTCACCGAAGACTGCAGCTATCGGCTGCAGCCGCGCGAGAACCACGACCGCGGCTTCCCGCTCGCGACGCTCTCCTTCGAGAGCAAGGGCATGCTGAAGGACCGTGTCTACGGCATCCGCGAGACCCTCTTCCACGACCCGTACTACCAGCGCCACGTGGTGGGCGCGCCGGTGGTGCTGAAGGCCGAGCCGGGGCGCATCGAGTCGGAGGCCAACTACGCGGTCTTCCGCACCAAGCTTTCGGAGCTCTCGAGCGTCTTCAGCGTGGGCCGCTACATCGACGTGGTGGTGCGCACCGAAGAGGGCCTGAAGTTCGCCTCGCGCCAGGTCATCTACGACAGCGAAATGATCCCGAACTCCGTCATCTACCCGATCTGAGGACTGCCATGAGTGATCTGCAATGGACCGATGCCGCCGCACTCGGCGACGTGCCCGCGGACGACGTGATCGGCGTCCTCGTGGCCGGCCGCGACGTCGCGCTCTACAGCGTCGAGGGCGAGGTCTACGCCACCGACAACCTCTGCACGCATGGCCACGCCCGCCTGTGCGAAGGCTTTCTCGAGGGCCACGAGATCGAGTGCCCGCTGCACCAGGGCAAGTTCGACGTGCGCAACGGCGCGCCCACCTGCGCGCCGGTGACGGAGGCGATCCGCTCCTATCCCGTGAAGATCGAGGGCGGGCGGGTCTTTCTCTCGCTGGACTGACCCCTGCTGGAGCAAGCGATGAGCGCGGATGAGAAGACGATCGCGATCGTCGGCGCCGGCCAGGCCGGCGGATGGGCGGCGCAGACGCTGCGCAGCGAAGGCTTCGGCGGCAGGATCGTGCTGATCGGCGACGAGGCGCATCGCCCCTACGAGCGCCCGCCGCTGTCGAAATCCGTGCTCGCCGGAGAAGCCCTGCCGGAAACGACCCGGCTCCAGAAGCCCGAAGCCTTCGATGCACTGGAGCTGGACTGGCGCCCGCTCGCGAGCGCGACGCGCATCGACCGGGCGGCGAAGCAGCTGCACCTGCGCGGCGGCGACGTCGTCGGATACGACAAGCTGATCCTGTGCACCGGCGGCCGCGCGCGGCGGCTGGGCATCCCCGGGGCAGAGCTGCCGGGCGTCTTCACGCTGCGCAACCTGGACGACGCCGCGGCCCTGGGCGCCGCACTCGTGCCGGGCAGGCGGCTGCTGATCGTTGGCGGAGGATGGATCGGGCTCGAAGTGGCCGCGACCGCCCGCAAAAAGGGGCTCGACGTCACCGTGGTGGAAGCGATGCAGCGGCTTTGCGAGCGCACAGTGCCGCCGGAAATTTCCGCCTACCTGCTGCGGCTTCACGCCTCGAACGGTGTTCGCGTCGAGCTGGGCATGGGCATCGAGCGCCTGGCGCAGACGCAAGGCGGCGCCGGGCTGATCGCCACGCTCGTCGACGGGCGCACGCTGGCCTGCGACGCGGTGCTGGCCGGCATCGGCCTCGTCCCCAACGACGAACTCGCGCGCGAGGCGGGCTTGCAGTGCGAGGGCGGTGTGGTGGTCGACTCGCAATGCCGCACTTCCGACCCCGACATCCTCGCCGCTGGGGACGTCGCCGTCTGGCACTGCGAACGCGCCGGGCGCCGGATGCGGCTGGAATCGTGGCAGAACGCGCAGGAGCAAGGCATCGCGGCCGCGCGCTCCGCGCTGGGCATCGCGGTGAATCACCAGCCGCTGCCGTGGTTCTGGTCGGACCAGTACGGCATCAACCTCCAGATATTCGGCATGCCCGCGCCGGAGCATCTGGCCGTGGTGCGCGGCGACATGCAGGGCGACAGCTTCGTCGTGTTCTTCCTGGACGCCGGCAAGGTCGTCGCGGCGCTGGGCCCGAACGCGGCGCGCGATCTGCGATTCGCCCGGCGGCTGATCGAGCGCGGGACGCCCGTGGATGCGGGCCAGCTGGCCGATCTGCAGGTGCCGCTATCCAAGCTTTGAGCAGCACGGACGGGAGCGCTCTCTGCACTCCTCCATTTTTACCCTGGTAAAAATGGAGGAGTCGTAGCGTCCCTGGTTCTCACGGACGGCGGCAAACCGCCTTCCGCCACTTTCCCTTCCTTGAAACGTCATCGATTGCCCTTATGATTAGCACTCGCTGCTGATGAGTGCTAACAACGGCCTCGCTTCCAGTCGATGGGCTGCCGGTCCCCGGTCCGGCACCCGACCACAAACCCGTTTCTTATCCATACATCCAGGAGATGCAATGAAACTTCGTCCTTTGGCCGATCGCGTGATCGTCAAGCGTGTTGACAGCGAAACCAAGACCGCATCGGGCATCGTGATCCCCGACGCAGCCGCCGAGAAGCCCGATCAGGGTGAAGTCCTGGCCGTGGGCCCGGGCAAGCGCAACGACAAGGGCGAACTGGCCGCTCTGACCGTGAAGGTCGGCGACCGCGTCCTGTTCGGCAAGTACAGCGGCCAGACCGTCAAGGTCGGCGGCGACGAGCTGCTCGTCATGAAGGAAGACGACCTGTTCGCGGTCGTCGAGAAGTAATTCAACAGATCCCCATTCGGAGTAATAGAACATGGCAGCAAAAGACGTAGTCTTCGGCGGCGAAGCCCGCGCACGCATGGTCGAGGGTGTGAACATCCTCGCCAACGCAGTCAAGGTGACCCTGGGCCCCAAGGGCCGCAACGTGGTGCTCGAGCGCTCGTTCGGCGCCCCCACCGTCACGAAGGACGGCGTGTCGGTCGCCAAGGAAATCGAACTGAAGGACAAGCTCCAGAACATGGGCGCCCAGCTCGTGAAGGAAGTGGCCTCCAAGACCAGCGACAACGCCGGTGACGGCACCACCACCGCGACCGTGCTGGCTCAAGCCATCGTTCGCGAAGGCTTCAAGTACGTGGCCGCCGGCATCAACCCGATGGACCTGAAGCGCGGCATCGACAAGGCAGTGGCTGCCCTGGTCGAAGAGCTGAAGAAGGCTTCCAAGCCCACCACCACGTCGAAGGAAATCGCCCAGGTCGGCTCGATCTCGGCCAACAGCGACGAAACCATCGGCAAGATCATCGCTGACGCGATGGACAAGGTCGGCAAGGAAGGCGTGATCACCGTGGAAGACGGCAAGTCGCTGGACAGCGAACTGGACGTCGTCGAAGGCATGCAGTTCGACCGCGGCTACCTGTCGCCCTACTTCATCAACAACCCCGAGAAGCAATCGGCGATCCTGGACAACCCGTTCGTCCTGCTGTTCGACAAGAAGATCAGCAACATCCGCGACCTGCTGCCCACGCTGGAGCAAGTTGCCAAGGCCGGCCGTCCGCTGCTGATCATCGCTGAAGAAGTCGAAGGCGAAGCCCTGGCTACGCTGGTGGTGAACACCATCCGCGGCATCCTGAAGGTCGTGGCCGTCAAGGCTCCTGGCTTCGGCGACCGCCGCAAGGCCATGCTGGAAGACATCGCCATCCTGACGGGCGGCAAGGTCATCGCCGAAGAAGTGGGCCTGACCCTCGAGAAGGTGACCCTGGCCGACCTGGGCCAGGCCAAGCGCATCGAAGTGGGCAAGGAAAACACGATCATCATCGACGGCTCGGGCGCTGCTCCGGACATCGAAGCCCGCGTGAAGCAGATCCGCGTGCAGATCGAGGAAGCCACCAGCGACTACGACCGTGAGAAGCTGCAAGAGCGCGTGGCCAAGCTGGCCGGCGGTGTTGCCGTGATCAAGGTCGGCGCTGCCACCGAAGTCGAAATGAAGGAAAAGAAGGCTCGCGTCGAAGACGCCCTGCACGCCACCCGCGCTGCAGTGGAAGAAGGCGTGGTTGCCGGCGGCGGCGTGGCTCTGCTGCGTGCCAAGCAAGCCGTGGGCGACAAGGTCAAGGGCGACAACGCCGACCAGGACGCCGGCATCAAGCTGGTGCTGAAGGCGATCGAAGCTCCCCTGCGCGAAATCGTGAACAACGCCGGCGGCGAAGCCTCGGTGGTGGTGAACGCGGTTCTGGCCGGCAAGGGCAACTACGGCTTCAATGCCGCCAACGACACGTACGGCGACATGCTCGAGCTGGGCATCCTGGACCCGACGAAGGTCACCCGCACCGCACTGCAGAACGCCGCTTCGGTGTCCTCGCTGCTGCTGACGACCGAAGCCATGGTGGCTGACGCTCCGAAGGACGACGCTCCTGCGGCCGGCGGCATGCCCGACATGGGCGGCATGGGTGGCATGGGCGGCATGGGCATGTAATTGCTCGCCCCCAGGCTGCGCGGCACTTCGTGTCCGCTACGCCTACCCCCTACCGGGGGCGACACCTGCGGACCGGCCAAGCCGGATCCGCGGTGTCCCGCGAAATGAAAAAAGCCCGTCTCCGACGGGCTTTTTTCATGGTCGTGGCAATCGTGCGGTTTACTGAAACTGGTCTCGCAGTGACTTGTACAGCGACTGGAAGCGCGCGTGCCTTGTCCTGCGGACATCGGCACTCTCGATCGAGGGCACCAACTGCTGCTTCACCGGCGGCAGCGTGCAAACCTCCGCCACCGAGCCGCCATCGGCCAGCCACGCCAGCCGCGCCGCTCCTAGCGCCCCGCCCGTCTCGCTGCCTGCATAGAGCGTTAGCGTCACGCCGAAGATGTCGGCCAGCAACTGCCCCCACCACACGCTGCGGGCGCCGCCGCCGACCAGCGCCATCTCGCGCATCGGCATGTCTTCCGGCAGCCGCAGGGTGTCGAAGCCGTCGCGCAGGCCGAAGCTCACGCCCTCGACCACGGCATAGGCGATCTCCGCCGGCCCGTGCGCATGCGTGAGCCCGAAGAGCACGCCCTGCGCGTTGGGGTTGTTGTGCGGTGAACGCTCGCCCGAGAGGTACGGCAGGAACAGCGGGCAGCGTTCGCGCTGCGCCGGCGGAACGCTTGCTGCGGCTTCGAGCAGCGCCGCCTCGTCGGCGAACCTGAAGGTCTTCGCGGCCCAGCTCACCGCGCTGGCGGCCGAGAGCATCACCGACATCTGGTGCCAGCGCTTCGGCAGCGCATGGCAGAAGGCATGCATCGCCTGCGCGGGGTTCGGCAGGAAGCGGTCGGTCGACACGAACACCACGCCCGAGGTGCCGAGCGAGACGAAGCCCTGCCCCGGCTCGACCAGCCCCATGCCGACCGCGCTCGCCGCGTTGTCGCCGGCACCGCCGGCGATCTTCACGCCGTCGCGCAGGCCCCATCTCGCAGCCAGCTCGGGCTTGAGCTGTGCCGATACCTCGCTGCCCTCCACCAGCCTCGGCATGTGCGCACGCGTCAGTCCGGTGGCAGCGAGCAGCTCGTCAGACCAGTCGCGCGCGCCCACGTCGAGCCACAGCGTGCCCGCGGCGTCCGACATCTCGCTGACGGCCTCGCCGCTGAGCATGAAGCGCAGCCAGTCCTTCGGCAGCAGCACGCGCGCGACGCGGCCGAAGACCTCGGGCTCGTGCTCGCGCACCCACAGCAGCTTGGGCGCGGTGAAGCCCGGCATCGCGAGGTTGCCCGCGATTTCGCCGAGCCTGGGCACGGCACGCGCGAGCGCCTCGCACTGGGCGCCGCTGCGGCCGTCGTTCCACAGGATCGCGGGGCGCAGCACTTCGCCTGCTTGGTCGATCAGTGTGGCGCCGTGCATCTGGCCCGACAGGCCGATGGCGCGGACCGCCGCGAGTTCTTCGGGATGCGACTTGCCCAGCGCACGCATCACTTCTTCGAGCGCCTGCCACCACTGCTGCGGCGCCTGCTCCGACCACAGCGGCTGCGGCCGTTCGACGGTGAGCGGTGCACGGGCCACGCCCACGATGCGGTGGTCGTCGGCGAGCAAGAGCGCCTTGAGCTCGGACGTGCCGAGGTCGAGTCCCAGATACAAGATGAACCCCTTGTTTGTTCAGATTGCCGTGCTTTCGCGCGGCGGACTTACGAAGAACCCGCTTTCCCTTCAAGGAACACCGAGGAACCGGCTTTGCCGGGCCTGCGGTGTTGCCCCCGGAGAGGGGGTTGGCGAAGTGACACGAAGTGCGCGCAGCCTGGAGGAGAAGCTCATACCCCGAAGCGTGTGTCGGCCTGCTTGCGGAACTCGCTCGGCGTCATGCCCTTGATCTCGAGAAAGCGGCGGTTGAAGTTCGCCACGTTGTTGAAGCCCACCTGGTAGCAGATGTCGGTCACGTAGTGGTCGGTCTGCATCAGCAGGTGGCAGGCGCTGTTGATGCGCACGCGGTTGACGAAGTCGGTGAAGCTGTTGCCGGTGGAGCGCCTGAAGAAGCGGCTGAAGCGGCTCTCGCTCATGCCCAGCTCAGCCGCCACGTCCGACATCGAGATCGGCTCGGCCATGTTGTTGGTGATGCGGTTGACGATGCCGTTGATCTGGTCGACCTGCGCATCGCCGTCGGCGCCCTGCGCTCCCTGCATCTGCACGCTCGACAGCAGCCGGTAGTCGGTGCATTGCGCCAGGTCGGCCATGAAGTCGAGGAACAGGCCCAGGCGGCGCACGCCGCGCGCGGCCTTGATTCGGTCCCAGTGCGACTGCGCCTGCTGCGACATGCCGAAGAACTCGATGCCGTGGCGCGCCCGCTCCAGCAGCTGCATCACCTCGCGCAGCTCGGGAATCTGCTGCGCCGCATGCTCGATGGGCTCGTGGCGGAACTGGATCACGCGGTCGCGCCCGGCCGCACCGCCCTCGGGCACGTCGAGCGAGATCCAGTTGTGCGGCAGCCGCGGCCCGCACAGCACCAGGTGCCCCGGCTGGAAGGGCCCGATCCAGTCGCCGATGAAGGCCTTGCCCGATGTCTCGGTGATCAGGTGAAGCTCGTAGTCCTCATGGAAGTGCCATCGCACCAGCGGGCTCGGGAAGCCGTGCGCGAGGCAGCGCACCAGGCCGGTTTCTTCGGGGGCTTCGTAGCCCAGCGAGGGCGACCGCGCGAAGTCGCGCTCCAGTTCGGGCTGGCGCTGGCGGGGAATCGAGCGCTTGCGGGTGGACGTCGTCATGATGGCAGCACGGCTCAAGGCCGGGAAGCAGCAGCAACAGCGGTATTTTGTGCCTTCGCCAGCGCGGCGTGAACCGCCTCCAGCGTCGGTGGATCGGCACCCTCGCGGGTGCAGTTGAGGGCGGCGGCGGTGGCGGCGAAGCCCATCACGGCCTTCCAGTCTTCGTCGGCCAGCCCGTCGATCTGACCGGGCTGCTCGATGCCGTGCGAGAGCAGCGCCACCGACAGACCAGCCGTGAAGGTGTCGCCCGCGCCGATGGTGTCGACCACGGTGACGCGCGGCGCCGCCACGCTCAGCGGCGCACGGCCCGTGCGCCAGAGCGTCGCGCCGTCGCCGCCACGCGTGACGATCACGGCGCGCGCGCCGGCCTTCAGGCACTCGGCGGCCAGCGCATCGACGGGCTGCCCGGGCGCGAGCAGCGCGGCGTCCTCGTCGCTGAGCTTGACCAGGTCGGCCATGCCGAACCAGCCGTGCACGCGCTCGCGATAGGCCGCCATGTCGGAGATCAGGCTGGGCCGCACGTTCGGGTCGAACACGATCACGCGCTGCCCGCGGTTGGCCGCGATCAGGTCGGCGATGCGCGCGGCGGCCGGGTCCTGCAGCAGCGAGATCGAGCCGAAGTGCAGGAAGCGGCATTCAGCCGGCAGCTGCGGCAGCGGCTCGGGCGCCCAGGTGGCGTCGGCGCTGCCTTGCGTATAGAAGGCGTAGCGGTTGGTCTGCGGGGTGCGCTCGACGAAGGCCAGCGTCGAAGGCGCGTTGCTGCGCAGGATGAAGCTGGTGTCCACGCCGTTGCGCTGCAGGAAGCCCATCAGCCGCTCGCCGAACAGGTCGGTGGACAGCTGCGTGAGAAAGCCCGTCGGCTGACCGAGCCGCGCGCAGGCCACGGCCGTGTTGAGCGGCGAGCCGCCCTCGTGCCCCAGGAACGCCAGGTTGCCAGCCTCGCTGGCGGTGAAATCAATGAGGGCTTCGCCCGTGAGTGCTATGCGCATGATGGCTGGATTCTGGATCAGGGCAGGTCGCGCGCGTCGGCCAGGAAGCCGCTTTCAGCGGCCAGCGTGGCGGGATGATCGAGCAGCTCGGAAAACAGGCGCGGCGGGATGGTGATCGCGCCCACGCCGATCTTCAGCAGCGAAAGGTAGGCCTCGCGCGAGCGGATGCTGGCCACCAGCAGCCGCGTGCCCGACGCGGGCCGCTGCGCCACCAGCGCCTGCATCTGCGCGATCAGCCCCAGCCCGTCGGCGCCGGAGTCTTCCAGCCGGCCCAGGTACGGTGCGGCATAGGCTGCACCCAGCTGCGCCGCGAAGTGCGCCTGCTCGGGCGCGTACACCGCCGTCCAGGTGACCGGCACGCCCTGCGCGATGAGCCGCGCGCCGGCCGCCAGGCCCTGGCGCGTGGCCGGGATCTTCACCACCAGCTGGCCGGGCGCGAAGTGCGCGAGCAGCGCCTGCGCGTCCTCCAGCATGCCGTCGGCGTCCTGCGAATACACCTGCGCCTGCACCTGCCTGGCGCCCAGCTCGATGCAGCGGCGCAGCAGGCCGGGCACGCCGGCGCGGCCGATGCCGGCACGCCTGAGCAGCGTCGGGTTGGTCGTCACGCCGTGCACCACGGGGTGCGGCAGGCAGGCCTGCAGCTCGGCCATGTCGGCGCTGTCGAGGTACAGGTGGAAGTCTTGGTTCATCGGGTCTCAGCTCATGACGTTGCCGCCGTCGACGTTGAGGGTCTGCGCCGTGATGTAGCGCGCCTCGTCGCTGGCGAGGAACACCGCCGCCCCCGCGATGTCGTCCGGCACGCCCATGCGTCCGAGCGGCACCGCCAGGCCGACCTGCCGCTTCTTCTCTCCAAGCGGCAGTCCTTCGGCCCTGGCGAACAGGCTGTCGACATGGTCCCACATCGGTGTGTCGACCACACCGGGGGCGATGCCGTTGACGCGGATGCCGTGCGGCGCCATGGCCAGCGCGGCGCTCTGGGTGTAGCTGATGACGGCCGCCTTGGTCGCGCAGTAGTGCGACACCAGCGCCTCGCCGCGCCGCCCGGCCTGCGAGGCCATGTTGATGACCGACGCGCCCTGCGTGCCGGCCTCCACCATGTGGCGCAGCACCGCCTGCATCACGAAGAACATGCCCTTCACGTTGACGGCGAAGAGACGGTCGAACGAGGCCTCGTCGCTGTCGAGCAGGGGCGCGAGATCGAACACCGCCGCGTTGTTGAAGAGCGTGTGGATCGGCCCGAAGGCGACCTGCGCCTCGGCCAGCATGTGGGCGATGGCCTGCGTGTCGGTCACGTCGGCCGCGATGTAGGCGAGGCCGTCGGGGTGGCGCTGCTGCAGTGTGCGCACGGCCTCGGGAGCGGCGGGCGCGCGGTCGATCACCGTGCAGCGCGCGCCCTCGCCGATGCAGGCCGCGGCCACGGCCAGCCCGATGCCGCCGCCCGCGCCGGTCAGCAGCACGTGCCTGCCCTGCAGCCGGCCGCTCATGGCCTGTGCCCCGAAGCGGCCTGCACGAAGCGCGCGACGCGTTCGTTCGCGCGACGCACGGCGTCGATCAGGCGGTGGTCGCCCGCGATGTCGCCCCACAGCCCCACGTCGGAACACAGTGCGACCACAGGGTCTGCAGCGTCGCAGATCGCGTGCGCCACGGCCTCGTCCATGCCCTGGTCCTGGTAGGCGTAGGGCAGCGCGCCCTTGTGCCAGCGCTGCAGGAAGGCCAGGAACAGCGCGGGCAGCATCGCCACGCTCTCGATGGGCTGGCCGGCCGCGAGGCGCTCGCGCACCGTCGGCGCGATGAAGCCAGGGATCTTCGAGAAGCCGTCCGCCGCCACGCGCTGGTTGGTGTCGCGGATGGCGGGGTTGCCGAAGCGGTCGAGCACCACGTCGCGATACGCCGCGAGGTCGATGGGGCTGGGAGTCAGGCAGGGAATGACGTCGTCGGTGACGTAGTCGTAGGCCATCTTGCGGATGGCCGCGTCGTGCGTGCCCTCGTGGATGAAGCCGAGCCCTACCAGCGTGCCCGCCCAGGCCACGCAGCTGTGCGTGGCGTTGAGGATGCGGATCTTGGCCTCTTCATAAGGCTGCACCGACTCGACCAGCTGCACGCCCACGCGGCCCCAGTCGGGCCGGCCGGCCGCGAAGTCGTCCTCGATCACCCACTGGATGAAGCTCTCGCCGGTGATGGCGGCCGCGTCGTCGCGACCCGTGGCAGCCTTCACGCGGGCGCGCAGCTCGGGCGGCGGGCGCGGCGTGATGCGGTCGACCATCGCGTTCGGGCAGCGCGTGTTCGCCTTCACCCAGGCGAGCAGATCGGCATCGCCCGCCAGTTCGATGAATTCCAGCAGGCCGGCGCGGAAGCGGTCGCCGTTGTGGCGCAGGTTGTCGCAGTTCAGCAGCGTCAGCGGGCCGGCGTTCGTGGTCTTGCGCGCACGCAGGATGGCGCAGACGGCGCCGTAGATCGTCACGCCCTTGCCTTCGGTCTCGCCGCTTTCGCCGCGGCGCGCGCGCTCCACGTCGGCCGCGAGGTCGGGGAACGACAGGTCGAGCCTGCCCTTGTCGTCGAGGTAGTAGCCCGCCTCGGTCACGGTGAAGGACACGATGCGCGTCGAGGGCGCCGCGCCGCGCGCGATCACCTTGGCCAGCGAGGGCTCCCAGGGCAGCACCTCGCGAATCGCGGAGATCTCCTCGTAGCGGTACTCGCCCGCGGGGGAGACGGTTTCGAGCGTGTAGCGCCCGCCCTGCGCCTCGAGCGCTGCGACGACCTCGGCCATGTCCGGCCGGATGTTGGCGCCGGAGATCGACCAGCGGGTGTCGCCCGCGTCGATCAGCCGCTGCAGGTATACGGCCTGGTGGGCGCGGTGGAACGAGCCCAGGCCGAGATGGAGCACCGTGAACTCGGAAGGAGCCGGTGGAGTTTGCGCAATGGTCACGAGAAGGTCCGTTGAAAAGACGGTGGACGGAAAGTCGAGGTCACGCGAAGACCGAACGGCCCTCGCGGTTGAAGAGATGGAGCACCGACGGATCGAGCTCCACCGCCACGTCGTCGCCGGCCTGCAGCGGCGTGCGGTCGTTCTGACGCGCGATCAGCGGCACCCCACCCACGTCGACGTGGATCAGCGTGTCGGCGCCCAGTGCCTCCACCAGCTCGACGCGGCCGAGCACGTCCGACACCGGCGCGCCCTGCTTCGGATGCACGCGCAGCCCCTCGGGGCGCACGCCCAGGAAGCCGTCGGCGGGCAGCCTGCCTCCGGTGGCGGCGGAGAAGGTGGGAATCGCGTTCGCCGCCACCATGTTCATCGACGGCATGCCGATGAACTGCGCGACGAACTGGTTGGCCGGGCGGTCGTACAGCTCCAGCGGCGAGCCGACCTGCTCGATCAGCCCGTCCCTCAGCACCACCACGCGGTCGGCCAGCGTCATGGCCTCGACCTGGTCGTGCGTCACGTAGATGGTGGTCGCGCCGAGCGCGCGGTGCAGCTTGTGGATCTCCACGCGCGTGTTGCCGCGCAGCGCGGCGTCGAGGTTCGACAGCGGCTCGTCGAACAGGAACACCTTCGGCGCACGCACGATGGCGCGGCCGATGGCCACGCGCTGGCGCTGGCCGCCCGAGAGGTCCTTGGGCGTGCGGTCGAGGTACTGCGTGAGGTTCAGCGTCTTCGCCGCGTACTCGACCTTGGTCTTGATCTCGCTCTTGGAGACGCCCGCCAGCTTGAGCGCGAAGGACATGTTGTCGTACACGCTCATGTGCGGGTAGAGCGCATAGCTCTGGAACACCATCGCGAGATCGCGCTTGCCCGATGGCGCCCAGGTGATGTCCTTGCCGTCCAGCAGCAGGTTGCCGCTGGTGATCGGCTCCAGCCCCGCGATCAGCCGCAGCAGCGTCGACTTGCCGCAGCCCGAGGGCCCGACGAAGACGATGAACTCGCCCTTCTGGATCTGCAGGTCGACGCCCTTGATGATGTTGACTTCACCAAAGCTCTTCTTGATGTTCTTGAGTTCGAGGTAGGCCATTCACGACTCCTTGATGTTTTGTGGGCGGGCAAACGAGGCGCCCACAGCGCTCGAGAGCGCGCAGCGCAATCCGGGGGTTGGCGAAGCGACACGAAGTGCGCAAAGACTGGGGGTGGTGTTCATTTCACGGCACCGAAGGTCAGGCCTTGAACGAGCTGCTTCTGGCTGAACCAGCCGAACACCACGATGGGCGCAATCGCCATCAGCGAAGCGGCGGACAGCTTGGCCCAGAACAGCCCCTCTGGGCTGGAGTACGAAGCGATGAGCGTGGCCAGCGTGCCCGCCTTGGCGGAGCTGAGGTTGAGCGCCCAGAAGGCCTCGTTCCAGCTCAGCACCAGGCACAGCAGGCCGGTGGATGCGAGGCCGCCCACCGACAGCGGCATCACGACGTGCCGGAACTCGGTCCAGAGGCTGGCGCCGTCCATGCGCGCGGCTTCGAGGATCTCGGGCGGGATGTCCTTGAAGGCGCTGTAGAGCATCCACACCATGATCGGCAGGTTCGACAGCGTGAACACGATGGTCAGCGCGGTGAGCGAATCCAGCAGGCCCGCGGTCTGCGCGATCACGTAGATCGGCACCAGCGCACCGACCGCCGGCATCATCTTGGTGGAGAGCATCCACATCAGGATGTCGCGCGTCTTCTTCGTGCGGAAGAAGGCCATCGAGTACGCGGCAGGCGCCGCGATCAGCAGGCCCAGGATGGTCGAGCCCAGGCTGGTGATGAGCGAGTTGCGCGCGTACAGCAAGTAGTCGCTGCGGCGCTGCACCTCGCCGAAGTTGTCGAGCGTGGGCTCGAAGATGAAGAGCGGCGGCACATGGATCGCCTGCAGCTCCGTCTTGAAGGCCGTGAGGAACAGCCAGCCGAGCGGAAAGAACAGCAGCAGCGCGACGGCCCACGCGCCGACGGTGCGCAGCAGCTGCGGCAGGAAGTTGCTGGGTTGCATGATCTGGCTACTCCACTGCTGGTTGATTCGAGACTGGATCAGTTCCAGGAACACCACGTAACCGGCTTTGCCGGGCCGTCGGTGTTGCCCCCTGCAAGGGGGTTGGCGAAGCGACACGAAGTGCGCGAAGACTGGGGGTGTGCCACATGACTAGTCAAGGTTCTTGCCGATGATGCGGATCAGGAACACGGCCACGATGTTGGCCAGCACCACCGCGAAGAGCGCCCCCGCCGAAGCCACGCCCACGTCGAAGTTCATGAGCGACTGCTTGAAGATCATGTAGGTCATGTTCGTGCTCTCGTTGCCGGGCCCGCCGTTGGTGGTGATGGCGATCTCGGCGAACACGCTGAGCAGGAAGATCATCTCGATCATGATCACCACGGCCATGGGGCGCGCGAGGTGCGGGATGGTGAGATAGAAGAAGCGCTGGAACGCGCTCGCGCCGTCCATGCGCGCGGCCTCCATCTGCTCGCGGTCGAGCGACTGCAGCGAGGTGATGAAGATCAGGCAGGCGAAGGGCAGCCACTGCCAGGCCACCATGATGATCACCGACAGCAGCGGCACGTCGGTGAGCCAGTCGACGGGCTGCGCGCCGAAGATGCGCCACACGTCGGCCAGGATGCCGTAGATGGGGTTCATCATCATGTGCTTCCACAGCAGCGCGTTGACCGCGGGCATGACGAAGAAGGGCGAGATCAGCAGCACGCGCACGATGCCGCGCCCCGGGAAGGGCTCGTTCACCAGCAGCGCGAGCAGCACGCCGAGCACTACGGTGATGACGATCACGCTGCCGATCAGCAGCAGGGTGTTCCAGGTGGCCGGCCAGAAGTCGGGGTCGGTGATGAAGTAGTGAAAGTTCTCGATGCCCGCGAAGGTGCGCTCGCCCGGCTGCATGAGGTTGTAGTTCACGAGCGAGAAGTACAACGTCATCACCAGCGGCACGATCATCCAGAGGAAGAGCGTGAGCACGGCGGGCGCCATGAGGGCGCGGGGCAGGAGTCTTTTCATGGGCAGTCCCTTCTTGTTGTCTCTGGCTCCTTCCCCCTCTGGGGGAAGGCAGGGATGGGGGCTGCCCGATCAGGCGCGGCGCCTATCGATGCGCCGCATGCCCCCACCCCGACCCTCCCCCAGCGGGGGAGGGAGCAAGCCCCGGAGGCTTACTTGTAGTAGCCCGCTTTCTTCATTTCACGCTCAGCCGCCGTCTGCGAAGTCTTCAATGCCTGGTCGACCGTGACCTTGCCCGACAGCGCCGCGCTCATCTGCTGCCCCACCGCCACGCCGATCGCCTGGAACTCGGGAATGGCCGCGTACTGCACGCCCACGTACGGCGACTTCGGCAGCGTGCTGTCCGTCAGGTTCGCGCTGTCGATCGCCTTCTTCTCGGCCGCGGCGAACTTGGCGACCTTCTGGAACTCTGGGTTCGCGTAGGTCGACTTGCGCGTGCCGGTCGGCACCGAGGCCCAGCCGGTTTCCTTGGCTACGAGCGCGATGTAGTCCTTCGAAGTGGCCCACTTGATGAACTTCTGCGCCGCCTCGTCCTTGGTCGAACTGGCCGGGATGGCGAGGTTCCACGACCACAGCCAGTTGGCACCCTTGGGCGTGGCGGCGGTGGGCGCCTGCGCGAAGGCCACCTTGTCGGCCACCTTCGACTGCTTCGGGTCGCTGATGAAAGAGGCAGCGATGGTCGCGTCCACCCAGGCCGCGCACTTGCCTTCGTTGAAGAGCGCGAGGTTCTCGTTGAAGCTGTTGGCCGAGGCGCCCGGAGGGCCGTCCTTCTTCATCAGGTCGACGTAGAAGGTGATGGCGTCCTTCCAGGGCTTGGTGTCGATCTGCGGCTTCCACTGCATGTCGAACCACTGGCCGCCGTTGGTGTTGACCAGCGTGGTCAGGAAGGCCATGTTGTCGCCCCAGCCCGGCTTGCCGCGCAGGCACATGCCGTAGACGCCCGCCTTCGGGTCGTTGGCCTTGTCGGCGAACTCCTTCACCTGCGCCCAGGTGGGCTGCTCGGGGAACTTCACGCCCACCTTGTCGGCCAGGTCCTTGCGGTACATGAGCATCGAACTCTCGCCGTAGAAAGGCGCGGCGTAGAGCTTGCCCTCGTTCGACAGGCCGTCGCGGATGGCGGGCAGCAGGTCGTCCACGTCGTAGGCGGCGTCGGTGGCGATGGGCTTGAGCCAGCCCTTCTTCGACCAGATCGGCGTCTCGTACAGGCCGATGGTCATCACGTCGAACTGGCCGCCCTTGGTGGCGATGTCGGTGGTCACGCGCTGGCGCAGCGTGCCTTCTTCCAGCGTGACCCACTTGAGCTTGATGTCGGGGTTGGCCTTCTCGAAGAAGGGGGTGAGCTTCTGCATCTCGATCATGTGGCCGTTGTTCACGGTCGCGATCACGAGCTCGGTGGCGGCCTGCGAGACGACGCCAGTACCGATCAGTGCGAGGACGAGGCCCGCTTTCAGAAAACGCTTCATGTTGTCTCCTAGAGGAAGTGAGCGACGCCCTCTTTCTGTCTGTCGGGTCGCCGTGCCGCGAATTCTGGAGAAGCGGGCCTGCGATTTTGGTACTGGTGCCGCCATCACCAGTACTTTCATGCATCGATTGGCTAGTGAAATCCCTAATCGATGCAATACAGCATGGAAATTGGCAAGCCAAAGGCCTCAGGCGCTGCCAAGCAGCTGGCGACGCAGCTGCGCCGCCGCGGGCGACAGCGCCCGGTCGGCGCGGGTGATCAGGCAGATCGGCGGCACCCGCACCGGCAGTTCGACCGGCACCACGCGCAGCACGCCCAGGCGGGCGTAGTGGCCGGCCTGCGAGGCGGGCATCACGGCCGCCATGTCGGAGTTCTCCAGCAAGGCGGTGATGGCAATGGGCGATGCCGTTTCGATGATGTCGAGCCGGTCGGAAATGCCCGCCTCGCGCATCGCCGCCTCGAAGCGCCCGCGCTGCGGCGAGCCCGGCGGCTGCAGCACCCACGACCAGCCCGCCATCTCGGCCAGCGTGACGTTGCCGCGCTCGAACACCGGATGGGCGGCGCGCACCACCACCACCTGCGATTCGCCCAGCAACGGCACGCTCGCGTACTTCGCCTCGTCGTGGCCGTCTGTGAGACGGCCCAGCACGAAGTCGACATCGCCCTGCTCCAGCTGCGCCTGGATCACGTCGCTGGTCTCGACGACGACCGACACCGCCACCTGCGGATGCCGGCGGTGGTATTCCACCAGCGCCGGCGCCAGCAGCTGCGGCACCGCGCCCGGCACGCTGCCCACGCGCAGTGCGCCGCTCAGCCCCGAGCGCAGGGCCAGCATCTCTTCGCGCGCGCTGCCGAAGTCGCTGAGCACGCGGCGGGCATAGCGGATCAGGATCTCGCCGTAGGGCGTGGGCTCCATGCCGCGCGCCAAACGCTCGAAGAGCTTCTCGCCCAGCGAATCCTCCAGCTGCTGCAGCAGCTTGGTGGCCGCCGGCTGGCTGATGTTCATGGCCTCGGCCGCCCGGCCCAGATGGCGATGGGTGTCGAGCCGGGCCAGCAGCAGCAGCTGGCGCGGCCGCACGAGGAGCATCAGCGAAGCGTCGGAAGGCCCTTGTGTCATGCACAAAAGTATATGAAGCCCCGGCCATTTTCGATTGGATCGCACGGGCGTTGCTCCGTACGCTTGCCCCACTACAAGCAGGAGACAAACCCGATGAAGCGTTCTTTTCTCGCCCATGCGACAGCACTGGCAGGGCTGGTAGGCCTGGCGGCGGCCGCGGTGCTGACAGCTGTGCCGGCCGGCGCACAGCAGCAGCAACAGCCCTATCCCGACAAGCCGATGCGCATCATGGTCGGCGCCTCGCCCGGCGGCGGCACCGACATCCTGGCGCGGGTGCTGGCCGACAAGTTCTCGCCCGCGCTCAAGCAGCCGGTGGTGGTCGAGAACCGGCCGGGCGCCTCCAACACCATCGCGGGCGAGCTCACCGCCCGCGCGCCGGCCGACGGCGCCACGCTGCTGCTGGCCACCAACACGGCGCAGGCGGTGGCACCGCACATCCTCAAGCTCAAGTACGACCCGCTGAAAGACCTGCAGCCCGTGGGCCTGGTGGCGGTGATGCCGAACGTGCTGGTCGTGTCCGCCAGCTCGCCCTACAGGTCGGTGAAGGACCTGGTGGCGGCCATGGCCGCGAAGCCCGGCAGCTTCAAGTACGCCTCTTCCGGCATCGGCAGCACGCAGCACGTGGGCGGCGAGGCCTTCAACCTGGCCACCGGCATGAAGTCGATCCACGTGCCCTACAAGGGCAGCTCGCAGGCGCACGTCGACATCATCGCGGGCGAGGTCGACATGATGTTCGACAGCACCTCCTCGGCCATGGGCCAGATCAAGGCCGGCAAGTTCCGCGCGCTCGCGGTGAGCGCGCCGCAGCGCTCGCCCGAGCTGCCCGACGTGCCCACGCTGGCCGAGCAGGGCATCAAGGGCGCCGACGTGTCGACCTGGTACGGCCTCTACGTCACCGCCGGCACGCCGCGCCCTGCGGTGGAGCGCCTGAGCGCAGAACTCTCGCGCACGCTGAAGCTGGCCGACGTGCAGACGCGCATCAAGGCCCTGGGCGGCGAGCCCGGCGGGCTGACTGGCGAACCCTTCGCGGCGATGAACCGGCAGGAGTTCGACCACTACGGCCAGCTCGTGCGCGACGCCAACATCAAGGCCGAATGAGGCGGCCGGACTCTCTTTCACTCTTTCCCCCTGCCCTTCCCCTTCAACCGCATCCGACCGACACCATGTCCCTTTCCTCCTCCCAGACTCCAGGCGTGACTTCCGCCAAGCCCCGCATCGCCGTGCTGCTCGGCGACCCGAGCGGCATCGGCCCCGAGATGGCGGTGAAGCTGCTCGCGCGGCAGCGCAACCTCGACGCTGCGCGCGTGCTGCTGATCGCCGACCCGGCCGTGCTCGCGTCCGGCGAGCGCATCGCGGGCGACAGGCTGAACCCGCTGCGGGTGGACAGCCTCGACTCAGTGCGCTTCGAGGACGGCCGGCCCACGCTGCTCGCAAGGGACTGGATGGAGGGCCGCGAGCCGGTGCTGGGCGAGTCGAACGAACACTCGGGCCGGGCCTCGTTCGAGGCGCTGGAACTGGCCACGCTGGCGGTTCGGCGCGGGCAGGCCGAGGGCATCCTCTTCGCGCCGCTCAACAAGCATTCGCTGCGCCTGGGCGGCCTGGTGCACGAGGACGAGCTGCGCTACATGCAGGAGCGCTTCGCGGTGGAAGGCTTCGTCTGCGAATTCAACCTCACGGGTTCGCTGTGGACTTCGCGCGTGACCTCGCACATTCCGCTGAAGGACGTGGCCAGGCACATCACGGTGCAGGGCGTGAGCGACGCGGTGAAGATCATCGCCAATGCCCTGCAGCGCGCAGGCGTGGCGCAGCCGCGCATCGCGGTGACGGGGCTCAATCCGCACGCGGGCGACGGCGGCTCCATCGGCATGGAGGAGATCGAGATCATCGCGCCCGCCATCGAACGGCTGCGCGCCGAGGGCCTCGATGCGCGCGGCCCCTTCTCGCCCGACACGGTGTTCATCGGCGCGCGGCGCGGCGATGTCGATGCGGTGGTGTCGATGTACCACGACCAGGGCCAGATCGCGATGAAGCTCATGGGCTTCGAGCAGGGCGTGACGCTGCACGGCGGCCTGCCGGTGCCGGTCGCGACCTCGGCCAGCGGCAGCGCCTTCGACATCGCGGGCAAGGGCATCGCGAAGATCGAGGGGCTGCAGCAGGCCTTCGACCTGTGCGTGCGCATGGCGGCGGGCGCGCCCGTGCGGACGCAGGCACCGTCGGCAGCCACGGCCTGAGGCATCGCGCAGGCCGCGCACCAAAGAAAAAGGGCCGCTGCGCGGCCCTTCATTGCTGGCTTGAAAAGAAGCTCAAGCTGCCGGCGGTTCGCCGTACGCGTTGGACTCCGGCTGCGTCGGCTGCACGTAGAAGTAGATCAGCACGAGGTTGACGAGCGGAATGAGGGCCAGCAGCAGCAGCCAGCCGGTCTTGCCGATGTCGTGCAGGCGGCGCGCGCCGACGGCCAGCGCCGGCAGCAGCAGCCCGAGTGCCGCGATGCCGTACACGAAGCGATGGATCAGGCTGGCCACGATGAGAACGACCAGCTGCGCGAGCACGAACCACCAGAACTCCGAGCGCGATGCACGCCCACTGAAGTCAGCGTACTTGCTCAGACATGTCTTGACCGCTGTTTGAAAATCCATTGATCGACTCCTCTTTGTGTTGGTCCCAGGGAAATTTCCCCGGGCCATCATATAGACGCGTCTTTCAACGGCAAATACAGCCGTAGGCCATAGCCCGGCTTAAAACAAAAGGCTCCGAAAAGCCTTTGCTACAGGTGCCTGATCAGCTTCGCAGCCGCTCCAGCAGGCCCGCGGTGGAGGCATCGAGCCCCGTGATGTCGCCCGAAGCGAGGCGCGGCTCGATGTCCTTGGCGAGCACCTTGCCGAGCTCCACGCCCCACTGGTCGAAGCTGTTGATGCCCCACAGCGCGCCGCTGGTGAACACGCGGTGCTCGTACATCGCGAGGAAGGCACCCAGCGCCTCGGGCGTGAGCTTCTCGAACACGAAGAAGCTGCTCGGCCGGTTTCCGGGGAAGTTCCTGTGGCCGCCCTCGTCGAGCTTGCCCACCATCAGCGCCTGGGCCTGCGCGAGCGCGTTGGCCAGAAGCTTCGGATGATGGCCTTCGAGGTCGTGCGAGGCATCGCGCACCGCCACGAACTCCAGCGGCGTCACGTCGGTGCCCTGGTGCAGCATCTGGAAGTAGGCATGCTGGCCGTTGGTGCCGGGCTCGCCCCACAGCACCGGCGAGGTGCCGAAGGCCAGTGGCTTGCCATCGGCGTCCACCTGCTTGCCGTTGCTTTCCATCTCGAGCTGCTGCAGATAGGCCGGCAGGCGCTTCAGGGCGCTGTGGTACGGCGCGATGCTGCGGCTCGTGAACTTGTGGAAGTTGCGGTACCAGACATCGAGCAGCCCGAGGCGCACCGGCAGGTTGCGCTCCAGCGGTGCGGTGCGGAAGTGCTCGTCCATCGCATGCGCGCCGGCGAGCAGCCTGCGGAAGCCGTCTGCACCGATGGCCAGCGCGATCGGCAGCCCGATGGCCGACCACAGCGAATAGCGCCCGCCCACCCAGTCCCAGAAGCCGAAGGTGGTGTCGATGCCGAACTTCTTCGCGGCTTCCACGTTGGTGGTGAGCGCGGCGAAGTGGCCCGCGATGTCGGTGCCGCCCGATTGCTCGTACCAGCGCCTGGCCGACTGCGCGTTGGTCATCGTCTCGGCGGTGGTGAAGGTCTTCGAGGCGATGAGGAACAGCGTGTGCTCCGGCGCCAGCCCCTTCAGCACGCCGGCCAGCTCGTGGCCGTCGACGTTCGAGACGAAGTGGAAGCGCTTGCCCGGCGCGGCGAATTCGGCCAGCGCCAGCACCGCCATCTGCGGACCGAGGTCGGAGCCGCCGATGCCGATGTTGACCACGTCGGTGATCGTGTGGTCGGCGCGCACCTTCTCAGCATAGGCCAGCATCGCGTCGAGCGTGGCATGGACCTCGCGCAGCTCGCTGGCCGTCTTGGGGCCCGTGGGCGCATCGGCCGGCGCGCGCAGCAGCGTGTGCAGCACGGCGCGGTCTTCGGTGTTGTTGATGTGCTCGCCGGCAAACATGGCGTCGCGGTGCGCCTCCAGGCCGCATTCGCGGGCCAGCTTGAAGAGCAGCTCCTCGGTGCGCGCGTCGATCAGGTTCTTCGACAGGTCGGCGAAGACGTGGGGCGCCTCCTGGCTGAAGCGCGCGAAGCGGCCGGCGTCATCCACGAAGGCATGGCGCAGGTCGAACTGCCTGCCCGCGGTGTCGAAGCCGGCCTGCAATTGCGCCCAGGCGGGCGCGCGGTCGCAGCGAAGGGTCATGGCCATCTTCAAGCGCCGCTTTCCTGCATGAGCTTCTCGAGCTTCACGGCGTCGGCCGCGAAGGCGCGGATGCCTTCGGCCAGCTTCTCGGTGGCCATGGCGTCCTCGTTCAGCGCGAATCGGAAGCCCGCCTCGTCGTAGCTGACCTTGGCGACGTCGGCGCCGGTGGACTTGGGGTCGAGCGCGCGCTGCAGCGGCTCGTTGCTCGCGGCCAGCTCGGCCAGCAGCTCGGGGCTGATGGTCAGCAGGTCGCAGCCGGCCAGCGCCTTGATCTGGCCGACGTTGCGGAAGCTCGCGCCCATCACTTCGGTCTTGATGCCGTGCTGCTTGTAGTACGCGTAGATCTGGCGGACCGACTTCACGCCGGGGTCGTCGGCGCCCGCGTTCGCGGCCTCGTCCCAGCTGGAGCCGGCGGACTTCTTGTACCAGTCGTAGATGCGGCCCACGAAGGGCGAGATCAGCTGCACGCCCGCCGCGCCGCAGGCCACGGCCTGCGCGAAGGAGAACAGCAGCGTCAGGTTGGTGCGGATGCCCTGGCGCTCCAGCTGGCGCGCGGCCTCGATGCCTTCCCAGGTGGAGGCCACCTTGATGAGCAGGCGCTTCTCGGTGTCGATGCCTTCGGCCTTGTAGAGGGCCACGATGCGCTCGCCGCGTGCGACGGTCGCTGCCGTGTCGAAGGACAGGCGGGCGTCGACCTCGGTGGAGACGCGACCCGGAATGATGGAGAGGATCTCGGTGCCGAAGCTCACCAGCAGGCGGTCGATGACCTCGTCGAGCGGCTTGCCGGAATGCTTTTTCACGGCGGCGTCGAGCAGGGGCCGGTACTCGGGTTTCTGCACGGCCTTGAGGATCAGCGACGGATTGGTGGTCGCATCCTGCGGCTTGGAAATGCTGAGCTGTTTGAAGTCACCGGTGTCTGCGACGACGGTGGTCCACTGGCGGAGTGCATCGAGTTGGTTCATGAAATCATTATCCTGTGCCGGTTGTGACGAGACCTGCACGCAATTGCGCGCCGGCCGATGTTTTCATGCGCACCGTAGCACGGGTTTCCGCATGGCTCCATCGGCCTGAGCCGAGTGGGGTTGTCGGTTTCTTCTCCCCTTGGCGCCCTACAGCGCCTGTGGTCCGCGGCTGACGGCCCGGCACCCGGCCTGCGGCTAGGCTTTGCCGTACTGCGAATGTCTTCAGCAGTTTCAGCAGACGCAAAGTCTTTCCCCTTCAGGAGCCCTCATGACCACTCGCCGACCTCCCGCCAACGTCAGGCCCTTCGACGACCGCCGCACCAGCAACGCGATCGGCGCGATGGCCACGGCCTTCGTCGTGGGCGGGGTGGCCACGTGGTTCGCTCTGGGCGCCGCACGCACGGCGCGTGCCCAGCTCGCAGGCCCCGCAGACGGCGCACCGCTGATGCGCGCGCCGCTGCAGGTGGTGGCGCCGGTCGACCTGGAGCGTTATGCGGGTGTCTGGCACGAGCAGGCCCGGCTGCCGAACCGCTTCCAGAAGCAATGCGCGGGCCCGGTGAGCGCCGAGTACACGCCCCAGCCCGACGGCACGGTGCGCGTGGTCAACCGCTGCGTAAGGGAAGACGGCAACTTCGACGAGGCCGCGGGCACCGCCCGCGTGGTTCCGGTGGCGGGCCAGCCCGGCGCCGGCCGCCTCGAGGTGCGCTTCGCCCCCGCCTGGCTGAGCTGGCTGCCGATGGTCTGGGGCGACTACTGGATCCTGAAGCTGGACCGCGACTACCAAGTCTCGCTGGTCGGCACGCCCGACCGCGAGTACCTGTGGGTGCTCTCGCGCGCACCGCGCCTGGACGACGCGGTTCTGCAGGCCGAGCTGGACTACGCCCGCAGCCTGGGGTTCGACACCGGCAAGGTGACGCTGACCGGCAGGTAACGCTGCAGCTGCGAGGGCAGCATGGCCGGCGAGGTGCAGTGGATGGCGTGCCAGCCGAAGGCGCGCGCTGCTTCCACGTTGGCAGCCGAATCGTCGATGAAGACGGTCTGCTCGGGATCGAGCGCGTAGCGCATCGCCAGCAGTTCGTAGATCTCGCGCTCGGGCTTGAGGAACTTCACGTCGCCCGAGAACACGCCTCCGTCGAAACGTCCCATGAAGGCATGCCGGCGCTCGATGGCGCGGGCATAGGGCGAGGGCATGTTCGACAGGTAGTACAGCCGCAGCGGCTGCCCCGCCTCGCGGTGGGCGATCAGCTGCTCGAGCATCTCGACGGTGACGCCGATGGGCTCCAGCCGCTCGCCCAGACCGTCGAGCATCGCAAACAACGGTTCGGCCGGGAGCCCCAGCCGTGCCGACATGCGGGCGATGGAATCGGCCAGCGTGCGGGTGCCGCAGTCGAAGCTGGTCCAGTCGTCGTGATGGAAGAGCGCGCGGCCCATGGCCGCCGCGGCGGCTTCAGTGGGCGCGTGTGGGGCGAGATGGGCCTGTACCAGCCGGGTGGGCTCCCATGCGAACAGCACGGCGCCCAGGTCGAAAACCACGTTCATGGCCCCATTGTTTCATGCGCCGGGCACCACGCTCACGCCATGGGCTCCCAGGGACAGGGTGGCCTGGGCGCCGGCCGCCAGCGGGCTGGACAGGTCGGTCGACACCACGAAGACCGGCCCAAGACTGGTGTCGAAGCCGTATTCGTAGAAGCTGCCGAGGTAGGCCGACTTGCGCAGCGTGGCGGGCAGGCCGCCCGTGGCCTCGGCGCCGCCGATTCGCCAGGCCTCCGGCCGTACCGCCACCTTCACCGTGCCGGGCGCCACGGCGTAGCGCGGCTGCAGGCGCAAAGGACCCAGCGCCACGCTGCCGTCGGCCTCGGCCACCGCCGGGAACACCATCGCCTCGCCCATGAAGCCGGCGACGAATTCGCTCTCGGGACGGCCGTAGAGCTGCTCTGGCGTGCCGCGCTGGGCGATCACGCCATGGTCCATCACGATGATCTGGTCGCTCACCGCCAGCGCCTCGCTCTGGTCGTGCGTGACGTAGGCCACCGTGAGCCTCAGCCGCTGCTGCAGCGCGCGGATCTCCTCGCGCATCTCGCGGCGCAGCCGGGCGTCGAGGTTCGACAGCGGCTCGTCGAAGAGCAGCACCGCGGGCTCCAGCACCAGCGCGCGCGCAAGCGCCACCCGCTGCTGCTGGCCGCCGGACAGCTCGCTGGGCAGCCGCTCGTCGAAGCCGACCAGGCCCACGCCGCGCAGGGCCTCGCGCGCCCGCGCCGCGGCCTCCTCCTTCCTCACGCCGCTCATGCGCAGCCCGTAGGCCACGTTCTCGATCACGTTCATGTGCGGGAACAGGGCGTAGCTCTGGAACATCATGCTCACGTTGCGCTCGGCCGGCCCCAGCGTGGTGACGTCGCGCCCGCCCATCAGGATCGATCCCGAGGTCGGCGACTCGAGCCCCGCGATCATGCGCAGCGTGGTCGTCTTGCCGCAGCCCGAGGGGCCGAGGATGGTGGTGAGCGTGCCCTCGGGCACTTCGAAGCTGATGCCCTTGACGGCCAGCGGCGCGTTCTTGTCGCTGCCGTAGCGCTTGGTGACGTTGCGGAATTCGATGCCGTTGCTCATGAGTCAGAGTTTCCGATTGCCGGACGCGGAAGTCCGAATTTCATTGCGCCACCACCACGGCCGAGCCCGCCCCGCGCCGCCCCAGCCTGCGCTCGCCGACCACCCACTGGACCAGCGCGATGGCCAGCGACATCAGGATCATCAGCACCGTGCAGTACGCCAGCGCGATGCCGTAGTCGCCGTTGCCCACGCGGCCGATGATGTAGGTGGTGGCCAGCTCGTTTTCCGCGGTGACCAGGAAGATCACCGCGCTCACCGTCGTCATCGCGCGCACGAAGCTGTAGACCAGCGCGGCCACCAGGGCGGGCTTCAGCAGCGGCAGCACCACCCTGAAGAGCGTCTGCGAGGTGGAGGCGCGCAGCATCAGCGAGGCCTCGTCGAGCGAGCGGTCGAGCTGCTTGAAGGCCGCCGTGCCGGCGCGCACGCCCACCGGCAGGTTCCGGAACATGAAGCACAGCACGATGATGAGCCCCGTGCCCGTGAGCTCGAAGGGCGGCACGTTGAAGGCCAGGATGTAGCTCACGCCGAGCACGGTGCCCGGTATGGCGAACGCCAGCAGCGCGCCGAACTCGAAGAGGCCCTGCCCCCTGAACTCGTTGCGCGCCAGCAGCCACGCGATGAGCAGGCCCAGCGCCGCGGTGATGGGCGCCGAGATGCCCGCCAGCTTGAGCGTGGTGAGCAGCGAGTTCCACGCCGTGCCGGCCCACACCAGACCGAACTGTCCCCATTCGAGCGAGAACGCCGTCTTGAAGTGGTTGAGCGTGAAGGTGTAGTCGCGGCCCCAGGTCTGCACGAAGCCGCCCGCGAAGGCGAAGAGGTAGACCACCGCAGTGAAGGCGATCCAGGGCAAGGCGATGCAGAGGATGGTCCGGCGCACGCCGTCGGGCAGCGCCATCGGGATGCCGGCGTCACCCTTGCCGCTGACGGTGGTGTAGTTCTGCTTGCCGAGCAGGCCGCGCTGCAGCGCGAACACGCCGAGGGCGAACAGCGTGAGCACCCAGGCCAGCGAGGCCGCGCGGCCCTGGTCGTACTGCGCGCCGACGATGGCGAAGAAGATGTCGGTCGACAGCACCGAGAACTGCCCGCCCACCACCACCGGGTTGCCGAAGTCGGCGATGCTCTCGATGAAGCCCACCAGGAAGGCGTTGGCCAGCCCCGGCTTCAGGAGCGGCAGCGTGACGGTGAAGAAGGCCCGGCGCCGGTCGGCGCGCAGCATCTGCGCGGCCTCCTCCAGGCTGGGCGCGATGCCCTGCACCACGCCGCGCATGATCATGAAGGCGATGGGCGTGAAGGCGAAGAGCTGCGCCACCAGCACGCCGGGCATGCCGTAGAACCAGCGCGTGGGCTCGATGCCGAACACGCTCTCCAGCACCTGGTTGACGATGCCCGCACGGCCGAAGAGCAGGATCAGCCCCAGCCCCACCACGAAGGGCGGCGTGATGATCGGCAGCAGCGCCAGCACCCGCAGCGCGCCCTGCCCGCGCTTGCTGCCGCGCTCGGCCATCAGCGCCATCAGCGTGCCGAGGAAGGTGGTGCCCGCCGCCGTGAGCAGCGCCAGCACCAGCGTGTTCCAGGCCACGCCGCAGCGCACGCCGCCCGCGAGACAGCCCAGCCCCCAGATGCGCTCGGTGAACACGCGGGCGACGAAGGCGGCGATCGACCACTGTCCGTCTTCGTTGAAGAACGCGCCCGACAGCGCCTTGCTCACCGGGTAGGCGATGAACAGCGCCATCAGCACGCCGCAGCCGACCACCGCGGCGGACACGAACAGGTCGCCCTTGAAAAGCCCCAGCCGCGCGATGCCGAAGGCCGCCAGCAGCACCAGCGCAGTGAGCGCCACGAAGCCGCCCGCGCCGATGCCGAACTGGTTGACCGCTAGCTCGCCGAACTGCGCGTTGAGCGCGGCCACGCTCCAGCCGCGCGCGCCGATGGTGAAGCCGGTCGCCGCAAGCCCGAGCGCGCCGATCAGGCCTCCGGCCAGCAGCCAGCGCCCCTGCGCCCTGCCCGGCGGAAGCCATGCGCCCACCGCGCACAGCAGCAGGCCGGCCAGGCCCACGAAGAGCCAGCTGCGGCCCTGCGTGGCCGCCTGCATCAGGCCGTTGGCACCTTCCGCCTGGCCGAAAACCTGCGGAACGGCCTCGTACCAGGTCGAATCCTGGATCGCATACCAGGGCAGCAGCAGGTAGCCCGCAAGGCCCAGCACGACCCACGCCCAGACCCAGCGCCGCGAGCGCCGGGCCGCCGCCAGCGACGCCGGGTTGACCGGCGCGCCTTCGATAGCACGCGCTTCCACTTACCGGGGCAGCGAGTTGACGTCTTTCTCCCAGCGCGCGATCAGCCGGCGCCGCTCCGCGCTGGCGCCGTACTTGGCGTAGTCGTAGTTGATGAACTTGATCTTCTTGAAGTCGGGAATGCGCGGATCGAGCTTGGCGTTCACGTTGCTCGGCAGCTGGAACTGCTTGTTGGCGGCGCCCAGCTCCTGCGCGGCGGGCGTCAGGGCCCACTCATAGAACTTCTTGGCCGCGTCGAGGTTGCGCGCGCCCTTGACGATGCTCATGGAGCCGATCTCGGCGCCGGTGCCGTCGCTCGGAGTGATGGTCTCGACCGGGAAGCCCTGCATCTTCTCGCCCGGGCCGTCGTGCACGAAGCTGATCGACACGGCCGTCTCGCCGCGCGCCACCGCCTTGATCGGGCCGGTGCCCGAGCGGGTGTACTGGCCGACGTTCTTGTGCAGGGCCTTGAGGTATTCGAAGGCCTTGTCCTCGCCCATGAGCTGCACCAGCGTGGCGATCATGGTGTAGGCCGTGCCGCTGGAGGCCGGATTGGCCACCTGGATGTCGCCCTTGTATTCGGGCTTGAGCAGGTCGGCCCAGGTCTTGGGCACGGGCAGCTTCTTCTTGGCCAGCAGCTCGGGGTTGTAGCCGAAGCCCAGCGGGCCCGAGTAGATGCCCACCGTCTTGTAGCCAGACTGCTTGGCCTGCTGCTGTGCCCAGGGGTGCAGCTGAGGCAGCGTGGGCGACTTGTATTCGAGCGTGAGGCCCTGCTCGGCCGCCTGCAGGTGCGGGTCGCCGGTGCCGCCGAACCAGACGTCGGTCTTGGGGTTGTCCTTTTCGGCGATCAGCTGGGCCAGGGCCTCGCCCGAGCCCTTGAGCGCCATGTTGATGCGCACGCCGGTGGTGCGGGCGTATACCGTCGAGATCACGCTGCACCATTCGGCCTGCACCGAGCAGATCACGTTGACGGTCTGCGCCGAAGCCGCAGCCGACAGGCCCAGCAGCGCTGCCATTGCAAGAAGCTTGTTCTTCTTCATCGGGTCTCTCTTCCTCTGAGCAATAAAAAAAGGCCTCGCGGCCATCGGACAGCGTAGCTTTAGTACAGGCCTGGCGAATCCGTACAAGTACCATCGTGGCTGGCGAATTCGCTTTCGCGACCAGGGCAGCCTGGCCAGGCATTCAGACAAGGAAGGAAAGTTTTCTCATGAGCTTCGATCTCGTTCTGTTCGGCGGTACTGGCGATCTCGCGTGGCGCAAGCTGATGCCCGCGCTGTTCCAGGCCTTCCGGCACGGCAGCCTGCCTCCCGACGGGCGCATCGTCGGCGTGGCGCGGGACGACCTGTCGGACGACCAGTACCGGGAGCTGATCCAGTCGCGCTTCAGCGCCGTCGAAGGCGCCAAGCGGCCCTCGCCCGAGGAGTTCAAGAAGTTCGCCTCCATGCTGCACTACCTGCGCATGGACCTCTCCAAGCCCGACGACTACGCCCGCCTGGCCGACCTGCTCAAGCAGCGCGATGCCAAGACGGTCGTGATGTACGTGGCCACCGCCCCGGCGCTCTTCACCCAGGTGGTCGAGCAGATCGCCGCGGCCGGCCTGAACGGCCCGCGCACCCGCATCGTGCTGGAGAAGCCCCTGGGCCACGACCTGGCCTCCAACCGCGCCATCAATTCCGCCGTGGGCAAGGTGCTCGAGGAGAAGCAGGTCTTCCGCATCGACCACTACCTCGGCAAGCCCTCGGTGCAGAACCTCTTCGCCATGCGCTTCGGCAATGCGCTGTTCGAGCCCATCTGGCGCCGCGAGCACATCGCCAACATCCAGATCACCATCGCGGAAGACCTGGGCGTGGAAAAGCGCGGCGCCTTCTACGACCAGACCGGGGCGCTGCGCGACATGGTGCAGAACCACGCGCTGCAGCTGCTGTGCGCGATCGGCATGGAGCCGCCCATCAACTCGCACGCCGACGCCATCCGCGACGAGAAGCTCAAGGTGCTGCGTGCGCTGAAGCCCTGGACGCCCGAGAGCCTGGGCCTGCACGCGGTGCGCGGCCAGTACACCGCCGGCACGGCCTACGGCGAGCGGGTGCAGGGCTACCGCGACGAGCCGGGCGTGAACCCCGACAGCCGCACCGAGACCTTCGTGGCGCTGCGCACCGAGATCGCCAACTGGCGCTGGGCCGGCGTGCCCTTCTACATCCGCACCGGCAAGCGCCTGGCCTCGCGCGACGCGCGCATCGAGGTCAACTTCCGGCCCACGCCGCACGCCATCTACCGCGCGCCGGCCGGCAACGTCAACAAGCTGGTGATCAACCTGCAGCCCAAGGACGGGCTGGAGCTGCACATGCTCGCGCAGGCGCAGGACAACCGCCAGCGCAGCAACGGCAACCAGAGCTCTGCCGCCCAGCTGGCGCCGGTGCAGCTCGACCTCGACTTCGACAAGCGCTTCGGCTCCGAGCGCGTGGGCGCCTACGAGCGGCTGCTGCTGGATGTGATCGACGGCCGCCTCAACCTGTTCGTGCGCAGCGACGAGCAGGAAGAGGCATGGCGCTGGGTCGAGCCGCTGATCGACAGCTGGGAATCGGACGGCGGCCCGCGCCCCTATGCGGCCGGCACCTGGGGCCCGAGCGCATCGAGCGCGATGATCGCGCGCGACGGCTTCTCCTGGGGCGAGGAGCAGTAACCCCTCCGCCCTGCCTCACACGCTCCCAGGCCGCTCAGCCGAACTGCAGGCAACGCATGCTGAGCGTGCCCGACTGGAATCCTTCGTAGACCGTCTTCGCGCGCTCGCTGCTGCCGGCGGCGCCCAGCGCGTAGAGGAAGGGGTAGTAGTGATCGGGCGTCGCCACCGCGGTGGCCGCGCCTTCCAGCTTCGCGTAGTCGACCAGCGCCCGGTCGTCGCGGCCCGCCAGCGCCGACTTCACCGCATCGTCGAAGGACTGCGCCCACGGCCGGCTGGCGCTCGGGCCGTCCGGCACGCCACGGTCGGTGGCGCGCAGGTTGTGGACCACGTTGCCGCTGCCCATCACCAGCACGCCCTTTTCGCGCAGCGCGGCCAGGTCTCGCCCCACCGCGTAATGGAAGGCGGCCGGCTTGTCGTAGTCGATGCTGAGCTGGAACACCGGGATGTCGGCCTTGGGGTAGAGGTGCTTCAGCACCGTCCATGTGCCGTGGTCAAGGCCCCACTGGTCGGTGGCGATCACCGGCGTCTGCTTCACCGCACCCACGGTCTCGCGGGCGAATGCCGGGTGGCCCGGCGCCGGGTATTCGACATCGAACAGCGCCTGCGGGAAGCCGCCGAAGTCGTGGATCGTCTTCGGCCGCTCCTGGATTCCGACACCGGTGGCGCCGCGGCTCAGCCAGTGCGCCGAGACGCTGAGAATCGCCGACGGCCGCGGCAGCTCCCTGCCCCACGCCGCCAGCCGGCGCGTGAAGCCGTTGTCGGTGATGGCGTTCATCGGCGAGCCATGGCCGATGAAGATCACCGGCATGCGCCGCGTGGGCGATCCCGCGGCCTGCACGCTGCAGGCCAGCGAGGCCAGCACCGCGGTCGCGCCGAGCGCGGTGCCCATCAGGAAGCCGCGGCGGCCAGGTTCGGGGGTCGCAAGAGTCGTCAGTGGCATGCCGGCACTCTGCAACAGTTTTCGGCGCAAGGCAGTGCCTTTGCGCACACTTTCTCGAAAGCGACCGGCGGCTGCCGCTACTTTCCGGCCAGCACGGGCGCTTCGCGCAGCGGTGCGCCCTTGACCACCAGCTGCACCACCACCGCGACGACGATGTTGAGCACGAGCGCCGCCAGCCCGGTGTAGAGCGTGTAGCTGTCCCCGCCGATCACGAAGGTGTGCACGGGCTTGATGCCGTCCGAGAACGCCAGCCAGCTGCCGCCGGCCAACCCTACGGCCCAGCCGGCCAGGAGCGCCGGCGCGCGGAACCAGCCGAAGAACAGCCCGAACACCACCGCCGGGAAGGTCTGCAGGATCCACAGGCCGCCCAGCAGCTGCAGGTCGAGCGCGAACTGCGTGGGCAGGAACAGGATGAACACCAGCGCCCCCAGCTTGACCACCAGCGACACGATCTTCGCCACCTTGGCCTCGCCCGCCGGGGTGACATCGGGCCGCACGTAGGCCTTCCAGAAATTGCGCGTGAACAGGTTGGCCGCGCCGATCGACATCACGGCCGCCGGCACCAGAGCGCCGATGGCGATGGCCGCGAACGCGAAGCCCGCGAACCACGACGGGAACAGCGCGTTGAAGAGCGCCGGCACCACGTCGTTGTTGCTCTTCACCGAGAGATGCGCCGCATAGGCCATGTAGCCCAGCAGCGCGATCAGCCCCAGCAGCACCGTGTAGGCCGGCAGGAAGACGGCGTTCTTGCGGATGGTGTTGGCGCTCTTCGCCGCGAAGATGCCGGTCAGCGTGTGCGGGTACATGAAGGCCGCCAGCGCCGAGCCCAGCGCCAGGCTCGCATACGGCAGGTACTGGGCCGGCTTGAGCGTGAGCCCGGTGGCGCCGCCCTTGGCCGCGAAGGCATCGCCGGCCACCTGGAACACGTGGCCGTAGCCGCCGAGCTTCATGGGCACCAGCACAACCGCCACCAGCACCACGATGTAGATCATCAGGTCCTTGACGAAGGCGATGAGCGCCGGCGCCCGCAGGCCCGCCGAGTAGGTGTAGAGGGCGAGGATCACGAAGGCGGCCGCCAGCGGAAGCTCGCCCGTGAGGCCCAGCGCCTTGATGACCACCTCCATGCCCACCAGCTGCAGCGCGATGTACGGCATGGTCGCGACCACGCCGGTCACCGCGATGGCCAGCTCCAGGGCCCGTGAGCCGTAGCGCCCGTACACCACGTCGGCGGCCGTGACGTGCCCGGCCTTGTGAGCGGCATGCCAGAGCTTCGGCATGATGATGAAGACGATCGGGTAGACGAGGATGGTGTACGGCAGCGCGAAGAACCCATAGGCGCCCACGGCGTACACCAGCGCGGGCACCGCGATGACGGTGTAGGCGGTGTAGAAGTCGCCGCCCACCAGGAACCAGGTGATCCAGGTGCCGAAGTTGCGCCCGCCCAGGCCCCATTCATCCAGATGGGCGCCCTTGTGGGTCGCGCCGCCGCTCTGCCATCGCGAGGCCGCGAAGCCCATCACCGTGACCAGCACGAAAAAGAAGACGAAGACCGAGAGCGCGGTCCAGTTGATCTGGCCGTCCATCATTCGTCTCCTGCGTCATACCCGCTGCGGTACACGATCCAGATCAGCAGTGCCGTGACGGGAACCCACAGCAGCTGGTACCAGTAGAAGAAGGGGAAGCCGAACAGCGCCGGCAAGGGGCTGTTGTAGAACGGCAGCCAGAGAAGCCCGACGAAGGGCAACAGGAGCAGGGCCTGCATGTGCTGTTCTCCTTGGTGTGATTTTTACGAAAGCACACCAAGGCTTATAGACCTAAAGCCGAACACGCGGCGCCGACCCCGGAATTGCGCGCGTCGCCAGTCCCTCTCCTCTCCCTTCCCTGTGCCGCCTCCCTGCCGATCCCTGCCCTTCGCTACAGACGCTAGATGCGCCCTTCTTCCACCGCGTGGCAGGCCACCTGCACGCCACCGATGCTCGACAGCTTCGGCCGCTCCGCCGAGCAGCGCGCATTCGCATGCGGGCAGCGCGGATGGAAGGCGCAGCCCGCCGGCGGGTTCAGCGGATTCGGCACCTCTCCCTGCACCGGGGTGCGCGAGCGGCCGGTCTGCTTCATCTGCGGGATGGCGTCCAGCAGCATGCGCGTGTACGGATGGCGCGGCGCCGAGAACAGGTCCTGCTTGTCCGCCACCTCGACCAGCCGGCCCAGGTACATCACGCCGACCTGGTCGGCCACGTGCCGCACCACGGCGAGGTTGTGCGAGATGAAGAGATAGGTCAGGCCCTGCTCGCGCTGCAGGTCCTTCATGATGTTGAGCACCTGCGCCTGCACGCTCACGTCGAGCGCGGAAGTGGGCTCGTCGCAGACCAGGAACTCGGGCTGCGTGGCAAGGGCGCGCGCGATGGAGATGCGCTGGCGCTGGCCGCCGGAGAACTGGTGCGGGTACTTGCTCATGTCCAGCGGCGACAGGCCCACCGACTTCAGCAGCTCGCCCACGCGCTCGCGCAGCGCGGCCTTGTCGCTGAGGATGTCGTGCTCGCGCAGCGGCTCGCCGATGATGTCCTCCACGATCCAGCGCGGGTTGAGGCTCGCGTAGGGGTCCTGGAAGATCATCTGGATGCGGCGGCGCAGCTTGCGGCCTTCGGCGGTCTTGAAGGCGGCGTGCGCATCCTGCCCGTCGAACTTCAGGCCGCCGCGCGTGGGTGCGTAGAGCCCCACCAGCAGCCGCGCCACGGTGCTCTTGCCGCAGCCCGATTCGCCCACCAGCGCCAGCGTCTTGCCGCGCTCGATGGAAAAGCTCACGCCGTCCACCGCATGCAGCAGCACGCGCGGCTTGCGCTCGAGCACGCGGTTGAGCCAGGGCGGCGAGACGTCGAAGGTGCGCGCGAGGTCGTGGGCGACGACGAGCGGCTCGCCATTCGCCGGGGTGCTTGCCACGGTGCTTGCAACGGCGTTCATCGCGTCACCTCCACGATGCTCTCGGCAGCCTCGGGCGTGGCGCGCTCGCCGGCCGCCATCGCTTCATGGTGCCTCGCGGCGATCTCGGCCTGGCCCACGTGCGGGTCGGCCGCGTCGTGCAGCCAGCAGGCGGCGCGCGTGGCGCCGGCATGCATGAGCTCGGGGCGCTCGACCAGGCAGCGCGCGAAGGTGCGCGGGCAGCGCGGGTTGTAGGCACAGCCGGCCGGGATGGCATTGAGCCGCGGCATCGCACCGTCGATCTGGTTGAGGCGCTCGCGGTCGCTGGTCATGTCGGGGATCGAGCCCATCAGGCCCGAGGTGTAGGGATGCGCGGGCTGGTGGATCACCTCGTGCACCGGGCCGATCTCGGCGATGCGCCCGGCGTACATCACCGCCACGCGGTCGCAGGTCTCGGCGATCACGCCCATGTCGTGCGTGATCAGCATCACCGCCGCGCCGCGTTCCTTGCAGACCTGCTTGAGCAGCTGGATGATCTGCGCCTGGATCGACACGTCGAGCGCGGTGGTCGGCTCGTCGGCCACGATGAGCTTGGGCTCGGCCGCGAGCGCGAGCGCGATCACCACGCGCTGGCGCATGCCGCCGGAGAACTGGTGCGGGAAGTGGTCGATGCGCTGCTCGGCCGCCGGAATACCTGTGTCCTGCAGCAGGCTGATGGCCCGCTTGCGCGCCTCGGCCTCGCTCACCGGCAGGTGGGCGCGGATGGTTTCCACCAGCTGGCGGCCCACGGTGTAGAGCGGGTTCAGCGAGGTCAGCGGGTCCTGGAAGATCGCGCCGATCTTGCGCCCGCGGATGGGCCGCATCGCCTCGAAGCCGAGGTTGTCGATGCGCTGGCCCTCCAGCAGGATCTCGCCGCCGGCCACGCGGCCAGGCGGCTCCAGCAGGCCGATGATGGCCGCGCCGGTGAGCGACTTGCCGGCGCCCGATTCGCCCACCACGCCCAGGATCTCCCCGGGCGCGATGTCGAAGGAAATGCGGTCCAGCGCGCGCAGCGTGCCGCGGCGGTGGGGAAATTCGACGACGAGGTCTTTGACTTGCAACAGGCTCATGGCGCTACCTCTCTCATCGCAGGCGGGGGTTCAATGCGTCGCGCAGCCAGTCGCCCAGCAGGTTCACGCTGAGCGCGATCAGCACCAGCATCAGGCCGGGGAACACGGTGATCCACCATTCGCCCGAGAACAGGTACTGGTTGCCGATGCTGATGAGCGTGCCCAGCGAAGGCGAAGTGGGCGGCACGCCGACGCCGAGGAACGACAGCGTGGCCTCGGTGATGATGGCCGTCGCCACCTGGATCGTGGCGAGCACCGTCACCGGCCCCAGCACGTTGGGCAGCACGTGGCGCAGCATGATACGCAGCGGCGCCACGCCGGTGACGCGCGCGGCCTGCACGTACTCCTTGCTGCGCTCCACCAGCGTGGAGCCGCGCACCGTGCGCGCGTACTGCACCCAGCCGGTCAGCGAGATGGAGATGATCAGCACGCCGAAGGCGAGCGACTCGTGCGCCCCCGGAAAGAGCGCGCGTCCGACGCCCGCGATCAACAGCGCCACCAGGATCGGCGGGAACGACAGCATCACGTCGCATACGCGCATGAGGAAGGAGTCGAGCCAGCCGCCGAAGAAGCCGGCCAGCAGGCCCAGCACCACGCCGACCGCGACCGACAGCACCACCGACACCATGCCGACGATCAGCGAGATGCGCGCGCCGTAGATCACGGCCGATAGGATGTCGCGGCCCTGGTCGTCGGTGCCCAACAGATACTTGGAGGAGCCTTCGGCGCTCCATGCGGGCGGTAGCCGCGCGTCACCCAGTTCCAGAGTGGCCAGGTCGAAGGGGTTGTGCGGCGAGACCCAGCCGGCGAACACCGCGCAGAACACGCAGACCAGCGCGATCAGCGCCGCGGCCATGGCCACGGGCGATGTGCGGAAGCTGTAGCCGACATCGCTGTCGAGCCAACGGGCAAGTGTTTTCTTCATCGCCGGGCCGCCCCAGGATGAAAAGCTGCCCCCTCGGGGGGCAGCGGACCTTGCGCAGCAAGGGGAGCGTGGGGGTTATTTTTCATCGCGAAGCAAAAAGGAATGGGCCCGCAAGAAGCGGGCCCATGGTCAGGCCGCCGTGCGGGCGGCCCGCTGTCTTACGGCTTGATGCTCATCCACTTGAACGGCATGTAGTTGTCGGCCATCTGGGTGAGCGACACCTTCTTGCTCACACCCCAGGCCAGCGTCTGCTGGTGCAGCGGCAGGTGGCCCACGTCGGCGGTGTGAAGGTCGAAGGCTTCCTTGATCATCGCGTCGCGCTTGGACTTGTCGGTTTCCGACTGGATCTTCTTGGTCAGCTCGTCGACCTTCGGATTGCAGTACGCGCCCAGGTTGAACTGGCCGGCTCCGGTCTTGTCGTCGGGGCAGGCCATCAGCGCGGTCAGCGCGTTGTGCGAATCGTAGGTGGTCGGGGTCCAGCCCAGCATGTAGAAGCTGGTGTCGCGGCGCAGCACCTTCGGGAAGTAGGTGCCCTTGGTCTCGGCCGCGAGGTTGATCTTGACGCCGATCTTCGCGAGGTTCGACGCCACGCTCTGGCAGATCTGGCCGTCGTTGACGTAGCGGTCGTTCGGGCAGTTCATGGTGACTTCGAAGCCATTCGGGTAGCCGGCGTCGGCCAGCAGCTTCTTGGCGCCTTCGACGTCCAGCGGCAGGCGCTTGTCCTGGGCTTCGGTCCAGCCGTTGATGCCGGGGCCGACCATCAGGCCGGTCGGGCGCGAGGCGCCGCGCATCACGGTGCGCTGGATGCCCACGATGTCGATGGCCTGGTAGAAGGCCTGGCGCACGCGCTTGTCCTTGAACGGGTTCTTGCCCTTCACGCTGGAGTAGAGCAGTTCGTCGCGCTTCTGGTCCATTCCCAGGAAGATGGTGCGCAGCTCGGGGCCGGCGATGACGCGGGCGTTCGGGCTGGCATTGACGCGTGCGATGTCCTGCACCGGCACGGGCTCCATCACGTCGACCTCGCCCGAGAGCAGCGCCGCGACGCGGGTGGCCGGGTTGGCGATCGGCGTGAAGATGATTTCCTGCGCGTTGCCTTCGATCTTGCCCCAGTAGGTCGGGTTGCGCGTGAACACGGTGCGCACGTTCGGCTGGCGTTCGCGCACGCGGTACGGACCGGTGCCGTTGGCCTTGAACGAGGCGGTGTTCTCGATGCCCTTGCGGCGGTCCACGGGTGTGACGGCCTTGTTTTCTTCACACCACTTCTTGCTCATGATCATGAGCTGCGTGATGACGTCGGGAAGGATGGGGAACGGCCCCTTGGTCTCGATCTCGATGGTGTGCGAGTCGACCTTGCGCACTTCCTTGATGTCGGTGGTGTTCGACTTCATGTCCGAGCCGTCGCCCGAGGCGCGCGCGAAGCTGAAGAGAACGTCGTCTGCCGTGAACGGCGTGCCATCGTGGAACTGCACGTTCTTGCGCAGCTCGAAGCGCCACACCGTGGGCGAGGTCTGCTTCCAGCTGGTGGCCAGCAGCGGCGCGACGCTCAGGTCCTTGTTGCGTCCGACCAGAGTTTCATAGACGTTGGCGGTGGTGCTCAGCTGCAGCGACTCGTTGAGCGAGTGCGGGTCCAGCGATAGCGCGTCCCCCTGGTTCGCGATGCGGATGGTCTGCGCACCGGCGACCATGCTGAAGGCGCTCAGGGCGCACAAAACGGCGGCCGCAGCCACATTCTTCTTGAAACTCATGGGAACACTCCTCGGGTTGGAATCAAACAAATCACGTCGCCGCGGTGGCGGCTGCTTTCCCTGGCTGCGCGCCGCGGGTAGCGGCAAGCGGCATGCCCTGCTCGATCAGGCCGGCATGCAGCGCGGCGCCCAGCGGCAGGATCTCGTCGTTGAAGTCATAGCGGCTGTTGTGCAGATACGCGCCGTCGCGCACGTTCTGGCCGATGCGAAGATAGGCGCCGGCCTTCTTCTGCAGCATGAAGGAGAAGTCTTCCGCGCCCATGCTGGGCTCCATGCTGCGCTCGACGTTGCGCGCGCCGACCAGCGACTCGGCCACGTCGGCCGCGAACATGGCCTCGGGCGCGGTGTTGATGGTGGCCGGGTAGATGCGCTCGTACTTGACGGTGGCCGTTGCGCCGAAGCCGGAGGCGATGGCCGCGCACAGCTCGTTCAGGCGCTGCTCGACCTGCGCCTGCACGCGCGAGCTGAAGGTGCGCACGGTGCCGACCAGCGTCGCCTCGCCGGGCACCACGCTCATCGCGCCGAGGTCGCCGGCCTGCATCGCGCAGATGCTGATGACGGCCGCGTCGATGGGGCGCACATTGCGCGACACGATGGTTTGGGCCGCGGTGATGATGTGCGCCGCGACGATCACCGGGTCGATGGTCTGGTAGGCGTGCGCGCCGTGGCCGCCCTTGCCCTTGATCTCGATGGTGATGCGGTCGGCCGCGGCCATCATCGCGCCGCGGTTGATGCCCACCGTGCCGGCCGGCATGGCGGGCCAGTTGTGCATCGCGTAGACGGCGTCGACCGGGAAGCGGTCGAACAGGCCGTCCTCGATCATCACGCGCGCGCCGGCGAAGCCTTCCTCGCCGGGCTGGAAGATGAGCACCGCGGTGCCATCGAAGTTGCGCGTCTCGGCCAGGTAGCGCGCGGCGCCGACGAGCATCGCGGTGTGGCCGTCGTGGCCGCAGCCGTGCATCAGGCCGTCGCAGGCAGAGCGCCAGGCGAAGTCGTTGTCCTCGCGCATGGGCAGCGCGTCCATGTCGGCGCGCAGGCCGATCATCCGGCCGCTGGCCGTCGAGCGGCCGCGGATCACGCCGACCACACCGGTCTTGCCGATGCCGTCGTGGATCTCGTCGACGCCGCAGGCACGCAGCGCCTCGCGCACGCGCCCGGACGTGTACACCTCCTCGAAGCCGAGCTCGGGATGGGCGTGCAGGTCGCGGCGGAAAGCCTCGATCTCGGGGTAGAAGCTGGCGATGTGGGCGAACGCGCGGCCGGAGGCCGTCAGTCGCGGAGCTGCCGTCGTTCCCGCAGTCGTCATTTCAGTGGCCTCCTGCCCTGCCCACGCGCAGTCGAGGGTCGACCACGAAATACAGCAGGTCGACCACGAGGTTGATCACCACGAAGATCAGGGCGATGAGGCACAGGTAGGCCGCCATCACCGGGATGTCGGCGAAGGTCACGGCCTGGATGAAGAGCAGGCCCATGCCGGGCCACTGGAACACCGACTCGGTGATGATCGCGAACGCGATGAGGCCGCCGAGCTGCAGGCCGGTGATGGTCATCACCGGCACCAGCGTGTTCTTGAGCGCATGGCCGAAATGGATGGCGCGGTTCGACAGGCCCCGTGCGCGCGCGAACTTGATGTAGTCGGTGCGCAGCACCTCCAGCATCTCGGCGCGCACCAGCCGCATGATCAGCGTGAGCTGGAAGATCGCCAGCGTCACCGCCGGGAGCACGATGTGCTGCCAGCCATCGACGCTGAAGAGGCCGCTGGTCCACCAGCCGAAGTTCACCGTCTCGCCCCGGCCGAAACTGGGGAACCAGCCCAGCGTGACCGCGAAGACCAGGATCAGCAGGATGCCGATGAGAAAGGTCGGCAGCGAGACGCCGATCAGCGACACGGTCATGAACACCTGGCTCATGAAGGTGCCGCGGCGCAGCGCGGTGTACACGCCCATCGGGACGCCGATGAAGAGCGCCAGCACGGCGGCGACCAGTGCGAGCTCGAGCGTGGCCGGGAAGCGCTCGCCGATCAGGCGCGACACCTTCGCGCCCTGGCGCAGGCTCAGGCCGAACTCGCCCTGCGCCGCATTCACGAGAAAGTGCCAGAACTGCACGAAGAAGGGTTGGTCGAGCCCCAATGCGGCGCGCAGTTCGCGGATCTGCTCGGGCTTGGCGTCCTGCCCCAGCAGGAACACGACGGGGTCGCCGACGTATTGGAAAAGAAGGAAGGCGATGAACGCGACCGCGATCATCACGATCACGGCCTGGATCAGGCGGCGCAGTACAAAGGCGATCATTCAGCGAGCAAAGTGAACGGGCATGCTAGCAGTGCAAGGTGCGTGCCCGCACGGGGGTTCCCCGGGGGTGCGCATCGTGATTCCCCAAGGAAATGCGAGGAAGGTCCGGACGAAAAAAAGCCACTCGACTTGCGCCGAGTGGCTTTTGACTTTTTAACCGAAGCTGGCTTGCGCCAGCGTCAGATTAGAAAGCGTGACGGATACCGAAGTCGTAGCCGGTGGAGCTCTTCGGGGTGAAGGCGCCAGCTGCGTTGTTGTAGAAGGCCGGGCCGCCAACCGTCAGGCCAGCACCGTTCTTGTTGCTGACGCGAGCGATCGTGGCGTACAGAGCCGTGCGCTTCGACAGGTTGTGCACGTAGCCCAGAGCGATCTTGTTAGCCTTCGGATCGGCGTTGTTCACGACGAACGGGTTGTAAGGCTGGTTCGTGTCGTACTTGACGTGCGACCACGAAGCGCGGATCAGGCCAGCGCCGACCGGCACGGTCACGCCGAGCAGGTAGCCGGTCAGATCGATGTCAGGACGGCCGCCCAGGAACGGGGTCACTTCGTAGTCGATCTTGTTCTTGGCCTTCGACAGTTCACCGAACAGCTTCACGGGACCGAAGTCATACGAAGCGCCCAGGTTCAGGGTGTTGACCTTGGTGGTCGTGCCGGCGTAGTAGTTGTCGCCAACCGTGCTGCTGCCGTAAGCCAGCGCAACGTCCAGAGGACCGTTTGCGTAGCCGAAGCGGCCGCCGATGTAACGACCTTGACGCTGGCTGTTGGCCACGTCAGGCGTGTAGATGCCCGAGCTGTACTTGGTCTTCTCGGCCATGCCGTACTGGAACTGGCCATAGAAGCCGCCCAGGTTCGGCGGCAGGAAGTAGCCGATCGTGTTGCTGGCGCGAACGTAGTTGCTCGAACCGACGTTGGCGAACGAACCGACGCTGGCAGCGGGGGTACCGAAGCCACCGAAGGCGGTGTTGGCCGTCGAGATCAGGTTGGTACCAACGCCGTTGGTGCCGAACGGGTCGAACACGGTGTCGTTCCAGAACGTCGGGGTGTAGTCACGACCCAGACGGATTTCACCGAAACCACCCGACAGGCTCACGGTCGAACGACGAGCGAACGTTGCAACACCTTGGCTGCCGTCGTCGTTGCTGATCGGGGCTTCGAGCCAGAAGCTGGCGGCCAGGCCACCACCCAGGTCTTCCGTACCACGGAAGCCCAGACGGCTGGAGTTGTAAGCCGAGTTAGCCAGTTCACGACGGCTGGTCTTGACCGAACCTTGGTTCAGGTAGACGGGGATGCCGAAAGCGTTGGGGAAAACGGTCGCGCGGTTGTCACGCGCGGTGTTCGAGTAGCCGCTGACCGACGCGTCGACCACACCAAACAGAGTGACGGACGACTGAGCCGAGGCAACACCGGCAACAGCCAGGGCAGCCAGAGCAACTAGAGATTTTTTCATTGCAAGTTTCTCCAAGGTTAAACATAGGGCTCCGGTGCGAAGGGCTCACCGTGACTGGCACTTTTGTGCTCCCACCGGACCCCGGGCCAACCTCCTTTTGGGAAGTTGATGCTATTGCACCAGAGCCGCTGCGGCAGGGCAAAACAAATCTCCCGAAATCTTGGATGGCCCGCGCGTTTCGTTGCACGCTTGCAACAAAGGACTTAGACCCCCTGATACATCACATTATGAAAATCGCCTGCAGCGGCGCGGCCCCTCCCATGTGCGTTCAAATAGATGCATGACGTTCATGATCGACCCCGTCCTGACCGCGGCGGACTCGGCGCTGCGCACGCTTTTCGCCCGTCCCCATGCCACGCGCGCCCTGCCTGCCCCGTCACAAACCCCAGGCGAACTGACCGACGCCGAGCGGCGGGAAGCCGGAGCCCTGATGCGGGTGAACCATGTTGGCGAAGTCTGCGCCCAGGCGCTTTACACGGCGCAGGCAGCCGTGGCGAGCGATCCCGCCCTGCGGGCCCATTTCCTCGAGGCAGCTCACGAAGAAACCGATCATCTGGCGTGGACTCGCCAGCGGCTGGACGAGCTGGGGGCGCGCCCTTCCATCCTCAACCCGCTCTGGTATGCCGGCGCATTCGGCCTCGGCCTCGTCGCGGGCCGACTGGGAGACCCTTTGAGCCTCGGGTTCGTCGCGGAGACGGAACGCCAGGTGGAGGCACACCTCGACAGCCATCTGGACCGTCTCCCGGCCCAGGACAGCGCCTCCCGGGCGGTGGTCGAGCAGATGAAGCTGGACGAGGCCCGCCATGCGTCCCAGGCGGTTGATGCCGGTGCGGCGGAGCTCCCGACGCCCGCCAAGGCCTTGATGAGTGTGGCTTCCCGCGTGATGACCACGCTGGCGCACCGAATCTGATCCAGCCGGGCCCCTGCTCAGGTTTCGATCAGGTCGAAACTGGTCGTGATCTCGGCCGTCTTGGCAAGCATGATGCTTGCGGAGCAGTAGGTTTCGTGGCTCAGCGCGATCGCGCGCTCCACCGCAGAAGCCGGAATTCCCTTTCCGGCCACGGTGAAATGCATGTGGATCTTGGTGAAGACCTTGGGATCCTTCTCGGCCCGCTCGCTGGTCAGCTTGACGCTGCAGCGTTCGACGCGGTGCCTCCCCCGCTTGAGGATCAGCACCACGTCGTAGGCGGTGCAGCCCCCGGTTCCGGCCAGCACGGTCTCCATGGGCCGCGCGGCGAGGTTCTGTCCGCCGTTTTCCGGCTTGGCGGCGTCGGGGGCGCCGTCCATCATCAGGACGTGGCCGCTGCCCGTCTCGGCAACGAAGCCCATGGCCGATCGCGTGCCCGCGTCGCCGGTCCAACTTACTGTGCATTCCATGGTTTTCGGGGTTCCAGGTCGAGGATGCCGGGCAAAATGCACAACAGCACCCATGAATGTGTGGGAAAAGCGTCACTCGCTTGTTGCATCGCAACAAACAGCCGATATACTTTATTTCATTGCGCAAACGTATGCGCGGCAAGTTGTCTCCTCCACCCTTCCAATTGGTGGATTTAGCCCCGAGCTGCAAAGCTCGGGGCTTTTTTCTTTCCGGAGACCGCTGCCTACGCGGCGGCGACTCTAGTTTCACTGGGCCCAAAGGGCAGTTTCTCGCCTTGAAAGGGCAGTTGCTCTGGCTGCCCTGGCTGTTGCCGGTGTTGCCTCGGCTCAGTCGTCCGTCACGCTGTTTGGTGTGGTCGACGCGTCGATCAGCGGCTACTCGTCCAGTTCGCGTGACCTGAAGCCCACCGTTCTGCCCAACAGCTTCGGCGCTCCCACCTACACGAACCTGGGCAGCGTCAAGGTCAGCCGCAGGGCTATGGCCAACTCGGGCTACAACTCGAGTCGCCTCGGCTTTCGCGGGACCGAAGACCTGGGTGGCGGCCTCGCAGCCAGCTTTTGGCTCGAAGCCCCCGTAGCCAACGACGACGGTGCAACCGGAGTTGCCAGTTTCGCGCGTCGTTCGACCGTGAGCCTGTCGGGCGGTTTCGGCGAACTGCGCCTGGGCCGCGACTACACCCCGACCTTCTGGAACGACACCGTCTTCGATCCCTTCGGCACCAACGGTGTCGGCAGCAACCTCATCAACACCGCCAACGGCTTCAACGCCGAGACCTATGGCGCCAAGGACACCGGCGGTTTCGGGGGCAACCAGAACTACGCCCGCGCCAGCAACTCGATCGGCTACTTCCTGCCCCCGAACCTGGGCGGTTTCTACGGCCAGGTCATGTACGCGTTCCATGAGAACGACAAGTACAGCAATGGCGGCTTCACGCCTAAGGACAGCAGCACCTCCAAGAGCCGGGCCGGCCGCTACATCGGGGGCCGCTTCGGCTACGCCAACGGCCCGCTCGACGTGGCGGTTTCGTACGGCAACAGCACGGTCGCCGACCAGTACTACGCAGGCACCACCGACTACGTGAAGACGTTCAACCTGGGCGCCTCGTACGACTTCGGTCGCGTGAAGCTGTTCGGCGAAGTGTCGCGCGCCAAGAATTCGCGCGACTACGAAATCACGCCCATCATCGGAGCCCGTCCAGACGTGGATCTGAACGGCTACCTGCTCGGCGTGACCGTGCCGGTCGGCCCGGGACTCATCCGTGCAGCCTACTCGAGCGTCAAGTACGACTACAACAAGCCGTTCAATCCCTACGGCTTGAACACCCCCGATCCAAAGGCGAACAAGCTCGCGCTGGGCTATGTGCACAACCTGTCCAAGCGAACGGCGCTGTATGCAACGATCGCTCGTGTCAGCGACAAGAACGGCGCAGCACTGACGGTCGGCGGCCCCGGTTTCTACAAGGCCTCCGAGAACGTGTTCAAGCCGAAGACTTCGACGGGCTACGACTTCGGCATTCGCCACGCATTCTGATCGTCGAACTTTTCAAGTTCTTTGCCTGACCCCGATGCTGGCTCCCGCCAGTTCGAAGCGGCAAACATGCCTCAAGTCGCCCGGCTCACGCCGGGCGGCTTTTTCTCGTTTTCCCCGTTCTCTTTCAGCTTGTCCGGCTACGCCGGCTCTGCAGCAACCCCACATTCATTTCTCCGCTCAATACCGAGGCGTAGAAACGCTCGACCATGTTGACGCTCGTGCGCGCGTTGCGCGCCAAGGTCAGCATGTCGATTCCTTGCCCGTACAGAAGCCGCAACGTGATGGCAGTATGGCGCAGGCAGTACAAGGTCCTCGACTGGCCCAGCGGCCCCTTCTCGAGCCCAGCTTTTTCGAGAACCCAGTGAAAGAAGAAGTTGAGCACCGCCAGGGCGTGCTCCCGATTCTTGAGCTGCGGCATGAACACATAGTCTTCCGCGCCGCCGTACCCATGCTCATCCCGGTAGGCGAGCAGGCATTCATAGACCCGCACGGCAGGACACAGGCTCACGATCGGCTGGCTGTGCCGCTTGGTCTCCGGAAGGTTCATCCGCAGATAGACGTGCTTGCCACGCACCACCTCGATGTGCCTGTGCTTCATGAACTTGATGTCGCTCGGGCGCACGAAGGTGTTCACCATCCAGCGAACCAGCCATGGCAGTTCATGCGGCATCGCAAGCAGCTCGCGCGCGATCCAGAAGCGCTCGCCCGCGGCAAGCTGATCGAGCACCGGATGCGAATGCCCGCGCAGGCTACGCGCCGTCTTGATGATCGCGCGGTACTCCGCAACGCTGAAGCTGCCACGCGGCTGGCTGCGCACCTTGACCTTCGGGAATGCAGGCGCGTCGCGAAGCACGCCGATGTGCACGCCGTGCATCACCACTTTGCGCAGCAGCACCAGGTACTGGGCAATGGTCGTACTGGTGAAGCCCTGCTCTCCGAGGTGATCGATCAGGCGTTGCGCATCAGCCGTCGCGAACGATTGCACGGGCACATCGCCCAGCAACGGAACGATGTGCGCACGCAATCTGTTGCCCATCACCTGCCACGTAGCACGTCCGATTTCTTTTCGCTGAACGCGCGCGGCCTCCGCCTGCATCAGCCTCTTCGAAAGATCACTGACAGAAATTGATAACAGATTTTGCTCATTTGTAATTTGATCGGCGGCCGTATGGATCGCGGGATAGGTGCGTCCAAAAAATCCCGAATCATTTGCAGCTGGCGCCTTGTGGAAGAGGTTTATGACATTTGTGTCCATGCCATATCTCGCATGCAATCTCGATGCCTCTTATCATCGGCAGTTAGCAAATGAAAACTCCCTTGGAAAAAATCGTGCAAGACGCACCTCTTAAAACAAAGCTGACGCCCGCCGACTATCTCAGAAAAATTCTCAACGCCCGGGTCTACGACGTTGCTGTCGAGTCCGCGCTCGAGAAGGCGCGCGCGCTCAGCGAACGACTCGGCAACACCGTTCTATTGAAGCGCGAAGACCAGCAGCCTGTTTTCAGCTTCAAGCTTCGCGGCGCCTATAACAAGATGGCGCATCTGAGTGCCGAGCAATTGGCGAGCGGCGTGATTTGCGCCTCGGCCGGCAATCATGCGCAAGGCGTCGCATTGGGCGCCCGCAAGCTCGGCACTCGCGCGGTGATCGTGATGCCGGTGACCACACCCAAACTCAAAATCGATGCAGTGCGCGGTTTCGGCGGGGAAATCGTTCTGCATGGCGACAGCTATTCCGATGCTTATCTGCACGCACTCGAATTGCAGACAAAGCAGAACCTGACCTTCGTCCATCCCTTCGATGATCCCGACGTCATTGCCGGCCAGGGCACCATCGCCATGGAGATCCTTCGCCAGCATCAAGGCCCGCTCGATGCGGTGTTCGTCGCGATCGGCGGCGGCGGCCTGATCTCCGGCGTGGCCAACTACATCAAGGCGGTGCGCCCCGAGATCAAGGTGATCGGCGTGCAAATGAACGACTCCGACGCGATGATGCAATCGGTCGCTGCGCATCAGCGCGTGAACCTTCCCGATGTCGGCCTGTTCTCGGACGGCACGGCCGTCAAGCTCGTCGGGGAAGAAACCTTCCGCATCGCCAGCGAACTGGTGGACGAATACATCGCCGTCGACACCGACGCCGTCTGCGCCGCCATCAAGGACATCTTCGTGGACACGCGCAGCATCGTCGAGCCGGCGGGTGCGCTGGCGGTCGCGGCCATCAAGGAATACGTCGCACAGCATGGCAGACACGGCGAGACCTACGCCGCGATCCTGTGCGGTGCGAACATGAATTTCGATCGGCTGCGGTTCGTCGCCGAACGCGCGGAGGTCGGCGAGGAGCGCGAGGCCCTGTTCGCCGTCACCATGCCCGAGGAGCGCGGCAGCTTCCGCCGCTTCTGCGAACTGATCGGCGAGATGCCGGCCAGCGAGTCGGAAGCGCCGGGCACCGGCGGCGGTGCGCTGCGCAACGTGACCGAATTCAATTACCGCATCAGCGATGCGGCCAAGGCGCATGTGTTCGTCGGCCTCACGACCTCGACGCGCGGCGAGTCGGCGCTCATCGCGCGGACCTTTGCGGCGCACGGCTTCGATGCGCTCGACCTCACGCACGACGAACTTGCCAAGGAGCATCTGCGGCACCTGGTTGGCGGGCGTACCGGGCTCGCGCACGACGAGCGCCTGCTGCGCTTCGTGTTCCCCGAACGGCCGGGGGCGCTGCTCAAGTTCCTGAGCCTGATGCAGCCGAGCTGGAACATCAGCCTGTTCCACTACCGCAATCAGGGCGCGGACTACGGCCGCATCCTCGTCGGCCTGCAGGTGCCGGCCGGCGAGTCCGCAGAATTCGACGCGTTCCTCAAGACGCTGGGCTATCCCTACGTCGAGGAGACCGCCAACCCGGCATACCGGCTTTTCCTCCAGGCCTGAAAAAGCAGAAGCCGGCGCGCGGCCGGCTTCGCTTCTTGCTCCTGGATACTGGCTGGGCGACTACTGCGCAACCGCCTGCTGTTGCAGGGGCGGCGCCCCCATCGAAGCCGGCTGTTGCAGCAACGCGCCACCGGGCTGAAGCGGCGGAGGCTGGATCTGCTGTTGCGGCGTCTGTGGCGGAACGGTCACTGCCGGCATCGTCGCGGGCGGCACGGCCACCACGGGCGCAGTTGCCAGCGCAGGGCTGGAAACGCTGATCGGCGCCCGCACCGGCAGCTGCAACGTGAAGGCCGCGGGTCCATCGGCCTGCATGCCGATCGTGGCCGAGCGCAGGCCCACCGACTGCAGCACATAGCTCTCACCGACCGTCGAGCCGACGCGGAAAGGGCGCGGCGGCTTGCCGTCGATAGAGATCAGCGCCGCGCCGCGCTTGGAAGGATCGGCCACCACGCCGGCCAGCGCGAACCGGCTGGCGGCTTCCGGCGCCACAGGCGCCGTGCGCGACTCGGGCAGCACGCCCAGCAGGCGTGCCACCGAATCGGAATCGGCCGCCACGGAAGGCCGCGGCATGGTCGCGGCGGCCGCGACGGCATCTGCCGGGGCCGCCAGCCGGAGCGCCCAGAACACCGCAGCGCCGGCCGCCAACGCCCAAAGCCCCGTCGTGGCAAGTGGGGCATGCCAGCGGGCGGCGGAGTAAGGACTTGTCATGGCCGCGGATTATCATGCAGCGCGCCTTCCGAATCATGTCTGCCCAAGCTATGAACAAATTCCTTCGTGCCGCTACCCGTACCGTCCAACGCGGCTTCACGCTGATCGAGCTGATGGTCGTGCTGGTCATCATCGGCGTGCTGGCGGCACTCATCGTCCCGAACGTGATCGAGCGCGCCGACGACGCCCGCGTGACGGCTGCCCGGACCGACATCAACAACCTGATGCAGGCGCTCAAGCTCTACCGCCTGGACAACCAGCGCTACCCGACTGCCGAGCAGGGCCTGCAGGCGCTGCTCACCCGCCCGACCACCGGCCCGGCCGCTCCCAACTGGAAGCCCTACGTCGAGAAGCTGCCCAATGATCCCTGGGGCCATCCCTACCAGTACCTGAACCCTGGCATCAAGGGCGAGATCGACGTGCTCTCGTTCGGCGCCGACGGCCAGAGCGGCGGCGAGGGCAAGAATGCCGACATCGGCAGCTGGCAGTAGCAGCGGCGGCACGGGCGCACTGCCCCGCAACCCGCACCGACGCACCAGCATCCACCGATCCCGCGGCTTCACGCTGCTGGAGCTGATCGTGGTGATCGCCATCATCGCGATCGCCACTGCCGCCGTGAGCTTCGCCATCCGCGACACCAACGCCGCCAACCTCGACCGCGAGGCCGATCGCCTGGCCGCCCTGCTCGAATCGGCCCGCGCCCAGTCGCGCGCCAGCGGCATCGTGGTGCGGTGGCGGCCGGTCGAGGGCAGCTTCAGGTTCGACGGGCTCCTGCCTGGCTCGCTGCCCGACGGCTGGGCCGCCGAGGGCATCACCGCCCAGATCTCGCTCGCCAACGGCACACAACTTCCCGCGCTGCAGCTCGGGCCCGACCCGATCATCGCAGCCCAGCAGGTCATGCTTTATTCCGCCGGTCCGCCCGCGCGCGCGTTGCGCATCTCGACCGACGGGGTGCGCCCCTTCACCGTGTCGGCGGTTCAATGAAAGCGCGACGCGCTCCAACTTTGCACGCCGACTCCCGCATCGGCGGCTTCACGCTGATCGAGGTGCTGATCGCACTCGGCATCGTCGCGATCGCACTGGCCGCGGGCTCTCAGGCGACCATGTCGCTCACGCGCAATGCGCAGCGCCAGTCCGACCTGGTGCTGGCCGACCTGTGCGCCGAGAACGAACTCGCCAAGGCCCGACTGTCGCGCCAGATGCCGGCGGTGGGAGATTCGGGCTCGATCTGCCTTCAGGCCGGCGTCTCCTTCAACGTGACCACCTCGACCATCCCGACGCTGAACCCGAATTTCCGGCGTGTCGACGTGCAGGTGCGCGACCAGGCCGATTCGCCCATCCTGCGCATCTCCACCGTGGTGGGGAGGTACTGAACGATGCGGCAACGCCACGGTGCCCGCGTCCTGCACGGCTTCACGCTGATCGAGCTGCTCGTGGCGATCGCGGTGATGGCGCTGCTCTCGCTCGTGAGCTGGCGCGGCCTCGACAGCATGTCGCGCGCCACCTCGCAGAACCAGCAGCGCGCCGATGCCGTGCTCACGCTGCAGGCCACGCTGGCGCAATGGGGCGCCGACCTCGACGCCGTGACCACGCTCGCGCAGACCCGACCCATCGACTGGGACGGCCGGGTGCTGCGGCTCACGCGCCGCGGCAGCGATGACACCGCGCCCGCGGTGCAGGTGGTGGCCTGGACACTCAAGTCGGGCCCCGATGGCGTGCGCTGGCGGCGCTGGCAATCGCTGCCCTTCACCACGCGCGGCGAATGGCAGCAGGCCTGGAACCTCGCGGCCGCCTGGGCGCAGGACGGCGGCGCCGGCTCGAACGGCGGCTTCAGCGACGTCGCGCTGGTGCCGGCCAACAGCTGGCAGATCTTCTTCTTCCGCGACAACAGCTGGGTGCCGGCCAGCCAGCTGCCGGTTACCCAGCCCAACCCCAACAACCCCTCGGGCCCGGTCGTCGCCATGCCCGACGGTGTGCGCCTCGTCATCACGCTGCCGCCGGGCGAGGGCCTCTCGGGCACGCTGACGCGCGACTGGGTCAAGCCGACCGTCGGAGCGCCGAGAACCTCATGACGCCGACGCCCGAAACAAGCGCAGCCCAGAGCGCACGACGCAGCCAGCGCGGCGCCGCACTGCTCGCCGCGATGCTGACGGTGATGCTCGTGGCCACCTTCGCTGCCGCCGCGCTCTGGCAGCAGTGGCGTTCGGCCGAGGTCGAAGGCGCCGAGCGCGCGCGCGTGCAGGCGGCCTGGGTGCTGATCGGGGCGCTCGACTGGTCCCGCCTCATCCTCGGGGAAGACGGCCGTGCCGGCGGCCCCGACCACCTGGGTGAGCCCTGGGCCGTTCCGCTGGAGGAGGCGCGGCTCACCAGCTTCCTTTCGGCCGAGAAGAATGTGGCGAGCGACAACCTCGAAGGGCTGCCCGACGCCTTTCTCTCGGGCCGCATCGTCGATGCGCAGTCCAAGCTCAACGTGCTCTCGCTGGTCGACAACGGCAAGCCGTCCCCCGCGGGCGTCGCCACCTTCACGCGCCTGTTCAACATGCTCGGCCTGCCCGCGTCGGAGCTCAGCCTGATGACCACGGGCCTCGCTGCAGCGCTTGCGACCGGCACCTCGACCGACGGCAGCACCAACAACACCAGCGGTGCAGATTCCGGTGCCGCGCCACTGATGCCGCAACAGGTCTCGCAACTCGTGTGGCTCGGCCTCTCCGCATCGACGGCCGCGGCGCTCGAGCCCTACGTGACGATCCTGCCGGTGAAGACCACGCTCAACCTCAACACGGCCAGCGCGGAGGCGATCAGCGCCAGCATGGAGTCGCTCAACATCGCCAGCGCGCGCCAGCTGGTGGAGCGCCGCTCGCGCGCCTTCTTCAAGGACATCGCCGCCGCCAACGCCGCCCTGCCCAGCGGCACCGCGCCCTTCAACGCCGCCCAGCACGGCGTGGGCACCCAGTTCTTCGAGGTCTACGGCAAGCTGCGGCTCGATCGCACCTACGTGGAGGAACGCTCGTTGCTACAGCGAAGCGGTGTCACTGTGACGACGATCTGGCGCACGCGCGGCGCCGGCGCAACGGTCACTCCGGTCAAACCCTGATTTTGATGCACCATTTGTAGCCAAAAAGCCTTCCAGCGCGCGTCACATCTGCGTGATACGCTATGAAAAACAGAGCGCCGCCTTGTCGGACGCGCACCTACAATCACCGGCTTTTCCAAGATCCACATGACTCCCCTGCTGCTCATTGCCCCCCTCCCCCCGGCCGATGCCGCGGGCGAGTACGACTGGGCCCAGGCAGGCGACGACGGCATTGCGTTGCGCGACCAGGGCCGTGCGTTGCTGGCCCTGCTGCCTTCGAGCACGGAGGTCATGCTGGGCATTCCGTCCGCGGCTCTCTCCTGGCACCGCGTCACGCTGCCCAAGGGCAGCATGGGCAGCGCCTCTAAGCTGCGCGCCGTGCTCGACGGCCTGCTAGAAGAGCACCTGCTCGACGAACCCGAAGCCCTGCACTTCGCGCTCGAGCCCGATGCCAAGGCTGGCGCGCCGGTATGGGTCGCGGCCTGCAACCGCATCTGGCTGCGCAGCGTCGTGCACGGGCTCGAGGCGGCCGGCCGGCGCGTGGTGCGCATCGTTCCCGAATTCACGCCCCAGCCGATCGACGGCCCGCCGCTGCTGCTGGTCACCGGCGAGCCCGAGGCTGCGCGGCTCACGGTGTGCGACGCCGACGGCGTGGTCTCGCTGCCGCTGGCCGGCGCGGGGCAGGCGCTGTCGGACGGCCTGCCGCTGGACACCGCGGTCATCACCACCGAACCCGCCGTCGCCGAGGCCGCCGAGCACCTGCTGCAGCGCCCCGTGCCGATCGTGAAGTCGCCGCAGCGCTGGCTGCAGGCCACCCGCACGCCCTGGGAACTCGCGCAGTTCGACCTCGCCGTCACCGGCCGCGCGCGCGCCGGCAAGAAGTTCGCCTCGGTGGTGCAGACGCTGCGCTATGCGCCCGAGTGGCGCGCCGCGCGCTGGGGCGTGGTCGCCCTGCTGCTGACCCAGCTCATCGGCCTGAACGCCTGGGCATGGAAGGAGCGCAACGCCCTCGAATCGAAGCGCCAGGCCGCCAAGGCGATGCTGACCCAGACCTTTCCCTCGGTGAAGATCGTGGTCGATGCGCCGGTGCAGATGCAGCGCGAGGTCGCATCGCTGCAGCAGGCCGTGGGCGACGTGTCCAACAGCGACTTCGAACCCATGGTCGGCGCGCTCGCGGCCCTGCTGCCGCCCGGCAAGGTGCCGAGCGCCGTCGACTACAGCGCCGGCCAGCTGCGGCTGCGCGGCCTGGGACTGCAGCCTTCGGAGGTCTCGCAGATCACCGGCGCCATGGCGCCGCGCGGCTACAACGTGCGCACCGAGGGCGACCTCCTGCTGGTGCAGGCCGAGGCCAACCGATGAATTTCAGCGAACAGCTCAAGGCCCGCTGGGCCACCCTGGAAGTGCGCGAGCGCCGCATGGTCCAAGCCACGGCCGCACTCGTGGCGCTGGCCCTGCTCTGGTGGATCGCGCTCGCTCCCGCACTGCGCACCCTGTCGGCCGCACCGGCCGAACACGCGCAGCTCGATGCGCAGCTGCAGCAGATGGCCACGCTGCAGGCCCGCGCGAAGGCTCTGCAGTCGCAGCCGCGGCTCAACCGCGACGACGCGATGCGCGCGCTCGAAACCTCGGTGCGCGAAGGCCTCGGCACGAGCAACGCGCAGCTCATGGCATCCGGCGGCGACGGTGCGGCCAGCGTCTCGCTGCGTGCCGCGCCCGCGTCCACCGTCGCCCAATGGCTCGGGCAGGCCCGTGGCAATGCGCATGCGGTGCCGCGCGAAGTCCACCTGACGCGTGCGCCGGCCTCGGCCCCGCCGCCCTCCTCCTCCGGCGCCAAGGACGCGCCGAAGACGCCGCAGGTCCGCTGGGACGGCACCATCGTCATGGCGCTGCCCGCGGCGCGATGAGGAACAGCAGACCCGCATGCTGAGCCGCCCTCCGATCCCCGAATCGCGACCACGCCTCGGCTGGCGCTGGGCCCTGCTCGGCGCGGTCGTCGGCGTGCTGCTGGCCGTGGTGCTCTTTGCGCCCGCGCGCTGGCTGTCGGGCGCGCTGTCGAGCTGGAGCCAGGGCCGCCTCGTGCTGACCAACCCGCGCGGCACCGTGTGGAACGGCACTGCCGCGGTCGTGCTCGCGAGCGGCGCAGGCGGCATGCAGGCGGTGTCGCTGCCGGGCCTGCTGCATTGGCGCATGCGCCCGAGCTGGAGTGGCATCTCCGCCAGCCTCGACCTGCCGTGCTGCGCCACGCAGCCGCTCGAACTCAAGGCCAGCCCGCGCGCCGGCGGCATGCTGGTCGAATGGCAGGACAGCCGCTCGCGCTGGCCCGCCACCCTGCTCATGGGCCTGGGCGCGCCGTGGAACACGCTCAAGCTCGAAGGCGCACTCGACCTGAACACCAAGGCCTTCGCGATGCAGTGGGACGGCCCCGCGCTGCGCATCGCCGGACAGGCGACGCTCGACGCGACCGACGTTTCATCCAGCCTCTCGACGCTGCGGCCTATGGGCAGCTACCGGCTCACGCTCGAAGGCGGCAGCCGCCCCACGCTGCTTTTGAGCACGCGCGAGGGCAGCCTCGAACTCAACGGCAGCGGCAGCTGGACCGGCACCTCCTTCCGCTTCAACGGCGAAGCCAGCGCTGCACCCGGCCGCGAAGACGCACTTTCCAATTTGTTGAACATCATCGGACGGCGCGACAACGCGCGTTCGATCATCACCCTGGGTTGATCCTCATGATGAAGCCACTGTTTTCGACCGGCACCGTCGCGCTCGCCGTGCGCGTGCTGATCGCCGCCACGTTCCTGCAGGGCGCGCCCGCCGCGTTCGCGCAGACCGGCGACGCGCCGCGCCGCGGCGAGCCGATCACGCTGAACTTCTCCAATGCCGACATCGAGGCGGTGGCCCGCACCATGGCGGTGGTCACCGGCCGCGACGTGGTGGTCGACCCGCGCGTGAAGGGCACGATGAACCTCGTCACCGACCGCGCGATCCAGCCGTCGGCCGCGTTCAACCAGTTCGCCTCGGCGCTGCGCCTGCAGGGCTTCGCGGTGGTGGAGGCCGACGGCCTCTACAAGGTGGTGCCCGAGGCCGACGCCAAGCTGCAGAGCAGCACCGTCAACACCTCCATCAGCGCCACGGCTTCCAGCGGCAGCAACCAGATCGTCACGCAGATCTTCCGCCTCAACTACGAGTCGCCGAACAACCTGCTGCCGGTGCTGCGCCCGCTGATCCCGCCGAACAACACCATCAACGTGAACCCGGGCAACAACTCGCTCGTGATCACCGACTACGCGGACAACATGCGACGGCTCGCGCGCATCATCGCGTCGCTCGACGTGCCGAACGCCTCGGACATCGAGATCATCCAGCTCAGGCACTCGGTGGCGACCGACATGGTGCCGCTGGTGCAGCGGCTGGTTGACGGTGGCGGCTCGGGCGCTCCGGGTGCGGCGGCTGCCCCTGGCGCTGCCGATGCGTCGTTCCGGACCACGCTCCTGGCCGATCCGCGCAGCAACTCGCTGATCATCCGCGCGGCCAACCCCGCGCGCGTGGCGCTGATCCGCACCCTGGTCGACAAGCTCGACCGCCCTGCCGCCGAGAGCAGCAACGGCGCGGCCGGCAACATCTACGTGGTCTACCTGAAGAACGCCGACGCGGTGCGCCTCGCGGCCACGCTGCGCGCCGCCATGGCCGCCAACCAGCTGAACACGACGCCGGGCACGCCAAGCGCCGCGGCCGGGTCCGTGCCGCAGCAGAGCGCGCCGCAGGCGATGCAGGTGAACCTGAACAACAGCGGCCAGTCGGGCGTTTCGGCGGCCGCCACCGCGCCGCTGAACAACGCAAACCAGCCTTCCACCGGCGGCCAGATCCAGGCCGACCCGTCGACCAACTCGCTGATCATCACGGCGCCCGAACCGCAGTACCGGCAGATCCGGGCGGTCATCGACAGGCTCGACGGCCGGCGCGCGCAGGTCATGATCGAGGCGCTGATCGTCGAGGTGAATGACACCGCGGCCGCGAAGTTCGGCGTGCAGTGGCAAAGCGCGCTGGGCAGCAACGCGGTGCTCGGCACCAACTCCTCGGTGGCCGGCGCCAACCTGCTGACGCTGACCCAGGCGCTGGCCACGCGCAATGCCGCCGGCGTGGCGGGAGCGATCACGCCGGGCGCGAACCTCGGCATCGCCGGCAAGATCGGCGGCCAGTACATCCTGGGCGCGATCGCCAGCTTCTTCGACAGCGACAAGGACGCCAACGTGCTGTCCAAGCCGAACCTGCTGACGCTGGACAACGAGGAAGCCAAGATCGTCATCGGCCAGAACGTGCCCTTCGTGACGGGCCAGTACGCCAGCACCTCGGGCTCGGTCGGCGTCAATCCGTTCACGACCGTCGAGCGCAAGGACGTCGGCCTCACGCTGCGCGTGCGCCCGACCATCAACGAGAACGGCACGGTGAAGCTGACGATCTTCCAGGAGACCTCCACGGTCGACCAGAACACGGTCAACAACCAGAACGGCCCGACCACGAGCAAGCGCTCGATCGAATCGAGCGTGCTGGTGGAAGACGGCGGGCTCGTGATGCTCGGCGGCCTGCTGTCCGACTCCTACAACAACACGGTCGAGAAGGTGCCGCTGGCGGGTGACATCCCCGTGCTCGGAAACCTGTTCAAGAGCCAGGCCCGCACGCGCGACAAGGTCAACCTCATGATGTTCCTGCGTCCGGCGGTGATGCGCGACGCCAATGCCACGGAGGCCTTCGCGTACGACCGCTACGACGAGATCCGCGGCCTGCAGATTCGCACGCAACCCGACACCTCCAACGTGATGCTGCGCGGCGTGAGCGGCTCGAACGTCCTGCCCGAGCTGGTGCCGCCGTCGCGCCCTGCGGCGCCCATCTCTGCGGCCCCTTCCGCACCGAGCACCGCGCGCAGCGGCACGAGCTTCGAAGGCACCCAGCTGATCCCGCCGCCGCAGCCCGCCGCGGACAGCCGCAGGCTGGCGCCCAGCCCCCTGCGCGGCGCCCTGCCCCCCACCGCCGACCCGGTGAGCTCGCGCGAACTGCCCTGATACCGCCCCGATGTCCAACCGCTACCCCCTGCCCTACGCCTTCGCACGCAGCCAGCAATTGCTGCTGGAGGAGACCGACGACGGCCGGTACACCCTCTGGATGTCGAGCCATCCGGCGCGCAGCGCAGTCGGCGAGGTGTCGCGCAAGTACGGCGTTCAGGCCTTCGAGGTGCTCGCCGACGGCCCGCTGGCGCAGCGCATCAGCGCGGCCTACGCGCAGGGCGAGTCGAGCGCCGCGGCGGTGGTGAGCGAGGTGCAGAGCGACGCCGACCTCTCCCGCATGATGCAGGAGCTGCCGGCGGTCGAAGACCTGCTGGAGAGCGCGGGCGACGCGCCCATCATCCGCATGCTGAACGCGCTGCTCACGCAGGCCGCGCGCGACGGCGCGAGCGACATCCACATCGAACCCTACGAACGCACCTCGTCCGTGCGCTTCCGCATCGACGGCACGCTGCGCGAGGTGGTGCAGCCCAACCGGGCACTGCACGCGGCGCTGATCTCGCGCCTGAAGATCATGGCCGACCTCGACATCTCCGAGAAGCGGCTGCCGCAGGACGGGCGCATCTCGCTGCGCATCGGCACGCGCGCGGTCGACGTGCGGGTGTCGACGCTGCCCAGCGCGCACGGCGAACGCGCAGTGCTTCGCCTGCTGGACAAGAGCGAATCGAAGCTCACGCTCGAATCGGTGGGCATGCAGGGCGACACGCTCGAGCGCTTCGAGAAGCTGATCGCGCAGCCGCACGGCATCATCCTCGTGACCGGACCCACGGGCTCGGGCAAGACCACCACGCTGTACGCCGCGCTGGCCCGGCTCGACGCCACCCGCAGCAACATCATGACGGTGGAAGACCCCATCGAGTACGAGCTGCCGGGCGTGGGCCAGACACAGATCAACGCCAAGATCGAACTCACCTTCGCCAAGGCCCTGCGCGCCATCCTGCGACAGGACCCGGACGTGATCATGATCGGCGAGATCCGCGACTTCGAGACCGCGCAGATCGCCATCCAGGCCTCGCTGACCGGCCACCTGGTGCTGGCCACGCTGCACACCAACGATTCCGTCAGCGCCGTCACGCGTCTCACCGACATGGGCGTGGAGCCCTTCCTGCTGAGTTCGTCGCTTCTGGGCGTGCTCGCGCAGCGGCTCGTGCGCAAGGTCTGCACGGTCTGCGCCGGCGCGGGCTGCGAAGCCTGCGGCCAGACCGGCTACCAGGGCCGCACCGGCATCTTCGAGCTGCTGGTGGCCGACGACAAGGTGCAGGCGCTCATCCACGGCAAGGCCGCCGAGAGCCAGCTGTTCGAGGCCGGCCAGCGCGGCGGCCTGCGCTCGATGCGCGAGGACGGCGAACGGCTGGTGCAGGCCGGCATCACGTCGCGCGCCGAGCTGCTGCGCGTCACGCGCGAGTAGCGAGCAAGAAGAGAAGAGATGCCCGCCTACGCATTCGAAGCCATCGACGCCAGCGGCCAGTCGCGCGAAGGCGTGCTGGAGGCCGACACCGCCCGCAGCGCGCGCAGCCTGCTGCGGGCGCAGTCGCTCATACCGCTGTCGGTCAAGCCGGTGGGCAGCGAGCATGCCGGTGGTTCCAGCCAGCGCAGCGGTATCGGCCGCTGGCTCGGCGGCGGCAAGCGCGTGTTCAATTCGACCGGGCTCGCGGTGTGGACGCGGCAGCTCGCGGGTCTCGTCTCCTCGGGCCTGCCGCTGGAACGCGCGCTCACTGCGCTGACCGATGAAGCCGAATCGGACCAGCAGCGCAACCTCGTCGCCTCGCTGCGCGCCGAGGTCAATGCAGGCTCCCCCTTCGCCCGTGCGCTGTCGGCGCATCCGCGCGAGTTCTCCCCCATCTACACGGCCGTGATCGGCGCCGGCGAGCAGAGCGGCAACCTGGGCCTCGTGCTCGACCGCCTCGCCGACGACCTCGAAGAGCGCCAGGCGCTGCAGCAGAAGCTGATCGGTGCGGCGCTGTACCCGGCCATCGTCACGCTGGTGGCGATCGTGATCGTGATCTTCCTCGTGAGCTACGTGGTGCCGCAGGTGGCGCAGGTGTTCGCGGGCACGAAGCGCTCGCTGCCTTTCCTCACCACGGTGATGCTGTCGCTGAGCGCCGGCGTTCGCAACTACGGCTGGTGGATGCTGGCCGGCGTGGTGCTCGTGACCATCGGCGCACGGCTCGCGCTGGCGCAGGAGGCGCTGCGCCTGAAGTTCGATGCGGCCTGGCTCAGGCTGCCGCTGGTGGGCAAGCTCTCGCGCGGCTACAACGCGGCGCGCTTCGCGAGCACGCTCGCCATGCTGGCCACCGCCGGCGTGCCGATCCTGCGCGCGCTGCAGGCCGCCTCCGAAACGCTGGGCAACCGTGCGATGCGCGCCGATGCGCTCGACGCGCTGGTGCTGGTGCGCGAAGGCGCGCCGCTGGCATCGGCGCTGGCGCAGAAGAAGCGCTTTCCGGGCCTGGTGTCGATGTTCGCCCGCCTCGGCGAGCAGACCGGCACCCTGCCGCTGATGCTGCAGCGCGCCGCCAACCAGCTCGGCGCCGAAGTGCAGCGCCGCGCGATGCACCTGGCCACCATCCTGGAGCCGCTGCTGATCGTGGCGATGGGCGGCGTGGTGATGCTGATCGTGCTCGCGGTGATGCTGCCCATCATCCAGCTCAACCAGTTCGTGAAATGAGGCAGACCCCCAGGCTTGCCCACTTCGTGCGGCCTCCAACCCGCTTGCAGGGGGCTGCCGCGCTCGGCGCACCTGCTCGAAGAAGACACAGCCGCAAGGAAGCGCCATGCCGATAACGCTGGAAGACAAGCTCGTGGTCGCGATCTCCTCGCGCGCCCTGTTCAACCTCGAGGAAGAGAACAAGGTCTTCGAGGCGGGCGACAACGAGGGCTACATGAAGCTGCAGCTCGACCGCATCGACGTGCCGGCCGCGCCCGGCATCGCCTACTCGCTGATCCGCAAGCTGCTGCGCTTCAACGACGACGGCGTGCAGCGCGTGGAGGTGGTGATCCTCTCGCGCAACGACCCGGTCTCGGGCATGCGCATCTTCAGGTCGAGCGCCGCGGCAGACATCAAGCTGCAGCGCGGCGTGTTCACCCAGGGCCGACCGCCCTTCGGCTACCTGCGCCCGCTGCGCGCACACCTGTTCCTCTCGGTCAACGCGCAGGACGTGCGCGAGGCGCTCAACGCCGGCTTTCCGGCGGCGCGCGTGCTGGTCGAGTCGGTGAAGGCCAGCGACGCATGGCCGAACGAAGTGCGCATCGCCTTCGACGGCGACGCCGTGCTGTTCTCCGACGAGGCCGAGCGCGTGTTCCAGGCCCAGGGCCTCGACGCCTTCCAGGCCCACGAACTCAGCAAGGCCGACCTCCCCCTGCCCGAAGGCCCGTTCAAACCGCTGCTGGCCGCCCTGCACCGCCTGCAGATGGCCGGCAACGCGCAGATGCGCATCCGCACCGCGCTGGTCACCGCGCGCAGCGCCCCGGCGCACGAGCGCGCGATCCGCACGCTGATGAAGTGGAACATCCGCGTCGACGAGGCCATGTTCCTCGGCGGCCTGCCCAAGGGCGAGTTCCTGCGCGAGTTCGAGCCCGACTTCTTCTTCGACGACCAGACGGGGCACGTGGATGCAGCCTCGCGGCACGTGCCGGCGGGGCATGTGAGCAGCGGGATCAGCAACGAGTCCTGAACGGCGGCATCGCCTTGCGCTTGCCCGCGACCCGGGCCGCGGCAAGAATGCCGCCATGCTGATCCTCCGACACGCTGACATCCTCGTCACCATGGACGCCACCCGGCGCGAGATCGCCGATGGCGCCGTGGTGTTCGACGGCCCCGCGATCGCCTGGGCCGGCCCCACGGCCGAGTTGCCGATCGCATGCCTCGAAGCCCTGCGCGACGGCAAGGCCGAGGCCATCGACATGCGCGGCCACGTGGTGATGCCGGGCCTGGTCAACACGCACCACCACATGTACCAGAGCCTCACGCGCGCGGTGCCCGAGGCGCAGGACGCCGAGCTCTTCGGCTGGCTCACCAACCTGTACCTGCTGTGGGCCCGCCTCACGCCCGAGATGATCCGCGTGTCGACGCAGACCGCGATGGCCGAGCTGATGCTCTCGGGCTGCACCACCACCAGCGACCATCTCTACCTCTTTCCCAACGGCTCGCGGCTCGACGATTCGATCGAGGCGGCCGACGCGATGGGCATGCGCTTCCACGCGGCGCGCGGCAGCATGAGCGTGGGCCGCAGCGCCGGCGGCCTGCCGCCCGACGAAGTGGTCGAGACCGAGGAAGCGATCCTGCGCGACAGCGAGCGGCTCATCGGCCGCTGGCACGACGCCTCGCGGCATTCGATGCGCCGCATCGTGCTCGCGCCCTGCTCGCCTTTCTCGGTGTCGCGCGACCTGATGCGCCTGTCGGCCGAACTGGCGCGCGAGCGCGGTGTCTCGCTGCACACGCACCTGGCCGAGAACGACAACGACGTCGCCTACTCGCGCGAGAAGTTCGGCATGACGCCGGCCGAGTACGCCGAAGACCTGGGCTGGGTCGGCCGCGACGTGTGGCATGCGCACTGCGTGAAGCTCGACGAGGCCGGCATCGCGCTCTTCGGCCGCACCGGCACGGGCGTGGCGCACTGCCCGTGCTCCAACATGCGGCTGGCCTCGGGCATCGCGCCCATCGGTGCGATGCGCCGCGCAGGCGTGCCGGTGGGGCTGGGCGTGGACGGCAGCGCGTCGAACGATGGCGCGCACATGCTGGGCGAGGCGCGGCAGGCGCTGCTGCTGCAGCGCGTGGGCTATGGCCCGGCGGCGATGACGGCGCGCGAGGCGCTCGAGATCGCCACGCTCGGCGGCGCGCAGGTGCTGGGCCGCGACGACATCGGTGCGATCGCGCCCGGCATGTCGGCCGACATCGTGGCATTCGACATGCGCGGCGTCGCGCACGCCGGCGCGGGGCACGACCCGGTGGCGGCGCTCGTGTTCTGCACGCCGGCCTCGGTGTCGCTGAGCGTGATCGGCGGCGTGGTGCGCATCCGCGGCGGCGCATTCACCGGGCTCGAGCTGGCACCGCTGCTGGCGAGGCATCGCGAACTGGCGCGCACGCTGTACGACGCCGCACGCCACCCGCATACCGCCTGACGACGCGCTGACCAGGCGTTGCAGGGGACGCGCCTCGAAGTAGGCAGCAACCCTGATTGCCAACGCCCGAGCCCCTCCGCAGAATCCGCCCACCGAATCGAACGACCGTTCGATTCGGTGGCCGAGCCTTCCGTCGGCCTTCCCGAGATACACAACAACAGGGAACTCCCGATGAAGCGCAGAGACATCCTCAAATGGTCCGCCTCGGCGGGCGGCCTGGGCCTGCTGGCGGGCAAGGCTTCCACCGCCTCGGCCGCACTGCCGGTGCCCAGGCCCACGCTGCCGCAGAAGATCGACCCGATCAGCGCCACGCTGCGGCGGCTCGAACTGGTCGGGCGGCAGGCAACCTATGTCTGGACCGAATCGCACATCAACCTGGCCGGCGTGCCGATGGGCGCGGTGGTGCCCGCCACGGAACTGCCGGCGCTGGAGCACCAGCTGAAGACCACCGCGAAGGCACTGGAGGCCGTCACCAACTTCGCGGCTTCGTTCGCGACCAGCGCGCTGGCGTCCAGCAGCCTGCAGTCGCTCGACAACCTGCGCACGCGGCTCGCCAGCCTGCAGGCCAGCTTCGACCAGCTGCTGGCCGCCAACGGCGGACTGGCGACACTGCCCGCCGCAGTCTTGAGCACGCTCGAAACGCTCACGGGCACGGCGGGCGACATCGCCACGCAGCTCAAGCAGATCCACCACGACCTGCTCTCGCAGGGCCCGCTGGGCGCGTTGAACGGACCGAAGACGGTGGCGCAGTACGACGCGCTCTTCGTCACCATCGAGAAGCCGGCCATCGCGCAGCTGCTGCACGACAACGACCTGTTCGCTGCCATGCGCGTGGCCGGGCCCAACCCGATGCTGATCCAGCGCGCGACCACCCTGCCGGCCAAGTTCCCGCTGGGCGACGCGCAGTACCGGCAGGTGATGGGCTCGGGCGACAGCCTCGCCGACGCGGCCTCGTCGGGACGGCTCTACATCCTCGACTACGAAGGCCTGGGCGACATGGCGCCGGCCGGGGCGCAAGTCAAGCCGCTCACGGGCACGGGCTACATCCAGGCGCCCATCGCGCTGTTCGCGCGGCCGAAGGCCGGCCGCTCGCTGGTGCCGGTCGCCATCCAGTGCGGTCAGGACCCGGCCGCGAACCCGATCTTCCTGCGCGTGGACGACACGGCCAACGCCGAGGCCTACTGGGCCTGGCAGTCGGCCAAGACCGCGGTGCAGGTGGCCGACTTCAACTACCACGAGATGTTCGTGCACCTGGGCCGCACGCACCTGATGTCGGAAGCCTTCGCGATGGCCACGCAGCGCCAGTTGGCGACCGCGCATCCGCTGAGCCGGCTGCTGTCGCCGCATCTCGAAGGCGCGATGTTCATCAACGAGGCAGCCACGCTGATCATCATGGCGCCGCTGACCACCGGCGACGTGATCCTCGCCGCGCCCATCGAGACGCTGCAGCAGCAGTGCGGACGCGATCGGCTGGCCTACGACTTCTACGACCGCATGATGCTGCCCAACGACCTGCGCACGCGCGGCGTGGACGACACAGCGGCGCTGCCCGACTACCCCTACCGCGACGACGCCCTGCTGGTGTGGAACGCGATCGCGCAATGGGTGGGCGACTACGTGGCCACCTACTACCTGAGCGACGCCGACGTGACCGGCGACTACGAGCTCAAGGCCTGGGCCGCCGAGCTGGCCACCAGCGGCAAGGTGCACGGCTTCCGGGCCATCACCACGCGCGCGCAGCTCGTCGACGTGCTCACCGCCATCATCTTCAACGCCAGCGCGCAGCATGCGGCGGTGAACTTCCCGCAGTACGCGGTGATGACCTATGCGCCTTTCAGCGCAGGCGCCGAAGGCATCCCGGCGCCGGCGGGCAGCGCTGGCCAGAGCGAGGCGAGCTGGTCGCAGATGCTGCCTTCGCGGCTTGCGGCACAGGAGCAGATCCTGCTGTTCCACATCCTCGGCGGCGTGTACTACCGGCCGCTGGGCGAGTACAGGGACAACGTGTTCCCGCACCTGCCTGTGCTGCTGGACCCGGCCATCGCGGGCCAGGGCGGGCCGCTGGAGCGCTTCCGCAGTGCGCTCGCAGGCATCGAGGCGACCATCCGCCAGCGCAACGCCACGCGCGCGCGGCCCTACGAATACCTGCTGCCGAGCCGCATTCCGTCCAGCACGAACATCTGAGCGATCGTTCGCTCGTTCTTTCGATCGCTCAGCGGCGCATCGTGTCGAGCTGCGTGACCGGCGGGCTGTCGTTGCCCCAGGAGCCGCGCACGTAGGTGAGCACGGCCGCGACCTCGGCCGCGTCCAGCGTCTGGCCGAACGGCGGCATGCCGTAGGGGCGCGGGTTGCCCGAGGTCGACGGCAGGAAGCCCCCGTGCGCGATCACCTGGATCAGGTTGGTGGGCCGCGCCATGTTCACCGCGCGGTTGCCCGCCAGCGGCGGGTATGCGCCCGCCGCGCCCTGGCCCTGGTCGCCGTGGCAGTAGGCGCAGCGCTGGTCGTAGATCTTCGCGCCGCGCGCCATGGTGCCGGCGTCGCGGCGGATCGGGGCCTTTGCCGCGGCCGGAGCTTCGGCCCTGGGCGCGTCGGGCAGGTCCTTGAGATAGCTCGCCATCGCCGTGAGGTCGGCGTCGCTCAGGTACTGCGTGCTGCGGAACACCACGTCGGCCATCGGCCCCATCACCGAGCCCCGCGGTGCCACGCCGTTCTTCAGCAGCGACACCACCTCGGCCGCGGGCCAGTCGGCCACGCCCGCTTCGTGCGGATCGGTGAGCGAGGGCGCGTACCAGTTCTCGACGGCGATCAGGCCGCCCGAGAGCCCCAGCTTCGCCTCGGTCGCGCCGAGCGAATTGCGGCTGCCGTGGCAGGCGATGCAATGGCCCAGCCCGTTGACGAGGTAGGCGCCGCGGTTCCATTCGGCAGGCTTGCCCGCATCGGCCACGAAGGGTTCCGGCTTGAACGAGAGCGCGCGCCACACGGCCAGCGCGGCCTGCGTGTCGTAGGGAAAGCGCAGCCGGTGCTCGCGGTTGGGCAACGCCGAGGGCGGCACGCTGCGCAGGTAGGCGTAGATGGCGTCCGAGTCCTCGCGCGTCACCTGCGTGAAGCTGGGGTACGGAAACGCGGGGTACAGCAGGCGGCCGTCCTTGCTGCGCCCGTTGTGCATCGCGCGCCAGAAGTGCGCGCTGCTCCAGCTGCCGATGCCGGCCTTGTCGTCGGGCGTGAGGTTGCTCGAATAGACGGTGCCGAAGGGTGTCTCGATCGGCATCCCGCCCGCATAGGGCTCGCCGCCGCGCGTGGTGTGGCAGCCCGCGCAGTTGCCGGCCAGCGCGAGGTAGCGCCCGCGCTCGACGAGCTGCGGCGTGGACTGGAAGGCTTCCGCCTGCGCGGGCAGCGGGTCTTCGCCGCGCAGGTTCATCGCCACGATGGCGCCGGCGGCCGCGGCGCAGAGCACGATGAGCGCAAGCAGCAGCCAGCCGAGGTGTCGCAGTTTCATGGGCTCTGCTCCCTCACTTCGCGGGCATGCCGCCGCATTTCACCGGCAGCGGAGCGGGCAGCGCGGCTGCGGGCCTGGTGTCGGCGGGCATCGGCTGCACGGCGAGCCAGCTCGCGACGGCGTTGATGTCGGCAGTGCTCATGCGACGGCCGATGTCGGCCATGCAGTCGGGCGCCATCGCATGGCGCTCGTTGGTGAGCCACGCGCCGAGCTGCGACGACACGTAGAGCCGCGGCAGCCCCAGCAGCCCGGGGATGGCGGGCTGCACGCCCGTGAGCGCCGCCCCGTGGCATTGCACGCAGGCCGGAATGCCGCGCGCCGCATCGCCTTCGCGCACGAGCTGGCTGCCGCGCTGCAGCTGCTCGGGCGTCGCATCGCTGACCGGAGAGGCGGGCGGATAAGGCAGCTGCAGTCCGGCGAAGTATTCGGCCATCTCGCGCAGGTAGGCATCCGACAGGTGCTGCACCATGTAGGCCATGTCGGTGTTGAAGCGCCGGCCATCGCGGAAGCTCACCAGCTGGTTGAACAGGTAGCCGGCCGGCTTGCCCGCCAGGCGCGGAAAGTAGCCGGCGTTGGTGGTCGCGCCCTCGCGGCCGTGGCAGGCGATGCATGCAGCCACGCGCTGCTCGATGGTGTCGGGCACTGTCGCTGGAGGGGCGGGCGTGGCGGCGCCAGCCATGCCCTGCAAGACGAGCAGCAGCCCGAGCGCGATGAGCCTGAGCGCGTGCCTCATGTGCCGGCGGCGAGATGCGCCAGCGTGACGAGACCTGCGATCAGCAGCAGCACCATGACCAGCGCCACGCCGACGAGCGGCAGGATGCCGACCTGCGAGGTGCGCCTTTCGGCGTCGGCGCGGCGGCCGCCCAGCCCGATGAAACTCCAGAGAACGGCGCGCAGCGCGCGCAAGAGATTCGACATGAGGCCGAGTGTGGCCCAGTCCGGCCAGAAAAAACAGATGCAGATCCGCTCCAATTGACCGGTGCAGATGAAGTGCCCCGAAGAACGAATCCAGCAAAGAAGCTGATGGAAAAGGTGCGAAGCCCTGGCCGCCGACATCGAGGCCTCGATCCGCAACGACACCCTGAAGACCGGCGACCGCCTGCCCTCGGTGCGCCACACCGGCCAGAGCCGCGGCGTCAGCGCATCGACCGTGTTCGAGGCGCGCGGCCTGGTGCGGGCGCGCGACCGATCGGGCTACTACGTGACCGGCGGCGGCCTGCGAGACGCGCCGCCCGAATCCACCCTCACCTCGCGTCCCGCGGGCGGCCCAGGTCGCTCGACGTGAGCGACCAGGTGTTCGACATCCTCGAAGCCAGCATGTCGCGCAGGGTGGTGCCCTTCGGCTCGGCCTTTCCGAGCCCGCTGCTGTTTCCGCTGGCGCGGCTGGGACAGTTCATGGCCGCCAGCGCCAGGTCGCTCGACCCGTGGAGCACGGTGGACGACCTCACGCCCGGCAGCGCGGCGCTGCGGCGGCAGATCGCGCTGCGATACCTGGCAGACGGCATGCAGGTGCCGGCCGACGAGACGGCTGGACCTCGGCCGGCCGCTTCGCACGAAAGGTCGCGCGGCAGACACTGGCGATGCAGCAGGCCACCTTCGCGCAGGCCGTGGGGCACTACTTTCCGCAGGGCACGCGCGCGACGCGGCCGCTGGGCGGCTACTTCCTCTGGGTCGAATTACCGGCGGGTGCGAACGCGCTGGAGATCCACCGCAAGGCCCTGGAACTCGGCATCAGCGTCGCGCCGGGCCCGATCTTCTCGGCCACGCGCGCCTTCGGCAACTGCCTGCTGCTCAACTACGGCCATCCGTGGAACGAGGTCAGCGAGCAGGCAATGCGAACACTCGGCCGCCTGATCGCCGAAGCGTCCTGAACAGCAGGAAGCTTGCGATGCTCACGTTCAGCAGGTTCCAGGCGATGCCGTTGATGAAGGCCGCGTGGTAGCTGCCCGTGAGGTCGAACACCTTGCCCGACATCCATCCGCCCAGTGCCATGCCGAAGAGCGTGAACATCAGCACCGTTCCCACGCGGGCGCCTGCCTCCTTCGGCGGAAAGTGCTCGCGCACGATGATCGCGTAGGAAGGCACGATGCCGCCCTGGAAGAGGCCGAAGAGCGCCGAGATCACGTAAAGCGGCACCAGCCCGTCGAAGGGCAGGAACAGGAGCAGCGCCACGCACTGCAGCACGCCGCCCAGCAGCAGCGTGCGCAGCCCGCCGATGCGGTCGCAGATGGCGCCCGACACCAGCCGGCTCACGATGCCGAAGCCCAGCATCAGCGACAGCATGATCGCGCCCTGCGCCGGGCCGTAGCCCAGGTCACCGCAGTAGGCCACGATGTGCACCTGCGGCATCGCCATGGCCACGCAGCAGGCAACGCCGGCCACGCACAGCAGGCCCTGCGCGGTGCCGATGCTCAGGCCGAAGGGGCGTGTCATGTCGCGCGCCGCCGCCGCACCCGCTGCCGTGCCGGCCGGCGGCGCAACGGCCAGTGCCGGCGGCCGTGCGCGGAAGAACATCGCCAGCAGTGCCATCGTCACGCCGCAGAAGATGCCCATGCCGATGTAGGTCTGGCGCCAGCCGACGGTCTCCACGAAGTGCTGCGCGATCGGCGGCCACACCGCGCCCGCCAGGTAGTTGCCGCTGGCGCACACCGCCACCGCGATGCCGCGCCGCTTGACGAACCACAGCGAGGTGTCGGCCACCAGCGGCGCGAAGGCCACCGAGCTTCCGAGCAGCCCGACCAGCAGCGCCTGCGCGACGGTGAAGCCGACGATGCCGCCCGACAAGCCCGTGGCGATGTAGCCCGCACCCAGGAAGACCGCACCCATCAGCAGCGGCTTCATCACGCCGATGCGGTCGGCCAGCTTGCCCATCAGCACGCCGCCGAAGCCGAAGCCCAGCATCAGCAGCGTGTAGGGCAGCGATGCGTCGGCGCGCGCGATGCCGAACTCGGTTTCCACTGCCGGCAGCATCACCGACACCACGTACATGCCGCTGCTGCCCACCGTCATGATCAGCAGCGTGAGGCCCAGGCGGACCATGGCATAGCGTGAGTCGGGCTGGTGGATGGTTGTCTCGCTCGTTTTCATTTTTTTATCTCCGCGGCGAGGATACCCCGCGGTGCGAGAACGCGAGACGCGCGGAGAACCCGGCGGCCCTGCCGGCCACCTCCAGCAGCGCATCGGTTCAGTGCGAGGACGACACTGGTGCGACCAGATTCGCCGAAGCCTTGGGCACCGGCATGCCCGGCTTCGTCGGCTTGTCGTCGCACGCGGCCGCCAGCAGGCCGAGGCAGAAGAGAAGGACAAAGGCTGTGCTTCGCATGCAGGCCATGCTAGGCCTGCGCGGCGTTGCGTCAAGTCGGACGCTGCCGCTTTCCTCGCGACTCAGGCGGCTGTGGGAGCGGGCCGTTCGCCGGCCTGCAGGCGGCGCTCGATGTCTTCGAGCACCCGCGGCAGGTCGGCCACGCTGTCGATCACGTAGTGCGCGCCTGCGGCCTCGAGCTCGACGGTGGCGCGTGCGCGGCGCTCCTGCTGCTGCGCCTCGTCGAGCGCCTGCCACTCGGCCAGCGTGAGGCCGTTGGCATTGCCGCTGACCGCGAGGCCCACGGCCCAGGTGCCGGCGTTGAGGCCTTCCTGCAGGCCGACGCCCGTGTCGTCGACCTTCACCACGGTGTGCGGCGGCCACACGCCGAGATCGGAGAAGCAGCGGTACATCATGAGCGGCGACGGACGGCCTTCGGCGAGGTCGCCGGCGCACACGAGGTTGTCGGGCGAATAGCCGCCGGCCGCAGCGATGGGCACGACCACTTCCATGATCGGCCGGTTGTAGCCTGTGGTAGAGCCGATCTTCAGGCCCCGCTCGCGCGCCGCCTTCACCGCTTCGAGCGCACCGGGAATGAAGTCGGCATGGTCGCGCGCGCTGGCCGCGTTCATCGGCGTGAACACCTCGTAGAGCCGGTCGACGTCGGCGTCGCTGAAGGCGTGGCCGTGCTTCGCTTCCCACTGCGCGGCGATGCGCGGCAGCGTGCCCAGCGCCTTGATGTGGTCCCACTTGGCCATGCCCATCGGACCGCGCGCCTCGGCGATGGTGATGTCGATGCCGAACTGCTCGAACAGCTTCACGAAGGCGCCCATGGGTGCGCAGGAGCCGAAGTCGAGGATGGTGCCGGCCCAGTCGAAGACGACGGCCTTGAGTTGCGAATGGTTGTGGGCGTTCATGGCGGCGGAGGTGTGAGTGACGGGCTGAAAAGGTTGCGGCGGCCTGGAGGTCACCATGCATTGAAGACGTCGCGCGCGATGCCGAAACCGGTGCTCGCGCCGCTGCCGCTGGTGACCAGCACCAGCCGCGTCGCGTCGTCGGGCGCGTCGATCACGCAGGGCGTTGTCTTCGACGAAGGGTACACGCCGGTCCAGCGCTCGGCGATCTGCGCGGATTCGAGGTTCAGCGTGCTGCGCAGGTGGCGCAGGATGAGCTGGTCGACCTCCTCCATCGCGAAGGGTTCGGGCGCGTCGGCGTAGTGGTGCGAATCGCCCACGACCAGCGAGCCGTCGGCGCTCTGCACCACGATCAGGTGGATGCCGTGTGCGAGCGAGGCGGCCTCTTCCTGCTGCAGGCGCGCGCGCAGCGCAGCGGCTTCGGGCAGCGTGCTGTAGCCCTCGTAGCGCACGAGGCTCAGGTCCATCATCACCGAGCCCGGCAGGCGGAAGCCCGCCTCGGGCTTCACGCGCAGCATCTGCAGGCGGCACAGCGTGAGCTCGTGCGCGGCGATGCGATCGGCAAAAAGGCCGTGCAGGTCGGTGTTGGTGCAGACCACCACGCGCTCGGCGTGCAGCGTGCCGCGCGAGGTGCGCACGCGCGGCGTTTCCACCTCGTGCACGGTCTCGCCGAAGCGGAAGCTCACACCGTGCGCCTCGGCCAGCCATTTCGTGAGCAGGCCGATGGCGGTGCGCGATTCGACGCGCAGCTCGTGCGGGCTGAAGAGCACCGACCGCGCGTCGGCCAGGCTCAGCGCAGGCGCCCTGGCCTGTGCGTCGGCGGCGTCGAGCAATTCGCAGCCCTTGCCCATCGGCGTGCGCATGAAGGCCTCGAGCACGTCGTGCGCTTCCGGGCGATAGGCCGCAAGCCAGAGGTTGCGGTGCACGACCTCGATGCCGGCCTGCGGCGCGATCTCGTTCCACACGCCGCGCGCATGCATCGCACGACGCCACATGTCGCCCGGCGCCTGACCGGTGATGGTGATGAAGCCGAAATTGCGGATCGACGCGCCGATGGCGGCCGTATCGCGCTCGATCACGCAGACCTTGAGGCCGCGCTGCACGGCGGTGTAGGCATGGGCCAGGCCGACGATGCCGGCGCCGACCACGATGAGGTCGAAACTGTTCGGATTGCTTGCTTGCAAGGGGGCGCTTGTCAACGATGTCTCCAGGTCTGGGTGCGCTTGAGTGCCCAATGCCCCGCCAGCGCGAACAGGCCCCGGCCGACGGCGGCGGTGAGCATGATCAGCGAGGCCATGGCGGCGGCGGGCGCCACATCGCCGGCATCGTCCATGTTGAGCACGGCGATGGCCGCGAGCGTGGTCTGCGGCGAATAGAGGAACACGACGGCCGACACGGTGGTCATCGCGTTCACGAAGAAATAGCCGCCCACGTTGATCACGGTGGGCAGCGCCACCGGCAGGTGCACGCGCCACAGCGTGCGCCAGAACGGCACGCCCATCGATTCCGACACCAGCTCGTACTCCCGGTCGAGCTGGCGCAGCGCGGTGAGCGAGGTGAGGTGTGCCACCGAGAAGAAGTGCACCACCGTGCAAACCACGAGGATGGCCATGCTGCCGTAGATGCCGCGCAGCGGGTTCGAAGGCGAGATGAAGAAGAAGATGTAGCCCACGCCCAGCACCAGCCCCGGCACCGCCAGCGGCAGGTTGGCCAGCAGGTTGAGCAGCTCACGCAGCAGGCCGAAGTGACGGGGCTTCTCGACGAAGTAGGCAGAGACGAAGGTGGCGAGCGCGCCCGCCACCGCCGCGCACACGGCCATGCGCAGCGAGTTGAAGTAGCTGCCCCAGCCGCCGCCGTCCATGTTGCTGAAGTCGTAGTTCCTGAACGACGGCACGAGGTTGTAGGGCCAGTAGGTGGCGAGCGATGCGAACACCGCCATGCCGATCATCACGAGGATGGCGCCGGCCGTGAGCACGCAGAACGCCAGCAATGCGCGGTCGCGCGACTTCACGGGCTCGGGCCGATACGGCGTGGCGCGCGCCGACAGCGCCGCCGCCTGCCTGCTGCGCACATGGCGCTCGACGAGGAAGGACAGCACGGCCGGGATCAGCAGCACCAGGCCGACCACCGCGCCCATCTGGAAGTTCTGCTGGCCGACCACCTGCTTGTAGATGTCGGTGGCGAGCACGCCGGTCTGCCCGCCAACCACCTTCGGCACGCCGAAGTCGGTGACCACCAGCACGAACACCACCATCGCGGCCACGATGAGGCCGTAGCGCGACGAAGGCACCGTCACCGTGCGGAAGATGCGCCAGCGGGAGGCGCCCAGCGTCTGCGCGGCCTCGTAGAGCCGGCCGTCGGAGGTGGCCATGGCGGTGGTGAGGATCAGCAGCGCATGCGGCAGCGTCCAGAACACCGAGCCGAGCACGATCCCCAGCGGGCCGTAGATCGACACGTCGCCCAGCAGCCCCTTGAACAGGCCCTGGTTGCCGAACAGGTAGACCAGGCTGATCGCGGGCAGCAGCGAAGGCGCGAGCAGCGGCATCAGCGCCACCGCGCGCAGCACGCCCTTGGCCGGCATGCACGACAGCGTGAGTCCGTAGGCATAGACATAAGCGATGGCGGTGCAGATCACCGCGCTGATCGCCGCGAGCCCCACGCTGTTGAATGCCGACTGCACCAGCGCCGGGTTCTCGAAGTAGCGCGCGAAATTGGCAAGGCCGACGAAGGCTCCTTCGCGGTCGAAGAAACTCTGGCCGACCAGCGCGCCTACGGGCAGCGCGACGATCACGACCAGCAGCAGCACGACCAGCAGGACGGCGGCGCCGGTGATCCAGCGTTCGCGGTCGAACGCGCTTTTGTGCGTCGTTATCGGAGGCACCATGGCGATGGCGTCTGGGGAACTGCTCATGCTTGGTGTCCGGGGCGCGTGCCCAGGCCGCCGGGTACTCCCCTCCGCGAATGTCCCCCGGGCCTGCGGCCCTCCTCCTTTATTTCGCTGCGGGGAGCACCCGACACCCTTTGCACGTGGACGCAGCGCCTGAGCGGGCTGATGAACCGGTGCTCTGAGTGATCACGCCGATGGGGTGCCTTGCGCAGCGAAATGAAGGATGAGGCCGAAAGCCGGGGGACACTCGCGGAGCAAGGTACCCCGTCGGCGTGAGCGCGCTCTGAACGGCGAATGTCGAACACAACACAAGAGTCCAAACGACAGGCGCTCATCTCAACGCGCCAGCACAGACAGCGCATTCAACGGCAGCTGGATATGCACCATGCTGCTGGGCACCAGCGGCTCGTCGCCACCGCCGCGCGCGTCGGCGGGCAGCTCGGCTTCGATCTCGATGCCCAGCGGCTCGCAGGCCAGGCGGGCGGAGGTGCGGTTGCCGAAGAACTCGGTGTCGAGCAGCCGCGCCGCGAAGCTGTTGGCGCCGAGCTCGGTGCCGTAGCGCTTCACCACCACATGCTCGGGCCGGATGCCCACGGTGGCCTGCGCGCCGACGCTCAGGTTGCCAGGTGCGCAGAACAGCTCGCTGTCGCGCACACGCACCTTGCCATCGGCCAGCACGGTAGCGGGCAGCATGTTCATGCGGCCGACGAAGCCGGCCACGAAGCGGGTGCGCGGCTGCCGATAGAGCTCGTCGGGCGTGCCGGCCTGCTCGATGCGGCCGTCGTGCATGAGCACCACGCGGTCTGCCATCGAGAGGGCTTCCTCCTGGTCGTGCGTGACCATGATGGTGACGATGCCCAGGCGCTTCTGCAGCGCGCGGATCTCGCTGCGCAAGCTGGCGCGCACCTGCGCGTCGAGCGCGGAGAGCGGCTCGTCGAGCAGCAGCAGGCGCGGGTTGGGCGCGAGCGCGCGCGCCAGTGCCACGCGCTGCTGCTGGCCGCCCGAGAGCTGCACCGGGTACTTGTCGGCATGCGCGGCGAGCCCGACGAGGTCGAGCATCTCGCGCGAGCGTTTGGCCATCTCGCGGGCCAGCGCGCCCGTGGGGTGCAGGCCGTAGGCGATGTTCTGCGCGGCAGTGAGATTGGGAAACAGCGCGTACGACTGGAACACCACGCCGAAGCCGCGCGCCGCGGGCGGCAGGCCCGCGATGTCCTGGCCGCCGAGCAGTATCTGGCCGCTGTCGGCACGCTCGATGCCGCAGACGATGCGCAGCAGCGTCGTCTTGCCGCAGCCCGAGGGGCCGAGCAGGCACACGAACTCGCCGGGTTCGATGTCGAGGTCGATGCCTTCGAGCACGCGGGTGGTGCCGAAGGATTTCTGGATGCCGCGCAGGGACAGGAAGCTGGTCATTTCAAGGCTCAGGGCTGGGTCGGATGCGGGGCCGGACTGCCGTACGCGAGGGGCGCAAAGACTCCGCAAAGGTCGCGAAAGAAATCCATGACGGATGTCGTTCGCATCGTTCTCGCGTCCTTCACGCAACCTTCGCGAGTCGGCGTCCGGCGGCCCGCATTTCTCTTACATCGGCTTCTTTTCCGACTTCGATTCGTAGCGCTTGGACCACTCCGTCAGGATGCGCTCGCGGTTGGCGGCGGCCCAGTTGAAGTCGTTCTTGGCCAGCAGCTTCTCGACGTCGCCCGGCACGAATTCGAGCTTCTCCTGGACGCCCGGCAACGCGAGCACGGCGAAGTTCTTGGCGTAGAGCTCGTTGGCCTGCCTGGTCACGGCCCAGTCGGCCAGCGCCTTGGCGGCTTCCTGCTTCTTGCTGGTCTTCATGATGCCGGTGGCTTCCATGTCCCAGCCCAGGCCTTCCTTGGGCAGCACGATGTCGATGGGGGCGCCGTCGCGCTTGGTCTTGTTGGCGCGGTATTCGAAGGACATGCCCAGTGCGAATTCGCCGGCGCCGGCCTGGCGGCAGGGCTTGCTGCCCGACTGGCTGTAGATGCCGATGTTCTGGTGCAGCGCGTCCATGTACTTCCACGCCTTTTCTTCACCCATCATCTGGATCCAGCCCGACACCATCAGGTAGCCCGTGCCCGAGGCAGCCGGGTTGGGCATTGTGATCTGGCCCTTGTAGACCGGGTTGGTCAGGTCGGCCCAGCCGGCGGGCTTGGGCAGGTTCTTCTTCTGGGCTTCGGCGGTGTTGAAGCAGATGGCCGAGGACCAAACGTCCATGCCGACCCACTTGGGCGGGTTGGCCGGATCGCGCATGTTGGACTTGACGGCGTCCAGGCCCTTGGGCGCGTAGGGCTGGAGCATGCCTTCCTTGTCGAGCAGCATCAGCGAGGTGGCGGCCAGGCCCCAGACCACGTCGGCCTGCGGGTTGGCCTTCTCGGCCAGCAGCTTGGCGGTGACGATGCCGGTGGAGTCGCGCACGAACTTCAGTTCGATGCCCGGGTTCTCTTTTTCGAAGGCGGCCTTGTAGGCCTGGACCTGGTCGGCCTCGAGCGCGGTGTAGACCAGCAGTTCGGTACGGCCCTGGGCCGAGGCGGCGAAGGCCAGCGAGAGCACAGCGGCCGGCACGGCGGCCCAGCGGATGGAACGATGCAGCATTGGGGTGGTTCCTTGGGAGGGAAAAAGGATCGAGGCGGTGAAGGGAAGAAGGGACGCCGCGCGGAACCACGAACGGGAAAGCGAAAGTACGCAGGTTCCACTGGGCGACGAATGGGGGCGATGCTGGCAGCGGCATGTGACAGTGATTTGTCAGATGCCCCAAAAAACCCCAAATCCCCAAAATTGCGCTGGAGATCGACGAGCCGGAGCCGCCGTGCGGCGGCTTCGTCATCGGCCTGTCACCGCGGCGCGACAGACTCACGGACTTATTGCCCTTTGCTTTCGCGTCGCGCGCCGCACCCCACTTCCATGACCCTCGACCTCGCCGAGATCGCCCGCCTGTTCGCCGAACGCGGCGGAACCGCGTATGCGGGCGAGCCCGTGTCGCAGCTGGAACATGCGCTGCAATGCGCCTGGCTCGCAGAGCAGGCCGGCGCGAGCGATTCGCTGGTCACCGCGGCGCTGCTCCACGACCTGGGCCACCTGCTGATCGCCGAGCACCAGACGCTTTCGCACTCTCCCACCCAGCTGGGCATCGACGACCGCCACCAGTACATCGCCCTGCCCCTGCTGCGCGGCGCCTTCGACGCCGAGGTGCGCGAGCCGATCCGGCTGCACGTGGATGCCAAGCGCTACCTCTGCGCCGTCCGGCCCGACTATTTCTCCAGGCTGTCTCCCGATTCCGTGCGCAGCCTCGCGCTCCAGGGCGGCGTCATGGACGCCGAAGCGGCCCAGCGCTTCGCCGCGCACCCGTGGTCCGGCGACGCGGTACGGCTGCGGCAATGGGACGAGGAAGCGAAGGTCGAGGGGCTGCAGACCCCGCCGCTGGCCCACTTCCTGGCGACGGCCGCACGGGTGCTTCTGGGCTGACCGCCTCATTTTTTCGAGGCCACGCGCCGGCCTCGATCCGGGTTCGGGACGGGCTCGGGACGGGTTCAGCCCGGTTTAAGAAACATTTGTCTACGATGGTCTCCTCACTATGACCGGCGCGCGAGCGCCTGCGAGGAAAACCGAATGTCCCCATCAGTCACAGCTCGCGCTGGCTCGTTCATCCAGGTGCTGCGCCGTGTTTTCAGGCTTGCGGCGCCTTATTTCAAGTCGGAGGAGAAGTGGCGGGCGCGGGCCATGCTGGTCGCGATCGTCGCGCTCAATCTCTTCTATGTGTACGTGGCCGTGCTCGGCAACCAGTGGTACGGGCGCTTCTACGACGCGCTGCAGAACAAGGACGTGGTGGCCTTCTGGCGCGAGGTTCGGGTGTTCGGCTGGATCGCCTTCTTCAACATCGCGGTGCAGGTGCTCAAGTTCTACATCACGCAGCTGCTGCAGCTGCGCTGGCGCACATGGATGACGCGCAGCTACATGTCGCGCTGGATGGCGGACCGCACCTTCTACCACCTCGAACTCGCGCGCTACACGAACAAGAACGGCGCGGCGCCCGACAACCCCGACCAGCGCATCCAGGAAGACATGCAGCTCTTCACCAGCGCCACGATGACGCTGTCGATGGGCCTGCTGAACGCAGTGGTCACGCTGCTGAGCTTCATCGGGCTGCTCTGGACGCTGTCGGGCAACTTCTCGTTCACCGCGGGCGGCACGACCTACCAGATCGTCGGCGCGATGGTCTGGGTGGCGCTGGGGTATTCCATCTTTGGCACCGTCATCACGCATTTCATCGGCCGTCCGCTGATCGGGCTGAACTTCAGGCAGCAGCGCTACGAGGCCGATTTCCGGCACCACCTCGTGCGGGTGCGCGAGTACAGCGAGGCCATCGCGCTGGACCATGGCGAGAAGGTCGAGCGCGGCCAGCTCGACCTGCGCTTCGGTGACGTGCTGCGCAACTACCTGCTGCTGATCAAGCAGCAGAAGAACCTCGTCACCTTCACCTCGTTCTTCGGGCAGGCGGCGGTGATCTTTCCGTTCATCGTGGCGGCTCAGCAGTACTTCGGCGGCGCATTCCAGCTTGGTCACCTGATGCAGATCGGTTCCGCCTTCGGCAAGGTGCAGGAGTCGCTCAGCTGGTTCGTCGACAACTACAACAGCGTGGCCGAGTGGCGCGCCACCACCGACCGCCTGACCAGCTTCGACGACGGCATGGCGGCTCATGCCGCGCGCAGCGACGCCCTGGAGCGCGCGCCATCGCAGAGCCTGCACACCGACGACCTCGCCGTCGCCCTGCCCAACGGCACCCCGCTCCTCGCAGGCGCCGCGCTTTCCGTGAAGCCAGGCGACAGCGTGCTGCTCCAGGGCCCGTCGGGCAGCGGCAAGTCGACCCTCTTCCGCTCCTTCGCCGGCATCTGGCCCTTCTCGAAGGGCAAGCTGCAGGTGCCCGAGAACGTCGCGTTCATGCCGCAGCGCCCGTACGTGCCCGATGGCAGGCTGCGCGACGCGCTGACCTACCCCAATCCTGCCGCGAACTTCAGCGACGACCAGCTGCGCCAGGCGCTGGACGACGCCCTGCTGCCCGACCTGGTGGATCGCCTCGACGACAGCGACGCCTGGAGCCAGAAGCTCTCGGGCGGCGAGCAGCAGCGGCTGGCCATCGCGCGCGTGCTGCTGAAGAAACCGGCGTGGCTCTTCGCCGACGAGGTCACCAGCGCGCTCGACGCGCAGGCCGAGAGCGTGCTCTACAAGCGCCTTGCCGACACGGTGAAGGCGGCAGGCGGCGCGATGGTGTCGATCGCGCACCGCGCGGCGGTGGGCGACTTCCACAACCAGCGCTGGACGCTCGTGCCGCAGGAAGAAGGAAAGGACGGCGGCGCGCGCTACCGCCTGAGCACCTCCGGGGGTCAGCCCGCCGCGGCGTAGCGCTCCCAGCCCTTCCTGCGCAGATCGCAGGCGGGGCATTCGCCGCAGCCGTAGCCCCAGGCGTGGCGATGCTCGCGGTCGCCGAGGTAGCAGGTGTGGGTTTCTTCCACGATGAGGTCGACCAGCGGCTTGCCGCCCAGGCGGTGCGCCAGGCTCCAGGTCTCGGCCTTGTCGATCCACATGAGCGGCGTCTCGATGACGAGGCGGCGCTCCAGCCCGAGCGAGAGCGCGAGCTGCATCGCCTTCATGGTGTCGTCGCGGCAGTCGGGGTAGCCCGAGAAGTCGGTTTCGCAGACGCCGGTGACGATCACCTGCAGCCCGCGCCGGTAGGCCAGCGCCCCCGCGAGCGTGAGAAACAGCAGGTTGCGCCCCGGCACGAAGGTGTTGGGCAGTCCGTCGGCCTGCATGGCGAAGGCGACCTCTTCCGTGAGCGACGAACCACCCAGCTGCGCCAGCGCGGCGAGCGTGAGCACGTGGTCTTCACCCAGGCGAGGCGCCCAGTCGGGAAAGCGCTCGCGCATCTTCGCGAGGATGCTGCCGCGCACGTCGAGCTCGACGCGGTGGCGCTGCCCGTAGTCGAAGCCCAGGGTTTCGACGCGCTGGTACTTCGAGAGCGCATCGGCGAGGCAGGTGGTCGAGTCCTGGCCGCCGGAGAACAGGACGAGGGCGGTGGTGTGCAGAGGCATGTCCGTGGGCGGCGGTGCGTGCCGCCGCAATCCAAAGACGCGATTTTCCGTCAGCTTGGCGCAGCTGCCGGAATTCACCGCATCCGCTAGCCGATGCGCATGAAACGCCGAAGACATTCCGGGCATTTATTTCCGAGCGATCGGCGAACTTTCATTCGGCTTTCAACTCGTCACGGCCGGGTCATCTGACGTCTTTAGATTTCATCGCCAGAAATGGCGCACGCCCGGTGCGCCGGTCCAACAACCAACCGAGGGAATCATGACCCAACGCCTCATCGCCCCAGCACTGCTGGGCGTCTCTCTCCTGCTGTCCGCCTGTGGCGGCAGCAGCAACAACAACGGCATCGTGCTGCCGTTCATCCCGCCGCCCACCAACACCACAACGCCGCCGCCCGCAGCGCAGGCGCCGAAAAGCGTCCTGTTCTTCCTGGGCGACGGCATGGGCATCACCACCATGACCGCCGCGCGCATCTACAAGGTCGGCGAGGACGGCGACCTCACGATGGACACGCTGCCCGAGACGGCCTTCGTCCACACCTATTCGAACGACGCCCAGGTCACCGACAGCGCTCCTTCGATGTCGGCCTACATGACCGGCGTGAAGATGAACAACGAGGTCATCTCGATGAGCGCGGAGACCAAGGCGACCGACGGCTCGGGCAAGGCCTACCACGTCAACTTCGACAGCACCTGCCCCTCGGGCAACGGCCAGGCGGTGGAAACGCTGCTCGAGCAGAGCAAGGCCAGGGGCTACGCCACCGGCGTGGTCACCACCACCCGCATCACGCACGCCACGCCCGCGGCCACGTACTCGCACGTGTGCCACCGCGACGCCGAGAACACCATCGCCGCCGCGCTCGTGCCGGGCGGCGCCGGCTACAACGGCAAGCTGGGCGACGGGGTCGACGTGTTCTTCGGCGGCGGCACCGACTACTTCACCGCCAAGGAAGACGGCGGCAAGCGCAACGACAAGCGCAATCTCATCGCCGAGCTGAAGGCCGCGAAGTACAGCTTCGCCGCGAACAAGAGCGAGTTCGACAAGCTGCCGGCCGACGGCGCCACCAAGATCGCCGGCCTCTTCACCAAGAGCCACATGGCGTACGACCTCGACCGCGACGCCACCAAGGAGCCGAGCCTGGCCGAGATGACCGGCAAGGCCATCGACGCGCTGGCCGCGCGCAAGAAGGGCTTCTTCCTGATGGTGGAAGGCGGGCGCATCGACCACGCGCTGCACGCCACCAACGCACGCCGCGCGCTGCAGGACACGGGCGCCTTCGACGACGCCATCAAGCTCGCGCTCGACAGGATGCAGGCCATCGACCCTGGCCTGAAGAACACGCTGGTGGTGGTCACTGCCGACCACGACCACACGCTGCAGCTCAACGGCTACGCCGCGCGCACCGGCAAGACAGAGGCGGGCAAGCCCGGCGTGCTGGGCCTCGTGAAGGACTACGTCGACACCAGCAAGACCAGCAAGGACGTGGACGGCAACCCTTACACCATCATCGGCTTCGGCAACGGCCCGCGCCGCCTCGCCACGCGAGGCCCGATCTCCGACGCCGAGCTGGAAAGCAAGGACTACCGTCAGGAAGCCGTGGTGCCGATGGATGCGGCCAGCGACTCCGAAACACACGGCGGCGCCGACGTTTTCCTCGGTGCCCAGGGCCTGGGTGCCGACAACTTCTCCGGCGTGATCACCAACACCGACGTGTTCGGCCTCATCAAGAAGGCGGTCGGCCTGTGAAGGGCAGCGAGCGCTCATCGACGAACACCACCATGAACACGACGACCATGAACCGCATCACCCGCAACACCCGCCTGGCCGCCGCCCTCGTCTGCGCTGCTGCCGGCACCCTGGCCGGCAGCGCCCACGCCGCCGGCGAAGCCAGGAACGTCATCTTCTTCCTCGGCGACGGCATGGGCCCCGTCACCGTGACGGCCGCGCGCATCTACAAGGGCGAGAAGCAGCTTGCCGCCCAGCCCGGATCGCTGGTGAGCCCCGAGCGCGCCAACCTCGTCATGCAGTCGCTGCCCTACGCCGCGCGCGTGAAGACCTTCTCGCTCGACGGCCAGACCACCGACAGCGCGCCCTCCATGGCCGCGTACATGACCGGCGTGAAGATGCGCAACGAAGTCATCTCGATGTCCAGCGACACCACCGCAGTCGACGGCACCGGCAAGCAGTACATCAACGGCGAGGACACCACCTGCCCGCCCACCAACGGCAAGGCCGTCGACACGCTGCTCGAACTCGCCAAGGCCAAGGGCCGTTCGGTGGGTGCCGTGTCGACCACGCGCGTGGGCCACGCCACGCCGGCCACCACCTACTCGCACATCTGCAACCGCAACGGCTACAACACCATCGCCGAGCAGAGCGTGCCGGGCCACGCCAACTACAACCCCAAGCTGCTCGACGGCGTGGACGTGCTCCTGGGCGGCGGCCAGCGCAACTACCTGCCGGTGGCGACCAACCCCGGCAGCAAGCGCACCGACGGCGTCGACCTGGTGGCCGCGATGAAGGCCAAGGGCTACACCTACGTCGACACCGGCACCAAGCTCAAGGCCATCGACACGGCCGCCACCGGCAAGCTGCTGGGCCTGTTCTCCCAGAGCGAGATGGCCTACGAGCTCGACCGCGTGAAGCAGAGCCTCGACCAGCCCAGCCTCTCGGAGATGACCGAGAAGGCCCTCGGCGTGCTCAGCAAGAACGACAAGGGCTTCTTCCTGATGGTGGAAGGCGGCCGCATCGACCACGCGCTGCACGGCACCAACGCCAAGCGCGCGCTGGAAGACACGCTGGCCTTCGACACCGCCATCCAGACTGCGCTCGACTTCATGAACAAGAAGGACCCCGGCCTGAAGAACACGCTGGTGGTGGTCACCGCCGACCACGATCACGCGATCGCCTTCAACGGCTATCCGAAGATCGGCAATCCGATCCTGGGCAAGGTCAACGGCTATGCCGACGGGAAGCTCGCGAAGGCGGCGGACGGCAACCCCTACACCACGCTGGTGTTCGGCAACGGCGGCCGCCCCAACGCGACGGGTTCCAGCCAGGTGAACGCGGAAGACGGCAACAAGCCGTGGATCGCCCCGGCGCGCGCAGCCTCGCGCGACGACCAGACCGCGATGGACACCACCGACGACAACTTCCTGCAGGAAGTCGGCATCAACCTCGGTTCGCCCGGCGCCGAAACTCACGGCGGCGGCGACGTGATGCTGTTCGCGGGCGGCGCGGGCTCGAAGATCTTCAAGGGCACGATGGAGAACATCAAGGTGTTCAACAAGGTCAAGGAAGCGGCCGGGCTGTGAGCAAATCCGTGGCACTGAAAACGCTGCTGGCAGCGACGGCCTTCGGGGCCTTCGCGGCCCTTCCGCCGGCAGCCACCGCCGCAGGCGATGCCGAGGCGCCCGATCAGAACCTGCGCATCCAGCACCATGTGATGACGATCGGCAAGGACGGCGTGCAGCGCGAGAGCCGCTACGCCGACCTGATGTTCCGCCGCGCCGGCACGGTGTGGATCGAGCGCGAGCTGCCGCCCGCGCTGCGCGCCGACCACGACCACGAGGCCACCGAAGGCAAGGTGCACATCGGCCACTCGCACGCCGACAACACGGCCGCGCCGCTGTGGCTGAGCCGCGACCAGGCCGGCAAGGTGCAGGTCAACATGGTGCTGCGCCAGCAGCGCAAGCTGATCGAGGTCGACAAGGCGAACTACGGCAACGTGGGCTACGGCGGCTCGTGGGCGAACGCCTACTGGCTCGTCGACCCGGCCAGCCTGCCGCGCATGAAGCCGCTGGGTGCCGCGGGCAAGGGCGTGCAGCGCTACGAGCTGCAGCAGGGCGAGAGCACGCTGCGCATCGAGTGGGACACGGTCGGCCGCTACGCGCGCAAGATCGAACAGCGCAACGAGCACGGCACCTCGCTCAACGTGATGACCGCATCGTCCATTCCCGCGCCGAAGACGCTGCCCTGGAAGGCCGCCGACTCCTACGAGCGCGGCGAATATTCCGACCTGCTCGACTGACCCGGTCCACCCCGAGGCGTCGCGCACTTCGTGTCGCTACGCCGCCCCCTTCCGGGGGCAACACCTGCGGCCCGGCGGAGCCGGTACCGCGGTGTTTCACGAAAGGGCCTTCGGGCCCTTTTCTGTTGGCGGCTAAAGGAAGCGCTCGAGCAGTTTGCGCGAGGCTCGGTCCAGCGTCTTCACGTCGGGAATGCGGAACTGCACGCCGTGCGCACTCGCGATCAGCAATGCACCGCCTTCGAGCCGGCGGATGTCCTCCTCGGCCTTGAGCACGAAGCTGGTCTCGCCGCGGTCGGTGCTGATGGTCCAGGTGCTGGGCACGCCGAAGCTCGACACGCCGTGCAGCTTCAGCAGCGTAGGCGCGAAGTCGCGCACCGCGAGGTCTTCCTCGAGCAATGCACGGGCCTGCGCCGGCAGCTGCTCGACGCTGTCGATCCAGACCAGCTCCCGCCCCTCGCTGCCGACCAGCGAGATGCCCTGGCCGGGCGCGCTCAGCGGAAAGGCCCGCACGGGCACGATGCCCACGTGGCGCTCGCCCTGGGCATCGATCAGCACGAGGCGGCCGAAGGGGTCGCGTTCCAGTTGGAATGGGTTGCTGCTTGTCATGCGTCACCTGCCGGATGGGCCGCGTGGGTGATGGCGACCGGCGCCTGCGCGCTGGCGCGTTCGTCGGCGGCGCCTTCGCTCGCGTCGTCGTCGCCCTGGCGCAGCTGCGCCTGGTAGAGCCGCCAGTAGGCGCCCTGCTTCGCCATCAAGGCGTCGTGCGGGCCGACTTCGACCACTTCGCCACGGTCCATGACCACGAGGCGGTCCGCCTTGCGCAGCGTCGACAGGCGGTGCGCGATGGCGATGGTGGTGCGGCCCTGCACGAGGTTGTCGAGCGCCTTCTGGATTTCCTTCTCGGTTTCGGTGTCCACCGCGGAGGTCGCCTCGTCGAGGATCAGGATGCGCGGGTCGATCAGCAGCGCGCGCGCGATGCTGATGCGCTGGCGCTCGCCGCCCGACAGGCCCTGCCCGCGCTCGCCGACCAGCGAGTCGTAGCCGTGCGGCAGGCGCAGGATGAAGTCGTGCGCATGCGCGGCCCGCGCGGCGGCGACGATCTCCTCGCGAGTGGCGTCGGGCTTGCCGTAGGCGATGTTCTGGGCGATGGTGCCGAAGAAGAGGAACGGCTCCTGCAGCACCAGGCCGACGTGGCGGCGGTAGTCGGCCACGGCGAAGCGGCGGATGTCGGTGCCGTCGACCTTGATGGCGCCGTCGGTCACATCGTAGAAGCGGCAGATCAGGTTGACCAGCGTGCTCTTGCCCGAGCCGCTGTGGCCCACGAGGCCGATCATCTCGCCGGGCTCGATGGTCAGGTCGAGGTCGTGGATGACCGCGCGCGACCCGTAGCGGAAGCCCAGCCCGCTCATCTCGATGCGGCCCTGCACGCGCTCCACTTTCACCGGATTGGCCGGTTCGGGCACGTTGCTCACGTGGTCGAGGATGTCGAAGATGCGCTTGGCGCCCGCCGCCGCCTTCTGGGTGACCGAGACGATGCGGCTCATGGAGTCGAGCCGGGTGTAGAAGCGCCCGATGTACGCGATGAAGGCGGTGAGCACACCCACCGTGATGCTGCCGCGCGCCACCTGCCAGATGCCGAAGGCCCAGACCACCAGCAGGCCGATCTCGGTGAGCAGCGACACGGTCGGCGTGAACAGCGACCAGGTGCGGTTGAGCTTGTCGTTGACCTGCAGGTTGTAGGTGTTGGCGATGCGGAAGCGCTCGGCCTCGCGGCGCTCCTGGGCGAAGGCCTTCACCACGCGGATGCCGGGGATGGTGTCGGCCAGCACGTTGGTCACCTCGGACCAGACGCGGTCGATCTTCTCGAAGCCGGTGCGCAGGCGGTCGCGCACGACGTGGATCATCCAGGCGATGAAGGGCAGCGGCACCAGCGTGACCACCGCCAGCAGCGGATTGATGGAGATCAGGATGACCGCGGTCATCACGATCATCAGCACGTCGTTGGCGAAATCGAGCGCGTGCAGCGACAGGAAGACGTTGATGCGGTCGGTCTCGGAGCCGATGCGCGCCATCAGGTCGCCGGTGCGCTTGCCGCCGAAGTAGTCCAGCGGCAGGGTCAGCAGGTGCTCGTAGGTGGTGGTGCGCAGGTCGGCGCCGATGCGCTCGGACACCAGCGCCAGCAGATAGGTTCGGGCCCAGCCCAGCCCCCAGCCGACCAGCGCCGCCAGCAGCAGGCCGCCCAGGTAGAAGCCCACGCGCATGGTGTCGATCTTCTGGCCGTTCTGGAACGGGATCAGGATGTCGTCCATCAGCGGGATGGTCAGGTACGGCGGAACCAGGGTGGCGGCCGTGGAGAGCAGCGTCAGGAAGAACCCGACGATCAGCTGCTTGCGGTATGGCTTGGCGAAACGGCCCAGGCGCAGCAGCACCCAGGTGGAGGGCGGGGTCTGGAGTTCGGTGTCGGTGGAATCGTCGCCGTCGGCGGACTCGGCGGACTCCGGTGTCTCCTTGGCGACACTACCAGCCGTTCGCTGTCCGAACAGCTTCATCAGCCGCAGCGCCGCGACCTGCCCGGCCAGGGTGTAGCGCCAGCGTGCCAGGCGGCCCGAAGCGTCCACCAGATCGAGCGTGCCGACGCCGGCATGATCGGAAACGCGCAATTCCAGGGCTTCGTCGGTTAGCGGCCACTCACGCCACTGCTCCGAGGAAGCGGCGCGGGGATCGAATGCGATCAGCCTCCGGTCAGTCAGGGCGACTATGGCGGAGGCGAAGCTAAGTTGGTCGTCGAGGTCAACCGTCAGTGTTACCAGAACGTTTTCCGCGACTGCGAGGCGGTTTTTCAGTGCTTGCGCTGATGCCGCTTCTGTTTCGCCCTCCCGGGTGCCGACTGGATCGTGATGTTGCATTGTGTTTCTTTGACTCTTGCCCGTCGCGGGCCTCTTGGACCGCGTCATGGCGCCCCAGGTCGGGCGCCGATTCTGACCGATCGCCATGGGCGCGCTTGAAGGCGCCGCGGTGCTCGGCCAAAGCACATCGAACGTTTGCATGACCCGTTTCGACGACATCCAACTGCTGCGCATCAATTATTTGCGCGGCCCCAATCTCTGGACCTACCGTCCCGTGCTCGAAGTCTGGCTCGACCTGGGCCAGCTCGAAGACTACCCCTCCAACAAGATCGACGGCTTCACCGACCGCCTGACGACCCTGCTGCCGGCGCTCATCGAGCACCACTGCGGCGTCGGCGAGCGCGGCGGCTTCATCCAGCGGCTGACCGAAGGCACCTGGTCGGGGCACGTGCTGGAGCACGTCGTCATCGAACTGCTGAACCTGGCGGGCATGCCGACCGGCTTCGGCCAGACCCGCAGCACCTCGGAGCACGGCGTCTACCGCATGGTGTTCCGCGCGCGTGACGAGCAGGTCGCCCGCGTGGCGCTGGCCGAGGGCCACCGCCTGCTGATGGCGGCCATCAACAACGACCCGTTCACCGCCGCCGACGTGCAGAAGGCGGTCGATGCGGTCAAGGGCAAGGTCGAAGACTGCTACCTCGGCCCGAGCACCGCCGCCATCGTGGCCGCCGCCACCGACCGCGGCATTCCCCACATGCGGCTGAACAGCGGCAACCTCGTGCAGCTGGGCTACGGCGCCAACCAGCAGCGCATCTGGACCGCCGAGACCGACTACACCAGCGCCATCGGCGAATCCATCGCCAGCGACAAGGAGCTGACCAAGTCCCTGCTCGCGAGCTGCGGCGTGCCCGTGCCCGAAGGCCAGGTGGTCGCCGATGCCGAAGAGGCCTGGGAAGCCGCCGAGGACATCGGCCTGCCCGTGGTCGTGAAGCCTTCCGACGCCAACCACGGCCGCGGCGTCTCGCTCGAGCTGACGACCCGCGAGGAAGTCATGGCCGCCTTCGCGGTCGCCGAGCCCGAGGGCAGCGACGTGATGGTCGAGCGCTTCATCCGCGGCCACGAGCACCGCCTGCTGGTGGTGGGCGGCGAGGTGGTGGCTGCCGCGCGCGGCGAGATCATCACCGTCACCGGCGACGGCAAGTCCAGCGTGCGCGAACTCATCGACAAGCAGCTCAACAGCGACCCGCGCCGCGGCGCCGAGGAAGAGTTCCCGCTCGACGTGATCCTGATCGACACCGACGCCAAGCTGCAGCTCGAACTCAAGCGCCAGGACCTGAACGCCGAAGCCGTGCCCGCGGCCGGCCGCGTGGTCACGATCCAGCGCAACGGCAACATGGCCAACGACTGCACCGACCAGGTCCATCCCGAGGTGGCGCACGCCGCCGTGCTGGCAGCCCGCGTGGTCGGCCTGGACATCGCCGGCATCGACCTCGTGGCGCAGGATATCTCGCGGCCCCTCGGCCCGCAGGGCGGCGCGATCGTCGAAGTCAACGCCGGCCCCGGCCTGCTGATGCACCTGAAGCCGGCCGTCGGCTCGCCGCGTCCGGTGGGCCGCGCGATCTGCGACCACCTGTTCCCCAACGACGCACCCGGGCGCATTCCCGTGGTCGGCGTGGCCGGCTCGCGCGACACCGCCGTGCTGGCGCGCCTGGTGGCCTGGCTCATCAACCTGGGCGGCCGCCACACCGGGCTGGCCTGCCGCGACGGCCTGTTCCTCGAACGCCGCCGCGTCGACGCGCGTGACAGCGCCAACTGGGAAGCCGGCCACCGCCTGCTGGTGAACCGCGCGGTGCAGGCCGTCGTGATCGAGAACGGCGCCGAGACCATCCTGCGCGACGGCCTCGCATACGACCGCTGCGAAGTCGGCATCGTCACCGACCTCGAAGGCTGCGAAGCGCTGGCCGACTACGACATCACCGAGAGCGACCAGATGGTCAAGGTGCTGCGCACGCAGGTCGACGTGGTGCTGCCCGAAGGCACGGCCGTGCTCAATGCCGCCGACCCGCGCGTGGCCGGCCTGGCTCCGCTGTGCGACGGCGCAGTCATTCTGTATTCGGCCGACGCGCAGGCCCCCGCGCTCTCCGCGCACCAGAGCGCCGGCGGCAAGGCCGTGCTCGTGCGGCAGGACCGCGTGGTGCTGGCCAACGGCAGCAGCGAATCGTTCCTGCCGGGCCTCGGCCGCCTGACCGTGTGGCGCGCCACGCATGCCGGCGTGAGCCTCGAGAGCCTGCTGGCCGCCGTGGCCGCGGCATGGGCCATGGGCATTCCGCTCAACCTGATCGGTGCCGGCGTCGAAGCCTTCGAGGCCGACCTGCAGGCTGCGCTGGCCTCGCTGCAGCTTTCGCAGACCCAGCCCCTCCAACCCCAATTCGCCTGAGGCTCTTCGCCTCGCCAGATAGACAGCAGCAGCTCCCGCAGCCCATGAAAGTCACCCGCACCCGAGCCCTTCGCGGGCCCAATCTCTGGAGCCGCCATACCGCCATCGAGGCGGTCGTGGCCTGCCACGGCGACGAGAACGCCATCAGCAAGCTGAGCGGTTTCGAAGACCGCCTGCGCGCGCGCTTCCCGACCATCGGCGAGCTGCACCCGATGGTGCTAGGCCAGCCGCTGGCGCTCGCCCACGTGCTGGAGAACGCCGCCGTCGCGCTGCAGGCCCAGGCAGGCTGCGCGGTCAACTTCGGCCACACCTCTCCCACCGTGGAAGAAGGCGTCTACCAGGTCGTTTTCCAGTACACCGAGGAGGCCGTGGGCCGCCGCGCCGCCGAGCTGGCCGAGGAACTGATCGCCGCCGCCCAGAACGACACGCCCTTCGACGCCGAAGCCGCCATCGCAGAGCTGCGCGACCTCGACGAATCCGAGCGCCTGGGCCCGAGCACCGGCTCCATCGTCGACGCGGCGGTTGCGCGCGGCATTCCGTTCCGCCGCCTCACGCGCGGCAGCCTGGTGCAGTTCGGCTGGGGTTCGAAGCAGCGCCGCATCCAGGCCGCCGAGGTCGACAGCACCAGCGGCGTGGCCGAATCGATCGCGCAGGACAAGGAGCTGACCAAGCAGCTGCTCAACGCCGCCGGCGTGCCGGTGCCGCTGGGCCGCCCCGTGAGCAGCGCGGAAGACGGCTGGGCCGCCGCCAACGAGATCGGCCTGCCGGTCGTGGTGAAGCCGCAGGACGGCAACCAGGGCAAGGGCGTGACGGTCAACATCAACTCGCGCGAGGAGCTGTTCGCGGCCTATGAATCGGCCGCCGTCTACGGCGAGGTGATGGTCGAGAAGTTCCTGCCCGGCTTCGACTTCCGCCTGCTGGTGGTGGGCGACCGCCTCGTGGCCGCCGCACGCCGCGATCCGCCGCAGGTGATCGGCGACGGCAGCTCCACCGTTCGCCAGCTGGTCGACACGGTGAACCTCGACCCGCGCCGCGGCGAGGGCCATGCCACCTCGCTCACCAAGATCCGCCTGGACGACATCGCCATCGGCCGGCTCGAATCGCAGGGCCTCACGCCCGACAGCGTGCCCACGCTCGGCCAGCGCGTGGTGCTGCGCAACAACGCCAACCTCTCCACCGGCGGAACCGCCACCGACGTGACCGACACCGTGCACCCCGAAGTCGCGGCGCGCGCGATCGACGCGGCGCAGATGGTCGGCCTGCACATCTGCGGCGTCGACATGGTCTGCGAGAACGTGCTGCGCCCGCTCGAGGAACAGCACGGCGGCGTGGTGGAAGTGAATGCCGCGCCCGGCCTTCGCATGCACATCTCGCCGTCGTTCGGCCGCGGCCGCGCGGTCGGCGAGGCGGTGATGGACACGCTCTTCGCCCACGGCGACGACGGCCGCATCCCCGTGGTGGCCGTCACCGGCACCAATGGCAAGACCACCACCGCGCGCCTCATCAACCACCTGCTCTCATCGAGCGGCCTGCGCACCGGCATGACCAACACCGACGGCGTGTACGTCGACGGACGGCAGACCGACAGCGGCGACTGCAGCGGCCCCAAGAGCGCACGCAACGTGCTGATGCACCCCGACGTGGACGCGGCCGTTTTCGAGGTCGCCCGCGGCGGCATCCTGCGGGAGGGCCTGGGCTTCGACCGCTGCCAGGTGGCGGTCGTCACCAACATCGGCAGCGGCGACCATCTCGGCCTGAACTACATCACCACCGTGGAAGACCTCGCGGTGCTCAAGCGCGTGATCGTGCGCAACGTGGCGCCCGACGGCTACGCGGTGCTCAACGCGGCCGACGTCAACGTCGCCGCGATGGCCACCGGCTGCCCCGGCAACGTGATCTTCTTCACCGCCGACCGCATGCACCCTGTGATGGCCACGCACCGCGCGCAGGGCAAGCGCACCGTGTACGTCGACCAGGACACGCTGGTGGCCGCCGAAGGCTCGTGGCGCGAACGCATTCCGCTGCGCGACGTGCCGATCACCCGTGGCGGCAGCATCGGCTTCCAGGTCGACAACGTGATGGCCGCCGTGGCCGCGGCCTGGGGCGTGGGCCTCGACTGGGACACCATCCGCAGCGGCCTCGCGAGCTTCATGAACGACGCGGCCGGCGTGCCCGGGCGCTTCAACGTCATGGACTACCGCGGCGCGACCGTGATCGCCGACTATGGCCACAACACCGACGCGATGCGCGCGCTGGTGTCGGCCGTGGACACCATGCCGGCGAACAAGCGCTCGGTGGTCATCAGCGGCGCGGGCGACCGGCGCGACTCCGACATCCGCGACCAGACGGCCATCCTCGGGCAGGCCTTCGACGACGTGATCCTCTACCAGGACGCGGCTCAGCGCGGCCGCGCCGACGGCGAGGTCATGGCGCTGCTGCGCCAGGGCCTGCAGGGCGCGGCCCGCACGCGCTACATCGACGAGATCCGCGGCGAGTTCGTGGCCATCGACGCCGCGCTGGCCCGCCTGCAGCCGGGCGACCTCTCGCTGATCCTGGTCGACCAGGTCGAGGAGGCACTCGCCCACCTGGCCCAGCGGATCGCGGCGGGCTAGGAAGCTCGCCCCAGGCTTCGCACACTTCGCGTCGCGCGCGCCTTCCCCCTCCCGGGGCGGCGTCTGCGTCCCGGCAAGGCAGATTGCGCGACGCCCTGTTTGAAGGCCCGTCCGCTGCCGGACATGTCCGACACGCAAGGGCGAGTCCGGCTCGGTGGGCGGCGTGCGGCTGTCCCACAGACTCGGAACCCGTGCCGGCAGCACACTGAGGCTCCTGTCACGCACCTCTCGCAGGGCGTGCCCACCAAGGAGCCTGCATGAAAAAAACCCTACGTTCCGTTCTCTCCGCCACGGCCATTTGCGCAGCCGGCGGCTTCATCGTCTTCGGCGCGCAGACGGCCGGTGCACAGGCGCCCGGCACCGAAACCCGCATGCAGAAGGAGCGAGCCACCTGCGACGGCGTACAGCAAGATCGCGCTGCATGCCTGCGCGAAGCCGGCGCGGCCCGCCAGGAAGCCTCGCGCGGCGGCCTCACCAGCCCCAGCCCTGCCCGCGAACAGGTCAATTCGCTTGCTCGCTGCAGCGAACTGCCCGCCGCCGAGCAGCCCGACTGCGAGGCCCGCATCAAGGGCGGCCCGCGCACCACCACCGAAGGCAGCGTGATGGGCGGCGGCGTGATCCGCGAGACCGTGACGCCGCTTCCGCCGCAACCCGCCCCGGCGCGTTGATACATCGATACAAGCGGCCGGTTCGATCGTGTGAACCCGGGCCGCTTCGCACAGTCCAACTTCTCCCTGGTCAACCAGCTCACCTCAAGGAGTCATCCATGAAAAGCAACAAGCGTTCGATGCTCTTCACCATGCTCGCCGTCGGGGCACTGACAGTCTCGGCGGCCGCCTCGGCTGCACCGCCCAAGCGCGGAGAGTCTTACAGCACCTACCAGCAGGAACTCGCCGTCTGCGGCCACAACCAGCAGGACCGCGCAGCATGCATCCGCGAAGCCGGCGCCGCACGTCAGGCCGCTGCACAGGGCGGTCTGACCAGCGCACCCGACTACCGCGCCAACGCGCTCGCGCGCTGCGCCCTTCAGCAGCCCGCCGACCGCCCTGCCTGCGAGGCACGCGTGCTCGGCAGCATGGGCAACACCACGGCCAGCGTCGATGGCAGCGTGATGGGCGGCGGCGTGATCCGCGAGTCGGTCACCACCACCGTGATGCCCGCGCCAGCGCCCATGATGGAACCGCGGCCGATGCCCATGCCCCGACCGATGCCGGCTCCAATGCGCTGACCTGACAGCTTTTCCATGCGAGGGGCATCGCCATTTCCCCGGGGATGGCGATGCCCCTACTGTCATATTTCTGTCACAAAAGCCTGAGATGTGCTAGCTATAGTTCCCGGTCCCTGCCCACCAAGGAACTCTTTTTCATGAATGCCATCAAGGTCGCTCGCCGATTCATCGAAACGGACCCGGCCAACGAATCGGCCAAGATCCTGGCCCAGCTCGTGCTGGCCCTGGAGTCCGAACGAAGCTTCGAACTCATCACCCTCTACGAGCTCGACTACAAGAGCTTCCAGCTTGCGATGGACATCCTGAAGGAGTGGCGCCTCGACCGCTACTACGCCAGCAAGTCCAAGCTGTTCGACCTGTCGCTGCAGGTCAGCGAACTCGAAGAGAACGCGAAAGGCGCCAAAGGCGCGAACCCCAGCGAAGCCGAGGCCTGAGCGGCCTTCGCCCTCTCTCTTTCTCTTCATGCAGCGCGGCCGTGCCGTCGCGCTGCTCCTCCCCACTCTTCCTCGCCTACTTCCCCCAGCGCAGCACCAACGGATCGAGCCGCTTCGCGGTCTCGATCAGGCCAGCGCGCGTGTCGGGGTGCATGGCCGGCAGCGGATGCCGCGGCGCCTCGCAGGCGATCACACCGCCCTCCTTCATCAGCGACTTGCACGCCAGCAGACCGGCCTGGCGGTTCTCGTAGTTGATGAGCGGCAGCCACTGCTGGTAGAGCGCGAAGGCCTTGTCGCGGTCGCCGGCGCGGTGCGCCTCGATGATCGGTCGGATGCCGTCCGGATAGCCGCCCCCCGTCATCGATCCCGTGGCACCGGCATCGAGGTCGGGCATCAGCGTGATGGCTTCCTCGCCGTCCCACGGCCCTTCGATGGCATCGCCGCCCAGGCGGATCAGCTCCCGCAGCTTCGACGCGGCACCGGGCGTCTCGATCTTGAAGTACGCCACCTGCTCGATCTCCTTCGCCATGCGCGCAAGGAACAGAGCCGACAGCACCGTGCCGCTGGCCGGCGCGTCCTGGATCATGATCGGGATGCCCACCGCGTCCGACAGCCGCGCATAGAACTCGTAGATCTGCGGTTCGGGCACGCGGAAGGTCGCGCCGTGATAGGGCGGCATCACCATCAGCATCGCGGCGCCCATGTCCTGCGCGCGGCGGCTGCGTTCGGCGCAGACTTTGGTGCTGTAGTGCGTGGTGGTCACGATCACCGGCACGCGGCCCTTCACGTGTTCGAGGATGGTGCGGGTGAGCACCTCGCGCTCCTCGTCCGACAGCACGAACTGCTCCGAGAAGTTCGCCAGGATGCACAGCCCGTCGGAGCCCGCGTCGATCATGAAGTCGACGCAGCGCTTCTGGCTTTCGAGATCGAGCGCGCCCTGTTCGGTGAAGGTGGTGGGCACCACCGGGAAGATGCCGCGGTATCTGGGGGTCATGGTGTCGGGGGATGGATCAGTGTGAATGACGGGGAACGGCCGCGCCGCGGCAGCCGACCAGGAAGTCGAAGTCGCAGCCTTCGTCTGCCTGCAGCACGTGGTTGACGTAGAGCTTCTGGTAGCCGCCGCCGCGCGTGCTCATCGGCTGCTTGTCGGACGCGGCGAGCGAAGCCAGGCGCGAAGCGAGCTCCTCGTCGCTGATGTCGAGGTGCAGGCGGCCGGCATCGCAGTCGAGCTCGATCCAGTCGCCGTCGCGCACCGCCGCCAGCGGCCCGCCGTCGGCCGCCTCGGGCGCGACGTGCAGCACCACGGTGCCGTAGGCCGTGCCGCTCATGCGCGCGTCGGAGATGCGCACCATGTCCTTGATGCCCTGGCGCAGCAGCTTCGGCGGCAGCCCCATGTTGCCGACCTCGGCCATGCCGGGGTAGCCCTTGGGGCCGCAGTTCTTGAGCACCAGCACGCAGCTCGCGTCGACGTCGAGGTCTTCGTCGACGATGCGCTCCTTGTAGTGCTCCAGGTTCTCGAACACCACCGCACGGCCGCGGTGCTTCAGCAGCTCCGGCGAGGCCGCCGAGGGCTTGAGCACCGCGCCGCGGGGCGACAGGTTGCCGCGCAGGATGCGGATGCCGCCGTCGGCGATCAGCGGCCTGTCGAGCGGACGGATCACCTCGTCGTCGAGGCTGGGCGCTTCGCGCACGTTGTCCCAGAGCGACTGGCCGTTCACCGTGAGCGCGCCGGGGTGCGGCAGCAGGCCGGCCTCGCCCAGGCGGCGCAGCACCGCGGGCAGGCCGCCCGCGTAATAGAACTCCTCCATCAGGAAGCGGCCCGAGGGCATCAGGTCGACGATGGTCGGCGTGTGGCTGCCGATGCGCGTCCAGTCCTCCAGTTCCAGATCGACGCCGATGCGCCCGGCGATCGCCTTCAGGTGGATCACCGCGTTGGTCGATCCGCCGATGGCCGCATTCACGCGGATCGCATTCTCGAAGGCCTCGCGCGTGAGGATCTTCGACAGCGTGAGCCCCTCCTTCGCCATCTCCACCGCGCGCATGCCCGACATCTGCGCGAGCACGTAGCGGCGCGCATCCACTGCGGGAATCGCCGCGTTGTGTGGCAGCGAGGCGCCCAGCGCCTCGGCCATGCAGGCCATGGTCGAGGCCGTGCCCATGGTGTTGCAGGTGCCCGCCGAGCGCGACATGCCGCCTTCGGCCGAGAGGAACTGGTGCAGGTTGATCTCGCCCGCCTTCAGCGATTCGTGCAGCTGCCACACGGCCGTGCCGGAGCCGATGTTCTTGCCCTCGAGCTTGCCGTTGAGCATCGGCCCGCCGGTGACCACGATGGCCGGGATGTCGCAGCTCGCGGCGCCCATCAGGAGCGCGGGCGTGGTCTTGTCGCAGCCGGTGAGCAGCACCACCGCATCGACCGGGTTGCCGCGGATGGCCTCTTCCACGTCCATGCTCGCGAGGTTGCGCGTGAGCATCGCGGTGGGCCGCAGGTTCGATTCGCCGTTGGAGAACACCGGGAATTCCACCGGGAAGCCGCCGGCCTCCGAGATGCCGCGCTTCACGTGCTCGGCGATCTTGCGGAAGTGCGCGTTGCAGGGCGTGAGCTCCGACCAGGTGTTGCAGATGCCGATGATCGGGCGGCCATCGAATTCATGGTCCGGGATGCCCTGGTTCTTCATCCAGCTTCGGTACATGAAGCCGTTCTTGTCGGCCGAGCCGAACCATTCGGTCGAGCGCAGTTTCTTCGGAGGGGTGTCCGGCATGCGAGTTGTCCTGAGGGGAGAGAGGGGAAAAAAGGAAGGTCAGCGCCGCGGTGCGCGCGATGTGAAGAAGCGCTGCAGCAGGCAGAACACGAACAGCAGCGCGCCGACGACGATGCGCGTCCACCACGAGCTCAGCGTGCCGTCGAAGGAGATGAGCGTCTGGATGATGCCCAGCATCAGCACGCCGAAGAGCGTGCCCGCCACGTAGCCCACGCCGCCGGTCAGCAGCGTGCCGCCGATCACCACCGCCGCGATCGCGTCGAGCTCCAGCCCGACCGCATGCAGGCCGTAGCCCGAGAGCATGTAGAAGGTGAAGATCACGCCCGCCAGCGCCGAGCAGAAGCCCGAGAGCGTGTACACGCCGATCAGGGTGCGGCGCACCGGCAGCCCCATCAGCACCGCCGACTGCTCGCTGCCGCCGATGGCATACACCGCACGCCCGAACGGGGTGCAGTGCGCGAGAAAGATCGCCGCCAGCAGCACCGCGATGGCGATCACCGCGCTGATCGACACCGAGGCCTCGCCCCACACCGGAATGCGGATCTGCGAGACCTCGGAGTAGAACTCGTTGGTGATGCTGATCGAGTCGATGCTGATGAGGTAGCAAAGCCCCCGCGCCAGGAACATGCCCGCCAGCGTGACGATGAAGGGCTGCAGCCTGAAGCGCTCGATGAGCACCCCCATGAAGGCGCCGAATGCCGTGCCCATGACGAGCACCAGCGGAATCACGATGGCCGGGCTCCAGCCGTGCTTCTCCACCAGGGAGGCCGACACCATGGTGGTGAGCGCGATCACCGAGCCCACCGAGAGGTCGATGCCGCCCGAGAGGATCACGAAAGTCATGCCCACCGCCACGACGATGAGGAAGGCGTTGTCGATCAGCAGGTTGAGGAACACCTGCGCCGAGAAGAAGCCGTCGTAGAACACCGAGCCCAGCGTCGCCACCAGCACGAACAGCGAGATGGTCGCCGCCAGCGGCAGGTATTTCGGATTGAGCCCCCTGCTCCCTCTGCCGCGCCTTCCGTCTGCGGAAGCGGGCTGGGCCGGGCGTGCAGTCTCGATCACCGCGCTCATGCCTTCGCTCCTTCATGCGCCGGCCGCTGCACCAGCGTGCGCACCTGCGACCTGAACTCCGGCGACTGCAGCAGCATCACCACGAACACCACGCCCGCCTTCACCACCAGGTTGATCTCCGGCGGTACGCCCAGCGAGTAGATCGCGTAGGTCAGCGTCTGGATGATGAGCGCGCCGATCACGCTGCCCACGAGGCTGAAGCGTCCGCCGGTGAGCGCGGTGCCGCCCAGCGTCACCGCCAGGATCGCGTCGAGCTCGATGAGCTGGCCCGCGTTGTTGCCGTCCGCGCTCTTGACGTTGGAGCTGATGAGCAAGCCCGCCACGCCCGCGCAGGCGCCGCAGAACGCATAGGCGCCGACGATCAGCCGCCGCGCCTGCACGCCCGCCACGCGCGCCGCCGTCGGGTTGATGCCCACCGCCTGGATGAAGAGCCCCAGCGCCGTGCGCGTGATGGCCAGGTACAGCAGCACGAACACGGCCGCCACGATGAACAGCGAGAACGGCAGCCCCAGCAGGTAGCCGCTGCCGAGGAAGAAGAAGGGCTTGTAGTAGATGGTGATGATCTGCCCGTCGGCGATCAGTTGCGCGATGCCGCGCCCCGCCACCATCAGGATCAGCGTCGCGATGATGGGCTGCATGCCCACCTTCGCCACCAGCAGGCCGTTCCACAGCCCGCACACCAGCGCGATGCCGATGGCCGCGAGGATCGCGAGCGGCATCGGAAAGCGGCTCGTGTCGCTGGAGACCGAGCCGCCGATCATCCAGGCCGCGAGCGCCGCCGCGATGGCCACCACGGCGCCCACCGAGATGTCGATGCCGCGGGTGGCGATCACCAGGGTCATGCCGAGCGACACCAGCACCAGCGGCGCGGCGCGGTTGAGGATGTCGACGAGGCTGCCGTAGAGATGGCCTTCGCGCCATTCGAGGTGCAGGAAGCTGGCGTTGAAGGCGGTGTTCACCGCCAGAAGGAGCAGCAGCGTGACGATGGGCCACGCGAGGCGATGGCGCATCGCAGCCGCCAGGCGATTGTCTTCGGCGTTGGTCATGAGAGTTGCTCCACCGAGGCGGTCTTGCCCCCTCTCCCGCTTGCGGGAGAGGGTTGGGGTGAGGGTGTGGCCTGAGCCGGAGTACCTTGCTTTTCAAAAGCCGATGCCCTCACCCTAGCCCTCTCCCGCAAGCGGGAGAGGGGACAACACGAAAACAGGGTCGCCATCACGTCGCCGCAATCATTTCGTACACCTCATCCTCGGTCGAGCCGCCCGGCAGCTCGCCCACCTTCTTCCTGTCGCGCAGCACCACGATGCGATGCGCCACGCGCACCACCTCGCTCATCTCCGAGGAAATGAAGATCACCGCCATGCCGGCCTTCGCCAGCCGAAGGATCTCCTCCATGATCTCCTGCTTGGCCGCCACGTCGATGCCCCGCGTGGGCTCGTCGAGGATCAGCAGGCGCGGCTCGGTCGCGAGCCAGCGCGCGATCACGGCCTTCTGCTGGTTGCCGCCCGAGAGCAGCCCGATCGGTGTCTCGACGCTCGCGGTCTTGATGCCGAGCGACGCGACGAACTTCTCCGCCATCGCCGTCTGCTCCGCATGCGAGAGAAAGCGCCTGGTGCCCAGCCGTGCCTGCAGCGCCAGCGCGATGTTCTCGCGCACCGACAGCTCGGCGACGATGCCGTCCGTCTTGCGCTCCTCGGGGCACAGCGCCAGCCCTTCGCGGATCGCATCGGCCGGGTTCGAGAAGCTGAGGCTGCGGCCGTCGACCTTGAGCACGCCGCGGTCCGGCATCTCCAGCCCGAACAGCAGCCGTGCGAGCTCGGTGCGGCCGGCGCCGAGCAGTCCCGCGATGCCGACGACCTCGCCCGCGCGCACGCGCAGGTCGGTCGCCTGCAGCTGGCCCGCCTGCCCCAGGCCCTCGATCTGGAGCAGCGCGGGGGCGGCCTCGTCGAACGAAGGCAGCGCGGCCGGCCTCGCCGACTGCGCAGCGAGCTCGCGCCCGAGCATCGCGGCGATCAGCGCCTGCGGCCCGAGATCGGCCGCCTTCCACTCGCCGATCCATGCGCCGTTGCGCAGCACGGTGATGCGGTCCGACACCGCGTACATCTGGTTCAGGAAGTGCGTCACGAAGACGATGGCCAACCCCTCGGCGCGCAGCCGCCGCAGCACGTCGAAGAGCTTCTCGACCTCGTCGTCGTCGAGGCTGGAAGTAGGCTCGTCGAGGATCAGCACCTTCGACGACACCCCCAGCGCCCGCGCGATGGCCACCATCTGCTGCACCGCCACCGAGTAGCTCGACAGCAGCCGGGTCACGTCGATGTCGAGCCCGATGCGCGCCAGCAGCTCCTCGGCGCGCCGGTTCACCGCGGCCCAGTCGATGCGGAAGCCCTGCGCCGCGCCCTTGCGCGGATAGCGCCCAGCGAACACGTTCTCCGCCACCGAAAGGTTCGGGCACAGGTTCACTTCCTGGTAGACGGTACTGATGCCCAGCTTCTGCGCCTCCAGCGGCGAATGCGCGCGGATCGGCTTGCCTTCGAGCAGCATCTCGCCGCCGCTGGACGGCAGCACGCCCGTGAGCACCTTGATCAGCGTCGACTTGCCCGCGCCGTTCTGCCCCATGAGCGCGTGGATCTCGCCCGGATAAAGATCGAGCCGGACGTCGCGCAGCACCGGGATGCCGCCGAACTGCTTGTGGATGCCCCTGAGCTGGAGAACGGGGCTGGCGCTTGCGTCTGCCATGTGCCGTGCTTCACTTGTTCTTGTTGTAGACGTCGATGAACACCGCGGCCAGCAGCACCAGTCCCTTGATGACCTGCTGGTAGTCGATGCCGATGCCCAGGATCGACATGCCGTTGTTCATCACGCCCATGATGAAGGCGCCGATCACCGCCCCCATCACCTTGCCCACCCCGCCCGAGGCGGAGGCGCCGCCGATGAAGCAGGCCGCGATCACGTCGAGCTCGAAGCCCAGGCCGGCCTTGGGCGTGGCTGTGTTGAGCCGCGCCGCGAACACGAGGCCAGCCAGCGCCGCGAGTGCGCCCATGTTCACGAAGGTGAGGAACGCGAGCCGCTGCGTCTTCACGCCAGACAGGCGCGCCGCCTTCTCGTTGCCGCCCAGCGCGTAGATGCGCCGGCCGACGGTGGTGCGGCTGGTGACGAAGTCGTACACCACGATCAGCACCGCCATCACGATCAGCACGTTGGGCAGGCCCTTGTAGGTCGACAGCAGGTAGCTGAAGAACAGGATGATGGCCGCGAAGAACAGGTTCTTCACCAGGAAGAAGGCGTAGGGCTCCTGCTCCATGCCGTGCGCCGCCAGTTTGGCGCGCCCGCGCATCTTGAAGAACACCAGCGCCACGGCGGCCAGCGCGCCCACGATCAGCGAGGTGGTGCGGAAGGTGTCGCCGCCCAGCGGGTCGGGAATGAAGCCCGAGCTCAGCCGCTGGAATTCCACCGGGAACGGCCCCACCGACTGCCCCGCAAGCAGCGCCAGCGTCAGCCCCTTGAACACCAGCATGCCCGCGAGCGTGACGATGAACGACGGGATCTTGCGGAAGGCCACGAACCAGCCCTGCGCCGCGCCGATGACCGCGCCCGCGAGGATGCTCACCAGCGCTGTCGGCACGAAATGCCAGTCGTACTCCACCATCAGCACCGCAGCCAGCGCGCCGATGAAGCCGCACACCGAGCCCACCGACAGGTCGATGTGCCCCGCCACGATCACCAGCAGCATGCCCAGCGCCATGATGACCACGTAGCTGTTCTGCAGCAGCAGGTTGGTGAGGTTGAGCGGCCGCAGCAGCGTGCCGTCGGTCAGCACCTGGAACAGCACCATGATCGCGACCAGCGAGATCAGCATGCCGTACTCGCGCAGGTTGTTCTTCAGGAAACCCGCGTGCAGCCGCGCCGCAGCCCCTTCCTGCGCCGGCACTGCCGGCTTCGCCACGTTGACTTCAGGATGCGACATGGACGGAACTCCCTGAACTCACGATGGCATGCATGATGCGCTCCTGCGAGGCTTCTGCAGCCGGAAACTCGGCGACGAAGCGCCCCTCGTTCATCACGTAGATGCGGTCGCACATGCCGAGCAGCTCCGGCAGTTCGGAAGAAATCATGAGAATGCCCTTGCCCTCGCTGGCAAGCCTGTCGATGATGGTGTAGATCTCGTACTTGGCGCCCACGTCGATGCCGCGCGTGGGCTCGTCGAGGATCAGCAGTTCGGGCTTCGTGAAGAGCCACTTGCTCAGCACCACCTTCTGCTGGTTGCCGCCTGAGAGGTTGACCACCAGCTGCTCGATGCCCGAGCAGCGGATGTTGAGCGCCTTGCGGTACTCGTTGGCCACCTTGAACTCGCGCCCGTGGTCGATCACCGATCTGTCGGCGATCGCATCGAGGTTCGCGAGGCTGATGTTCTTGCGGATGTCTTCCTCCAGCACCAGCCCGAGGCCCTTGCGGTCTTCGGTGACGTAGGCGATGCCATGGTCGATGGCCTTGCGCACCGTGCTCACGTCCACCGGCTTGCCGTGCATGAACACCGAGCCGCTGATGCGCTGGCCGTAGGAGCGGCCGAAGATGCTCATCGCCAGCTCGGTTCGGCCCGCGCCCATGAGGCCCGCGATGCCGACGATCTCGCCCTGGCGCACGTCCAGGCTCACGCCCTTGATCTGCTCGCGGTCGGCGTGCAGCGCGTGGTGCACGCGCCAGTCGCGCACCTCGAACACGGTGCTGCCGATCTTCGGGTCGCGCTGCGGATAGCGGTGCGCCATGTCGCGTCCCACCATGCCGCGGATGATGCGGTCCTCGCTGATCGGCTGGCCGCGGCAGTCCATGGTCTCCACGGTCGCGCCGTCGCGCAGCACGGTGATGGCGTCGGCCACCTTGGCGATCTCGTTGAGCTTGTGCGAGATGAGGATCGACGCGATGCCCTGGCGCTTGAGTTCCAGCAGCAGCATCAGCAGCGCGTCGCTGTCGTTCTCGTTGAGGCTGGCGGTGGGCTCGTCGAGGATCAGCAGCTTCACCTCCTTGGCCAGCGCCTTCGCGATCTCGACGAGCTGCTGCTTGCCCACGCCCAGGTCGGTCACCAGCGTGGTGGGCGGCTCCTTCAGGCCTACCTTGGCGAGCAGCTCGCGCGTCTTCGCATAGGCGGCGAACCAGTCGATCACGCCGGCGCCGTTGGCAAGCTCGTTGCCGAGGAAGATGTTCTCGGCGATGGACAGCAGCGGCACCAGCGCCAGCTCCTGGTGGATGATGATGATGCCGAGCTTCTCGCTGTCGGCGATGCCCCTGAAGCGGCGCTCCTCGCCCTCGAAGAAGATCTCGCCGGTGTAGGAGTCGCACGGGTAGACGCCGCTCAATACCTTCATGAGCGTCGACTTGCCCGCGCCGTTCTCCCCGACCACCGCGTGGATCTCCCCCGCGCGCACGCTGAGGTTGACGTTGCTCAGCGCCTTCACGCCGGGGAACGTCTTCGTGATGCCGCGCATCTCCAGGATGGCGGCATCGGCAGTGCGACCGTGCACGCTCACTTGATCTGGCTTTCCTTGTAGTAGCCGCTGTCGACCAGCACCTGCTTCCAGTTCGACGCATCCACGCTCACGGGCTTGAGCAGGTACGAGGGCACGACCTTGATGCCGTTGTTGTAGGTCTTGGTGTCGTTCACCTCGGGCGTCTTGCCCGAGAGCATCGCGTCCACCATCGCCACCGTCACCTTGGCCAGCTCGCGCGTGTCCTTGAACACGGTGGAAGTCTGCTCCTTGCGCAGGATCGACTTGATCGAAGGAATCTCGGCGTCCTGCCCCGTGACCACCGGCATCGGCTGCGAGGCCGAGCCGTAGCCCACGCCCTTGAGCGACGACAGGATGCCGATCGAAAGGCCGTCGTACGGCGACAGCACCGCATCGACGCGGTCCTTGGTGTAGAAGGCCGACAGCAGGTTGTCCATGCGCGCCTGCGCCACGGCGCCGTCCCAGCGCAGCGTGCCGACCTTGTCCATTCCCATCTGCTTGCTGCGCACCACCAGCTTGCCGCTCTTGATGTAGGGGTCGAGCACCGACATCGCGCCGTTGTAGAAGAAGAAGGCGTTGTTGTCGTCGGGCGAGCCGCCGAAGAGCTCGATGTTGAACGGACCCTTGCCGCCCTTCAGGTCGAGCGACTTCTCGATCGACTGCGCCTGCAGCACACCCACCTGGAAGTTGTCGAAGGTGGCGTAGTAGTCGACGTTCTTCGAGCCCTTGATGAGCCGGTCGTAGGCGATGACCTTCACGCCCTTGTCGGCCGCCTTCTGCAGCACGTCCGACAGCGTGGTCCCGTCGATGGCGGCGATGACCAGCACCTTCGAGCCCTTGGTCACCATGTTCTCGATCTGCGCGAGCTGGTTGGGGATGTCGTCTTCGGCGTACTGCAGGTCGGTCTTGTAGCCCTTGTCCTTGAAGTACTTGACCATGTTGGCGCCGTCCGCGATCCATCGCGCCGACGACTTGGTGGGCATGGAAATGGCGATCAGGCCCTTGTCCTGCGCGCTGGCCAGCGGCGAGAAGCCGACGATGGCCAGTGCGACGCCTGCGAGCGATGCCTTGAGGAAGTTGCGTTTCATGTTCGATCCGTTTTTTTCGATGGGTGCTGTATCTTTTCCAGGAACACCGCGGAACCGGCTTCGCCGGGCCGCAGGTGTTGCCCCCGGCGAGGGGGTTGGCGAAGCGGACACGAAGTGCCGCGCAGCCTGGGGAGTACTCAATACTTCCGGTTGGGAAACTCTTTGGCTGCGACTTCCATGGGGAAGATGCTCTCGACCGTCACGATGCGCTTGGGCAGCGTCTTGCCGTCCTTGATGTCCTTCACCGCCTGCATCAGCTGCGGGCCGAGCAGCGGGCTGCACTCAACCGACACGTTGAGCTTGCCGGCGATCATGGCCTCGAAGGCGCCCTTCACGCCGTCGATGGAGATGATCACGATGTCCTTCGCGGGCTTCAGGCCGGCTTCCTCGATGGCCTGGATGGCGCCGATGGCCATGTCGTCGTTGTGCGCGTAGAGAACGTTGATCTTCTTGCCCTCGGCCTTCAGGAAGGCCTCCATCACCTCCTTGCCCTTGGCGCGCGTGAAGTCGCCGGTCTGCGAGCGGATGATCTTGAACTTCGGGTCGGCCTTGATGATTTCCTCGAAGCCCTTCTTGCGGTCGATGGCCGGTGCCGAGCCCACGGTGCCCTGCAGCTCGACGATGTTCACGTCGCCCTTCTGGTCCTTCATCTTCTCCACCAGCCAGCGGCCGGCCTTGCGGCCTTCCTCGGTGAAGTCGGAGCCCATGAAGGTCACGTAGAGCGAGTCGTCCTTGGTGTTGACGGAGCGGTCGGTCAGCACCACCGGAATCTTCGCGGCCTTGGCCTCGCGCAGCACGGTCTCCCAGCCCGACTCGACCACCGGCGAGAAGGCGATCACGTCCACCTTCTGGGCGATGTACGAGCGGATGGCCTTGATCTGGTTCTCCTGCTTCTGCTGCGCGTCGGAGAACTTGAGCTCGATGCCGGCGTCCTTGGCGGACGACTTGATCGACTCGGTGTTGGCGGTGCGCCATTCGCTCTCGGCGCCCACCTGCGCGAAGCCGAGCACCAGCTTCTTCTGCGCGAGCACGGAAGCGGGCAGCAGTCCGCCGAGCGCGGCGGCAGCCAGGGCGGTGTTGAGGGTGCGGCGATTCATGGTCATGGGAATGTCTCCTTCTTGATGTTTCCGAGGATTTGCCTGTCGGCGTTGGCTGTTGACGTACTGAAACCCCATCCGGCTCAGGCCAGCATGTAGCCGGTCTTGACCGTCGTGTAGAACTCCGCGGCGTGGCGCCCTTGTTCGCGCGGCCCGTAGCCCGACCCCTTGCGGCCGCCGAAGGGCACGTGGAAGTCCACCCCCGCGGTCGGCAGATTGACCATCGTCATGCCGACCACGGCATGGCGCCTGAAATGCATCGCGTGCTTCAGCGAGTTGGTGCAGATGCCGGCGCACAGGCCGAATGGCGTGTCGTTGCACAGCGCGAGCGCCTCGTCGTAGTCGTCGGCGCGCAGCACGCAGGCCAGCGGGCCGAAGATCTCCTCGCGCGCGATGCGGTGCGAGGGCTTCGCGAGGAAGAGCGCGGGGCTCATGTAGTGGCCGGTGGTGGCGCGCTCCAGCGCCTCGCCGCCCCACACGTGCTCGGCGCCCTCCTCGCGTGCGGTGTCGACCCAGGCGAGGTCCTGCGCGAGGCGTTCTTCGTCGACCACGGGGCCGATGTCGACGCCGCGCTCCAGCGCGTGGCCGATCTTGAGCGTCTTCAGCCGCTGGCGCAGCTTCGCCACGAAGGCGTCGTGCACCGCCGACTCGACGATGAGCCGGCTCGAGGCCGTGCAGCGCTGGCCGGCGGAGAAATACGCGCCCTGCACCGCGCAATCGACGGCGCGGTCGAGGTCGGCATCGGCCAGCACCACGAGCGCGTTCTTGCCGCCGGTCTCCAGCTGCACCTTGGCGCGGCGAGCGGCCGCAGCCTGCAGGATGCGCTCGCCGTTGGCCATGGAGCCCGTGAAGCTCAAAGCATCGACCAGCGGGCTGTCGACCAGCGCCTGCCCCGCTTCGCGGCCGCTGCCCATCACCAGGTTGAATGCGCCGGCCGGCAACGCGGCGCGGCTGATGATCTCGGCCAGCGCCCAGCCGCAGCCCGACACCAGCTCGGCCGGCTTGAACACCACGCTGTTGCCGTGGGCCAGCGCGGGCGCGATCTTCCATGCGGGCACCACGAAGGGCGAGTTCCACGGGGTGATGAGGCCCACCACGCCCACCGGCTCGCGCGTGACGTCGACCTGCACCCCCGCGCGAACCGAGGCCACGTTCTCGCCGCCACCGCCGCGCAGTGCTTCTCCGGCGAAGAACTTGAAGATCTGGCCGGCGCGGGCCACCTCGGCCACCGCCTCCGTCAGCGTCTTGCCCTCCTCGCGCGCCAGCAGCATGCCCAGGTCGTCCTTGCGCGCGAGCAGCTCGGTGCCGATGCGGTCGAGCACGTCGGCGCGCCGCTGCGGCGTGCTGTGGCTCCAGTGGGGAAAGGCCTCGGTGGCGGCGCGGATGGCCGCCTCCGCCTGGCGGCGATCAGCACGTGCGTACTCGGCCACCACCTCGCTGGTGTCCGAGGGATTGGCGCTCACACCGGTGGTCGCGCTGGTTTCCCAGCGGCCGTTGATGTACTGCCGCACGTTCTGATGAAGCTCGCCGTGGATCACCGCAGGCCTGGACCTTGTCTCTTTTGTTATTGGAGTGTCCGAAGTCTAGGAACAGATTTGATATCGATCCAATCGTTTTTTAAGCAAAATAGATATCGATCGCCGGATTCTGGAAAACCCGATCAGTCCTTTGTTTGAACAAGAGCTTCGGAGACATGACCAACTACAACCACTGGTTCATCCGCGCCCGCCTCAAGACCCGCCAGCTGCTGCTGCTCGTGGCGCTGTCGGAAGAGGGCAACATCCATCGCGCGGCGCAGGTGCTCAACATGACGCAGCCCGCGGCCTCCAAACTGCTGAAAGACCTGGAGGACGTGCTGGAGGTGCCGCTGTTCGAACGCCTGCCGCGCGGCATGCGCCCGACCTGGTACGGCGAGACCATGATCCGCCACGCCCGCGTGGCCCTCGCGAGCCTGAACCAGGCGCATGACGAGCTCACCGCGCTCAAGGCCGGCCGCTTCGGCCAGGTGAGCGTGGGCGCCATCACCGCGCCCGGCCTCACGCTGATGCCGCCGGCCGTGGCGATGGTGAAGCGCGAGCACCCCGACCTGCGCGTCTCGCTGGAGATCGAGACCAGTCCGGTGCTGATCGAGCGGCTGGAGCAGGGCAAGCTCGACATCCTGGTGGCGCGCCTTTTCGCCGAGCACGACAAGTCGCAGCTGCGCTACGAGGCACTCAGCGAGGAGCCCGTGTGCGCGCTGGTGCGCCCCGGCCATCCGCTGCTGGGCGTGAGCGGCCTCACGCTGCGCGACGTGGTGGGCGCCGGCTGGATCGTGCCGCCCGCAGGCAGCGTGCTGCGCCACCGCTTCGAGCTCATGTTCCAGGAGGAAGGCCTCGCTCCGCCCACCAACACCATCGAGAGCCCGGCACTGCTCTTCATCACGCGCATGCTGCAGCAGAGCGACATGGTGGCGGTGCTCGCGACCGACGTGGCGCGCTACTACGCCTCGCACGGCATCGTGTCGCTGCTGCCGCTGGACATGCCCTGCCACATGGACGCCTTCGGCATCATCACGCGCACCGACCGGCTTCTGTCACCGGCGGCGAAGGTGATGATGAAGGCGCTGAAAACGGCGAGCGTCAGCGTCTACGGGCGCAAGCTGGAGATGGAGATCGACTGATCTCCGGATGCGGGATCGAGCAGCCCTTGCGCTCTTCGCGTACGCCTGTCCGATCTCTTCCGATACCTCAGGTCCAACCGGCGTCGACGGTGAACTCCTGGGCCGTGCACATCTTCGAGTCGTCGGACGCGAGGAACAGCACCATGCGTGCGATGTCTTCCGGCATCAGCTTGTCGGGCAGGCACTGGTTGCGCTTGAGGGCCTGCTCGCCTTCGTCGTCGAGCCACAGCTTGACCTGCCGCTCGGTCATCACCCAGCCGGGCGAGACGGTGTTGATGCGGATGCGGTCGCGGCCCAGGTCCACCGCGAGGCCGCGGGTGAGGCCGTTCACCGACGACTTCGCGATCGCGTAGCAGGGGTAGCCCGAGCCCTTGGTCTGCCAGCCGGTGGAGCCCAGGTTGATCACCGACCCGAAACCCAGCCTGCGCATGCCCGGCACCACCGACTGGATGGCGAAGAGCGCGGGCCGCTCGTTGATGGCCATGCGGTTGTCGTAGTACTCGGGCGTGACCGATTCGAGCGTGTGGCGGTCATCGCTCGCCACGTTGTTGACCAGCACCGCGAAGTCGCCGAGCTCGGCCGCCGCATCGGCGATGGCCTTCTGCAGCGCGGCGATGTCGCGCACGTCGCAGGCGCGCCACCACGGCGCGGCATGGCCGGACTCCTCGATCTGCCGCGCGAGTGCCGCGCTGGCACTTTCGGCGATGTCGACGAAGGCCACGCGCGCACCCTGTTCCGCAAAAGCGGTGACGATCGCTGCGCCGATGCCGCTGCCTCCGCCGGTGACGAACACGGTGCGGCCCTTCAAGCTCGGATGAATGGAAAGCTGGGGGGAATTCAAGAAAAGTCTCCGGAATGGGCATCGAGAGATATTGCAATACAGATATCAATCGATGCCGTGATTTTCGATTTCGGTTATCAATATGCCTTGATACGATCCGCCGCGTCAAGAAGACAGACACGAACAGGAAAGAAGACCAATGAGCAAAGAGACAAGCAGCCCCGTTCCCTCTCCTTCCGTCATCGGCCAGGCCGAATGCATCTGGCCCGCCGGCGCCAACCTTGGCGAAGGCACCATGTGGTCGCAGCGCGAGCAGGCGCTGTACTGGATCGACATCCTCACGCCGCGCCTCTTCCGCTACGACCCGGCCACCGGCGCGCAGCGCACCTGGCACTTCGACGAGGAGATCACCGCCATCGCCGAGCGCGCATCGGCGCCCGGCCTCTTCGTCACGCTGCGCCGCGGCTTCGCGCTCGTCGACACCACCGCGCCCGGCGACGAGGCGAAGCCGCGCTACCTGCACCAGCCAGAGCCCGAACGCACCGGCAACCGCTTCAACGACGGCAAGTGCGACGCGCGCGGCCGCTTCTGGGCCGGCAGCATGGACTTCGACTGCAAGGCCCCCACCGGCGCGCTCTACAGCTACGACGCCGACGGCCGCTGCGCGAAGCACGACGACGGCTTCGAGGTGACCAACGGCCCGACCTGGTCGGCCGACGGCCGCACCATGTACTTCAACAACACGGTGCTCAACAACCTGTACGCCTACGACTTCGACATGGAAGCAGGCACCGTGTCGAACCGCCGCGTATGGCACCGCTTCCCCAGGCCCGACGGACTGCCCGACGGCATGACCACCGATGCCGCAGGCCGCCTGTGGATCGCGCACTGGGGCGGCTCCTGCGTCACCTGCCACGACCCGGTGAGCGCGGCCGAGCTGTGCCGCATCGCCATACCCGCGAGCCACGTCACCGACTGCGCCTTCGGCGACGCCGACCTGCGCACGCTCTACATCACGACCGCGCGCAACGGCCTCACGCCCGAGCAGGAAGCGGCCGAACCGCTGGCGGGTGGGCTCTTCAGGGTGCGCATCGACAGCCCGGGCGTGCCGGCTGCGCTGTTCGCGGCCTGAGCAGCTTCCGGAAAGGCCGGGCCACGTCGAGGGGACAATCGAGGCATCCACCGGAAACCGCAACAACGACCATGCCCCGCCTCGACGACCCCCTCCACGATGCCGAAATCGGCTCCCGCGACAGCACGCTCGACACCACGCGCATCGACGACGTGCGCATCGGCGCGGTGCGGCCGCTCATCACGCCCGCGCTGCTGCAGGAGCGCGTGCCGGTTCGCGACAACACGCTGGCGCTGGTCGAGCGCAGCCGCGCGGAGATCGCCGACGTGCTGCACGGGCGCGACGACCGGCTGGTGGTGGTGGTCGGCCCCTGCTCCATCCATGACCACGACCAGGCCATCGAATACGCACAGCGCCTGAAGAAGGTCGCCGATTCGCTGCAGGACGACCTGCTCATAGTGATGCGCGCCTACTTCGAGAAGCCGCGCACCACCGTAGGCTGGAAGGGCTACATCAACGACCCGCACCTGGACGGCAGCTTCGCGATCAACGAAGGACTGGAGCGCGCGCGCCGCCTGCTGCTGGAGCTGACCACGCTGGGCCTGCCGACCGGCACCGAGTTCCTCGACCTGCTGAGCCCGCAGTTCATCGCCGACCTGATCGCCTGGGGCGCTATCGGCGCGCGCACCACCGAGAGCCAGAGCCACCGGCAGCTGGCCTCGGGCCTGAGCTGCCCCGTGGGCTTCAAGAACGGCACCGACGGCAGCGTGAAGGTCGCGGCCGACGCCATCCTCGCGGCCCGCGCGCCGCACGCCTTCATGGGCATGACCAAGATGGGCATGTCCGCGATCTTCGAAACCCGCGGCAATGACGACTGCCACGTGATCCTGCGCGGCGGCAAGGCGCCCAACTACTCGGCCGCCGACGTCGCCGCCAGCTGCGAGGCGCTGCTGGCCAACGGCCTGCGCCCGCAGGTGATGATCGACGTCTCGCACGGCAACAGCAGCAAGCAGCACCAGCGCCAGATCGTGGTGGCCGAGGACGTGGCGGCGCAGATCACCGCCGGCGAGCGCCGCATCACCGGCGTGATGATCGAGAGCCACCTGGAAGAAGGACGGCAGGACCTGAAGCCCGGCGTGCCGCTGAAGCACGGCGTGTCGATCACCGACGCCTGCATCGGCTTCGCGCAGACGGTGCCGGTGCTCGAAGGGCTGGCATCGGCTGTCAAGGCGCGGCGGCGCCTGTCGCCGACGGCCTGAGGAGAACGGGAGCTCGAGTGGTTGTGGCGGTGTTCAAGGCTCGAGGGCCTTGAACACGCCGGGTGAATGGCGACAGCGGCTGGCATCGAGGCGGTCCCTGAGCGGTGTTGTTCCCCCCTCCCTTTTTTTGCCTCTACCAGCGCCGAACCGCTGTCGGGACGCAGTGTGCCCCCGGCCGGTGAAGTCGAAGTGAAGTGCATGGGGAAGTTTCGTGAAACGATACTCTGCGTCCCGCTTCACGGCACCTGCGCATCGACTGCGGGGGCGACATCCAGACATCGAACATGCCAGCGACTCCATCTTCTGCCCTCGGCAATCTCTTCTCGAGAATCTTCACGAAGACCACGCCGTCCCAGCGGGCGGTGAAGGGGCGGGCAGGCATCCACCCCTGGCTGCAGGTCGGCGAGCAGGTACATGCCGACGTGCTTGCAGATGGCAGGGCCATCGCCCGGCTGGAGCACACGGCCGCGCTGCCCGGCCTGAAGAAGCATCCCGCCGTCACGTTCGACCTGCCTGCAGGACTCCAGCAGCTCGAATTGCGCGGCTCGCACGTCGACACGCAAGGGAAATCCGCTTCGTTCAAGAGGCGCTGGTCCGTGCTCGACATGGCCCGGCTCTCCCATCCTCTCTACGACCAAGGCAAGTCCCTGGTCGACCGGATCCGCGCCTTTGCCGATCTCTCCCCATTGGTGGAACTCGGCGCGACCACCCTGCCAGTCGGCACCACGGCCGAAGCCGCCCTGCTCGAAGCCGAAGGCCGCCTGGGCACCTCGCTGCCCTCGCCGCTGCGCGAGGTGCTGTCAGAGATCCACATCGAGATCGGGAACTCGTACTTCCTGCAGCCCCACGACCTGCAGACGGCTGCGGGCCTGCTGCTCGGACTCGGGGGCTACAGCAGCGGCGATGGTGGAGCGCTCAGCCTCGACGAGCTGCTGCCGCCGCCCGTGCTCGCCCGCTACCGCCGCAGCGTGGCGGTGTTCGTCGAAATCGGCGACGGCCTCGGCGCGCTGGCCTGGGACCCTGAGGGCGTGATCGCCGATGAGCCGCCCAACACCACGGGCGACAATGGCAACCCCGGCGCGCGGCCCGCGACGCCCAACGAGGGCGTCTGGTACTGGCTGCATCAGGAGCGCATCGCCGAGCCCGAACTGCTGCTGGACGACGACTACAGGCCGCAGACCGCGCAAGCCGCCCTGACCAGCGTCTTCAAGCGCTTCGCCCTTTCGCAGGCCGCCTCCCCCGAAAGCGAAAAGCAGTTGCTGATCGACACGGCGCACCCGCGCAATCTCCTGCAGCTGAGCTTCGACGAGCCTCGAAAGCCGCGGCTGTGGATGCGCAGCTACGACTACCACTACAGCCTCTATTGACCCGGAAGGCACACACCGCCCCCTTACACTGCCGCCCATGAGTACGCAGGGCTCAACCTCCTCCGTGGCGGACGGCACGATCGCGGGCACCGACGCCCCGCCCGGCATCGCCGACTCCCATGCGCAGCTGGTCCGCGAACGCCTGCTGCGGCGCATGTTCGTGATGGGCCCGCCCACGGTGCTGACGGCGCTTGCGGCCGCCATCGCGATGGCGGCCGTGTTCTTCTGGATGACGCGAGGCATCGGCGCGCTGACCTGGGGCATCGCGACCTGCGCGCTGCTCGGCCTGCGGCTGTTGTTCATGCGCTGGAACGCGCGCCTCTATCCCGAACCCGAATTCACCCTGCGCCAACCCGACGGCGCATGGCGCTTCATGCTGCCGCTGGGCACCTACATGGCCATGTGGACGCTGGCGCCCTGGGCCCTGATGCCGCCCGGCACCGAATCGCCCTCGCGCATCCTGATCCTGCTGCTGGGCATGTTCGCCGTGCTGATGGGCTCGGTGCCGGTGATCGCCACCTGGCGCGCGATGGTGCCGGTGGTCACCATTCCGCTCACGCTGGGCGTGGTGACGCGCTTCGCGTGGATGGGCGGCACCGACGGCTGGTTCGCCTGCGTGGTCGGCCTGCTCTTCGGCGGCTCGATGGCGCGCTATGCGCTGTCGCAGCACCAGCTCATCCGGCGCAGCCTCTCGGACCAGATCGACAAGGAGCTGCTGAGCGAACAGCTGATGCGCCAGTCCTTCGAGCTGCAGCGCCTGAACCGCGAGCGCAGCCGCTTCTTCGCCTCGGCCAGCCATGACCTGCGCCAGCCGGTGCATGCGCTGGCGCTGTTCTCGCGCTCGCTGGAACGCGACCTCGCCGAGCACCCGCTGGCCCCCGTGGCAGGCCGCGTGGTGCAGGCGACCGATGCGGTCAGCGGCCTGCTCAATGCGATGCTCGACATCTCCAAGATCGACGCGGGCACCGTGGTGCCCCGGCCGACGGAGATCGCGGTGGACCCGCTGTTCCTGCGGCTCGCGCAGCTCTTCGAGCCCCGCGCCCAGCAGGCGGGCCTCTCGCTGCGCTTCCACACCGCGCCCGAATGGCTGCAGACCGACCCCGACCTGCTGCTGCGCGTGCTGACCAACTTCGTCGACAACGCGCTCAAGTACACCCGAAGCGGCGGCATCCTCGTGAGCGCCCGGCCGCGCGGCGACCGCCTGCGGCTGGCCGTGTGGGACACGGGCCTGGGCATCGCGCCCGAGCACCTGCCGCACGTGTTCGACGAGTTCTACCAGGTCGACAACCCGCAGCGCGACGTCGCGCGCGGGCTGGGCATCGGGCTGGCGATCGTCAAGCGGCTGGTCGACCTGCTCAGCGGCGAGATCGGCGTGCGCTCGCAGCAGGACCGCGGCAGCGTGTTCTGGGTCGACCTGCCGCGCAGGCCGCCTGCTGCACCGGCGCCGCTGGCCCTCGCCCCGGCGGCCGCCCCGGACACTGCCAGTGCCGACACGGCGGAAACACCGCTCGTGCCCCCACGCGTGCTGCTGCTGGACGACGAGCAGCCCGTTGGCGAAGCCGTGCGCATGTGGCTCGCGCCCTATTGCGAGCGCATCGAGATCACCAGCCGGCTGGCCGATGCCTGCGCGCAGGTGCGGGCCACGCCCGAGGGCTTCGACGCCTTCATCGTCGACTTCCGGCTGGCCGATCCTCAGGACGGCATCCAGGCCACCGCCGAGCTGCGCCAGCTCGCGGGCCGCCGCGTGCCCACCATCCTCGTCACGGGCGACACCGACCCCGAGCGCGTGCGCGCGGCCTATGCCAGCGGCCTGGTGGTGATGTTCAAGCCGGTGCAGCCCGAGGTGCTGCTGCGCACGCTGCACCAGATCATCCGCAGCGAGGCGAGAGAGCGGGCCTGACCGGCCGCCGCGTCAGCCCAGCAATCCGAACCGGTGCTCGGTCGCGCTGTGGAAGCGTTCGCCCGGCCGCAGCACCGTCGACGGAAACTCCGGCCGGTTCGGCGAATCGGGGAAGTGCTGCGTCTCCAGGCACAGCCCGTCGCCCTGCCTGATGCTCGCGCCCGCACTGCCGAAGAGGCTGCCGTCGAGGAAGTTGCCCGAGTAGAACTGCACGCCCGGCTCGCTGGTGTGCACTTCCATCACGCGGCCCGAGGCATCGTGCTCCAGCCGGGCCGCGAGCGCGAGGCCCTGTGCGGCACCGGCGGCAACAGTGCGATCGAGCACCCAGTTGTGGTCGTAGCCATGGGCGCGCATCAGCTGCTCGTGGCCCTCGCGGATGCGCTCGCCGATGTGCGTCGCGGTGCGGAAGTCGAAGGGAGTGCCGGCCACGTCGGCGGTACCCAGCGGGATCAGCGTCTCGTCCACGGGGCAGTAGCGGCTCGCGGGAAGCATCAGGCGGTGGTCCATCACCGAGCCGCTGCCCGCGAGGTTGAAGTAGTCGTGGTGGCTCAGGTTCAGCACGGTGGGGCTGTCGGCGATGGCGCTGTAATCGATGCGCCAGGTGTTCGCGCTGGTGCTCAGCGTGTAGCGCACCGTGAGCCGCACTTCGCCCGGATAGCCCTCCTCGCCGTCGGCGCTGGTGTAGCGCAGTTCGAGGGCGATGCCGTCGGCGCCTGCCTGCTGCGCCGGAAGCGGCTCGATCTCCCAGTAGCGCTTGCCCAAGCCCGCAGCGCCGCCGTGCAGCGAGTTGGGGCCGTCGTTCAGGCCCAGCTGATGCACCCTGCCGTCGAGCGTGAAGCGCCCGCCCGCGATGCGGTTCGCGTAGCGCCCGACGATGGTTCCCAGGTGCGGATGCGGCCCCAGGTAGTCGGCCAGCGAGGGCAGGCCCAGCACCACGCTGCCGCTGCGCCCGTGCCGGTCGGGCACGTGCAGCGCGGTGACGATGCCGCCGACGTTGATGGCGCTCAGGCTCAGCCCGAGGCCGTTGTCGAGGGTGTACTCGGTGACCACACGGCCGTCGGGCATGCGGCCGTACTCGCGCGATGCGATGCTGCTTTTCTGTTCTCGATTGCTCATGTGTCCGGCGATCAGGGAAGGAGTGCCTCGCGCGCGCACTGCGAGGCGGTCTGCAGCGCGATGCGGTCCTTGAGGTCGTGGAAGTCGGGCGGCTCGGCCGCGTGGGTGCGCAGCTCGATGCGGTGGCCGGCCTTGGCCACGGCATCGGCGAAGCGCTGCTGCAGCACGAAGGGCGTGTTGCGGTCTTCGCGGCTGCCGATCAGCACGATGCGCCGCGCCGGGTCGCGCGCGATGCCGCCCACGTGGTCGAGCGGATCGTAGAACTCCGCGCTGCCGGTGGTGTCGGTGCGGCCGTCCCTCGAGCGGCCCAGCATGCGCGCACGCTCCAGCAGGCCGTAGGCGCCCGAGGTGAGCACCGCGCAGGCGATGCGCGTGCGCCCCATCGTGAGCAGCGCGGCTCCCGCGGTGGCGCCGCCGCTGTGGCCGACGATGACGATGCGCTGCAGCCGGTGGCGCTGCATGAGCGCGTCGAGCGCGGCATCGAGCGCGTGGAACTCCACGAGCTGGCGGCGCTTGCGGTGGTCGCCCGAGGAGCCGTAGGTGCCCGGGCGCGCCATGAAGATCCACGGCACCCCCGCCCGGTCGCGGCTGCGCTGCGCGTCGAGCGTGCGCAGCTCCTCGGTGTTGCCGGGAATGCGCGTGGGGGCCTGGTCCATCACGCCGTCGCGGTCGCCCGAGAACTGCACGATGGCGATGCGCGCGCCGTCGATGTCGTCGCTCGCGAAGTAGCGGATGCACGACGGCCCCTCCGCGGCCTGCACCCACAGGAAACCCATGCGGTCGGGGCAGTGCGCGCGGTCGGCGGGCTGGTTCCAGTACAGCACCTCGTCGGCGCCGGCGGCGAAGACGCGGGGCACGTCGGGCCCGGTGCGCTGCGCGCAGGCCGTCTGCGCCAGCGCCACGAGCAGCAGCACGAAGCGCAGTCTTCGAAGCGTGTGCAGCAGCGTCATAGCCTTTGCAGGAGCTCCGGGATGCTGCCGAAGTCGGAGCCGACGCGGTCGCCCTTCACCAGCACGAGATCGCCATTTCGCAGCACGCCGCCGAGGTAGAGCGCGAGCTGCGCGGCATCGTCGAAGTGCGGCCCGAGCAGTTCGGCAGGCACTTCCTCGCGCAGCCAGCGCATCTCCTCGCCGTGCGTCACGAGGTGCTGGATGCCCGAGGCCAGCAGCGGTGGGCCCAGGCTGCGGTGCATGGCCTCGGCATCGTTGCCGAGGTTGACGATGCGCCCGAGCACGCCGATCTTGCGCAGCACCGGACCGCTGTCGGCACGCTGCCAGGTGCGCACGAACTCCATCGCGTTGCGCATCGACATGATCTCGGCGTTCCAGCTGTCGTCGATCAGCGTGGCCTGCACGCCGGCCTGCGTGCGCAGCGCGCGCACCTGCATCACCGAGGCCGGCAGGCGCACCCGCGGCATGCGCGCGCAGGCGGCCTCGCCGTCGAAGCCCATGGCCAGCAGCGCCGCGAAGGCGAGCAGCGAGTTGCGCACCAGCCCCGCGCTCTCGACCGGGAACAGGTACTCGAAGGTGCGCCCCGGCACGGCGACGCGCACGCGGCAGCCGCCGCCGGGCTCGGGCCGCGCCTCGAGCATGCGAACGTCGGCGTCGGGTCCGCTGCCCACCACCCAGATCGCGCCCGCCGTGAGCGCTGCGGCGTCCACCACCTGGCGCAGGCAGGGAATGTGGTCGGGCACGATCGCCACGCCTCCGGGCTCCAGCCCGAGGAAGATGCGCGACTTGTACATGGCCGTGAGTTCGACGGTCGACGCCTGCCGGGTCTGCGACAGGCCGATCTCGGTGACGATGGCCACGTGCGGGCGGGCCATCAGCGAGATCGGGCCGCGGTCCATCCACAGGCCGCTCTGCGCCATCTCGAGGATGCACACGTCCACGTCGGGACCGAGGTTCGCGAGCATGGCAGGCACGCCGACGCGCGAGTTGTAGTTGTCGATGGTGGTGTGCACCCGCGCGCGCTCGGGCAGCAGGTCGCGCAGCATCGAGATGGTGGACGACTTGCCGACCGTGCCGGTCACGCCCACGACCATGCCCTTGTAGCGCGCCCGCGCCGCGGCGCCCATGGCGATCATCGCGGCGATGGGGTCGTTCGCCTGCAGCAGCGGAAAGGCCGGGTCGAGCCCTTCCACCGGGTGCGCGACCACGGCGCCGGCCAGCGCGGACTGCAGCCGCGGCAGTTCGAGGTGGCGGTCCCAGTTGTCGGGGCGCGGCTTGCTGTAGCTCTCGTGCACGGCCAGCGTGCGGTAGTCGGAAGCGATGAAGAGCGAGGGCCTGGGCAGGAGCGACATGTGCAGGGGCCCGCGCACCACCGAGTTGGCGAACCAGCCCGGCGGCGGCTCGACCAGCCAGCGACCGCCGGTGACGCGCTGCAGCTCTTCGGCGGTCCACACGGGCGCGGCCTCGGGGCCCGCGCCGGGGCGATCGGCCGAGAGCACAGGCGCCGGGCGCCGAGGCAGCGGCACGGGCGCATCGGGCACGCGCAGCCCGCACCACAGCGCGAGACGCCGCGCGGGCGGCAGCCCCGGCCAGTCGCCGCGCACGCTCACCTCGATCTGCAGCACGTCGCTTTCGAGCAGCCCCGCGCGCGGCGGGCGCAGCCCGTAGCGGTCACGGTAGATGCGCCCGGGCTCCCAGCGGCTGGTGGGCCACATCCAGTCGCAGGGGTCGTGGTCCATGCCCTCGCCCCATGGCGGCATGCGGGTGCTGCGCATCGGCAGTGCGCGGAAGTGCAGGCGCAGGTCGGCGGAAACGGGCGTGTCGGCGCTCCAGAACGATTCGACCCACAACATGCGACGACCGACGATCTGCCGCGGCATGCAGCGCAGCCCCACCAGGCGCAGGGGGCCGAACTGCAGCGGCGCGATGCGCGCTGGCGCGGGCACCTCGTCCACCAGCCACTCGGGCCGCGGCGCCGGCAGGGCCGCCATCAGGGGTGCTGTGGCGCGCGCTGGCTCGAAGTGCCGGGCGGCGGCACCTACGGGGCCTGCATGGAACGCGGGCCGCGCGGGCGGCGACAGGCGCACCGAGCAACGGCCGTCCGGCAGCGGGCTCATCTGCGTGCCGAGCGCAAGGCACTGCGCGGCGAAGCGCTCGCTCAGGGCGCGTGCCTCGTCGCCTTCGAGCTGCCGCGAGAAACCGAAGCCCACGCCGACGGGCGTGAACGTCACTTCCTCCACGCCGCGCGTGCTCAGCTTCAGCGTGAACACGCCGGAGTCGGCGAAGTCGTTGCGCACCGAGTCGAAGAGCAGGTCGCCGGCGTCGTGCAGGATGGGCCGGCCCTTGTGGATCTCGATGCCCTGCAGCACGTGCGCCGAGGTGCCGAGGATGGCATCCGCCCCCGCATCGACGATGGCATGGCCGACCGCGATCTCGGCCGGCGAGGGTTCGGTCTCGAGGTTGGCGCCCCAGTGCACCGCCACCAGCACCACGTCGGCCTCGCGGCGCGCGGCCTCGATGCGCGGCGCGAGCGTGGCGGTCCATGCGGCGGGGTCTTCGAGCGACAGCCATGCGGCACCCGCGCGTTCCGCGGTCGCGGCGAAACTCGGCTGCGTGGCGTCCAGCGAGAACAGCGCCACGCGCACGCCGCCCGCGCGACGGAAGGCCGGGCGCAGCGCGGCCTCGGGCGTGCGGCCTGTGCCTGCGTGCGCGATGCCCGCGACCGCCAGCAGGGCCTGCTGTTCCATCAACGCTTCGGGACCGTAGTCGCCGCTGTGGTTGTTGGCGGTGGCCACCATGCCGATGCCGGCATCGGTCAGCACCGCGAGCATTTCGGGGCGCGCGCGGTAGTAGTAGGGGCCGGTCTCGCCCTTGTCCACGCCCTGCTCGCCAACGGTGGCGACCACGCATTCGAGGTTCACGATGCCCAGGTCGGCCTCGCGCAGCGCGGCGATGTCGCCGAGCATCCTGTGCGCACCGCCGAGGTCCTTCAGCCGGTAGTGCTGGCGGCGCGCAAGGTTCACGTCGCCGCCCCATGCGACGGTGCCCGTGGCACCGCCCACGGCATCGGCATCTGTTGCTGCAGCGGCGGCCTCGCCCGCCTTCAGCATGCGGTGGTACGCCACATAGCCCGAGAGGTAGTGCTCCACGTCGTCGATGCGCACGCGGAAGCTGTGGTGCTTGATGAAGAACGAGCCCGCAATGCGCGCAGGGTTGCGGAAGAACATCGCCAGCTCGGGCCAGAAGTGGCCGTTGGCGAGGTAGCGCGCGCGGTATTCGAGCGCGCGGTCGAAGCGGTCGCGATCGAGCCCGGCCAGCAGCGGGCGAAGCTCGGGGTCGGCCTCCAGCCGCAGCACCATGTCGCGCGCGGCCATCATCAGCTCGAGCAGCGTGGGGAATGTGGTGATGCGCTCGAGCACGAAGTCGAGATACCCCGCCACGTTCTGCAGGCCGAAGCGGTAATAGCGCAGCTCGGGCCGGTAGCGCGTGAGCTCGTTGACGCAGTAGCTCAGCCAGTGGTCGTGCGCGCGCCAGTGCTCGGCGGCGATGAAGTGCTCGAAGGCCTTCTCCACCACCGCGAGCCAGCGCGCATCGCGCGTGAGGCCGTACAGGCGCATCAGCCCGAAGGCGGCCTCGCCGTCGTAGTAGATGACGCGGAACCTGTCCTTCACGTCGAGCGCGGGCGCATTAAGCACGTGCACGAAGCTGCCGGTCTGCGCATCCTGCATGTGGCGGATGCCCAGCGCGAGCTGCTCCAGCAGCGGCAGGTACTGCTCGTCGCCGGTGAGCTCGGTGTACTTGACCAGCGCGAGCAGGCACACGGCATTGCCGCCGAGCTTGATCTCGCTGCCGATGTCCAGCAGGTAGGCCGCGCGCGTGCCGTCGGGCAGGTTGGCCGGGCGGATCAGCGTGCCGGTGAGAAAGGCCAGCGAGCGGTCGATGGCGGCCTTGAGCGTGTCGTTGCGCGTGAGCTCCCAGGCCTCCAGCATCGCGTAGGTCGAGCTCGCGTGGCGCAGCGTGTTGTAGGTCGGGATGGTGCGGTCGAAGCAGGGGAACCAGCCGTAGTGGAACTCGCCCGTGGGCTTGACCTGCGCGGCGAGGTAGTTGCCCGCGTCGTCGATCAGCGCATGCACCTGCTGCGCGTTCCAGTCGCTCAGTTCGCGAAAGCCCGCGGCCTGCCCTTCGGCGGTGATGGGCCACGCGCCCTTCGCATCGACGTACACGGCCCGCGTGGTGAAGCACCACACCGGCGCCGCGTCGTCCGAAGGAAAGTCGAGCTCGCGGCCGAAGCGCCTCCTGGTGTGCAGCCGCAGGTTGCCGGTGTTGGGCTCGGCATGGTCCACGTCGCCGTTGTAGAGCACGGCGCTGCCGTGCATCTCCTGCGCGAGCAGGGCGAACTCGAAGCGCGCGTCGAAGGCGATGCCCTCATTGAAGTAGTTGCGCTTGGTCCGCGCGAGCCTGGCCTTCAGCTCGCCCCAGTTCATCGGCACGACCTTGTCGACGATCTCCGCGCGCAAGCGCTGCGGAGGCTGCGCGCCTCGCCTGGCCTGCGTGGCGATGGCTTCGGCGGCGGCCCGCCATGCCGCACCGACGTCGGCGCCGCGGCCCGAGGCCACGCGGGCCCGGCTGCCGTCCTCGCCGATGGCGAAGAAGACCACGCAACCCGCTTCCGCTGTGGCCGCAGCCGCGGCGGGCATCGCGCCCGCCGGATCCGCCAGGGCCTGCCTGGCGCGGTTCAACAGATCTGCAAGAGGATTCTTCGCGTCGTGATTCATGCAGCCGCGAATCATGACAGGCCCCGGCACGGGCCGCCATCCCGTCAATCCATGGGATCTGCGCCGAGCCTGACCGTGGGCTGACCGCGCCACGGCCGGCATGTTGCCGCCCGGCGCTTCAGCGGTTCAGCGCGCCGGTTCTTGGCGCAGCACTGCCTGCGCATGCCGGGTGCGGCGCGAGGCGCAGCGTCAGGCCCAGGCCTCCATCACGGACTCCTTCACCGCCTCGACCGCGACGGCCTGCCGGGCACCGCCAGGCGCCACCCAGCACAACCACGTGTGCGAGCGCCAGCCCTTCCAGATCGCGAGCTCGCCGTTGCGCTCGCCCTGCTCCGCCTGGTCGAGCCGGATCAGCCCCGCGCCCATGCCGCTGGCGACCATGCTTCGGATGGCGCTCTCGCCGTCGGCCGTGCGGCCCTGGCGGTATTCGCGGCCCGCGCCCGCGAAGAGCTTCTCGAGATGCACGCGCAGGATGCACGAGGGCGGCGTGCCGACCCACGGCAGGTTCGTGAGCTCGTCGAGCGACAGATCGGGATGCGCTTCGGCCACCGGCGGCGGCAGCGCCACGACGAGGTCGACCGCGCCCAGGCGGTGCAGCTCCATTCCCTCGATGTGCTCGGCGTCGCTGAGCACGTAGGCGCAGTCGAGATCGCCGCGCTGCACGGCCGACAGCGTCTCGTACGACAGCCCCTGCTTCAGCTGCAGCGTCACCTGCGGATGGCGCTGGGCCAGTTTCACCAGCACCTCCCCGAGCCGCAGCGCGACCGGATCGACCACCGTGCCGAAGCGCACCACGCCCTGCGCCGCGCCGCGCAGCTGGTCGGCGGCCGAACGCATGCGCATCGCTGAGGCCAGCGTGCGCTCGGCCTCGTCGAGCAGGCGCACGCCGGCCTCGGTGAGCGACATGCCGCGCGGCGTGCGCTCGAACAGCTTCACGCCGAGTTCGTCCTCCAGTGCCTTGAGCTGGGCGCTCACCGCGGGCGCGCTGGTGAACACGCGCTCGGCGGCGCGGGTCAGGCTGCCCTCGCGGGCGATGGCGACGAAGGTCTTCAGTTGGTAGAGCTCCATGGCTGCCGATTGTGAGCTCCGGCGCCGAGGGAGTCCGTTCGCTTTTTTGGAGCCCCCTGTCCAAAGATGCGAATGGCAATGGCGGCCCGCAGCCACGATTCTTGAGGCATCGATCCATCGCAAAGAAAAGGCTGGCTCCCCATGTCCACTCGCCAACGCATCGCCGGCACCGCCGCGCTGCTGCTCGCCACCTCCGGGTGGGGCTCCCTGTTCCTCGTGAGCAAGGGCGTGCTCCACCACGTCGAACCGGTGTGGTTCACGCTGATCCGCTACACGCTGTCGGCGCTGCTGTTCGTGCTGCTGATCCTGCCGCGCGGGGCGGCGCCCTGGCGCAAGCTGCGGCGGCATGCCGGGCCGCTGGCCCTGCGCGGCGCCGCCGGCTTCGGCGTGTTCAGCGTGATGCTGCTGGTGGGGCTGGCGCATTCGGTGCCCTCGCACGGCGCGGTCATCATCGCCACCACGCCCATGACCACGCAGCTCGTGCGCTGGCTGCTCGACGGCGTGCGCCCCACGCGCACCACCCTGCTGACCAGCGCGCTCGCCCTGCTGGGCGTGGCGACCGTCTCGGGGCTGCTGGCCGGCGGCGCGGGCTCCCCCGGCGGGGCGAGCATGCTGATGGGCGACGCGATCGCCTTCGTCGGCACGCTGGGCTGGGTCTGGTACACGCGCGGCGCCACGCGCTTTCCGGATCTCGACGTGATCGAGTACACCGCGCTCACGGTGCTGGCCTCGTGGCCCGTGCTGCTGGCGGCGGCCATCGGCGCTTCGGCGCTGGGCTGGTCCGCGGTGCCGAGCATGCAAGGGCTGCGCCTGTCGTGGCATGCGCTGCTCTTCGTCGGCGTGGTGCCTTCGGCCATCTCGGTGCTGGCTTTCAACTACGGCGTGCGCGCGCTCGGCGCGGTCACGGGCACGGCCTTCCTCAATTTCGTGCCGGTGTCGGCGCTGCTGATGAGCGCGGCGCTGGGCCACCTGCCCACGGCGGGCGAGGCCGCCGGCATGGCGATGGTGATCGCGGCGCTGCTGATCCATACCGCATCGAGCCGCAAGGCTTCCGCGGCCGCGGCTGCGCCGATCGCGCGGCCACAGCAGAATTACCGGACCTGCGGAGCCACACCCTCATGAGCATCAGCGACAGCACCCCCCGAAGCCATCTTTTCGAGCCCCTGCAGCTCGGCCCCTTGAAGATCGACAACCGCATCGTCATCGCGCCGATGTGCCAGTACTCCGCCACCGAAGGCACGCCGGGCGACTGGCACCTGATCCACCTGGGCCACCTCGCGCTCTCGGGCGCCGGGTTGCTCATCATCGAGGCGACGGCGGTGGAGGCCGACGGCCGCATCTCGCCCGGCGACCTCGGCCTGTATTCCGACGCCAACGAGGAAGGCCTCGCGAAGGTGCTGCAGGCGATGCGGGCGCACTCGCCGATCAAGGTCGCCATCCAGCTCGGCCACGCGGGGCGCAAGGCGTCGAGCCGAGCGCCTTGGGAAGGCGGCAGCCAGATCCGCCCCGGCGAGCCCGGCGGCTGGAAGGCCTGGGCACCCTCGGCCGTGCCGCATGCGCCGGGCGAAGACGCGCCGATCGCGCTCGATGCCGCCGGGCTGGCCCGGGTGCGCAACGCCTTCGTGGCCGCGGCCCGCCGCGCCGCGCGGCTGGGCATCGACGGCATCGAGCTGCATGCGGCGCACGGCTACCTGCTGCACCAGTTCCTCTCGCCCATCGCCAACCATCGCGAAGACGAATACGGCGGCAGCCTGGAGAACCGCCTGCGCTTCCCGCTCGAGGTATTCGATGCGGTGCGCAAGGAGTTCCCCGCCGATCGGCCGGTGTGGGTGCGCGTGTCGGCCAGCGACTGGGTGCCCGGCGGCTGGGACCTCGACAGCACCGTCGCCTTCTCGCGCGCGCTGCAGGCGCGCGGCTGCGCGGCCATCCACGTGTCCAGCGGCGGCGTGTCGCCACAACAGGCGATCACGCTCGGCGCGGGCTACCAGGTGCCGTTCGCGGAACGCATCAAGGCCGAGGTCGGCCTGCCGACCATCGCGGTGGGGCTGATCACCGAACCCGCGCACGCCGAAGCCATCATCGCCAACGGGCAGGCCGATGCGGTGTCGCTGGCGCGCGCGATCCTGTACGACCCGCGCTGGCCCTGGCATGCGGCGGCGGCGCTGGGCGCCCAGGTGAAGGCGCCCCACCAGTACTGGCGCTCGCAGCCGCGCGAGTTCAAGGACCTGTTCGAGAACGCGGCCTTCGGCGCGCGTTAGACCGGGCCAGACCGGGCCAGACCGGGCCAGACCGGGCCGCCGACGCTCGGCCCCCTCGACCCCTTAACATGCCGGCCAGCGCAACATGCAGGCCGGCATGAGCGCGTTCATCGATCCCCATCCGACGCGCATGAAGCAACCCTCCCCTCAGCCGACCGCCACGCCGCTGGAAGCACTGGGCATCGTGACCCTGTGCTTCGGCTGGTTCATCATCGGCTCGCTGTGGTCGGTGAGCGCCGGCTTCCGCGACGCCGCGTTCGACGACGCATCGCTCTTCGGCATCGTGGCCTTCGAGCTGTTCGTGGGGCCGATCGCACTGCTCATCCTGCGCAGCCGGGGCTACTCGGTGCGCGACCTGCTTCCCGTGCCGTCGCTGAAGGGCTGCGGCGTGGGAGCGCTGCTCTACCTCGTCGCCGTGCTGGCCAGCCTCATCGCGGTCTCTCTGCTGGCCGACGGCGCGGCGACGCAGCCGATCGAACGCATGATGCAGACGGCGCGCCCGTCGATGGCGATGGTCCTCGCGCTGTCGGTGGTCAACGGCCTGTACGAGGAAGTGTTCCTGCTGGGCTACCTGCAGAAGGGCCTGCGCCACCACGGCGCCTCCTTCGCGCTGGGAGTGAGCGTGCTGGTGCGGGTGCTCTACCACCTCTACCAGGGGCCGGCGCGCTGTCGCTGGCGGTGGTCGGCATCGTGTTCGGCGTGTTCTACCTGCGCACCGGTTGGCTCTGGCCGGTGGTGTTCGCGCACATGCTCGCGGACACCCTGCCCTTTCTCTGAACCAGCCTGCCGCGCAGCCGCTGCTCAGGCCGGCCTGAGGGCACTCAGCCAGAACAGCTTCTGCCGCATCGCCAGCGGCTCGCCGCCTTCGATGCGATGGTGCAGCCGCTCCAGTGCGGGCCGGCACGCGTCGATGCCGAACTCGGGGCAGACGTACGGCACCTGCTGCAGGTACCACGCGAAGGCACCGATGTCGGCGAAGGCGATCAGCTCGGTGCCTTCCGCGCCGTCCTCCACGGCGAAGCCTGCGCGCTCCAGCTGCGCCGCGGCGGTGTCGCGCTGCCAGCGCGGCTGCGCGGGCATCGGCAGGCCGAGCAACGCGTAGCAGTCGGCATTGAAGTCGGACGCGACCTGCTGCGTGACGAAGCGCCCGCCCGGCGCAAGGATGCGATGGACCTCGGACGGCACGAAGGACTCGTGCCGGTCGACGACAAGGTGGAACGACGCATCGGCAAAAGGCAGGTGCGGCAGGTGCGGCAGGTGCGCCTGCTCCGCGCCATCCTGCTGCGATGCGTTGTCGTCCGCGCCTTCGACCTCGACCACCTCCACGCCCAGCGGCGCCAGCCGTTCGCGCGCGACGACGACGTTGGGCGCCCATCCCTCGGTCGCCACGGTGCGCGGCGGACGAAAGGCCAGGCGGCCGAGCCATTCGCCGCCGCCCGTGCCCAGGTCGAGCATGTCGGGCGAGCGGCGCGCATGCGCTTCGACGATGCGCTCGAAATTCCATGGCGGCGGCGTCGTGGTGACGCGGCCGCCGAAGGAGAGGTCCCAGCCGACGAGAGGGCTGGCCTGCGCCTGCTGCAGCAGCTCGTCGAAGCGGCCCTGCGTCGCGCCGGCGTTCACTTCAGCTCGCGATAGAAGAAGGTGGTGTCGCAAGGCTCGCCCTGCGGCAGCAGCGCGAAGCCGGGAATGGACCCGACGCGCACCCAGCCCGAGCGCTCGTAGAGCCGTTCGGCGTCGGCGCTCGATGTGTCGAGCACCAACAGCGTCTTGCCGCGTTCGCGTGCCACCTGCTCGGCCGCCTTCATCAGCAGCCCGCCGACGCCGCGGCGGCGAGCGCGGCGATGCACGAGCATCTTGGCGACCTCGCCGCGGTGCGGCTGGTTCTCGGGTTGCGCCAGCACCACCTGCACCGTGCCGAGGATGCCATCTTCGTCCTCGGCCACCAGCAGCGCGCGTTCGCCGCTGGCCACACCGGCGGCCACGTTGCGCCAGAAGGCCTGGGCGCGCTCTTCGCTCAGGGGGTGCATGAAGCTCACCGAGGCGCCGCCGTCGACGCAATCGACCAGAACGGCGGCAAGGCCGCGCAGCTGCGCTTCGGAAACGTTGTCCAGCAGGCGGATGGCCGGGGCGGTCCCGGCGGAAACGGTCGTCATGTTCATCTCCAGGAAGAAGGGGCGGTCGCGATCACGACCACGTAGCGGGTGTTCCTGCGCGAGGGGTTGTGATAGCTCATGGGACGGTCGAGCACCATGGCAAAGCAATCGCCGGTTTCGAGCCGGTGGCTTTCCTCGCCCAGCGTGACTTCGATGACACCGTCGAGCACCCACACCTGCTGGTGGATGAGCGGCTCGCGCGCCGAGGTCTCGTAGGCCACGCGCGCGCCGGGCGGAAACTCCACCTCGACGATCTGGATCGGCGATGCAAAGCCGCTGGGCGACACGTTCCTGCGCAGGTAGCCGGAATGCGGATCGCGCCACTGCAGCTGGTCGGCCAGCCGCGAGACCGGGTCGGCGGCCGGCGCAGGCGCCTCGAACAGCGAGGCCAGCGAGACGCCGAGGCCGGCAGCGAGCTTCTCCAGCACCACGGCGGTGGGGCTGCTCTCGCCGCGCTCGATGAGCGAGATCATCGAACGGCTCACGCCGCATTGCGTGGCGAGCGCGTCGAGCGACAGTCCCCGGGCTGCGCGCAGATCGCGCACGCGCTGGGCGATGCGATGGTTGAGACCGGACGGGCTTTCCGTGCCGGCCGATTCCTTGATTTCCGTCATAGTGGATGAAATATCCACCATTCAGGAAATCGCGTCAAGCCCGCCGGCGGGCTCCTGCCGTCAGCGCGTCGGCCCGACCAGCGCGGCGCGCGCGGCCTTGGAGGGGAAGACGCAGGCCACGTCGTGCGCGCAGCCCGGCACCACCACGACCTCGCGGCGCCTGTCGGGCGCGAGCAGCTTGCGGTCGTACGCCGCATAGGCCAGTCCGCGCTGCATGCGGAACGGGCCCTGCGCGAGCGCGGCGCACGACTTGTCGAGCACGCGGTAGGCGGTGCCCCTGGCATCGCTGCTGTCGAGCGCGCCTTCGAGATAGCTGATGTCGGCCTGCGCGTACTGCCGGCGTGCCTGCGCGGCGGTGCGGCCCAGGTAGGCGGGCAGGTCGTCGGTGCCGTACTTCCAGCGGTTCATCTGCGGGCATGCCGCTGCGTCGGGCACGGCGAAGCCGGTGACCGAGGCGCCGTCGGCCGAGAACTGCGGGCGCACCGGGTCGAAGTAGAGCCAGGTGCTCGGGTCGGCGACCACGTAGCGCATCGCCGGCCTGCCCGCTGCCGTGCCGTCGTGCCGCGTGAAGGCGATGTAGCGCTGCACGAACTGCCCGCCGGCCGAGAAGCCCGCGACGGTGATGGTGCGCACGCCGGGCCAGCGCCGCGCGAGTTCATCGACCAGCGCGTCCATCGCCGCGAAGGAGCCGACGTTGCTGCCCGATACGGAGCGCGCGCCTTCGAGCCACGAGCCGCAGGTCCACAGCAGGTCGCCAGGCTGCGCGACCGGGACGCCCACGGTGTTGCAGCGGCCGGCCACCGCCTTGTCGGCCGCGACCTGGAAGAGCGGCGCGACCACCAGCGTGTCGCCGAGCGCATCGGCGTTGCGCAGGGTGCGCAGCGCGGCCTCGAAGGTCTTGTCGGCATCGCGCGAGTGGCCGTGCATGGCGATGAGCGCTCTGGTCGGCCCGGCGCTACCGCCCGCTGCCGGCGCATCGGGAGCATCGGGATCGAGCGACGAGTAGTAGTGAAGCGCGCCTCCAGCCCCCGGCGGCGTGAAGCTGCGAAAGCACTCCGCGGCGGCCGATTCCTGGCATGTGGAGGCTTCGGCCGTCGCCGCATGCGCCTGCCATGGCGCGATGAACGAAGCGGCAAGGGCCACGGAGAGGAACCATCTGCGGCTGCTGGGCATGTTCGTGTCACTCCCGGAATCGACGGAACGCGGATTCTCTGCCCGCCCCTTCGCATCAACCTGACCGGTGCGCTGGTTTACCTGAGATTTACTCTGCCGGAACGCCACTCTTCGAACACAAATTCGGCTGCGGGACACGGATCATCCAACAAATTCCACCACCAGGCACCATGAACCCCGACCCCCTTCCCTCCTCCTTCGACACGTTCGCCGACGGACTGCCATCCGAGCCCCCACCGCTGCGCGCTCGCATCACCGCGGCATGCCGCACGCCCGAGCCGCAAGCCCTGCCACCGCTGCTCACGCAGGCCCGGCTGCCCGACGGCCAGGCGGGAGAGGCGCAGGAACTCGCCCATCGCATCGCCCGGCAGCTGCGCGAGCGCAAGAGTGCGAGCGGCCGCGCCGGCCTCGTGCAGGGCCTGCTGCAGGAATACGCGCTGTCGTCGCAGGAAGGCGTGGCGCTGATGTGCCTGGCCGAGGCGCTGCTGCGCATTCCCGATGCGGGCACGCGCGACGCGCTGATCCGCGACAAGATCGCGCACGGCCAGTGGCAGTCGCACGCGGGCCGCAGCCCCTCGGTGTTCGTCAACGCCGCGACCTGGGGCCTGCTGCTCACCGGCAAGCTGGTGGCCACGCACAGCGAGAGCAGCCTGTCGACGGTGCTCACGCGCCTCATCGGCAAGGGCGGCGAGCCGCTGATCCGCAAGGGCGTGGACATGGCGATGCGGATGATGGGCGAGCAGTTCGTCACCGGGGAGACCATCGCTCAGGCGCTCGCCAACGCGCGCGAACTGGAGGCGCAGGGCTTTCGCTATTCGTACGACATGCTCGGCGAGGCGGCGCTGACCATGGAGGACGCGAAGCGCTACCGCGTCGCGTACGAGCAGGCGATCCACGCGATCGGCAAGGCGTCGGCGCGGCGCGGCGTGTACGAGGGTCCGGGCATCTCGATCAAGCTCTCGGCGCTGCACCCGCGCTACAGCCGCGCGCAGCATTCGCGCGTGATGGCCGAGCTGTATCCGGTGCTGCGCGAACTCGCGCTGCTGGCGCGGCAGTACGACATCGGCTTGAACATCGACGCCGAGGAGGCCGACCGGCTGGAGCTCTCGTTCGACCTGCTGGAGCGCCTGTGCTTCGAGCCCGAACTCGCGGGCTGGAACGGCATCGGCTTCGTGGTGCAGGCCTACCAGAAGCGCTGCCCCTTCGTGATCGACTTCGTTGTCGACCTCGCGCGCCGCAGCGGCCACCGGCTGATGGTGCGGCTGGTAAAGGGCGCCTACTGGGACAGCGAGATCAAGCGCGCACAGCTCGACGGTCTCGACGGCTACCCGGTCTACACGCGCAAGGCCTACACCGACGTGTCGTACCTGGCCTGCGCACGCAAGCTGCTCGACGCGCCCGAGGCGGTGTATCCGCAGTTCGCCACGCACAACGCCCACACGCTGGCCGCCATCTACACGATGGCGGATCCATCGCGCTACGAGCCGGGGCAGTACGAGTTCCAGTGCCTGCACGGCATGGGCGAGCCGCTCTACGAGCAGGTGGTGGGCCCGCTCGCGCGGCCCTGCCGCATCTATGCGCCGGTGGGCACGCACGAGACGCTGCTGGCCTACCTGGTGCGACGGCTGCTGGAGAACGGCGCCAACACCTCCTTCGTGAACCGCATCGCGGACCCGACCATCTCGCTCGACGTGCTGGTGGAAGACCCGGTCGCCACGGTGGAGCGCATGGCGGCGCAGGAGGGCACTGCCGGCCTGCCGCATCCGGCCATCCCGCTGCCGGCGGCGCTCTACGGAACGCAGCGCGCCAACTCTCGCGGCCTCGACCTCGCGAGCGACGACAGCCTGCGCGCGCTGGGCCATGCGTTGAGCGAGAGCTCGGGCGAGCAGCGGCACGCCGAGCCGATGCTCGCCGAAGCCGCGCCCGCCGATGGCGAAACGGCCGAGGTGCAGAACCCCGCCGACCATCGCGACATCGTTGGCCGCGTGCGCGAGGCCACGCTCGCCGAGGTCGAATCGGCCATCACGCAGGCCCACGCCTTCGCGCCGGCATGGGCCGCCACGCCGCCATCGGAACGCGCGGCGCTGCTCGAGCGCGCCGCCGACATCCTCGAACAAGGGATGCCGCGCCTGCTCGGCCTGCTCACTCGCGAGGCCGGAAAGACGTACGCCAACGCCATCGCGGAAGTGCGCGAGGCGGTGGACTTCCTGCGCTACTACGCGGCGCAGGCGCGCAGCGATTTCTCCAACGACACGCATCGCGCGCTCGGCCCCATGGCCTGCATCAGCCCGTGGAACTTTCCGCTGGCGATCTTCACCGGCCAGGTGGCGGCGGCGCTCGCGGCCGGCAACCCGGTGCTGGCCAAGCCGGCCGAGCAGACGCCGCTGGTCGCGGCCGAGGCAGTGCGCGTGCTGTGGGAGGCCGGCATTCCCCGCGCGGCGGTGCAGCTGCTGCCCGGGCGCGGCGAGACGGTGGGCGCGGCACTGGTGGCCGATGCGCGCGTGCAGGGCGTGATGTTCACCGGCTCCACCGAGGTCGCGCGCATCCTGCAGAAGACGCTCTCGCACCGCCTCGGTGCGCACGGCGCGCCGGTGCCGCTCATCGCCGAGACCGGCGGGCAGAACGCGATGATCGTCGACTCCTCCGCGCTGGTGGAGCAGGTGGTGGCCGACGTGATGGCCTCCGCCTTCGACAGCGCCGGCCAGCGGTGCTCCGCGCTGCGCGTGCTGTGCGTGCAGGAAGAGGCGGCCGACCGCGTGGTCGCGATGCTCAAGGGTGCGATGGCCGAGGCCGCCATCGGCAACCCCGCGCGCCTCTCGGTGGACGTGGGCCCGGTGATCGACGCCGAGGCGCGCGACGGCATCGAACGCCACGTCGAGGCGATGCGCTCGCGCGGCCATGCGGTGTTCCGCCAGGCCCGCGAGCATGGCGACGACACGCGCCACGGCACCTTCGTGATGCCCACGCTGATCGAGCTCGACAGCATCGGCGAGCTGCAGCGCGAAGTGTTCGGCCCGGTGCTGCACCTCGTGCGCTACCGCCGCCGCGACCTCGGCGCGCTGGTCGGGCAGATCAACGGCACCGGCTACGGCCTCACGCTGGGCGTGCACACGCGCATCGACGAGACCATCGCGCAGGTCGTGGAGAACGCGAAGGCCGGCAACGTCTACGTGAACCGCAACATCGTGGGCGCGGTGGTGGGCGTGCAGCCCTTCGGCGGCGAGGGCCTGTCGGGCACGGGACCGAAGGCGGGCGGGCCGCTGTACATGCTGCGCATGCTGGCGACGCGGCCCGACGACGCGATGGCGCGCGCCGTAGCTGGCGCTCCGCCGGCAGCGCAACCCGCGCTGTCTGCACTGGCCCGCTGGGCCGATGCCACCGGCCGCACCGAGTTGTCGACGCTGTGCGCTCGCTTTGTGGCCCAGTCACGCTCGGGCAGCTCGCGCACGCTGGCGGGGCCGACCGGCGAGCGCAACGTCTACAAGCTGGAGCCGCGCGAGGCCGTGCTGTGCCTGGCCGGTGCCGAGGCCGACCGGCTGACGCAGCTGGCCGCCGTGCTCGCGGCGGGCAGCAGCGCGATCTGGCCCGCCGATGCCGCAGCGCAGAGCCTGCGCGCATCGCTGCCGGCCGAGGTGCAGCAATGCGTGGCGATCGCAAACGACTGGAGTTCGGACACGGTGGCGTTCGACGCGGCGCTGCATCACGGCGATGCGCAGGGGCTGTCGGAAGTGCTGCGGCGCATCGCCGCTCGGCCGGGCCCGATCGTCGGCGTGCGCGGCTTCGCGCCGGGCGAGGCACGCATCCCGCTCGAAAGCCTGGTGGTGGAGCGCGCCGTCAGCACCAACACCGCGGCGGCGGGCGGCAACGCGAGCCTGATGACGATCGGCTGAGCGCGCCCGCCCTGCCTGCTATTTGTCGAACGCGGGATCGACGGGCACGCGGTAGCCGTTGACGAGCCGGTTGGTCTCGTTGGCCATGCCGACCACGGCCATGAGCTCGGCGAACATCGCGGGCGTCATGCCGGCCTTCTCGGCGCCGGCGTGGTGGCTCGCCGTGCAGTAGCCGCAGCCGTTGGTCACGCTCACGGCGAGGTAGACCATCTCCTTCACCACGGGGTCGAGCGCGCCGGGCGCCATCACCTCCTTCAGGCTGCTCCAGGTGCGCCTGAGGGTGGCGGGATCGTTGGCGAGGTACTTCCAGAAATTGTTGACGTCGGGTACGTTGCGCGTGGTCTTGATGTCGTCGAAGACCGCGCGCACTTCCGGCGAAGCTGCCGCGTACTCGATGGGCTGGGGTTTCATGCGAGGCTCCTGCTGGTGTTGAAGGCTGGCCGACGGTACCAGCCTTCGCAGCACAGCTCGCGCACGGCGACCGGCCGCAGCCGGCCGCCGTGCCCAGCCGATCACTTCAGGTCGAAGCGATCGAGGTCCATCACCTTGGCCCAGGCGGCCACGAAGTCGCGCACGAACACCTGCTGCGCGTCGCCGGCGCCGTAGACCTCGGCGATCGCGCGCAGCTGCGAGTTCGAGCCGAACACCAGGTCGGCGGTGGTGGCGGTCCACTTCACCTCGCCGCTGGTGCGGTCGCGCCCTTCGAGCAGGTCGACGTCGGCGGCCGGCCTCTTCCAGCCGGTGCGCATGTCGAGCAGATTCACGAAGAAGTCGTTGCTCAGCGTCTCGGGCCGCTTGGTGAAGACGCCGTTGGGCGATTGGCCGTAGTTGGCGCCCAGCACGCGCAGGCCGCCGACGAGCACCGTCATCTCGGGCGCGCTCAGCCGCAGCAGCTGCGCCTTGTCGAGCAGCAGGTCGGCGGTGGCCGCGGGGTTGGTGCCCTTGCGCAGGTAGTTGCGGAACCCGTCGGCCAGAGGCTCCAGCACGGCGAAGGATTCGACGTCGGTCTGCTCCTGCGAAGCGTCCATGCGTCCCGGCGAGAAGGGCACGGTCACGTCCTGGCCGGCCTTCTTCGCGGCCGCCTCGACGCCCGCGTTGCCCGCCAGCACGATCAGGTCGGCCAGCGAGATCTTCTTGCCACCGGACTGCGCCGCGTTGAACTCCTTCTGGATGCCTTCGAGCACCGACAGCACCTTCGACAGCTCTGCCGGCTGGTTGACTTCCCAGTCCTTCTGCGGCGCGAGGCGGATGCGCGCACCGTTGGCGCCGCCGCGCTTGTCGCTGCCGCGGAAGGTGGAGGCCGAGGCCCAGGCGGTACGCACCAGCTCGCCGATGCCCAGGCCCGAGGCCAGCACCTTGGCCTTGAGCGCGGCGGTGTCCTTGTCATCGACCAGCGGATGGTCGACGGCGGGGATCGGGTCCTGCCAGATCAGCTCTTCCTTCGGCACCAGCTTGCCGAGGTAGCGGGCGCGCGGGCCCATGTCGCGGTGCGTGAGCTTGAACCAGGCGCGGGCGAAGGCGTCGGCGAACTCCTGCGGGTTGGCCATGTAGCGGCGCGAGATCTTCTCGTAGGCCGGGTCCACGCGCATCGCCATGTCGGCGGTGGTCATCATCGGGGCGTGGCGGCGCGACGGGTCGTGCGCGTCGGGCACGGTGTTGGCGCCGGTGTCGCCCTTGGGCTTCCACTGGTGCGCGCCGGCCGGGCTCTTCGTGAGCTCCCATTCGTAGCCGAAGAGGGTCTCGAAGTAGCTGTTGTCCCACTTGGTGGGCGTGGGCGTCCAGGCGCCTTCGATGCCGCTGGTGGTGGCGTGCACGCCGATGCCGCTCTCGAAGGCGTTGCGCCAGCCCAGGCCCATCTCCTCGATGCCGGCGCCTTCGGGCTCGGCACCCACCTTGGACGGATCGCCCGCGCCGTGCGCCTTGCCGAAGGTGTGGCCGCCGGCGGTGAGCGCCACGGTCTCCTCGTCGTTCATCGCCATGCGCGCGAAGGTTTCGCGGATGTCGCGGGCCGACTTCAGCGGATCGGGGTTGCCGTTGGGGCCTTCGGGGTTCACGTAGATCAGGCCCATCTGCACGGCAGCCAGCGGGTTGGCGAGCTCGCGGTCGCCGCTGTAGCGCTCGTCGCCCAGCCACTTGGTCTCGGCGCCCCAGTTGACGTCGTCTTCCGGCTCCCAGATGTCGGGGCGGCCGCCGGCGAAGCCGAAGGTCTTGAAGCCCATGGACTCCAGCGCGACGTTGCCGGTGAGGATCATCAGGTCGGCCCACGAGAGCTTGCGGCCGTACTTCTGCTTGATCGGCCACAGCAGGCGGCGCGCCTTGTCGAGGTTGCCGTTGTCGGGCCAGCTGTTGAGCGGCGCGAAGCGCTGCGCGCCCGCACCGCCGCCGCCGCGGCCGTCGAAGGTGCGGTACGTGCCGGCCGAGTGCCAGGCCATGCGGATGAAGAGCGGACCGTAGTGGCCGTAGTCGGCGGGCCACCAGTCCTGCGAATCGGTCATCAGCGCGTGGAGGTCCTTGACGACCGCATCGAGGTCGAGGGTCGCGAACTCCTTGGCGTAGTCGAAGTCCTCGCCCATCGGGTTGGACTTGGTGGAGTGCTGGTGCAGCAGCTTCAGGTTGAGCTGGTTGGGCCACCAGTCGGTGTTCGCCGCGGCGCGGCGGGCGGTGCCGGTGGTTGCATGGCCCGGGAACGGGCATTTGGCTTCATCGGACAAGGGGTTCTCCTTTGGTTGTCGGGTGCTCGGGGTGGAGCCGGCTCAGTCTAGGTATGCCGGGCTCATCCATCAACCAAATTGGGTTCATTGGGTGAATAGCGAAGGGCTATGCCCCACTACCCTCCCCCCGATGAAGGTCTACCCGTCCGTCTTCGCCCGGGAGCCGGGCACGGCGGCCAACCCCTGGCGGACTGCGGTGGTCGTGTGCCCGCCAAAGCCCCAGTTGTCGGTGTCGACCTCCTCGATGACGATGTGCGTCCACTCGGGCGGCTTGTGCAGCACGCGTTCGAGCGTGTCGGTGACCTCGCGGATGACCTGCGCCTTCTGCTCGGCGGTGTTGCCCTCTCGGGTGATGCGGATGCTGACGAATGGCATGGCCTGATCTCCTTGTCTGTATTTCCTTGTCTCTTCGCCGCTCGGCGCTCAGCGCCCGGCGCTGAAGCCGCCGTCCACCGGCAGCACGGCGCCGGTCACGAAGCCGGCGCGCGCGAGGTAGAGCACGGCCTCGTCGATGTCGCGCGTGGTACCGATGCGGCCCAGCGGATGCAGCCCCGCGAGCGCCGCGTGGTTCTCGGCGCTGTGCATGGGCGTGTCGACCACGCCGGGCGCCACCGCATTGACCGTCACGCCGTACGGCGCGAGCTCGAGCGCCAGCGCGCGCGTGGCCTCGTTGACGCCGCCCTTGAGCGCCACCGCCAGCAGCGCCGGCACGCCGCTGTGGGGCTGCATCGCGATCGCGGCGGTGATGTTGATGATCCTGCCGGCGCGCCGCTCGCTCATGTGCTTCGCCGCTTCCTGCGACGCGTAGAGCACGCCCTTCAGGTTGGTCGCGATGTTCTCTTCGATCTCCTGCGGCGTGAACTGCACGAAAGGCTTGGCGGTGAAGATGCCGGCGTTGTTCACCAGCACGTCGACATGGCCGTAGCGCGCGATGGCCTGCGCGAACAGCTCGCGCGCAGATTCGGACCGGCCGACGTCGCCCGCCACGCCGAGGAAGCGCACGCCCGCGTTCAGCTTTTCGGCCGCGGCCTGCAGGCGCTGTTCGGTGCGGCCGGTGCCTACGACGTTGTAGCCCTCGCGCAGGAAGGCCTCTGCCAGGCCCAGGCCGATGCCGCTGGTGGCTCCGGTGATGACGACGGTGTTTTCAGACTTGCTCATGGTGGTCCTCGATCAGGTTCGGTTTCAGGAAAAGTTCGAATGGCCGGTGCGGAATCCGCGTTTCGCCACCGGTTGGACAGAACTTTATTGATGACCTGAAAAGCAATAAACACACGCAACTACACTTGTCTTGATACGCCATGTAATCAATATGCAGCGCCAATTCGACGACGTTCTCCTGGGCAGCATCGAGCTGTTCTGCCTGGCGGCGGAAGCCGGCAGCTTCACGGCCGCGGCCAACGCGGCGGGCGTCACGCCCGCCGCAGTGAGCCGCTCCATCGCGCGACTGGAAAAGCGCCTGGGCGTGCGCCTGTTCGTGCGATCCACGCGCAGCATCCGCCTCACCGAAGGCGGCCGGGAATACTTCGAGCAGTGCCGCACCGCCCTGCACCAGCTGGCGGAGGCCGAGCACAAGCTCACCGGCGAGCACGTGCAGCCTTCGGGCACGCTGCGCATCAGCGCACCCACCACCTACGGCCATCACCGGCTGCTACCGCTGCTGCCAGAGTTCCGCGCGCGCTACCCGCTGATCAAGGTCGAGGCGCACATCAGCAACCGCAACATCGACCTGCACGAGGAAAACTTCGACATCGCGATCCGCTTTCGCGCCCAGCCGGATTCGACGATGGTGGCGCGCCACCTCGAAGACGCGAAGCTCGTGGTGGTCGCCAGCCCCGGCTACCTTCTGCGCGCGGGACAGCCGCAAACGCTGGACGATCTTGTGCACCACGAGTGCATCCAGTTCGACCTGCCCAGCAGCGGCCGGCAAATTCCCTGGCTGTTCATGGACGAAGGCCGCGAGAAGGAGATGCTCTCCGGCGGCAACTACAGCTGCGCCGAAGACGTGCTCGCGGGCGTGACGCTGGCCCGCGCCGGCGCCGGGCTGTTCCAGACCTACGGCTTCGTCGTCGAGAAAGACCTGGCACGCGGCGACCTGGTCGAGGTTCTGCAGCCCTATGCAGGGCGCTCACGTCCGGTGAGCCTGATCTATCCGCATGCACGGCTGCTGCCTTCGCGCGTGCGGGCGTTCGTGGAATTCTTGGTGGAGCGCGGCTCGGCGCCGCCGCCGCAGACGGAAGCCGTATCTTGAAAACTATCTCCGAGACAGCCGCAGCAGCGGGAAGGGCTCGCCGTCTCAGGCGTCGGCGATGGCGCGCGGCTTCAGGCGAAAGCTCACGCCCATCCTGTTCATGGCATTCATGGCGGCGATGGTCAGCGTGAGATCGACCAGGTCCTTCTCCGAGAAAGCCGCCGCCGCTGCCGCGTAGGCCTCCTCGGAGGCATGCGTTTCGCTGACCCGGGTCACTTCCTCGGCCCAGGCGAGCGCAGCGCGCTCCTGATCCGAGAACAGGCGGGGCACCTCATGCCACACCGGCACTAGCACGACCGTATCGACGGACATGCCCTGCTTGATGAGATCGCGCGTGTGGATGTCGATGCAGTAGGCACAACCGTTGATCTGGGAGACTCGCAGGAACACCAGGTGGATCAGCCTGGGCGGCAGCGCGGTGCCTGTCGTGACGAAGTGATGCAGACCGCCAACGGCCTTGGCACCCTCGGGAGAAACAGCAAACCAGTTGGCGCGTTTCATGTTTTCACCGTCCTTTCAGAGAAGCTGAGGAGCCGGCACCATGCCGGTCCATCAACTGCCAGACGGTCGAGCGCAGGCCGTTGTGACAAGTCCAGCAAAACTCGCCTGAACGCCGGGACATCCGCGCGTCGAGGCGTGGGGGGACGACCCGCCCAACGGGACTGCGCATTGATCAGAGGCATCCGCGCCGTCCAGGCGCTCGCTCGATCGATGATGCGCTGCCGCTCGCTCAGCTCACTCCACCGTCACGCTCTTCGCCAGATTGCGCGGCTTGTCGACGTCGGTGCCCCTCGCGCATGCGGTGTGGTACGACAGCAGCTGCAGCGGCACCACGTGCAGGATCGGCGAGAGGGCGCCGTAGTGCTCGGGCATGCGGATCACGTGCAGGCCCTCGCCGCTCTTGATCCTGGTGTCGCCGTCGGCCAGCACGTAGAGCACGCCGCCGCGGGCGCGCACTTCCTGCAGGTTGCTCTTGAGCTTCTCGAGCAGTGCGTCGTTGGGGGCCACGGCCACCACGGGCATCTCGCTCGTGACGAGCGCGAGCGGGCCGTGCTTGAGTTCGCCGGCGGCGTAGGCCTCGGCATGGATGTAGGTCACTTCCTTGAGCTTGAGCGCGCCTTCGAGGGCGATCGGGTAGTGCAGCCCGCGGCCGAGGAAGAGCGCGTTGTCCTTGCGAGCGAAGTCTTCCGCCCAGCCGATGATCTGCGGCTCCAGCGCGAGCACCGACTGCAGCGCGACCGGCAGGTGGCGCATCTCCTTCAGGTAGCGTGCCTCGTCGGCATCGCTGAACCTGCCCTTGGCCTGGGCGATGGCGAGCGTGAGCAGGAAGAGTCCCGCGAGCTGCGTGGTGAAGGCCTTGGTCGAGGCCACGCCGATTTCCACGCCGGCACGCGTGATGTACGCCAGCTTGCACTCGCGCACCATCGCGCTGGTGGCGACGTTGCAGATGGTCAGCGTCTGCTCCATGCCCAGCGAGCGCGCGTGCTTGAGCGCGGCCAGCGTATCGGCCGTCTCGCCCGACTGGCTGATGGTGACGACCAGCGTCTTCGGGTCGGGCACCGACTCGCGGTAGCGGTATTCGCTCGCGATCTCGACCTGCGTGGAGATCTTCGCGATGCCTTCGAGCCAGTACTTGGCGGTGCAGCCGCTGTAGTAGCTGGTGCCGCACGCGAGGATGAGTATCTTGTCGATGTCCTGGAACACGCGGTGCGCGCTCGCGCCGGTGGCGCCGTCCTGGCCGATGCCGTCGAACAGCTCCGGCACGATGCCTTCCACGCCCTCGAGCGTGTCGCCGATGGCGCGCGGCTGCTCGAAGATTTCCTTCTGCATGTAGTGGCGGTAGGGGCCGAGTTCGGCGGCGCCGCTGTGCGCGAGCACGGTGCGCACCTGGCGGGTGACGGGTTTGTGGTTCCTGTCGACGATCCAGTACTTGCCGGGCTGCACGTCGACCACGTCGCCCTCTTCCAGGTAGATGATCTGGTCGGTGACGCCCGCCAGAGCCATCGCGTCGCTGGCGAGGAAGTTCTCGGCGCCGTCCTTGCCCGCGCCGAGGATCAGCGGCGAACCCGCGCGCGCGCCGACCACGCGCTGCGGCTCGTCGCGGCAGATCACGGCGATGGCGTAGGCGCCGTGCAGCTGCAGCACCGCGGCCTTCACGGCCTCGAACAGGTCGCCGTCGTAGAGGCTGTCGACGAGGTGGGCGATAACCTCGGTGTCGGTCTGGCTTTCGAACACGTAGCCCTTGGCCTCGAGCGCGGCGCGCAGCGTCTCGTGGTTCTCGATGATGCCGTTGTGCACCAGCGCGATACGGCCGGGCCGCGCGGCCTGCGCGTCGGCGCCCGGGCCGTGGCTGAAGTGCGGATGCGCGTTGTGCACCGCCGGCGCGCCGTGCGTGGCCCAGCGCGTGTGGGCGATGCCGGTGAGGCCCTCGACCTTGTCGTCGCGCACCTGCGCCACGAGGTCGGCCACGCGCGAGGTGGTGCGGGCCCGCGTCAGGCCGCCGGCATGCACCGCGACGCCGCAGGAGTCATAGCCGCGGTACTCGAGCCGCTGGAGGCCCTGCACGAGGACCGGAACGATGTTGCGATGGGACGCTGCCCCGACGATGCCGCACATGGTGAGCTGCCTTTGAATGGAGAAGAGGCTCGATGGTAGGAAGGCACGAAAGAAATATGCATTCGAAATTGATTCAATTTCGGACTTTTATTTCTTCTTTTCTGTCGATTGGAGTTTTATTCCATAATTTCATTCGATATGGAATCAATCTCGCTGGATTCAACCGACCTGCGCCTGCTCGACGCTCTGCAGCGCGACGCCTCCCAGACCAACCAGCGTCTGGCCGCCGACGTGGGCATCTCCCCGCCCACCTGCCTGCGCCGCGTGCAGCGGCTGCGCGACATCGGCCTGATCGAGCGCCAGGTCGCGCTCCTGTCGCCCGACCGGCTTGCCGCGGTGCTGGGCCACGGCCTGCAGGCGGTGATCGAGATCTCGCTCGACCGGCAGGACGCCGCCTCGCTCGATGCCTTCGAGGCGCGCGTGATCGCCGACGACGCGGTGCAGCAGTGCTGGCGCGTGTCGCCCGGCCCCGACTTCGTGCTGGTCGTGGCGGCGCGCGACATGCCGGACTACGCCGCGCTCACGCAGCGCCTGTTCACGGCCGATGCGAACGTGCGCAACGTCAAGGCCTTCTTCAGCCTGAAACGCGCGAAGTTCGAGCCCCGGATGCCGCTGGGGTGAAAGTCCTCATGCCCTTCGCGAACACCGCGGAACCGGCTTTGCCGGGCCGCAGGCGTTGCCCCCGGTAGGGGGTTGGCGCAGCGACACGAAGTGCGCGAAGCCTGGGGGCGAGGCCAGTGCTACCGCGGAACCGGCTTTACCGGGCCGCAGGTGTTGCCCCCCCGGAAGGGGGTTGGCGCAGCGACACGAAGCGCACGCAGCCTGGGGGCGAGCCTATTTCTTCTTTTGCGGGCGCTTCCAGTTCGGGAAGCTCACCGCCTTGCTGCGCGCCACGGTCAGCGCGCCCGGCTCGGTCGACTTGTTGATGGTCGAGCCGCCGCCGATGGTGCCGCCCGCGCCGATGGTGACGGGCGCCACCAGTACGCAGTTGCTGCCCACGTGCACGTCGTCGCCGATCACGGTGCGGTGCTTGTTGGCACCGTCGTAGTTGGCGGTGATGCTGCCCGCGCCGTAGTTCACGCGCTCGCCCACGGTGGCGTCGCCCAGGTAGGCCAGGTGGTTGGCCTTGGCGCCGGCAGCCAGGGTGGAGTTCTTCACTTCCACGAAGTTGCCGATGTGCACCTCCGCGCCCAATTGCGCGCCGGGGCGCAGGCGCGCGAAGGGGCCGATCAGCGAGCCCGCGCCGACGGTGACGCCGGCCTTCTCGCCCTCGATGTGGGTAAAGGGGTGGATCACAGCGCCGGCCTCGATGCGCGCATTGGCGATCACGCAGTTGGCGCCGATGCGCACGCCCTCGCCCAGCGACACCGCGCCCTCGAACACGCAGTTGACGTCGATCTCCACGTCGCCCGCGCATTCGAGCGTGCCGCGCAGGTCGAAGCGCGACGGGTCCGCCAGGCGCACGCCCTGCTCCATCAGCGCGTTGGCCTGGCGCAGCTGCCATGCGCGCTCCAGCGCTGCAAGCTGGGCGGGGCTGTTGATGCCGGCCACCTGAAGCGCGTCGGTGATGACGTGCGCGACCACGGGCACGCCGTCGGCGGCAGCGAGCTTGACCACGTCGGTCAGGTAGTACTCGCCCTGGGCGTTGTCGTTGTCCAGGCGGCCGAGCCAGCCCTTGAGCAGGCGTGCCGGCACGGCCATCACCCCGCTGTAGATCTCGCGCACCGCGCGCTGGGCCTCGGTGGCGTCCTTGTGCTCGACCACGGCCTGCACGTCGCCCCGCACCTCGCCGTTGTCGGCCGCGCGGATGACCCGGCCGTAGCCCGTGGGGTCGTCGAACTCGATGGTCAGCAGCGCCAGCTTGCCGCCGGCGCTGGCCGCGACGAGCGCGCGCAGGGTTTCCTCGCCGATGAGCGGCACGTCGCCCGAGAGCACGACCACCGTGCCGTCATCCGACAGCAGCGGCGCGGCCTGCTGCACCGCGTGGCCGGTGCCTAGCTGCGGCTCCTGGCGCGCGAAGCGCACGGCGGCATTGCCCACGCCGCCGGCCATGGCGGCCTCGACCTGGTCCGCGCCGTGGCCGGTGACCACCACCACGTCGCGCGCCCCGATGCGCGCAGCCGTGCCCGCCACGTGCGCCAGCAGGGCCCGGCCGCCCAGCCGGTGCAGCACTTTCGGCAGCCGGCTCTTCATGCGGGTACCCTTGCCGGCGGCCATGATGACGACGTCGATCGGTCCTTGGTCGTTGTTCTGTTGCGGAGGCTGATTCATGCGTTTCTTTTCCAGGATTCGTTGCGCGACTTGCTCGGCAATCTCTGCGGTGCCCCGAATTATCGGCGTGCTGCTCGTGGCGGCCGCCCTGGGCGCCTGCAGCGCGATCCAGCTGGCCTACAACAACCTGCCGACGGTGAGCTACTGGTGGCTCGACGAGTACCTCGACTTCGACGGCACCCAGACCCCGAAGGTGCGCGACGAGCTCTCCCGGCTGCTGGCATGGCACCGGCAGAACGAGCTGCCGCGCCTGGCCTCGCTGCTGAAGGATGCACAGGCCATGGCCCCGGGCGAAGTCACGCCGGAGCAGGTCTGCGCGATGGCAGACCGCATCCGCGAGCGCCTGCTGGCCGTGACCGAGCGTGCCGAGCCCGCCGGCACCGAGCTGGCGCTGAGCCTGACCGAGGCGCAGCTGCAGCAGCTGGAGCGCAAGTACGCCAAGAACAACGCCCAGTACCGCAAGGACTGGCTGGACCGCACGCCCGAGCAGGTGCAGGAGAAGCGCTACGACCAGTTCCTCGACCGCACCGAGGATTTCTACGGCCGCCTGAGCGCCGAGCAGCGCGAGCTCCTGAAGCAGCAGGTCGCGCAGTCGGTGTTCGACCCGAAGCTGGCGGACGCCGAGCGCCGCAAGCGGCAGCAGGAAGCGCTCAGGCTGCTGCGCGGCTTCGTCGCCGCCAGGCCTTCGCCGTCACAGGCCCGCGCGGCGCTGCACGACTACATCCAGCGCATCGCCGAGCCGCCGCCGGGCCCCTGGCGCGACCAACAGCAGGCCCTTCTGCAGGAAGGCTGCCGCAACACCGCGGCCATGCACAACGGCACCAGCGCAAGCCAGCGCGCGCAGGCGGTGCGGCGGCTGCAGGCCTACCAGGACGACCTGCGCGAACTGGTGGCGGCGCGCTGAGCGCGCCGGGGTGCCGCGATCGGGAAGTGCCCGCTCAGATCAGCGGCGTGGGCCGCATCGGCCGCTCGAAGTAGTCGCCCAGCGCCTCGAGGGCATGCGGCTCCATGATGCGCAGCCAGCCGGCGTCGATCTTGTAGAGCCCCAGGCGCTGCAGCCGCCGCAGCGTCTTGTTGGTGTGCACCAGCGAAAGCCCCAGCGCGTCGGCGATGTGCTGCTGGTTGAACGGAAACTCGATCCAGCCGTCGCGCTCCATGCCCACGCGCTGGGCCCGGCGGAAGAGATGCATCAGCAGCATCGCCACCCGCTCGCTGGCGTTGCGCCGGCCGGTGGAGACGAGGTTGTCGTCGACCATCTTCTCTTCACGCGCGGCCAGCCAGGTGATGTCGTAGCCGAGCTTGGGCTGGGCGTGGAACAGTTCCCAGAGGCGGTCGCGCGAGAAGGCGCACAGCGTGACGTCGGTCACCGCCGCGACGCCGTGCGTGTGGCCGTCGGCGAACTCGTCCTGAAGGCCCAGGAAGTCGCCGGGCAGCAGGAAGCTCAGGATCTGCCGCCGGCCGTCGCTCAGCGTCTTGTAGCGGAACGCCCAGCCGGCATAGATGGTGAACAGCTGCGGACTGCGCCGGTGCTCCTCGATGATCGAGCCGCCCGCCGCCACGCGCCGGGCTCCCACGCGGAAGGACTGGATGGTCTTCAACTCTTCCGGCGAGCAGGGCAGGAACGCCTCGAGGCGTCGCAACCCGCATCGATCGCAAGGGTTCGCGCCCCCCGGAGGGGCCGCGGCGGCAGGGTAGTCCTCGTATTTCACGCTTCACTATAGGCGCCTGGCCTGTGTCTTTTGACATTTCGCGGGCTTGCCCGTGCCGCCTACACTCGACGGCCCCCTTCAACTCCGATCGCATGACCGCAGACGCAACGCCCCTCCACGAGATTCTCTACTGCAGCATGCTCACCCAGAGCCTGCCTCCGCAGACGGTGGGTCAGATCGTCTCGCGTGCCCGTGCCCAGAATGCACGGCACAACATCACCGGCTTGCTGGTGTTCGACGGCATGCGCTTCTGCCAGCACCTCGAAGGCCCGGCCGATGCCGTGGACGAGCTGATGAAACGGATCAAGGAGGACCCGCGGCACGTCGACGTCAAGGTGGTCTACGAGGCACCGCTGTCGGTGCGCAGGTACAGCGGCTTCGGCATGGGGCTGGCCGAATGCGAGGGACCCCACCTGATGGCTGGCGTGCACGCGCTGCAGGGGGAGGCGGCACTGCGCCACTTCCTGGCGCTGGTGCCGAGCTTCGACATCAACGGCTGAAACGGCGGGGAAACGGCCCGGGAATCGCCCGAGGTAGCCCCCAAAGCGCCCCAAACAGCTCCCGAAAAAAGGAAAAGGCGGCCGAAGCCGCCTTTTTCAGCACCTGGAGGACTGGGAACGATCAGGCGTTGTCCCAGCTGTAGGTGGCTCCGTAGCCATCCCACGCCTCCATCACGATGCGCTGGCCCGCAGCCACCATCAGCGATTCGCCGGGTGCGAGCACCAGGTCTTCGCTGGGATTGGCGAGCGTCGCGTCGGGCGTGATCCACACGCGGCCCTGCTTCACGCGCAGGATGCTGGCCGCCCGCGCCTTCAGGCTCATCGCCTCGCCGGGAGCGATCTGCCATGCACCGCGGCGGACTGCCGGCGGGACGGTGGCGGCGCGGGCCGGGACGGAGAGGGGCGAGAGCGATTCGGTGGTGCAGACGGCGGTGGACATGGTGTAACTCCTTGGGGCTTTGCCGACGCGCTTGACAGAAAGAGGCAATGGCGCAGTTCGGGAATGAATGATCGTTTCTCCCGCGTTGGCGGTCCAATGAAAACGAGTTAGCCTACTGATGCTGGTTTCGCATCAATTGACTGGCCGCGACCCGCCCTCGATTCACACCCATGCAACATTCCCAGACCCATCTGCGCTCCCGCCCGATCTCCGCCGGGCACCTGCGAGCCTTCGAGGCGGTGGCCCGCCACCTGAACTTCCGCGCCGCCGCCGAGGAGATGGCGCTGACCCAGTCGGCGGTGAGCCGCCAGATCCAGTCGCTGGAAGAGGAAGTGGGCGTGGCCCTGTTCCTGCGCCATACCCGCGCGGTGGAGCTCACCAGCGCCGGCGCCCTGCTGCTGCTGGCGGTACAGCAGTCGCTGCCGCGCATCGACACGGCCGTGCGCCAGATCCGCCAGAGCGCGGGACGGCAGAGCGTGTCGCTGACCACTTTCGCCTCGTTCGCCTCGATGTGGCTGATCCCGCGGCTGGAGGCCTTCCAGCGCGACAACCCCGAGATCGACATCCGCATCGACGCCAGCGACGTGGCGGTCGACCTCGACGTGGCCGACGTGGACATCGCCCTGCGCTACGGCCCGCGCGACGCCATGCCGCCGAGCGCGGTGCGCCTGTTCGGCGAGACGCTCACGCCGGTGGCCAGCCCCTGGCTGCTCAAGAGCAGCCCGCCCATCAGGACGCCGGAAGACATGACCCGGTTCACCCTGATCGAGGCCGGCGACGCCCACCGCACCCACCTCGAGTGGCTGACCTGGCGCCGCTGGTTCGAGGTGAACGGGCTGGAGCGCGCCCAGCCCAAGCGCTGGCTCTATTTCAACTACGCCTACCAGATGGTGCAGGCCGCCCTCACCGGCCAGGGCGTGACCCTGGCGCGCAGCTCGCTGATCGCCGAGAGCCTGGCCAACGGCGACTTGGTCGAGGTGCTGCCGCAGCACCGCATGGATTCGCCGATGTCCTACTGGCTGATCGCCGGCCCGCGCAGCATGCAGCGCCCGGAGATCAAGGCCTTCTGCGACTGGCTCCAGCTGCAGGCCGTGACCACGCGCGAGACCATCGGCGAGGTGCCCGACCCGGACACCGTCGACAACATCGACTGAGCCTCAAAAGGAAGAACAGCCTGGCAGCTTCTTCCAGGAACACCGCGGAACCGGCTCCGCCGGGCCGCAGGTGTTGCCCCCGGAAGGGGGTTGGCGAAGCGACACGAAGTGCGCGAAGACTGGGGGAGAGCCCAGTGCGCGACACGAAGTGCGCGCAGCCTGGGGGAGAGTCAAGCCACGGGCCAGACCACGCCGTTGTCGTTGAGGATGGCGTCCAGCGGCAGGTCGTGCGCCTCGGGCTCGAAGTCCTCGATGAAGCCGTTGGTGAAGCCCAGCCCCACCGTGAAGGGCCGCGGTTCGAGCGCGGCCAGCGTGCGGTCGTAGAAGCCCCCGCCGTAGCCCAGCCGGTAGCCGCCCGCGCTGTAACCCACGCAGGGCACGAACAGCAGCGTGGGCACGATCAGCTCGGTGTCCTTGGGCTTGGGGATGCCGTAGGCGTCCTCCTCCATCTGGCAGCCCGGGTACCAGGCATGGAAGGTCAGGGTCTTGTGAACTTTGTCGATCACCGGCAGTCCGATGCGGCGGCGCTGCGGCTCCTCCATGAGCTCGCCGTCTTCCTTCCAGCGGTGCAGTGCGGGCAGCGGATCGAACTCGCCCTTGATCGGCCAGTAGGCGCCGATCACTGTGTCGGGCCGGCCCACGAGCCAGATCCGCATCACGCGCTGCAAAAGGTCGGCGCGTGTCAGCCGGTCGGGCATCGCCAGACGTTGCTCGATGAGGGCTTTCCTCAACTGTTCCTTAAGAAAACTCGCCGTTGCCGAGGTGTCGGCACCCTTTGACTTGTCCATAATCCCCCGATGCAGTTCCCAAGCATTTTGGCATCCAAGCGCAGCCATCCGCGCAATGCGGTCCCCGCGCTGGTTTTTTCCGCGGTCATCGCCTTCGCCGCAATGCTCTCGCAGCAGCCCGCCGCGGCCCAGAGCAACACCAACGACGACGTCCTGATCCAGATGAAGCAGGCCTTCCAGCGCGGCGACAAGGCCCGGCTGACGGCCCTGCTGCCCCAGGCCCGCGGCCATGCGCTCGAACCCTGGGCGGCCTACTGGGAACTCAAGGCAAGGCTGCAGGAAGCCGCGCCCAACGAAGTGCAGGACTTCTACGCCCGCTACCCCGGCACCTACCAGGAAGACCGCCTGCGCAACGACTGGCTGCTGCTGACCGGCCAGCGCCGCGACTGGGACAACTTCTCCGCCTCGCTCGACGGCTTCCGCATGGGCGACGACCCGCAGGTGCGCTGCTACGCGATCCTGGTCGACACGCTGCGAACCGGCACCGCCACGCAGGCGCAGGCCGACGAGGTGCGCCGCAACTGGTTCGGCCAGAAGGACCTCGACGATGGCTGCCTCACCGCCGCCGACCGCATGGTCGCCGCCCGCCTGCTGTCGACCAACGACGTCTGGAAGAAGGCGCGCCTGGCCATGGAGGCCAACCGGCCGCAGGCCGCGCGCGCTGCCGTCACCATCGCCGCGCCCGACGCGCTGCCGCTTTTCGAGGAACTCAACGCGAGCTCGGCCAAGTTCCTGACCGGCCGTGCCTTCGTGGCCGCCAAGTCGCGCAAGGAGCTGGTGGTGCTCGCGCTCATCAAGGTCGCCATCGCCGACCCCGAGCAGGCGGCATCCCAGCTCGACAGCAAGTGGGGCCCGATGCTCTCGGCCGAGGAGCGCAACTGGCTCTGGGGCACCATCGGCCGCGCCGCCGCCATCAAGCTGTGGCCGCAGGCCGGCAGCTATTTCGCCAACGTCACCAAGAACAGCGACCTGTCCGACGACATGCTCGCCTGGCGCGTGCGCGCCGCCCTGCGCGCCGGCCAGTGGAAGGAAGTGGTGCCCGCCATCAACGCGATGAGCGAAACCACCCAGCTCGACCCGACCTGGGTCTACTGGAAGGCCCGCGCACTGGCCAGCGCAGGCGGCGACGAGCGCCGCGCCCAGGCCCGCGAGCTCTACCAGAGCATCGCCGGCTCGCGCGGCTTCTACGAGATGCTGGCGCTGGAAGAAATGGGCCAGCGCACCGTGGTGCCCACGCGCCCCGCTCCGCTCACGCCCGAGGAGAAAGCCGCCGCGCGCAGCAACCCGTCGCTGGCGCGCGGCCTCTACGCCATCGCCATCGGGCTGCGCCCCGAGGGCACGCGCGAGTGGAACTACGCCACCAACCTGCACGACAAGGGCGGCATGGACGACCGCGCGCTGCTCGCCGCGGCCGACTTCGCCTGCCAGCGCGAGGTGTGGGACCGCTGCATCAACACCAGCGAGCGCACCAAGGGCGTGGTCGACGTGGAGCAGCGTTTCCCGATGCCCTTCCACGACACGGTGCTGCGCAAGAGCCAGGACATCGGCCTCGACCCGGCCTACGTCTATGGCCTGATCCGCCAGGAAAGCCGCTTCATCATGGACGCGCGCTCCGGCGTCGGCGCCTCGGGCCTGATGCAGGTCATGCCCGCCACCGCGCGCTGGACGGCCCGCAAGATCGGCCTGGCCGACTTCTCGCCCAGCCAGATCAACGACCGCGAGACCAACATCACCATCGGCACCAACTACCTGAAGCTCGCGCTCGACGACTTCGACGGCTCTATGGCGCTGGCCGCCGCCGCCTACAACGCCGGCCCGGGCCGACCGCGCAGCTGGCGCAACGGCCCAGTGCTCGACGCGGCCATCTGGGCCGAGAACGTGCCCTTCAACGAGACGCGCGACTACGTGAAGAAGGTGCTGGCAAACACCACCAACTACGCCGCCATCATCAGCGGCCGGCCGCAGTCGCTGAAGGAGCGCCTGGGCCGCGTCGGCCCGCGCGATGCCTCCGAGCCCGAGCCGAACAAGGATCTTCCCTGAAGGCCGCCGCCTGAGATGAGCTGGCGCGACGAGGTCCTCGACACGCTGGCGTCCGAGTTCTCGGACGTGGGCGACGTCGCGCAGCTCACGCGCATCGTTTTGCGGCTCACGCTGGCGGGCGTGCTGGGCTTCGTGCTCGGCTTCGAGCGCGAGCAGCAGGGCAAGGCGGCCGGCGTGCGCACCCACATGCTGGTGGCCATCGGCTCGGCGATGTTCGTGCTGATTCCCCAGCAGACCGGCATCGTGCCGGCGGACATGAGCCGCGTCATACAGGGGCTGGTGGCGGGCGTGGGCTTCCTGTGCGCCGGCACCATCCTCAAGCAGGGCAAGGACGAGAGCCACGTGCAGGGCCTGACGACCGCCGCGGGCCTGTGGATGACCGCCGCCATCGGCATGGCCTGCGGGCTCGGCCGCGAGGTGACGGCGGTGACGAGCGCGCTGCTCGCGCTCGCCGTTCTCGCGCTGGTGCCGCGTCTCGTGGGCCTGATCGAGCGGGCGCCCGGGCAGCCGAAGGCCGATGGCGACGCCGCCCGCGCCGGCGGGCAGGACTCGGGCGACAAGCCCCGGCACTGAACGCCGGGCCGCCTGCGAAGCGGCATCAATTCGCGCCGCGTTCGGCATCAATCGCCGCGTGGCGCACGGCTAGCATCGAAGACCCTATTCAGCATCACCGCAACGGACCGGAGAACCCTCTCATGCGCAAGCTCTATGTCGGCAACAAGAACTACTCGTCATGGTCGATGCGGCCCTGGATCCTGATGAAGCAGGCCGGCATCGAGTTCGAGGAAGTCGCGGTGCGCTTCGATTCCTTCGAGGCCGACTCGCAGTTCAAGAACATCATCGGCGCGCTGAACCCCGCGGCCAAGGTGCCGGTGCTGGTGGAAGACGACGGCCTCGTCATCTGGGACACGCTCGCCATCGCCGAATACCTGGCCGAGAGCTTCCCCGACAAGCATCTCTGGCCCCAGGCCAGGGCCGACCGCGCCCGCGCGCGCAGCGTCTGCGCCGAGATGCACGCCGGCTTCGGCGGCCTGCGCAACCACTGCGGCATGAACCTCGAGGCCTCGCTGCCCGAAGTGGGCGCACGGCTGCTGAAGGAGGTGCCCGAAGTCGCCAGCGACCTCGCGCGCATCGTGCAGATGTGGAGCGGCCTGCTCGAGACCCATGGCGGCCCGATGCTCTTCGGCCGCGAGTTCGGCATCGCCGACGCCTACTTCGCGCCCGTGGGCACGCGCATCAAGACCTACGGCCTGCCGGTGCCGGCGCAGATCACCGCCTACATCGAGCGCGTGCAGGCGCTGCCGGGGGTGAAGGCCTGGATCGACGCGGGGCTGGCCGAAAAGGACTTCCTGCAGTTCGAGGAGCCCTACCGCACGGGGCGATAGGGCTTCAAACGCTGCAAGGGCGAGCCCGAGCCCGGTTCAGAACCGATAGGTCGCCGCCACGTAGGTGACGATCGGGTTGAGCTTCAGGCTCGCCTCGCTGGTCGCCACCGGCAGGCCGAAGACCGAGTTCGTGGTCAGCTTGGCCTTGGTCTTCAGCGGGATGTAGGAGACCGAGAACGAGATGCCCCAGTGCTTGTCGAACTGGTAGGCCGCGCCGATGTTGAGCACCGGGGCGAACTTGCTGTCCAGCTTGGCCGTGGTGTTGACCGCGAAGGGCGACTGGTGGAACTGCGTGGCCAGCGCGCTCTGCAGGTTCGGGGTCAGCTTGACGTCGCTGTACCAGACATAGGTGGCGCCGAGGCCGACGAAGGGGCGGAAGGCGGATTCGCCGTCGTTGAAGTAGTACTTGCCCAGGATCGTCGGGCTCCACTGGCGGGCCTCGCCGAGCTGGCCCACGCGCCCGAGGGTGCCGGTGCCGTCGAGCTTGAACTTCGGCGGCACGCCGAACACGCCTTCCACCGCCCAGTTGCTGTCGATGAAATAGGTGGCGTTGAGGCCCAGGGTGTCGGAATCGCTCACGCTGGCGCCGGAACCGGGCAGCACGCTCGGGATCGGCGAGGTCACGGTGAGCGGCTTGCTCGAATCCTGCGGTGACAGATGGAACCACCCCGTGCCGACGACCCAGTCGCCGGCCTTCTGCGCCATGGCACTGCCGGACGCCAGGGCGCCGAGCGCTGCCAGTGCAATCATTGTTTTCTTCATGAAATGTGTCCTTTTGATTGAATATCCCTCTGCGGATGCGGACGCCGGCTGTGCTCGCCGCTGAAGATCGCCCGGATGACGAACGATTGCCCGGTCTGCGCCGCGGATTATCGAACGACCGTTCTATTTCTGACAGGGGGACTATCCCTAAACTGCCGTCATGAAGATATTTCTCGTCGGCGGCGCCCTGCGCGACCGCCTGCTGGAGCGCCCCGTGTCCGACCACGACTGGCTGGTGGTCGGTGCCACGCCCGAGGAAATGGTGGCGCGCGGCTACCTGCCCGTGGGGCGCGACTTTCCGGTGTTCCTGCATCCCGAGACGCGCGAGGAATACGCGCTCGCGCGCACCGAGCGCAAGAGCGCGCCGGGCTACCGCGGCTTCACCGTGCATGCCGCGCCCGACGTCACGCTCGAACAGGACCTCGCCCGCCGCGACCTGACCGTCAACGCGATCGCGCTGCCCGCCGAACTGGTGAGCGCCGACGGCCGCTTCGATCCCGCGCCCGAGACGCTGGCCGACCCCTTCCACGGCCAGCGCGACCTGCGCGACAAGGTGCTGCGCCACGTGACCGATGCCTTCCGCGAAGACCCGGTGCGCATCCTGCGCGTGGCGCGCTTCGCCGCCCGCTTCGACGACTTCGACGTGGCCCCGGAAACCATGGCGCTGATGCGCGGGATGGTCGCGGCCGGCGAGGTCGATGCGCTGGTGGCCGAGCGCGTGTGGCAGGAGCTCTCGCGCGGCCTGATGGAAACACGCCCCTCGCGCATGTTCGACGTGCTGCGCGAATGCGGCGCACTGGCAGTGCTGCTGCCCGAAATCGACGCGAACGACCCGCTGCCGATGCAGGTGGTGGACACCGCCGCCCGGCTGAAGGCGTCGCTGGCCGTGCGCTTCGCCTGCCTGACCGGCGGCTTCGGTAGCGGCAAGGGCAGCGTGGCCTCGCTCCAGGCTTTGTGCGAACGCTGGCGCGTGCCGGTGGAGATCCGCGAGCTGGCGGAGATGGTGGCGCGCGAGCACTCGCACATCGACGAGAGCGGCGCGCTCGATGCCGCCGGGCTGGTGCGCCTGCTGGAGCGCTGCGACGCCTTCCGCAAGCCCGCACGCTTCGCCGAGGCGCTGCTGGCCTGCGAGTGCGCGGCGCGCAGCCGTCCGGGCACCGGCATCGAGGCCGATGCGCCCTGGCCGCAGCGCCAGCGGCTGCTCGCGGTGCTGGCGACGGCGTCGGCCGTGGCCACCGACGTGGTGGCCCGGGCCGCCCAGCAGTCGGGCGCCACGGGACCGAAGATCGGCGAGGCCATCCACCGGGCGCGCGTCGAGGCGGTCGCTTCGTCGCTGGGTCAGGCTTGAGGCCGACCGGGGCCAGCCCTTTCGGGGCATGACTTACGACACTTCCGTGCGCGAACCCCGTCGATAGCATCGGCCGGGTGAATGCCACCGCGCCGAAGCCGTCACGCGAGTCCGCCGACTTCCCGCACCCGCCAGGGGCGGACGAGCTGGGCCTGCGCGTGCTGCGCGAGCACGTGGCCTCGGTGTACGCGGCCTACGACGCGTCGGTGTTCGTGCACTTCGGCCTGGGCGCTGCGCTGGGCGCGGCCATGTACCTGCACCAGCCCCGCGCCTGGATCCTCGTGTGGATGGCGGCGCACCTCTTGCTGGGCCTGTTCCTCCTCTCGATGCCGCGCTGGCACGCCGGCGTGCCGCTGGCCGACACCAGGCGCTGGGCACGCCGGCATTCCTGCACCGTCATGGTGGTGGGCGCGGCCATGGCCAGTGCGCCGCTGCTCTTCATCACACCGGGCGACATGCCCGTGACCTCGGTCGTCACGGTGGCCATCATCGGCAGCTGCGCGCGGGCCATGCAGCTGCTGTGGCCGCTGAAGCCGGCGCTGTACGGCTACACCCTGCCGATGATGCTGAGCCTGATCGCCGCGCTGGCGTGGCAGGGCGACGCGACGCACTTCTTCCTGGCGCTCTTCAGCCTGGGCTACCTGCTCTTCACGCTGCGCGTGGGCGGCCAGCAGCACGAGCTGCTGACCGACTCGCTGGTGCTGCGCTTCGAGAACGAGGCGCTGGCCGGCCAGCTGGGCAGGCAGATCGCCGCCGCGGAGCGCGCGAGCGCCGAGAAGTCGCGATTCCTCGCCACCGCCAGCCACGACCTGCGCCAGCCGCTGCATGCCATCGCGCTCTTCGGCGCGGCACTGGAGAACGAGCTGCGCGAGCACCACGGCGGCCGCAACGCGCAGCAGCTGATGCGCGCGGTGAACGCACTGGGCAATTCGCTCGACACCATGCTCGACGTGTCGCGCCTCGATGCGGGCGTGGTCACGCCGGACATCGCGCCGGTGTCGCTCGACGCGCTGTTCCGCTCGCTCAACCGCCTGTTCGCGGCCAGGGCCGAGGAGCGGCAGCTGCAGCTGCGGGTGCGCGCCAGCGGCCTCCGGGTGCGCAGCGATGCGCAGCTGCTGCACCGCATGCTCTCCAACCTCGTCGACAACGCGCTGAAGTACACGACACGCGGCGGCGTGTCGGTGCGGGCCCGCGCGCGCGGCGACACGGTGTGGATCGAGGTGTTCGACACCGGCATCGGCATCGCGCCCGAGCAGCAGGAGCGCGTGTTCGAGGAGTACTACCAGGTGCACAACCCGGGCCGCGACCGCACGCAGGGGCTGGGCATCGGCCTGTCGATCGTGCGGCGGCTCTCGCAGCTGCTCGGGCATCCGGTGCGGCTGAAGTCGCGCCCCGGCCGCGGCAGCCTCTTCCGCCTCGAACTGCCGGCCGCCGAGGAAGCTGCGGTGCCCGATGCCGAGGGCGGGCCTCTTGCAGCCCGCCGCGCCGCAGGGCAGCGCGCCGATTGCACGCCGGGGGCAGTGCACGGGCGCATCCTGCTCATCGACGACGAAGCGGATATCCGCGAAGCCATGGTCGGCCTGTTCAGGTCACACCATCTCTCGCTGGAGGCCGTCGCCAGCGAGGCCGAAGCCGCGGAGCTCCTAGCAAGCCCCGACGCGCAGGAGCGCCCCTTCTCGCTGCTGATGTGCGACTACCGCCTCGGCGGCGGCGAGAACGGGCTCGACGTGGGGCAGCGCCTGCAGCAGCGCTTCGGCCTTCAAGCACCGTTGCTGCTGGTGACGGGGGAGACCTCGCCCCAGCGGCTGCAGCGCGTGCGCGCCTCGGGCATTCCGGTGCTGTTCAAGCCGGTGAACCCGGCGACGCTGCTGCGCGCGCTCGCCGAACTGGCGCCGGCGCCCTCGCTGGCAGCGCACTGATTCGAAGCGCTCCCGGCGCGTCCGGGGCGACATGGGGCTTTGGCCGACATGCGCCGCGAACGGCGCGTGTTAAGGTTTTTACCGATGCCAAAGTCCTCCAGCAACCCGCCGTTGCCTCCTCCGTTGGCGCGGGACGCAGCCCTCTTCCTCGACTTCGACGGTACCCTGGTCGGGCTCGCGCCCACGCCCGAAGCCATCGAGATTCCACCCGCCCTCGTGCCCCTGCTGAGCGACCTGCGCGACCAGCTCGGCGGTGCGCTCGCCGTGGTGTCGGGCCGCCAGATCGATGCCATCGACCGCTTTCTCGCGCCCCTGCGGCTGCCTGCGGCCGGCGAGCACGGCGTGCAGCGCCGCGATGCCGCCGGCAGCATGCAGGAGCAGCGGCCGCCCGATCTCGCCCCCGTGCTCGACATCGCCAACGAGCTGGCTCGCGTGCACGAAGGCCTGCTTGTCGAGCGCAAGCACGCGGCCATCGCGCTGCACTACCGGCTCGCTCCGCAGCTGGAGGCGGTGTGCCGCGACGCGATGTCGCGCGCCATCGCGCTCGATCCGATGCTGGAGCTGATGCACGGCAAGTTCGTCTTCGAGGTGAAGCCCGCAGGCGTCAACAAGGGCATCGCCATCGATGCCTTCATGACCGAGGCGCCCTTCGCCGGCCGCGTGCCGGTCTTCCTCGGCGACGACACCACCGACGAAAGCGGATTCGCCGTGGTGCAGCCGCGCGGCGGCATCGCGATCAAGGTGGGCTCGGGCCCCAGCCTGGCGCTGCACCGCCTCGAATCGCCGCTGGCCGTCTACGAATGGCTGGTGCAGGCACGCGACCTGCTGGCGGCAAGGCCGCAGGACTCTGCAAGCCGATCCGAAGAATCACCGAGGAGCCCCCGATGACAGAACAACAGACGCCGGTGGCGCCCGAGGACCGCGCCGGGCAGGCCCTGGCCGGCGCGACCGGTCCCGACGACCGCGCACCGGTCGATCCGCAGGCAGCCGCAAGGCCTGGCGCCCGCGGCTTCGCGCCGCCGGCCGAGCCCTCGCTCAACGTGGGCGTGATCGGCAACTGCGCCTACAGCGCACTCATCGACTCGCGCGGCCGCGCCGTGTGGTGCTGCCTGCCGCGCTTCGACGGCGACCCGGTGTTCAACGCCCTGCTGCATCCCGGCGAGGATGCGGGCGCCTGGAGCATCGACATCGAGGACTTCGCCGAATCGAAGCAGTGGTACGAGCCGAACACCGCCGTGCTGCGCACGCAGCTCTTCGACAGCGCGGGCCAGGGCATCGAGATCACCGACTTCGCGCCGCGCTTCTACAGCCGCTCGCGCTACTTCCGCCCGCTGATGCTGGTGCGCCGCGTGCGGCCCATCGCGGGGGCGCCGCGCATCCGCGTGTCGCTCGATCCGCGCTTCCAGTGGGGCGCCTCGGCGCCGCTGGAGGTCACGCGCGGCAGCAACCACATCCGCTATGTCGGGCCCGACGTGACGCTGCGGCTGAACACCGACGCCTCGATCTCGCACATCCTCTCGCGCCAGCCCTTCGTGCTCTCGCGCGAATACAACTTCATGTTCGGCGTCGACGAGACGCTGATGGACGGCATCGCCGACACCGCGCGCCGCTTCGAGCAGGAGACCATCGCGTACTGGCGCGTCTGGAGCAAGCGCCTGGCCATTCCGTTCGAGTACCAGGACGCGGTGATCCGCGCGGCCATCACGCTGAAGCTCTCGCTGTACGAGGACACGGGTGCCATCGTCGCGGCCATGACCACCAGCATTCCCGAGGCGCCGGGCAGCCAGCGCAACTGGGACTACCGCTACTGCTGGCTGCGCGACGCCTTCTTCGTGGTGCGCGCGCTCAATTCGCTGAGCGAAGTGGGCACCATGGAGGACTACCTGCGCTGGCTCGGCAACGTGGTGATCGGCTCGCACGGCGAGCACATCCAGCCGCTGTACGGCATCGGGCTGGAGCGCGAGCTGCCGGAGTCCTTCGTCGATGGCCTTCCCGGCTACCGCGGCATGGGCCCGGTGCGCGTGGGCAACCAGGCGCAGGAGCACTTCCAGCACGACGTGTACGGCAACATCGTGCTCGGCGCGGCGCAGGCCTTCCACGACCACCGGCTGCTCAGCCGCGCGGGGCTGGCGGAGTTTCCGCACCTCGAGGCGGTGGGCGAGCGCGCGGTGGCCGTCTACGGCACGCCCGACGCCGGCATGTGGGAGCTTCGCACCCGCGCGCGCGTGCACACCAGCTCGGCGCTGATGAGCTGGGCCGCCTGCGACCGGCTCGCCAAGATCGCTCGCACACTGGGGCTGGCGGAACGCGCCGCCTACTGGCACGGCCATGCCGCGCGCATGAAGGAGGAGATCCTCGCCAAGTCTTGGTGCGAGGAGCGCCAGGCCTTCGCCGAGAGCTTCGGCGGGCACGAGCTCGACGCGAGCATCCTGCTGATGGTGGAAGTGGGCCTGATCGACGCGCGCGACCCGCGCTTCATCTCGACCGTCGATGCCATGGAGAAGACGCTGTGCGACGGCCCCTACATGCGCCGCTACGAGGCCGCCGACGACTTCGGCAAGCCCGAGACCGCCTTCAACATCTGCACCTTCTGGCGCATCGACGCGCTAGCCAAGATCGGCCGCAAGGCCGAGGCGCGCCAGATCTTCGAGACCATGCTCGCCGCGCGCAATCCGCTGGGGCTGCTGTCCGAAGACACCCACCCGGTCACCGGCGAGATGTGGGGCAACTTCCCGCAGACCTACTCGATGGTCGGCATCATCAACGCGGCGGTGCGCCTGTCCGCTCCCTGGGACTCCGCCATATGAACGCCACCCGGTCTTCCACCCGCTGCACCCGTGCAACGCCACCCCCAGAGGGGAAGACGCTGCCCGGCAGCTGGCGCAAGGAGGCGCCATGAGCCGCCTCGTCGTCATCTCCAACCGCGTGGCCGACCCGCGCAAGCCCGCCGCCGGCGGCCTCGCCGTGGCGCTGGGCGAGAGCCTGCAGCAAAGCGGCGGCCTCTGGTTCGGCTGGAGCGGCCAGATCGTCGAGGACGGCCCGACCGGAGAGGGAGAGCTGCACCGCCACCAGGCAGGCAAGGTCACGCTGGCGACCATCGACCTCAGCCGCGAGGACCACGACAGCTACTACCTCGGCTACAGCAACGACGTGCTCTGGCCGGTGTTCCACGACCGTCTCGACCTCGCGCACTTCGAGGCCGGCTTCGTCGGCGGCTACCGGCGCGTGAACCAGCTGTTCGCGCGCAAGCTGCTGCCGCTCCTGAAGGACGACGACATCATCTGGGTGCACGACTACCACCTGATCCCGCTGGCAGCCGAACTGCGCGCGATGGGCTGCAGGCAGCGCATCGGCTTCTTCCTGCACATTCCGCTGCCGCCGCAGATCATCCTCGCGGCGATTCCGCAGCACGCCTGGCTGATGCGCTCGCTGTTCTCGTACGACCTGATCGGCTTCCAGGCGCAGCAGGACGTGCAGCACTTCGAGCACTACGTGCGCAACGAGGCCAACGGCGAGTACCTGGGCGACGACATGTACCGCGCCTACGGCCAGACGGTGCGAAGCGCGGCCTTCCCCATCGGCATCGACGTGGACGAGTTCGCGGCACTCACGCATGCGAAGGAATCGCGCGACATGTACGAGACCATGAAGCGCGAGTACTCGCAGCGCCGGCTGCTGCTGGGCATCGACCGGCTCGACTACTCCAAGGGCATCCCGCAGCGGGTGCGGGCGTTCCGCGAGCTGCTGGCGAACTACCCCGAGAACCGCCGCAGCGCCACGCTGATCCAGATCGCCTCGCCCACGCGCGAGACGGTCGACGCCTACGGCGACATCCGGCGCGAGCTCGAATCGCTGTGCGGCGCCATCAACGGGGACTACGGCGAGCTCGACTGGATGCCCGTGCGCTACATCCACCGCATGGTGGCGCGCAAGCGCGTGCCGGGCCTGTGCCGTGCGGCGGCCGTGGGCCTGGTGACGCCGCTGCGCGACGGCATGAACCTCGTCGCCAAGGAATACATTGCGGCGCAGGACCCTGCCGACCCCGGCGTGCTGGTGCTGTCGCGCTTCGCCGGCGCCGCCGAGCAGCTGAAGGAAGCGCTGCTGGTGAACCCCTACGACACCCACGGCACCGCCGAGACCGTGCAGCAGGCGCTGCAGATGCCGCTGGAGGAGCGGCGCGAGCGGCACCAGAAGCTGCTGTCGCGCATCCGCGAACACGACATCCACTGGTGGCGGCGCAGCTTCCTCGAGGCGCTGCGGGAGGCGCCCAGCGAGCGCTGACCCCGCGTGGCCGGCGGCTCACCAGCCGGTCAGGAGCCGCACGAATCGCATCACCGGCCGCGCCAGCGCGGGAGCGGCGGTCTTCGCGGCCATCGCCGGGGCCTTGGGCGCGTGCACCCGCAGGTGCACCGGCGTCAGAGCCGAAACCTCGATCCACCCTCCGTGCGGCAGGCGGTGCATGTCGCCCTCCTCGAGCAGCGACTCGGTCATGAAGACCGTCTCGCCGAACCAGCCCGGCGGCGACACCACGCGGGCGCGCCCCTCCGCCAGCTGGAGCCATGCGCCGGCCTCGACCGAGGTGCGCAGGGACTGGCCGGGTTCTAGAACGATGGAATCGGGAGCCTGGGAAAGTGTGGTGATCATGGCGGCGAAGCTCGGTTGGACGAGGCTTCATCGTAGGAATCCCGCTGCCCGGAAAACAGGCACACGCCATGGCTATTGCGACCGGAACAGCGGGGCCGGAAACGCATCTGTTATGGTCGTTTTCCCGGGCAACTGCATCTGTTTTCGGATGCCCGATGCGGGGAACATCGATCCATGGACTCGCTACCGCTCTACCGCCAGCTTTCCGCGCACTACGTGGATGCGATCCACACCGGCTCGCTCAAGCAGGGTGACAAGCTGCCCTCGCTGCGCAGCCTGATGCGGCTGCACGGCATCAGCCTCTCGACCGCGCTGCAGGTCTGCCGCGCCATGGAAAGCGACGGCTGGGTCGAGGCGCGCGACCGCTCGGGCTACTTCGTGCGCCGACCGCAGCGCCTGGCCATCGCGCCGATGGAGGAGCCGGTGGCCGACGTGCCGCCCGATCCAGCGCAGTTCGTGAGCATGCGCACGCGCATGGCCAACTTCATGGCGCGCGGGCGGCATACGGGCGTGAAGCTCAACTTCGCCATCGCCCGCGCGGCGCCCGAGCTGTATCCCGCCGAGGCGCTGCGCAACTCGATGACGCGCGCGCTGCGCCAGCGGCCCGAGCTGCTGACCACCGCCTCCTCGCAGAAAGGCCACGAGCAGTTCCGCGAGGCCGTGGCGCAGCGCAGCCTGCGCGTGGGCATGACGGTGGCGCCCGACGAGGTGCTGGTCACCAACGGCTGCATCGAGGCGCTGAACCTCGCGCTGCGCGCCATCGCCAAGCCCGGCGACACGGTCGCGGTGGAGTCACCCACCTTCTACGGCCTGCTGCAGGTGCTCGAAAGCCTGGGCCTGCGCGCGCTGGAGATCCCCACCAGCCCGCAGACCGGCATGTCGCTGGAGGCGCTGGACCTGGCGATCCACACCTACGACGACATCAAGGCGGTGGTGGTGGTGCCGCACCTGCAGAACCCCATCGGCAGCGTGATGCCCGACAGCCACAAGCAGCGGCTCGTGCACCTGTGCGAGAGCCACGGCATCGCGCTGGTCGAGGACGACACCTACAGCGACCTCGTGGAAACCGACGCGCCGCTGCGCGCGGTCAAGTCGTGGGACCGTACGGGCAACGTGATCTATTGCGCCTCGCTGCACAAGGTGCTGGCGCCGGGGCTGCGGCTGGGCTGGATCACCGCCGGACGCTGGCACGCGCAGGTGGAGATGCTCAAGTACGCGCAGACCCGCAACAACGAGGCGCTGGCGCAGATCGCCGCGGGCGAGTTCATCGCCAGCGGCGCCTATGACCGCCACCTGCGCCGGCTGCGCGAACGGCTGCACACGCAGCGCGACCAGACGGCCGACGCCATCGCCCGCTACTTCCCGGCGGGCACGCGGCTGAACCTGCCGCGCGGCGGGCTGCAGCTGTGGGTGGAGCTGCCGCAGCAGCGATCGTCGGTGAGCGTGTTCGAAGCCGCGCTGCGCGAACAGATGCTGGTGTCGCCGGGCGCGCAGTTCTCGAACTCCGGGCGCTTCGACAACTACCTGCGCATCAACTGCGGCTGGCCGTATTCGAAGGCGGTGGACGCGGGGCTGCGGCGGCTCGGCGAGATCGTGTCGGCGGTGCAGCCCTCGCGCTAGGGCGCGTCGACATTCAGACGCGGCCGCGCGATTCAGACGATGTAGAACAGGACGGCGTCGCGCCTTGCGGCAGCGCCCGCGAAGAAGCGCTTGACGCCCTCCATGAAGCCCGCGAGGTCCTGCGCGCCCTCCTGCCAGACCTTGGCCCAGTACAGCTCGCCGAACTTCGCCGGGTCGGCCGTGAAGCGGCCCACCAGCGCCGCCACGTCGCACTGCGCGAGCCGGGCCGCGGCGCGCTCCACATGGGCGGCCGTGAGGTAGATGCAGGCCAGGCCATCGGTGCCGTCGAGCTCCTCGCCGTCGACCGCCTCGGGCATCAGCGTGCGCACCACGTCCCAGGCCTGCTCCACGGTCTGGCTGTCGTGGGGGCCGCCCTTGGCCGCGGCTGTGTTCAGGAAGCCGGAGACGGTGGACGGATCGATCACCAGCGCACGCAGCCGGTAGCGGTCGAGGGCGTGGAAGGCGGCGCCGATGCTCAAGTGCTGGGCTCCATGCGGGCAGCGCGCGCCACCGCCGCGAGCGCGATGCTCACGCTGTCGATGTTGCGCTGCGCGTTGTCGATGTTCCGGAAGTGGTCGGGCGCGCAGATCTGGTTGAGCAGCAGCGTGCGCTTGAAGTGCACCAGCGCCTGGCGCAGGTCGCCTTCCTCCTGCGCGATCAGGCCCAGGTCGTTGTGCGCATTGGCGGCCGACGACGAGATGCCGCGGCAGTTGCGCTGCTGGATGCCCAGCGAGCGCTCGAACAGCTCGCGTGCCCGGGGAAAGTCGCGGCGCGCCATGAACAGGCTCGCGAAGTTGTTGAGCATGTCGGAATGCAGCTCCGCGTCGCCCTCGCCCGGCGGGAGCTTGTCGAGGTGCACCAGGGCGCGCGCATAGCAGAGCTCGGCCTTCGCGTCCTGGCCCGACTCCGCATAGAGGAAGGCCAGGTTGTTGAACGCACGCACCACGCCGTCGCTGGAGCCGCCTCCGGCCTCGGCCACCGCCATGGCGATGGTCTTCTTGTAGAGCGCCTCTGCCTCGTCGGCGCGTCCGGCCGCGGCATGCAGCAGCGCCAGCGTGTTGGTCGGCCCGCGCCGCCAGCTGTCGTCCAGGCCCAGCTGCGCAGCCACGGCGAGCGCCTCGTCGGCAGAGGCCTGCGCCTTCTCGTTCCAGCGCAGCCGGCGGCACAGCTCGGCATGGCTGGACAGGTGGAGCACCACGCTGCGGTGCGCCCCGCCGTGCAGCCGGCGGGCGGCGGCGATGGCCTCCGCGCAGGACTGCTCGGCGCTCTTCAGGTCGCCCTGGGCGAGCGCGGCGCGGTAGCGGGCCTCTTGGTCGTCGAGCAGCTTCAGCAGCACGCCCTGATCGTCGGAAGCGGCGCCGCGCGCCTTGCGCTGCGCGATGGCGACCAGCGTCAGGTCGAGCGCCCTGCGGGCCACGTCCATGTCCTCCGCCGGCATGCCGAGCATGCGGCCGATGGACAGGCTCTCCTCGAGGCTTGAGCGCGCCTTGTCGAAGGCGTCGCTCTGGTAGCAGGCCTGCCCGAGCATGCACAGCGTCATCGCGAGGTTCTGGTGCGGCCCCTTGAACACGCGGCGCGTGGCGGCGACGATCTGCTCGCCGATGGCGACGGCCTGCGCCCAGTCGCCGGCCTCGGCGGCGGCCACGAAGCGCTCCTGCAGCTTGTTGGCTTCGGCCAAGGCCGCAAGGTCGTAGTCCTTGGCGGCGTCCCTCGGCGCGTGGCGCAGGGATGCGGGGCGCGCCGCGGCGGAGGGGGTTTCTTCGTCCTCGTCCTGACCCTGCGCCTGCAGCTGGTCCATGCGCCGATGAATCCACCAGAGGTCGAACAGCATCCACGGCAGCAGCACCGCCAGGCAGAAGCGGCCGCCCGGCAGGCCGGCGATGCCGTAGCCCAGAAGCCCCATCTGCCCCGCGCCGCCCAGGTAGCTGCCCAAATAGAAGCGGTGCGCGCCGATGAAGCCCCCCACCAGCCACAGCAGGTAGGCGAAGGAGCGGCGGCGAGGCAGCGGGGTCATGGTTCGCCAGGTTGCGTGGGCTCGACCGTCCGTTCGTTCGTTCAGTCGAGCAGCGCGAGCGCGGCGTAGTCGCCGACCTTGTCGCCCAGGCCGGCGGGCATCAACTGCACGCCCCGCGTGAGCGGCGGCAGCTTGCCATCGATCTGTGCCTGCAGCCTCGGCAGCAGGAAGTCACGGTGATGCCAGAACACGCTGCCGCCCAGGCTGATTCCCTGCAGGTCGAGGGTGGCGATCAGGTTGTAGAGCATGCGGCCCATCACGCGGCACAGTGCATCGACGATTTCCAGCGAATGCCGCTCTCCGGCCGCCGCCGAGCTGAAGACATCGGCTGCCGATTGACCGAAACGCCGCGCGATCGAATTGCCGGCGATCAGCCCCTCGACGTCGCCCACGTTGCCGCAGCCGCACAGCGCGCCGCTCGCATCGTCCACCACGAAGCTGTGGCCCGCGTGGCCGGCATTGCCGTTCTTGCCGCGCAGCGCACGGCCGTCCACGCACAGGCCGACACCCACACCCGTGCTCCAGGTGACGTACGCGCAGCTGTCCATGCCCTTGAGGGCGCCCCAGTGGCGCTCGGCCTCCAGCGCAGCCACCGCGTCGTTCTCGACTCGCACGCGGGCGAACCGCCTGGCCAGCGGTGCCTCGATCAGCGCAGTCATCCAGTTGTTGGGCAGGCCACGTGCAGGACCGGCGATGCCGCCGCAGATGTTGGGCGTAGCCAGCTCCACCATGCCCTCGTGCAGCTCGAACGGCCCGGCCGACGAGACCCCCACGCGGTCGATGCTCGCCGGATCGACCCCCTGCTGCGCGCAGACCTCGTCGATCATCCGCATGATCTGCACAGCCACCGCGTCGTTGTCACCGGTCTTGGCCGTGGGCTCGCTGAGGCGGCCGATCAGCGGCGCGTCGCTGGAGGCGGAAAGGCTCACGGCAACCTTGGTGCCGCCGATGTCTACGCAGGCTCTCATCGTTGTTCGTCTTTTCCTTGATTGTTCGTCTTCTCTACAGGAGGCGCGCCACCAGCGCCGCGATCATGCTGAGCACCACGGTGCTCGCGATCGGCAGCTGCCACTCGCGGCCGAAGGCGCGGAACTCGAAATCGCCGGGCAGCCGTCCGAAGCCGAAGCGGCGCAGCCAGGCGGTCAGGCCGCTCATGAGCACCAGCGCGAGGACGACGACGATCAGCCAGCGAAGCATGGGCAACAGTCTAGGCCGAGAGAATGGCCATCGCTTGTCGGTGGAGTTCGGGCGTTGCCGCCGCGATCACCCGGCCGTCGGATTTCAGGCCCAGCGGCTGGCCCTGCCAGTCGGTGACGACGCCGCCGGCCGCCTCGATCAGCCCGGCCGGGCCGAGGTAGTCGTAGGGCTGCAGGCCGGTCTCGACCACGAGGTCGATGGTGCCGCCCGCCAGCTGGGCGTAGCCGTAGCAGTCGCCGCCGAAGCGGCGCATCGCGCACTGGCGGCTGAGCCTGTCGAAGGCGCTCCAGTCGGCCGGCGCGAAGATGTCGGGCGAGGTGGTGACGATGCGGGCCTTGGCCACTTCGGTGCAGCCGCTCACGCGCACCGGCTGGCCGTCGCGCGTGGCGCCCTGGCCCGCCACGCCGATCCAGCGCTCCTTGAGCACCGGCATGTCGATCATGCCCAGCGCCACCCGCCCGCCCTGCAGCACGCCGATCAGCGTGCCCCACAGCGGCGAGCCGGTGATGAAGCTGCGCGTGCCGTCGATGGGGTCGAGCACCCAGATGCGCTCGGCATCGAGCCGCTCGGGGCCGTGCTCCTCGCCGTAGATGCCGTCGGCAGGCGCCCGGGCGGCGAGGATCTCGCGCATGGCCGTCTCGGCGGCGCGGTCGGCCAGCGTGACGGGGCTTTCGTCCGCCTTGGTGATGATGTCCAGCGGCGTGCGGAAGTAGTGCATCGACTTGGCGGCGGCGGCATCGGCCAGCGCTTGGGCGATCGGCGAGAGGTCGGAAGAGGAGGAGCTCATGAAAGAGTTGGAGACGCTTGCCAAAACCTGCAATTAGACCCGAGCCGGGGCGGGTTTGACACGGCGGGGCAGCCAGCCCTAGCATGGCCCGGAAATTGCCACGAACTACGACAAATGGCTTCTTTCACACACCTGCGCACGGCGCTGCTCGCCTTCATGCTCGGCACCGCGGCCCTGCTGGCCCGCGCCACGCCCTCAGACACCGAAGACAAGCTGATCGACACGCTGATCCAGCGCGTCTCGAAGATGAGCTCGATGATCTTCCTGCGCAACGGCAGCGAGTACAACGCCTCCGACGCCGCCAGGCACATGCAGGCGAAGTACGACTACTTCAAAAAGGAACTGCTCACGGCCGAGGACTTCATCGAGCGCTGCGCCTCGCGCTCGGAGATGACCGGGCAGGCCTACAGGGTCAAGCTCACCAACGGTACGGTGCGCGACGCCAACGAGTTCCTCAACAGCGAGCTGCGCGCGCTGCGGCAGGCAACCGGCGCGAGGAAGGCCGGCGGATAGCCGCCGCGGGCCGGCAAGCCAGCAGCTAGCGCTGCTGCCCCCAGCGGCGCACCGTCAGCCGCTCCAGCGTCCTGAAGCCCAGGCTCTCGACCAGCAGGCCGATCAGCACCACCAGGGCGAGGCCGGCGAAGACGCGGTCGGTGTAGAGCTCATTGCGGTTCTGGAAGATGTACCAGCCCAGCCCGCCCTTGCCCGACGAAGCCCCGAACACCAGCTCCGCCGCGATCAGCGTGCGCCAGGCGAAGGCCCAGCCGATCTTCAGCCCCGACAGGATCGACGGCAGCGCCGCCGGCACCAGGATCTGCAGCACGTAGCGCAGCCCCCTGAGCCCGTAGTTGCGCCCGGCCATGCGCAGCGTGTCGGGCACGCCCTGGAAGCCCGCGTAGGTGTTGAGCGCCAGCGGCCACAGCACCGAATGGATCAGCACGAACACCAGGCTGCCGCGTCCGAGCCCGAACCACAGCAGCGCCAGCGGCAGCAGCGCGATGGCGGGCAGCGGATTGAACATGGAAGTGAGCGTGTCCAGCAGGTCGCGGCCGATGCGCGTCGACACCGCCAGCGTGGTGAGCGCGAAGGCCAGCAGCACGCCGGCGATATAGCCCTGCAGCAGCACGGCCAGCGAGATGCGCACCTTCTCGATGAGCTCGCCGCTTGCAAGCCCCTCGAACAGTGCCGCCGCGGTGGCGGTGAAGGTGGGCAGCAGCAGGTCGTTGTTCTGCCACCGTGCTGCCAGCTCCCACAGCACCGCGATGGCGGCAAGGATCAGCCCCTTGCGCAGCCAGGCCTGCGACCAGATGCGCTCGCCCAGCGGCAGCCGGCGCTCGACCGGCACTTCGGTGAAAGGCTCGAGCGTGCGCTCGTATTCAGGGCGGATCGGCGGGATGACGGTGCTCATGGTGTGTTGCTCCTTCCCCCGCTGGGGGAAGGCTGGGATGGGGGCAGGCAGAGCGCTCGACGGATGCGCCGCTTGCCCCCACCCCTGCCCTCCCCCAGAGGGGGAGGGAGAAAGATCGGGCTCATGGCGCAGCCTCCACTTGCTGTTCTTCCTCGAACAGCATGTCGTGGATGCGCTGCGCCGTGCCCTGGAATTCTGCGCCGCCCAGGCTGTCGAGCGTGAAGGCGTGGCTGTTGATCTCGGCGCGCATGCGCCCCGGATGCGGCGACAGCAGCGCGATGCGGTTGCCCACCACCAGCGCCTCCTCGATGGAGTGAGTGACGAACAGCAGCGTGAAGCGCACCTCGTCCCAAAGCTCGAGCAGCTCCTGCTGCATCCTGCGGCGGGTGAGCGCATCGAGCGCGGCAAAGGGCTCGTCCATCAGCAGCACGCGCGGCTGCATCGCCAGTGCGCGTGCGATCGCCACGCGCTGCTTCATGCCCCCGGAGAGCTGGTGCGGATGCACGTCGGCGAACTTCGAGAGGCCGACCTTGTCGAGGTAGTGCAGCGCGCGCTCGGCCGCTTCCTTCTTGCCGAGCGTGCGCGAGGCCAGCAGCGGGAACATCACGTTCTGCTTCACGGTCTTCCACGGCGGCAGCTGGTCGAACTCCTGGAACACGACGATGCGGTCGGGGCCGGGTTGCGCCACCCGCCTTCCGTCGAGGCGGATCTCGCCCTCGACCGGCGGGATGAAGCCCGCCACGGCCTTCAGCAGCGTCGACTTGCCGCAGCCCGAGGGACCGAGCAGCACGAAGCGGTCGGCGGCATGGACGTCGAAGCTCACGCGGTGCGTGGCGCGCACGACGCGCTCGGGGGTGCGGTATTCGAGGCTGACGTTGTCGACCTGCAGCAATGCCTGTCCCTTGGCGTCTTGCTCCCTCCCCCGCTGGGGGAGGGCTGGGGTGGGGGCAGACGGCGCCCGCGCATTCACCGCCCTGCCAGCCCCCATCCCAACCTTCCCCCAGAGGGGGAAGGAGTCGAACCCCGAAGACGCCTCGGCCATGCTCATCAATTCCCCGACACGTTCTGCGCGTCGTCGAAGAAGTAGTCCTTCACCGAAGCCGGCTTGTTCTTGATCGCACCCACGCGGTGCATGAACTCGGCCAGCGGATAGGTGTTCTGCGGCGTGGTCTTGAACTGCACCTCGGGGTTCTTGATGATCTTCAGAAGCAGGTCGCGATCGAGCTTCGCGTTGCTCACCTTGAGGTAGATGTCGGCCGCCTTCTCAGGATTGGCGGTGACGAACTTTGCCGCCTCGTCGAGCGCATCGACGAAGGCCTTGTACGTCTTCGGGTTCTCGCTGCGGAACTTCTCGGTGGCGTAGAGCACCGTCGCCGACGACGGGCCGCCCAGCACCTGGTACGAGTTGAGCACGATGCGCGCGTTCGGGTTGCCCGCGAGCTCCTGCTCCTGGAACGGTGGATTGCCGAAGTGCGCCGTGATCTCCGTGCCGCCCTTGATGATGGCGGCCGCTGCATCGGGATGCGGCACCGCCACGCTGATCTTGTCGAGCCTGTTGAATTCCTTGTCGCCCCACAGCTTCGCCGAGGCGAACTGCAGCACGCGCGACTGCACCGACACGCCCACCGCGGGCAGCGCGATGCGGTCCTTGTCGGTGAAGTCGGCGATCGACTTCACGTTCGGGTTGTTGCTCACGAGGTAGTACGGGAAGTTGCCCAGCGAGGCCACGCCCTTCACGTTCTGCTTGCCCTTGGTGCGGTCCCACAGCGTGAGCAGCGGCCCCACGCCGGCACCTGCGATCTCGATGTTGCCCGACAGCAGCGCGTCGTTCACCGCCGAGCCGCCCGAGAGCTTGACCCACTCGACCTTGGCGTCGATGCCCGCGGCCTTCGCATGTTTCTCGATGAGCTTCTGCTCCTGCGCCACGTTGAGCAGCAGGTAGACGATGCCGAACTGCTCGGCGATGCGGATCTGGCCTTCGGCATGCGCGGAAAGGCTGCCGGCCAGGAGGCCGAGGCCGGCGAGGAGCGCCGCGGCTTTGCGGGTGAAACGGTTCATTTTTGTCGGAAGCAGGGAATGGAAAGAATCAGAAAGGCGTGTCGCCGACGATCGTGGTGCGGTTGAGGCGCCGGCGCAGGTGGTCGGGCGTGCCGGCTGCCAGGTGCATCAGCGAGCGGTTGTCCCAGAACACCAGGTCGTGCGGCTCCCACTTGTGGCGATACACGAACTCGGGCTTCACGCTGTGCGCGAACAGCTCGGCGAGCAGCGCGTCGCTCTCTGCCTGCGGAAGCCCGACGATGCGCGTCGTGAAGTGCTCGCTGACGAACAGCGCCTTGCGTCCCGTCTCCGGATGCGTGCGCACCACCGGCTGCACGGCAGGCGCGACCTGGTCGATCTGCGCCTGCGAAAGCTTCGGCCGCCACGGGTTCTTCGCGCGCAGTTCCTCGTACTTCGCGAGATAGCTGTGCTCGGCCTTCAGCGGCAGGATGCGCTGCTGCAGCTCGGGGCTCAGCGATTCCCATGCGAGATGCTGGTCGGCGAAGAGCGTGTCGCCGCCTTCGCTGGGAAGCTCCTGCGCGTGCAGCAGCGAACCGAGGCTGGGCTTGGGCTTGTACGAGATGTCGGAGTGCCAGTAGACACCCGCATCGCCGAGGCCGATGGGCTCGCCGTTCTCCTTGATGTTGGAGACGATGAGGATCTCGGGATGGTTCTTGAGCTGGAACTGGTGCAGGACGTGGATCTCGAGCGGGCCGAAGCGGCGGCTGAAGTCGATGTGCTCCTGCGGGGTGATCTGCTGGTTGCGGAAGACCAGGACGTGATGGTCGAGATGGGCCTTGTGGATGCGGGCGAAGTCTTCGGTGCCGATGGGCTTCGAGATGTCGAGGCCGAGGATTTCGGCGCCTACGGGGGCGGGGAAGGGGCGGACTTCGAAGTGCTGCGAGGGGGCGTCTACCTCGCTGGTTAGGGCGGCAGTCATGCCGGGAATGTAGGGGGCGGGGTTGGGATCGCCAACGAACTCTTTGTTGCTAGCTTATGACTATGTTTTTGGCGGGACTGGGGCTTGGGCTGGCTCATTGCGTTGGCGCTTGAGTCTTGGTGAGACTCTGAGTAGTTGCTTGCCACCCGGGGGGCCGCCCGGCGGGTTTTTATCTTGATGAGAAGTTGTTTCGGGTTTGCTTTCCGGGGCCGGGTCTCGGCCCGGCGGCCGACCTACTTTTCTTTGCTTCGCCAAAGAAACGTAGGCAAAAGAAAGGCGACCCTGCTGTCTGCGTCCCTCCGCTTCGCTACGGGCAACCTGCGGTGCTCGACGTAGGAGGGGGTCCGCAGAACTCGCTCCACTGCGTTGCGCTCAGACAGCTGCGGCCCTTGTCCCTCCTACGTCTGCGCTCCTCGGCGCAGCCAGAAGGGAG
>NZ_KB907453.1 GCF_000382045.1 Variovorax atrisoli 110B
CGTGGCGCTGGGCTCGGGCTCGGTGGCGTCCACCGCGGCGGGCATGGCCGGCTACGTGCCGGGCGGCGCGACGGCGCAGCAGGAGGCCGCGATCAGGGCCACCACCAGCACGCAGGCCGCGGTGTCGGTGGGCGATGCGGCCAACGGCCAGTACCGCCAGATCACCGGCGTGGCGGCGGGCACGGCCGACAGCGACGCGACCAACGTGGCCCAGCTGAAGGCGGCCTCGGCGGCAGCGAAGGCCAGCAGCGTGCAGTACGCGACCAACCCGGACGGCTCGGTCAACTACAACCAGATCACGCTGGGCGGCGGCCAGGCGCCGGGCGGCACGCGCATCAGCAACGTGGCGCCAGGCATCCTTCCGGGCGACGCGGTCAACGTGCAGCAGCTCAACCAGGTGCAGGGCCAGCTCGGCGACGTGGCGCGCATCGCCTACTCGGGCACGGCCATGGCGTTCGCGATGTCGGGCACCTACCTGCCGACGCTGTACCCGGGCGAGAAGACGGTGGGCGTTGGACTGGGCAGCTACAAGGGCTACAGCGCGGTGGCGCTGACCTTCAAGGCGCTGTCCGACGACGGCAAGATGTCGTGGGGCGCGGGCCTGACGACCACCGGCAAGGAGTGGGGCATCAACGCCGGCATCGGCTGGAAGTGGAAATAAGCCACTGAAAGGCCGCCGAACCGGCCCTCGGCCGGGCGGCTCCCGCGCTTCGCGGCGTGGGAGCCGTTCCTTTTGGTACACACTCCGCCTCATGCGCATCGGCATTTCAGTCCTTACCCATGCGGGGCAGAACATCTGGGAGAACGGAATGGGGCAGAACGTCCTGTTCCTGGCCCGGCTGCTGCAACGCATCGGCTTCGTCGAGTCCGTGACCCTCATCGACGCGGGTGACCAGCAGGCCATGCCGCCGCAGGTCGACATGGCCGCCATGGGCCTGGGCTTCGGCCGCGCCCGCGAGCTCACCGGCGCGCTCGACGTGGTCATCGAGATGGCCGGCGCGCTCGACGTCCAGTGGCTCTCCTACTTCCGCGCGTGCGGCGGCCGCGTGGTGTTCCATTGCGTGGGCCAGCCCTTCGCGGCGCTGGCCGAGCCCATCGTGTTCACCGACAAGGGCCACTTCAGCAGGCCCGACCGCTGCGACGAGGTGTGGCTGCTGCCCAAGGACGCGGCGTTCGCGCCCATGATGCGCACCATCCACCGCTGCCCGGTGCACGAGGTGCCGTACCTCTGGTCGCCGCAGTTCCTGGCCCAGCGCGTCGCCGAGGTCGAGGCGGCGGGCTACCCCTTCGGCTACAGGCCGCGCACCGCTGAACAGCCGGGCTTCCGCGTGGCGATCTTCGAGCCCAACATCTCGGTGGTGAAGACCTGCAGCGTGCCGATGCTGATCTGCGATGGAGCGTACCGCTCCGACCCTTCCACGGTGGCCTCGATGCAGGTGCTCAACACCCTGCACCTGAAGGATCACCCGACCATGCTCTACCTGGCGAATTCGCTCGATCTCGTGCGCCAGCACAAGGCGACCTTCCACGGCCGCAACGACTTCGCGGGCTTCATGGTGCAGTTTGCCGACGCGGTGGTCTCGCACCAGTGGCAGAACGACCAGAACTACGGCTATCTCGACGCGCTCTACGGCAACTACCCGCTGGTGCACAACTCGCCCTGGCTGCGCGACGCCGGCTACTACTACCCCGACTTCGACATTGCCGCCGGCGCGGAGCAGCTGCGCGAGGCCGTGCGATCGCACGACCGGCAGCTCGACGACTATCGCGCCCGCGCGCAGCGCGTGTTCCAGTCGGTCGATCCCTTCAGCCCCGCGAACATCGAGGGCTACGCGCAGCGGCTGCTGCACCTGGTGGGCGGCAACGCCGACTTCCGCGCCGATGCCGCGAGGGCTGCCGCATGATGCCGGCCAAGCTCAGGGTCGGCGTCTCCATCTTCATCCGCAAGGGCGAACAGAGCCTGTGGGAGAACGGCGTCTACCAGAACTGCCTGTTCCTCGTGATGCTGCTGCTGCGCTCGCCGCGCGTGGAGAGCGCGGTGCTGGTGGCCGGCGGCGGCGACGGCGGCCCGGCGGACGCCACCAGCTTCCTCGCCGATTCGCCGGTGCCCATCATCGACATGGCCACCGCGGGCCAGCAGCTCGACCTCATGATCGAGATGAGCGCCCAGCTCGCCATGCCGTGGTCGGTGGCCTTCCGGGAGCGCGGCGGCAGGATCGTCTCGATGCGCGTGGGCAACGACTACGTGATCGACATCGAGCGCATGATCTTCGACAAGCCGCACGGCCTGCTGATCTCCGGCGCGCCCTACGACGAGGTCTGGACGATTCCCGAGTACGAGGTGTCGTGCAAGCCCTATTTCGAGAGCACCTTCCGCGCGCCGGTGCGCCTCATGCCGCACCTGTGGAGCCCGATGGTGCTGGAGCGCGCCATGGCCCGCGCACCGCAGAGTCCACCTTTCGCCTACGAGCCCGGCCGCAGGCAGTGGCGCGTGGCCATCTTCGAGCCCAACATCTGCATGGTAAAGACCAGCTTCATCCCGATGCTCGGCTGCGAGGCCGCGCACCGCGCGCAGCCCAGGCTCATCGAGAAGATGTGGGTCTACAACAGCTTCCACCTGAAGGACAAGCCGCTCTTCATCGGCTTCGCGCAGAGCCTGGACATCGTGCAGCACGGCCTGGCCACCTTCGAGGGACGCTTTCCGATGTTCCAGGTGATGCCCGGCAAGATCGACGCCGTGTTCGCGCACCACTGGGAGAACGCGCAGAACTATCTCTATTACGAGGCGCTGTACGGCGGCTATCCGCTGATCCACAACTCGCACCTCATCGGAGACTGCGGCTACCGCTACCACGGCTTCGACTGCGAGGAGGGCGGACTCGCGCTGCGGCGCGCCTTCGCCGAGCACGACGCCGACCTGCCTGCCTACCGCGAGCGCGCGCGCCGCTTCATCGCGACCCTCGACCCCGAGGGCGAGGAGAACGTGCGCGTCTACACCGCCGCCATCGAGAACCTTTACGCATGAGGACCGGGATGAAGCCGACCCCACGATTCCCCCGCCTGCTCATCGCCGCCCTGGCATGGGCCGCCGCCAGCGTCGCGTTCGCCCAGGGCGTGCTGGCGCCGCAGGCGCCGCCCGCCGCGCCGCAGGACACGCTCACGCGCGCCGCCGCCAGCGTGGGCGTCAAGCGCTGCCTGCCGGCGATCACGCGGCTGTCCACGCTCACCGTGCAGGGCAGCCGCAGCCACGACGTGCTGCTCGACTGGGACCGCAAGCGTCCCGACGCCGGCCCGATGTTCTCGCTGATCGGCATGGAGTTTCCGAACGCGGGTGTGGCGGCGTCGATCACCGCGATTCCCGACGAAAGCGGTGCCTGCACCGTGTCGGCCGAGCGCATCTCGGTGGCGCCCTTCACCTGCGCAAGCGTCGGCCAGCAGGAACTGGCCAGCTACAAGATGACGCGGCTGCTGCCCAACTATGCCGTCTACACCGACGAGAAGGAGCCGACCTCGTCGGTCTCGCTGATCGATTCGCCGCCGGGCTGCCTGATCATCCGGCGCTACGTGGAATACGGCTGGCGCGATCCGGCGGCCGTGCCTGCCGCGGCGCCACAGCCTGCCCGGAAGAAGTAGGACGGCAGTACACACCTGCAAGCCAGGAGGCGCCCGTCTCCGACAAGCGGGGAGGCCCTTGGCCGTCCCCGGGCAAGGGCCGCAGGTTCGAAGAATGGTGCATGTCCGCGCCAATGCTGGATTTGCTGGATTGGATGAGTCGTGAATCCGCCGCGGACGCAAGGAAGGACACGCACCATGCCTCTGGCTTCATTCATCGGCCGCCGGGCCATGCAAGCTTTCTCGAAGGCGCTGCCGCCGCTGGGCGACACCGAGCGCGCGGCGCTGGAGGCCGGCACCGTCGGCTTCGAGGGACGGCTGTTCGCGGGACACCCTGACTTCGACGCGCTCGCAGCCATGGGCCCTAATCGCCTGAGCGAGCGCGAGCAGGCCTTTCTCGACAACGAGGTCCGCGAGTTGTGCCGCATGCTCGACGACCACGCCATCGACCAGGCCCGCGACCTGCCGCCCGAGGTATGGCACTACCTGCGCGAGAAGCGCTTCTTCGGGATGATCATTCCCGAGGAGTTCGGCGGCCTCGGCTTCGGCCACCACGCGCATGCCACGGTGGTGGCGCGCATCGCCACTGTCAACGTGGCCACCGCCGTCACGGTCATGGTTCCCAACTCGCTGGGGCCGGCCGAGCTGCTGCTGCGCTACGGCACCAATACCCAGAAGGCCCACTACCTGCCGCGCCTGGCCGACGGCCGCGAGCTGCCGTGCTTCGGCCTGACGTCGCCCTACGCGGGCTCCGATGCGGCCTCGATCCCCGACCGTGGCTTGCTGGTGGAGCGCGAAGTCGACGGGCACAGGGTGCGCGGCTTCCTGGTCGACTTCGACAAGCGCTACATCACGCTCGCGCCGGTCGCCACCGTGGTCGGGCTGGCCTTCCATGCCGTCGATGAAAGCCGGCCCGAAGGCGAGCGCGAACTGGGCATCACCTGTGCGCTGATCCCGGTGCCGCAGGCCGGCATGGAGATCGGCCGCCGCCACCGGCCGATGGACAGCGCCTTCATGAACGGACCGATCCACGGCCGCCAGGTGTTCGTGCCGATGGACTGGATCATCGGCGGCGAGCAGCAGGTCGGGCAGGGCTGGCGCATGCTGATGGAATGCCTGGCCGCGGGCCGCGCGATATCGCTGCCGGCGCTGGGCTCGGCGATGCAGCAGACCGCGCTGTACGTGGCCAATGGCTACGGCCAGATCCGCGAGCAGTTCGGCATGCCCGTGGGCAGGTTCCACGCGGTCGCGGGGCTGGTCGCGCAGATGTCGGCCGAGCTGTACGCGAGCGACGCGGCGCGGCGCTTCACGGCGGCCGCGCTCGACAAGGGCGAGCGGCCCAGCGTGGCGAGCGCCATCCTCAAGGTGCAGTTGACCGAGGCAGGGCGGCGCGCGGTGAACCACGGCATGGACATCCTCGGCGGCAAGGGCATCATCTCGGGTCCCTCCAATCTGCTGGGCGTGGCCTACAGGCAGGCGCCGATCGCGATCACCGTGGAGGGCGCCAACATCCTGACGCGCGCGCTGATCGTGTTCGGGCAGGGCGCGGTGCGATGCCATCCGCACGTGCTCGACGAGATGGCGGCCGTGCAGGCAGGGGACGAGACCGCGCTCGGCGAGGCGCTGATGGCGCACGGCAGGCACGTCGCGGTGAACCTGTGGCGCAGCCTGTTCGGCGCGCCGCTGGTCGGCTCGCCGCCCGACGATCTGGCGCACGAGGCGCGGCTCATCGCGCGCATGAGCGCCAAGTACGCGCTCACGGCCGACCTTGCGATGGGCCTGCTGGGCGGCAAGCTCAAGCGCATGGAGCTGCTCTCGGCGCGACTGGGCGACGTGCTCGCGCACCTGTACCTGGCGAGCGCCTGCGTGTGGCGCTATGGCGTGGAGCAGGCGCCGGAGATGCTGCCCTTCGCCAGGGCCGCGATCAGGCTGCAGATCGACGAGGCAGGCAGCATCCTGCGCGATCTGTATGCCAACCTTCCAACGCGAGGGCGCCGCCTGATCGGCGCGATGGTGCTGCGCCGCACCGCTCACCTGGCACCGCTGCGCGACGTGCAGCTGCTCGAGCTTGCCGAACTGCTGCGCAAGGACCCGCGCATCGTCGAGCGCCTGGCGCCCGACCTGAGCGAGCCCGCCGCGGGCGGCCTGCGCGACCTGATGCAGGCGATGGAACTGGGCGCGAAGCTCGGCGACGGCACCGCGGCGCTCAACAAGGTGCTGCGCCGCACGAACTCGCTCGAAGAGGCAGCGCGCTCTTCACCCGACCCCGAACTGGCGCTGGCCTACCTGAAGGCGGCAGACAAGGTCATCCAGGTGGACGACTTCGAAGGCCCGCCGCGCGACGGGGAGGGCAGGGCGGACTTCAGCGAGCCGGCTGCTGCTGTTGCTGTGCCGCCAGCGCCGCCAGTGCGGCCGCCGTCTGTTCGTCCGCCGGAAAGAACGATTCGACCGCGAGTTCCTGCAGCGTAACGTCCACCGGCGTGCCGAAGATCGTGGTGGTGCTGATGAAGCTCAGCACGCCGCTGGGCATCACCACCTGGAAGGGCACGGCCACCGCCGACAGCGCGGTGTCGATGACGGGCGCGTCGTGGCTCACGGAAGGCGCCGGATAGGCCTCCAGCTCGTCGTGCAGTGACTGCAGCTCGGGGTCGCCCGTGGCGGCGATCTGCTGCTGCAGCCGCTCGAGCAGGTGCACGCGCCACTGCGCCAGGTTGGCGATGCGCGGCGCTACGCCTTCGGGGTGCAGGCTCAGGCGCAGCACGTTGATCGGTGGCTTCAGCAGCTCGGGGGATGCGCCTTCCATCAGCAGCGGCACCAGCGCGTTGTGCGCCACCAGGTTCCAGTGGCGGTCGACGGCAAGTGCCGGAAAGGGCTCGTGGCCCTTCAGGACCATCTCGATGGCGCGGCGCGCGGAAGCCATCGCTGGGTCGTCGAGCGAGCGCTGCCTGTACATCGGCGCGAAGCCGGCGGCCACCAGCAGCGCGTTGCGCTCGCGCAGCGGAACTTCCAGCCGCTCGGCCAGGCGCAGCACCATCTCCCGGCTGGGGGCAGCGCGGCCGGTTTCCACATAGCTCAGGTGGCGGGTCGAGACCTCGGCTTCCTGCGCGAGGTCGAGCTGGCTCAGGCGGCGATGGGTGCGCCAATGCCGAAGGTGCGCGCCGAACGGATCGCGCGCGCCGGGCTGGCCGGCCTTGTTCGTGTGGGAGCGGGTGGTGTTCATGGGCCTGCATTCTGGCGCGGCGGTGGAGCGGCGCCATGACCTCCCAGGTCATCGACCCGATGCGCGCGGCCCGGAATCATCGACCCCAACGCGGCAGGACCGGCTTGCAGCGTAACCACCCAAGGAGAGATTCCATGTCCGTCTTCACATCCCCCCGCTTCCTGCCCAACGTGATGTGGGCCGACGCCGCCTCCTGCACCGCCACCGGCGCACTGCAGCTGGCCTTCACCGACGCGCTGGCTCGCCTGACCGGGCTGCCGGCACCGCTACTCATGGGCACGGGCGTGTTCCTCCTGGCCTACGCGGCCGCCGCGGCCTTCATGGCGAGCCGCAGCACGCCGCCGCGCACGCTGATCGGGCTCGTTGTGGTCGGCAACTTCGGCTGGGCCGTGGCCTGCGTCGCGCTGCTGGTGAGCGGCATGTTCCCGGTCACGGCGGTTGGCGTGGCCTGGGTGGTGGCGCAGGCCGTGTGCGTGATCGTGCTGGCCGAGCTGCAGTGGACCGGACTGCGCCGCAGCCGTGGCGGCGCGAACATGGCCCTGGCCTGAAAGGCTCACGGAGCCTTGTTCGAGAAACACCGAGGATCCGGCTCTGCCGGTCCTCGGCCGTTGTCCCGGATCAGGGGCGGGTGAAGCGACACGAAGTGCGCGCAGCCTGGGGGCGAGTCAAGTTTCCCGACTAAGCCTGTTGACATTGATCCCCGCTATCCTTGAGAGGCTTCCACGAACAAACAGGAGTCTCTCTATGGCCAAAGCCCCGGCGCATGCCTTTGCGTCCACCCTCAAGACCTTCAAGACCCCGTCGGGCAAGTCCGGCAAGTACTGGTCGCTGAAGGAGCTGGCCAAGCAATATCCCTCCGTCGATCGCCTCCCCGTCTCCATCCGCATCGTTCTGGAATCGGTGCTGCGCAACTGCGACGGGCAGAAGGTGACGGCCAAGCATGTCGAAGAACTGGCCCACTGGGCGCCGAATGCCGAGCGCGTCGACGAGATCCCCTTCGTCGTCACCCGCGTCGTGCTGCAGGACTTCACCGGCGTGCCCCTGCTGGCCGACCTGGCCGCCATGCGCAGCGTAGCCGGCAAGCTGGGCAAGTCGCCCAAGACCATCGAGCCGCTGGTGCCCGTCGACCTGGTGGTCGACCACTCGGTGATGGTCGACCACTACGGCACGCCCAAGGCGCTCGACCTGAACATGAAGCTGGAATTCCAGCGCAACAACGAGCGCTACCAGTTCATGAAGTGGGGCATGCAGGCCTTCGACACCTTCCGCGTGGTGCCGCCCGGCTTCGGCATCGTGCACCAGGTCAACCTCGAATACTTCGCGCGCGGCGTCTACAAGAGCCCGAACGACAAGGAAGACAAACCTACGTACTACCCCGACTCGCTGGTCGGCACCGACAGCCACACCACCATGATCAACGGCATCGGCGTGGTCGGCTGGGGTGTCGGCGGCATCGAGGCCGAGGCGGCCATGCTGGGCCAGCCGGTCTACATGCTGACGCCCGACGTGGTGGGCTTCGAGCTCACCGGCCAGCTGCGCGAAGGCGTCACCGCGACCGACCTGGTGCTCTACGTCACCTCGATCCTGCGCGCCGAGAAGGTGGTGGGCAAGTTCGTCGAGTTCTTCGGCCCCGGCGCAGCCTCCATCGCGGTGCCCGACCGCGCGACCATCGGCAACATGGCGCCCGAGTACGGCGCGACCATGGGCTTCTTCCCGGTCGACGAGATGACGGTGGCCTACTTCGAGGGCACCGGCCGCACCAAGGAAGAGGTCGAGCGCTTCGAGGCCTACTACAAGGCGCAGGGCCTGTTCGGCATGCCCAACCCGGGCGACATCGACTACACCAAGGTCGTCAGGCTCGACCTGAGCACCGTGTCGCCCAGCCTGGCCGGCCCGAAGCGCCCGCAGGACCGCATCGACCTGGGCCACCTCGCCACCAAGTTCTCGGAGCTCTACAGCAAGCCGAACGACGCCAACGGCTTCAACCAGCCGGCCGACAAGCTCAAGCTGCGCTATCAGCTCGCCGCCGCCGGCAAGAGCGGCGACGACGAAGCCGCCCCGCCGCCCGCGGGCGCGCCGCTGGACGTGGTCGAGATGGTGGCCAACCGCTCGACCAAGGCCGCTGCGCACGTGAGCGCCAACGCGCCTGCCGCGCCCAAGGGAGCGGTCACCATCGGCAATGGCGACGTGCTGATCGCGGCCATCACCTCGTGCACCAACACCTCGAACCCTAGCGTGATGCTGGCCGCCGGCCTGCTCGCGAAGAAGGCGGTGGAGGCCGGCCTCAAGGTCAAGCCGCACGTGAAGACCTCGCTGGCCCCGGGCTCGCGCATCGTCACCGAATACCTCGAGAGGGCCGGCCTGCTGCCGTACCTCGAGAAGCTGGGCTTCTACCTCGCGGGCTACGGCTGCACCACCTGCATCGGCAACGCCGGCGACCTCACGCCCGAGATCAACGAAGCCATCGTCAAGAACGACCTCGTGGGCGCGGCCGTGCTTTCGGGCAACCGCAACTTCGAGGCGCGCATCCATCCGAACCTGAAGGCCAACTTCCTGGCATCGCCGCCGCTGGTGGTGGCCTTCGCCATCGCCGGCAACGTGATGGTCGACCTGATGACCGAGCCGGTGGGCAAGGGCAAGGGCGGCAAGGACGTGTACCTGGGCGACATCTGGCCGACCGCCAGGGAGATCGACGAGAACCTGCGCTACGCCATGAATGCCAAGTCGTTCCGTGCGAACTACGACAAGGTCAAGACCGACCCGGGCAAGTTCTGGAGCAGCATCAAGGGCACCACCGGGCAGGTGTACGACTGGCCCGAGTCGACATACATCGCCGAGCCGCCGTTCTTCGAGGGCTTCAAGATGGAGCCGCATGCGTCGGACGCGGGCTTCAAGGGCGCGCGCATCATGGCGCTGTTCGGCGACTCGATCACCACCGACCACATCTCGCCGGCCGGCTCCATCAAGGAAAGCTCGCCCGCGGGCATCTGGCTGAAGGCGCACGGCGTCTCGAAGGCCGACTTCAACAGCTACGGCTCGCGCCGCGGCAACCACGACGTCATGATGCGCGGCACCTTCGCCAACGTGCGCATCAAGAACCTGATGATTCCGCCGGACGCCAACGGCACGCAGGAAGAAGGCGGCGTCACGCTGTTCCAGCCCTCGGGCGAAAAGATGTTCATCTACGACGCGGCGATGAAGTACATCGCCCAGAACACGCCCACGGTGGTGTTCGGCGGCGAGGAATACGGCACCGGCTCGTCGCGCGACTGGGCCGCCAAGGGCACGCAGCTGCTGGGCATCAAGGCCGTGGTGGCACGCAGCTTCGAGCGCATCCACCGCGCCAACCTGGTCGGCATGGGCGTGCTGCCGCTGCAGTTCCGCGGCGCCGATTCATGGCAGACGCTGGGCCTCACCGGCAAGGAGCAGATCGACGTGGTGATCGGCAGCGAGCTGAAGCCGCAGATGGACGTGAAGCTGGTGGTGCACCGCGCCGACGGCACGCACCAGGAGGTGACGGTGCGCCTGCGCATCGACACGCCGATCGAGGTCGACTACTACAAACACGGCGGCATCCTGCCCTTCGTGCTGCGGCAGCTGCTGGCTGCCTGAACCCAGCCGAGCCAGGCGGCGGAAACCGGCCCGGCTCGACTTGCTGCCGGCGGCGTCGAGCCGCCGCGCGAGGCGGTCGAGTACGGGGCTGGTCTTCTCGCCAGCGCTCCTTCCTCCCATGCTTCGCATCGGCCTGATCTCCGACACCCACGGACTGCTGCGGCCCGAGGCGCTCGCCTTCCTGGAGGGCAGCGATTTCATCGTCCACGGCGGCGACATCGGCAACGCCGCCATCCTCGAGACGCTGGCGCGCATCGCGCCGTTGACGGTCGTGCGGGGCAACAACGACCGCGAAGCCTGGGCCGATCGCATCGCGGAAACCGAACTGGTGAAGTTCGGCGGCGTGCGCGTCTACGCCATCCACGACCTCGCGCAGATCGACATCGACCCGCGCGCGGACGGCGTGCGCGTGGTGGTCTCGGGCCATTCGCACAAGCCGAAAGTGGAGGAGCGCGACGGCGTGCTCTACGTCAACCCAGGCAGCGCGGGACCGCGGCGCTTCAGGCTGCCGATCTCCGTGGCGGAGTTGCGCATCGATGGCGGCGCGGTCAGCGCCCACGTCGTCGAACTGGCTTCCTGAGCATCCGCCCCGACGCGGGGCAATCATTACCATTCGGCAAGAAAAGCCCACAGATGAGAATGTTTCTTATTTGATGCGCTATGCTCGGACGCTCCTCCGTGGAGCCAGAAGCAAAGGCAAACGCAGACTCGCGCGCTGACCCATGCCGGCTCCGGAGAGCTTCAACCGCCTCCATTTCCGAAGCCGATGCTCATTCCATTCCTCATCATGCTGCGCGAAGGCATCGAAGCCGCGCTGATCGTCGGCATCGTTGCCAGCTACCTCAAGCAGAGCGGGCGCGGCGCGCTGATGCCCGCGGTGTGGGTCGGCGTGCTGCTGGCCACCGCGCTCTCACTGTTCGCGGGCGCCGGCCTGCAGCTGCTGGCGGCTGAATTCCCGCAGAAGCAGCAGGAGCTGTTCGAAGGCGTCGTCGGCCTGATCGCGGTGGTCATGCTGACCTCGATGGTGTTCTGGATGCGCAAGGCCGCGCGGTCCATCAAGGGCGAACTGCAGGCTTCCATCGACAAGGCGCTGGGCAGGGGCGCGGACGGGCAGGGCTGGGCGCTGATCGGCATGGTGTTCCTCGCCGTGGCGCGCGAGGGGCTGGAGTCGGTGTTCTTCCTGCTGGCCGTGTTCCAGCAGAGCAGCGGCTGGGAGGCGCCGGTGGGCGCGCTCGCGGGCATCGCCGTGTCGGTGGCGATCGGCTGGGGGCTCTATTCGGGCGGCGTGCGGCTCGACCTGAGGCGCTTCTTCCGCTTCACCGGCCTCTTCATTCTCCTGGTGGCCGCGGGCCTGCTCGCCGGCGTGCTGCGCAAGCTGCACGAGGGCGGCGTGTGGAACCACCTTCAGACGGTGGTGTTCGACATGAGCTCCACGTTGCCGATGGACAGCCCCCTGGGGGCGGTGCTCTCGGGCCTGCTGGGCTACCAGGCCGCGCCCGTGGTGGGCGAGGTCGTCGTGTACCTGGCCTTCCTGGCGGTCTCCCTGTTCTTCTTCCTGCGCTCGGGCGCTGCGCCTGCGCCTCGTACGGCCGCGGCCCGCTGAAACCTGCAATGTCTTCCTCTTCTCCCGACAACAACCCCCCTTCTTCGAACCTGATGCGCGTGGCGGTGGCCGCGTCGGCCCTGCTGGCGGTCGCCGGCCTCGCGGCCTTCTGGTACGCCTCCGGCGAAGCGAAGAAGGCGCCGGCCAAGGCGGCCGACAGCGCCGTCACCGTCACCATCCAGGGCAACGCCTGCGAGCCCAACGAGATCACGGTGCCCGCGGGGCGCACCACCTTCACCATCGTCAACAAGTCCAACCGCGCGCTCGAGTGGGAAATTCTCGACGGCGTGATGGTGGTGGAGGAGCGCGAGAACATCGCGCCGGGCTTCTCGCAGACCATGACGGTCAAGCTGCAGCCGGGCGAGTTCGCGATCACCTGCGGGCTGCTGAGCAACCCGCGCGGCAAGCTGCGCGTGACGCCCTCTGCCGCCTCCGAGGCGGAGGCCGCGCGGCCCTCGCTGGTCAACTACGTGGGCGCGCTGGCCGAGTACCAGACCTTCCTGCGCCTGGAGGCCGGCTCGCTCGACGATGCGGTGCGCGCCTTGGCCGACGCCATCAAGGCCGGCGACCTGCGGCAGGCGAGGGCGCTCTACGTGCCTGCGCACCAGGCCTACAAGCGCATCGAGCCGATGGCGGAGCTCTTCGCCGACCTCGACACCCGCATCAATGCGCGCGCCGACTACTTCGAGAAGCGCGAGGCCGACCCGGGCTTCAGCGGCTTCCACCGCATCGAGTACGCGCTGTACGGCCAGAACGACACGAAGGGCCTCGCGCCCGTCGCCGACAGGCTGATCGCCGACATCGGCGTGCTCAAGGAGCGGCTGCGCGGTCTGAACGTGCCGCCCGAGCGGCTCGCCGGTTCCGCGTCGAAGCTGCTGCGCCGCGTGGCCGACAACCTGCCGGCCGGCGGCGAGGACCACTACGGCCACGCCGAGGCGGCGAACCTGCAGGGCACCTACGAAGGCACGAAGAAGATCGCCGACCTGCTGCAGCCGCTGCTCGTGAAGGCGGCGCCCGCGCTGCAGAAGAGCGTGGACGAGCGCTTCGCGGCCCTCGATGCCGCGCTGGCGCCTTACCGCGAGGGCGACGGCTTCAAGCCCGCGCCGCTCGACGAGGCGCAGCGCAAGGCAATGGCCGAGACCGTGCGCGCGCTGGCCGAGGAACTCGGCAAGGTGAATGCCGCGCTCGGCCTGGAATGAGTCAGTTGAGAGACAGCACCATGGACAAGTCGAACGAGCCCGTTTCCCCGCATCGCCGCCGCATGCTCGGCGCGGCAGGTGCCGCCTTCGCCGGCCTCGCCGCCACATCGGCCCACGCCGCCGCTGCGCCCGCTGCCGCGGACGGCGGCGCGCAGGTCACCGACGCGCCGCAGAGCACCCACACGCAGGACCGCGTGCCCTTCCGCGGCAGGCACCAGGCCGGCATCGTCACGCCGCGCCCCACCGCCGGCATGATCGCGTCGTTCTACGTGCTGGCCGAGAACCGCGCCGACCTGGAGCGCCTGTTCCGCACGCTCACCGAGCGCATCGCCTTCCTCACGCAGGGCGGGCCGCAGACGGACCCCGACCCCAGGCTGCCGCCGGCGGGCTCGGGCATCCTCGGTCCGGAGGTGCAGCCGGACGGGCTGACGGTGACGGTGTCGGTCGGCTCATCGCTCTTCGACGAGCGCTTCGGCCTCGCGAAGAAGAAGCCGCTGCGGCTGAACCAGATGCAGCGCCACCCCAACGACGCGCTCGATGCCGCGCTGTGCCACGGCGACCTGTCGATCCAGTTCTGCGCCAACACGCCCGACACCAACATCCACGCGCTGCGCGACATCATCAAGAACACGCCCGACCTGCTGGTGCTGCACTGGAAGCAGGAAGGCACGGTGCCGCCGATCCCGGCGGTGCCGGGCAAGCCGGCCGAGAGCGCGCGCAACTTCCTCGGCTTCAGGGACGGCTCGGCCAACCCCGACTCGGCCGATGGGGGGCTGATGGACCGCATCGTCTGGGTGCAGCCCGGCAGCGACGAGCCGGCCTGGGCCGCGGGCGGCAGCTACCAGGCGGTGCGCATCATCCGCAACTTCGTCGAGCGCTGGGACCGCACGCCGCTGCAGGAGCAGGAGGCCATCATGGGCCGCCTGAAGCCGACCGGCGCGCCGATGGACGGCGGCAGGACCGAGCACGACGTGCCCGACTACACGAAGGACCCCGAAGGCAAGGTCACGCCGATGGATGCGCACATCCGCCTGGCGAACCCGCGCACCAAGGTCACCGAAAAGAACCTGATGCTGCGCCGGCCCTTCAACTATTCGAACGGCGTCACCAAGTCGGGCCAGCTCGAGATGGGGCTGCTGTTCATCTGCTACCAGGCCAACCTCGAGGACGGATTCATCGCCGTGCAGAAGCGCCTCGACGGCGAGCCGCTCGAGGAATACATCAAGCCCATCGGCGGCGGCTTCTTCTTCACGCTGCCGGGCGTGCGGGACGAGCGCGACTGGCTGGGGCGCTCGCTGATGTCCGCCTGAAGGCCGGGCCTTCCGAGGCCCCGCAAGTTTTTTCATCACTGCCCAGAACAAGGAGATCCATGACCGTGCAGTTCCGCCGCCACTTCCTCGCCACTCTCGTCGCAGGCTTCGCCGGGCTCCATGCCGCCGGTGTGCAGGCCGCCGTGTCGCCGCTCGAGCTGGTCGGACCGATCTCCGACTACAAGATCTACGTCGCCGAGAACGTGCGCAAGCTGGCGGCGGACACGCGCGCCTTCACCGCCGCGGTGAAGGCCGGCGACATCGAGAAGGCGAAGAAGCTCTACGCGCCCACGCGCACGAGCTACGAGCGCATCGAGCCGGTGGCCGAGCTCTTCAACGACCTCGACAAGGCCATCGATTCGCGCGCCGACGACCACGAGAAGGCGGAGAAGGACCCCGATTTCGGCGGCTTCCACCGCATCGAGTACGGCCTGTGGGTGCAGAAGAGCACCAAGGAGCTCGCCCCCGTGGCCGACAAGCTGCTGGCCAACGTGCTCGAGTTGCAGAAGCGCCTTTCCGCGCTGACCTTCCCGCCCGAGAAGGTGGTGGGCGGCGCGGCCGTGCTGATGGAGGAGGTGGCCGCCACCAAGATCTCCGGCGAGGAGAACCGCTACAGCCACACCGACCTGTGGGACTTCCAGTCCAACTTCGAGGGTGCCTACAAGATCGTCGAGCTGCTGCGCCCGCTGGTCGTGAAGGAGAACAAGGCCTTCTCGGACAAGACCGAGGCCAACTTCAAGGTGGTTTTCGACACCCTGGCCAAGTACAGGACGGCCGATGGCGGCTTCGAGACCTACTCGAAGCTCAGCGAGCGCGACCGCAAGCTGCTGGCCGGGCGGGTCAACACGCTGGCCGAAGACCTCTCCAAGCTGCGCGGCATGCTGGGGCTCAACTAGGCTCTCCCCCAGGCCTCGCGCACTTCGTGTCGCTGCACCGCCCCCCTTCCGGGGGCAGCACCTGAGGCCCGGCAAAGCCGGTTCCTCGGTGTTTCTGGCCTTGCAGCCCCCTTTTTGAGGGGGTAGTCAGGTTTTCGCGAGTGAGAATTGCTAGCATCTGGGTTTTGCTTAAAGAGATGCGCCCGATATTCAGGGCGTCTCCGCCCCCACCGTGCGAACCAACGATTTCGGCGCAGCGCCGACCACCGCCGTCGCCCTGAGCCTCGACCAGCTTCCCGACAACCAGTGGGCCACCGTGCTCGACGTGGCCCGCCCCGACAGCGCCGACGACCGCGACCTCGTGCTGCGCCTGACCGAAATCGGCTTCGTTCCGGGCGAGGCGGTACGCATCGTCGCCAGCGGCATCCCGGGCCGCGAGCCGCTGGCCGTGCGCCTGGGCCACACCACCTTCGCGCTGCGCCGCCACGAGGCCGCGCTGATCCACGTCACGCCGGGAGCCGCCAACCATGGTTGAAGCCGTCATCCAGGGCCCGGGCCGCCTCGCACCCACCGCCCAGCCGGGTCGCATCGCGCTGCTGGGCAATCCCAACTGCGGCAAGACCGCGCTGTTCAACCTGCTCACCGGCAGCCGCCAGAAGGTCGCCAACTACGCGGGCGTGACCGTCGAGCGCAAGGAAGGCACGCTGCGCACGCCCTCGGGCCGGCGCGTCTTCGTGCTCGACCTGCCCGGCGCCTACAGCCTGAACGCGCTGAGCGCCGACGAGGCCGTCACCCGCGACATCGTCACCGGCCAGAGCAAGGAAGCGCTGCCCGACCTGCTGGTGTGCGTCACCGACGCCACCAACCTGCGCCTGAACCTGCGGCTGGTGCTCGAAGCCCGACGGCTCGGCCTGCCGATGGTGGTGGCGCTCAACATGACCGACATGGCGAAGAAGCAGGGCATCGCGGTCGACACCGCGGTGCTCTCGCGCGAACTCGGCGTGCCGGTCATCGAGACGGTCGGCGTGCACACCGGCGGCGCGCAGGGCCTGCTCGCGGCGCTCGACACGCCCGTGGCCGCCGCCGCGCCGCAGCCCTGGCAGGCGCCGGACCTCGACGACGTGCTCGCCACCCAGCGCGAGGTGCGCCGCATCCTCGGCCTCGCGGTGAAGGAGCCGGTCGGCAGCCTCGCCACCAGCGACCGCATCGACCGCGTGGTGCTGCACCCCGTGTGGGGCATGCTGGTGCTGGCCGTCACCATGTTCCTGATGTTCCAGGCCGTGTTCAGCTGGGCCAACGTGCCGATGGACGCCATCAAGGCCGGCACGGAAGGGGTGGGCACCCTGCTGAAGACCTACATGCCCGAGGGCATGCTGCAGAGCCTGCTGGTCGACGGCGTGGTCGCCGGCGTGGGCGGCGTGATCGTCTTCCTGCCGCAGATCCTGATCCTTTTCCTGTTCATCCTCGCGCTGGAAGACTCGGGCTACCTGCCGCGCGCGGCCTTCCTGCTCGACCGCGTGATGGGCACCGTGGGGCTGTCGGGCCGCTCGTTCATTCCGCTGCTGTCGAGCTTCGCCTGCGCCATTCCGGGCGTGATGGCCACGCGCACCATCAGCAACTGGCGCGACCGCATCACGACGATCATGATCGCGCCGCTGATGACCTGCTCGGCGCGGCTGCCGGTGTATGCACTGCTCATCGCGGCCTTCATCCCGGCGCGCACGGTGGGCGGCATCTTCAACCTCCAGGGCGTGGTGCTGTTCGGGCTCTACGTGTTCGGCATCGTCTCGGCCATGACCGTGGCCTGGGTCATGAAGCGCTTCCGCGACAACGCGCAGCATTCGCCGCTGCTGATGGAGCTGCCGGCCTACCGCTGGCCCAACCTGCGCAACCTGGCGCTGGGCCTGTACGAGCGCGCGTGGATCTTCATCCAGCGCGTGGGCACGATCATCCTCACGCTGACGATCCTGCTGTGGTTCCTCTCGACCTTCCCGTCGCCGCCCGAAGGCGCGACCGGCCCGGCCATCCAGTACAGCCTGGCCGGCATGATCGGCCGCGGCCTGGAGCACATCTTCGCGCCCATCGGCTTCAACTGGCAGATCTCGATCGCGCTGGTGCCGGGCATGGCGGCGCGCGAGGTGGCCGTGGGCGCGCTCGGTACGGTGTATGCGCTGTCGGCCACGGGCGACGACGTGGCGGGTGCGCTGGAGCCGCTCATCGCCGGCAGCTGGACGCTGGCCACCGCGCTGTCGCTGCTGGTCTGGTACGTGTTCGCGCCGCAGTGCATCTCGACGCTGGCTGCCGTGAAGCGCGAGACCGGCTCGTGGAAGTACGTCTGGATCATGGCGGGCTATCTCTTCGCGCTGGCCTACATGGCCTGCTTCATCACCTACCACGTTGCGGTGGCACTCGGAGCGGGGTAAAAAAGCACGCCCCCCAGGCTTGCCCACTTCGTGTGGCCGCCACCCCCCTCGCCGGGGGGCAATACCTGCGGCCCGGCAAAGCCGGTTCCGCGGTATTCACCGCAGTGTAGGCTTCGGGATTGGAGTATTTGAGATATGACGCAACAACTGATCGTCGGATTGATCGTCGCGGCCGCCGCGTTCTACGCGGTCTGGCGCTGGATGCCCGCAGGATGGCGCCGCGGCGCTGCGCAGAAGCTGGCGGCCGGCACGCAGCGCGCCGGCCTGATCGACGAAGAACGTGCCAGGGAGCTCGCCGCCTCGCTCGCCAAGACATCGGGCTGCGGCTCGTGCGACACCTGCGGGAGCTGCGCTCCCAAGACCCCCCTCAAGCAACCGCAAGCCGACCAGGCCGTCAGTCCCAGCCCGTCCACGCACGGCCGCTGAGACCGATGCCCGCGCACATCCTCGTCGCCGGGGGCGGCATCGGGGGGCTGGCCACTGCGCTGGCACTCGCCCAGCGCCGCCACCGCGCCGACGTCTTCGAACAGGCTGCAGCCTTCGGCGAGATCGGCGCCGGCGTGCAACTGGGCCCCAATGCCACACGGCGGCTCCAGAAGCTCGACCTCGGCACCGGGCTCGCCGCCATCGCGGCGCGGCCCGAGGCGCTGGCGGTCCACAGCGCCGAAAGCGGCTCCGAGCTGGCCCGCATGCCGCTGGGCGACGCCATGCAGCAGCGCTACGGCGCTCCCTACTTCTGCGTTCATCGCGCCGACCTGCACGGCCTGCTGCTCGAGGCCGTGCGCACGCGCGGTACCGGCACGCTGGTGACCGGCGCCCAGATCCGGCAGGTCGAGACCAGCGACGACCTCGTCTGCCTCTCGAGCACCGACGCGCGCGCCTGGGAGGGCGAAGCAGTGGTCGGGGCCGACGGCCTGTGGAGCATGGTGCGGCGGCAGCTCGACAGCCCCGGCGCCGCGCAGCCGCCACGCGTCACCGGCCACACGGCCTGGCGCGCGCTGGTGGAGCAGTCCGCCTTGCCGGCCGCATTGCGACGTGGCCGGGTCGATGTCTGGCTCGGTCCGCGCCTGCACGCGGTGGCGTATCCGGTGCGCCGCGGCGAATGGCTCAACGTGGTCGTGATCGCCGAGGCCGCCCCCGCCGGCGACGCGCGCGACTGGGACCAGTCCACCAGCATCACCGCCCTGAAGCAGGCCATGGGCCGAAGCTGTGCCGGCCTGCAGTCGCTGCTCGACGCCATGCCCGCCTGGCGCGCATGGTCTCTGGGCGACCGCGCGCCGATGACAGGCCCTGCCGACATGGCGCACGAACGCGTCGCGCTGGTGGGCGACGCGGCGCACCCCATGGTGCCGTACCTCGCGCAGGGCGCGGGCATGGCCATCGAGGACGCGGTGGCGCTCGCCGACGCGATGGCCGACGCGGATGCGGCCGACGTGCCCGCGGCCTTCGCCCGCTACGCCGAGGCGCGCTGGGCTCGCAACGCGCAGGTGCAGGCACGCGCACGCCGCAACGGCGAGATCTTCCACGCCACCGGCCCGGTGCGGCTGGGCCGCGACATGGCGATGCGCCTGCTCGGCGCGAAGCTGCTGGACCAGCCCTGGCTGTACGGCGGCTGATATCCGGCTCGGCCTCCAGGCAGCACCCCAATACCAGGAACACCGCGGAACCGGCTTTGCCGGGCCGCTGGTGCTGCCCCCGGTGAGGGGGGCGCGGCGACACGAAGTGCGCGATTGCCTGGGGGAGAGCCTTTTACAAGCTGAAGGTCTGCAGATGGTCGATGCGCTCGGCCAGCCCTTCCTGTCCGAGGTAGTGGCCGTACTTGCCGCCCTGCATCTTCGCGAGCGCGGTCTCCAGCTCGAGCAGCATCGCATCGCGCTCAGCGATGAACGCGGCAGGCACGTCGATGCCCGCCTTCGCGCATGCATCCGCGATCAGGTGCGCGCTCGCCGGCGCACCGCAGGCCGCGCACTTGACGATGGCCGCGACGTTGGGTTCTGCGCCGTTGTCCAGCAATGCGGCCGTGAGTTCGGGCGAGATCTGGCCGTCGATGTTGCGCAGTGCATCGGCTGCCACCGGCGCGCCGGCGCGCACCAGCGCCGAGGCGGCGGCGAAGGCCCCCTGGCCCACCGCGACGTCGGTGGCCAGCGCGCTGCCCTGTTGCGGTCCGTCGAAGGCCACGCCCGCAGCGGCGAGCTCGGCGATGAGCCGCGCGTCGTCCGTTCCGATCGCATGGCGCAGGGCCACGCGTGCCAGCTGCGGCTTGTGGCGCAGCGTGCCTTCGGCCAGCGGCGTGCGCCAGTCGACGACGGCGCGGCAGTAGAAGGTCACCAGCTTGTCCATCAGGTCGAGGTCAAGCCCATGGTCCTCGTGCCTGTCGTCGAGGTAGGCGAGCAGCGTCTGGCCCGAGAAGTAGTCGCTGGTGGGCGCGAGCGGGTCTTCGTCCAGGTGCAGCGCCGCGAAGGCGCCGTGCAGGTCTGGCGCGATGGTGTTCACGCTGTCTTCGTGCAGCGCGTGTGTCCAGGCGGGCGGCAGGCCTTTCTTCCAGGCGACGATCTGCCCGTGCGCCGCGCCGGGCTCGACCACCGCGTAGATCCTGTCGGTGTACTCGAAGCCGCCGAAGGGAAGGTGCGTGAGCTTGCCGCTCCACGGCGCGCCGCTTTCCTCGGCGGCATCCTGGGCCAGCTCCTGCTCGTGGTCGATCCAGCCCTGCAGGTCGTTGTAGCCGTCGCTGCCGTTCCAGAAGAGCTCGCTCCAGCTGATGCCCTCCAGGTTGCCGTTCATCTCCAGCGACAGGTCGTAGTCGAGACGCCCGCCGGCGGTCTCCCGCCAGAGCGCGACCAGCGCTTCGGGCAGAGGGCCAGAGCAAAGTGCCTGCACCGCGTCGATCTGCTCTTGCGGCATCGGCGGCTGCGCTTCGAAGATCACGCGATCGGCGAAGAGCACGATGCCGTGCTCGCGCAGTGTGGTCAGCTCGTCGGGTGTGAACCGGATGTCGTTCATGTCGGCGCCTCCATCGTTCTCAAAAATGTAGCGCTTTGAGCTCGCGGGGCAATCCGGTCCACCCCAGCTCCATGAGGGCGTTTGCGGCGGGTGAAGGGCGTGCCGGTGCTTCATCCGCCGCGCGCAGGCTACAGATCCGTGCGCAGCTTCCAGATCTCGGGAAACAGCACCACGTCGAGCATCTTGCGCAGATAGCTCACGCCGCCGGTGCCGCCGGTGCCGCGCTTGAAGCCGATCACGCGCTCGACCGTCGTCACGTGGCGGAAGCGCCAGAGGCGGAAGGCGTCTTCCAGGTCGGTGAGCTTCTCGCCGAGCTGGTAGAGGTCCCAGTGGTCGTGCGGGTTGCGATAGACCGTGAGCCAGGCGGCCTCCACACCGTCGCTGAGCTCGTAGGGCTGGGTCCAGTCGCGCTCCAGCCGGTCGGCGGGCACGGGCAGGCCGTGGCGCGCGAGCAGGCGCAGCGACTCGTCGTAGAGCGACGGTGCGCGGTACGCGGCATCGACCTGCGCCAGCAGATCGGCGCGGTGCGCGTGCGGCTTGAGCATGGCGGCGTTCTTGTTGCCGAGCGCGAACTCGATGCAGCGGTACTGCGCGCTCTGGAAGCCGCTGGAGCTCGCGAGGTAGGGGCGCATGGCCGTGTACTCGGGCGGCGTCATGGTCGACAGCACGGTCCAGGCATTGACCAGCTGCTCCATGATGCGGCTCACGCGCGCGAGCATCTTGAAGGCGTCGGGCAGCTTCTCCTGCGCGATGCAGGCGATGGCGGCATGCAGCTCGTGCAGCATCAGCTTCATCCAGAGCTCGCTGGTCTGGTGCTGCACGATGAAGAGCATCTCGTCGTGCGCGGGCGACAGCGGATGCTGCGCGTTGAGGATCTCGTCGAGGTGCAGGTAGTCGCCGTAGCTCATGGACTTGCTGAAGTCCAGCTGCGCCTTCTCCTCGTGGACGATGCTCTCGGGGTTCGCGGAGGTGTTGTTGTCGGCGCTCATGTCACTGCGTTCTTGCGGTTGAATTCGGGGCGTCGCCACTCGCCGGTCTCCAGCACCTGCACGAGATGCTCGACCGAGTTCCACACGTCCTCGAAGCCGATGTACAGCGGCGTGAAACCGAAGCGCAGGATGTCGGGCATCTGCGAGTCGCCGGCGCGGTAGTCGCCGATCACGCCGCGTGCGATGAGGGCCTGCACGATGGCGTAGGCGCCTTCTTCCCTGCTGAGGCAGACCTGCGAGCCGCGCTGGGCATGGTCGCGCGGCGTGACCAGCGAGAGGCCGTGGCCGGCGCAGCGCTCCTCGACCAGCCTGATGAACATGTCGGTCAGCGCGAGCGACTTGGCGCGCAGCGCGGACATCGCACCGTGGTCCCCGTTGAAGGACTCGGCCGCGAGCACCGTGTCGAGCCCGCATTCGAGCCCGGCCAGCGCGATGATCGGCTGCGTGCCGCACAGATAGCGGCCCACGCCCGGAGCGGGGCGGTAGTGCGGCGTGAACTCGAAGGGCGCCGCGTGGCCCCACCAGCCGGACAGCGGCTGCTCGAATGCGCCCGCGTGCTTCGTGTGCACCCAGGCGAAGGCTGGCGCGCCGGGGCCGCCGTTGAGGTACTTGTAGCCGCAGCCGATGGCGTAGTCGGCGTTGCTGTCGTTCAGCGCCACTGGCACGGCGCCTGCGCTGTGCGCAAGGTCCCACACGGTGAGCGCGCCCACGGCGTGTGCTGCGGCGGTGACGGCCTTCATGTCGTGCATGGCGCCGGTGCGGTAGTTGACGTGCGTGAGCATCAGCACCGCCACTTCGTCGGTCAGCACGCCAGGCAATTCGCTTGCGTCGATCAGCTTGAGCGTGAAGCCGCGTTCGCGGCACAGCGACTCGGCGATGTAGAGGTCGGTCGGGAAGTTGCTGCGCTCGCTCACCACCAGCTTGCGGCCGCTGTCCTTCTGCTGCGACAGGGCAGCGAACAGCACCTTGTAGAGGTTGACCGAGGTGCTGTCGGTGCACACCACCTCGCCGGGCGCGGCGCCGATCAGGCGGGCCACCTTGTCGCCCAGGCGCTGCGGCAGGTCGAACCAGCTCGCGGTGTTCCAGGAGCGGATGAGGCCTTCGCCCCATTCCTTGGTCACCACTTCGGCGATGCGCGCGGGTGCGGCCTTGGGCATCACGCCGAGCGAGTTGCCGTCGAGGTACAGCACGCCTTCGGGAATGGTGAATTGGTCGCGCAGGGCGCGCAGCGGATCTTGCGCGTCGAGCGCGCGGCAGTCTTCAAGGGTCGTCATGGCGGAGGTTTCAGCGAGGGAGTTCGCGCAGCACGGCGCGAACGGGGGAAGCATCGGCGCTGACCAGCTTGAGCGGCAGCGCGATGAGTTCGTAGTCGCCTTCGGGCACGTCGTCGAGCACGAGGTTCTCGAGCACGCGCAGGTCGAGGCGGCGGATGCGTTGGTGGCTTTCCAGCGTCTTGCTGTCGGCCGGGTCGATGCTGGCGGTGTCGATGCCGATGAGCTTCACGCCCATGGCGGCCAGGCGCTCGACGGTGGCGGGCGCGTAGGCAGCGAGCTCCGGGTCCCAGCGGCCGACCGGCATCGTTGCGTAGGTGCGCACCAGCACGCGGGCGGGCAGGTGGCTGTCGATGGCGTGGGAGATGTGCTCCCACTCGATCAGCGGGCCCTTGTCGATGGCGTGGATCACGCGGCAGGGGCCGAGGAAGGGCGTCAGGTCGACGTCGCCGATGGTCTGCCCTTCGGGGTCGTAGTGCAGCGGGGCGTCGGCATGGGCGCCGACATGGGGCGAGAGCTTGATCTCGCTGACGTTGACCGGGCAGTCCGGCGAAATGGTCGCGGCCCAGCGCTGCTGGTAGGGCGTATCGCCGGGAAAGACCGGCGCACCCTCATGCACGGGCGGCGAGATGTCCCAGATACGGGGGCGGGGTTGCAGTGAACGCATGGCGCGAAGTTAGCGCCGGGCGAGGGGTCGTGGTGTCGGTTATTTCCAACACCAGACGTGACGAGTTGAAGCCGGGGTCGCGATCAGTGCAGCGAAGACAGCGCGGGCAGGCCGTGCCGGGCCCGCGCACGCTCGCAGGCGTCGCTGCCGGCCTCCAGCTCGTGGCACGGATTCGGTCGCCACTCGTAGATGCCGCAGCCCACCGACTGCCCGATCTTGCCGGTGAGTGCTGCGCAGCGCGGCGATGCGTGGTCGGTGCCGCGCATGCGGCAGATGGCGTCGTTCACCTCTACGGCGAGGCCCGAAGGCACCTTGCCGCCGTTCTCGTCGAGCTCATGCACGCTGAAGTCGACGCGGTAGCTGGCGCAGCAGGCGCCGCATTGCTGGCAGGTGTTCATGGTTGCAGGGCTGCGTCGTGCACGCGCCGCAGGAGCCGGCGGCGGATGAGCCCGCTCGCGGGACGGATCAGCAGCCAGTAGAGGTTGAAGCGGCGCCGCGAGGCCTCGTCGCCGCACCAGATGCGCGTGCGGGTGGTCAGGCGCGTGCCCTGGCCCTCGGGCTGGGCGGTGAAGTTGAGCACCAGCTTGGCAAGGCCGGTGGTGTCGAGCGCGGTGAAGGCGCAGGCGTCGGCGAGCGGAACCAGCCCATAGTCGGACTGCCAGAAGCGGCCCGCGAGGCCGAAGGCCAGCTCGCTCTCGCCGTCGCGGCCCAGCGGCGTGAACTCGGCCAGGCTGAAGGCAGGGCGGTGCTGCAGGTTCGACGCGAAACCCAGCCGGCCTGCGAGCCGGTTCGGCAGCTCGCGCAGCGCGATCAGCTGGCGGGCGACCGGGTCGTCGACCACCTCGGGGCGGCTCGCGATGTCGAGCACGCGACCGGGCGCGGCCGGCACGTGGAGGCTGTGCTCCTCCGCGAACTGGTAGCGCGGCAGGTAGCGGTTCATCAGTTCCATGCGCGGCGCTTCGCGGCTCGGAAGGTCGCCTGCCCGATCAGAGCCTGCCGAGCAGCAGGAACTCCATCAGGGCCTTCTGGGCGTGCAGGCGGTTCTCCGCCTCGTCCCACACCACCGACTGCGGACCGTCGATGACCTCGGCCTGCACTTCCTCGCCGCGGTGGGCGGGCAGGCAGTGCATGAAGAGGGCGTCGGACTGGGCCGCGCGCATCATTTCCTCGTCGACGCACCAGTCGGCAAAGGCCTTGCGGCGCGCCTCGTTCTCGGCCTCGTAGCCCATGCTGGTCCAGACGTCGGTGGTGACGAGGTCGGCACCGCGGCAGGCTTCCATCGGGTCCTTGAAGACCTTGTAGCTGTCGCCCGAGCGGATGCCGGCGATCGACTGGTCGACCTCGTAGCCGCTGGGCGTGCTCACGTGCACGGTGAAGCCCAGGATCTCGGCCGCCTGCAGCCACGTGTTGGCCATGTTGTTGCCGTCGCCCACCCACGCCACCGTCTTGCCCTGGATGGATCCGCGGTGTTCGATGTAGGTGAAGATGTCCGCCAGGATCTGGCAGGGATGGAACTCGTTGGTCAGGCCGTTGATGACCGGCACGCGCGAGTGCGCGGCGAAGGCGTCGATCTTGGTCTGCTCGTAGGTGCGGATCATCACCAGGTCGACCATGCGGCTGATGACCTTGGCGCTGTCCTCGATGGGCTCGGCGCGGCCGAGCTGGCTGTCGCCTGTGGTCAGGTGCACGACGCTGCCGCCGAGCTGGTACATGCCGGCCTCGAAGCTCACGCGGGTGCGCGTGCTGGCCTTCTCGAAGATCATGGCCAGCGTGCGGTCGACCAGCGGCTGGTGCTTCTCGTAGGTCTTGAACTTCTTCTTGATGATCGCCATGCGATCGAAGAGGTAGGCGTATTCGTCGGCCGTGAAGTCCGAGAACTGCAGGTAGTGGCGGATGGCGGGCGCGGTCGTCGTCATTGGGCTGCAGGCTCCGACAGGAAGTTTTTGACGATGGGCGCGAGGATCGCGACGATCTCGTCGGCCTCGGCGATGCTCAGGATGAGCGGCGGCACGAGGCGGATCACCTTGTCGGCCGTCACGCTCAGCAGCAGGCCGGCGTCGCAGGCGCGGTTGAGGATGGCGCCGCAGGGACGGTCGAGCTCGATGCCGATCATCAGGCCCTGGCCGCGCACTTCCTTCACGCCGCTCAGGCCGCCGAGCTCGCGCTCCAGCGCCGCCTTCAGGTGGGCGCCCACGGTGGCGGCGTTTTCGAGCAGGTTCTGCTCTTCCATGATGCGGATGGTCTCGACGCCTGCGCGCATCGCCAGCGGGTTGCCGCCGAAGGTGGTGCCGTGGTTGCCGGGGCCGAAGATGTTGGCGGCCCTGGGGCCGGCCACCACCGCGCCGATCGGCACGCCCGAGCCCAGGCCCTTGGCCAGCGGCATCACGTCGGGCTTGATGCCCGCCCACTGGTGGGCGAACCACTTGCCGGTGCGGCCCATGCCGCACTGCACCTCGTCGATCATCATGAGCCAGTCGCGCTCGTCGCACAGCTGGCGCACCTGCTTGAGGTAGTCCCAGCGCATCGGGTTGATGCCGCCTTCGCCCTGAATGGTCTCGAAGAACACCGCGACCACGTTCGGATTGCCTTCGGTGGCGCGCTGAAGCGCCTCGATGTCGTTCAGCGGCACGCGGATGAAGCCCTCGACCAGCGGGCCGAAGCCGGCCTGCACCTTGGGATTGCCGGTGGCCGAGAGGGTGGCGATGCTGCGGCCATGGAAGGCGGCTTCGTAGACGACGATCTCGGGGCGCTCGATGCCCTTGTCGTGGCCGAACTTGCGCGCCAGCTTGAGGGCGGCTTCGTTGGCTTCGAGGCCGGTGCAGCAGAAGAAGGCGTTGGTGAGGCCCGAGAGTTCGGTCAGCTTGGTGGCGAGCTGCTCCTGGCCTGGCACGTGGTAGTAGTTGGAGCTGTGGATCAGCTTGGTCAGCTGGTCCTGCAGAGCGGGCACCAGCTCGGGGTGGTTGTGGCCCAGCGTGTTCACCGCGATGCCGCCGAGGCCGTCGAGATAGGCCTTGCCCGCGGTGTCCCAGACTCGGCAACCCTGACCGTGCGACAGTGCGATCGGCAGGCGACCGTAGGTGTTCATGACGTGGGGCGAGGTGGGCTGGGCGGTAGCGCTCATTCGGGTTCTCCAGATAGGGAAGGCGGATTCTAGGCGTGTGCCTTGACGGCTTCGTTGAGGATTGCGCATCACAGCAATGCCCCATGTTCAGGATGCAAAAAGGGGCGCGGATAGAATCGCTTGCTGCACCGCAGCACCTGCCTCGGTCGCTTCATTCAACGATGATTTCCCCCACAGCCAAAGAAATCTTCATCCAGGGCATCACCAAGGATGGCCGGACCTTTCGCCCGAGCGATTGGGCCGAGCGTCTGGCCGGCGTGATGAGCTCCTTCCGGCCCGGCGGCGCCTTTCCGGGCAGCTACCTGAGCTATTCGCCGTGGTGCATTCCCACGACCATCAACGGCGTGAAGTGCGTGGTCGTGAACCGCGCGCTGCGCGACGCCGAGCCGATGGCCTGGGACTTCTGCGTGAACTTCGCCAGGGACAACGACCTGCAGGTCGCCGAGGCCTGCCTGGTGCCCGACGCCCCCATCCCGCCTGTGTCAGCCTCTGCGCAGATCCCTGCGACCCCACCCAAGAAGGCCTGACAGGGCCTTTTTCTTTGCCCGCCGTCCGGGTCCGCCTGCATCTGCAAACCGTTCGGGCATGAAAAAACCGCCCGAAGGCGGTTTTTCACTTTGCTGCAGCGCACCCCGATCAAACGGCGGACCGGAGGATTCCGGTCCGGGCTTGCCTGACAGGTGTCAGGCGGCGGCCTTTGCAGGCGCGAGGGCGAGGGCCTTGACCTTGGCCGACAGGCGGCTCTTGTCGCGGGCGGCCTTGTTCTTGTGGAAGATGCCCTTGTCGGCGATCGCGTCGACGATGCTCTGGGCCTTCGCGAACAGCTCGCTTGCCTTGGTCTTGTCGCCAGCCAGAACAGCCTTTTCGACGTTCTTGACAGCGGTACGGTACTTGGAACGCAGCGAGGTGTTCGCAGCGTTCAGCTTGGTGTCCTGGCGGACGCGCTTACGGCCGGAGGCGAGGCGCGGGTTCTTTTTCTTGGGCTTGGCGGATGCCATGATTTATGTCCTTAGGTGTCTGAGGATGATGCAGCAAAGCCCTCCATTATAGGCCGGGTTGGCTTTTCCGCCGAATCCGGGCGTTTCGGGGCTCCGGCGGGGCCTAAACTCGGCCCCCGTGTCCCTGCTCAAATCCGCCTCCACCGTCTCCCTGCTGACCCTCGCCTCGCGGATCACGGGCCTCGTGCGCGACGTGCTCTTCGCCTCGGTTTTCGGCGTCAGCGCGCTCACCGACGCCTTCAACGTCGCATTCCGCATCCCGAACCTGTTCCGGCGCGTCTTCGGCGAGGGCGCCTTCAGCCAGGCCTTCGTGCCGGTGCTGGCCGCCCGCAAGACCGAGGCAGGGGAGGAGGGCGCCCGCCAGCTCATCGACCACGTCGCCACGCTGCTGACCTGGACGCTGGTGATCGTCTGCGTGGCCGGCGTGGCCGGGGCGCCGCTGCTGGTCTGGGCCATGGCCAGCGGGCTGCCCGGCTTCGACGCCGCGGTGGTCATGACGCGGTGGATGTTCCCGTACATCGGCTTCATGTCGCTGGTGGCGCTGGCGGGCGGCATCCTCAACACATGGCGCAAGTTCGCGGTGCCGGCGGCGTCGCCGGTGCTGCTCAACGTGGCGCTGATCCTGTCGATCCTGGTCGGGGCGCCGCTCTTCCGGCACTGGGGCATCGAGCCGATCTACGCCCAGTGCGTGGGCGTCATGGCCGGCGGCGTGCTGCAGCTGGCGCTGCAGATTCCTGCGTTGCGCAGGCTGGGCCTGCTGCCGCGGCTGGGCATGAGCCTGCGGGCGCTGCGCACCGCCTGGACCGACCCGAACACGCGCAAGGTGCTCAAGCTGATGCTGCCGGCGCTGCTGGGCGTCAGCGTGGCGCAGATCTCGCTGCTCATCAACACGCAGATCGCATCTCACCTCGCGGTGGGCAGCGTCACCTGGATCACCAATGCCGACCGGCTGATGGAGTTCCCGACCGCCATGCTCGGCGTGGCGCTGGGCGTGGTGCTGATGCCGCAGCTGGCCGGCGCCCGCGCCGCCAAGGACGATGCGCGCTATTCCTCGCTGCTCGACTGGGGCCTGCGCCTCGTGGTGCTGCTGTCGGCGCCATGCGCGATCGCCTTGCTGCTGTTCGCCAAGCCGCTGGTGGCGGTGCTCTTCCACAACGGGGCCTACTCCGGCGAGGACGTGGGCCGCACGACACTGGCGCTGATGGGCTACGGCGTCGGGCTCGTCGGCATCGTGGCGGTGAAGGTGCTTGCGCCGGGCTACTACGCCAAGCACGACACGCGCACGCCGATGCTCATCGCCGTGGGCGTGCTGGTGCTGACGCAGATCCTCAACCTGTTCCTGGTGCCGGTGCTGCAGCACGCGGCGCTCACGCTGACGATCGCCATCGGCGCGCTGGTGAATTCGGCCTGGCTGCTCGTCGGGCTGATCCGCCGCGGCAGCTACAAGCCCGAGCCGGGCTGGGGCAGGTTCGCGCTGCAGGTGGCCGCCGGCACCGCGGTGCTGGCGGGCCTGCTGGTGTGGGGCTCGGCGCATTTCGACTGGGTCGCGCTGCGCGAGCAGCGCCTGCTGCGCATCGGCCTGCTGGCCGCGCTGATCACCGGCTCGGCACTGCTGTATTTCGGCGTGCTGGCGGCGGTCGGCGTGCGGTTGCGCAGCTTCATCCGCCGCTGAGACCTTGCAGGGGCCTTTCAGGCGTGCGCAATACGCGTGTGCCCCTTCTTGACGCTCCGGAAATGCTCCTCTACAAAGCCACATGACGTTCAGCTTTCAGGTTCCGACCGCCCTGGAATATTTCGAGTCGCTGGTGCGCAGCGACGACCAGTTTCCGCTGCTCGAAGCCGCCGCCAGCCTGGCGCAGGACGAGTACCCCGACCTCGACGTGCAGCAGGTGCTGGGCGACGTCGACCAGCTCCTGGCCCGCCTGCGCCGCCGCCTTCCGGCCGACGCCGCACCGCTGGCCCGCCTGCGGGCGCTGAACCAGTTCTTCTTCAGCGACCTGAACTTCGGCGGCAACGTCAACGACTACTACGACCCCGACAACAGCTACCTCAACGCCGTGCTGCGCACCCGCCGCGGCATTCCGATCTCGCTGGCGGTGCTGTGGATGGAGCTGGCGCAGGGCCTGGGCCTGCAGGCGCGCGGCATCGGGTTTCCGGGGCACTTCATGCTCAAGGTCACGCTGCCCAAGGGGCAGGTGGTGATCGACCCGTTCACCGGCAAGTCGCTGTCGCGCGAGGAGCTGGGCGAACGCCTGGAGCCCTACAAGCGCAGCAACGGCCTGGTCGGCGACTTCGACGTGCCGCTGGGCCTCTACCTGCAGCCGGCCAGCTCGCGCGAGATCATCGCGCGCATGCTGCGCAACCTGAAGGAAGTGCACCACGCGCAGGAAGACTGGCAGCGCGTCATTTCCGTGCAGGACCGCCTGATCGCGCTGCTGCCCAGCGCCTGGGGCGAGTACCGCGACCGCGGCATCGCGCATGCCGAGCAGGGCAACACGACGCTGGCGGTGCGCGACCTCGAAACCTACCTGGCGAAGGCCGAGGACGCCCTGGACCTCGACGCCATCGCCGAGCGGGTCGCCGCCCTGCGCCGGCTGGCGAGCTGAGCAGATGGCAACCCAGGCCGGCGTCAGCTCCGCGCCCGACCTGGGCACACTGCATCAGTTCCACGGCGTGCAGCCCGTGCTGCCGGTGTCGGACGTCACCCGCGCCGCGCGGTGGTTCCGCGACGTGCTGGGCTTCGAGCTCGACTTCATCGCCGGCGAGCCGCCCAGCTACGCCCGGGTGAAGAAGGGCGACCGCAGCTACGGCGACCCGGTCTACCTGCGGCTGTGGCAATGCAACGCGCGCGAGGCGAAACTCTGGCGCGGCGAGATCGTGATCCACGTGGGCAAGGACATCGACGGCCTGCACGCCGCCTACGTGAAGCGCGGCGTGACTGTCGTCGAGCCGCCCGTTTCCCAGCCCTGGGGACTGCGCGAATTCGCGATACGCGAACCCGACGGCCATGTGCTGCGCTTTTGCGGCTACCTGCCCTGAAACCCCGGTTTCTGAAACACAAAATTACAAATGGATCGACGCTTCCGTGTCGATCCGGCGGCCGCCCGTCCGACGTGTGAACAGGAGCGGGCAGTTTTCCAGGCCGCTTCAACACCATCAACCTTCAGGAGAAACGACATGCGATTCATGATTCTGGTCAAGGCCAACGCCGATTCCGAAGCCGGCGTGATGCCCAGCACCGAAATCCTCACCGCCATGGGCAAGTTCAACGAGGAACTGGTCAAGGCCGGCGTGCTGCTGGCGGGCGAGGGCCTGCACCCCAGTTCCAAGGGCGTGCGCGTGCGCTGCGAGGGACCGACCAAGCGCACCGTCATCGACGGCCCCTTCGCCGAGACCAAGGAACTGCTGGCCGGCTTCTGGCTGTTCCAGTGCAAGTCGAAGGAGGAGGCCATCGAGTGGATCAAGCGCAGCCCCTTCCAGGAAGGCGAGATCGAGATCCGCCAGGTGTTCGAGGCCGCCGACTTCGGCGACTCCATGACGCCCGAGTTGCTCGCCCAGGAAGACCGCCTGCGCGCCGAGACCGAGGCCCGCACCAAGGCTGGCGGCTGAGCCGCCACGCCGAAGGAGACGCACCATGCGATTCATGCTGCTGATGATTCCCCACGGCTACGAGAACGCCGCGCCCGGCACCGTCCCCGACGACGTCGAGGCGGTGTCGGCCATGATGGCCTACAACGAGTCGCTGCAGAAGGCCGGCGTGCTGGTCAGCTGCGACGGCCTGCACCCGCCCTCGATGGGCGCGCGCGTGAGCTTCAAGAACCGCAAGCCCAAGGTCGTCGACGGCCCCTTCGCCGAGGCCAAGGAAGTGCTGGGCGGCTTCTGGATCATCGACGTGCCCTCGCGCGCCGCTGCCATCGAATGGGCCAGCCGCTGCCCGGGCGGCGACAACGAGGTCATCGAGGTGCGCCAGATCCAGGAGATGGAAGACTTCCCGGCCGACGTGCAGGCGGTGGCCGGCGAATTCACCTCGATGCAGACGGTGAAGAAGCCCGGGGCATGAACCGGGGCGAGGGCCGCGCGGACGCTGCCGCCATCCACCGCACCATCGAGGCGGTGTGGCGCATCGAGTCCGCGAAGATCATCGCCACCGTCGCGCGGATGGTGCGCGACGTGGGCCTGGCCGAGGAGCTGGCCCAGGACGCGCTGGTCTCGGCCCTGGAGCAATGGAGCGAATCGGGCGTGCCCGACAACCCCGCCGCCTGGCTCACGGCCGTGGCCAAGCGCCGCGCTCTCGACCGCCTGCGCCACCTGCAGCTGGCCGAGCACAAGGCCGGCGAGATCGGCCGCGAGCTCGACGCGCAGCACGAGATGGCGCAGGACGACTTCGCCGAGGCCGTCGATGCCGCGCTGGACGACGACATCGGCGACGACCTGCTGCGGCTGGTGTTCACCGCGTGCCACCCGGTGCTCTCGACCGAGGCGCGGGTGGCGCTCACGCTGCGGGTGATGGGCGGCCTGACCACCGACGAGATCGCCCGCGCCTTCCTCGTGCCCGAGGCCACGGTGGCGCAGCGCATCGTGCGCGCCAAGCGCACCCTGGCCGAGGCGCGCGTGCCCTTCGAGGTGCCGCGCCGGCACGAGCTGGAGACGCGGCTCGCCTCGGTGCTGGAGGTGATCTACCTGGTCTTCAACGAGGGCTACTCGGCCACCGCCGGCGACGACTGGATGCGCCCCTCGCTGTGCGAGGAAGCGCTGCGCCTGGGCCGCATCGTGGCCGAGTTGGTGCCGAAGGAATCCGAAGTGCACGGGCTGGTCGCGCTGATGGAGATCCAGGCCTCGCGCACCGCCGCGCGCATGGGGCCCTCGGGCGAGCCGGTGCTGCTGCTGGAGCAGAACCGCGCGCGCTGGGACCAGATGCTGATCCGACGCGGCCTCGCTGCGCTTGCGCGGGCCGAGTCGCTGGGCGGCGCGCTCGGCCCCTATGCGCTGCAGGCCGCCATCGCCGCCTGCCACGGCCGCGCGCGCTCCGCCGACGAGACCGACTGGGGTCGCATCGCCGCCCTCTACGACGCGCTGGCCGAACTCGCGCCGTCGCCCATCGTCGAGCTCAACCGCGCGGTGGCGCTGTCGATGGCCTTCGGCCCGGCGGCCGGGCTGGAGGTGGCCGATGCGCTGCTGGACGAGCCCGCGCTCAAGGGCTATCACCTGCTGCCGGCGGTGCGCGGCGACCTGCTCTTCAAGCTCGGCCGCCTCGACGAGGCGCGCAGGGAGTTCGACCGCGCCGCCTCGCTCACGCGCAACACGCGCGAGCGGGCCCTGCTGCTGGCGCGCGCCCGGGCTTGTACTTGACTCGCCCCCAGGCTTCGCGCACTTCGTGTCGCTGCGCCAACCCCCTTCCGGGGGCGATGCCTGCGGCCCGGCGGAGCCGGTTCCGCGGTATCTCTGGAAGAAGAGGGCGCGCTTGAACTGAACGACAGCTGAATCTGCTGCGAGTCGCGCCGGAGGACAATGCGCGCCATGCTGCGCACCCCCTTCCTCCGCTTCCTGTGCGTTTCCGGCCTGGCCCTGCTGTCGTCCGCCTCGGCCCTGGCCCAGTTCGAGCCCGCCAAGGTGTGGGTCGAGCCGCCGGCCATTGCCGCGCGCTTTCCCGATCCGCCGGTGAGCTATGCAACGCCGGGCTTTCGCCCGGGCCGCATCGACTTTCCCTCGCATGCAGAAATGCTGGCCTTCCTCGACGAGTTGGCGCGCCAGTCGTCCAGCGTGCGCATCGAGCGCATCGGGACGTCGCAGCAGGGACGAGAGATGCCGCTGGTGGTGCTGGCCGAGCAGGGCCGCGTCGACACGACCCGGCCCACGGTGATGGTGATCGGCCAGCAGCACGGCAACGAGCCGGCCGGCGGTGAAGCAGTACTGGCGCTGGCGCAGCAGTTCGCCGCGGAACCGGGCTCGGCGCTGCTGAAGAAGGTCAATCTCGTGCTGGTGCCGCGCGGCAATCCCGACGGCGCCGAGCGCTTCACCCGCGTCACCGCCAACGGCATCGACGTCAATCGCGACCACCTGCTGCTGCGCACACCCGAGGCGCGCGTGATCGCGGCGGCCACCCTGCGCTACGCGCCGCAGGTGGTGCTCGACCTGCACGAATTCACTGTCGGTGGCCGCTGGATCGACAAGTTCGGCGCCGTCATGAAATACGACGGCCTGCTGCAGCCCGCCACGGTGGGCAACCTCGACGCTGCCATCGCCGCGAGCGCGCAGCGCGACTACGTCGACGCCATCCAGGCCGCCTTCGCGCGGGCCGGGCTGCAGGGCTTCAAGTACCACACCACCTCCGGCGGCAAGTCCGACGATCGCACGGTGTCGATGGGCGGCGTGCAGCCCGACACCGGCCGCAACGTGAGTGCGCTGCACCAGGCCGTGAGCCTGCTGCTCGAAGTGCGCGGCGTGGGGCTGGGCCGGGCGCATTTCGCGCGCCGCGTGCACACGCAGGTGCTCGCGGCCACCACGGTCATCGAGACAGCGGCGAAGCAGGGGCCTGCGCTGATGCAGCTCACCGCGCAGGCCGGCCAGCGCGCCAAGGCCGATGCCTGCCGCGGCGATCTGGTGGTCGAGGCCTGGCAGACGCCGACGAAGCAGCGGCTCGAATTCCTCGATGCGAAGACCGGCGAGGACAAGGCCGTCGACGTCGAATGGCGCGCCGCCGAGCCGCTGAAGATCGTCAATGCGCGTCCTCGCCCCTGCGGCTACCTGCTGGCTTCGAGCGAGACCGTGGCCGTGCAGCGCCTGCAGATGCTGGGCGTGCGCGTGGAACGCATCGACAGTGCGGCGCCATGGTCGGTGGAGCGCTACGAGATCCTCTCGCAGGCCGATGGCCAGCGGCAGGACGCGCGCGGCGCCATCGAGGACGGCGAGGCGATCCGCAGCTTCCGCGTGCGGCTGCGCCACGGCCGCGCGGTGGTGCAGCCGGGCAGCTTCTACGTGTCGCTGGCGCAGCCGCTGTCGCCGCTGGTCAGCGCGGCGCTGGAGCCCGATTCGCAGAACAGCTACGCGGCCAACCGGCTGCTGGAGATCGGCGACGACAGGCTGCTGCGCGTGCCGGGGCCGGCGCCCGCAGGCGTCTGGCACTGAGCGGCGTCAGGCGCGGGAAGACGATCCCGCTTCCGAAGGCGACCCCGGCAGCCCGAACTGGTGCCATGCGCGGCGCAGCTGCGTGTCGGAGCCGAAGCCCGATTGCTCCGCCGCCCGCGTCACGCTTGCGCCCGAGGCCAGCGCCAGTTGGGCCGTCGCGAGCCGCAGCCGCCGCAGGTAGGCCAGCGGCGCCACGCCCGCATGCTCGACGAAGAGCCGCGTGAGGTGCCGCGCAGAGGTGTGCGCCACCTCGGCCATGCGCGGCACGTTCCAGTCGGCCTGCGGCCGCTCGCTCACGGCGTCCTGCACGCGATGCAGGGCGGCGTGCAGGTGGTTGCGGTAGGCGAGGAAGGGCGAGAGCTCCGGATCGTGCGGCCCGCGGCGCAGCGGCATCACCATCGACTGCGCGACCTGCGCCGCGAGCGCCTCGCCGCACAGCTCGCCGATGCGGTGCAGGATCAGGTCGATGCCGGTGGTCACGCCCGCGCTGCTGTAGAGCGGCGGATCGATCACGAACACGCGGTTGCTCACCACCTCGCAGCGCGGCTCGACCTCGCGCAACTCGCCCAGGTGATGGTGGTGCGTGGTGGCGCGACGGCCAGCCAGCGCCCCGGCGTGCGCGGCCAGCACGGCGCCGGCGCAGACCGTCACCAGCTCCAGCCGGCCGCGCTCGAAGCGCAGGCCACGCAGCCAGTGCAGCAGGTCCTGCGTCTCGGGGTTGTCGATGGCGATGGCGTCGCCGGGCAGGCCGACCAGCACGACCCAGCCGGGGCCGTCCCACGCCGTGGGCAGCGGCGAGAGCCCTGCGAGCGCCACGCCGACCGAGCCCATGGCCGTCGGCCGCGGGCTGGCGAACTCGATGGCGAAGCGCTCGGCCCGCCCCGCCGCGCGCAGCCGCTGGTTGGCGATGCGCAGCGCCTCTGCCGGGCCAGCCCAGTCGAGTACGAGGCTGCCGGGCAGGAGGACGAACACTACGCGGATGGGGGCTGGTTCGGGTTGCCGCGGTTCCATTCGTAGTCCATCTGTCGCGCGGTGCGCGCTGCGAGCTCGAGCCCGGCCAGCCGTTCGACGAGGTGCACGCTCATGTCGATGCCGGCGCTGATGCCCGCCGAGCTGACGATGCGGCCGTTGTCCACCCAGCGCACGCCCTCGCGCACGTCGAGCGAGGGGAAGCGCTCGCGCAGCTCGGCGATGTCTTCCCAGTGGGTCGTGACCGGGTCGCTGGTCACCACGCCGCTTCGGGCCAGCAGGAAGGCGCCGGTGCAGACCGAGGCGACGATCTTCGCGCCGGCTGCCTGATCGGCTATCCAGCGCAGGGTGTCGGAGCAGGCCATCGGCGCGTCGACCACGCCGCCGGGAACGATCAGCACGTCGGCCGCCGGGCTGTCGACCAGCGTGTGGTTGGCCAGCAGCCGGAGGCCTGCACGCGCCTGAACGGCCTGGCCTGCGGCGGCGTGGGCCACCGAAGCGACCTCGAACAGCGCCGGCGAGTCCGGCCGCAGCCGCTGCCCGACCCGGCTCGCAGTGGTGAACACCTCGAAGGGGCCGGCGAAGTCCAGCGCCTCGACGCCGTCGAACGCGAGGATCAGCACGCGCATGGTCATGCCGCTCATGCCGTTCACGCCACGGCCCGTTCGAGCGCCTGCGCCACGGTGCAGACGGTGGCGAACCGCTCATGCAGCACGGCGGCCGTGCGGGCCTTGATGTCGGCGGCGGCGAGCGGACTGCCGTCGGGATGCTTCATGTCGAAGGTGAGGGTGGCGTCGGTGACGTAGTCCACTTCCCAGCCCAGGTCGGAGGCGTGGCGGGTGGTGGTCTCGCAGCATTGCTCGGTGCGGATGCCGCTCACGATCAGCCGGCCGATGCCGTTCTGCGTGAGCCAAACGTCCAGTCCGCTGTTGACCAGCGCGCTGTGGCGGTGCTTGGTGAAAGTGGCGGCCGCGTCGAAGGCGGCGAGGCCGCCGATGGGGCGCACGTGGCCCGATTCGATCGCGAAGGGGTTGCTCGCGTCGGAGGGCTCGTCGGTGTGGAAGACCCGCACGATGGGCAGGCTCGCGGCTGCGGCGCCTTCGATCAGCGCATTCTGCGCGGCGAAGTAGGGCGCGGCCTGGCTTTCGTTCCAGTAGGCGCGCTGGCGGAACGACTCCTGGGCGTCGATCACTATCAGACAGGTTTTCATGGCGGGGCTCGCGGGCGGGAGCGGAGTGGATGATGCCGCTCATTCTTGCGGCGCGCCAGCTTCCGGTCCGCTCGGCGCAGGACCAGAATCGATCAGATCAGGACATCGACCGGGGCGAAGGCCCCGTCAGACCAGCGAAGCCGCCTGCAGCTCTTTCTTCAGGTACGCGTAGTACAGCGGCGCCGCCACCAGCCCGGCCGGGCCGAAGACCGCCTCGGCCACGAACATCACCGCCAGCAGTTCCCACACGCTCATCTGCGTGCGCGCGCCCACCACCTTGGCATTGATGACGTACTCGGCCTTGTGGATCACGATCAGGAAGATCAGGCAGGCCGCGGCCGTGACCGGCGACACCGACAGCCCCACCAGCGTGATCACCGAGTTGCAGACCAGGTTGCCCACGATCGGTACCAGGCCGGCCAGGAAGGTGAGGGTGATGAGCGCCGGCGTGTAGGGCAGGTGCGCGTCCCACAGCGGCATGATGAAGAGCAGGAAGATGGCCGTCAGCAGCGTGTTGAAGGCGGCGATCCAGAACTGGGCCGCCACGATCTGGGCGAAGGCCTCGCCGAAGGTCTGCACGCGCCGGTGCAGCTGTTCGGCCAGCGGCAGGCGCCGCATCGGCGCGTGGGCCACGGCGGCCAGGCTGCCGATGATCAGGCCCACGTACGAGAAAAGAATGCCGTGCAGCCACGCGCGTCCTGCCACGGCCAGCGAGCCGGCCTGCGCGCGCAGGTAGTTGGCGATCACGCGCTGCACCTCGGCCGCGCCCTCGGGCAGGTAGACGGCGATCTCCACCGGCAGCTTGGAGCGCAGCTCCAGCACGGTGCGCGCGGTGTAGTCGAGCAGCTCGCGGTACTGGTCGGGCGCATCGACGATGTATTCGCGGGCCTGCGACAGCCCCAGCGTGATCAGCGCGATGGGCGCCAGCAGCACCACCGTGACGGCCACCACGCCGGCCCAGCCCTGGGCGCTGCCGGGCCGCCTGGCCAGCGCCGGAATGCGCCCCAGCCCCGAGGCCAGCAGGCGCGCGAACCAGCGCGTGACGAGAAAGCCGATGCAGACGCACAGCAGGCCCGGCAGCAGGTGCTCCCACATCACCAGCATCAGGGCGCCCAGCATCAGCAGGTAGCTGGCGATGGTCACGCCGCGCGATGCGGCCGGACGGAAGGCGGAGGACGCCGGCGAGGCGATGGGGGAGGGCTGCGGCTTGTTGGCCATCCGGTGCGGGTGCGTGCTCTGTTCTTCGAAAAAGTGGACGCAGCAGCCGGCGGTCAGCCGACGACCACGGCCGCGCCTTCGCCGCGCTCGGCGATCACGCCGATCTCGTGCACCGTTTCGCCGGCGGCACGCAGCGTGGCGGCGCAGGCGGCAGCTTCGGCGGCGTCGATGACCACCACCATCCCGATGCCGTTGTTGAAGGTGCGGTTCATCTCGATGTCGTTGATGCCGGCCACCTTCTGCAGCCAGGCGAACAGCTCGGTCTGCGGCCAGCTACCCTTCTTGAGGTGGGCGGCCGTGCCTTCGGGCAGCACGCGCGGGATGTTCTCGAGCAGGCCGCCGCCGGTGATGTGCGCCAGCGCCTTGATCGGGTGCTTGCCCAGCGCCTCGAGCACCGGCTTCACGTAGAGGTGGGTGGGCTCCATCACGGCCTCGCGGAAGGGCTTGCCGTCGAGGGTGGCGGGCAGGTCGGCCCCACCTTGTTGCGCGCGCTCGATCACTTTGCGCACCAGGCTGAAGCCGTTGGAGTGCACGCCGGCCGAGGCCAGGCCCAGCACCACGTCGCCGGGCTTGACGTTCTGGCCCGTGAGGATCTTCGACTTCTCGACCGCGCCGACCGCGAAGCCCGCCAGATCGTATTCGCCGGCCGGGTACATGCCGGGCATCTCGGCGGTTTCGCCGCCGATCAGCGCGCAGCCCGAGAGCTCGCAGCCGCGGGCGATGCCGCCGACGACCGCCGCGGCGGTGTCCACGTCGAGCTTGCCGCAGGCGAAGTAGTCGAGGAAGAAGAGGGGCTCGGCGCCCTGCACCAGCACGTCGTTGACGCTCATTGCCACCAGGTCGATGCCGACCGTGTCGTGCATGTTCCATTCGAAGGCCAGCTTGAGCTTGGTGCCCACGCCGTCGGTGCCGCTCACGAGCACGGGTTCCTTGTAGCGCTTGGGCACCTCGAACAGGGCGCCGAAGCCGCCGATGCCGGCCAGCACGCCTTCGCGCAGGGTTTTCTTCGCCAGCGGCTTGATGCGGTCGACCAGGGCGTCGCCTGCATCGATGTCGACACCGGCGTCCTTGTAGCTGAGCGGGGTGGGCGTGGAGGAAGTCATGGGTGGTCGAGGTCGGAAGAGACGCAAAGAGTGGGGGCGGAAGGGGCGCCGGCAACCATGTTGGCCGGGCCGATAGAATTCCCGATGATTTTAAGGGCCCCCGCGGCCCCCTCCATGAACCTTCCCGGGATGAAACAGCTCGCGCTCGATATCGGCATTGCGACGGGCCCCAGCTTCGACGCCTTTTTCGCCGGCCCCAACGAGGCGGCTCTGCGGCACCTGCAAGTGTGGGTGGGCGGCGCCGGCAGCCCCGTGCTGCACTCGCCGGTGCCCACCTACCTGTGGGGCGACGGCGGCAGCGGCAAGACCCATCTGCTCGAATCGGTGCGCGTCGCACTGCGCGAGCAGGGCGCCAGCGTGGGCTGGCTCCATGCGGGCCTGCTGGAGCCGCCCGAGTTCGACGAGCGCTGGGGCGCCGTCCTGCTCGACGACGTGCACCTCTACACCGCCGTGCAGCAGCACGCGGCCTTCAACTGGTTCGTCAACGCCCAGACGCTGCAGCGCGGCGTGGTCGCCGCCGGCGCATTGCCGCCGGCCGACCTGCCGCTGCGCGAGGACCTGCGCACCCGCCTCGGCTGGGGCCATGTCTTCCACATGCAGGTGCTCAGCGAAAGCGAACGCCGCGCGGTGCTGCGCCAGGCGGCCGACGCGCGCGGCGTGATGCTGTCGGACGACGTGCTCGACTACATGCTCCACCGCTTCAGCCGCGACCTCGGCAGCCTGATGGAGCTGCTCACGCAGCTCGACGGCTACGCCCTGCAGACGCAACGCGCGATCACCATTCCGCTGATCCGCTCCATGCTCGAGAACGAATAGAAGAGCGAACAAGGCTTCCAACAACAATGATCAAGAAATTCATCGACAAGCTGCTCGGCAAGGGTGCCGGCGGCACGCAGGGCAAGAGCCGTTTCGGCAAGCGCCAGGAGGTGCCGGCCGAGGTCCACGGAATCGATCCTGCCCTGGTCGACGAGCGGGCGAAGAACGTGGTCACCACGCTCCAGCAGGCAGGCTACGAGGCCTACGTGGTGGGCGGCGCGGTGCGCGACCTTCTGCTGGGCCTGCGTCCCAAGGACTTCGACGTGGCCACCAACGCCACGCCGGAGCAGGTGAAGGCGCTGTTCCGCCGCGCCTTCATCATCGGGCGGCGCTTTCGCATCGTGCACGTGGTGTACGGCCGCGGGCGCGAGCACGAGGTGATCGAGGTCTCGACCTTCCGGGCCTACATGGACAACGCCGCGGCCGAGCAGGTGGCAGGCAACGAGCGCACCAGCAAGGGCGAGCTCGCGAGCATGAAGCACGCGGTGGACGCCAGTGGCCGTGTGCTGCGCGACAACGTCTGGGGCCCGCAGGAAGAAGACGCCGCGCGCCGCGACTTCACCGTGAACGCCATGTACTACGACCCGGCCAACCAGGTGGTGGTGGACTATCACAACGGCATCAAGGACGCCCAGAAGCTCACCCTGCGCATGATCGGCGACCCCGCCACGCGCTACCGCGAAGATCCGGTGCGCATCATCCGCGCCATCCGCTTCTCGGCCAAGCTCGCGGCCCTGGGCTTCAAGCTGGAGGCCAAGACGGCGGCGCCGCTAGTCGAATCGAGCAAGCTGCTGGCCGACGTGCCGCAGAGCCGCCTCTTCGACGAGATGCTCAAGCTGCTGCAGACCGGCCACGCCATCGCGACGGTCGAGCAGCTCCGCAAGCTCGGCCTGGCCCGCGGCATCTACCCTCTGCTCGACGTGGTGGTGGAGCGCGCCGACCAGCCGTTCGTGAAGGCCGCCCTGCAGGACACCGACCGCCGCGTGGGCGAGGGCAAGCCCGTGGCGCCCAGCTTCCTGCTGGCCTGCGTGCTGTGGGCCGACGTACGCGACGGCTGGGCCCAGCGCCAGGAGGGCCGCAACGGCCAGCGCGCGCAGCCGCCGTTCCCGGCGCTGCAGGACGCGATCGACGACGTGTTCAACGCCCGCATCGGCGACGTGTCGGGCAGAGGCAAGCTGGCGGCCGACATGCGCGAGATCTGGATGATGCAGCCGCGCTTCGACAAGCGCACCGGCTCCACGCCCTACAGCCTGGTCGAGCAGGCCCGCTTCCGTGCCGCCTTCGACTTCATGCGCCTGCGCGCCGACGTGGGCGAGGTGAGCGAAGCCATCGCCGAGTGGTGGCAGGAATTCAGCACCTCCGACGACACGCGCCGTTCGGACCTGCTGGAGCAGGTGCGCGAGGAGCAGAAGGTGCGCCAGCGCGTGCGCGTGCGCGAAACGCCCCAGCCCCCGAAGCCCCGCGCCGAGCCGGCAGGCCGCCGTGCGGCCGACGCGGGCCGCAGCGACGAGGGCGACGAGGTCGAGACCGTGGCAGTGCCGCCCGACGGCGAAGCCGTGGTGCCGCGCAAGCGCCGGCGTCGGCGCAAGCCGCGCACCGGAGGCGGTGGTGAGGGCGGCGGCAGCGCTGCGGGCGCATGAAGAACAAGCCCGACCGCCCCAGGGGCGACGGTGACGGCAGAAAGGGGAGCTCGCCCCGTGCTCCCGCAGGCAAGCGCGCTGCCCCGCCGCCCGCGAAGCGCGCACAGGCCCGGCCTCCGGGCGGTGCCCAGTCTGCGCGACGTCCGAAGGACGAATACCCGACCGTGCAGGCTTTCGTCGCCATCGGCGCCAACCTGGGTGATGCCCAGGCCGCGGTGAAGGCGGCCATGGAGGCCATCGGCACCATCGAGCGCACCGTGGTCACGGCGCGCTCGTCGCTCTACCGCAGCGCGCCCATCGAATCCTCGGGGCCCGACTACATCAATGCGGTGGTGGCGGTGCGTACCGGCCTGACGGCCGAGGCATTCCTCTCGGAGCTGCAGCTGCTCGAAGACCAGGCCGGGCGCGAGCGGCCCTTCCCCAACGCGCCGCGCACGCTCGACCTTGACCTGCTCACGCATGGCAACACCGTCAAGGACACGCCCGCGTTGAGCCTGCCGCATCCCCGCATGCGCGAGCGGGCCTTCGTGCTCAAGCCGCTGGCCGAGATCGCCCCCGACAAGGTGCCGCGCGCCGCGCTGGCGCGGGTTTCCGGCCAGGTCATCGAGCGCATCCGCAGCTGACCGGCGGCTGGGCGGGAGCCCGGCCCAACGGCCCGGCTTTGCCCTCCCATTACACTTGCACGGTTTTTCATCACCCTGTCACGCGGATGTGACAGGCAAGTTCCGAGATCCCAGGAGAGCGCCACATGTTCGGCAAGCTGCTGCCCCGCGAGGGGAATTTTTTTGAGATGTTCAACCAGCACGCCGAGCGCATCGTCGAGGCGGCGCGGGCCTTCGAGCAACTGGTGGCCAACTACAGCGACGTGCACCTGCGCGAGCAGTACAACCGCGACGTCGACAACGCCGAGCGCGCCGCCGACCGCGTCACGCACGACGTCAACCGGCTGATCCACAAGACTTTCATCACCCCCATCGACCGCGAGCAGATCCACAAGCTCATCAACACGATGGACGACGTGGCCGACCTGATCCAGGACTCGGCGGAGACCATGGCGCTGTACGACGTGCGTCACATGACGGAAGAGATCGTGCGCCTCACCTCGCTGAGCGTGAAGTGCTGCGACCGCCTGAAGGACGCCGTCAAGTTCCTGGGCCGCATCGCCGACCCGACCGTGGCAGAGGCCACGCTGAAGACCTGCGAGGAGATCGACCGCCTCGAATCGGACGCCGACCGCGTGATGCGCAGCGCCATGAGCAAGCTGTTCCGCGAGGAGCCCGACGTGCGCGAGGTGATCAAGCTCAAGGCGATCTATGAGCTGCTGGAGACCATCACCGACAAGTGCGAGGACGTGGCCAACGTGATCGAGGGCATCGTCCTCGAGAACTCGTAAGCGGGCAGCGACCGATGGCAACGGTTCAGGTCGCCCTCTGGGTGGTTGTGGTGCTGGTCGCTCTGGCGATCCTGTTCGACTTCATGAACGGATTCCACGACGCCGCCAATTCGATCGCGACGGTGGTCTCCACCGGAGTTCTCAGGCCCGGGCAGGCAGTGGTCTTCGCGGCCTTCTTCAACCTGATCGCGATCTTCATCTTTCATCTCAGCGTGGCCGCCACCGTGGGCAAGGGCATCGCCCAGCCGGGGGTGGTCGACGTGCACGTGGTGTTCGGCGCGCTCGTGGGCGCCATCAGCTGGAACCTCGTGACCTGGTACTACGGCATTCCGAGCAGCTCGTCGCACGCGCTGATCGGCGGCATCGTGGGTGCCGTGATCGCCAAGACCGGCACCAGCGGCCTGGTCGCTTCGGGCATCTGGAAGACGGTGGCCTTCATCTTCGTGTCGCCGCTGCTGGGCTTCGTGCTCGGCTCGCTGATGATGGTCGTGGTGGCATGGGGCTTCCGCCGCGCCACCCCGTCGCGCATCGATCGCTGGTTCCGCCGGCTGCAGCTGGTTTCGGCCGGCGCCTACAGCCTGGGCCACGGCGGCAACGACGCGCAGAAGACCATCGGCATCATCTGGATGCTGCTGATCGCCACGGGCTACGCCTCCGCCAGTGAATCGGCCCCGCCGACCTGGGTCATCGTGAGCTGCTACGCCGCGATCGCGCTGGGCACCATGTTCGGCGGCTGGCGCATCGTCAAGACCATGGGCCAGAAGATCACCAAGCTCAAGCCCGTGGGCGGCTTCTGCGCCGAAACCGGCGGCGCCCTGACGCTGTTCCTGGCCACCGCGCTGGGCATCCCGGTGTCGACCACCCACACCATCACCGGCGCCATCGTCGGCGTCGGCTCCACGCAGCGCGCGAGCGCGGTGCGCTGGGGCGTGGCGGGGAACATCGTGTGGGCCTGGATCTTCACGATCCCGGCTTCGGCGTTCGTGGCGGCTATTGCCTACTGGATCAGCATGCAGCTGTTCTGAAGGCGGCTACTGCGAAATCTTCCGTCCCTCTTCGATCTGGTGCTCGAAGTAGCGCTGGAAGCTGAAGACGATGCTCGCCATCAGGATCGTGCTGCCGAAGAAGAGGGCCAGCACGACCGCGCCGATGGTGAACCAGTTGGTGCGGCCCGGTTCGGCGTCGGCCGGGGCGCTGGCGTTGAAGCGGGCGTTCCACTTCTCGGGCGTCATGAGGCCGTAGACGATGGCCATCAGGGCGCAGCCGGCGATGGTGAAGCCCAGCAGCGGAATCAGCACCCAGCTCAGCCCGTCGTCCACGCCGTACATGCGCACGCGCTCGATGCCGTAGACGCCCAGCGCGGTGGGAATGGGCAGCAGCCAGCCGAGCCAGTCGCCCATGCCGCGCAGGTAGAAACGGTGCAGCCCCAGGGGGCCGCCGAGGAAGGAAAGCCAGGCGGCAACGGTCTTGTTTTTCATTCGGGTCTGGTGGTGCTGCCTTCGCCGAGCACCTTCTCCATCAATACGACGTCGCGCCATTCGCCGAACTTCCAGCCGCAGTCCTTCAGCACACCGACGTGCGTGAAGCCCTGGCTGCGATGCACGCCGATGGAGCCCGCGTTGGCCGAGTCGCCGATGACCGCGATCAGCTTGCGCACGCCCGCTGCCTCGGCCGCCTGCGACAGCGCCGCCAAGAGCTTGGCGCCCAGACCCTTGCCGCGCGCTGACTCCGCCACGTAGATCGAGTCCTCGGCCGAAAAGCGGTAGGCCGGGCGCGGCTTGAACCAGTTGCAGTAGGCAAAACCCAACACTTCGCCATCTTCTTCCGCGACCAGGTAGGGAAGATTCCTCGCGAGCACATCTGCGCGGCGGGAGGCCATTTCGGCGGGGGAGGGCGGCTCGGTCTCGAAGGTGCCGGTACCGTGCAGCACGTGGTGTGCGTAGATGGCGGTGATGGCTGCGATGTCTTCTTCGCGGCTGGGTCGGATGGCAAGGAGCATGCGGGTGAAACGGGCGGCGCGAGGATCGGGCGAGGTCGGAATTCGGAGAAAAACGCGGGTCGGGCTATAATCGCGGGCTTTTCAGCGTGTCGCTGGCCGGGTGGCCAGTCGCGTGTCTCGACGCTGGAAGAACATTGTGAGCGGGCCTTTTTCAATCCACGAGGCCTGCTGACCACCCAAGGATAAATCATGGTCGTCATTCGACTCTCCCGCGGCGGCTCCAAAGGCCGTCCGTTCTTCAACATCGTCGTGTCGGACAAGCGCGTTCGCCGCGATGGCCGTTTCATCGAGCGCCTGGGCTTCTACAACCCGACCGCCAAGGAAAACGAAGAAAGCATCCGTATCGCCCAGGACCGCCTGGCGTACTGGAAGAGCGTCGGCGCACAAGCTTCGCCCACCGTTCTGCGCCTGATCAAGCAAGCTGCTGCTGCAGCTCCCAAGGCGGCGGCCTAAGCCGCCCGCACGGCGATGCTGCCTTCACTCGAAGCCGCCGAATTGCCGGCGGATGCGATCGAAGTAGGGCGCATCGCCGATGCCTGGGGCATCAAGGGCTGGTTCAAGGTCCTGCCCCACAGCGCCCAACCCGAGGCGCTCTTCTCATCGAAGCGCTGGTTCCTGCAGGCTCCCGGAGCCTCGGCGAGCACAGCCTTCCGGCTCGCGATCCGCGAAGCCAAGGAACATTCCGACTGCATCGTCGCCGCATCCGCGGACGTGCCTGACCGCAACGCGGCCGAGGCGCTGCGCGGTGCGCGCGTGTTCGTGCCGCGCTCGAGCTTCCCGACGGCCGGAGACGACGAGTACTACTGGGTCGACCTGATCGGCCTGGCCGTGGTCAACCGCGAAGGCGTCGCGCTCGGCACGGTGCGCGAGCTTCTCGCCACCGGCCCGCAGACCACGCTCGTGCTGGCCGCCGAAGAGGGCGGCAAGGCGATCGAGCGCATGGTGCCTTTCGTCTCGGCCTTCGTCGACAAGGTCGACCTGCCCGGGCGTCTCATCACGGCCGACTGGCAGCCGGACTACTGACCGGCGGTCCGCGCGGCGCATGCGCTTCGACGTCCTCACGCTCTTTCCCGAACTGTTCGCGCCCTTCATGGCCAGCGGCGTGACCCGACGCGCCTACGAGTCGAAGCAGGTCGAGGTAGTGCTTTGGAATCCGCGCGACTTCGCGCAGGGCAACTACAAGCGCGTGGATGACAGGCCCTTCGGCGGCGGTCCCGGCATGGTCATGATGGCCGAGCCTCTGTCCGACTGCCTCGACGCGGCGCTGGCCGCGCGAGGTGCCGATGCGCCGGTCATCCTGTTTTCCCCCATCGGCGAGGTGCTGCGGCACGAGGTGGTCGAGCGCTGGTCGGGCAGCGAAGGCGCCGTGCTGGTCTGCGGCCGCTACGAGGGCATCGACCAGCGTTTCATCGATGCGCGCGTCACCCACCAGATCAGCCTCGGAGACTTCGTGCTCTCCGGCGGCGAGGTCGCGGCCATGGCGCTGCTCGACGCCGTGGCGCGCCTTCAGCCGGGCGTGCTCGGGGACGAGGCCAGCCACGTGCAGGACAGCTTCAATCCGGCCCTCGACGGCCTGCTCGACTGCCCGCACTACACGCGGCCGGAGCAATGGAACGGGCAGGGCGTTCCGGCGCCGCTGCTCTCGGGCCATCACGCGCAGATCGAGCGCTGGCGGCGCGATCAGCGCCTGGCGATCACGGCCGGGCGGCGCCCCGAGTTGATCGAGGCAGCCCGTGCGGCGGGGCGCCTGGGCAAGGCCGATGAGGCCATGCTGAAAAAAAAGCTATAATCCCGGGTTCCCCGATCCTCTGTCCGGCCGCGCCCGGTCTTTTCGCGGTCTTCCCGTGAAAGCCAAAGGCGCCTTTTGTGCAGCCCGACAAGATCGAATATCAGGAAATCATGAACCTCATCCAGACCCTCGAGCAGGAAGAAATCGCCCGTCTCGGCAAGACCATCCCCGAATTCATGCCCGGTGACACGGTCATCGTCAGCGTGAACGTCGTCGAAGGCACCCGCAAGCGCGTGCAGGCCTACGAAGGCGTCGTGATCGCCAAGCGCAACCGTGGCCTCAACAGCGGCTTCACCGTTCGCAAGATCTCCAGCGGCGAAGGCGTGGAACGTACCTTCCAGACCTACAGCCCGCTGATCGCCGGCATCGAAGTCAAGCGCCGTGGCGACGTGCGCCGCGCCAAGCTGTACTACCTGCGCGACCGCAGCGGCCGTTCGGCACGCATCAAGGAAAAGCTGCCGAGCAAGTCGACGGCTGCGACGGCCGCTTAAGCGCCGCCTCCTGTCGTGCAAGAAAAGCCGCCGCTCTGGCGGCTTTTTGCGTTGTTGCCCCTGCTCGACGACAAGTTCTCCTTTTTCCGCTCTACTCCCATCCAGTCCCGACCACCCGACTTCGGTACCTTTCCGCTCTTGACCACCTCATCCCCTTCCCAACAGACCGCTTCAGCCGAAATCGTCAACGCCGTGGCGCCGCCCGCGCTGATGCAATTCGACCCGCGAACGGTGCCGTTCGTGGGCGGGGAGGTCCAGGGCCTGCCGGCGGTGGCCGCCGAGCAGCTGACGGCGCAGGCGTTGCGGGCACGTTTCGCCACCCCGCCCATCTGGACGCCCGAAGTGCGCCGCGATGCGCGCACGACCGACCGCGTTCCCGCGCAGGCTGCGGTGCTGGTGCCGATCGTGCAGCGAGCCGAGGGCGCGACCGTGCTGCTGACCGAGCGGACCTCGAACCTGTCGACGCACTCGGGGCAGGTTGCATTTCCCGGCGGCCGAGTCGATCCCGAGGATGCCAACATCGCTGCCGCCGCCCTGCGCGAGGCCTGGGAAGAAGTGGGCCTCTCCGCCCGGTACATAGAGGTGCTGGGCAGCCTGCCGACGTACACGACCGTGACCTCGTTCATCGTCACGCCGGTGGTCGCGCTGGTGCAGCCCGATTTCGAGCTCACCATCAACCCGTACGAAGTGGCGGAAGCCTTCGAGGTGCCGCTTGCCTGGCTGATGGATCCGGCGAATCACCGCCATCACACGGTGCCCGCGCCCGACGGCACCCGGCGCCAGTGGTATTCGATGCCCTACCAGGACGGCGCGGCCGAGCGCTTCGTGTGGGGCGCCACGGCGGGCATGCTGCGCAACCTCTATCGCTTCCTCGCGGCCTGAGCGGGCCTGAACGCGGGCTGAACCTTCGGGCGCTCTCGCTATCATCGAAGGATGAGCTTTTTCGCCATCCTGTGCGCGCTGCTGATCGAGCAGGTGCGGCCTTTGGGCCCGCACAACCCCGTGTACGGCGCGGTGCTTGCGTGGACACGCTGGACCAGCCGCAACTTCGACGCGGGCAAGCCGCATCACGGATGGATCGCCTGGGGGCTCGCCGTGTTCGTGCCCACGCTGGGCGCGCTGGGCGTCCACTGGCTGCTGGTGCTCACGCTGGGCCTGCCCTTCGCGGTGCTCTGGAGCATCGCGGTGCTCTACGTCACGCTGGGCTTCAGGCAGTTCAGCCACCACTTCACCGACATCCGCGACGCGCTCGAGGAAGGCGACCAGCCGCTGGCGCGCTCTCTCCTCGCGCACTGGCAGGGCGTCGACGCGGCGGACCTGCCGCGCAGCGAGATCGTGCGCCACGTCATCGAGCATTCCGTGATCGCGGCGCACCGCCACGTGTTCGGCGTGCTTGCATGGTTCTCGATCGTCGCAGCCATCGGCCTAGGCCCGGCAGGCGCGGTGTTCTACCGCATGAGCGAGTTCGTCTCGCGCTACTGGGCCCACAAGAACGGCGCCGCGGTGCAGCCTTCCAGCGCCTCGGTGCAGGAGGCTGCGGAGCGCGCCTGGCATGCGATCGACTGGCTGCCCGCGCGCATCACCGCGCTGGGCTTCGCGGTGGTCGGCAGCTTCGAGGAGGCGATCGACTGCTGGCGCAACGACGCGCAGCGCTTTCCCAACGAAAACGACGGCGTGATCCTCGCGGCCACCTCCGGTGCGGTGAACGTGCGCCTGGGCGGCGGCTCGCTGCGCCCGATCCCGGTCGCCGATCCGCTGCCGCGCGCCCAGGCCGGCGAATCGCTGGCCGATGGCCGCCGCACCGACAGCGGCAGCACGCCGGGCCGCGAGCCCGAGCCGGCCCATCTGCGCAGCGTCGTCGGCCTGGTCTGGCGCTCGGTCGTGATGTGGATGGTGCTGCTGGCCTTGCTGACCCTGGCTCGCCTGCTCGGCTGAGCGAAGGTCCGAAGCCATGACCCAGCAACAACAGCCGCAGCAACCCGTGCCGTCCTTCTGGAGCCCGCGGATCGCCGCGCTCGAGCCGTACGTGCCCGGCGAGCAGCCGCGCATCGCGAACCTCGTCAAGCTCAACACCAACGAGAACCCGTATCCGCCGTCGTCGATCGCTGTGGAGGCCATCCGCCGTGCCGCCGAAGAAGGCCTGGAGCGCTACCCAGACCCCACTTCGCTAGCGCTGCGCGAGGCCGTCGCCCGCCGGCACGGCCTGCAGCCCGGCGAAGTGTTCGCCGGCAACGGTTCAGACGAAGTGCTCGCGCACGCCTTCTTCGCGTTCTTCCAGCAGTCCGAGCCGCTGCTGATGCCGGACGTGAGCTACAGCTTCTACAAGGTCTATGCGCAGCTCTACGGCATTGCCTGCGAGCAGCAGCCGGTGGACGCGGGCCTGCGCATCGACGTCGATGCCCTTGCCGCCCGTGCGCGCCAGGGTTGTGCGGGCATCGTCATCGCCAATCCGAATGCGCCGACCGGCATCGGCCTGCCGCTGTCGCGCATCGAGCAGCTGCTCGAGGCCTGCCCCGATCGTGTCGTGCTCGTCGACGAGGCCTATGTCGATTTCGGCGGCGAGAGCGCGCTGCCGCTGATCGGCAGGTATCCCAACCTGCTCGTGGTCCAGACCCTCTCGAAGTCGCGCGCCCTGGCCGGCTTGCGCGTGGGCTTCGCCTGCGGCCAGGCGCACCTGATCGACGCGCTGGTCCGCGTCAAGGACAGCTTCAATTCGTACCCGCTCGATCGTCTCGCCTCGGCGGGCGCGATCGCCGCATTCGAAGACGAAGCCTGGTTCCGCGACGCCTGCGCCCGGATCGTCGACACGCGCGAGGGCCTCACGCTGCAGCTCGAGGACCTGGGCTTCGAGGTGCTGCCCTCGCAGACCAACTTCGTCTTCGCGCGCCACCCGAAGCGCGATGCGGCCGAGCTGGCCGCGTTGCTGCGCGAGCGCGCGGTGCTGGTGCGTCACTTCAGGCAGCCGCGCATCGCGCAGTACCTGCGCATCAGCATCGGCACGCGGGAGCAATGCAGCGTGCTCGTGCAGCGACTGCAGGACATCCTCGAATCGACTCCATGAAAGGCGCCCAGCCCATGCCGATCGAAGCTTCGGACCCGCGCGCCGAGGCGTGCGCGGCGTTCTGGAATGCCGTCAGCGCCCGGCTCGAGAGCCTGCGGGCCTTGCCCGCCCGCGAGCTGATGGAGGGCCTGAACCAGCTGCTGGAGCCGCACTTCCCGAGGCTGGCCGCCGAGGTGGCCGGCGATCCGCCCGCGTTCAAGCTCGTGCTGACCGCGCACGGGTCGGTGGACGACTTCGAGGATCTGATGACGCTGGTGCGGTCGCGTCCCAGGCTGCCGCAGGTCGAGGTGGAGGCCTTCCGGCAGCGCGCGAGCGACGGCTTCGGCATGCGCATGAACAACTTCGAGCTGGCGAGCTCCGAGGTGCTGGTCAGGCACGAGCCCTATCGGGGCCGGGTGGCGCTGGAGATCGGCTTCTCCAAGCCCATTCCGATGGACATGCGTGACCATGCCCGCCACATGAGCCTGATCATGCTCGACCACATCCTCGGCGAGTACGACTTCGCGGTGAAGGTCGGTGCGGTCGACTACGTCGAGCCGGACGCGCAGGCCGATTTCAAGGGCGTGCCGCTCGACGATTTCGTGCCCCTGTTCGACGCCTGCTGGCGCGAAGAGCTCGGCCACACGGGTGTGTTCGCCCCGGGTGAGCATGCCTGGTCGGGCCTGAGCGCGACGCGCACCTCGGAGGACGGCGGCGAGATCGAGATGGTCGTCATGCGCAACGACTCGGCGACCGCGCTGGTGGGCCGCGCCGACCTGTGCCATCGACTGTCCGTGGCGGTCCCGGTCGAATCGGGCGAGGAGCTGGAAGAGGCCCGCGCCTACGAAGACCGGCTGACGGCGCGGCTGCAGGTCCATGAGGCGGGCTGCTGCACGCATGTGGTGCTGGAGGAGGGCGTGCGCACCATCCACTTCCAGGTGGCCGATCCGGACAGTGCGATCACGCAGGCCCAATCGTTGCAGGACGACATGGAACTGGCGACGACGATGGAGCTTGTCTTCGACCCGACCTGGCAGTCCTACCGGGTCTGGCTCGGCTGAGTCTGCGGCCGGCTGCGCTCAGTAGCGCTTCTGGCTGAGCTCTTCGAACAGCTCGCCGTAGATCCGGTAGCGGCTCGCGCTGATGGCGCCCGGCGCATCGGCGGTCTCCACGTTCGCGATCACGCCGCAACCCGGCTCGTGCAGGTGCGTGCAGTTGTAGAACTTGCAGTCGCCGGCATGCTCGGCGATGTCGGGCATGAGGCTGGCCAGCTGCATCGGCGCGATGTGGTTCAGGCCGAATTCCTGGAAACCCGGCGAGTCGATCAGGCCGGTGGTGCGGGCCTCGTCGATCCAGTACCAGGTGGTGCTGGTGGTCGTGTGCTTGCCCGAGTTGAGCGCCTGCGAGATCTCCTGGGTCAGCACTGCGGCGCCGGGCACCAGCAGGTTGGTCAGCGTGCTCTTGCCGGAGCCCGAGGGGCCCAGCACCAGGGTGGACTTGCCTGCGAGCAGCTTCATCAGCGAGGCGTGGTCCGCCTCGGCCGAGGCCTTCAGCGACAGCGGCAGCACACCGTGGTGCATGCGTCGATAGGGCGCGAGCCTGGCCCATGCGCGCTCGAAGGGTTCGACCAGGTCGCTCTTGTTGAGCGCGATGATCGGCGCGATGCGCTCGGCTTCGGCGGCGATCAGCGCGCGGGCCAGCTGGTGTTCGGAGAACTCCGGCTCGGCCGCGATCAGGATCAGCACATGGTCGAGATTGGCCGCGAAGGACTTGGTGCGGATCTCGTCCTGGCGATAGAAGAGGTTGCGCCGCGGCAGCACCTGCTCGATGGTGCCCTCGTCCTCGCTGGCCTGCCAGTGCACGCGGTCGCCGACCACGGCCTGGCTCTTCTTGCCGCGCGGGTGGCAGATCAGCCGCTCGCCGGAGGGCGTTTCGACCAGGCAGTGGCGCCCGTGGCTGGCGACGACGAGGCCTTCGTGGAGGGCCTTCGCAGCGGCTGCTGCTGCGGGCGCGGCGCGGCCGGGCTTAGCCAAGGACGCGTTCCTCCATCAGGCGGCGGGCGCGGCGCCGACCAGCGCGTCGGCCTGGCGGGCGCAGTCGAAGTCGGTGGCCGACAGGCCGCCCACGTCGTGCGTGTTGAAGCGCACCACGCAGCGGTTGTAGTGCACCGACAGGTCGGGATGGTGGTCTTGCGTGTGCGCCACGAAGGCCAGCGCATTCACGAAGGCGATGGTCTCGAAGTAGTTGGCGAAGCTGAAGGTCTTCTCGATGGCGACATCAGCGCCGTCGCCCGTGAGCTTCCAGCCGTCGAGGCGCGCCAGGGCGGACACGATCTCGGTGGCGCTCAGCGCCTTGCGGGGAGGGAGGTTCTTCCAGTCCTTGGGCTTGAACATGCTGCTCATGATGGGCTTCTGCGGGTGAGGGGCCGACCGGGTCAGGCCGGGGCTGCCATGCGCGCGAGGCGCTCGGAAGCCGGGGGATGCGAATAGTAGAACTTGACGAACACCGGGTCGGGCGTGAGCGTCGATGCGTTGTCCTGGTAGAGCTTGAGCAGCGCGGCCGACAGGTCGGCGCCGCTGGTCTGGGCCACCGCGTAGGCGTCGGCCTCGAACTCGTGCTTGCGCGAGAGCTGCGCCGGCAAGGGCGCGACGAAGAAGCCGAACACCGGCACGGCCAGCATGAAAAGCAGCAGTGCCAGCGCGCTGTTGGGCGCCGCCATGTTGGGCTGCACGCCCAGGCCCGCATAGAACCAGACCTGCGTCGACACCCAGCCCAGCAGCGCGAAGCCGGCCAGGCTCAGAGCGAACATCGCGACCAGCCGCTTCACGATGTGGCGATGCTTGAAGTGGCCGAGTTCGTGCGCGAGCACCGCCTCGACCTCGCCGGCATTGAGCTGGCGCAGCAGCGTGTCGTAGAACACCACGCGCTTGCTGGCGCCGAAGCCGGTGAAGTAGGCGTTGGCATGGGCGCTGCGCGTGCTGCCGTCCATCACGAAGAGGCCCTTGGCCGCGAAGCCGCAGCGCTTCATGAGGGCGGTCACGCGCTCCTTGAGCGTGGGGTCGTCCAGCGGCTGGAACTTGTTGAACAGCGGTGCGATGAAGGTCGGGTAGATCAGCATCAGCAGCAGGTTGAAGCCCATCCACGCGCCCCAGGCCCAGAGCCACCAGAACCGTCCGGCCGCGCCCATGAGCCAGAGGATCAGCGCGGCGATGGGCAGTCCGATCACCGCGCCCAGCAGCGTGGACTTGAGCGCGTCGGCCAGCCAGAGCTTCCAGGTCATCTTGTTGAAGCCGAAACGCTCCTCGAGCCTGAAGGTCTGCCAGAGCGTGAAGGGCAGCTCGAGCAGTCCGCCGATGGCCGCGAAGGCTGCCAGCAGCACCAGCTGCTGCACCATGCCGCCGCCGATCCAGCCCAGCAGCAGCTTGTTGAGCAGGTCGAGGCCGCCCAGCAGGGTCCACCCGAGCAGCAGCGCCGCGCTCCATGCCATTTCGACGAGGCCGAAACGCGCCTTGGCGATGGTGTAGTCGGCCGCCTTCTGGTGGGCGGCGAGGGTGATGGTCTGGGCGAAAGCGGGAGGGACGGTGCCGCGGTGCTGTGCCACGTGGCGAATCTGCCGCGTGGCCAGCCAGAACTTCACGAGCAGGCCAGCGACGATCGCAGCCGCGAAGGCGATGGTGAAGATGAGCGAATAGGACATGGATCGGCGAGTTTAGCCCTCGCTATCCGGTGCCGCAGCCCTTCGACGACAATCCTGCGATGCCCGAATCCCTTGACCCGACGCCCTCCGAGGCCACGCCCACCCTGAAGAAAAGCGACCAGAACCTGGTCTGGCTGGACTGCGAAATGAGCGGTCTGGACCCCGAGAAAGAGCGCCTGCTCGAAATCGCCGTGGTCGTGACCGGCCCCGACCTCACGCCCCGCATCGACGGCCCCGTGCTCGTCATCCACCAGAGCGACGCCGTGCTCGACGGCATGGACGCCTGGAACAAGGGCACCCACGGCCGCAGCGGGCTGATCGACAAGGTCAAGGCCTCCACCCTCGACGAGGCCGCCGCCGAGCAGCAACTGCTGGAATTCATCGCCAGGTACGTTCCCCGCAGCGGCTCGCCGATGTGCGGCAACACCATCGGGCAGGACCGGCGGTTCCTCGTCAAGTACATGCCCAAGCTCGAGGCGTACTTCCACTACCGCAACCTCGACGTGAGCACGCTGAAGGAACTGGCCAAGCGCTGGAAGCCGGCGGCCTACAACGCCTTCAAGAAGCAGCAGGCGCACACCGCGCTGGCGGACGTGCACGAATCCATCGAGGAACTGGCGCACTACCGAGAGACCTTCCTGCGCCTGGCAGATTGAACGGGGCACGGAATTAGGTAAAAACCCGGATTCGTGCCATAATCGCAGGCTTCGCTGGCCGGGCAGGCAAATTTGAGCCTGGTGAGCGTTTCTCGCATCTCCCTATCTTGCACACCGCGCCCGATCGCAGCTTTTGCTGATCAAAAAGGGCCGCAGCCTCGGGTACCCGCCCGGAGTTGAATGTCGTTGGATGGTTGATGTTTTTAACCACCCAACGGGGCGCCGTCCACGGCGGCGCTCGCGTTTGAGATTGAAATTCATGACCGACGCTTTTGAAGCGCAGGGCGAGTTCGCGCCTGTGCAATCCGCTACCCACAACGAATTCACCGCCGCCGCGGACACCGTGTCCGAGGCGCCCATCCTCGAGGCGCTGGACGCCGCTGCCCCCGAGGCTGCCGCCGCCGAGGAGCCCGCTGCTCCCAACGGCTTCATCAAGCTGGGCCTCGCGCCCGAACTGATCGCCGCCGTGGCCGACATGGGCTTCACCCAGCCCACCGCCGTGCAGGAAAAGGTCGTTCCCATTGCCATGGGCGACCAGGACGGCGCAGCCAAGTCGACGCGATTCGTCGACCTGATGGTCTCCAGCCAGACCGGCTCGGGCAAGACCGCGGCCTTCCTGCTGCCCGTGCTGCACACCCTCATCAAGCGCCAGGCAGAAGCCGAGGCCGCTGCCAGGGCCGAGTTCCAGCGCCTGGCCGAGGAAGCCGCCGCCCGCGGCGAAGCTCCTCCCAAGAAGCCGAAGCGCAAGGATCCGACCAACGCCCGCCATTTCAAGGCGGCCACGCCCGGCGCCCTGGTGCTGTGCCCCACGCGCGAACTCGCGCAACAGGTCGCGCACGACGCCATCGAACTGGTTCGCCACTGCCGTGGCCTGCGCATTGCGAACGTGGTGGGCGGCATGCCCTACCAGCTCCAGATCGCCCGCCTGCAGAACGCCGACCTGGTGGTCGCCACGCCGGGCCGCCTGCTCGACCTGCAGCGCTCGATGCAGATCAAGCTCGACCAAGTCAAGTTCCTGGTGGTCGACGAAGCTGACCGCATGCTCGACCTGGGCTTTGCCGACGACCTCGCCGAGATCAACCAGCTGACCATCGAGCGCCAGCAGACCATGATGTTCAGCGCCACCTTCGCGCCGCGCATCCAGCAGCTGGCTGCCCGCGTGATGCGCGAGCCGCAGCGCGTGACCATCGACAGCCCGCAGGAAAAGCACGCCAACATCAAGCAGGTACTGTTCTGGGCCGACAACGCCCAGCACAAGCGCAAGCTGCTCGACCACTGGCTGCGCGACACCAGCATCAACCAGGCCATCGTGTTCGCCAGCACGCAGGTCGAGTGCGACGGCCTCGCCAACGACCTGCAGCAGGATGGCTTCAGCGCCGTCGCGCTGCACGGCGCCCTGAGCCAGGGCCTGCGCAACCGCCGCCTGATGGCGCTGCGCAACGGCCAGGTGCAGATCCTGGTTGCGACCGACGTGGCCGCGCGCGGCATCGACGTGCCGACCATCACCCACGTCTTCAACTTCGGCCTGCCGATGAAGGCGGAGGACTACACCCACCGTATCGGCCGCACCGGCCGTGCGGGCCGCGACGGCATCGCCGTCACCTTCGCGGAGTTCCGCGATCGCCGCCGGATCATGGACATCGAGCACTACAGCCGCCAGCAGTTCAAGGCCGAGGTGATTCCGGGCATGGAGCCGCAGCAGCGCATGCCCCAATCGCGCCCCGACTTCGGCGGCCGCGGCCGTGAAGGCCAATCGCGCGATCGCAAGTTTGGTGGTGGCGGTGGCGGCGGCTACCGTGGCGGCAATGGCGGCGGCTACGCCGGCGCCAGCGGCTTCAACGACCGCAACTCGCGCGGCCCGGGCGCTTCGGGTCCGCGCGGCGGCTATCAGGGCCAGAACGCCGGCTTCGGCGGCGGCCGTGACGAAGGTGGCAACGGCGGCGGCTACGGCCGCAAGCCGGGCTGGGGCGACAGCGCTCCGCGCGGCGGCCATGGTCACAGCGGCAGCGGCGGCGGCCGCGGCGACGGCGGCTTCGCGCCCCGCGGCAATGGCGCCGGCCATGGCGGCCCGGGCAAGGTGTTCGTGCCCCGCGACGCCCAGAAGCGCGCGTTCAAGCCCAGCCGCTGATCCCTTGGGGAACGCAGCCTGAGGGCCGCATCCCCCTTCATTGCGAAAGCCCGCGTTCTCACGAGCGCGGGCTTTTTTCATTTCGGACGCGTTCCGGGTTTCCGAGCACGCCGATGCCGTCGAGTTTGATTGACATCTGAATCGATGAAAAGTAATGTAATGACGCATCGCTTCCCCGGGGTCGTCTCTCGACTGCCGGTTCATCGACACCTGCTTTTCGACTTTCGACATGAAAATTGCGATTCTTGGGGGTGGTCATGGCGCCTACGCGGCTGCCGCGGACCTGTCTGAAACCGGCCATGAAGTGCGCCTGTGGCGCCGCGATGCCGCAGCGCTCCAGCCGCTGCTGCGTGCCGGCGCGATCACGCTCAAGGACGCCGACGGCTCGCGCGATGTGCCCATCGCGCTCGCCACCGCCGACATCGGCGCCGCCATGCAAGGCGCCGAACTGATCGTCATCCCGACCCCCGCCATCGCCCAGCACGACATCGCTCTTGCCATGGCGCCGCACCTGGTCGATGGCCAGGTCGTCTTCCTGCCGCCGGGCACCTTCGGCAGCTACGTGATGGCGCGCACCGTGAAGGACGCCGGCAGCCGTGCCGACGTCGCCTGGGCCGAAACCGGCACCTTGCCCTATCTGGCGCGCAAGCACGGCGACCGCGAGGTCAACGTCACCATCCGCGCGATCCGCCTGCCGACCGGCGTCTATCCGGCCCGCAAGGAGGCGCAGGCGATCGAGGTGATCCGCAGGGCCTATCCGGCGGTGCATGGCTGCGGCGACGCGCTCTCTGGCGCGCTGATGAACGCAGGCCCCGTCATCCACCCGCCGCTGATGGTGATGAACGCCGCGCCGCTGCAGCACTTCGAGCGCTGGGACATCCACAACGAGGGCACGCAGCGCGCCGTGCGCGACGTGACCGACCGTCTCGACCAGGAGCGCATCGCAGTGCGCGAGGCCTTCGGGCAGGGCTCGCCGCACTATCCGCTGGCCGACCACTACAACAACGACCGCTGGATGTACGGCGATGCGCACAAGAAGCTCGTCAAGTCGGGAGACTGGCGCGAGAACATCGACCTGCACACGCACCGCTACATCACCGAGGACACCGAGCTCGGCCTCGCCTTCCTCGCCTCCGCCGCGCGCCATGCGGGCGTGGATGCACCCATCGCGCACGGCCTGCTGGCCATCGTCGGCGGTTTCCTCGGGCGCGACCTGCGGCGCGGCCCCCGTACCTTCGAGAGCCTGGGCTTCGCCGGCCTGAGCACCGCGCAGCTCAAGCAGAGGCTCCACGATGGCGAATGAAACCGCCTCGCTGCCTCGCTTCGCGGCCGTGGGCGCGGGGCGCATGGGACGCGGCATCGCCATCGCGTTCGCCTATGCCGGCCACCGAATCTCGCTGATCGATCTGCGCCAGCGCACCGATGAAGCGTGGCAACGGCTGCGCGGCGAAGCGAAGGCGGAGATCGACGCCAGCCTCTCCGGGCTCGCGCAGCTCGGCGTTATCGACGAGTCGCAGATCGCCGACATCGCTGCGCGCGTCGATTTCGTCGATGCCGCCGCTGCCCCGCACGCACTGGCCGCGGCAGAGCTCGTGTTCGAGGGCGTGCCTGAAACCATGGAGGCCAAGCGCGATGCCTTCGAGCAGCTCAACCGCCATTGCCGCGACGACGCGATCCTCACCTCGACCACCAGCAGCATCCTGGTGACGCAGCTGGCGTCGCTGGTGCGGCTGCCGGGGCGCTTCCTCAACATGCACTGGCTCAACCCGGCGTACGTGATTCCGGTGGTCGAGCTCAGCTGCCATCCCGCTACCGATGCCGCAGTACTCGCACGCACCAAGGCGCTGATGGAAGAAATCGGCAAGCTGCCCGTGGTCTGCGGTGCATCGCCCGGCTACATCGTCCCCCGCCTGCAGGCGCTGGTGATGAACGAGGCCGCACGAATGATCGAGGAGGGCGCCGCCACCGCCGAGGAAATCGACAAGGCCACCCGCTACGGCCTGGGCCTGCGCTTCGCGGCACTGGGCGTGGTGGAGTTCATCGACTTCGGCGGCTGCGACATCCTGCATCACGCGAGCCGCGAGATGTCGGCGTCGCTCGACGCCGGCCGCTATACCGCGCCGGCCATCGTCGGGAAGATGGTCGAAGAGGGGCGGCTCGGCCTCAAGAGCGGCAGCGGCTTCTACGAATACGAGGGCCGCGATGTCGCGGCCTACCGGCGCGACGTGCTCTCGCGCACGCTAGGCGAGCTGCGGCATGCAGGCCTGTGGCGCGCGCCCGCCGACCGGACATTGTCATGAGCACCATCCGCCGTGCATTTGCCGACCTGTCGGTGGGGCAGGTGCACTACGCGGCGTGTGGCGACCCGGCGGCACCGCCCGTGCTGCTGCTGCATCAGTCGCCGCGCAGCTGGAACGAATACCGCGCGGTGCTGCCGCTGATCGGCGCGCGCCGCAGGGCCATCGCGATGGACACGGCCGGCTTCGGCGACTCCGCCGATGGTGGCGTGCCGGCAAGCATCGAGCAATGGGCGCGCGTGGCCCGCGAACTGCTCGATGCGCTGGGCATCGAGAAGGCCGACGTGGTGGGCCATCACACCGGCGGCGTCATCGCGGTCGAGCTTGCAGCGGCGTTTCCGCAGCGCGTGCGCAGCCTGGTGTTGTCGTCCACGCCGTACACCGACGAGGCCTTTCGCAAGGCGCGAGCGCAGCGTCCGCCCATCGACGAGGTCGCGCCGAGCGAAGACGGCACGCATCTCGCCGCGCTCTGGCAGAAGCGCCAGGGCTTCTATCCGGCCGGCCGCCCCGAACTGCTCGAAGCCTTCGTGCTCGATGCATTGAAGGTCGCGCATGTCGAAGAAGGGCACCGTGCAGTGGCGTCGTACCGCATGGAAGAGCGCCTGGGCCGCATCGGGCAGCCCGTGCTGATCGTGCGCGCGACCGACGATCCTTTCGCTGCTCCCCATGCCGCTGAACTGCAGCACCATCTTCCGCAGGCGCGCATCGTCGACATCGAAGGCGGCATGGTGCCGCTGCCCGATCAGATGCCCGAGGCCTTTGCCCGCACGGTGCTCGACTTCCTGGAGAACCTGCCTTGAAAGCTGTGCGCATCCACGGATTCGATGCCGTGCCCGTGCTGGAGGAGGTCGCCGAGCCCATCGCGCAGCCCGGGCGCACCATCGTGCGCATGGAGGCTGCGACGGTCGGGCACATCGACCGCACCGTGTGGCGCGGCAGCTTCCTGCGGCATCCGCCATTGCCCTACACGCCGGGCGTGGAGGCCGCAGGGGTCGTCGTCGCGAGCGGGCGTTTCCAGGTGGGCCAGCGCGTCTGGCTGCGCGGAAGCGGCCTGGGCACGCTCTTCGACGGCACATGGTGCGAGCTGATCGATGCGCCCGACGAAGCGCTGGGCCTGTTGCCCGACGACGTGCCGATGACCTTGGGTGCTGCCTTCTTCTCTCCGACGACATCCGCGTGGGTGGCGCTGCATGAAGTCGCGAAGCTGCAGGCGGGCGAACATGTGCTGGTGACTGGGGCGAGCGGCGCCGTCGGCTCGCTCGTGATGCAGCTTGCGCGCGATGCCGGCTGCGTCGCGATTGCGGTCGCTGCCGATGCGCAGCCGCCGGAAGCCGGCAGCGCCGATCTGCTCGTGGATACCGTGGGTGGAGATGTGCTCGCTCGAACGCTGCCTGCAGTGCGCCCGGGTGGCCGGGCAGTGCTGGTCGGCTACACGGCGGGCCCGACGCTGTCGCTCGACATCGCGCATTTCCTGCAGCGCGACGTGTCGCTGCTGCCCCTGAACATGTTCCGGCGCGAAGCGGAAGGCCGTGCGGCGGTTCCCGAGCTGCTGACACGGCTTGCCGATGGCCGCCTGCATCTTGAAGTGCGGCCCTTCGCACTGGCGGATGCCGCCGTCGCACTCGACTGGATCACCCAGCGCGGCCACCGCGGCCGCGCCGTTCTCGTGCCCCGCCTCTGAGCGGCGGAGCAGGCGCGCTCAGTCTTCTTCCGGCTCGTCGGCCGGCAGGCGCATGTGCAGGTCGATCATCTGCCGCAGCGTCTGCTTGAGCTCTTCCGCGCGGCGCAGCCCGAAGGGCTCCAGCACGCGCCGCTCGTGCTCGCGTGCAAGTTCCATCAGGTGCTCGACGGCCTTGAGCCCCTTGCGCGTGATGCGCACCAGCGTGATGCGGCGATCACTCTCGTGGGGCAGGCGCTCGACCTGTCCGCGTGCTTCCATGCGGTCCAGCAGCCGCGTCACCGTGGGCTGCTTCGTCACGGTGACCTGCGCGAGCTGGCCGATGCTGACCGGCTCGCTGCCCGCGAGCGAGGCCATCACGCGCCACTCCGACACGGAGAAGCCCTGCTGGCGCGCCACTTCGTGGAACTCCGAGGAGATCAGCTGGCTGGCCTGCGCGAGCAGCGCAGGCAGGTAGTCATCGACGAAGCGATGCGATTCGGCGGGTTGATCAGCCATGAAGGCACCTCACAGTCGCCACGGGCACGCTGCTTGCATGTCTAGGGTAATTCATGATTGTGGATACATTCATTTGTCAACATTATAGAAAGCACGATGCAACCTCCTGGTCGCATCGTCCCACGACAGACAACAAGGACCCCGATGGCAGAGCGTTCATTCGTTGAAGAAGTCAAGAAACTGCGGCTTTCTGGTGGGGAAGTCTTCAGGGGTGAGGGCATTCTGGCCGTCACCAAGGCCCTTCTGGAGTCGGGAGTTTCCTATGTGGCCGGCTACCAGGGCGCACCCATCTCGCACCTGATGGACGTGCTTGCCGATGCGCAGGACATCCTCGCAGAGCAAGGCATCCGCTTCGAGAACAGCGCGAGCGAAGCCACCGCGGCCGCCACGCTCGCAGCCTCCGTCAACTACCCGCTGCGCGGTGCCGTCACCTTCAAGGCCACCGTGGGTACCAATGTGGCCTCCGACGCGCTGGCCAACCTGGCCTCGGGCGGCGTGACCGGTGGCGCGCTCATCATCGTGGGCGAGGACTATGGCGAAGGCTCGTCGATCATGCAGGAACGCAGCCACGCCTTCGCAATGAAGTCGCAGATCTGGCTCCTCGATCCGCGGCCCAACCTGCCCAGCATCGTCGATGCGGTGAAGCAGGGCTTCGACCTCTCCGAAGCCAGCAACACGCCGGTGATGCTGCAACTGCGCATCCGCGCCTGCCACGTGCACGGCCACTTCGTCGCGGGCGACAACAAGCGCGCGAAGTTCACGCTGAAGGACGCGCTCGAGAACCCGCAGCGCGATGTCGGCCGCATCGTGCTGCCGCCTGCGAGCTTCGTGCACGAGCAGGAGAAGGTGAAGGACCGCTGGCCCGCTGCCGTGCGCTTCATCGAGGAGCGCAAGCTCAACGAGTTCTTCTCGGAAGACGCCGACGACATCGGCATCATCGTGCAGGGCGGCAGCTACAACACGCTGGTGCGCGCCCTCGAACGCCTCGGCCTCGCGGACGTCTACGGCAACACCCAGGTGCCGCTGTACGTGATGAACGTCGCCTATCCCGTCATCGAGAGCGAGGTGATCCGCTTCTGCGAAGGCAAGCGCGCGGTGCTCGTGGTGGAAGAGGGGCAGCCCAACTTCGTCGAGCAGAACCTCGCGACCATCCTGCGCCAGGCCGGGTCCTCCACGGTGCTGCACGGCAAGGACATGCTGCCGGTGGCCGGCGAATACACCGCCTCCGAGCTGCTCAAGGGCGCGCGCAGCTTCTGCGAGCGCTATGAACGCCTCGCGCCATTGCCGGTGCCCGCGCCCGTGCGCAAGGTGATCCCGCTGACCGAGGTCGCGGCCGAGCCTGCGCAGCCCGTCGCGCCGCTCGGCGAAGTGGTCCACGCCCGTCCGCCGGGCTTCTGCACCGGCTGCCCGGAGCGTCCCATCTTCAGTGCGATGAAGCTGGTCGAGCGCGAGCTCGGTCCGCACCACGTGAGTGCCGACATCGGCTGCCACCTGTTCTCCATCCTGCCGCCCTTCAACATCGGCAACACCACCATGGGCTACGGCCTCGGTGGGGCGGGTGCCGCTGCGCTCAATGCACCTGCAGGCAAGCGCGCGATCTCGATGATGGGAGACGGCGGCTTCTGGCACAACGGCCTGACCAGCGGCGTCGCCAACGCGGTCTTCAACAAGAGCGACAACCTCACCATCGTCGTCGACAACAACTACACCTCGGCCACCGGCGGGCAGGACATCCTCTCGTCGAACGCCGTCAACAAGACGCGCAGCACGGGCCACGAGATCGAGAGCGCCGTGCGCGGCGTGGGCGTGAAGTGGGTGAAGACCATGCGCCGCACCTATGACATCGCCGGCATGCGCGACGCGCTCAAGGAGGCGCTCACCACCAGGGAGAAGGGCCCGAAGGTGCTGATCGCGCAGTCGGAGTGCATGCTCAACAAGCAGCGCCGCGAGAAGCCGCTGGTGCGCAAAGCCATCGCCGACGGCAAGCGCATGGTGCGCGAGAAGTTCGGCGTCGACTCCGACACCTGCACCGGCGACCACTCCTGCATCCGCCTCTCGGGCTGCCCGTCGCTGTCGATCAAGCCCAACCCCGATCCGCTTCGCACCGACCCGGTCGCGGCCGTGCTCGACAGCTGCGTGGGCTGCGGCGTGTGCGGCGAGGTCTCGCACGCTGCCGTGCTGTGCCCCTCCTTCTACAAGGCGCAGATCGTGAGCAACCCCAGCCGCTGGGACCAGCTGCGCGAGCGCGTGCGCGCGGCCGTCATCGGCTGGATGCAGCGCGGCGAGGCTCGCCGCCGTCAAGCCTATGCCTTCTGAATGAGTCCCTCCATGCAAAGCAAAAACATGGTGTCGAAGTTCCAGGGATGCCGCGGAACCGGCCTTGCCGGGCCGCAGGTATCGCCCCCGATAGGGGGTTGGCGGCTACACGAAGTGAGCAAGCCTGGGGGGGAGCAATGAGCCCGATCAAGATCGCGATCCTCGCCATGGGCGGTGAGGGCGGTGGCGTGCTCGCCGACTGGATCGTCGACATGGGCGAGGCCAACGGCTATGTCGCCCAGACCACCTCCGTGCCGGGCGTGGCCCAGCGCACCGGCGCGACCATCTACTACGTCGAGCTCTACCCCGCGGCGCAGGCCGAGGCCGACAGCGGCACCCCGGTGCTCGCTCTGATGCCGCTGCCGGGCGACGTCGACGTGGTGCTCGCATCCGAGCTGATGGAAGCCGGCCGCGCCGTGCAGCGTGGCCTGGTCACGCGCGAGCGCACCACGCTGATCGCCTCCACGCACCGCGTGTTCTCCATCGCCGAGAAGAGCGCGATGGGCGATGGCCGCGTCGACAGCGGCCAGCTCCTGGCCCACACCGCGAACGCAGCCAAGCGCTTCATCCGCTTCGACATGGCCCAGGCCGCCGAGGCTTCGGGCAGCGTGATCAGCGCGGTGCTCTTCGGTGCGTTGGCAGGTTCGGGCGTGCTGCCGTTCAGCCGCGCGCAGTTCGAGGCGACCATCGAACGCGGCGGCGTAGGCGTGAAGCCCAGCCTCAAGGCCTTCGGTGCGGCATTCGAACGAGCTCAGGGCGGCGACGATGGCGAGCCGGCGAAGGAGGCACCGGTCGCCGCCCCCGCGCCACAGCCGCGACACCCTGCAGTGCGGGCGTTGGTCGAGCGTGTGCACAACAGCTTCCCGACGGCAGCGCAAGACCTGCTGCTCGAAGGCGTGCGCCGGCTCATCGACTACCAGGACCCGGCCTACGCCGGCCTCTATCTCGACCGCATGGCCGCCATTGCGGCCTTGCCCGCGGGAGACCACCGCCTGCTTCGCGAAACCGCGCGCCACCTCGCGCTCTGGATGTCCTACGAAGACACCGCCCGCGTCGCGGCCCTGAAGACCCGCGCCACCCGCTTCGAGCGCGTGCGCGGCGAGGCGCGCGTGCAGCCCGGGCAGGTGCTCGCCATCAACGAATACATGCATCCGCGCCTGCAGGAGATCTGCGAGACGCTGCCCGGCGGCATCGGCCGCTGGCTCATGAACTCCACGCTGCCGAAGAAGATCGTCGAGCGCTTCACGCAGCGCGGCCGCGTGATCCAGACCAGCTCGCTGCGCGGCTACCTCATGCTGCGCATGGTGGCGGCATGCAGGCGCTGGCGCCTGTCGACCATGCGCTACGCGGAGGAGAACCGCCGCATCGAGGAATGGCTGCAGCGCATCGCCGCCACGGCGCAGCGCAATCCGGACCTTGCCGTCGAGCTCGCCCAGTGCCAGCGCCTCGTCAAGGGCTACAGCGACACGCACGAGCGCGGCATCCGCAACTACGACACCGTGATGCGCGCCTTCGAGCGCGCGGGCGACAGGCTCGCACCGGCCACGCTGCGCGAACTGCGCGACGCCGCGCTGGCCGACGAACACGGCCACAAGCTGCAGGCCGCGCTGGCGCAGCACGCGCTGGCCTGAAGAGAAGAGAACGACGATGAGCACAAATCCAGCCACCCTCTCGCTGCGCGTTGCCGAGGCGCGCGAACTGAACCCGCTGATCCGCATGCTGCGCCTGCGCGCCGACGACGGCCGCGCGCTGCCCGGCTTCGCGGCGGGTGCCCATATCCGCGTGCAGGTGTCGCTGCCCGGCGGCAAGACCGACTGGCGCCACTACTCGCTCATCAACTTCGACACGGCGCGCAACGCCACCAACGCACCGACCGAGTACGTGATCGCGGTGCGCAAGGAGGCCGAAGGCCGCGGCGGCTCGCGCTTCATGCACGACGGTCTGAAGGAGGGCGACACCATCGCCATTGAGCCGCCGAAGAACGACTTTCCGCTGCACACCGGCCCGGGCGGCACCGTGCTCGTGGCGGGCGGCATCGGCGTCACGCCCATGGCCACCATGGCCGCGCGCCGCCGCGCCGAGGGTGCTGCCGTGCGCATGCACTACGCCGGTCGCAGCCGCGAGCTGATGGCCTTCCTGCCCGAACTGCAGGCGCTGCTGGGCGACGACCTGCACGTGCACGCCGATGCAGAGGCTGGCGCGCCGCTGGCCATCGACGCTTTGCTCGATGGCGTTCCTGCAGGCGACCGCCTGTATGTGTGCGGCCCCAAGGTCATGCTCGACGCGGTGCTCGAACGCACCCAGGCACGCGGCTGGGAGCACGACCGCGTGCACTTCGAGCTCTTCAACGAGCCCGTCGCGGAAGAGGGCGACCAGCCCTTCGAAGTGGAGCTTGCCCAGTCGGGCCAGCGCTTCACGGTGCCGGCGGACCAGAGCATCCTCGACTGCCTCATCGAGCACGGCTGCGACCCGATGTTCGACTGCAAGCGCGGCGAATGCGGCGTGTGCGCAGTGCCCGTGCTCGAAGGCGAGATCGACCATCGCGACTACGTGCTCACAGCCCGGGAGAAGGCGGAAGGCAACGTCATGCAGATCTGCATCTCGCGCGCCAAGGGGGCGCGCCTCGTGCTGGACATCTGAAGCAAGGAGCCACCAGAGCCATGACCTCCTACAGAGACAACCCCGATGCCATCCGTGCGCTGGTGCAGAACGACCGGGTGCACCGCGACCTGTACACCAGCCAGGAGCTCTTCGAGCTGGAGCAGGAGCACTTCTTCGCCAACACCTGGAACTACGTCGGCCACGAGAGCCAGCTGCCCAGGCCCGGCGACTGGATCAGCAACGAGATCGCAGGCCGCCCGCTGATCGTGGTGCGCCACTCCGACGGCAGCGTGCGCGTGATGATGAACCGCTGTGCCCACAAGGGCTCTCGCCTCGTCAACGGGCCCTGCGGCAACACCGGCAAGTTCTTCCGCTGCCCCTATCACGCCTGGACCTTCAAGACCGACGGCGCGCCGCTGGCGATTCCGCTGAAGACGGGCTACGAGAACACCCAGCTGCACGAGTGCGAGTCGGGCAAGGGCCTGACCACCGTGAAGCACGTGCGCAGCCACCGCGGCTTCATCTTCGTGAAGATCAACGATGCCGGCCCCGATTTCGACGAGTACTTCGGCGACTCGTTGAGCTCCATCGACAACATGGCCGACCGCTCGCCCGAAGGCGAACTGGAGATCGCCGGCGGCTGCCTGCGCTTCATGCACCAGTGCAACTGGAAGATGTTCGTGGAGAACCTCAACGACACCATGCACCCGATGGTGGCGCACGAGTCGTCGGCCGGCACCGCCAAGCGCATGTGGGCCGACAAGCCCGAGAGCGAGCCCAAGCCCATGGCGGTGGAGCAGTTCGTGCCCTTCATGTCCGACTACAAGTTCTTCGAGGACATGGGCATCCGCACCTACGACAACGGCCACAGCTTCACCGGCGTGCACTTCAGCATCCACAGCAAGTACAAGGCGATCCCCGAGTACGACAACGCGATGAAGGCCCGCTACGGCGAGGAGAAGACTGCGCAGATACTCGGCATGGCGCGGCACAACACCGTCTACTACCCGAATCTCACGATCAAGGGCGCGATCCAGGCGATCCGCGTGGTCAAGCCGATCTCCGCCGACAAGACCCTCATCGAGAGCTGGACCTTCCGCCTCAAGGGCGCGCCGCCCGAGCTGCTGCAGCGCACCGCCATGTACAACCGCCTCATCAACTCGCCTTTCTCGGTGGTGGGCCATGACGACCTGCAGGCCTATCGCGGAATGCAGGCCGGCCTGCACGCGAGCGGCAACGAGTGGGTCAGCTTGCACCGCGACTACGACCCGGCCGAACTGAAGGGCGGCGAGATCACCACCGGCGGCACCAACGAACTGCCGATGCGCAACCAGTACCGCAGCTGGGTCCAGCGCATGACGGAGACAATGTAATGGCCAACCCCCAGGCTTCGCGCACTTCGTGTCGCTTCTCCAACCCCCTTGCAGGGGGCAACACCAGCGGCCCGGCAAAGCCGGTTCCGCGGTGTTCCTCGAATGAGGGGGTGCTCGAATGACATCGGTGACGCATCAGGACCTGATCGACTTCGTCGTGAACGAGGCGTACCTGCTCGACACCCGCCGCTACGAGGAGTGGAACGCGCTCTTCACCGACGACGCCTTCTACTGGATACCGTTGATTCCCGACCAGGAAGACGGCCTCAACCACACCTCGCACCTCTACGAGGACAAGCTGCTGCGCGACCTTCGCATCGAGCGCCTGAAGAGCCCGCGCGCCTTCTCGCAGCAGCCGCCGAGCCGCTGCCACCACCTGCTGCAGGTGCCGGTGGTCGAGCAGTTCGACGCGGAAGCCAACCGCTACGTGGTGCGCACCTCGTTCCACTACACCGAGTCGCAGGGCGACGAGATCCAGTTCTACGTGGGCACCTTCTTCCACCACCTCACGGTGCAGGACGGCGCGCTGCGCATGACGCTCAAGCGCGTCAACCTGCTCAACTGCGACGCGGCCCTGCCGGCCGTGCAGCTCTTCATCTGACAGGGACGCGATGCCACACGCCACCGTCCATCAAGTCTTCGCGGCCACGGCCGCGCGTACGCCGCAGGCCGAATTCCTCTTCACCGAATCGGTGACCGCCGCCGCCTACGGCATCGAAGCGGGCGCCATCCACTGGGGCGATGCGGCGGAGCGCATCGAGCGCCTGCGCACAGCCTATGCACGGGCCGGCTACGGCCACGGCCATCGCGTCGGCCTGCTGCTGGAGAACCGGCCGGCCTTCATCTTCCACTGGCTCGCGCTGAACGCGCTGGGCGTGAGCGTGGTGCCGATCAACGCAGAGATGCGCTCGGCCGAACTGGTCTACCTGATCGGCCACAGCGAGATCGGCCTGGCCGTCACGCTGCCGGAGCGCGCGGGCGACCTGCGTGCCGCGGCTGCGAAGGCGGGCATCGCCTTCGAGACCATGGGCCCAGACGATGCAGTGCCTCCCGCGAAGACAGCTGCGCCTCGCGCCCACGAGCCCGTGGGTGTCGACACCGAGTGCGGCCTGCTCTACACCTCCGGCACCACGGGCCGCCCCAAGGGCTGCATCCTGAGCAATGACTACTTCCTGCGCGCAGGCGAGTGGTATGCGGCGCTCGACGGCGTGTGCAGCATCCGGCCCGACAGCGAGCGCGTGATCACACCGCTGCCGCTCAACCACATGAACGCGATGGCCTTCTCCACCATGGTGGTGCTGGTCGCTGGCGGCTGCCTGGTGCAGCTCGACCGCTTCCATCCGAAGACCTGGCTGGCGAGCGCGAAGGAGAGCGGCGCGACCATCGTCCACTACCTGGGCGTGATGCCCGCCATGCTGCTGTCCGCGCCTGCATCGGCAGCCGACCGCGACCATGCCATCCGCTGGGGCTTCGGCGCGGGTGTGGACCGCAAGAACCACGCGCCCTTCGAGGAGCGCTTCGGCTTCCCGCTGGTGGAGGCCTGGGCCATGACCGAGACTGGCGCGGCCGCCTGCATCATGGCCAACCGGGAGCCGCGCCTGGTGGGTACCAGCTGCTTCGGGCGGCAGGAGGACTTCGTCGAGATCCGCCTCGTGGGCGACGATGGCAGCGATGTCGGCGTCGATGCACCGGGCGAACTTCTGGTGCGCTCGGCCGGCCGCGATCCGCGGCGCCACTTCTTCTCCGGCTACTTGAAGGACGACGAAGCCACGCGCGAAGCCTGGGCCGACGGCTGGTTCCACACCGGCGACCTGGTGCGCCGCGATGCCGAGGGCAACTTCTTCTTCGTCGATCGCAAGAAGAACGTGATCCGCCGCAGCGGCGAGAACATCTCGGCCGTCGAAGTCGAGAGCGTGCTCAACCAGCATCCGGCCGTGAAGGCATCGGCCGTGGCCGCCACGCCCGACGAGGTGCGCGGCGACGAGGTGCTTGCCTGCATCGTGATGCGCGAAGGCGCCGATGCCTCGAAGCCGCAGCAGACGGCAGCCAGCATCGTGGAGCACGCGCTCGCGCAGCTCGCCTACTACAAGGCGCCCGGCTACGTGGCCTTCGTCGAAGCGCTGCCGCTCACGCCCTCGCAGAAGATCCAGCGCGGACAGCTGCGCGAGATGGCGCAGTCGCTGCCCGGCCAGGCCCATTGCATCGACACCCGCTCGATGAAGAAGAGGCAGGCATGACGGCGAAGCGGCGGCTTTCCTATGAGGGCGTGGCGGTCGCGGTGCCCGTGACCGTGCCCTACGTGCGCTACTCCACGCGCACCGCGCACTGGTTCGTTGGGCAGGCCATCGAGGCGCTGGTGAAGGCCAGCGGCGTGCCCAAGGAACAGATCGACGGCCTGTGCCTCAGCAGCTTCTCGCTCGCGCCCGACACGGCCGTGGGCGTGACGCAGCACCTGGGCCTGTCGCCGCGCTGGCTCGACCACGTGCCCACCGGCGGTGCCTCGGGCGTGATGTGCCTGCGCCGTGCGGCGCGCGCGGTGCAGGCGGGCGATGCCGACATCGTGGCCTGCGTGGGGGCCGACACCAATCACGTCGATTCCTTCCGCCAGACCCTGGGCAGCTTCAGCAACTTCGCACGCGACGCGAGCTATCCCTACGGCTCTGGCGGCCCGAACTCGATCTTCGCGTTCATCACCGCCAACTACATGCGCACCTATGGCGCCCGGCGCGAAGACTTCGGCCGCATCTGCGTGGACCAGCGCACCAACGCGCTGGGCAACCCGAACGCGATGTTCAAGAAGGGGCTGACGCTCGACGAGTACATGGCGGCGCGGCCCATCTCCGACCCGATCCATCTCTTCGATTGCGTGATGCCCTGTGCCGGTGCCGACGCCTTCCTCGTGATGAGCGAGGAGCGCGCCCGCGACCTCGGACTGGCGCACGTGGTGATTCGCGGCGCCATCGAGCGCCACAACGCCTACGCAGAAGACCCGGTGATGGTGCAGGGCGGCTGGCGCAAGGACCGCGACGACCTCTACGCGCAAGCCGGCATCCGGCCCGCGGAAGTCGACTTCGTGCAGACCTATGACGACTACCCCGTCATCGTGATGATGCAGTTCGAGGACCTGGGCTTCTGCGAGAAGGGCGAAGGGCCGGCCTTCGTGCAGGCCAACACCATGACCTTCGACGGCAGCTTTCCGAACAACACGAGCGGCGGGCAACTGTCTGCCGGGCAGGCCGGTGCGGCGGGCGGCTTCCTCGGCATGGTCGAGGCGATCCGCCAGTTGATCGGCGAAGCCGGCGCGCGCACCGTGCCCGACGCACAACTGGGCCTCGTCGCCGGCTTCGGCATGGTGACCTACGACCGCTGCCTGTGCACAGGCGCGGTGATCCTCGGGAGATCGGCATGACGATGCCCCTGATGCGCCCCCCGCGCAAGAACCCGGTGCTGCGCACCCGGCAGATGAACCTGCCGCCAGGCGCGCGCGGCCGCGTCGCGCTGGGCCTGACCGCTGCCGCGGCCGAAGGCCGCTTCGAGCTCCAGACCTGCGACGACTGCGGCACGGTGCAGTACCCGCCGCGCGAGGTCTGCCACAAGTGTCTTTCCGCCGCGCTGCGCTGGCGGCAGCAGAGCGGCGAGGGCGAACTGCTCGGCAGCACCACGCTGCATCACAGCAACGACCTGTTCTTCCGCGAGCGGCTGCCCTGGCGGCTGGGCCTGGTGCACCTGGATGCCGGCCCCACGCTCATGGTCCACCTGCACGGCGAGGTCGGCGACGCGCCGCAGCGCGTGCGCGTAGGCGCCCGGCTCGACCGCGCGGGCCAGGCCGTTCTCATTGCTTTTCCGAACGAAGGGAGTCCCCACATGGCCGACGACAAGATGCTGCGCGAGATGACCAGCGACCCCAAGTTCCGCAAGGTGCTGGTGACAGACGGCAAGACCGAGACCGGCCAGGCCGTCGTGCGCGCGCTGGTCAAGGCCGGCGCCGACATCGTCTGGGTCGGACACGCCGAGCCCTGGAAGAAGATGGGCGACGGCCTCGACGACATCTCGGCGCTGCCGCAGGTCACGCTGGTGCCGCTGGACCTGACCAACGGCCGCCAGGTGACGGAACTTGCGGGCTCCATAGGCGGCAAGGTCGACATCGTCATCAACAACGCGGAGGTGCACCGCACCTTCGGCATCGGCGCACGGCGCGGCACCGACGTGGCCAAGGCCGAGATGGACATCAACTACTTCGGACTGCTGCGCCTGGCGCAGGAGTTCGGCCCCGCGCTCAAGGGCCGCTCTGCCGACGGCGTGACGGGCGCGACGGCGTGGGTCAATCTGCTGTCGATCTACGCGCTGAGCAACTTCCCGCCGCACGGCACCTTCAGCGCCTCGAAGGCGGCGGCGCATTCGCTCGCGCAATGTCTGCGCGCGGAGATGCGGCCTGCGGGCATCCGCGTGATCAACGTGTTCCCCGGTCCTATCGACGATGAATGGAACCAGCACACGCCGCCGCCCAAGCTCGCGCCCGCCGCGCTGGCCAACGCCATCGTGAAGGCGCTGCGCGACGGCGTGGAAGACGTGTACCCCGGCGACGTGGCGCAGGAGTGGCTGGAGCGCTGGCGCGACAACCCCAAGGTGCTCGAGCGCGAGCTGGCCGCAGGAGCATGAGGCACACCCCCAGGCTTCGCGCACTTCGTGTCGCTTCGCCAACCCCCTTGCAGGGGGCAACACCTGCGGCCTGGCAAAGCCGGTTGCGCGGTGTTCCTGGAATAGAGATCGGAGAATGAAATGACGAGAGCCACAGAACCGATGTCCACCGCCGAGATCCTCGGCGGTCTGGTGACCGCCATGGCCAGCGGCCGCATCCGCGTGATCGACCTCACGCAGACGCTGACGCCCGAGTTCCCGCAGATCGCGCTGCCACCCGAGATGGGCCAGTGCTGGCCCTTCCGCATCGAGGAGGTGTCGAAGTACGACGAGCGCGGTCCCGGCTGGTACTGGAACAACTTCTCCTGCGGCGAACACACCGGCACGCACTTCGATGCGCCGATCCACTGGATCTCGGGCCGCGACCTGCCGAACAACTCCGTCGACACCATCCCCGTGCAGCACTTCGTGGCGCCGGCCTGCGTGATCGACTGCTCGCCGCAGGTGAAGGACGACCCCGACTACCTGCTGACCCTGGAAGACATCGAGGCCTACGAGGCTGCCCATGGCCGCATCCCGAAGGGCGCATGGGTGCTGATGCGCACCGACTGGTCGAAGCGCACCGACCCCGAGGCCTACCAGAACTTCGACGAGACGGGCCAGCACACGCCTGGCCCGAGCACCGCGGCCGTGCGCTTCCTGGTCGAGCAGCGCGACGTACTGGGCTTCGGCTCGGAGGCCATCGGCACCGATGCAGGGCAGGGCTACCACCTGCGCCCGCCGTACCCGTGCCATTACTACATGCACGGTGCGGGCCGCTACGGGCTGCAGTGCCTGAGCAACCTCGACCTGCTGCCGCCTTCGGGTGCGGTGCTGATCTGCCCGCCGCTGAAGATCGAGAAGGGCAGTGGCAGTCCGCTGCGCGTGCTGGCGCTGGTGGGAGCGCAGGCATGAGCGCGGCTGCCCCCAGGGTCGCAGCCGTCACCGGCGGCAGCGCCGGCATCGGCAAGGCCATCTGCGAAGACCTGCTCGCACAGGGCTACGAGGTGGTGTCGCTCGCGCGCCGCAAGGCCGAGATCGACCATCCGAAGCTGCACAGCATCGAGGTCGACCTGAGCGACCGCGCCGCCACCGGCGAGGCGGTGCGCGAACTGGTCGAGCGCTTCTCGCCCACCACCATCGTGCACAACGCCGGCGTGATCCGAGCCGCGCTGCTGCCCGACGTGAAGCTCGACGACCTCGACGCGCTGGTCGACCTGCACCTGGGCTGTGCGATCCAGCTCGTGCAAGGTGCATTGCCCGCGATGCGTGCGCAGCGCTTCGGCCGTGTTGTGCTGCTGTCGTCGCGCGCTGCGCTGGGGCTGGCCACACGCACCAGCTATTCGGCCACCAAGGCCGGCATGCTGGGCATGGCGCGCACCTGGGCGCTGGAGCTTGCGGCCGACGGCATCACGGTGAACGTGGTGGCACCGGGCCCCATTCGCACCGACATGTTCTACGACGTGGTCGAGGCCGGCAGCGAGAAGGAACGCGCGCTCGCCGCATCGGTGCCCGTCAGGCGGCTAGGCGAATCGGCCGACGTGGCACGCGCCGTGCGTTTCTTCGCCGATGCCGACAACAGCTTCGTCACCGGCCAGGTGCTGTACGTGTGCGGCGGCACCAGCGTCGGCAGCCTGGCCCTTTGAACCTGCTCTTCCTTTCCTGCTTTCTCTCGTCCCTCAAAAAAACCACCTCTGGAGCTCCGCCATGAAAGTACTGAATCGAATTCGCACATTCGCGGCCATCGCCGCGGGCCTCGGCGCGCTGAGTGCCGCGGGCGCGTGGGCCGCCGATCTCAAGGTCGGCTTCATCACTTCGATGTCGGGGCCGGTGTCGTCGCTGGGCATTCCATACGACAAGGGCATGAAGGCGGCCGTGGCCTACAAGTCGGAAGTCGGCGGCCGCAAGGTCCAGGTGATCCAGCTCGACGACGCGTCCGATCCGTCCACGGCAGCGCGCAACGCGCGCAAGCTGATCGAGGAGGACAAGGTCGACGTCATCATCGGCACCGCCGGCGCACCGGGTTCGCTGGCCATTGCCGGCGTGGCGCGCGAGACGAAGACGCCGCTGATCTCCATCGCCAACGCCGACCTGCCCGGCGACGACGGCGCATGGATGGTGACGCTGCCCCAGCCCGCGCCGCTGATGATGGGTGCGATGGTCGAGAAGATGAAGCAGTCGGGCGTGAAGACGGTGGCCTACATCGGCTATTCCGACGCCTGGGGCGACCTGGTGTACGACGCGCTGACGAAGTCGGCGCCGGCTGCGGGCATCAAGGTGGTGAGCAACGAGCGCTATGCGCGCAGCGATTCGTCGGTGGCCGGCCAGGTGCTGAAGATCGTGGCGCTGCGCCCCGACGCGGTGATCACCGGCGCATCGGGCACGCCCGGCGCGCTGCCCTACCTGGCGCTGCAGGAGCGCGGCTACAAGGGAAAGATCTACGGCATGCATTCGCTGATCAACCCCGACTTCATCCGCGTCGGCGGTCCCTCGGTCGAAGGCCTGCTGGCACCCACGGGCCCGGTGGTGGTGGCCGAGCAACTGCCCGACGCCAACCCGATGAAGAAGATCGCGATGGACTTCCGCTCCGCCTTCCAGAAGGCCAACGGCGCGCCGCCCACCGACACCTTCTCGGCCTACAGCTTCGATGCCTGGCTGATCTATCTCGACGCCGCGCAGCGCGCGCTGGCCACCAAGGCCGAACCCGGCACGTCGCAGTTCCGCGTCGCGCTGCGCGATGCCATCGTGAGCACCAAGGAGCTGGTGGGCACGCACAGCGTCTACAACTTCAAGCCGACCGACCGCTACGGCTCGGACGACCGCTCGCGCGTCGTGGTGCGGCTCGACAAGGGCCAATGGAAGCTCGTCCCCTGAAACGCCCGACGTGAAGACCCCCATGAAAAAGATCACCCGCATCCTCGCCGCCACGGCCGCCGCTGCAGCCGCACTGGCAGCGGCGCAGGCCATGGCCGCCGACCTGAAGATCGGCTTCATCAGTTCGCTCTCCGGCCCGGTGGCCGCGCTGGGCGTGCCCTACGAGAAGGGCATCCGCGCCGCCATCGCGGAGCGCCCCGAGATCGCCGGGCGCAAGGTGCAGCTCATCGTGCTCGACGATGCCTCCGACCCCACCACCGCGGGCCGCAACGCCCGCAAGCTGGTGACCGAGGACAAGGTCGACGTGCTCATCGGCACCTCGGGCGTGCCGGGCGCGATGGCCATCGCCTCGGTGGCGCGCGAGCTCAACACGCCGCTGATCTCGCCCACGCCGGTGACCATTCCCGGCCCCGAGGGCGCGTGGACAGTGACGGTTTCGCAGCCTTTCCAGCTCATGGTGGCGGGCGTGGTCGAGCGCATGAAGGCGTCGGGCGTGAAGACGGTGGCCTTCATCGGCTTCTCCGACGCGCTGGGCGACCTGGCGTACGACTCGCTGGTCAAGAGCGCCGACGCCGCCGGCATCAAGGTGGTGGCGAACGAGCGCTATGCGCGCAGCGATTCGTCGGTGGCCGGGCAGGTGCTGAAGATCGTCGCGGCCCGGCCCGACGCGGTGTTCGCGGGCAACTCGGGCACGCCCGGCGCGCTGCCCTACATCGCGCTGGCCGAGCGCGGCTACAAGGGCAGGATCTACGGCACGCACGGCCTCATCAACGCCGACTTCGTGCGCGTGGGCGGCGCCTCCATCGAGGGCCTGCAGGTGCCCAGCGGCCCGGTGCTGGTGGCCGACCAGCTGCCCGACAGCAACCCGATTAAGAAGGTGTCGATGGGCTTTCGCAATGCGTACCAGAAGCTCAACGGCGCGGTGCCGACCGATGCCTTCTCGTCGTACACCTACGACGCCTACCTGCTGCTGGCCGACGCGGCCTCGCGCACCAAGGGCGAGCCCGGCACGCCGGCCTACCGCACGGCGCTGCGCGATGCGATCGTGAGCACGAAGGAGCTGGTGGGCACGCACGGCGTCTACACCTTCAAGCCCGACGACCGCTACGGTTCCGACCAGCGCGGCGTGGTCATCGTGCAGATGACAAAGGGCCAGTGGAAGCTGGTGCCGCAATGAGCTCGCCCCCAGGCTGCGCGCACTGCGTGTCGCTTCGCCAACCCCCGACCGGGGGCAACACCGGTGGCCCGGCGAGGCCGGTTCCACGGTGGTGTTTCGCGAAGTAGCGCAGCGCTACCCGAGTCAGGAGTAAGTCCATGAACACTTATCGCAATCGCCCCGATCTCGTCGCGGCGCTGGTGCAGGACGACCGGGTCCACCGCGACCTGTACCTCAGCGAGGAGCTTTTCGCGCTGGAGCAGGAGCACCTTTTCGCCGGCACCTGGGTCTTCCTGGGCCATGCGAGCCAGGTGCCGCAGCCCGGCGACTTCGTGACGCAGGAGATCGCCGGGCGGCCGCTGCTCATGGTGCGCCAGCCCGATGGCGATGTGCACGTGCTCTACAACCGCTGCGCCCACAAGGGCACGCAGCTGGTGACGGACGAGTGCGGCAACACCGGCCGCTTCTTCCGCTGCCCGTATCACGCCTGGACCTACAAGCTCGACGGCGCGCCGCTCGGCCTGCCGCTGAAGAACGGCTACGAGGGCACGCAGCTCAAGGCCTGCGAGTCGGGGCAGGGGCTCTCGGTGGTGAAGAACGTGAAGGTGTACCGCGACTTCGTGTTCGTGCGGCTCTCCGACACCGGCCCTTCGTTCGACGAGTACTTCGGCGAGGTGCTGGGCGCCATCGACAACATGGTCGACCGTTCGCCCGAAGGCAAGCTCACGGTGGGCGGCGGCGTGCTGCGCAACATCGTCCACTGCAACTGGAAGATGTACCTGGAGAACATCAACGACACGGTGCATCCGATGTCCACGCACGAGTCGGCCACCAAGGCGGCCGAGGCGCTGTGGGAGGGCCATGCGCCTACCGACCCCAAGCCGATGGCGATGGAGCAGATCCTGCCCTTCGGATCGGGCTACGAGTTCTTCGACCGGATGGGAGGTCGCGTGTTCGCCAACGGGCACAGCGTGCTGGGGGTGAACTTCAGCATCCACTCCAACTACGCGCAGCTGCCCGAATACGAAGCCGCCATGCGCGCCGCGCACGGTGAGGCGCGTGCGGCCGAGATTCTTCAGCGCTCGCCGCAGAACTCGGTCTTCTTCCCGAGCCTGTCGGTCAAGGGCTCGCCGCTGGCCATCCGCGTGATCCGCCCGCTGGCGGCCGACCGCACGCTGATCGAGGCCTGGAGCTTCAGCGCCGCCGGCGCGCCTGCGCTGCTCTTCGAGCGCGCCATGAGCTACAACCGGCTGGTGTTCTCGCCGATGTCGGTGGTCGCGCACGACGACGTGCACCTGTTCGAGAGCATCCAGCAGGGCCTGCGTGCCGGCGGCAATGAATGGGTGAGCCTGCATCGCAACTTCGATCCGGCCGAGAAGCAGCAGGCCACGATCACCACCAACGGCACCAACGAGCTGCTGATGCGCAACCAGTTCCGCGCCTGGGCGAAGGCCATGGCGGCGGGCATGGAGGCCACGGCATGACGGACCCGCGCGATTTCGTCGCCCACGAGGCGGCGCTGCTCGACGAACGCCGCTTCGACGACTGGCTGGCCCTGTTCTCCGAGGACGGCCACTACTGGGTGCCGCTGCTCGGCGCGGCGCAGGCCGATCCCTTCTCGCACAACTCGCTGGCCTACGAGGACCGGCTTCTGCTGCAGCTGCGCGTGGAGCGGCTGAAGAACCCGCGCGCGCATTCGCAGCACCCCGCAAGCCACAGCCAGCATGTGCTGCAGCCCTCGCGCATCGAGCGCGAGGAGGGCGACGAAGCGTGGCTGCGCACGCCGTTCCTCTATGTCGAGGCGCGCGGCGAAGGCCAGCTGCTGCTCAGCGGTACGGCGCGCCACCACCTCGTTCGCACATCGACGGGATGGCTGATCCGCGAGAAGCGCGTCGACCTGCTCAATGCGGGGCGAGCCTTGCCGGCCATCCAGCTGTTTATCTGATCGCCCGAGTTACCCACCCACCTCTGTCCATTCCAACCATCCTCACCGGAGCTACGACATGAAGAGCCTGATGCAGACCTTGACGCGCGGTGCCCTTGCCGCCGCGCTGACCGCCTGTGGCATTGCCAGCGCCATCGCCGCCGACCTCAAGGTCGGCCTGAGCGTGTCGCTGTCGGGGCCGAATTCCTCGCTGGGCGTGCCCTATGCCAAGGGCATGCAGGCCGCGCTGGCCTACAAGCCCGAGGTGAACGGCCGCAAGATCCAGCTCGTCGTGCTCGACGACGGTTCCGACCCGACCACGGCCGGGCGCAACGCGCGCAAGCTGATCGAGGAGGAGAAGGTCGACGTGCTCATGGGCACTTCCGGCGTGCCCGCCGCCATCGCGATGGCGCAGGTCGGCAAGGAAGCGAAGACGCCCCTGATCGGCCTCACGCCCATCCTGCTGGACGCCAACGACAACCCCTGGGTGATGACGGTGGCCCAGCCCACGCAGTTGATGATCGACGCGGTGGTCGAGCGCATGAAGCGCAACAACGTGAAGACCGTGGGCTACATCGGTTTCTCCGATGCCTGGGGCGACCTGGTGTACGAGGCGCTGATGAAGGCCGCGCCCGCCGCCGGCATCAAGGTGGTGAGCAACGAGCGCTATGCGCGCTCCGACGCCTCGGTGACCGGCCAGGTGCTGAAGATCGTGGCGCTGCGCCCCGACGCGGTGATGACCGGCGGCGCCGGCACGCCCGGCGCGCTGCCTTTCCTGGCGCTGCAGGAGCGCGGCTTCAAGGGCGGCGTGTACGGCCAGCACGGCCTCATCAACCCCGACTTCGTGCGCGTGGTCGGTGCTGCCGGCCAGAACGCGCTGATGCCGACGGGCCCGGTGATCGTCGCCGAGCAGCTGCCGGCCGACTACCCGACGAAGAAGATCGCGACCGACTTCCGCGCCGTCTTCCAGAAGGTCAACAACGCACCGACCAGCGATGCCTTCTCTGCCTATTCCTTCGACGGCTGGCTGGTGTTCGCCGACGCGGCATCGCGCGCGATGAAGAAGGCCGAGCCGGGCACGCCCGAGTTCCGCGTGGCGCTGCGCGACGCCATCTTCAGCACCAAGGAAGTGGTGGGCACGCACGGCGTCTACACCTTCAAGCCCGGCAGCCTCTACGGCGTGGATGAACGCGCCCGGGTGATCGTCAAGCTCGACAACGGCCAATGGAAGCTCGCACCTTGAACCTCCTGCCTTCGACTCTGCGGAGGGCCGCGCGATGACCTGGGACGTGGCCCTCATCCTCATCACCGACGGCCTCGCCAACGGTGCCATCTACCTGCTGGCCGGCCTCGGGCTGGTGCTGATCTTCTCGGTCACGCGGGTGGTGTTCGTGCCCTTCGGCGACATTGCGGCCTTCGCGGCGCTGTCGCTCGCGGCCTTCGAGACCGGCCGCGTGCCGCCGACGATCGGCATGGTCGCGGTGCTCGCTGCGCTGGCGCTTGCCACCGAGATCGGCAGCCTGGTGCGGCGCGGCGAGACCGCGCGCATTCCGAAGGCGGTGCTGACCTGGGGCGTGCTGCCCGCCATTCCCTGCGCGCTGGCGTGGCTCGCAGCCCGGCCCGGCGTGCCGGTGGCGGTGCACATCGCGGTGGCGGTTCTGCTGGTTGTGCCCATCGCGCCGCTGCTGGCGCGGGTGGTTTTCCAGCCGATCGCCGATGCCTCGGTGCTGGTGCTGCTGATCGTGTCGCTCGCGCTGCACTTCCTGCTGTCGGGCCTGGGCCTGCTGTTCTTCGGGCCCGAGGGCTCGCGCACCACGCCGCTGACCAGCGCCGTGTTCACGCTGGGCGAAGGCTTCACAGTCAGCGGCCAGGTGGTGCTGATGGTGGGGGCGGCCATCGTGCTGAGCGGGCTGTTCTTCCTGGTGTTCGAGCGCACGGTGGCCGGCAAGGCGCTGCGCGCGACGGCGGTGAACCGCGTAGGCGCGCGGCTGGTCGGCATCCGGCCGGTGCGCACGGCGCTGCTGGCGTACGGCTGCGCCTCGTTGCTGGCGGGGCTGATCGGCGTGCTGATCGCGCCGGTGACGACGATGTACTACGACTCGGGCTTCATCATCGGCCTGAAGGCCTTCGTGGCCGCGATCATCGGCGGGCTCGTGAGCTACCCGATGACGGCCGTGGGCGCGCTCGCGGTCGGCGTGGTGGAAAGCTTCGCCTCGTTCTGGAGCGGCGCACTGAAGGACGTGATCGTGTTCAGCCTGCTGATCCCGGTGCTGATGCTGCGCTCCTTCGCGGCCGCGCATGCCGAAGAGGAAGAAGACGAGGTGGAAGAATGAACGGCAATCGCAAGCGCATGGCGTGGATCGCCGGGCTGGTCGTGGTGCTGGCGCTGGTGCCGGTGTTCGCGGGCAGCTTCACCGTCTCGCTGCTCAACGACATCGGCATCGGCGCGCTCGTGGCGCTGGGACTCGTGCTGCTGACCGGCGTGGGCGGCGCCACCTCCTTCGGGCAGGCGGCCTTCGTGGGCATCGCGGCCTACGCGACCGCGTGGCTCACCACCACGCAGGGCATGTCGCCGTGGCTCGGGCTGTTGTTCGCGCTGCTGCTCACGGGGCTGTCGGCATTGGCCATCGGCATGCTCACGCTGCGGCTGGGCGGGCACTTCCTGCCGCTGAGCACCATCGCCTGGGGGCTCTCCATCGCGATGCTGTTCGGCAACGTGGATGGCCTGGGCCGGCACACGGGCCTGTCGAACATACCGGCGCTGCAGATCGCAGGCTGGTCGCTGGCCGATCCGCGTGCGATGTACTTCCTGATCTGGACGGTGGTGGGCCTGGCCTGCCTGTTCAGCCACAACCTGCTGCAGTCTCGGCCGGGGCGTGCCATCCGCGGGCTGCGCGGCGGTGCGACGCTGCTGGCGAGCGTGGGCGCCGATGCATATCGCGTGCGGCTCTCGCTGTTCGTCACCGCGGCGCTGCTCGCGGGGCTGGCGGGCTGGCTCTACGCGCACATGAACCGCTTCGTGAGTCCGTCGCCCTTCGACGTGCGCGCCAGCATCGAGTACTTGCTGATGGCGGTGGCCGGCGGCCTGGGCCAGCTGGGCGGAGCGCTCGTGGGTGCCGCGCTGGTGCTGGTGCTGAAGAACGGCCTGCAGGACGTGCTGCCGATGCTCACGCAGCGCGCCGGCCAGCTGGAGGCGGTGGCCTTCGCCGCGCTCTTCATCCTGCTGCTGCACTTCGCGCGCGGTGGCGTGATGGGGCTGCTGCGCCGCTGGACCCGACGCCGCGCCGGCGCGCGGGGGCCTTCGCGCCACGAAGGGCCCGCGGTCGAACCGCTGCCCAACCGCACGCTGCCCGCGCGCGGCTCGCCCGTGCTGTCGGTGAACGGCGCGGTCAAGCGCTTCGGCGGCCTCGTGGCGGTGAACGACGTGAGCTTCGACGTGAAGGCCGGCGAGATCGTCGGGCTGATCGGGCCGAACGGCGCGGGCAAGTCGACCATGTTCAATCTGCTGACCTGCACGCTGCCGATGAGCTCGGGCCAGGTGCGCTTCCTCGAGCACGACATCGCCGGCATGCCGCAGCGCGAGGTGGCGCGTCTGGGGCTGGCGCGCACCTTCCAGCACGTGAAGCTGCGCCCGCACATGAGCCTGCTCGACAACGTGGCGCTGGGTGCGCATTCGCGCACGCGCTCGGGCATCCTGAAGGCGGGCCTGCGGCTCGATCGCACGGAAGAGCAGCAGATCCTGCAGGAAGCGCAGCGCCAGCTCGACCGCATCGGCCTGGGCGACCGCGCGCACGAGCAGGCGGGTAGCCTGCCGCTGGGCACGCAGCGCATCCTGGAGATCGCTCGCGCGCTGGCCGCCGACCCGGTGCTGCTGGTGCTCGACGAGCCTGCGGCCGGGCTGCGGCGCAAGGAGAAGATGGCGCTCGGCGACCTTCTGCGCAAGCTGCGCGAGGAAGGCGTGACCATCCTCATCGTGGAACACGACATGGACTTCGTGATGAAACTGGTGGATCGGCTGGTGGTGATGAATTTCGGCTCCAAGCTCGTGGAGGGCGTGCCGTCGGCGGTGCGTGCCGACGAGCGCGTTCAGGCGGCCTACCTGGGGAGCGTCGTATGAGCGCCCCACGGCCGCCCGAAGGCGCGGACCCCCGTCAGGGGGCGCGTGAAGTACACGAAGCGACGAGCATGGGGGTGTCGGTATGACAGCGATGCTCGAGATCGGCGACCTGCATGTCTCCTATGGACAGGTGGAGGCGGTACGCGGTGTGTCGCTCGACCTTCAGCCGGGCCAGATCATCTCGGTGATCGGCCCCAACGGCGCGGGCAAGACCACGCTGCTGGCCGCCGCCATGGGCCTGCTGCCGTGCAGGGGCACGCTGCGCTTCGAGGGCGAGGACCTGCAGGGGCTCGACGTGGAGGCGCGCGTGGAGCGCGGCCTGTGCCTCGTGCCCGAGAAGCGCGAGCTCTTCGGCGAGCTCACCGTGCTCGACAACCTGCAGCTCGGCGCATTCGCCAAGCGGCTGCGCGGCGATGCGATGAAGAAGCGGCTGCAGTCGGTATACGACCGCTTTCCGCGTCTGGCCGAACGCCGCTCGCAGCGCGCCGACACGCTCTCGGGCGGCGAGCGCCAGATGCTGGCCGTGGGCCGCGCGCTGATGTCGGCGCCGCGCCTGCTGATGCTCGACGAGCCCAGCCTCGGCCTGGCGCCGCTGATCGTGCGCGACATCCTGGCGATCGTGCGCAAGCTGCGGGAGGATGGCGTGTCGATCCTGCTGGTGGAGCAGAACGCGCGCGCCGCGCTCGAAAGCTCCGACCACGGCTATGTGCTGGAGACGGGCGAGATCGCGCTCTCCGGGGCCTCCGCCGAACTGGCGAGCGACTCGCGGGTGCAGGCGACCTACCTCGGCGGGGGCACGCACGATGACGACTGAACCCCGCGCCGTGCCGCCCGCGCAGCGCACGCTGCCGGCAATGCTGCAGCGGCAGGCCGGGCTGTTCGGCTCGCGCGCGCTGCTGAAGATCGCGCGGAGCGAGTGGACGCATCGCGATGCAGCCCGCGTCGCGGCGGCGCGGGCCGGCGCGCTGGCGGCGGCCGGCGTGGTGCGCGGCGATCGCATCGCGGTGATGTGCGGCAACCGCGTCGAGTTCCTCGAGAGCTTCCTGGGCGCGGGATGGCTGGGGGCGTCGACGGTGCCGGTCAATACGGCGTCGATGGGGCCGCAGATCGAATACTTCCTCGCGAACAGCGAGGCGAAGCTGCTGGTGATCGAAGGCGCCTTCCTGGAACGGCTCGCGGCGGCGGACCTGGGGCGTACCGCGCTGCGGGAGATCTGGGTCGTCGGCGAGATCGCCTCGGGTGCCTGGCAGGCGCCTGCGGGCGTGCGCGTCGTGGCGTATCCCGCGCATGGAGAACCCGTCGAGCCGGCACCCGTGCAGCCCGGCGACGCACTCGCGATCCTCTACACCTCGGGCACGACCGGGCCCGCCAAGGGCGTGGTCTGCCCGCACGCACAGTATTTCTGGTGGGGCGTGAACAGCGCGGAGGTGCTCGGCGTGGGCGCCGACGACGTGCTTTGCACCACGCTGCCGCTCTTCCACATCAACGCGCTCAACACCTTCGCCCAGGCCGCTCTGACGGGCTCGCAGGTCGTGTTCGAGACGCGCTTCTCGGCGTCGGGCTTCTGGCCGACGATGCGCGCGAGCGGGGCGACTGTGGTCTACCTGCTGGGCGCGATGGTGCCGATCCTGCTGGCCCAGCCCGAAGGTGCCGGGGAGCGCGACCACCGCGTGCGCATCGGACTGGGGCCCGGCGTGCCGGCCGCCGCCGGAGCCGCGTTCAAGGCGCGCACGGGCGTGTCACTGCTGGAGGGCTATGGCTCGACCGAGACCAACTTCGCCATCGCCACCGCACCGGATTCGCCGCGCGGCGGCGTGATGGGCTGGCTGCGCCCGGGTTTCCAGGCGCGCGTGGCCGACGAGGACGACGTGGCCCTGCCGGCCGGCGAGGCGGGCGAACTGCTGCTGCGCGCCGACGAACCCCATGCCTTCGCGAGCGGCTACTTCAACATGCCGGAGAAGACGGTCGAGGCCTGGCGCAACCTCTGGTTCCACACCGGCGACCGCGTGGTGCGCGATGCTGACGGGGCCTTCCGCTTCGTCGACCGCATCAAGGACGCGATCCGGCGGCGCGGGGAGAACATCTCCTCGTTCGAGGTCGAGCAGGTGGTGCTGAGCCATCCAGGCGTGGCTTCGTGCGCGGTGTATCCCGTGCGCTCCGAACTCGCCGAGGACGAGGTGATGGCCGCGCTGGTGGCCCGCGAAGGCGCGGCCATCGACCCCGCCGAGCTCGCGCGCTTCTGCGAGGGCCGGCTGCCGTACTTCGCCGTGCCGCGCTACATCGACGTGCTGGCCGACCTGCCGCGCACCGAGAACGGCAAGGTCCAGAAGTTCAAGCTGCGGGAACGCGGCGTGGGGCCGCAGACCTGGGACGGCCGGCCCGCGAAGGCCTGAGCATGGCGAGCCTGGCGCCGCAGCTTCCTCTTTCCGGGCGTGTGGCGTTCGTGACGGGAGCGGGGCAGGGCCTGGGCGCGGCCATCGCGAAGGGGCTGGCACAGGCGGGCGCACGGGTGGCGCTGGCCGACCTCGAGCTGTCGTCGACGGTGGCCGTGGCCGACGGGATCGGCGGCCTCGCGCTGCGGCTCGACGTGCGCGACGAAGCGGCATTCCGCGAGTGCTTCGACAGGGCCGTGGCGCATTTCGGCTGTGTCGACATCATGGTCAACAACGCGGCGCGTACGCCATCGACCTCGCTGTGGGACATCACGCCCGAGGAGTGGGACGACGTGCTGGCCATCAACCTGCGCGGCAGCTTCTTCGGCTGCCGCATCGCAGGGCGCCACATGCGCGAGCGCGGCGAGGGGCGCATCGTCAATCTCGGTTCGATGGCTGGGCAGCAGGCGAGCCGCGCGACGGGCGTGCACTACGCGGCGAGCAAGGCCGGGCTGCTGGCGCTGACGCGGTCGTTCGCGCAGGAGCTGGCGCCTCATGGCGTGACGGTGAATGCGCTCGCGCCGGCGGCGATCCGTAGTCCCGCGCTCGATGCCATGGAGCCGGCGAGGCAGCAGGCGCTGCAGGCCGGCATCCCGCTCGGCCGCTTCGGACTGGCCGAGGAAGTGGCCGCGGCCGTGATCTACCTGGCTTCTCCTGCGGCGGCCTTCATGACCGGCGCGACGCTGGACCTCAACGGCGGCCGTTTCATGCGCTGACAAGGCTTGCCGGGCCATCCGGTTAAAATGGTTCAGAACTAAATCATTCAGGTATGCAATCAAATTCACTGACTGGCCGGCACGCCCTCGTCACGGGCGCTGCGCGCGGCATCGGGGCGGAGATCGCCCGCACCCTGGCTGCCGAAGGCGCCACGCTGACATTGCTGGGTCGTGACCGCGAGGCGCTGCAGCGGGTGGCGGATTCGCTCGCCGGCAGCGGGCACGGCGTCGTCGCCGCGGACGTGGCGAACCCGCAGGCCGTGCAGGCGGCGTTCGCTGAGGCACGCGCGGCGCGCGGGCCCGTGGCGGTGCTCGTCAACAACGCGGGGGCGGCGGAGAGCGCGCCTTTCCTCAAGACCTCGTTCGAGCTCTGGCAGCGGATGCTGTCGGTCAACCTCACGGGCAGCTTCCTCTGCGCGCAGGCGGCGCTGCCAGACATGCTCGACGCGGGCTGGGGGCGCATCGTCAACATCGCCAGCACGGCGGGGCAGAAGGGCTACGCCTACGTGGCGGCCTACACCGCGGCCAAGCACGGCGTGGTCGGGCTCACGCGCTCGCTGGCGCTGGAGGTGGCGCGCAAGGGCATCACGGTGAATGCCGTGTGCCCGGGCTATACCGACACCGACATCCTGCGCAACAGCGTTGCCAACGTGGTCGGCAAGACCGGGCGCAGCGAGGCCGATGCGCTCGCGGAGTTCTCCAGCGTCAATCCGCAGAAGCGCATCGTGCAGCCGGCCGAAGTGGCCGATGCCGTGCGCTGGCTGTGCGGCGCGGGCGCTGCATCGGTCACCGGCCAGTCGATCTCGGTTTCAGGGGGAGAAGTGACATGACCACACGCAACGACGCCTCGCATGCCGTGCTGAGCGATGCGGAAGAACTGGGCCACGAGGCCCGCGCCGGCCACGACGACCACGCGGTGCTCAAGCTGTGGCTTCGCATGCTGGCCAGCACCACGCAGATCGAGTCCGAGATCCGCCGCCGCCTGCGCGAGCGTTTCGGCATCTCGCTGGCGCGCTTCGACTACATGGCGCAGCTCTACCGCTACAAGGACGGGCTGAAGATGCGCGTGCTGTCGCGCTACCTGATGGTGACCGGCGGCAATGTCACCGGCCTGACGGACGAACTCGAGCGCGAAGGCATGGTCGCCCGCGCGCCGAGCCCCGACGACCGCCGCGCCTGGATCGTGAGCCTCACGCCCACCGGCCGCCGCACCTTCGAGACCATGGCGAGCGAGCACGAGCAGTGGATCCTCGAGATGTTCTCGGGCCTCGACATGAAGACCGTCAAGCAGCTGCACATGCAGCTCGGCCTGCTGCGCGTGCACGTAATGCGCGGCGAACCGGCAAGCGAGGAGGGCTGAGCATGGCCGAGGGCAGCGAGTTCTGCAGGCCGCGGCTGATCCGCTTCTCGGACTGCGATCCGGCGGGCATCGTCTTCTATCCGCAATACTTCGTGATGCTCAACGGCCTCGTCGAAGACTGGGTGAACGAAGGCCTGGGCCTCAGCTACCACGGGCTGGTGGCGCAGCGGCGCATCGGCCTGCCCACGGTGAAGCTCGAGGTCGACTTCCGAGCGGTGAGCCGCATGGGCGACCAGGTGATGCTGGGGCTGGCCGTAGAGCGCCTCGGTTCCCGTTCGTTGACCTTGCAGGTGCGCTGCTTCGAGCCAGTGAGCGGAGAAGTGCGCATGCAGATGCAGCAGGTACTGGTGACCACGTCGCTGGAGACCCATCGGGCCGTCGCCATTCCGGGCGACATGCGTGCGGCCATCGTGCGCAACGCGCCCGCGCTGGGCTGAATCCTCTTCAGGCCGCGGGGTCGCCGCCGGCTGCGGCATCCTGCGCGCGCTTCTTCAGCCAGCCACTGAGCTCTTTCTTTCCCTTGGAATTGGCTGATCGCCATGCCTCACGCGCCGCTGCGATGAAGCGCTCCTCCGCCGCGTCCGGCACTTCGCTGGGCCGGTCTTCCTCGTCGAGCCAGCCGAGCTCGACGCCGCAGTGCCTTTCGATCTGCCTGGCCAGGTTGTCGCCAATGGGACGGGAGCTCTTGATCTGGCTCCACATGCTGGGGGAAATCTCGATCTTCTTCGCGAACGCCTGGTCCAACCCCTTGGCTGGCAAGCCTGCGGCAACGGCCTCTTCGAGAAAGCGGCGGTGCAGCGCAAGCGCATTGCGGCGGCGCGCGACGGTGATATTGGGCACTGTTCAAAAACAACAACAAGACAAAAAAAGATTGTCCCGGTTGTTGACGCCGTCGTAAACACTATTTACAGTTGCCTTCAATCGCGGCCCCAAGCCGTACCTTTTTTCCAACCCCTAACGGCCGACAACGGCAATTTTTGACTCAGGAACCATCGTGAACACCGCACTGATCCTCACCAGCATTCGTCCCGCATCGGGCCGATCGCTCGTGCGCGTCTGGGCGTGCGGTGGTTTCGACGGCATGCCGTCGGTCCGATCGAACCAGCACCAGAGCCACGTGTATTCCACGAAAGCCGCAGCCAGCCTGCGTTTTGGAAAAACCGAGGATCAGGTGCTACCGGGTGGAGGTTGCGCATAGGCGCACACCTTCCAAGCTCTCTCGTTCAGAGGCCCGGAAACCGCAAGGTTCCGGGCCTTTTTGTTTTGTCGTGCGGTTTCTTGTTTTGCCATTCCGGGTGTGCCTTCACCACACCGCCAGAGCCCACCGCGTAGACGGTCTGGCGGGATGTGCAGGAATTGATCACTCCTGTGCAGCGACGTCGTACGGGACAGCGCCCAGCGTGCTGTCCGTCGCGTGAGGACACAACCGAAATGGAAAGCGGACCGCCGTTTTCTCGAACGACCACATGACCGAACCCGAGCGGGACGGGGCCATGCAGATGGCCCTCCCGCGGAAACCGGCCGCAAAGATTGAGCGGCGCCGGAACTCGTAACCGGACACTTTTTTGTCTTGCCGCCCGCGTTAGCTCAATGGATCAGAGCACTTGCCTACGAAGCAAGGGGTTGCACGTTCGAGTCGTGCACGTGGGGCCAGATTCTTTTCGTTCCTTTTCCGCTGTCACATCACCAGGGAGTAGTCACCATGCGCAAGCGCAACACCCCGATCCGGATGATCACCGTGCGCCCGGCGCAGCCGCGTGAACGCACCACCATGCTGGCACTTGCCCGGCGCTTCGGTTTCAGCGCCGGAGCACGCCGTGGCGATGAGGGCCAGCCGGGGCGCGAGCCGCAGCAGCCCGACGGACTCGATCTCGACCAGCGCGTCCGCGCAGTCGGCGAGTGGTGAGCCGACAGGCATCCGCTGCTTCTTCTTCATGGTGCGCGTAGCTCAATGGCAGAGCCGCGGGTTGTGGTCCCGCTAACGACGGTTCGATTCCGTTCGCGCACCCCATGGCTTCGTTCCTTCATTCACCAACCCTGCAACCTTCGCCGCGAAAGGAGGCGATTCATGCACCCTCACGTCCTGCAACTCGATATTCAGGGCACGCCGCAAGCCTGGATCTCGCTGGAGCAGGCGGTGTTGCACTACGCGACCGGCTCGGTCGCCTGGGAAGACGGCGACCAGCCGCTGGCCACGCTGCGCGGTGGATTCAACGTGGCGCGCGGCGTGCAGTCGCGCATCGAGGTCGCGCCGATCATTGCGCTGCGCGGCGCATCGAAGATCAACCTCTTCGAAGTGATTCCGAGCGTCACCAAGAGCAAGCTGCTGCGTCGCGACCGCTACACCTGTGCCTACTGCGCAGGCGTCTTCCACGAGCGCGACCTCCAGTGCGAGCACGTGCTGCCCGAATCGCGCGGAGGTCCGTGGACCTGGACCAACCTCGTGAGCGCATGCGCGGTCTGCAACAACCGCAAGGCTGCGCGCACGCCGGAGGAAGCAGGCATGCCTCTGGTCTACCTGCCGTATGTGCCGAGCCGCTACGAGAACTTCCTGCTGGAAGGCCGCAACATCCGCGCGGACGTGCACGAGTGGCTGGCGAAGCGGTTGCCCAAGGGCTCGCGGCTGCAATAGAGGCGGAGCAATGACGGTCTTCCTGGCTCACGCCCATGAAAAAAGCCCGCTGTCCTTCGGACGGCGGGCTTTTCTTGTTCGTGCGAAAGACCGCTGGTCAGCGCCCGATGCCGAAGAATCGATAGGCGATCACCCCAGCGGCAGCCAGGCCACCGACGATCGCCAAGACGACTCGTGTCGTTCGATTGGAGCCGCGCTTCGAACGGGGCCAGTGGTCCGGCCCGATCAGGTCGATGGGGACGGTGGGTTTGCCTATGTCGGACGCCTTTTCCATGGGAGGCAATATAGCTTACGCCCGAAAGCATGGCTCCGAGCCGGGCACATTCGTCGGCGTTGGACGGCGCGAGTCGAAGCCGGCGTAGATCGCGCAAAAAAATACCCGCATGAGCGGGCCGAACGAGCCTTGACGGCTTCGAAGTTGCTATCCCTGGGTCTTTCTTGTTCGATGCGTGACAGCAGGAGCAAGATGCCACGTCGCATGGAGGCCACTTGTAACTCCGGGGCAAGCGGCATGTAGCTGATGGAGTAAATCGTGAAATATTTCCTCATGAACAAAGAAATCATTCTCGAAAGCTTGAAGCGAGCGTTGGAGAGCTGGGTGCGCAATGCTTCGGCAGCGCAGCTGTGGCAGGTGCATCAGGAGGGCGGGCTTGGCGCGTCGATCGAGGCGGACGAGGACGTGGTGCAGGTGCGCATCGTCCTTGGCGTCGTGAGCGATGCGCTCTCGGAACTCGGCAGGACCGACGGGTGCCTGCCGGTCACAGAGGCCTACCTGGGCACAGCTGCCTGGGGAGCGCCCCCACCGCAGGGAAATCCCGACCGCGAGCAATGGTTCCTGTCGAGTGAACTGGCACAGGCGCACGCGCGCGAATACTTGGCCGCCGAAGTCGTGGAAAGAGGAGATCTGCTGGAGCGTTGCGTCGACGAGTGGATCGCGCGTCATCAGTAAAGCGCGCCCGGGTCTTGCTCGTGACCCAGCCGCATGTCGGCCGGGCAAAGAAAAAGCCTCCTCGGAATGATCGGAGGAGGCTTAATCAAAAGAATAGCGCGGAGACCGCGCTATTCTTGGTGTTGGTGGTGGGCCCTGAGTGACTCGAACACTCGACCTACGGATTAAGAGTCCGCTGCTCTACCAACTGAGCTAAGAGCCCTTGCGTTGAAAACGTTAGTGTTTTCTGGCAAGACCACGAGTATATCCCATAAATCGAGCTTGTCCAAAAAATTTGTGACTTGCAGCGTTAGGATTCGTCATCACCGATGGGGCAGGGGCCCTCAACCCAGGAGAACTTCGATGAGCGACGCCAGCACCACGCCACATATCTTGATCACCGGCGCTGCCGGCGCGCTCGGCCGCGCGGTGGCCCAGCACTTCATCGACCAGGGTGCGCGCCTTGCGCTGGTCGATCACCACGCGGGTCGTCTGGCCGAGGTGTTTCCCGGGCTCGACAATTCGCAGCACCTGCTGCTGTCCGGCGACGTGACTTCCACGACCGAGATGGCCGCTCTTGCAGAGCAGGTGCTCAAGTCCTTCGGCCGCATCGACACGCTGGTGCACATCGCGGGTGGCTTCGAGATGGGAGAGGCGACTCACGCGCTCTCCCGCGCAAGCTGGGACCGCATGATGAATCTCAATGCCTGGTCGTTCGTCGCCGTGACGCAGGCGGTGCTGCCTTCGATGATCGAGCGTCGCTCCGGCAGCGTCATCGCCGTCACTGCGAAGGTCGCGGCGCGCGGCGTACCGGCCATGGCTGCGTACGTCGCATCGAAGAGCGCATTGCAAAGGCTGGTGGAGGCCATGGCGGCCGAGGCGGCGCCGCATGGGGTCAACATCAACAGCGTGGCTCCCAGCGTGCTCGATACGCCCGCTAACCGGCAGGCGATGCCCGATGCGAACCCCGCCGAATGGGTGTCGACATCGGTCGCCGCGCAGACCATCGCTTTCCTCGCGTCGCCTGGCGCGGCAGCGCTGCATGGGCAGCATCTGACGCTCGATACCTGAGCCAAAAGAGAAAAGGCCCTGGCGGATGCCAAGGCCTTTTCGGTGTCGGTTGGTGGAGAGGAGGAGGATCGAACTCCCGACCTCCGCATTGCGAACGCGGCGCTCTCCCAGCTGAGCTACCCCCCCAAACGCAAGGCGAATTTTAACCAGAACTCCCGTTTTGGCGCATGCCGCCGTGCCAAGATGCGCGCCTCGTGAAACACGGAGCAAAGACTGCATGGCCTCGTTCGACCCCGCCTGGCTGGAAGGCATGTACAACAACCTCGCGCGGGTCAGGAACCATCCCGCGTATTTCGAGCGCTGGGCGAAGGAATCGGCTGCGGCGCGCGAAGCTCTTCCGGCCCGCATCGACGTGCCCTACGGCCAGGGCGTGAACGAGACGCTCGACATCTTTCCCGCGCCGGTGCCCGATGCGCCGGTACTGGTTTTCATCCATGGCGGCTACTGGCGCGCGATGGACAAGAAAGACCATTCCTTCATCGCCCCGGCTTTCAACGATCGCGGCATCTGCGTGGTGCAGCCCAACTACGCGCTGTGCCCCGGAACTTCCGAGCGGCCGGTCACGGTGCCCGGCATCATGCTGCAGATGGTGCGTGCGCTCGAATGGACGTGGCGCCACATTGCTGATCACGGCGGCGATCCGACGCGGATCACCGTCGCGGGACACTCGGCGGGGGGGCACATGGCGGCGGCGCTGCTGGCCTGCGACTGGAAGGCAGTCGCCCCCGACCTGCCTGCGCATCTGGTGCGCAATGCGCTGTCGATCTCGGGCCTCTACGATCTCCGTCCGCTGCAGCGCACGCCGTTCCTCGAGAACACGCTCAAGCTGACCGACGCCGACGTACTGCGCGCCAGTCCTGCCTTGTGGCCGGCGCCGAAGCGCGGCCAGCTCTATGCGGTTGCCGGCGGCAGCGAAAGCGAGGAATTCATCCGCCACAACGCCATGATCCGCGACGCGTGGGGCCGCAACACCGTGCCGGTGTGCGAAGTGCTCCCAGGACTCAACCACTTCGACGTGGTGGACGCGCTCGCCGATACGGCGCATCCGCTGCACCGTCACGCGGTGCAGCTCCTGGAAGCCTGACGGGGGCAGTTACATCAGCAGGTGCTCGCCGGCGTTGTCGCCGCCGAGCGTCACGTAGTTGACCTTGCGGATGTCCATCAGCGCGCGGCCGCCCGCGTAGCTGATCGAGCTCTGGACGTCCTGCTCCATCTCGATCAGCGTATCGGCCAGCTTGCCCTTTATGGGTTCGAGGATGCGCTTGCCCTCGACGTGCTTGTATTCGCCCTTGTTGAAGTCGCTGGCCGAGCCGTAGTACTCCTTGAACAGCTTGCCTTCGACCTCGACGGTCTTGCCGGGCGATTCCTCGTGCCCCGCGAACAGCGAGCCGATCATGACCATCGACGCGCCGAATCGCACGCTCTTGGCGATGTCGCCGTGGTCGCGGATGCCTCCGTCGGCAATGATCGGCTTGGTCGCCACGCGGGCGCACCACTTGAGCGCCGACAGCTGCCAGCCGCCCGTGCCGAAGCCGGTCTTGAGCTTGGTGATGCAGACCTTGCCCGGGCCGATGCCGACCTTGGTCGCGTCGGCGCCCCAGTTCTCGAGGTCGATCACCGCCTCGGGCGTGCCGACGTTGCCGGCGATCACGAAGGTCTTCGGCAGCTTCTGCTTGAGGTAGCCGATCATGTTCTTCACGCTGTCTGCGTGGCCGTGCGCGATGTCGATCGTGACGTACTCGGGCACGAGGCCCTGGGCCACCAGCTGGTCGATGGTGTCGTAGTCCGCCTTCTTCACGCCCAGCGAGATGGAGGCAAACACGCCCTTGCCCTGCATGTCCTTGACGAACTTGACGTTGTCGAGGTCGAAGCGGTGCATCACGTAGAAGTAGCCGTTCTGTGCCAGCCACAGGCAGATCGACTCGTCCACCACCGTCTTCATGTTGGCGGGAACCACCGGCAGGCGGAAGCAGCGCTCGCCCAGCGTGACGCTGGTGTCGCACTCGGAACGGCTCTCCACGCGGCACTTGCGCGGGAGGAGGAGGATGTTGTCGTAATCGAAAATCTGCATGACCAGGCTCCTGGAAGGAATCGTTGAGAGGAACGAATGAGCGCTTGGTCCGGCCGGCTCCTGCAGTACGTTTCGCAAAGGAAACGCCCACAAAAAACCGGGCGCAAGAAACTTGGGCCCGGTGATTGATTTTACGCGGACTCGCGAAGTCAGGTCTTCCGCTTCTTCATATAACCCGCATACGCCGTGGTTTCTACAATCGGAGGATGTTGTTTAACGATCCCGCGGCCGACGCCAACCCCCCAGCGCTGCCGCTGCTCCAGAATCTGAACGCGGAGCAACTCGCCGCGGTCACGTTGCCAGAAGGCAACGCCCTCATCCTGGCAGGCGCCGGCTCCGGCAAGACGCGCGTGCTCACCACCCGCATCGCCTGGCTGCTGCAGACGGGCCAGGTCTCCGCCGGCGGCATCCTCGCCGTGACCTTCACCAACAAGGCCGCCAAGGAAATGATGACGCGCCTGACGGCGATGCTGCCCGTCAACGTGCGCGGCATGTGGATCGGCACCTTCCACGGCCTGTGCAACCGCCTGCTGCGTGCGCACTGGAAGCTCGCCAACCTGCCTTCCACCTTCCAGATCCTCGACACGCAGGACCAGCTCTCGGCCATCAAGCGCCTGATGAAGCAGTTCAACGTCGACGACGAACGCTTCCCCGCCAAGCAGACCCAGTGGTTCATCGCCGGCGCCAAGGAAGACGGCCTGCGCCCCGACGCCATCGAGGTGCGCAACGACGACGACCGCAAGAAGGTCGAGCTCTACCGCCTCTACGAAGAACAGTGCCAGCGCGAGGGCGTGGTCGACTTCGGCGAGCTCATGCTTCGCAGCTACGAGCTGCTTCGCGACAACGAACCGGTGCGCGAGCACTACCAGCGGCGCTTCCGCCACATCCTGATCGACGAGTTCCAGGACACCAACCGCCTGCAATACGCGTGGATCAAGATGCTTGCGGGCAACACCGTCGAGGGCCGCTTCGTCCCGGGCGAGCACAACAGCGTGATCGCCGTGGGCGACGACGACCAGAGCATCTATGCCTTCCGCGGTGCGCGCGTGGGCAACATGACCGACTTCGTGCGCGAGTTCGACGTGCGCCACCAGATCAAGCTGGAGCAGAACTACCGCAGCTACAGCAACATCCTCGATTCCGCCAACGAGCTCATCGGCCACAACAAGAAGCGGCTGGGCAAGAACCTGCGCACCGACCAGGGCCCCGGCGAGCCCGTGCGCGTGTACGAGGCCCCCACCGACCTCGCGGAGGCGCAGTGGATGGTCGAGGAAATGCGCCAGCTGGTGCGCGACGGCTACGAGCGCAAGGAAATGGCCGTGCTCTACCGCAGCAATGCGCAGAGCCGGGTGCTCGAAACCGCGCTCTTCAACGCCTCGGTGCCGTACCGTGTGTACGGCGGCCTTCGCTTCTTCGAGCGCGCCGAAATCAAGCATGCGCTGGCCTACCTGCGCCTGCTGGAGAACAAGGACGACGACACCAGCTTCCTGCGCGTCGTCAACTTCCCGCCGCGCGGCATCGGCGCGCGCACGCTCGAAACCCTGCAGGACGCCGCGCGCGCGGCCAACCGTTCGCTGCACGACGCCGTGAGTGTGGTCGGCGGCAAGGCGGGTGCGAACCTCACGGGCTTCGTCGCCAAGATCGACGTGCTGCGCGAGCAGACCCAGGGCGCTAGCTTGCGCGAGATCATCGAACTGGTGCTCGACCACAGCGGGCTCGTCGAGCACTACAGGGCCGACCGCGAAGGCGCGGACCGCATCGAGAACCTGGAGGAACTGGTGAACGCGGCCGAGAGCTTCGTCACGCAGGAAGGCTTCGGCCGTGACGCCGTGGCGCTGCCGGTGGACGAACTGCGCCAGTCGCCCGCGAGCCAGGGCCTGGACCCGAACCGCCCGGTGCTCGACGAGCCCCTGGCGCCCGACGCCGAGACCGGCGAAACGCTGAGTCCGCTGGCCGCCTTCCTCACGCACGCCGCGCTCGAATCGGGCGACAACCAGGCACAGGCGGGCCAGGATGCGGTGCAGCTCATGACCGTGCACGCCGCCAAGGGCCTGGAGTTCGACTGCGTGTTCATCACCGGCATGGAAGAGGGCCTGTTCCCCCACGAGAACTCGATGAGCGATTTCGAGGCGCTGGAGGAAGAGCGCCGGCTGATGTACGTGGCGATCACGCGTGCCCGCAAGCGCCTGTACCTGAGCCACTCGCAGACCCGCATGCTGCACGGCCAGACCCGCTACAACGTCAAGAGCCGCTTCTTCGACGAGCTGCCCGAAGGCGCTCTCAAGTGGCTCACGCCCAAGAACCAGGGCTTCGCGCCCTCGGCCTTCGGCTATGGCGGCGGGTATGGCAGCACCCGCGGCGGCTCAGGCGGATACGGTGGCGGTTATGGCGGCAGTTCGGGCGGAGGCCGCGACAAGGACACCTTCGCCAGTCCGCCCGTGCCGCCGCAGAAGACCGCGCCTTCGCACGGCCTGCGCTCGGGCATGCAGGTGTTCCACAACAAGTTCGGCGAAGGCACCGTGACCGCACTCGAGGGCACCGGCGACGATGCACGCGCTCAGGTCAAGTTCGCGCGCCACGGCGTGAAGTGGCTGGCGCTGTCGGTGGCCAAGCTCACGCCGATCTGATCCGGCGGTCCAACGGATAGCGGACGGCGGCAGTCAAGCTGCCGTGCCTGCCGCGGCGGAGGCGGCGATCAGTCGGGGTAGAAGGTGTCGCGGAAGGTGAACCAGTTCGACGCCTGTGTCATCGCCGCGAGCGTCAGCACGGTGCCGAGCATCAGCAGGTTGCCGGCCGTCATCGCACCGGTGTCGGAGCCCAGCGAGCCCACGCCGATCACGATGGTGCCCACCAGCGCCGCTGCCAGCAGGCCGAGCAGCAGCACGCCGCACCACGCCAGCCAGTACAGCGCATAGGCGCCGAAGTTGCGGAACATCGCGACCAGGCTGAAGAAGATGCTCTTCACCGGCTCGACGCGGTGCCAGTGAACCAGCGCGGGCGCATGCCAGATGGCGGCAATCAGCGGCAGGGTGAGGCACATCTGCAGCAGGTTGGCCAACTGGAAGCGGCTGCTTTCCATTACCTCCTTGGCAGGGGCCTCGCCGGCGAAGTAGCTGCGCATGAACTGGCCGCCATCGACGACCGCGGTCACGAAGACCGTCAGCAGGCAGTACACCGCCGAGATCACGCCGAGCACTGCCAGCGAGCGCCATTCCGCCCGCATGGCCCGCGCCACCGACAGGAACATGAGCGCGCCGGTCGGCTTCCTCGGGCCGGGCGTGCCGTCCGTTTCGGCAGCCTTGTCGCTGGCGGAGGCGTCGGCCACCGAGGCCGCGACCATGAAGCCCAGCGTGGAGAAGGGCAGCAGCACGAAGGGAAGGAACCTGCCGATGACCGGCAGCTGCGAGATCGTCGAGATCAGCGCCATGAACATCAGGAACAGCGACACGAAGGCCAGCGGCTGCCGCCAGAAGTTCTTGAGCCCTAGGCGGACCCATTCCACGCCGGTTCGCGCCGGCACGAGGTTGAGTTTCATGTGTGCAGGTCAGGCAGCCAGCAGCGGCTCGAGGGCCTGCGCCATGGCATGCGGATGGGTGGCGCGCTCACGCAGCACGCGCTCGAAGTGCGTGGGGTCATGGGGCTTGAGCATGCTCGCCTCGCGAGGCAGATGGAAGTCCCAGAGCCGCGAGATCCAGAAGCGCAGCGCCGCGGCGCGCAGCATCGCGGGCAGCAGGGCGCGCTCGGACGCGTTCAGCGCACGCACGGACTCGTAGGCCGACAGCAGCGCATCGGCGCGTTCGGGATCGTGGCGGCCGGTGGGCAGGTCGATGGCCCAGTCGTTCAGGCACACGGCCAGGTCGAACAGCCAGGTGTCGGTGCCGGCGAAGTAGAAGTCGAACACGCCCGTCAGCCGCGGGGCGGCGCCGGGCTCGCCGTCGGTCGCGAACATCACGTTGTCGCGGAACATGTCGGCGTGCACCGGGCCGCGCGGCAGCGCCGCATAGGCCGACGATTCTGCGATGTGATTCTGGTAGGCCAGCTCGGCGCGCAGCAGGTTCGCCTGTGATTCCTCGATGTACGGCAGCACCACCGGCACCGTCTCGTTCCACCAGGGCAGGCCGCGCAGGTTCGGCTGGATGCGGGGGTAGTCGCGCCCCGCGAGATGCATGCGCGCCAGCATCGAGCCCAGTTCGGTGCAGTGCGCCGCGGTCGGGGCCAGCTCGCTGCGGCCCGAAAGCTTCTGCACCACCGCAGCCGGCTTGCCGGCGACGACATGCAGCAGGTCGCAGGACGCGGCGGCCTCGGCGGGGGGCGTGGGCTGTCCCTTGCGGACCTTGCCTGCCGTATCGGGCTCGGGTTGCGCCACCGGGGCAGGTACCGGCAGGCCGGCGTCCGCCAGATGCTTCATCAGGCAAAGGTAGTAGGGCAGCTGCTCGGCGCTCAGGCGCTCGAACAGTGTCAGCACGAACTCGCCGGACTCGGTGGTCGCGAAGTAGTTGGTGTTCTCGATGCCGCCCTCGATGCCGCGCAGCTCGCGCAGCGGGCCCAGCCCCAGGCTCTGGACGAGCGCGTCGGCCTCGCCGAAGCCGACTTCGGTAAAAACTGCCATGGCGGTACTCAGCGCCGCATTGCTGCCGCGAAAACCAGAACGGAAGGCCTCATTGCGGTCAGAACTTCAGCACGTTCCAGACACGGGGGCCGTTGGCGCCGGTTTCGCTCGAACCCTGGCGGCCGGTGGCGGCATCTGCCGGCAGCACCTCGTAGCCGGGCATGTTCGACTTGGGCTTGACGTTGATGCTCTGGGTGCGGCCGCCGTAGCGCACTTCGTCGACCGAGGCTCCGCTGTCCTCGGTGTGGATGTTCTCCACCTTCTGGTTGCGTCGGCCCTCGGCCTTGGCCTGCTCCTGATTTGGGAGCGCCTCGGCCGGAGCCGCCGCGGGGGCGGGCGTGGCCTGCTGCGCCTGCACGGCGGCAAAGGGGGTTGCGAAGGCCAGCGCCAGCAGGATGCGGCGGGCGACCAGGAGTGTGGAGCTAGGCATGCAAGCATTGTAGGCTCGCAGCCGCTTGCGGACCGTCGGTTGACACCTCACGCCGTCGTGGTTCGGGGCGCCGGCGCGGGCACGGCAAAATGGCCCGATGACCGACAAGAAAACGCTGCTGCTCGTCGATGGCTCGAGCTACCTCTACCGCGCCTTCCACGCCATGCCCGACCTTCGGGCCGTGCCAGGCGACCCGAAGAGCCCGGCGACCGGCGCCATCCGGGGAATGATCAACATGATGACCGCGCTGCGCCGCGAGGTGCGCGCGGACTACGCCGCCTGCATCTTCGACGCGCCCGGCAAGACCTTCCGCGACGACTGGTACCCCGAGTACAAGGCCAACCGCTCGCCCATGCCCGACGACCTGCGCAGCCAGATCGAACCCATCCATGAAGTGGTGAAGCTGCTCGGCTGGCCCGTGCTCAGCGTGCCCGACGTGGAGGCCGACGACGTCATCGGCACGCTCGCCCGGATCGCCGCCTCGCAGGGCGTCGAGGTCATCGTCTCCAGCGGCGACAAGGACCTGAGCCAGTTGGTCGACGAGCACATCACCATCATCGACACGATGAACGGCAAGAAGCGCGACGTGGCCGGCGTCACGGCCGAGTTCGGCGTGCCGCCCAGCCTGATGATCGACTACCAGACGCTGGTGGGCGACTCGGTCGACAACGTGCCCGGCGTGCCCAAGGTCGGCCCCAAGACGGCCGCCAAGTGGCTGCTCGAATACGGCTCGCTCGACGCGCTGATCGAGCGCGCCGCCGAGGTGAAGGGCGCCGCGGGCGAGAACCTGCGCAACGCCCTCGGGCAGCTGCCGCTGAGCCGGCGCCTGGTGACCATCCGCACCGACTGCGACCTCGATGGCCACGTCACGGGCCTGCCCTCGCTCGAAGGCCTGCCGGTGGGCGTACCGCAGACGGCCGAGCTGAAGCCCTTCTACGAGAAGTTCGGGTTCAAGAGCCTGGTCAAGGGGCTCGAGGCGCAGGCCGTGCCGCCCGAGCTGATCGAGGAAAACCTCAGGAAGAAGGCGGCTTCCGGCAAGGCCGATGCCGACCAGGGCGGCCTGTTCGACGAGCCTTCCGAGATGCAGGCGCTGGAGGCCGCCTCTCCCGCGAGCAACCTGAAGTACGAGACCATCACGACCTGGGAGCAGCTCGACGCCTGGCTCGCCAAGCTCGAGGCGGCGGATCTCGCCGCCATCGACACCGAGACCAACTCGCTCGACGAGATGGTCGCGCAGATCGTCGGCATCAGCTTCAGCGTCACCCCGGGCGAGGCCGCGTACATCCCGCTGATGCACAACTACCCCGACGCGCCGCAGCAGCTGCCCTTCGACGAGGTGCTCGCGAAACTCCGGCCCTGGCTGGAGAACGGCGCGAAGAAGAAGCTCGGCCAGCACATCAAGTACGACCGGCACGTGTTCGCCAACCATGGCATCGAGGTGCAGGGCTACGCGCACGACACCATGCTGCAGAGCTATGTGCTCGAGGTGCACAAGCCGCACGGCCTTTCGAGCCTCGCCGAGCGCCACCTGGGCCGCAGCGGCATCTCGTACGAAGACCTGTGCGGCAAGGGCGCGCACCAGATCCCGTTCAGCCAGGTCGACATCGCCAAGGCCGCCGAGTATTCGTGCGAGGACAGCGACCAGACGCTGGACGTGCACAACACGCTCTGGCCGCGACTGCAGGCCGACGAAAAGCTGCGCTTCATCTACCAGCTCGAGATGGATTCGAGCGAGGCGCTCTACCGCGTGGAACGCAACGGCGTGCTGATCGACGCACCCACGCTGGCCGCGCAGAGCCACGAGCTCGGCAAGCGCATCATGGAGCTGGAGCAGGAGGCCTACGAGATCGCGGGCCAGCCCTTCAACCTCGGCTCGCCCAAGCAGATCGGGGAGATCTTCTTCACCAAGCTGGGCCTGCCCGTGGTCAAGAAGACGCCGAGCGGCGCGCCCAGCACCGACGAAGAGGTGCTCGAAAAGCTGGCCGAAGACTACCCCCTGCCGGCCAAGATCCTCGAGCACCGCAGCCTCTCCAAGCTCAAGGGCACCTACACCGACAAGCTCGGCCAGCTCGCCAACCCGCGTACCGGCCGAGTGCACACGCACTATGCGCAGGCGGTGGCCGTCACGGGCCGCCTGAGCAGCAACGACCCGAACCTGCAGAACATCCCGATCCGCACGCCCGAAGGCCGGCGCGTGCGCGAGGCCTTCGTGGCGCCGGCGGGCAGCGTGATCGCCAGCGCCGACTACTCGCAGATCGAGCTGCGCATCATGGCCCACATCAGCGGCGACGAATCGCTGCTGCGTGCGTTCACCGAAGGCATCGACGTGCACCGCGCGACGGCCGCCGAGGTGTTCGGCTCCACGCCCGACCAGGTGTCGAGCGAACAGCGCCGCTACGCCAAGGTCATCAACTTCGGCCTGATCTACGGCATGAGCAGCTTCGGGCTCGCCAAGAACCTGGGCATCGAGAACAAGGCTGCGGCCTCCTACATCGAACGCTACTTCGCGCGCTATCCGGGCGTGAAGGCCTACATGGACGAGACCAAGGCGCTGGCCAAGGAGCAGGGCTACGTCGAGACCGTGTTCGGCCGGCGCCTGTACCTGCCCGAGATCAATTCGCCCAACGGCCCGCGCCGCGGTGGCGCCGAGCGCGCGGCCATCAACGCGCCGATGCAGGGCACCGCGGCCGACCTCATCAAGCTCAGCATGGTCAAGGTACAGAACGTGCTTGACGAGGAGAAGCGCGCCACGCGGATGATCATGCAGGTGCACGACGAACTGGTGTTCGAGGTGCCCGAGGCCGAGATCGAATGGGTGCGCACCGAGATCCCGCGCATCATGGCGGGCGTCGCCTCGCTGAAGGTGCCGCTGCTGGCCGAGATCGGCGTCGGTCCCAACTGGGACAAGGCGCACTGACGAGTCAGCGCGACGCGGCGCAAGTCGGCGCACAGGCAAGAAAAAGAAGACACAGCAGGGAACGGACAAGCACGCGGCAACCAGCCAGCCAGAGAAGAAAGAAACCACAGCACATGAAGAACCGATTCCCGCAACGCGGATTCCTGCTCGCCGCCGTCTGCGCCGCCTTCGTCGGCAGCGCTTTCGCGGCGCCCGATGCCAACGTCGCAGCGCTCGCGGCCAAGGAAAAGCCGGCCCTGCTCGACACGCTGAAGGAGCTGGTCTCAATCGAGTCCGGCAGCCGCGATCTCGACGGCCTCGAGAAGATCTCCGACCTCATCGCCGCGAAGTTCAAGGCGCTCGGTGGCGAGGTCGAGCTGATCGACCCCAGCGCGGAGGCCTACCGCATGGAAGACACGCCCGAGAAGATCGGCCGCGTTGTGCGCGCCACCTTCAAGGGCACCGGCAAGAAGAAGATCCTGCTGATCGCGCACATGGACACGGTCTACACCGTGGGCATGATCAACAGGCAGCCCTTCCGCATCGACGGCGACAAGGCCTACGGCCTGGGCATCGCCGACGACAAGCAGGGCGTGGCCGTCATCACGCACATCGTGTCGATGCTGCAGGCGATGAAGTTCAAGGACTACGGCACCCTCACCGTGCTCATCAACGGCGACGAGGAGATCAGCTCGCCCGGCGCACGCGCGCTCATCACGCGCATGGGCGGCGAGCACGATGCGGTGCTGTCGTTCGAGGGCGCCTACGTCAAGGAGGACAAGCTCTCGCTCGCCACGGCCGGCATCGCCTCGGTCACGCTGAACGTCACCGGCAAGGCCTCGCATGCGGGCTCGGCGCCGGAGCTGGGCGTGAATGCGCTGTACGAGCTCTCGCACCAGATCCTGCAGATGCGCGACCTGTCCGACCCGGCCACGGGCCTGAAGATGAACTGGACCATCTCCAAGTCGGGCAGCAACCGCAACGTGATCCCGGCCAGCGCCACCGCGGGCGCCGACGTACGCGTGCTCAAGGTGAGCGACTACGACCGCATCGAGCAGCAGGTGAACGAGCGGGTGAAGAAGCAGCTCATTCCCGAGGCCAAGGTGGAGCTGAAGTTCGAGCGGCGCCGTCCGCCGCTGGAAGCCACCGACGCCTCGCGCGCGCTGGCCCGGCACGCCCAGCAGATCTACAAGGACGAGCTCGGCCTGCCGCTGGGCGCGGACGACAAGGCCGCCGGCGGCGGCACCGACGCCGCCTTCGCCGCGCTGAAGACCAAGGCGCCGGTCATCGAGCGTTTCGGCCTGCAGGGCTTCGGCGCGCACTCGGCCGATGCCGAGTACGTGCTGATCAACTCGATCGAGCCGCGCCTCTACCTCGGCACGCGCATGGTGATGGACATCGCCCGCGGCAAGGCGCCAGTGGGCAACTGACCCCTTCGCTCGCGATGCGACTGCGCCACATCGAAGTCTTCAACGCGATCATGCTCACGGGCAGCGTGAGCGCGGCGGCGCGGCTCATCAACATCACGCAGCCGGCGGTGAGCCGCACGCTGCAGCATGCCGAGCTGCAGCTGGGCTTTCCGCTGTTCCAGCGCGCCAAGGGCCGGCTCACGCCGACCACCGAGGCGCTCACGCTGTACCCGCACATCGAGCGGCTCTTCGCGCAGCTCGACGAGGTGCAGCGGCTCGCCTCCAACCTGCGCACCGCGGGCGACACGGGTGAACTGCGCATCCTGAGCGTGCTGGCGCTGAGCTACGACATCCTGCCGCGCGCGCTCAAGGCATTCCGGGAGAAGCATCCGGGCTATGCGATCACGGTGGAGTCGCTGCATTCGCCGCAGATCATGTCGGCGCTGCTGCTGCAGGAGGCCGACGTGGGCTTCGCATTCAGCCCGGCGGTGCATCCTTCGCTCACGCAGGAGACGCTGGCCGACAGCCGCATGGTGTGCATCGCGCCCAAGGGCATGCTGCCGCGGGCGCTGGTGCGCAACGGCTCGGTTGCGCTGCACGACCTCGTGGACCGGCCGGTGATCGGCCTGGACAGCCGCGACCCCGTGGGCACCAGCCTGAGCCAGGCCTGCCGGCAGGCGGGTGTGGGCTTCCAGCAGGCGGTGGTGACGGTGCAGACCTACCACGCGGCATTGGCCATGGCGCACCATGGCATCGGCATTGCGCTGGTCGACGGCTGCACCGCGCGCTCGGCCGACCGCGAGAAGGTCGACGTGTTGATGCTGGAGCCGCACATCCCGGTGCCGATCCGCGCTCTGCGCTTCGCGGCGCGGCCCGATTCGGTGGCGGTGCGCGGCATCACCCGCTGCATGCAGCAGGCGATCCAGGAAACGATCTAGGGCCTAGGCTCCCAAGGCCTGCGCGACGCGCAGCGCCGAACCGAAGGCCAGCGTGAAGCCCAGCGCGCCGTGGCCGGTGTTGAACAGCATGTTCGAAGGTGCGCCGTCCAGCCGGCCGATGATCGGCAGGCCCTTGGGTGTGGCGGGGCGCATGCCGGTCCACGGGTGCAGCTCTTCGAGCCGGCTCGCATGCGGAAAGAGGGCGCGCGTGGCGGCCGCCAGCGTCTCGATGCGCGTGGCCGGAATGCTCGCGTCGTGCCCCACCAGTTCGGCCATGCCCGCCACCCGAAGGCGCGAGCCGATGCGCGCGAACACCACCTTGCGCGCACTGTCGGTCACGTTCACGCGCGGGGCGGCGCCGGGGGCAGGATCGACCTCCACCGTGATGCTGTAGCCCTTGAGCGGATACACCGGCAGGTAGGCTCCGAGCGCGCGCCCCAGCTTGTGCGAGGCCGAGCCCAGCGCCATCACGAAGGCATCGGCTTCCACGTCGCCGTTGCCGGTGCGCACCGCGGCGACGCGGCTTGCGCTGCGCACGAAGCTGCTCACCTCGGTGCCGGAGATGAAGCGCACGCCGCGCTCGGCCAGGGCCTTCGCCAGCTCGGTGCAGACCTTGAGGCAGTCGGCCGCGCATTCGCTCGGCGTGTAGACGGCGCCTGCCATCCTGTCGCGGTAGCCGGCGAGCGCAGGCTCGATCGCAATGCATTCCTCCGGCGTCACCAGCCGCTGCTCGCTGCCCATGGTGCGCTGCAGTTCGAGCTGCGCTCGCGCGCTTTCGAGCGATGCTGTGCTGGCGTAGAGCACCAGCTTGCCGGTGGCGGAGAAATCGCAGTCGGGCGAGAGTTCGGCGCGCATGGCCTCGAACTCGATGCGGCTCGATGCGGCCAGCTCCAGCAGCCGCGCGGTGGTTTCGCGCGAAGTGCGCGCGTTGCAGGCTGCGAGAAACTCCATGCCCCAGCGCCATTGAAGCGGATCGAGCTGCGGGCGCAGCTTCAGCGGCGAGCTGGGCGACAGCAGCAGCTTGGGCAGCTGCCTCCAGATCGACGGATCGGCCAGCGGCTGCACGTAGGAATAGCTCAGCTGCGCGCCATTGCCGCCGCTGGCGCCCGAGCCGGGGGCGGCGCGGTCGATCACGGTGACTTGATGGCCCTGGCGGTCGAGCTGCCAGGCGGTCGCCAGGCCCACGATGCCGGCGCCGAGCACACACACATGCATGGGGCAGCTTTCCGGAGATTGAATCGAGACAGTGAACGCGACTGTAGGCGCGCGCGGCCGGCGCCGGAAATGCCAAAAGCGCCCCCGCCCATAACCTTTGGGCATGGCCCGGCCTGCTATTGGAATTTGTCGTTTCATTTGTCCTCTTCCTACACTGGCCGCCTGTTCAGTTCAACCGTATGAGGGCCCGAATGAAACGCTCCGTCCTGATGGCCTCCGTGGCCTCCATCGCTGCCTCGCTGCTCTTCGCCTCCACGGGCGCCCAGGCTGCCGACACGCTCGCCAAGATCGCGCAGTCCGGCAAGATCACGCTGGCCTACCGTGAATCGTCGGTGCCCTTCAGCTACCTCGAAGGGCCCGGCAAGCCGATCGGGATGGCGGTCGATCTTTCCAACGCCGTGGTCGAGGCGGTGAAGAAGAAGCTGAACAAGCCCGACCTGCAGGTGGCGCTGATGCCCGTGACCTCGCAGAACCGCATTCCCCTGATCACCAACGGCACCATCGACCTGGAGTGCGGCTCCACCACCAACAACACCGCACGCGGCAAGGAAGTGGCCTTCGCCATCAACCACTTCTATACCGGCACTCGCCTGCTCGTGAAGAAGTCGTCCAACATCAAGAACTACGCTGACCTCGCGAAGAAGACCATCGCCAGCACCACGGGCACCACCAATGTGCTGGTCATGCGCAAGTACAACATCGAGAAGAACCTCGGCATGGACATCGTGCTCGGCAAGGACCATGCCGACGCCTTCCTGCTGCTCGAGAGCGACCGTGTCGTGGCCTTCGCCATGGACGACATCCTGCTGTACGGCCTGATCGCCAACGCCAAGACGCCGGGCGACTACGAAGTGGTGGGCGACTCGCTGCAGGTGGAGCCCTACGCCTGCATGCTGCCGAAGGACGACCCCGCCTTCAAGAAGCTGGTGGACGACACCTTCGCGGGCCTGATGAAGAGCGGCGAGTTCGAGAAGCTCTACAACAAGTGGTTCATGCAGCCGATCCCCCCGAAGAACGTGCCGCTGAACCTGCCGATGAGCCCGCAGCTGAAGGAAAACCTCAAGGCCCTCAGCGACAAGCCCGCGACTTGAGTCCACCCCCGGGCTGCGCGCACTTCGCGTCGCGCACGCCTTCCCCCTTCCGGGGGCAATACCAGCGGGCCGGCGAAGCCGGTTCCGCGGTATTCCTGAAACAGAGATAGAGACAGAGAGATCATGAGTTCGACCAACGTCGTCGGCATTCTTGGCGGCATGGGCCCGGCGGCCGGCGCCGACTTCGTGCGGCTGTTCGTGCAGGCCTGCGCGCAGCAGCTGCGCGCGCGCGGCGAACCGGTGCGCGACCAGTCCTTTCCGGAGCACTGGCTGGCCCAGGTGCCGGTTCCCGACCGCACCGACGCGCTGGCTTCTCCCGAACAGGGCGCGCACCAGCCGCTGGAGCCGATGCTGCAGGCGCTGGGCCGCCTCGCCGCGCTCGGCAGCCGTGCCGTGGCCATCGCCTGCAACACGGCCCATGCCTGGCACGCGAGCCTTCAGGAGCGCTTTCCGCAGGTCGAGCTGCTGCACATGGCGCGCGAGACGGCGCAGCACCTGGCCCGCCAGGGCGCGAGCGGCGTGGCGCTGATGGCCACCGAGGGCACCTACCGCGTGCGGCTCTACGAGCAGGCGCTGGCCGAGGCCGGACTGGGCTGCCACATCCCTTTGCCCGATGAGCGCCAGGCCATCACGCGAGGCATCTTCGACGGCGTGAAGGCCGGCAACATGCTGCTGGCCGAGCAATGCTTCTCGGAGGTCGCGCTGAGGCTGGCCGAGCGGCACGGCCCGGTCTCCATCATCATGGGCTGCACCGAGGTGCCGCTGGGCCTGCAGGACTCGGCCGCGGTGGCGGGGCTCGACCTGGTCGACCCGGCGCAGGTGCTCGCGGCGGCGCTGGCCCGGCGGGCCTACGGGGCGCGCCAACCCCATTGAAGTTTGGGGGACATAGGGGCAGCGGCCGATTTCGCCTACATTGCGGCGTGCGTTTTTCCACAACGCCACGTCCCTTGTCCGACGATCCAACCGGAGCCCGATACATGCCTCTCGACGACGACAGCCGTTCCGACTTCGATTCGCTTCGCCCCGGCGACAGCACCGAGCAGGGTGCCACGCGCCGCACCGCCCTCAAGGCCGCCATCGGCGTGGGCTATGCCGCAGCCGTGATGCCGGTGAGGGCGCAGACCGCCATCAGCACCCCGGCCGACGGCCTGAAGGCCGGCCCCATCAAGTACGCCGTCGGGGACTTCGAGGTGCCCGCCTATGCGGCGGCGCCCGCCGGAAAGACCGGCCTGCCGGTGATCCTGGTGATCCAGGAGATCTTCGGCGTGCACGAATACATCGCCGACACCTGCCGCCGCTTCGCCAAGCTCGGCTGCCTGGCCATCGCCCCCGAGCTGTATGCGCGCCAGGGCGACCCGCGCGGCTACACCGACATCCCGAAGCTGCAGGCCGACATCGTCTCCAAGGTGCCCGACGCGCAGGTCATGGCCGACCTCGACGGCGCACTGGCCTATGCCAAGGCCAACGGCGGCGACACCAGCAAGGCCGGCATCACCGGCTTCTGCTGGGGCGGACGCATCGTCTGGCTCTATGCGGCCACCGGCAAGGTCAAGGCGGGCGTGGCTTGGTATGGCCGCCTGGTCGGCCAGGCCAGCGAGCTGACGCCGAAGCACCCGGTCGATGTCGCCGCCAGCCTGCAGGCGCCGGTGCTCGGCCTCTATGGCGGAAAAGACCAGGGCATCCCCCTTGACACGGTTGATAAGATGAAAGCAGCTCTGGCAACCGGAACCCCGGCGGCCAAGGCCTCGAACTTCGTCGTGTATCCCGAAGCGGGCCACGCGTTCCATGCCGACTACCGACCCAGCTATGTGAAGAGCGCGGCGGAAGACGGCTGGCAGCGTGCCACGGCCTGGTTCAAAGCCAACGGCGTCGCCTGAAGACGGCGCCCGTCAGCCAACCCCGCCGAAGGCCGTCCTCGTGACGGCCTTTCTCTTTTTATGATCGGTATGCGGCCCCGGAAAAGTTCCAGCGGCCGTCTTTCTTGCGCAAGCAGCTATGAATTTGATAGTCATCATCGCGGCGACCCTGGTTGCCGGTATCGGAAGCGTGTGGGTCGCGGCCCTGCTGTTGAAGGTGGGGGTGCGCAGCGGCTCGGGCGGCGTGAACCCGCAGCACCTGTTGAGCCTGGCGGCCGGCGCGCTGCTCGCCACCGCATTCATGCACTTGCTGCCCGAGGCCTTCGAAAGCCGCATCGAGCCCGGACTGCTGTTCGGCGTGCTGCTGTTCGGGCTGGTGTTCTTCTTCCTGCTCGACAAGGCGGAGCTGTGGCACCACGGGCACGAGCACCATCATGGCGAAGAGAAGAAGGGCGCGGCAGACGGCCACGATCACCGCCACCACGGGCACGACCACTCCCACGGCCATGTCCATGCACACGACCATGACCACAGCCACGGCCCCCGCACGGGCGGCTGGGCCGTGCTCACCGGCGACAGCGTGCACTGCTTCGGCGACGGCATCCTGATCGCCTCCGCCTTCACCGCCGACCTGCGCCTGGGCATCGTGGCCGCGCTCGCGGTGCTGGCGCACGAGATCCCGCACCACATCGGCGACCTCGTCGTGCTGCGACAGAGTTCCGCCAACCAGCGCGCGGCGCTGGTGAAGGTGTCGCTCGCCGGCACCATGACCGCGCTGGGCGGCATCGTGGGTTGGTGGCTGGTCGACCAGCTCCACGGCCTGCTGCCGTACTTCCTGGTGCTGGCTGGCAGCAGCTTCGTCTACGTGGCGCTCGCCGACCTGATCCCGCAGTTGCAGAAGCGCCTGCCCGCGCGCCAGACCGCCGCGCAGATCCTTTGGCTGGTGGCGGGCATTGCGCTGGTCACGCTGGTCAGCCGTCTCGCGCACGGCGAGCACGGGCACGAGCACGGCCATGACGACCCCGGCCACGGGGAGCATGGCCACGTGCACAAGGACTGATCTTCAGGCCGGCGCGCGAAACTTTCCGACACCGACACCTCGCGCCGGATGATCCGCAACGGCCCAAACAGGCGCACCATAGGGGGCCTGTCAGAAACAAGCCGAGGAACAGATCATGAACGCCACCGCGCGATCCGCTTCACCCGCCGAAGACGATGAGGACGACCTGCCCGTCGACGACTTCGAGGAGCCCGACACCGACGTGGGCGACGATCTCTCGGAGGAAACGGGCATCGATCTTTCCGATGCGAGCGAACTCGACGCGGACAACGTGCCGGCCGATGAGGAATTCGACCGCGTGATGAACGCGCCCGATTGAAGGGCTCGCCCGGCTTCGCGAACTTGCACTTTCCTTGTGTCGCTGCGGGCTCCAGGGCATCCCCGCAGAGGGGCTGTTCGCTAGCGCCGCGTGATCACCTGCCCGTTGCGTGCCCCGCAGTGCGCTCCGTTGCGCCATGTCAGCGCGCCGTTCACGATCACCGCATCGATGCCTTCGGCCGGCTGCATCGGTGATTCGTAGTTCGCGGTGTCGCGCACCGTCGCGGCATCGAAGATCACCACGTCGGCATGGTGGCCCGGCTTCAGCGTGCCGCGCTCGTGCAGGCCGAAGTTGCGTGCGGTGAGCCCTGTCATCTTCCATACCGCCGTCTCCAGCGGGAACAGGCCGACGTCGCGGCTGTAGTGCCCCAGTACGCGCGGGAAGGTGCCCCACAGGCGCGGGTGCGGCTTGTCGCCCAGCGGGATGCCGTCGGAGCCGATCATGGTCTCGTCGAAGGCGAGGATGCGCTGCACGTCGTCCTCGTCCATCATGAAGTAGATCGCGCTGCCGGGCTGCAGCCGCTTCGCCGCCTCTTCGCCCGACACGCCCCATTCGGCCGCGATGTCCTTCAGGTCGCGGCCCGCGCATTCGGGGTGCGGCACGCTCGAGGCGATGAGCACGCGGCCTTCCATCATCCCGCGGTCGGTGCGGATCATGGTGGAGCCGGCGGTGTAGGGGTAGCAGTCGAGCCCGATGCACTGGTGCTTCATCGCTTCCTCGATGAAGGGCAGCGTGACCTTCGTCTTGCCGAAGTTGCGCGTGTTCTGCACCTTGTGGTGCGACACCACCACCGGAATGCCCAGCGCGCGCCCGATGTGGAAGGTTTCCCCCAGCGACTCCATCACGCGGTCGCTCTCGTCGCGCATGTGCGTCACGTAAAGCGCCTTGCGCGAGGTGAGCGGGCGGCCGACCTCGATGATCTCCTCGGTCGTCGCCTTCACCGCCGGCGGGTAGAAGGTGCCGGTCGACAGGCCGATGGCGCCGGCCTGCATCGCTTCCTCGACCATCGCCTGCATGGCCTTGATCTCGGCTTCGTTCGCGGGCCGGTCGAGGTCGGACATGGAGACCGCGCGCAATGTCGAATGGCCCACCATCGCAGCGACGTTCACCGATGAAGGCGTGGCGCGCAGCGCATCGAGGTACGCGGCGAAGCTGGTGAAGCGGCCTTCTGCGGGCGAATCGAGCAGGCTCAGCGGCATCGGCAGGTCCATGTCGGCGCGCAGCGGTGCGGCGCTGATGCCGCAGTTGCCCGCCACCACGGTCGTCACGCCCTGCGACACCTTGAACGGCATCTGCGCCTGAGACAGCACCGCCTGGTCGTCGTGCGTGTGCGAATCGATGAAGCCCGGCGCGACGATCCGGCCGCTGGCGTCGATCGTCTGTTCCGCCGTGTGGCCCGCGAGCTTGCCGATGGCGACGATGCGGTCGCCGACGATGCCGACGTCGGCGTCGAAGCGCGGAGCCTTGGTGCCGTCGATCACGGTGCCGCCGCGGATCAGCAGTTCGTAGTGGGGGAGCTTGTCGGACACGGGGGAATCCTTTCTTTCGAGTTTCTTGTCTCTCTTCAGCGGAAATGGCAGGCGACCAGGTGGCTTCCGTTCGCGGACGACGAAGGTCGCTCGCCGAGCTCCGGCGCCTTCTCCTTGCACACGGCCTGCGCCATCGGGCAGCGGGTGTGGAAGCGGCAGCCCGAGGGCGGGTTGGCCGGGCTCGGCGGATCGCCCTGCAGCAGCATGCGGCGCGCCGGCGTGCGCGGGTTGGGCACCGGCACGGCCGACAGGAGAATCTCGGTGTACGGATGCAGCGGCGCCGAGAACAGCGTGTCGCGGTCGGCGATCTCGACGATGTGGCCGAGGTACATCACGGCGACGCGGTGGCTGATGTGCCGCACCACCGCGAGGTCGTGCGCGACGAAGAGGTACGCGATGCCGAACTCGGCCTGCAGGTCCATCAGCAGGTTGACCACCTGCGCCTGCACCGACACGTCGAGCGCCGACACCGGCTCGTCGCACACGATCAGCTTCGGGTTCAGCGCCAGGGCGCGCGCGATGCCCAGGCGCTGCCGCTGCCCGCCCGAGAATTCGTGCGGAAACTTCTTCGCCGCCTCGGGCCGCAGCCCCACGCGCGAGAAGAGCCACTGCACGCGTTCGCGCCGCTCGGCGGCCGCGCCCATGCCGAAGTTGCGCAGCGGTTCCGCCACGATGTCTCCGGCCGTCAGCCGCGGATTCAGCGAGGCATACGGGTCCTGGAAGATGATCTGCAAATCGCGCCGGCGCATGCGCATGTCCTCGGCCGAGAGCGACAGCAGCTCCCGGCCTTCGAGCTGCACCGAGCCCGAGGTCGGCTCGACCAGCCGCATCACCGACTTGGCCGTGGTCGTCTTGCCGCAGCCCGATTCGCCGACCAGCGAGAGCGTCTCGCCGCGCGCGACGTCGAAGGAGACGCCGTTCACCGCCTGGATCGACGGCCTGGCCGGCCGCAGCCAGCGCTTGGGCGTGGTGTAGTGCTTGCGCAGGTCACGCACTTTCAGCAAGGGCGTTGCAGCGGTTGTCGTCATGCGGCGATCTCCTCGGCACCGGCCCAGTTCTCCTCGACGGCGAAGCAGGCCACCACGTGGTCGCCGCCTTGCTGCGTCAGCCGCGGCGTTTCGGCGCGGCAGCGTTCGCGCGCCTGGCTGCAGCGTGCCGCGAAGGCGCAGCCTCGGCCCAGCTCGTGCGCGGCCGGCACCAGCCCCGGAATCTCGGTGAGCCGCGTGCTCGCGGTATTCATGGCGGGCATCGAGGCCATCAGTGCACGGGTGTAGGGATGCAGCGGGCGGTCGAACAGATCGACCACGTCGGCTTCCTCGACCTTCCTCCCGGCGTACATGACGACCACGCGGTCGCAGCTCTCGGCGACCACGCCGAGGTCGTGCGTGATCATCACCACGCCCATGCCCAGTTCCTTCTGCAGCCGCTTGATGAGATCGAGGATCTGGGCCTGGATGGTCACGTCCAGCGCGGTCGTCGGCTCGTCGGCGATCAGCACCTCGGGGTTGCAGGCCAGGGCCAGCGCGATCATCACGCGCTGGCGCATGCCGCCGGAGAGCTGGTGCGGGTACTCGTTCACGCGGCGCTCGGGCTCGGGAATCTGCACTACGCGCAACATCTCGACCGCGCGCTTCATCGCGTCGGCGCGGCTGGCCTTCTGATGCAGCTGCACTGTCTCCGCGATCTGCCGGCCCACGGTGAGCACCGGGTTCAGCGAGGTCATCGGCTCCTGGAAGATCATCGAGATGCGGTTGCCGCGGATCTGGCGCATCTCGCGCTCGCTCAGCCGCATCAGGTCGGTGCCGCGCAGCCGCACGGCGCCCATGTGACGGCCGGGCGGCGTGGGCACCAGCCGCAGGATCGACAGGGCGGTGACGCTCTTGCCGCAGCCCGACTCTCCGACCACGCCGAGCGTGCGGCCAGCGCGCATCGTATAGGAAACGCCGTCGACCGAGCGCACCACGCCCGCGAGAGTGTGGAAGTGCGTGCGCAGGTTGTCGACTTCGAGCAGCGGCTCGCCGGGTGCGAGCGCGGTGTGGGACATGGGGATCGTCATGGCCTGCCGTCCTTCACAGTTGCCGTGCCAGGCGCGGGTCCAGCGCGTCGCGCAGGCCGTCGCCCAGCAGGTTGATGGCCAGCACCGTGGCCGCCAGCAGCAGGCCCGGGTACAGGATGATGTGGAACGCCACCGCCACGAAGTTGCGGCCCTCGGCCATCATGTTGCCCCAGCTCGGCGTCTGCGAAGGCACGCCCACGCCGAGAAAGGACAGCGCAGCCTCCGTCAGCACGGCGGCGGCGGCCACGAAGGTGGCCTGCACGATCAGCGGCGCCACGGTGTTCGGCAGCACGTGGCGCACCAGGATCACCGGAAGGCGCGTGCCCACCGCATGCGCGGCCTCCACGAAGAGCTGCTCGCGCAGGGTGAGCGCCAGCGAGCGCACCAGCCGCACCACGCGCGGTATCTCCGGCACCGTGATGGCGACGATCACCGTCGTCAGGCTGGCGCGGGTCACGGCCATCAGCGCGATCGCCAGCAGGATGCCCGGGATGGCCATGAGCCCGTCCATCACCCGCATGATCGGCCCGTCCGCCCATCGCACGAAGCCCGCCACCAGCCCCAGCGCGACGCCGAGGAAGGTGGCCAGCAGCGCCACCGAGGCGCCGACGATCATCGACACCCGTCCACCCCACACGGCGCGGCTGAACACGTCGCGCCCCAGCGCGTCGGTGCCGAACCAGTGCTCGGCCGAGGGCAGCTGCATGCGCGCGAGCGGGTCGATGTCCTGCGGGTCGTGCGTGGCGATCCACGGCGCGGCGATGGAAAGCGCCGCCACCGCGATCAGCAGCAGCGCGCCGACGATCAGCGTCGGGTGCTTGCGCAGCCAGCGCAGGCGCGGCGGAACGAAGGGGGCCTCGGCCGGCGGCGCGACTTCGGCTTGGGCAGGCGTCGCGGGCACGTCGATGTCGCTCATGGGTAGTACGGAGGACATTGCGGGTTCAGTACTGGATTCGCGGATCGAAGAGCCGGTAGCTCAGGTCGATCAGCAGGTTGATCAGCACGTACACGCCCGCCGACAGCAGCAGCACGCTCTGGATCACGGGGTAGTCGTGCCGCTGCACCGAGTCGATCACCAGCCGGCCCACGCCGGGAATGGCGAACACCGTCTCGGTGACCACTACGCCGCCGATCAGCAGCGCGATGCCCGCGCCCACGGTGGTGGCGATGGGAATGGCCGCGTTGCGCAGCGCATGCCCCAGCACCGGCAGCACGCCCAGGCCCTTGGCGCGCGCGGTGCGGATGTAGTCCTCGTGCAGCACTTCGAGCACGGTGGCGCGCGTCATGCGCGTCACCAGCGCGATGTAGACCAGGGCCAGGTTCACGCAAGGCAGCACTAGGGAGCGCAGCCACTCGCCCGGGCCCTCTGCGAAGCGCACGTAGCCCTGCACCGGAAACCACGGCAGCTGGATCGCGAAGCTGTAGACCAGCAGGTAGCCCACCAGGAAGACGGGCACCGAGAAGGCCAGCACCGCGAAGAGCATCACCAGCCGGTCGATCCAGCTGCCCGCGCGGTAGGCCGCGAGCGTACCCAGCGGCACCGACACCACCAGCGTGATGAGCATGGTCAGCGCGGCGATCGACACCGTGGGCTCCAGCCGCTGGCCCAGCAGCTGCGTGACGGGCATCTGCGTGAAGATCGAAGTGCCCAGGTCGCCGGTGAAGAGCTTGCCGATCCACAGCCCGAACTGCTGCCACAGCGGCAGGTTCAAGCCGAGCGCGGCGCGCAGCTTCTCGATGTCTTCGGTGGTGGCGAGGTCGCCCGCGATGAGTGCGGCCGGGTCGCCCGGCGAGAGGTGGATCAGCAGGAACACCACCACGGCCACCACCGCCATGACGGGCAGGGTCGCGATGAAGCGTCGAACGATGTAGCCCATGGCGGTGTCCTTCCGGCCCTTACTGCCTGTCGAGCGCCCAGACCGTCGGCATGCCGGACCAGAGCTTGTCCAGGCCCTTCAGGCTGGTGCGCGCGGCGAAGGCGGCCGAGTACTGGCCGGCGTTGATGTACGGCACGGCCTCGTAGGCGCGGGCCTGGAAGGCGTCGAGCAGTTCCTTGCGCCTGGCGGGCACGGTCTCCTTCAGCCAGGCGGTGCGCAGGTCGTCGAGCTGCTTGTCGCAGGGCCAGCCGGGCAGGGTGTTGCCGCAGGCTGCGCTCAGGTAGGCGTTGCTGATGGGCGAGTTGGCGTCGAACTCGCCGGCCACGGTGACGTAGATGTTCCAGCCGCCGGCGTCGGGTGCATCGCGCTTGGCGCGGCGCGCGCCGATGGAAGCCCAGTCCATGGTCTGGGCATCGACGTTCAGGCCGATGCTCTTCATGGTCTGCGCGGCCATCAGCGCCTCGGCGTTCAGGTAGGGCACGTCGCTGGGTACCAGCAGCACCACCTTCTCGCCCTTGTAGCCGGCGTCGGCGAGCATCTTCTTGGCCTTGGCGACGTCGGCCTTGCGGTAGGGCTCGGCGCCGGCCGCGGTGTCGTTGGGACTGCCGCAGATGAAATAGGTGGCGCAGTAGGCCATGCGCATGTCCAGCGGGAAGCCCATGGCCGCCATGAAGCGCTCCTGGCTCACGGCCTGCAGCAGTGCCTGGCGCACCTTCGGGTTGTTGAAGGGCGGATGCAGCTGGTTCATCACCAGGAAGCCCTGGTAGGCGCCGCCGGAGCCGATCTTCACGCCCGTGTCGGTGCGCAGCGGCGCGATGTAGTCGGGCGGCAGCTGCTCGATGATGTCGACCTCGCCGCGCTTGAGGGCGGCCACCGCGCTGTTGGCGTCGGGCAGGTAGAGCCACTCGACGCGGTCGAAGTTGCTCTTCTTGCTGCCGGCCAGGCCGCTCGGCGGTTCGCTGCGCGCCACGTAGTTGGGGTTGCGCACGAACACGGCCTTGTTGCCCGGCACCCATTCGTCGCGCTTGAACACGTACGGGCCGGAGCCCAGCACTTCGGTAAGCGGCGCGGTGGCCGGCAGCTTCGCCAGCCGCTCGGGCAGCACCACCGGCGGAAAGCCCGAGGGCTTGGCCAGCGCGTCGAGCACCATGCCGAAGGGTTCGGCGAGCGTGAGCGTGAAGGTGCGCGCGTCCGTCGCCTTCCACTCGGCGCCGCTGGCCGCCATGGCGCGGCCGAGGCTGTCGCGTGCGGCCCAGCGCTGCAGCGACGCGACCGCGTCGGCCGAGGTGACTGCGCTGCCGTCGGAGAACTTGAGGTTGGGGCGCAGCGTGAAGCTCCACTGCTTGCCGTCCTTCGAGGCGGTGTACTTCTCCACCATCTGCGGCTGCGGCTTGCCGTTCGCGTCCTGCGCGAAGAGCGTGTCGTACACCATGTAGCCGAAGTTGCGCGAGATGTAGGCGGTGGTGAAGGTCGGGTCGAGGATCTTCAGGTCGGCATGCGCCACCACCTTCAGCGTCTTGGGCTGCGGCGTCTGGGCATGCGCGGGAAGGCTCGCCGCGAAGGCGGTGGAAAGGGCCAGGGCGGCGAGAGCGCCAAGCGTCCGTCGTTTCATCGTCGGTTCTCCGGTGGGAAGGCAGCAGGAAAGGAAGGCGAAAAGAAGGAGGGCTCAGGCCGCGACGCCGATCGGCCATTTCGGCAGGCGGGCCTTGCGATAAGGCAGCGTGTTCAGGTCGAGCGTGACGGCGCCCGGCGCGCCCGCATAGATGACGTGCTTCGCCACCTTGGAGTACGACGCGTAGAAATGCTGCGACGACTTCACGACGATGATCTTCTTCGCTGAGAGGTCGCAACCGAGCTGCGTGAACAGGTCGGTGCCCATCGCCTGGTTGCGCAGCGTGATCAGCACGATCTCGATGCCGTTGGCCTCGACGAGCGCGCTGTCGCCCATCAGCGTGGGCGTGCCGGCCAGGCCGGTCATCACCAGGTCGTGCTTGAGCGCCTTCACGGTGCATTCGAGGTCGAGCGGGTCGCCGGACAGGGGGCTGATCTTGCCGCCGATGCGCATCGGCAGCTTCGCGCCCACGCCGGCGTCGAAGGCGATGCGCACCGCGATCGGGTCCCACAGCGGGCCCAGCGCCGCGTTGGCGATGCCGCGTTCGACCATGCGTCGCAGGATGAATGTGGAGTCGCTCGCGGCGCCGCCGCCGGGGTTGTCGGCACCGTCGGAGATCACCACCGGGCCGCCGTTGAAGGCCAGGGCCTCGTCGAGCGATGCATCGATGCCGGGGTAGTTCACGGTGAGGCCGTCGCGCATCGCGATGACCTCGTCGGCGAGCTGGCGCGCCAGCATGTCGGCCTTGGCCTTGTCGCCGTCGGTGTAGACCAGCACCTTGGTGCCCATCTCGGGCACGTCGCCCCAAGAGAACCCGTGCGTGAGCGAGATAGAGAGCACGCCGTCCTTGCCCTCGAGCGACTGCATGCGCTCGACGAAGCCGCGCGCCGGCTGGCGCGAGGTGTGGACGGTGACGATCATGTCGCAGTCGACCACCGCCGCCACCGGACGCACCTTGCCCTCGACCGTGGCGGCGCAGATGTCGACCAGCTCCAGCCCGCGTTCGAGCACGTCGGTGTGCGGGTACTCCTTGAAGGAGATCATGACGTCGGCGTTGGAGATCATCTCGGGCGTGAGGTGGTTGTGCGGATCGAGCTCCGCGCCGATCACCACGTCGGGCCCGACGATCTGCCGCACGCGCGCCAGCAGGTCGCCTTCGCAGTCGTCGTAGCCGTCGGCGACCATCGCGCCGTGCAGGCCGAGCAGCACCATGTCGACCGGCAGCACGGCGCGCAGGTCGTTCAGCAGCTCGTCGCGCAGCGTCTCGTAGGCGTGGCGCGTGGTGGTGCCGCTGGGCTGCGCGCCGGCCACCATGCCTTCGAACAGCGTCCAGCCCTTGTCGGCGCCGCGCATGCGGGCGGCCCACAGCGGGCCCGAGAAGAGCGTCATCGCCTCGGGGTGCTTGCCGGCGGGGAAGTAGCCGCGGTCCTTGAAGGAGGCGAGACCCGTCGGCATCGGGCCGAAGGTGTTGGTTTCGGTGGCCAGGGAAGCACTGAAGACGCGCATGGTCGAACCTCGTGGAGTGTTTGTGTGGTTGTTGTGAGAAGCAGGCCGGGCTCAGCCCGCGGCCGCACGCAGCCGCTGCGGACCCAGCATTTCCGCCGTGAGCCCGAAGGAGGCGATGCGCTCCGGCAGCGGTAGCCCGCGCGCGAGCGCGGCGCAGGCCTCGCCCATGGCAGCCGAGGTCTGGATGCCGTAGCCGCCCTGTGCCGCCACCCAGAAGAAGCCGGGCACGCCGGACTCGAAGCCGCCGACCAGGTCGCCGTCGGGCACGAAGGAGCGCAGGCCGGCCCAGGTGCGCGTGGGGCGGCGGATGGAGAGCGTGGTCGCCTCCTCGATGCGGTGCATGGCGATGGCGATGTCCATCTCCTCGGGCTGCACGTCCTGCGGCTCGACCGGGTCGGCATTGGCCGGCGAGCCCAGCAGCATGCCGGCGTCGGGCTTGATGTACCAGCCTTCGTCGGCGCCGAACACCATCGGCCAGTGCGCCACGCTCTGGCCTTCGGGCGGAGCGAAGATGAAGGCGGAGCGCCGGCGCGGCTCGATGCCCAGCGGAGGCACGCCGGCCATGCGGGCGATGGTGTCGACCCATGCGCCGGCGGCGTTGAGAACCACGGGCGCTTCGTAGACTGAGCCGCCGGCTTCGACGCGCCAGCGCTCGCCGACGCGCTCGATGGCCGTCACGCCCGCATCGCACACCAGCCTGCCGCCCGCGCGGCGCATGCCGCGCAGGTAGCCCTGGTGGATGGCGTGCACGTCCATGTCGGCGGCGTCGGGCTCGTACACGGCGCCCAGCACCTGTTCGGGGCGCAGCGCGGGCACCATCTCGCGCGCCTGCTCGCCGCTCAGGCGGGAGGCGCCGGTGTCCATGGCGCGCAGCACTTCCCAGTGGGCTTCGAGCTCGGCCATGTGTTCTGCGCCCGCGACCATCATCGCGCCGCGCGGCGTGAGCAGCGGATGCTCGCTGAAGCCTTCGGGCGGGTGTTCGAGGAAGGCGCGGCTCGCCATGGTGAGGGCGCGCACCTGCGCTGTGCCGTAGCTTTCCATGAAGAGGGCAGCGGACCGGCCGGTGGAGTGGTAGCCCGGTTGCGATTCGCGTTCGAGAAGGATCACGCGTGCGTGCGGAGCGAGCCAGTGGGCCACCGAGGCCCCGGCGATGCCGCCGCCGATCACGAGGAAGTCAGCCACGACGGGCTCTGCAGTGCTTGAAGTCATCGACGAAAAGTGTAGGAACAATTTTGCGGATACGCAAATTGATTCGGCAGCTCCAAGGGGAAACCATGATGCACCGACCTGGTGAAATTTGCGTTCGCGCAATTTGCGTATACGCAACTTCCGGGCCCGCCCAGCGCGGGTCGGCATGGATGAGGCGCGCCCCGGCTGGCAGAATTGCCGGCACCACAAGAGAAAGCCAAGCGTGAATCCACACACAGGGACCAAGACGGGGACGAAGCCCAGGGAAGAGCCGCCCACGCTGGACCGCGCCACCTTCGGCAACCGCCTGCGCAGCGCGCGCAAGCGTTTCGGCTGGACGCTGGCGCAACTGGCGGAGCGCTCGGGCGTATCGATCACCACCATCTCGCGCGCCGAGCGTGGCCAGCTCGCGCTGGGCTACGAGAACTTCACCGCGCTGGGCCGCGCGCTCGAGATGGACATGAACGCGATGTTCGCCGGCGCAGGCGTCAAGCCCGCGCAGCTCGACGGGCCGGTGGTCACCCGCTCCGGCAAGGGCGTGGTCTACAAGGGGCTTTCCATCGCCTACGAATTCCTCGGCACCACCGCGGCCGGCAAGCAGATGAGCCCCATCGTCGGCACGGTGCACGCGCGCAAGATCCACGGTCCTGAAGACTTCGTGCGGCATGGCGGGGAGGAGTTCGCCTATGTGCTGTCGGGCGAGATCGAGGTGCACTTCGACAACGGCGAGGTGGTGCGCATGGCCAAGGGCGACTCGCTCTACTTCGACAGCCGCCTGGGCCACGCGTACATCAGCGTGAGCCGGCAGCTCGCGCGCATCGTGGGCATGACCATCGGCGAGAGCGGGCACATGCAGTCGGCGCGGGAGGGAGAGGAGCGTCCCATGCCGGCACCAGCCGCCCGGAAAGGCGAGGAGCCCGTTGCGTCGGCGCTGCCCGCGAAGGCGTCGAAGGGGCAGTCGAAGCCCTCGCGGAAAGCCGCGGCGGCAAAGAGCGCGTAGCCGCCCCTGCGCCGTGTCTCCGATTTGCTCGCCGCGCGGGGCCGCATGGCTATGCTGTGCGCCGTCATCCACTCCAGAGAAAAAACCATGACCTCGCGTCTGCCTTCATTCCCGCTTCGCTCCATGGCGCTGGCCTGCGGCCTTGCGCTCGGCGCCGTCGCCGGCGCCCACGCGGCCCCCGATGCGAAGCTGCTCGCTGCCGCCGAGAAGGCGCAGCCCGCGGTGATCGACAACCTCAAGGAGATGGTGCTGATCGAATCGGGCAGCCTCAACGTCGACGGCCTGCTCAAGATGGCCGACGTGGTCGAAGGGCGCCTGAAGGCTGCCGGCTTCAAGACCGAGCGCCGCAAGGCCACGGCCGGCGCGGGTGCCGACATCGTGATCGGCACGCTCAAGGGCACGGGCAAGCGCAAGATCATGCTCCAGGGCCACATGGACACGGTTTACGCGCCGGGCATTCTCAACAGCCAGCCCTACAAGATCGACGGCAACCGCATCTACGGCCCCGGCATCGCCGACGACAAGGGCGGCCTCGCAGTCATGCTGGCTTCGCTGAAGATCCTGGCCGACGCCGGCTGGCGCGACTACGACACGCTCACCGTGCTGATGAACCCCGACGAGGAAGTGGGCTCGGTCGGCTCCGGCGAGCTGATCGCGACCATCGCCGACCAGCACGACACGGTGCTGTCGTTCGAGCCGACGGTGGCGAAGTCGGTGGTCAAGGGCGAATCGCTGCTGCTCGGCGCGGCCGGCATCGCCACGGCCACGCTCGAGGTGAAGGGGCGCGCGTCGCACGCTGGCGCAGCGCCCGATCTGGGCCGCAACGCGCTGTACGAGCTCTCGTACCAGATGCTGCAGACCAAGGATCTCGCCAAGGACATTCCGGGCGTTACGCTCAACTGGACCGTGGCGCGCGCCACCGGCCCGCTCAACCAGATCACCGAGAAGGCGCAGGCGCAGGGCGACGTCCGCATCACCCAGCCCGGTGCCGAGAAGAAGCTGGCCGAGGCGCTGCAGGCGAAGATCGCATCGGGCAAGCTGATCCCCGACACCGAGACCACGGTGAAGGTGGAGGTGGGCCGACCGGCCTTCATCGCGGGCGACAAGGGCCGCGCGCTGGCCGAGAAGGCGCAGGCCATCTACAAGGAAATCGACCGCGAACTCGCGCTGACGCCGATGACCGGCGGCGGCACCGACGCGGGCTACGCAGGCCGCTCGGGCAAGGCCACGGTGGTCGAGAGCTTCGGCCTCGCGGGCTTCGGCTATCACGCACGCGACGAGTACATCGAAGCCGATTCGATCGTGCCGCGCGTCTATCTCGTCACGCGGCTGCTGACGGAGATCGGCAAGAACTGAAGTCGAAGGGAAGCGGCCCCGCCGCGCCCGTTACTGCTGCCTCGGGTCCCCGGGGCGATGCTGCTGGTGCTGCTGGCGTTCCGCCGCAGCGGCTGCCATGCGTTGCTGTTGTTGCTGCTGAGCCTGCTGCTGCTGGTGCGCCATCTGCTGGGCCTGCTGCTGCGCGCGAGCCTGTTGCTGCTGCATCTGCTGCTGGCGCTGTTGCTGCATGGCCTGCATCTGCTGTTGTTGCTGCTGCTGCACGCGTGCGGCCTGCTGCTGTGCCTGTTGTTGGGCCTGTTGTTGAGCCTGCTGCTGGCGGCGCATCTGCTCCTGCTGGGCCATCTGCTGTTGCTGCTGTCGGGCCTGCTGTTGCTGCATCGCCTGCTGGCGCTGAATCTGCTCCTGCTGTCGCTGGGCCTGCTGCTGAGCACGCGCCTGTTGGTCGGCCTGTTGCTGGCGACGCATCTGCTCCTGCTGCGACTGCTCCCTGCGTGACTGGTCGAGCTGGGCCTGCTGCTGGCGTCGCTGTTCCTGAGCTGCCTGCTGTTGCTGTTGCTGGCGCTGCTGCTGCTGCTGCTGTTGCTGTTGCTGTTGCTGTTGCTGTTGCTGTTGCTGGCGCTGGCGCTGCTGCTGTTGCTGAGCGAGCTGTGCCTGCTGCTGGGCTTGCTGTTGCTGCGGCGGGGGCTGCATCAGGCCCCGAGCCTGGCGTGCCTGCTGGTCGCGCGCCTGCTGCTGGGCCTGCTGTTGCGCCTGTTGCTGCCGGCGCATCTGCTCCTGCTGCGCGATCTGTTGCTGCTGGCGGGCCTGGTTCTGGGCCTGCTGTTGCTGCTGCATGGCCTGCTGGCGCTGAGCCTGTTCCTGTTGCCGCTGCTGGGCCTGCTGTTGGGCTCGCGCCTGCTGCTGTTGTTGCTGAGCCTGCGCGAACGCGGCCTGCTGCTGGACGCGCTGTTGCTGTTGTTGTTGTTGCTGCTGTGCCTGCTGCGCTTGTTGAGCCTGCTGCTGGGCGAAGAGGGCCCGCTGCTGCTGTTGCTGCACCTGCTGCATCGCGCCCGGGTTCGCCGCGAAATTGGCAGGCGCTCCAGGCGGCAGTACGCCGCGCGGTCCGGCATTGTTGTTGTAGACGTTGACGTTGCGCACGTTGTTGACCACAGTGGTCGAGCGCGAGATGTAGGTGCTGTTGTTGTAGACCACCGCAGGCCGCGCGAAGGCCGGCTGCGGGCCGGGGCCACGGTCGCGATCACGCCAGCGCGGAGCGCCCCAGTTCATGTTCCACGAATGCCAGCCCCAGTCGTGGCGCTCCAGCGCCGCGCCCACGATCACACCGGCACCGAACGCGAGCGCGCCCGCCGCCAGCACCTGGCCGCCGCTGTAGCCCGGCGACGACACCACCTGCACCGGAGGTGCGTAGGCGTAACCCGGATACACCGGCTGCGGCTCGCCGTAGATCACCTGCGGGTCATAGGCGGGTACGTACACCACGTCGGGCTGCACGGGCTCGATGGTGATGAACTGCTGCGGCGGTTCGACCACGACGGGGCCCGCATACACGGGCTGCACGTCGGGGGCCGGCGCGTAGTTCGGTGGCGGCGCGGCGGTGACCACGCGCAGCTTGTCGTTGTTCTTGAGGCGGCCGGCCTTGGCGGCGCGCTGGCGCATGACCTGGATCGCGTTCATCACGTCGGCCGGGTCGTTGTAGTAGGCCTGGCCGAGTGCCTGTGTCCACGGAATGTTGCCGGCCATCTGGTCGACCACCGGACGGAATGCGGTGAGCGACTTCACGCTCGGGTCCCAGGGCTGCTGGTTGGCCGCGTCGGCCAGCGGGCCGGCCTTGAGGTTGCGGTTCTGCGCGAGCCATTCGTGCGCCGCGGTGATCTGGTCGGGGTAGGTGGCGCCGGCCAGGATCTGCGCGACCAGCTTGTCGGGGTACAGCGCGATGGGCGCGACCAGCTGGTAGAGCTGCTCGGCGCTGGGTGGCGTGTAGGCGGCCTGCACGGGTGCGGCGGCCGGGGCCTGCTGCTGCGTCTGCGGCACCGACGGTGGTGGCGGGATGGAGCCCGCAGGGTCCTGCGTCGATGCGAGAGGGGCGGGGGTGCTGGTGGGAGCCTTGTCGCAGCCTGCGAGGACGAGGGCACTGATGCACAGCGAGATCGTCAACAGCCGCGGGGCGGTAGAGAGGTTTTTTGTCATCTGGATTTCCATGAAGACGCCCGGGGGCATACCCGGACTTCTTCAACGGAACTCGGCATCAAGCGATGACAGAGCTTGCGCCGCGGATGCAACGGTCTGTGTCGGTTCCGTGCCGCCAAGCCTGTCGGCGCAGAACCACACGGCGCGGAGGCCGCGGCCTTACTTCGAGCCGCCGGTGTACTTGGTGACGGTGGCCGCGCTCACGTGGTAGCCGCTCACGCCCATCATCGAATCGTTGCGCAGGGTCTGCAGCTTGCCGGTGACCCATACCGTGTCCATTGCGCGGAACTTGGCACCCTTCTGCGGCACCACGTGCAGGATCTGGTTGGCAGGCGGCGGCGGCGTGTGGATGCAAGCGCCGAAGTAGGGCACCAGCAGGAATTCGGTGACCTCGCCCTTGGCTTCCTCGAGCGGCACGATGAAGCCGGGGATCTTGATCTCCGCGCCGTTCATCGCCGGATTGGTCGGTGCGTTGTTCGACACCTCCTGCATCTTCATGAGCAGTTCGTTGGCGCGCGGGTCGCCGTCGTCGAGCGCGCTCAGGTCCATGCCCTTGAACTCCTTGGCCGGGTCCCAGTCCTTGGGCACCAGCTCTTCCCAGGTGATCTGGCGCGGCTGGCCCGGTGCGGCCTTGGAGGCCGCTGCGGGAGAAGTCTTGCCGCCCAGCGGATTTGCGGCGGTGGTGTCCTTGGGGGCGGGTTCGGCGGCCCAGGCAGCGGCCGCGAGGCCGGCACCTGCGATCAGCATCGAAAGCCGAGTGAAAGCTTTGCTCGTGGACAAGGTCTTCTGTGCGATGGGCATGGTTCAAATCCTCGGTGAGAGGCCGTCTGCAAGAGAGAGTCGATAGGCGCGGATGCCGGGCAAGAGGCTTGCCAGCCAACCGGCGGCCAGCAGGCTCGCCATCAGCAGCCATTCGTTCAGTGTAGGTTCGGAAAGGCTCAATGTCAGCCCGAACTGCGACTGCAGCCATGGCGAGAGCAGGGCGATGCCGAGCACCGCCATCACCACGCCCAGCACCACGCCGAGCACGGTGACCAGCGCACCTTCGAGGGCAAGCAGCGCCAGCACATGGCGCAGGCCCGCGCCCACCGCGCGCAGCACCGCGAGTTCGCGGCGCCGCTCGTTGAGGCCCGCCATCACCACCGACACCAGCCCCGCGAGGCTCACCAGCGCGACCAGTGCCGACATCAGCAGCAGCGCGTTCTCGCCGACGCCGATCACGCTCCACAGCTCGTCGAGCGCCACGCCGGGCAGGATGGCCATCAGCGGTTCGCCGGTGTAGGTCGAGATCCAGCGCTGCACGCCGAACACGGCAGCGCGGTTCTTCAGGCCCACCAGCACGGCCGTCACGTTCTTGGGCGTGAGGTCGAACTTGCGCACCTGCTCGGGCGAGATGTGCACGCCCGGCATCGGCGCGCCGCCCACCCATTCGAGGTGGATGGCTTCCATGGCCGCGAGGCCGATGTGCACCGTGCGGTCGACCGGCGTGCCGGTGCGTGCGAGCACGCCGACCACGGTGAAGGGCTTGTCCGCATGCTCGGCCACGTTGAGCTCGCCGCTGCCGTGCGCGAGCGTGATCTTCTGGCCCACGTGGTAGTTGAGCTTGTCGGCAACCTCGGCGCCGACCACCGCGTCGAAGAGTTCGCTGAAGGGCTTGCCCTCGCGCAGCTTCAGCGTCTGCCTGTCGCCGTAGCGGAAGCGGGTGAAGTAGTCGGTGGAGGTGGCCAGCACCGAGAAGCCGCGATGCGAATCACCCAGCGACAGCGGCACCACCCAGTCGACGCCCGGGTGCGACGAGAGCGCCTGCACGCTCTTCCACGAGATGTTGTTGGTGGCCGCGCCGATGCGGAACACCGAGTAAAGCAGCAGCTGCGTGGAGCCCGTGCGCGCGCCCACGATCAGGTCGGTGCCCGATACGGAGGACGCGAAGTTCTCGCGCAGCTCGGTGCGGATGCGTTCCACGCCCAGCAGCAGGAAGGTGGAGAGCGCGATGGAGAACACCGTCAGCGCGAGCGTGAAGCGCCGGTTCCAGGCGCTGCGCCATGCAATGGAAAAGAGTGCCTTCATTGGCAGGCCTCCGCGCGTCGCGCCGCGGTATTCGCCTTGGGAGCGGACCGGCGGCTCATGCGTCCACCGCCATCGCGCTGGTGGCCGCGCGGTTGATCTCGGGCAGCAGCACATGCCGCGCGAAGCGTTGGGCGATGCGCTGGTCGTGGCTCACGAACACGAGCGCGCTGTGGTGCTCCGCGCAGGCCGTCAGCAGCACGTCGAGGAAGGCCTCGCGCCGGTCTTCGTCGAGCGCGGAGGTGGGTTCGTCGGCGATCACCACCTCGGGCTGGCCGATGAGCGCGCGTGCCGCGGCCACGCGCTGCTGCTGGCCCACCGAGAGCTGCAGCGCCTGGCGGTTCCACAGGTTGCGGTCCAGGCCCATCTGGTCGAGCAGCTGCTCGGCCTCGCCGCGCGAGCTGCCGTTGCGCGATGCATTGGCCTCGCGCCGCTGCGAGAAGCGGCAGGGCAGCAGCACGTTGTCGATCACGCTCAGGTACGGCAGCAGGTTGAACTGCTGGAAGATATAGCCCACGTGCGCCACGCGGCTGCGGTCGCGCTGCGTGCCCGAGAGCTTCGACCAGTCGTGGCCCAGCAGCGTGACGCGGCCTTCGTCGGCCACCAGCACGCCGGCCAGCAGCGACAGCAGCGTGCTCTTGCCGCAGCCGCTCGGCCCGTGCAGGAACACCGATTCGCCGGCCGTGATGCGGAAGGCCTCGATGTCGATGCAGGGGGTCTTGGCCGATGGCCATGTGAAGCGCAGCGCCTCGGCTGCGAGCACGATGCGCAGGGCCGATGAGCCCTGCGCCGAAGGAAGGTCGCTCACGGTGTCACTTGCCCCAGCTCAGGCGCGCGGGCTGCGAGGCCTGGGCGCCGGCGGGGCGCTTGAGCTGGCGCTTGAACTGGCCCTGCGCGGTGGCGATCTGCGAGTCGATCTGGCGCAGGCCCTTGAAGGCGCCGAACAGGTTCAGGTCGATGAACTTCGCGGCGGCTGCGTTGGTGCAGTTGAAGGAGAAGGTGGCGTCGAGGTCGGCGTGGCCGACGGGCTCGTTGGGGTCGGGGTTGCCGAGGCCCAGCGCGCCGGAGCGCAGGTCGACCGGGCCCAGCTTGCAGTTGGCGGCGGGGTCGACGACGAAGAGCTTGTCGGCCGCACGCAGCTGGGCGACCGCGTCTTCCACGATCTTCTTCTCGGCGTCGGTCTTGGGGGCGCGTTCGAATCCGACGATGTTGTCCAGCGGCGATTCCATGTCGATCACCACCGTGGGGCCGTCGACGGCCACGTCGAGCTTGAGCTGGCCGTGCACGTGGGCGTGCTGCTGCTGGGCCTGGGCGGTGAGGAAGGGGGCTGCCGCGAACATCGCGGCGGCTGCGATTGCGAGACCGGTGGTACGTCGGAGTCGGATGTGCTTCATGGTTCGGCGCCTTGCCGGGTCGGCAGCCCCGGCGTGTTGCTCCATTCGCTCCAGCTGCCGGCATAGAGCGCGGTCGTCCCGAATCCCGCGATCTGCATGGCGAGCAGGTTGGGCACGGCGCTCACGCCACTGCCGCACTGGTGGACGACGGTCGCCGCGTCGCGTCCCGCGAGCAGCGCTTCGAACTCGGCACGCAATTGCGATGCCGGCTTGAACCTGCCGTCGGGACCGATGTTGTCGGCGAAAGGCCGGTTGAGGGCCCCGGGGATGTGACCGGCGATCGGGTCCAGAGGTTCCACCTCGCCACGGTAACGTGCACCGGCGCGTGCGTCGATCAGGTTCTGGTCAGGCTGGCCGAGCCGGCGCAACACCGTTCCAGTGGTGACCAGCTTCGCGATGGGCTCGCCCGCGACGAAGTTCGACTGGAAGCGCGCGGGCTCCTCGCGGCTCGTGACTTCGCCGCCTGCGGCCTGCCATGCCTGCAGTCCGCCGTCGAGCACGGCCACCGCGTCGTGGCCCATCCACTTGAGCATCCACCACAGGCGGCCGCAGTAGTTGGCGCCGTTGCGGTCGTACACCACCGCCTGCATGTCGTTGGCGAAGCCGACGCTGGAGAGCCAGGCGGCGAACTTCTCGCGGCTGGGCAGCGGATGGCGCCCGCCCGATGCGGGCACGCCGTCCTCCTGCGCCACGACGACTTCGCCATGCGCGCCGGGGGCGCCGTGCTTCGCGCTGAGGTCGGTGTCGAGGTTGGCGTAAAGCGCGCCCGGCATGTGCGCGGCCGCATATTGCTGCGCGCCTGCTTCGGGCTTCATGAGGTCGAAGCTGCAGTCGAACACCATGAAAGGCTTGCCGCTGGCCTGCAACTGCTGCAGTTGTTCGACGGAGATGAGGGTGTCGTACATGGCGCTTGCTCCTTCGGGAATCTGGAAATGCACGCTGCGCGCGTCAGTGTTCCTCGGCCGGGGCCTTGGGCACGGCCCGTTGTCGCAACACGGTTGCAGCAATGCCGCTCGCGATGATAAGGGTCATGCCGGCCCAGCCGGCCGCGTCGATGCGGTCGTCGAACAGCACCACGCTGTAGAAGGCCGCGAACACGATGCCCGAATACTGCAGGTTCGCGACCACCAGCGTGCCGGCCTGCGTCTTCGCGGTGGCGTAGGCGCGCGTCATGCACAGCTGGCCGAGCGCGGCGAGCAGGCCGATGGGCAGCAGCCACAGCGCGTGCTGCCAGGTCCAGGAGCCGCCGCCCGAGAAACCGGTGACCGCCGTGGCGATGCCGCCGGCCACCGCAGAGCCGACCGCGAAGTAGAAGACGGTGCGCAGTTCGGGCTCCCCGATGCGCGAGAGCGCCACCACCTGCATGTAGGCGAAGGCGGCCGTCAGGCCCGAAAGAAGCCCCAGCAGGCCCGCGAAGCCCTCGTTGCCGTTCACCGTGGGCTTGAGCATGAGCACCACGCCCACGAAGCCCGCGAGCACCGTCATCGCCAGCGCGCCCTGCAGCGGCGGGCGCTCCACGCGGCCGTCGCGTCCGGGCACCGGCACCCAGGCCAGCAGCGCGCCGCCGACCAGGAAGGCCGCGACCCACACGCTGCTCATGTAGTTGAGCGTGACGGCGGTGGCCAGCGGCATGTGGGCGATGGCATAGAACCACGCGCCGAGCGAGACCACGCCGATCGTGCTGCGCCACGCGTGCATGCCCGGGTACCTCGTGCCCAGCGGCACGCCGCGGTTGCGCGCCAGCAGCCACAGGAACACGATGCCGATCAGGCCGCGCCCGAGCACCATCTCGCCGCTGTTGAACCACGCCGAGGCGACCTTCACGACCACGCTCATCGTCGCGAACAGGAAGGCCCCCAGCACCATCCAGAGCGCTTGCACTATTGGTTCTCCCTCAGGCTTCGCGCACTTCGTGTCGCTTCTCCCGCCCCCTCGCCGGGGGCAACACCGCAGGCCCGGCAAAGCCGGTTCCTCGGTGTTCCCAGAACACCCGTGGATGCCGCGTTCATCGGCTCAGGCGTTCTGCATCGCGGCGCGGTACCACTCGTGGAACTGCTGCATGCCGTCTTCCATCGGGCTCTGGTAGGGGCCAGTCTCGTTGTCGCCGCGCAGCATCAGCGCGCGGCGGCCGGCATCCATGCGCTCGGCGATCTCGTCGTCTTCCACGCAGGTCTCCATGTAGGCGGCCTGCTGGGCCTCGACGAACTCGCGCTCGAAGGCGACGATTTCCTCGGGATAGAAGAACTCGACCATGTTGAGCGTCTTCGTCGGGCTCACGGGGTGCAGTGTCGACACCGTGAGCACGTGCGGATACCACTCGACCATGACGTGCGGGTAGTAGGTCAGCCAGATGGCGCCGTACTTCGGCGGCTTGCCCTCGCGGTACTTGAGCAGCTGCTCCTGCCACTTCTGGTAGACGGGGCTTCCGGCGCGGCCCAGGCGGTTGGCCACGCCCACCGTCTGCACCGAATAGCGCGGCTTGAACTCCCAGCGCAGGTCGTCGCAGGTGACGAAGCTTCCCAGGCCGGGGTGGAACGGGCCGACGTGGTAGTCCTCGAGGTAGACCTCGATGAAGGTCTTCCAGTTGTAGTTGCACTCGTGCAGCTCGACGCGGTCGAGCGCGTAGCCGCTGAAGTCCAGGTCGGCCTGCGGGCCGAGGCCGGCCATGTCGGCCGCCACGTCGGGGCCGCAGCCGTCTGCGTTCTTCTCGAACAGCAAGCCGTTCCACTCGGTGAGCGGGTAGTTGTGCAGGTTCAGGCAGGGGTCCTGCTGGAAGTGGGGGGCGCCGATCAGCGTGCCGGTGGTGCGCGGGTCGGCCGCGGCGTAGGTCCAGCGGTGCAACGGGCAGACGATGTTGCCGCCCGACTGGCTCTCGAGCTTGCCGCGGCCCTGCAGGATCAGGGCCTGGCGGTGGCGGCAGACGTTGGAAATCAGTTCCACGCCCTTGGGCGTGTGGACGAGTGCACGGCCCTGGTGTTCCTGGGGCAGGGTGTGGAAGTCGCCCATCTCGGGCACGGCCAGGCGATGGCCGACATAGCGGGGCCCTCGCGAGAAAAGGTTCTGCATCTCGCGGGCGAAGAGCGCCTCGTCGAAATACGCGGAAACTGGAAGTTGGCTCGCGGCCTGCTGCAGTTGAAGACTTAAATCAGACATGGAGGACCTGACCAAGCTCCCCACAGGGAGGAAAGGAAGAAAAAGAACGGAAGGCGCCGCCGCAAGAGGTGGCTGGGCGGCCCGAAGCGGTGTTGAACGTCGTCAACGAGAGAAGTTCGCATTGTACCCGGGGGGCGCTCGGGGTTCCCCCGAGGCTTTCCATGCCATTTCGCGATGTGCGATGGGACTTTCGCCGTGGGAAGCGCGCAAGGCGCCGCGGCCGCTCCGGGGAAGGGCGGTCCCGGAAGGGGCGCCATTGTTCCGGTCACGGTCCTAAAATGCCTCGTTTCACCCAAGTTTCGCTTGCATGCCCAAGGTGCCTCCCCCTTCCTCGTCCAGCCCGGCGGCAACGCCCGACACGGGTCCGCTGCCAGCCAGTTACGAAGCCGGACTCCAGGAGCTGGAGCAACTGGTCGCGGAACTCGAGTCGGGCCAGCTGCCGCTGGACCAGCTGCTCGTCAGTTACCAGCGCGGCGCGGCGCTGCTCGCCTTCTGCCGCGACAAGCTGCAGGCGGTCGAAGACCAGATCAAGGTGCTCGATTCGGGCAGCCTGAAGGTCTGGACGCCTGAATGAGCGCCGCCCCGCTGAATACCGCCGCCCTCTGGGACGCCCGCACGCTGGCCGGCTGGAGCGAACCCCACCTGGCGAATGTCGAAGCGGCGCTGTCGCGCTGGGTCGGCGTCGATGCCCCCGTGCTGCTGGGCGACGCCATGCGCTACGCCGTGCTGGACGGCGGCAAGCGCCTGCGGCCGCTTTTGGTGCTGGCCGCGAGCGAGGCCGTCGGCGGCAACAAGGCCGCCGCCCTGCGTGCAGCCTGCGCCACCGAGCTGATCCATGCCTATTCGCTGGTGCACGACGACCTGCCGTGCATGGACAACGACGTGCTGCGCCGCGGCAAGCCCACGGTGCACGTGAAGTTCGGCGAGGCCGATGCCCTGCTGGCCGGCGACGCCTTGCAGGCCCTGGCCTTCGAGCTGCTCACCCCCGAGGGCGACGAGATTCCCGTCACCACCCAGGCCCTGCTGTGCCGCCTGCTTGCGCGCGCCGCGGGCAGCCAGGGCATGGCCGGCGGCCAGGCGATCGACCTGGCCAGCGTCGGCATCGCCTTGAACGAAGCGCAGCTGCGCGAGATGCACCGCCTGAAGACCGGCGCGCTGCTGCAGGGCAGCGTCGAGATGGGGGCCGCCTGCGGCACGGTGAGCGCTTCTGCGCTGGCCGCGCTGCGCGACTACGGCGCAGCCATCGGCCTCGCGTTCCAGGTGGTCGACGACATCCTCGACGTCACGGCCGACTCGCAGACCCTGGGCAAGACCGCCGGCAAGGACGCCGCGGCCGACAAGCCCACCTACGTGTCGCTGCTGGGCCTCGACGGCGCCCGCGCCCAGGCCCGCCAGCTCCTGGCCGATGCGCTCGCCGCGCTGGAGCGCAGCGGCCTGGACGACACCGCGGCTCTTCGCGCGTTGGCCCACATGGTGGTCGACCGCGACCGATGAAATGAGACCACCCCCGAATCTCCGCGCACTTCGTGTCGCTTCGGATCCCCCCTCGAGGGGGCGCACCCCGATGGCCCGGCAAAGCCGGTTCCATGGGTGCCCCGGCATGGCCTGCTTCGCGGCCTTCGGCTCCGTGGCCATCTACTAGAAGAAGATTTTTCCAATGGCTGCTCCGCTGCTTCCCACACTCCACGATCCCTCGCCCATCCGCAAATACGACCGGGCCCAGCTGCGCCAGCTGTCCGACGAGGTGCGCGCCTGCGTGCTCGACAACGTCTCCCGCACCGGCGGCCACCTGAGCTCGAACCTCGGCACGGTGGAGCTGACGGTGGCGCTGCACCACGTCTTCAACACGCCGCACGACCGGCTGGTGTGGGACGTGGGCCACCAGACCTATCCGCACAAGATCCTCACGGGCCGGCGCGAGCGCATGCCCACGCTGCGGCAGATCGGCGGCATCTCGGGCTTTCCGCAGCGCACCGAGAGCGAGTACGACACCTTCGGCACCGCCCATTCGTCGACCAGCATCTCGGCCGCGCTCGGCATGGCCATGGCTGCCAAGCAGAAGGGCGAGGACCGCCATACGGTGGCCATCATCGGCGACGGCGCGCTCACGGCCGGCATGGCCTTCGAGGCGCTGAACAACGCGGGCGTGTGCGACTGCAAGCTGCTCGTGATCCTGAACGACAACGACATGTCGATCAGCCCGCCGGTGGGCGCGCTCAACCGCTACCTCGCGCAGCTGATGAGCGGCAACTTCTACGCCGCCGCCAAGAACGTCGGCAAGAGCGTGCTGCGCAACGCGCCGCCGCTCTTCGAGCTGGCCAAGCGGCTGGAGCAGCATGCCAAGGGCATGGTCGTGCCCGCCACGCTGTTCGAGCAGTTCGGTTTCAACTACGTCGGCCCGATCGACGGCCACGACATCGATTCGCTGGTGCCCACGCTCGAGAACCTCAAGCACCTCGACGGCCCGCAGTTCCTGCACGTGGTCACCAAGAAGGGCCAGGGCTACAAGCTGGCCGAGGCCGACCCGGTGGCCTACCACGGCCCCGGCAAGTTCGACCCGCAGGTGGGGCTCGTCAAGCCGGCCTCCGCGGCCAAGCAGACCTTCACGCAGGTGTTCGGCCAGTGGCTGTGCGACACCGCCGCGGCCGACGGCCGCCTCGTGGGCATCACGCCCGCGATGCGCGAGGGCTCGGGGCTCGTCGAGTTCGAGAAGCGCTTCCCCGACCGCTACTACGACGTCGGCATCGCCGAGCAGCACGCCGTGACCTTCGCCGCGGGCCTTGCATGCGAGGGGCTGAAGCCGGTGGTCGCGATCTACTCGACCTTCCTGCAGCGCGCCTACGACCAGCTGATCCACGACGTTGCCATCCAGAACCTGCCGGTGGTATTCGCGCTCGACCGCGCGGGCCTGGTGGGTGCCGATGGCGCAACGCACGCGGGCGCATACGACATCCCGTTCCTGCGCTGCATTCCCAACATGAGCATCGCCTGTCCGGCCGACGAGCGCGAGACGCGCCAGCTGCTGACCAGCGCCTACGAGCAGAACCACCCGGTGGCGGTGCGCTATCCGCGCGGCTCGGGTGCCGGCGTGGCGCCGCATCTCACGCTCGATGCGCTGCCCTTCGGCAAGGGCGAGGTCCGCCGCGAGGGCAAGCGCATCGCCATCCTGGCCTTCGGCACGCTGCTGTACCCGGCGCTCACGGTGGCCGAGTCGCTCGACGCTACGGTGGTCAACATGCGCTGGGCCAAGCCGCTCGACGTGGAGCTGCTGCTGAAGGTCGCGGGCACGCACGATGCCATCGTCACGCTGGAAGAGGGCGCGATCATGGGCGGCGCGGGCAGCGCGGTGCTCGAGGCGCTGCAGGCTGCGAACGTGCAGAGGCCGGTGCTGCAGCTGGGCCTGCCCGACCAGTTCATCGAGCATGGCGATCCGGCGAAGTTGCTCGCCGGCATCGGGCTCGATGCGGCGGGTATCGAGAAGTCCATCGTGGACCGCTTCGGCCGCGGCTGATTTGGATTCGCTCCTTCTCCCGCTGGGGGAAGGCTGGGATGGGGGCAGACGGCGCTTCAGGCGCCACGGCCGTTCGAAGGCTGCCGTGCCCCCACCCCGACCCTCCCCCAGCAGGGGAGGGAGGAAGACGGCTCAGCTTCCCAGGTACGCGTCCTGCACCTTCGGATTGCCCAGCAGTTCCCGCCCGGTGCCCGACAGCACGATGCTCCCCGTCTCGATCACATAGGCCCGGTCGGCGATCTTCAGAGCCTGGCGCACGTTCTGCTCCACCAGGAAGATCGTCAGCCCTTGCTTGTTGATCTCGCGCAGCGTGCGGAAGATGTCCTGCACGATGATCGGCGCCAGGCCCATCGAGGGCTCGTCCAGCAGCAGCACGCGCGGCTTGGCCATCAGCGCGCGGCCGATGGCCAGCATCTGCTGCTCGCCGCCCGAGAGGTTGCCGGCCAGGCCGTCGGCCCGGTCCTTCAGCACCGGGAAGAGGCCGTAGATGCGTTCCAGGTCGGCCGCGCGGGCGGCGGCGCCGTCACGGCGCGTGTAGCCGCCCAGCTCCAGGTTGTCGCGTACGGTGAGCGTGGTCAGCGTGGCGCGGCCTTCGGCCACCTGCACCACGCCGCCGGACACGATCCTGTGCGGCGACAGCCCCGTGATGTCCTGGCCGGCAAAGGTCACTCGACCGGACGTCTTCTTCACCAGCCCCGACAGCGCGAGCAGCGTGGTCGACTTGCCTGCGCCATTGGCGCCGACCAGCGTGGTGATCTGCCCTTCGTGCAGCTCGAAGTCGATGCCCTTGACCGCCTGCACATGGCCGAAGTTCACCTTCAGGTCCTGCACCTGCAGCAATGGGGTCGTCGTGCCGGCGCTCATGCAGCGGTCTCCTGGTCGTTCGTGGCTTCGTCGTCTTCGCGGCCGAGGTAGGCCTCGATCACCTGCGGGTCGTTGCGGATCTGCTCGGGGCCCCCGCGCGCGATGATGCGTCCGAAGTTCAGCACCGCGATCTGCTGGCACAGGCCCATCACGAAGCGCATGTCGTGCTCGATCATGAAGACCGTGAAGCCGCGCGCCGCGATGTTCTCGATCTCGACCATCAGCTCGCTCTTCTCGGTGCTGTTCATGCCGGCCACCGGCTCGTCCAGCAGCAGCAGCGTCGGCTCGGTGGCCAGCGCGCGCGCCAGCTCCAGCTTGCGCTGGTCGCCGTACGAGAGGTTGTCGGCCACGTCGTCGGCCTTGTGGTCGAGCTTGACCCAGCTCAGCAGTTCGCGTGCGCGGTCGCGGGCGCGCTTTTCCTCGGCGCGGAACAGGCCGGTGCCCGCCAGCAGGCCCAGGGGGCCGTAGCGCAGCTTGGAGTCCATGCCCACGGTCACGTTCTCCAGCAGCGACATCTCCTTGAAGATGCGGATGTTCTGGAAGGTGCGCGCGATGCCGCCGCGGGTGATCTGGAAGGGCTTGCGGCCCGCCAGGTCCTGGCCCTGGAAGTGGATCGTGCCGCTGGTGGTGGGCAGCAGGCCGGTGATCAGGTTGAACACCGTCGTCTTGCCCGCGCCGTTCGGGCCGATGAGCCCGAAGATGCCACCCTTGGGAATGTCCAGGTTCACGTCCTGCAGGACCTTGAGGCCGCCGAAGTGGCGAGACACGCCCTTCAGAGTCAGAAGCGTCTGTTCGCTCATGCTGCGCCCCCCTTGCGGCCGAACCACTGGCGGATGCGCGCCGGGTCCCAGATGCCCTTGGGCAGGAACAGCACGATCAGCACCAGGATGAAGCCGTTGACCACGAGGCGGAACGCGCCCAGGCCGCGCAGCGTTTCCGGGAGCAGCGTGAGGATGGTGCTGCCCAGCACCGGGCCGGTGAGGCCGCCGATGCCGCCGAGGATCGTCATCGTCAGGATGTCCACCGCGCGGTTGAAGCCGTATTCGGCCGGGCCGATGAAGAAGGTCAGGTGCGCGTTCAGCGTGCCCGCCAGGCCGGCGATGGCGCCGCCCAGCACGAAGGCCAGCATCTTGTGGCCTGCCACGTCGATGCCCATCAGGCCGGCGGCGGTCTCGTCCTCCTTGATGGCCTCGAAGGCGCGGCCCACCTTGGAGCGGCGGATGCGCCACAGCACCAGCAGCGTGAGGACCAGCGCCAGCGCCACGTGCCACCACTCGGTGGATTGCGGAATGCCGTTCAGGCCCAGCGCGCCGCCGGTGAGCGGCTCGGCGTTGAGCACTGCGATGCGCACCACCTCGCCGAAGGCCAGCGTGGCCATCGCGAGGTACACGCCCGACAGCCGCAGCGTCGGCTTGCCGATGATGAAGGCGACCAGCGCCGGCGCGGCCATGCCGGCGGCAATGGCCACCGGGAAGGGCGCGCCGTAGTTCAGAGTGAGGATCGACGCGGTGTACGCACCGATGCCCATGAAGGCGGCGTTGGCCAGCGCAAGCATGCCGCAGGCCAGCGTGAGCCAGATCGAGAGCGCCAGCAGGCCGTTGATGCCCAGCGAGAGCACCAGGTTGCTGTAGACCGACCAGAAGTTGTCGAAGGCTTCCATCTCAGACGGCCCTCCGCCGGGCAGCCCCAAGGTGGGCCAGCGCCGCAGCGCAGGTGCAGGCGTGGCGGCTCATACCTTGCGCTCCTTGAGCGAACCGAACAGGCCCTTCGGACGCACCAGCAGCACGAGGAACAGCAGGCCGAATGCCACCGCGTCGCGCATGTTGGAGCCCACGTAGGCCACCGACAGCACCTCGGCGAAGCCGAGGAACAGGCCGCCGAGCAGCGCGCCGCGGATGTCGCCCATGCCGCCCAGGATGATCACGGCGATGCCCTTCTCGAGCATCGGCTGGCCCATCAGCGGGAAGAGCGCGTTCGAATACAGGCCGATCAGCACACCCGCCACGCCGCCCAGGCCGGCGGCCACGAAGGAGGTCAGGTAGAACAGGCCCTCGACGTTCACGCCCACCAGGTACGCCGCCTTGGGCGATTCGGCGATGGCGCGCAGCGCGCGGCCCAGTTGCGTGCGCTGCAGCGACAGCATCAGCACGCCCATCAGCACGAAGGACGCGAGCACGATGCCCAGTTCGAGCGCGGTGACATGGATGCCGGCGATCACCAGAGCGTCGTCGGGAATGGTGCCGGGCGGAAAGCGCAGGTTCTCCGCGCCGAAGATTCCCTGGATACCGTTGTTCAGGATGATGGCCACGCCAATGGTGGCGATCATCGGGATCAGGTGGGGCGCGTTGCGCTTGCGCAGGGGCTTGAGCACCAGCACGTCGATCAGCAGCCCCAGCACGCCGCACAGGACGAAGGCGAAGGGCAGGCCCGCCCAGAGCGGCAGGCCCGACAGGCGCATGAATTCGGCCGCCGCGTAGGCACCCACCATGAACACCGCGCCGTGCGAGAGGTTGATGACGCCGAGCACGCCGAAGATGAGGGTGAAGCCGAGCGCGAAGAGTGCGTAGACGCACCCGAGCGACAAGGCATTGACTAGCTGCTGATCGAGCACGATGGGCTTTCGTCAGGCCGCGACACGGGCGTGCTGCGGCAAATCAAAAAAGAAAACGGCGCAGTGACTGTCCTGCGCCATGTGGGGAAAGCAAGGCGGGCCGCCCGGCCCGCCATCGAGACGGCTTGCCGTGCTTACTTCTCGATCACGAACGCGGTGCCCTTCGTGACGCTCACGATGGCTGTCTGCTGCGCGTCGTAGCCGGCGGGCTTGCCGGCCTTGTCCTTGGCGCGCGCGAAAGCGAAGGCGCCGGTGGCGCCGGTCCACTTCACGTTGGGCAGCGCGTCGCGCAGCGCGGTGCGGTCGGCGGCCAGGTTGCCCGACAGCTTCACGCCCTTGAGCGCCTGGGCCACCACGTACAGGCCGTCGTAGGCCTGCGCGGCGAACTGGTCGGGCGCCATCTTGAACTTGTCGTTGTAGGCCTTCTGGAACTTGGTGTTCTCGGGAGTCGCGTTGCTGGCCGACCAGGGGCTGCCGACGTACAGGTTGTCCGAGCTGCCCTTGGCCAGGTCGAAGATCTTGGTCGAGTTCATGCCGTTGCCGCCGATGACCGGCACGTTCAGGCCAAGCTGGCGGGCCTGCACCATGATCGGCGCGCCTTCGGCGAGCAAGGCCGACAGCACGATGGCGTCGGGGTTGGTGGCCTTGATCTTGGTGAGCTGGGCCTTGAAGTCGACGTCGCCCTTGGCGAAGGTCTCGGTCGTGGTCACGGGCAGCTTCAGGTCTTCGAGGGCCTTCTTGAAGTTGTCGTAGCCGCTCTTGGTGAACACGTCGTCGTTGCCGTAGAGCACCGCGACCTTCTTCACGTTGGCGTGCTTGATGGCCACGCGCAGCGTCTCGGGCAGCACGTCGGCTTCGGTCACGGAGTTGCGGAAGACGTAGTCGCCGATAGAGGTGATGCCGTCGGCGGTGTTCGAGGTGCCGAAGGCCACCGTCTTGGCGGCCTGGGCGATCGGGTCGGCCGCCTGGGCCGAGTTCGACAGCGTGGGGCCGAAGGTCATGAGGACCTTGTCCTGAAAGATCAGCTTCTTGAAGACGTTGATCGCGTCTTCCTTCTTGCCCTGCTCGTCCTCGACGGCCAGGACGATCTTGTCGCCGTTGATGCCGCCGGCGGCGTTGATTTCGTCGGCCGCCAGCTGGAAGCCGTTGCGGATGGCGGACCCGTACTGCGCGGCGCCGCCGGACAGTGCGGCGGCGACGCCGATCTTGATGTCGGCGGCTTGAGCGCCGAGGGCGGTGGCCGCGGCGAATGCGAGCAGCGCGGGCTTGAAGGAATTGGAGAGTCTCATGTCTTGATGTCGAAGTCGGGATATGTGTAAGGCGATTAACATTTTATGCCTCGTCCCCGGATGCGCTGTTTCGGCCGCGCATTCCCTCTTCCCGGCCTTATTGCGGCGCAGGGTAAACCCCCGCCGATCGCTGTAAGCGCGTTTTTACAATTGCCCCGGACTCACGCCAAAGTCCTCAACGCGGTCACAAGCCGCGTTTCGTTTTTTCAAAGAACTCGGAGAGCTATCTAATGGATCGTCGTTCCCTCATCAAAAACGCCGGCATCGCCGGCGTTCTGGCTGCCGGCATCGCCCCCGCGGTTCACGCGCAAGCCGCAGTTCGCTGGCGCCTGGCGTCGAGCTTTCCCAAGTCGCTGGACACCATCTTCGGTACCGCCGAAGTGTTCGCGAAGAGCGTCAGCGACATGACGGGCGGCAAGTTCCAGATCTCCGTGCATGCCGGCGGCGAGCTGATGCCCGCGTTCGGCGTGGTCGACGGCGTGCAGAACGCCTCGGTCGAAATGGCCCACACGGCCCCGTACTACTTCTACGGCAAGGACCCGACCTTCTGCCTGGGCTGCGCGGTGCCCTTCGGCATGAACACCCGCCAGCAGAACGCCTGGATGTACGAAGGCAATGGCCTGAAGCTGATGCGCGCCTTCTACGCCAAGTACAACATCATCAACCTGCCGGGCGGCAACACGGGCGCGCAGATGGGCGGCTGGTTCCGCAAGGAGATCAAGTCGGTCGCCGACCTGAAGGGCCTGAAGTTCCGCACCAACCCGTTCGCCGGCAAGGTGCTCGAGCCCTTCGGCGTGATCCCGCAATCCATCCCAGGCGCCGACCTGTACCCCGCGCTCGAGAAGGGCACGCTGGACGGCCTGGAGTGGGTCGGCCCGTACGACGACCAGAAGCTGGGCTTCAACAAGATCGCCCCGTTCTACTACTACCCCGGCTGGTGGGAAGGCGGCCCCGAGCTGGACTTCTACATCAACACCAAGGCGTGGGAAGGCCTGTCGGCCGAGTACAAGGCGATCGTCGAGGCGGCTGCCGCGCATGCCAACATCACGATGACGGCCAAGTACGACTCGAAGAACCCGATCGCGCTGAAGCAGCTGGTCGGCTCGGGCACCAAGCTGCGCCCGTTCTCGCAGGACGTGATGAACGCCGCCTTCAAGTCGGCCCAGCAGATCTACTCGGACCTGAACAACACCAACCCCGAGTGGAAGAAGATCTACGGCGACTGGTCGAAATTCCTGGCCGACCAAAACGCCTGGTTCCGCTACACCGAAGGCACCTTCGACCGCTTCATGCAGCAGCAGAAGCTGTAAGAGGCTTCGTCTCCTCGCACAGGAAGCCCTGCCGGTCCCGGCGGGGCTTTTTTTCGTCCATGCTCCGCCTTCCGATTTCCTGCAGGTCCCGCCCGATGCTCCGAACGTCGTCCTTCGCCACGTTGCTCTTCACCGCCGTGCTCGCGCCGAACGTCCACGCCGCCGGCGGCACGGGCGGCTACGCGCTGCCGTGGAGCACGCACGGCGAGGTGCTCGAATACCGCTCCTGCGGCTGCGGTGATTCATGCTGGGTCGCCGAGCTGCGCGATGCGCGCACCAAGGCGCTGAAGGCACGGCTGCGCTGCGACTGCGAGCGGCTGCACGCCACGGTGGGGCCGAGGGGCAAGGAGAGGGCGCAGGCTGCGAGCTGTCCGGTGGGCGGAGACGGCATCGACAAGCCGCAGGCCATCGGCGAAGCGATGCAGCGGCTGCTGCGCCGATAGGGTTCGCTACGCCTGCGGCGGCGCGGGCGATATCGTCCGCTTCGCCACCTGCTCGCCGAAGGCGACGAGCACGGCCGCGTCGGCCGAGTGGAACCAGGTCATGCCGCCGAATCGCCGGCGCACCAGCAGGCGCGGCGCGATCACGCGTTCGAGCATGCGGATGTGCACCAGCTTGAGCTGCGCCACGTCCTGCGCGCTCACGCGCTTGTCCCAGAGCCAGGTCTGCACCAGCACGTCGCCTTCGAGCCGGGTGCGGCTGTAGACGATCCAGTAGCCGACCCACACCACGCAAAGCGCCGCAATGCCCATCACCACCAGCGCGCTGGTCGACCAGTCGGCCGAGCGCAGCGAGGGCAGGCTCCAGATGCCGAATGCGAAGAGATCGATGACCAGCACCACCGCCAGCGTGCGCAGCAGCGGCGGGAAGGCGGGGCTTTCGATGATGGCCCTGGCCGTGTCGCCGCCAGGGCTTCGGTCGTCGTCTTGTTGTTGTCGTTCTTCAGCGGGGCCGTGGGCTTGGTCGCTCACGGCTTGGTGGCTTCGCCGGAGGCCGGCGGCGCATCGGTGGACGGTGGCGGCGTGGAGGACTCGTCCTTCTTCTCGTTGCCGAAGGGGTCTTCCATGTTCACGCCGTTGCTGTCGGGCGAGGTGGGCTGCTCTTCCACCGGCATGTCGAGGTTGACCTTGTCGATGTCGACGACCTTTTCCTTCTCGAGGAACACGGTGACCGTCTGCGGGAAGAAGATCACGATGGCCACCAGCAGCAGCTGCATCGCCACCCACGGCACGGCGCCCAGGTAGATGTCGCGCGACTCCACCTTCTTGGGCAGCGCCCCGTTCTTGAAGAGCGTGTCCGCGATGCCCCGCAAGTAGAAGAGCGCGAAGCCGAAGGGCGGGTGCATGAACGAGGTCTGCATGTTCACGCACAGCAGCACGCCGAACCACACCATGTCGATGCCCAGCTTGTGGGCCACCGGGCCCAGCAGCGGCAGGATGATGAAGGCGATCTCGAAGAAGTCGAGGAAGAACGCGAGGAAGAACACGAAGATGTTCACCGCGATCAGGAAGCCGACCTGCCCGCCGGGCAGGCCCGAGAGCATGTGCTCGATCCACTTGGCGCCGTCCACGCCCTGGAACACCAGCGAGAACACGCGCGAGCCGATCAGGATGAACACCACCATGGCCGTCAGGCGCATCGTGCCTTCCATGGCGTCCTTCAGCAGCTGCCAATTCAGGCGGCGGTGGACCAGCGCCAGGATCAGTGCGCCCACCGCGCCCATGGCGCCGGCTTCGGTCGGAGTGGCGATGGCCTTGTCCATGAAGGGCAGGCCGCCCATCGAGCCGAGCACCGCGAAGATCAGGATGGCCGAGGGAATGATGCCGCGCAGGCACTTGCCCCACAGCGCCCAGCCGTTGAGCGTGCGCGCGCTGGCCGGCAGGCCCGGCACGTAGCTCGGGTAGATGCGCCCGATCAGGAAGGTGTAGATCGCGAAGATCAGCACCTGCAGGATCGACGGGCCCCATGCGCCCTTGTACATCTGGCCCACGTCGGTGCCGAGCTGGTCGGCCATGACGATCAGCACCAGCGATGGCGGCACCAGCTGCGTGATGGTGCCCGAGGCCGCCAGCACGCCGGTGGAATAGCGCATGTTGTAGCCGTAGCGCATCATGATCGGCAGCGAGATCATCGCCATCGCGATCACCTGGCCGGCCACCGTGCCGGTGATGGCGCCGAGGATGAAGCCCACGATGATCACCGAGTAGCCGAGGCCGCCGCGCACCGGGCCGAAGAGCTGGCCCATGGAGTCGAGCATGTCCTCGGCCAGCCCGCATTTCTCGAGCACCGCCCCCATCAATGTGAAGAACGGAATGGCGAGCAGCGTTTCGTTGGAGAGGATGCCGAAGACGTTCAGCGGCAGGTTGGCCATGAAGCCGGCCGGGAACCAGCCCATCTCGATGGCGAAGAAGCCGCAGATCAGGCCGAGGGCCGAGAGCGAGAACGCGACCGGGAAGCCGATCAGCATGATCACCACGAGCCCCGCGAACATGATCGGGGCGAAATTTTCCATGTGCATTTCTACTTGTCCTGCGGTGCGGGAGAGGGCGATGGCATGAGGGCGCGGAGAATTGCGCCCGTCACTGCACCGGCTTCTCGTAGTGCGTGTCCATCTCGATCAGGCCGCGCAGGTAGGCGATGCGCTTGATGATTTCCGAGACGCCCTGCAGGAACATCGCGCCGAAGCCCACCGGCATCAGCAGCGCCGCGGGCCAGCGGATGAGGCCGCCGATGTTGCCCGACATCTCGCCCGTGACCCACATGTTCCAGAAGAAGGGCCAGGTCAGGTAAGCGAAGAGGCCCATCACCGGCAGCAGGAAGAAGATGAGCCCGAAGAGGTCGACGTAGACCGGGCCGTAGCCCTTGAGCTTGCCGTAGATGATGTCCACGCGCACGTGCTCGTTGAAGCGCAGCACCACGGGGGCGCCCAGCATCACGGTGGCGGCGAAGAGATACCACTGGATCTCGAGCCAGGCGTTGCTGCTGAAGTCGAGGCCGTAGCGGATGAGGGCGTTGCCCGCGGAGATGAGCGATGCCGCCAGGACGGCGTAGCCGGCGATCTTGCCGAGTTTTTCGCTGATCCAGTCCATGCCGGTCGCGAACTTGAGGAATGCAGACAAGAGGGTGTCTCCCACGAATCCCGATGATGGAGCGCCGGCCCCTGGTGGGGGCTGCGCAAAGCCCGCGATGTTACCCCCGTGAACCTTTGTATTGACTCGCAACAAGGGGCGGGGTTTTCCCGGAATGCGGGCCTGGCGGCAGGCCGCGAAAGCCCGTCCGGCGCGGCGGTCGCCATAATCGTCCATGTCCTCGCGCCTTCCGCCTTCCACGCCCTCGGGCGCCGCCGGCCAGCCCCATTCGATCGATTCGCCCGACATGTGCAGGGCCGGGCGGGAGCTTCTTTCGCTGGCGCTGATCGACGCGCGCAACCACACGCTGCACCTCCTCTCGCTCTACGAACAGGCCCTGGGCGCCCAGGCGCTGGCCCAGCCGCCCGGCGCGGACGAGGAGGGCGTGGTGCCCGCCGCCTGGCTGGCCGGCCACATCGGCTGGTTCGCCGAATGGTGGATCGGGCGCAACACCCAGCGAGCCTTCGGCGCCGACTGCCCGATGCGGCCGACGCGGCTGGCGCCCATCGACCCCGGCGCGGACGATTGGTGGAACCCTGCCCATTCCGGCCCCGGCCGCCGCTGGCCGCCCGACCTGCCGGACCTCGCCCAGACCAAGGCCTACCTGCTCGAGACGCTGGAAAGCACGTTGGAGCTGCTCGACAACGCCGCCGAGACCGACGCCGGCCTGTACTTCTATCGCCTCGCGCTCTTCCATGAGGACATGCGCGGCGAGCAGTTCGTGGTGATGGCGCAGACGATGGGCCTGCCCCTGGGCGTCGAGCAGGCGCCCATCGCCGTCACGCGCGAGCCGCTGCTGCTGCCGGCCACGCGCTGGGAGCTGGGCATGCCCGACAGCGGCTTCGCCTTCGCGCAGGAGCGTGCTGCGCACCGCCTGGACGTGCCCGAATTCGAGATCGACGCCCAGCCCGTCACCTGGAACCAGTACGTCGAGTTCGTCGAGGACGGCGGCTACGACCGCGAGGAGCTCTGGCACGGCGAAGGATGGCGCTGGCTCAACGCGCAGATCGAGGGCCGGCGCGGGCCGCGCCATGTCGAGCAGATCGGCGCGGCGCGCAACGGCACCGGCGGCTCGGTGCTGCAGCAGCGCTTCGGCGCCACCGTGCGCGCGGCCGGGCACCACAGCGCCGTGCACCTGAGCTGGTGGGAGGCCGACGCCTGGGCGCGCTGGGCCGGCCGGCGACTGGCGACCGAGGTCGAATGGGAGATCGCCGCGCACACGGCGTCGCGGCGCGGCTTCCGCTGGGCCGACGTGCACGAGTGGACCTCGGGCACGCTGGAGCCCTGGCCCGGCTACCGGGCCGATCCATGGAGCGCGGGCACCGAGTTCGATCCGGCCGCCGCCTTCGGAAGGGCGCGCGTGCTGCGCGGCGCATCTTTCGCGACACGTGCGCGCCTGCGCTCGCCGCGCCGCCGCGGCTTCGCGCTGCCGGATCGCGACGACGGCTTCTTCGGCTTCAGGACCTGCGCGCTCTGACCTGACGGGCGCAGGCGCTCAGCGCTCGCTGCCTTCCTCGGAGGCCAGGGGCGGCGCCACCTCCTCGAGCGGCTTGCGTTCCGCATCGGCCGCATGTCGCAGCGCCAGCAGCCCCGCCACGATGACCAGCCCGGCGCCGATGCTGTAGCCCACCATCACCGCGCCGCGGCTGCCCGTCTCGATCAGCAGGCCGAACAGCAGCGGCGCCGCGAAGCCGCCCGCGCCCATGCCGATCGCATAGAAGATCGCGATGGCGAGCGCGCGCATCTCCAGCGGAAACACCTCGCTCACCGTGAGGTACGCCGAGCTCGCCGCGGCCGATGCCAGGAAGAACACCGCCGACCAGCACAGCGCCTGACCGCGTGCGTCGAGCCAGCCCTGCATGAAGGCCCAGCCGGTGAGCGCGAGGCCGATGCCCGCGAGCACATAGGTCAGCGCGATCATCCGGCGCCGGCCCACGGTGTCGAACAGCGGCCCCAGCAGCAGCGGCCCCAGCACGTTGCCCAGCGCGAACGGAAAGATGTAGAGCGCAACGTTGCCCTCGGGCACGCCGTAGAACCGGGTGAGTACCAGCGCGTAGGTGAAGAAGATCGCGTTGTAGAAGAAGGCCTGGGAAATCATCAGCGCCAGCGCGACCACGCTGCGCTGCGGATAGCGCTTGAACAGCACGCGCGCCACCTGGCGCATCGGCGGGCTCTCGGGACGCGCGGCGGTGTAGTTCACGACGAAGTCCCGCGGGGCCGGCAGCGGGCCGTGCTGCGCCTCGACCTCCGCCTCGATGCGCTCGACGATGCGCCGCGCCTCGTCGGCGCGCCCGTGCGCGACCAGCCACCGCGGGCTCTCGGGCACGTGGCGCCGCACCAGCAGGATGGCCACCGCCAGCACGGCACCCAGTGCGAAGCCTGCGCGCCAGCCCCACACCGGGCCGACCACGCGCGCGTCGAGCAGGACGAGGCTGAGCGCCGCGCCCAGCGCCGCACCGATCCAGAAGCTGCCGTTGATCGCGAGGTTCACGCGCCCGCGCACGCGAGCCGGAATCAGCTCGTCGATGGCCGAGTTGATGGCCGCGTACTCACCGCCGATGCCCAGCCCGGTGACGAAGCGGCACAGCGCGAAGAAGGCGAAGTTCGGCGAGAAGGCCGTCGCCAGCGTGCCGACCGTGTAGACGGCGAGGGTGATGAGAAAGAGCTTCTTGCGCCCGAGCCGGTCGGTCATGCGCCCGAAGAGCAGGGCGCCGAGCACCGCGCCCGCGACGTACACCGACCCCGACAGCCCGATCTCCCCGGCCGTGAGCCCCAGCGTGTCGGGCCGCTCCAGCACTGCGCCGATGGAGCCCACCAGCGTGACCTCGAGCCCGTCGAGCACCCAGGCCACGCCCAGCGCGATCACCACGCGCCAGTGCCAGCGCGACCATGGAAGTCGGTCGAGGCGGGCGGGGATGTCTGTCTGCAGCGTGGTCATCGGCGGCCCGACAGATTCTGGGAACCTGCGGGCCGCCGGGGTGTAGGACCGCGCCGCTCGCGCGGCGACGCCTGCTGCCCCTGAAGGGGGCTGAAAGGGCGCTGAAGGATCAGGCCGTCTCGGCCAGCGCGTCGGCCAGCGCGTTCACCAGGCGGTCGATCTCGGCCTTCTCTGCGATGAAGGGCGGGGCGAGCTGAATGGTGTCGCCGCCGTAGCGCACGTAGAAGCCCTTCTTCCAGCAGTTCATCGCGATCTCGTACGGGCGGCGCGCTGGCTCGCCGGGCAGGGCCGCGATGGTCAGGCCGGCGGCCAGGCCGTAGTTGCGGATGTCGGTCACGTGCTTGCTGCCCTTGAGGCTGTGCACCGCGTTCTCGAAGTGCGGCGCGAGCGCCTGCACGCGGCCGATCATGTCTTCCTTCTTCAGCACGTCGAGCGCGGCGATGCCGGCGGCGCAGGCCACCGGGTGCGCGCTGTAGGTGTAGCCGTGCGGGAACTCGAGCATGTAGTCGGGGCCGCCCGCAGCCATGAAGGTGTCGTAGATGTCCTTGCTCGCGACCACCGCGCCCATCGGCTGCGCGCCGTTGGTGATCTGCTTGGCGATGTTCATGATGTCGGGCGTCACGCCGAAGGCTTCTGCGCCGGTGAGCGCGCCGCAGCGGCCGAAGCCGGTGATGACCTCGTCGAAGATCAGCAGGATGTTGTTGGCGGTGCAGATCTCGCGAAGGCGCTTCAGGTAGCCCTTGGGCGGGATCACCACGCCGGCCGAGCCCGCGAAGGGTTCGACGATCACGGCCGCGATGTTCGACGCGTCGTGCAGCGCGATGATGTCCAGCAGGCGGTCGGCCAGCTCCACGCCGTTGTCGGCCATGCCGCGCGTGAAGGCATTGGAGGCGAGCTGCGTGTGCGGCAGGTGGTCGGCCTCCACGCCCTGGCCGAAGAGCTTGCGGTTGGCCGCGATGCCGCCGACCGAGATGCCGCCGTAGTTGACGCCGTGGTAGCCCTTCTCGCGGCCGATCAGGCGGGTCTTGCTGGCCTGACCCTTGGTACGCCAGTAGGCGCGCGCCAGCTTCAGCGAGGTGTCGGCAGCTTCCGAGCCCGAGCCGGTGAAGAAGACGTAGTCGAGGCCGGCGGGCGTCATCTCCTTGATCTTGTTGGCCAGCTCGAAGGACAGCGGATGGCCGAACTGGAAGGCCGGCGAGTAGTCGAGCTTCGCGATCTGGCGGCTCACCGCCTCGGTGATCTCGGGGCGGCCGTGGCCCAGGCCCGAGCACCACAGGCCCGAGAGGCCGTCGAAGATCTTGCGGCCGTCGGCGTCGGTGAAGTAGGCGCCCTTGGCCTCCACGATGAGCCTCGGATCGGCCTTGAAGTTGCGGTTGCCGGTGTAGGGCATCCAGTGCGCTTCGAGCCAGGCGGCGTCGGTGCGCACGGCGGACGTCGGTTCGATGGCGGGCGTGGCGATGGTCATGGCGTTTCCCGCGCGCGGCGGGCTCCGGAGGTGATGGAATGCGCCGATTGTTCGCAAGCCGTTCAGTGTGGAGAATGGCGCAATATCAATGTTCACTTGACGTTTCATGCAAGTAAAGGCGAAAGCCCGGAATGGTGCCTCCGGCACCCGCAACCGCGCCGTCCTGGGGCAGCTCAGCGACATGGACCTGCGCCTGCTCAAGGTGTTCAAGAGCGTGGTCGACTGCGGCGGCATGGCGGCCGCCGAGCTGGAGCTGAACATCGGCACTTCCACCGTGAGCCGCCACGTGAAGGACCTGGAAACGCGCCTCGGCCTCGTGCTGTGCCGGCGGGGCAGGGCGGGCTTCGCGCTCACCGCCGAGGGGCAGCGCGTGTACGACGAGACGCTGCGCCTGCTGGCCTCGGTCGACGCCTTCCGCGGCAGCATCGACGACATCCACAACCGCATGGGCGGCCAGCTCGACGTGGCGCTGTTCGACAAGACGGCCACCAACCCGCAGGCGCGCATCGGCGAGGCGATCGCGCGTTTCACCGAGATCGCGCCCGAGGTGCGGCTGGCCGTGCACGTGGGCTCGATCAACGCCATCGAGCAGGGCGTGCTGGAGGGCAACTTCCAGATCGGCATCATCCCGGCGCACCGCGCCTCCAAGAGCCTGGTGTATGCCGACCTGTTCGACGAGACCATGCTGCTGTACTGCGGCGCGGGGCATCCGCTCTTCGGCGTGCGCCACGACAAGCTCACCTGGGCCAGGCTGCGCGAGCACCATTTCGCGGGGCTGGGCTACCACTCGCCCAACATGGAACTGAGCCACCGCGCGAAGCTGTCGCGCATGGCCACGGGCTTCGACCAGGAGGCGATCGCGACGCTGATTCTTTCGGGGCGCTTCCTGGGCTTCCTGCCCGACCACTACGCGCAGGTGTTCGAGGCGCGCGGGCTCATGAAGGCGGTGCTGCCGGCGCGCTTCAACTACGCGTGCCGCTTCGTGAGCCTGCTGCGGCGTTCGCCGAAGCCGTCGCGGGCGGTGCTGGCGTTCCAGGAATGCCTGGAGCAGGCGCACCGGAAGTAGATGAGGTAGCGGGGGAAGTCAGCGCTGCCCGCTCGGCAGCAGCAGGTGTTTGGCGCCGATGTGCGCCTCCATCTCGTGCATGTGCTGCTCGGCGTCGACCATGTGCTCGGCCATCAGCCGGCGCACCTCTGCGGCGTCTTCCCTGCGGTAGGCCGCCAGCAGCTGCGTGTGGTAGTCGACGTTGGCCTCGCCGAAGTGGTGGTGGTCGAGCGCCTTCTTGTAGACCACGAGGTCGCGCAGCAGGTCGTTGAGGAAGCGGCACATGAAGGAGAGCACCGGATTGGGGCAGCTCTCCGCCAGCATGGTGTGGAAGGCCAGTTCGGCCTCGCGCTGGATGCGCAGCTCGTCCTCGCTGGTCGGCTCGACCGTGCACAGCCGCACGTTCTCTTCCAGCTTCTCGAACTGCTCCGGCGTCAGCCGGCCCACCACGCTCACCGCCAGCTCGGGCTCCAGCGCCTTGCGCAGCTGGTAGATGTGGTGGCCGTCGAGATGGTGGAAGTGCAGGAAGTTGCGCAGCGGCTCCGAGGCATGCTCCACCGACACCTGCTGCAGGTAGGCACCGCCGCCGGGGCCGGTGCGGATGGAGATCAGGCCGCGCACCTCCAGCGCCTTGAGCGCCTCGCGCACGGTGCTCTTCGAATAGCCGAAGAGCTCGATCAGTTCCTTCTCGTTCGGCAGCCGGTCGCCGGGCTGCTTGCGCTCCGCCACGATCCATCGCTTGACGTCTTCGACGATGACGTCAGAGAGCTTCTGCCGCTTAGGACGGTTCTGCCCCACTTTCATTCGCTCACCCCCAGGCTTCGCGCACTTCGTGTCGCTTCGCCCACCCCCTCGCCGGGGGCAATGCCAGCGGCCCGGCAAAGCCGGTTCCGCGGCATTTCACGATCAGATGGAGACGAATTCATGCGTTCGGAGCGACGGAAAAACAGAAGGTGACCTGTAAGCAGGTATTGGGCCCCAAGGGGAGGGCAGCAGATTTTGGCACGGCTGTTGCTAGCGGGTTTTTACCAGCATATTAATCCTATTTATCCGCTTAAATTTGCCGACGATCGCGAGCAACTCGTTTGCCACCTCCTTCCCCCTTCCTTCTTCTTCCTTCTTCTTTTTTCTTCCCACCACGACCGGAGAACTCATGCAACGCAGACAACTTCTTCAGCTGGCCGCCCTGTCGGCTGCCCCCGCCTCGCTCCTGGGCGGCCGCGCCGCCTTCGCCCAGTCGGCAGACGCGATCCGATTCGGCTGCCCGGTGCCGATGTCGGGCGCCTTCGCGGCCAACGGCAAGTTCGCCGACCTTGGCATGAAGCTGGCGATCGAGCAGTACGGCAGCGTGCTGAAGCGCCCGCTGGCCTACACGGTGCTCGACACCGAAGGCAAGCCGGCCACCGCCGTGCGCAAGGTGCAGGAAGCCTCGCAGCAGCAGGGCGCGAAGTTCTTCGCGGGCGGCATCCTGTCGTCGGAAGCGCTGGCCATGGGCAAGGAGGCCGAGAAGGCCGGCGGCCTCTTCATCACCACCGCGGGCGCCGACGAGATCACAGGCAAGGACTGCAACCCCGCCACCTTCCGCTGGTCGGTGCCCACCTTCGGTGCGATCGAGCAGACGGTGCGCCCGCTGATCGCCTCCATGCCGAAGGCCAAGCGCTGGTACACGATCACGCCGCAGTACGTGTTTGGCGACGGCCTGCTGAGCGCCGCCAAGAACATCTTCCAGGAGAAGGGCATCGAGCACGTGGGCAACAGCTACCACTCGCTCAACGAGAAGGAGTTCAGCGGCTACCTCACCAACGCCATGGCCGCCAAGCCCGACGTGCTGCTGCTGCTGAATTTCGGCGCGCAGTCGTCGGCCGCGCTGCGCCAGGCGGTGAGCTTCGGCATGCACAAGAACATGACGATCCTCATGGCCTGGGCCTCGGGGCTCGAACAGTTCGACGAGCTGGGCGCCGACCTGTGCGACGGCGTCTATTTCGGCGCGCAGTACTGGCACACGGCCGACACGCCGCTCAACAAGGACCTCGTTAAGCGCACCGCCGACAAGCTCAAGATCGTGCCCAACTACAGCCTCGCCGGCTCGTACATCTGCACCAAGATCCTGATCGACGGCATCGTGAAGGCCGGCTCGGTGGACCAGAAGGCGGTGATCGCCGCGCTCGAAGGCATGAAGTTCGACGGCCTCACCGGCAGCGAGGAGATCCGCAAGGCCGACCACCAGGTCATCAAGGACTACTACCTGCTCAAGGGCAAGGCCAAGTCGAAGATGAAGGACGCGGCGGACTACGTCGACGTGGTCAGCTCGGGCAAGTCCTTCCTCGCCGTGGACAAGACAGGCTGCAAGCTGGGCTGACCCCCAGGCTTCCACTTCGTGTGGCCGCCAACCCCCTTGCAGGGAGCGACACCTGCGGCCCGGCGAAGCCGGCTCCGCGGTGTTCCCGAAAGGGAGCGTGCCTGAGCGTCTGCCATTACCTACACCTATGTCCGTCTACCTGCTACAGACCATCAACGGAATCGGCATCGGCATGCTGTATTTCCTGCTGGCGGTCGGCCTGTCCATCGTGTTCGGCCTGCTGCGCTTCGTGAACTTCGCGCACGGTGCCTTCTACCTGCTGGGCGCCTACCTCTGCTTCCAGGCCCTTCAGTGGGGCATGAACTTCTGGCTGGCGCTGCTGCTGGTGCCGCTATTCGTGGGCGCGCTGGGCTGGCTGGCCGAGAAGCTGCTGCTGCGCCGCGTGTACGCCAAGGCGCACGAGTTCCACATCCTCGTGACGGTGGGCCTCGCGCTCGCGGTGCAGGAGATGGTGATCGTGTTCTGGGGCCCGCTGGGCAACAGCGTCGCCACGCCCGACCTGCTGCAGGGCGTGGTCATGTGGGGCTCGTTCGTCTATCCGAAGTACCGGCTCTTCGTGATCGGCTTCACCGCCGTGCTCGCGGTGCTGCTGTGGTGGGTGCTCGAGGGCACGCGCCTGGGCAGCGCGGTGCGCGCGGGCAGCGAGTCGACCGAGATGGTGTCGCTGCTCGGCATCAACGTGTTCCGCGTGTTCAGCCTGGTGTTCGCGCTCGGCGCGGCCACGGCGGCGCTGGCCGGTGTGCTGGCCGCGCCCATCCGCGGCGCCGAGCCCTTCATGGGCGTCGAGGCGCTGGCCGTGGCCTTCGTGGTCGTGGTGATCGGCGGGCTCGGCAGCTTCGGCGGTGCACTCGTGGGCGGCCTGCTGATCGGCATCGTGCAGAGCCTCATGAGCACCATCTGGCCGCCGGGCGCGAGCCTGATGATCTACATCGCGATGGCGGCCGTGCTGCTGCTGCGCCCCCACGGCCTGCTCGGCCGAAGCGTATGAGCCACCCCGACTTTCGCTCACTTCGTGTGGCTCGCATCCCCCTCGAGGGGCGCACCCGGCGGCCCGGCAGAGCCGGTTCCGCGGGTGCCTGTGAACGGACCCGTTCCCGGCCGCGCATCGCTCTGTCCGTTTCGGGGCCGATGCGCCGGAACATGAACCATTGAAGGAGGGATCCATCGTGTCCCGCAATACCACTTTCCTCTTGGCGCTCATCGCGGTGCTCGGCCTGCCGCTGGTGCTGAGCTCGGGTTCGCTCGCGAGCGAGGTGCTGATCTACGCGCTGGCCGCGCTGGGCTGCAACCTGCTGCTGGGCTATACCGGGCTGCTCTCCTTCGGGCAGGGCATCTTCTTCGGGCTGGGCAGCTACACCATCGCCATCCTGCTCACGCGGCTGAGCCTGCCGATGCCGCTAGCGCTGCTCGCCGCCGTGGCGATGGGCGCACTGGGCGCGGCGGTGGTGGGCTGGGTTGCCATCCGGCAGCGCGGCACCTACTTCGTGATGCTCACGCTGGCCTTCGCGCAGATGTTCTATTTCATCGCCTACACCGCCACCGGCCTCACCGGCGGCGACAACGGCCTGCTCGACGTGCCGCGCCCCGGCTTCATGGACACGCCCTGGAAGTACTACGCCTTCGTGGCCGTGGTGTTCCTCGTCGCCTTCGGCCTGCTGCTGCGCGTGACCGACTCGGTCTTCGGCCGCACGCTGCTGGCGATCCGCGACAACGAGGACCGCGCCGCCGCCGTGGGCTACGACCTCAAGCGCTTCAAGCTGCTGGCCTTCGTGATCTCGGGCGCCGTCACCGGCCTCGCGGGCGGGTTGCACGCCATGATGACCGGCATCGCTCCGCTGTCGAACGCCGAGTACCACACGAGCGAGATGATCCTCGTCATCACCGTGATCGGCGGCACCGGCAACCTGTTCGCCTCGGTGCTGGGCTCGGCGTTCTACGTCCTGCTGGCCGACTGGCTCTCCACGCTGTGGCCGCGCTGGCTGCTGCTGCTGGGGCTGCTGCTGATCGGCGTGAGCATCGGCATGCAGCGCGGGCTCTGGGGGCTGGGCGAGAGTGCCTGGAAGCGCATCTTCCGCAGGTCACCGGCGGCCCCGGCCCCGCCTGCCACAGCTGTCTCGCCTGCCGCGGAAGGAGAAAAAGCATGAGCGACGTTCTCATCGAAGCCGTCGGCGTCACCAAGCACTACGGCAAGTTCGCGGCGCTCGGCGGGGTCGACCTGAAGATCCGGCGCAACACGGTGCACTCGGTGATCGGCCCCAACGGCGCGGGCAAGACCACGCTGTTCCACATGCTCACCGGCACCGGCATGACCACCGGCGGACGCATCCTGTTCGACGGCCATGACGTCACGCGCGAGCCCGACCACAAGCGCGTGCAGCGCGGCATGGCGCGCTCGTTCCAGGTCACGGCGCTGTTCGCGAGCCTTGCGGTGCGCGAGAACCTGCGCGTGGCGGCCCAGGGCGTGTCGCCGCGGCAGGCCATGAACTGCTGGCGCGCGCCGGTCGGCGAACTGGCCTGCACCCGGATCGTCGACGAGGTGCTGCAGCGCATCGGGCTGGAGCGGCTGGCGGACACGCCGGCCGGCGAACTCTCGCACGGCCAGCAGCGCCGGCTCGAGGTTGGCATGGCGCTTGCGGCGAGGCCGAAGGCGATCTTCCTCGACGAGCCGACATCGGGCATGGGCATCGACGACCTGGACGACATGAAGCAGCTGATCCGCGGCCTGCGCGACGCGCACACCGTGGTTCTCATCGAGCACAACATGAACATCGTGATGGACATCTCCGACACTGTCACCGTGATGCAGCTGGGCCGCGTGCTGGCCGAGGGGCTTCCGGGCGACATCCGGGCCGATGCGCGCGTGCGCAGCGCCTACCTGGGCAACATGATCACCGGAGGCAAGGCATGAGCGGTGCCCGCGACAACATTCTCGAAGTCGAGAAGCTGCACGCCCACTACGGCAAGAGCCACGTGCTGCAGGGCGTGTCGATGACCGTGGGCGAGGCCGAGCTGGTCACGCTGCTTGGGCGCAACGGCGCGGGCAAGTCGACCACGCTCAAGAGCATCGCCGGGGCGGTCACGCCCACCAGCGGGCGGGTGCGCTTCCAGGGTGCGGACATCGCCGGCATGCCGGCGCACCGCATCGCCACGCGCGGCGTGTGCCTGGTGCCCGAGCACCGCGGCATCTTCAAGCTGCTGACGGTGGAAGAGAACCTGCTGCTCGGCCTGCGGCGCCAGTCGCCCTGGCAGCTGGACGACATCTACCGGATCTTCCCGCGCCTGAAGGAGCGCCGGCGCAACGGCGGCGGGCAGCTCTCGGGCGGCGAGCAGCAGATGCTGGCGATCGGCCGGGCGCTGATGAACCATCCGCGCCTGCTGATCCTCGACGAGCCGGTCGAGGGCCTGGCGCCCGTGATCGTCGAGGAGATCGTCGCGCAGCTCAAGACCATCAAGGCCGCGGGCGTGGCGATCCTGCTGGTCGAGCAGAACCTCGAGGTCTGCGTGCAGCTGGCCGACCGCCACTACATCGTGGAGCAGGGCGTGATCGTGCACGAGGCCGGCAATGCCGACTTCATGGCCGACCATGAAGTCAAGGACCGCTACCTGGGCGTGGGCCTCGCCTGAGCGCCCTCCCTACGCAACGCATCAAACGTTTTCGAAAGCCATGAAGAACTCTCACAACGAACTCCGCATCGACGGCCAGCGGCTCTGGAACTCCTTGATGGAGCTGGCGCAACTGGGCGCCACCGAGAAAGGCGGCGTCTGCCGCATCGCGCTGACCGATCTCGACCGCCAGGGCCGCGACCTGTTCTCGCGCTGGGCCCGCGAGGCCGGCTGCGAGGTGCGTGTCGACGCCATCGGCAACATCTTCGCGCGCCGCGCCGGCCGCAACAACGCGCTGCCGCCGGTGGCCACGGGCAGCCACATCGACACCCAGCCCACGGGCGGTAAGTTCGACGGCAACTACGGCGTGCTCGCCGGGCTGGAGGTGATCCGCACCCTGAACGACGCCGGGGTGCAGACCGAGGCGCCGCTCGAGGTGGCGGTGTGGACCAACGAGGAAGGCTCGCGCTTCGTGCCGGTGATGATGGGCTCGGGCGTGTTCGCCGGCGCGTTCACGCTGGAGCATGCGCTGGCGCAGCGCGACAACGACGGCATCAGCGTCTCCGAGGCGCTGGCCGCCATCGGCTATGCGGGCAGCGCGCCCGTCTCGGCAGAAGCGTCGCCGGTTGGCGCGTACTTCGAGGCGCACATCGAGCAGGGCCCGGTGCTCGAAGCCAACGAGCGCGTGATCGGCGTGGTCGAGGGAGCGCTGGGCCAGCGCTGGTACGACGTGGTGGTGCAGGGCATGGAAGCCCATGCCGGTCCCACGCCGATGGAACTGCGCAAGGACGCGCTGCTGGCCGCTTCCGAGCTGGTGATCGAGGTCAACCGCATCGCGCTGGCCCACGCGCCGCACGCGCGCGGCACGGTCGGCTGGATCGACGCGTACCCGAACTCGCGCAACGTGATTCCGGGCCGGGTGAAGCTCAGCGTCGACCTGCGCGCGGCCGACGACACGGTGCTGTCGGCGCTGGACGCCGCGCTCAAGGAAACCGTGCAGCGCATCGCCGCGAAGGCCAAGGTCGAGATGTCGGTGGAGCAGGTCGTGTACTTCCCGCCGCAGCCCTTCACGCCCGGGCTTGTGGCGGCCGTGCGCGACGCCGCGCAGGCGCAGGGCCTGAGCTGGATGAACGTGATCAGCGGCGCGGGCCACGACGCGGTGTACCTCGCGCGCGTCTGCCCCACGGCGATGATCTTCGTGCCCTGCCGCGACGGCATCAGCCACAACGAGATCGAGGACGCGCAGCCCGATCACCTGGAGGCAGGCTGCAACGTGCTGCTGCAGGCGATGCTGCAGAGCGCGGGAGCGGCGCAATGAAGGTGCTGATCGCGCGTCTGAACCACGAGACCAATACCTTCTCTCCGGTGCCCACGCCGCTCGCGGCCTTCGGGCCCGACGGCCCCACCTTCGGCGAGCAGGCCTACCGGGACAACAAGGGCATGCGCACCGCGATGTCCGCCTTCATCGATCTCGCCGAGCAGGCGGGCGCGACCGTGGTCACGCCGGTGTCGGCCTCGGCCAACCCGAGCGGCCCGGTCGATGCGCAGGCCTACACGCTGCTCACCCAGTGCATCGTCGACGCGGCCCCGGGCTGCGACGCCATCCTGCTCGATCTGCACGGCGCGATGGTGGCGCACAACAGCGTCGATGGCGAAGGCGACCTGCTGCTGCGCCTGCGCGCGGCGGCGCCGGGCGTGCCCATCGGCGTGGCGCTCGACCTGCACGCCAACGTCACGCCCGCGATGGTGGAGAACGCCGACGTGATCGTCGGCTTCAAGACCTACCCGCACGTCGACATGTACGAGACCGGCGAGCATGCCGGCCGGCTGCTCTTCGACATGCTCGCCGGACGCAGCAAGCCGCACATGCGCTGGCACCGGCTGCCGCTGATGGCGCACACGCTGCGCAGCGCCTCCTTCACCGGCGCGATGAAGCAGGCCATCGAGGCGGCGCGCGAGGCGGAGGAGTCGGAATCGCTGGCGGTGTCGATCCTCGCGGGCTTCTCCCTGTCGGACATCGAGGCGCCTTGCATGAGCGTGATCGCGGTCGACGCGCATTCGCCCGAACGCGCACAGGCCACGGCCGACCGCATCGCGGCGCAGATGTGGGCGCAGCGCGAGGCCTTCGTCTACCGCAGCGAGCCGCTGGCGGAGTCGATCGCGCGCGCGAAGCTGATCGCCGAAGGTGCGACGCGGCCGGTGCTGCTGCTCGACCATGGCGACAACTGCATGTCGGGCGGAAGCTGCGACACCATGGACGTGCTGCAGGAGGCGCTGGCCCAGGGCCTGCACGGCATCGGCGTCGGTCCGCTGTGCGACCCCGAGGCGGTGGCGCAGCTCGTCGCGGCGGGCGAGGGCGCGCAGGTGACGGTCGCGCTGGGCAACAAGGTCTCGCTCGCGGGCATCGGCCTTGAGAAGACGCCGGTGCGCCTGACGGGCATCGTGCGCACCATCGGCAACGGCGAATACGTCATCACCGGGCCCACCTACACCGGCCAGCGCAGCAGCATGGGCCGCACGGTGCTCTTCGACATCGGCGCGGCGCGCATCGTGGTGACCGAGCGCACGCAGGAGCCGTGGGACATCGGCGTCTTCGAGTGTGCGGGGCTCGATCCGCGCAAGGAGCGCTTCCTGCTGCTCAAGTCGCGCATGTACTGCCGGCCGGTTTTCGAGCCGCTCTCGGCGGCGCTGGTGGAGTGCGACAGCCCGGGGGTCACGAGTTCGGACTACGGGCTGTTCCCGTTCGGCAAGGTCAGGCGGCCGGTGTTTCCGCTCGACGCCATGTGATTGCGTGGGACCGGGGGGCGGCCGGACGCGGAGGGCGCGGAGGTTTCGCGAGGGGCTGCGTTCGGCTGCCCGATCCCGCATCTCATGACCTGCCACGTCATCGACGCGCATCGCGTGCGGCGCGACCATTCCTTCACCCCGCGATGTTGCGGGTCGACACCCGGAAAGGAATGGTCACCATGAACACTGCCACACACGATGCCACCGCCATTGCCCAACACTACATCGCGGTCTGGAACGAAACCGACGCCGAGCGGCGCGCCGCGCTGATCGAGGCCGGCTGGACCGCCGACGCGCGCTACGTCGATCCGCTCGCCCAGGCCATCGGCCGAGAGCAGATCAGCGCGCTGGTGGGGGTGGTGCACCAGCGCTATCCGGGTTTCCGCTTCAACCTGCTGGGCAAGGCCGATTCCCACGGCGACCATCTGCGCTTCTCGTGGACGCTGGGGCCCAGCGGCGCAGAGGACCTGATCCAGGGCACCGACTTCGCGCAGGTCGATGCGGGCAAGCTGCGGTCGGTGACGGGCTTCCTGGACAAGGTGCCGGTTGGCGCCTGAGCGCCGCAGTCTGAACGAAGGCTGAACGGACTGGCGGTGTTTCAGTCCGGCGCGCCGGCAGGCCGCCCGCGCCACAGCTTGCGATAGACGGTCGCGCGGCTGATGCCCAGGGTCCGCGCGGCCTCCGCCACGTTGCCGCGGGCATCGGCCACGGCCTTGCGGATCAGCGCGGTTTCCACGTCGCGCAACCTCGGTCTGTTGTCGGGAGACGGGCTCGCGGAAGCCGCCGCGCCACTGCCGCCGGGCTGGGGCCGCACCTGCACTCGCAGGCCGGACCACAGCGGCACCTCGAGCACCGCATCGCCGCGGCGGGCCGCGTCGAACATCATGTGCAGGGGCAGCGCGAAGAGGTCGTTGAAGTTCAGGGTGTGCCCGCCGTGCGGCAGCGGCTGGTGCAGCATCTGCCGCGCCGCTGCGTTGGCGCCGGTGACGCCGCCCACCGCGTCGATGCACAGCAGCCCTTCCGTGGCTTCGCCGCCCGAACTGCCCGGCCACGCCAGGCGCAGCAGCAGTTCACAGGGCTCGCGCTTGACCAGCATGTTCTCGATGTTGCGCGCCGACAGGGTCGCCAGGTGGCGCAGCTCGGGGCGTTCGGCCACGTGCACCCCGGTCAGGTCGAGCATGCCGATGCAGTCGCCCCGGGGGCCGAAGAGCGGCGCGCCGGCGCAGCTGTAGACGCTGGTGTCGTCGAAGAAATGTTCGCCGCGGTGGAGCCAGACCGATTCCTGCTCGGCCAGGGCGGTACCGATGGCGCTGGTGCCGATGGCGCGCTCCGACAGGTCGACGCCGATGCGCCCGATGTCCCGCGCATAGCGGCTGGCAGCATCGGTGCCGTCGGGCAGGTTGCCCACGTCGACCACGATGCCCTCTGCATCGGTCAGTACGGCGAAATAGCGGGTGTCGGCGATGGCGCGGGAGAGCTGCTCGATCACCGGGCGGGCCGCGGCGACCAGCGCGCGGTTGCGCTCGACGATGTCCTTGCCGGCCGAGCGGCTCACGGGGTCGAACTGGACGCGCTGCTGCGGCCGGCGGCCGGCCTCGATGCAGCGCTGCCAGGAGCGGGTGATCCAGGAATCGATGCGGGCGGCCCCCCGCGCTCTTTGGGGTGACTCGCCTTCTATCAGTTCGCGGCGGGCTTGGGCGATTGCCAGGGAACGCTCAGGAGGCTGCGAAACGATTGATACAGACATCGTGGTTTTTCGCGCATGTATGCAGGCTTTTCCCGGCCCGCCGGACGGCAGGCTGTTTCATTTTGAGAATTTCGCGCGCTCTGTGCAAGTGTCAAGGGTTTTGCCTAGGATAGTGCGAAAGGCCGGCATCCAAGATGCTTTTGCTCAAACAGCCATCACCTTTTACGGAGACAGCCAAATGCAGGTCGCTTTCAAGGTCAACGGCCGCCCGGTCACGGTCGACGCTCCTCCCAACACCTTTCTCGTACACGCTCTGCGCGAGCATCTCCATCTCACAGGCACCCACGTCGGCTGCGACACCGCCCAGTGCGGCGCCTGCACCGTCCACCTGAACGGCCGGGCCGTCAAGTCGTGCAACATCCTGGTGGCGCAGGCGGCGGGCGCCGAAGTCACCACCATCGAGGGCATCGCCGAAGCCGACGGCACCATGCACCCCATGCAGGCGGCATTCAAGGAGTGCCACGGCCTGCAGTGCGGCTTCTGCACCCCGGGCATGGTCATGAGCGCCATCGACCTGTGCACCCACCATCCCAAGTCGAGCGAGACCGAGATCCGCGAGCTGCTCGACGGCAACCTGTGCCGCTGCACGGGCTACCAGAACATCGTCAAGGCAGTGAAGATGGGCGGCGAGGCCATGGCCTCGGGCACTCCCGTCAAGGCAACGGCAACGGCCTGAGGAGAGCGACATCATGGGCGCTTCCGATTTCTCGAACCTGCCGCACATCGGCGAGGCGGTCCGCCGCAAGGAGGACTACCGATTCCTCACCGGTTCGGGCAACTACACCGACGACATCACGCTGGCCAACCAGAGCCATGCGGTCTTCGTGCGCTCGCCGCACGCCCACGCCGTCGTCAAGTCGGTCGACACCGCCGAGGCGCTGAAGATGCCCGGCGTCATCGGAATCTTCAGCGGCAAGGACATCGAGGGCAAGATGGGCGGGCTGCCCTGCGGCTGGCTCATCAACAACCCCGACGGCACCCCGATGAAGGAGCCGATGCACCCGATCCTGGCCATCAAGAAGGTGCGCTACGTGGGCGACCACGTGGCCATGGTGGTGGCCGAGACGGTGGAGCAGGCCAGGAATGCCGCCGAGGCGGTGGTGGTCGACTACGAGGTGCTGCCCGCGCTGGTGAGCGTGGCCGACGCCGCGAAGAAGGCCGGCGGCGTCACCCTGCACGACGAGGCCCCCGACAACCAGTGCTACAAGTGGGCGCTGGGCGACAAGGCGGCGGTCGATGCGGTGTTCGCCGGCGCCGCGCACGTGACCAAGCTGGACCTCGTCAACAACCGGCTGGTGCCCAACCCCATCGAGCCGCGCGTGGCCATCGGCAGCTACAACCGCGCCGGTGACGACTACACGCTGTACGTCTCCAACCAGAACCCGCACGTCGAGCGCCTGCTGATGACGGCCTTCGTGCTGGGCCTGCCGGAGCACAAGGTCCGGGTGATCGCGCCCGACGTGGGTGGCGGCTTCGGCTCCAAGATCTTCCTGTACGCGGAAGACGTGTGCCTGACGTGGGCCGCGAGGCAGCTCAACCGCAACATCAAGTGGACGGCCGACCGTTCGGAGTGCTTCCTGTCGGATGCGCACGGGCGTGACCACGTGAGCCACGCCGAGATGGCGATGGACAAGGACGGCAAGTTCCTCGCGATGCGCGTGCACACCGACGCCAACCTGGGCGCCTACCTGTCGACCTTCTCGACGGCGGTGCCCACCATCCTCTACGCCACCCTGCTGGCCGGCCAGTACACCACGCCGCAGATCTACGTCGAGGTGGATGCCTGGTTCACCAACACCGCGCCGGTGGATGCCTACCGCGGGGCGGGGCGGCCCGAGGCCACCTACCTGCTGGAGCGGCTGGTGTCGCGCTGCGCCTGGGAAATGAACCTGGGGCAGGACGAGATCCGCAAGCGCAACTTCATCACCGCGTTCCCGTACCAGACGCCCGTGGCGCTGCAGTACGACACGGGCGACTTCCATGCCTGCATGGACAAGGCGCGCGTGCTGGCGGAAGTCGATGGCTATGCGGCGCGCAAGGCTGCGAGCGAAGCCAACGGCAAGCTGCGCGGCATCGGGTATTCGAGCTACATCGAGGCCTGCGGCATCGCGCCGTCGAACATCGCAGGCGCCCTCGGCGCACGTGCGGGCCTGTTCGAATGCGGCGAGATTCGCGTGCACCCGACCGGCAGCGTGACGGTGTTCACCGGCTCGCACAGCCACGGCCAGGGCCACGAGACCACCTTCGCGCAGGTCGTGGCGGCGCGGCTGGGCATTCCGGTCGAGAACGTCGACGTGGTGCACGGCGACACCGGCCGCGTGCCCTTCGGAATGGGCACCTACGGTTCGCGCTCCATCTCGGTGGGCGGCGCGGCCATCATGAAGGCGCTCGACAAGATCGAGACCAAGGCCAAGAAGATCGCCGCGCACCTGATGGAAGCCAGCGACGCCGACGTCGAGTTCGCCAACGGCGAGTTCACGGTCAAGGGCACCGACAAGAAAATCCCGTTCGGCCAGGTGGCGCTGACGGCCTACGTGCCGCACAACTACCCGCTCGACAAGCTGGAGCCCGGCCTGAACGAGACCGCCTTCTACGACCCGACCAACTTCACCTTCCCGGGCGGCACCTACATCTGCGAGGTCGAGGTCGACAAGCAGACCGGCGAGGTCCGCGTCGACCGCTTCACCGCGGTGGACGACTTCGGCACCATCATCAATCCGATGATCGTCGAGGGCCAGGTGCACGGCGGGCTGGTGCAGGGCATCGGGCAGGCGCTGCTCGAGAACTGCGTCTACGACAAGGAGACCGGCCAGCTGCTCACCGGCAGCTTCATGGACTACGCCATGCCGCGCGCCGGCGACTTCCCTCAGTTCAAGCTCGACACCGTGTGCACCCCGTGCACGCACAACCCGCTGGGCACCAAGGGCTGCGGCGAAGCGGGGGCCATCGGCTCGCCGCCGGCCGTGATCAATGCGGTGCTCGACGCGCTGGCGCCGCTGGGCGTCAAGGATTTCGACATGCCCGCATCGCCCGCCCGCGTCTGGGAAGCGATGCAGGCTGCAGCCGCCAACCCCTGAACTAGAACAAAGAAGGAACCACACCATGTACGCCTTCACACTCGAACGGCCCGCCTCGGTGGCCGACGCGGCAAGACTCGTGGCCTCCGGCGCCAAGCCGCTGGCCGGCGGACAGACACTGCTGGCTTCCATGAAGCTGCGGCTTTCGGCACCCGAGCAGCTCGTGGACCTGAGCGGCATCAAGGAGATCGCCGGCATCACGAAAAGCGGCGACGTCATCACCATCGGCGCCATGTCGCGCCACCTGGACGTGGCGAACAACGCCGACGTGAAGGCTGCCTACCCGGCGCTGGCCGATCTGGCCTCGCGCATCGGCGACCGGCAGGTGCGCGCGATGGGCACCATCGGCGGCTCGGTGGCCAACAACGACCCGGCCGCCTGCTACCCCAGCGCCGTGCTGGCCTCGGGCGCGACCATCGTCACCTCCAAGCGAGAGATCGCGGCCGATGACTTCTTCCAGGGCCTCTTCACCACTGCGCTGGAAGAAGACGAGCTCATCACCGCCATCCGCTTTCCCGTGCCGAAGCGTGCGGCCTACGAGAAGCTGCGCCAGAAGGCGTCGCACTTCCCGCTGGTCGGCGTGTTCCTCGCACAGTACGACGGCGGCGTGCGCGTGGCGATCACCGGCGCGGGCAACGGCGTGTTCCGTCATGCAGGGCTGGAAGATGCGCTCAACAAGAGCTTCACCGCCGCGGCTGCCGCCGCCGTGAAGATCGATGCGAGCGACCTGAACAGCGACCTGCATGCATCGGCCGCCTACCGTGCGAACCTGATCAGCGTGCTGACGCAAAGGGCCGTGACCAAGGCGCTGGGCTGACGCAGTCGGGCGCGGAGGGTTCGGACCGAACCGGACACGTGAAGGGCGCGAAGGTTTCGCGAGAGACGCAAAGGAACAGCCAGGAATTTTTTCGGTTTCTCTTTCGCGTTCTTCGCGCGATCCTCGCGCCCTTCGCGTCCGGATGTCGGCCTCCGCCTTCGCAACGGCCATCCATTACCCTAGGCCATGATCTTTCCCAGCATCGACTCCCTCTCCGCCGGACTCATGCAGGCCGGCTATTTCGCCGACCGGCGACTGGCCACGGCCGTGTTCCTCGCGCTGAAGCTGCAGCGTCCCCTGCTGCTCGAAGGCGAGCCCGGTGTTGGCAAGACCGAGCTGGCGAAGGCGCTTTCGACCGCGCTGGAGCGGGAGCTGCTGCGGCTGCAGTGCTACGACGGCCTGGAGCAGCGCGAGGCGCTCTATGAATGGAACTACGCCGCGCAGCTGCTGCACATGCGCGCCGCCGAGGCGACGGGCGCGGCCCGCGACGTGGAGGCCGAGGTCTACCAGCCGCACTACCTGATCCGCCGTCCGCTGCTGCAGGCGCTGCAGACGCCGCTGCCGGGTGCCGTGCTGCTGATCGACGAGGTCGACCGCGCCGACGAGCCCTTCGAGGCCTTCCTGCTCGAGTACCTTGGCGAATACCAGGTCAGCATTCCCGAGCTGGGCACGGTGCGCGCGGTGGTGCCCCCGGTGACCATCCTCACGAGCAACCGCACGCGCGAGCTCAACGATGCGGTCAAGCGCCGCTGCCTCTATCACTGGCTCGACTACCCCGAGCGCGAGCGCGAGCTGGCCATCGTGCGTGCACGTGTGCCCGAAGCCGGCGAGAAGCTGTCGGCGCAAGTCGCCGCCTTCGTCGCGCGGCTGCGCGAGGCACCGTTCGCCAATGCCTTCCAGCGCGCGCCCGGCATTGCCGAGAGCGTCGAATGGGCGAGGGCGCTGATCGCGCTCGACACAGTCGAACTCGACCCCGAAGTGGTGGTCGACACCGCCGGCATCCTCTTCAAGCAGCGCGACGACGTGGCCGCCCTGACGCAGGAGCTGGCATCGGACCTGCTCAAGCCGGAGGCGTGAACTGTCGATGGCCACCACCGGCGTGCAGCAACTCGGCGACGTCCGCAGCGGAAAGCTCGCGGGCAACATCACCGCCTTCGGCCGTGCGCTGCGCCGCGCGGGCGTGCGCACCGACGCGATGCGCATCGCCCTCGCGGCCGAGGCCGCTTCGCTCGTGGGCGTGGAAGACAGGCTCGACCTGAGCGCCGCCATGGAGGCGGTGATGGTCAGCCGCGAGCAGGACCGCATGGTGTTCCGCGAGCTCTTCGACGCCTGGTTCCGCGACCCGGAGCTTGCGAACAAGCTGCTGGCCCAGATGCTGCCGAGCGCCGAAGGCAAGGCCGAGCCGTCCAAGCGCCGGCCGCGCGTACGGGAGGCCCTGAGCGCACCGCGCGCGCTCGCCAGGCCGGTGGAGCCGGCCAAGCCCGATCGCGAGGTCGAGTTCGACGCCGCCATGACGTCGAGCGACAGGCAGCGCCTGCAGCATGCCGACTTCAACGCGCTCGGCGCCGCCGAGTACCGCCTGGTGGAGCGGCTCGCGCGCGACATCCGCCTGCCGATTCCCGAACTGCCATCGCGCCGCCTGCGCGTGGCCGGGGAGGCGGGCCGCCAGCATGCGCGCATGCACTGGCCGGGCGTGCTGCACGAGGCGGCGCGCACCGGCGGCGAGATCATGCGGCTGCCCCGGCTGGCCCGGCGCGAGCAGCCGCTGCCGCTGCTGGTGCTGGTCGACGTCTCGGGCTCGATGGAGCGCTATGCGCGCCTGCTGCTGGCCTTTCTGCATGCCGCGACGCGCCGTGCCGGCCGCCGCGACGTGTTCGCCTTCGGCACCCGGCTGACCGACCTGACGCCCGCATTCCGGCTGGCCGACACGGACGAGATGCTCGGCGCCGCCAGCCTCGCCATCGACGACTTCGCAGGCGGCACCCGCTTCGGCGCCTCGCTGGCCGAGCTGAGGCGTGCCCATGCCCGCCGGCTGACCGGCCGCCGCACGCTGGTGCTGGTGATCAGCGACGGGCTCGATACCGGCGAGCCCTCGCTGCTGGAGCATGAGCTGCTGTGGCTCAAGCGCCATTCGCGCCGGCTCCTGTGGCTCAACCCGCTGCTGCGCTTCGAGGGCTACGCCCCTCTGGCGCGTGGGGCCGCCGTGCTGCACCGGCAGGCGGACGCGATGCTGGCGGTCCACAATCTCAGCGCACTCGAACAGCTCGCCGCGAGCCTCGCCGCACTGATGCGGTCCGGCCGCTAGCGGCGCCCAGGAAGGAAGACAAAGGAACCCCACCATGGAAATGCTCGGAAACCGCCGCCTAGGCATCACCCAACAACAGGCATGGGAAGCGCTCAACGATCCCGAGACGCTGAAGAAGTGCATTCCCGGCTGCGACAAGTTCGAGCTCACGGGCGAGAACCAGTACAGCGTCGCGCTGGCCCTGAAGATCGGCCCGGTCTCGGCCAAGTTCAACGGCAAGGTGCAGCTCTCGGACATCTCTGCACCGCATGGCTACAAGCTCACCTTCGAAGGGCAGGGCGGCGTGGCGGGCTTCGCCAAGGGCTCTTCGAGCGTCACGCTCAAGCCGGTCGCCACGGACGCGGCGGCCACCCCTGCCGGTGATGCCGTCGTGCACGAGGCCGATGCGGCGACGCCGCCTGACGCCGCCCCCGCCGGCTGCGAACTCGACTACACCGTGCAGGCCCAGGTCGGCGGCAAGATCGCCCAGCTGGGCCAGCGGCTGATCGACGGCGCGGCCAAGTCCACGGCCGACGATTTCTTCAAGCGCTTCGAGGCCGAGATGCAGAGCCGCTACGGGCCGCCGCCTGCGCCTGCCGAGGAAGCCGCCGAGGCGCCTGCCGAGAAGAGCGGGATGATGTCCGGCCTCATGAAGAAGATCGGCCTCGGCAAGAAGGACGACAAGGACGCGCCCGCCGCTCCCGGCGGCGACGCGGCCTGAACCCGGGACTGCAGCGTCATGGAAAACCTCGACGTCATGGTGCTGCGCACGCTGCGCGACTGGCGGCGTGCCGGCAAGCGCGCGCTGCTGGCGACGGTGGTGCGTACCTGGGGTTCGTCGCCCCGGCCGGTGGGTTCGATCATGGCCCTGGCGGAAGACGGTGCGGTGGTCGGCTCGGTCTCTGGCGGCTGCATCGAGGACGACCTGATCGCGCGCTACAGCCATGCCCACGGCAAGGCGGAAGACGTGCCGCTGGGCGCGCCGCCCTCGCTCGTGAAATACGGCATCACCGCCGACGAGGCACACCGCTTCGGCCTGCCCTGCGGCGGCACGCTGGAGCTGCTGCTCGAATACGCGCCCGACGCCGGCTCGCTCGAGCAGCTGGTAGCGCAGCTGGAGCAGGGCAAGCTGATGCAGCGCACGGTGACGCTCGCCACCGGCGCGGTGCGGCTCGCCGAAGCCAAGGCGCCCGACGAACTCACGGTGAACGACACCGAGCTGACCAACACCTTCGGCCCCGAGTACCGCATGCTGCTGATCGGCGCCGGCCAGCTCGCCGAATACCTGGCCACCATGGCCAAGTTCAGCGGCTTCGCCGTCACGCTGTGCGACCCTCGCGCCGAGTACCGCACCGCATGGTCGCTGCCCGGCGTGCACATCACGACCGAGATGCCCGACGACGCCGTGACCGCCTTCAGGCCCGACCGCCGCAGCTGCGTGGTCGCGCTCACGCACGACCCCAAGCTCGACGACCTCGCGCTGCTGGAGGCGCTCCAAAGCGACGCCTTCTACGTCGGCGCCATCGGCTCGCGGCGCAATGCCGATGCGCGGCGCGGTCGCATGATCGAGCACTTCGACCAGACCGAGGAGTCGCTCGCGCGCCTGCGCGGGCCCATCGGCATCTACATCGGCAGCAAGACGCCGCCGGAGATCGCGGTGAGCGTGATGGCGGAAATCCTCGCGGTGAAGAACGCGGTGACGCTGCCGCGCGAGATGGAAGTGGCGCAGGCCAAGGAGCGGCTGCTGTCCTCGTGACCTTTGTGGCCCCGGTGCCCCTCGTGACCCGTATGACCGCGCGGCTCGATCAGCCCTCGTAGGGCGGGATCGGCCCCTGGTCCGATGGTGCCGGCGGCGGCACGTCGCCGTTCTTCTGGCGTTCCCGGAACAGCGCGGCGCGCATCAGGAAGATGGTGGTCACAGGCGTGGTCAGCGCCACGAACAGCACGATCAGCACCGCGTGCATGAAGAGGCTGTGGCCCTGCGCCGAGAAGTACACGATGGTAGCGACCGTCATCGACCACACGCCGCCGGTGGCACCCAGCGTGGGCGCATGGATGCGTCGGAAGAAGGTCGGCAGCCGCACCAGCCCGAAGGAGCCGATGGCGGCGAAGGCCGCGCCCAGCACCGCGAAGACGGCGGTGACGATCTCGGCCCACAGCGGCATCGGGCCCACGATGAAATCGCTCATCGGAATACCTCCGTGCTTCGCACCGCGGTGCGAGCTTGCTTGGGGCGGCCCGGCGCGGCGCTCATTCGATCACCTCCCCGCGCAGCAGGAACTTGGCCATCGCCGTCGAGCTCACGAAGCCGAACAGCGCGATCAGCATCGCGGCGGCGAAGTACACGTCGCTCGCGTAGACGATGCCCAGCACCAGCATCATCAGCATGCCGTTGATGTAGAGGCAGTCCAGCGCCATCACGCGGTCTTGGGCGGAAGGGCCGATCAGCAGGCGCGCGACGGCGCAGAGCATCGCCACCGCCAGCAGGAACAGCGCGAACTTGAGCGACCAGAAAAGGATGGGCGTCATGATTCGAAGATCTCCATCAGCGGACGTTCGTAGCGGCTCTTGATCTGCGCGATGAAGGCTGCTTCGTCGTCGAGGTCGAACACGTGGATCAGCAGGGTGGTGCGATCGAAGGCCACCTCGCCCCAGGCGGTGCCGGGCGTGAGGCACATGATCATCGAGAGCACCGCGAGGCCGTTGGGGTCGCGCAGGTCGAGCGGTATGCGCAGGAAGCTCGCATGGATGCTCTCGCTGCGGCGCGTGAGCAGCGCACGCGCCACCGCGAACACCGACACCGACATGTCGTAGAGCACGATGCAGCACAGCCGCAGCGCCACGCCGGGCCGGCGCATGCGTACCGTGGCCGGCCGCAGGCCCTTGGTCAGCAGCGGCACGGCAATGGCGAGCAGCACGCCCGAAAGGAGCGTGCTTGCCTCGAGCGACTGGTTGAGCAGCAGCCAGATGACGAACAGCGCGAGCGACAGCGGCGGAGATGGGATCAGGCGTCTCATTGCGCGCCTGCCTTTCCTTCGGCCTTGGCGGCGGGCACCGGGTTCGGAACCTGCCGCGCTTCCATCACTGCAGCGCGATAGGCCGTGGGCGTGCGCAGGCCCTCGGCGGTGGCCATCGCGTGGCGCATCACCGGTTCGGCCCAGATCGTGAGCGCGATGCCGGCGACGATGAGCCCCGCCACGGGCAGCACTTCGAGCGCCGGCAGCGAGGGCAGGTTGCCATGCGGCTGGGTCCAGAAATGGCGGATGCCGGTGCGGCTCAGCGCGATCAGCGCGAGGAAGCCCGAGGCGATCAGCAGCACGAGAAAGGTCCAGCCGGCCATGCCGACGGCGCCGCTGCCGTTCATCAAGCCGGAGAGCATCGCGAACTTGCCGACGAAGCCCGACAGCGGCGGCAGGCCGGTCAGCAGCAGCGTGCAGATCATGAAGCTCAGGCCGAGAAAGGCGACGCCCGCCGGGATGGCCCGGCCGTAGAGCGCCTGCGCGTCGTCGTCGAGGTTCACGTCGCTCAGCGCGCTCAGGTCTTCGGCGAGGAAGGGCGCCGTGCCCGCGACCTCGTGCGGCGCCACGCTCATGCCGGCATTGCGCCAGCGCTCGATCATGTCGGTCAGCAGGAAGAAGGCGCTCACCGCGAGCGTGGAGCTCAGCAGGTAGAAGAGGGCGCCGGCCCACACGGCCGGCTGGCCCAGCCCGACCGCGGCGAGCAGCGTGCCGGCCGACATCAGCACGCCGAAGCCCGCGAGATTGGAAAGCCGCTGCGTGCCGAGGATGCCCAGGGCCGCGACGAAGAGCGTGGCGATGCCCGCGCCCACCAGCACCGGCTGGCCGAAGGCGGCCGAGGCGCCGGTGTCGGGCGCGAACAGCACCGTCCACAGCCGCAGCATGGTGTAGACGCCCAGCTTGGTGAGCAGCGCGAACACCGCGCCCACCGGCGACACCGCCGCGCTGTAGGCCGGCACCAGCCAGAAGTTGAGCGGCCACGCGCCCGCCTTGGCGAAGAAGGCGGTGAAGAGGATGGCCGTGGCTGCGTGCACCAGCCCGCGGTCGCCCGGCGAGAGCTCGGCGATGCGCATGCCCAGGTCGGCCATGTTGAGCGTGCCGGTCACGCCGTAGAGGATGGCCGCGCCGATCAGGAACAGCGAAGAGGCCGCGAGATTGATCGCGATGTAGTGCAGTCCCGCCTGCACGCGCAGCCGGCCCGAACCGTGCAGCAGCAGGCCGTAGGAGGCCGCGAGCATCACCTCGAAGAACACAAACAGGTTGAACAGGTCGCCGGTGAGGAAGGCGCCGTTCAGGCCCATGAGCTGCAGCTGCAGCAGCGGATGGAAGTGCACGCCCGCGCGGTCCCAGCGCGAGGTGGAATAGATCGACGCCGCGAAGGCGATCACGCCGGTGAGCGCCACCATCATGGTCGAGAGCCGGTCGGCCACCAGCACGATGCCGAAGGGTGCGCGCCAGTTGCCCGGCAGGTAGACGCCGATGGAGCCGGGTCCGCCGCCCGTGTCGGGCGCGTTCACCCAGCGCAGCAGCGCCAGCGCGGCCAGCAGGCCGACCAGGCCGGAGATCACGCTCAGGGCCGACTTGGCGCGCCGGCGGTTCTCGCCCAGCAGCAGCATGAGCGCGGCCGTGAGCATGGGCACGAGGATCGGCACCGCCACCAGGTGCGGCATGCTGAACTCGAGCAGCTGGTCGAGCAGGTGGAAGATCTCTTTCATCGGCCTTCCCCCGGGCTTGCCGCTGCGTGCGCCGCGCCGACCCCCTCAAGGGGGCGCGTGCCTTCGGGCGCTTGCGCGTCGCTCATTCCGCCTCCTGCCGTTCTTCACCGTCCACGTGGTCGGTGCCGGTGAGGCCGCGCGAGGCGAGCATCACGACGAGGAAGAGCGCCGTCATCGCGAAGCCGATCACGATGGCGGTGAGCACCAGCGCCTGCGGCATCGGGTCGGCCGTGTTGGCCAGCGTGGCGGTGAGGCCCTTGACGAGCACCGGCTCGCTGTCGACCTTGAGCCGTCCCATGCTGAAGATGAAGAGGTTGACCGCGTACGAGATCAGCGTCAGGCCCATGATGACCTGGAAGGTGCGCGGGCGCAGCAGCATGTAGACGCCCGAGCCGGTGAGCACCCCGATGGCGAGTGCGAGCACGATTTCCATCAGGCGGCCCCTCCCTCGGAGGTGGGGGCGGCGGTCGCCTCCGCGTCTTTTTCTTTTTGCTCGTCGGCCCAGCGGTGGCTTCGTATCGACTGGTGGGCCAGCGCGGTCAGGATCAGCATGGTGGCGCCGAGCACCAGCGCGAACACGCCGGTGTCGAAGAAGAGGGCGCTGGGCACGTGCACCTCGCCCAGGATCGGCAGGTGCAGGTGCGCGGTGTGCGTGGTCAGGAAGGGGTAGCCGAGGAACACCGCACCGGCGCCGGTGGCCAGCGCCAGCAGCAGGCCGATGGCGATCCAGCGGCGCGGGTAGATGCGCAGGTGCTCCTCCACCCATTCGGTGCCCGAGACGATGAACTGCAGCACCAGCGCCACCGACATCACCAGCCCCGCGACGAAGCCGCCGCCCGGCGCGTTGTGGCCGCGCATGAAGAAGTAGACCGACACCAGCACCGATACCGGCAGCAGCAGGCGCACCAGCACGGCCGGCACCATCAGGTAGCCGACGGCCGTGTCCTTGGCGCGGCGCGGGTTCAGCAGGTCGCTGCTGCCGTCGTCGGCCTGCAGCCGCTGCTGGATCGGCAGGGCCATCGATTCGATGGCCGGGCGGAAGCGCCGCAGCAGCGCATACACGGTGAGCGCGACGATGCCGAGCACGGTGATCTCACCGAAGGTGTCGAAGCCGCGGAAGTCGACCAGCATCACGTTGACCACGTTGGTGCCGCCGCCCTCGGTGAGCGCGCGTTCGAGGAAGAAGGGCGAGATGCTCTGCGGAAAGGTGCGCGTCATCATGGCCCAGGCCAGCGCGGCCATGCCGCTGCCGGCGATGGCGGCGATCAGCAGGTCGCGGCCGCGCCGGCCCCAGGGCTTGAGCCGTGCGCGCGCGGGCTGAACCACGTCCTTGCTGCGCATCGGCAGCCAGCGCAGGCCCAGCAGGATCAGCACGGTGGTGACGGCCTCGACCACCAGCTGCGTCAGGGCGAGGTCGGGCGCAGAGAACCAGATGTAGGTGACGCACGAGACCAGCCCCGCGGCCGCGGCCAGCATCAGTGCCGCCAGCCGGTGGAACTTGGCCTGCCACGCGGCGGCCACCGCGCAGGTGCCGCCGATGAGCCAGGTCATGGCGAACATCGGCGAGAAGGGCAGCAGCTCGCGCGTGCCGGGCGCGGCGGGCGTGAGCTGCAGGGAGGCTGTCGCGCCCGCCACCGCCACGACCACCAGCAGCAGCAGTTGCCACTGCATGCGCTTCGTGCCGAAGAGACGGCGGCTGCGCCGGCCGGCCTCGCTCAGCAGCGCGATCAGGTGCTCGAAGATGACCTGGCCGTCGAAGCGGTGCAGCAGGGGCGTGTTCTCGAGGCCGCCGCGCGCGCGCTGGCGGCGTTGCAGCAGGTACAGCGCGGCGCCGCCGGCCAGCGCCACGAAGCTCATCAAGAGCGGCAGGTTGAAGCCGTGCCACACGGCCAGGCTGTACTCGGGCAGCGTGCCGCCGACCACCGGCGATGCAGCCGCGGCGAGCATCGGCCCGACCGACCACGCTGGCGCCACGCCCACCACCAGGCACACCAGCACCAGCAGCTCGACCGGCACCCGCATCCAGTGCGGCGGTTCGTGCGGATGCTTGGGCACCTCGTCGCCGCAGGGCGGCCCGAAGAACACGTCGAAGACGAAGCGCGCCGAGTAGGCCACGCTGAAGATGCCGGCCAGCGTGGCGATCAGCGGCAGGCTGAGGTCGACCCACGGCGTGGCCTGGATGAACACCGTCTCCGCGAAGAACATCTCCTTCGAGAGGAAGCCGTTGAGCAGCGGCACGCCGGCCATCGATGCGCTCGCGATGATGGCCAGCGTGCCGGTGATCGGCATGAGCCGCATCAGGCCGCTGAGCTTGCGGATGTCGCGCGTGCCCGTCTCGTGGTCGATGATGCCGGCCGCCATGAAGAGCGACGCCTTGAAGGTGGCGTGGTTCATCACGTGGAAGACCGCCGCCACCGCCGCGAGCGGGCTGTTCAGCCCCAGCAGCAGCGTGATGAGCCCGAGGTGCGAGATGGTGGAGTAGGCCAGCAGCGCCTTCAGGTCGCGCTGGAACATCGCGATGAAGCCGCCGAGCAGCAGCGTGACGGCACCGGCACCGCCCACCATCCAGAACCACTGCTCGGTGCCCGAGAGCACCGGCCACAGCCGCGCCATCAGGAACACGCCCAGCTTCACCATGGTGGCCGAGTGCAGGTAGGCCGACACCGGCGTGGGCGCTGCCATGGCGCGCGGCAGCCAGAAGTGGAAGGGGAACTGCGCGCTCTTGGTGAAGGCGCCCAGCAATATCAGCGTGAGAGCCGTCGGATACAGCGCGTGCGCGCGGATGAGCTCGCCCGAGGCCAGCACCGTGTCGAGCTCGTAGCTGCCGGTGATGCGGCCCAGCACCAGCACGCCCGCCAGCAGGCACAGCCCGCCCGCGCCGGTGACCGTGAGCGCCATGCGCGCGCCGCGCCGCGCGTCGCGGCGGTGGTGCCAGTAGCCGATCAGCAGGAAGGAGAACAGGCTGGTGAGCTCCCAGAACAGCACCATCTGGATCAGGTTGCCCGAGAGCACCACGCCCATCATCGCGCCCATGAACGCGAGGAAGAACGAGAAGAAGCGAGGCACCGGGTCGGAGGCCGACATGTAGTAGCGCGCGTACAGCACCACCAGCGCGCCGATACCCAGCACCAGCATGCAGAAGAGCCACGCGAAGCCGTCCATGCGGAACACGAGGTTCAGGCCCAGTGCGGGCAGCCATTCGATCTGCTGCCGCAGCACGCCGCCGTTGGCGATCTTGGGGAAGAACCATGCGGCCTGGATGGCGCAACCCAGCGCGACCAGCCCCGCCAGCGTCGACTCCCTATTGCGCGCGTTGGAAGGCATCAACGCGGCCAGCACGCTGGCGATGAAGGGGAGGGCGACGAGAAAGACCAGGGGCATTGGGGTCGATTCTATCGGGCGACCCTATGGAATCCCTTATCTATAACCGCAAGACATAAGGCAGTTTTAGTGCGGTTTTCATCTGCTTCAGGAAGCGAAAGCCTGCACGCTGCGGATGCCGAGCCAGGTGAGGAAGAGCGACCCGCCCAGATGGGCGGCTGCAGTCACCATGGCCACGCCGAGCCTGCCTTCCAGCAGCATGGTCGTGACCTCGGCCGAGAAGCTCGAGAAGGTGGTGAGCCCGCCCAGGAAGCCCGTCACCAGCGCGAGCCGCCAGACGGGATCGAGATCGGGCAGCAGCTGGAAGGTGGCGACGGCGATCCCTATGAGGTAGCCGCCGATCAGGTTGGCCGCCAGCGTGCCCCAGGGCATGAGGCCGCCGACGCCGAACCACAGGGCCAGGCCCCAGCGGGCCAGGGCGCCGATCGAGGCGCCGATGCAGATGGCGATGATTGGAAGGAGCATGCCCTGATTGTCAGGGCGCCATCTGCTGAGGCAGCCAGGTCACGAGTTGCGGCACGAAGTAGATGATGAGCACCGCCGCCACCATGAGGAAGAACATCGGCAGCGTGACGCGCGCGATGTAGAGCAGGTCCTTGCCCGTCATGCCCTGCAGTACGAACAGGTTGAAGCCCACGGGCGGCGTGATCTGCGCCATCTCGACCACCAGCACGATGAAGATGCCGAACCAGACCGGGTCGATGCCCGCCGCGTTCACGGTCGGCATGATCACGCCCATGGTCAGCACGACCATCGAGATGCCGTCGAGGAAGCAGCCGAGAACGATATAGAACGCCGCCAGCATCAGGATCAGCTGGAACTTCGACAGGCCCAGCGAGCCGATCCATTCGGCCAGGTGCCGTGGCAGACCGATGTAGCCCATGGCCAACGTGAGGAAGGCAGCGCCCGCGAGGATCAGCGCCATCATGCAGTACAGCCGCGTGGCGCCAAGCAGCGCCTCCTTGAAGCTGTTCCACGTCAGCGAGCCCTGCGCGGCCGAAATGACCATCGCGCCCACCACGCCCACCGCAGCCGCCTCGGTTGCCGTGGCGATGCCCGCGTAGATGGAGCCGAGCACCGACAGGATCAGCAGCGCCACCGGGATCAGCGACATCGAAGCCCTGAGCTTCTCGGCGAAGGGCAGCTTCGCGTCGGCCGGCGGCACCCGGTCGGGATTGCGCAGCGCCCAGAAAACGATGTAGCCCGAGAAAAGCAGCGCCAGCATGATGCCGGGGATGACGCCCGCGATGAACAGCCGCGCGATCGACACGTCCGCGCTCACGCCGTAGACGATCATGATGATCGAGGGTGGGATCAGCAGCCCCAGCGTGCCGGCGCCGGCCAGCGTACCGATGACCATGTCGTCGGGGTAGCCGCGCCGCTTGAGCTCGGGCAGGCTCATCTTGCCGATGGTGGCGCAGGTCGCGGCGCTGGACCCGGACACCGCGGCGAACACCGCGCAACCCGCCACGTTGGTGTGCAGAAGCCGGCCGGGCAGGCTCTGCATCCACGGGGCGAGGCCCTTGAACATGTCCTGCGAGAGCCGCGTGCGGAACAGGATCTCGCCCATCCACACGAACAGCGGCAGCGCGGTGAGCGTCCAGCTGGATGCCGATCCCCAGATGGTCACGGCCATGGCGTCGCCCGCCGGGCGCGAGGAAAAAATCTGCATGGCGATCCACGCCACGCCCGAGAGCGTGAGGCCGATCCAGACGCCGCTGCCGAGGATGAGGAACAGAGCGGCGATCAGCACGCCCGCGATGGCGATGTCACTCATGGCGAAGCGCCTCCGTTTCGGCCGGCTTGGCGGGGCGGCCGCGCCACTCGATCACGAACTCGTCCAGCGACGCGACCGCGAAGACGATGGCGCCGAGCGCCATCGACAGCTGCGGAATCCACAGCGGCGTGGCGTCGTTGCTGGTGGAGATGTCGTGGTAGTCGTAGGACTGCCAGGCCAGCCGCATGCTGTACCAGGCGAACAGCAGCGCCAGCAGCGCCGCCGCGCCCATCGCCCACCGCTCCAGCCACCGCTGTGCCGCGGGCGGCAGGTTCTGCAGCACCAGCGTCACGCGGATGTGTTCGCCGCGCTTGAGTGTGTGCGCGAGCGCCATGAAGCCAGCGCCGGCCATCAGGTAGCCGGCGTAGGCGTCGATGCCGGGGATGTTGAAATGCAGCTGCCGACCGAGGATGGACAGCAGCACCATCACCAGCAGGCCGATCATAAAAAGCGCCGCCAGTGCGGCGGCGCTCATGTAGAGAAAGTCGAGCGTCTTGCGCATCGGGTGCGTTCGGTTCGAGTCCGCGTCACATCTTCTTGTAGGCGTCGATCACGGCCTGCCCTTCGGCGCCGGCCTTCTCGGTCCACTCCTTGATCATGGTGTCGCCGACCTTCTTCATGTCTGCCTTGAGCTGTGCGGAGGGCACGTGCACCGTCATGCCGTTCTTCTTGAGCAGGTCGAGGTACTCCAGGTTCTTCTTCTTCGACAGCTCCCAGCCGCGCTTCTCGGCGTCGGCCGCAGCCTTCAGCACTGCGTCCTGCGTAGGCTTGTCGAGGGCGTCGAAGGCCTTCTTGTTCATGAGCACCGCATTCTTCGGCAGCCAGGCCTGCGTGTCGTAGAAGTTCTTGATGTACTCGTAGGTCTTGGTGTCGTAGCCGGTGGAGCCTGAGGACATGTACGACTCGATCACGCCGGTTGCCATGGCCTGGGAGAGCTCGGCCTGCTGCACCGTGACCGGCTGGGCGCCGACGAGCTCGCCGATGCGCGCGGTGGCGGGGCTGTAGGCGCGCCACTTCACGCCCTTCAGGTCGGCGGCCGACGCGATCTCCTTCTTCACGAAGATGCCCTGCGGCGGCCATGCCACCGTGTAGAGCAGCACGATGCCCTGTTCGCCCAGCTTCTTCTCCAGTGCAGGCTTCTGCGCCTGATAGAGCTTCCACGCCGCGTCGTAGCTGTCGGCGAGGAAGGGAATGCCATCGGCTCCGAACATCTGCCATTCGTTCTGGTAGTTCACGAGCAGGATCTCGCCGAGCTGGGCCTGGCCACCCTGCACCGCGCGCTTGATCTCCGGCGCCTTGAACAGCGAGGCGTTGGCATGCACCGTGATCTTGAGCTTGCCGCCGCTGCCCTTTTCCACGTCGCTCGCGAACTGCGTGATGTTCTCCGTGTGGAAGTTGGTCGCGGGGTAGGCGGTGGGCAGGTCCCACTTGGTCTGCGCGAAGGCTGCGGCGCCGAGGGTCAGGCCAGCGAGGGCGATGCCGAACTTGTGATTCATGAGCTCTCCGGAACGTATGGAATTGATGACGCAAATGAGCTTACGTGCAAATTCCGGGCCACTTGCTGAGGCCTTTCCCTGCCATCTCCCCGGTCGTCTCCCTGACAGGGCGCGCATGAAAAAGCCGCCCGAAGGCGGCCTTGCATATTTCTATCGGAGCGAGATCAGGGCTTGGCGGCCTTCGCTTCCTTCGTTCCTTTGGAGGAGGCCGGTGCCGCGTCGCCGAAGCCCTTGCCATTGACCGTCAGGCCTTCGGCGGACAGCTTGGCCGCCTTCTTCTCCTTGACGCCTTTCACGCGCTGCATGAAGTCGGGCCAGTCCTTGAACTCGCCCTGCTTGCGCGCGTCGAGGATGCGCTTGGACATTGACGGGCCGACGCCCTTGATGCCGTCGAGATCGGCTTCCGTGCCCTTGTTGACATCGACGGCCGCGGATGCGGCGATCGCGAACAGCATGGCGGTGGTGGCCAGGATCTTCTTGAACATGATTGTTAACTCCCTCTATTCGTTGATGAATGACAGCCGACGCAATCGTCGGCCCGCGCTCAACGAGGTAGTGAAAGAGGGCGTTGACCTATGAAGGCCCCGCAGGCCTTCATGTGACCATTGTTCTGGAACGTGATCAGAGTTCTTCGACGCGGCGAGGCGGATAGCTGTCCCAGGCCTGGCAGCCGGGGCAGTGCCAGAAGTACTGATGCGCCTCGAAGCCGCAGGCCGCGCAGCGGTAGCGCATGAGCGGCCGCGTGGCCTGGTCGAGCGCGCGCTGCACCTGCGGGTGGAACTGCTCGTGCTCGAAGCGTTCGCCCGCGAGCCAGCGCGAGGCGGCGACCAGCGAAGGCTGCTGCGCGAGGTGGGCGATGTAGCCATCGCGCGGCGTCGGGTTCGGCTCCTCGGCCGTGGCGCTCGGCTTGCCGCCCAGTGCCATCAGCGCCTCGAGCACGTCGATGGACGGCGACTCCACGTAGCGCCGCTGCAGCAGTTCGAGCGCGTCGGCTTTGCGGTGCGCGGCCACAGCGGCCTGCTGCAAGGCGGCGGCATAGAGCGGCAGCGCCAGCGGCGCGGTGTCGCTGAGCGCCACGAGCGTGTCGAAGGCCGCACTCGCCTCGCCCTTGCGCAGCTGCAGGTTGGCGGTGTCGATGGCCGGGCGTGGTGCCTGCGGTGCCAGCTCGACGGCTTGCGCCAGCAGCTTTTCGGCGCCGGGCAGGTCGCCCGCCGCCACGCGCTCGGTCGCCTGTTCGCAGAGATGGTGCGCGCGGCGCGTGCTGTAGCTGGCCTGGTCGGACTCGTCGAGCTTCTGCGCCACGTCGGCGGCCTGCGCCCATTCGCGCGAGCGCTCGTAGATGGCCAGCAGCGCGAGCCGTGCCTCGTTCTCGTAGCGCGTGCCCTCGAGCTTCTGCAGCGCGGCTTCGGCGCGGTCGAGCAGGCCGGCGCGCAGGAAGTCCTGCGCCAGGGCGTGCTGCGCGCGCTCGCGGTCGCTGCGGCTGAGGTCGCCGCGGCCCAGCAGGTGCTCGTGCACGCGCACCGCGCGCTGGTACTCGCCGCGGCGGCGGAACAGGTTGCCGAGCGCGAAGTGCAGTTCCTGGGTGTCGGGGTCGTTCTGCACGGCCTCGATGAAGGCGTCGATGGCCTGGTCCTGCTGCTCGTTGAGCAGGAAGTTGAGGCCGCGGAAGTAGGCCTTGGGTGCCTGGCGGTTCTCGAGCTTGAGTTGCCGGATGTCGAAGCGCGATGCGAGCCAGCCCAGCACGAAGGCGACGGGCAGGCTGATCAGCAGCCAGCTGGGATCAAAGTCCATGTTGACGTACGGCGGGGAGGTCGGTGGCGGAGATGGTCGGTGCTGCGGTTGCCACCGCAGCGGCCGTGGCAACAGGTGTTGCGGGCGACTGGGCTTCGCTTGCGGCCGGCGTCTGTGCCGCCGCGGCGACGCGGTGCTTCCACCAGCCCGGCAGCATGCCCAGCGCTCCCACCACGAGGCCGCCCGCGAAGGCCGCGAGCACGACCAGCACCAGCGGCGCGCGCCAGTAGGTACCGAAGAAGAAGTAGACGGTCGCGTCGTGCTGGTTGTTCAGCGCGAAGGCGAAGAGCGTAAAAAAAATGGCTGCCTTGAGCAGCCACAGGAGGTATTTCATAGCCGTTCCCGTTGCCGGGAGCATTCTACGTTTGCGGGCATTCAGATCGTCCGCGCGTCAGGCCTTGCGGCCCTTGGCTTCCTTGCCCGCGTCGAGCTCGGCCGTCTTTGCGTCGACGGCTTCGCGCAGCGCCTTGCCGGGCTTGAAGTGCGGCACCCGCTTCTCGGGGATCTGCACGCTCTCGCCCGAGCGCGGGTTGCGGCCGATGCGCGGCGGGCGCCTGTTGACCGAGAAGCTGCCGAAGCCGCGAATCTCGATGCGGTGGCCGCGCACCAGCGCGTCGCTCATGGCGTCGAGGATGGTCTTGACGGCGTATTCGGCATCGCGGTGCGTGAGCTGTGCAAAGCGGGCTGCGAGTTCTTCGACGAGGTCCGAGCGTGTCATAGGCCAAACATAAACGAAAAACGTGGGCGAAAAAAAAGACAGAGCGGCCCCAGGGCCTGCTCTGTCTTCCGGTTCAGCTTACTTGCTGTCGTTGTTGTCCAGCTTGGCGCGCAGCAGGGCGCCCAGGCTGGTCGTGCCCGCGTTCTCGCGTGCCGACTGCTGGCTCAGGCTGGCCATGGCGCCTTGCTCGTCGACCATGTCCTTCTGCTTGATCGACAGCTGGATGTTGCGGGTCTTGCGATCCACGTTCACGACGATGGCCGTGACTTCGTCGCCTTCCTTCAGCACGTTGCGGGCATCTTCGACGCGGTCGCGCGAGATTTCCGAAGCACGCAGGTAGCCGACGATGTCTTCGCCGAGGTCGATTTCAGCGCCACGGGCGTCGACCGTCTTGACCTTGCCGGTCACGATCTGGCCCTTGTCGTTCACCGTGGTGAAGGTGGTGAACGGGTCGCTGTCGAGCTGCTTGATGCCCAGCGAGATGCGCTCGCGGTCGACGTCGACTGCCAGCACGATCGCTTCGACTTCCTGGCCCTTCTTGTAGTTGCGAACGGCGGTTTCGCCGGCTTCGTTCCACGAGAGGTCGGACAGGTGAACCAGGCCGTCGATGCCGGCAGCCAGACCCACGAACACGCCGAAGTCGGTGATCGACTTGATCGGGCCCTTGACGCGGTCGCCGCGCTTGGTGTTCTGCGCGAATTCCTGCCACGGGTTGGCCTTGCACTGCTTCATGCCCAGGCTGATGCGGCGCTTGTCTTCGTCGATTTCCAGGACCATGACTTCGACTTCGTCGCCCAGCGAGACGATCTTGTTCGGAGCGATGTTCTTGTTGGTCCAGTCCATTTCGGAGACGTGCACCAGGCCTTCGATGCCGGGCTCGAGCTCGACGAACGCGCCGTAGTCGGCGATGTTCGTGACCTTGCCGAACAGGCGGGTGCCTTGCGGGTAGCGGCGCGAAACGCCCATCCACGGGTCATCGCCCATCTGCTTCAGACCCAGCGACACGCGGTTCTTCTCGGTGTCGAACTTGAGGATCTTGGCGGTGATTTCCTGGCCGGCCTGAACGACTTCGCTCGGGTGGCGGACACGGCGCCATGCCATGTCGGTGATGTGCAGCAGGCCGTCGATGCCGCCGAGGTCCACGAACGCACCGTATTCGGTGATGTTCTTGACCACGCCGCGCACCACTGCGCCTTCCTTCAGCGTTTCCATCAGCTTGGCGCGTTCTTCGCCCATGCTGGCCTCGACCACGGCGCGGCGCGACAGCACGACGTTGTTGCGCTTGCGGTCCAGCTTGATGACCTTGAATTCGAGGGTCTTGTTCTCGTAGGGGGTCAGGTCCTTGATCGGACGCGTGTCGATCAGCGAGCCCGGCAGGAATGCGCGGATGCCGTTGACCAGGACCGTCAGGCCGCCCTTGACCTTGCCGCTGGTGGTGCCGGTGACGAAGTCGCCCGATTCCAGCGCCTTCTCGAGGGCCAGCCACGAAGCCAGACGCTTGGCGGTGTCGCGCGAGAGGATGGTGTCGCCGTAGCCGTTTTCAACGCTGCCGATGGCAACGGAAACGAAGTCGCCGGCCTGCACTTCGAGTTCGCCCTTGTCGTTCTTGAACTCTTCGATCGGCACATACGCTTCGGACTTCAGGCCGGCGTTGACGACGACGTGGTTGTGTTCGACACGCACGACTTCGGCGGTGATGACCTCGCCCGTGCGCATTTCGGAACGCTTCAGGGACTCTTCGAACAGATCGGCAAAAGATTCAGACATTTAGTTTCCTTCCGTCAGGCAGGGTTGGCAGGCGCTCTTGCGAAATTGCGTGCGGCTGCTGTGGGTCTGTAGACGGCGGTTTGGTGGGCGTGAGCCCGGTTGGTTGAACAACCAGCAGGCCGGTGCGCTGTCGCGCGGAAGGAGCCTGCTGGAGCGGTATGCACCTACGGATATGCCGTTGGGCGCCAGCTTTTCAAGCGGACCTGAAAGGCTGTCACTTCAAGCCGCTCAAGCGGGCTTGAACGGCTGAATTTCCTGCCACCAGGCCAACACCGTGTCGATCGATTGCTCGATGGACAACTGCGAGTTGTCGAGATGGCGGGCGTCCTGCGCCGGCTTCAGGGGGGCGACGCTGCGGGACGAATCCCTGGCGTCACGGGCCTCCAAGTCGGAGCGAAGACTATCGAGTGTAGTCGAAATCCCCTTTGAAATCAACTGCTTATGCCGCCGTTCGGCGCGCTGGGCGGCGCTGGCCGTGAGGAAGACCTTGAGCGCGGCATCCGGGAAGATCACCGTGCCCATGTCGCGGCCGTCGGCCACCAGGCCCGGCAGCTGGCGGAAACGCTGCTGCAGGGCCAGCAGCGCCTCGCGCACGGCCGGCAGCGCGGAAACGCGGGAGGCGTCCATGCCGGCGGCTTCGGTGCGGATCTCTTCGCTCACGTCCTCGCCGTCGAGCAGCACCTTGCCTTCGGTGAACTGCAGGGGCAGGGCGGCCGCCAGGGCGGCGACTTCGGCCTCGTGTTCCAGGTCGGCGCTCAGGCCCGCGCGGCGCACTGCCAGGCCGGTCACGCGGTAGAGCGAGCCCGAATCGAGATAGTGGTAGCCCAGCAGGCGCGCGACTTCGGCCGCCAGCGTGCCCTTGCCCGAGGCGGTCGGGCCGTCGATGCAGATCACCGGCACCTCGGTGGCCTGCGCCACGGAGAAGAGCGTCTCGAAGTAGTCGGGGAAGGTCTTGGCGACGCAGTGCGGATCGAGGATGCGCACCGGCACGCCGGCCGGGTTGAACGCCGCCAGCGAGAAGCACATGGCCACGCGGTGGTCGTCGTAGGTGCGGATGCTCGCGGGGCGCCAGCCGGCCTGTGCCAGCGGATGCACCCGGATGAAATCGGGCCCGGCCTCGACCGTGGCGCCGAGCTTGCTCAGCTCGTTGGCCATGGCGTCGATGCGGTCGGTTTCCTTCACGCGCCAGCTCGCGATGTTGCGCAGCGTGGTGGGGCCGTCGGCATAGAGCGCCATCACGGCCAGCGTCATAGCGGCATCGGGGATGTGGTTGGCGTCGAGGTCTATGGCCTTGAGCGGCCAGGCGCCCCGGCGGATCTCGAGCCAGTTGGGCCCGCTGTCGACCAGCGCACCCATCTGGCGGGCGGCGTCTATGAACCGGATGTCGCCCTGGATGGAGTCGGCGCCCACGCCTTCGATGCGGATGCCGTCCTTGCCGGAAACGCCGGTGGCGATGGCGCCGAGCGCGATGAAGTAACTGGCGGAGGAGGCATCCGCCTCCACGTGGATCTCGCCGGGCGAGCTGTAGCGGCTGCCCGCGGGGATGGTGAAGCGCTCCCAGCCGTCGCGGTGGACCTGGATGCCGAAGCGCGCCAGCAGGTTCAGCGTGATCTCGATGTACGGCTTGGAGATCAGCTCGCCGACCACCTCGATCACGATGTCGTTGGCCGCGGCCAGCGGCAGCCCCAGCAGCAGGGCAGTGAGGAACTGGCTCGACACGTCGCCGCGCACGCGGATCGGGGCGTCGAGCGCCAGGTCGCCGTGCGGCACCGGATGGATGCGCAGCGGCGGATAGCCGGGGTTGCCGAGGTAGTCGATGCGGCAGCCGAGCTGCGTCAGCGCATCGACGAGGTCGCCGATGGGGCGCTCGTGCATGCGCGGAACACCGCTGAGCTCGAATTCGCCGCCCAGCAGCGACAGCGCCGCCGTCAGCGGGCGCATTGCCGTGCCGGCGTTGCCAAGGAAAAGCGGCAGCAGCGTCTCGCCGGACTTGAGCTGTCCGCCCAGCCCGGTGACGCGCAGCGTGCTGCCCGCCTGTTCGATGCCGCAACCCAGGGCGCGCAGCGCGTCGAGCATCACGCGGGTGTCGTCGGAATCGAGCAGGTCGTGGATGGCGGTGGTGCCGCTGGCGAGTGCCGCGAGCAGCAGCACGCGGTTCGAAATGCTCTTGGAGCCCGGCAGGCGCACCGTACCGGCCGCGCCGGCGAGCGGCGGGAGGTCGAGGAAGGTCGTCGAGAACATCTCAGTTGTCCTGCTGCTGCGACGCGCTGTCGGCGGCCGGCTTCCAGGCCGCCCGCGTCTTGCTGGCGGCGGCGATCGACAGCTCCAGGCCCTGCAGGTCGTTGGCGGCCATCAACGCCTCCAAGTCGTCGAGCGCCTTGCGGAAGGCCCGAGACTGCTCCAGCACATGCTCGCGGTTGGCCAGCAGCACGTCGCGCCACATGACCGGATCGCTCGCGGCGATGCGCGAGAAGTCGCGGAAGCCCGGGCCCGCAAGGCTCAGGAAGCGCTCGCCCTGCGGCTGCGCGGCCAGGCCGTTGATGTACGCGAATGCCAGCAGGTGCGGCAGGTGGCTCACGGCGGCGAAGGCGCCGTCGTGCTCCTCGTGCGTCATCGTGACGACGTTGGCGCCGATGCCGCTCCACACCTGGGTGGCCCGCTGCACGTTGGAGCGCAGCGTGGTCTTCACCGGGGTCAGCACGACCTGGCGTCCGGCGAAGAGCGACGCCTCCGCGTGCTCGATGCCCGAGAGCTCCTTGCCCGCGATGGGGTGCGCCGGCACGAAATTCGCGAACTGGCGCTGCAGGCCGTTGCGCGCGGCCTCGATCACGTCGCCCTTGGTCGAGCCCACGTCCATCACCAGCGTCTCGCTGGAGATGCCGTGGCGGATGGCCTTGAAGGTGGCTTCGGAAGCAGCCACCGGCACCGCCAGCAGCACGATGTCGGCGCCCGACACCGCCAGCAGCGCCGAGGGCGCCGCCACGTCGATCACGCCGAGCTGGCGCGCCCGCTCGGTGGTGGAGGGCGACTTGCTGTAGCCCACCACGCGTTTCACCAGCTTCGCGCGCTTGAGTGCGAGCGCGAAGGAGCCGCCCATCAGGCCGCAGCCGATCAGTCCCAGTTGTTCGAACATGCTGTCTCTGTGTGTCTGCCTGCCGGTCAGGCCTTGACGGGGTAGGCGCCGAGCACCTTGTAGAAGGCGCAGAGGCCGCGCAGCTCGGCCAGCGCGGCAGCCACGTTGGGCTGCGAGGGATGGCCGTCGAGGTCGATGTAGAAGTAGTACTCCCACTGGCCGGTGCGCGCGGGGCGCGACTCGAAGCGCGTCATCGAGACGTTGTTGAGCTTCAGCGGTACCAGCAGGTCGTGCACTGCGCCGGGCCGGTTGGGAACCGAAACGATCAGGCTCGTGCAGTCGCGGCCCGATGCCGGCGGCATGGCCAGCGTCTGCGGCAGGCAGATGACCGAGAAGCGGGTGCGGTTGTACGAGTCGTCCTGGATCGCGTGCGCCACGATGTGCAGGCCGAAGCGCGTGGAGGCGCGTTCGCCCGCCAGCGCAGCCCACTTGGGATTGGTGGCCGCGAGGCGCGCGCCCTCGGCGTTGCTCGATACGGCACGCCGCTCGGCGTTGGGCAGGTGCTTGGACAGCCAGGTCTGGCATTGCGCCAGCGCCTGTGGATGGGCCAGCACCGCCTCGACGCCTTCGAGCGAATTGCTGCTGCGCAGCAGGTGGTGGCGGATCAGCAGGCTGACCTCGCCGACGACGTGCGTGGGCGAGTGCAGGAACAGGTCCAGCGAGCGCGTGACCACGCCCTCGGTCGAGTTCTCGACGCCGACCACGCCGTATTGGGCGCTGCCCGCGGCGGTGGCATGGAACACCTCGTCGAAGCTGGCGCAGTAGATCAGGTCGGCGGCGCCGCCGAAGTATTCGATGGCGGCCTGCTCGCAGAAGGTGCCTTCGGGGCCGAGCACGGCAACGCGCTGCGGCGACTCGAGCGCCAGGCAGGCCGACATGATCTCGCGCCAGATGGCGGCAACGTGGAGGTCCTTGAGCGGACCGCCATTGCTCTTCTGCATCTTGTCGATGACCTGCGCCACGCGGTCGGGGCGGAAGAACGGCGTGCCCTCGCGCTTCTTGACCTCGCCGACCAGTTCGGCCACGTGGGCCCGCTCGTTGAGCAGGCTCAGCAGGCGCTGGTCGAGCGAGTCGATCTGCACGCGCAGATCGGCCAGGCTTTCGGAATTGTCGGGAGAGGAGGAGGGCGGTGTGGGTGCGGAGGCGGTCATCGGTGCGAGCGGCTGGGCATGCGCCTAGGCATGCGATCGCTCGAATTCTCGCATGTAGGCCACCAGAGCCTGCACCCCTGCCAGCGGCATGGCGTTGTAAATGCTCGCGCGCATGCCCCCGACCGACTTGTGGCCCTTGAGCTGCAGCAGCCCTGCTTCGCGAGCGCCGGCGAGGAAGGCCTCGTTGCGGCTCTCGTCAGCCAGGAAGAACGGCACGTTCATGCGCGAACGGCAGCCCGGGTCGATGCGGTTGGCGTAGAAGTCGGAGCCGTCGATGAAGTCGTACAGCAGCTTCGCCTTGGCGATGTTGCGCCGCTCCATGGCGGCGACACCGGTGTACTCGCCCTCGGTCTGCTCCAGCAGCCACTTGAACGTGAGCCCTGCCATGTAGATGCCCCAGGTCGGCGGGGTGTTGTACATGGACTGGTTGTCGGCCACGGTCTTGTAGTTGAAGGCGCTCGGGCAGATCTCTAGCGCATGGCCGATCAGGTCGTCACGGACGACCACGATGGTCAGCCCGGCGGGGCCGAGGTTCTTCTGGGCGCCGCCGAAGGCCAGGCCGACGCGGCTCCAGTCGACGCTGCGCGAGGCGACGTGCGAGGAGAAGTCGATGACCAGCGGCGCGCTGCTGCCGAGAGCGGCCAGATCGGGCAGTTGCTGGAATTCGATGCCGTTGATCGTTTCGTTCGAGCACACGTGCACGTACGAGGCATCCTTGGAGAGCTGCCAGGTCGCGGGATCGGGCAGCTTCGTGTGCTGGTTGTCGGCATTGCTGGCGGCCACGCGCGCATTGCAGTAGCGCTGGGCTTCCTTGTGCGACTTGGTGCTCCAGCTGCCGGTGATGACGAAGTCGGTGGTCTTGCCGCGCGAGAGGTTCAGCGGAACGATGGCGTTCTCGCCAAGCCCGCCGCCCTGCATGAACAGGATGTGGAAGTTCGAGGGAATCGCCAGCAGCGTGCGGAGGTCGGCTTCGGCCTGCGTGCAGATCGAACCGAACTCCTTGCCGCGATGGCTCATCTCCATCACGCTCATGCCGCTGCCCTGCCAGTCGAGCATTTCGGCGGCGGCGCGTTGCAGCACCGCCTCCGGCATGGCAGCCGGACCGGCCGAGAAGTTGTAGGGGCGCTTGCCGGCCGGCGTCTGCTGCTGGGTCACGTTTCTCTTACTTCTTTGCTGGGGCCTTGGCAGGTGCCTTGGCGGGGGCTGCGCCACCGTCGGTCGGTGCGCCGAGGGCCTTGGCGACGGCGGTGTCGAGCGCCTGCATCTTGGGCTCGACCGTGGCACGCGTCTCGGACACGAGCTTTTCCGTCAGGGCGGTCTGCATCTTGGGATTCAGTTCCTGGTACTTCTTGCTCAGGGGCGAGTTGATCCAGGCCAGCAGCTGCTTGAGCTCGTCTTCACTGAAGTTCTGTTCCATCAGCGGGGTCAGGGCGCCGGGCGCCAGTTGCACGGCCTTGTCGCGGACGATGGGGTAGGTCTCGTCGAAGTACTTCTTCAGCTCGGCGTCGGCGGCCTTGGCGGCGGCTTCGCGCTTGGCCTCGGGCACTTGCGTCTGCAGGTACTGCGAACCCGCCTGCGCGATCGGGGCACTCGACTGTTCGACCAGGCCACGAGCCAGCGACTCGATGCCGGGGCGCTGGATGTCGATGAACTGCTTGATGAGCGTGGCCTTGTCCTGGGCCAGGGCGGCCATCGAGCTGCTTGCCAGGGCGACCGTCAGAAGTGCGAGTTTGATTTTTTTCACTGAGGATTCTCCGTTGAAGATGAGGAAGTATCGTCTGCTTCAGGCTCGGATTCGCCGTTCGCGTCGTTTTCGACGATACGTTGTAGCCCGCTTAGTTTGGCGCCTTCGTCGAGCCCGATCAGCGTGACGCCTTGCGTCGCGCGACCCAGTTCACGAATCTCGGCAACCCGGGTGCGCACCAGCACGCCCTTGTCGGTGATGAGCATGATCTCATCATCCGCATGCACGAGAGTGGCGGCAACGACCTTGCCATTGCGCTCACTCTGTTGAATCGCGATCATGCCCTTGGTTCCCCGCCCATGACGGGTGTATTCGGTAATGCTTGTTCGCTTTCCGTAACCATTTTCCGTGGCCGTGAGCACGCTCTGCTGCTCGTCCTCGGCCACCAGCATCGCGATCACGCCCTGTCCGGCCTCGAGCGACATGCCGCGCACGCCGCGTGCATTGCGGCCCAGCGGACGGACGTCTTCCTCGTCGAAGCGCACAGCCTTGCCGCCGTCGCTGAAGAGCATCACGTCGTGCTTGCCGTCGGTGAGTGCGGCGCCGATCAGGTAGTCGCCCTCGTCGAGGTTGACCGCGATGATGCCGCCCTTGCGCGGGTTGCTGAACTCGTCGAGCGCGGTCTTCTTGACCGTGCCCATCGACGTCGCCATGAACACGTACTGATCGGCCGGGAAGTTGCGCTTCTCGCCGGTCAGCGGCAGGACCACGTTGATCTTCTCGCCTTCCTGCAGCGGGAACATGTTGACGATCGGTCGGCCGCGGGAGCCGCGCGATCCCACCGGCACCTCCCAGACCTTGAGCCAATAGAGCCGGCCGCGGTTCGAGAAGCAGAGGATGTAGTCGTGCGTGTTGGCAATGAAGAGCTGGTCGATCCAGTCGTCGTCCTTGGTGGCGGTGGCCTGCTTGCCGCGGCCTCCGCGCTTCTGTGCCCGGTATTCGCCGAGGGGCTGGCTCTTGATGTAGCCGCTGTGCGAGAGCGTGACCACCATGTCGGTCGGCGTGATCAGGTCCTCGGTCGAGAGGTCGTAGGCGCTGTGCTCCACCTGGCTGCGGCGCGCGCCGATCTTCGATTGGCCGAACTCCTGCTTGAGGATGCCGAGTTCATCGCCGATGATGGTCGAGACGCGCTCGGGCTTGGCCAGGATGTCGAGCAGGTCGTCGATCTCGGCCATCACTTCCTTGTACTCGGCGACGATCTTGTCCTGCTCCAGGCCGGTCAGGCGCTGCAGGCGCATCTGGAGGATTTCCTGGGCCTGCGTCTCCGAGAGGCGATAGAGACCGTCGCTGCCCATGCCGAACTCGCGCTCGAGGCCCTCGGGACGGTAGTCGTCGGCGTTGACCACACCGCCGTCGGCGCGCGTGCGCGTGAGCATCTCGCGCACCAGCTTGCTGTCCCAGCTGCGCGTCATGAGCTCGGCCTTGGCGACCGGCGGAGTGGGCGATTCGCGGATGATGCGGATGAACTCGTCGATGTTCGCCAGCGCCACCGCCAGGCCTTCGAGCACGTGGCCGCGCTCGCGTGCCTTGCGCAGGTTGAAGACCGTGCGGCGGGTGACCACTTCGCGGCGGTGCTGCAGGAAGACCTCGATCAGGTCCTTCAGGTTGCACAGCTTCGGCTGGCCGTCGACCAGCGCCACCATGTTGATGCCGAAGGTGTCTTGCAGCTGGGTCTGCTTGTAGAGGTTGTTGAGCACCACCTCGGGCACTTCGCCGCGCTTGAGCTCGATGACCAGGCGCATGCCCGACTTGTCGGACTCGTCCTGGATGTGGCTGATGCCCTCGATCTTCTTTTCGTGCACGAGCTCGGCCATGCGCTCCTGCAGCGTCTTCTTGTTGACCTGGTAGGGGAGCTCATCGACGATGATCGCCTGGCGCTGGCCGCGGTCGATGTCCTCGAAGTGGCACTTGGCGCGCATCACGACCTTGCCGCGGCCGGTGCGGTAGCCGTCCTTCACGCCGTTGATGCCGTAGATGATGCCGGCGGTGGGGAAGTCGGGGGCGGGGACGATCTCCATCAGCTCGTCGATGCTGGCTTCGGGGTTGCGAAGCAGGTGCAGGCAGGCGTCCACCACCTCGTTCAGGTTGTGCGGCGGGATATTCGTGGCCATGCCGACCGCAATACCGCCGGAGCCATTGACCAGCAAATTCGGCAGCTGGCTCGGCAACACCTTGGGCTCTTTTTCGGAGCCGTCGTAATTGTCCTGAAAGTCGACGGTTTCCTTGTCGATATCGGCCAGCATTTCGTGCGCAATTTTCGCCAGCCGGATTTCCGTATACCGCATTGCGGCCGCGTTGTCTCCATCGACGGACCCGAAGTTGCCTTGGCCGTCGACCAGCATGTGGCGCATGGAGAAGTCCTGGGCCAGGCGGACGATGGTGTCGTAGACCGACTGGTCGCCGTGCGGGTGGTACTTACCGATCACGTCGCCGACGATACGGGCCGACTTCTTGTACGGGCGGTTCCAGTCGTTGTTCAGCTCGTGCATCGCGTAGAGCACCCGGCGGTGCACCGGCTTGAGGCCGTCGCGGGCGTCGGGGAGTGCTCGGCCCACGATCACGCTCATGGCGTAATCGAGGTAGCTGCTGCGCATTTCCTCTTCGAGACTGATGGGCAGGGTTTCTTTTGCGAAGGAGGTCATGAGCAAGGGACTGGCGGCAGGAAGGTGAAATTTTACGCTGTGAGGGGTGTCGCACCGCCGCAACACAAGGCGCCTATTCCGCCTCCGTCCTACGCTTCCGGGCCGTCCCGCGGGCTGTTTGCCAAAGACCCTATGGCACAATCGCCTCAACGTTTTGGGTGGTGGTCACTTAAAGCGTCCTTGATTCGCAGCGCGGCTGCGGCTTTTTCCCCAAGAGGAGAACCATGAAGAAACTGAATAAAGTGGCGATGATGTTTGCAGTCGCTGCGCTCGCCACTGCCGCCGGCGCGCAGACCCGTGTCACCGCTGCGGACGGCGGTCCTACGATCGACAACTGGCAAAACGGCACCGGCGAACTGGTTTGGAAGAACGGCACGAACGAACTGTGCTGGCGCGATGCCAACTGGACGCCTGCTACGGCTGCCGCTGGTTGCGACGGTGCTCTGGTTCCTGCAGCTCCGGTTGCTGCCACCCCGACTCCTGGCGCCCCGACCCCCCCGCCTGCTCCGCAAGTCGCCGCTTCGAAGGTGACCTTCGCTGCTGACGCCTTCTTCGACTTCGACAAGTCGGTTCTGAAGCCCGAAGGCCGCGCCAAGCTGACCGACCTGGTCGAGAAGATCCGTGGCGTGAACCTGGAAGTCATCATCGCTGTCGGCCACACCGACTCGATCGGTACCGACGCTTACAACCAGCGTCTGTCGGTGCGTCGCGCCGAAGCCGTCAAGGCCTTCCTGGTCTCGAAGGGCATCGAACGCAACCGCGTCTACACCGAAGGCAAGGGCAAGAAGCAGCCTGTGGCTGACAACCGCACCAAGGAAGGCCGCGCCAAGAACCGTCGCGTGGAAATCGAAGTGGTCGGCACCCGCGCCAACTAATCGATCGATTCCATCGACAATGAAACCCCGCTTCGGCGGGGTTTTTTTATGGCTGCCGAATTCGCGATTGATCTTCGGCAAAGGCTTGCGGTGTTTATCGGACATCGACCGTTTCATAATCGCTTCATGACAGAAAACCTGAATGCCGATCCGGCCGAACTGGCCAAGTTTTCAGAACTCGCACATCGCTGGTGGGATTTGGAAAGCGAATTTCGGCCGCTGCATGAAATCAATCCATTGCGCCTGGAATGGATTGACGGTATTGCGCCGATTTCGCAGCGTCGTGTGCTCGATATCGGCTGCGGCGGCGGAATCCTGGCGGATTCGATGGCCCGCAAAGGAGCCGACGTTCTGGGCATCGACCTCGCCGGCAAGGCGCTCAAGGTCGCCCAGTTGCATGCGCTCGAGGCTGGCACCCGGGGAGTGAAGTACCGGGAGATCAGTGCGGAGGCGCTGGCTGCCGAGCAGCCGGGCAGCTTCGACGTCGTGACCTGCATGGAGATGCTCGAGCATGTGCCGCAACCGGCTTCGGTGATCCAGGCCTGCGCTGCGCTCGTGAAGCCGGGTGGATGGGTGTTCTTCTCGACGATCAACCGCAACCTGAAATCCTTCATGCTGGCGATCGTGGGAGCGGAATACGTGCTCGGCATGCTGCCCCGCGGTACCCATGAATATGCAAAGCTGATCCGGCCCAGCGAGTTGGCCGGGTACTGCCGGGCGGCCGGCCTGGATCTTCGCCATACGCGAGGGATGGAACACAACCCCCTGACCCGCCGCTACTGGCTCAGCGACGACACCAGCGTCAATTACATGTTCGCCACGCAAAAGCCTGGGCCGCAGGAATGATCGGCCGCGAAACAAGGGCCGTGCTGTTCGACCTGGATGGCACCCTGATCGACAGTGCACCCGACCTCGGCGCCGCCGCCGACAAGATGCGCACTGACCGCGGCCTCGATTCCTATCCGCTGGAGCGCTATCGCCCCATGGCTGGGGCAGGGGCTAGGGGCATGTTGGGCGTGGCGTTCGGCATCACGCCCGAGTCGCCGGAGTTCCCCGAGCTGCGCGAAGAGTTCTTCGTGGCCTACGAGCGCCGCATGCTCCTCAATACGCAGGTGTTCGATGGAGTGCAGGCGCTGATCGAGGCGCTGCGGGAGCGTGGCCTTCTGTGGGGCGTGGTCACCAACAAGTCGATGCGCTTCACCGATCCGCTGACCCAGGCCATTCCGCTCTTCGCCACTGCCGGCGCGGTCGTGAGCGGCGACACCACGCCGTTCGCGAAACCGCATCCCGAGCCTTTGTATGAGGCTGCACGCCGGCTCGGCGTGCCTTCCGAGGCGTGTATCTACGTCGGCGACGACGAGCGCGACATCATCGCGGGTCGCGCCGCAGGAATGCGCACGGTTGCGGCAACCTACGGCTACATGGGCTCGCAGGCCGATTCGACGCTTTGGCAGGCCGACGCATCGATCTCTTCACCCCTCGAGCTCTTGAAGTTGCTGATTAGCGCCTAAAATACGTCCTCCAGGGGCTGCACTGGTTTCGACGTGGGTTCGGAGTCGCAGCGGGGCATGTCGAGCTGAATGCGCTCGTAAAACAGATTCAAACAAACTAACTGCAAACGACGAACGTTTCGCACTCGCTGCTTAATTGCCAGTGAGCCTTGCAACAGTTGGCCGATGGGCTGGGCAAGGGGGTCTGGAGCAATCCTGACCTCCCGGCTGCAAGGATAACTACATGGGCTGGCTCCGATCCGGGTACCTTGGGTCGGGGCGAGAAAAATAGGGTACTGGCGTCCGGTTTAGCGTGTGACTGCGCGACTCCGGGAGCGAGACTCAAAACAGATCACTAAACATGTAGAACTGCGCGATGAAGGCTTGCGGACGGGGGTTCAAATCCCCCCAGCTCCACCAACATGACGTCCGAGGGCGTTCGCCGAAGTCCGGTGAACGCCCTTTTCACTTGGACGTTCTCCCTCGGCTATTTCGCCTCTGAATCTTCTTTTCCGTGCCCGCGCCGGCGGCGTTCGGCACGGGTGCGCTCCAGCGTCGCGTGGCTTTTCCTTGCCGCTGCTTCGCACTTCTGGTGCAGGACGCTCAGCTCCTGATCGGTGAGCTTCTCGATGCCCATGAATTCGTCTTGGGCGTCGGACGAGCGGATGAGTTCGTCGAGCTTGGTCTGCAGCGCCACGCCGTCGCGGTTCTGGGTGTTCTGGATCAGGAACACCATCAGGAAGGTCACGATGGTGGTGCCGGTGTTGATGAGCAACTGCCAGGTCTCCGAGAAACCGAAGAACGGTCCCGAAATCGCCCATGCCACGACGATGGCCACGCACGCCAGGAAGGTGATCGGACTTCCTGCGATGTGGGCGATCCGATTGGCGAAGCGGGCGAAGAGCTGGTCCATGGTCCTTCAAGTTGTTATGCGTTTTGCCGCGAAGGTTGACTGCATCGGCGGCGCCCGTGCGTCGGCCGGCGCCGCAGAAGTTGCTCAGGTAAAGCCGAGATGTTCGTCAGTTCGAGCCGTTGCCTTCCAGCGGTCGCGCCATGCAGGGCGCACGTTGCCGGAGTCGGATTTGTCCGACACCGCGGGCACGAACCGTGTCGTAGATTCTGGCTCCCTGCGGTCTCCCCGTAGGCTTGCTGTAAACCTCAGCCCGGCCCGAGCGGCCGGGCTTTTTTTCGCGTGGGGCATCGTCCCTGCACGGCCTTCGTGCTCGGGCCCGGGCGTCGAGAAACTCCCTCTTGAAAACGGCGAGGCGCCGCCTATCTTCACCTCCGTCGGAAATTGGTCGACCGAAAAGGAGGTAATGCAATGACCATGAACTTGCTCAAGCAAATCGCCGGCTCCCGCCTACCTGTCACGTTCTATCGCACTGAAGACATCGACCAGGTCAGGGTACTGCGCGCCGCCGGGCTCGTCGTCGCCCTCGTGCCGTCGCCTTCGGATCCTCTTTCCCTGTCTGGTGCAGCCTCGGCTGCGCAGGTGCTTGCCATCACCCAGAAGGGACGCGAGGAACTGGCGAAATTCAACTATCCGGACTCACGCGCTCCGCGCTGGCGAAGCCGTTCGTCGCGCTTCACCGCAAGGCTGCGCTCGTTCGCCCGCGGCTCCTCGCAGGCTGCCAGCGCTTCCCGCCTGCCCCAGTGAGGGCTCCGGCCCTTCCCCAGGTTTTCACAGGTTCCAGATTTTTGGAGGTTCAGCCATGTACCGAGCTTTCTTCCCGCGCGACATGCTCGCGGAAATGGACCGTCTGCAGCGAGACATGCGGCAGGCATTCGATCTTGCGCCCACCATCCGGGGCTTCGGCAGCAACGGGTTTCCCGCGCTGAATGTCGGTGCGACGCCGCAGGCGGTGGAAATCTATGCCTTCGCTCCCGGCGTCGATCCGTCCACGCTGGAGGTCCATCTCGAGCGTGGCCTGCTGACCATCGCCGGCGAGCGCAAGAGCGTGCTGCCCGAGGCGGGCGCGAAGGCGGCCGTGCACATCAACGAACGCTTCGAAGGTTCGTTCCGCCGCATGTTGACGCTGCCCGACGACGCGGACCCCGAGGCGGTCGATGCCAAGCTGCGCGACGGCTTGCTGCACATCACCGTCCGCCGCCGCGCATCGGCCCAGCCGCGCCGCATCGCCGTCCAGTGATCGCTGTCCAGTGATATCGAGGAGATGAACACCATGAGCAACGACATCCAGACCCGTTCCTCCGGCATGCCGGAGAACCACGAGCCGAAGAAGGCTCCGCGCTATGGCAGCGCCGCGCTGACGCCTCCTGTCGACGTGATCGAAGATGCAGGAGGCATCACGCTCTATGCCGACCTTCCAGGGGTTTCGCGCGAGAACCTGAACCTCCACGTTGAAGCGGAGACCCTGACCATCGAGGCCGAGTCGAGCCTGACCGTGCCCGAAGGCCTGAAGACCAGCCATACGGAAGTCGGCCTCGGGCGGTTCCAGCGCGTCTTCACGCTCAGCAAGGAGCTGGACACCGAGAAGGTGTCCGCGGAGCTTGCGCAGGGCGTGCTGAAGCTGCGAATCCCCAAGGCCGAGCACGCGAAGCCCAGGCGCATCAACGTCGAGGTGGCTTGAGCGATGGTGGGCGGGGCGGTTCGCTGCCCCGCCGAGGTGGACTCGACGCAGCTCAAGCAGGTCTTTCGCGATCGTGCGTCGCAATGCGCTGCCGCTGCGGCGGCCCGCTATCGGAAGGCGCTGAAGGCACCGATTCCGCCGGGAGTGCGCGGGTGGTCGAGCGCCAGGCTGAGGGCGCCCAGCGCAACCATGACCAGATCAAGGCGCTGCGGGACGAGCTGCGCGAACGGTCTTGAGTTCGTATGTGCCCAGCGTGACGACCAGGCACTTGCTGGTAGGCATCGATCGGGAGATCAGACCAGAACGGCTGGCCCCCCGTCGGGGCCGATCGGGGAGCTTATGGTTGTTGGTTCGACCGGCTGTACGTCGAACGGATCGCAAGGGCTGCTGATCTGGTTTCCGTCGAATTTCACTCGCAGGAACCTTCCGTTCGCGCCGGCTACAGTGCCGAGCCTGCCGTCACACAATACGCGGCTTCCTCGCTCGAGATCGAGCCCGTGCAGCCGGCAAATCTCCTTGATGGTCATCTTTCTTGCTCACGGCGTAGTTGTCAGCAAATTGTTTTCGGATGACAGGGAGGCGTCTTCTTCCGGGATTCGTCCGCTTGTGTAGGACGGGCGCGTGGGCGCTTGAAGTCGTGCGCCGCGTCCGGCGACGTCAGCTCAGGCAGGCGCTGTCAATAGCACTGGAAGAGGACGCCCTGTTCCGCAGGAGCCTTGCCCAGCCAGCGCGGCGTCTTGTCGCGCGCATCGCAATAGTCTGATGCCTGGACATAGGTCATGGCGCGCAGCACGCCTTCACGGACTTGCGTCACCTCGTTCGGGGGAGTGGAACAGCCGGCGACGAGGACCAGGGTGAGCGGAAGCAGTGTGCGCCAAATCATCGGGGCATTCTAAGACCGGGGATCGTTGGAGCTGCGCCCGCGGCCCGGGTAGAGATACCTGAAGTACTCGCCCGACCGGCCGAACAATTGCCTGGCGAGCTGGACCGGATCTTCGTCCTTGTGCTTTTCGTAGAGCACGGGTCCCCAGATGATGAAGCCGTCGATGCTGAGGCTCCTGGGTGAAGGCTCGATGGCCTTCCATGCATGTGCGAACTTCGAGATCCAGGCAAGCGCTTCCTTGAGCGGGTAGTTCGGCGGCGGGGTCGTTTCGTCGGTCGCGGGCATGGCGGACTTCCTTGTTGAAAAGACTGTATGAATATACAGTAAACTGCGCCCATGGAAAACATGCCCGCCACTCTCTGGATCGCCGCCTGCGCGCACCGGCTGCAGCAGCGGTGGCACACGGTGGACGCCCTCGAGCTCGAGGACGTCGCACGAACCCTGTGGCGCGACGCGCGCCTGCGTGCCATGTGGCCTGAAGACGCCGCGGCAGACTGGCTCCGCCCGGTGGCCCGCCCCGAGGAATGCGGCGAATGTTCTTCCGGTCCCGGTCCTTCCAATCCCAGTTTCTCCTTGACGGGTAAACCGTCCCCCGCTGGTCAACCTGTGCGGGGGCCTTGACGCAATGCCAAGCAGATAGGCTTTTCACGCCCGGCCATTTGGCCGGGCTTTTTTATTGCGCGATGGCCTGTGGTCACGGCTATAGTCGGCGAGCACTGTCACATCGCAGTCACCGTCTGTGATCGTCTCTGCGCTCCTTCCTGCCACCTGCCCAGATCCCGAAGAAAAAGGACGCCCGTGCCGGACTCCCTGACTTCCGAGTTGACCAGCTACTACGACACGGTGCCCTACGACTCGCATCCGTTTCCGCAATCGGCGATGGAGCACCTGGAAGCGCTGGCCTTTCTCTTCGGTCTGGACGTTCCTCCTCCCGCGACGGCCCGCGTGCTGGAACTCGGCTGCGCCGCCGGCGGCAATCTGATTCCCTTCGCGGCGCGCCATCCCGAGGCGCGCGCGGTCGGCGTCGACCTCTCGACGGTGCAGGTGGCCCAGGGCGCTGCCGCCATCGCGCGCGCGGGGCTTTCGAACATCGAACTCAAGGCGTTCAACCTGGCGGAGATCGACGCCTCGTTCGGGCAGTTCGACTACATCGTCTGCCACGGCGTCTACAGCTGGGTGCCAGGCGAGGTGCAGGACGCGATCCTGCGCATCTGCAGCGAGAACCTCGCGCCCAACGGCGTGGCCTACGTCAGCTACAACGTTTACCCCGGCTGGAAGGCGCGCGAGATCGTGCGCGACGCGATGATCCTGCGCGGCGGCCCGCGCGATACGCCGGAAGAAAAGCTCTCCTATGCGCGAGGCATGCTCGACTTCCTCGAGCAGTCGGCCCGTGCCGACAGCGTGCTCAAGAAGACGCTCGAAGAGGCGATGCCCATCGTGCGCAACGCCAACAGCTCCTACCTGCTGCACGAGTTCCTCGAGCCATGCAACGCGCCGTGCTATTTCAAGGAGTTCGTCGCGCGCGCGCAGACCCGCGGCCTGGCCTACCTGTGCGACGCCGAGCCGTCGACGATGTTCGTGCAGAACTACGGTGAGAAGGTGCGCGATCCGCTGCTGCGCGAGTGCGGGGGCAGTCAGGTGCTCATGGAGCAGTACCTCGATTTCCTGGTCAATCGCACGTTCCGCCAGACGCTGCTTGTCGGGCAGGCCCACGCCCAGGGCGTCCGCTACAGGCTGGAGCCTGCGCGCATCCGCCAGCTCGAGCTCGCGGGTGCCTTCAAGACGGAAGACGGTTCTGCGCTCGCGCTCGATGCGCGCGAGCAGCCCTGCAATGCGCAGCGCGGCCTCAAGGTGACGCTGCGGCTGCCGGTGCACAAGGCGGTGGCGCATCTGCTCGACACGCGCTATCCGGCCTCGATGTCCGCCGGATCGCTCATCGAGGCGGTGGCCGCGCTGGTGGGGCAGCCTGCGGCGGCGGTCGAGCCGGCCGTGATGGCCATGGTCGAGGAACTGCTGATCCTCGGCGCCCTGCGGTTCAGGCGCTCGCCGGTGCGCACCGCCGAAGCGGTCTCCGGCCTGCCGCAGGCCTTGTCCGCGGTGCGAAGCGCGGTGGCCCTCGTGCCCGGTGCCAGTCCCGCCGCCAGCACCTGCAACCAGTGGCATGAGCATGTGACGGTGTCGCTGCTCGAACGCAGCCTGCTGCCGCTGCTCGACGGCACCCGTTCGCACGAGGCGCTGGCAGAGCATCTCGAAGCCGAGGTGCGCAGCGACAGGCTGCGCTTCGTCAAGGACGAAAAGCCGCTGACCGATCCGGCGGCCGTCAGGGAGTTCGCGCGCCAGCAGGTTGCGGTCGCGCTCGACGCGCTGCGCCGCAAGGGGCTGCTCACGGCATGACCTGCCGGCAGGGCACCACACCAAAGATTCTTCAACACGCTCTAGAGGAGACTTCAACATGCAACAAATCCACTGGACTCCCAAGCTGAGGGGCGCCGTCGCGGCGGTGCTCGTGCTGGCCGCGGCCGGCGCGACGCACGCGGCGTCGGTGGCGCCCGTCGCCGCCGAGAACGGCATGGTCGTGAGTGCCCAGCACCTGGCCACCAAGGTCGGCGTCGACGTGCTCAAGCGCGGCGGCAACGCAGTCGACGCGGCGGTGGCCGTGGGCTATGCGCTGGCGGTGGTCTATCCCGCAGCGGGCAACCTCGGCGGCGGCGGCTTCATGACCGTGCAGCTGGCCGACGGCCGCAAGACCTTCCTCGATTTCCGCGAGAAGGCCCCGCTGGCCGCCACGGCCAACATGTACCTCGACAAGGACGGCAACGTCATCAAGGGCCTGAGCACCAAGGGCCACCTCGCCGTGGGCGTGCCCGGCAGCGTCTCGGGCATGGAGTACGCGCGCGAGAAGTACGGCACCATGAAGCGCGGCGAGCTGCTCGCCCCGTCGATCCAGCTGGCGGAGAAGGGCTTCGCGCTGGAGCAGGGCGACATCGACCTGCTCGCCACCGCCACGGCCGACTTCAAGGAAGACCCCGCCACGGCCGCCATCTTCCTGAACAAGGGCGAGCCCTACAAGGTGGGCGACAAGCTGGTGCAGAAGGACCTGGCGAAGACCCTGCGCGAGATCAGCGCCAAGGGCACCGACGGCTTCTACAAGGGCTGGGTCGGCAACGCCATCGTGGCCTCCAGCCAGGCTGGCAAGGGCCTGATCACGCAGGCCGACCTCGACCAGTACAAGACGCGCGAAATGGCACCCGTGGAGTGCGACTACCGCGGCTACCGTATCGTGTCGGCGCCCCCGCCGAGCTCGGGCGGCGTGATCATCTGCGAGATGCTCAACATCCTCGAGGGCTATCCGCTCAAGGACCTGGGCTACCGCTCGGCACAGGCCGTGCACTACCAGATCGAGGCCATGCGCCACGCCTACGTGGACCGCAACAGCTACCTGGGCGACCCCGACTTCGTGAAGAACCCGCTCGAGCGGCTGCTCGACAAGGGCTACGCCGAGAAGATCCGCGCCGTCATCGACCCGAAGAAGGCCGGTGTCTCCAAGGACATCAAGCCCGGCGTCGCACCGCATGAAGGCAGCAACACCACCCACTACTCGATCGCGGACAAGTGGGGCAACGCGGTCTCGGTGACCTACACGCTGAACGACTGGTTCGGCGCCAAGGTCACGGCCGCCAAGACCGGCGTGCTGCTGAACGACGAGATGGACGACTTCACCTCGAAGGTGGGCGTGCCCAACCTCTACGGCCTGGTGCAGGGCGAGGCCAACAAGATCGAGCCGGGCAAGCGCCCGCTGAGCTCGATGAGCCCGACCATCGTGTCCAAGGACGGCAAGCCGGTGATGGTGGTCGGCACCCCGGGTGGCAGCCGCATCATCACCGCGGTGATGCTGACCATGATCAATGCCATCGACTACGGCATGAACGTGCAGGAAGCCGTCGACGCGCCGCGCTTCCACCAGCAGTGGCTGCCCGACGTCACCAACGTCGAGACCTACGCGCTGAGCCCCGACACGCGCAAGATCCTGACCGACATGGGCCACAACCTGGGCGTGCCGCAGCCGGCCAACCATCTGGCGGCGATCATCGTCGGTGCGCCGTCGCTGGGCGGCAAGCCGGTCGGCAACAACCGCTTCTACGGCGCCAACGACCCGCGCCGCAACACGGGCCTGGCGGCAGGCTACTGATCCTGCGGCAAACTCGAAGGCGGTCGTGCCCTTGACGGCGCGGCCGCTTTTTTCATTTCCCATGCACCTGCAAGACATCCTATTCACCCAGGGCTTCGGCACGCGCCGCGTGTGCGCGGGCCTTGTCCAGCAAGGCCTCGTGACCATCGACGGCAAGGCGGTGATCGACCCCTTCGCCGATCTCGACCCCGAGGGCCTTCAGTACACAGTGCAGGGCACCCCGTGGGAGTACCACGAGAAGGCCTACCTGATGCTGCACAAGCCCGCCGGCACCGAGTGCTCGCAGAAGCCCTCGACCTATCCGAGCATCTACACGCTGCTGCCGTCGCCGCTGCGGCTGCGGCCCAACAAGGGCGCAGTGCAGGGCGTGCAGGCCATCGGCCGGCTCGATCAGGACACCACCGGCCTGCTGCTCCTGACCGACGACGGCCAGTTCATCCACAAGATGGGCTCGCCCAAGCACCACGTGCCCAAGGTCTACGAGGTGACGGCCAAGCACCCGGTGGACGAGGCGCAGATCGCGAAACTGCTGGCCGGCGTGGTGCTCGACGACGATCCGAAGCCGGTACGCGCCGCCGCCTGCGAGTCCGACGGCCCGCTGCACCTGCGGCTCACGCTCACCGAGGGCAAGTACCACCAGGTCAAGCGCATGCTGGCGGCGGTCGGCAACCGGGTGGAGGGGCTGCATCGCTCGCGCATCGGCGACCTGGCGCTGCCAGCCGACCTCGCGCCCGGGCAGTGGCGCTGGCTGACGGCCGACGAGGTCGCGGGCCTGCGCGCACCGGCCAGGCCCGCCAAGGCATTGAAGTAGAAGGGGAAAAACGCAGGGAAACGAGGGAAAAGGGCACGATTCCGGTCAGCCAGTCTTAAGGGCCGGCCGTTAACATTCCGAACTCTCTCCCGGAATCTTCCCTTGCGACTCCCTGCCCGACCGAACGGCCGCCTCGCGGCTTTCCTGCTTGCCTGCATGACGGCCTTCGCGGCCCACACCGCCGCCGCAGCGCCGGAACCTCCTCCGATCTTCGTGCTCAACTCGCTGGACGCGAACGTCAGCGTGATCAATCCCGTCGACTGGACGGAAAAGCTGCGCATTCCCACTGGCAAGGAGCCGCACCACATCTACATGACGCCCGACGAGAAGTCGGTCATCGTGGCCAATTCGGCGGGCGACTCGCTGACCTTCCTGAACCCTCGCACGGCGGAAGTCCAGCGCGTGGTCTACGGGATCATCGATCCATACCAGCTGCAGTTCTCGCGCGACATGAAGTGGTTCGTGACGGCCGGCAACCGGCTGAACCACGTCGACGTCTACCGCTGGGACGGCAAGGACCTGAAGCTGGCCAAGCGCATCGCCAGCGGCAAGACGCCCAGCCACATCTGGATCGACAACACCAGCACCATCGCCTACGTGACGATGCAGGACAGCGACGAGATGATCGCCGTCGACCTGCCCACCCAGACCATCAAGTGGCGCGTCGCCACCGGCGCCATGCCGGCCGACATCTTCGGCGTGCACAACGACAAGACCCTGCTCGTCGGCCTGACCGGCAGCGATGGCGTGCAGGTGTTCGACGTGGCGGGCGCCGAGCCCAAGCTGGTCGGCAAGATCCCCACCGGCAAGGGCGCCCATGCCTTCCGGTCGGCCGGCGACGGCAAGACCGTGTTCGTGAGCAACCGCGTGGCCAACACCATCAGCCGCATCGACCTGGCGACGCTGAAGGTGGTCGCGACCTACCCGGTGCCCGGCGGCCCCGACTGCATGGACGTCTCTGCCGACGGCAAGACGCTCTACGTGACCTCGCGCTGGGCCAAGAAGCTCAGCGTGGTCGACCTGGCCAGTAACAAGGTCGTGCGCCAGGTCAACGTCGGACGCTCGCCGCACGGCGTGTGGACCCTGGACCATGCGAAGCGCATCTAGGCGCGCCGGGGTCGCCGCCGCGGCCTCCATGGTCGTCCTGGCGGCGGCGCTCGCGCCCGGCGCCTGGGCGGCGCAGGAGCCGGCCGCCTGCGAGAAGCCCGTCTACCTGACCTTCGACACCGGCCACATGGGCATCGCGCCCCTGGTGGCCGACGTGCTCAAGCGGCAGGACGTGCGCGTCACCTTCTTCGCCGCCGCCGAGCGCACCCAGACCGACGGCGACAGCCTCGACGACCACTGGGCGCCCTGGTGGAAGGCGAGGGCGGCCGAAGGCAACGAATTCGGCTCCCACACCTATGACCACGCCTACTGGCGCGGCGACGTGAAGGGCACGCCCCCCAGCTTCCGCATCAGGCCTTCGGCCGGCCCGCAGAACGGCAAGGAATCGACCTGGAGCGCGGCCGAGTACTGCGCCAACATCAGGAAGGCTTCCGACCGGCTGGCGGCGGTCACCGGCAAGAAGCCGCTGCCGCTGTATCGCGCGCCGGGTGGCAAGACCTCGCCCGCGCTCCTGGCTGCGGCCGAGGGCTGTGGTTACAAATACGTGGGCTGGGCGAGTGCCGGATTCCTCGGCGACGAACTGCCGAGCGAGAAATTCAGCAATGCGAAGCTGCTGACGCAGGCGCTGGACACCATCCGCCCCGGCGACATCCTGCTCGCCCACCTGGGCATCTGGTCGCGCAAGGACCCGTGGGCGCCCGCCAACCTCGAGCCGCTGATCGTCGGCCTGAAGGCCAAGGGCTTCTGCTTCCGCACGCTGCGCCAGCATCCGGACTTCAAGGGCTGGATCGCCTCCCATCCCTGAAAAACTGAACGACGAGTTTTCCCGATCGTGATCGACTGGCTGACAGACGCCTTTTCCGCCCTGCAGGGCTGGTTCTTCGAGACCGCCGTGCAGCCGCTGGTCTACGCCGTGGGCCTGGGCGGCTGGACCGAGGATGCCTTCGACGCCACTGGCTGGCTGCTGGTCGGGCTGATCCAGATCCTGGTGCTCGTCGCCGTCATCGGGCCGCTGCAGCGCTGGCGCTCGGTGGAGCCGGTGGCGGACCGTCATGCGATCCGCATCGACATGCTCTACACGCTGATCCACCGCCTCGGCCTGTTCCGGCTGGCGATCTTCTTCACGCTGCAGCCCTTCTTCGACGACGCCATGGGCGCGCTGCGCACGGCGGGGTGGGGCACCTTCCACCTCGACGAGGTGTGGCCCGGCGTCACCGACATCCCATGGGTGGCCTTCGCCATCTACCTCGTCGTGCTCGATTTCGTCGGCTACTGGATCCACCGAGGCCAGCACCAGTTCAACTGGTGGTGGGGACTGCATTCGCTGCACCACTCGCAGCGCCAGATGACGATGTGGAGCGACGACCGCAACCACCTGCTCGACGACATCATCCACGACGCACTGATCGTCATCGTGGCGCAGCTCATCGGCGTGGCGCCGGGGCAGTTCATCGCGTTCGTCGCCTTCACCCAGCTCAGCGAGAGCCTGCAGCACGCCAACCTGAGGCTGAGCTTCGGCTCCATCGGCGAGCGGCTGTGGATCAGCCCGCGCTTCCACCGGCTGCACCACAGCATCGGGCTGGGTCATGAATCGAAAGGCGCCAGCACCCTCGGGGGCCACAACTTCGGCGTGCTGCTGCCATGGTGGGACATGCTCTTTCGCACCGCCAACTTCGAGGACCGCTACGACCCGACCGGTATCCGCGACCAGGTCGAACCCCGTGCCGACGGCCACGTGCGCGACTACGGCCGCGGCTTCTGGGCCCAGCAATGGCTGGGGCTGAAGCGAATGGTCGGTCGCGGCTGAGGGGCTACGGCGCCTGAAGGGCGCTCCCCAGAGGTTATCCTCGCTGCCTCATGCGCCTGCTCCTCGACTCCTTCTGGCGCGCGGTCGCCTACTGCATGCTGCCGCGCGTGATCGTGCTGTCGCTGCTGCCGTTGGGGCTGATGATCGTGCTGGCCGCGGCGCTGGGCTACTTCTACTGGGACGCTGCCGTGGCCTGGACCCGCGGCGCACTCGACGCCTGGCCGCTGCTGTCGAGCTTCTGGTCGTGGATCGGCCGTCTCTTCTCGGGTGACGTCACTTCCGTGCTGGCATCGCTGGTGGTGGTGTTCGCCGCCACGCCGGTGATCGTGGTGGTCTGCCTGCTGATCGTGGCCGGGTTCATGGCACCCGCCCTGACCAGGCTGGTGGCCGAGCGGCGCTTTCCGGGGCTCGAACAGAAGAAGGGCGCTTCCTTCTTCGGCAGCGTGGCGCGCTCGCTGGGCGCCACCGTGCTGGCGGTGATCGCGCTGGTGGTGTCGATGCCGCTGTGGCTCATTCCGCCGCTGGTGCTGATATTGCCGCCGCTGATCTGGGGCTGGCTCACCTACCGCGTGATGAGCTTCGATTCGCTGGCCGAGCACGCCAGCCCCGAGGAACGCGTCGCGCTCATCCGCGCACACCGGCTGCCGCTGCTGTGCATCGGCGTGCTGTGCGGCTACCTGGGCGCTGCGCCAAGCATCGTCTGGGCGTCGGGCCTGCTGTTCGCCGCCGCTTTCTTCGTGCTGATCCCGATCGCCATCTGGATCTACACCCTGGTCTTCGCCTTCTCGGCCCTCTGGTTCGCCCACTACTGCCTCGACGCACTCGCGCAGCTGCGCGCCCTGCGTGCGGCCGCGGAGGCCTCGGCGGCAGCCGGCGTGCCCGCCATCGAGGCCGACGAGGCCAGCAAGGCCGCTCTTTCCCAATGGGGTTCACCATGACTCGCACATTCGGTCTCATCGTCGTCGGCGACGAGATCCTTTCCGGCAAGCGTGCCGACAAGCACATGGCCAAGGTCATCGAGCTGCTCTCCGCGCGCGGCCTGCAGCTCAGCTGGGCCGAATACGTGGGCGACGAGCCCGCGCGCATCACCGCGGCGCTGCAGCGCGCCTTCGCCTCGGGCGACATCGTCTTCTCGACCGGCGGCATCGGCGCCACCCCCGACGATCACACCCGCCAGTGCGCCGCCAAGGCGCTCGGCGTGCCGCTGGCGCTCCATCCTGAGGCCGAACTGCTGATTCGCGAGCGCATGCAGGACACCGCGCGCGAGCAGGGCCTGCCCTATGAGCCCGACCGGGCCGACAACGTGCACCGGCTCAACATGGGCGTCTTTCCGCAGGGCGCCACCCTCATCTACAACCCCTACAACAAGATCCCGGGCTTCAGCGTCGGCGACGTGCATTTCGTGCCGGGTTTTCCCGTGATGGCCTGGCCGATGATCGAATCCGTGCTCGACGGCCGCTACGCCGGACTGTTCGCCACCAATGCCGTCGCCGAGAAGTCCGTGATCGTTTTCGGTGCCATGGAGGCCACCCTGACCCCGCTCATGGAGGCCATCGAGGCCACCCACGCGGGCGTCAAGGTGTTCAGTCTGCCGAGCGTCGATCACCCCACCTACGGCCGGCATATCGAGCTGGGCGTCAAGGGTGAGGCCGCCCGGCTCGACGCCGCCTATGCCCAGCTGATCGAAGGCCTGCACACTTTCGATGCCAAGCTTGGCCCCGAATTGGTGCGTTGAAATCAATTGCACCAAAATAGTGATTTTCTGCCTTCATTTGGGCTGCCAGACTGCCATCAAAGCCTCACCGGGTGAGGTGACAATGGCACAGAAACTGCATCCCGCATCCCCGCATTCCTAACCACCATCCAACTCAGGAGAAACTGATGGCAAAGACCGTCGCCGATGTACTCAAGCTCGTCAAGGAAAACGAGGTCAAGTTCGTCGACTTCCGCTTCACCGACACCCGCGGCAAAGAGCAGCACGTGACCGTGCCGGTCTCGGCTTTCGATGAAGACAAATTCACCTCGGGCCACGCATTCGACGGCTCGTCCATCGCCGGCTGGAAGGGGATCGAAGCTTCGGACATGCAGCTCATGCCCGACCCGAACACCGCCAACATCGACCCGTTCTTCGAAGAAACGACGCTGATCCTGACCTGCGACGTGATCGATCCCGCCGACGGCAAGGCCTACGAGCGCGACCCCCGTTCGCTCGCCAAGCGCGCCGAGGCCTACATGAAGGCATCGGGCCTGGGCGACACCGCCTACTTCGGTCCGGAACCCGAATTCTTCGTGTTCGACGGCGTGCGCTGGAAGAACGACATGTCGGGCTGCTTCGTGAAGATCGAATCCGAAGAAGCCTCGTGGAACACCGACAAGGAATTCGAGCACGGCAACACCGGCCACCGTCCCGCGGTCAAGGGCGGCTACTTCCCGGTTCCCCCGGTTGACAGCTTCCAGGACATGCGCTCGGAAATGTGCCTGGTGCTCGAATCGCTGGGCATCCCGGTCGAAGTGCATCACCATGAAGTGGCCAACGCCGGCCAGATGGAACTGGGCACCAAGTTCAGCACGCTGCTGCAGCGCGCCGACTGGGTCCAACTGCAGAAGTACGTGATCCACAACGTGGCCCACGCCTACGGCAAGACCGCCACCTTCATGCCCAAGCCCATCGTCGGCGACAACGGCTCCGGCATGCACGTGCACCAGTCGGTCTGGAAGGACGGCAAGAACCTGTTCGCCGGCGACGGCTACGCAGGTCTCTCGGACTTCGCCCTGCACTACATCGGCGGCATCATCAAGCACGCCCGCGCCCTGAACGCCATCACGAACCCCGGCACCAACAGCTACAAGCGCCTGGTGCCCGGCTTCGAAGCCCCGGTGAAGCTGGCCTACTCGGCCAAGAACCGCTCGGCCTCGATCCGCATCCCGTTCGTGGCCAACCCGAAGGGCCGTCGCGTCGAAGCGCGCTTCCCCGATCCGCTGATGAACCCGTACCTGGGCTTCTCGGCCCTGCTGATGGCCGGTCTCGACGGCGTGGAAAACAAGATCCATCCGGGCGAAGCCGCCAGCAAGGACCTGTACCACCTGCCGCCGGAAGAAGACGCGCTGATCCCGACCGTCTGCCACAGCCTCGACCAGGCCCTGGAATACCTGGACAAGGACCGTGCGTTCCTGACCAAGGGCGGCGTGTTCACCGATGCCTACATCGATGCGTACATCGAACTGAAGATGCAGGAAGTCACGCGCTTCCGCATGGCGACCCATCCTGTCGAGTTCGACATGTACTACTCGTTGTAATTGGTTCGCCCCCAGGCTTCGCGCACTTCGTGTCGCTTCGCCAACCCCCTTCCGGGGGCGACACCGACGGCCCGGCAAAGCCGGTTCCGTGGTGTCCCCCGCGAAGAGGTTGGGGGCTTGTAAGCCTGATGGGTTATGAAGGACGGCTTGGCCGTCCTTTTTCTTTGGGGCGGAACATCTGGTCACTGTTCGCGTCGAATTGCACGAAAATGCAGCCCTGTTGCCGCCCTCTACCGATACATATGAAGACTGCTTCCCTCATTTTCCTGGCCGGTTCATTGCTCGCGTTGCCGGCGCTTTCGCAGGAGCGCGTCTGGCGTTGCGGCAACGAGTACACGAACAACGCGACCATCGCGCAGCAGAAGGGCTGCAAGGTCATGGAAGGCGGCAACGTCACGGTGGTGCAGGGCACGAGGGCTTCGGGCGGTGGTTCGTCTTCTTCTTCCTCGTCGTCGGGCGGCTCGTCCGCTGCGCGGTCGCCTGCAGGCAGCCCGCGGGTCGAAGGCGTCGACCAGCGTGCCCGTGACGGCGAGGCGCGCGCGGTGCTCGAAGCCGAGCTTCGCAAGGCCGAGGCGCGGCAGGCCGAACTGCAGAAGGAATACAACAACGGCGAGCCCGAGAAGCAGGGCAGCGAGGGCCGCAACTACCAGAAGTACCTGGACCGGGTCGCCGAGATGAAGGCGGAGCTCGCACGCAACGAGAGCGACATCGCCGGCATCCGCCGCGAGCTCGGCCGCCTGCCGGCCAAGCAACAGTAGTCGTCGTCATCATGGTGTTCGGGAAGAAGGCGGTCGGCGCCAATTCGCGCTTTCAGTCCTTCGACCTGTTGTCCACGCTGATCGCGGTGGTCGACAGCAAGGGCTCGGTGCTGTTCGCCAATGCAGGGCTCGAAGACGCGCTCGGCACTTCGCGCCGCACGCTCGAGGGTTCGCAGTTCGGTGCGTGCTTCCACGAGCCGCAGGTTCTGCGCACTGCCATCGACGGCGCGAGCAGCAACGACTTCGCCACGCTGCGCTACGAGGCCTTGCTGCGCCGCGTGAACCACGAGCTGATGCCGGTGCAGGTCTCGCTTGCGCAGGGCGAGAAGAAGGGCGAGCTCATCATCGAGATGTCGCCGCTGGAGCAGCAGGTGCGGCAGGACCGCGAGGAGCGCCTCATCGACCAGGCGCAGGCGAACAAGGAGCTCATCCGCAACCTTGCGCACGAGATCAAGAACCCGCTGGGCGGCATCCGCGGCGCAGCGCAGCTGTTGCAGATGGAGGTCGAGTCGCGCGACCTCATCGAGTACACGCAGGTCATCATCCACGAGGCCGACCGGCTGCAGACGCTGGTCGACCGCCTATTGGCACCGCACCGCCGCCCGCACGTGGTGGGCGACGTCAACATCCACGAAGTCTGCGAGCGCGTGCGCTCGGTCATCCTCGCGGAGTTTCCGCGCGACCTGCACATCGAGCGCGACTTCGACGTCTCCATTCCCGAGTTCCGCGGCGACCGGGAGCAGCTCATCCAGGCCACGCTGAACATCGCGCACAACGCGGCGCAGGCGCTGGCCGAGCGCCGCGCGGCGGGTGACGCGCAGATCACTTTCAAGACGCGGGTGGCCCGCCAGGTGATCTTCAACAAGCAGTGGTATCGACTGGCACTGGAATTGCATGTAATCGACAATGGACCGGGTGTGCCGGACACGATCAAGGACCGCATCTTCTATCCGCTCGTATCGGGCAGGGAAGGCGGGACAGGGCTGGGATTGACGCTCGCACAAACTTTTGTGCAACAGCATCACGGCGTGATCGAGTGCGACAGCGTCCCGGGCCGAACCGATTTCAAGATATTGATACCGCTGCCCTAGCGCAGCCACCGGCAACAGAGGAGATGCATGAAGCCGATCTGGATAGTTGATGACGACCAATCGATTCGCTTCGTGCTCGAGAAGGCTCTGCTGCGCGAAGACCTGCCCACGCGCAGTTTCACCAATACGCGCGAGGTGCTGGCAGCACTCGAACAGGCCGCCGACGACGACCAACTCGCACCTCAGGTCCTGGTAAGCGACATTCGCATGCCCGGCGGTTCCGGGCTCGACCTGCTCGACAAGATCAAGGCCATGCATCCGGGCCTGCCCGTCATCATCATGACGGCGTTCTCCGACCTCGACAGCGCGGTCTCGGCCTTCCAGGGCGGCGCCTTCGAATACCTGCCGAAGCCCTTCGACCTGCCGCGCGCGGTCGAGCTCATCCGCCGCGCGGTCGACGAAAGCCAGCGCGAGGAAGTGGCGGAGGAGCGCATGGTCGCCGCGCCCGAGATGCTCGGCCAGGCGCCCGCCATGCAGGACGTGTTCCGTGCCATCGGACGGCTCTCGCAGAGCAACGTCACGGTGCTCATCACCGGCGAGTCGGGCTCGGGCAAGGAACTGGTGGCGCGCGCGCTGCACAAGCATTCGCCCCGCGCCAACGGGCCCTTCGTGGCCATCAACACCGCCGCGATCCCCAAGGACCTGCTGGAGAGCGAACTCTTCGGCCACGAGCGCGGCGCCTTCACCGGCGCACAGACCATGCGCCGCGGCCGCTTCGAGCAGGCCGAGGGCGGCACGCTCTTCCTCGACGAAATCGGCGACATGCCCTTCGACCTGCAGACGCGCCTGCTGCGCGTGCTGAGCGACGGCCATTTCTACCGCGTGGGCGGCCACAACTCGGTGAAGGCCAACGTGCGCGTCATCGCGGCGACCCACCAGGACCTGGAGCAGCGCGTGAAGCTCGGCGGCTTCCGCGAAGACTTGTTCCACCGCCTCAACGTGATCCGCCTGCGCCTGCCCGCACTTCGCGAGCGCGGCGAGGACGTGCCTGCGCTCACGCGCCACTTCCTGCAGGTGAGCGCGCGGCAGCTCGGCGTCGAGCCCAAGCGCATCTCAGATGCGGCGCTCGCCAAGCTGGCGGCCTTCAACTTCCCCGGCAACGTGCGCCAGCTGGAGAACATCTGCCACTGGCTCACGGTGATGGCGCCGGCCCAGCTGATCGAGGCGAAGGACCTGCCGCCCGAAGTGATGATGGCCGGTGGCACGACCGCCGAGGCGCATGCCGCGGGCGAAGCACCGGCACTCGCGTCGAACGTGACGGCGGCACATCAGCCGGCCCCCTCGCTGCCCGCCACGGCAAGCGGCGAGGCGATGCCATCGGGGCACGTCTTCTCCGAGCCTGCGGAGGCCCACGCCCCCGCAGCTCCAGCCAGCGTCAGCAACTGGGAGAGCGGCCTCGAAGCCGAGGCCCAGGCCCTGCTGGCTGCCGGCCGCACCGACGTGTGGGATGTGCTCTCGCGCCGTTTCGAGTCGAGACTGATCCTCACCGCGCTGGCCAACACGCGGGGCCGACGCATCGAGGCGGCACAGAAGCTCGGCATCGGCCGCAACACCATCACCCGGAAGATCCAGGAACTCGGCATCGAATGAAAAAGGCCCTCTCAGGGCCTTTTTCTTTTCCCACTCTTTCAGCGGCTTCTCTGCCCCTGCGTCAGCGAATCGATCTGGAACTTGTCGCTGCGGTCCCAGAGCCAGGTGTCCACGTAGGTGTGGGCGCCGAGCTTGCCCGGGTTGGGCAGCGGCGACGCGGCCTTGATCATCTCCGCGATCTTCGGCGCCACTTCGGGCGCATGGCTGGGCGTGCGGCTGAAGGTGACGTTCACCACCTTGCCCGTCGCATCGATGTCGGTCTCCACCACCACGACCGCGTAAACGAGCGGCGGCAGCTTGCCCTTGTAGATGAGGTTCGCGTACTTGTTGTAGATGTGGCGAGCGCCGATCTTCCGGTAGGCGCGAACCACGGGCGTCTGCGCGGTGATGAGGCGCACCGTCGCCACCTCGCGGCCATCGGTGGCGGTTTCCCCGGCGGGCGCGGCGACGGTCCCCTTGTCGCCTTCCTCGGCCTTGTCGGCCGGCTTCAGCAGCGAGCAGGCCGAGAGCGACAGCGCAATGGCGACCAGCGCAAGTTTGCGCGCGACCATGGGTTCAGCCACCCCGGTCGAGGTCGAGCACCACCGGCGCATGGTCGCTCGGCTTTTCCCACTTGCGCGGCACGCGGTCGATGACGCAGCCCTTCACGCTGGGCACCAGGGACTCGCTCACCAGGATGTGGTCGATGCGCAGCCCGCGGTTCTTCTGGTAGCCCAGCATGCGGTAGTCCCACCACGAGTAGCTCTTCTCGGGCTGCTCGAACATGCGGAAGCTGTCCTTCAGGCCCAGGTCGAGCAGCGCCTTGAAGTGGTTGCGCTCTTGCGTCGTGTGGTGGATCGTTTCCTTCAGGCCCACGGGGTCGAAGCTGTCGCGGTCCTCGGGAGTGATGTTGAAGTCGCCCAGCAGCACGAGGTCGGGATTGGCCACCAGCTCCTGGCGCAGCGAATCGCGCAGCGCGTCGAGCCACTTCATCTTGTATTCGAACTTGTCCGTGCCTGGCGCCTGGCCGTTCACGAAGTAGCCGTTGACCACGCGCAGCGGACCCGAGGGCGTCTCCACCGTGGCCGCGATCACGCGCGACTGGTCGTCGCTGAAGCCGGTGATGTTTTTCACCACGTCTCGCACGGGGGCGAGGCTCAGGATCGCGACGCCGTTGTACGTCTTCTGGCCGAACACCGCGGCCTCGTAGCCTGCCGACTTGAGCACGTCGAGCGGGAATTTGTCGTCCGTCATCTTCAGCTCCTGCAGGCACAGCACGTCGACCGGATTGGCGATGAGCCAGTCGAGCACGTGCTGCAGGCGCGCAGTGAGGGAGTTGACGTTCCAGGTGGCTATGCGCAAGTGATTCTCCAATGGGGGTTGATCGCGTCGATTTTTATCAGCGAGGAATCGACTCATCCGATTTTCGGGCGACCGGTTTTGTATCCGGTTGTCGCTTTCCCCTGTAGGCCGATGGCCTCGGGCACGGCATGGTGCCACACCGGTTGTTCAGCGACTCAGCCCCTGTTCGTACCAGCCGCGGGTGCGCGTCACCACGGACACCACGGCCAGCATGAGCGGCACTTCGATCAGCACGCCCACGACGGTCGCCAGCGCCGCACCCGACTGGAAGCCGAACAGGCTGATGGCGGTCGCCACCGCGAGCTCGAAGAAGTTGCTCGCGCCGATGAGTGCCGACGGCCCCGCGACGCAGTGTGCAACGCCGAGCTTGCGGTTCAGCAGGTAGGCCAGCCCCGAGTTCAACACGACCTGGCAGAGGATCGGAACGGCCAGCAGCGCGATCACCAGCGGCTGCGCGATGATCGCCTCGCCCTGGAACGCGAAGAGAAGCACCAGCGTGAGCAGCAGTGCGCCCATGGACCAGCGGCCGAGCCGGGCGCCCACGGCCTGCAGCCGCGCCTGTCCTTTTTGCAGGAGATGCCGGCGCAGCAGCTGGGCGATGACGACCGGCACCACGATGTAGAGGCCCACCGAGATGAGCAGCGTGGCCCAGGGCACCGTGATCGACGACAGCCCCAGCAGCAGCGCCACCAGCGGCGCGAAGCCAACCACCATCAGCGCGTCGTTGAGCGCGACCTGCGACAGGGTGAAGTACGGGTCGCCGCGGCAGAGCTGGCTCCAGACGAAGACCATCGCCGTGCACGGCGCGGCCGCGAGCAGGATCAGGCCCGCCACGTAGCTGTCGAGCTGGTCCGCCGGCAGCAGCGTCGCGAACGCATGGCGCACGAAGAGCCAGCCCAGCAGCGCCATCGAGAAGGGCTTGACGAGCCAGTTGACCGCCAGTGTCACGCCGATGCCGCGCCAGTGCGCCTTGACCTGTCCGAGCGCTCCGAAGTCGATCTTCAGGAGCATCGGAACGATCATCACCCAGATGAGCATGCCCACAGGCAGGTTGACCTTGGCGATCTCGAGGCGCGCGACCGCCTGGAAGGCGGAGGGAAACCATTGGCCCAGCGCCACGCCTGCGACGATGCATAGCGCGACCCACACTGTGAGATAGCGCTCGAAGCCGCCCATCGGGGGCGGGGCGGCGGACCGGTCCGCGTCGGGCGGCGCGATGGAGGACGACATCTCGCTTCAGCTCTTGGCGAGTTCGCGCGCGGTGGCCTGCAGCGACATCCCGTCGAGGCTGGCGGCCGGCAGGTTCACCAGCAGTCCCAGGCGGCTGCGGATCGCGTGCAGGGTCTGGCGGAAGGCCTCCCGCTTGCGTTCGTCGTCGCCCGCTACTTCCGAGGGATCGGCATAGCCCCAGTGGGCCGTGGCCGGCTGGCCGGGCCAGTAGGGGCAGGCCTCTCCCGCGGCGTTGTCGCACACGGTGACGACAAGGTCCATGCGCGGCGCATCGGGCCTGCCGAACTCGTCCCAGCTCTTGCTGCGCAGGCCCGCGGTCTCGATGCCCGCCTTGCGCAGCACCTCGATGGCCATGGGGTTGGGCTGCTGGTTCTCGCGCGGGCTGCTGCCGGCCGAGTAGGCCTTGAAGCGCCCGCCGCCGATGTCGTTGAGTATCGCTTCGGCGAGGATGCTGCGCGCCGAGTTGTGCGTGCAGAGAAAGAGCACGTTGAGCGGCGTGGTGGTGTCGGTCATGGGAACTTGAGGTCTTTGGGGGCAGGGGACTTGGTGGCTCAGCAGCAGGCTTCGGCCTTGCCGGGAGCGGCGGTGCAGCAGGCGTCCGCCTGCTGGCCCGGCTTGTTGTGGACGGGCACGGAGTCGAGCGTGCGGTAGTGTTCCCAGGCGATGCCCTGCGGGTCGGTCACCCAGTGCTTTTCGCTGCGGGCATAGCAGCAGCTGGTTTCGCCCTCGTCGAGCAGCGACCTGTCGGCCAGCTCGGCGCGCGAGCGCAACTGCGCCAGTTCGCCCTCGTCCTCCGCCTGGATGCCAAGATGGTCGATGCCCTTGCCGCTGCCGAAGGTCGAGATCGCGAAGTTCAGGCGGGGGTCTTCGAGCATCCACTTGGCGTAGTCGGCTTCGACGCGCGCGGGCTCGGCGGCGAACAGGCGGGAATAGAACGTGATGCTCCGGTCGAGGTCGTCGACGTGCAGGTGGACGTGGAATCGCTTCATGACGTGGCTCCTTGGCTCTTGCAGGACTTGGTTCTGTCGTCGACCGCACAGGAGGCGCCTGCGCAGCAGTTTTCGGTGAGGAAGCCCAGCAGCGCGTCCATCTGATCGAAGGCGGCCCTGTAGACCAGGTTGCGGCCGTTGCGCTCCTGCGTGATCAGGCCGGAATTGGTCAGCTCCTTCAGGTGGAAAGACAGGCTGGTGGCCGGCACTTCCATGGCCTCGACCAGCGCCCCTGGTGTCAGGCCTTCGGGGCCGGCCACCACGAGGGCGCGAAAGACGCGAAGGCGCAGGGGCTGCGCGAGCGCCGCGAGCGATTGGATGACTTTTGATTCTTCCATTATTCAATAATACTCGAATAATGAAATTAATGAGCAAGCAGATGCTCTTTCTCATGCGCTGCACGTGCGGTACGCGCGAGCAGCGAACCTGGATTCGGCCTGAACTACTACGACTGCGGTGAGGCCGGTTCCTGCGAGGCCTGCTGCTGTGCTGTCTGGGCCTGCTGTGCGTCCGGCGCGGCGGCCGGTTCCGTCTCTGCGTGGTGCCTGATCGCGATGCCCTTGACGAGGTGGCGGGGCAGGTGGTGCGTCTTCCGCAACTGCGCCAGCGCCTCGCTGCGCGCCGGCTCGCATACAGGCAGGAACATGTGCAAAACGCTCATGGTGTCGTCCCCGTGGAATGACCGGCGGACATTGTGGGCGCATCCGGCTGCGGGCGGGGGAATCGCCCTGTCGGCGCAGATGCCTTGGCGCTGCGCGGCGGACCGTGCGGGATTCCACCAAGCTTGCGCTTCCGTCGGCGGGGCGCATACTCCGCCAAAAAGCGCCACAAGCCACTCGTCGGCCCCTGCGGGGTTCCGGGCGACAGCCAGGAGACACGTGTTGCAGCGAACGAACATTGCCAACCCGGCCTACTTCCACAAGGTCGTCGATTGCCAGTACGCCTGTCCGGCGCACACTCCCGTCCCAGAGTACATACGCATGATTGCGCAGCGCCGATACGGCGACGCGTACATGGTCAACTGGGTCTCCAACGTCTTCCCCGGCATCCTCGGGCGCACCTGCGACAGGCCCTGCGAGCCGGCCTGCCGGCGCGGCCGTGTGGAAGAAAGCAATACGGAGGCCCCGGAGCCGGTGGCCATCTGCAGGCTCAAGCGCGTGGCTGCCGACATGAAGGAGGACGTGCGCGCGCGCATGCCCAAGCCCGTGCCGAAGAACGGCAAGCGCGTGGCCTGCATCGGCGCAGGGCCGGCCTCGCTCACCGTCGCGCGCGACCTGGCGCCGCTGGGCTACGAGGTGACGGTGTTCGATGGCGAGGCCAAGCCCGGCGGCTTCATCCGCACGCAGATACCGCGCTTCCGCCTGCCCGAGTCGATCATCGACGAGGAGACGGGCTACGTGCTCGACCTGGGCGCCGAGTTCCGCGGCGGTGAGCGCATCGATTCGATGAAGGCGCTGATGGGCCAGGGCTGGGACGCGATCTTCGTCGGCTGCGGCGCACCGCGCGGCCGCGACCTCGACATTCCGGGCCGCAAGGAGGCGGCGGCCAGCATCCACATCGGCATCGACTGGCTGAGCTCCGTCTCTTTCGGGCACGTCAGCAGCATCGGCCGGCGCGTGATCGTGCTGGGTGGCGGCAACACGGCGATGGACTGCTGCCGCTCGGCCCGGCGCCTCGGCGGCAGCGACGTGAAGGTCATCGTGCGCAGCGGCTTCGACGAGATGAAGGCCTCGCCCTGGGAGAAGGAGGACGCCGCGCACGAAGGCATCCCGATCATCAACTTCCACGTGCCCAAGGCCTTCGTCCACGACAACGGCAAGCTCGTGGGCATGCGCTTCGAGATCGTGAAGGCGGTCTACGACGACAAGGGCCGCCGCACGCTGGAGCCCACGGGCGAGCCCGATGCGTACTTCGAATGCGACGAGGTGCTGGTGGCGGTGGGCCAGGAGAATTCATTTCCCTGGATCGAGCGCGACTGCGGCATCGACTTCGACAAGTGGGGCCTCCCGGTACTCGATGCGGTCACCTTCCAGTCGACGGTGTCCAACGTGTTCTTCGGCGGCGACGCGGCCTTCGGGCCGAAGAACATCATCACCGCGGTGGCCCACGGCCACGAGGCCGCGGTGTCCATCGACAAGCTGCTGCGCGCGGAGCCGATCGAGGTCCGTCCGCCACCCATGACCAACCTGGTGTCGCAGAAGATGGGCATCCACGAGTGGAGCTACGACAACGACACCTCCAACGACCTGCGCTACAAGGTGCCGTGGGCCAAGGCAGAGGCGGCGCTGGCGAGCATCCGCGTGGAGGTCGAGCTGGGCTTCGACGCCGCCACCGCCTTCAAGGAGGCCGCGCGCTGCCTGAACTGCGACGTGCAGACGGTGTTCAACGAGCCCGCCTGCATCGAATGCGACGCCTGCGTGGACATCTGCCCGATGGACTGCATCAACTTCGTCGAGAACGCCGATGAAGAGAGCCTGCGCCCGCGGCTGAAGGCGCCCGCGCTGAACCTGGCGCAGGACCTGTACGTGTCCGGCGGACTGAAGACAGGCCGCGTGATGGTGAAGGACGAAGACGTCTGCCTGCACTGCGGCCTGTGCGCCGAACGCTGCCCGACCGGCGCGTGGGACATGCAGAAGTTCCTGCTGAAGATGACGCTCGCGGGCCAGGAGAAGGCCACCGAACAGCAAGTCCGGAAGGAGACCGCATGAAGCAGATCGAAGCGGTCAACGACTTCGTCATCAAGTTCGCCAACGTCAACGGCTCGGGCTCGGCCTCGGCCAACGAGCTGTTCGCCAAGGCCATCCTGCGCATGGGCGTGCCGGTGAGCCCGCGCAACATCTTTCCCAGCAACATCCAGGGCCTGCCGACCTGGTACGAGGTGCGCGTGACAGAAGAGGGCCACCTCGGCCGGCGCGGCGGCACCGACATGATGGTGGCGATGAACCCGCAGACCTGGGACGCCGACATCGCCGAGCTGGAGCCCGGCGGCTATCTGTTCTACGACAGCACGCGGCCGTTGCCGCCCTCGAAGTTCCGCGACGACATCCGCGTGATCGGCATGCCGCTCACCGAGATCTGCAACGCGGTCTATCAAGACCCGCGGCAGCGGCAGCTGTTCAAGAACATCGTCTACGTGGGCGCGCTGGCCATCCTGCTGGGCATCGAGCCCGAGGTGGTCGAGAAGCTGTTCTCCGAACAGTACAAGGGCAAGGAGAAGCTGCTTGCCTCGAATGTGCAGGCGCTGCACCTGGGCTGCGACTTCGCGCGCGAGAACCTGCGCGAGCCCGTTGGCCTGAAGGTGCGGCGCGCCGACCGGGTAGGCGACAGGATCTTCGTGGACGGCAACAGCGCGGCGGCGCTGGGCTGCGTGTACGGCGGCGCGACGGTGGCGGCTTGGTATCCGATCACGCCTTCGTCGTCCGTGGCCGAGGCCTTCCAGAAGTACTGCACCAAGTTCCGCGTCGACCAGTCCACCGGCCAGCACCGCTTCGCCATCGTGCAGGCCGAGGACGAGCTGGCCTCGATCGGCGTGGTGGTCGGCGCCGGGTGGAACGGCGCGAGGGCCTTCACCGCGACCTCGGGGCCGGGAATCTCGCTCATGACGGAGTTCATCGGGCTGGCGTACTTCGCGGAGATTCCCGTCACCCTCATCAACGTGCAGCGCGGCGGCCCATCGACCGGCATGCCCACGCGCACGCAGCAGGCCGACATTCTTTGCTGCGCCTATGCGTCGCACGGCGACACCAGGCATGTGCTGCTCTTTCCCGAAGACCCTCACGAGTGCTTCGAGCACGCGGCAGCGGCGCTGGACCTGGCCGACCGGCTGCAGACGCCGGTGTTCGTGATGACCGACCTCGACATCGGCATGAACCAGCGCCTGTGCAAGCCCTTCGAATGGGACGACAGCAGGGCCTACGACCGGGGCAAGGTCATGACTGCCGAAGAGCTGGAGGCGGGCCGCGACTTCGGCCGCTACAAGGACGTGGATGGCGACGGCATCCCGTGGCGCACGCTGCCGGGCACGCATCCCACCAAGGGCAGCTACTTCACGCGCGGCACCACGCGCGATGCCTATGCGCGCTACTCGGAACGTGGGCCGGACTACATCTACAACATGGAGCGGCTGCTGAAGAAGTTCGCGACCGCGGCCACGCTGGTGCCGCAGCCGGTGCTGAAGCCTGCTTCGCAGAAGACCGACCTGGGCGTGATCTATTTCGGCTCGACCAGCCCCTCCATGCACGAGGCGCTGCAGGAGCTGGAAGAGCGCGGCATCCATCTCGACGCGATGCGGCTGCGTGCATTCCCGTTCCCCGAGAGCGTAGTGCAGTTCCTGGCCGGGCATGAGCGCGTGTTCGTGGTCGAGCAGAACCGCGACGCTCAGATGCGCAGCCTGCTGGTCAACGAGCTGGATGCCGATCCGGCCAAGCTGGTGCGCGTGCTGCACTTCGACGGAACGCCCATCACCGCGCGCTTCATCGTGCAGGCGATCGAGGCGCAGGTCGGCAAGTCGACCGCGCAAGGCACGGCCACCACCGGTTCGAAGGAGCCCGCATGACCTACCTCGCCAAGCCGAAGCTGCGGCATCCGACGCTGGCGACCAACAAGGTCGGCTACACGCGCCGCGACTACGAAGGAAAGATTTCAACGCTGTGCGCGGGGTGCGGGCACGACTCCATCTCGGCCTCGATCATCGAGGCCTGCTGGGAGCTCGACATCGAGCCGCATCGCGTGGCCAAGCTCTCCGGCATCGGCTGCAGCTCGAAGACGCCGGACTACTTCCTTGGCGCATCGCACGGCTTCAACACCGTGCACGGCCGCATGCCCAGCGTGCTGACCGGCGCCAACCTGGCCAACCGCGACCTGCTGTACCTGGGCGTCTCGGGCGACGGCGACTCGGCCTCCATCGGCCTGGGCCAGTTCGCGCACGCCATGCGGCGCGGCGTGCGCATGGCATACATCGTCGAGAACAACGGCGTCTACGGCCTCACCAAGGGGCAGTTCTCGGCGACCGCCGACCAGGGCTCGAAGAGCAAGAAGGGCGTGGTCAACACCGACAGCCCGGTCGACCTGGTGGCCATGGCGCTGCAGCTCGGCGCGAGCTACGTGGGCCGGGGCTTCTCGGGCAACAAGGCGCAACTGGTGCCGCTCATCAAGGGTGCGATCAGCCACGGCGGCTCGGCCTTCATCGACGTGATCAGCCCCTGCGTGGCCTTCAACAACCACCCGGGCAGCACCAAGAGCTACGACTACATCCGGGAGCACAACGAGGCGGTCAGTCGCATCGACTTCATCAGCGGGCGGGAGGAGATCGCCGTGGACATGGAGCCCGGCGAGGTGATGGACGTGCGCCAGCACGACGGCACGCTGCTGCGCCTGCGCAGCCTGCACCCGGACTACGACCCGGGCGACCGGTTCGCCGCCATGGCCTACATGCAGCGGCATCACGAGATGGGCGAGGTGGTGACGGGACTGCTCTACGTCGACCCGCTGGCCACCGACCTCCACACAGCACTCAACACCTGCGACCGGCCGCTCAATGCATTGGGGCCGGAACAGCTGTGCCCCGGCGCCCAGGCGCTGGAACGGCTCAACGCCTCCTTGCGCTGAGCAACGGCCGGCGTCAACATTCGGGGTTCGACTCACGGAGGGCGCATCATGGCCGAGCGCACCGTTTTTCAATCGATCTCGCGCAAGCACGTGCTCAGCCTGGCACCGCAGGCCACCGTGCGCGACGCAGCCTGCGCGATGACGCGCGCCAACTGCGGCAGCGTGCTCGTCATGGAGCTGCCCGACACGCTGCTGGGCATACTGACGGAGCGCGACCTCATGACCCGCGTGCTCGCCAAGGGGCTCGACCCCGACGGCACGGCAGTGCGCGACGTGATGACCCCCAACCCGATCTGCGTGCCGCCCGAGACGCTGGTCTCCGACGCTGTGGTGCTGATGCTGGAGCGAGGCTTTCGCCACCTGCCGCTGGTGGCGGGCGCGAAGGTGCTGGGCGTGTTCTCGGTGCGCGACGCGCTGCCGAGGGAGATCGGCGCGGCGGTGAGCCTGAGCGAGTTCAGGGAGCAGGTGAACGACGCGCTGGGGTGAGGCCTGGCGCTGCCCGCCCAGGGCGTCAGTCAGTCGGCATACCGCTTGCAGATCGCGCCGGCCGCATGGGGCGAACAGACCTGGGACGAGATGGATGCCGGCATCGCCCGCAGCCCCGGCATCTGCATGGCCATGGGCACGGCCGCCACCATGATGGGTATCGCCCAAGCCGTGGGCCTGACGCTGCCGGCGCGTTGAGCATCTCCGCTGCCGATGCCAATCACATCCGCATGAGCGCCGACTGCGGTCGCGTGGTCGAGATGGTGTGGGAAGACCTCATGCCGGGAAGATGCTCACGCGTGCCAACTTCGAGAACGGCATCGCATGCGCGATGGCCATGGCGGCAGCACCAACTCCGTCATCCGGTCGTCGGGAATTTTTGCGATGGCGAGGCGGAGATCGCAGATGAATCCTGAGACCGCTGCTGTCTTGTCAGACTATCGTCGCGAGCTGCTGCAATCGCAAAATTAGTCGATCCACCAAGTTTCGGAAATCCATGTCACGGCCTAGTGTTTGTGCTGGATTTGCACCAGCGCCGTTGATGTATCGATTCATGAGCGTCGAAACTTGTACCCGCATCTCGTTAGTCATGAGTCCGAGCACTGGATGCGTTGCTTGGTTTTGGAGGATCACCCCCATGAGCATCCTATTTACGATTCCTCTCGCGTAGTCTTTCACCAAAGCGAGGACCTGCTGCATTTGAGCCTTGCTGGTCATTGCAGATGTCGCCTCTACTGTTCCTCTAACGTCCGGTCCATCAATCACTCTGAAAGGTTGGTACAGGGTGCATTGACCCAAAGAGACTGGGCCGTGGAGCATGCGATGTCCTCCGTGCTGGAAGATCTGGTAACCGGGAAACTCGGCATGAAGAGCGTCCGGGGGCAGTCGGCTGAAAGCTCCGACGCTGACCTCGATCGAGGACAGATGATTGGGCTTGAAATGCCCGGAGGCATTGATAAAGATGCGGATGATGCGCCCGTCTCTGAAGAAAATCATCCCAGCACTCAACACCTCGGGATCGTCGCCTCCTATCAATGTCGGATGAGGCAGGTCTCGCTGATGTCCCGAACGCGCCGCAATGATGATTTCATAGTCTCTGTTGATCACATACATGACCTCACCCGTATCCTGCGGGAACTCCATCCGCACTCGGCTGCGGCGAAGAATCATGCTGGACAAATCGGTCGTGAGATTTACCGCGAGCGGATGCGTCCGGTAGGTTAAGACGCGCTGTAGTGTGCCGCCTATAACTGACAGCCCGCTGGACACATCGAAGCACTCCGTCAATTCGATAACGGCCCTCGCCGAGAGAATGTCACTTTCCGCGAAAACGGGGTCGACGCGAAAAACCGGGCGTGGCATCAAGCGCGGTATGTGCGGACGTGACCTGAGCAACGCAACAACCTGCAGTCGGCGCTGCACGCGCATGAGCATCCATCGCCTCAGCGGCTCGATGTCGCTGAGGAGCACGAGCCGCAAGCAGGAGAGTTCTCTGGTCGACCAACCGCAATGCGGGAGGAAATTGAGCGAAGGCCCGAGCGCGCGAATGATGGAGCCGCCACCGCCTCCAGGATCGTGCCCGTCATCGAATTGAATTCCTGACAGAGCAACCTCATCCTCCGGCGGGTGAGAAGGCCGCTCCGGGAGCGAGATCGCACCAGGATCGTGGCCGTCCAGTCTTCGGCCGACCCCGGGAAAGCGGGTTGTGCGTGCAGTTTCCCGCTCTTCGTCCGTCGCATCGGTAACGACGACACCATTTCGAATGAAGAGATTTGTCTTTGGCATATCACCCCCTGAAGATCGAAAGTCCGACAAAAAGGGCGCGCTCAGATTTACGGCACCCCACCAGTTCGAATGGCTCGCCGATAGTTCGCGCGGCCCTTGCAATCAAACGACTGCGCAAGACTTGCCCCTATTCGTCAAGCCGGACACCAATGATCGAAAAGTACCGATTCAGGTCCCCGTCCTCCCGCAGCACTTCCTGCATCAGCTGCGGCAGCGGCATGCGACCCCAGGCGACTGCCCGGTTCACCAGGTAGGGCGTCGGGCTGTGCGGCTCCTCGCGCATCAGGTAGGCCGCCGCCACCTCGAGCAGCCGATAGGCTTCGGCGCGGCTGCCGATGCGGCCGCCCGCCAGCGCTTGCGGGAGCGCCTCGGAGGTAGCGGGAGGAGAGAAGATGGGAGGAGCTTCGCTCATGTCGTTGTCGTCCATCGGAGTTGCGGTGGGCAGCGGTTCGGCATCTGGCAGCCATCCGGTCGGAGCCGGAGTGACCGGCTTTTCTTCGTCGCGCGGATCGCGCCCCTGCAGCAGGCTGCGCAGCGCCTGCCGCATGCGCACGAGCATCTCCGTCAGCTTCGACAGGCTGGGTGCGTCCACGCCCAGCCGTTCGTCGAGCAGGGCTTCCAGGCTGCGCCATGCGTCGGCGGCCACGGCGACCCGGTCGTCGAGTGCGGCGAGCGCATGCAGGTCGCGCGCGGCGCGCTCGAGGATGTCCTGGCGCGACACCGTCTGCGCGCTCGGCTCCTCGGCCACTTCCTTCCCCTTGGCCTTGGCGTTGCCCGCAGCGCCGGCCGCGCCCGTGCCGTATTCGCTGGTCAGAGCGCGCTGCCAGTCTCCCAGCGTGATGAAGGGCGGCGAGAAGTCCGGCCATGCGAGCAGCGGCACGCGCATCAGCAGCACCTGCGCGATGGCGTCGTTGACCCACACGAAGGTGGCGGTGCGCATGTCGGCGTCGCCGTCGTCGCCGATGAGCGGGTGCACGTCTTCCCAGAACTCGCGCGCCAGCCCTTCCAGCAGCCGCGCGCCTGCGGTCAGCCCGTCGATCGAATGGCGGTGCACCCAGGCCTCCGTGAGCCAGGCGGCCATCTGCAGGTCCTTGCTGCGGCGCTGCAGGACCTCGGTGCACAGCATCTCGGTGGTGCGCCAGTCGGCCTTCTTGAGGGGGCGGGTCCATTCGCCCATCGGCAGGCTGGCGTCTTCCTCGGTGCGCGCCTCGCGGATGCGCGCGCACACCGGGTCGTAGCGCAGCGGAGGGCCGGCCGGGCCTTCGGGGCCCTCCAGCGGCGAGAGAAAGGTCGCGAGGTCGGGCGCGAAGCCGCCGGCGGCTTCGTAGGCGTCGGCGTTCAAGGGGGACAGCAGGGCGGCCATCAGGGCATGTTCCATTCGGGAGCGCGCGTGGGAAACGCGGTGGGCCAGATCAGGGCGTTCTTCTTGCCGGCGGGGCTTGCGGCGACGCGCAGGAACACGCGCGCGCGTCCTCCGTCGGGCGCCTGGGCAGCGTCGCCGGCCGACTGGGCCACCAGCGGAAACTCGAACTTCAGCAGCTGCGAGCGGCCATCGGGCCGCTGCGCCGGATCGCCTTCGCGCTGCCGCTGCGCCAGCGTGAACAGCGCCCACGGGTCGGCGAAGCGGAAGCTCACGGTCTGGCCGTCGGTGATCAGCGCATGCTGCTGCGGGTCGGCGCGTGCGATCAGCGGCGAGTCCTTCGCGATGCGCAGCACCAGCGCCACCGGCATGCCGTATTCCCAGCGCAGCGTGCGCGGCGCATCGCGCAGCCTCAGCACCTGGTCGCCCACTTCGAAGGACCAGTCGATGATCTTGTTGCCCTCGATCTCGGCCATGGTGTTCGCGCGGAAGTCCACGCTCAGGTCGTAGCCGGGGGCGGCGCCTTCCTCGGACGGGAAGAGCGGCTGCAGGAAGTCGCGCGAGCGTGCGAACTGCTCGGCGAAGCGGCGTGCGCCGGCGCCGGGCATGCCGGCGTTGCGCGCGCCGGTGTCCGCACCGCGGTTCTCCTTGAGCGCGCGCGACAGCGGATCGAACGCGCGCAGCAGGTCGTTCACGTCCGCCGGGTCGGCGAGCTCGAAGGCGCGCCCCGTCGCCGGGCCGAACGGATGCCGGCCTGCCAGCGAGCGGTTGAAGCGGGTGGCGAACTGCGTCCACAGCTCCTGCTGGTCGCCGAACTGGAGCTCCTGGCAGCGCGCGAGCAGTGCGCTGTAGATCTGCTGGTGGCGGTCGGCGAAGTAGTCGCCGATGCGCGTGGCCGGCGCCTTGCCGGCCAGCTTCGCGCCGCAGGTCTCGCGGTCGATCTCGGCGCCGGTGGTGCCCAGGAACTGTTCGAGCAGCAGCAGGCTGCTGTTCGGGTTCTTCAACCGGTAGCGCTCCAGGTCGCGGTTGATCGCCTGCCAGCGCTGCGCGAGCACCGAGCCTGCGCCCACGCCGTCGAGCGCGGCGATGTAGCTGTCGGCCAGCTTGCCCAGCGTTTCCACGCGGTTGAACTGCTGGCCCAGGTAGGCCGCGAGCGAACCCACGTCCGAGACGCCGAAGGCCGCCAGCATCGGCCCGCGCTCGCCGCGCCAGGACTGGAAGTCGCGCCCGCGCATGGCGTAGAGCTCCGACTGGTTGAAGGCTTCGTCGACCGCTTCCAGCCGCTGCATCGCGTCGCGCGAGATCATCGCGCGCAGGTCTTCGGCGCGCGAGCCCGCGCCCAGTTCGTACAGCAGCGCCTGGATCTTCACGAGGCGCTGGCGCGAGGCCTCGTAGGCGGCCGCCTGGGTGTCGACGGAGCGGCCGCCGTCGCCCATGCCGTTGGCGGCATCGGCGACCTGGTCGACCACCAGCTGCGCGAAGTGCGCATTGAGCGCGCCCTCGATGCCCGGGCGCAGCGTGGCCGGAAAGGCCTGCATGCCTTCGCTCATGTAGCGCTTGCGGATGTCGCCCACGGCCAGCGCCTGGTCGAGCCGCGGCAGGTCCCACACGGCCAGTGTGCGGGTGCCGCCGCCAGGCAGTTCGCGGTCGCGCGCGGGCGCCATGAAGGGCTGAGCCAGCAGCGCGGTGAGGGCGTCGCGCAGGGCGATGCGCTCGGGCGCCAGCGCGAAGCGGCCGTCCTTGTCCTGCCACACCAGGCCGGGCTGGGCGCCGCCGAAGCGCAGGTTGAACTCGACGCGGAACTTCTGGAATGCATCCTGCGCGCGGTTTCTCACCGCCTCTGCCGACTCCAGCCCCAGCAGCCGGTTCTGCTCGATGCGCGCGATCGTGCGGTCGTAGGAAGGGCCGAGCACCAGCACCGGCTGGCGCATCCAGCCGCCCTTGCCGGAGGCGACCAGGTCCTCCTGGTCCTTGATGGCCGCGATCACCTCGCGGAAGCTGGCCGTGGTGCGCGTGAAGGTGCCGGTGCTCGCGAGCGAAGGCAGCAGCCGCGCGAGCGACTGCTCCGACACCAGCAGCTCGTTGTTGACGAAGAGCCGCGCATCGAGCTGCACCGTGCCCTTGTCGAGCGCGCAGCGCAGCGCCGACTGCACCGGGGCCAGCGGAATGGCCAGCGCATTGCCTTCGGCCGCCTGGCGGAAGTAGCGCAGGTTGCGGCTCAGGTCGGCCGGCAGTTCCGCGCCCAGCGCGTAGCGCACGGCCACGCGAAGGTCTTCCGCATTGCCGGTGGCCGGCTGGCGCAGCCGCTCCACCGCCTGCAGCGCGGCATCGAGCTGCTCGACCGAGCCCAGGTAGCGCTGCAGCGCGCCGAACTCGGGCTGGTCTTCCACCAGCAGGCCGTTCTTGCGCGGCGCGTCGCCGATGGTCCTGAAGCTCGGCGGCAGGCCGCAGCTCGCGCCCACGATGAATTCGCCGGTGGCTTCGTCCTGCTCGACGGCGCTTAACTGGCTCACGCGCGCCATCAGCTCGCGCCGCAGCGTGCTCACGGCGATGTCGCCGAACTCGCGCTCGATGCGTTCGATCACGCGCTCGTTCAGGTCGTCGAAGGGCTGCCAGGAGCCGGGCATGAAGAAGGAATACGTGCCGTCGGTGCGCAGCCGTTCGTTCATGGCCAGCAGCGAGAGCGCCTTGTTGCGGTACCAGGCGGTCGGAATGGTCTCGCCGCGCTGCAGCGCGCGCATGCGGTATTGCGCGTCGTGCTGCAGCTGCGCAAGCGCCGGCACCAGCGTGGCGTTGTGCCGGTGCAGCTGCCAGGCAGCCACGATCAGGCCGATGCCCCAGCCGCCCAGGAAGATCACCGCCGTCCAGCGCAGCGCGCGATGCAGCACGGGGCGAGTGAGCGTCTGCGTGCGCGAAGGCCGCGTGAGGCCGTATTCCAGGAAGATCTTCTTCTCGAACAGGTCGCGCAGGAAGGCCGGCTGGCGCATCAGCTGCGCGATCAGGTCGCCGCCGACGGGCTCCAGGTCCTTGTGGCCGTAGGCATCGTGCTGGGCGTCGATGGCCGCCACCGTCTGCGCCGATTCGCCGCTGTCGCCCGTGAGGTAGATGCCGCGGAAGAAGAAGGGCTCGTGGTACGCGCTGGGGCGCATCAGCTCGTCGACGTACAGCTGCAGCTGGCCGCGCAGCGCCTCGATGCGCGAAGGCAGCAGCAGCTGCGCGCCGGCGCCCTGGGGCTCTGCGCCGGTGGCGAAGAGCTCGGCCGACACGTCCGACACCGAGCGCACCACGGTACCCACCGCCTCGTCGACCCACGCCGGCTGGTAGGTGGTCGAGAGGTCGTAGGGCGAAGACCAGCCCAGCATGCTTGCGCGCAGCGGCTCCGGCAGGGCGCTCGCGAAGGCGCTGAAGCCTTCGAGCTGCTCCGCGCCGGTCACCAGAACGTACACCGCGAAGCGCATCGCGAAGCGGTTCTGCGCGAGCCACAGGCGGCGGTGCGCGAGCTTGGCGCGCTTGGAGAGCTCGAGCCGCCCGTCGGTGCTGTCGTCCAGCAGCAGGGCCGCCGGGATGGTGATGACCACCGAATCGAAGGGCCGCTGCGGCCGGTAGGCGCGGCACATGCCGAGGAACTCGTCCCACGGCTTCTCGGAGGCATCGTCGTCGTCGGGCGAACCCAGGTAGGCGCCCTGGATGTCGATGACAACGCCGCGGTCGAAGAAGTGCCACGAGATGCCCTGCGTGGCTGCGGCCGAGGCCGACTCGGTGCTCAGCGCGCTCGCCACGCCCGACTGCTCGATGGGCAGCTGCCGATGGTCGTCGCCCTCGTTGAGCAGCATGATCCACGGGATGCCGTAGCGGTCGGCGCGCGAGGCGATGTTGCCCTCGATCAGCTCCACCGCCTGGCGGAACGAGCTGCGCAGCGAGTCGAAGCGGATGCGCGCGACCTTCGGATCGCTCGACGGCTTGGCGTGCGAGCGCCGCGCCGCGAAGTACAGCACCATGCCGAGCACGAGCAGCACCACCAGCGTCAGCACCGCGATGGAAATCAGGAAGAGCTGGTCGGTCAGCATCGCGACGCCCTCCGGTGAATTCTGTGAAGACGCATGTCGTTCATCGCAGGTGTGCCCCCGATGCATCGACCGCGCCCGGCTGCAGCACCTGCCGCACCGGCCACGACTGCCACAGCCACAGCAGCTCCGACACCGCCAGCAGCGTGGCGACGCCCAGCAGGAACAGCACCGTCCAGCGGCTCAGCGTGGGCAGCTTGCGCGGAGCGATGTGCGAGAGCGTGCTCGCGTAGGCGCGCTCCGAGACCACGCGGTCGCGGCCCGAGAAATCGGCCGGCCGCTGGTAGACGAACTGGAAGAGCTCCTCGCGGTAGCCCAGCAGGCGCGCTTCCTCGCCCGCGCCGCGGTACTTGCCCTGGAAGCCCAGCGCCAGCGCGAAGAGGTACAGCCTTGCGATGTCGCGCTTGGAGGGCTCGCGCCCCGACAGCAGCTCCTCGATGCGGCTGAACACCAGGTCGCCCGCGATGTTGGTGCGAAAGAGCGACGACTCCAGCAGGTGGGCCGTCCAGCGCTCGCGGCCGATCCACGGCGTGTGCAGCAGGATCTCGTCGGCCAGCGCGGCCTTGAGGTAGCGCGCGTCGGCCACGTTCTCCAGCTCGAAGCGAGAGCTCTCGCGGCGCGATTCGAGCGACTGCAGCTCCAGCAGGTTCTCCAGGTGGCGCGCCAGCGTCTGCGCGACGGTGTCGATGTCGCTCTCGCGCGATTCGGCGGTGCGGTCGCGTGCCTTCACGATCTCGTCGTAGAAGGCGCGGAACTGCCGCGTGATGTGGTCGTCGACCGCGAGGTCGGGGAGGTTGCGTGCCATGGTCAGGTCAATCCTTGATGAACAGCACGATTTCCTGCGGAGGCTGCACGGTGGCGCCTTCGTTGGCGTTGGCAATCACCAGCAGCTCGGCGGGCACGGTCAGCCCCGGGCTGGTCTGGATCGCGTAGAGCAGGTAGCCCGAGCCCGGGCGCAGGCCCAGCTCGTCGGCCGACTCGATGCAGCGGCGCACCGCGCCCAGCACGCGGCGTTCGCGCAGCGAGGGGTAGGCCGACTGCGAACCGACGATGGCGCTGTCCATCCAGGCCATCAGGTCCTTGTCGGACTGCCCGCGCAGGCCCACCACGATGCGTGCGCCCGACACCCACTGCGGCTGCAGCGTGGTCTCGAAGGCGCCCTGGCGGAAGTCGAACTTGTGCTCGCGGTACTCCTGGCTCACTTCCGAAACCGCGTCGCGCAGCGCCAGCAGCAGCGGCTGGAACACGCGCGACGGGTCGGCGTGGTCGTAGTCCATCGGCACCGGCGGCACACCGCCAGGACGCAGCAGGCTCAGCGAGGCCAGCAGCGCGCACAGCGACCAGTACATCGGCAGCGGATGCAGGTGCGGCGTGCGCATCACCGCCTCCGCGTGCGGCAGGCCCGACAGCAGGCTGCGCAGCCGGTCCTTCAGCTCCAGGTGGGCGAGGCGGTCGTCGATGCGCGAGGAGGGCACCGCCGTCTGTTTCGCCACGAAGGCGGCCTTGCCGCGCAGCTGGCCGAGCAGGGCGGACGCGGCCGTCCACAGCGGGTTGTCGCGCGCCACTTCGAGCAGCGGCGGCTGCGCCTCGCCCAGCTTCACCACCTCGTTGTCCTTGAAGACCTGGCCCAGGCGCAGGTGGACGTGCGTGCCGGGCGGCACCGCGCCTGCGCTGAGCGCGAGGCGCGGCAGCATGCGCGGGATGTTCGCGGGCTCGGCGTCCGACACTGCGTCTTCCACCGGCGCGCCGGCCACCGAGCGGAAGCGCACTGTCGCGGCGCGATGCCGGTTGGGCGCGGTGACGGGCAGCGTGAGGTAGATGTCCAGCGGCTCGTTGGCCAGCCGCTCGGCATAGGGCGCGAGCGAGAGTTCGAGCGCGCCGTGCGCGGCCTCGGCGGCCGAGAACTGCACCGCGGTGCCGTCGGGCAGGATGGCTTCGAGCGCCAGCACGCGCAGCAGGCCGGCCGGCAGCAGGCCCTGGTCGAACACCAGGCGGCGCACGCCCCACGCGAAGGGCGCTGCGGCCAGTGTCTGCCAGGCCACGAGGGTGTCCATGCGCGCGGAGAACTGCTGGAAGTGCTGCGGCGATAGCAGCATGCCTTCATGCCACTCGACGCGGTCGGTGATGGGGGCGGCGCGGTGCAGGTCAGACATGGCGTGCTCCCGCGCGGCTGATTTGAAGTTGTTGGTTCACTTGAAGGAATCCGTGTTGTTCAGCGAGACGCGGCCGACACGTCGAAGCTCTGGGTATCGAAGCGCGCCACGATCGAGCCCTTGAGGTCTTCCACCCGGATGCGGTTCGCACCGGGCGTGGTGTAGTTCGCGAAGACGAGCACCGCCGCCACTCGCGGCGAGCCGATGGCGCTGGCGGGCACGCGGATCGTCTGTCCCGGCACCAGCTCCCATGAGAGGTACGACAGGCTCTGGGGAAAGGTCTTCTGCAGGTCGGCGCGCGCGCCGAACCACTTGGCGGCCGTGAGCTCGGTGACGCGCGCGAGCATCGCGTCGTCGAGCACCATCACCACGTCGACCGCCACCGGGCTGTTCTGGTTGGCGCCGGGCGCGGCGGAGAGCGTGAGCTCGTTCCAGCTCACCCGTGTGCCCTTGGGAAAGAGGCTGCCGCATGCGGCCAGCTGCACGATGAGCAGCAGCGCCGCCATCCGCTTGAGAAGGTTCTTCGTCCGGTTCATCGCGAAATTCCTGTGTTCGCCGCGGCGGGGGATGCATGCGTGACCGCCGACTGCGCCTGCCGCACGCCCACGGCAATGCCCATCAGCAGGATCAGCACCGAGGCCAGCACGCTGCAGCCCGCGAGCAGCGCGACGTGCCCGCGCGCGAACACGAAGCGCAGCGGCTGCGCGGGCTTGATCTCGGCGGCCGGCGCAGCCACGCGCTCCGAAGGCAGCCCGGCCGACACCACGGAGATCAGCGCGCAGGTGGCCAGCAGCGTCAGCAGGTTGCGCGGGCCCTCGCAGATCAGGTCGATGGCCAGGAACAGCGCCAGCGCCGCCTCGATGGGCAGCTGCAGCATCGACAGCACGATGCCCGCGTAGCTCACGTTGGTCATGCTGTTGTTGCCGGCCGAGGCGAAGGCCGCGATGGTCGCGCCGATGCCGATGGTGGCGATGTCGGCCGCGCCGAGCGTGCGGTCGTAGAGGTTGGCGACGAACAGCGCCGCCAGCACGTAGTAGAGCGCGGAGCCCGCGCGCAGGAACACCGAGGCCGTGGGAACCACGAGTTCGACGATGCCGCGGCTGAAGCCCAGCCGCGCGCTCATCGCCTCGATGGTGTGCGGGATGCTCGCCGTGGTGCTCGAGGACATCAGGCTCACCAGCATCGGCGTCTTCAGGTGCTGCAGCACCTCGGCCAGCGGCTGGTTGCCGCGCCGGTGGATCACCGCGATGGCCGCGGTGCCCAGCAGCGCCACCAGCACCACGAAATGCAGCAGGAAGCCGCTCATGGCGCGGATCGTCACCGCGTCGGTCTGCGACAGTACGTGCGCCGACATGCCGAAGGCCACCACCGGCAGCAGGATATTGGCGCGCGCGATGATGAGTTCGAGCGTGCGGTAGATGCCCTCGAACATGTGGTTGAGGGCCGCGTGCTGCGTGCGCGCGAGCGCCGCGAAGGCCAGCCCGAAGAGCAGCGCGCACGAGAGGATGCCCAGCGAGCGCCCCTCCGCAAGCACGCGGAAGAAGTTGTCGGGCACCACGCTGGCGCGCGGGCGCTCGACCGAAGTGGCCTGCGTGCCGTGGTCGTACAGGCGCATCTCGATGTCGCCGCCGTCGCCCGCCCTCTGCACCAGTTCGCCGAGGTGTTCGCGCGCTTCGGCGTCCAGCTGCGCACCCGGCGCGTTGACCCAGCCCAGCGCGAGACCGGTCGCGGCGCAGCTCACCACCAGCAGCAGCGCAAGGCTCGCGATCATCGCGATGCGCCGCCCCGGAAAGGGCAGTCCCATGGTCTGGCGCAGGCCGAAGAAGGTCGCCACCACCAGCAGCGGAATGGCCGCCATGCTGACGATCGCCAGGTAGACCTGCGCCGCCGTGTACGCCACCTCGCCCAGCGCGGGCACGTACACACCCGCGACGGCGCCTGCCGCCATGCACACCAGCAGGGCGAGCAGGCTGTGGGACATGCGCGTCAGGAAACCCATGCCGGCTTGTTCCATCCCTTGTCGAGCGCGAAGGCGACCGTGGCGCGGGCCAGCTCCAGCGAGCTGTCGACCAGCGTGAGCGGCGTGAGCTCGGCGGCGCGTGCGGCCTGCGCTGCCTGTGCGGCGATAGGCAGCTCGGTGCAGCCCATGATCACCGCGGTGGCGCCCGTCGCGGCCAGCGCCTCCAGCGCATGCGCGAACGCGGCCGCGCCGGCTCGCACGTCGCCACCCTTCACGGCGCGGATGCAGGCGTCGACATGGTCCTGGCCGGTGGCCGCGTCGGGCACGAGGAAGTCGATGCCGCGCTCGCGCAGCGCCTGCTGGTAGAAGCCCGAGGCCAATGCGCCGCGGGTGGCGAGCACTGCCACGCGCACCGGGCGGTCGTCGGACTGCGTCGCGATCGCTGCCACGCACGACTGCGCGATGTGGATCACCGGCGCGCGGCTGTGGGCCGCGATCTGCGCGTACCAGTGGTGCGACGAGTTGCAGGGGATCGCGATCACGCCCACATGGGCGTCGTTGAGCACGTCGATGCCCGCGAGCAGTGCGTCGAGCGGATCGGGGCCCGTGCCCAGGATGGCGCTGGAACGGTCGGGCACGTGGGGCAGGTTCGCCACGATCACCGGCAGGTGCTCCTGGTCGCGCGTGGCGGGCGTGAGCTGGATGATCTTCTCCATGAAGTCCACCGTCGCCGATGGACCCATGCCGCCTAGAACGCCGATGCGTGACATGAAGGCGCCTTCCTCAGATCTTCAGGGGCCGCGGGCACACCACCGCCACCGCGGCGGTGTTGCCGATGACCAGCACCAGCGTGCGCAGCATGTCGCACACCGGGTCCACCGCCAGGAACAGGATGAAGGCCGCCTCGAAGGGCAGGCCCAGGTAGGCGCAGGTCATGCCGATCAGCGACACCGTCACCAGCCCCGTCATGCCGGCCGAGGCGAAGCCCGCGAGCACGGAAGAGGTGAGCACGATGCCGATCTCCACCGGCGAGAGCGAGCGGCCGTAGATCTGCGCGATGAAGAGCGTGGCGCACACGTAGTACACGACCGGCCCGATGCGCAGCAGCGACACCGTCAGTGGCACCAGCAGCTCCACGCGCGAGCGCGCGAAGCCCAGCCGCGTGACCAGGCTCTCGATCATGATCGGCATGCAGGTGGCGCTGCTGCGCGTGGCCAGCGCCAGCGCGAAGGGGCCGCGCAGCGCGTTGAGCGTCTGTCCCAGCGTGCCGTTGGAGCGCTTCCAGATGATGACCGCCGCCACCGCCAGCAGCAGCGCCGACACGATGAGGAAGGCGACCACGAAGGCTCCCATCGCGCGCAGCGGCTCGATGCCGGTCTTGCCCAGCTGCGCCGCGCTCATGCAGAACAGCACCACCGGCAGCGGGAAGCTCAGCCAGCGCATCAGCGTCTGGCAGGCGTGGTAGACGGTCTCCAGCGCCTGCGTGAGCCCGTCGGAGATGCGCGTGGGCACGTGCCCCACCGCCAGGCCGAAGAGCAGCGCGAACACCAGCGTTTTCAGCGTGTCGCCGTTGGCCAGCGCGGAGAAGATGTTGGCGGGCACCAGGCTCACCAGCATGTCGGCGAAGCTGGCGGTCTTCTTGACCTCGTCCACACCGCGCAGGTTCATGGTCGTGTCGCTGGCGCTGAGGTCGCCGCCCACGATCTGCCCGAAGGTATGCATGGTGCTGCTCGGCAGGTTCTCGCCGGGACGCAGTATCAGCAGCGTGGCCGCACCCGCGATGGCCACGAAGGCCGAGAACGCGAGGAACACGAGCGCCACCCGTCCCAGCAGGCTGGCCGTGCCGCCGTCGCGGAACAGGCGCTGCAGGCTGAAGATCACGGCCGAGACCATGAAGGGCAGCGTGATCATCTTCAGCAGGTCAACGTAGATGTCGCCCACGAAGGCCAGCGGCGTGGCCAGCGGCGGTGCGAGCATGCCGAAGGCGACGCCTGCGCCCAGGCTGATGATCACGACCCAGGGGTTGAGGACGAATGCGTAGATCTTGGAGGTGTTCATGATGATTCGGGCGTGCGGTGCCGCTCAGCGGTCGAGTGCCTGCAGGACCTTCTGGATGTCCAGCTTCTCGGCGCGCTGCGCGAGGAACTGGTTGACGAAGGCCAGCAGCGTGGTGTCGGTCACGGCCACGCCGATGCCCAGCGTGTCCTCCAGGTCCTTCAGCGTCACGGTGCGCAGCACCAGCGATACGGTCGGGTCGGCCTTGAGCACGCGCTTGACCTCGAATTCGTCGCGGTAGGCGCTCACGATCTCGCCCTTGTGCACGGCCACCAGCACTTCGTTCCAGGTGGGGTACTCCTGCACCTTGGCGTGCGGGAAGTTGGTGCGCGCGTAGTCGGCGAACGACGACTTGGCGATAACGCCGATGCTGCCGTCGAAGTTGCGGATGACTTCGGGCAGCGGCCGCCCGCGCGCGAGCTGCGCGAACTTCACGCGGTTGAGGATCAGCGAGTGGTTCAGCGTGAGGTAAGCGTCGCTGAAGGCGATGGTCTGCGAGCGCGCCAGCGTGCGCGAGAGCTTGCTGATCGCCAGGTCGGCCTGGCCGCTGGCCAGCAGGTCGACCACCGCGTTGAAGGTGCCGGCCTCGCGGTTGAAGCGCAGCTTCACGCCCAGCTCCTTGGCCAGCGACTGGGCCAGGCCCACCTCCAGGCCGGTCCACTGGCCGCCGTCGTCGAAGAAGAAGAAGGGCGGCGTGTCGACCTTGAGCATGGCCACCACCAGCTCGCCGCGGTTCACGATGCGGGCGATGTCCGGCGCGAGCAGGCGGCCGTCTGCCACGCGCACCAGGCCGTTCACGAGCGCGGGGGGCGGCGTGGGGGCGGCGGGTTCGACTGCGAAGGCTGCTGCTGCCGGGGCAGGCGTTGCCGCTGGCGCTGCGGCCGCTGCAGTCGCGACGGTCGCGGCGGCAGCCCCGGCAGGTGCCGAGAGCGTGCCCTGCACCACCGGTCGTTCGCCCGCGGCGAGCGCGCTGGCGCCGGCGCAAAGGCCGGCGAGCGCCAGCAGGGTGGGAAGGGCGAGGCGGCGCAGCGCGTTGTGCATGCCCGTGAGGTGTGGTGCGTTGTTCGACATGCTTGGGGTCGGTTGGGTCATTGGGCTGGAGCCGCGGGAGCCGGGGCCGGCGCGGCGGAGGGGGATTGCGGCAGCGCCTGCTGCTGCGCCGGGGCAGCAGCGGCGGGCATCGGCACCGGCGCGGGCGCCAGCAGCTTGCCGATCTCGATGCCCATCAGGAACAGCAGGACGCACAGCAGCACCAGGCAGGCCGCCGTGATGGCGACCATGCGGGAACTCATCGTGAAGACGTATTGGGACATGGGTGTTCGGGCGTGCCGTTCTTGGGTTCGTCGTTCGTGTCAGGGGACCATGGAGGTGAACTGGCCCGGCGCGACCACCTGGATCACGCCGCCCCAGTTGCAGGCCAGCTTCGAGCTGTCCTGGAGCGCGGGCATGTCGCCCACCAGCACCGTGGGCGAGCCCGGCGCCCAGGGCGCGGCCGTCACCGGGATGCAGGGCATGGGCGTGAACGCACCGAGCGCGGCGGCGGTGGCCGCGGCCACCATCGGGTTCGACATGCTGTTGCAGGTGCCGAAGGGCAGGATGTTGACGATCGGCTTGTTGTCCATGATGTTGGCGCCCGGCGCGCCGCCGGCGAGCACGCCGCTCGCGGGCAGCACCACGAGGCTGGACGGCGCGGCGCCGAAACTGCACTGCAGCGTGGCTCCCATGCAGACGTGCATGCCCATGGCTCAGGCCCCCCTCACGAATTTTTCGAGGCTCTTCATGAAGCCCTGCGGCGCGGCGGCTTCCACGACTTCGCGGCCCGCTTGGTCGAAGCGGCGCGCGATGCCGTGCGGCTTGCCCTGTCGGTAGGCGACTTCTTCCATCAGCTGCCCGTTGGGCCAGTAGCGGCGCAGCGGACCGTGCAGCACGTTGGTCGCGTAGGTGGACGACTGCGCCACGCCACCGCCGGGCGCGTAGTCGACGACCTCGCCATCGAGCAGGCCGGCGCGGTAGCGCTCGCGCCGCAGCATGCGGCCCTCGTGGAAGTAGCTGGCCTCGCCTTCGAGCCTGCCGGCCGCATAGGGCAGGCGCGCGGTGACGTCGCCCGATTCGGCATACGACACCGCCTCGCCGTGCAGCACGCCGCGCACGTGCTGCTGCGTCTGCATCAGCTTGCCCGTGGGGTAGTAGGTGCGCGTGATGCCTTCGGCCATGCCGCCCAGGCGCTGCGTTTCCTGCAGCATCTGGCCGCGTTCGTCGAAGAGACGCATGGGCCCGTGCGGCAGGCCGGCCTGGTAGGACGCCTCGAACGCCGGCTTGCCCGGTGCCGAGAAGACCTGCATCGGCCCGTGCGGCAGGTCGCCCACGAAGGAGGCGCGCGCCATCGTCCGGCCGGCGTCGTCCAGCGTCTCGCGCACGACGGCGGCCGGCAGCGCGGCGATGTCCTTGGCGGGGAGGGAGGAAGGGATTGCCATGGCGCCGCTCAATTGATCTTCACCAGCCCGCCCTTGAGCGTGACCATGCCGCCGCCTTCGACCGAATTCATGCCCGAGGCCTTGCTGCTGATGGAAGGCGCCTCGTTCGAGAGCGTGGCGCCGCCCTTGGCCGACAGCGCCACGCCGGCCTCGGCCTTGAAGTTGAGGCCGGCGTTGGCGCCCAGGTCGGTGCCGGCCTTCAGGTCCAGCGTCTGCGCCGACTTGATCAGCAGCGTGCCCGACACGTCGATCACCAGGTTGCCCGTCACCTTGAGTTCGTAGTTGCCCGTGACCGTCTGCGTGAAGTCCGCCTTGTTGTCGTGCGTCTCGTTGCCGGTGACGTCGAGCGCGCGCGTGCCCTTCACCGAGTGGGTCTCGTTGCCGGTGTCTACCTTGATGGTGCGATTGCCCTTGGTGACGGTGTGCAGCTCGTTGCCGGCCGTCACGGTGGTGGTGAGGTCGTTCTCGATCTCCACGCGCATGTCCTTCTGCGCGTGCATGTAGAGCTCCTCGGAGCCCTTCTTGTCCTCGAAGCGCAATTCGTTGCCGGCCTCGCCGGCCTTGGTCGAGCGCGAGCGGATGGTGCTCTGCGACGACGACCCCGGCAGCGCGACCGGCGTGGCGTGCGTGCCGTTGTAGACGCTGCCCGAGACCAGAGGACGGTCCGGGTCGCCGTCGACATAGCTCACGACCACCTCCTGCCCGATGCGCGGCAGGAAGAGCGCTCCCCAGCCTTCGCCGGCCCACATCTGCGAGACGCGGATCCAGCAGGAGCTCTTCTCGTCCTTCTTGCCCAGGCGGTCCCACGGGAACTGCACCTTGATGCGTCCGTGCTGGTCGGTCCAGATCTCCTCGCCGGCAGGGCCCACCACGCGCGCCGTGTGGCTGCCTGCCACCACCGGCCGGGGCGTGATGCGAGGCGGACGGAAGGGCATGGCCGGCGGCAGGGTCTCGAAGCTGTTGCCGTAGTGCTCCAGGTCGGCGTGGTGCCGCACGCTGTGCACCATGTGCTGCGCGTTGAGGTCCGCGCGCGGATGCTCCTCCAGCGTGAAGGTGGTGCCCGGCGTGAGGTAGTGGCAGTGGCTGTCGCCGCGGCCCGACTGGCTGCGGCTGCGGTATTCGTCCAGGCGGATGCGTGCGCGCGGCTCGCCCGCCGAGATCGCCACGCGCGAGGGGTATTCGTAGTCGGTGCCGCGCCCGGCCTCGGCCTCCTGCTTCTTCAGCAGGCTGGTGTCGGGCGTGAGGAAGTCGTAGTCGTCGACCTCCTGGGCCTTGGTCACCAGCCGCGCGTCCGACTCGAAGCGCGTGACGGCGTGGGCGTGCGCGAAGCCTTCCTCGGTGCTGCGCACCACCAGCTTCGCGGCGTGGGGGCAGGGCTGGCATGCCGAGTTGCTGTCGGCCAGCACCAGCGTGTGCTCGCCATCGGCGAAGGTGAAGAAGTAGAAGATGCCTTCCTCTTCCATCAGCCGCGAGACGAAGTCGAAGGCCGTCTCGTCGTAGCGCACGCAGTACTCGCGCGCGGCGTAGCTGCCGGTGAGCTGGAGCTGGAAGTCCACGCCGAAGTCGCCGAGCACCTTCTGGACGATGTCGGGCGTGCTCATGTTCTGGTAGATCACGCGGTCGCGCCCCAGCGTGAGCAGCCACATGCGCGGCACCAGCTCCAGCGTGTAGGTCGCGAAGTCGCGGTTGCTGCCGAGGTAGGTGAAGCGCGAGACGATGCCGTTGAAGAAGCGGCTTTCCTTCTCGGGCCGCTGCAGCGCCACCGTGGCCGAGGTGCCGATCAGGTCGGCTGCCTTCAGCGTGCCGTCGTGCGAGCGCATGGTGAGCGAGCAGGCGAAGAGCTGCGACAGCCCCTCGGTGGCCTGGAAGGTGTCGAGCAGCAGCTCGTCGGGCCCGAGCGCGGTCTTCACCGTCAGGAAGGCGGCGTGCTGGGTGAAGCCTTCGCGCATGTTCATGGCTTGCTCATCCGATCCGGGCTCAGCTCAGCGTCGACGGCTCGAAGCCGAAGGCGAAGGCGCCGTCGGCGCCCACGCTCATGTGCACCCCGGTGAAGGCGGCCGCCATCGAGATGCGCTCCAGCACCTGGCGCGACAGCTCGGGCAGCACCGCGTGCGCCAGGATGTGGTCGATGTTGCGCGCGCCGCTGTCCACCTCGGTGCAGCGCGCGGTGATGGCGTCTTCCACCTGTGCGTCCCAGGTGAACCCGGCGTGGTGGTTCAGCGCGAAGCGCCGTGCCAGCTTGCCCAGCTTGAGGTTGACGATGGACCGGATCTGCCCGTCGCCCAGGTGGTGGTAGGGCACCAGCGCCAGCCGTCCCAGGAAGGCGGGGCTGAACTGCTTGAGCAGCTCGGGGCGCAGGCGCTCCACGAGCTCGTCGGGGTCGGGCCTGCGCCCGCCCTGCGAGGCCTGCGTGATCACGTCCTGCGCGGCGTTGGAGGTCAGCAGGATCAGCGTGTTCTTGAAGTCGATCAGCACGCCTTCGCCGTCTTCCATGGTGCCCTTGTCGAACACCTGGAAGAAGAGTTCCAGCACGTCGGGGTGCGCCTTCTCCATCTCGTCGAGCAGCACCACGCTGTAGGGGCGGCGCCGCACCGCCTCGGTGAGCACGCCGCCGCGCCCGTAGCCCACGTAGCCGGGCGGAGCGCCCTTGAGGCTGGAGACGGTGTGCGCCTCCTGGAACTCCGACATGTTCACGGTGATGACGTTGCGCTCGCCGCCGTACAGCAGGTCGGCCAGCGCGAAGGCCGTCTCGGTCTTGCCCACGCCGCTCGGGCCCACCAGCATGAACACGCCCACGGGCTTGCCGGGGTCGTCGAGGTCGGCGTGGAAGGTGCGGATGCGCCGCGAGATGGCGTCGAGCGCGTCGTCCTGGCCGACCACGCGCTCGGCGAGCTTCTCCTTCAGGTTGAGCACCGTGTGCAGCTCGTCGGTCATCATCTTGCCGACGGGGATGCCGGTCCAGCCGGAGATGACCTCGGCCACCATGGCGCCGTCCACGCACACCGGCACCATGGGCTCGTCGTTCTGCAGCGCCTCCAGGCCCTTCTCCAGACGGCGCAGCGCAGCGGTGAGCAGCGCTGGGTCGTTCTCCTCGTCGGCCGGCGGCGCGTCGCTGCGCAGGCCCTCGGCGATGCGGCGGCGCAGCGCGACGATCTCCATCACCGCGTGCTTCTCCTCGTCGACCTTGTCCGAGAGGCGCTTGTGCTTCTGGCGCAGCGCATCGAGCCGCGCCGAGAGCGCCGCGATGGCTTCCTGGCGGTCGCTACCCGTGGCCGCTTCGTGGCGCAGCACGCGCAGCTCGCTCTCGCCCGTGGCGATGTCGCGCGCCGTCGATTCGAGTTCGGCCGGCAGCCCGTTCTGCCCGATGGCCACGCGCGCGCAGGCGGTGTCGAGCACGCTGATGGCCTTGTCGGGCAGCTGGCGGCCGGTGATGTAGCGGTGCGAGAGCTTGACGGCCTCGCGCACCGCGTCATCGACGATCTCCACGCCGTGGTGCTTCTCCAGTGTCTCGACCATGCCTCGCAGCATGTCGATGGCGACCTCTTCGCTGGGTTCCTCCACCTTCACGACCTGGAAGCGCCGCGCGAGCGCCGGGTCGCGCTCCACGTATTTCTTGTACTCGGCCCAGGTGGTGGCGGCGATAGTGCGCAGCTCGCCGCGCGCGAGCGCCGGCTTGAGCAGGTTGGCCGCGTCGCCCTGGCCCTCGGCGCCGCCCGCGCCGATGAGCTGGTGCGCCTCGTCGATGAAGAGGATCACCGGCGTGGGCGAGGCCTTGACCTCGGCGATCACCGACTTGAGCCGGTTCTCGAACTCGCCCTTCACGCCGGCGCCGGCCTGCAGCAGCGCGAGGTCGAGCGAGCGCACCGACACCTGGCGCAGCGCGGGCGGCACGTCGCCCTGCACCACGCGCTGCGCGAAGCCTTCGACCACCGCCGTCTTGCCCACGCCGGCCTCGCCAGTGAGGATGGGGTTGTTCTGGCGGCGGCGCAGCAGCACGTCGATGATCTGGCGGATCTCGCCGTCGCGTCCGCGGATGGGGTCGATGGCACCGTCGCGCGCGAGCTGCGTCATGTCGACCGTGTACTGGTCGAGCGAGGGCGTGGCCGAGCTGCTGCGGCGCGCGGTGGGCATCTGCATCGCGCCGGCTTCGGGAGCGGGCTGCGGTGCGGTGGGCTGGCTCGCGGCAGGCGCGGAGGAGGCCGATGCGATCGGCGCGTCGGCCAGTGCCGCACCCGCCGCGTCTTCGGGCGACGACTGCAGCAGGCTCGCGAGTTCGTCGCGCAGCGAGCCGCGCGGGATCTGCAGCAGCGCGGGCGCGGCATCGACCAGCCGGCCGCGCAGGCGATCGACCTCGAGCAGCGCCAGCATCAGCGTGCCCGAGCGCACATGCTGCTGGCCCAGCAACATCGAGCTCATGAGCCAGGCTTCCTGGAAGAGCGGCGCGAAGTCGGGCGCGAGGCTTGGCGTGCGGCCGTTGCCGCGCTTGAAGGTGTCGAGCGACTTCTGCAGCTGCGCCTGCACCTTGTCGGGCCGGATGCCGAAGCGGCCGAACACCAGGCGCAGGTCGGGCGCCTCGTTGTCCACCAGCTTCATCAGCAGGTGTTCGATGTCGACGTTGTAGTGCGTCTGCTGCACGCACAGCTCGGCGGCCTGTTCCATTGCGCGCTTGCATTCCGGGTTGAGCCGGCCGAGCAGGGTGCGGATGTCGATGTCCATAGGAGAGCGTGTTCGGATCAGCCGTGCGGCGCGTCGCCGCCGTCGCTGGTCAGGGTGTGTTGAACGGGCGGCAGTGCGCCGCGGAAGGCCGGCCCGGCAACCCACGAGGTCCAGCCCAGGCGCATCGGGTTGGATGCGCCGAGCACGCTGCTGCGCGATTCGGAAGGTGCCAGCCGCAGCTCCATCTCGACCTTCAGGTCCTGCGGGATGAAGCGGCGCACCAGCCACCTGGCGAGCGCATGGTCGGCGCCCTTGGGAAGCAGGTCGCGCAGCCGTTGCTGGCTCAGGTTGCCGAAAACGAGGCGGATGCCCGCGCCCTGGTCCCACACGCGCTTGCCGAGCACCGCGCCGCCGCCCAGCGGCGTGCGAGTGTCCAGCCGCGCCGAGGCGTCGGGTTCGAGTGCCAGCCATCGGCCGCGGAACTGCGTGCCGTCCACCTGCACGCCGAGGCGGTCGCGCAGCAGCGCGAGCAGGGCCGTCATGCCGCGCGGCGAGCCGCCGAGCAGGCCGGCATGCCGCAGCCACTGGGCCGATCCGTCGGGCGCGCGCACGCCGGCGCGCAGCCCGAGCGCGCTGGCCGCGTCGAGCGTGGTGGCCAGCGTCGACCGCGCGGGCGACTGCGGGTTCAGCGCGATGTGGTGCTTGCGCCGGCTCCGGTAGAGGAAGGCCAGGAAGCGGTGGTTGAAGATGTCGAGGAAGTCCTGCGTGGCGTAGTCGCGTTGCTGACGCCGCTCCAGCAGCATCTCGGTGAAGGGCATCGGCAGCGGGCCGCCGCTGCCCGCCAGCGAGAGCGCGGGCGTGGTGAGCGTCCAGGGCTCGCCCGTGGCGGCCTCGGTACCGACATCGCGCACGTCGCTGGCCTCGAAGGCGAGCGAGACGAAGGCGTGCAGCCGCACGGCCTCACGCTCGCGCGGGCCCTGCGAGCGGCCCACGGGCACCGCCTGGGGCGCGGCGCGCTCCAGCAGGCTGATGGCCTGGAACAGGTTGAAGTCCTGCGGGCGGGCGGCGAGTTCCTCGACGATCACAGCACCACCTGCCGGCCCGTCATCGGGGCCCACTGCTTGCGGATCTCCTCGCCGCTGCGCACTGCGAGGCGGACGAAGGAGTTGACCGAGGTGTACATCGCGAAGAAGCGCGCGAGCACCGCCGACATCATCAGCGGCGAGCCGCCGACGAAGGCGTCGTCCTCGAATTCGAGCGTGACCTGCGTGCCGCGGCAATACCCGCGCCACGCCTCGGTGCCCACGTGCGCGGTGATGCCGCGCGCCGAGAGCCCGGCGATGCCGCGGATCTGCGCGTGGTCGCGGCGGCTGTCGGAGGCGAACAGCAGCAGCATCTCGCGCAGCTGTTCGCGGCCGGTGGAGCCGTCCACCAGCGACTGGTGGTTGAGCGTGAGCAGCGACACCAGCCGCCACAGCGTCTCGCTGCCCAGCGGCGGATCGCGCTGCGCGGTGGGCTCGTAGAGGCAGCGCACGTGCGTGGGCTGCGGCGGGCCCTCGGCCAGCAGGCGCGCGCCCACGGGCACCTGCTCGGCCAGCCGGCGGTTGGTGCACAGCAGGTGCGCGTAGACCACGGGCTGTGCGGGCCGTGTGTGGGCCTTGCCCTGGTCGACGAAGGACAGGAAGACGTCGGTGCCCGGAATGTTCTGGCGCAGGCAGGGCTCGCGGCGCGCGGACCAGAAGACCGCGCCTTCTTTCACGCCCGGCGCGCCGTCGACGTGGCCCAGCGCGGCGAAGCCGGGCACGTTCACCGGCTTGTCGGCGTCCGGGTCCGATGCGACCACCGAGACGATGGAATGCACCTCGGTGGTCGCGTCGCGCTGGCGGTCGGGCACCAGCATGTATTCGTAGTGGCGCTGGTCCATCGCCAGCGGCTCGCTCACGCGCGGGAACAGGTTGACGATGGGCGTGCAGCCGAGCTGGAAGTTGTCCGCGTCGATGTAGCGCAGCGCGCGCGTAGAGCGGTCGAGCTGAAACGCGATCTCGCAGCGGCGCCCGCTGCCCAGGCGTGAGCGCAGGTGGTGCAGGTCGAAGAAATGGAACTTGCGCGGGAACGCGAAGTACTCCTGCAGCAGGCCGTAAGCAGGCTGCGCGTTGGCGGGCTGGGGCAGCACTTCCTCGCCCTCGGCGAAACCGACCTCGCGCCATGCGTCCGCCGGCAGCGTCTGCGCCATGCCGCCTTCGGGGATGACGGCCACCGACTTCACGCCGGACACCAGCGCGTCGTACAGCGGCATGGTGGTCATCCAGTCGCCCTGCAGGTGGATGCGCAGGCTGTCGATCTCCAGCTCGGAGAAGTCGGTCTGGTCATCGCATTCGAGCGCGAGCCGCAGCACCGCGTCGCTGTCGATGGCGGCATGCGTGATCCGCAGCGGCCACAGCACGGTGTCCCAGGCGGTGCGGAAGCGGCAGTCCTGGGACGAAGCCCCCGGCGCGTGCGGCGATGTGCGCGCATGCAGCATGGTGTGGCGCGGCACGCGGAATCCTGCCGTGACCTTGCCCTGCGCCGGATCGAGCTCGAACTGCGCCACCGACATCGAGGGAAGCGGCTGCACGAGCGAAGGGCAGAGGTTGTCGAGCAGGGCGTAGGCGACGTCGGGAAACTCCTGGTCGAGGTCGCGGTGCACGCGCGCCGACAGGAAGGCCACCGACTCGATCAGCCGCTCTGTGTGGGGGTCGAGCGACTCGCCGCCGTGCAGCGAGAGGCGCGATGCGACCTTGGGATAGCGCTGGGCGAAGTCCGCCCCCTGTCCGCGCAGGTAGGACAGTTCGCGCTTGTAGTACTGCAGCAGGTCGCTGTGCTGGATGTCGGACACGTCAGGCGACTTTCATCAGGCTGTCCGGCGCGCCCAGCAGCATCTCGAAGTCCACGCGGCGCAGCGCGAGGCCGGCGCGCGCCTGCGCGCCGATGCGCACCAGCGCCACCTCGTGCCGGTTGGGTGCGGGGCTGACCTGCACGCTCACCTCCGACAGCCGCGGCTCGTAGCGCGCGACGGCCGTGCGCAGCAACGCGGCCAACCTCTGCAGGTCGGCCGCGTTCTGTGCGCTGAACACGGAAAAATCGGGAATGCCGTACTCCAGGACGGTGCCGCTGCCTTGCGCGTAGTCCTCCGCCGAAAGCGGCGAGCGCGTGTTGAAGAGCCGGCGCAACTCGCGGCCGATGGAGTCCTGCACGGATTCCATCGTCTCGAGATGCGCGGCACTCCGCACGTGCTCGGACTGCGCGGACGCCAACCGGTCGAACAGGGGGGCGACGCCCCCTTTGACGAGTTCGGACACGGTGATCGGCGCCGGAGGTCAGCGGCGCTCGATCAGGCCACCGCGACGTTCTTGGAGATGTCCCAGCCGAACGGTGCGACACCTTCCTGGCCGCCTTCTTCCTTCTGCTTCGTGTAGTCGACCTTGATGGCCGCGTAGTTCAGGGAGATGCTTTCGGAAGGCAGGTCGCCGCCGCTGGACACCGAGAAGCCGCTGAGGATCACGTCGGTCAGCGTCACCACCATCAGGGGCAGCAGGCCGCTCTTGTCCTCGCGCGGGAAGGTGATGACGGTGTCGCCCGCGAACACCTCCCCGCCGGCGAGCTTCTGCAGCAGCTGGGGCGTGGCCGAGTCGCTGGTGCGCGTCACGGTGATTTCCGAGAAGCTGGGCTTGCCCGCGGTGCGTTCCTGGTTGGAGGTGCCCGAGGTCACGGCAAGGCCGGCGCCGAACTGGAAGCTCTGCACTTCCATCTCGTCCTTGTGGCCTTCGATCTGGGTCTGGCCGGTCACGCCCGGCATCTTGAGGTAGATAGGCATTTTCGAAAGTTCTTTCTGTCGGTCGGTTCGTTGTCGACGTTGATTGACGGGATGTGGGCGATCAGGCCGCTGCCGCTGCCGGCAGGTCGGCCACCAGGCGGATCGAGGCCGAGAGCTCTTCCAGCTGGAAGTGCGGCTTCAGGAAGGCGATGGCGCGGTACGAGCCCGGCTTGCCCGGCACTTCGGTCACGTCGACGCGGGCCTGGCTCAGCGGGTACTTGGCCTTCATGGCCTGCGGCGCCGAGGGGCTGACCAGCACGTAGTTCGCGACCCAGTTGTTCAGGTGCTTCTGCATGTCGGCCTGCGTCTGGAAGCTGCCGATCTTGTCGCGCACGATCACCTTCAGGTAGTGGGCGAAGCGCGATGCGGCCAGGATGTAGGGCAGGCGAGCCGAGACGGCCGCGTTGGCGTTGGCCGCATCCTTGTCGTAGACCTTGGGCTTGTTCACGGTCTGCCCGCCGAAGAAGGTGGCGGTGTTCGAGCCCTTGGAGTTGACGATGGCGATGAAGCCCAGGTCGCTCAGCTCCTTCTCGCGGCGGTCGGTGATGGTCACTTCCGTCGGCGGCTTCAGCGCGATGTCGCCTTCGTCCGTCTTGTAGGCGTGGGCCACCAGGCCGTCGACCTTGCCGCCGCCTTCCACGCCGCGGATGGCCGTGGTCCAGCCGTACAGCGAGTGGGCCTGCGTGATGCGAAGGCCCAGCTGGTAGGCCGCGTTGGCCCACAGGTACTTGCCGTGGTCGGTGCCGTCGACGTCTTCCTCGTAGTTGAAGTTCTCCACGGGAATGGTCTTGGCGCCGTAGGGCAGGCGGGCGGCATAGCTGGGCAGCACCAGCGACACGTAGCGCGAATCTTCCGAGTCGCGGAAGCTGCGCCACGCGGTGAGCTCGGCGCTCTCGAAGGTCTTCGACAGGTCGCGCGGAATGCCCAGCTCGGTGAACGACTTGAAGTCGAACAGGGCCGGCGCGGCCGCGGCGATGAACGGCGCGTGCGCGGCGGCGGCCACGCGGGAGATGCGCTCCAGCAGGGCGATGTCCTGCGGGTGGCGGCCGAAGTAGTAGTCGCCGATCAGCAGCGAGTAGGGGTGGCCGCCGTAGGTGCCGTACTCCTCTTCGTAGATCTTCTTGAAGAGCACGCTGGTGTCGTGGTCGACGGCACCTTCCAGGTCCTTCAGCAGGTCCTTCTTGCTCACGTTGAGCAGGCGCAGCTTGAGGTTGCTGCCGGTCTCGGTGCCGAACACCATGTCGTGCAGGCCGCGCCACGAGGCTTCGAGGGCCTGGAACTCGGGGGCGTGCAGGATCGCGTTGAGCTGGTCGGTCAGCAGGCGGTCGATCTCGGCGACGCGCTCGTTGATCAGCGTGACCACGCCCTTGTCGGGGCTGGTCTTCATGCCTTCGTCGAGGATCTGCGAAGCCAGCTGGCCGATCAGCTTCTTCGCGTAGGCGCCCTGCGAGGGCTCCGTCGTCATGTTGCCTTCGTAGACGATCTTGTCGAGCAGGCTCATGTCACTGGTCGTGACGGTGGTTGCTGCTGCGCTGCCGGCTTCGGCGGCTTTGGATTTGTTGGCCATCTCTATCACCATTCATGAAGTGCCGGGCTGCGCAGCGAGGGGCAGCGGCCGGCGTGGTTGATCACGCTGCCGGTGCTTCGGCTTCGGGGGAGGTCTGTGCGGCAGCTTCCGGGGAAGCGGCGGCGGGGGCCTGTGCTGGTGCGGCGTCGGCTTCCGCCTTGGCCTGGCTCTGGACCGTCTTGAGGTCTTCGCTGTTCTTCACCACGCGCTCGAGCAGGCCGTCGAGTTCGTCGTTGCCGTCGAGCTTGGCGAGCAGGTCGCGCAGCTGCTGGCGCGCCTCGAGCAGCTTGGCCAGGCGCGGCACCTGGCTCACGATGGCTTCGGGATGGAAGTCGCCGAACTCCTTGAAGTTCAGTTCGATCTTGAGGTTGCCATCGCCCTTCATGGTGTCGGGCACCGACAGGTCGAGGCGCGGGGCGATGTTGCCGAGCACGCCGTCGAAGTTGTCGCGGTCGATCTCGACGAAGCGGCGCTCCTTGAGCTTGGGCAGCGGCTGTTCGGGCTGGCCCGACAGGTCGGCCAGCAGGCCCACCACGAGCGGCAGTTCCTTCTTTTCGACGGCGTCGCCGATCTCGACGTCATAGGTGATCTGGACGCGCGGAGGACGATTGCGTCCCACCCATTTTTGCAAGCTGTTCGACATTGTTCGCTCTCGGAAAAGGTTGAAGTGACAAGAACACAGGTCGTGTGTTTTCGACGCAGCTCCGCCCCGGTGAAGGCGGTCCGCGGCCCGTTGCCGTTGCAGTCCCGGCATGCTTTGAGACGCACGAAAGATACAAATGGAGATATCTAGCAACAATCCCCAGAATTGGGTAGGTACCCCATGAATCGAGAAAAAACCGGAGAAAAGGCAAGCCATGTCTCCGTAGAAACTCATGTAATTGGGCGTTTTTTCACGTAATTGACACGCAAATGAGGCGCGTGATAGCGAGAAGAGGTGCGAAGACGCGTGCTCGGTCGCCCAAGCAGGGCGTGAGAGGGGCGCGCAGGGCTACCCAAGGCGAGCCCTGGCTCGTGCAAAAGCGGGCAACTTGTAACAGTGAATGCGGAGGTGCTGCACACGCTGCAGCGGGTGTGCAGGGGCCCTTCAGGAGGCGTGCAAGAGGCTCGCGCGAGGCCTCTGCAGAGAGGAAAGAAGCTGAAGCGCCTCTTACAGTTCGATGAAGGCCGAGGTGGCTTTGTTGAGTGCCAGCATGCCCTTGGCCGTGATCGATTCGACCTGCGCGAGCTGGCGGATCGCGCGGGCATCGGACGCGTGGTCGGCCGGCGGAATGAATGCAGTCACCAGATCTGCGGCGCGCAGCACGCGCAGCCTGTCGATGTCGGCCGGCGTGTGAACGACGTATGGCAATTTCTGCTCGGCGATGGTCCGAAGAAATTCCATGGACATGAGCCGTCTCCTTGTGGTTGAGGGCGTTCCGGACATTGTGCGCACAAACAATTAGCGTTGTCTAAACCCTGCGCTGCGCGTGCCTTTGCCCGCGTGTACCGAAGTGCTCCTTTCGCGCGGCAAGACAGAAGAAGGTGCCAGTCTGCGCGGGCCCACCTGCCCGCGGGCTGACTCGCCGCAGGCCTTTGCCGACGAATGCTCGATGGCTAGTTGAGGGCCTGCACGGGCCACGCGGCGGTGTCGGGCATCACGATGTGCCAGCGCACCGGGTCGATGCCTTCGAAGGTCGCGCGATAGCGATCGGAGGTGCGGCCTTCGCCCGTCACGTCGCGGATCACGATGCTTTCGATGCGCTGCGGATGGGAGCGAAACGTTTGCGCGTAGATCTCTGGATCGGCCTCGCCCGAGTCGCCCACCAGCACGAAGCGCCGCTGCGGAAATTCGGCGAGCAGCCGCCCGATCACGCCGAGCTTGTGCGTGCGCGAATCCTCGTCGCCGGGAATGAGCGTGCGCCACGTCGTGCTCTCGCGCAGGTGCATGCTGCCTTGCGGAAAGTCGGCATTGCGGATGAAGTCCGACAGCGCCGGATAGAGCTGGATCGGGCTCGCCGAGAGATAGTGGAAGCGCGTGCCCGGCGCCTTCGCCAGCGCGCGGTACCAGCCGGCCATGCGAGGCGCCGACTCGAAGCGCCGCGCGAAGGTGTTGAGCAGCATCTCGCGCCGGTCGCGCACCTGCGTGCGCTTGATGGTGTCGTCGATGTCCGAGATGACGGAGACGCCCTGCTCGGGCACCACGAGCGCCTGCCCCCTGAAGCGGTGCAGCAGCTCGCCCGGACCGGTCACGCCATGGAACTGCACCCAGTCCTGAGGCGAATGCGATGTCGCAAGCAGCGGTGCGCGCGGCATGTCGATCACGACGCGCAGGTTGCAGCGGCCGTCCTTGCCTGATGGCGGCATCGTCACGCGCGTGGAGGTGCCGTCGAAGTCGACGTCGATCACCTTGCCTTCTTCCGACTCCGCATGAAAGAGCGCGGTGCGCTGGTTGAAGCGAAGGCGAGCGGCGGGCGAGAGCTTCTTCAGGCTCAGGCCCAGGTAGCGCGCGAAGGCCGCATTGAGGCCCCAGCGGTTCTCGCGCTCGAAGATCCATGCGTGGATGTCGACCTCGAGCCGGCCATCGGCGGTGGGGCGCGCCGTGCCGGTCATGAAGAGCGCTTCCTCGTCGGGCTCCAGCGGCTCGGCCGCATGCACGAGCCGCATCGGCGCGAGGCCCGCGAGCAAGGCCGCGCCGGCGATCAGCGAGCGGCGCCGCGGGCCGCTCGGTGGGAGCCGGTGCGCTGCGCCTTCGCCCATCGCCTCGCTTACCTGCCGGGGGCGGGCGCGACGCGCTCGTAGGTGACGAAGCTGAAGCCCAGGCCTTCCTTGGCCGAGACATGCGCTTCGCGCCGCGTCTCGCGCCAGCAGGCGGCGTCGAGTTCGGGCGCGTAGGCATCGCCCTCGTAGTCGCGCGCCACCTCGGTCACCACCGCGCGCTGCGCGAGCGGCTCGGCCTCGGCGTAGATCTGCGCGCCGCCGATGACCCATGCGGTCTCGACGCCCGGCTGTTCGCAAAGCGCCAGCGCCTCCTGCAGGCTCGCCGCGCGCTGCGCACCTTCGGCCTGCCAGTCGGCCTGCCGCGTGACCACGATGTTGCGCCGGCCCGGCAGCGGGCGGAAGCGCGGCGGCAGCGAGTCCCAGGTCTTTCGGCCCATGATCACGGGCGCGCCGGCTGTCTGCTGCTTGAAGTGCGCCATGTCCTCCGGGATGTGCCAGGGAATGGTGTTGTCCACGCCGATCACGCCGTTGGCGGCGCGGGCGAAGATGAGGTTGATGCGCGGCTTGCTCATCGGACTCGCACCGCTCATACCGCCACGGGCGCCTTGATCGCGTCGTGGTGCCGGTAGTCGAGCACCTCGAAGTCTTCGTACTGGTAGTCGAAGATCGAGGCCGGCTTGCGCTTGATGTGCAGCGTGGGGTAGGGGTAGGGCGTGCGGCTGAGCTGCAGCGCCACCTGCTCGGCGTGGTTGCTGTAGATGTGGCAGTCGCCGCCGGTCCAGATGAAGTCGCCCACGTCGAGGTCGCACTGCTGCGCGATCATGTGCGTGAGCAGCGCATAGCTCGCGATGTTGAAGGGCACGCCCAGGAAGATGTCGGCGCTGCGCTGGTAGAGCTGGCAGCTGAGCTTGCCGCGCTCGCCCTCGGCCTGCGGCGGCGCCACGTAGAACTGGAAGAAGGCGTGGCAGGGCATGAGCGCCATCTTCGACAGTTCAGCCACGTTCCATGCGCTCACGATGATGCGGCGCGAATCGGGGTTGGTCTTCAGCGTCTTGATGACTTCGGCGATCTGGTCGATGTGGCCGCCCTCGGGCGTCGGCCAGCTGCGCCACTGCACGCCGTACACGGGGCCGAGGTCGCCGTCCTCGCGCGCCCATTCGTCCCAGATGGTGACGCCGCGCTCCTTGAGCCAGTTGTTGTTGCTCGAGCCGGTGAGGAACCACAGCAGTTCCTGGATGATGGACTTCAGGTGAACCTTCTTGGTGGTCACCAGAGGGAAGCCCTCGTTCAGGTCGAAGCGCATCTGGTGGCCGAACACGCTCTTGGTGCCGGTGCCCGTGCGGTCGCTCTTGAAGACGCCATGGGTGTCGACGTGGCGCATGAAATCTTCGTACTGGGAGCGGACGGGGCGGGCGGGCGTGGAGGTCATGGGGGAGGGCTTCCGGAGGGGAACTGGCGGGAGGCTTCGAATTTTAAGTGCCCGGGCGTAGCATCGCCCGGATGAGCTCCGACCACCCCCACGACGACAGCGGCCACGGCGACGAACACGCCCACGACCATGGCCACGAACACAGCGAACTCGGCGAGATGGACCTGCGCGTGCGCGCCCTCGAGAGCGTGCTCGCGCAGAAAGGCTACATCGACCCGGCCGCGCTCGATGTGCTGATCGACACCTACCAGACCCGCGTCGGCCCGCGCAACGGCGCGCGGGTGGTGGCCAGGGCCTGGGTCGACCCGGCCTTCCGGCAGTGGCTGCTGGCCGATGCCACCGCGGCGATCGCCTCGCTCGGCTACACGGGCCGCCAGGGGGAGCACATTGTGGCGGTGGAGAACACCGACGACACGCACCACATGGTGGTGTGCACCCTGTGCAGCTGCTACCCCTGGCCCGTGCTGGGCCTGCCGCCCACCTGGTACAAGAGCGCGCCTTACCGCTCGCGCGCGGTGAAGGACCCGCGCGGCGTGCTCGCCGACTTCGGCACCGTGCTGCCCGAGGCCACGCGCATCCGCGTGTGGGATTCGACCGCCGAGGTGCGCTATCTCGTCATCCCGCAGCGGCCCGCCGGCACCGAGGGCCTGAGCGAAGAGCAGCTGGCCGACCTGGTCTCGCGCGATTCGATGATCGGCACGCGGCTGGCCGGTGCTCCGGTGGAACAGGAGCACACCGCATGAGCTACGAGACCAAGGCCGACCTCGGCGGACTGCCGGGCTTCGGCAGGGTCGTGCCCGAGGCGGAAGGCGAACTCTTCCATGCCGCCTGGGAGCCGCGTGCCCTGGCGCTCGTGCTGGCCATGGGCGCGACCGGCTCGTGGAACATCGACGCGAGCCGCTCCGTGCGCGAGACGCTGCCCGACTACCGCGAACTCAGCTACTACCAGATCTGGCTTCGCGCGCTGGAGCAGCTGATGCAGCAGCGCGGCCAGCTCTTTGCCGACGAGATCGCCAGCGGCGAGATGCGCCATGCGGCCGCACCCGTGGCCCGCGTGCTGCGTGCCGCCGACGTGCAGCCGGCGCTTGCCAAGGGCTCGCCCACCGAGCGTCCCGCGCCCGCCGCGGCTCGCTTCGCGGTGGGCCAGGAGGTGCGCATGCATGCGGGCAAGGTCGACCATCACACGCGGCTGCCCGCCTATGTTCAGGGCAGGCGCGGCACCATCGTCCGGGTGCACGGCGCGCATGTGTTCGCCGACACCAACGCGCAAGGGCTCGGCGAACAGCCGCAGTGGCTCTACACGGTGGAGTTCGACGAAGCCGAGCTGTGGGGCGGCGACGCGCCGCGCCAGAACCTCGCGGTCTCGGTCGACGCGTGGGAAAGCTACCTGGAGGCCGCGGCATGAGCAGCGAGCGCATGCCCCTGTCGCCCGGCATGCCGCGCGATGCGGACGGGCCCGTGTTCAACGCGCCCTGGGAGGCGCAGGCTTTCGCGATGACGCTGGCCCTGCACGAGCGCGGCCTCTTCACCTGGCCCGAATGGGCCGAGGCGCTGGCCGCGCAGATCGCCCAGGCACAGGCGGCGGGCGACCCCGATACCGGCCAGACCTACTACCTGCACTGGCTGGCCGCGCTCGAGAAGCTCGTGGCCGGCAAGGGCGCCAGCTCCGAAGGCGAACTGGCGCGCTACCGCCATGCCTGGGCGCACGCGGCGGACCGAACCCCGCACGGGCAGCCGATCGAGTTGCGCGCGGAAGACTTCCCCGGCTGAACTGTCTGTAGAGTCAGCACGGCGCGGCGGCGCTGCCGCGCCTTCCAGGAACTTCCTTCAACAGAACGGACAACAATGACGATCCACTCGCGCCATCCCGCATCCGCCTGCTCGGCTTCTTCGGCTTCCTCGGCCATGAAAGCCCGGCCGCCTGCCCGCCGCCTGCTCGCCGTCGCCCATTGCACCGCGCTCGCATGCGCGCTGCTGGCCGGCAACGCCATGGCGCAGAAGCCTCACCAGGGCGTCCTCGACGCGGCCACGCAGAGCAAGGACGGCGCGCTCAAGATGCTGGAGACCATGGTCAACATCGACTCCGGTTCTGCCGACACGGCGGGCCTGGCCAAGGTGAGCGATCTGGCGGTGGAAGAACTGCGCAAGCTCGGCGCTCGCATAGAGACCTTTCCGGCGGAGCCGCATCCCGGCACCAACGTCGTGGCCACGCTGACGGGGCAGGGCAAGAAGAAGATCCTGATCCTCGCGCACATGGACACCGTCTTCAAGGAAGGCACCGCCGCGGCCAAGCCCTTCTACATCAAGGACGGCCGCGCCTACGGTCCCGGCGTGATGGACGACAAGGGCGGCGTGGTGGCGGGCCTGTACGCGCTGAAGATCCTGCAGCAGATCGGCTTCAAGGACTATGGGCAGATCACCTTCCTGCTCGACACCAACGAGGAGACCGGCTCGGTGGGCACCAGCGCGCTCATCGAGCGCGTGGCCAAGCAGCACGACGTGGCGCTGAACCTTGAGCCGGGCCGGCCGGCCGACGGCCTCGTGGTCGAGCGCAAGGGCTCCGCCACCGCGCTCGTCGAGGTGAAGGGGCTGGCGGCCCACGCAGGCGTGGCGCCCGAGGCAGGCCGCAACGCGGCGATGGAAGTGGCGCACCAGGTGCTGCAGCTGTCGAAGGCGGCCGACGCGGCGAAGAAGACCACCGTCAACTTCACCGTGCTCACGGCCAACGGCCCGACCAACGTGATTCCCGCGACCGCGAGCGCCAAGGGCGACGTGCGCGCCGCCACGCCCGAGGAGCTCGACCGCGTCGAGAAGGACCTCGCGCGCATCTCGCAGAACAAGCTGATCCCCGAGACCGAGGTGCGCGTGCGCCTGATCCGCGGCCTGCCGCCGATGCCGCGCTCGCCGGCTTCGGACAAGCTGGTCGCCATGGCCGAAGGCATCTACGCCGAGATCGGCAAGAAGCTCACCATCGAGAGCAGCGGCGGCGCGGCCGATGCGAGCCTGGTAGCGGGCGTCGGCGTGCCGGTGCTCGACGGCTTCGGCATCGTGGGCGGCGGCATCCACACGCCGGAGGAGTACGCGGAAGTCGAGAGTGTGGTGCCGCGCCTGTATCTGCTCTCGCGCATGCTGATGGACCTCAGCGCGAACTGAGGTCGTCGCCCGATGGCCGGCTGAGTTTTTCTCAGCCGCGCTTCGGGATGCCCAGCCCCGCCACCACGGCAGGGCGCGCCACGAAGGCCTCGAGCGTGCGCGCGACGTTCGGGAAGTCCTTGAAGCCGACCAGGTCGCCGGCCTCGTAGAAGCCGATCAGGTTGCGGATCCACGGGAAGGTGGCGATGTCGGCGATGGTGTAGTCGCTGCCCATGATCCATGCGCGATCGGCCAGGCGCCTGTCGAGCACGCCCAGCAGGCGCTTCGACTCGTTCACGTAGCGGTCGCGCGGGCGCTTGTCCTCGTAGTCCTTGCCGGCGAACTTGTTGAAGAAACCAAGCTGGCCGAACATCGGGCCGATGCCGCCCATCTGGAACATCACCCACTGCAGGGTCTCGTAGCGGCCGGCCGCGTCCTGCGGGATGAGCTTGCCGGTCTTCTCGGCGAGGTACACGAGGATCGCGCCCGATTCGAACAGCGCCAGCGGCTTGCCGCCGGGTCCGTCGGGATCGAGGATGGCCGGGATCTTGTTGTTCGGGTTGAGCGACAGGAACTCGGGCGACATCTGGTCGTTGGTCTCGAAGCTCACCAGGTGCGGCTCGTAGGGCAGGCCGGTCTCCTCCAGCATGATCGATACCTTCACGCCGTTGGGCGTGGGCAGCGAATAGAGCTGCAGCCGCTCGGGGTGCTGCGCGGGCCACTTCTTCGTGATGGGGAAGTTCGAGAGATCGGTCATGAAAGGTCCTTGAGGGGATGAGACTGCAAGCGCGGGATTCTGCCCGGGTCGGCAGCAGCGCGTGCATCGGCGGCTTCTTGTCGTCGCGAGTCCCCAATGTGGGGCTCGCGGCCCTGAATCAGGGCCGGTTCGCGGCTTGCGCACCGGGTTTGTCGTTCTGATCGAGTGCACGAGCCTTGTATACCACTGGCACGATTCGTGCGGCTGTGCGCCGGGCGCGGCCGCCCAGGCAGCCGTGCGTCCGACATCAAACCCACAACCACTCGTCATCGTTCAGGCATCATGAAATTCGGCAGATTGCAATTCGTCCTGGGGCTCGCGCTCGGCGCCCTCATGGCAACCGGGGCGGTCCATGCGCAAAGCGCGCTGGACACCATCCTGAAGAACAAGAAGATCGCCATTGCGGTTCCTCCCGATTTCCCGCCCTACGGCTCGATGGACCGCGACTTCAAGATGCACGGCCTGGACATCGACATGGCCAACTACATCGGTGCCAAGCTGGGCGTGGAGGTCGACCTGATCCCCGTGACCAGCGCCAACCGCATCCCGACGCTGCAGAAGAAGAAGGCCGCGCTGGTCATCGCCACGCTGGGCAAGAACCCCGACCGCGAGAAGCAGATCGACTTCACCGCCGCGTACTCGCCGTTCTACCAGGCCATCTTCGGCGCGAAGAGCCTGAATGTCAGGAGCTTCGCCGACCTGTCGGGCAAGTCGATCGCGGTCACGCGCGGCTCGGTCGAGGACCAGGAGCTCAACAAGGTCGCGCCCTCGGGCACCGACATCCGCCGCTTCGACGACAACACCCGCACCGTCTCGGCCTTCGTCTCCGGGCAGGCGCAACTGATCGCCACGGGCGCTTCCGTCGCGAACACCATCATGGCCAGCAACCCCGCGCTGGGCACCACCTACAAGCTGCTGCTGAAAGAGAGCCCCAACTACATCGGCGTGGCCAAGGGCGAGGACGCGCTGCGGCAGCGGGTCAACGCCATCATCGACGAGGCGAAGAAGAGCGGCGAGCTCGACCGGCTGTCCATGAAGTGGCTGGAGCGACCGGCCGGAGAGCTGCCGCAGTAGGCGCCTGAAAGCGGGGCCGCCGATGCTCAGTGCCCGGCCGCCTCGACGATCACCCGGGTCACCGCCTCGGGCTGCGAAGTCATCACGACGTGTGAGGCGCCCTTGACCACCACCGTCTTCTGGGCGTTGGCGCGCTGCGCCATGAAGGCCATGGCCTGCGGCGGGATGTTCTTGTCGCGATCGCCGTAGACGAACCATGACGGCACCGATTTCCATGCCGCAGCCTGCGCCGGCTCGTTCAGCGCCGCCTCGGCGATGGGCCGCTGCCCCACGGCCATCAGGCGCGCCTTGGCGAGCGGAACGTCGGCCGCGAACTGCGCGGGGAACTTGTCCTGATCGATGTACAGGTCCTTGCCGCCGTCGGCGAGCGGCACCGCCGGCGCCAGCGTGGGCCCGAGCGTGCTGCCCGGGAACTTGCCCGTGAGGCCGATCGCCGTTTCGCCGGCCTCCGGCGCGAAGGCCGCCACGTAGACCAGCGCCTTCACGTTCGCCTTGCCGTTGGCGGCGGCAGAGATGACCGAGCCGCCGTACGAGTGCCCGACCAGCACCACCGGCCCCTTCACGGCATCGACGATGCCGGCGACGTACGCCGCGTCGAACGCAGGCCCGCGCAGCGGGTTCGCAGCGGCGATCACGGAATAGTGCCGTGCCTGCAGGCGCTGCACCACGCCGTCCCAGCTCGACGAATCGGCGAAGGCACCGTGCACGAGCACGATCGTGGGCTTGGTGGACTGGGCGGACGGGGCCCGGTCCGCCGGCTGCGCGAACGAGTGCAGGGGCGCGAGCGCCGCCAGGCCGAGCGCGTGGGCCATCAAGGTCGCGGCGAGGCGGCGAGAGAACTTCTTCATGACGATTCTTCCTTTGTTGGACTTGGGTGAAACGGGATCGACCTGGTCTGCCTGGGTCTGTCCGGGTCGACGCAGCCGAATCTATGGGCGATGCGAAGGAAGTCGGGGCCGCTCTGTATGCCTGTGTGTCCGAAGGGCTTGCAGTGACATTACTTTGCAAGCGGCCCGGTCCCAACGCGATGCCTTCGCTGCGCCGGTAGCCGAAGGCCACCTGGGCGTGTGCGCATCGGTCCGGTGCATCTCCCGCGCGGCACGCACCTTCTTCGCCATGCGCACCTGCCTCGCGCATCTCGTTGCGAGATACGCCGATCTTCAATCCATATGAATATTGAGTGGAAACCCACAGCCGCGCAGCGGGTGTGCGCACGACCATCGCCTGCAGTCGAACCAGACGAAGGAAAGCGACGCACCCATGAGCACCGGCACCATCGCGCAGCCCTACGAGGGCCGTTTCGACAGCACTTCCGACGCCGTCTACCGCAAGGTGGGATGGCGGCTGATCCCGCTGCTTTTCCTCTGCTACATCGTGGCCTACCTCGACCGCGTGAACGTGGGCTTCGCCAAGCTGCAGATGCAGGGCGACCTGCAGTTCAGCGACGCGGTCTACGGGCTGGGGGCGGGCATCTTCTTCATCGGCTACTTCCTCTTCGAGGTGCCGAGCAACGTGGTGCTGCACCGCGTGGGCGCGCGCCGCTGGATCGCGCGGATCATGATCACCTGGGGCGTGCTGTCGGCGGGCACGATGTTCGTGAGCTCGCCCACGTCGTTCTACGTGATCCGCTTCCTGCTGGGCGCGGCCGAGGCGGGCTTCTTCCCCGGCATCATCCTGTACCTCACCTACTGGTACCCGGCCGCGCGGCGCGGCAAGGCCACGTCGCTGTTCCTCGCGGCGATCCCGTTCGCGGGCATCCTGGGCGGCCCGTTCTCGGGCTGGATCCTGCAGGGCATGGGCGGCGTCAACGGCTGGGCCGGCTGGCAGTGGCTGTTCCTGCTGCAGGGCCTGCCGACGGTCGCGCTGGGCCTGATCGTGTGGCGCTACCTCGACGACCGCGTGAAGGACGTGCGCTGGCTCACGCTCGCCGAGCGCGAACTCATCGCCCGTGAGATCGCCGCCGAGGACGCGGGCAAGGCCGAACCGCGCATCCTGAGCGTGCTGGGCAACGGCCGCGTATGGCTGCTGGCGCTGGTGTACTTCGCCTACACCTCGGGGCTCTACGGCATCTCGTTCTGGCTGCCCAGCATCATCAAGGCGGCGGGCGTGAAGGGCGCGCTCGACATCGGCCTGCTCAGCGCCATCCCGTGGACCTTCGGCGTGGTCGCGATGTACTTCATGGCACGCAGCGCCGACCGCCGGCTCGAGTACCGCTGGCACAGCGCGACCGGCGCTGTCGTCGGCGCGGCGGGGCTCGTGCTCAGCGTGGCCTCCCATGGCAACGTGACGCTCGCGATGGCGGGGCTCACGCTGGCCACCATGGGGATCATGTCGACCTTTCCGGTCTTCTGGGGCCTGCCCACGGCCTTGCTCGGCGGTGCGGCGGCGGCCGCCGGCATCGCCCTCATCAATTCGTTCGGCAATCTCTCGGGCTTCAGCGCGCCGTACCTGATCGGGCTCATCAAGGAGGCGACGCAGAGCACCGACGCGGGATTGCACATGCTGGCAGCGCTGCTGGTGATCGGCGCGGTGCTGGTGCTGTTCGTCAGGCCGGCTCGCGCGCCATCGCAGCGCTGAGCTGCATTCAGGAGGAGGCTTCCATGGACTCGGTCGTGACCATTCCCGTGCGTTCGAACACTCGGCGCTCCCCGTCGCCGGAACTGCTCGCCCTGCTGCAGGGCAGGTTCGCCGAACGCTTTTCGACCAGCAAGGTGGTGCTGCTGCAGCACGGCACCGACGAGTCGACCTATCCGCCGCAGCCGCCCGACGCGGTGGTGTTCGTGCGCAGCACCGAGGAGGCGGCCTTCGTGGTGCGTGCCTGTGCGCGCGAGCGAGTGCCCGTCATCGGCTTCGGCGTGGGCTCGTCGGTGGAAGGGCATCTGCTGGCCGTCGAGGGCGGCGTGTGCGTCGATTTCTCGCAGATGAACAAGGTGCTGGCGATCCGGCCCGGCGATCTCACGGCCACGGTGGAGGCGGGCGTCACGCGCGGGCAGCTGAACGCGGCGCTGCAGGGCTGCGGCTTCTTCTTCTCCGTCGATCCGGGCGCGGATGCATCCATCGGCGGCATGGTCGCGACGGCCGCCTCGGGCACCAACACCGTCCGCTACGGCACCATGCGCGACAACCTCGTGAGCCTGACGGTGATCACGGCCGAAGGCGAGATCGTGCGCACCGCTTCGCGCGCGCGAAAGAGCTCGGCGGGCTACAACCTCACGCAGCTCTACTGCGGCTCCGAGGGCACGCTGGGGCTGATCACCGAAGCGACGGTGCGGCTGCATCCGCATCCGGAGACATACGCCGCGGCGGTGGTGCACTTTCCATCGGTGCGCGCGGCGGTCGGCTGCGTGATCGAGTCGATCCAGATGGGTGTGCCGCTGGCGCGCGCCGAACTGCTGGATGCGCTGACCATCCGCGCGGTGAATGCGCACAGCCGCACCACGCTGGGCGAGCATCCGACGCTGTTCCTGGAGTTCGGCGGCAGCCAGGGGCAGGTCGACGAGCAGGCGGCGGTGGTGCGAGAGATCGCAGGCGGCCACGGCGGCGGCGACCTCCAATGGGCAAGGCTGCCGGAGGAGCGCTCGCGCCTGTGGACCCCGCGCCATCACGCCTACTTCGCCTGCCTGCAGCTGAAGGCGGGCTGCCGCAGCCTGAGCACCGATGCCTGCGTGCCGCTGTCCGCGCTCGCGCAGTGCATCGAGGAGACGCAGGCCGACATCGCCGAACACGGCCTGCTCGCGCCGGTGCTGGGCCACGTCGGCGACGGCAATTTCCATTGCCTCGTGCTGGTCGACCCCGGCAGCGCGAAGGAGAACGAGGCGGCCGAGGCCTTCAGCCACCGGCTGGTGCAGCGCGCGCTGCGTCACGGGGGCACGTCGACCGGCGAACATGGCGTGGGGCTGCACAAGATGAAGTACCTGGTCGAGGAGCATGGCGCGCACGGCGTGGCGCTGATGCGCGCGGTGAAGAAGGCGCTGGACCCGCACGACATCTTCAACCCCGGAAAGGTCGTCGCCTCGGCCGAGGGCTGAAGAGCGGGCTGGTGTGCGCTCTAGAATTTCCGGCCTCGCCCGCGCCTCGCGGCGAACGGCCGGAGGTCCCTCGATGGAGTTGCGCCAGTTCAAGTACTTCGTTGCCATCGTGGATTGCGGCAGCCTGTCGCGCGCCGCGCAGCAGCTTTTCATCGCGCAGTCGGCCCTGAGCAAGCAGATGGCCGAGCTGGAAGGCGAGCTCGGCACCCAGCTGCTGCTGCGAAGCCGCAACGGCGTTGCGATGACGGAAGCCGGCAAGGTCTTCTACGAATACGCGCAGGGCATCACCAAGCAGGTGCGCGACGCCAGGGCCGCGGTGCATGTCGCGGCCGAGTCGGTGGCGGGGTCGGTGGTCGCGGCGCTGCCGCAGAGCGTGTCGCCGATGGTCGCGCTGCCGCTCATGCGTGCGGCGGCGCGCCGCTATCCCGACGTGGTGCTGCACCTTAACGAGGAGCTCACCGGCAACATGGCCGACCAGCTGCTGCGCGGCCGCGTCGACGTGGCGATGTTCTCGCCCGCGATGGCGGCGGAGGACATCCAGTTCACCCCGCTGGTTGAGGAGGACTTCGTGTTCCTCGATGCCCCGCAGAGCCCGCACGCGCTGCCGCCCGGCGACGTGAGCATCGAGCAGGCCATCGCGCGCCCGCTGGTGTGGCCCGCCCATGCGCACGGCCACTGCACGCGCTGGCTGGTCGATGCGGTGCTGGAGCAGGCGGGGCACTCCGCGGCACGTGTGGCGGCGGAGATCAATTCGGTCTACACGCTGAAGGCGGCGGTGGAGGCCGGGTTGGGGCCGACCATCATGCCGTTCGGCCTTGCACAGCGCGAAGTGCAGGAGGGGCGACTCGTCGCGCACCGCATCGACTGGCCGTCGATGCACCGCACGCTGGGGCTGTGCGTTTCCGTGCACCTGCCCGTCACCAATGCCAAGCGCGCGGTGTGCACGCTGATCGCGGACGTGGTGCGCGACCTGTGCGAGAGCGGCCAGTGGGCCGGCGCGCGTGCGCTCGCGCCGGCGAGGAAGGCGAGCTGAGCCGCGTCGCGCTTCAGGCGCCGCGCTTGCGGGGCGCCGCGGCCTTCGCGGGGGGCGTGAAGAGGCGGCCGATGGCTTCGCGCACGTCGGCCTTCATGTTCTCCACAGCCTTCGCATCTCCCGACATGTGCTTGAGCAGCGCCTGCTGGAAGAGCCCGTCGAACAGCGCATAGGTGGCCGAGGGCGACATGCCGGGCTGCTCGCCCGAGAGCTCGGCGAAGCGGCTCATGATGCGCCAGATCATCTCTTCCAGGCTCTTGTCGATCTGCACGACGTCGTTGCGGAAGGCCTCCTCGAACAGCGCCTGCGAGCGCAGGTCATACCAGAGGCGGTGCACGTGGCCTTCGTCGCACAGCGTGTCGCCCAGGCTCTTGAGGAAGCCTTCCATCAGCTCGTCGTAGGTGGTGGCGCTTTCCACCGCGTGGTCGTAGCGCGTGACGCAGCGTGCCTTGTACTGCTTCACGCTGCAGATGATCAGGTCGACCTTGTCGCTGAAGTAGTAGTGCAGCACGCCATGCGAGAACTCGGAGTTCTGCGCGATCTCGCGCAGGCTGGTGCGCGCATAACCCAGTGCCGCGAGCGTGGTCAGTGCGGCTTCGCCCAGTTCGGCGCGGCGCTCGGAGAACTTGTCGACCCGCGCCTTGGGCACCCGTTCAGCGTGTTTCTTTACCCGTTGATGTGTCGTCATTGAAAGCCGGGCCGCATGAATGCCAGCCCCGTGTTCCTCGTGATTGCAAACCATAGCACGCAAGCGGGAGAACCCGCATCCGGCACGCCACGGATGCCATTCTAGAAAAACTTGACGGTTGCCAAGAAAAATCTTGACAGTCGTAAAGTCGATTTCTAGCATGGCCGCTCCATCTCACAACATATCCACAGGAGACAAGTGATGGCCAAGTACGACTTGAAGGGGCGCCGTGCGCTCGTGACGGGCGGTGCGCGCGGCATTGGCGCGAGCATCGCCGAGGCGCTGGCCGCGGCCGGCGCTTCCGTGATGATCGGCGACGTGCTCGCCGACCTGGGGCGCGAAACCGCCGCCAGGCTGTCCGCATCGGGGGCGAAGGTGGGCTTCGTCCCGCTCGACGTCACGAGGGACGGCGACTGGGCCTCGGCCACCGAGACCACGGTGAAGGAGCTCGGCGGCTTCGACATCCTCGTCAACAACGCCGGCATCGAGATCACCTCGCTGGTGGTGGACGTCGACGGCGACGACCTGCGCCGCATGCTCGACGTGAACGTGGCCGGCACGCTGCTCGGCATGAAGCACGCCTTCCGCGCGATGCGTCCCGGCGGCAGCGCGGGCAAGGGCGGTGCGGTGGTCAACATCGCCTCGGTCGCGGCGACCATCGCGTTCCCCGCCATTGCCGGCTACTCCGCCACCAAGTCAGCCGTCGACCGCGCCACGCGCGTCGCGGCGATGGAGTCCGGCAAGCTGGGCTACGGCGTCCGGGTCAACTGCATTTACCCGGGCCTCGTGCCCACCGACATGGGCATGAAGCTCGCGCACGACATCGTCGCCGCGGGCCTTGCACCGAGCGTGGAGGCCGCCGTGGGCGACGTGGTCGGCCAGACGCCGCTGGGGCGTCTGGGCGAAGTCGGCGACATGGCCGACGTGGTGGTCTTCCTCTGCTGCGACGCGGCCCGGTTCATCACCGGCGCAGGCATCGCGGTGGATGGCGGCATGGGCATGTAGTCGCACAGGCGAACAACAGCAAGGAGACACAGCATGAGCAGCAGCAAGAAGAAACCCGTCGTCGTCTACGGCGCCTCAGGCTACACCGGCCGGCTGGTGTGCGAATACCTGCGCGAGTACAACATCCCCTTCGTCGCCGCGGGCCGCAGCGCGCAGAAGGTGGAAGCGGCGATGAAGTCCAACGTGCCCGGCATCGAGACCGCGAACTACGAGGTGGTGGAAGTGGCGCATTCGGTGGGTGCGCTCACCGAGCTCTTCACCGGCGCCTCGGTTGTGCTGAATACGGTGGGGCCCTTCGCCCGCTTCGGCCATGAGGTGGTCGATGCCTGCCTGGCCGCGGGCTGCCACTACACCGACACCACCGGCGAGCAGGACTGGCTCATCACGCTCGACCAGAAGTACGGCGCCAGGTTCGCCGCCGCAGGCCTGCTGCTGTCGCCGGGCCTCGCCCACATGTACACCACCGGCGAGATCGCCGCGCAGCTGTGCCTGGAGACGCCCGGCCTCGACACGCTCGACATCGCCGTGTTCTGGGGCGGCAGCCCGACCATCGCGTCCACCCAGACCATCCTGGTGAATGCGGCCACCTCGAAGGCCTACTACCTGGAGCAGAACGAATACGTCGAATGGCAATCCGACGCGGGGCTGTACCACCTCTCGATTCCCGGCCAGCACGAGGCCGCGCTGGCGCTGCCCTGGGGCGGCACCTCGCACCCGGTGTGGTTCAGGCGCGATCCGCGCGTGGCCAACGTGAAGGTGCTGGGCGGTGTCTTCAACAAGGCGCTGATGCAGGGCGTGCCGCAGATCGTGGCCGCCGCGCTCAAGGCCACCGAGGGCATGAACGACGAGGACCGCTATGCCGCGCTGGCCCAGACCGCGTCGGGCGTGATGAACACCATGCCGCCGCGCGAGAACCCGCGCATCAACAAGTCGGTCGATTCGGTGCACGCCTCCGGTCCGCTGGGCCGCGTGCACTGCGTGATCTTCGGCAACTGCAACTACAAGCAGACCGGCCTGCTGCAGGCCTACGCGGCCGCCTCGCTGCTGCAGCAGCCGCCGCGGCGCGCCGGCTTCGCTTCGGGCTGCCAGGCCTTCGGTCACCGCGAGCTGCTGGGTGCGCTGCGCGGTTTCGGGCTGGTGCAGGAGCCCGTGATCACCCGGATGGGTTGATCTCATGCGCCTGGTCGACTACCTCGACAAGGGCGCCCAGCTCGGCGCCCATTCGCCGTGCCTCACCATGGGCGGCAGCAGCCTGAGCTATGCCCAGGTGCAGCGCATCAGCTGGCGCGTGGCGAGGGGCCTGCAACGCGCCGGCATCCGCCCCGGCGACAAGGTGGCCGTGCTTTCGAGCAACGACGCGACGGCCTTCGCCACAGTGTTCGGCATCTCGCGCGCGGGCTGCGTGTGGTGCCCGATCAATCCGCGCAACGAGGCGGGCGAGAACGCCTACGTGCTCGATGCCTTCGACTGCGCCTGCCTGATCTTCCACGGCAACTATGCGGCCATGGTCGAGCAGATGCGCCCGCAACTGCCCGGGCTGCGGGCGCTGGTGTGCCTCGACCAGCGCCAGGCCTTCGCGCCCTCGCTGGAAGACTGGCTCGAGGGCCTGGACGACTCGCCCTTCGACATCGCGCCGCCCGACGACCTGGCGATGATCGCCGGCACCGGCGGCACCACAGGCCAGCCCAAGGGCGTGATGCTGTCTGGGCGCAATCTCGAGGCGATGTCGGCGCTGACGCTGATGGGCTATCCCTTCGAGGGGCGGCCCGTCTACCTCGCGCTGGCGCCGCTCACGCATGCCGCCGGCGTGCTGTGCCTGCCGGTGATGGCGCTGGGCGGGCAGGTCGTGATCATGCCCAGGCCCGACCTGGGCGAGTTCCTCGGCCTCATCGAGGCGCATGGGGTCACCCATACCTTCCTGCCGCCCACGCTGATCTACATGCTGCTGCAGCATCCGCAGCTCGCGCACACGAAGCTCGATTCGCTGCAGTGCTTCTGGTACGGCGCCGCGCCCATGTCGGCCGCGCGGCTCGAAGAGGCACTGCAGAAGATCGGCCCCGTCATGGCGCAGCTCTTCGGCCAGACGGAGGCGCCGATGATGATCTCGATGATGTCGCCGCGCGAGCACTTCAACGCCGACGGCACCATCGCACGCCATCGCCTGTCTTCGGCGGGCAGGCCGGGCCCGCTCGTGCAGGTGGGCGTGATGAACGCCGACGGCGTGCTGCTGCCCACGGGCGAGAGCGGCGAGATCGTGGTGCGCGGCTCGCTGGTGATGCTCGGCTACTACAAGAACCCGGGCGCCACCGAAGAGGCTTCTCGCCATGGCTGGCACCACACGGGCGACATCGGCTACCTCGATGCCGATGGCTTTCTCTACATAGTCGACCGTGCCAAGGACATGATCATCTCGGGCGGCTTCAATGTCTATTCGGCCGAGGTCGAGCAGGCGCTGCTGCAGCACCCCGACGTGCAGGACAGCGCCGTAGTCGGACTGCCCGACGAGAAGTGGGGCGAGCGCGTGGTGGCGGTGCTGCAGCTGCACGAAGGCCGGCAGGTGGACGTGGAGGACGTCAAGGCCTTCGTCAAGGCGCGCATCGGCAGCGTGAAGGCGCCCAAGCAGATCGAGGTGTGGCTCGACCTGCCGCGATCCAGGGTGGGCAAGGTGCTGAAGAAGGAAGTGCGCGCGACGCTGCTGCAGGGCGCGGATCAACCCTCGTGCTCGTAGTGGTCGTGGTGCGCCCGGCGCAGCTCGAACTTCTGGATCTTGCCGGTCGAGGTCATCGGCAGCGCCGGCAGGAAGATGATCTTCTTCGGCACCTCGAAGCCGCCCAGGTGCTCCTTGCAGTGGGCGGAGAGGGCGGCCTCGTCGAAGTCGGCCGGTGCGTCGGGCCTGCGCGTGACGAAGGCGGTGATGGCCTCGCCCCAGCGCCCGTGCGGCAGGCCCACCACCGCGGCGTTGAGCACGGCGGGGTGCCGCAGCAGCACCTCCTCGACCTTGATCGAGGGCACGTTCTCGCCGCCCGACTTGACCATGTCCTTGAGCCGGTCGAGGAAGATCAGCTGGCCGTCGGCGTCGAGCTTGCCCAGGTCACCCGAGTGGTGCCAGCCGAAGCGCTGCGCGTTCGCAGTGGCCTCCGGGTCGTTGTAGTAGCCGAGCATCACGTTGGGGCCGCGGAAGACGATCTCGCCGACCTGCTCGGGGCCGAGCAGCTCGCCGTCGTCACCCATCACCGCGACCTCGTTCACCAGGGTGCCCACGCCCCAGTAGGAGCCGAAGCGCCTGCGCTGCTCGTGCGCCTCGAAGATGGTGGCGCCGGGGTACATCTCGGTCTGGCCCGAGACGAGCGCGAAGTTCGGGCAGAACTCGTCGAGCAGGCGCAGCAGCAGCGTGCGCGACATCGGCGCCATCGCATACACGCAAAGCCGCAGGCTCGAGATGTCGCGCGCGGTGCGCTGCGGATGCGCGAGCAGCGCGCCGTACATCATCGGCAGGCCGACCATCACCGTGATGCGGTGCCGCTCGATGGCCGCGAGCACCGCGCCGGGGTCGAATCCGCGCAGCACCACGAGCGAGCCGCCCACCGCCAGCGCCGACATCAGCACCGTGTGCTGGCCGCAGTGGAAGAGCGGCAGCACGCTGCTCCACACGTCGGCGCGCTCGGGGCTGCTGCCCCATTCGACCATGTTGCTCAACAGCACCGAATGCACCGAGGCGTGCGAGTGCATCACGCCCTTCTGGCGGCCCGTGGTGCCGCTGGTGTACATGATGAGCGCGAGCTGCGTACTGTCGATGGGCACGTCGGGCAGGGTCGCCGGGCCCTGCGCGATGGCCTGCAGCACGGTGGGCAAGCCTTCCGGCGGCGTGTCGCCGTCGAGCACGCAGAGGATGGGCGCCACGCCTTTCGTGCTCAGCAGTTCACGCAGCTCGGGCCGGGCGTGCAGCGCGGTGTCGATCACGACATGGCGCACCTCGGCATGGCCGAGGATGTAGCCGATGGCATCCACCGCCAGCGCGGTGTTGATCGGCACCCACACGAGGCCGGCCTTCTGGATGCCCAGCATGGCGACCACCATCTGGATCGAGTTGTTGCACAGCATCCCCACGCGGTCGCCGCCCGACAGGCCCAGGCCCAGCAGGTGGTGCGCGAAGCGGTTGGAGGCGGCGTCGAGTTCGCCGTAGGTGACGCGGTGCTCGCCTTCGACGAGCGCCGTACGTGCGCCGAAGCGGCGTGCGCTGCGATGGATCACGTCGCCCAGCGCGATGCGCGAGATGCGCGAATGGAACTGCGGCGGCACAGGGCCGTTGGCGGCTGCGGGCATGCTCTTCGTCTCCGTTCTTCGATGGTGGGCGCAGCCTAAGGCCGTGCGCCGCACCGCGTCTTGCGAAGACTGGCTGCCACCCCGCAGCCGGATCGGGCGCCTAGAAGCGCGCCTTGAGGAAGGCCGAGGGACCCTGCAGCTTGACCTTCAGGCGCGTATCGGCGAAGTCGTTGTTGCGTGTCAGGTCGATGTTCGTCACGCCATAGGCCAGCACCACGCCCACGTTCTTCACCGGGAACCACTCCACGCCCGCGGAAGCGTTGTAGATGTTGCCGTGGAAGCGGCCGCCGTTCTTCCATACGCCCGAGGCGTCGGCGAAGAGGCGCAGGTCGGGCGTGATGGCGTGGCGCACGCCGATCTCCAGCAGCGGCGCCACGGCGTTGTCGCTCGAACTCTGGCTCAGGGTGCCGATCTGGCCGTTCACGGAGGCCAGGGCGCTGGCGCCGAGCGTCGCGCGGTAGTAGGCGGCGCCGGCGCCGAGGCCGAGCACGGTGTTGCCCGAGCCGATCCACCATTTGTACGAGAGCTTCGCGAAGTCGAGCTTGGTGCTCAGGTCCGCATTGCCGAAGGTGTTGAGCGTGCCGAAGGGCCCGAGCGACGTGGTGTTGGCGACGCCGCCGGAGTAGTCGCGCTTGTAGCGGTAGTAGTCGAAGGAGATGCCCTGGCTGTCGCCCAGCAGCACGTCGGCCGAGATGCGCGGCATGGTGACGCGGCCGGGCTTGATGTCGCCCGTCTGCAATGCGCCGTACGCCGTGCCGAAGGATGCGCTGATCTTCGGATCGGCGTTGAAGCCGCCCACCGAGAAGCTGAAGCGATCGAGCGCAGGGGAGGGGTCGGCGAAGGCAGGCGCGGCGGCAATGAGCAGCCCTGCGCCGAGCAGCACGGGGTGCCGGACGGACGGGAGAAGACGGGGACGAGGCAGCGGCATTGAAGAATCCTTGAAGAAACGGATGGGCGAAACTGGAACTGGATGGACCCCTCGGGCACGTCGTCTTGGCGGAACGGGAGCCGGGTGGCTGCGTCCTGTGCGGTGCTTGAGGGCGAGGCTCCCTGAACAGGCGATACGTTAGAGGGCGACAAGGACTTCGCGGATGCGCGGAATGCCGCAGTGGTTGTAGGAATAGCTCTACGCCGCGACGGCGCGTTGCGCCCCTTGGCGGGCGCTAAAGTGCCGTCATGCGCCGACACCTCTCCACCACCACCGGTCCCCAACGTCTTTTCTATGGCGCCGCCGCGGGCGCGGCCGTCGCCGTTGCGCTCCTGCCGGTGCCCATGAGCGGCATGGCGCGGGGCCTGGCCGCCTGGTGTGCGGGCGTGGTGGTGCACCAGCTGCTCGCATGGTGGCTGGCCTGCACCTTCGACGCCAGGCGCACGCGCGAGCGCGCGCAGTCGCTGGACCAGCCGAACGTGTTGATCCTGGTGTCGATGCTGCTGGTCGTGGCGATGAGCGTGGTGGCCATCGCCATGCTGCTGCAGCAGGTGAAGGACCTCAGCGGCTGGGTGCGCGCGGCGCACATCGCGCTCGGGCTGGTGGCGCTCGTGGGCTCGTGGCTGACGATGCACACGATCTACGCCTTCCACTACGCGCACCGCTACTACATCGACCAGCGCGACGGCACGCCCGACGGCGGCCTCGACTTTCCGGGCAAGGACGACGCGCCCGACTACTTCGACTTTCTCTACTACTCCTACGTGATCGGCATGACCTCGCAGGTCTCCGACGTGCAGGCGACCTCGAAGGAGATGCGGCGCATCACGCTGCTGCACAGCATGCTGGCCTTCGCCTTCAACATGCTGGTGCTGGCGCTTTCGGTGAACGTGGTCGCGGGCGCCGTGTAGGCGTCACGCGACGCGCCTTCAGGCTGGCGCCTTGCGCGGCCAGCCCGGCTTGACGATGCCGGTCGACAGCGCCACCCCGCAGACGATCACCACCGCGCACACCAGCATCCACTGCGTGATGCTCTCGCCCAGGAACACCGCGCCGTAGAACAGCGCGAACACCGGCACCAGGAAGGTCACCGTCAAGGCGCGTGCCGGGCCGGCGCGCTCGATCAGGCGGAAGAACAGGATGTAGGCCACCCCGGTGCAGGCGATGCCCAGCGCCAGCAGCGCGAGCCATGCGCGCAGGCTGGGCATCTGCGTGGGCCAGAGCCAGAAGGCGGGCAGGGCCAGGAAGGCGGTGGCGCCGATCTGGCTGCCGGTGGCGGTGGTGAGCGCGGGCACGCCGCCCAGCCAGGCCCGCGTGGCGCTGGCGGAGATGCCATAGCACAGGCAGGCGGCGAGGCAGGCGAGCACTGCAAAGAGCGCCGCATTGCCGCTGGCGCCGGAATGCAGGCCGGCGTTGCGGCTCGCCAGCATCGCCACGCCCGCAAAGCCGATCACCAGCCCCACCAGCCGCCAGTTCGCCGGCCGCTCGCGGAACCAGGCCCAGGCCACCAGCGCGCCGAACATCGGCGTGGTGGCGTTGAGCACTGCCGCGAGGCCGGTGTTGATGGTCAGCAGCGCGAAGCAGAAGAGCGCAAAGGGCATGCCCGAGTTGAAGACGCCGACCAGCATGCTGGCCTTCCAGTGCTTCGCAAGCGACGGTCCCTGCCCGCGCAGCAGCGCGATCGGCAGCAGGAAAAGCGCGGCGATCGCCACCCGCACCGCGGCCGTCGGCAACGCGCCGAACTCGGCGGCGCCGATGCGCATGAAGAGAAAGGAGGCGCCCCACAGCGCCCCCAGCAGCACCAGGTCGATGAGCCACGCGGTGGGCGGGAGGGCCTTGGCGGCGGGGGCGACGTTGTCGTTCTTCGTTGTGGTCATGCGTCCTCGGTCGTTCTTTCTTCTGTGCGCTCGCGCGTTCGCTCGCTCGGGCTCAGATCGCCTTTTCGAGCTGCAGCAACGCGGTCTTGCGTTCGAGCCCGCCAGCGTAACCGGTCAGCGAACCGTCGGAGCCCAGCACGCGGTGGCAGGGCACGATCACGCTGATCGGGTTGCGTCCCACGGCAGCACCCACCGCGCGCACCGCGGCCGGGTTGCCCACGTTGATGCTGAGCGCGCCGTAGCTCGTGGTGGCTCCGGCCGGAATGGCCAGCAGCTGCTGCCACACGCTCTGCTGGAACGCGGTGCCGTGCGAGAGGTCGAGCTTCATGTCGAAGCTGTCGCGCTTGCCGGCGAAGTAGTCGCGCAGCTGCGTGGCCGCCTCGACCAGCGCGGGATGGTCGTCCCTGGTGATCCAGCCGCTGGTGTCGGGCCAGTGGCGCTGCTGGTCGAACCAGACGCCGGCCAGGCCGTTGTCGGTGGCCGCCATCGTGACGCCGCCCAGCGGCGTGTCGATGTGCGAGGTGTAGATGACTTTGCTCTTGAACTTCATGACGCTTCAGGCTGCGACGCCTGCCGTGGTGATGAGGGGAGATCCGGACTCGGTGGCCGCAGGTGGCGAAGGCGAGCCCGCCGGCGCCGGGGCCGGCGCATGCCAGGCCCGCAGCACCGCGTAGCTGCGCCACGGCCGCCACGCCTGCGAGGCTTCGCTGGCGGCGCGGGCGGTGGTCACGCCCAGGGCCTTCTGCAGCGCGACGTCGCCGGCCGGAAAGGCGTCGGGCCAGCGCAGCGCGCGCATCGCGATGTACTGTGCAGTCCAGGCGCCGATGCCGGGCAGCTCCTGCAGCGCGGCGATGGTGGAGGGCACGTCGGCGCCGGCGTGCAGGGCCAGCCTGCCGGAGGCCACCTCGCGCGCGACGGCCTGCAGCGCCGTCTGCCGCTGCCGCACGATGCCGAGCCGGCCCAGCTCGTCGCCGCTCGCGGCCGCGATGGCCGCCGGCGTGGGAAAGAGCCGGTCCAGCCCCTCGACCGGCGTGGCCAGCGTTTCGCCGAAGGCCTGGACCAGCCGCGAGCCCAGCGTGCGCGCCGCGGCGACCGTGATCTGCTGGCCCAGCACCGCGCGCACCGCGAGCTCGAAGCCGTCGACCGCGCCGGGCACTCGAAGCCCGTCGCCGTGCGGAAAGGCCGCGTGCAGCGCCGCATTGATGGCCATCGGCTCCGCATCGAGGTCGAACAGGGCGCGGGCACGGCTGATGACGATGGGCAGCACGGCGGCCAGCGAATCGCTGACCGACAGCAGCATCTGCTCGCGTTGCAGGTCGAAGCCCAGCTGCAGCCACCCCGCGTGGGCCTGCGCGCCCTGCTGGATGCGCAGCGTGCGGGTCAGCTTCACGTAGTCGGGCGTGCTGCCCTTGGCGGGTTCCTTGCCGTCGGCGGTGGAGACCACCTCCACGCCGCGCAGCGCGCGCCGTGCGAAGAAGCCCAGCATGGCGTTGGCGTCGTAGGGCGGTCGGAAGCCCAGGCGCACCTCGATCGCCTTGCCATGGCCACCTGCGCTGCCGTTGTCCGCGCCGCCGCCGGCGCGCCGCAGCGCGCTCGGATTCAGGCCGTAGTGCTCCAGGAAGGCTGCATTGAAGCGGCGCACGCTGGCGAAGCCGCTGGCCAGCGCGACCTGCGTCATCGGCAGGCGCGTGTCGGCGATGAGCTGCTTGGCGGCCAGCAGGCGGCGCGTCTGCAGGTACTGGAGGGGCGAGACGCCGAACTGCGATTCGAAGATGCGCCGCAGGTGGCGGTCGCTCACGCCCAGGCGCGCCGCGATCTGGGCCGCGCCGGGGCCGTCTTCGGACCAGGCGTCGGGCTCGTCGATCAGCCGCGCGGCCTGCTGCGCGAGGATGCGCGAGGCATCTTCGGTCGACCAGCTCGCCGCGCCCGAAGCGCGAGGGGCCAGCTCGGGGCGGCAGCGCAAGCAGGGGCGGAAGCCCGCGGCCTCGGCCTGTGCCGCATGGCGGAAGAACCGGCAGTTCTCGCGCCGCGGCAGCTTCACCCGGCAGACCGGGCGGCAGTAGATGCCGGTGGAGGTCACCGCGGTGAAGAAGGAGCCGTCGAAGCGCGCGTCGTGCGTCTTCATCGCCAGGTAGCAGGCGTCGCTCTCGAGCGCTTCGGTGGAGTGGTGGTCGGCAGGCATGGGGAAATGATACGGTTTCGACTCGTTTCAACTGGCCGTTTCCGGACATGTGGCCACCCGGGGCCTTGCCTACAATGCCCGGTTTACAAATCCGACAGGGAACGCCTCTCCATGCAGCTCAGCGCGTCGATCTTCAAGGCCTATGACATCCGCGGCATCGTGCCGGTCACACTCGATGCCGAGGTGGCGGAAGCGCTGGGCAGGGCCTTCGGCAGCGCGGCCCGCGCGGCGGGCGAGAAGTCGGTGGCGGTGGGGCGCGACGGCCGCCTGTCGGGCCCCGCGCTGGCCGAGGCGCTGATCAAGGGCCTAGTGGCCACGGGCATCGAGGTCATCGACGTGGGCGCCGTCACCACGCCCATGCTGTATTTCGCGGCCCACACGCTGTGCACGAGCGGCATCCAGGTCACCGGCAGCCACAACCCCAAGGACTACAACGGCTTCAAGATGGTGCTGGCCGGCCGTGCGATCTACGGCGACGAGATCCAGGCCCTGCGCAGGACCATGGAAGCCGGCACCGCGCAGCTCGCCCCGGGCGGCAGCGTGCGCAAGGTCGACGTGGCCCCGGCCTACATCGAGCGCATCGCTGGCGACATCAAGCTGGCGCGCCCGATGAAGATCGTGGTCGATTCGGGCAACGGCATCGCCGGCGCCTCGGCCCCGGCCATCTTCCGCGCCCTGGGCTGCGAGGTGACCGAGCTCTTCAGCGAGGTCGACGGCAACTTCCCCAACCACCACCCCGACCCGAGCAAGCCCGAGAACCTGAAGGACCTGATCGCCGCGCTAGCCGCGGGCGACGCCGAGCTGGGCCTGGCCTTCGACGGCGACGGCGACCGCCTGGGCATCGTCACCAAGGACGGCCAGAACATCTTCCCCGACCGCCAGATGCAGCTCTTTGCGCAGGACGTGCTCTCGCGCGTGCCCGGCGGCACCATCGTCTACGACGTGAAGTGCTCGCAGCGCCTGGGCCCGGCCATCGAGGCCGCGGGCGGCAAGCCGATGATCTTCAAGACCGGCCACTCGCTCATCAAGGCGAAGATGAAGGAAATCGACTCGCCCCTGGGCGGCGAGATGAGCGGCCACATCTTCTTCAAGGAGCGCTGGTTCGGCTTCGACGACGGCACCTACGCGGGCTGCCGCCTGCTCGAGATCCTGAGCAAGAGCCCCGACGCGAACGCCGTGCTCAACGCGCTGCCCACGAGCTTCTCGACGCCCGAGCTGAACGTGGCCTGCGCCGAGGGCGAGCCGCACGCGGTGGTCGACAAGCTGGTGAAGGGCGCGAACTTCGCCGCGCCCGCCAAGGTATCGACCATCGACGGGCTGCGCGTCGACTGGCCCGATGGCTTCGGGCTGATCCGCGCGTCTAACACCACGCCCGTGCTGGTGCTGCGCTTCGAAGGGCAGACCGATGCGGCGCTCAAGCGCATCGAGGCCGAGATGCTGGCCCTTCTGAGAACCGCCAAGCCCGACGCCAAGGTAGGCGAAGCGGCGCATTAGGATGACCCCCCGTCTTCGCGCACTCCGTGTCGCTGCGCCAACCCTCTTCCAGGGGGCGATACCGCTGGCCCGGCAAAGCCGGCTCCAAGGTAGCTCTGGCGTGAAAGGCCGCGCCGATCTCACGCGCTGTGGGTTCCGCAACGGTGTGGTCTTGGTGGGGAACTGAATCGTGCGTTCCCTGCTGCTGCGCCTCTACGGCGCCTTCACCACTGTCGTGCAACCGCTCGTGCGCCGCAAGCTGCGGCGCCGCGCGCAGGCCGAGCCGGGCTACGGCGTGGCGGTGGAGGAGCGCTTCGGCTACTACGACGAAGCCATCACCGGGCATGCCCAGTGCTGGGTGCATGCGGTCTCGCTCGGTGAGACGCGCGCGGCCGCGATCCTGATCGCCGAGCTGCGCCGGCAGTACCCCGGCGTGCCGATCCTGCTCACGCACGGTACCGCCACCGGTCGCGAGGAAGGTGCCAAGCTGCTGGAGCCGGGCGACACGCAGGTCTGGCAGCCGTGGGACACGCCTGGCGCCGTACGCCGATTCCTCGACCGCTTCCAGCCGCGCATCGGCGTGCTGATGGAAACCGAGGTCTGGCCCGAGCTGACTGCCGCCTGCGCCGAACGCCGCATTCCGCTCGTGCTGGCCAATGCGCGCCTCAACGAGAAGTCGCTGGCGGCGGCGGAGCGCCTTGCATGGCTGGCGCGGCCCGCCTATTCGTCTCTCACGGCCGTGTGGGCGCAGACCGAGGCCGATGCGCACCGGCTGGTGTCGCTCGGCGCCAAGGTGGCCGGCATCTACGGCAACCTGAAGTTCGACGCCACGCCCGATGCGCGTCAGCTCACCGCCGCTGCCTCGCTGCGCGAGCGCCTGCCCAAGCCGATGGTGGTGCTCGCAAGCTCGCGCGACGGCGAGGAGCGCATGCTGCTCGAAGTGCTCAAGCGTTTCGGCGCGACGTCGCCGGTGCCGCCGGAGCAGGGCGCGATCCGCTCGATCGCCAAGCGCGTGCATGACGTGCAATGGATGATCGTGCCGCGCCATCCGCAGCGTTTCGACGAGGTCGCGGCGCTGATCGAGGCCGAGGGCTTCGCGGTGGCGCGCCGCAGTGCGGCGGGCCAGCCGTCCGATGCCGAGATCTGGCTCGGCGATTCGCTGGGCGAGATGGCGCTCTATTACGGCCTGGCCGACGTGGCGTTGCTCGGCGGCAGCTTCGAGCCGCTGGGCGGGCAGAACCTGATCGAGCCGGCGGCCTGCGGCTGCCCGGTGGTCATGGGCCCGTCCACGTTCAACTTCGCCGAGGCAGCGCAGCTCTCGCTGGCCGCGGGTGCATCGCTGCGCGTCGAAGGCATGGAGCAGGCCGTCACTGCGGCGCTGAAGCTGGTCGAGAACCCCGAGCGCCGCGCCGCGATGGCGCAGGCCGCGCTGGCGTTCTCCTCATCGAACCGCGGCGCGGCCGAGCGCACGGCGGCGGCAGTGCTGGCGATTGCGCAGGCGGCCGAGCCGGTGGACACGGTGAATGCGCCGCTGGACGGCGATCCGCAACAACCGCCGCGCGCGGAACCCACGCTGGATTGAATTGCCTCTGGCTCCTTCCCCCAGAGGGGGAAGGTTGGGATGGGGCAAGTGCCCAACGAGCGCTGCGAATGGGTTAAAGCCACGGTGCCCCCACCCCGACCCTCCGCCGGGAGGGGAGGGAGAAAAATCCAACTGGCTCAGCGCACGGGCGGATTCACGATCACCGGCGGCACGGGCGCCGTCGGCATCGTCGGTGCGGGCGGATTGAACTGCGGCGTCTGCACCGGCGGGATCGCGGGGATGCTCGGCGGCGTCGCGGGCACAACGGGTGTCGTGGTCGTCGTCGTGCCGCGGTCGGGGCCGATGGCCGGCGGCACGGCCGGCACGCTGCCGCTGCTGGCCAGCGTCGCGTTGATCGCGTTCATGTCGTCCACGGTCAGCGTGCCGTTGGCCTGGCGCAGCTTCAGGTTGCCCAGCAGCACGTTGTAGCGCGCCTGCGCGAGGTCGCGCTTGGTCTGGTAGAGCTGGCTCTGCGAGTTCAGCACGTCGATGTTGATGCGCACGCCCACCTGGTAGCCGAGCCGGTTGGCGTCGAGCGCGCTCTGGCTCGAGGCCTCGGCGGCTTCCAGCGCCTTCACCTGCCCCGCCCCTGAAACGAGCCCGAGGTAGGCCGCGCGCGTGGCCTGCGCCACGCTGCGGCGCGTGCCTTCGAGCACGCTGCGCGACTGGTCTTCGAGCGCCAGCGTTTCCTTGATGCGGTTCTCGGTGGCGAAGCCGGCGAACAGCGGCAGGTTGAAGGTGACGCCCACCGTGGCCGCGTTGACGCGCGTGCCCACGGTACTCGTGCTGGTTCCGGTCGGATTGCGCGTGACGTTGTAGCCCAGGTTGGCGTCCAGCGTGGGCTTGTGGCCGGCCTTGGCTTTCTCCACTTCGAGCCCGGCCACGTCCAGGCCCAGGCGGGCCTGCCGGATGGAGGGATGCGCCTCGTCGGCCTGCGAGACCCATGCGTTGATGTCTGCGGGCGTCGCCGTCGGCAGCACCACGGGCACGGCGAGCGGCACCGGCACGCTGCCGGGACGGCCGACCAGCTGGTCGAGCACCACCTTCTTCACCTGCAGGTCGTTCTCCGCGGCGATCTCCTGGGCGATCACCAGGTCGTAGCGGGCCTGGGCCTCGCGCGAATCGGTGATGGTGGAGGTGCCCACCTCGAAGTTGCGCTTGGCCGATGCCAGCTGCTCGGCCACGGCCACCTTCTGCGCGCGCACGAGCGCCAGGCTGTCCTGGCTCGCGAGCACGTCGAAGTAGGCCTGGCTCACGCGCACGATCAGGTCCTGCTCGGCGATGGTGAGCACCGCCTGGGCGATGTCGGCCTGGCGCTTGCCCTGCTCGTAGGTGGCCCAGTTCGCGGGCCGGTACAGCGGCTGGGTGGCGTTGATGCCGATGTTCTGCGTGTTGAAGTCGCGCGAGGCGGAGCTGCCCCGGCTGGTGCCGGTGAGGGTGTCGATGTCCAGGTCGCTGCGCGTGACGCCTGCGGTGAGGCCCACGGCGGGCAGGATGCCAGCCTTGGCCTGCGCGGCGCGCGCGATGCTCGCGTCGTACTGGGCCCGTGCGCCCTGGTACGTGGCGTCGAAGCCGCGGGCGGATTCGTAGAGTTCGTTCAGTGTCTGGGCCTGGGTCAGGGCCGGCGATGCGAGCAGGACTGCGAAGGTGGTTGCGAGTGCTGCGGAAAGAGGCGAAAGCCGGGGCCTGGAAGGCATTGAACGTCCTTGGGGGAAAGAATCAGTAGCGCGGGACCGTAGGGTCGTGCGACGACCAGGCGTCGATGCCGCCTGCCACGTTGGCGAGCTGGTCAAAGCCGTTCTGGTTCAGGAAGGCGGCCACGCGCTGGCTGCGCGCGCCGTGATGGCACAGGCATGCGATGCGTTGGCCGTCATTCAGCTCGGCCAGCCGCCCGGGGATCTCGTTCATCGGAATCGCCACCAGGGTGAAGCCCTGGGGCGTGACGCTAGCCGTCTGCAGCTCCCAGGGCTCGCGCACGTCGAGCAGCACGGGGGCTGCGTCGGCGTTCTGTGCGAACCAGGCGGCGAGGTCGGCGGGGCGGACTTGGTCGATCATGCTCGTGTCAACCGTCGGCTCAGAACGCGAAGCGCGAGGGCTCGGGGAAGTTCAGCAGGCGCGGGGCCATCGTGTCCCAGGGCTGGATCGTGTCCCACTTGCTCTCGCTGGTGCGTGTGACGAAGTGGGCGCGCATCATCGGCTCTTCGCCCACGATGGCCGAGAGGCGGCCGCCGACCTTCAGCGATCCGAGCAGGTTCTGCGGAATGCGCGCGACGGAGCCGCTGAGCACGATCACGTCGAAACTGGGACCGCTGGGCAGCGGCACGGAGCCGTCGGCATGGCGCACTTCGACGTTGGTCACGCCGTTGCGGTGCAGCGTCTCGGCGGCGCGGGCGGCCAGCACGGGGTTGATCTCCAGCGACAGCACCTGGGCGGCGCGGGCGCCCAGCAGGGCGGCCATGAAGCCGGAGCCGGTGCCGATCTCGAGCACGGTCTCGTGCTTCTTGATGTGCAGGTCCTGCAGCGTGCGGGCCTCGACCTTGGGCGACAGCATGATCTCGCCGGGCACGGAGCCGTCGAGCAGCGGCAGTTCCATGTCGAAGAACGAGAGGGTGCGGTGCGCTTCGGGCACGTAGTCCTCGCGGTGGATCTGGGCCAGCAGCTCGAGGATGTCGTTGTCGAGCACGTCCCAGGGGCGGATCTGCTGCTCGATCATGTTGAAGCGCAAGCGCTCGAGGGTGGGGGTGGGGTTCATGGCGTGGCTTTCCTTGTGGGCTCAGGACAAACCTTCAATTTTAGGTGCCGCCGGTGACACCACCGGTTCGGTCGGCCTTCCGGGGCGCACGCTGAGCCCGTTGATCACCACTTCGGCCTGGGTCGCCAGGTATTTTTCGGGGTCGAGCGCCGCGGCACCGTCGACGCAGACCATGGCCGAATGCTTCCAGAGCATGAGAAAGACCATGGGCGCGACCACCGAGTAGATGGCGTGGTCGATGTCCATGGGAGCGAACTCGCCGCTGTCGATGCCGCGCTGGAAGATGCGCCGCAGCAGCTCGTGGCCGGGCCGGACCACCTGCTCGCGATAGAACTCCGCGAGCCCGGGGAAATTGGCGCCTTCGCTCATCATGAGCTTGGTCAGCCCCGAGGCCTGGGTCTTGCCCACGCGCTCCCACCATACGTTCATGCAGTAGCGCAGCATGTCGGCGGTGGTGCCCTCGAAGGCCTCGAACTCGGCATTCCACTCGGTGAAACGGCCGCCGAGGTTCTCCATGACCACGGCCTTGAAGAGCTCTTCCTTGCTCGGGAAGTACAGGAAGAGGGTGCCCTTGGAAACCCCGGCGCGCGCCGCCACTTCCTCTGAGCGTGTCGCTGCAAAGCCTTTTTCCACGAAGAGATCGAGCGCGGCCGCCAGCAGTTCGCCGGGGCGCGCCTCCTTCCGGCGCTCGCGCTTGGCGCGCACCGGGCAGATCTTGTCGACGAGGGAACGGGAGGGGGACATGTTATTAATGACTCGCGGGTTAGTAATGTAGTGACCGACATCCGTCACGTCAAGCCGCGACAATATCGGGTTCGTCTTTTCAACCTCCTCCGGAGCCGCACCATGTCCTCTTCATCGCCGACCACCGAAACCATCGTGCTGGGCGGGGGCTGCTTCTGGTGCACCGAAGCGGTCTTCGACCGGGTGCAGGGCGTGCTCGACGTCGAATCGGGCTACAGCAACGGCCAGGCCGTCAACCCGACCTACGAGCAGGTCTGCACCGGCCGCACCGGGCACGCCGAGGTGGTCAAGCTCGAATTCGACCCGGCGCAGATCAGCCTGCGAGACATCCTCGAGATCTTCTTCGTCGTGCACGACCCGACCACGCTCAACCGCCAGGGCAACGACGTCGGCACCCAGTACCGCAGCGGCATCTACTACATCGACGACGCCCAGAAGCAGGTGGCCCAGGACGTGATCCGCGAGATCGAGGCCAGCAAGACCTACTCCTCGCCCGTGGTCACCGAGGTGGCGCCGCTGGCCAACTACTCGACGGCCGAGGCCTATCACCAGGACTACTTCCTGAACCATCCGAACCAGGGCTACTGCGCCTTCGTCGTGGGCCCGAAGGTCGAGAAGTTCCAGAAGACCTTCGCATCGCGCGTCAAGGCCTGAAGGCCTGACGCGCCGAACGGCCCGAACCCGCCTCTTCCGTGCACCTCGCCATCCGACAGTCCAGACCCCGCTCGACCCGCGCGCTCGTGGTCGTGCTTGCGGTCGCGCTGTGGTTCGCGGGCACGCTGGGGCTGATGCACCGATCGCTGCACGTGCCGGGCCTGCCGGCCGCCGCGGCGCAGGCCGCGCAGATCGTCCACAAGCACACGGCTCATCACCTGGCCAGCCTGTTCGGCGATCACACCGATGCCGAGTGCCGGCTGTACGACCAGCTCTCCCACGGCTCGGCCATGCCCGGCGTGCCGTTGCTGGTGCTGCCGATGCTGCTGCCGTCGGCCACCTTCGCTTTCCTGCAGGGCGAGGCGCTCGCCCGCTGGGTCGCGCTCTTCGACGCGCGCGGCCCGCCTTCCACTCGCTGAATCCCCTTGTGTTCCGGCTGCTGCTGCACCCGCCTTGCGCGCGGTGGCGGCTGGTCGTTCCTTGATTCACCGAGTGTCCTTTTCATGACCCCCAATTTCCGTCGCAACGCCATCGGCGTTGCCGTTCTTTCGCTCGCCTCCTTTGCAAGCATGGCCCAGGCACAGGATCCCGCGCAGGTCCAGCAGGCCCAACCCGCCGACGCCGCGAGCCTGCGCGAGATCACCGTCACCGGCAATCCGCTGGGCGCCACCGACCTGATCGCGCCCACCACGGCGCTGTCGGGCGACAAGCTGCTGCTGCGTTCCCAATCGACCCTCGGCGAGACGCTGGACAACGTGCCGGGCGTGAGCAGCAGCTACTTCGGCCCCAACGCCAGCCGGCCGATCATCCGCGGCCAGGACGGCGACCGCATCCGTATCCTGCAGAACGGCGGCGCCGCGCCCGACGCCTCCGCGCTCAGCTACGACCATGCCGTGCCCGTCGATGCGCTGGTCACCGAGCGCATCGAGGTGCTGCGCGGCCCCTCGGCGCTGCAGTACGGCGGCAGCGCCGTGGGCGGCGTGGTCAACGTGATCGACAACCGCATTCCCTCCGAGCCCATCAACGGTTTCGGCGGCCGCGCCGACCTGGGCTATTCCACCGGCAACAAGGAGAAGAACGGCGGCGTGGTGCTCGAAGGCGGCAACGACCGCTTCGCGGTGCATGTCGATGCCTTCAACCGCGACTCCAAGGACGTCTCGGTGCCGATCACGCTCGAATGCAGCAAGCCCGGCTCGCCCTGGACGGCGCGCAAGATCTGCAACTCGGCCAACGAGGCCAGCGGCGGCGCGCTCGGCGGCACGCTGTTCTTCGACCAGGGCTACATCGGCGCCTCGGTCAGCAGCTACCGCAGCAAGTACGGCACGGTGGCCGAAGACGACGTGACCATCAACATGAAGTCCGACCGCTACGCGCTCGAAGGCGAGTGGCGGCCGGGCGGCTTCATCAGCAGCATCCACGCCAAGCTCAGCCACACCGACTACCGCCACACCGAGTTCGAGGGCGGCACGCCCGGCACCACCTTCTCGAACATGAGCAACGACCTGCGCATCGAGGCGCGCCACCAGAAGATCGGCAACTTCGAGGGCCTGGTCGGCTTCAGCAGCGAGACCAACCGCTTCGCCGCCGACGGCGAGGAGGCCTTCGCGCCGCACAGCCGCACGCGCTCGAACGCGTTCTTCCTGCACGAGGAATACGGCACTTCGTGGGGCCGCCTGAGCTTCGGCGCGCGCACCGAGCAGGTCCGCATCCGCTCGCTGGGCTATCCGGACGATCCGACGGTCACGCGCTTTGCCATCGGCGAGCGCACCTTCAACCCGCACAGCGCTGCATTCGGTGCGCTGGTCAACCTCGCGCCGCAGTGGCAGCTGACCTCGAACCTCGCCTATACCGAGCGCGCGCCCAAGGACTACGAGCTGCTGGCCAACGGTCCGCACGTGGCGACGGGTGCATGGGAAGTGGGCGATCCGAACCTGAAGAAGGAGAAGTCCACCGGCTTCGACCTGGGCGCGCAATGGAAGTCGGGCCCCAACACCGCCCGCGTCAATGCCTACGTCACGCGCTTTCGCAACTACATCGGCCTGACCGCGACGGGGCGCAGCCTCGACGAGGAGGGCAACGTGGCCGAACCCGGCGCCGCCGACACGCTGGCCGAGTACGTCTACGGCGGCGTGCGCGCGCGCTTCACCGGCATCGAGGCCAACGGCAACCTGCGCCTGCTGGGCTCGGACGGCTTCGCACGCATGGACGATGCGGGCACGCTCGACCTGGAATGGCGCGGCGACATCGTGCGCGCCAAGAACCTCGATACCGGCGAGCCGCTGCCGCGCATCGCGCCGCTGCGCCTTGGGGCCACGCTGGCCTACAACAACGGCCCCTGGGGCGCGCGCTTCGGCTTCGACTACAACGCGGCGCAGCACCGCGTGCCCTCCGTGGGCGCGCGCGAGACGGATGCCTACACGCTGTGGAACGCCGCCATCACCTACCGCATGAAGGTGCAGCGCGCCAACCTCACCTGGTATGCGCGCATGGACAACATCACGAACAAGCTGGCCTACAGCGCGACTTCGATCCTGACGACGACCGTGTATCCGAACGCGCCGCTGCCGGGGCGCACGCTGAAGGTTGGTCTGCGCGTGACGTTCTGACCGGTGTTGTTTCTCCCTCCCCCGCTGTGGGAGGGCAGGGGTGGGGGCAAGCGGCCTTGATGGGAGCCTGGCTTCTGCAAGCGCGCCTGCCCCCGTCCCAACCTTCCCCCAGCGGGGGAAGGAGCAAGACAGCCGCACCCCTCGGCTATCCTCGCCGGGTGAATTCCTTCGTCATCTCCTCGCTCGTGCCCGTGGTCGTGCTGATCGCAGTGGGCTACCTGGCCGGCAAGCGGCGCTGGATCGGTGGCGGCGCGGTGAAGGACCTGTCTCACCTCATCTTCCTGCTGCTCGCGCCAGCGCTGCTGTTCCGCGCGATGAGCACGGTGCACGTCGAGCAACTGAGCCTCAAGCCGGTGGCGGCGTATTTCATCGCCTCCGGCCTGCTGTTCGCGGGCACGCTGGCGCTGCGCGGATTCAACCGCACGGCCGCGGTGATCGCGCTGGCCAACACCTACAGCAACACCGTGATGATCGGCATCGCGCTGATCGGCCTGGCCTACGGCGAGCCGGGCATGGTGGTGCTGCTCACGCTCATATCGCTGCATTCGCTGGTGCTGCTGACCAGCGCCACGGTGGTGCTGGAGCTGGCCGTGGCACGCGAGCAGGCCAGCACGCTCGGGGCGGCGGGCGCGGAGAAGCGCCCCTCCATGGCCCGCACCGTGATGCGCGCGCTGCGCAACGCCATCATCCACCCGGTGCCGCTGCCGATCATCGCGGGCCTGCTGTTCGCCCAGACCGGGCTGGTCATGCCCGAGGCCATCGACAAGCCGATCCAGCTGCTGGGCCAGGCATTCGGGCCGATCGCGCTGGTGATGGTGGGCATCACGCTCGCGCTCACGCCCATCGGGCGGCACTGGCGCGGCGCGCTGGTGCAGGCGCTGGTGAAGAACCTGCTGCATCCGCTGCTGGTGGCCCTCATCGGCTGGCTGCTGGGCGTGCGCGGCATTCCGCTCACGGTGATGGTGGTGGCCGCGGCGCTGCCGATCGGCGCCAACGTGTTCCTGTTCTCGCAGCGCTACCGCACGGCGGAAGACCTGGTGACGGCCAGTGTCGCCGTCTCGACGGTGCTGGCGCTGGCCACGCTCACGCTCGTGATGATGTGCGTGCAGTGGCTGCCCTGAGTCCTTCGGTCTCCTTCCCGTAGCTACCCGCGCACTTTCGCCTTAGGGCCTTCACGCGGCGCGCCTATGCCGTTCGGCAGGGTGGCCGTTTGGCGAGATGCTGCACGGCCTTTGGCCCCCTACATTTGCCGGCTGATGATTCACCTGGTGCGCTCTTCGCCCCTTCTTGCTATGGCGGTGGTCGCGACGGTGATCGCGCTGCAAGGCCGACCCGCGCAGGCAGCGGAGACTGCCGCCGAGGCGCCCAAGCCTTGCCGCACGCCCTGCCTTTCGGCGAGCGTGCCGCGCGAGCCGAGCGAGCCCGCGGCCGCGGCGAAGGCTGACAGGGCGCCGAAGGCCGAGGAGGGGCCGTCGAAGCCGAAGCCGGTGGCGAAGGCACGATCGCAGCCAGCCGCGCCCGTGCCCGTGCCATCGCCGCCGCCGGTGCAGCGCGAGGCCTCGGCGGCCGCAGCGCCGCGGCCCGCGCCTTCGAAGCGCTGCACCGAGATCAACATGCGCGCCGCCGTCGGCGAGCCGCTGTCGGACCAGGACATGAAGACATTGAGGAGCCAATGCTGATGACGACCACCATCCAACGAGTCCGCCTGGCGCTGCGCATGCTCGCGCTGTGCGCCGCCGCCGTGCTCGCCGCGGCCTGCGCGCACCGTCCCGCGACCGGCAACGCCATGCCCTTCGACCAGGCGGTGAACCAGGCGGTGGACGACCTGATGGTGCAGACCCAGAAGCTGCCGGCCTTCCTGGCGAAGGTGGAGTCGACGCTCACGCAGCGCCGCATCGTGATCGACCCGCTGCTCGAGGGCGCGAGCGGCCAGCAGACGGAGGTGACGCGCGTGGCCGAGCAGCGCATCGTCCAGCGCATGCAGGCGCAGTTCAAGCAGTTCACCGTCTCGCCATTCAACGCGACCGAGATCGGCAACGCGCAGTACGTGCTCAACGGCACTCTGGTGCGCGACAAGGACGCCTCGGGTGCACCCTACCGGCTGAACCTCGCGCTCACCGAGATCAAGAGCGGCGTGGTGATCGCGCAGTCGGTGACGCGCATCAGCGACGCCTCGCTCGACACACGCCCCACGCCTTTCTTCCGCGACAGCCCGGTGAACGGCAAGGACCGCGGCGTCGAGGGCTACATCCGCACCGCCGAGACCCAGCCCGGTCAGGCGGCCGATGCCCTGTACCTGGAGCGCCTGCCCACCGCCACCGTGCTGCAGGAAGCCACCGCCGCCTACGAGGCCGGCCGCATGAGCGAGGCGCTGAGCCGCTACGAGGCCGCGTCGAAGCGGCCCGATGGCCAGCAGCTGCGCATCTACAGCGGGCTGTACCTCACTCAGTCGCAGCTCGGCCGCACGGCCGACGCCGAGAAGACCTTCGGCACCATCGCCCGGCTGGGGCTCGAAACCAACAACCTGAGCGTGAAGTTCCTGTTCAAGCCGGGCTCGACCGACTTCCTCGCCGATCCGAAGATCAGCGCCGCCTATCCGATGTGGTTGCGCCAGATCGCGCGGCAGGCGGCGCAGATCGATTCATGCGTGGTGGTCACGGGCCACACCAGCCGCACCGGCTCGGAAGCGGTGAACGAGCGGCTGTCACTGCAGCGCGCGGCGAGCGTGAAGTCGAAGCTGGTGGGCGAGGCGCCGCCGCTGTCGAAGAAGCTGCGCGAATCGGGCATGGGCTTTCGCGAGAACATCGTCGGCACGGGCGCCGACGATGCGAGCGACGCGCTGGACCGGCGCGTCGAGTTCAAGGTCGTCGCTTGCGAGGCTTGATTCGGTCTCAGCTTGCGGGCAACACCTGCGGCCCGGCGAAGCCGGTTCCACAGTGTTCCTTGAATGATTGGTGGGATCAGGGAGCGAGGCGTTCGCGTACCCAGTTCGCGCCTTCGAGCCTGTAGCGCAGCCGGTCGTGCAGCCGGCTCTTGCGGCCCTGCCAGAACTCCCAGCGGTCGGGCACCAGCCGGTAGCCGCCCCAGTGCGGCGGGCGCGGCGGGGAGAGCAGGTGCTTGGCGGCGTAGAGGGCCGCGTTCTTCACCAGCACGTCGCGGCCGCTGATCACCTCGCTCTGCGGGCTGGCCCAGGCGCCGATGCGCGAGTCGAGCGGGCGGCTCGCGTAGTAGGCGTCGCTTTCCTCGGCGCCGGCCTTCTCGACGCGGCCCTCGATGCGCACCACGCGCTCCAGCTCGACCCAGTGGAACTGCAGCGACGCATACGGATTGCCCGCCAGCTCGCGGCCCTTGCGGCTCTCGTAGTTGGTGTACCAGACGATGCCGCGCGCGTCGTAGCCCTTGATGAGCACGATGCGGCTCGAAGGCCGCAGGTCGCTGCCGACGGTGCACAGCGTCATCGCGTTGGGTTCGGGCACCTGGCCCTCGACGGCCTCCGTGAGCCAGCGTTCGAACTGTTTCAGCGGATCGTCGGCGCTGCGGGTCTCGTCGAGCTCGGCGCGCTCGTAGCTCTTGCGCAGCGCGGCCAGCTCGTCTTTGGAAAGAGGAGAAGTCATGCCGGGATTGTTGCGCACATACTCGGCCCATGACGACGCAGAAGGCGAATTCCCTGGTGGTGATCGTGCTGGCTTCCGGCCGCGGCGAGCGTTTCATCGCGGGCGGCGGCACCGGCTCCAAGCTCAGGGCGCTGCTGGCCGGCAGGCCGGTGCTGGAACGCACGCTCGACGCGGTGCGCGCCAGCGGACTGCCCTGGCACGTGGAAGACGCGGGGCATCCCGGCATGGGCGATTCGATCGCGGCCGCCGTTCGCGCCACTGCGCAAGCGCAGGGGTGGCTGATCCTGCCGGGCGACCTGCCGCTGGTTCGGCCGGGCACGCTTCAGGCCGTGGCGGCCGCGCTCGGAGGTGCGGTGAATGCCGTCCAGCCGCAATACCAGGGTGAGCGCGGCCACCCGGTGGGCTTCGCCGCGGTATGCGGCGCCCAGCTGGCGGCTCTGGAGGGACCCGCCGGCGCGGCCTCCGTGCTGCGGGCGATGCGCGCCGCCGGCTCGGTCGCCGATCTGGCGGTGGACGACGTGGGCGTGGTCACCGACATCGACACGCCCGAGGCCCTGGCGCGGGCCGAGGCGCTGTGGCTGACGCGCGAAGGCGCCTAGCCCTTCTTCGTCTTTCCTGTCGCCCGATCAGGGCTTGCCGATCACCGCGCAGGCGATGCGCGGGCCGGAGTTGCCCGAGGGCTGGGTCGTGAAGTCGTCGGGATCGCGGTGCACCACCAGCGCACGGCCGATCACGCTGTTGGCGGCGCCGGGGGTGAGCGAGATCGAATGGTCTTCGAGGCTGAAGCGCGCCACGCCGCTGGAATCGGCCCGCAGGCTGGGCAGTTCGCCGGCATGGCTGCCCGGCGCGCCGAACTTGCCGTGCGTGCCGCCGGTCGGGTTGAAATGGCCGCCCGAGGCATTGCCGTTGTCGCCGCAGTCGCCCTTCTCGTGGATGTGGAAGCCGTGCTCGCTGCCCGGCACCAGGCCGCGCACCTCGCCGGCCACGCGCACGCCGTGATCAAGGGCGGTGAAGGTCACCGTGCCGCGCGTCGGGTTGGGCGTGATCGCGGCGGTCGGCACCAGCTCGACCGCGGTGCTGGGCTTGCCACCCATGCTGCCGCAGGCGGCCAGGATGGCCGAGGCGAGGAGGGCGGAGCCGGTGGCGATGAGACGGCGTTGGTTCATGTGTTTTCCTTGTCGGGTCTGGAAGGTTGGGAGGAAGTCTTGTCCGCTGACCCCGGAACATATACCGGAGCCTGCGGCGTATCGCAATCAGCGGCGTTCTCCGGGGGAGGCGGCTCTTTCAGCTCCGCCAGCGCCACAAGGCGGGCCAGCGCGGCGTCGTGGATCGAGTGGCGCCGCAGTTCCATCAGGGTCTGCTGGGCATAGTCGAGCGAGCTGCCGTAGCGGCCGACCGCGTGGGCGAAGATGTGGCGGTAGCGCTCGTCGCTGAGCTCGCCGGTGAAGTTGGGGCTGCGACGCGAAAGCGTGAACGCCAGCGCGCGCACGTCGCCTTCGGCGGTGCCGCAGCGCAGCCACCTGGGGTCGTACACGCCGGTGGGCATCTCGCGCAGCCAGAGCCGGCGCAGGGTTTCGAGGCCGTCCGCCCTGGGCACGCGGAACACCATGCCGCGGCAGCTGCCCCCGGAGAGCAGCCCGAAGACCAGCCCGGGCGTCTGCACGCTGCCCCGGTTCACGCGGCTCCACATCTTCAGCGCGCGGTGCCAGCCATGCACCCAGGCCGGACGGCGCTCGGTGAAGCCGAATTCGGGCCGCCAGATGAGCGAGCCGTAGCCGAAGAGCCAGAGGTCGTCGCGCCCGCCCCAGTCGGCGATGGCGCGCTCCAGCATCGGCTGCGGGTCGCGCAGGGGCGCGGGCATGGGATCGAGCCCCGGCGGACCGGGGTTCGGCGCCGGCTCTGACACGGAAGTGCCGGAGCCGCCACCTACAATTTCCTGATCATGGTTCACCGCACCATTATTTACCGGCCCCTTTCCTATGGAGCAAGACCCCCGATGAGCGACGACGACAGCCAGCAGAACTTCATCCTCGGATTCGTCATGGCGTTGATCGCTTTGGTGATCCTGTTCGTGGTGGGCATCGTGATCTGGCACAAGGGACACAACCCCGCGGCGGCGGCAGCGGCTGCAGCGGCCGCCGCGCAGGCTTCGGCGGCACCGCCGGTCGCGGTGATCGTGCCGGCCCAGCAGGGCAATGGCACCGCGACGCCCAAGGTGGCCGAGGTCACCGAGACCGTCACCGTGGTCATCCCCGACGGCGCGAGCATCCGAGTGACCGACGGCGTGGTGAACTTCTATTTCGCCACCGGCAGCGCCGACCTCGCACCGGGCGCCGCCGAGGCCCTGGCTACCGTCATCAAGGGCGTGGAGAGCGGCCGCAAGGCGGTGATCTCGGGCTTCCACGACACCACCGGCGATGCCGCCATCAACGAGCAGCTCGCGAAGAAGCGTGCCGAGATGGTGCGCGACGTGCTCGTGGGCCTGGGCGTCCCGGCCGCCAAGGTCGACCTGCAGAAGCCCGCCGTCACGGCCGGCACGGGCAACAACGCCGAGGCGCGCCGCGTCGAGGTCAAGCTGGTCGACTGAGCGGGCGATCGAGCCTCTGCGCCCAGAAGAGGAAGCCCGGCCATGCCGGGCTTTTTCATGCGCGCTGGCCGGTGGAGGGCAAATAGGTAAATTCGTATTGCCATGCGCCCGGATTTCATCGGGCATTGGGGCCTGACTTGTTACCATGAGCCACCAGGCCCGAAGTCGCCCGGGCGACAGCGGCCAGAGCCATCGACTCCCCATGAGCAGCAGCACCCACCCCACCGTACGCGACGTCACCGACCGCATCCGCGAGCGCAGCCAGGGGCTGCGCGGCGCCTACCTCGACCGCCTGGCCGAGATCCGCGGGCGCGACCGCGGCTCCGACCGCATGGGCTGCGCCAACGTGGCGCACGCCGTTGCCGGCATTCCGGCCAACGACAAGTTCCGCGTGGTCGCCGAGCGCGCGCCCAACATCGGCATCGTCACCGCCTACAACGACATGCTCTCGGCCCATGCGCCGTACCAGGGCTACCCCGACATCATCAAGAACGAGGCCCGCGGCCTCGGCGCCACCGCCCAGGTGGCCGGCGGCGTGCCGGCCATGTGCGACGGCGTGACCCAGGGCACGCCCGGCATGGAGCTGAGCCTCTTCAGCCGCGACGTCATCGCGATGAGCACCGCCGTCGCGCTCACGCACGACATGTTCGACGCGGCGCTCATGCTCGGCGTGTGCGACAAGATCGTGCCCGGGCTGCTGATCGGCGCGCTGCACTTCGGCCACCTGCCCACGGTGTTCGTGCCGGCCGGGCCGATGCCCTCGGGGCTTTCGAACAGCGCCAAGTCGAAGGTGCGCGAGCAGGCGGCGCAGGGCCTCGTCGGCCGCCAGGGCCTGCTCGAGGCCGAGATGGCCGCCTACCACACGCTCGGCACCTGCACCTTCTACGGCACCGCCAACAGCAACCAGATGCTGCTGGAGGCCATGGGCCTGCACGTGCCCGGCACGGCCTTCATCCAGCCCGGCGACGCGATGCGCGAGACGCTCACCCGGGAAGCCGTGCGCACGGTGCTGGGCAAGGCGGGAAATGCGCCCTTCGACTGCCCCCCGATCGGCGTGATGGTCGACGAGCGCTGCATCGTCAACGCCATGGTCGCGCTGCTCGCCACGGGCGGTTCCACCAACCACCTGATCCACTGGGTGGCCGTGGCGCGCGCCGCCGGCATCCTGATCGACTGGGACGACTTCTCGAAACTTTCCGACGTGGTGCCGTTGCTGACCCGCGTCTACCCCAACGGCAGCGCCGACGTGAACGAGTTCCAGGCCGCGGGCGGCCCCGGCTTCGTGATCGGCGAGCTGGTCGAGGCCGGCCTGATGCACGCCGACGTGCTGACGGTGCGCTCGGGCGGCATCCGCGAATTCGCGAACATTCCGTCGCTGGCGCAGCAGGCCGGCGAGCAAGGCAGCCAGCGCCTGCAATGGACTCCCGCCGCGCCGCTGAAGAACGAGGCCGTCACCCGGTCGGTCGACAACCCTTTTAGCGCCACAGGCGGTCTCAAGCTGCTGAGTGGCAACCTTGGCCGCAGCGTGATCAAGGTGTCGTCGGTGCCCGACGACCGCCACGTCATCGAGGCGCCTGCGCGCGTGTTCGACTCGCAGGCCGCGCTGCAGAAGGCCTTCACCGCCGGCGAGCTTGAGCGCGACGTGGTCTGCGTGGTGCGCTGGCAGGGTCCGCAGGCCAACGGCATGCCCGAGCTGCACAAGCTCACGCCGCCGCTGTCGGTGCTGCAGGGCAAGGGATTCCGCGTGGCGCTGGTCACCGACGGCCGCATGAGCGGCGCGTCGGGCAAGATCCCGGCCGCGATCCACGTTTCGCCGGAGGCCGCCGCCGGCGGGCCGCTGGCCAAGGTGCGCGACGGCGACCTGATCCGCCTCGACGCCGTCGCGGGTACGCTCGCCGTGTTGCTGCCCGAGGACGAATGGGCCGCCCGCGAGGTCGCCACCATGTCCGAGGCGCAGCGCATCGCCGACGGCCACGGCCTGGGCCGCGAGCTGTTCGCAGGCATGCGCCGCAATGCACTGGCCGCCGAGGAGGGCGCCTGCACCTGGCTGTGACCAGGGCTGTCCTCACAGAGCGCGATGCATACGTAACCGATTGGAGCCAGGAAATGACTGAAAGACTCACCCCCCTCGACGTGATGCGCGACGCACCGGTCATCCCGGTCATCGTGCTCAACGATGTGAAAGACGCCATCCCGCTCGCGCGCGCCCTGGTGGCCGGCGGCATCCGCATGCTCGAGGTCACGCTGCGCACGCCGCAGGCGCTGCAGTGCATCGAGGCCATCGCCAAGGACGTGCCCGAGGCCGTGGCCGGCGCCGGCACCATCCGCAGCGCGGCCGACGCACAGGCCGCGGCGCTGGCCGGCGCGAAGTTCGGCGTGAGCCCGGGCTACACGCGCTCCGTCGGCAAGGCCTGCCACGACATCGGCCTGCCGCTGCTGCCCGGCGTCGCCACCGGCAGCGAGATCATGACGGCGCAGGAAGACGGCTACACGCAGCTGAAGTTCTTCCCCGCGCTGCAGGCAGGCGGCCTGCCGATGCTCAAGGCATGGCAGGGCCCGTTCGGCGACGTCACCTTCTGCCCGACCGGCGGCATCCATGCCGGCAACGCGGCAGAGTTCCTCGCGCTGTCGAACGTGGCCTGCGTGGGCGGCTCGTGGATCGTGCCGACCGACGCGATCCGCGACGGCGACTGGGCCCGCATCGAGCAGCTGGCACGCGCCGCGAGCCAGCTGCCGCGCTGAGCGTCGTCGCCATGAGCAGCGCGGATTTCGACGCGAGCGATCTCAAGGTCATCGCATTCGACGTCTTCGGCACGGTGGTCGACTGGCACAGCGGCATCGCCGCCGAGGTCGAGCGCGTGTTCCCGGGCGTTGACGGCGCGGCATTCGCGCTCGCGTGGCGCGCCGGCTACCAGCCGGCCATGAAGGCGGTGATGGAACGCATCGCCGCGGGCGAGGGCGGCTTCACGCTGCTCGACGAGCTGCACCTGAGCATGCTCGACCAGGTGCTGCACGACTTCAGCCTGGCCGATCGCATCGAGGCTGGCGCCAGGCGCGACCTGAGCCGTGCCTGGCACCGCCTGCCGGCCTGGCCCGATTCGGTCGAGGGACTCTCGCGGCTGAAGAAGAAGTTCACCATCTGCACGCTGTCGAACGGCAACATCGGCCTGCTCACCGAGATGGCCAAGCGTGCGGGCCTGCCCTGGGACTGCATCCTGTCGGCCGAAGTGTTCAAGGCCTACAAGCCCGACCCGCGCACCTACCTTGGCGTGGCGGGCGTGTTCGACGCGACGCCCGGCCAGGTGATGCTGGCCGCCGCACACCACGACGACCTCGCGGCCGCGCGCGCCTGCGGCCTGAAGACGGCCTACATCGAGCGCCCGCACGAATTCGGCCAGGCCCGGCCGAAGGACGTCTCGCCGCAGCCGGACAACAACCTGCACGTGCGCGACATCAACCAGCTGGCCGACCTGCTGGGCTGCTGAGCTGCCGAGGGCCCTGCAGCGGCTGCTCAGTCGCCCAGCAGCTTCTCCACCGTGCGCAGGTTGCGCGTCGTGGTGCTCGACTTGTAGCGGGTCTTCGCGAGCAGCTTGGCCACGGGCGTGTCCAGGCTCTCGCCGCGCGGGCATTGCCAGTACAGCACGCCCTTGCCGCGTTCGAGCCGCTCGGTATCGGCATCGACCGTGCCGGCCTTTTCCATGATCTCGTCGAGCATCGCCTTGTCGGAGCCGAACACGATGTACGGATGGCGCTCATCGTCGATGCGTTCGAAGGGGTAGGCCGCGGCGATCTCGGCCACGGTCTTCTGCGTGAGCAGCACGATCCATGCGTCGTAGCCGAAGCGCTTGCGCAGCGCCTGCTCGATGCGGCTGCGCAGCGCGGCGCCGCTCTCATCCGTGTCGAACAGTACGTTGCCACTGGCGAGCACCGTGCGCACCGCAGCGAAGCCCAGTTCGACGAAGAGCGCCTTCAGTTCGGCGCTCTTGATGGTGATGCCGTTGACGTTCACGCCGCGCAGCAGCGCGACGTGGCGCGTTGTCGCGGGCTGCTTCTTCGCGGTTGCCATGGCGGCGTAGGCCCCGGGGCCTTCAGCGCAGGCCGCCGCCTGCGGCGTTCTCGTCGCGCTGGATGAGTTCGATCTTGTAACCGTCAGGGTCGGTGACGAAGGCGATCACGGTGGTGCCGCCCTTGACCGGGCCGGCCTCGCGCGTCACGTTGCCGCCGGCGGCCTTGATCTTCTCGCAGGCCGCGTAGGCGTCGGGCACGCCGAGCGCGATGTGGCCGTAGGCGGTGCCGAGTTCGTAGCTCTCGGTGCCCCAGTTGTAGGTGAGCTCGATCTCGGCCTGGTCGGGGTTGCCGTTGCCGTAGCCGATGAAGGCGAGGCTGTACTTGTACTCGGGGTTTTCGGAAGTGCGCAGCAGGTTCATGCCGAGCACCTTCGTGTAGAAGTCGATGGAGCGCTGCAGGTTGCCGACGCGCAGCATGGTGTGGAGGAGTCGCATCTCGTGGTGCCTTGTAGTCGTGGAGAGGTAAGCCCGCTATTGTGGGCCTGCGGGCGCCGCGATCAAGCGGCCAGGGTCAACAGGTGGGCCTGGTGGCGTTTCAGGAACTCCATCAGGTGCTGCGGGTACTCGGGCACCACCGCCTCGCGCACGCTGGGGCGCACGGCCAGCGCCTTGCGCCACGCATCCACCTTGGGCAGGGCATCGAAGATGTGCGAGTCGCTGATCGCATCGAACACCTCGAAGTAGCGGAACACGGGCGCGAAGACCGCGTCGACGAGGCTGAAGCTGCCGCCCGCGAAGTAAGGGCCTTCGCCCAGGGCCGCTTCCACGCGCTGGAACTTGGCGGATAGCGCCTGCCGCTTCTGCTCGAAGACGGCTGCGTCCTGCGTGGTCTCGTAGCCCCACAGGTCGCCGAGGATGGCCGACCCGAACTCCATCCATGCGCGGTGCTGGGCGCGGGTGAGCGCGTCTTCGGGATGCAGGCGAGCGCCGGGCTGCGTTTCCTCGAGGTATTCGCAGATCACGTTGCTCTCGAAGAGCACGGCCTCGCCGCCCTCGGACCGGCGCACCTTCAGCAGCGGAACCTTGCCAAGCGGCGAGATGTCGAGGAACCATTGCGGCTTGTTCGCGAGGTCGATCACGACGCGCTCGAAGGGCACGTTCTTCTCGCGCAGCGCGATCGCGGCGCGCTGCACGTAGGGGCACAGCAGGTGGCTGACGAGGGTGAGGGATGGCTGGGTCATGGGGCTCTCCGTTTGCTGGATCGGTTGTGTCTGGATCGCGGCGATTCTTGCGATCCCGAACAACCTTTTCCCGGAAAGCCCATTCGAAAAACGGGCGGCTGTGCTAGGGGTGTGTCAGGGGGGCCGCGGTTGCCGTGTCGATCCAGTGCGTGATGCGCCCGCCGTGCATCACGCCGATGCGGTCCGCCATCGCGTGGGCCTCGGCCTCGTTGTGCGTCACGAGGATGGCCGTCTGACCCGCCCGCTTCAGGATGCCGCGCACTTCCACGGTCAGCCGCTCGCGCGTGCCGCCGTCGAGGTTGGAGAAGGGCTCGTCGAGCAGCAGCAGGGCGGGCGATGGCGCGAGCGCACGGGCCAGTGCGATGCGCTGCTGCTGGCCGCCGGAGAGCTCGTGCGGATAGCGCTCGCCGGCATCCGCAAGGCCGACCAGCGAGAGCATCTCGGCCACGCGCGACTGCTGCTGCGCGCGACCCAGCCGGCGCAGCCCGAAGGCCACGTTCCGCGCGGCCGAGAGGTGAGGGAACAGCGCGTATTCCTGGAACATCATGCCCACGCGCCGCTGCTCGGGCGGCAGGTGCGTTTGCACGGACGACAGCAGCACGTCACCGAGGCGGATCGTGCCCGCGCGCAGCGGCTCGAAGCCCGCGATGGCGCGCAGCACCGTCGTCTTGCCGCATCCGGAAGGGCCGAAGAGGCAGGCGATGTCGCCCGCGTGCAGTGCCAGCGAGAAGCCGTCGACGACCGTGTGCGGGCCGCGCGGCGTGTCGTAGGCCAGCCTGATCGCGTCGAGGTGGAGTGGGGAGCTCATTTCAGTGTCTTCTCTGCAGCCATGGTCGCCGAAGGCGTGCCCAGCTGGTTGCGCGCGAGGAGCACCACGGGCAGCAGGCCTGCGAGCACGATGGCGAGCGCGGCGACCGCGCCTTCCTCGTAGGTGCCTCGCGCGGCCTCGGCATAGAGCCAGGTGGCCAGGGTGTCGAAGTTGGCGGGCCGCAGCAGCAGCGTGGCCGGCAGCTCCTTCATCGCATCGACGAAGACCAGCAGCGCCGCGGAGGCCAGGGCGGGGCGAAGCAGCGGCAGGTGCACGCGGCGCAGCGTGCCGGCGGTGGTCTCGCCGAGCAGGCGCGAGGCCTGTTCGATGGCGGGCGGAATGCGCGAGAGGCCGGCTTCGATGCCGCCGACCGGCATGGCGAGAAAGCGGATCGCGCAGGCCACGACCAGCACCACGCCGCAGCTCATGAGCGGCAGGCCCTGCCAGCCGAAGGCCGTGGCCAGCGCCGAATCGAAGGCCAGCGCCGGCGTGAGCAGGCCGATGGCCAGCACCGTGCCCGGCACCGCGTAGCCCAGCGTTGCCGCGCGCGCCTGCCAGCGGCCGCGCGCGGACCGCGAGCCCTGGCTGCGCGCTGCCCAGGCGACGACCAGGCCGGCCGCCACCGCGACCGCCGTGACTCCCGCGGCCAGCGCCAGCGTGTTGCCCAGGCTCGCGACCAGCCCCTGCGAGATGCCGCCGCCCTGGCGCAGACGCTTGGCGCTTTCCCAGACGAGGTACGCAGCAGGTGCCACGAAGCCGATCAGCACCGGCAGCGATGCGGCGGCCGTTGCGGCCCATGCAGCCGCGCCATGCAGCCGCCGCGCCTGCACCGCGCGCATGCGCTGCGACGAGCCGAAGCGCTGGTGCCGCCGGCCGTTGCGCTCCAGCCAGACGAGCGCGATCACCACGAACAGCATCGCGCAGGCGATCTGAGCGGCGCCCGCGAGGTCGGAGCGCGTGATCCATGTCGTGTAGACCGCGACCGTCAGCGTGTTCACGCCGAGGAATTCGGAAGCGCCGATGTCGTTGAGCGTCTCCAGCAGCGCGAGGCTCAGGCCTACGGCCAGCGCAGGCCGCGCCAGCGGCAGCGCCACGCGGAAGAAGGCGCCGCGCCGGCTTTCGCCAAGCATGCGAGCGGCCTCCATGAGGTGCGCGGGCTGCGTCATGAACATCGCGCGCGCCGTCATGTAGACGTATGGGTAGAGCACGAAGCCGAGCACGAAGATCGCGCCGGGCATCGAGCGCAGGTCCGGCAGGCGGAACTGCCGCGGGCCGTCGAAGCCCAGCATCCAGCGGATCGCACCCTGCACCGGGCCGATCGGATGAAGCAGGTCGAGGTACGCGAAGGCGACGATGTAGGTCGGCATCGCCAGCGGAAGCAGCAGCGCCCAGTGCAGCATGCCGCGCCCGGGGAAGTCGTGCGCCGTCACCAGCCATGCGCAGCCTGTGCCGATCACCAGCACCAGCGTGCCGACGCCCGCGAGCAGCACGGCGGTATTGAGCGTGGCCTGCGGCAGCACGTTGGCGAACAGCGGCCCCCAGTGGCCCAGGCCCGAGCCGAAGGCCAGCCACGCCAGCGTGAGCACCGGCGCGAGCACGCCGATGGCGATCAGGAAAGACGCGCAGCGCCAGGCCGGGCCTGCGGCTTGCAGGCCCGCGTACCGACCGCCTATGTTCATGCGAAGCAAAAGATGCCTGTGCGCGCGCGCTCTGGTTCTTGCGAGGAACACCGTGGAACCGGCTTTGCCGGCCCACCGGTGCTGCCCCCGGACGGGGGATGGCGCAGGCGACGCTCAGTGCGCTGCAGCCATGGGGGCGAACCACGCCTACTGGTCGAAGCCGACCTTGTCGACCAGGGCGCTGGCCTGCTTGCGGTACTTGGCGATCTCGGTCAGCGGCAGCGGATCGACCTTCAGCTCGCCGATGGTCTGGCCGATGATCGGGTCGAGGGCCACGCCCTTGCGCACCGGGTACTCGTAGTTGGCCTGCGCGTACAGGGCCTGGGCCGGCTCAGACACCAGGAACTCGAGCAGCTTGACCGCGTTGGCGCGCTGCGGCGCGTTCTTCGCCACGGCCGCGCCGCTGATGTTGACGTGCGTGCCGCCGCTCTTGGCATTGGCGAAGGTCGGGCGCACCACCTTGATGGCGTCGCCCCACTTGCGCGCGTCGGTGCCTTCCTTGGCGCTCTTCATCTGGCCGACGTAGTACGAGTTGGCCAGGCCCACGTCGCAGATGCCGCCCAGGATGTCGCGCGCCACGTCGCGGTCGCCGCCGGTGGCCTTGCGCGCGAGGTTGGCCTTCACGCCGCGCAGCCACTGCTCGGCCTTGGCTTCGCCGTCGTGCGCGATCAGCGCGGCCACCAGCGCGGTGTTGTAGGGATGCTGGCCTGCGCGGATGCAGACCTTGCCCTTGTACTTGGGGTTGGCCAGGTCTTCGTAGCGGAAGCTGGTGAGCGGCAGGCTCTTGTCGGCGTAGAGCACGCGCGCGCGCATCGAGAGCGAGAACCACTGGCCGTCGGCACCGCGCAGGTTGGCCGGAATGGCCGATTCGAGCGCGGCCGATTTCACCGGCTGCGTCACGCCGCCGTCGACCAGGTCCATCAGGTTGCCGATGTCCACCGTCATCAGCACGTCGGCGGGCGAGCGAGCGCCTTCGGCCTTGACGCGCTCGAGCAGGCCGTCCTTCACGAAGACGGTGTTGACCTTGATGTTGCTCTGCGCGCTGAAGGCGGCGATGAGCGGCTGGATCAGCGCCGGCTCTCGCGTCGTGTAGAGCGTGAGTTCTTCGGCGGCCTGGGCGGGCAGGGCGGTTGCGGCCAGCCAGGCTGCGCCTGCGCCAAGCAGTGCGCGCGCGGCGCGGCCTCGGACGCGCGGGCGTTGTTCGGTCATGAGGATCCTCCAGGAGCGGGTGTTCTAGAAAGCTCCGGCGCCGGCGGCGGATGGTGGGCCGCCGGCATCGCGTGTTGCGACGGCCGGATGAGAATAATTATCACTGGCCGCCTGGATCGCGACGCCTTTGGACTTACAGGTTGAAGGCCTACTGTGGATCGACGAGCCCGAAGCGGTCCTCCTTGGCCCGCTGGCCTCGTGGTTCAACGCGCCGGCGGCACCTCGAAGACCAAGCAGGTGGTCGTGGCGTGTGCGTACAGCGTGCCGTCGGGGCCGTAGAGGCGGGCCTCGGCGGTGGCCAGCTGCTTGCCGCAGTGGATCACCTTGCCTTCGGCGCGCACCCGCTGCACCTTGGGCGTGAGGCCCTTCACGTAGTTCACGCCCAGTTCGGCGGTGGTGTAGGCGCGCCCGGGCGGCATCATCGTGTGCACCGAGCAGCCCAGGGCGGAGTCGAGCAGCGTGGCGACCCAGCCGCCGTGGATGGTGCCCAGCGGGTTCAGGTGCTGCGGCAGCGGCGTGCCCTGGAAGATGGCAACGCCCGCGCGCACTTCGAGGATCGTGAAGTCCAGCGTCTTGGCGATGGCGGCGTAGGGAATCTCTCCGTCGAGCATCGCCTGCATGATCTCCAGGCCGGTCTTGCCGGCGATCTGCTCGGGGCGGGCGAGGCCCGGGCCCGGACCCCCTTCCAGGCGGCTGATGATCTTCTGTTCCTCGGCGATCCATGCGTCGAGCTGGCTGGTGGCTTGTGTCATGCCTGTGTTCCTTCTGGGGGCATTGTTCCGGGATGGTGATTGCATATGCAACAGTTGCACATACAATAATAGCCCATGGACACTCCCGCCAAGCCACGTGGCTGCACCAGCTTCAAGGTGCGACAGCTTTCGCGACGCCTCTCGCAGCACTACGACGCCGAGGTATCGCAAAGCGGCCTCAAGACCACGCAGTACTCGCTGCTGTCGCATCTTGCGCGGCTCGGTCCCTCCCGTCCGGTCGACCTGGCGGCCGAACTCAAGATGACTGCCTCCACCCTGAGCCGCAACCTGCAGCCGCTGATCGCCGCAGGCTGGATCGCGCAGAGCGCCGGCGCCGACGCGCGCAGCCGCCTGGTGCAGCTCACCGAGGAAGGCGAGGCCAAGCGGCGCGAGGCCCTGGCGCACTGGAAGACCGCGCAACAGAAACTGAACGCGCTGCTGGGCGTCGAGCGTGTGCTCGCGCTGCACCTGCTGATCGACGAGGCCATGGAACTGCTGGGCGGCGATGAAGAGCCCGCCAGCGACGACTGACCCCTCAACTTCTTCTTCACCCACGACCAACCCGCTGATCGTGCGCCCGGGCGCGCGAGGGACCCCTTTCGCCTTTTTTTCCGGCTTTTCCTTCCTCCCAATCAATTCCAACAGCAGAGGCCCCATGTTCGCCACACCCGTTTCCGCATGGCTGCAGCGCCGCGGCATCCACTACGGCTGGATCGTCGCCGCCATCACCTTCCTCACCATGCTGACCATGTCGGCCGCGCTGGGCCTGCCTGGCGCGATGCTGCAGCCGCTGGGCAAGGAGTTCGGCTGGAGCACCGAGCAGATCTCCTCCTCGCTCGCGCTTCGCTTCGCACTCTTCGGCCTCATGGGGCCCTTCGCCGCGGTGCTGATGGAGCGATATGGCCTGCGCGCGGTGGTCTGCACCGGCCTCGCGCTGGTCGGGCTGGGCATGGCGCTTGTCACCATGGCCTCGCAGCTGTGGCAGCTCTTCGTGCTCTGGAGCCTGATGCTGGGCCTGGGCACCGGCATGACGGCGCTGGTGCTCGGCGCGGTGGTGGCCAACCGCTGGTTCGTCGCGCGGCGCGGGCTGGTGGTGGGCATGCTCACGGCCAGTTCGGCGACGGGGCAGCTGGCCTTCCTGCCGCTCGCGGCCTGGATGATCGAGCACTGGGGCTGGCGCTCGGCCGTCGCGCCGATCGTGGTCGGCACCATCCTCATCGGCCTGCTGGCGCTGCTGCTGATGCGCAACCGCCCATCCGACGTGGGCCTGCTGCCCTACGGTGAGAAGCCGGGCACGCAGCCGGCGGCGCCCGCTGCGGCCGCGCCTGCGATGAATTTCGCAACGCCCTTCCGCGTGCTGAAGGAGGTGTCGACCAACCGCACCTTCTGGGTCCTGGCAGGCACCTTCTTCATCTGCGGCCTGAGCACCAACGGGCTGGTGCAGACGCACTTCATCTCGCTGTGCGGCGACTACGGCATGGGCGCCGTGCCCGCCGCCTCGGTGCTCGCGATGATGGGCGCCTTCGACTTCGTCGGCACCATCCTCTCGGGCTGGCTCTCCGACCGATACGACAACCGCAAGCTGCTCTTCTGGTACTACGGCCTGCGCGGGCTGTCGCTCTTCTGGCTGCCGCACTCCGAATTCACCATCTACGGCCTGGGCATCTTCGCGATGTTCTACGGCCTCGACTGGATCGCCACCGTGCCGCCGACCGTCAAGCTCGCGGGCGCCGCCTTCGGCCCCGCCAAGGTCGGCCTGGTGTTCGGCTGGGTCTTCGCCGCGCACCAGCTGGGCGCCGCCACGGCCGCCTACGGCGCCGGCTTCGCACGCACGCTGCTGCTGACCTACACCCCGGCGCTCTACACCGCTGGCGCGGCCTGCCTGGTGGCGGCGCTGATCGTGATGACCATCCGCCGCCCCGCGGCCAAGTCCGGAGCGCCGGCCACGCCGGCCGCCGCCCGCGCCTGAACCGGGAGAGCTCCAGCCATGACTGCACCCCAAGCCTCCACCGAACTCGATCCACGCACGCGCCGCCTGCTCGAGGCGCCCATCGTCCCCACGCTGCTGCGCCTGGCCGCGCCCAACGTGCTGGTGATGGTGGCCCAGGCCTGCGTCGGCCTCATCGAGACCTACTTCGTCGGCAAGCTAGGCTCCGACGCGCTGGCCGGCATGGCGCTGGTGTTTCCCATCGTGATGCTGATGCAGATGACCTCCAGCGGCGCCATGGGCGGCGGCATCGCCTCGTCCATCGCCCGCGCGCTCGGCGCGCGCCGCCGCGACGATGCGAACGCGCTGGTGTGGCATGCCATCGTCATCGCGCTGGGCTTCGGCATGTGCTTCACGCTGGCGCTGCTCTTGGGCGGGCGCTGGCTCTACGAGGTGATGGGCGGCACCGGGGCCGCGCTGGAAGCCGCGCTCACGTACTCCAACTGGGTGTTCGCGGGCGCGACGCTGGTGTGGCTCTTCAATTCGCTCGGCGCCATCATCCGCGGCACCGGCAACATGTCGGTGCCGGCCAACGTGACGGTGGTGGGCGTGGTGTTCCTCATCCCGGCATCGCCGCTGCTGATCTTCGGCATCGGGCCGCTGCCGGGCATGGGCATCGCGGGCGGCGCGATCGCGCTGCTGCTGTACTACCTGCTGGGCTCCATCGCGCTCATCGCCTACCTTCGCTCGCCGCGCAGCCTGCTCAAGCCCACGCTCGACGCGCTGAAGCTGCGCTGGCCGCTGTTCCGCGACATCCTGCGCATCGGCCTGGTGGGCGCCGTGTCGACGGTGGCGACCAATCTCTCCATCGGCATCGCCACCGCGCTGACCGGCCATTTCGGCTCGGGCGCGCTGGCGGGCTACGGCACGGCCTCGCGGCTCGAATACCTGCTGGTGCCGCTGGTGTTCGGCCTGGGCGCGCCGCTGGTGGCGATGGTCGGCACCTGCATGGGCGCGGGGCTGCGCGAGCGGGCGTTGCGCGCCACCTGGGCCGGCGCGGCCCTGGCCTTCACGCTCACCGAGACGATCGGCCTCGCGGCGGCGTTGTTCCCGCGCCCGTGGCTGCTGCTGTTCGGCAACGACCCGGCGATGCTGGAGACCGGTTCGCACTACCTGCGCGTGGTCGGGCCGATGTACGGCCTCTTCGGCGTCGGGCTGGTCCTGTACTTCGCCTCGCAGGGCGCGGGCAGGCTGCTGTGGCCGATGCTCGGCAACATCGCGCGCCTGGCGGTGGCGGCCAGCGGCGGCTGGCTGGCGCTGAACTGGGGCGCCGGTCTCACCGGCGTGTTCGCGGCGCAGGGCGTGGCGCTGGCGGTGTACGGCATCGTGACCGCATCGGCCATCGCGGGCGGTGCGTGGTTCGGCCGCGTGGGCTGGCCGCGCACCACCACCGGACTGCTGCGGCGCATGGCTCAGGCCTGAAATCCATCGACTCATCCACCTACCAACGAAAGACTCGTCATGAAAATCAAGGACTCCGTGGTCTTCATCACCGGCGCCAATCGCGGCCTCGGTCTCGCCTTCGCGAAGGCTGCGCTCGCCGCGGGTGCGCGCAAGGTCTACGGCGCTGCGCGCGACCCGAAGAGCGTCGACCTGCCCGGTGTGACACCGGTCGCGCTCGACGTGACGCAGCCCGCGCAGATCGAGGCGGCCGTACGCGCCTGCGGCGACGTGACGGTGCTGGTCAACAACGCGGGCATCTCGCGCGGCTCCAGCTTCCTGGGTTCGCCCGATGCGGTGGCTGCGGCGCGCGCCGAGTTCGAGACCAATTTCTTCGGCCCCTGGGCGCTCACGCAGGCCTTCGCGCCCGTGCTCGCGGCCAACGGCGGCGGCGGCGTGATCAACGTGCTGTCGGCGCTGGCCTGGACCACCTTCCCGAGCGTGGCGACCTACAGCGCGACCAAGTCGGCCGCATGGTCGCTGAGCAACGGGCTGCGCAACGAACTGGCCAGGCAGGGCACGCAGGTCACGAGCCTGCACGTGGGCTACATGGACACCGACATGGCCTCGCACGTGCAGGGCATCCCGAAGGCATCGCCCGACGAGGTCGCCCGCCAGGCATTGGCCGGCCTGGAAGCAGGCAAGGCCGAGGTGCTTGCCGACGAGACTTCGCGGCAGCTCAAGCAGGGACTGTCGAGCCCGACACCGCCCTACGCCAGCGTGCCCCAGGCGGCCTGAGCGGAAGACCCGGGCGCGAGGCCCGGGCCTTCATTCATGCCGCTCAGTAGCGGTAGGGGTTGTTGGGACGGCGGTCGTAGCGGTTGGGCACACCGTCGCCGTCGTTGTCCCTGCGGCCATAGCGGCGGCGGTCATCCCAGCGGCGGTCGTAGTGATGGCCATGGCGGTAGCCGGGGCCGTAGTAATGGCGCGGCGGAGGCGGCGGCGCGTAGTAGCGGCGCGGCGGTGGCGGCGGCGGAACGACGTACACCTGTGCCTGGATGAACGAGCCGCCCGTCTGTGCCTGGGCGGGTGCGCTGATGGCGGCCAGCGAGAGCAGGGCCGCGGCGCCGAATGCGAAAGTGAGCTTTTTCATCTGATCCCCCGGTTGTGAATTGGAGCCTTCATCCTCGCGGCCTTTTGTTAAGTTGCTGTAAGGCTTGAGCGAAATCGGATGAAGAGCTGTAAGCCGGTGCGCGCAGAGCGAGGCACGGGCGAGACACAATTGTGAAGGGAGTTTGCCCCGCGGAGCCCGTCCGCGGGGTAGGCCGTCGGCTCTATCGGCCGAAGGCTCAGCCGCGCGGTGCGGGCAGGAGTCGGCGCAGTGCCTCGAAGAACAGGTCGGACTGCTCGCGCTCGCCCTGGATCTGCGCCGCCACGTGGGCGGCCAGCTTCGGGTCCACCGGCGCCAGCGGGCGACCGGTCGACTGCGCGATCACCTGGTGCAGGCAGGCGCGCTCCAGGTAGTAGAGGTCGTCGTAGGCATGGGCGATGGTGCCGCCGGCCACGATCACGCCGTGGTTCGCGAGGAAGGCCACGTCCTTGCCGGCCATGGCGCGCGCGATGCGCTCACCCTCGGCGTCGTCGAGCGCGAGGCCGTTGTATTCGGCGTCGATGGCGATGCGGTTCATGTAGCGCATCGCGTTCTGGCTCGCGGTCGGGTCGAGCGCGCGGTCGACCGTGATCGTGAGCGCCGTGGCGTACGGCATGTGGCAGTGCAGCACCACCGCATGGCCGGTGAGCCGGTGCACCGCGCCGTGGATGAAGAGGGCGGTGGGCTCCACGCGGTGGCGGCCTGCCAGCACCTCGCCGTGAACGTCGATCAGCACGATGTCGTCGGGGCCGATCTCGCTCCAGTGCAGGCCGCGGGGGTTGATGAGGTAGCGGTCCTGCGCGCCCGGCAGCATCACGCTGAAATGGTTGCAGACGCCTTCCGACAGTCCGTGATGGTCGGCGGCGCGCAGGGCAAGGGCGAGGTCTTCGCGCAGCTTCCGGACGGTGGGGCTGGCGTAGAGGGCATCGGCGGACATCGGTGGGGGGCTCCTGTTTCTTCTTGGGGTCAGGCGAGCGTGAGGCCTTGCCAGGCCGCGACGAATTTCCGGGCGTCCTCGCGCACCGCCGCGGCCTGCTTGCCGGGCTTGTAGAGCGAGGAACCGATGCCGAAGCCGGCGGCACCGGCCGCGCGCCATTCGGCCATGTTGGTGGGAGCGATGCCGCCCACGGGCATCACCGGCGTGCCGGCGGGCAGCACGGCCAGCAGGGCCTTCACCACCGCGGGCGAGGCCAGCTCGGCCGGGAACAGCTTGAGCCCCGTGGCACCGGCCGCGAGCGCGCCGAAGGCCTCGGTCGGCGTCATCACGCCGGGCAGGCACACCATGCCCAGGCGCACCGCCTCGGCGATGACTTCGGCATCGAAGTTGGGCGAGACGATCAGTTCGCCGCCCGCCTCATGCACCTCGCGCACCTGCCGGGCGCCGAGCACCGTGCCGGCGCCGACCAGCGCCTGCGAGAAGCGCTTGCGCATCAGCGCGATGCTTTCGAGCGGCTGCGGAGAATTCAGCGGCACTTCGAGCAGGCGGAAGCCTGGCTCGACGATGGCGTCGCCCACGTCGGCTGCCTCGGCGGGCGTCAGGCCGCGCAGGATGGCCACCAGCGGCAGCTCGCGCATCGCGGCGTTGAATTTGTCGAGAGGGGTGATGGAAGAGGTCATGCCGCAGTCCTGTCGGAATCCAGAAAGCCGGACAGGGCGTGGAGCCCGGCCCAGGTGGCCTCGGAGCCCAGCGTGCGCGTGGCGACGCCGGTGGCGCGAAGGGCCAGCGTGTAGCGTTCGGTGAGGTTGGACGAGCCGATCAGGATCACCTCGCCCGATGCCTGCAGTGCCTGCGTGCGCAGCTCCTCGCCGATCAGCAGGCCCGAGAGGTAGCTCGACAGCTCCTGCTTCGGCATGCGTTCGAAAAGCGCCAGCGTGCGCGCGCCGAAGGCGTTGTGCAGCAGGCCGTGTCCGTTCTCGGAGCGGGTCACGCCTTCGAGGAAGGCCGCCTCGTCGAGCGGCGCCGAGGCGTCGAGTGTGCGCGCCAGTATGGAGTGCTGGCTCAGCAGCGCGTAGAACTCGCCCGTCATGTAGGTGCGAAAGCCCGCGACGCGGCCCTTCTTCACCGTGGCCCACTTGTTGTGCGTGCCGGGCAGCACGAAGAGGCCTTCGCTCAGGCCGGTGAGCTCCATCGCGCCGAAGATCTGCACCTCTTCGCCGCGCATCACGTCGGGCACGCCCGCATGCTCGTCGCTCAGGCCGGGCACCATCGCGATGCGCGCACCCGGGACGGCGTCGATGTCGATGATCGTGCGGCCCACTTCCACTCGGCCGGCGGGGCAGGCGCAGTAGGGCGCCTCCACCCAGCCCTGCTTGCTGCCGGCCATGCCGGAGATCAGGCAGCGCACGCCTTCGAGGCGCATCCAGTCGCCGAACAACTTCTCGAAGACGGCGGGAAAGCCGCCTTCGGGCACGGTGAGAATGCCGCGCGCATCGCTGCGCTCCTCGAGCACCTTGCCGCCGGCGTCCAGCAGCGCACCGCGCAGTGAACTCGTGCCCCAGTCGATCGCTACCAGTCTTGTCATCTAGTGATTGTCGCGCGGCACGAAGGCGCCGCGGCGACCGCGCAGGAAGGCCAGGTCGGCGCCCTGGTCGGCCTGCAGCACCGTATCGACATACAGCTTCCAGTAGCCTGATTCGAGCGGCGCCTTGGGCGCGACCCAGCTGGCACGGCGCCTGGCGAGTTCTTCGTCGCTCACGTGCAGGTGCAGCCTGCGGTTGGGCACGTCAAGCTCGACGATGTCGCCGTCCTGCACCAGCGCCAGCGGGCCGCCCGCGGCCGCCTCGGGCGCGGTGTGCAGCACCACGGTGCCGTAGGCGGTGCCGCTCATGCGCGCGTCGCTGATGCGGACCATGTCGGTGATGCCCTTGCGCAGCACCTTGGGCGGCAGCGGCATGTTGCCCGCCTCGGCCATGCCGGGGTAGCCCTTGGGTCCGCAGTTCTTCAGCACCATGATGCAGTTCTCGTCGATGTCGAGGTTCTCGTCGTCGATGCGCCTGTGCAGGTCGTCGGCGCTCTCGAACACCACCGCGCGGCCCTTGTGCACCAGCAGTTCCGGAGTGGCCGCGCTGGGCTTGATGATGGCGCCGTTGGGCGCGAGGTTGCCGCGCAGCACGCAGATGCCGGCCTTGTCCTTGAAGGGCTCGGCCAGGGGGCGGATGACCTGCGGGTTGAAGTTCTCCGCGTCCTTCACGTTCTCCCAGATGCTCTGGCCGGTGACGGTGAGGACGTCCTTGTGCAGGTGTTGGGCGATCTCCTTGATGACCACCGGCAGGCCGCCCGCGTAGCAGAAGTCTTCCATCAGGAACTGGCCCGAGGGCTGCAGGTTCACTAGGCAGGGCAGCTCGGAGGCGAGGCGGTCGAAATCCTCGAGCGTGAGTTCGACGCCCATGCGTCCCGCGATGGCCAGGAGGTGGATCACGAAGTTGGTCGAGCCGCCGATGGCCGCGTTGACCTTGATCGCGTTCTCGATGGCCTGGCGCGTGAGGATCTTCGACATGTTCATGTCTTCATGGACCATGCCGACGATGCGCCGCCCCGCCTGCCGCGCGAGCACGTTGCGGCGGCCGTCAACGGCAGGGTAGGCAGCGTTGCCCGGCAGGCCGATGCCCAGCGACTCGACCATGCTCGCCATGGTGCTCGCGGTGCCCATCGTCATGCAGTGGCCGTGGCTGCGGTGCATGCAGCTCTCGGCCTCGAAGAAATCCTGCAGCTTGAGCGTGCCGGCGCGCACCTGCTCGCTCATCTGCCACACGCCGGTGCCGGAGCCCAACTCCTGGCCGCGCCACTTGCCAGAGAGCATCGGGCCGCCCGACACGCCGATGGTCGGCAGGTCGACGCTGGCGGCGCCCATCATGAGCGCGGGCGTGGTCTTGTCGCAGCCCATGAGCAGCACCACGCCGTCGAGCGGGTTGCCGCGGATGCTTTCCTCCACGTCCATGCTCGCGAGGTTGCGATACAGCATCGCGGTGGGGCGCAGCAGCGTCTCGCCGAGCGACATCACCGGGAACTCGAGCGGGAAGCCGCCTGCCTCGTACACGCCGATCTTCACCTGCTCGGCGAGCGTGCGGAAGTGAGAGTTGCAGGGCGTGAGTTCGCTGAAGGTGTTGCAGATGCCGATGACCGGGCGGCCGTCGAACTGATCGTGCGGCACACCCTTGCCCTTCATCCAGCTGCGGTAGATGAAGCCGTCGCGGTCGTTGCGGCCGAACCATTGCTGGCTGCGGAGTTCTTCGGGTTTCTTCCTTGGGGCGGTGCTCATCGGATGTCTCTCTTTGTTGTCGAAACCTGGGCCCGATCGTCAGGGTTTGTCCTGCCGGTGGGGCGTTTCAATCATCATATGATAAGCCCGCACAACGCGCCGGACCCTTAGTGTTTTCGAGCGACGCGATACCCGTTTTCACATCACGCATGATCAAGAACATCCACGGTCGCACGCTCGAACTCCTCGGTGAAGCCGTGGTGTCGGGCCGCTATGCGATCGGCGCGTCGATCCCTTCCGAGCCCGTGCTCGGCGAGGAACTCGGCGTGAGCCGTACCGTGGTGCGCGAGGCCATCAAGTCGCTGGTCGCCAAGGGCCTGATAGTGACGGGCCCCAAGGTCGGCACGCGCGTGCTGCCCAAGGACAAGTGGAACTGGTTCGACCCCGACGTCATCACCTGGCAGGCGCGCGCCGGCCTCACGCCTGAATTCCTTCGCGACCTGCAGGACCTGCGCCGCGTGGTGGAGCCCGCGGCCGTGCGCCTCGCCGCGGAGCGCGCCACCGAAGAGGACATCGGCGAGATCGAGCGCGCCTTCGCGGGCATGAAGGAGGCCGTCGAGAACGGCGGCGACTACGTCACCTTCGACCTGCGTTTCCACAACGGCCTGCTGGCCGCGGCGCGCAACCGCATGCTCGCGCAGATGAGCAAGGTGCTCAACGCGCTGCTGCGCACCAGCTTCGAGATATCGACCACCAAGCCCGATGGCCCCGCGCTCTCGCTGCCGCTGCACCGCGAGGTGCTCGACGCCGTGATCGCGCACGACCCGGACAGATCCGAGCGCGCGATCATCCGGCTCATCGACGGCGCACGCCAGGACATCGAGGACGTGCTGGGCTCGCGCCGCCGCCTGCCGCGCCTGAGCAGGCCGCCGCCCAGGCTCAGGGCCAGCTAGCCGCACCGGCGGCCTTCGCGTTTCACGTCCGGTTCTTTCACCCCACGCTCGCACGACGAGCCAATTCCACCCAGAAGAGAAGGAGACAACGTCCATGAAACTCGTCAAGTCGCTGATCGCGCCGACGCTGGTCGCGATGGGCCTGCTGTCGGCAGGCCACGTCGCCGCGCAGGAAAAACTCACCGTCTGGTGGGTCAAGGGCTTCTACAAGGCGGAGGACGACGCGCTGTACGCCGCCATCAAGAAGTTCGAGGAGAAGAACAAGAACGTCAAGATCGAACTCTCGCAGTACCCGATCCAGGACATGATCCCCAAGACCGTGTCCGCGCTCGACTCGGGCAGCCCGCCCGACGTGGCGTACGCCGACGTGTACGACTTCCAGGTCACCGGCAAGTGGGCCTACGACGGCAAGCTCGAGGACATCAGCAGCGTGCTCACGCCGATGAAGGACCGCTTCGCGCCCAACACGCTGGAGACCACCTACCTCTACAACGACCAGACCAAGGGCAAGGCGTACTACGCCTTCCCGATCAAGCAGCAGACGATGCACATCGAGTACTGGCTCGACATGCTCGCCGAAGCCGGCTTCAAGGAGTCCGACGTTCCCACCGGCTGGAAGGACTACTGGGCGTTCTGGTGCGAGAAGGTGCAGCCCGCCAGCCGGCAGAAGAGCGGCAAGCGCAACTTCGGCATCGGCATGCCGATGGGCGTGGATTCGAGCGACGCGTTCTATTCGTTCCTCACCTTCATGGACGCCTACAACGTCAAGCTGGTGGACGACAACGGCAAGCTGCTGGTCGACGACCCGAAGGTGCGCACCGGCCTGATCGGCGCGATGACCGACTACACCATGCCCTACACCAAGGGCTGCACGCCGCCTTCCTCCACCAGCTGGAAGGACCCGGACAACAACGTCGCCTTCCACAACAAGACGACCGTGATGACGCACAACGCGACGATCTCCATCGCCGCCAAGTGGCTCGACGACTCGAACAACGCCTCGCTCACGCCCGAGCAGCGCGAGGAAGCGCGCAAGAACTACACCGAGCGCATCCGCACGGCCGGCTTCCCCAACAAGCCCGACGGCAGCAAGATGGTCTACCGCACGGCGGTGAAGACCGGCGTGATCTTCAAGGACGCGAAGAACAAGGCCCGCGCCAAGGAGTTCGTGTCGTTCCTGATGCAGGAAGAGAACCTCACGCCCTACGTCGAGGGTTCGCTGGGCCGCTGGTTCCCCGTGACCAAGGCCGCGCAGCAGCGTGACTTCTGGAAGGCCGATCCGCACCGCCTGTCGGTCTACAACCAGTACGCCGCCGGCACCGTGACCTTCGAATTCACGAAGAACTACAAGTTCACCGTGCTCAACAACGAGAACGTCTGGGCCAAGGCCATGAACCGCATCGTCACCGACAAGGTGCCCGTGGACAAGGCCGTGGACGAGATGATCGCCCGCATCAAGACGGTGGCGGGGCAGTAAGCCGCGCAGAGGCACCCGCCGGCACTTTCACCACCAGCAGCACGCCATGAGCAGCGCAACTGCCACCACCACCGCCGCCGCGCCGAGCACACCGGCGCCTGTCGTCAATCCCGGAGCGCGGCATGCGCGCTGGCAGTTCTGGGGCGCGGTCATGGTCGTGCCCTACCTGCTGGTGTTCGTGGTGTTCGTGCTGTACCCGGTGGGCTACGGCCTCTGGCTGGCCCGCCAGCCGCAAAGCTACGTGAAGCTGGTCGAAGACCCGATCTTCTTCCGCTCCGTGATCAACACGGCCGTCTTCCTGGTCGTGGCGATCAACCTCAAGATGCTCGTGGCACTCGTGCTCTCGGGCTTCTTCGTGACCTCGCGCTGGTGGATCAAGATCGTCTCGGCGATCTTCATCCTCCCGTGGGCGATGCCTTCTATTCCCACGATCCTGTCGATCCGCTTCATGCTGAACCCCGAATGGGGCGTGATCAACAGCACCATCTTCCGCCTGACCGGCGCCGACGGCCCCAACTGGCTCAACGACCCTTCGCTGGCACTGGCCTTCGCGATGATCGTGCACATCTGGAAGTCGCTGCCGTTCTGGACGCTCATCCTCGTGGCGGGCCGCCTGGCCATTCCCACCGAGCAGTACGAGGCGGCCTCGGTCGACGGCGCCTCCTCGTGGCAGAAGTTCCGCTTCGTGAGCTGGCCCGCGCTGAAGACGCTCTACATCACCTCGCTCATCCTCTCGATGATCTGGACGCTGGGCGACTTCAACAGCGTCTACCTGCTGACCGGCGGCGGGCCTGCCGACTTGACGCACGTGCTCGCCACGCTGGGCATCCGCTACCTGCGCCTCGACCAGGTCGACCTGTCGATGGCTTCCATCGTGGTGGCGATGCCTTTGGTCCTGCCACTCGTGTACTTCATGATGAAGAGGCTGTCGAAATGAGCCCCCACGTTCATCACTTCGTGTGTTCACTGCCCCCCGAGGGGGCTCCCGCCCTCCTGGAGGCGGCTCGTCGGAGGGCGATATGAAGCGCTGGACCCCGAAAGCCGTGCTCACCGAGGCCCGGTTGCTGCTCATCGGCATCCCCGTGCTGCTGTGGACGCTGATCCCGGTCTACCACATGGTGCTGTTCGCGATCTCGTCGAAGGACTCCGCGACCTCGGGCCACCTGTGGCCCAAGAACCCGACGCTGGACAACTTCCGCATCGTGTTCCACCAGAAGCACTTCTACCTCGACCACTTCTGGCTGCAGCTGTGGAACTCGCTGCTGATCGCGCTGTCGGTGGGCGTGCTCACGCTGTTCGTGGCGACCACCGCCGCCTTCGCCATCAGCCGCCTGCGCGTGCGCGGCGGGCGCACGGTGATGAACATGGCGCTGTTCACCTACTTCATCCCGGCGGCCTTCCTCGCGGTGCCCATGTACAAGACCATGGGCAACTACGGCCTGCTCAACAGCCAGTGGGCGCTGATCCTGGCGATGGTGACCATCGCCTCGCCGTACTGCATCTGGGTGCTGAAGCAGGCCTCCGACAAGCTGCCCTACGAGCTCGACGAAGCCGCGCGCATGGACGGCGCCTCGCCGCTGCAGCTGTTCCGCCTCGTGTACCTGCCGCTGATGGTGCCGTCGCTGGTGGCCGTGGGCACGTATTCGCTGCTGCTGGCCTGGAACGAGTACCTCTATGCCTTCCTGCTGCTGTCGAACGACAAGAGCGTGACGCTGGCGGTGGCGCTGGGCAACTTCCTGTCGGCCGACGATTCGCCGTGGGAGCTGCTGATGGCCACGGGCCTGATCTATGCGCTGCCGCCCGCGGCCATCTACTACGCCTTCAAACGCTACATGGTCGGCGGCATCACCGCCGGAGCGGTAAAGAGCTGACCCCAGGCTTCGCGCACTTCGTGTCGCTTCGCCAACGCCCTTTCGGGGGGCGGTACCTGCGGCCCGGCAATGCCGGCTCCGCGGTGTTCCGCGAAGCACCCCAGGTGCAAAGACACACTGAAGAGAGAGATCCCATGGCATCCGTATCCTTTCGCAATATCCAGAAATCCTTCGGCAAGGTCCAGATCATCAAGGGGCTGGGCTTCGACATCACCGACGGTGAGTTCGTGGTGCTGGTCGGCCCGTCGGGCTGCGGCAAGTCCACGCTGCTGCGCATGCTCGCGGGCCTGGAGGACATCAGCGGCGGCGAGATCGTGATCGACGGGCGCGTGGTCAACGACCTCGAGTCGAAGGACCGCGACATCGCCATGGTGTTCCAGAGCTATGCGCTCTATCCGCACATGACGGTGGGCGAGAACATGGGCTTCAGCCTGCGCCTGCGCAATGCCGAGAAGTCGGTGACCGACGAGCGCGTGGCCAAGGCCGCGAAGATCCTCAACCTCGACGCGCTGCTCGGCCGCTATCCGCGCGAACTCTCCGGCGGCCAGCGCCAGCGCGTGGCCATGGGCCGCGCCATCGTGCGCGATCCGAAGGTGTTCCTCTTCGACGAGCCGCTGTCGAACCTCGATGCCAAGCTGCGTGTGGCGATGCGCGCCGAGATCAAGGCGCTGCACCAGCGGCTGAAGACCACCACCGTCTACGTGACGCACGACCAGATCGAGGCCATGACCATGGCCGACCGCATCGTCGTGATGCACGACGGCATCGTCGAGCAGATCGGCACGCCGCTGGAGCTCTACGACCGGCCCGACAACCTGTTCGTCGCGCAGTTCATCGGCTCGCCGTCGATGAACGTCATCGAGGGCACGGTGCGGCGCTCGGGCGGCGAATGCTGGGTCGAGGCGCAGGGTGCGCGCTGGCCGGTGCCGGCCGCCACGGCGGTTCCCGACGGCCAGCCGGTGCACTACGGCGTCCGCCCCGGCGACATGACGCTGGGCGGCGGCTCGCACGGCGTGGAAGCCAGGGTCGTCGTGGTGGAGCCCACCGGGGCCGAGACCGAACTGCTGGTGCAGGTCGGCGAGGCGAAGCTGGTGCTCGCGGTGCACGGCCGTGTCGATGCCGGGCCCGACGACATCGTGCGGTTGGCCATCGAATCGGAGAACGTCCACCTGTTCGACCGGCAGACCGGCCGCCGCATGGGCTGAAGAAGCGGCTTGCCGCGAAGGAAGATCAGGCCGTGCGCAGCCGAAGCAGGGCGCGCACGAAGCCGTGGTCCGAGCGCGAGCGGTCGCGCCCTTCGTGCAGGTGGTCGTTGAAGTAGTCGACGCGCCGCACGTCGCCCAGGCTGTGCCGGCTGGTGGCGACGAACTCCTCGCTCACGAGGATCTGGTCGAGCACCTCCGGGTAGCCCTGGTGGATGTGCGAGTAGGCCACGTCCTTCTTCAGCGCCGCCTCGCCCTGCATCTCGTAGGTGTTGAAGAGCGCCACGTCGCGCGCGGCCTTGTCGTAGACCACCTCCGAGGTGGCCGCCACGAGCTGCGTGGTGACGCTGTGCGGGTTGTCGTTGAAGTCGCCCATCACCACGAGCGGCACGTTCGTGCCCTGCAGCAGGTCGATCACGATGCAGCGCAGGGCCGCCGCCTCGGCGCCGCGCATCAGCAGCGAACGCAGCGAGGCCATCACGCCCACCTTGCGGTCGTCGCGGTCCTCGAGAGCATTGCCTTGCGCATCCTGCAGGAACTTGGGGCGCTTGGACTTCAGGTGCACCGTGAGCACGTGCACCTGCTGGCCATGCTTCATGCGCACCGTGGCGAGCAGGGGAGGCCGCTCGAAGCGCGTGTGCGGACCGAGCCCTGGCACATCGACACCGAAGCCCGGCGGAAAGTCGACGAAGGAGCGGATCGCATCCACCTTCAGCCGCGTCGCGATGCCGACCCGCGGCGTACCCTGTGCGCCCGGCCTCGCGGGCGTGCCCGCGGGGCTTCCGGGCGGCGGCGAGTTCTCTGCGCCGGGCACCGAGACGAAGTCGTAGCGCAGCCCGCTGCGCGCGATGCAGGCCTTGAGTGCCGATTCGTCCCACACCTCCTGCACTGCCAGCACGTCGGCATTGAGCGCATGGAAGCGCTCCCCGGTCCACTCGATCTTCCGCTCGTACTCGCGCTCGGTGTAGGCGTCCTGGTTCTCGTAGTACATGCGGTTGGGCGCCGCGAGGTTGAGGAGGTTGCAGGTGGCTACGAAGAGGGTGGCGTAGTTGGGCGGGATGTATTGCATGGGGTGACGATTGTGTCCCGGGTTACGATTCCCGGCCAAGGTGCATCCGCCATGTCATTCGAGGCCGAGGCCGGCGGCACAAACAACAATGAAACGAGGGAGCCGCCCCGGGGCGGAATGTATGAAGTTGATCCATATCACCGCGTGCGCCGTGGCTGCGTTGCTCGCTGCGGGCTGCGCTTCCAGGGGCAATCCATCGATGTCCTTCGGCGGCAAACTTGTCGAACACAGCTTGCTGCGCATCGACGATCACGTTTCCTTTGCGCTGGAAGACGGGCCCGAGACCCGCAACTTCACTGTCTCTTGCGATGCCGAGCAGGCGTGGTTGCTCTACACCGACTTGCGCACCGGCCGAAGCTATCCGGTGACCGGGCCGCGCTTTGGCGTGCGCAAGGAATTGGTGGAGCGCCAGGCGCAGGCCCTGAAAGCGTTGCCCGAGGTCGAGCGTGCGTGCCGAGCGGCGCGGCCCGACTGGCGCGAAGTGCAACGCAGCCCGGACGGGACATTCACGCTCATCGACATCGCAAGCGTCGACACATCGGACGGCGCATTGTTCTTCTGGGGCGCGTTCGACTATCCGCGAATGGACTTCGACCTGCCTTACCGGGCCCCCTTCGGCCAGAAGCGCGAGCGCTTCAGGCTCGAATGCCAAACGAAGTCCTATGCCCAGGTGAGCGGCTTCGACATCGACGAGCGCGGTCGTGTCACGGACGGGCGGATCGATGGCGCCAAGGCGAAGTCGAACGCTATCGGCACCGATACGAATTCGGACTACCAGGCGCTATTCAAGGCGGCCTGCGGCGGCGCTTCGGCGGCGCAGGCGCTACCCGTTTTCGCTCCTCGCGCCAAGTCGATGCCCGATCCCCGAGGCCTGACGGCACTCAGCCCGGAGGTGACGGCCGCCGTTTCGCGATCGGGCCTTCCCCCGGCGCCCAAGCGACTGAAGCGCGTCGTGCTCGAAGGCACATGGACCAGGGACGGGAAGACGACTCCAACCCGCAGCGAGGTCCAGATCGAGCCGGACGCCACAGCTTCCCTTTTCCGGACCCGCACCAGGGAGGCCGACGGCCACGGGGTCAATTCGCCTCGTTCGCAGGTTTGGCTGATTTGAGTGCCTTCGTCAACTTTCTTCCCGGCCCCGCCACGATCAGCCAGGTCGTGACCGATCTCTCGCTGACAGGGGACTGGCAACGCATGACCGTCGGCTCCGAGTTGCGTTACGCCACGAAGAAGCTGAGCCTGTTCAGCATGATGGGTGGAACGACCTACGACTACACGACCGTCTGCAAGATCGTCGGTCAGCGCGGCTGCCGAACTTCATGCCGATCTGAGCGGCGAGGCCAAGCGCCTGCAGTGCCATATGGAGCCCGACTCGCTCGGCCGGACCAGCACCTATGCCTACCTGACCGACTATGGCTACGCGGTGCAGCTCGGGGAGGCCGGGGCAAAGCCGCCTTCCGAAGGCGTCAAGAAGATCACGGCGGTCGAGCAATGAGCGGCGTGTCTATCACACATCGGCGCGGTTTTCTGTGCAACCTGGGGCAGGTGATGACTTGCGCAGCCCTGCCTGCCCTCGCCGCATGCGGCTCCGGTCCCAGGACGCCGCCGCCGTTGCCCAAGATCACTCGCGTCATGGTGATCCCCGTCGCCCCCATCGAGAAGATGCACACCGAGAACAAGGGCATCCCCCTGGGCGTGCTGCGGCAGTCGCTGGCCGACCGGATCAAGGGCGCGGATTTCAACGAGCGCATGGAGGCAGTGCGCCGCGGGATGGGCCCCAAACTGACGGCTGCGTTGGTGCAGCAACTGAATGCGCAGGGCTACCAGGCAGAAGCGCTCGAAGGCGTGTCGCGTCCGGCGGCGTCGCCGGACAACATCGACTACAGCCGGCTGCCAACCACCGAGCCGGTGTTGCACGTGTACTTCAACGAGGTCGGCATGTATTCGGCGCGCTTCTCCACCGACTATGTCCCGCGGGTCAACGTGAGCACCTACCTGATGGATTCGAAGGACGGGGACACCGTCTATTCCGAAACCCTGTACTACGGGGCCGATGCGAGTGGAGACAAAACGGTCAATGTGCCGGCCGACCACGGCCACCGATGGGGCAGCTTCGGTGAGCTGGTCGCCCAGCCGCAAGCGGTTGCCGCGAGCTATGACGCGGCGGTAGTCGCGCTTGCAACCCGCATCGCCAGGAACATCCGGGCGCAGACGGCACCACCCCTCTGAGGGCGGTTGCTGCCCGAGGGCAAAAAAGAAAGGGCACCGAGGTGCCCTTTTCAATTTTCAAGCAGGCGTGCTGCTCGCGGCGCCTTCTCAGCGGCCGAACGAACGGCCGCCGCCGCCACCGGAGCGATTGCCGCCGCCGTAGCCACCGCCGCCGCCCGAACGGCCACCGCCGCCCGAACGGTTGCCGCCGCCGTAGCCGCCGCCACCCGAACGGCCGCCGCGTCCGCGGCCGCCCATGTGGTCGACGCTGGTGCGCAGCGGATCGGGCTGGCCGGCGCCGCCGCTGATCGCTTCGGCGCGCAGGTGCGCAACCTGGTTGGCCTGCGTGGGGCTGTGGCTGTTGCCGTGGTGGCGCGGCTGGCGCTCCTCGTGCGGCGCGTGATGGTGATGCTGCGGGGCGCGTGCCGGTCCCTGCGGGCTGCGGGGCTGCTGCTGCGGGCGTGCGCCCTGGCCGCGCGGGCCCTGGCCTTGTCCTTGGCCCTGGCTGCCGCCATTGGCATTGCGGCCCTGGCCGTTGCCGCCACCCTGGCCGCCGCCACGACGCTGGCCGCCGCCATTGCCGTTGCTGCCGCCCTGGCTAGCCTTGTTCTCGCGGATGCGCTGGAGCATCTCGGTGCGCGCGGCCTTGGCGGCCGCCTGCATGACTTCGCGGCTCGGCGGACGGCCGGCGCCGCCCCAGATGGTCTGGCGGCCCATGGCGATGGGCTCGGCGCGCTCGCCTTCCTCGGGGCCGAAGCCCTCGATGACCTGCACGGGGATCGTCTGCTTGGTGAAGCGCTCGATCTCCTGCATGAAGCCTTCCTCGTCCAGGCACACGAAGCTCACGGCCTCGCCGCTGGAGCCGGCGCGGCCCGTGCGGCCGATGCGGTGCACGTAGTCTTCGCTGACGTTGGGGATCTCGTAGTTCACGACGTGCGGCAGCTCGTCGATGTCGATGCCGCGGGCGGCGATGTCGGTGGCCACCAGCGCGCGCAGTTCGCCGCTCTTGAAGCCGGCCAGCGCCTGGGTGCGGGCGCTCTGGCTCTTGTTGCCGTGCAGCGCCATCGCCTCGATGCCGTTCTTGGTGAGGAATTCGGCCACGCTGTTGGCGCCGAACTTGGTGCGCGTGAAGACCAGCACCTGGCTCCACTTGTTCTCGTTGATGATGTGCGCGAGCAGCGCCTTCTTCTTGCCGCGGCCCACGGGGTGGATCACCTGGGTGATGCGCTGCACCGTGGTGTTGCGCGGCGTGACCTGGATGCTCTGCGGGTTGCGCAGCAGGGTGGCGGCCAGGTCGCGGATCTCGTCGCTGAAGGTGGCCGAGAACAGCAGGCTCTGCTTTTCCTTGGGCACCAGCGCCAGGACCTTCTTCACGTCGTGGATGAAGCCCATGTCGAGCATGCGGTCGGCTTCGTCGAGGATCAGCATCTGGACCTGGCCGAGGTCGAGCATGCCCTGCTGCTGCAGGTCGAGCAGGCGGCCGGGGGTGGCCACGAGGATGTCGACGCCCTTCTTGAGCTTGCTGATCTGCGGGTTCATGCCGACGCCGCCGAAGATCACGGTCGAGTCGAGCTGCAGGTACTTGCCGTAGGTGCGCACCGACTCTTCGACCTGCGCGGCGAGTTCGCGCGTGGGGGTCAGCACGAGGGCACGGATGCCGGTGCCGCCAAACTTGTTGGTGGCGCTGCGGCTCATGGTGAGCTTGTGCAGCATCGGCAGCGTGAAGGCGGCGGTCTTGCCGGTGCCGGTCTGGGCGCCGCCGAGCAGGTCATGGCCCTCGAGCACCGCAGGGATGGCTTGCGCCTGGATGGGGGTGGGGGTGTCGTAACCGTGCTCGTGCACAGCCTTCAAGATGGCGGGAGCCAGCTTCAGTTCGTCAAAAGTCATTGAAAACAATAAGCGCCATACACGGCGCAGTGGCATCGGCCCGCTTGGCGTCTTGTTGACGCCGAGCCAGTCAAGGCAGATGAGGGTCAGGGGTGGGAGCCGGAAAGTCCGCCCTCGCAAAAGGGTGAAATGGGCCTTTCTTCGTCCCCGGCAGAGAGCCGGTGTCGCGGGCAACTGGACCCGGCAACGGAGCCTATTGTCGCATGAGTCGATAATCGGTGGTTTGCCGCGCCCGAATGCCTCCATTCCGGCGGCCGCGCGTTCCCTCGAATCCCGCTACCCAAGGTAACCAACCACACATGGCTCAATACGTCTATTCGATGAACCGTGTCAGCAAGACCGTGCCGCCCAAGCGGCAGATCTTGAAAGACATTTCGCTGTCCTTCTTCCCCGGCGCCAAGATCGGCGTGCTCGGCCTGAACGGCTCGGGCAAGTCCACGCTGCTCAAGATCATGGCGGGCGTCGACAAGGAAATCGAGGGCGAGGCGCTGCCCATGCCCGGCCTGACCATCGGCTACCTGGAGCAGGAGCCCAAGCTCAACCCCGAGCACACGGTGCGCGAATCCGTCGAGGAATCGATGGGCGCCGTCAATGCGGCCAAGAAGCGCCTCGAAGAGGTCTACGAGCTGTATGCCGCCGAAGACGCCGACTTCGACGCGCTCGCAGCCGAGCAGGCCGAGCTCGAAGCCATCATCGCCACCGCCGGCACCGATTCGGAGCACCAGCTCGAGATCGCCGCCGACGCCCTGCGCCTGCCGGCCTGGGACGCCAAGATCGGCGTGCTCTCGGGCGGCGAGAAGCGCCGCGTGGCCCTGTGCCGCCTGCTGCTGAGCAAGCCCGACATGCTGCTGCTCGACGAACCGACCAACCACCTGGACGCCGAATCGGTCGAGTGGCTCGAAGTGTTCCTGCAGCGCTTCCCGGGCACCGTGGTGGCCATCACCCACGATCGCTACTTCCTCGACAACGCCGCCGAGTGGATTCTCGAACTGGACCGCGGCCGCGGCATTCCATGGAAGGGCAACTACAGCACCTGGCTCGAGCAGAAGGGCGAGCGCCTGGCGCAGGAGCAGAAGAGCGAGGAAGCCCACGCCAAGGCCCTGAAGAAGGAACTCGAGTGGTCGCGCCAGAACCCGAAGGCGCGCCAGGCCAAGAGCAAGTCGCGCCTGGCCCGCTTCGAGGAGCTGAGCGACGTCGAATACCAGAAGCGCAACGAAACGCAGGAAATCTTCATTCCTGTGGCCGAGCGCCTGGGCAGCCAGGTGTTCGAGTTCAAGAACGTCAGCAAGTCCTTCGGCGACCGCCTGCTGATCGACAACCTGAGCTTCAACGTGCCCGCCGGCGCCATCGTCGGCATCATCGGCCCGAACGGCGCCGGCAAGTCGACGCTGTTCAAGCTGCTCGCGGGCAAGGAGAAGCCGGATTCGGGCGAGGTCGTCATCGGCCAGACCGTGAAGATGGCCTTCGTCGACCAGGCGCGCGACGCGCTGGCCGACCAGAAGACCGTCTGGGAAGACATCTCGGGCGGCCTGGACATCATCAACGTCGGCAAGTTCCAGATGGCCAGCCGCGCCTACGCGGGCCGCTTCAACTTCAACGGAGCCGACCAGCAGAAGAAGGTCGGCACGCTGTCGGGCGGTGAACGCGGCCGCCTGCACCTGGCCAAGACGCTGATCGCCGGCGGCAACGTGCTGCTGCTGGACGAACCGTCGAACGACCTCGACGTGGAAACCCTGCGCGCGCTGGAAGACGCGCTGCTCGAGTTCGCCGGCACGGTCATGGTGATCAGCCATGACCGCTGGTTCCTCGACCGCATCGCCACGCACATCCTCGCGGCCGAAGGCGACAGCCAGTGGACCTTCTTCGACGGCAACTACCAGGAGTACGAGGCCGACAAGAAGAAGCGCCTGGGCGAGGAAGGTGCCAAGCCCAAGCGCATGCGCTACAAGGCGTTGAAGTAGGGCTCGCCCCCAGGCTGCGCGACACTTCGTGTCGCTGCGCCAACCCCCTGCCGGGGCAACACCGGAGGCCCGGCAAAGCCGGTTCCTCGGTGTTCCTGGAAGGGGCCTCAGGTCATCTCGGCAAGAGCGTGCGGTTCCGCAAGGGGCCGCGCGCTTTTTTCATCGTCCGCCGCGAACACGTCGCGCGCCGCGAAGAGGCCGTTGAGCGCGGCCGGGAAGCCCGCGTAGACCGCCATCTGCATCATGACCTCGACCACCTCGTCGCGCGTCACGCCCACGTTCAGCGCGGCCTGGATGTGCACCTTCAGCTGCGGCGTGGCATTGCCCATGGCGGCGAGCGCGGCCACCGTCGCGATCTCGCGGGAGCGCAGGTCGAGGCCGGGGCGCGAGTAGATGTCGCCGAATGGGAACTCGATCACCAGTCGGCCGAAGTCCGGCGCGATGCCGGCCAGGCTCTCGACCACCTTGACGCCGCCTTCGCCGTCGATCTCATGAAGCTTGGCCAGGCCACGCGCGTAGCGCTGGCTGTCGCCCTGAACCTGGTCTTGCCGTTGTTGTTGTTGTGTGTTCGTCATCGCTCGTCTTTCCTTTCCGGGCCTTGCCCGACAGAGGAGGACGCTCGTTCGTCTTCTCGACCTTGCGGTAGTGGTCGATCTTGAGCGACAGCGCCTGCATGGATTGCTGCAGCGCCGCCACCTTGGCCTGAACCTCGGCGAGATGCCGCTCGAGCATCTCGCGCCGTTCGCCGACGCTGGCGTCCCCCTGGCTTCGAAGCCTGACGAAGGCCTGCATGCCCTGGATGGACATGCCGGTCTCGCGCAGGCGCAACAGGAAATCCAGCAGGTCCATGTCGGCGCTCGCATAGCGCCGCTGGCCGCCCGGCGCACGGGACACCGCGGCGATCAGTCCGATGCGTTCGTAGTACCGCAGCGTGTGGGCCGTGAGGCCGGTTCGTTCTGCGACTTCCGCGATGGTCAGGCTGGTTTCCATGGCATCGATTCTCGAAATTAGAGCGCGCTCTAAGTCAAGCGCCTTGTCGAACTATTTTTGAACGCCGTCCAGGTCGGCGTCCAGCCAGCCGCGCAGGCTGTTCATGAAGGCCAGGGCCTGCACGCGGGGCAGATCCTCCACCCGCACGACCGCTTCGGCAAGCTGGCCGTCGCGCACGCGGTTGGCCCGGCCGATGCCGTTCAGCAATCCGCAGTGCAAGGGCGGCGTGACCCAGCGGCCATCGAGCAGCAGGGCGATGTTGCCGCGCGTGCATTCGGTGATTTCGCCATCGCGGTTCCACAGCAGCGTGTCGAACACGCCGGGCTGCGTGGGCGCAAAGGCTTCGTAGTGGGCGCGGCGGGTGGTCTTGAAGCGGGTGAATTCGCCATGGGCCTCGTCGAACGGGCGCGTGGCGAGCTGCAGGCGCACGCGCGCGGGCGGCGCCTCCATTGCGAAGGCTTCGGCGCGCGGCATGCCCTGCGCATCGAGCAGCAGGCGCACGCGCCACGTGCCGGCGCTGTGCCGGGCCTTCAGGTCGTCGAGGCAGGAGGCGACCGACGCATGGTTCCACGGGCGCCCGAAGTGCGCTGCGGCGGCTGCCATGCGCGCCAGATGTGCCGGCGCGTCGCGCAGCTCGCCGTCCGCCAGCGCGAGGGTCTCGAGCAGGTCGAACGATGGCGTCGCGGCCCTGCCTGCCCGGTCCAGGAAGGCGCGCTTGTGTCGCCATTCCTCCCACTCGGCGTCGGCCAGCGCATCGGCGGTGATGCCGCTGCCGATGCCGCAACGGGCCTTGCCGTCGCGCAGTGTCACGGTGCGTATCGGCACGTTGAAGGTCGCGTGCCCGCCGGGCCGCACGACGCCCACCGCGCCGCAGTAGACGCCCCGCGGCCCGGGCTCCAGGTCGCGGATCATGCGCATCGCGCTCACCTTGGGCGCACCGGTGATCGAGCCGCACGGGAACAGCGCCGCGAACACGTCCGCCAGCGTGGTGCCTTCGCGCACCCGGGCTTCGACGTCCGAGGTCATCTGCCACACCGTCGGCAGCGCCTCGGTGTGGAAGAGGCGCGGCACCTGCACCGAGAAGGGTTGTGCAATGCGCGAGAGGTCGTTGCGGATCAGGTCCACGATCATCACGTTCTCGGCCCGCTCCTTCGGCACCGTGCGCAGCCGCTGCTCGAGCGCCTCGTCCTCCGCCTGGGTGGCGCCGCGCGGGGCGGTGCCCTTCATGGGCCGCGTAAGGATGCGGTCGTCCTGCCAGTCGAAGAAGAGCTCGGGCGACACCGACAGCACCTGTTCCTCGCCGGTGTCGATGAAGGCGGTGTAGCCGTCGGGCTGGGCCTGCCGCAGCGCCATGAACAGGGCTTGCGCGTCGCCGTGGAAGCGGGCGTGCAGTGCGGCGGTGTAGTTGAGCTGGTAGAGCTTTCCGTCCGCGATCGCGCGATGGATGGCCTGCATGCGGACATCGAAGTCGGCGCGCGCGAGATCGAGTTCCCAGCCGATCGGTGCAAGGGCAGCGTCGTCCGTGGCGTCGAGCCACGGCAGGGCTTCGTCGTGCACTCCGAACCATGCCAGCGGCCCGTCCGCCGCGTGCACGGCGAATGCGCGGTCGAAGGCCGCCGCCGCCTCGTAGCGCAGATAGCCCACGCACCAGTGCCCCTCGCGCGCCAGTGCCTCGACGGCGTCGAGCACGGGCCGCACCTCGGCCGCGGTGCGCGCCGCCAGCACGCGCGACGGCGCACCGAAGCACAGGCGCAGCCGGCCCGCCTCGCCGTACGGCTGTGCGAAGTCGATCAGCGTGCGCGAGGTCGCGGGCCGGGTTTTGCGGGCGTCGTCAGACGGCATCGTTCGCCGCTGCCGTGGCCGGGTCGGCCACGTCCGCCTGCGGCGCCTTGGCCAGCACCCGCTTGCGCACCGCATAGATGTTGTTGCGCAGCGCGTAGAGCTCGTCGGCATACGACAGCGGCACCGCCACCTTGTTGACCACGCGGTCGAGCTGGTCGAGCTCCTCGAGCAGCGACTTGCGCTCGTCCTCCTTCGCCAGCGCACGCGTGTCGACCTTCGCCTCGATGTCGCGCAGCCGCGCATACCAGCGGAACACGCGCCGGCGCACGCGGAACTGGTAAAGCGGCGGCACCACGCGGCTCAGCGGCAGCATCAGCACCAGCAGGCCGCCGAGCACCAGCCACATGCGTTCGACGAGGTTGCTGGCCCAGAAGGGCAGGTAGCGCTGCCATGCCGGCGGCGTGCCGTTGATGGCGCGGTCGCCTTCGGGGCTCACTGGCAGTTCGCTGGTGCGGGTGTTGGGGAAGTCGCGCGCGCGGTTGAACCAGCCGGCGCCGCTGTGCACCGTCTGCGCGGCCTGCGCGAAGAGCTGGCGCAGCGCCGGGTGGGTCTCGTCGCGCGACAGCAGCGAGGTGGTGGCCGCGAGCAGCGACACGTCGTGCGGCGGCGCGTCCTTCGACAGGTCGATCATCCCGCGCGACAGCGTCACGGCCGAGAGGAAGGGAAAGCGCCGCGAGTAGGCGTCGGCCTGCCCGAAGTCCATGAGCTTGATCGAATCGGAGCGCAGCAGCCGCTGCACCTGGGGCGACTGCGGCGCGGAAGACAGCACGATGGCGTCGAGGAGGCCGGCCTCCAGCGCCTCGGCGGCCGAGGCCTGCTCCAGGTTCGACAGCAGCAGGTCGTCGGGCCCGAGCCTGTTGGCCTTGAGCATGCGCTCCATGATGTCGGGCAGCCCGCTGCCGGGCAGGTCGACGTTCACGCGCAGGCCGCGCAGCTGGGTGAGCGAGGTCAGCGTGGCGGTCTTGCGATCGATCTTCTGGGCGGAGTCGGTCCGGTAGAAGAGCCAGATCGGCTCGTAGAACAGGCTTCCCAGCGAGGTGAGGCCGGCTTCCTCGTCGGCCACCGGGTCGGCGCTGCCGCCGCGCACGAAGCCCACGTCGGCGCCGCCGGTGCGCAGCAGCTGCAGGTTCTCGGTCGAGCCCGAGGTGGGCTTGAGCTCCACCTCGATGCCCTCTCGCTTGAGCGCCTCGGCATAGCGCTTGCCGAACTGTGCGTAGGCGCTGCCCGTGGGGCCGGTGGCCAGCGTCACGTGCTTGGGCGGCTGCGGCTGCAGCCACCAGTAGGCTGCGATCAGCAGCCCGATGACGATGAACACGATCGGCCCCGCCGAAGCGATCAGGTCGCGGATCGACAGCAATATCAGCTTCAGTGTCCTTGGGAACGCCATGGTGTTGCCTCCCGTGGTCAGCCGCGCGCCTTGCCCAGGTCCGCGGCGCAGGGAATGTGCAGCTCGCCCACCGTCACCGTGCGCGCGGCCAGCACCGCGCGCAGCGTGGCAATGGCGGCGACTTCGGCGGCCATGGTGCTCAGCACCGTCATGCCGGGCGCGTCGCCTTCCAGCGGCACGCGGCCGGTGGCCAGCGCGAACAGCGTGTCGCCGTCGCTCATGGTGTGCACCGGGTTGATGGAACGCGCCAGCCCATCGTGCGCGACCATGGCGAGCCGGTTGGCCTGCACCTTGGTCAGCACCGCGTCGGTGGCGATCACGCCGATGGTGGTGTTGGTGCCGGCCAGCAGCGGCTTGGGGCTGTCGCCGCGCAGCAGCGCGCGCCGGGTGTCGAGCAGGCGGGTGCCGTCCTCGGTGCGCGCGCCGGCCACGGGCTGGCCGGTGTTCGGGTCGATCACGTCGCCCAGCGGATTCACCGCGATCAGCGCGCCCACGGTAACGCCGCCGACCTTGACCGATGCGGTGCCGACGCCGCCCTTCATCGCGCGATGCACGCCGAAGAGCTTGCCCACCAGCGCGCCGGTGCCGGCGCCCACGTTGCCTTCCGCCGGCGCGGCGGTGCTGGCGGCCTCGCAGGCGGCATAGCCGGCGGCCGCATCGGGTCGGATGCGCGCGTCGCCCATGGGCAGGTCGAACAGCACGGCGGCCGGCACGATGGGCAGGGTGCCGAAGCGCACGTCCATGCCGATGCCGCGCTCCTCCATCCAGCGCATCGCGCCCTCGGCCGCCGCCAGGCCCCAGGCGCTGCCGCCCGCGAGCATCACCGCGTGGATCTGCTGCACGAGGTTGCCGGGGGAGAGCAGGTCGGTCTCGCGCGTGCCGGGCGCGGCGCCGCGAACGTCCACGCCGGCCACGGCGCCCTCGCGCGCCATGATCACGGTGCAGCCGGTGGGGCGGCGCGTCTCGGTGAAATGGCCGACCTCGATGCCGGCGACGTCGGTGATGGCACCGGCGGAATGGGAGAGGAGAGAGGAAGACGGTGCTGACATGGCGGCCGATTATGAGACCGCACCCTCTACCATCGCCGTCCATGACGGTTGCAAGAAGTTTCTCTTCCCCGGGCGGTGCGCGCCACGTGGTGGTGATCGGCGCGGGCGCGGTCGGCAGCGCCACCGCCATCGAGGCGCTGCGCGCGGGACTGCGCGTGACGGTGCTGGAGCCCGGCGAGCCCGGCGGCCCGCACGCCACCAGCTACGGCAATGCCGGCTGGCTCTCGTCGCACTCGGTGGTGCCCCCCGCGCTGCCGGGCGCATGGCGCAAGGTGCCGGGCTGGCTGGCCGACCCGCTCGGCCCGCTGGCCCTGCGCTGGCGCTACCTGCCGCGCGCCATGCCGTGGCTGCTGCGCTACCTGGCCTCGGGCTGGACCGAGGCGCGCGTGCAGCGCACCGCCGACGCGCTGCGAACGCTGCTGGCCGATGCGCCTGTGCTGCATGCGCGGCTGGCAGCCGAGGCCGGCGTGCCCCAGCTCATCGAGCGGCGCGGGCTGCTGCATGCCTACCGCTCGCGCGCCGAGTTCGATGGCGACGCGCTCGGCTGGCGGGTGCGCCGGCGCACCGGGGTGCAATGGGAGGAATGGCCGCAGGACGAACTGCGCCGCCGCGAGCCCGACCTCGACGCTCGCTACACGCTCGGCATCTTCGTGCCCGAGGCCGGTCACTGCCGCGATCCGGGCCGCTACGTGGCCGCGCTGGCGCGGCACGCGCTCGGCTCGGGCGCCGAGCGCGTCATGGCTCGGGCGACCGGCTTCCGCATCGAGGGCGGCCGGCTGCGCGCCGTGCTCACCGAGGCGGGCGAAATCGCCTGCGACGCCGCCGCCATCTGCGCCGGTGCGCGTTCGGGCCCGCTGGCGGCGGCGGCCGGCTCGGCGGTGCCGCTGGAGTCGGAGCGCGGCTACCACGTGGTCGTCGACGACGCGACGGCCGGCCCGCGCACGCCGACCATGGTGGCCGACGGCAAGCTCATCGCGCACTGGATGGACGGCGGCCTGCGCGCCGCCGGACAGGTCGAGATCGCCGGCCTCGACGCCGCGCCTGACTGGCGCCGTGCCGAGATCCTGCACGCGCACCTGCGATCGATGTTTCCCTCGCTCGCACCAGCCGCGCCGGGCTCGGCCTCGGTGAAGCAATGGCTGGGGCATCGCCCGAGCCTGCCCGACGGCCTGCCCTGCATCGGGCCGGCCGCCGCCACGCCCGACATCGTGCTGGCCTTCGGCCATGGGCACGTCGGCCTGTGCGGCTCGGCGCGCACCGGGCGGCTGGCGGCGCAACTGCTGGCGCGCACGGCGCCCGAGATTCCGCCGGAGCCTTTCGACCCGGCGCGATTCGGCCGCTAGGCTCAGTTCGCCGGCGCGATCGACAGCACCGTGAGCGCGCCGTCGACCTTGTCGGCGGTGAACTGCACCTTGTCGCCCGGCTTCACCTTGGACAGCAGCGCGGGGTCGCTCACGCGGAACACCATCGTCATGCCGGTCATCTCGAGGTTGGGAATGTCGCCGTGCTTCAGCGTGATCTTCTTCGCGTCGAGGTCGACCTTGCGTACCTCGCCTTCGACGGCGGGCAGGGCAGCCTGGGCGAAGGCCGCGGCGGCGAGCAGGGCGGTGCAAAGGGCGGTGAACAGTTTCTTCATGATCGGTTTGCTTCCTTGTTTCATCGAGGGGTGAGTCAGCGATAGCTCTGGTAGACGCGCGTGCTGCCGTCGGCCAGCACCAGCAGCACGTCGTAGGGATCGCGCTGGTCGCCATAGGCGGGGCCGTCCATGCCCGGCGAGCCGACCGGCATGCCGGGCACCGCGAGGCCGACGGCCTTGGGCTTTTCCTTCAGCAGCCGCTGCACCTCGCGTACGGGGACGTGGCCTTCGATGGCGTAGCCGCCGACCAGGCCCGTGTGGCACGAGCCCAGCTTGGCGGGCATGCCCAGCCGGTTGCGCGCGGCCACATTGCCTTCGTCGTGCACGCGGGTGGCGAAGCCGTTCCTGTTGAGGTGCTTCACCCAGTCCTGGCAGCAGCCGCAGTTCGGGTCCTTCCAGATCTCGACCATCGGCGCGGCGGCCCGCGCCGTCGTCGTGGCGAAGGGCAGGGCCGCGCAGGCAAGTGCCAGCAGCATGTTTCTTCTGTGCATCACGTTCTCCTTCAGGACTTGCCGCCGGTGGCGGGCAGCACGCGGACGCGGCCGGCCATGCCGAGTTCGTAGTGGTCCTTCACGAGGCAGGCGAAGTCGAAGTCGCCCGCGCGGTTGAAGGTCCAGACCATGCTGCCGGTCTTGCCAGCGGGCACGTGGACCATCCACGGGTCGTCGTGCTCCATGTCCGGAAACTTCTTCATCATGGCCGCGTGGGCCTCGATCTCGGCGGTGGTGCCGAGCACGAGTTCGTGCAGCTCCTTGCCGCGGTTCTTCAGCCGCAGGCGGACGGTGTCGCCCTCGCGCACCTCGATGACCGAGGGCGTGAAGGTCATGTCGTCGGCCATCGCGATGTCGATGGTGCGCTTCACCGCGGCGGCCCTGCCCGCGATGCCCCAGGGCTTCTGCTCCGGGGCGAGTTCGGCTGCGCCTTTCGGCTTGGGCTTGTCGTGGGCCTCGTGAGCGAAAGAGGCACTGGCGAGTGCCGCGAGCATGAGGCCGGCGGCGATGGACTTGAGGTGTGTCTTGTTCATGAGGTGAGCTCCGTGAAGAAAGGAGAAGAGGTCAGTGGTTGTGCGCGTCGTGCCCCGAGGGCTTGCGCACGGTCGCGTCGGGCCTGGCGCCCGTCGGCGAGGCGGGCGTTTCCTTGCGGGCTGCCGGCGGCACGTTCGCGTTCGGTACCTCGCGCGCCACGGTGCCCGCCGGGTGCCTGAACCAGCCCGGGTCGCGGTAGTCGCCCGGTTTCTGGTCGCGCCGCACCTTCAGCAGCGTGAACATGCCGCCCATCTCGGCCGGGCCGAAGGGGCCGGTGCCGGTCATCATCGGCACGGTGTTGTCGGGAATGGGCATCTCCATCTCGCCCATGTCGGCCATGCCCTTGTCGCCCATCACCATGTAGTCGGGCACGAGCTTCCTGATCTTTTCGGCCACGCCCTTGTGGTCGACGCCGATCATGGTCGGCACGTCATGGCCCATCGGCCCCATCGTGTGGTGCGACTTGTGGCAGTGCAGCGCCCAGTCGCCTTCCTCGTCGGCGATGAACTCCATCTGCCGCATCTGGCCCACCGCCACGTCCACCGACACCTCGGGCCAGCGCGCGGTGCGCGGCACGGGGCCGCCGTCGGTGCCGGTCACCTCGAACTCGTGGCCGTGGATGTGGATCGGGTGGTTGGTCATCGTCAGGTTGCCCACGCGTATGCGCACGCGGTCGCCACGGCGCACGTTGAGCGTGTCGATGCCCGGGAACACGCGGCTGTTGAAGCTCCAGATGTTGAAGTCGGTCATGGTGTTGACCTTGGGCGTGGCGCTGCCGGGCTCCACGTCGAAGCTGCCGAGCAGGAAGCAGAAGTCGCGGTCGGCCTTCTCGATCAGCGGATGGTCGGCCTTGGGGTGCGTGACCCAGAAGCCCATCATCCCCATCGCCATCTGCACCATCTCGTCGGCGTGCGGGTGGTACATGAAGGTGCCGGGTCGGCGCGCGGTGAACTCGTAGACGAAGGTCTTGCCCGGCGGTATGTGCGGCTGGGTGATGCCGCCCACGCCGTCCATGCCGTTGGGCAGCCGTTGGCCGTGCCAGTGCACGGTGGTGTGCTCGGGCAGCCTGTTGGTGACGAAGATGCGCACGCGGTCGCCTTCCACCACCTCGATGGTCGGGCCGGGCGACTGGCCGTTGTAGCCCCACATGTTGACCTTGAAGCCCGGCGCCATCTCGCGCACGACCGGCTCGGCGACGAGGTGGAATTCCTTGACTCCGGAATTCATGCGCCAGGGCAGCGTCCAGCCGTTGAGCGTGACGACGGGGTTGTAGGGCCGGCCGTTGGGCGGTGAAAGCGGCGGCGCGGTGGCGGTGGAGCCCTGCGACACCGGTTCGGGCAGCGCTGCCATCGACACGCGGCTCACGCTCGTGGCGGCGACGGCTGTGGCAGCGCCCGCGAAGAAGTTGCGGCGGTTCATGTCAGTGGCCTCCCGTTGTCGGCGCTTCGGCGGCCGAAGCGGTCTGCAGCGCCGACATGCCGCCGGGCGAACTGCCCGTGAGCGCCAGCTGCAGGTCGGTGTCGGCGATCCAGAAATCGCGCTGCGCCTCGATGCCCGCGTTCACCGCGAGCATGCTGGCGCGCGTCTCGGCCAGCAGTTCCCACACGCTGGCGAGCATGCCGTTGTAGCGAAGGACCATCTCCTCGTTGACCTTCCTGCGCAGCGGCAGCACCTCGTCGCGGTAGCGGCGCGCCAGCGCATAGGCCGTGTTCCAGCCCTGCCAGGCTTCGCGCGCCTCGCTCGCGGCGAGCACGCCCACGTCGCGCACGCGCGCGGCCGACTGCAGGTACAGCGCCTCGGCACGGCCGTTGCGCGACTGGCCCCAGTCGAAGATGGGAATCGGCAGGTCGAGCTCGAAGCCGCGCTGGGTCTTCTTCGTGCGGTCGGCGTCGTTCTCGAAGGTGGTGTTGCGCACCAGGCCCAGCTCCATCGCATTGACGACGCTGGTGGCGCGGGTGAGGCCCAGCGAGCCGGCCACGGCGGTGTTCTGCGCCTGCGCCGAACGCACGTCGAGCCGGTCGCGCAGGGCCAGCGCCTGCACGTCGCCGAGTTCGGGCGCGGCCTGCGGCAGGGGCGGCAGGCGGTCGGGCAGGGTGTAGCGGGCGGCGCGATCGCCGCCCAGGCCCATCAGGCGCGTGAGCTGTTCGCGCGAAGCCACCGCGGCCTGCTCGGCGCGCGCCAGCTGCGCGGCCGCGTCGGCCAGCAGCAGCTGCTCGCGCGTGCGCTGCAGCGCGCTCCAGTTGCCGACCTGGGCCATGCGGTGCGCGAGCTCGGCGCCGGCTTCGGCGGCTTCCTTCGCGTCGCGCAGGTAGGCCACGCTCTGCTGCGCCGCCACCGCGCGCACCCAGGCGCGTCGCGTGTCGGCGGCCAGCACCAGCACGCTCTGCGCGGCCTGCAGCTTGGCCGCCTCGTGCCGCTGGCCGGCCCACCGGGCCTGCCATGGCAGCGTGACGAGGCCCAGCACGTTGAAGCTGAGCATCCGCTCGAACTCGCGCTCGCGGCCCTGCGCGAGGCGGCTGAACGACAGCACCGGGTTCGGCAGGCTCGCGGCCTGCACGCGGTCGGCGTCGCTCAGCTGCAGGGTGGCGAAGGCGTCCTGCACGCGCGGACCGTTGATGAGCGCGATGCGCACCGCGGCCTCGACGTCCAGCGGCTTGGCCAGCAGCGCATCGACGCTCTTCAGCGAGGCCTCGTCGGGCGCGCGCTGGGCGGTCGTGCCCGCCATGAGCGGATTGGTGCCGACAAGCGCCTGCACGTCGGCGCTGCCGCCGTCGGGCGAGAGGCTCGCGCAGCCGGCGAGCACCAGCGCGGCGGCCAGCGCTGTGCCGATCTTGACGGTCCTGATGGATGGGAGCCGGGGCGGGCGCGCTTCATTGCGCCTGCGATGGCCACGGATGCCGGCAGGCTGCCGGCGAACGGGGGAATTCACTTTCGATCTCCATGAGCAATACGACGGACGCCGCGAGCCGTATCAACGGGCTCACTGCGGACGGACTACGGGCAGGGAGATCAGGAAATGGGCGGCTTCAGGCCCTGGACGGGCTCCGCGCTGACGAAGCGGGCCGCGTGCGCCGGGGGCGACGCCTGGGGCGCGCCGTGGACGATGGCGACAAGGGGCATGCCGCCGAGCGCGACCGTGTGGCAGACCTGGCAGGCGACGCAGGTGCCGCAGCCCTGGTGGTCGCCGTGGCTGGTGGTGCCGGAGCCGCCGTCGTCATGGCTGCTGCCGTGGGCGGACATGTCCATGGCCATCGCCATGTCGCCGCCGCCCGCATCCGCGTCCATTGCCTCGTGGCAGTGGGCTTCGGCCGCAGCGGAAGCCACGGTCGCGGCTTCCATGGCCGCCGGCAGCGAGTGGCGCACCATCTCGACCGCCATCGCGTCGCCCAGCCAGCCGCGCACGGGCAGCAGGACGATCATGATGGCGAGCAGCAGGGTGCGCATGAGGCGGGATGATAAACCGGCCAAACGGCGCGCCGGTCAAGAGACCAGCTGGCCTCGGGCCTTGTCGACCCACACCTGCAGGTTGTCGAGCAGGTCCTTCTGGCTGAACGAACAGCTTTCCTCGCTGAAGAGCGCACTCGATTCGAGCCGGTCGAGCAGCCCCAGCAGCACCTCGCCGTAGCGCGGGGGCAGGGCGCCCAGCAATTCGGTGCTGGCGCGGGCCTCGTCCGACAGCGTGGTGACGGGGCCGCCCTGGCTGTCGCGCAGGGCCGCGACGCGCGCGGCGACGTTGTCGAGTTGCTGCAGCGCGGCGCTCACGACGCGTTCCTTCCGGGCGGCGGCAGCGAGAGGCCGCGTTCGCGCATCAGGTCGCGCAGGATGTCGGGGTAGTCGGTGATGATGCCGTCGGCGCCCCAGTCCATCAGCCGCTGCATGTCTGCGCGCTGGTTCACCGTCCAGGGCAGCACCTTCAGGCCGAGCTTGTGCGCCTCGCGGATGACCTCGGGCGTGAGGTCGGCGAAGGCCGGCGACCAGACCACCGGCCCCGGCGCGTTGGCCGATGCGGCCCGGACCATCTGCGGCACCGAGGCGAAGCTGGCGGCATCGAGGCCGTCGGTCCAGCGGCTGTCCTTCAGCGTGCGCGGCGTGGTGAGGTAGGCGCGCGGCATCTGCGGCGCGAGCTTGCCGACCAGCGTGAGCGTGCGCCAGTCGAAGCTCTGGATGGTCACACGCCCGGCCATGTTCGCCTTGTCGATCTCGGCGAGCAGCGCGCGCACCATCGGTTCGGGCGCGGCGGTCTCGTCGGGCTTCGAGGGGTCGATCTTGGTCTCGATGTTGAAGCGGACCGTGGCCGCCTCGGCGCCGCGCGCCTGCACCTGTGCGAAGAGCGAGGCCAGCGTGGGGATGCGCTCGCCGTCGCGCGGAATCTGCAACGCGAACTGCTTGCCGTAGTTGCTCGCCGGGTTGATGCGGCCCACGTCGTAGGTCTGCAGCTGCGCCAGCGTGAGCGTGCGGATGGGTGCGCCGCTCCTGGGCGCGAGCCATGCGCCGCTCGCATCGCGCGTGTGGTCGGGGTTGAGCGAGGTGTCGTGCGAGATCACCACCACGCCGTCGGAAGTGAGCCCGATGTCCAGCTCCAGCGTGGTGACGCCCATGTCGACGGCGTTGGAGAAGGCGGCCAGCGTGTTCTCGGGTGCCAGCCCGCGTCCGCCGCGATGCGCCTCGAGGTCGAAATGCTGCGTGGCCGTGGGCATGATGGCCGTGCAGCCGGCAAGGACCAGCACCGAAGCCAGAAGGGTGTATTTCATTTGAGCTGTACCTTGATCCCGTTGTCCTGCACCGTGATGTCGCCGATCTCGTAGGTCTTGCGCCCGACCGTGAGTTCGTCGGCCGTGAAGCTGCGCAGCACCTGCCCCTGAAGCAGTTCCTGCGCGACCACCGCGCCCACCTTCTGCAGCCGCTCGGCGTCGCGGCCCTCGATGCCCTGCAGCTCGAGCCGCTCGGCCTTGGGCTGGTCCAGCCGCAGGGCGCGTGCCGTGGCGTCGTACTTCAGCGCGCTGCTGACCGACACCACGCCCTGCACCGGCGAGGCTGCCAGCAGCGGGCTCGCGATGGTCAGCGTGGCGGTGATGGCCGCACGGTTGGCCCTCGAATCCAGCCCCAGCTGCGGATCACGCAGGCCGACCATGAAGATCTCGGCGTAGCGCTCGGCCACCGGAAAGCGTTTGGCGATCTGCGCCTGCAGCTCGTCGCGGCTGGCGGTGTATTCGCTGGTGAAGAAATTGAAGCCGGCCAGCGCGGCGAAGGGCGCCTGCAGGACCGCGGCGCCCAGCAGCGCGTGCAGCACCCGGCGACGGGAGCTGGTGGAAGGAAGCACGGGACGGAAGTTCATAGCCGTGGGAGCTTGCCACAGGCGCGCAGGGTTCCCTGGACCCGGCTTCTGTGGCGCCGAATTTTCAAACTACATGTAAATTTTTCCATCCCGAAAGTAAAGTTATGTAGTGCGAAATGGTTATATTCGGCGGGCGCACCAGGCACGCATTCCTGCGACGACAGGAATGCCACCCATGCGAGCGACGGGAGCAGGCGTTGGCGCCGGCTCTTTCCACTCTCATACGGATGCTTTTTCATGCTGCTTCAACCCGATGGCACCGGGGATGCTTCGGTGCGCGCGGCCGGCCCTGCCGTACGCGACGATGCGCCATCGCCGATTGCCCGGCCACGCGGCAATTCCCACTTTGCGTCCGCGATGGCTTGGATGGCGCTCTGGGCCGTCACATGGCTGTGCGTGCTTTCGGCCTTGCACCTGACGCCGCCGACGGATTCCGTCGAGCAGCTCACCTGGGTCCGCTCCATCGAGTGGGGCTACCACAAGCACCCGCCGCTGCCCACGATGATGATCTGGCCGCTGGTGCAGCTCTTCGGCATCCACGAATGGGTGGTGAGCGCCGCCGGCGCGCTGGTGATCTGCGGCGCGCTCGTGATCTCGTGGCGGCTCGTGCGCGAGCTGGCGGGCAGCCATTTCGCGGCGCTGGCCATGCTGGGTTCGCTGAACATCACCTACTACAGCGGCCGCCTCGACTTCTACAACCACAACACGGTGCTGCTCCTCTTCGTGGCGGCGTCTGCGTGGTTCTGCTGGCGCGCCTTCGCGGACCGCTCGCGCGTCGCCTGGCTTGCGCTGGGGCTCATGCTCGGCCTCGGGGCGCTGGCCAAGTACCAGGTTGCGCTGGCGGCTCTGAGCGTGATCGCCTTCTGGCTCACGCAGCGCGGCTGGCGCGACCCGCTGCACCTGCGCGGTCTGCTGGGCGCCGCGGCCGTCGCCTTCGCGGTGTTCGCACCGCATCTCTGGTGGCTGGTGACGCACGACTTCCTGCCGCTGCGCTACGCCCGCCACACGTCGCTGGGCGCCGCGATGACGTGCGCGCAGCGCACCGCCCATGCACTGCTTTGGCTGGCCGACCAGCTCAACAGGTTGAGCCCGGCGCTGCTGCTGGCTGCGGGCCTGCTGTGGAAGACGAGGAGCGCCGCCGCACCCGCGTCGCGGCAAACCGGGACGCCGCCACCTGAGGTCGGCCCCGACGCGCGGGCATTCCTTTTCATCTGGGGCCTGTTGCCGCTGACGGTCATCGTGCTGATCGGCCTGGCCACCGGGGCCGACCTCCAGTTCCAGTGGGGCACTGCGTTCATGTCCTTCACCTGTGCGGCGCTGATGCTGCTGCTGCCGATGGGCCGCTGGCATCGCATCGAGCGCCGTGACGCGACCACGGGTTTCCTGGCGGTGCAGATCCTGCTGTTCGCGCTGACCTGGGTGATGTCGCCGATGAGCGGACTGGGCCTGTCCAAGAGCAAGTCCGCAGGCTTCCGCTCGGAGCACTTCGCTGCGCGCATCGGTCCGCCGGCGCGCGTCGTGCTGGGCGGGCCTGTCATGATCGTCGGCGGTTCCTCGCGCATCGCGAGCGCCATCGCGCTGAGGCTGCCCGAGCGGCCGCTGGTGCTGCTCGAAGGCGACCTGGTCGCAAGCCCATGGGTGTCGGTTGCGCAGGTCGAGCGCCACGGCGTGCTGTGGGTGGGCGACGAGCATTCGCTGCCGCCGCCGCCCGGCCTCGAGCGGCACTGGGTGACCGGCAAGCTCTGGTGGGCCGTGCAGTTGCCCAGGCCCGACGCTGACTGAGCCGGCTCAGGCGCAGGGAACGCGCAATTCGTAGCGGGCGAAGGCCCGTTCGCCCTTGTGGATCACGCTGTGCAGTGAAAAGCCGAAGCGCTCGTACAGCGAGCGCAGCGGCGCCCGGTCGGCCACGCAGTCCAGCCGCAGGAAGGGGCGGCCGAGCCCTGCGGTGCGTTCGCGTGCGAATTCCAGGAGCCGTATCGAAACCCCGCGCCCCGCCCAGGCCCGGCTGACTGCGAGCTTGTGCACGTAGAGCGATGTGCCGGTCTCCATCTCGGGCCAGAAGCCCGGGTCATCGAGGTCGATCCGCATCACGCCCGCCACCTCGCCGCCTTCGCGGGCGATGAAGTAGCCGCCGGCATCGGTGTCGCGCTGCACGCGCTCCAGCCCGACGTCGGCCTCCGACCACAGCGGCCGGCCCTCGCCGGCGATCCATTGGGCGGCTTCGCTGAGGACGGCCGCGACGGTGGCGGCCTCGGAGGGCCTGGCTTGTTCGATCTGCATCGGGGGCAGAGCATAGCGGCGCGTCGGCTCAGGCGTGCCGCTCCACGTCGAAGCCTTCTTCCGGCGAAGGCGCCGCGAAGTGGCTGCTGATCAGCTCGAACTGCTCGTCCGTCGTCTCGAAGGGATGCGTGCCGCTCGCGTTGCGCGCCCGCAGGCGCTGTCTGCAGACCTCGTCGGGTACGTCGAGAAAGTGCAGCCTGTGCGCCGCGCCGGCCGCCTCGAAGATGCCGCGCATCCACCGGCGGCCGGCCACCGTGTTGGCCGGAAAGTCGAGCACGACCGACACGCCGGCCCTGAGCAGGCCGGCCACGTGGTCCGCCATGGCCTGCTTGAGCCGGCCCGCGCAGCGCACGTAGTCGGGCAGTTCGTGGATCTCGCCGGGGTACAGCGCCGCCAGCCAGACGTCTTCGCTGATCAGCACGGTGGCGGGCGCTTCGGCGAGCTGCCGCATGAGCGTGGACTTGCCGGCGCCGATCTTGCCGCAGACGATGTGGAGCACGGGGCGGGGGAGTGGCGGTGTCATCTCGATCTCCTGAAGGCTTGAAGAGAAGAGCCCCAGGAAACGAAAAACCCGCCTCCTGGGGCGGGTTGCATGGCGTGTACCTGATGTGTCGTTCGAAGTGCCGCGCGCTAACCCACCGTCTTACGGATGGGTCGAATAATGGAGGCGGTACGCAGGCAGGCCATGGGCAGAGGATAACCGCAGGGCTCCGGCTCAGTCGTGCAGCGAGGACAGGAACTGCTTGAGCTCCGCCGTCTGCGGATTGCCGAAGAGCTCCGCCGGCGGCCCCATCTCGTGCACGCGGCCCTGGTGCATGAAGATCACGCGGTCGCTGACCTTGCGCGCGAAGTTCATCTCGTGCGTGACCATGAGGAGCGTCATGCCCTCGTCGGCCAGCGACTCCACCACGCGCAGCACCTCGCCGACCAGCTCGGGGTCGAGGGCGGAAGTGATCTCGTCGCACAGCAGCACGGCCGGCTCCATCGCCAGCGCGCGGGCGATGGCCACGCGCTGCTGCTGGCCGCCCGAGAGCTGGTCAGGCATGGCGTCGAACTTCTCGGCCAGGCCCACGCGTGCGAGCAGCTTGCGGGCCTGCGAGGCGGCTTCGAGGCTGGTGCGCTTCTTGACCAGCGTGGGCGCGAGCATCACGTTGCGGCCCACCGACAGGTGCGGAAACAGGTTGAAGCTCTGGAAGATCATGCCCACGCGCTGGCGCAGCTCGCGCATGGCCATGGCGCTCTCGTGCAGCAGCGGCTTGCCGTCCACCGTGAGCGAGCCTTCCTGGAATACCTCCAGGCCGTTGACGCAGCGCAGCAGCGTGCTCTTGCCCGAGCCGCTCTTGCCGATGATGGCGATCACCTCGCCGCGCTTCACGTCGAGGTCGATGCCCTTGAGCACCTCGTTGGTGCCGTAGGACTTGCGCAGCGCCGTGATGCGCACGATGGGCGAGCCCACCGAGGTGGCGGGCGTCTGTTGTTGCGAAGGGTCAAGCACGGCGGCCATGGGATTTCCTCTCGAGGTTCTTGGCGTACAGGCTCACCGGGAAGCACAGCACGAAATAAAGCAGGGCCACGCAGCTGAACACCACGAAGGGCTTGAAGGTGGCGTTCGAAATCATGCTGCCGGCCTTGGTGAGTTCGACGAAACCGATCACCGACGCGAGCGCGGTGCCCTTGATGACCTGCACCAGGAAGCCCACCGTGGGCGCGATGGCGATCTTCACCGCCTGCGGCAGGATCACGTGGCGCAGTTGCTCGCCGAAGCTCAAGGCGAGGCTGCCCGACGCCTCCCACTGCCCCTTGGGGATCGATGCCACGCAGCCGCGCCAGATCTCGGTGAGGAAGGCGCTGGTGTAGAGCGTGAGCGCCACGCTGGCAGCGGTCCACGCCGACACGTCCACGCCGAAGAGCGCGATGCCGAAGTAGGCCAGGAAGAGCTGCATCAGCAGCGGCGTGCCCTGGAAGAGCTGCACGTAGAGGCCCACGGCCCGGCCGATCGCCTTGCCGCCGCGCAGCCGCAGGAACAGCAGCAGCGCGCCCACGATGCCGCCGCCGATGAAGGCGATGAGCGAGAGCACGACAGTCCAGCGCAGTGCCAGCAGCAGGTTGCGCAGGATGTCCCAGAGAGAAAAATCAGCCATGTCGGGGTGCTTTCGCTTGGTTGCTCAGCGGCCGAAGAAGAACTTCGGCCCGGCCCAGTCGAGCAGCCGCCGCAGCGCCACCGACAGCGCCAGGTAGATCAGCGTGGCAACGATGAAGGCCTCGAAGGCGCGGAAGTTGCGGCTCTGGATGAGGTTGGCCGCGTAGCTCAGTTCCTCGGTGGAGATCTGCCCGCACACCGCCGAGCCCAGCATCACGATGACGATCTGGCTCACCATCGCGGGCCATACCTTCTTGAGCGCCGGCGGCAGCACCACGCGCAGGAACACCTGCGAGCGGCTCAGCGCCAGGCTCACTGCCGCCTCGATCTGCCCCTTGGGCGTGGCCTCGATGCCGGCGCGGATGATCTCGGTGGAGTAGGCCCCCAGGTTCAGCACCATCGCGATCACCGAGGCCACTTCCGGCGTGAGCTTTACGCCCGCCGCCGGCAGCCCGAAGAAGATGAAGAACAGCTGCACGATGAAGGGCGTGTTGCGGATCAGCTCCACGTAGGTGCCCACGATGGCGCGCAGCCACTTCGGGCCGTCGGCGCGCGCCCACGCGCAGAAGGTGCCCACGATCATGCCCAGCACGGTGCCGACCGCGGTCAGGCCGATGGTCCATGCAACGCCCCGCAGCAGCAGCGGCCATTCGGAGAGCACCGCGCCGAAATCAAACTCGATGTTCATAAGTCAGTCTTCCCTTCGTGGAACGCCGCGGAACCGGCGTTGCCGGGCCGCAGGCGTCGCCCCCGGCGAGGGGGTGTGCGCAGCGACACGAAGTGCGCGAAGCATGTGGGAGTACTTGTTCAGACCGGCAGGTCGCCGGCAGCCTTGCCCAGCCACTTCTTCGACAGGGCGTCCAGCGTGCCGTCCTTCTTGGCGGCGGCGATGATCTCGTTGACCTTGGTCTTCAGCGCGGTCTCGCCCTTGGCGACGCCGACGAAGCAGGGACTGTCCTTGAGCAGCAGCTTGAACTCGGCACTGACCTTCGGGTTCTTGGCGAGCATGTCGCCCGCGACGGCGGCGCTGGTCGCGATGGTCTGCGTCTGGCCGGCCACGAAGGCGGCGATGGTCGCGTTGTTGTCCTCGAAGCGGCGGTAGTCGACGTTCGGCGGCGCCACCTTGTTCAGCTCCTGGTCTTCCATCGCGCCGCGCGTCACGGCCACGGTCTTGCCGGCCATGTCGGCGAAGCTGGTGAGCTTCATGCTCTTGGGGGCGTACACGGCCTGGAAGAAGGGCGCGTAGGCCGACGAGAAGTCGATCACCTTCTCGCGCTCGGGGTTCTTGCCCAGCGTGGAGATCACGAGGTCGGCCTTCCTGGTCTGCAGGTACGGGATGCGGTTGGCGCTGGTCACGGGCACCAGCTCGACCTTCACGCCGAGCTTGGAGGCGATGAGCTCGGCCATCTCCACGTCGAGGCCCTGCGGCTTCATGTTCTTGTCGACCGAGCCGTAGGGCGGGTAGTCGGTGGGCACGGCGATCTTGATGGTCTTGGCCTTGAGCACGTTGTCCAGCGCGTTCTGGGCGTGCGCGGCGCCGGCCGAGGCCAGCATGGCGGCGGAAGCGAGCGCCAGGGCGATGCGGCGTTTGGAAGCAGAGAAGGTCATAGCAGGGCTCCTAGGTAAGTCGAAGAATCGGAATCGGGCGGCGCGCCGGGCTTGCGGCGCCTGCCCTTGGGCGTTGCGGGGGCAGTGGCGGCGGTGTTGTGCAGCGGCGCCAGCGCGTCGCGCAGCTGCGCCAGCGGATCGGAGGGGGCCTGCACGCGCAGGGCCGACTGCACGGTGCCGATGTGCTCGGCCATCAGCGCCTCGGCGGCGGCGTGGTCGCCGCGCTCCAGCGCCGCGACGATGCGCACGTGGTCCTCGCAGGACTGCACCGCGTCGTGCGTGGACTGGTAGAGCATCGCGATCAGGGTGGTGCGCGCCGTGTAGTCGCGCAGCGTGTCGGCCAGCAGCGTGTTGCCCAGGCACTCGGCCAGGCAGACGTGGAAATCGCCCAGCAGGAAGCTGCGGTTGCCGACGTCGCTCTCTTTCAGTGCGGCCTTTTCACGCTGCAGGTGCGCCTTGAGCTGGCGCAGGGCGGTCTTCTCGATCTTGCCCACGCTGCGGATGAGCCCCAGCTCGATCACGCGCCGCGCCTCGAAGGCCTCGCGCGCCTCGTCCTGCGAAGGCTCGATGACGAACCAGCCGCGCCGCGCGCTCACGGTGACGATGCCGCGCGCCGCCAGCCGCGTGAGCGCCTCGCGCACGATGGTGCGGCTGCAGTCGAACAGCATCGCCAGCTGCTGCTCGCCCAGGCGAGAGCCCGGCGCGAGCTTCTGCGCCATCACCGCCTCGACGATGCGTGCACTGATTTCGGATGCGGAGATGGCCATATGCCTGCATACCAGCAGCTTCTGTGCCAACTGGTATGCAAGATTTGCGCACCTGAATGGAGCATGCCTCCGGTCGGGAGGCCGGCGCGGTGCGCCGATTCAGTGCCGGGGGCGCCCCAGCGCGCTGGCAGGCAGTGCCACAAGCATGAGCAATGCCGAGAGCACCAGCGCCCCGCTCAGCACGTAGAGGCTGGCGGTGAAGCCGCCCGTGAGCTGCTTGAGCCAGCCCACCATCATCGGCGCCACCAGCCCCGCGCTGCCGCCGATGGTGCTGATGAGCGCAATGCCCGCGGCCGCTGCGCTCTTCGACATGAAGTTGCCCGGCACAGCCCACAGCACGGTGAACGCCGCCGAGATGCCCATGGCCGCCAGCGCGAGGCAGAGCACGGCGGCGATCGCGTCGTGCATGAAGAACGTGGTCAGCGCCAGCCCGGCCGCACCCGCGACCGCGCTGAGCGCGAAGTGCCAGCGCCGCTCCTTGCTGCGGTCGGAGTGCCGGCCCACCACGATGTTGGCCGCGATGCCCGCCATCGCCGGGATCACCGAATAGAAGCCGATCTGCAGCACGCTCAGCCCCATCGACTTGAGGATCGTGGGCTGCCAGAACGACAGCGCGTAGATGCCCAGGATGATGAGGAACGACATGAAGCCGATCAGCCAGACCCGGCCGTCGCGCATCGCCGCGCCGAAGGTGTGGCGCTCGGCGGCGCCGTGCGCGGCCTGGTCTTCGGCCAGCAGGCGGGCCACGCGCTGCTTCTCGGCGGCGCTGAGCCAGGCCGCCTGCGCCGGACTGTTCGACAGCCAGCAGAAGGCCGCGATGCCCAGCAGCACGCTCGGCAGCCCCTCCAGCAGGAAGAGCCACTGCCAGCCGCGCAGCGACAGCGCGCCGTCGAGGTACGTCATCGTGAGCCCCGCGATCGGTCCGGCCACGATGGGTGCCGCGCCGAAGGCCATGAAGAAGAGGGCCGTGGCCTGCGCGCGGCGGTGCGAAGGGAACCACAGCGTCAGGTAGAACAGCACGCCCGGCGCGAAGCCGGCCTCGAACACGCCGATGAGAAAGCGCAGCACGTAGAACTGCGCGGGCGTGGTCGCGAACATCATCGCCGCCGAGGCCAGCCCCCACAGGCCCATGATGCGCAGCAGCGTGGCGCGCACGCCGATCTTCGCGAGCATCAGGTTGCTCGGAATCTCGAACACCGCGTAGCCGATGAAGAAGATGCCGGCGCCCAGGCCGAACACCGCGTCGCTGAAGCCGAGCTGCTCCTTCATCTGCAGCTGTGCGTAGCCCACGTTGGTGCGGTCCAGGTAGTTCAGCACGTAGCAGGCGCACAGCAGCGGCATCAGGCGCCAGGTGATCCTGCGGAAGAGGGCGGCGTCCTCGCGCGCATCGGCGTCCGCCTGGGATTGCGCTTGCGCCCCGGCCAGGGTGGCTGTGTTCATCGTCTGTCTCCTCGTTGTCGAATCGTTCGGTCAGGCCTTCACCGGCGTTCCGAAGCTGGTCTCGCCCCAGAGGAAGCTGGCTGGCGCCCCCGGAAAGAGCCAGTGCGGCGTGCATTCGGCCGACGGCACCACGTTGCTGAAGCCGTGCGCTGCCGAGCTGCCTGCAAGCGTCTTCTCCAGCACCATCGACAGGTACTGGTCGTTGCTGCTTTCCTGCGTGTTGCCGTTGAGGATCACCTCCGCGCCGGTGGCCTGCGCGTAGCGGCGGATGCCGTTGTGCCGCGACCGCAGCGGCGCCCAGCTGTCGGCCGCCACGCCGTTCTCGCTGCTCACCCGCAGGCCGTCGCCCGTGCGGTAGACCAGAGAATGGTTGCCTTCGGTATGGCCCGGCGTGTGCACCAGCGCCAGACCGCGGCCGAGCTGGATGCTGCCGTCGAAAGCGACGATTCTTTCGGCCGGGATGCCGTCGAGCCCGTGCGGGCAGTACCACTCGGCCTGCACCGGCATCAGGCCCTGCACGCTCGCGAGCTCCTGGCGATGCACCAGCAGCCTGGCGTTGGGCAGCAGGCCCGGCGTGGCGCCGCTGCCCAGCCACCGGCGCAGGTCCTGCGTGTGCAGGTGGTCGTAGGTGATGTAGTCGACCTGTTCCGGCGCGATGCCGCAGCTCGCCAGCGCCTGCGGCACGGTCCGGTAGACCGGCGCGATCGCCTTGTGCAGGAACTTCGGCGTCTGCTCGGCCAGGCGCTTGAAGTAGGGCGTCTCGTTGCCGGCCTCGAAGTCCGCCGGCGTGAACAGCAGCGTGCGCAGCCGGCCCTCGAAGTCGTCGTACTGGACGACCACCGTGCGCGCCAGCAGATGCACCATGTGCGGCTTGATCAGCTGCTGCGAATAGACGCCCGTGAAGGCGAACCACGCCGGGTACGGAATGCGCAGCAGGTCGAAGCTGCGCGCGAAGCGCACCGGCGGCGCGTCGAGCAGGCGCTCGCGCAGGCCTTCGGCGGCGCGGCGGATGGCGCGCAGGCGGTCCTGCGGCATGGCAGCGTCGCGCGCGCCGTCGAAATCCGCCAGCTGTGCGAAGCCCGAGGGTTCGGGGTCTCTGGTCATGGGGTCTCCTTGTCAGCCTTCGAGGGAAGCGAAGCGAAATGAGCGGGCGCTCAGTACGTCGAGCGCCCGCCCGAGATGTCGAACACCGCGCCGGTGCTGAAGGAACAGTCGTCCGACGCGAGCCATGCCGCCATGGCGGCCACCTCGTCGACCTCGACGAAGCGCGCCATCGGCACGCGCGAGAGCAGGGCGGTGCGCAGCTGCTCGCGGTGTTCGGCCGGAACGGCGGCGAACACCTCGGTGTCTGCCGCCGAGGGCGTGATGCAGTTCACCAGCACGCCGGACGAGGCCAGTTCCTTGCCCAGCGACTTGGTGAGCGCGATGAGACCGGCCTTCGAGGCGGAGTACGCGGCGTTGAAGCCGTTGCCCTCCTTGCCTGCGACCGAGGCGATGTTGACGATGCGGCCGCGCCGCTGCGCGAGCATCGCCGGTGCCACTGCCCGGCAGCACAGCCATGCCCCCGTGAGGTTGACGTCGAGCACGTTGCGCCACTGCGCGGGCGTGTGCTCCCAGGCCGGCACCGTCGGCCCCAGCACCCCGGCGTTGTTGACGAGGACGTCGATGCCGCCGAAGCGCTCCTGCGACTGCGCGGCCGCGCGGGCGATCTGGTCTTCCTCACGCACGTCGACGACCGCCGACGCGGCTTTGCCGAACGGCGCGAGCGTCTCCATGGCATGGGCGAGCGCCAGCGCGTCGAGGTCCCACAGCGCGACGCTTGCACCGGCCGCGAGGTAGCGCCGCGCGATCGCCAGCCCGATGCCGCGCGCGCCGCCGGTCACGATGGCATGCCGGCCCGCGAGCGCATCGCCGCGCAGCGCGTTCATGCCGTGGCCGTCTCTGCTGCCGCTGCCGCGCGTGCGGCGGCCGGCTGGCCCAGAAGCCCGCCCACCAGTGCGCCGACCTGCTCCGCCGGCACGCCCGCCAGCAGCTGCCGCAGCATCGTGAGCGTGTCGAAGTACACGCGCTCGCACACCAGCCGGTCGCCCTCGAAGATGAAGAAGGCGTTCATGCGGCAGCGGAAGCTGTTGCCGGTGGGAGGCAGGCCCTTGAGCGGCCCCTTGTGCGTGCCCAGCAGCCAGAACTCGACGATCACCGAGTCGTCGGCGTGGCGCAGCTGGATGATCTCGTGGCGCTGGTCGGGAAAGGCGCGGCGCGTGTCGATGTAGTACTGGCGCACCTGGGCGATGCCGTCGTGCACCTCGCCGCTGGGAACCAGCTCGTAGTGCGGATGCGGGAAGGTGCCGAGCACGGCGTCGAAGTCCTGCCGGGTCTCGTCGGCGAAGTGGTCGAGCACGAGGCGCTCGCGGCGGGCCTGGAGTTCGGTGCGTGGGGTGTCGTCTTTGCTCATCGGGTGTGCTCCATGTGACAGGAATGGCTGCTGACATCGGGTTGGCGCGAATGCGCCGGCCCGGGCTCGCTGCGTACTATCGGCACGCCCCTGAAACAAGACTGTCCGGTGTTGGCAATCGACGCTACGGACAAACCCGCGATGCCACGCACGCTCCCTTCATCCTCCGACACGGCCCCGGACGCGCAGCCATCGCCGGTGCACAACGGCGACATGCGACTGGCCGAGGACGTGCAGCGGCGGCTGCTCGAAGTGGCGCACCGGCGTACGCTGGCGCGCGGCGAATCGCTCTTCCACAAGGGCTCGTCGCCGGACGCTCTATTCGGCGTGGTGGCCGGCTCGCTGCGCGTGAGCGTGGTGGCGCCGGGCGGGCGCGAGGCGGTGATCGCAATGCTCGAACCCGGCCACTGGTTCGGCGAGGTGTCGCTGCTGGTGGGGCGCGAGCGCGTCTACGACACCTGCGCGGTCGACACCACCGAGATGGCGGTGGTCGCGGCGGCGGACTTCCATCGGCTGGTGGCCGAGCATCCCGACGTGCACATGGCCTTCACCCGGCTGGTGTGCCTGCGGCTGCGCCAGGCGCTGGCGTGGATCGACGACGTGATCCTGATGCCGCTGCCGGTGCGGCTCGCGCACCGCCTGCTCACGCTGGACGCGCGCGCGGAGGGCGCGGATGAGGGCACGGGCAAGGGCGGCGGCGCGCTGCTGGGCGTGTCGCAGGAAGACCTGTCGTTCATGCTCGGCGTGTCGCGCCAGAGCGTGAACCGGCAGCTCAAGCTGTGGGAGGAGGACGGCACGCTGCGCGTGCGCTACCGCGCGATCGAGCTGCTGGACCGCGCACGGCTCGAGCGGCACGCGGCCACGCCGCCCTGAGCGGCGTTCTGCGCGGGATCAGTCCATCCGCGCGCCGGATGCCTTCACTGCCTTCTCCCAGCGCGGTGTTTCCGTCGCGAGGAAGCGCGCGAAATCCTCGCTGCCAAGGAAGGCCGGGTCGGCGCCCTGGCTCACCATGCGTTCGCGCACTTCGGGGTTGCTGAGCACCTGCCTGAAGGCGTCGCTCAGCTTGGCGACCACGTCTTTCGGCGTGTCCTTCGGCGCGAGGAAGCCGTAGAAGCCCACCACCTCGAAGCCCTTGACGCCCGACTCGATCACGGTCGGGATGTCGGGCAGGGCGGGGTTGCGCTCGCGGCTGGTCACGGCCAGGGCGCGCACCTTGCCCTGCTTGTGGTAGTTGGCCGCCTGCGGGATCGACTCGGCCATGAACTGGACCTGCCCGCCCATCAGGTCGGTGAAGGCCGGGGCGCTGCCTCGGTAGGGGATGTGCACCATGAAGATGCCGGTGGCGGTCTTGAACATCTCCGGCACCAGGTGGCTGATGCCGCCGTTGCCGGCCGAGCCGTAGTTGACCTGGCCGGGCCGCGCCTTGGCGTAGTCGATGAACTGCTTCAGGTTCTGCACCGGCAGCTTGGGCGTGACCAAGAGGGCCAGCGGCTGCATCGCGGTGCGCGCGATGGGCACGAAGTCGCGCTGCGTGTTGTAGGGCAGCTTGCTGTAGAGCGCGCCGTTGATCACCGCCACGCCCGTATTGGCCAGCATCAGCGTGTAGCCGTCGGCCGGGCTCTTGGCGACCGCGTCGGCACCCACCGAGCCGCCCGCGCCGGGCTTGTAGTCGACGATCAGCGGCTGGCCCAGCACGGCCTGCAGCTTGTCGGTCAGCAGGCGCGCATGCTGGTCGAGGGGGCCGCCGGCGGGAAAGCCGATGACGATCTTGATCGGCTTGTCGGGAAAGGCGGCCATCGCCGCCGTGGCGCCGAGGCCGAGGGAAAGGACCGCGAGTGCGGTCCGGATGGGCTTGTTCATGATCCGTCTCCTGTTTTTGTGAGGAGACGATCATAGGCAGACCGCTCAGCCGGCCAGCGTGGCCTTCAGCGTGATCTCGGGCACGCTCGCCAGCGCCTTCGACAGCGGGCAGCCGGCCTTGGCGGCGGCCGCGATCTGCTGGAACTTCGCCTCGTCGAGGTTGGGCACGCTGGCGTCTAGTTCGAGCGCGATGCGGTCGATCTTGAAGCCGTCGCCGTCCTTGGCCAGCCGCACGGCCGCGCGGGTGTCGATCTTCGTGGCCGCCAGGCCTTCCCGCTCCAGCGCGAAGGCGAAGGCCATCGTGAAGCAGGCGGCATGCGCGGCGCCGACGATTTCCTCGGGGTTGGTGCCGCGCTTGTCGTCCTCGAAGCGGCTGGCGAAGCCGTAGGGGTAGTCCTTGAGGGCGCCGGTCTCGGTGCTGACCAGGCCCTTGCCGGTCTTGCCGGCGCCTTCCCAGTGAACGCTCGCGTGCTTTTCTGCTGCCATGGAAGCTCCTTCGGTGGGTGAGTGGGTGGACGGGAGGGGAAAGGAAAAGAGAACAGCCCGCAGGTATCGCGCGGAAGGCGGCGCCTGTCTGTAGTCGCAGAGCGCATCCGGCAGGAGCCGGGCATGTGAGAAAAAATGGCGTCACCTAGGCGACGCCCCCGGGGGCTTCCCCGATGCGAGCGGCGGACGTGGCGGCTTAGGCTGGCGGGAATCCACCTTCCCGCCCTCTCGTCCATCCCCCGCCCGTGCCCACCATGGAACAACGCCCGCATTACAAGTTCTGGCCCAAGCGCCTCCCGCACTCGATCACCGTCCCCGCCACCTCGCTCTGGCACAACCTCGCCACCTCGGCCGCACGCTACCCCGACAAGCCTGCGCTGGTGTTCTTCGGCCGCGTGACCAGCTACCGCGAGTTCGCCGCGCAGGTCGACCGGCTGGCCGGCACGCTGCACGCGCTGGGCGTGAAGCGCGGCGACCGCGTGATCCTGGACATGCAGAACTGCCCGCAACTGGTGATCGCGCATTTCGCGATCCTGCGCGCCAACGCGGTGGTGGTGCCGGTCAACCCGATGAACCGGGCCGAGGAGCTCAAGCACTACATCACCGACCCCGACGCCAAGGTGGCCCTCATCACCGGCGACCTGGCGCCCGAGCTGGCCAAGGCCAGCAACTCGCTGCCGCCCGAGCAGCGGCTGGACCACATGATCGTGACCCAGTTCACCGACGCCTTCGACGCCGAAGCCTCGGGCGACGACGCCCCGGCGCCCGCCTGGAAGGAGTGGCTCACCACGCGCCACCCGCTGCCCGCGCTCGATGGCGGCAAGGTCATCGCCTGGACCGACGCGCTCGAGGCCGGCCACCCGCCGCCCGAGCACGTGGTGGGCGCCAACGACATGGCGCTGCTGCCCTACACCAGCGGCACCACCGGCCTGCCCAAGGGCTGCATCCACAACCACTCCAGCCTGATGCACAACGCCGTCTCAGGCCAGATGTGGGGCTGCTCGACCTCCGAGACGGTTGTGCTCGCGGTGGTGCCGATGTTCCACATCACCGGCGTGGTGAGCATGATGCACACCGCCATCCTCGCGGCGGCCACGCTGATCATCATGCCGCGCTGGGACCGCGACGTGGCCGGCCGGCTCATCTCGCGCTGGAAGGTCACGGCCTGGACCAACATCCCGACGATGGTCATCGACCTGATGGCCAGCCCCAACTTCAAGGACTACGACCTGTCGAGCATGACCTACATCGGCGGCGGCGGCGCCGCCATGCCCCAGGCCGTGGCGCAGCGCCTCTTCGAGCAGTACGGCCTGAAGTACCAGGAGGGCTACGGCCTCACCGAGACCGCCGCACCCTCGCACACCAACCCGCTGGACAACCCCAAGCAGCAGTGCCTGGGCATCCCGTTCATGAGCACCGATGCGCGCGTGGTCGACCCCGACACGCTCAAGGAAATGCCCATCGGCGAATCGGGCGAGATCATCATCCACGGCCCCGAGGTGTTCCAGGGCTACTGGAAGCGGCCCGACGCCACCGCGGCGGCCTTCGTCGAGTTCGAGGGCAAGCGCTTCTTCCGCTCGGGCGACATGGGCCGCATGGACGAGGACGGCTACTTCTTCATCACCGACCGCCTCAAGCGCATGATCAACGCGAGCGGCTTCAAGGTGTGGCCCGCCGAGGTCGAGCTGCTCATGTTCCGCCACCCGGCGATCCAGGAAGCCTGCGTGATCTCGACCAAGGACGACTACCGCGGCGAATCCGTCAAGGCCGTGGTGGTGCTGCGCCCCACGCACAAGGACACCACCGAGCAGCAGATCATCGACTGGTGCCGCGAGAACATGGCCGTCTACAAGATCCCGCGCAAGGTGCAGTTCGTCGACGCGCTGCCCAAGAGCGGGAGCGGGAAGGTCATGTGGCGCCTGCTGCAGGAGGCGGAGAGCGAGGCGAAGTGAATCCGGCTGAAAGGGTGGGCACTTGACCGGTCAGTGCCCGAGCCCCAGCGACTTCAGCAGCTTCCCGGCTTCTTCCCTCCCGTTCGGCGTCACCTGAGGCGCCGCCATCGCCTTCGTCAGGTAGTCGACGACCTTGCGGTGGTTCTTGTGCGGGCCTTCCCACAGGAAGAGGCGTCCCAGCTCAAGTGCCGCGTCGCCGTCGCCCGCGGCGTAGGCGCGCTCGAACCAGTAGCGGGCCCAGCGGAAGTTGCCTTCGTCGCGATAGCAGATGGCGAGGTTGGCGCAGCCTGCGATGTCGCCGGCCCTGGCGGCCTTGCGGTACCACTGGCGGGCGGCGGTGCTGTCCTGCTTCACGCCGATGCCGTGGTCGAGGAAGTAGCCGACGCTGTTGAGCGCGTGGGTCTCGCCGGCGACGGCGGCCTTGAGGAACAGCGACAGCGCCTTCTTGTGCGCGCCTGCATCCCATGCGTCGTTGGCGGCGGAAAACCAGTCGTCCCGGGTGGGTTCCTGCATGTGCGGGGTCTCCTTCGAAGCGCGGTTCGGGTAAGAACGCGAGAAAGAAAGGAAAAAAACTGTGTCCCGAATTGTTCCGGTGCGCGGATCACTTAGCCTCGACCGGACCGGCCATTCTGCCTATCTCCTGGTCTTTCCGGCTTCTTCATGCACTTTCGCGCGCTGCCTTCCTGTCTTCTTTCTCTGCTTCTTCTTGCCTTTCCCCACCTTTCCCAGGCTGCACCACGCAACTGCCTCGTCGTCGGCATCAGCGACGGCGACACGCTCACCGCGCGCTGCGGGCGCATCGGCGCCTATGAGCGCGTGAAGGTGCGCATCGCGGCCATCGACGCTCCCGAGAAGGCCCAGCCCTACGGTCAGCGCAGCAGGCAGGCGCTCAGCGGCATCTGCTTCGGCGAACAGGCGCTCATCACCGAGGTCGACACCGACCGCTACGGCCGCACCGTGGCCGACGTGAGCTGCAATGGCGAGGACGCCGGCAGCCGAATGGTGTCCGAAGGGTGGGCCTGGGTGTACGACTACAACCACCTCGCCACCAGGCGCGGCGGAGGCCTGTTCAAGCTGCAGGAGCGCGCGCAGGCACGCCGCGCCGGCCTATGGGCCGATCCGCAGCCGACGCCGCCGTGGGAGTGGCGCAAGCACCAGCGCGAGGAACAACAGGCGCAGCCGCACTGGGGCGGCGGCCGGTGGGGAGGGCTCTTCTGAGCCTGTGAGTTCCGGCTCCGGTGGGGCGGGGCGCTCTCAGGGCGAATCGACGGTCGTGGCCCCGCTCGAATCTCGATTCCCCTAGCAACTGCCCAAGCAGCGCAGCCCGGGCACGATGAGGCCCGCTGCGAAGCTGATCGCGCAGAAAACCAGCAGGATCAGCGCCGCCATCTTCAGCCCCTCGGCGCTCCATCGCGGCGCGAAGCTGCTGAAGAGGAAGCCCGAGGCGAAGGTTCCTTCGAGCCGCTCGGCGCCGCCCCAGCGCAGCACCCAGAGGCACAACAGCGCCTCGGCGGCATGCGCGGCGAGCCAGATGAACAGCGAGAGCATCGCGGCTCGTTCTCAGGACTCGCTCTTGCCCTGCACGTCGGCCACCACGCGCGCATTGCGCTGGAAGCTCCAGTAGGCGCTCGCCCAATCCATCATCACCACGATGCGGTTGCGGAAGCCGATCAGGAAGTAGGCGTGCGCGAACAGCCAGAAAAGCCACGCGAGCCGGCCGCTGAAGCGCAGAGGGCCGAAGGGCGTGCCCAGGTCGACCACGGCCGAGTTGCGGCCGATGGTGGCGAGGTTGCCGTAGTCGGCGTAGCGGAACGGCACCGTAGGCCGGCCCGCGATGCGGCGCAGGATGTTGGCGGCGGCCGCGCGCCCCGCCTGCTTGGCGCCGGGTGACACGCCGGGCACGGGCTTGGGCGGCTTGCCGGGGGCATAGCTCATGGCGGCGGCGAGGTCGCCGACCACGCTGATCTCGGGGTGCCCCGCGAGGCTCAGGTCCGGCTCGACCTTGATGCGGCCCGCGCGGTCGCATTCGACGCCGGTGGCTGCGCCCAGCATCCGTCCCAGCGGCGAGGCCGCCACGCCCGCGGCCCACACCACGCAGCTGCTATCGATACGGTAGCTCTGGACCGGTGCACCGTCAGCACCGCCGCCGGTCTGCACTTCGAGCCCGGCGTTGTCGATGGCGGTGACCCGGGCGTTCAGGCGCACCTCGACGCCGAGCTTCTGCAACTGCTCCAGCGCCTTGACGCTCAGCGACTCGGGCATGGCCTGCAGCACGCGCGGCCCACCTTCGATCAGCAGCACCTGGGCGCTGGCCGGATCGATGTGGCGGAACTCGCCCGACAGCGTGTGCTTGGCGATCTCGGCCAGCGTGCCGGCCATCTCGACGCCGGTGGGCCCGGCGCCGATCACCACGAAGGTGAGCAATGCACGGCGGCGTTCCAGGTCGGCGGTGATCTCGGCGGTTTCGAACGACAGCAGCACGCGGCGGCGGATCTCGAAGGCATCGGCCAGCGTCTTCAGCCCGGGTGCGGCGGTGGACCACTCGTCATGCCCGAAGTAGCTGTGTGTGGCGCCGGCGGCGACGATCAGGTGGTCGTATGGCACGGTGTCGCCGTTGGCCAGCTGCACCGATCGCGCGGCCGGGTCGATGCCGCTGACCTCTCCCAGCAGCGTCGTGATGTTCTTCTGCCCGCGGAACAACCCGCGCACCGGCGCCGCGATGGAAGGCGCTGCGAGCCCTGCGGTCGCCACCTGGTAGAGCAGCGGCTGGAACAGGTGGTGGTTGGTCTTGTCGATCACCGTCACGTCCACGTCGGCGTCCTGCAGCTTGCGCGCCGCTTCGAGGCCACCGAATCCGCAGCCGACGATGACGACTTTGGGCCTGCCCGAGGGGTTGGTCGTTTGCATGCGTCGGATGATACGCAGCCCTCCTGCACGCACCGGCATCTTGTGCCACAGTGGCGGACTCTCGCGCTCGCCCCAGGGCGGCTTTGCCGAAGTCGCGGCGGCAGGCCTGCGGCGCCTTGTCCTACGTGCCGTCGCGACCCGGATGGGCTACAAATTGCGGCTACCCGACTGGAGATTCCATGACGCTTTCCCGGCCGACCATTCCGGCGGCGGGCGCACTGCGCGACAGATTCCGCGAAGTGCGCGCAACCAGCCTGGCGCTTGCCGCCCCGCTGTCCGCCGAAGACCAGTGCATCCAGTCGATGCCCGATGCCAGCCCCACCAAGTGGCATCTCGCGCACACCACATGGTTCTTCGAGAGCGTGCTGCTGCAGCCGCACGCGGGGGGCTACCGGCCGCTCGATCCGCGCTTCCATTACCTCTTCAACTCGTACTACGAGGCGCTCGGCCCGCGCCATCCGCGCCCGCAGCGCGGCCTGCTCACGCGGCCCTCGCTGGACGAGGTGCATGAATACCGGCGCCACGTCGACGAGGCCGTGCTGGCGCTGCTGGAGGAGGGCGGATTCGACTGGAGCGTGATCGAGCCCATCGTCACGCTCGGGCTGAATCACGAGCAGCAGCATCAGGAGTTGCTGCTCACCGACATCCTGCACGCGTTCTCCTGCAATCCCATGCTGCCGGCCTACAAGCCCGCCGGCGGCCCTGCGCTGCGGCTGGCCGCGGTGCCGCCCGCCATGCGCTGGATCGAACAGCCCGGCGGCATGGTCGAGGTGGGGCACGACGGCAACGGCTTCTCCTTCGACAACGAGACGCCGCGCCATCGGGCGCTGCTGCAGCCCTACGCGATTGCCGACCGGCTCGTGAACTGCGGCGACTACGCCCAGTTCATCGCCGACGGCGGCTACCAGCGGCCCGAGCTGTGGTTGTCCGACGGCTGGGCCGCGGTCCAGGCCAACGGCTGGCGGCACCCCGCCTACTGGCTGGAGCAAGACGATCCGCGGCTGCGCTTTGCCGGCCCCGCTGCCCAGGCGGGCGCGGGCTGGCACGTGTTCGGCCTGCACGGCGTGCGGCCGATGGAGGCCGATGCCCCCGTGTCGCAGCTGAGCTTCTACGAGGCCGCGGCGTACGCCGAATGGGCCGGCGCACGGCTGCCGACCGAGTTCGAGTGGGAAGCCGCGCACGATGCGTCCGGCATCTCGCAGATGACCGGGCATGTCTGGCAATGGACGCGCTCGTCGTACGACCCGTACCCCGGCTTCAGGCCGCTGCCGGGCATCGCCGCCGAATACAACGGCAAGTTCATGGTGGGGCAACTGGTGCTGCGCGGCAGCAGCGTCGCCACGCCGGCCGGGCATGCGCGGCCCAGCTATCGCAACTTCTTCCCGCCGGCGGCGCGCTGGCAGTTCTCGGGGCTGCGGCTCGCGAAAGACCTCTGATCATGCGCAATCCAAGTTCCTCTTCGTCGCTGTCCTTCGTGCCCGCAAAGGACGGCCGGAAGCCGCACGTTTCTTCGCAGGCTGCCGCTGCGGTCGCAACCCCGCTGTCGGAGTTCGGCCGCGAGATGCAGGCCGGGCTCGCGCGCTCGCCGCGCAGCATCTCGCCCAAGTTCTTCTACGACGCCGCAGGCTCGCAGCTCTTCGACCGCATCTGCGAGCTTCCCGAGTACTACCCGACGCGCACGGAGCTGCGCATCCTCGGCGAATGCGCCGCGGAGATCGCGGGGCAGATCGGGCCGAACGCGGAGATCGTCGAGTTCGGCGCCGGGTCGCTGACCAAGGTGCGGCTGCTGCTCGATGCGCTGGAGACGCCGAAGCGCTACCTGCCCATCGACATCTCTGGCGAGCACCTGGAGGCGGCGGCCGAGCGGCTGAAGGCGGACTATCCCGATCTGGCGATCCAGCCCATCGCGGCCGACTACACCATGCCGCTGGTGCTGCCGGCGCCCATGGCCGGCTCCGGCCGCCGCGTCGGGTTCTTCCCGGGCTCGACCATCGGCAACTTCGAGCCGGACGAGGCGCTGGCCTTCTTGCAGCTTGCCGCGCGGATGTTGCGCGGTGGCGGGCTGCTGATCGGGGTCGATCTCGTGAAGGATCCTGCTCGGCTGCATGCTGCATACAACGATGCGCAGGGGGTGACGGCGGAGTTCAACCTCAACCTGCTGCGGCGGGCGAATGCGGAGCTCGATGCCGGCTTCGATCTCGACGGGTTCTCGCATGCGGCGTTCTACAACGCGCCGCATCGGCGGATCGAGATGCATCTTGTGAGTCGGCGGGCGCAGAGTGTTTGCTTGAATGGGCAGGAGTTTGCGTTCGAGGAAGGGGAGACCATTCACACGGAGTACTCGCACAAGTTCACTGTCGAGGGGCTTCGGGCGTTGGCTGTGAGGGCGGGGTTTCGGGCTGGGGCGGTTTGGACTGATCCTGAGAGGCTTTTCAGCGTGCATTGGTTGGCTGCCTAGTGCTGGCCTAGTGCCCTTGTTGCTGTTGTGAGGTGTTTGCTTTCCGGGGCCGGGACTCGCCCCGGCGGGCGACCTACTTTCTTTTGCTTCGCCAAAAGAAGGTAGGCAAAGAAAAGGCGACCCCACTGTCTGCGACCCCTTCGCTTTGCGAAGGGGCAACCTGCGGTGCTCGCGTTTCGCGGGGTCTCGCAGAACTCGCTTCGCTCAAACAGCTGCGAGCCCTGATCCGCGAAACGCTGCGCTCCTCGGCGCAGCCAGAGGGGAGGGGAGACGCACGTGCCTTTGCTTCGCTCGGCCACCAAGGCACAGCAAGCGCTTCGCGCCTGCTGTGCCTTGGAATGAATTGCGGGATCGCTCCGTGTCGCTTCGAGGGGCGCTCGCTGGCGGTACCCAGCGGTGCCGGGAACCCAGAGTCGTCTCGTGCACCGCATCAGCATCTCACCCAAGACAACGAGCCTGAACACAGGCTCGAAATCAATCCGAGGCCCAAATCCCCGGCCGAGCAAAGCGAAGGCCAGCCCAGGCCGTTCCCAAAGCCGAGCGAAGCGATGGCGCGTGTCGCTCCCTTCTGGCTGCGCCGAGGAGCGCAGACGTAGGAGGGACAAGGGCCGCAGCTGTCTGAGCGCAACGCAGTGGAGCGAGTTCTGCGGACCCCTCCTACGTCGAGCACCGCAGGTTGCCCGTAGCGAAGCGAAGGGACGCAGACAGCAGGGTCGCCTTTCTTTTGCCTACGTTTCTTTGGCGAAGCAAAGAAAAGTAGGTCGGCCGCCGGGCCGAGACCCGGCCTCGGGAAGCAACCGTCCAGCAGCATCCAACAGAGGCAAAGCCAACGCAACGCCCGAGCTAAACCAGCCTCCGAAACCACCCCCTCAAACAGGGTAGCTACACCCCCCCAACAAAGCCATCCCCCCACCAGCGGCACAATACCCCTCGAAAAGCGGCACCCGGCCGCCCCCGGAGACCCACCCCCATGAAAGCAACCTGGAACGGCGTAACCATCGCCGAAAGCGACGACACGGTCCTCGTCGAGGGCAACCACTACTTCCCGATGAGCTCGCTCAACCGCGACTTCGTCACCTTCAGCAACCACAAGACCACCTGCCCCTGGAAGGGCACGGCGAGCTACTACTCGCTGCTGGTCAACGGCGAGCTCAGTGCTGACGCCGCCTGGTACTACGCCGATCCGAAGCCCGAAGCCGAAGAGATCCGCGACCGTGTCGCGTTCTGGAAGGACGTGAAGGTCAGCGAGAAGTGACCACGGCTGCATTCACTCCCCCGTTCATTTCGCCTGCCGAGTTGCCCGCCGCGCTGCGCGAGCAGGGCTATGCGGTGCTGAGCCCGCAAGGCGTAAGCGAATGGCTCGGCGTTCCCCTCTCGCAGCTCGATGCGCTGCATGCCGACTGGAACGACCTTCCCCCCGACGAGTACCTGAAGGACGGCGGCCGCTACCGCACCCGCCGCCATGCCTGCTTCACCGTCGAGGCCGACGAAGAGGCCACGCTCGCGCAGGTGCCGCATCGGGCGCACTGGCAGCCGGTCGAATACAACGCGCTGCACGGCGGCATGCAGCGATGGTTCGCGCCGATGCTCGAGGCTACCGTCGCGCAGCCTGTGTGGCAGCGGCTGCTGCAGCAGCTCGGAAGGGCCAGCAGCGAGATGCGCGGCGCGGCGCAGCGCTGGTACGTGGAGGCGCATCAGTTCCGCATCGACACCGCGGGCGGCATCGGACGCCCCACGCCCGAGGGCGCGCACCGGGACGGCGTGGATCTGGTGGCTGTCGCGCTCGTGGGGCGGCACGGCATCAAGGGCGGCGAGACGCGCGTGTTCGAGGCCAACGGGCGTCGCGGCGAGCGCTTCACGATGACCGAGCCGTGGACGCTGCTGCTGCTCGACGACGCGCGCGTGATCCACGAGTCGACGCCGATCCAGCCGCTCGAAGAGGGCGGCGAAGGCTGGCGCGACACGCTGGTGATCACCTGCCGGGCAGAGGGTTTCCAGGGGGATTGAGGCCCTGCAATATCGGGTCTTGCCCTTGCTGGTACGAGTCCTACAGCCCGCGCCGAGCAACAGCGGTTAAATTCGGGGCCCCGGTCCGTCATGGGCCGAGTCTGTCTGCGAACGAAAGCGAGGTCCCGCCATGTTCAATCACATCCTGGTTCCGATCGACGGCTCCGAAACTTCCATGCTCGCCGTCAGCAAGGCCAGCGGCCTCGCGCTGGCCTTCGGTAGCCGCATCACGCTGATCCACGTGATCGACAACTATCCCTTCATCGGCGTGGGCGCGGACTACGCGCTCGGCCAGAACGAATACCTCGCGGCGGCCACTGCCAGTGCCAATGCCGCACTCGCGCGCGGCGTGGCGGCGCTCGCGGCCGAGGGCCTGCACAGCGACCAACGCGTGATCGACGGCCACGTGGTGCACGAAGGCATCGTCGACACGGCCATCGCCATCGCGGCCGACCTGATCGTGATGGGCTCCCACGGCCGCAGCGGCATCGAGAAACTGCTGCTGGGCAGCGTGACGCAGCGCGTGCTGCAGGACGCGAACATGCCTGTGCTGGTCGTCAAGGGCGGCTGAGCGGCAACGGCAACGACGCAACAACGGAAACCGCGGCGTCTGTAGCGGCATCGAGGATCGATCGGGCGATCGGCCGGGCAGGACGTCAGGCGAATCCGGAGGGCCGCTCGAAGCGGAGCTCCTGCCCCGTCACGGGATGCACGAACCCCAGCTCGCTGGCATGCAGCATCAAACGCGGCGCGCGTGACCGCAGTGCAGCATCGCCATACAGCGCATCGCCCAGGATCGGATGGCCGATCGACAGCAGGTGCACCCGCAGCTGATGTGAGCGGCCCGTCAGGGGCTCCAGCAGCACGTGCGTGGAGGCAGGCTCTCCGGCCAGCACCGAAATGGTCTTCCACCGGGTGAGGCTGGGCTTGCCCTCCGGGTCGATCTTCTGCAGGGGGCGGCGCGGCCAGTCGGCCATCAGGGGCGCGTCGATCACCGACCAGTCCTCCCGCAGCGGCATTTGGCCGTCGACAACGGCTTCATAGCGCTTGTGCACCCTGCGTTCGGCGAATCCGGCGCTCAGCGCGCGCTGCATCTCGATGCCTCGCGCCATCACCACCAGCCCGCTGGTGGCCATGTCGAGGCGGTGCACGATGAGTGCGTCGGGCCACTGCCGCATGGCGCGCGCGCTCAGGCAGTCCTGCTTGTCCTCGCCGCGGCCGGGCACGCAGAGCAGGCCGGCGGGCTTGTCGAGCACCAGCAGGTACGGGTCTTCGTGGACGGGTTGCAGCAGCGGCGGGGCGGTCATGGATGCGACCGAGTGTAGACAGGGGCCCGGGCGAGGCTTGCCCGGGCTCACGCCCTGCTCATGCGGGCTCGGCTATCCTCGGGCGGATGTCCGGCCCCGCCCCCGCTTCCGTCTCCTCCTCTTCCTCTCCCGACGTCCAGGCGGCTTCTCCCCCGAGCTTCTCCGACCTGACGCGCGAACGCCCCTTCATGCAGATGTGGACGGCGCGCCTCTTCGGCACGGCCGCCTCGCAGATGCTGCTGGTGGCCATCGGCTGGCACATGTACGAGCTCACCGGCAGCGCGTGGGACCTGGGGCTGGTCGGCCTCTACCAGTTCGTGCCCGCGCTGGTGCTGGCGCTGCTGGCCGGCCACATCGTCGACCGCCACCATCGCGGGCGCATCGTGGCGGCCTGTTTCGCGGTGCAGGGGCTGGTGGCGCTGGTGCTGCTGCTGGCCGTGCTGGAGAAGCACGACACTCGCGGCCTGCTGCTGGGGCTGTCGCTGGTGCTGGGCGCGGTGCGTGCCTTCCAGATGCCGGCGCAGCAGGCGCTGACGCCGCTGCTGGTGCCGCCGACCATGCTGTCGCGCGCGATGGCCTTCAGCTCGGCGGGCATGCAGGGCGCGATCATCGGAGGGCCGGCCCTCGGCGGCCTGCTGTTCGTGGCGGGCATGGCGGTGGTGTATGGCGCCAGCGTGGTGTTCTTCGCCGTCGCCTGCGTGCTGGTGCTGCGGCTTCGCTACGCCTACACGCCGGCTGCGCGCGAGCCGGTGACCCTGGCGACGGTATTCGCGGGCGTCGATTTCATCTGGAAGCGCAAGCCGGTGCTCGGCGCCGTGTCGCTCGACCTGTTCGCGGTGCTGCTGGGCGGCGCGGTGGCGCTGCTGCCGATCTATGCCAAGGACATCCTGCACACCGGCCCCTGGGGCCTGGGCCTGCTGCGCAGCGCGCCTGCGGTGGGTGCGCTGGTGATGTCCATCGCGCTCACGCGGCGGCCGGTGGAGCGCCACGTGGGGCGCACGCTGCTGCTGGCGATCGCGGTGTTCGGGCTGTGCATGGTGGTGTTCGGCATCTCGAAGAGCTTCGTCGTCTCGCTGATCGCGCTGGCGGTCTCGGGCGGCGCCGACATGGTCAACGTGGTGATCCGCCAGACGCTGGTGCAGCTCGAAACGCCTGACGCCATGCGCGGGCGGGTGAGCGCGGTGAACTCGATCTTCATCGGCGCGAGCAACCAGCTCGGCGAGTTCGAGTCGGGCGCCACGGCTGCGCTGCTGGGGCCGGTCGGCTCGGTGGTGGTGGGCGGCGTGGGCACGATGCTGGTCGCGCTGACCTGGTTCAAGCTGTTCCCCTCGCTCGCGCAGCGCGACCGGCTGGTGGTGGCGGCGCCTTCGGTCAGGCCGCCGGCCTGAGCCGGCCAGGGCTGCTCAGTCGGCGAAGAGGGCGTGTGCGCCGGGTACCTCGAGCGTGACGTCGCCCAGCGCCTGCGCCACGCAGGGCAGGATCCAGCCCTCGGCCTTTTCCTCGGCGCTCAGGCCGGGCCATTCGATGATGTGGCGGGTTTCGCCCGCACGCCGCAGGCAGATGCAGGTGCGGCAGGTGCCGTTGCGGCACGAGCTCGGCAGTTCGATGCCGGCGGCCTCGGCGGCCTTCAGCAGGGTGGTTTCGCCGTCGGTCTCGAAGTCGAGGCCCGAAGGCTCGATCCGGACCTTCATGGCTGTCGCTGCGGTTGCTGCTGCTGCTGCTGCTCGCGGCGTTGCTCGCGCAGCATGAAGAGATAAAGGCTTTCGACCTTCTCGCGCGCCCACGGCGCCTTGCGAAGGAACTTGAGGCTGGAGCCCACGCTCGGGTCGAGCGTGAAGCAGCGGATGGGAACGAGCTCGCTCAGCCTCGGCCACCCGTAGTGGCCCGCCAGCGCCGTGACGATGGCCTCCAGCGTGACCCCGTGCAGCGGGTTGCGCGGCTGGGGTCTGGGGGCGGCGGGCGCCGGCGTTTCGCTCATCACTTGTTCTTGAGCTTGCCGCGGGGGATGACCTCGGTGGTGACGGTGCGTACCGGTTCGAAGCCGCCGGTGTTCACCGGCTTGGGCGGCGAGGAGTCCTTCTTCGGTTTCTTCGCTTCCTTGTTGCTGCGTTGCTGACCCTTGGCCATGTCGATTTCTCCGGTTGTTGCGGCAATGCGGCGTGCAGTTTAGCGGTGCGGCGACAATACGCGGTTCCATTCGATTTCCCGCATTCATGTCAGATTACGAAGTTCGCCCCGCGACCCTGCGCGACGCCAAGGCCGTCGCAGAAATCCACGCACTCTCCGTCAAGGCCGCCTACGAGGGCATCCTGCCCGAGGATGAACTACGCGCCCTGGCTCCTGCCACGCGCGAAGCCAAGTGGCGCGAGGCCATCGAGTACGGCGAACCCCAGGTGCACGTGGTGGTGCAGGGCAGCGAGATCGTCGGCTTCGTTGGCTTCGACCGCTCGCGCGACCCCAAGACCCCGCCGACCACCGGCGAGATCTGGGCCATCTACGTCAAGCCCGAGCACTGGGGCAAGGGCGCCGGCGTGGCCCTGTGGGACGCCGCCCGCGAAGGCCTGGAGGACGAGGGCTGCACCACGGTCACCATCTGGGTGCCGATCCGCAACGACCGCGCCATGCGCTTCCACGAGCTCGCAGGCTTCAAGCGCGAGATGAAGACCGCCAAGACCACCGCCATCGGTACCGTGCGCATCGAGGAAATCCGCCTCAAGCGCAGCGTGGCCTGATCGGGCGAGGCCATCATGGACGCCGCCGGCAGCAGTTCTTCTTCCCTCGGCCACGCCGCGCGCGTGCGTTCGCACCAGCGCCGCACCGCCGCCGTGCAGTGGATACGCCGCACCCATGGCTGGTTCGGCCTCTGGGGCGCGGTGCTGGGGCTGCTGTTCGGCTTCAGCGGCATCTGGCTCAACCACCGCAACGTGCTGAAGCTGCCGCAGGCCCAGGAACGTACACGCGCCCAGCTTGCGCTGCCCGACCCGGTGCCGCAGACGCCCGAGGCCATGAGCCGATGGCTGCAGGAGGCGCTGCGCATGAGCAGCCCGCCGAACTCCAGCCGCATCGAGCCCGCCAAGCCCGTGGCATGGGCCGACAAGAGCGACAAGGGTGCGCCCGCGCTCACCCAGCCGGCGCACTGGATCTTCAACTTCGGCGGGCCCGACGAGATCGTGCAGGCCGAGTACTGGCAGGGCAACCGCTCGGTGGGCGTGACCACCACGCGCAACGGCTTCGTCGCCACGCTCACCAACATGCACAAGGGCGGCGGCATGCCGCTGGCGTGGATCCTCCTGGTCGACACGCTGGCCGGAAGCCTGATCTTCCTGTCGATCTCGGGCGTGGTGCTGTGGATGCTCACGCACCGGCGCCGCCGCGTCGGCCTCGCGCTGTTCGGCGCCTCGCTGGCGGCCGTGCTGGCCATTGCGCTGAGCGCGCTCTGAGGGGCTGCGGCGCCTTTTCTCCGCGGCGCCTGCGTACGGGTATTGCCGGGGCGCGACACGGCTGCGGATAAGCTCGCCGCTTCCCTTACAGCCCCAATCTGCCCATGGCCTCCAGCCTGCTCCTGCTGCTCGACGACATCGCCACCGTTCTCGACGACGTATCGGTCCTCACCAAGGTGGCCGCCAAGAAGACGGCTGGCGTCCTCGGCGACGACCTCGCGCTCAACGCGCAGCAGGTCACCGGCGTCAAGGCCGACCGCGAGATTCCGGTGGTGTGGGCCGTGTGCAAGGGCTCCTTCGTCAACAAGGCCATCCTCGTGCCGGCGGCGCTGGCCATCGGCACCTGGCTGCCCTGGCTGGTGACGCCGCTGCTGATGATCGGCGGTGCATTCCTCTGCTTCGAAGGCGCCGAGAAGCTGGCGCACAAGTTCCTGCACAAGGACGAACACGACACCGACACGCAGCGCCACGAGAAGGCCATGGCCGAAGCCTCGGTCGACGTGGTCGCGATGGAGAAGGACAAGATCAAGGGCGCGGTGCGCACCGACTTCATCCTCTCTGCCGAAATCATCGCCATCACGCTGGGCACCGTGCAGGGCCAGCCCTTCACCACGCAACTGACCGTGCTGGTGGGCATCGCGCTGATCATGACCATCGGCGTCTACGGCCTGGTGGCCGGCATCGTGAAGCTCGACGACGCGGGCCTCTACCTGAGCCAGCGCGCGAGCGCGGGCGCGCAGGCCCTGGGCCGCGGCATCCTGGCTGCGGCGCCGTGGCTCATGAAGGCGCTGTCGGTGGCCGGCACGGCCGCGATGTTCCTCGTGGGCGGCGGCATCCTCGTGCACGGCGTGCCGGCACTGGGCCACGCGGTCGAAGACTGGGCCAAGGCCACGGGCGGCGTGTTCGGCACGCTGGGTTCGATGGGCGTGAACGCCGGCGTGGGCCTCGTGGCCGGCGCGATCGTGCTGGCGGTCGTGGAACTGGTCGGCAAGATGCGCGGCAAGAAGCACTGAGGCGCCGCCGCTTCGATGGACGAAACCCGCCACGAGGCGGGTTTTCTTTTTACTGGCGCTTCCTGCCGAGCTTCAACAGCTCGACCACGATCAGCGCCACCCCCAGCACCAGCGCGAACCAGCCCACCAGATAGGCCCCCGCCACCATCTCGAACCAGCGCGTGCCCTGCAGGAAGCGCGGCCCCAGCAGGACGGCGGCGCCGATCACGAGGCAGAGGATGCCGCGCTCGAGGGTGCGGAGTTGTCGTTTGGGCTGGGCCATGGGTCTTCGTTCTTTCGGGGAAATGCTGATCCGTCAGTGCGTCATTTTCCCGCGCATCGCCGCCGGATGGCCCTGCAGCTGGAACGATTTGCCCGTCGGTACCAGCGTATCCCCGTCCAGCCGCAGGATCGTGACATCCTGGTCGATGAAGTTGCCCACGTACAGGTACTTCCCATCGGCGCTCCACACCGCGCCCTCAGGCAGCCCGCGCACCACCACCTCGTTGGCACGCGTGACCTTCTTGCCGTCGATCTTCAGCAGTACCACCGAGCCGTTGCGGTTGTAGAAGTAGGCGTTCTTCGCCGCGTTGCTGCCGCGCAGGATCACGGCCACCGCATGCTTGCCGGTCGGGCTCACGGCCAGGCCCTCGGGGCCGTCGCCGACGACCACCTTGTCGACCACGCGCGGCGGCACCGCTTCCATGTCGATCACGCTGACCGTGTCGACCTGGCCGTCGGAAGCGCCCGAGTTGCCGTTGTCGGCGGTGAGCGCGAGCTTGCCGTCGGGCGTCACGTCGACGTTGTAGGGCCACAGGCCGGCGGCGAGGTCGACCTTGTTGTAGCTGACCTTCTCGCCGTTCACGTCCAGCAACGCGATCTTGTGGCTCGGGAACTTGGCCGCGAGCGCGCGCCTGCCGTCGGGCGTGAAGCGCACATGCGCCACCGAGTCGCCCATGGCCACCGTGTCGACGAGGGTGACCTTCTTGCCCGCGATGCGCAGCACGCTCACCGAGTTGTCGGTGCGGTTGGCCACCAGGGCGAGATCGCCCGTGCGGTTGATCGAAAGGCCCGAAGGCTGCTTGCCCACCTGCAGTGTGTCGAGCAGCTTGGGCGGCGTGGTGGTCAGGTCGATCACGAAGAGCCGGTTGTCCGGCACCTGCTTGCGTGCGCCGTTCTCCTCGACCACGTTGAGCGAGTTGGCGACCAGCGCCAGCGTCTCGCCGGGCGTGATCGCGAGGTTGGTCGGCGGGCCGGCGATGGTGTTGTCCAGCTGCAGCGTGCCGAGCACCTTGGGCGCGAGCGGATCGGTGCCGATGTCCAGAACCTGCACCGTGTCGCGGCCCATCGGGCCGAGGATCACCGCGCCGGCGTCGTTCCACGACTGCTTTTCGTCGTTGGCCACCAGCATCAGCTGGCGTTGGGGCACGGCGGGGGTGAGGTTCGTGCAGCCAGCGAGGAACGCGAGGGCAAGGGCCCCGAGCGCGGTGGAACGCAACTTCATGGGTGTCTCCGGTATGTGTTGTTGTGACGGCGCATGGTAGCGAAGGAGGCGGGCGGCACAATCGGCCGACCGATCCAACCGCCCGAAAGCCCATGACCATCGAGATCCCGAAAGAAGCCCGCCAGCAGGCCATCACCTCCATCGAGCGCTACTTCCGCGAGAACATGGACGAGCCCATCGGCAACGTCGCTGCCGGTGCGCTGCTCGGCTTCTTTCTGGAGGAGATCGGGCCGCTGGTCTACAACCGGGCGGTGGCCGAGGTGCAGGAGCGGCTGCAGGCGCGCATCTCCGAGATCGACCTCGAGGTGCACGAGGACGAGTTCCAGTACTGGCGCAAGTTCGACAGGCAGAAGAAGGGCCGCTGACGAAGCCTTCGGGCGTGGTGCCCGCGCATCGCGGCGGGTTCAGAAATGCTTCAAAACGTTGCAGAATTCGGGGCCATGCCCTTCCACCGCACTTCCCGACACCGCGCAGCTTCCCTGGTTCTGCGCACCCTTTCGGCCCTGCCGCTCGTGCTCGCCGCCTCCCTCGCCACCGCGCAGCAGGACCCTTCCGGCTTTCCGCTCGACTCGGTCGGCTACCTCAACGAGGAGCTGCCCCGCATGGAGGCTGCCATCGCCGCGAAGGACCGCAGCTTCTTCCACGGCGCAATGGTCCGCACGGTGGCGTTCTCGGAGCGCTGGGGCTTCAAGAGCAAGGCAAATCCCGAGCTTGCTGCTTACTCGATGTGCACCGCGGCCGTGATGGACTACGCTGTGGTCGGCATGTGCAGGCTCGCGCCGTCCGAGGAGTGCGAGCCCGGGCTGGCCTCGCGCTTCGACGCGAACGTGCAGCGCTGCCGCGAAGTGGCCGCCAGGAAATAGACACCCGGAAGACGGAAGACCAACGAGAGAGACATCCGCCATGGACTACGCCCGCTACAAGACCCTCGCCATCGAGCGCCGCGGCGCGAACGGCGCGGTGCTCGACATCCGCATGCTGGCGGCCAACGGCAAGCTGCCCACGGCGGGCCATGACGGCCACCGCGAACTTGCCGAGATATGGCGCGACGTGTCCGCCGACGACAGCGTGCGCTGCGCCGTGCTGCGCGGCGAGGGGCTGGGCTTCTCGGGCGGCGGCGACCTGGGCATGGTGCAGGACATGACCACCGACGACGCGGTGCGCCAGCGCGTGTGGCGCGAGGCGAGAGACCTGGTCTACAACATCGTCAACTGCGACAAGCCGATCGTGAGCGCGATGCACGGCCCCGCGGTGGGCGCGGGCCTGGTGGCCGGGCTGCTGGCCGACATCTCCATCGCCGCGAAGAACGCGAAGATCGTCGATGGCCACACCCGCCTGGGCGTGGCGGCCGGCGACCACGCGGCCATCGTCTGGCCGCTTCTGTGCGGCATGGCCAAGGCCAAGTACCACCTGCTGCTGTGCGAGCCGGTGAGCGGCGAGGAGGCAGAGCGCATCGGCCTTGTATCGCTCGCGGTGGAAGAGGCCGACCTGCTGCCGCGCGCCTACGAGGTGGCCGACCGCCTCGCAGCCGGCAGCCAGAGCGCCATCCGCCTCACCAAGTACGCGCTGAACAACTGGCTGCGCCAGGCCGGCCCGACCTTCGATGCCTCCCTGGCGCTCGAATTCATGGGCTTCGCGGGAGCGGACGTGCGCGAGGGTGTCGCGTCACTGCGCGAGAAGCGGGCGCCGAACTTCGGCTGAGGTTTCGATTTTTCGCGAGACACCGGGGAACCGGCTTTGCCGGGCCGCAGGTGTCGTCCCCTGAAAGGGGGGCGAAGCGACACGAAGGCGCGCGAAGACTGGAGGTCAGCTCGCCTTCAACCCCTGCAGCGTCTGCAGCAGCACCACGCGCGTCTGCCCCAGGATCATTCCCTTCCACTCGTCGTTGTCGCAGTAGAAGGCGTCGCGCAGCCGCGTGCGGATCTCACGCTTCTGCGCCTCGGGGGCCTCGGGATGGCGGCGCAGCCAGGTGTCGGCGCGCAGGCGGTCCAGCACCTCGCCGTCGGGCAGGGTGCCGAACTCCAGGCCCATGGGCGCGATCTTCGCGTTCGGGCATTCGTCGTACGCGGTGGAGATCACAGGGCCTGATACATCGGCCGAGGCGGAGTCGCCTGCGAAGGGGGCGAACACGTCGGCGCCCCACCATGCGTGGGCGCGCGCCAGGTCTTCGGGGGTGTTGCGACCGGGGTAGATCTTCTCGCCGTGGCCGTAGGGGCCCAGGCCGGTGTGCACGTCGATCCAGCCCAGGTGCGTGGCCGAGGCGGCGTACTTGCGCAGGATCTTGCGGATGGTCCCGTTGCTCCACGAAGGCGCGGTGCCGCCGTAGAACAGGCCGTCGGGCGAGGTGTACTGGCCGCGCGTCACGGCGGCGCGGAAGGCGCGCATGCCGTGCTTCGCCACGTATGCGGCCATGGCCGCCTCGTCTGCGGGCGTCGGCGGCCAGGTGGCTGGCAGCACCAGGGGCTCGACCTCGGCGTACTCGGCGTTCACCGGAAGCGGCGCATTGAAGTCGATGTGGTTGCGGTTCAGGTCGATGTTGTCCTCGTTCGTGCGATGCAGGTGCGAGAAGCCGTGCGGGTTGATCGCGTGCACCAGCAGCAGCGAGACGCCGGCCTGCTCCAGCCGCGAGAGCAGGTCCGCGTCGTTGAGCGTGGCGATCTGCGTGCCCGAGCCGCAGAAGCCTTCGGGGCCGTGCGTGCCGGAACTCACGAGCAGCACTTTCTTCGCGTCGATGGCGCCGACCAGCGCGACGTCGGTGGCCAGCTCTTCGCCGAGCGCGCCCTTGTGAGCCTCCATCACGAACGACTCGACGGCGGCGCCGCGCTGCGCGGCGGCCTCGAGGAACTTGGCGCGGGCCTCGACGTAGGTGCCCGAGAAGAACCGCGTGGCGGCAGTGGGTTGTGCTTGCATGGGGTGGGAACTCCTGTGCTTGGAATGATGAAGGCCGTCAGGCGTTTGCGGTCGCGTGGGCGCCGGCGGCGTCGATGTCGCGGCCCGTATGGTCGCGCAGCCAGAGCAGGCCCAGCAGCGAGACCACCGTCATCGCCACCAGGTACCACGCCGGCGCGAGCTTGCTGCCCGTGGTGTTGAGCAGCCAGGTGCTGATGAAGGGCGCGAAGCCGCCGAAGAGGGCCACGCCCACGCTGTAGACCAGCGACATGCCGCTGGCGCGCACCGCCTTCGGGAACATCTCGGGCAGCATCGTGATGCCCGGCACCGTCTGCACCACCAGCCCGAAGCTGAACACGCCGAGCACCACGAACAGCACCGTGGGCGTCGGCGAGGCATTGAGCCACAGGAAGCCGGGGTAGATCAGCAGCGCCAGCGCGACGCGGCTCCAGACGATCAGCGTCTTGCGGCCCACCACGTCCGACAGCTTGCCGACGAAGGGTGCGAAGGCGAACGAGATCAGGCCGGTGAGCGCCGCGCCGAAGAGCGCCACCGATGGCGTGAAGCCGAGTTCGCGCACGGCGTAGGTCGGCATGTAGAAGGTCACGACGTACGCAGCCGTGGTGCCGCCGACCAGCGAAAGAATCGCCGCGAGCACCGTCCTGCCGTGCCGCGTGCAGACGATCTTCAGGCTGCTCTCGCGCGGCGCGGCGGCCTCCTGGGGCGAGATGTGCAGCGATTCCTCCAGGTGGCGGCGGATGTACATGCCCACGGGCGCGATCAGCATGCCGATGACGAAGGGAATGCGCCAGCCCCAGTTCTGCATCGATTCGGCCGACAGCGTGAAGGTCAGGAGGCCCACCACGACGGCACCGAGCATCACGCCCAGGCCCTGGCTCGCGAACTGCCAGCTCGCCATGTAGCCGCGGTTGGCCGGGGTGGCGTGCTCCACCAGCAGCGTGGTCGATGCGCCCACTTCGCCGCCGGCCGAGAAACCCTGGATGAGCCGCGCCAGCACGATGACGATGGGCGCCGCGACGCCGATCGACGCGTAGGTGGGCGTGAAGGCGATCATGGCGCAGCCCAGCGCCATCAGGAAGATGGTGAGCGTCATGGCCTTCTTGCGGCCCGCGCGGTCGGCATACGCGCCGATGACGATGCCGCCCAGCGGCCGCATGATGAAGCCGACGCCGAAGCTGGCCACCGTCAGCAGCAGCTGGCCGTAGGAGCTGAACGTGGGGAAGAACAGCTTGCCGATCACGAGCGCCAGGAAGCCGTAGACGGTGAAGTCGAAGAATTCCAGCCCGTTGCCGATGGTGGTGGCCACGATGGTCTGGCGGCGGCGCGCGGGGGAGGAGGGGGACGAGGAGGGCGCGGGCCGGTTGCTTGGGGTGCTCATGTGTCTCCAGTTGTGGATTGGCTTTTTTGGAATGGGTCTTCGCGGGTGTCGGTCGAAGGTCTGCGGGCCTGGCCGCGCCGGATGCTAGAGATTCGCCGCTGTCATGAAAAGACAATAATTGGGCGTCGAAGATAACTTTTGGTTTTCATGAAACCCAACCAGCTGCATGCCTTCGTGGCCGTGGTCGAGCAGTTGAGCATCCGCGCCGCCGCGCGCGTGCTGGGCATATCGCAGCCGGCCGTCACCAAGATCGTGCGCGAGCTGGAGCGCGAGGTCGGCGCGCCGCTGGTGGAGCGCAGCGTCAAGGGCGTGCAGCTCACCGAGTTCGGCAAGGCCTTCGCGCCGCGCGCCCGGCTGCTGCTGGCCGACATGCAGCGCGCCCGCGACGAGATTGCGCAGATCCGCGACGGGCTCACCGGCAAGGTGGCGCTGGCCGTCAGCACCTCCTTCGCGCTCACGGTGCTGCCGGCGGCCTTCAAGGACTTCCATGCGCGCCTGCCGGCCGTCGACGTGCAGTTCAGCGAGACCGTGCTGCCCTGGATGCTGGCGCGCCTGCGCGAGGGCTCGCTCGATTTCGCGGTGGCGCACGTGGTGCCGGGGCGGCTCGATCCGCAATTCGAGGCGATGGAGCTCTTCCCGGTGAAGCTGGTGGTGGGCATGCGCGAGCGCCATCCGCTGCGCGGCAGCCGCTCGATCCGCGAGCTCTACAAGGCCGAATGGATTCTTCCGGGTGACGACCACTTCAGCGGCCGCGAGGCCGTGTCGCCCTTGCTGCCGCTGGGGCTGCCGCCGCCGGCGCGGGTGATCCAGGGGCAGTCGGTCACGGTGGCGCTGGCGCTGGTCGGGCAGATGGACCTGGTCGGCCTGTTCGTCGAGCCGCTGGCCACGCTGACCTTCAAGCGCCACGGCATCCGCCGCGTCGAGATCGAGGAAGAACTGCCTGTGCTGAACGTCTGCGTCATCAAGCGGCGCGGACAGCTGCTGACGCCGGCCGCGCAGCATTTCGTCGAATGCATCCAGCGGGCCTCGGCGGCGGCGATGGCTGGCTAGCGCGGCGGAGGGAAGTCGACGCCGGCCTCACCCGGCTTCCAGGGCTCGTACTTCTGCATGGCGCGCTCGAAGAGCTCGCAGGCGATCCAGCTCGACAGCCAAGCCTGCAGGCGCGGCCAGGGCTGCGAGTCGAACCATGCCTGATCGACCATCGCGAACTGGCGCACGAAGGGCATGACGGCGGCATCGGCCAGCGTCGCGTGCGAGGCGGCCAGTTGCGGCGATGCGCTCAGCCTGGCTTCCAGGTCGCGCAGGAAGGCGGAGCCGCGCTCGCGTGCGGTCTCGCCGCCGTCCGCGTGGCGCTCGGGGTACTTGTAGCGGTCGAGCTGGGACTTGAACTCGTCGTCGCACCTCGCTACCAGCGCGAGCATGTCCTGCAGGGTGCCCGTGCCGGGCTGCAGCCAGCGCAGCGGGTCGCCGCGGCGCAGGGCCCACAGCATCACGTCGAGGCTCTGCTCCAGCACCGATTCGTCTTGCGCGATCAACACCGGCACCGTGCCCTTGGGCGAGGCCGCGAGCATCTCGGCCGGCTTGTTCCGAAGCACCACCTCGCGCAGCTCGCAGCGCTGCCCTGCGGCGACCAGCGCGAGGCGAGCCCGCATTGCATAGGGGCAGCGACGGAACGAGTAGAGAACGGGCAGGGCGAAAGGCATTCGGTTCTGAGGGGCGGAGCTGGGGATTTTCGGGCATGCCGGGGCCGGTTTTCCCGACAATCGGACCCCATGGCCGATCGCCTCTTCCTCCGGCTCGACGACGACCCGCTGCATGGTCCGGAATCGGGCGCGCCTGCCGGCACGCTGCGCGCATTTCCGGTGGCGGCAGCGCTGCGCGGGCATGTCTCGCATCTCATGCTGTGCCGCGAGAACCTTGCCGACGGCCAAGAGGTGCGCGAGCGCGTGTTGCCTGACGGCGCCGTGCGGCTGATCTTCAACTTCGGCGATGCCCCCTTCGTCGGGGACGAGCAGGGGCAGGCGGTGGAGGCCGTCGGTGCCTCGACCACGCCGGTCGTGTTGCGCATGCGGCGGAAGGTGGAGGGCCTCTCCGTCACCCTCCGCCCTGGTGCCGCCGCCGCGCTGCTGGGACTGCCGGCCGGAGAGATCGGCGGTACGGCGGTGCATCTCGACGAGCTCTGGCAGGGCGAAGGCGTGGAACTGCTCGAACGCATGACCGAAGCGCGTGACGACGCGGCGCGGGTGGCGCTGCTGCAGGCCGTGCTGCTGCGCAGGCTCCGCGATGGCGATGCCGGGGGCAACGCTGCCGTCATGCGAGCGGCGCAGCTCATCGCGGAGGCCGATGGGCGGCGTCCGTTGCGCGAGGTGGCTGCCGCCGTCGGCGTGGGCGAGCGGCGCCTGCAGCAGCTCTTCCATGCCCACGTGGGGCTTTCGCCGCGCGCATGGAGCCGGCTTGCGCGCATGCACGGCTGCCTGCGCGCACTGCGGCAGCAGCCCTCGCCGGCCTGGGCCGAGGTGGCGCTGGAGGGTGGCTTCTACGACCAGTCGCACCTGGTCAACGAGTTCCGCGCGTTGTGCGGCGTCACGCCGACCGAGTTCCTCGACCAGGCGGCTTCGGGTTCTTCCAAGACGGCGGGTTGAGCGTTGGCTATCTTCATCCGCTCTCAGGCAAAAGGATCGAAGGAGCCATCAGGATGAACGACGAAGAAAAGACGCCAGGCCGACCACTGAAGGACTGCGTGGCGGTCGTGACCGGCGCGAGCCGCGGCGCGGGGCGCGGCATCGCGGTGGAGCTCGGCGCGGCCGGCGCCACCGTGTACGTCACAGGCCGCAGCACGCGCGAGCGGCCCGCCGACACCTACGGCCAGCTGATGGCCCTGTCGGACCTGGCGGCGCTGCCCGGCAGCATCGACGACACGGCGGACGAGGTCACGCGCATGGGCGGGCGCGGCATTGCGGTGCGCTGCGACCACACCAGCGAGGACGACGTGGCCTCGCTCTTCGCCCGCGTGGAGCGCGAGGCAGGCCGCATCGACCTGCTCGTGAACAACGCCTGGGGTGGTCACGAGACCTTCAACGGCGTGTTCGAGGCGCCGTTCTGGGAGCACCCGCTGTCGAACTGGGACTCGATGTTCGACCGCGGCGTGCGCAACCACCTTCTGGCCAGCCGCTGCGCCGCACCGCTGATGGTGCGGCAGAAGAAGGGCCTGATCGCCACCACCACCTTCTGGGACCGCGGCCGCTACGTGCGCGGCAGCCTCTTCTACGACCTGGCCAAGGCGTCGATGACGCGGCTGGCCTTCGGCATGGCGCAGGACCTGAAGCCGCACGGCGTGGCCTCAGTGGCGGTGTCGCCCGGCTGGATGCGCACGGAGTTCGTGCTGGCCGCCTACAAGACCGACGAGGCCCACTGGCAGGAACGCTCCGAGCTTGCTCGCACCGAGTCGCCGCACTATCTCGGGCGGGCGATCGCTGCGCTGGCCGGCGACCCGCACGTGATCGACAAGAGCGGCGAGGTGCTGCGCGTGGCCGACCTTGCGCGCGAATACGGCTTCACCGACATCGACGGGAGGCAGGTGGCGGCGTTCGAGATGTAGCGCCACCGGCTCCGGCCGGCCGGGCGAATACTGCGCTCAGTACGAACGCAGGGCGATTCCCCATCGCCCGTCGATGCGCAGCACGATCCACAGGTTGACGTGCGTGCTGAGCACCGCGCCCGCCGCGTCGCGCCGGGTATAGGTGACGACGAAGTGAACCTTGTCGCTGGCGACCAGCACCGGCTCCTTCTTCTCGTACCGGGTGAGGGCCCAGCCAGTGGCTTTCAGCTTCTCGAAGAAGTCGTGCGGATGTCGGCCCGGCTCGGCCCACTCGAGCCGCTGCGCGCCCGACAGCATCACGTGCGGGAAGTGCAGCTCGGCATCCATGCCGCTGGTGTCCGATGCGTTGAAGGCGGCGGTGAATCGGTCGAGGCAGGCCGAGGCGGCATCCACCTCCGCGGCACGGGGTTCGCCGGAGGGCGGTGGGGCGACGAAGGCGGAGAAATCGGAGAAATCGGAGCGGCCGGTCATGCCGCCGATGGTAGGCCAGGGCGCTGGCGTCCCGATAAACGCAACGCAGTTGCATTGGATTCATATAATGCAATTCTGTTGCATATATGGAGCCCGCCCCATGGCCGACCGCCTCCCCGTTACCGTGCTTTCCGGCTTTCTCGGCGCCGGCAAGACCACGCTGCTGAACCACATCCTCAACAACCGCGAAGGCCGGCGTGTGGCCGTCATCGTCAACGACATGAGCGAGGTCAACATCGACGCCGCCCTGGTGCGCGAGGGCGGGGCCGCGCTCTCCCGCACCGACGAGAAGCTGGTGGAGATGAGCAACGGCTGCATCTGCTGCACGCTGCGCGAAGACCTGCTGCTTGAGGTGAGGCGCCTTGCGAAGGAGAAGCGCTTCGACCAGCTGGTGATCGAATCGACCGGCATCTCCGAGCCGCTGCCCGTGGCCGAGACCTTCACCTTCGCGGGGGAGGACGGCAAGAGCCTGTCCGACGTCGCGCGGCTCGACACCATGGTGACGGTGGTCGATGCCTTCAACTTCCTGCGCGACTACGGCTCGCCCGACAGCCTGGGCCAGCGCGGCCAGTCGCTGGGCGACGAGGACACGCGCACCGTGGTCGACCTGCTGATCGAGCAGATCGAGTTCTGCGACGTGCTGGTGGTCAACAAGACCGACCTCGTCACGCCCGAGGAGCGCGAGCGGCTGATGGCGATCTTGCGCAGCCTGAACCCGCGTGCGCGCATCGAGGTGTCGGAGTTCGGCCGCGTGGCGCTCGACCGCGTGCTCGACACCGGCCTCTTCGACTTCGAGCAAGCCGAGCAGGCGCCCGGCTGGCTGGCCGAGCTGCGCGGCGAGCACGTGCCCGAGAGCGAGGAATACGGCATCCGCAGCTTCGTCTACCGCTCGCGACTGCCTTTCCACCCCATGCGCTTCTGGAAGCTGGTGCAGAGCGAATGGGAGGGCGTGGTGCGCTCCAAGGGCTTCTTCTGGCTTGCCAGCCGCGCGACGCGCGCCGGCTCGTGGTCGCAGGCCGGCGGCGCCTGCCGCTACGGCGCGGCGGGCTTCTGGTGGGCGGCGGTGCCGCGCGAGCACTGGCCGACCGATCCGGAGGCCCTGGAGATCATCCGCAGGAACTGGGACCCCGCCACCGGCGACGCCCGCCAGGAACTGGTGCTGATCGGCATCGGCATGGACGAGGATGCCCTGCGCGCCCGCCTGGACGCCTGCCTGCTCACCGAGCAGGAGATGCGCTTCGGCGCCTCGTGGTGGCAGAACTTCCCGGATCCCTTTCCGTCCTGGAACCAGTGAGCTGATATCTCTGCGGGAATGCCGCGGAACCGGCTTTGCCGGGCCGCAGGCATTGCCCCTTGCAAGGGGGTTGGCGAAGCGACACGAAGTGCGCGCAGCCTGGGGGTGAGGCCAAGGTCTCCGCGGAACCGGCTTTGCCGGGCCGCAGGCATTGCCCCCCTGCAAGGCGGTTGGCGAAGCGACACGCAGCGCGCGCAGCCTTGGGGGGCTGCCTTGTTACCTCGCGCAGTCGCCGCAGGTGCCGTGAAGGGTGAGGGCGGTGTGGCGCGTGTCGATGCCCTGCTTGCGCAGCGCCCGGCCCAGCCGCCCCATCACCTTCGGCAGTTCCGGGTCGGAGGGCAGGGCCAGCACCTTGTGGCACTGGTCGCATTCGAAGGTGTTGCCCGACTCGGCCTCCACGTGGCGCGAGAAGCGGTTGACGCGGTCGGCGCCCACGCGGCGGTCGCACAGGCCGGCCTCGACGAGGCGGTCGAGCACACGGTAGACCGTCACCCGGTCGGGCGCCTCGCCGGCGGCGGCGGTATAGGCGGCGGCCACTTCCTCGTGCGTCAGGGGCTGCGAGCTGTGCTCCAGCAGCTCTAGCACGGTCTGGGCGGCGCGCGTCACGCGCAGGCCGCTCTCGCGCAGCAGGGTTTCGCTGTCGAACGGGGCTGCGCGCTGGGGCTTCGGATGCGAGGTCGGGGTCTTCATGCGGTCTTCTTGCGAAACGCCATTGTGTTGCATCCCGGGGCGGCGAGGGTAGGGGCGGAGGAAATGACCTGCCTGGCGAAGTTCCGCCCGGCCCGGGCGCATATGCCGGAATGCGCCTAAGCATCTGACGAATGGGTCGTTCGCCTGCGCGCCGCGGCGCGACAGAATCGCGCCCTTTGTCTTCTGCGATCGAAAGTCCCCCATGCGTGCCCCCCTGCGTGCCCATTCTTTCCTGTCGAAGCTGCTCAAGCCGGTCCTGCTGCTGGGGGTCTGTGCTTCCCTGGCGGTGGCGGCGCAGGCGCAACCGGCCGCGGCGGCCTATCCGTCGAAGCCCGTGCACATCACCGTGGCGAACACGCCCGGCAGCTCGCCCGACGTGCTGGCGCGCTACCTGGGACAGCGGCTGTCGGAGCAGTGGAAGCAGCCGGTGGTCGTCGACAACCGCGCGGGCGCGGGCGGCATCCTGGCGGCCGACGGGCTGGCCAAGGCGCAGCCCGACGGCTATTCGCTGCTGGTGGGCGCCGACGGGCCCATCACCATCCTCCCCAACCTCCAGCCCGGCCTTCCCTATGACGCGCGGCGCGATCTGGTGCCGGTGGTGTCGCTCGGGCAGATCGACTTCGTGCTGGTCGCCAATCCGAAGACGGGCTTCCGCACCGTGGCCGACTTCGTGCGCGCGGCCAAGGCCAGGCCGGGGCACATCAACTACGCCTCCGCCGGCAACGGCAGCCCGCAGCAGCTGAGCATGGAGCTGCTCAAGCAGAAGGCGGGCATCTATGTCACCCACATCCCGTACCGCGGCGGCCCGCTGGGCATGCAGGACGTGATCGCGGGGCAGGTCGACGTGATGTTCATCGCGGTCGGGCCGGCGCTGCCGCACATCCGCAGCGGCCGGCTGGTGGCGCTGGGCACCAGCGGCGAGAAGCGCCATGCGCTGCTGCCCGAGGTGCCGACCGTGGCCGAGAGCTACAAGGGCTATCGCTCGGGCACGTGGTTCGGCCTGTTCGCGCCGGCGCGCACGCCGCAGCCGGTGCTCGACGCCATCGCCTCAGAGGCCGGGCGCATCGTGCAGGCCCCGGCCGCGCGCGCCGAACTCGCCGCGCAGGGCATCGAGGCCACGGGCTATGCGCAGCGCCAGTTCCAGACGCAGGTGGCAGCCGAGTACGAGCGCTACGCGCAGATCGTCAAGGCCGTCGGCATCAAGGCCGAATAGCAACGTTTCGCCCCCGGAGGTAACGGCGGGGCCGCACATCGAAACGATGTGCAAGTCGGCCTACCGCCCGTTTCGGAGCGCCGGACCGGGATGCGCTAAGGTCCGGGCATCCGTTCCCGAATACCCTTGCCGACCATGTCACGTCCTCCCATCGAGATCGAAACCGCCCCCAACCCCATCGCCACGGTGATCGTGATGCACGGCCTCGGCGCCGACGGCAACGACTTCGTGCCCATCGCCGGCGAACTCGACCTCTCGGCCGTGGGGCCGGTGCGCTTCGTGTTCCCCAACGCGCCCGTCATGCCCGTGACCATCAACGGTGGCTACCAGATGCCGGCCTGGTACGACATCTCGGTGGCCGACCTCCAGGTGCAGGAGGACGAAGCCGGCCTTCGCCGCTCGCAGGCGACCATCGAGGCCATCATCGCCAACGAGAAGGCCCGTGGCATCGCCGCCGGCCGCATCGTGGTGGCCGGGTTCTCGCAGGGCTGCGCGATGGCCCTGATGACCGGCCTGCGCCACACCGAGCGGCTCGCCGGCATCGTCGGCCTCTCGGGATACCTGCCGATCGCGGCCACCACCGCGGCCGAGCGGCATGCAGCCAACCACGAGACGCCGGTGTTCCTCGCCCATGGCCGGCAGGACCCGGTGGTGCCCTACGCGGCCGCAGTGCGCACGCGCGAGGCGCTCTCCGCGCTGGGCTACGCCGTCGAGTGGCACGAATACGCCATGGCGCACTCGGTGTGCATGGAAGAAATCGCCGACCTCAACCGCTTCCTGCTGCGGGTGCTCGGCTGAGCCCGAACGAGAACGAACAAGGAGCCAGCGATGATCCTCGTCATCGGCCACGCCATGGCCAAGCCCGACACCCTGCAGGCCATGCTCGCCATCAGCATCGAACACGTGCGGCACTCGCGCGCGGAGCCCGGCTGTATCTCGCATGAAGTCTCGACCGACGCGCAGGAGCCGCTGCGCCTGACCTTCGTGGAGCGCTGGAGCGACATGGACGCGCTGCAGGCGCATTTCCGGGTCGAGGCCTCGCGCGCCTTCGCCAAGGCGCTCTCGGCGATGGCCGAGGGCACGCCGCAGATGCACGTCTATCGCGCGGACGAGATCGACCTGTCGGCCGGCCAGGCCAGGGCCTGAATCGCGCCCGCGACGCCCACAGCTATCAAAAACATAGCGCCCGACAGGGTAGCCAGCCCAGGGATTCCCTGCACGAGCAGTGCCCGCTTGCCCGTGCTACCTTCCAGCCCCTCAGAAGATTGATGGGTCATAACAATATGAGCAACAGATTGCAGGAGAGGTTGGGTGCACTTTCAGCCACACGACTGAAGGGCATGCGACGTGGAATCGAGAAGGAAAGCCTGCGCGCGCTGCCCGACGGCAAGCTCGCGCTGACGCCGCATCCGCTGGCGCTGGGCTCCGCGCTCACGCATCCGCACATCACCACCGACTTCAGCGAATCGCAGCTCGAACTCATCACGGGCGTGCACGCCGACGTCGATTCGGCCCTCGAGGAGCTCACGCGGGTGCACCAGTTCACCTACCGTGTGCTCGACGGCCTCGGCGACGAGCGCCTCTGGGTGTCGAGCATGCCCTGCGGCCTGCCGACCGACGAGACCATTCCGATCGGCCGCTACGGCTCCTCGAACGTTGGCCGCGCCAAGAGCGTCTACCGCATGGGCCTGAGCCACCGCTACGGCCGCCGCATGCAGACGATTTCGGGCATCCACTACAACTGGTCGTTGCCCGAGGTGTCGAGCGAAGAGTATTTCGCGCTGATTCGCAATTTCCGCCGCCACGCCTTCCTGCTGCTGTACTTGTTCGGCGCCTCGCCGGCGCTGTGTTCGAGCTTCGTGGCGGGCCGCCCGCACGAGCTGCAGCCGCTGGGCGACGGCAGCATGTTCATGCCGCACGGCACCTCGCTGCGCATGGGCCGCCTAGGCTACCAGAGCGACGCCCAGGCCTCGCTGGCCGTGAGCTACAACAGCCTCGAAGGCTACGCCGCCTCGCTGCAGGACGCGCTCACGCGCCCGTGGCCGGCCTACGAGGCCATCGGCATCCGCAACCTGGGCGGCGACTACAACCAGCTCGGCACCAGCCTGCTGCAGATCGAGAACGAGTTCTACGGCACCATCCGCCCCAAGCGGGTGATCAACCCCGGCGAGCGCCCGCTGCATGCGCTGCGCGAGCGCGGCGTGGAGTACGTCGAGGTGCGCCTGATGGACCTCGACCCCTTCGAGGCCGTCGGCATCAACGCGCAGACCATGCGCTTCATCGACGTGTTCCTGCTGCACTGCCTGCTGAGCGACAGCCCCGACGACACGCCGCAGGAAATCGCCGACCTCGCCCAGAACCAGCACCTCACCGCCGCGCGCGGCCGCGAGCCGGGCCTGAAGCTGCGGCGCAACGGAACGGAAGTGACCCTTGCCGACTGGGGCCTGGAGCTGGTCGAGCAATGCCTGCCCATCGCCGCCGCGCTCGACGCGGCCCAGGGCAGTGGCACGGCGCATGCCGACGCGGTGCGGGCCGCCGTGTCTGCGCTGCGCAACCCCGACAGCCTGCCTTCGGCCCGCGTGCTCGCCGCCATCGAGAACGAGCATGCCAACTCCTTCATCGGCTTCGTGCGCGACCGCTCCGAGCAGACCCGCGCGACGCTGCTGGGCCTGCCGTTCTCGGCGGCGCTGCAGGCCGAGTTCGAGCGGATGACGGCCGAGTCCATCCAGGAGCAGAAGCGCATCGAGGCGGCCGACACCATGCCGTTCGAGATCTACCGCGAGCAGTACGTCTCGCCCGCGCGCCTGGGCGTGCCGCGCAGCCGCACGGCGGTCGCTGCCTGAGCCGCCGCTGACACGCTGGTGACTGGCGCCGGCGCGCCGATGCTGCGCCGGGTCCGCTTTCTGGGGTAAAACGCCTCGCTGTCGCCCGGGTGAGGCTCGCCCGGCGCGGCATCGAACAACGGCAACTCCCATGGAAGGCGATACAGAGACATGAGCAACGGCAGCAATCTCGATTTCAAGGGCCGCGTGGCCATCGTGACCGGCGCGGGCGGCGGCCTGGGCCGCCAGCATGCGCTGGCACTGGCGGCGCGCGGCGCCAAGGTGGTAGTCAACGACCTGGGCGGCGCACGCGACGGCTCCGGCGGCTCGGTGAGCGCCGCGCAGGCGGTGGTCGACGAGATCAAGGCCGCGGGCGGCGAGGCGATCGCCAACGGCGCCTCGGTCACCGACTTCGAGGCGGTGCAGGCCATGGTCAAGGAGGCGGTCGACGCCTGGGGCCGCGTCGACATCCTCGTCAACAACGCCGGCATCCTGCGCGACAAGAGCTTCGCCAAGATGGACCTTGCCGATTTCAGGCTGGTGGTCGACGTGCACCTGATGGGCGCCGTGAACTGCACCAAGGCCGTCTGGGCGCTCATGAACGAGCAGAAGTACGGCCGCATCGTGATGACCACCTCGTCGTCGGGCCTGTATGGCAACTTCGGCCAGAGCAACTACGGCGCGGCCAAGCTCGCGCTGGTGGGCCTGATGCAGACGCTGAGCATCGAGGGCGCGAAGAACGACATCCGCGTGAACTGCCTGGCGCCCACGGCCGCCACCCGCATGACCGAGGACCTGTTCCCCAAGGAAATGCTCGAGGCCTTCCGACCCGAGGCGGTGGTGCCGGCGATGCTGGTGCTGGCCGCGCAGGACGCGCCCAACCGCACCATCCTCTGCGCGGGCGCCGGCACCTTCGAGGCCGCGCACATCACGCTGACGCAGGGCGCCTGGCTGGGCATCGAGGCCGACACGCCCGAGCAGCTGGCGGCGCGCCTGTCCGAAGTGACCGATCGCGAAGGCGAGGCGGTGCCGCAAAGCGGCGCTGCGCAGGGCGCCAACGAAGTCGCCAAGGGCATGGCCAACGCCAAGCGGAACTGATCCCCGGCATCGTGTTCATGGCGCTTGACCTAGAGCGCACTCGAGCATTTCCAATGAATTCACCGGATATCCGGTTGATTCAAAAGAAGGAAATGAAGCCATGAACACGATCGAGAACAAGGCCATCGTCCAGCACATCCACGACGAGCTGGACAAGGGCAACGGCCAGCCCTTCGTCGACAGCCTCGCCGACGACGCGAGCTGGAAGCTGGAGGGCAGCACCGCGTGGTCGCGTACCTACCAGGGCAAGAAGGCGATCCGCGAGGAACTGCTGAAACCGCTCTTCGCCCAGTTCGCGGCGCCCTACAGGAGCAAGACCGAGCGCGTCATCGCCGAGGACGACCGGGTGGTGGTGCTCTTCAGCGGCGACGTGCCCACCAGGGCCGGCAAGCACTACAACAACCGCTATTGCTACGTGTACCGACTCGAAGGAGGCAAGGTGAAAGAGCTGACCGAGTACTTCGACACCGCCCTCGTGCAGGAGGCGTTGCAGCCTCCGGCCGCCCTCCATGCGGGCTGAGAAAGCCGTCGAGAGGGGCTCTCCCTTCCATATCGGCGAGCTGGCGGTGCGAACCGGCCGCACGGTGCACGCCATCCGCTGGTACGAGACGCAGGGCCTCGTGCCCGGCGTGGCGCGCGACGAGGGCGGCCGGCGCCTCTACGTCGAGCTGCACGTCGGCTGGCTGGATCTGATGGAGCGCCTGCGCAGCACGGGCATGTCCATCGCCGAGATGCGCGAATACACCGCGCTCACCATGAAGGGCAAAACCACGCTGCGCGAGCGGCGCGACATGCTGGCCGCGCACCGCGAGCGGGTGAACGAGACCATCGCCGGGTGGAAGAGGGCGCTCTCGCTGGTCGAGCGCAAGATCGATTTCTACGACGAGTGGATGGCCAGCGGCCACCGCCCGCCGCTCGTCGACGCCAGGCCTTCGCCCGCACCAGCGCCGGCCAGGCGCGGGAGCCGCGCCGCTACTCGGCGATGAAGTTCGGATCGGTGCGGATCGAGTCCCGGTCCCGGTGGTTGTGAAGCCGGCCCAGGGTGTTCTCGATCAGGCGCTTGAGCTTGTCGGACGCACCCCGGAAGGCCTCGTCGAGGCTGCCCGCGTGCTGCGTCACCGCCAGCGGCTGGTGATGCGCGAGGCGCGCCTCCATCACGCAGCACTTGTCGCTGCCGCCGGCCTTGTCGTGGTTCTCGTCGCTCAGGTGCACTTCCACGCGCGTCACGTCGTCGACGAAACGGCTCAGGTTCTGCTTGATCTCCGCGTCGGCCCAGCGCTCCAGCGCGTCCTTGTTGGTGATGCCGTTGCTCGTGTTGACCTGGATCTGCATGCAATTTCCTCCGCTGGATGGATGAACGAAGGGTCACTTTGCACCCGCGGCGCCCGCCAGGGCGTAGGCCTGTTCCCTGCATGTGCGCCGGGCAGGGCCTGCTCAGCTCTGGATGTAGGTGGTGAGCTGTTCGATGGTGGCTTCCTGGTCGGAGATGATGTCGTCCATCAGGTCCTGGATGGAGATCATGCCGACCACCTTGCTGCCGTCGACCACCGGCAGGTGGCGGAACTTGCGCTGGCTCATGAGCGCCATGCACTCGCGGGTGCGGGTCTGCGGGGTCACGGTCATCACGTCGGGCGTCATGATCTCGCGGACCTTCATTTCCTTGGAGTTCTTGCCCTGCAGCGCCACCTTGCGGGTGTAGTCGCGCTCGGAGAGGAAGCCCACCAGCTTCTCGCCGTCCATCACCATCAGCGCGCCCACCTCGAAGCGCGCCAGGATGGAAAGCGCGTCGAACACGCTGGTGTCGGGGGAGGTGCGCCATGCTGCGGAATCATGGCGCTTGAGCAGTTCGGAGACGGGTTTCATCGTTGGCAACTCCATGAAGGGTTTCGATTCGACCGACGCTCGGGCGCCGCACTCGAACAAATCATAGAGGCGATGGATGACCGCGCGGCGCAAAAACTCTAAGGGAATGCGCGTGTGTGCAAGACACGCGCAATGCGCGAGAACTTAAGGCTGCGCAGCCGCCGCCGCAGGGGTGGCCACGAACACGCGGCTCAGCGAGATCGCGTCGCCCACAACCGTCTTCACCAGGCCCTTGTCGTCGAACTGCACCTGGAACTCCGACCAGCTGTCGCGCCAGTAGCGCCACACGGGCGCGTCGAGACTGGGGTTCTCGCTGGCCACGGGGTAGGCGATGGCCATCAGCACCTGTTCGCGCGTCATGCCGGGCATCACCTTGCCGGCGAGGATAGCCTCGCGCACCGGCGCGGGGAAGGTGGCCATCTTCTGCTTCGGGTCCGCGGTCACCACGTAGCGCTGCGCGAAGGTGGGCAGCGGGATGTTGCGGCTGTAGTCGTTCTTGATGCGCTGCTGCTTGCCTGCGAGCTCAACGCCGAACCAGCGGAAGTCGTAGGTGGTGATGCGCGCCGGCGTGCCCACCGCGACGATGCTCGTGCCCTGTTCGTCGTAGTTGATGTCGCTGATCGAGTCGCCGTAGGTGCGCATGTTGCAGCACAGGTAGCCGCTGATCAGCGGGCCGGGTGGCGGGGAGGGCCGCTGGGCATGGGCGACGGTCACGGTCGCGGGCATGACGATGGCTGCCAGCAAGGCGGCGGCAAGGCGCTTGGACATGTGTGGATTTCCCTCGGAGTTGTTGGTGTCGCTGCGGGAGCGCTGTCCTCGGCAGCGAAGGGATTCTAGGAGCGAACAATCCCGCACCGAAGGCAGAATGCGCGCCTGCAGCTATGGAAAACGTAGCAACCAGCTTGCGTTCAGGTTGCCGGTTCACAATGCGCATCGGCCCTGCACGGGCCCCATTCCCCACAGAGACAGCGCGAAAGAAAGAAGAGCCCACCGATGGCGATCCAGTGGTTCCCCGGTCACATGTATTCGACCCAGAAGGCCATCACCGAAAGGGTGAAGGACATCGACGTGGTCATCGAGCTGCTCGACGCACGCCTGCCCGGCTCCAGTGCCAACCCGATGCTGGCCGAGCTCACGGCGGGCCGGCCCACGCTCAAGGTGCTCAACAAGCAGGACCTGGCCGACCCCGAGCGCACCGCGCTCTGGCTGGCGCACTACAACGCGCTGCCGGCCACCCGCGCCATTCCGCTCGACGCGAGCCAGACCACGCCGGCCCAGCAGATCGTGAAGGCCTGCCACGAGCTTTCGCCCAACCGCGGCGGGCTGGCCAAGCCGATGCGGGTGCTGATCTGCGGCATTCCCAACGTGGGCAAGTCCACCCTCATCAACACCCTCACCGGCAGCCGCAAGGCCAAGACCGGCGACGAAGCCGGCATCACCAAGCTCGAACAGCGAATCACCCTGGCCGACGACTTCTACCTGTGGGACACGCCCGGCATGCTTTGGCCCCGCATCATCGTGCCCAAGAGCGGCTACAACCTCGCGGCCAGCGGTGCCGTCGGGCGCAACGCCTTCGACGAGGAGGAAGTGGCGCTCGAACTGCTCGGCTACCTCAAGTCGAACTACGCCGCCGGCATCGCCGCGCGCTTCAAGCTGGTGGAGCTCGACGCCGAGACCATGGCCGGCATGAAGGACGAGGCCCTGCTCGACACCATCGGCCGCAAGCGCGGCGCCCTGCTGGGCAAGGGCCGCGTCAACCTGCAGAAGGCCGCGGAGATCGTGATGCACGAGTTCCGCGCCGGCAACCTCGGGCGAATCACGCTCGAGACGCCCGAGGAGTTCGCCGCGTGGCTGGCCGAGGGCCAGCGTGCGGACGCCGAACGCGCCGCGAAGAAGGCCGCGCGCAAGCAGAAGGGCAAGCCGAAGCCCGAGGCCGGGCAGGACGACTGAGGCGGCCGCGATGCCTGCCGGGCGTGACGACGATACTTCGGCCGCCATGGCTTGGCACCAGGCGCTGGCTAGGCGCTTTCCCGAACTGGCGCCGGCGTCCCTGACGACACTCGCCGGGCAGGCGCGCCGCGAGACACCGGCTGCGCAGGCGACGCTGTTGGCGGCTGGCGACGTGTGGCGGCACGCCTTCTGGGTCGAGCGCGGCATGCTGCGGCTCTGCTACATCGACAGCGAAGGGCGTGAGTCGAACAAGAACTTCCACGCCGAGGACGCATTCATCTGGCCCGTGACCGAGGCAATGCAGCGCGAGCCCGCGGCCTTCTTCATCGCCGCACTGAACCCGGCCACTGTCTGGCGCCTGCCGTACGCCGCGCTGCAGGCCGAGGTGGGCGAGCTGCCTTCGTGGACGGCGCTGCGGCTGCAGGCGCTCGCCGGCCTGCTCGACGACAAGATGCGGCGCGAGCAGACTTTTCTGCAGTGCACGGCACGCCAGCGCTACGAGGCCCTCCTGCGCGAACGCCCCGAATGGACCGGCCGTATCCCGCTGCGCCACCTGGCTTCGTACCTGGGCATGACGGACGTGTCGCTGTCGCGGCTGCGCGCGGAGATGGGACTTATCGAGGGTTAAGGCGCCGAACGCGCAGCGGCGGGACAGTGCAGGCTTTCCTTTCCCGCAGGAGGAGCCCCCGCAATGTTCTCTCGCCGACCGGCCATGTCGCCCTCGTTAGCCTGCCACGCGCTGGCCATCTTCTGGTTGAGCGTGATGGCCGGCTTCTTCTGGACCTACAGCGCCAACGTGAATTTCGCGACCCTGGAGATGGACGGCGCCACCTACGCGCGCGTGCAGTCGGGTCTGAACCGCAACGTGCGGCACGCGATGTTCTTCGGCTTCTTCTTCGGGCCGCCGCTGCTGTGTGCGCTGGCATTGGCCACGGCCTGGAGTGCGCGCCACAGGGGCTGGTGGCGCTGCCTGCTGCTGGCCGGCGTGCTCTACGGCCTGGGCATCGTGGTGTTCACGGCGCAGGTCAACCTGCCGCTCAACGCGCACACCGAATCGTGGGATCCGCGGGCATTGCCGCCAGACTGGGCGCGCACGCGCGAGCGCTGGAACGCAGCGAACCTCTGGCGCACGATAGCCGGTGCGCTGGCTTTCGGGCTGGCGCTCGCGGCCCTGTGCGCTCGGGCAGTGGCGGCAGCGGCTCAATCCAGCGCGAACAGCGCCGCGGCAGCCTCGTCGAGCGCGGCGACCCTGCGCGAGTCGGAGCCCGGGCCCGCCGCCTGTAGCGCGCGCTGATACATGGCCACGCGCGTGGCCGACACCGGCCTGCACAGGGGCCTGCCGCGCGTCTGCGCAATGCCCCGTCCTGGCACCACGTAGCGCCCCGGGTTGAGCCGCGCGAAGCGGATGTACGCCTGCAGCGTGGGCAGGATGTCGCCGTGCAGCGCGTTCATGCGCCTTTCCGCGTCCATGCCGATCTGTGCTCGGCCCTTCGCGTCCCTGGTGATCGGCAAGCCCAGGATGTCGGCCATGTCGATCTGGAAGTGCGTGAAGTCGCCGTAGGGGCGCTTGCAGTCGATGACGAAGCTGTTCCAGTTGGCGTGCTGCAGCAGGCGGATGTGCTCGGCCGTCACGTCGAAGGCGTTGCGCTTCTCGAAGGGCGGCTGGAACGCGTAGTGGCCGGCCACGAAGCTCGCGTGCAGGAAGAAGGCGGCGGCCACGTTCACGAAGCGCTCGAAGACCGGCGAGTTGCCGCCGTCGAGTACCTCGCCGAACTGCTCCAGCGTCATGTCGGGCGGCACGATGGCGGGCGCGCCGGATTCGCAGCCGACCCACTCGGCATGGCTGCGGCGGAACCAGTCGATGTCGGCCTGCGTGATCTCTATGCTGCCCGGTTGGGGCGAAGCCGCCGGTGCGGCCGCAGGCGTGTCCGGCGACCGGCCGCATCCCGACGCGGCCAGCAGGGCGGCTGCGGTGCATGCGGCGGAAAGTGCCAGCGCATCCCGCCGATGGAACCATCTCACGTTGTTCTCTCCACTGAAAAAGCTGTCCATCTCTGTCTTTGCAGCGCAGGACGATGCCATGCGGGCCTGACAGCTGCCTGAGGACGGCCGGGCCGTGCGCCGGAACGCGTGGCAGAAGACAATGGGGAACCCTCAGGAAAAACGGGGCTCCCACGGCGGGCCTGCACCAGCCCGAAGCCTCCATCCAGCCAGCAAGCCAGCCAGCGACCCGAATCCAGATGCAACGTCTCACGCGTCAACGCAACGCCGTCTTCTCCGCCTTCAGCGACGCAGGCCGCGTCCTCACCGCCCCGCAGATCCTGGCGCACGCGCGCGAGATCGTTCCGGAGATCAGCCTCTCCACCGTCTACCGCCAGGTTTCGCTGCTCTTGGCCGATGGCGAGATCGCCAAGGTCGAGCTGCCCGGCGAGCCCGCCCGCTACGAGGTGGCGTGCAAGCCCGCGGCACATGGCCAGCCGGGCCACGGCGACAGCCACGCCGACCACCACCATCACTACTTCCACTGCTCCAGCTGCGGGCAGGTGTACCTGCTGCATTCCTGCCCCGGTCCGATGGACGACCTGGCGCCGAAGGGCTTCCAGGTGAAGAGCCACGAGGTGACGCTGCACGGGATCTGCGCCTCTTGCGCCGGAGCGGAAACGACCGGCAAGGGGCGCGCAGGCAAGTCGCACTGAGCGGCGGCTTTCATCGGGCTTTCAATTTATTGAGAATGGATTCTCAATAACGTATAGTCGCGGGTCCGAATCCTCCGGCTCCGATCCCGACCATGCAAGTCCTGTCCTCGCTCAAAGAAGCAAAGAAACGCCACCGCGACTGCCAGGTGGTGACGCGGCGCGGCCGCACCTACGTCATCTGCAAGTCCAACCCGCGCTTCAAGGCAAGGCAGGGCGGCGCCAAGAACAGGCACAAGCGCTGAGCGCAGGCACCGGGCGCCGCCGCGGCTGAATCGCCGGCGCTCCGGGCTTTCCCATCACTGAACGACCGCTTTGGCGCGCATGCGCCGGCGCGCGGCTGCGCTCGTCTTTTTTCCTTCTCACCGGGTTCCTTCCATGCTCCGAGCCATCGGCCTCACCAAGCAGTACGGCGCGCACACAGCGCTCGACAGCCTCGACCTCGACATCCGCGCCGGCGAAATCTACTGCCTGCTGGGCGCGAACGGCGCCGGCAAGACCACGACCATCAACCTGTTCCTGAACTTCGTCGAGCCGACCTCCGGCACGGTCGAGATCAACGGCATCGATGTCGTGCGCCACCCGGTGGCCACCAAGCAGCACGTGGCCTACATCCCCGAGCAGGTCACGCTGTACGGATCGCTCTCGGGGCTGGAGAACCTGCGCTTCTTCGCCGGGCTCGCGCTGGGCCGCGAGCTGCCGCGCGATCGGCTGCTTCGACTGATGACCGAGGTGGGACTGGACCACGCCGTGGCCGACAGGCGCGTGTCGGCTTACTCCAAGGGCATGCGCCAGAAGGTGTGGATCGCCGTGGCGCTGGCCAAGCAGGCGAGGGCGCTGCTGCTCGACGAGCCCACCTCCGGGCTCGACCCCCAAGCCGCCAGCGAGTTCTCGGGCCTGCTGCGCCGCGCCGCCGACGGCGGCGTGGCCGTGCTCACCACCACGCACGACCTGTTCCACGCGCAGCAGACCGCCACGCGCGTCGGAATCATGAAGCGCGGCCGGCTCGTCGAGAGCCTGGACGGCGAAGCGCAGATCGCGCGCACCGACCTGCAGTCCCTCTACCTGCAGCACATGAGGACATAGGATGAAACTCACCCCCAGTCTTCGCGCACTTCGTGTCGCTTCGCCAACCCCCTTTCAGGGGGCGACACCGGCAGCCCGGCAAAGCCGGTTCCGCGGTGTCTCCCGAATGGATCGCGCCACTTTCATGCGTTGTGTGTCGCGCGCAGAGCGGTGGAGCAACTGACATGCTTCCTTGCTGGATCGCACGCCGCGAATTCCTCGAACGCCTGCGCGACGGGCGCCTCTACTGGGCAGGCGGACTGGTCGCCGTGCTGCTGCTGACTGCGCTGGCCGTGGGCTGGGCGCACCAGCGCGCCGCGCAGGCGGAGCAGCGCGCCGCACAGGCCATGGACTACCACGACTGGCTGCGGCAGGACCGGCGCCATCCGCACGACGCCGCGCACCAGGGCATGCACGCCTTCAAGCCCGAGGCGGCGCTGTCGATGATCGATCCGGGCATCAACCCCTTCATCGGCAGCACCGTGTGGCTGCAGGCGCACCGCCAGAGCGAGGTGAAGTTCAACGCGGCGCAGGATGCGACCGGCCTGCAGCGCTTCGGCAATCTCTCGGTCGGCTGGATCCTGCAGGTGCTGGGGCCGCTGCTGGTGATCGTGCTGGGCTTCAACGCCTTCGCCGGCGAGCGCGAGCAGGGCATCCTGCGGCAGACGCTGAGCCTGGGCGTGTCGCCGCTGCGCCTTTTGGGCGGCAAGGCGCTCGCACTGGCCGGCTCGCTGGCCGCGCTGCTGGTGCCGGCCGCACTCATCGCCGCCGTAGCGGTGGCCGCCGGCGCGGAAGAGGGGGAGTGTCTCGACGCGCTGCTCAGGCTGGGCGCCTGGTCGCTCGGCTATGCCGTGTACCTGGGCATCTTCGTCTTCGTGGTGCTCGGCGTGTCGGCGCTTTCGTCGACCTCGCGCATGGCGATCACGCTGCTGTTGGCGCTGTGGATCGCGCAGGCAGTGATGGCGCCGCGCGTGTTGTCTGAGCTTTCGCGCGCGTGGTTTCCCAGCCCGACGCGTCTCGAGTTCAACCAGGCGCTGGGGGCCGAGCTCAAGACCGTGTCCGACGGCGTCTGGCAGAAGAACTTCGGCTCCACCGAGCGCTGGGGCCGCGACGTGCCGCTGAGCAAGTGGGGCATCGCGCTGCGCCTGGACGACCAGGCCTCCTACCCGGTGTACGACCGCCACTACGGCCGCCTGTGGGACACCTGGGAGCGCCAGCAGGCAGTGCAGGAATGGAGCGGCCTGCTGCTGCCCATCCTCGCGGTGCGCAGCTTCTCGATGGGCATGGCGGGCACCGACTTCGCGCACCACCGCAGTTTCACGACCGCGGCCGAACTGCATCGCCGCCACATCCAGGACCTGATGAGCGCAGACCTGGTGGCGCATGCCGATCCCCTGGGCGGCCAGCATTTCGCCTACCAGGCCGAGCCCGATCTGTGGGCGACCGTGCCGCCCTTCGACTACCAGCCGCCAAGCGCGGCCTGGGCGCTGACGCACCAGGTGCGCAGCTTCGCCGTGCTGTGCGCCGGCCTGCTGCTGGCCGCCGCCTTCGCGGCCTTCACCGCCTCGCGCCAGCGCGCGCTCTGAGGTAAGCAGCAGATGACGACGTCACCTTCCTCCTCCGTTTCCGCTTCCTTCGTCGATCCTCCACAGGGCCGCCGCCTGCTGGCGGTGATGCGCCAGGAGTGCCGCCTGATGCTCGCCGAGCGCACCCTCTGGGCCGCCGGTGCGCTGTTCCTGCTGCTCGTGGCCTATGCCCTCGGCAACGGGCTGCTGCAGACCGCGAGCCGCGACCGCGCGCAGGCCGCAGTGGCGCAGGCCGACCGCGAAGCCCGCGCGGCGCAGCGCGTCTTGCTGGAGAACATCCTCGCCGGCACCGCGCAGCCCACGCCCTTCGAGAACCCGGCCGACCCTTCGCGCATGGCCAGCGGCTATGGCGGCCACCACGCGATCCTGCCGACCGCGCCGCTGGGCCCGGTTGCGCTGGGGCAGAGCGACCTGTTCCCGAGCCAGTTCAAGGTCACCGGCCAGAGCCGCGTGGTGTTCATGAACCCGAGCGACATCGAGAGCCCCTGGCACCTGCTGAGCGGGCATTTCGACCTGGCCTTCGTCATCGTCTACCTGCTGCCGCTCCTGATCTTCGCGCTGGGCTACAACCTGCTGTCGGCCGAGCGCGAGAACGGCACGCTGAGGCTGCTGCTGTCGCAGCCGCTGCGGCTGCGCACGCTGCTCGCGGGCAAGCTCACGGTGCGCGCCGCGGTGCTGCTGGGGCCCGCCGTGCTTCTGCCGGTGGCGGTGCTCGTGGTGGCGCGCCAGGCCGGGCTGACGGGCTCGCCGGGCGCCGTGCTGTGGTGGTGGGCGCTGCTGGTGGGGGCGTACGCGCTCTTCTGGTTCGCGCTGGTGGTGGCGGTGAACGCCTTCGGCGCCTCGTCGGCGACGAACGCGATGGTGCTCGTCATCGCCTGGGTGCTGCTGGTGCTGGTGGCGCCGGTGCTGCTGAACCTCGTCGTGACGCAGGCCAGCCCCGCGCCTTCGCGCACCGAGCTGGCCACGCGCCAGCGCATCGTGACGGCAGAGGCGATGAAGCGCCATGCCGACCTGATGAGCACCGACTACCAGCACGTCGGCCGCGGCGCCATCCTCGTGCCGCGCGAGGGCAAGATCGAGATCGCCGGCCGGCTGCTGGGCAACTACCTGATCGAGAAGGAAGTCGACGAGGCCATCAGGCCTGAGCTCGACCGCTTCGATGCGCAGCAGGCCGGGCAGCAAGCGCTGCTGGCGCGCTTCAGCGCGGTGTCCCCGGCGGCCGTGGCCTACGAGGGCATGACGGCGCTGGCCGGCACCGGCACGCGGCGGCAGGCGCGCTTCGAGGCGCAGACCGTCGCCTATCACGAGGCGTGGAAAGGCTTCTTCTTCCCGCGCATCGACGCGCGCGATGCGCTTTCGCCCTCCGACTTCGACCGCATTCCCGCGTTCGCCTGGCAGGAGGAGTCCGCCAGCCTCGTACGCGGACAGGCCGCGCTTGCCGTGCTGCAGCTGCTGGTGCCTGGCCTGCTGCTGTTCGGGCTGGCCGCATGGCGGCTGCGCCGCTTCTCGGTCGCGTAGGCGCCGCCCCGGTTTTCTTTCCTTATTGCATTCAAGCAAGCAATCCAATGACCATGTTCATCCGCACGGCCATGGCGGCGGCCGCCGTCACCGCATTCCAGGCCTCGTACGCGCAGGAAGGCGCGGAACTCGGCACCATCACCGTCGAGGGCAGCCGCGAGGCCGACGGCCTGCATCTCAGGGAGTCGAGCGGCACCGCATCGCGCCTGGGGCTCTCGGTGCGCGAGACGCCGGCCTCGGTCGAGATCCTCACGCAGGACGCCATCCAGCAGCGCGGCGCGCGCACCTTCAGCGAGGCGCTGCGCGGCATGACGGGCCTCACCGGCGGCGGCCCGCCGTCGTCGCCGACCACGCTGTCCACGCGCGGCTTCAGCAGCCTCATGTACCTGTACGACGGCGTGCGCAGCTCAGGTGCGGGCGTGACCAACCGCGTGCAGGACACCTGGAACTACGAGCGCATCGAGGTGCTGAAGGGCCCGGCCTCGGTGATCGACGGCGAGGGCGCCATCGGCGGCGTCGTCAACTTCGTGACCAAGCGTCCCGACCGCAGCAACCCGAACAAGGAGGCGCTGCTCTCGTACGGCAGCTACGGCTCGACCCGCGCCGCGTTCGGCTTCGGCGGTGCGCTCGGCGACGCCAGCGCCTACCGGCTGGACTACAGCCGCAACGACACCAAAGTGGGCACGATCGCCCGCAACGGCGAGCGCATCGACCACTTCACCAGCGGGCTGATGGTCGACTTCGGCGGCTCGGTGAAGCTCGACCTTTCCTTCGACTACCTGCGCGACGGCAACCAGGCCTACTGGGGCACGCCGCTGGTGCCGGCGAGCTTCGCCACGCAGCCCACGAACGTGGTCAGCACGCCGGACGGCCGCGTGATCGACCGCCGCCTGACGCGCAGCAACTACAACGTGCCCGACGACAGGAACTCGTCCGAAACCTACTGGCTGCGCGCGCGCCTTACGGGCCGGCTCGACGGCGGCTGGTCTTGGCGCAACGAGCTATCGGCCAACAAGGCGGACCGGGTGTTCCGCAACTCCGAGAGCGCGGTGTTCGTGGCGCCCGCAAGCATCGCGCGCGACCAGACGCTGATCACGCACGACCAGGACTTCTGGCTCGACCGATTCGACCTGACGCACAAGGGCAAGCTCGGCGGTATGGACAACCGCTTCGTAGTCGGCGGCGAGTACAGCGAGACGCGCTTCGGCAGCCGGCGCCGCTTCTCCGACAGCAGCGCCGCCACCGCCAGCCTGCTGCGCGTGCCGGTGTTCGATCCGTACCTTGCGCCCTTCGACGAGAACCCCGCGCTCAGCACCGGCGCGGGCAACCGCACCAACACCAGCGCGAAGGTGAAGGTGAGCTCGGTCTTCGTGGAAGACGCGCTGAAGCCCTTGAGCAACCTCACGCTGGTGGGCGGCCTGCGCCACGACCGCACCGAGGTCGACCGCGGCATCGCCGACCTGAACCTGGGCAGCTACACGCGCTTCGGCGCCAGCTACCGCGCCACCTCGGGCCGCATCGGCGCGGTGTACGACATCACGCCGCAGTCGAGCGTGTACGCGCAGTACACCAATGCCACGCTGCCGGTGAATTCGCTCTTCCTGCTGTCGGCGTCGAACGCGGCCTTTCCGATGTCGCGCGGCAAGCAGGCCGAGGTGGGCTTCAAGCAGAGCATTCCCGAGGCGAAGCTGGAGTGGACGGCCGCGCTCTACAAGATCGCGCTCGACAACGTGCTCTCGCGCGACCCCAACGACGCCCGCAACACGGTGAACAACGGGCGTCAGTCGTCGCGCGGCATCGAGCTGTCGACCGTGTGGCGCCCGACGCGCGAATGGACGCTGGCCGGCAACCTCGCCGCGCTCGACGCGCGCTACGACACGCTGATCGAGGCCGGCGGCGTCTCGCGCGTGGGCAAGACGCCGCCCAACGTGCCCGAGCGCGTGGCCAACCTGTTCGCCACCTACCGGCCCGACGGATCGAAGTTCGAGTATTTCGCCTCGCTCAACCACACGGGCCGCATGTACACCGACAACGCCAACCAGATCCGCATCAACGGCTTCACCACGCTCGATGCGGCGGTGAGCTACCGCATGCAGAACGTGCTGCTGAGCTTCCGCGTGCGCAACCTGACCGACAAGCTCTACGCCACCTGGGCCGGCCGCGCGACGAGCCAGGTGCTGCTGGCGCCGCGGCGCACCTTCGAGCTGTCGGCCAAGTTCGACTTCTGACAGGGCGCGTTCAGCGCATCTGCAGCCGCGCGTCCTTCGGGTAGCCGATGGTGTAGTCGGCCGTCACGCGCGCGGTCTGGCCGGCCGCAAGGTCGAGCTGCCACATCGCCAGGCCGGGCTGCCTGTTCCAGGCCAGCTCGGCGGGCTGCGGCGAGAACTCCGAGGCCACGCGTACCTTCTCGTCGACCGACACCGGTGCGGCCTCGAGCACCTGCACCGCGATCGGCGTGCGGTGGCGGTTCTCGACGACGTAGGCGCGCTGCACCTTGCGCTCGGCGCGCGAGCCGGCGAAGCCGCCGGTGCCCTGGTTGTCGCGCTCGGGCTCGGCCTGCACGCGCACCAGTTCGTCGCGGCCGAAGGAGAGCGACAGGCGCGCGTCGCTCGGCGCATTCCAGCGTCCGCTGCCCACGAAGGCGCCGTCGCGGTACAGCTGCATCGGGCCGGCCGGCCACACGCCCGCGGGCTGGTCGAGTTCGGCGACGAGGAAAGCGCTGGCGTCGACGCGCGGGCTGGTGCGGGCTGCAAGCCTGGCCGTGTCTTCGTGCTGTCCCAGCGCCATGGTCACGCGCTGGCCGTTGGAGGGCACGTCGATGGGCTGCGCTACGGAGAATTCGGTGGCGAAGCTGTTGTCGAACACGCTCACGTCGAACAGCGGCTCCTGGCGTTCGCGGCCGTCCGTCGCCTTGCGCGCCATCAGCGGCGCGGGGGCGATGGCTGCCGCTGGCGCGGCGGGGTAGGCCATCTCGGCCTGCGGGCGCGGCGGCGGCTCGATGCCGATGCGCCACGCCGAGGGCAGGCGGCCGGTGGTCTCGCGGCGCGGCTGGCCGGTGGACAGCACCAGCTTCACGCCGCGCCAGTCCTCACCCGTGGCCTGTGCCACCAGGGCCTGGCGCTCGATGCGGACCTTGCGCGTGGCGGTGTCGAGCAGCGCGCGGTAGGTGGGCGTCCAGCCCGGGCCGTTGACCTGGTAGCTCAGCTTCACGTCGGCATCGGCGCCAGCGGCCAGCGTCACCGTGACGGCCGTCACCTGGCCGCCGTTGCCCTGGGTGCGGGTGCGCTCGGCCAGCAGCGGGTTGAGCTGGCGGTCGATCTCGGCCTGTCTGCGCTGGATCTGGTGCTGCTTGAGCAGCGAGTCCTGCCCGGTGCGGCGCATGGCCTCGGTCATCGCGGCGAGGTTGCGCGCGTCCATCGGTGCGCGGGCGCCTGAAGTGTTGTCGCTCCCGCCGGCCAGCCCCTTGAGGTAGCCGGTGACCATGCCGAGTGCATCGGTCTCCGCCTGCAGGGCGGCCTTCTGGTCCTCGAGCTCGCGGATGCGGCCGTCGAGCGGGCTGGTCGAACAGCGTGCCGAGAGCTCGCGCTGCTCGCTGAGCACCGAGGTCTCTCCGATGCGCACCGAGGCATCGGCCGATACCTGCAGGCTCTGTACGTCAAGCCCGGCCGGCAGGCAGGCGAAGGTGACCGAGCGCGCGCCGGCCGCGACGCGCGCCACGCGCTCCACGGTGGCGCTGCCCGGGTAGACCTTGACCTGCGTGATGCGCGAGTCGGCCGCCATGGCCGGCGGCGTTGCAGCCTGCCCCTGGGCGCTGATGCTCAGGACCAGAAGCAAGGCGGCGCCTGCGGTGGCGCGGAGGAGGGCGGAAGTCGATGCTTTCATGGGATGCCTTTGGAGCGGAAGTGATGAATGACCCCGGCTCATACGGACGGCCCCGGCGAACGGGGTTAAGGCATCGTCGAAAAATTTCTGCGCAGCCCGGCGGTGCTGTCGCCAATGCAACCGCCGCGTCGTTTCCGGTCGCACGCGCGACGGCCGATGTCCGGGCTGCTTCCTAGAGTGGGTGCACCGTCTTTCCACCCAACCCCCGGACAAGGACCCACCACCATGCTCGACACCATCCAGGCCATCAACAGGACCGCCGCCTTCAACCGCTGGGCCGGCTTCGAAGTGACCAGCGCCGGCAATGGGGAAGCCGAACTGCGCATGGACTGGCGCGAGGAGGACATGGGCCAGTACGCCGGCTTCCTGCACGCCGGAATGATCGGCGCGATGCTCGATACCGTGAGCGGCTACGCGGCCGCCACCGTGGCGGGCCGCGTGCTGGCCTCGCATTTCTCGGTCAACTGCATCTCGCCCGCCGTCGGCCGCGCCTTCATCGCACGCGGTCGGGTGGTGAAAGCCGGCCGCAAGCAGGTGTTCGCGGCGGCCGAACTCTATGCGCAGGGCGACAGTGCCGATTCGCTCAAGCTCGTGGCGACGGGGAACGCCATCCTGGTTCCTGTCGAAGAGCCTCCTCCTGCACCGCAGGAGACGCGGAAGAAGTCGCAGCCCGCCGCCTGAGCTTCAGTCCGAAGAGCGGCCGCAGCAGGTTGGTGCGGCGGATCAGCCCGTCCGTCAGGAGCCAGCAGCCGAGCAGCGTCAGCGCGATGAGCAGCGCGGGCTCGACGACCGGGCCGAGCGCTAGCGGTGCCAGCAGGGTCACGCCGACGATGATCAGCGTCTGGTGAAGCACGTACCACGGGTATACCGACTCGTTCGCCCAGCGCAGCCAGGGCCAGGGGCGGTTCAGGTAGCGGTGGCCGTGGCCGAGGATGGTCGCGACGGCCAGCCAGAGGTAGAGCATGCGCAGGGTGTCCACCAGCAGCCCCGGAAGCGGGCTCTTCATGCCGGCGCGCAGCAAGATGAAGGTGCCGATCACCGCGACGGCCAGCGCGAGCGACACGCGGCGCAGCCGCTCCAGTTCCTTCCAGACGCCGGTGTCCACGCCCATCCAGTAGCCGTAGAGGAACATCGTGAAGTAGATGCTGTGCAGGTGGAAGTCGCGCACCAGGTTGTGCGTGGCCGGGAAGCGCGAGGCCAGCAGCATCGTGAATATCAGCAGCGGCACCACCGGCAACAGCAGCAGCCTCCAGCCGCGCAGGCCGTTGAAGGCGCCGCGCATCCACTGGCCGGCGGCCGACCGCCACAGCGGCAGCGTCAGGGCGATCAGCGCCGTGTAGGTGAACAGGTAGGGCAGGTACCAGAGGTGGTTCCAGGTGATGCCGAACTCCGCGCCGTCGAAAGCCTGCTTCGGCCACGGCTGCGCCATCGACAGGTAGCGCAGCAGGAAGGTGCCGAAGCCCGGTGCCACCAGGCCGTTGGCCACGCCCTGGGCGTAGGCCTGGTAGGGCACGACCACTGCCATGCCGAAGGCCAGCGGCAGCATCAGCCGCAGGCCCCGGCTGCGCAGCAGGGCCCAGGTGCCCTGGCCCCTGCTCAGGAAGCCGAGCGACACGCCCGAGATCAGAAAGACAAGGTCCATGCGCCACAGGTTCAGGATGCGCATCGGCCACTGCAGCCATTCGGCCGCGTCCGGGCTCTTGAGGTGCCAGGGCCAGTCGGCCACGTAGTACATGCCCACGTGGTAGAGGATGACGAAGAGGAAGGCCAGCGCGCGCAGGGCGTCGATGTCGTGGCGGCGGTGGTCGGGCGGTGTTGCGGCAATGGGGTCGGCGGTCATGGAAGGTTCCTCGGAGCGGAAAGGCCACCATGCTCGGCCGGGCCGCTTCCGCGAGGTGCGGCCGGGGGACGGATCACCCCCGCTTTGTGACGAGCGGTGGCCGGCAGGGACGAAATCCGGCCCAGACCGGCCGTCCCTGCGGCCTTTTCGAGAGAATTCCCCGCATGGGAGACCCCCGCAGGAACCTCTACGAACGCTACGCGCCGATCCGCCGTCCGCTGGAGGTGGCCTTCTGGATCGTGCTGCTGACGCTGCAGGCCGTGTTCAGCACCATGGTGGCGATCGTCGACATGCGCACGCGCGCCGTGCCCCGGCCCCACTGGGAGGTCGCGACCTGGGAGGTGTCCAGCCACCTGATGCTGCTGTTCCTGGTGCCGGCGCTGGTGATGGTGGAGCGCCGGCTGTCGCCGCTGGTGCGCAGCCATCTGCTGCGCTTCCTGGCCTGGCATGCGGTTGCGAGCGCGGCGTTCAGCGTGGTCCACGTGGTGGGCATGTTCGGGCTGCGGGCGCTGGTCTATGCCATGGCGGGCGAGCACTACGACTTTGGCGGCTGGGTGGGCCAGTGGGGCTACGAGTACCTCAAGGACGTGCGGGTGTACGTCAGCATCGTCTTCGGCATCTGGGCGTACCGGCTGTTCCTGCTGCGGCTGCAGGGGGAGGCGCGGGTGCTGGATGTGCCGGAGGAGGGGGCGGTGGCCGCGCCGGTTGTTGCCCCGAGCCCGGATTCGGAAGGTGCGGGAGGATTTGAACCCCCGGCTGCAGACGCGCTCCCGCCGCCTCCCGCCCGCCCCGAGCGCTTTCTGGTCCGCAAGCTGCGCCGCGAATTCCTCATCGCCGCCACCGACATCGACTGGCTCCAGGCCGAGGGCAACTACGTCGGCCTGCACGTCAATGGCCACGACTACCTGCTGCGCTCCACCCTGACCGACTTCCTGACCCAGCTCGATCCGGCGCTCTTCGTGCGCGTGCACCGCAGCCACGCGGTGAACCTCGCGCGCATCAAGGAAATCGAGCCGCTGGACGGCGGCGACGCCCGGCTGCACATGCATGACGGCACCACCGTGCCCTGCAGCCGGCGCTACCGGGACGCGCTGCGGGCGGGCGCGGGCTCGAGCTGAAGCGGTGCGTGGCGGGCTTGATCAGCCCGTTATTGGTTCATTTCGCACCATCGAAGAGCTTATGGGCACCATTTTTGCTTCATTGGGCCGGCGCGCTGGTTGATTCCGGTGCGACGCACCAATTCAAACCAAAAATCCGCAAGAAGCTCCAATGGACGCACTCAAACAGGGCGCAGACGCGCTGTTCATCCTTCTCGGCGCCATCATGGTCCTGGCCATGCACGCCGGCTTTGCCTTTCTCGAGCTGGGCACCGTGCGCAAGAAGAACCAGGTCAATGCGCTGGTGAAAATCCTGGTCGACTTCTCGGTCTCGACCATCGTGTATTTCCTGGTGGGCTACGGCGTGGCCTACGGCACGCATTTCTTCGTGAGCGCCACCGAACTGTCGGCAAAGAGCGGCTACGAGCTGGTGAAGTTCTTCTTTCTGCTGACCTTCGCGGCGGCCATTCCGGCCATCATCTCGGGCGGCATCGCCGAGCGGGCCAAGTTCTGGCCGCAGCTCATCGCCACGGCGGTGATCGTCGGCTTCGTCTATCCGCTCTTCGAGGGCATCGCCTGGAACAAGCACTTCGGCATCCAGGAATGGATCGCCTCGCTCACCGGCCACGAGTTCCATGACTTCGCCGGCTCGGTGGTGGTGCATGCGGTGGGCGGCTGGCTCGCGCTGCCGGCAGTGCTGCTGCTGGGCGCGCGCCGCAACCGCTACCGCGGCGACGGGTCGCTGAGCGCGCATCCGCCGTCGAACATCCCCTTCCTGGCCCTTGGTGCCTGGGTGCTGTGCGTGGGCTGGTTCGGCTTCAACGTGATGAGCGCGCAGAGCATCGACAAGATCTCGGGCCTGGTGGCCGTGAACTCGCTGATGGCGATGGTGGGCGGCACGCTGGTGGCGCTGGCCATGGGCAAGAACGACCCCGGCTTCGTCTACAACGGCCCGCTCGCGGGCCTGGTGGCGGTGTGCGCCGGCTCCGACCTGATGCATCCGCTGGGCGCGCTGGTGGTGGGCGGCGTGGCGGGCGGCATCTTCGTCAAGCTGTTCACGCTCACGCAGAACAAGTGGAAGATCGACGACGTGCTGGGCGTGTGGCCGCTGCACGGCCTGTGCGGCACCTGGGGCGGCATCGCGGCCGGCATCTTCGGCACGCAGGCGCTCGGCGGCATCGGCGGCGTGAACGTGTGGGCGCAGCTCATCGGCACGGTGATGGGCGTGGCCTGGGCCGCGCTGGCGGGTGCGGCGGTGTACGGCGCGCTCAAGGCAGTGGCGGGACTGCGGCTCTCGCAGGAAGAGGAGTACGACGGTGCCGACCTGTCGATCCACCACATCTCGGCGACGCCCGAGCGCGAGGTCAACTGGTAGGCCGGCTGCAGGGCCGGCCTGCCTCGGCTATTCTCGGCGCCCCTTCAAACCACCGAGGAGCCGAACCATGACAACAACACCCGCTCGCTGGCTGCGCCAGGGCATGGCCGCGCTGGCCGGCAGCCTGCTGATGCTTTCGTTTTCTCCGATGGCGCAAGCCGCCGCGCCGCAGGTCAAGACCCAGGCGCCGGGCTTCTACCGGATGATGCTCGGCGACTTCGAGGTGACGGCGCTCTTCGACGGCACCCTCGACCTCGAACCCAAGAAGCTGCTCACCAACACCACCCAGGAGCAGGTCGGCAAGCTGCTCGACCGGGGCTTCGAGAAAGACGCCGTGCCCACCTCTGTGAACGGCTACCTCATCAACACCGGCAGCAAGCTGGTGCTGGTCGACACCGGCGCCGGCGGCCTCTTCGGCCCCACGCTCGGCAACCTGCAGGCCAACCTCAAGGCCGCGGGCTACCAGCCCGAGCAGGTCGACGACGTGCTCATCACACACATGCACGGCGACCACGTCGGCGGCCTCGTGCAGGACGGCAAGCTGGTCTTTCCCAACGCCACCATCCACGCCGGGCAGGAGGATGCCGACTTCTGGCTGAACAAGGCCAACCTCGAGAAGGCCTCGGCCGAGATGAAGGGCTTCTTCCAGGGGGCGATGGCCTCGCTGAACCCGTACGTGGAAGCCGGCAAGTTCAAGGGCATGAAGGGCGGCACCGAGCTGGCGCCCGGCATCAAGGCCGTGCCCGCCCACGGCCACACGCCCGGCCACAACACCTACGTCGTCGAGTCCAAGGGCCAGAAGCTGGTGCTGTGGGGCGACCTGATGCACGTGGCCGCGGTGCAGTTCGCGCAGCCGCAGGTCACCATCTCCTTCGACGTCGACTCGAAGCCGGCGGCGGTGGAGCGCAAGAAGGCGTACGCCGACGCGGCCAAGGGCCGCTACCTCGTGGGCAGCGCGCACCTGCCGTTCCCGGGGCTGGGCCACGTGCGGGCCGAGGGCAAGGGCTACGTCTGGGTGCCGGTCGACTACCAGCAGGTGCGATGAGCGACCGATGAAGGTTGAGCGGCGCGGGCCGGTGTCGCGGCGCCCGCGGGCACGAATGCGCGCTCTGTAGCAAACTGGCCGGCCGCTTCGCTTTCATCATCCATCCGCCCCATGACCCAAGCTCCACCCGCCCTCGAAGTCCTCCCCCGCGACCTCTCCGCCTACCGCAAGGGCAACGTCGGCGTCGACTACGTGCACCGCTTCGAGTCCGGCAAGCCCGGCCCGCACGTGCTGATCAATGCGCTCACGCACGGCAACGAGATCTGCGGGATGACGGCCGCCACGCACCTGCTCGACAACAACGTGCGCCCGAAGATCGGCACGCTCACCGTGAGCTTCGCCAACGTGGCCGCGTACGAATCCTTCAACGAGGCGCAGCCCTTCGACAGCCGGCAGCTCGTGCACAACCTCAACCGCATCTGGTCGCCCGAATGGCTCGACGGCACCGAAGACAGCCCCGAGCTGAGCCGCGCGCGCATCCTGCGACCGGTGGTGGATGCGGCCGACCACATCCTCGACATCCACTCGACCAGCCAGCCCGTCGTGCCGTTCTGGGTGTACCCGGGCTTCGAGCGCAACGCCAAGGTCGCGCAGGCCATCGGCCGCCCCTCGGTGCACCTCGTGATGCCCGACGGCCTGGGCTCGGGCACGCCGCTCATCCAGTACGGCAGCCACGGCGGCCCCGACGGCAAGGGCGTGGCGATGGTGGTCGAGTGCGGCCAGCACTTCCTGCGCTCGGCCTCCGACCTCGCCACCGCCGTCACCTACGACTTCCTCGCCTACTTCGGCCTCGTCGACAAGGACCCGGCGAGCCCGCCGCCCGAGCCGCAGCGCCGCTTCCAGCTGCTGCAGACCTACGTCATCAAGTCGCCCGACTTTGCCTTCGTGCGCCCGCTCATCGGCTTCGAGACCTTCGCCAAGGGCGAGCTGATCGCCACCAACGGCGACGAGGAAATCCGCGCGCTGTGCGACGACTGCACGATCTTCATGCCCGCCCAGCGCGCGATCGTGGGTCGCGAGGCGGTGTACCTGACCAAGCCGATCTGAAGCTGGACGGCAGAAACGACCGCCGCGCCCGCAATGAACCGCTGGTGCGGGCGTTGATTGCGTGGCGCAGCGACGTCCTCAGACGTCTCGGCTCATGGAGCGGGAAGGCTCAGGATTTCAACAGCTTCGCAATCTGCTCGCGAAGCGATGGCAAATCGTGCTGGATGGTTTGCCAGACGATGGTGTGGTCGATGGTGAAGTAGCCGTGGGAAAGCGCGTTGCGCATCTCGTAGGCAAAACGCCAGGGAACGGCGGGGTGGGCAGCGGCGAATTCCGCATGGTGCTTCACGATGTTGTTGCTGGCTTCCCCGATCACTTCCAGGTTGCGTACCACTGCATCCTGTGTTTTCCGGTCGACGAGATAACTGTCGGCGGTAGCGCCGTTCGTGTAGTCGTGAATACTGTCGATCGCTTGCAGGATATGACCCAAGTAATCCGCCACACGTTGCGGATCTCGTCGACTCATACCGGTACAGCCTCGCGCAGCACCTGATCGCGAAACTTTAGAGGCAGGCCGTCGGGCGTGAGCACGTCTACTTCCATGCCCAGAAGGCTCTTCAGTTCGTACCTGATGGCTCCGATGTCCATCAGGGTGGTTTGCGCCGTGGGCTCCACCAGCAGATCGAGATCGCTGTCGGGCCCGTCTTCGCCACGCAAAGCGGAACCGAACACTCGCACGCTGCTGACGTGGTGACTCAGCGCGATCTCCCGGATGCGATCGCGATGCTGGAGCAGAGCTTCAGAGGGGCGCATGAGGCCGAGTGTAATGTGGCTCCTCGTTGGACTCAGGCCGCAATGAACAACGCCGGGTCCACCATCGCCCGATTCAGCATCACCGACCAGTGCAGGTGCGGCCCCGTCACCCGCCCCGTCGCGCCCACGGCGGCCAGCTGCTCGCCGGTCTTCATCACGTCGCCGACCTTCACGTCGATGCGGCTCAGGTGGCAGTACATGGTCAGCAGGCCGCCGCCGTGGTCGAGCCAGACGGTGCCGCCGTTGAAGAAATAGTCGCCCGTGTCGATCACCTTGCCGGGCAGCGGCGCGAGGACCGGGGTGCCGGTGCCGGCTGCGATGTCCATGCCGCTGTGCGGGTTGCGCGACTGGCCGTTGAACACGCGGCGCAGGCCGAAGGAGCTCGAGCGGCGGCCGGGCACCGGCACGCGCATCTTCAGCACGGTGTCGGGACGCATGTCGCTGAGGGCGGCCGTCACGCCGGCGAGGTGGTCGCGCTCCTTGACGTAGCGGGCCTCGTCCTCGGGCGAGAGGTCGACGGTGCGAGGGGCCACGGTGAGGCGCTGTTCGCGGTATTGCTTCGGGGCGATGGTGTAGGCGATCTGGCGCTCGGGCTTGCCTTCGGCGCGCACCGTGATGCTGGCTTCGCCGGGTTCGGCCGCCAGGGGGATGCCGACGACGGCGGTCCATTCGATGGTGTCGCCGAGCACCAGCACGGGGATGTCGCCCGAGAAGGCCTGGGGCCGCTTGGCCGAGGGGCCCAGTGACAGGCGGGCGACGCCGCCCGGCACCTGCGATGCGTGGGGCCACACCTCGGGTGCCGACGCCGCTTGCTTCTTCGCCTTGGCCTGGGTCGCGGCGCCGGCATGCATCGCGGCGAGGAGGCCGACGGTGCCGAGGACGGCGCTGCGGCGGTTCAGTGCGAAAGGGGCGAGGTCGAGGGGAGCAATGGGTGAGTGCTTCATTGAGAAAAAGGCAAGGTTTCGTTTGGATGAGGGGAGGGCGCCGGCTTGTTCGGTGCGGCGCTAGTCGCTCCAGGTTCCCGGCGCCAGTCCTTCGAGCGTGTGCGGCCCGATCGCGGCGCGGATCAGTCGCAGCGTCGGCAGCCCCACGGCCGCCGTCATGCGCCGCACCTGCCGGTTGCGGCCCTCGCGGATGGCCAGTTCGATCCACGCGGTGGGAATGCTCTTGCGTTCGCGGATCGGCGGCGTGCGCTCCCACACCTCGGGCGGCGGGTCGAGCAGGCGGGCGCGCGCGGGGCGGGTGGGGCCGTCGTTGAGCATCACGCCGTTGCGCAGCGCGGCGAGCGCCTCTTCGCCGGGCACGCCTTCGACCTGCACCCAGTAGACCTTCTCCATCTTGAAGCGCGGATCGGCGATGCGCGCCTGCAGCCTGCCGTCGTCAGTGAGCAGCAGAAGGCCCTCGCTGTCGGCATCGAGCCGGCCGGCGACGTAGACGCCGGGGATGTCGATGAACTCCTTCAGTCCGCGCCAGCGGCCCTCGGGCGTGAACTGGCTGAGCACCCCATAGGGCTTGTTGAAGCGGATCAGCCGGGAGGACGAGGACGATGAGCGGGAAGAAGAAGGGCTCGAACGATTCATGTGCCGACAGGATAGCCCGGGTCCGTCCTGCAACCTCTGGCGGCCGGCACGGCTCCAATGGGCTTGTTCATTCGAGACACAGGGAATCCGGTATGACGACCAAGATGCGAAGCTCCATCCCGCTCGCCTGCACGGCGATGGCCGGCCTGCTGCTGGCGGCGTGCAACAGCACGGCCATCCGCGTGGGCGGTGCGCCCGAGGCAAGCGTCAAGAACTGCGTGGCCGCGGCTGCGCGCGAACTCAGGGTGCCGCCGGCCAGCATCGCGGCCGACAAGGGCAGCACGCCGCGCGACGGCGTCTACACGGTCAACCTGAAGGTCGGGCCACAGGGAAGATCCGCCGTGTGCACCACCGACGAGAACAGCGCGGTGATCGGCGTGGTCTACAAGCGGCCCGAGTAGCGACTGGCCGCTTGCCTGCCTGCTTACTTGCCCCAGCTGTCCCGCATCCCGGCCGCGCGGTTGAACACCGGCTTGCCGGCGATGCCGCTGGCCTTCGCGTCGAGCACGAAGTAGCCGTGCCGCTCGAACTGGATGCCGACGCCCGGCTCGGCCTTGGCCAGCGAGGGCTCGACGAAGGCCGAGCACACTTCCAGGCTGTTCTTGTTCAGTTCTTCCAGCAGCTCTCCGCTGCCCGGGTGCGCCGCGGCGAAGAGGCGCTCGTAGAGCCGCACCTCGGCCTGCACCGCGTCGGCGGCGGCCACCCAGGTGATGTTGCCCTTCACCTTGATCGCGTCGGCGCCGGGCGTTCCGCTCTTGGTGTCGGGCACCAGCTTCGCCTGCACTTTGACGAGCCTGCCGTCGGCGTCCTTCGTGCCGCCGATGCACTCGATGACGTGGCCGTACTTCAGCCGCACCTTGTTGCCGGGGAACAGGCGGAAGAAGCCCTTGGGCTGCACTTCCTCATAGTCGGTGCGCTCGATCCAGACCTCGCGGCCCAGCTTGAATTCGCGCTGGCCCATCTCGGGATGGTGCGGGTGCACGGGGGCCGAGCAAGCGTCCAGAGCGTCGTCGCCGCCCATCAGCTCGCCCCAGTTGGTGATGACCAGCTTGACCGGGTCGAGCACGGCCATGGCGCGGGGTGCGACGGGGTCTAGCGTGTCGCGCAGCGCGGCCTCGAGGCTGGCGTAGTCGATCCAGCCGCCCGACTTGGTGGTGCCGCTGCGTTCGCAGAACAGGCGCAGCGCCTCGGGCGTGTAGCCGCGGCGGCGCAGGCCGGCGATGGTGGGCATGCGCGGGTCGTCCCAGCCGTCGACGTATTTCTCTTCGACCAGCTGGCGCAGCTTGCGCTTGCTGGTGAGCACGTGGGTCACGTTGAGGCGGGCGAATTCGTACTGGCGCGGGTGCGGACTGGCGATGAGGCCGCCCTCGGCGAGGCGGTCGAGCAGCCAGTCGTAGAAGGGGCGCTGGTCTTCGAATTCCAGCGTGCAGATGCTGTGGGTGATCTGCTCCAGCGCGTCCTCGATGGGGTGCGCGTAGGTGTACATCGGGTAGATGCACCACTTGTCGCCGGTATTGTGGTGGTGGGCCCGGCGCACGCGGTACAGCGCGGGGTCGCGCATGTTGATGTTGGTGCTGGCCATGTCGATCTTGGCGCGCAGGATGGCGGCGCCGTCGGCCACCTGGCCGTCGCGCATGGCGCGGAATCGTGCGAGGTTCTCCTCGGGCGTGCGGGTGCGGAAGGGGCTGTCGGTGCCGGGCGTGTTGAAGTCGCCGCGGTTCGCCCGCACTTCATCGGCGGTCTGCTCGTCCACGTAGGCGAGGCCGGCGCCGATCAGGTATTCGGCGGCCTCGTACATGAAGTCGAAGTAGTCGCTCGCGAAATACTCGTGCGGCTGCATCGTGCCGGGCGCGCCGGGGCGGTCGGCGAGATAGGTCTCGTAGCCCAGCCACTTCACGGCGTCGCGGATGGAGTCGACGTATTCCTGGTCTTCCTTCTCGGGGTTGGTGTCGTCGAAGCGCAGGTGGCTCACGCCGCCGTATTCCTTGGCCAGCTCGAAGTTGAGCCAGATGCTCTTGGCGTGGCCGATGTGCAGGTAGCCGTTGGGCTCGGGCGGAAAGCGCATGCGCACCTTGGCCGGATCGGCCATGCCCTGTGCATGATGAGCGGCGTTGCCGGGCGAACCGCCCCACTTGCGGCCAGAATAGGCACCCTGTGCGAGGTCGCTCTCGATCACGTGGCGCAGGAAATTGCTCGGTGCAGCTGTCGTCTTGGTGCCGCTTTTGTCGGTCGGGGAGGTCATTGCGGCATTTTAGGGGGCACCCCCTATGGGTTACCTTTGGCAACGTTCTTCACATTGGCCCGTGCACCCCGTTTGCATTTGCCGCGTTCAATACACCACATGGGCGGTCCCGATCCGGACAGTGCCCACCCCAAACAAGGAGAGCAGGATCATGAGCTTCACACGTTCAACCTTTTTCAAGTGGGCCGCCGCGGGCGTCGTGGCAGCCGGTGCATTGTTCGCCGCCACCTCGGCCAGCGCCCGCAGCGACGTGAGCTGGTCGATCGGCGTCGGCGTACCAGGCGTGGCGGTGGGGGTGGGCAGCCCGGCCTACTACCCGGCTCCGGCCCCGGTCTATGTGCCGCCGGCACCCGTCTACTACGCGCCGCCGCCGCCGGTCTACTACCGCCCGCCGCCGGTGTATTACCGTCCGGCCCCGGTCTATTACGGTCCGCCGGCCTATTACGGTCCGCGCTACTACGGTCGCGGCTACTACCGCGGCCATGGCCACTGGCGCTAAAAAGCCACGGCAATCGTGACTGAATGAAAAAAGCCGGCTCCGAAAGGGCCGGCTTTTTCTTTGGGCGTTTCCAGGCTCCTGTTCGCCCAGTTTCACATCGCGCGAAAGAGATGGGCGTAGAGCCGGCTGACCGGGATCTTCTCGGCTCGCCCGCGCAACATCAGGTGCAGCTTGCCGGCCTCGTCACGGTGAACCGATTCGATGGCCGAGCTGCGCACCACCACCGCCCGGTGCACCTGCCAGAAGGTGTCGGCGTCGAGCTGCGGCAGCAGCTGCTTGAGGGGCGTGCGGATCAGGTATTCGTGCGTGGCGGTCAGCACGCGCAGGTATTTGTCGGCCGCCTCGAAATAGAGAACCTCGTCGATCGGCACCATGCGCACGGTGCTGCCGCCCGCGTCGCTGGCGGCGATCATGCGAAGCGGGGCGGGAGCCGGCGTGGTGGCCGCGACCCCGGCTGCCCCCAGCACCTGCCGCCACTGGGCGAGCGTCTGCTCCAGCGCCGCATCCGCCAGTGCGGGCGTCGCCGCCGGCTGCCTTGCGGCCAGCGCCTGCTGCAGCCGGCCGACGGTCTTGCGCAGGCGGTCGGGCTGCACCGGCTTGAGCACGTAGTCGATGGCCTGCGCCTCGAAGGCGCGGGCGGCGTATTCGTCGTAGGCCGTCACGAACACCAGCTGGGGCATGGGCGTCTCGTCGGCGGGCCAGCTGTCGGCCAGCTCGGCAGCGGCGCCAAGGCCGTCGAGGCCGGGCATGCGGATATCGAAGAAAAGCACCTGCGGCAGCAGTCGCAGCGCCTCGCGCACGGCGCTGCGGCCGTCGCCGGCGGTGGCGACGATCTCCAGCTCGGGCCATGCGGCGGCCAGCTCGGCCTTGAGCGCCTGCGCGAGGAGGGGTTCGTCCTCGGCGATGAGTGCGGTGGGGGATGCAGTGGTCATCTTGTCGTTGTTGTCCTGTCGTGTGGCGTGCGTTCAGGCCGGCGCCGGAATGCTCAGCCTCGCCAGCGTGCCGCCCGAAGGGGAGGGCGCCATGCTCATGGTGCCGCGCTCGCCGTACACCGTGGCCAGCCGCTCGCGCACCTGCTCGAGCCCGAAGCCGCTGCCCTGCGACGGCGGCGCCGCACCCAGGCCCACGCCGGTGTCGCTGACCTCGATCACGAGCGAGCCGCCTTGCTCGTCCCTGCGGGCTCGCACCACGATCTCGCCGCCTTCCACCTTGGGCTCCAGGCCGTGGCGGATGCTGTTCTCCACCAGCGGCTGCAGCAGCAGCGGCGGCACCGGCGCGTCGCGCAGGTCCTGCGGCAGGTCGAGGGTGTAGCGCAGCCGGTCGCCCATGCGCACCGACATCAGCTCCAGGTAGTCGCCCAGCCGCTCGAACTCGGCCGACAGCGGATGCGAGAGCGCGCGCGAGCCGCTCAGTGTCATGCGCAGGTAGCTGTTGAGCCGGTCGAGCATGGCCACGGCGCGCGGCGGATCGACCGTGATCAGCACCCGCAGGTTGGCCAGCGTGTTGAACAGCATGTGCGGCTCCAGCTGCGTCTCCAGCAGCTTCAGCCGGGCCTCGGTGGCGTTGCGCTGGGCCAGCTCGATCTGGCTCTGCATGTGCTTGCTCTTGCCGAGGCTGTAGAAGAAGAAGCACATGCCGACCGTCGCGATGATGGTGATCGTGACGCCGGTGGCCAGCTTGTGGCCCCTGATGTCGAGAAAGTCGAACCGCGGCGCGTCGAACACGGCGTCGCCGATGACGTTGCCCACGAAGAAGCCGACCGCCACGCCCAGCGCGACGAGTGCGAAGCCCCAGGGCCAGTTCGGCCAGTGCGTCTCGCGGTGCCCGCTGAGCAGCAGCCGCCCGGTGTCGATGAACAGCCAGCTGACCATGCCGATCGCCAGCGAATAGACGAGGTGGCCCGCCCAGTTGTCCCCGCCGGTGATGGTCATCGCGATGGCGATGAGGCAGCAGAAGACGGCCGTGATCAGGCCATGCCGAAGCATGTCCCGGAAGTTCTCCGCGCGGAAGCGGCTCTGCGGCGCGGTGCTGCTCATCCGCGGTCCCGGCCTCCCAGGGCGCGGCGCTCGCGCTCGACCAGCCTATCGTAGAAGCCGCCGCCGGGCGCGACGAACCAGACCACGGCGCCATGGATCAGCAGCCCCAGCCCCCAGCCCATGAGCGGATACATCGCCCAGTTGCGGCCGTTGGCGGCCGAGATGGCGACCAGCCCCAGGTTGACCAGCACGTAGACGAAGGCGTGGACGTACCAGCCCATCTTGGCGCCGGCGCGGCGGCGGGCGAGGCGCTCGATCTCGGAGCGGGAGGAATCGGAGGAGGCGTAGGAAGTCATGACAGCTCCTTGTATTGGACAGGAATGAAATCGGCCGCCATTGCGGGCTGCGGCGCCGGCTGCAGGGCCGCGCGCTGGCGCAGCTCCTCGGTGGTGTCGCCGGGGCCCTCGGGCTTCCAGCCGGGCGGCTTCACGAGGTAGCCGACGAAGGCGCGCACGGAACGGGCCGAGGCGAGGTCGCGAAAGAGCGCGCGCCACTGGCCGAACTCGATTTCCAGGATGTTGTGGGTGGTGACCGGGTTGACGAGGCCGTAGCGGCAGGGCACGTCGGCGCGCTCGGGGATGTAGGTCCCGAACAGGCGGTCGAACACGATCAGCACGCCGCCGTAGTTGCCGTCCAGGTATTCCAGGTTCGAGGCGTGGTGCACGCGGTGGGCCGAGGGGGTGTTGAGCACCCATTCCAGCGGGCCGAGGCGCGGAATCCAGGTCGCGTGGATCCAGAACTGGTACAGCAGGTTCAGCGTGAGCATCAGCAGGACCACCCGCGGCGGCATGCCCAGCAGCGGCGCCAGCATGAAGAAGGCCAGGGTGCCGGTGAGGCGGCCGGTCCAGCCGAAGCGGTAGGCGGCCGACAGGTTCAGCTGGTTCGGCGAATGGTGGATGGCGTGGGTGCACCAGAACCAGCGCACCCGGTGCGCCGCGCGGTGGTACCAGTAGTAGCAGAACTCCTGGCCGATGAAGCAGGCCGCCCAGCCGGTCCAGTGGTCCATCGGCAGGGTGAAGAGGCGGTGGGCGTAGAACCAGTCCATCGCGCCGGTCCAGAAGGCCAGGGGCAGCAGCCAGCGCAGGGGGTATTCGCGCACCAGGAAGTCGAACACGGAGACGCCGGCGGCCTTCCAGTCGTAGCTGCGCCAGCCGTTGCGCCAAGAGAGCACCAGGGCCTCGGCGATGGAGGCGGCCAGCACCACCGTGACGGAGATCTTGAGGATCAGCAGGAGCGCGTTCATGGCGGCGTTTCTTCCGTGAGTGGTTGCCCGGGAATCGAGGCCCGGGAATATTAGGCCGCGCGGGCCGCGGCGGCCATGGCGTCGGTACGGATGGCCAGCTTCCAAAGGCGCGCGGCGCGGGCAGCGAACACCCCGGTGAAGGCGCCGTACAGCACGGGCACGACGATGGCGAGGGTCGGCTGGTGGCGCAGTTCGGGGTGCATGGCCAGGGCGGCGCCCACCACGTACTTGGTCAGGAAGATGCCCATCATGAGCATCAGCGGCACCGGGCTGCCGGCCACCTCGAACTGGCGCGCGGCTGCGTCGTAGCGGGTGGCGGCGTGCAGCGGGCGCTGCAGCACCAGCGCCGCCATCACGGCCGCGGCGGCGGCCCAGCCCAGCAGGGCGCCGAAGGAATCGCCGAACACCGAAACCACGCCGTAGATCGACAGGCCGCCCATGGCGACGGGCATCAGCGTGACGCGGGTCAGGCTCACCTGGTTGGCCAGCAGCTGCCGGGCGCCGAGCCACAGCAGCACGAAGAACACGGCGAACACCCACTTGGGCGTGTGAAGGACGATCTGCATCAGCATGGCGGCACTCCGTGGAAGGTGAAGGTTGAAGAGAAGCTGAAAAAAGCGGTGCAAGGAAATCGATGGGTTGGACTGTGCCGATGCCCGCGCGCCCCGGCCACCGCCGTGCGACGGAATGCGCGCAGGCGGCGCGAATTGCAGCCTGGCCGCGCGAATTGCAGGGTTCCGGGGGGCAATCCGGGAGACATGGAGGAGGCTTTGAGGAAGCTTGTAGGAGGCTCCCGCGAGCTTTACCGACGCTTTACGGCCCAGCAAAGAGCCGGACTACCATCCGCGCTGTACTACGCTGGTCCGCACCCTCGCACCTTTCGCACGCACCGTCCATGGAACAAGAAAAACCAACCGAGCCTCTGCCTTCCGCCGTTTCCCCCAACCATCCGACGGTCCGCAGGCGCCGTTGGATGGGCAGCCTTCTGGCCCTGCTGCTGCTGGCGGTGCTGGGCGGCGGCGCGTGGTACCTGGTCCAGCGCTCGAAGACGCCGGTGGCCGGCCCAGGCGCCGGACCAGGACCGGGCGCGGGCAGGCAGGGTGGACCCGGCGGCCCTGGCGGCCCCGGGCGCGGAGGCGGTGGCGGCCCGGCTTCCAGCACGGTCGGCATCGCGACCGCCAGGCAGGCCGACATTCCGGTGCAGCTGGAAGCCCTGGGCACGGTCACGCCGCTGGCCAACGTGATCGTGCAGCCGCAGGTTTCGGGCGTGCTCACGGCGGTGCTCTTCCAGGAAGGTCAGATGGTCAAGAAGGGCGACGTGCTCGCCACCATCGATCCGCAGCCGTTCCAGAACGCCCTGGCGCAGGCCACCGGCGCCCGCCAGCGCGACGAGGCGCAGCTCGCGGCGGCGCGGGTTACGCTGCAGCGCTACCAGACCCTGCTGGGCCAGGATTCCATTGCCCGCCAGGACGTCGATACGCAGGCCGCGCTGGTCAAGCAGCTCGAAGGCACGGTGGCCATCGACCGCGCCAACGAAAACACCGCCAAGCTCAACCTCGCCTGGAGCCGCATCACCGCGCCGGTGAGCGGGCGCATCGGCCTGCGGCCGGTGGACGCGGGCAACTACATCTCCACCGGCACCACCAACGGCATCGCGACCATCACGCAGATCGCGCCGATCGACGTCGAATTCGCCATTCCGCAGGACCGCGTGCCAGAAGTGCAGGACCGCCTCGCCCAGGGGGCGAAGCTCGACGCCACCGCCTTCGACCGCACCCGCACGCGCCGGCTCGCGAACGGCAGCTTCTCCACGCTGGACAACCTGGTCGACACAGCCACCGGCACCGTCAAGGCCAAGGCCCGCTTCGCCAACGCCGACAACGCGCTCTTCCCGAACCAGTTCGTCAACCTGCGGCTGCTGCTGCGCACCGTGAACAGCGCGGTGGTGGTGCCCGTCACGGCGCTGCGCCACGGCCCCAACGGCGACTACGTGTATGTGCTGAACGAAGACAACACCGTGTCGCAGCGCACGGTGACGCGCGGCGAATCGAGCGTGGACAACGTGGCGATCACCTCGGGCCTGCAGGCCGGCGAGCAGGTCGTGACCGAAGGCGGCGACCGGCTGAAGGACGGCGCGCGCGTGCAGACCCAGGCCGACCGGCCCGCGGGCGCCGCATCGGCCCCGGCAGGTGGCACGCATCGCGGCCGCCGGCAGGGCGGCGGCGCAGGCGGTCCCGGCGCGGCCAGGGGCGCCGAGGGCGCATCGGCAGCCGGGACTTCCGCGGCGCCGGCCACCTCGACCGCCCCCGGCGCTGCGGCAGCCCCTGCCGCGGCCTCCCCCGTGCCTTCCGTGCCTTCCGCGGAGACGGCCCCCGCCACGCCGGCGACGCCGGCCAAGCTCCCGACCGCCGAGCAGCGCCAGCGCATGCTCGATTCCGTCAAGGACAACCCCGAGCAGCTCGAGCGCCGCAAGCGTTTCCTCGAGGCGCTGGACCGCGGCGACCCGGCCGCGCTGGAGCGCTGGCAGCGCATGTCCGAACGCGGCGGCGAAGGCGGGCAGGGCGGCAGGCGCGGCCAATGACGAACGGTCTTCGCATCACCAGCTGCTGCCGTCGCAGCAGTAACAGCAGTAGCAGCAGCACGGAGGCCTGCCAGTGAGTCCGTCCCGTCCGTTCATCCTGCGGCCGGTGGCGACCTCGCTGCTGATGGTCGCGATCGTGCTGGCCGGCCTGGTGGCATTCCGCTTCCTGCCGCTGTCGGCGCTGCCGCAGGTCGACTACCCGACCATCCAGGTGCAGACGCTCTACCCCGGGGCCAGCCCCGAGGTCATGAGCAACACCGTCACCGCGCCGCTGGAGCGCCAGTTCGGCCAGATGTCGGGGCTCGACCGCATGAGCTCGACCAGCGCCGCGGGCGTGTCGATCATCACGCTGCAGTTCTCGCTCGGCCAGACGCTGGACGTGGCTGAGCAGGAAGTGCAGGCCGCCATCAACGCCGGCGGCTCGCTGCTGCCGGCCGACCTGCCGGCGCCGCCCGTGTACGCCAAGGTCAACCCGGCCGACGCGCCGGTGCTCACGCTGTCCATCACCTCCGACACGCTGCCGCTGACCGACGTGCAGAACCTGGTCAACACCCGGCTCGCGCAGAAGATCAGCCAGGTCTCGGGCGTGGGGCTGGTGTCGCTCAGCGGCGGGCAGCGCCCCGCGATGCGCATCCAGGCCAACACCCAGGCGCTGGCGGCCAACGGCATCGGGCTGGACACGCTGCGCACGGCCATCTCGGCGGCCAACTCCAACGGCGCCAAGGGCAGCTTCGACGGGCCCAAGCGCGCCTACACGATCAATTCGAACGACCAGCTGATGACGGTCGACGACTACAAGAACCTGATCGTCTCGTACAAGAACGGCGCGCCGATCCGCATGGTCGACGTGGCGCAGGTGGTCAGCAGCGCCGAGAACAACCAGCTCGCCGCCTGGGCCGGCAACAAGGTCGACGGCACCAGCAGGCTCTCGCCCGCGATCATCATGAACGTGCAGCGCCAGCCCGGCGCGAACGTGATCGCCACCGTCGACGCCATCAAGAAGCAGCTGCCCGAGCTGCAGGCCGGCATGCCCGCCGGCCTGAAGATCGAGGTGCTCAGCGACCGCACGGCCGGCATCCGCGCCTCGGTGCAGCACGTCGAGATGGAGCTGGTGCTGGCCGTGGTGCTCGTGGTGCTGGTGATCTTCGCCTTCCTGGGCAGCCTGCGCGCCACCGTCATCGCCAGCATCGCGGTGCCCATCTCGCTGATCGGCACCTTCGGGCTGATGTACCTGCTGGGCTACAGCCTCAACAACCTCAGCCTCATGGCGCTGACCATCGCCACCGGCTTCGTGGTGGACGACGCGATCGTCATGATCGAGAACATCGCGCGCTACATCGAGGAGGGCGAGAAGCCCCTGCAGGCCGCGTTCAAGGGCGCCACGCAGATCGGCTTCACCATCATCTCGCTGACCGTGTCGCTCATCGCGGTGCTGATCCCGCTGCTGTTCATGGGCGACGTGGTGGGCCGCCTGTTCCGCGAGTTCGCGGTGACGCTGGCCATCACCATCCTGATCTCCGCCGTGGTGTCGCTCACGCTGGTGCCGATGATGTCGGCGCGCTGGCTCAGGCACGAACAGAAGAAGGAGGCCTCGAACAAGGGCTTCGGCGCGCGCGCACAGCGATTCTTCGACGGCGTGATGGTGCGCTACGACCGCTCGCTGCACTGGGTGATCGAGCACCAGGCGCTCACGCTGCTGGTCGCGCTGCTGACCATGGTGCTGACGGTGCTGCTCTACCTCACCATTCCAAAGGGCCTGTTCCCCACGCAGGACACCGGCCAGCTGCAGGCCCGCGTGCAGGCCGCGCAGGACGTGTCGTTCGAGCGCATGTCGCAGCTGCAGATGCAGGCGGCGCAGGCGATCCTCGAAGACCCGGCGGTCGAGAACCTCAGCTCCTTCGTCGGCGTCGATGCCGCCAACAACACCATGCTGCACACCGGCAGCATGCTCATCAACCTGGTGAAGGACCGCGACAGCCAGCAGGTCGTGATGGACCGCCTGCGCGAGCGCGTGCGGCAGGTGGCGGGCGTCACGCTCTACCTGCAGCCCACGCAGGACCTCACCATCGACGCCGAGACCGGCCCGACCGAATACCGCATGTCGCTCGAAGGCGTGGACAGCACCGCCATCACCGAGTGGATGAAGAAGCTCGTCGCCAAGCTGCAGGAATCGGACAAGGTGCGCAACGTCAGCAGCGACGCCGGCGCCCAGGGCCTCGCGGCCTTCGTGAACGTCAACCGCGACACCGCGGCGCGGCTGTCGATCACCGCGAGCACCGTGGACGACGCCCTCTACAGCGCCTTCGGCCAGCGCATCGTCTCGACCATCTTCACCGAGACCAACCAGTACCGCGTGATCCTCGAGGCCCAGCCCGGCATGGTGAACACGCCGCAGACGCTGGGGCAGCTGAGCCTGATCGCGGGTTCCGGCACTGCCACGCCGCTTTCGGCGATCGCGCAGATCTCCGAGCAGCAGGCGCCGCTGCAGATCACGCACGTGGCGCAGTACCCGGCGAGCACGCTGAACTTCGACACCGCACCCGGCGTTTCGCTCGGCGCCTCGGTCGACGCCATTCGAGCGGCCGCGAAGGAGATCGGGCTGCCGAGCAGCGTGACGATGACCTTCCTCGGAGCTTCAGGGGCTTACGAGAAGTCGCTGTCGAACCAGCTGTGGCTGATCCTTGCCGCCGTGGTGTGCGTGTACATCGTGCTGGGGGTGCTGTACGAGAGCTATGTGCATCCGCTGACCATCCTGTCCACGCTGCCTTCGGCCGGGGTGGGGGCGCTGCTGGCGCTGATGATCACGGGCAACGACCTGGGGGTGATCGGCATCATCGGGATCATCCTGCTGATCGGCATCGTGAAGAAGAACGCGATCATGATGATCGACTTCGCCATCGATGCCGAGAGAACACAGGGGAAGTCTCCTCGGGAGGCCATTCACCAGGCTGCCTTGTTGCGGTTTAGGCCCATCTTGATGACCACGCTGGCGGCTTTGTTTGCTGCTGTGCCGTTGATGTTCAGCTTCGGGGATGGGGCTGAATTGCGGCGGCCGCTGGGGTTGGCGATCTTCGGGGGGTTGATCGTCAGTCAGTTGCTTACCCTGTTCACTACGCCTGTTATTTATCTGGCGTTTGACCGGTTGGGTGGGGGGAGTGCCCGGAGGGTTGAGATTGAGGAGGAGGCGGTTTGAGTCGTCTTTTCTTCCGTCGTGGATTTGTTTTCCGGAGCCGGGTCTCGCCCCGGCGGGCGACCTACTTTCTTTTGCTTCGCCAAAAGAAAGTAGGCAAAGAAAAGGCGACCCTGCTGTCTGTGTCCCTTCGCTTCGCTACGGGCAACCTGCGGTGCTCGGCGCAGGAGGGGGTCCGCAGAACTCGCTTCGCTCAAACAGCTGCGGCCCTGATCCCTCCTGCGCCTGCGCTCCTCGGCACAGCCAGAAGGGAGTGGGGCGGGCCATCGCTTCGCTCGGCCCTTGGGTTGCCTGGACGGGCCTTTGCTTCGCTCGGCGGGGGATCGTGGGGCGGAGCTGATATCGATTGGGCTAACGGCATCAACGACATCAACGGCACCACGGGCACGAACGCCACGAACACCACGAACGCAGCCCACGGCAAGAGCGCCGTCCACAGCACCAACGCGCCCAGCACCACTGGCAGTGCCGGCAGCACACGCAATCCAAACCACTGCCCCCCCTCATTCCAAGCACTGCAGGCGCGCAGCGCCCGCAGTGCCTTGGAGGCCGAGCGCAGCGATGGCCCGCAGTTCTGCAATCCCCTCTGGCTGCGCCGAGGAGCGCAGCGTTTCGCGGATAAGGGCCGCAGCTGTTTGAGCGAAGCGAGTTCTGCGGACCCCGCGAAACGCGAGCACCGCAGGTTGCCCCGTAGCGCAGCGAAGGGGTCGCAGACAGCGGGGTCGCCTTTTCTTTGCTTACTTTCTTTTGGCGAAGCAAAAGAAAGTGAGTCGGCCGCCGGGCCGAGACCCGGCCTCCGCCCTCCGCAAGGAGAGCAGCAATGAACCTGTCGCTCCCCTTCGTCCGCCGCCCCATAGGCACAGTCCTCCTGACCATAGGCATAGCCCTGGCCGGCATAGCCGCCTTCTTCGTCCTCCCCGTCTCCCCCCTGCCACAGGTCGACTACCCCGTCATCTCCGTCAGAGCCTCGATCCCCGGGGCCAGCCCCGAGACGATGGCCACCAGCGTCGCAACCCCGCTGGAACGCCACCTGGGCACCATCGCAGGCGTCAACGAAATGACGTCCACCAGCTCGGTGGGCTCCACCCGCGTCACGCTGCAGTTCGACCTCAGCCGCAACATCGACGGCGCGGCCCGCGAAGTGCAGGCCGCGATCAACGCGAGCCGCATCGACCTGCCGGCCACGCTGCGCAGCAATCCGACCTACCGCAAGGCCAACCCGGCGGCGTCGCCGGTGATCATCCTGGCGCTCACGTCTAAGACGAAGACGCCGGGCCAGATCTACGACGCGGTGTCGAACATCGTGAGCCAGCGCCTGTCGCAGGTCGATGGAGTGGGCGACGTCGAGATCGGCGGCGGCTCGCTGCCGGCGGTGCGCATCGAGCTGCTGCCGTTCGCGCTGAACCGCTACGGCATCAGCACCGAGGACGTACGCGCCGCGATCCAGGCCTCGAACGCCAACCGGCCCAAGGGCATGGTGCAGGGCGAGGGGCGCAAGCTGCAGATCTATACGCAGACGCCGGCGCTGCGCGCGAGCGACTACGCGCCGATGGTCATCGCCTGGCGCAACGGCGCTGCGGTGCGGCTGCAGGACGTGGCGGAGGTGGTCGACGGCGTGGAGGACACGCGCACGCTGGGCCTGTTCAACGGCGAGCCGGCGATCATCGTGCTGATCACGCGGCAGCCTTCGGCCAACATCATCGAGACGGTCGACAGCGTGCGCGCGCTGCTGCCCGAGCTGCAGGCGCAGCTGCCGCCGGACGTGACGCTGCAGGTCGCATCGGACAGCACCAATTCCATCCGCGGCTCGCTGCGCGAGGTGGAGTTCACGCTGATCATCTCCGTGATCCTGGTGGTGCTGGTGGTGAGCCTGTTCCTGCGCAGCGCGCGCGCGACGGTGGTGCCGGCGGTGGCGACGGTGGCGGCGCTGCTGGGCACCTTCGGGGTGATGTACCTGCTGGGCTTCAGCCTGAACAACCTGAGCCTGATGGCGCTCACAGTGGCCACTGGCTTCGTCGTGGACGACGCGATCGTGGTGCTGGAGAACACGAGCCGGCACATCGAGTCGGGCATGACGCGCATGAAGGCCGCGCTGCTTGGCGCGAAGGAAGTGGGCTTCACCGTGCTGTCGATCAGCGTGTCGCTGGTGGCGGTGTTCATTCCGCTGCTGTTCATGGGCGGGCAGGTGGGGCGGCTGTTCCGCGAGTTCGCGGTGACGCTGTCCGCGGCGGTGCTGATCTCGCTGGTGATCTCACTGACCACCACGCCGATGATGTGCGCCTGGCTGCTCAAGCCCGGCGGCGAGCACGACAGGAACAAGCCGCAGGGCAGGCTGGGCCGCATGGCCGCGCGCAGCTACGACTGGGTGCTCAAGCGCTACGAGCACAGCCTCGACTGGGCGCTCGACAGCAAGGCGCTGGTGATGCTGATCCTGGTGGCGGTGGTCGGGCTCAACGTGTACCTGTTCAGCGCGGCGCCCAAAGGCTTCTTCCCGCAGCAGGACAGCGGCCAGCTCAACGGCGGCCTGCGCGCCGACCAGAGCATCTCGTCGCAGGCGCTCGCCGAGAAGCTGCGGCAGGTGGTCGACATCATCCGCAAGGACGAGGCGGTCGACACTGTGGTGGGCTTCACCGGCGCGGGCCGGGCGGGCGGCGGCTTCATGTTCGTGAACCTCAAGCCCGCCAACCAGCGCAAGGACAGCGGCCTGGCGGTGATCGCGCGGCTGCGCCCGCAGCTCAACCAGGTGACCGGCCTGCGCGTGTTCCTGGGCACGGTGCAGGACGTGCGATCCGGCGGCCGCGCCAGCAACTCGACCTACCAGTACACGCTCAAGAGCGACAACGTCGCCGACCTGCGCACCTGGGCCGTGAAGCTTGCCGACGAACTGAAGCTGCAGCCTTCGCTGACCGACATCGACACCGACCAGGACCAGAACGGCGTGGAGACGGTGGCCAAGGTCGACCCCGACAGCGCGCGGCGGCTGGGCCTGACGTCGACGGCCATCGACAACGCGCTCTACAACGCCTTCGGCCAGCGGCAGGTCGCGACCATCTACACGGAGCTGAACCAGTACCACGTGGTGATGGAATGGGCGCCGCGCTACACGCGCAGCCCCAACTCGCTGGCCGACGTGTACGTGCCGGCCACCAAGACGTCGGTGGTGGGCGGCCAGACCGTGACCACGCAGGTGGCGGCCAGCGGCACGTCGAGTGCTTCTTCTTCGTCATCGACTGCATCGAAGTCGTCTTCGTCCGCGGCGTCCTCTTCGTCTTCCTCCTCGAGCACGGCCACCGTGCCGGTCTCGGCCAACGCGGCGCTGCGCAATGCATCGACCGGCAACGTGCTGAGCAACACGGCCACCGCGCTCGTGCCGCTGTCGGCGGTCGCGAAGTTCGAGGAGCAGTCGGTGGCCACCTCGGTGAGCCATGAAGACGGCGAGCTGGCCACGACCATCTCGTTCAACCTCGCCGAAGGCGCCAACCTGGGCGACGCGCGCGAGGCCATCGCCAAGGCCGAGGCCAACATCGCCATGCCCACCAACGTGCGCGGTGCGTTCGCAGGCACGGCGGCGAGCGCGCAGCAGTCGCAGGGGCAGCAGGCGATGCTGATCCTGGCGGCGCTGATCGTGATCTACATCGTGCTGGGCATCCTGTACGAGAGCCTGGTGCATCCGATCACGGTGCTCTCGACGCTGCCTTCGGCCGGCGTGGGCGCGGTGCTGGCGCTGCTGATGTTCCGCATGGAGTTTTCCATCATCGCGCTGATCGGCGTGTTCCTGCTGATCGGCATCGTGAAGAAGAACGCGATCCTGATCATCGACTTCGCGCTCGAAGCCGAGCGCTCGCGCGGGCTCACGCCGATGGAGGCGGTGCGCGAGGCCTGCCTGCTGCGCTTCCGTCCGATCCTGATGACGACCATGGCGGCGGCGCTGGGCGCGCTGCCGCTGGCCATCGGCTTCGGCGAGGGCGCCGAGCTGCGCCGGCCGCTGGGCGTGGCCATCATCGGCGGGCTGATCGCGAGCCAGCTGCTGACCCTGCTGACGACGCCGGTGGTCTACCTGCTGCTCGACAAACTGCGCCGCCGCGGCACCAACGAGCGCGAGCTGAGCCGCGTGACGCCCGCTTGAGCGAGAAACGACAACGACATGAACGCACTGTTTTCTTCCACCTCCCGCTTTTCGCTTTCGGCGCTCGCGCTGGCCGCCTTGCTCGCGGGCTGCGCTGTCGGCCCGCGCTACCAGCAGCCGGCCACCGCCGCTTCGGCCAACTGGAAAGAGCAGAAGGCCGCCGAAGGCTGGCTGCCCGCGGCCCCGGCCGACGCGCTCGACCGCGGCGAGTGGTGGAAGCTCTTCGGCGATGCCACGCTCGACGACCTGGCCGACCGCGTGCAGGTGTCGAACCAGAACATCGCCGCGGCGGTGGCCAACTACACGCAGGCCCAGGCGCTGGTGCGCGGCGAGCGCGCGGCGCTGTTCCCGTCGGTGTCGCTCACCGGCAGCGGCAGGCGCTCGGGCACGGTGGGCGGCAGCAGCACCTCGAGCCCGTCGAACAGCTTCACGGCGTCGCTGGGCGCGAGCTGGACGCCCGACGTGTGGGGCCGGCTGCGCGAGGCGGTCAGCAGTGCGCAGGCCAACGCACAGGCCAGCGAGGCCGACCTGGCCGCGGCGCGGCTCTCGGCCATCGGCGACCTGGCGACCAGCTATTTCTCGCTGCGCGAGGCCGACGCCGAGATCGTGCTGCTCGACGAGACCATCCAGGGCTACCAGCGCGCCTTCGAGATCACGAGCAACCGCTATGCCGCCGGCATCGCCGCGCAGACCGACGTGCTGCAGGCGCAGACGCAGCTGGTGAACGCCAAGGCCGACCTCGTGGGGCTGCAGCGCACGCGCGCCACCTACGAGCACGCGATCGCGGCGCTCATCGGCGTGGCGCCGGCCGACTTCAGCCTGCCTGCCGCCAGGTGGACGCCCACGGTGCCGGGCGTGCCGCTGGGCGTGCCTTCGACGCTGCTGCAGCGCCGGCCCGACATCGCCGCGGCCGAGCGTTCGGTGGCGGCGGCCAACGCGCAGATCGGCATCGCGCGCGCGGCCTACTTCCCCAACATCGGGCTGACCGCGTCGGTCGGCAGCACCAACGTCAGCCGAGTGAAAGACCTCTTCAGCTCTTCCAACACGCTGTGGGGACTGGGGCTTTCGGTGGCGCAGGTGGTGTTCGATGCGGGCGCGATCGCGGCCAATGTCGATTCGGCGAAGGCGAGCTACGAATCCAGCGTGGCGCGCTACCGCCAGACGGTGCTCACCGCCTTCCAGGCGGTGGAAGACCAGCTGACCGCGAGCGCCACGCTCGCGCAGCAGGAAGGCCTGCGCCGCGAGGCCTCGGCCGCGGCGGACAAGACCGAGCAGCAGCTGCTCAACCGCTACCGTGCCGGGCAGGTGAGCTACACCGACGTGGTCACGGCCCAGGCCGCCGCGCTCAGCGCGCGCCGCACGCTGGTGCAGTTGCAGGTCAACCGCCAGACCACCGCCATCGCGCTGATCCAGGCGATGGGCGGCGGCTGGCAGGCCGGGTGGATGGATGGCGCCGCGCAGGCGCAGCCGGTCACCTCGCCCGCCACGCAGTGAGCGCGGCGAGCATCGGTGCCCGGCCGGCGCGGGCCGTCGTCAATGCGCCGGGCGGTCGACGGTGTGGCCCAGGTAATCCTTGTCGGTCACCAGGACCCACAGCGCCAGCACCAGGATCACCGCGGCCACGAGCACCGCGTTGACCATCGCCGTCTCGTTGCTGCGGAACCCGAGCACCCAGGGCGACACCGCGAGACAGGCTGCCAGCGCGACCTCGGTCCATTCTTCCCACTGTCGGGGCACGAAGGTCGCACCCAGCGCCACCGCGCCGAGCACGATGCCGGTCGCCACCATCGTCCACATGGCGGCGGTCATGCCCGAAAAGCCCAGGACCCAGGGCGAGACGATCAGCCAGGCGCCGGCGGCGGCGTTGACGGGGTCTTGCCAATGCTTCACTTGCTTCATGGTCATTGCCTCCTGTCGCGACAAGGCGCCGCGACAGTTTTTTGACCCGCGCCGCCGGTGCAGGGTTCCTGCCGGTGCGGCGTCGCGCCTAGAGTGGCAACTCCAATGTTTCCCACTTGCGCAGCATGGCCAGCTGACGGCGGAGGTAGTCGGTGGGCATCGCCTGGGAGCCCCAGACCGGGATGCGGCCGGCGTATTCGCCGAGCAGCCAGAACTGGCGCGCCGCCATGAAGCGGGGAATGGCGGCGAGGTCTGCGTCGGGCACCGGGCGGGCCTCGCGATAGGCGTGAATGAAATGGCGCCATTGCTGGGTGGCCTTGTCGCCCAGGACGCCATCCGCCGTGCGGGGATGAAGTATCCACGGATAGACGGCGAGCTCGTAGGCAAGGTAGCCCGGGCCTGCCTCGTCGAAGTCGAAGAACACGGCCTGGCGCGGCCCATGCGCATCGTCTTCGACGATGAAGTTGTTGCTGCCATGCGCGTCGCCATGGCAGAGCACATCGCCGAGTTCGCCCTGGCCCAGGATGGCGGCATGCAGGCGCTCGCCGAGCTCCTCGAACTGCGCGCGGAGCTCGGCCGTCATGGTCGGCGCGCGCAGCAGGCCTTGCAGCGGCCGCAGCAGCAGGTAGTCCAGGTCCAGGCGATAGAGGCTTGCCGGGCCTCGGTAGCTTTCGCCTGCGGTGTGCAACGAGGCCAGTCCGTGGGCGAAGGCTTCGATGTCGGGGGCGGCGTCGCCGGTGAATTCGCCGCTCAGGTGCTCGAACAGCATCAGCGCGCGCGGGCCTTCGGGCATCGGCGCCTCGATGGCGATCTGGCCGTCGGCGGTCGGCACGCAGCGCGAGACACGGCAGCCCGTGCGCGACAGGTGGTCGAGCGCAGCCGCCTCGAACTGCAGGTTGGGGCCGCCGCGAGGCCGGTCGGCGCTCAGCCGCGCCACCACGCGGCGTCCGTCGGCAAAGCCCAGCCGGTAGACCTGGTTGAAGCTGCGCCGCAGGAATTCGCTCTCGACCACCTTGCCGAGGCCGTAGCGTTCCTCCACGAGCATCGCGATGCTGGCGGCGGTCGGCGTGGATTGCGCGATTTCGAGTTCCATCCCCGGCTCCCCTTGGAAAAAAGGGCGCGATTATGCAGGCCCCCAGCCACCTTCCGGCCCCGGGATTCCACACCCATTGCCAGGCGTCGCGACGCATTTCTATAATTGAGTACGTACTCAATCAATAAAGAACGCCGTCCCAACCCATGGCCAGACCCAGAAGCGAAGACAAGCGCAATGCGATCCTCGATGCGGCCATCGCGGAGTTCGCCAGCCGGGGTGCGTGGAGCACGCCCACCTCCGCCATCTCGCGCGCAGCCGGCGTGGCCGAAGGCACGCTCTTCACCTATTTCGCGAACAAGGAAGTGCTGGTCAACGAGCTCTACCGGCAGCTGAAGACCGAGCTTGCCGAGGTGATGCTCGAAGACTGGCCCGAGCAGGCCGACCCCAAGACCAAATACCGCCACATCTGGGACCGCTACGTGTACTGGGGCGTCGACAACCCCGAGAAGTTCAAGGTGGTCTCGCAGCTCAAGGTGTCGGACCAGGTGAGCGAAGAGAGCAAGGCCGCGGGCATGGCGCCGTTCCTGCGGCTGGAGGTGCTTGCCAGGGAGTGCATCAGCAACGGGTTGATACGCGATCAGCCGCTGCCTTTCCTCGGCGCGATGCTGGGCGCGATGGCCGAGACCACGATGGCCTTCGTCGCGCAGGCGAAGAGCAGGAAAGGCCGCGCCGGCTACTGCGAGGCCGGCTTCGAGACCTTCTGGCGCGGCATCGTCGCCGACGCCTGATCCCATCCTCCACTCACGCATCCCCACGAAGGAACCACGCCATGCCCAAGCTCAAGCGCCGCCATTTCGTCCTCGGCACGGCGGGCGCCGTCGGTGCCCTCGTCGTCGGATGGGCTGCCACGCCGGTCGCGTCGCGGCTGACGGGGTCGCAGCCCTTGCCTGCGGCGCCGGGCCAGGTCGCGCTCAACGGCTGGGTCAAGGTGGGCAGCGACAACACGGTCACGCTGATGATGTCGCAGTCGGAAATGGGGCAGGGCACGCACACCGGCCTGTCGATGCTGCTGGCCGAGGAGATGGGCGCCTCGCTCGAGCAGATCCGGCTGGAGATGGCCGGCTCGGACGCCATCTACAACAACCAGGCGGCGATCCTCGATGCGCTGCCTTTCCGGCCCGGCGACGAGGGCGCGATGAAGCGCTCGGCCGAGCACGTGATGGGCAAGCTGCTGCGCGCGATCCCGGGGCTCTCGGGCACGGGCGGCTCCTCGAGCATCACCGACCAGTGGGTACCGCTGCGCGAAGCCGGCGCGTCGGCGCGGACCATGCTGCTCGGCGCGGCCGCCGTGCTGTGGCAGGTGCCTGTTGCCGAATGCCGTGCCGAGGCCGGGCGTGTGCTGCACCAGGCCAGCGGCAGGAGCGCCACTTTCGGCGAACTGGCTCCCAAGGCCGCGCAGCAGCCCCTGCCGACGCAGGTGGCGCTGAAGAAGCCGGCCGATTTCAAGCTCATCGGCCAGCCCGTGCGGCGAATGGACGGCGCCGCCAAGCTCGACGGCTCCGCCACCTTCGGGCTCGACGTGCTGCCGCCGGGCCTGCTCTACGCGAGCATCGCGATGTGCCCGACCACCGGCGGCCGCGTCGCGAGCTTCGACGCCACGGCCGCGCAGAAGCTGCCGGGCGTGCGCAAGGTGATGGCGCTGGAGCCGGTCGGCGCCACGCTCATCGGCACCGGCGCCACGCCGGGCGGGGTGGCCGTCATCGCCGACACCCCTTACCACGCGATGCGCGCCGTGAAGGCGCTCGCCATCGAATGGGACCACGGCCCGGCCGCCAGCCTGTCGAGCTCCGAGATGATCGAGCGCCTCTCGCAGACCCTGCGCACCAGGCCCGGCAACGCCCGGCTGGACGACGGCGACGTGGCCGGTGCGTTCCGCTCGGCCGCCAAGACCATCGAGGCCGAGTACCGTGTGCCCTTCCTGGCCCACGCGACCATGGAGCCGATGAATTGCACCGTGCAGTTCAAGGACGGCAAGGCGACCGTGTGGGCGCCCACCCAGGCGCCGGGCTTCACGCGCGGTGCGGCGGCCAAGGCGCTGGGCATCGACGCGGACAAGGTCGAGCTGCACGTGACCTACCTCGGCGGCGGCTTCGGCCGGCGCTACAGCACCGACTTCGTCACCCAGGCCGCCACGCTGGCGCGCGAGACCGGCGGCGCGCCGGTGCAGCTCTTCTGGTCGCGCGAGGAAGACATGGCGCACGACTTCTACCGCCCCGCCTACGTGGCGCGCTGCAGGGCGGGCTTCGACGCGGCCGGCGCACTGGTCGCGTGGCAGACCGTCACGGCCGGATCGAGCATGGGCGCCCCCTCGCTCATGGACACCGCCACCGACGGCGCCTGGAACACGGCCTATGCCTTCCCCAACGCGCGCGTCGCCCACGTGCCGGTGGAGTCGGCCATGCCCACGGGCGTTTGGCGATCGGTCGCGCATTCGCAGAACGGCTTCTTCGTCGAGAGCTTCATCGACGAGTGCGCCGCCGCCGCGGGCAAGGACCCGGTGGCGTTCCGCGCCGCGCTGCTCGCGAAGGACGAGCGCCACCTGCGCGTGCTCAGGCGCGTGGCCGAACTCTCGAACTGGAGCCAGCCGCCGGCACCGGGGCCCGACGGCGCGAAGCGGGCGCGCGGCCTCGCGATCCACCGTTCCTTCGGCAGCATCGTCGCGCAGGTGGCGGAGGTGTCCGTCTCGCCGGACCGGCAGGTGCGGGTGCACCGGGTGACCTGCGTCGTCGACTGCGGCGTGGCCGTCAACCCGAACCTGATCCGCCAGCAGATGGAAGGCGCCATCGTCTACGGCCTCTCCGCCGCGCTGCATGGCGAGATCACGGTGGAGAAGGGCCGGGTGCAGCAGAGCAACTTCCACGACTACATGCCGCTGCGCATGAACGAGTGCCCGGCCATCGAGGTCGAGATCGCCGCCAGCGGCGAAGCGCCAGGCGGCGTGGGCGAGCCCGGCACGCCGCCGATCGCGCCGGCGGTGGCGAACGCGGTGTTCGCCCTCACGGGCCAGCGGCTGCGCAGCCTGCCGCTCAGGCTCGCCTGAACAGGGAAAAAAGGAAATAAGGAGCACCCCATGACCACCACGCTCACAGTCAACGGCAAGGCCGTCACCGTCAACGCCGAGCCCGACACGCCGCTGCTGTGGGTGCTGCGCGGCGAGATGCAGCTCGTCGGCACCAAGTTCGGCTGCGGCAAGGCGCTGTGCGGCGCCTGCACCGTGCACCTCGACGGCGAGCCGGTGCGCTCCTGCGTCACGCCGCTGGAGGCGGTCGGCAGCCGCGAGGTCACCACCATCGAAGGCCTCAAGGGCAGGGAGGCCGACGCCCTGCGCAACGCCTGGAGCGAAGTCGACGTGGTGCAGTGCGGCTACTGCCAGAGCGGCCAGCTCATGTCGGCCTGCGCGCTGCTCAAAAAGACGCCGAATCCGAGCGATGACGACATTTCTGGCGCCATGAGCGGAAACATTTGTCGCTGTGGCACCTATCCGCGCATCCGCGCCGCGATCCATGTGGCTGCCCGGAAAGCTGCGGGCTGACAGCGAATGCAAAGGTTCTCGTCTTGACGGTCGGGGTGGGACGAGGTAAGGCCTAAGGTCCCAACTGGTTCACACAGGTTAATAAATTCTCCGCAATCATCGAAAAAGTCCAGGAATAAAAATTTTTACGGAAACTGGGGATATGAAGCTTTTGTACGCGGCCGTACCATCCGCGCGGCCCGCTTCCGGCCGTCCCCAGTTTCCACTTTCGATGACCCCCCCAGATCCTTCACGGACCCGAGCGTTGTCCGTGGCCGATACCCTGCGTGACCGCATCTTCGACGGCGAGATCGCACCCGGCTCCCACCTGATGGAAATCTCGCTGGCCAACGAGCTCGGCGTGTCGCGCACGCCCGTTCGCGGCGCCATGGCACGGCTGGCGGACGAGGGGCTGCTCGTCTACCTGCCCAACAAGGGCTTCCAGGTGCGCCGCTTCAACGCCAAGGACGTGTACGACGCCTTCAGCGTGCGTGCCACGCTGGAGGGCATGTGCTGCCGGCTGATCGCCGAGGTCGGGCTCGACGGCAAGGCGCTGTCGGAACTGACGGCCATGCTCGACGAGCAGCACGAGCTGCTGCACCACACCGGCGAATGGTCCGACGGCCGCGCCGCGCGCTGGCAGGACCTTGACGTGGCCTTCCACCAGAAGCTGCTGGCGCTGGCGGACAACCGCTGGCTCACCGAGGCGGTGCAGCGCGCCAGCCAGCTGCCGATCATCTTCGACAGCAAGCTGCGCCCCCACAACCGGGATGCCTCGATGCTGCTGCACAAGCACGAGCAGGCCCTGCAGGCGTTCGCGGACCATTGCCGCATCGTCGAGGCGCTCGGCCGGCAGGAAGCCGGCGTTGCCGAGGCTGCCATGCGCGACCACATCAACGCCAACCGCGATCTCCTGGTGCTCTACCTGAGCCAGAAGAATCCGAGCCGCACCCGGGCGCTGGCCTGAGGATCCGAACGCCTGATCGCCCGGGCGGTCAGGCCTGCCCCTGTCCTCCGCGCGCGGCCGGCGCCGTGAGGTACGCCCCCGATTCGAAGAGCTGCGCCTCGGTCTCGTCGATGCGCCGGATCACCGGCTTGCCGGCGCGGCTGGCGAGAAGTTCGACCAGCGCCTCGGTCACCGCCACCCCGGCTGCGATCGACGGAAAGAACGACGGGCTGTGGATCGTGAAGAGCAGCGTCTCGTCCGCCAGCAGCGACAGCGGCGAGGCCACGCTGTCGGTGATCGCGACGATGCGGCAGCCCGCCGCCTTGGCTGCCTTCGCCACCTGCAGCGCCTCGCGCGAATAGGGCGCGAAGCTCGCCACCACCACCGCGTCGCCCTTGGAGAAGGCGCGCTGCTGCATCTCCAGCGAGCCGCCCTGGCCATCGACCAGGTGCACGCTGGCGCGGAAGAGCCGGTACACGTACACGAAGGAGAACGCGATCGGAAAGCAGGCCCTGAAGCCTGCCGCGTGCACGGCGGGCGCCTTCTCGATCAGTGCGCACGCCTTCTGCAGCGCATAGCCGCTTTGCTGGTGCGTGGCTTCGAGGTTGCGGCGCTGGACCTCGAACATCTCGCCGGTCAGCGTCTGGTCGCTGGCACGGCCGACGAGCTGCTTGGCGCGGCCGCCGTAGGTCTCGGAGCCCAGGCCCATCTCCGCGGCGAAGGCCTCCTTGAGCTGCGGCCAGCCTTCGAAACCCATGTGCTGCGCGAAACGCACGAGCGTGGCGGGCGTGCTCTGCGAGCGAATGCCGACGCTGCGCATCGAGCCGGTGACCACCGCGTTGGGGTGGTCGAGCACGTAGCGCGCCACCTCTTGCAGTGCGGGGCTCAGTTCGTTGAAACGCTGGCGGATCTGCTCTTTGGCGCCCATGGCGGTGTGTCTCCTTGGCTGAGTTGGAACAAATGTACCGGAGCAGATGGAACACGGCAGTTGACGGAACAAATGTTCCAAACAATAATTCGCCGGAAACGTTAGTTCCAACCACCGAGCCATGACGCACGTCTTCCACCGCCACCTCCGCCAGACCCCGCCCGTTGCCGCGAGCTCCCAGGGCATGTTCATCCGCGACGCCGAAGGCCGCGAGTACCTCGACGCCTCCGGCGGGGCCGCCGTGTCCTCGCTGGGCCATGCGCATCCCGAAGTCATGGCCGCCATGCACGCGCAGATCGACAGGCTGGCCTATGCCCACACCAGCTTCTTCACGAGCGAGGTGGCCGAGCAGCTGGCCGACGAGCTGATCGGCTCCGCGCCCGAGGGCATGAGCCACGTCTACCTGGTGAGCGGCGGCTCCGAGGCGGTGGAGGCGGCGCTGAAGATGGCGCGGCAGTACTTCGTCGAGATCGGCCAGCCGCAGCGCACGCACTTCATCGCGCGCCGCCAGAGCTACCACGGCAACACGCTGGGCGCGCTGGCCGTGGGCGGCAACGCGTGGCGGCGCGAGCCCTTCGCGCCCATCCTCGTTCCGGCCACGCACGTGTCGCCGTGCTATCCCTACCGCGAGCAGCGCACCGACGAGAGCGCCGAGCAGTACGGCCAGCGCCTCGCGGCCGAGCTGGAGGCCGCCATCCTTGCGCAGGGCGCCGACCGCGTGATCGCCTTCGTCGCCGAGACCGTCGGCGGCGCCACGGCCGGCGTGCTCACGCCGGTGCCGGGCTACTTCAAGGCGGTGCGCGCGGTGTGCGACAAGTACGGCGTGCTGCTGATCCTCGACGAGGTGATGTGCGGCATGGGCCGCACCGGCTCGCTGCACGCCTGCGAGCAGGAGGGCGTGGTGCCCGACCTGATGACCGTCGCCAAGGGCCTGGGCGGCGGCTACCAGCCGGTGGGCGCGGTGCTGGCGCAGCGCCGCATCGTCGAGGCGATGTCCCAGGGCAGCGGCTTCTTCCAGCACGGCCACACCTACCTCGGCCACCCCATGGCCTGCGCCGCCGCGCTCGCGGTGCAGCAGGTGATCCGCCGCGACGGCCTGGTCGCCAAGGTGCGGGAAGACGGCATCGCCTTCGGCGCGATGCTGGCCGAGGCGCTGGGCTCGCATCCGCACGTGGGCGACATCCGCGGGCGCGGCTTCTTCTGGGGCATCGAACTGGTGGCCGACCGGGCGAGCAAGGTGCCGTTCGATCCGGCGCTGAAGGTCAACGCCGCCATCAAGAAGGACGCCATGTCGCGCGGCCTGTTGTGCTACCCGTTCGGCGGCACGGTCGACGGCCGCCAGGGTGACCACGTGCTGCTGGCGCCGCCTTTCATCGCCACCCGGCAAGACCTGCAGGAGATCGCCGCGCGGCTCGCGGCCTCCATCGACGCGGTCACGCGTGCCGCGGCGCGCTGAGCGCTCCTTTTTTCCCGCTCGTTTTCCCCCCAACCATCGTTCCGAGGAGCGTTCCATGCCCAAGCTTCGTCCGCTGTTTTCCTTCGCCGCCGTGCTCGTGGCCGCGCTCATGCCCTTCGCCGCGGCGCAGGCGCAGGAGAACGACACGCTCGCCAAGATCAAGGCCAGCGGCTCCATCACCTTCGGCTACCGGGAGTCGTCCTTCGGCTTCTCTTACCTCGACGGCAACCTCAAGCCCATCGGCTACAGCCTTGACATCTGCAATCGCATCGTCGAGGCGGTGAAGAGCGAGCTGAAGATGCCGGCCGTCGAGATCAAGTACCAGGCCGTCACCTCGGCCAACCGCATTCCGCTGGTTCAGAACGGCACGGTCGACATCGAGTGCGGCTCCACCACCAACCTCGTCGAGCGGCAGAAGCTGGTGGCGTTCTCGCCGGACATCTTCCGCTACAACGTGCGCATGCTGGTGAAGGCCGATTCGGGCATCAGGAGCATCGCCGACCTGCAGGGCAAGACGGTGGCCACCACCAGCGGCACCACGTCGTTCCGCCTGCTGCGCGAGGCCGACCGCGGCCGCAGCCTGGAGGTGACCAACCTCGCGGGCAAGGACCACAGCGATTCCTTCCTGCTGGTGGAAAGCGGACGCGCCCAGGCCTTCGTGCTCGACGACATCCTGCTGGCCGGGCAGATCGCGAATGCGCGCAACCCCAAGGACTTCATCATCACCGGCGAGAGCCTGCGCACCGAGAACCAGTCGCTGATGTTCCGCAAGGACGACCCGGCGTTCAAGGCGCTGGTGGATCGCGTGGTCTCGGGCATGATGAAGTCGGGCGAGATGGAGAAGCTCTATGCGAAGTGGTTCATGTCGCCCATTCCGCCCAAGAACATCAACATCAACTACCCGCTGAATGCCGAGACGAAGGAGGCCTTCGCCAACCCTTCCTCCAAGGGCATCTGAGCGCTTGCCGCCGAGTCCATGACCCTCATGCCACGCCTTGCCCTGATCCACGCGCTCTCGCACTCCGTCGCGCCCATCAACGAAGCCTTCGCGCGCGATTGGCCCGAGGCCGTGCGCATGAACCTGCTCGACGACAGCCTCTCGGCCGACCTGGCGCGCAACGGCAGGGGGCTCGACGACGCCATTCACGACCGCTTTCAGCGCCTCGCGCAGTACGCGGTCGACACCGGCGCGCAGGGCATTCTCTTCACCTGCTCGGCCTTTGGGCCCTGCATCGAGGCGGTGGCGCGGCGGCATGCGGGCATCCCGGTGCTCAAGCCGAACGAGGCCATGATCGACGAGGCGCTGCAGGGGCTGCAGGGCCGGCTCGGCCTCATCGCCACCTTCGCGCCCACGCTGGCGTCGATGCCGCCGGAGTTTCCGCAGGGCACGGCGCTCGAAACCGCGCTGGCGGAGGGCGCGCTCGACGCACTGAACGCCGGCGACACGCAGCGCCACGATGCACTCATCGCCGAACAGGCCGTCGTACTGCGCGATCGCGGCTGCACGCGCATCGCGCTGGCGCAGTTCAGCATGGCGCGGGCGCGCGACGCCTGCGAGGCGGCCAGCGGGCTGTCGGTGCTCACCACGGTCGACAGTGCGGTGCGCGCGCTGCGCCGACGCACTGGTGGCGGCGCTTCAGCGTAGGCGAGAGAATTCGATCACCGAGAACAGCGCGGTCATCGCGATCTGCGCCGCGTCGCTGCGCCCGAGGGTGCGGGTGAGGCCGGTTTCGCGGTCGGTGGCCTCCAGCCCCTGCGCCAGGCGGCGGTAGATGTCCGCCGAGGGCATGCTCGCCGAGGTGCCCAGCGCGTCGCAATACGTGTCGGCGAGCACGGCCGCGAGCTGCTCGCTCTGCGCGTTCGACAGCTTCATCGGATCGCCGGTGAACACCGAGGCGATGCAGTGCATGAGGTAGGCCTGCGTCTCGAGCGAGAACGACTGTTGTCGCACGTAGCACTCCACGGCCGACCAGAAGAGCGGCTCGGAGGTGCGGCGCCAGCTTTCGAGAACCTTTCGCGCCTTGGCCACGAGATCGGCGTGGGTGTCGCCGGGCTCGGTGGGGCGCAGCGCCAGCCCCTGCAGGGTGAGCGCGGCCTCGGCGTCGGCCGCGCCGAGGATGAAGCTCCAGAACTTCCAGCGGGCGTACCACTTCTTGTCGTGCGCGGGGTCCAGCGGTTCGAGCAGCCAGAAGTCGATGCTCTGCACCGCGTCGCCGCGCTGCTCGGCCACGTTGCCGTCGCCCAGGTCGAGCGCCGACATGCCCGACTGCATGCGGTCGGCCTCGATGTGGCCCTGCGCCACGATGCCCGCGCTCGAGCCCGAGCGGTCGATGTCGAGCAGCCGCTGCATCAGCTGCTGCAACTCGTGGGCCGATGCGCCGGTGGCCTGCGAGACGCGGCGCATCGAGGCGTGCTGTTCGCGCTCCAGGTCCTGCGCGTTCTTGCGGCGGTCCTGGCCGTGATCGTCGAAAGTCGAGGCGTGTTCTTCGAGTCTGTCGCCGGGCGTGAACGTTCGCATTACCAATGACTCCTTCGGCATCGAATGCCTTCGCACACCCTCGACTGTGTGTCAACGCAATGCATCTGAACATCACCGGAACAGGGGAGGCTGAGCCCGAGCTGACCAGCCCCCTCGCGATAATGACCGCACTTGAAAGGAGTCCGCGTGGATATTGTTTTGCTGGCCAAGGCCGCCGTCATGGGCATCGTCGAAGGTCTCACCGAATTTCTCCCCATCTCTTCGACGGGCCACCTGATCCTTGCGGGCTCCCTGCTCGGCGGCTTCGGCGACAACCGGGGCAAGGTCTTCGAGATCGCCATCCAGACCGGCGCGATCTTCGCGGTGATCCTGGTGTACTGGCAGAAGATCCGCTCGACTGTCGTCGCGCTGCCCCGCCAGCCCAAGGCGCAGCGCCTGGCGCTGAACATCTTCATCGGCTTCCTGCCCGCGGTGGTGCTGGGCCTGCTGTTCGGCAAGGTCATCAAGGAGCACCTGTTCATCCCGACCGTGGTGGCCAGCACCTTCATCATCGGCGGCTTCATCATCCTGTGGGCCGAGAAGCGTCCGCCCGGATCGGTGCGCGTCGAGCACGTCGACGACATGACGCCGTGGGACGCGCTCAAGGTCGGCCTGGTGCAGTGCTTCGCGATGATCCCGGGCACCAGCCGCAGCGGCTCGACCATCATCGGCGGCATGCTGCTGGGCCTGTCGCGCCAGGCGGCGACCGATTTCTCGTTCTTCCTCGCCATTCCCACGCTGATCGGCGCGGGTGTCTACAGCATCTACAAGGAGCGCGCGGCGCTGTCGATGGCCGACGTGCCGCTGTTCGCCGTGGGCCTGGTGTTCTCGTTCATCAGCGCCTGGCTGTGCGTGCGCTGGCTGCTGAAGTACATCAGCAGCCACAGCTTCATTCCCTTCGCCTGGTACCGCATCGCCTTCGGCATCCTGGTGCTGGCCACGGCGTGGACCGGCACGGTGGTCTGGGCCGACTGACCCTGCTTCAGCTCGCGGCGCCCAGCAGGGCGCTCGCGGCCCTGGCTTCCTGCCGCACCGCAGCGGCAATGGGTCCGTCGATCGACGGATCGAAGCCGCCCGTGGCACCCAGCGCGGTGATCACGGCGCAGACCCTTCCCGCATAGTCGTACACCGGCGCCGCCACGGCGCTGATGCCGCGCAGGTAGGTGTCCTTCACGCTCGCGCAGCGCGCCTGGCGCACCTCTCGGCGCAACTCGCCGATCGGGTCTTTCGCGTCGAGCTGCGCGCGCATCTCCGGCGTGGCCTCGCCCAGCTCCTGTTCGGCCAGCGCGACCACGCGCGATTCGTCGAGCAGACCCAGGAAGGCGCGTCCGGTGGCCGACCAGAGCATCGACATCACCGAGCCGGCGCGCACGTTCACCGTGACCGGCAGGCCCGGCTCCTCGAAGCGCACGATGGTCGGGCCCTTGTTGCCCATCACGGCCACGAAGCAGGTCACCTCCAGAGATTCGCGCAGGCGGATCAGGCAGGGCTCGGCCGCGCGGATCGGGTCGGCCTGGCGCATGGCTGCAAGGCCGATCTGGATCGCCTCGGTGCCCAGGTAGTAGTGCTGCGAGGCGGCGTCCTGCAGCACCAGGCCCGCTTCCATCAGGCTCGCGAGGTAGCGGTGCACCTTCGCCGGGCTCTCGGCGACGTGCGCCGACAGCGCGGTCAGGCTGCTGCGCCCGCCCAGGTGCGCCAGCCCCTTGAGCACCGACATGCCGGTCTCGGCGGACTGCACCCGCTGGCGGCGTTCGCGGGCGGGGGCGGCGGGGGAGACAGGCTCGGATTCGTTGGGCTGGGTCATGACGGCTGGATGTTAGGTGCTCGCCCGGTGAGTCCGGGTAAACCCGCGATCCGTGAATTACGCTATGCGTATGATAATTACGCAATACACAAAATCCCTCACGGAGACTCCCTCATGAAGAAGCACATCGCCCGCTGTCTCGCGGTCCTTTCGCTCGCTGCCGTCGCCGCAGGTGCCGGCGCACAGCAGGCCTATCCCGCCAAGCCGATCCGCTGGATCGTTCCCTACGCGGCCGGCGGCGGCTCCGACTTCCTGGCCCGCACGGTGGCGCAGACGCTGTCGACACAGGTCGCTCAGCCCGTGCTGGTGGACAACAAGCCCGGCGGCAACACCGCGCTGGCGGCGGCCGAGACCGCACGCGCGCCGGCCGACGGCTACACGGTGCTGTCGGCCGACAACGGCACTCTGGTGTTCAACCCCGCGCTCTACAAGTCGCTGAGCTACAACCCCACGAAGGATCTGGCGCCCGTCACGCTGATGGGCAAGTTCCCGATGATCCTGGTGGTCGGCGCCAACTCGGGCTTCAACTCGGCCAAGGACTTCATCGCCCAGGCCCGCGCCAAGCCGGGCGGCATCAACTACGCCTCGGCCGGCGCGGGCAGTCCGCACCACCTGGCGATGGAGCTGCTGAAGGTGGAGGCCAAGCTCTTCATGGTCCACGTGCCGTACCGCGGCGCGGCGCCCGCGCTGTCCGACGTGGTCGGCGGGCAGCTGCCGGCGATGATGGTCGACCTGGCCGCGGGCTCCGGCTTCATCAAGGGCGGCAAGGTCAAGGCGCTGGCGGTGGCCAACCCCACGCGCCTGCCGCAGCTGCCCGACGTGCCCACCTTCGCCGAGCTCGGCTACAAGAACGTCGAGGCCGCCGCGCTGGTCGGCGTGGTGGTGCCTTCGGCCACGCCGGCCGACGTGGTGAACACGCTCAACCGCCAGCTGGTCGCGGCCATCAACGAGCCCTCGGTGCGCACGCGCATGGTCGACTTCGGCGTGGAGCCGGTCGGCAACACGCCCGCGCAGTACGCCGCGCTGCTCAAGAGCGAGACCGAGCGCTGGCACAAGCTGATCCGCGACCTGAAGATCACCCTCGACTGAGCGCGCCGCCATGTCCGCAGACACCGCCTTGCCTCCACGAACCTCCGGCTGCCCCGTCGCGCACGGCCCGCTGTCCTCCGAGCGCACGCCCACCGGCTGCCCGGTGAGCCGGCGCGCCGCCGACTTCGACCCCTTCGAGGACGGCTACCAGCAGGACCCGCCCGAATACGTGCGCTGGGCGCGCGAGCAGGAGCCCATCTTCTACAGCCCCAAGCTGGGCTACTGGGTGCTCACGCGCTACGAGGACATCAAGGCGGTGTTCCGCGACAACATCACCTTCAGCCCGTCGATCGCGCTCGAGAAGATCACGCCCACCGGCGAAGAGGCCAATGCTGTGCTCGCCTCCTACGGCTTCGCGCTCAACCGCACGCTGGTCAACGAGGACGAGCCCGCCCACATGCCGCGCCGCCGTGTGCTGATGGACCCCTTCACCCCCGAGGCGCTGAAGCACCACGAGCCCATGGTGCGTGAGCTGGCGCGCGAGTACGTCGACCGCTTCATCGACGACGGCCGCGCCGACCTCGTCGACCAGATGCTGTGGGAGATCCCGCTCACCGTGGCGCTGCACTTCCTCGGCGTGCCCGAAGAAGACATGGACACGCTGCGCAAGTACTCCATCGCGCACACCGTCAACACCTGGGGCCGCCCGAAGCCCGAGGAGCAGGTGGCGGTGGCGCATGCGGTGGGCAACTTCTGGCAATACGCCGGCAAGGTGCTCGACAAGATGCGGCAGGACCCGGACGCGCCCGGCTGGATGCAGTACGGCATCCGCAAGCAGATGCAGCATCCCGAGGTGGTGACCGACTCGTACCTGCACTCGATGATGATGGCCGGCATCGTCGCCGCCCACGAGACCACCGCCAACGCCACCGCCAACGCGGTGAAGCTGCTGCTGCAGCACCCGCAGGTGTGGCGCGAGCTGTGCGAAGACCCGGGGCTCATTCCCAACGCGGTGGAGGAGTGCCTGCGCCACAACGGCTCGGTGGCCGCGTGGCGCCGCATGGTCACGAAAGACACACAGGTCGGCGGCGTCGACCTGCCGGCGGGTTCGCGCCTGCTGATCGTCACCTCGTCGGCCAACCACGACGAGGGGCATTTCTCCGATGCCGACCTGTTCGACATCCGCCGCGACAACGCCAGCGACCATCTCACCTTCGGCTACGGCTCGCACCAGTGCATGGGCAAGAACCTGGCGCGCATGGAGATGCAGATCTTCCTGGAGGAGTTCACGCGCCGGCTGCCGCACATGCGGCTTGCGCAGCAGCGCTTCACCTACGTGCCGAACACCTCCTTCCGCGGGCCCGAGCACCTGTGGGTGGAATGGGACCCGGCGGCCAATCCCGAGCGCGCGAACCCCGGCCTGCGCGACGTGCGCGTGCCGGTGCGCATCGGCGAGCCCTCGGCGCATTCCATCGCGCGGCCGGTGGTGGTGCAGGGCGTGACGCAGGTGGCCGAGGGCATCGCCAAGCTGCGCCTCGTGTCGCCCGATGGCAAGCCGCTGCCGCGCTGGACGGCCGGCGCGCACATCGACGTCGAATGCGGCACGCCCGAACTCTCGCGCCAGTACTCGCTTTGCGGCGACCCCGACGACGCGGGCGCCTTCGAGATCGCCGTGCTCCACGAGCCCGAAGGCCGCGGCGGCTCCGCATGGGTGCATGCGAACGTGAAGGCCGGCGACCGGCTGCGCATCCGCGGACCGCGCAACCACTTCAGGCTCGACGAGTCGCTGCAGAAGGCGATCTTCATCGCCGGCGGCATCGGCATCACGCCGGTGAGCGCGATGGCGCGGCGCGCGAAGGCGCTGGGCATGGACTACGAGCTGCACTACAGCGGCAGAAGCCGCGCGAGCATGGCCTTCGTCGACGAACTGGCCGCGCTGCATGGCGAGCGCCTGCATGTGCACGCCGCCGACGAAGGCCGGCGCAACGACCTGCAGGCGCTGCTCGCGCAGCCGGTGCCCGGCGCGCAGGTCTACGCCTGCGGCCCGCTGCGCATGCTCGAAGCGCTGGAAGACTGCTGCGCCGCATGGCCCGAGGGCGCGCTGCGCGTGGAGCATTTCGAATCCACGCTGGCCACGCTCGATCCGTCGAAGGAGCATGCCTTCGAGGTGGAGCTGAAGGATTCGGGCCTCGTGCTCACCGTGCCGCCCGACCAGACCCTGCTGACCGCGCTGCGCGCCGCCAACGTCGACGTGCAGAGCGACTGCGAGGAGGGCCTGTGCGGCTCGTGCGAGGTGCGCGTGCTCGCCGGCAAGGTCGACCACCGCGACGTGGTGCTCACGCGCATGGAGCGCGACGCCAACACCAAGATGATGGCCTGCTGCTCGCGAGCCTGCGAGGGGCGGCTGGTGCTCGAGCTCTGAAGTCTCAGCCGGCGAGCGGCATCCGCAGCGCCACCCGGGTCTCGCCGGGGCGCGACTGCAGGTGCAGCTCGGCGCCGAGTCGGCGGGCCCGCGTGCGCAGGCTGCGCAGCCCCGCGCCGGCCGTCTGGTCCTCGACCGCGAAGCCGCGCCCGTCGTCGCGCACGCTGAGCTGGAGTTCGGCGCCCGCGCGCGCCACCTTCACGTCCACGCGCCGGCTCGCGCTGTGCTTGAGCGCGTTGGTCAGCGCCTCCTGCAGGAAACGCATCAGGTCCAGGCTCTGCGAGGGCGGCAGCTCCAGCGTGTCGATGCCCGACACCTCCCAGCGGCAGTCGATGCCGTTGGCGTCCAGCAGCTGCGCGCTGCGGTGGCGCATCGGCACCAGCAGCTCGCCGAGCGCGCGGGCGCCGTGGTCGTCGCCGGTGGCGTCGATGATCAGCCGCAGGTCGTCGCGCAGGCGCTTGAGCATGGCGAGCAGTTCCGGCGCGCCGAGGTTCTCGGGCTTGTGTTCCAGCGTCGCGATGCTGCCCACCAGCATGCCGCCCAGCCCGTCGTGCAGGTCGCTCACCAGGTTCACGCGCTCGCCGATGCGTGCGTGCGCCAGCTCCAGCGCGTGCTGCTGGGCCAGCGTCGCGGCGAGTTCGGCCTTGGCCGCGTTCACTTCCTCGATCAGCTCGGTGTTGAAGTTCTCGATGCGCTTGAGGCTCTTCACGAATTGCGCGGCCAGCGTCAGCGCCATGCCCAGCAGCAGCACGTAGGACGACATCGTCGTGTAGTAGGTGTTGCTGTCGATCACCTGCGTGAACACCAGCAGGTCGTGCGCGCCCGTCAGGGCCGAGATGGCCATGAACGGCGCGAGCGGGCGCATCGGGCTGTCGCGGTGGCGCAGCGCATGAACGATGGAGATGCCGTTCACCGCGATGACGGTGAGGCCGCCCAGCATCGTCCAGATGGCGCGATGCTCGATGAGGTCCGCCACGGGCGCCAGCCACAGGTCGAGCACGCCCGCCGCCGCCAGCAGCAGCGCCGCAAGCTCCAGCCGGGGCATGCGCCGCCCGCAGAAGCGCAGCGCGAAGACGACGTACGACACGCTGAAGACCAGCAGGGTGGAGGTGTTCAGCGCCTGCCACGCGTGGTTGCTCGCAAAGGGCCAGGGGCTGGTCGCGATCTGGTTGTAGCCGAAGACCAGCCACAGCACCGACATCAGCGCGAACCAGCCATAGGCCGTCTCGCGCCGGCGCAGCAGCCACAGCGCGGCGAAGAAGGCCGAGGCCGCTGCGCTCACCGCGAGGCCCAGCACCTGCAGGTCGCGGCGCACCAGGCGCTCGCCGTCGAACTCCGCCTGCATCGCGGCCGGCGTGCCCAGGCTCACCGGCCCCAGCCCCGCCTGGTAGGCGAAGAGGCCGGAGACGCGCACCAGCAGCGTGTTGGTGCCGGGCTTCAGCTGGGGCGGCGCCAGCAGCCAGTAGCGCGGCGTGTTCCAGGCGCGCGTGAGCGGCTCCACCAGGCTCTCGTCGCGCGAGATCGTCGTGCCGTTGAGCGAAACCTCGCCGGCCATGTTCAGGTAGTGCAGCAGCAGGCCGGCTTCACGCGCCTGTTCGGGCTGCTCCCATGTCAGGCGATACCAGACCACGCCGTCGAAGCCGGGCCAGCGGGTGGCCCAGCTGTCGGGCAGGGCGACGGGCGTCCAGCCCTCGGCGGGCGGGGCGGTGTCGTTCCAGCCGGTGCCGCGCACGGCCTCCGCGCGCAGCGTGGGAGGGGCGCTGCCTTCTGCGGCGAGGGCCGGGCAGGCCGCCAGGAGAAGCAGGACGACTGCGCAGGTCAGCGCAGCAAGCCATGCCTGCGCGCCTCGAAGACTGCTTCGGTGCGCGAACTGACGGCGAGCTTGCGGTAGATGTTCTTGGTGTGGCATTCCACGGTCAGTTTCGAGATCGAGAGCGATTCGGCCATGTCGCGGTTGCTCAGGCCCTGCGAGACGAGCTCCAGTATCTTGCGCTCCCGCGGCGTGAGCGCTGCCGGTGCTTCCGCGGAGGACTGCGCCTGCGCGGGCGCATCGGCGGGCGCCTGGTGCGACGACAGCCAGGCGAGGATGTGGCGCGCGATGCTCGGATCGATCGGCGCGCCGCCCTGTTCGATGCTGCGCAGCGCGATGCCCAGTTCGACGTCGTCGCGCTCCTTCAGCAGGTAGCCGATGGCGCCGGCGCGCAGCGCCGCGAAGATGATCTCCTCGGTGCGCCAGGCCGAGATCACCACCGCAGGGATGGCCGGCCGGTTGGCCTGCAGCCAGCCGATGAGCTCGACCCCGCTGCCGTCGGGCAGGCCGATGTCCACCAGCACCACGCCGTAGCCGTGCCCCTCGAGCAGCTGCCGGGCGCCGGCGACGCTGTCGGTCACCGAGATGCGGTTCCTGTCGCAGCCGAGGGTGGACAGCACGTGGCGCAGGCGCTCCTGCATGGCCGGGTCGTCCTCGACGATCAGCGTGGGGCTCAGCGATACGGGTTCGGCGTCTTCGACGGGGAGGGAGGGCATGCGGCGGATTCTTCCGCCGACCTGACGCGGCGAGTGGAACGTATCTATTTATTTTCCCCGTTTGCCGCCGACTGCTGCCGCGCCGGCCGGCACATGATCAGATAGCCCGAATTCGTGACCGGCTCCAGGTGCTCCGCCTCGCCGCGGAAGCCCAGGCGCTCGTAGAAGGCCACGCTGCGCGGCGTGAAGGTTTCCAGGAAGCAGGGCACGCCCGCTGCGTCGGCCTCGGCCAGCGTGGGCGCCAGCAGCCGGGCGCCCAGCCCGCGCCCCTGCGCGGCGGGCGAGATGCCGAGGATCGACAGGTACCACGCATGCGCCGGCACCACGGCCGGCGAACGCGCGGCCATGAAATCGACGATGCGGCGGTAGTTGTCGTGGCCCCTCGGGCCCAGCGTGGCGGCGAGGTATTCGCTCTTCGCGGCCGACTCGGCAGCGTCGACGGCCTCGCTGCGCGGCAGCAGCCAGGCCGCGGCGCCGAGCCGGACGTCCTCGGCGGCAAGGCAGCGGCCGGTGCGCGCGGCTTCGCCCAGCGAGTAGGCGAAGTAGTCGGCGAGCACCGCCTTGCGCCGCGGCATGTCGTGCGCGTGGTCGACGGAGATCGCGAGGTAGAACGGATCGACGATCAGTGCGTCGGCCAGCGCGGGCGCTGACGGGAAGTCGGGCTGCATGCGGAATCGGCGGGGTTCGAGGACGGTGCGGGCGATTCTAGGCAGCCGCATCGCACCCGGCTCTCGTCACGGGCCCGGCCGCCTGCTTGTCCTTCGCTCCCGCTCAGCCAAGCCCGACCCCGCAGGCGCCGCGACTGCGCGCTCGGCAAAATCGGACGCACTTTCCTCGACGAACAAAGAAACGGAGCAATGCGAATGACGCTGGCAATGAGCTGGAGCGAATGGGCCGAGCACGACGGAATCGCCCTGGCCGAACGGGTGCGCAAGGGCGACGTGACCGCGGCCGAGCTGGCCGCGCAGGCGGCCGAGGGCATAGCGAAACTCGATCCGAAGCTCGACGCGGTGGTCGAGGTCTTCGACGACGTGGTGGCCGATCCGCTGAAGGACGGCATGAGCCCCGAAGGCGTCTTCGCCGGGCTGCCCTACCTGATGAAGGACCTCGGCCCCACGCTGAAGGGCCGGCTGCAGGAGTTCGGCTCGATGATGATGCAGGGCCACCGCCCGGCGGCCGACAGCTTCCTCACGCAGCAGCTGCGCAAGGCGGGCCTCAACATCATGGGCCGCAGCACCACGCCGGAGTTCGGCGTGTGCAGCTCGGCCGAGAACGCCTTCCACGTCACGCGCAACCCCTGGGACCTCGAATACACCACCTGCGGCTCGTCGGCCGGCACCGCGGCGATCGTGGCTGCGGGCGTGCTGCCCATGTCGCACGCCACCGACGGCGGCGGCTCGATCCGCATTCCGGCGGGCGTGAACGGCAACATCGGGCTGAAGGTGTCGCGCGGCGTGTTCTCGCTGGCGCCGGGGCTGTCGGACCTTTCGGGGCTGGTGTCTATCCAGGGCTGCCACAGCCGCACGGTGCGCGACACAGCCGCCTTCGTCGACCACTGCCGCGGCGGCGCGCCCGGCGAGTTCATGCCCTTCTGGTCGCCGGCCGAGCCGTACAGCGAGCTCATCAGGCGCGACCCGGGCCGCCTGCGCATCGCGCTGTCGCACGAGTGGGGCGATTTCCGCGCCACGCCGCATTTCGTGGCCGAGCTGGAGCGCGCGGGCAGATTCCTCGAAGGGCTGGGCCATCACGTCGAATGGGCGCTGCCGGAGGTGGACTTCCGCACCGCCTTCGACGCCCAGACCACCTGCTACATCAGCAACTTCGCGCAGGTGATCGACGGCCACCTGCACCGGCTGGGCCTGGAGCGACCGCCAGCCGAACTGCTGGAGCCGATCAACATCAAGATCTGGGAAGCCGGGCTGCACACCTCGTACACCGAGCGCGCGAAGATGCAGGCGGTGTTCAACACCACCTCGCGCGCCTTCGGCGACTTCTTCCAGCGCTGGGACATCATCCTCACGCCCATCACCGCGCTGCCCACGCCCAAGGTGGGCACCAGCGAGTACCTCACGACCAGCACGAACCCCTCGGTCCACGACTGGTTCGCCAACCTCTGGCAGAACTTCGCCTACACGCCGCTGGCCAACCTGTGCGGCATGCCGGGCATCTCGCTGCCGATGGCGGCGCAGGAAAACGGCCTGCCGCTGGGCATCCAGGCGCAGGCGGCCCAGGCCAACGACGGCCTCCTGCTGCAGCTGGCCGCGCAGATCGAGCGGGCGCTGGGCGGCAAGTGGAACGCCGGGCGCCGGCCCGGGGTGCACGTCACGCAGGCGTGACGGGGAGCCGCCGGCTGGCGGCTCAGAGCAGATTGCGCAGCGCGGCCTCGATGGCCGCTGCGGTGGCCAGCGGCTTTTCCATCGGGAAGAGGTGCGTGCCGTCCAGCATGGCGATGCGGCCGCGGGTGACCTTCTGCGTCATCGCCATGCCCACGCGCTTCATCTCGGCCGACTGGCGCCCGCCGATGAAGGCCGCCTTGCATTTGAGCGGGTGCGCGCGAAGCAGGGCGCCCAGGTTGTGGGGCAGGGTGTTGTAGATGGCGGTCTCGACGTCGCGGTCGAAGCTCAGGGCGCGGGCGTCGTCTGCGTCGAAGGTGCCGTGGTCGATGTAGTCGTGCAGCACCTGCTCGTCCCACTTCGCGAAGGCCTTCTTGCTGCGGAAATGCTCGAACACGGCCTCGCGGTGCTCCCAGCTGTTCCTGCGCTTGCGGCTGACGGCGCCGGGCGACACGCTCTTCATGAGCGGCGTGCGCTTGACCACGTTGAGCGTGTTCGCGCGCCAGCCGCCGAGGATGGGCGAGTCGATCAGCACCACGCCGCGCGCCAGCTCGGGGTGCAGCGCGGCGCACATTAGGCTCAGGAAGCCGCCGAGCGAATGGCCGATCAGGAACACCGGAGCGCCGGCACGCTCGGCGCGCGGCTTGGCGAAGTCGGCCAGCTGCTGCACCAGGTGCGGCCAGTTGTCGGTGACGGGGTACTTCGGGTCATGCCCGAACTTCTCGATGGCGTCGACCTCGAAGCCGCGGTTGCGCAGGCTGTCGAGAACGACGCGGTAGGTGCTCGCGGGAAAGCTGTTGCCGTGCGAGAAGACGACGGGGGGCATCACGGCCGCCGCCGGGCCGCCCCAAGGCGGCCGAGCCTCCCCCTCGGGGGGTGGAGAAGCACACGAAGTGGCACGCCGGGGGGCATCATTTCAGATCAGCTTTTCGTCGGGGGTCGAGATCTTGCGCAGCGGGCTGTGGCGCGTGGCCGGCATCTTCAGCGGATGCTCGGTCTGGCTGTCGTCCCACACCGGGTCCTCGATGCTGTCGAACACCTCGCGCAGCTTCTGGCCCCAGCTGTTGTGCACCATGCGGTAGTAGGGGTTGTCGGCGTCGATGCAGATCACGCGGTCGGTCTCGAGCTTGTTGGCCTCGTACACCACCAGGTCGAGCGGCAGGCCGACCGACAGGTTCGACTTCATGGTCGAGTCCATCGACACCAGCGCGCACTTGGCGGCCTCGTCCAGCGGGGTCTCGGGGGTGAGCACGCGGTCGAGCACGGGCTTGCCGTACTTCGATTCGCCGACCTGGAAGTAGGGCGTCTCGGTGGTGGCCTCGATGAAGTTGCCGGCCGCGTAGACCAGGAAGAGGCGCATGCCCTCGCCCTTGACCTGCCCGCCGAAGATGAAGGACACGTTGAAGTCGAGCCCCGCATGCTTGAGCGCCTCGGCGTCGCGGTCGTAGACGTGGCGCACCGCCGAGCCCAGCACGCGCGCGGCGTCGAACATGCTCTTGGCGTTCCAGATGGTGATGGGGGCGCCCTGGCTGCCGTCCTCGCGGGTTTCGCGCAGCTCCTCGATCTGGAGGATCTCGCGCACCGACTGCGAGATGCTCAGGTTGCCCGACGACAGCAGCACCATGACGCGGTCGCCCGGCTGCTCGTAGACGATCATCTTGCGGAAAGTGCTGATGTGGTCGACGCCCGCGTTGGTGCGCGAGTCGGACAGGAACACCAGGCCGGCGTTGAGTTTGATGCCTACGCAGTAAGTCATGGGTGCAGGTTCATCTCGCATGAACTGTGCCGGGTCATGCGCCGCCGAGTTCACGTTTGTTCAGTTTTTGAAGGGCATACAAGGCATCGAGGGCCTCGCGCGGACTCATCGTGTCGGGGTCGAGCGCGGCCAGCGCGGATTCTACGGCGCTGGCCATGGGCGTTTCGGCCACCGGGGGCGGTGCGAACAGGTCGACCTGTGCACGAGTTTGCGCATGCTGCGATTCAAGTGCCTCCAGCGCCTGCCGGGCATGGTTGACCACCGCAGCGGGCATTCCCGCCAGCCGCGCCACCTGGATGCCGTAGCTCTTGCTGGCCGGGCCGGGCTGCATCTCGTGCAGGAACACGATGTCGCGGCCCGCCTCGGTGGCGCTCACGTGCATGTTCACCGCACAGTGGTGCGTGGCCGGGAACTCGGTCAGCTCGAAGTAGTGCGTGGCGAACAGCGTGAAGGCCTTGCTGCGGTCGTGCAACTGCGCCGCGATGCCGGCGGCCAGCGCCAGACCGTCGAAGGTGCTGGTGCCACGGCCGATCTCGTCCATCAGCACCAGCGACTGCGCCGTGGCGCTGTGCAGGATCTGCGCCGCCTCCGTCATCTCGAGCATGAAGGTCGACTGCGCGTTGGCCAGGTCGTCCGCTGCGCCGATGCGGGTGTGGATCGCGTCGATCGGCCCGAGCCGGCAGGCGGCCGCCGGCACGTGCGAGCCGATGGAGGCCAGCAGCACGATGATCGCCACCTGCCGCATGTACGTCGACTTGCCGCCCATGTTGGGGCCGGTGATGACCTGCATGCGCTGCTGCGGCCCCAGCTGCGTGTCGTTGGCGATGAAGCCGCCCGACGACTTCTCGGCCAGCCGCGCCTCCACCACCGGATGGCGGCCCTGCTGGATCTCGATGCAGGGGTGCGACACGAAGCTGGGCGCGCGCCAGTGCAGCGTGTGCGAGCGCTCGGCCAGCGCGCACAGCGCATCGAGCGTCGCGAGGCCGCCGGCCAGCTGCGTGAGCGCGGGCACCGAGGGCTGCAGCGCGTCGAGCAGCTGCTCGTAGAGCCACTTCTCGCGGGCCAGGGCGCGGTCCTGTGCGCTCAGGGCCTTGTCCTCGAAGGCCTTCAGCTCGGGCGTGATGAAGCGCTCGGCGTTCTTCAGCGTCTGGCGGCGGCGGTAGTTGTCGGGCACCTTCGACAGGGCGCTCTGCGTCACCTCGATGTAGAAGCCGTGCACGCGGTTGAACTGCACCCGCAGGTTGCCGATGCCGGTGCGCTCGCGCTCGCTGATCTCCAGCTTCAGCAGGAAGTCGTCGCAGTTCTCGCTGATGGCGCGCAGCTCGTCGAGCTCGGCGTCGTGGCCGGTGGCGATCACGCCGCCGTCGCGCACCAGCGCGGACGGGTCGGGCTTGATGGCGCTGGTCAGCAGGGCGGCGCAGCCCGGCGGCGGCGCGAGCCGCTCGGCGATCTGGCCGAGCAGCGCGGACGAGCCCGGCAGCAGCGGCGCGAGCTGTTCCGCCTTCGAAAGCGCCAGCTGCAGCGCCAGCAGCTCGCGCGGGCGCACCTGGCGCAGCGCGATGCGCGCGGCGATGCGCTCCACGTCGCTGGTGTTCTTGAGCTGCTCGCGCAGCGTGCGCCAGGGCGCGGCGGTGGCGCCGAGCATGGTGGCCTGCAGCGCGGCGATGGCCTCGAGCCGGCCCTGCGCCTCGGAGCGGTCGCGCCGCGGCGAGAGCAGCCAGCGCTTGAGCAGGCGGCTGCCCATGCCGGTCATGCAGGTGTCGAGCAGCGAGAACAGCGTGGGCGAGTCTTCGCCGCGCAGCGTCTGCACCAGTTCGAGGTTGCGCCGCGTGGTGGGCGGCAGCTCGATCAGGTCGCCATCGCGCTCCACCGACAGGCGCTGCACGTGCGAGAGCGCGCGGCCCTGGGTGTGTTCGGCATAGCCCAGCAGGGCCGCGGCGGCTGCATGCGCGTTGGAGAGCGATTCGGCGCTCCAGGCGGCCAGGCTGTTGCTGCCCATCTGCTCGGCCAGCTTGCGCTCGCCCAGTCCGCCGTCGAACTGCCATGCCGGACGCACCGACAGCGTGAAGGGCGTGGCGGCGCGTGCGGCCTTCAGGCGCTGCTCGAAGGCGGGCGTGACTTCGGCGCTGTAGAGCAGCTCGCTGGGGCCGATGCGGGCGATCCAGGCTTCGAGCGCGTCGGCGGGGCACTCGGCCAGCCGCAGCTCGGCGCCAGTCACGCTGAGCCAGGCCAGGCCGCAGGTGTTGCGCGTGCCGGCGTGCACCGCGAGCAGCAGCGAATCGGCCTTGTCGTTCAGCAGCTCGGAGTCGGTCAGCGTGCCGGGCGTGACCACGCGCACCACCTTGCGTTCGACCGGCCCCTTGGCCGCGCCCACTTCGCCCACCTGCTCGCAGATGGCGACCGATTCGCCCAGCTTGATGAGCCGGGCCAGGTAGGTGTCGACCGAGTGGAAGGGCACGCCGCACATCACCACCGGCTGGCCGGCCGACTGGCCGCGCTGGGTGAGCGTGATGTCGAGCAGGCGCGCGGCCTTCTCGGCGTCGGCCCAGAACAGTTCGTAGAAATCGCCCATCCGGTAGAACAGCAGGGTGTCCGGATGGTCGGCTTTCAGGCCTAAATATTGGGCCATCATGGGAGTGTGCCCAGAGGCGTCGATCTTGGTCATTTCAATCAGTGGCTTGCGATCCGTGCCCCGGGCGTGCGGGGCAGGTGGGGGATGTTCCTCGGCATTTTCCGTGCGGCCCGCCGTTCATCCGGCGCGCCGGCCGCCCTCGAGCGGCCACTGCCTGGTCTTGAGCATGAACAGCTCGAAGAGGCCCGGCGCCATCGAGCGGTCGCCGGCCTCCCACTGCTGCCAGCCGCGCAGCGAGGCCTGCACCGTCTGAGCGGCTTCGGTCTGCGTGAGGCCGGCGGCAATGCGCGCGTCGCGGACGGCGGCGGGCGAGGGGCTCGAGGGCTTGTTCGGGGAGGGCATGGGAGACATGGCGCCTGGAGGTTGCGCGCACGGGTGGAAGTGCCGCGGGCATTCTACGTTCAATGCGCGTATCGCCGGCCCGCGCGCGACGACGGAACGGCCGGGCTTCGGAAGGCGGAAATCCGTTGAGCAGCAGCCGGGCAGCGCCCGCCGAGTGATCCGTCGCGCCCCGTCTTGCGTACGAGGGGATCAACCACATCCGACGACGACCGCCATGTCACGAGCCTCCAGCACCTCCGCAGCCATCCACTGGGTCGAACAGGGTCTGGTGCCCGACGCCGCCGTCCGTGTGGGCGTGCGCAGGCTGCTGCGGCAGCGCCTTGTCGAGCTCGACAGCGGCAATCCCGAAGCCGTGGCGCGCCACTCGCAGGCATTCTTCGAGGAGCTGTGCAAGGCGCCGCTGGCCCTGTTGCCCGAGAAGGCCAACGAGCAGCACTACGAACTGCCGGCCGCCTTCTTCGCCGCCGTGCTGGGGCCTCACCGCAAGTACAGCTGCTGCTGGTGGCCCGAAGGAGTCGAGACGCTGGAGCAGGCCGAGGCGGCCGCCCTGGCCGAAACCTGCGCCCGTGCGGGGCTGGCGGACGGGCAGCGCATCCTCGAACTCGGCTGCGGCTGGGGTTCGCTGAGCCTGTGGATGGCCGAGCGCTTTCCGGGCTCGCGCATCACGGCGGTATCGAACTCGAATTCGCAGCGCATGTTCATCACCGCCCAGGCCGCTGCGCGCGGCCTGCGCAACCTGGAAGTGATCACCTGCGACTTCAACGATTTCGAGACGACCGAGCGCTTCGACAGGGTGGTGTCGGTGGAGATGTTCGAACACCTGCGCAACTGGCCGCGCGCCTTCTCGAACGTCGCGCGCTGGCTCAATCCGCAGGGCCGCTTCTTCATGCACGTGTTCGTCCACCGCGAGGCGCCGTATCCCTTCGAGGTGCGCGATGCGAGCGACTGGATGAGCCGCTACTTCTTCTCGGGCGGCATGATGCCCAGCGACGACCTGGCCCTGCGCTGCCAGGACGACCTGCGCCTGCTGAACCAGTGGCGCTGGAACGGCCGCCACTACGCGAAGACCTCCGCCGCCTGGCTGTCGCGCATGGACGCCCGGCGCGAAGAACTCATGCCGCTGCTCGAATCCGTCTACGGCGAGCGCGACGCATCGATCTGGTGGACCCGCTGGCGCCTGTTCTTCATCTCGGTGGAGGAGCTGTTCGCCTACGCCGAGGGCGGCCAGTGGTGGGTCGGCCACTACCTGTTCGAGAAGCGCTGATGCCCGCGCGCGCCCCGGCCTTCGCCCTGGCGCCCGTGCTGGCGCCTCTCCTGGCGATCATGGCCTTCACGGCGGGCACGGCCTCGGCGCAGGGCAGCGGGAGCGAAGGTGCGATCGAGGAGGGCGAGTGGAACTTCACCGCCACGCTCGACGGCAAGCCGATCGGCACGCACCGCTTCGTGGTCGGCGGCAGCCCTGCGGCGCGCAGCGTCGACAGCCGCGCCGACTTCGTCGTGCGCATGCTCGGCGTGTCCCTCTACCGCTACCGCCATCACGCCGAGGAGCGCTGGGCCGGCGACTGCATGCGCGAGTTGCGAGCCGACACCGACGACGACGGCACCCGCCAGCAGGTCTCGCGCCGCTACGACGATGAATGCCTGATGAGCTTCGCCTACTGGAATCCCAGGCTGGTGAAGCAGCAGCGCCTGATCGATCCGCAGACCGGCAAGTCGGAGTCGGTGCGCTTCGAGCCGCTGCCCGCCGCCAACATCGAGGTTCGCGGCCAGGCGGTGCGTGCGCGGGGCTGGCGCCTGCAGGCCGCGCAGCAGCGCATCCGCATCTGGTATGCCGCCGACAGCGGCCGCTGGATCGGGCTCGACGCCGAGACCAAGGGCGACCGCCAGCTCAGCTACCGTTTGACTTCCCCCACCGGCGCACCATGAAACCTTCCGCCCGCACCTTGTCCATCGCCTACCTGTGGGCGCTCGTGAGCTTTCTGCTGCTCGATGCCGTGTGGCTGTCGCTCATGGGGCCGCGCCTGTACAAGCCGGCGCTCGGCGACCTGATGGCGCCCGACGTCGACTGGCTCGCGGCGGTGCTGTTCTATGCCATCTACCTGGCCGGCCTGCTGGTCTTCGCCATCGCACCGGCTCTGGCCGACGGAGCCGCCGGCGCGGCGCTGCGGCGTGGCGCCTTCTTCGGGCTGGTGGCCTATGCCACCTACGACCTCACCAACCAGGCCACGCTGCGCGGCTGGCCCTGGGCCATCACCGCTGCCGACCTGGTGTGGGGCAGCTTCGTGAGCGGCGCGGCGGCCTGGGTGTCGGCCCGCCTCACATCCCGACGAGCGAACCCAGCACGCGCGCGATAGCGCTGTCGAAGCGCAGGCGGCCATCCAGCGAAGCGAGGCAGATGCACTCGCTGCCGTCCTGGACCACCGGCTGGTGGTGGATCTCGCCGTCGGCCGCATCGAAATCCCCGGGCCCGAACAGGGCGCGGCCGTCGTGGAAGCGGCCGTGCAGCACCTGGGTGAGCTCCAGCCCCTTGTGCGTGTGCTGCGGCAGGTACTTGCCGGCCGCGATGCGCAGCAGGAAGACGTTGGCCTCGGGCGCCTCGGGCACGCTCACGCGGCTCCAGCGCATGCCGGGGCCGATCCAGCGCCAGGGCGTGGCGCTGCAGTGGGCGAGCGCGCGCGGCCAGCGTGCGCCGGGCGGCAGCGGCGGCGGTGCGCTCACGCGGACGGTCTCCGCAGGCGCGCTTTCGAGCGCATCGATAGCGGTCCAGGTGCGCGCCAGCGCGTCGTCGGCCATCGGCACGGGTTCCAGTTCGTCGAGCAGGATGCCGCCCAGGGCATCGAGCGTGCGCGCGCGCTCGCGGCACAGCGGGCACAGTTCCAGGTGGCTGGCCAGTACCAGCCGCGTGCCGGTCGGCAGCTGGCCGGAGGCTCGGGCCAGCAGCAGGCCATCGTCGGGGTGATGTCGGATGTCCATCGTCGTCAGCGTTCCATCAGGCGGCGCAGTTGCGCGACCGCCAGGCGCACGCGCGATTTCACCGTGCCCAGCGGAATGCTCAGCTGGGCCGCGATGCGGGCATGCGGCTCGTCTTCGAAATAGGAAAGGTGCAGCACCTGCTGCTGCTCGGGCGGCAGCAGCCGGAAGGCGCTGCGCAGCCGTTCGTTCAGGCGCGAGGCGTGCAGACCCTCGTCGAGTGCGGCGTCGTCGGCCTGGATCAGGTCGAAATCGAACTCCTCCTCGCCCGACTCCGCGCCCTGGCGGCGCCGAAGCGAGTCCACGCGCAGGTTCCGCGCAATGGTGAATATCCACGTGGAGACGGCAGCCTGCGCCGGGTCGAACAGCGCGGCCTTGCGCCACACGCTCACCAGGGCTTCCTGGGCCAGCTCCTCGGCCTGCAGCTCCGGGCTGCCGATGTGCATCAGGTAGTGCTTGACGCGCGGCGCGAAGTGCGAGAACAGCCGCGCGAACGCTTCCCGGTCCTGCCGCTCGGCCACGGCCGCAAGGGCCTGCGCCCAGAGGTCTTCGGAGCGGCGCGGCTGCTTGAAATCGGTGGCAACAACGGTCAAGTTGGGCGCTCGGCGACCGCGGGGCAGGGGAATACCCGCAGGGTGGGTGGATGGGTCGGGTACGGCGGCCATGCTAACCCTTACGCAATCCGGCCGCGATCGGATCATCGCCGCAACGCGCCATGGTCCAAACGGTAGTTTCCTGCGTACAAGCTCCAAGACTTCGAGACGCACCATGCCGCCCTTCGACCCCCAGCCCGCCCAGCCCGCCGTCCCCGCGACACCCGACTCTCCGAGCCAGGGCCTGCGCATCGCCGTCGTCGGCACCGGCATCTCGGGCCTTTCCTGTGCCTGGCTGCTCTCCCAGGGCTCCCAAGGCCACGAGGTGACCGTGTTCGAGAGCGAGTCCCGCCTCGGCGGCCACAGCAATACTGTCGACGCGCCGGTGCGCGCAGGCTCGGTGCCGGTGGACACCGGCTTCATCGTCTACAACGAGCCCGCCTATCCGAACCTGACAGCGCTGTTCCGGCACCTGGAGGTGCCGACCGCGGCCTCCGACATGTCCTTCGCCGTCAGCCTCGATGCCGGCCGGCTCGAATACGCCGGCACCGACCTGCGCGGCCTGTTCGCGCAGAAGCGCAACCTGGCGAGCCCGAGGTTCTGGTCGATGCTGCGCGAGCTGCTGCGCTTCTACCGCGAGGCGCCGCGCGACGCCCGCAAGGCCGGCGACCAGGCGCTGGACGACTACCTCGACGCCCGCGGCTACGGCCGCGCATTCCGCGACGACCATCTCTATCCGATGGCCGCCGCCATCTGGTCCACGCCGGCGGCGCGGGTGGGGCGCTATCCCGTGGCGGCCTTCGTGCGCTTCTGCGAGAACCACGGCCTGCTGCAGATCAGCGACCGGCCGGTCTGGCGCACCGTGGCCGGCGGCAGCCGCGAATACGTGCGGCGCCTGAGCCAGCCTTTCGCCGACCGCGTCCACCTCGACCAGGCCGTGCTCGAGCTGCATCGCGAGCCCGACGGCGTGCGCATCCGCACCACCGGCGGCTGGTGGCCGCAGCGCTTCGACCACGTCGTGCTGGCGACCCACGCCGACCGGTCGCTGGCCCTGCTGCCCGACGCCTCCACCGCCGAGCGGGCCCTGCTGGGCGCCTTTCCCTACAGCCGCAACCTGGCCGTGCTGCACCGCGACCCGGCACTGATGCCCACGCGCCGCTCCGTCTGGTCGAGCTGGAACTACCTCGGAACGCGCGGCAACGGCGCCGCGCCGATGGTGACCTACTGGATGAACCGGCTGCAGTCCCACCTGCCGCAGGGGCAGGGGGCCGAGCCGCTGTTCCTGACACTCAACCCGGTCACCGGCCCGCGGCCCGAGCACCTGATCCGCACCGAGGTCTACGACCACCCGCTGTTCGACGGCGCCGCCATGGCCGCGCAGCGCCATCTCTGGAACCTGCAGGGCCAGCGCCGCACCTGGTTCTGCGGCGCCTACTTCGGCTCCGGCTTCCACGAGGACGGCCTGCAGGCCGGCCTGGCGGTGGCCGAGGCGCTGGGCGGCGTTCGCCGGCCCTGGAGCGTGCCGCAGGAGTCCGGGCGCATCCACCTGCCGCAGGCCGCACAGGCAGTGCAGGCAGTGCAGGCAGCGAGGGCGGTCGCCCCATGAACGGGCAGGGCGGCTCGGCGCTCTATGTCGGGCGCGTCATGCACCAGCGGCTGCGGCCCAGGCGCCACCGGCTCGCCTACCGCATCTACAGCGTGCTGGTCGACATCGACGAGCTGCCGCAGCTGCACGACCGGCTGCGCCTGTTCTCGGTGGACCGCTTCAACCTGTTCAGCTTCCACGCCGCCGACTACGGCGACGGCTCGGGCCGCGACCTGCGCGCCCAGGTCGAGGCGCGGCTGCGCGAGGCGGGGCTGCCCACCGGCGGCGCGATCCGGCTGCTGACCATGCCGCGGCTGCTCGGCCACGTCTTCAACCCGCTCAGCGTGTGGTTCTGCCATGCACCGGACGGCGCGCTGCAGGCGATGGTCTACGAGGTCAACAACACCTTCGGGCAGCGGCACAGCTACCTGATTCCGGTGGACCCGATGGAAGACGGGGCCGCCGCGGTCATCGACCAGCGCTGCGACAAGCAGATGTACGTCTCGCCCTTCAACGGCATGGACCTGCGCTACCGCTTCCGCATCGCGCCGCCGGGCGAGTCGGTGTCGATCGGCGTGAGCGTGCACGATGCCGACGGCGCCGTGCTCAACGCGCGCCAGGACGGCCAGCGCACTCCGCTGAGCGACCTCGTGCTGCTGCGCGTGTTCCTGACCCATCCGCTGCTGACCCTCAAGGTCGTCGCGGCCATCCACTGGCAGGCGCTGCGCCTGTGGATCAAGCGCGTGCCCCTGCATCCGCGTCCGGCGGCCCCGGAGCGCGACATCACCATCGTTTCCACGAGCAAGACTCCATGAGCCTGACCACGCCCTCCGCCCCAGTCACCGAACCCACGCTCGATGCGGTCCCGTCCTTCTCGCCACTGCGGCGGCTGCTCGCCCGCACGCGCTTCGGCCGGCTGGCGCTGACGCTGCCCGGCGGGCGCAGCATCGAGGTGGCCGGCCGCGAGCCCGGCCCGCATGCCAGCCTGCGCCTGCTGAGCTGGCGGCCGATCGTGCGGCTGCTCATGCAGGGCGACCTCGGCCTGGCCCTGAGCTTCCGCGACGGCGAATGGGAAAGCCCCGACCTGCTGGCCCTGTTCGAGTTCGGCCTGGCCAACGAGGCCGCCTGGGGCTCGCTGCTCAAGGGCCGCGGCCCCTCGCGCTGGCTGGCCCGGCTGCTGCACCTGGCGCGCAGGAACAGCCGGCGCGGCAGCCGGCACAACATCTCTTTCCACTACGACCTGGGCAACGAGTTCTATCGGCTCTGGCTCGACGACAGCATGCTGTATTCGAGCGCGCTCTTCAGCGAGGAGACCGACGACACGCTGGAGGCCGCCCAGGCGCGCCGCCTGGAGGCCATCCACCGCATGCTCGACACCCCGCAGGGCGGCGACGTGCTCGAGATCGGCTGCGGCTGGGGAACCCTGGCCGCGAGCCTGGCCCGCCGGCACGATGCGCGCGTGACCGGGCTCACGCTGTCCGCCGAGCAACTGGCCTTCGCCCGCGAGCGCGGCCAGGAATGGGGCGTGGCCGACAAGCTCGATCTGCGGCTGCAGGACTACCGCGACGTGCAGGGCCGGTTCGACCGCATCGTCTCCATCGAGATGATCGAGGCCGTCGGCGAGGCCTACTGGCCCGCCTACTTCACGACCCTGCGCGACCGCCTCAAGCCCGGCGGCACGTTGGTGCTGCAGGCGATCACCATCGCCGACGAGCATTTCGAGAGCTACCGCCAGGGCGCCGATTTCATCCAGCACTGCATCTTCCCGGGCGGCATGCTGCCGAGCCCTGGCGTGCTGCAGGAGCAGGCGCGGCGCGCGGGGCTGGTGATCGAGTCCTCGCTCTGCTTCGGGCCGGACTACGGACGCACGCTCGCCGAGTGGCGCAAGCGCTTCCTCGCGGCGTGGCCGCAGATCGAGCCGCTGGGCTTCGACGCGGCCTTCAGGCGGCTGTGGACCTACTACCTGTCGTATTGCGAGGCCGGCTTTCGCTCCGGGCGCATCGATGTGGGTCTGTACCGGCTGCGCGCTGCCGATGCCTGAACCGGGCGAAGGCGGCGGGCAGCCCGGCGCCTCAGGGCGTGTAGCCGCCCGCCTGTTCGAGCTCGGCCCTGATCGCAGCCGCCTGCGTCCTGATCGCCTCGGCCTGCTGCTCGGACAGCCGCGACAGGTTTCGGACCTGCGCGCCGATGCGCTGGTGGTTCGCGAAGCGCTCGCGGTGCCTGAGCAGGAAGTCCCAGTACAGCGTCGTGAAGGGGCAGGCCTCGGGCCCCTGGCCGAGGCCGGGCCGGTAGCGGCACCGGGCGCAATACTGTCCGCCGCTCATGCGCTCGATGTACTTGCCGCTGGCGACGTAGGGCTTGCTCGTCATCACGCCGCCGTCCGCGTACTGGCTCATGCCCGCGGTGTTGGGCAGCTCCACCCATTCCACCGCGTCGACGTAGATGGCGAGGTACCACTCGTGGACCTCGCGGGGCCGCACACCGAGCAGCAGCGCGAACAGGCCCGTGACCATCAACCGCTGGATGTGGTGGGCGTAGCCCAGGCGCAGCGTCTGCCGGATCGCATCCGACAGGCAGGCCATGGGCGTCTCGCCGGTCCAGTAGAAGGCCGGCAGCGGCGCCTGCGCATCCAGCGCGTTCGACTCCGCGAGACCCGGCATGGAAGTCCAGTAGACGCCGCGGACATATTCGCGCCAGCCCAGCACCTGGCGGATGAACCCTTCGGCGCTCGCCAGCGGAACGCGGCCCTCCCGCCAGGCGCGTTCCGCCCGGGCGACCACTTCGCGCGGCTCGATCAGCTTGAGGTTCATCGCCGCCGAGAGATGGGCGTGCCAGAGCCAGGGCTGGCCGGGCCAGATCGCGTCCTGCCAGGGGCCGAAGCTGGGCAGCCGCTCGTCGATGAAGCGCTCCAGCGCCAGCAGCGCCTGCTCGCGCGTCACCGGCCAGGCGAAGCCGTCGAGGTCGCCCGGATGGCGCGCGAACTCCCGGGCCACCAGGGCGAGCACCTCCTGCGTGATCGCATCGGGCTCGAAGCGGGCAGGCTCGGGCACGATGCCCGGCCCGTCGGCGCCGAAGGACTGGCGGTTGTCGGCATCGAAATTCCAGCGCCCTCCAGCGGGCCCGTAGCCTTGCGTTCCTTCCTCGCCTTCCATCAGCACGCGGTGCTGGCGGCGCATCTGCCGGTAGAAGTTTTCCATGCGCAGGGTGCGATGGCCGCGGGCATGGTCGGCGAACTCGCGCACGGTGCAGAAGAAGTGGCGGTCGTCGCGCAGTTCCAGCGCGAGCCCGGCCTCGGCGGCGGCGCGACGCAGCGCGCGCAGCACGCGCCAGTCGCCCGGCGCGGTCATCACCAGCCGCTCGGGCCGCAGCAGCCGGATCGCGCGCGCCAGTTCGCCGGCCAGGCTGCCAGAGTTCGCGGGATCGTCGAGGCGCACGTAGTGCAGGGGCCAGCCTCGCTCGCGCAGCAGCTGCGCGTGGTGGCGCATGGCCGACAGGAAGAGAGCGGTGCGGATGCGGCTGGAGGCGACGTGCGTGGACTCCTCGCGCACCTCGGCCATCCAGATGGCGTCCTGTGCGGGATCGAAGCCGTCGAAGGCCGAGGCCCGGCCGTCCAGCTGGTCGCCCAGCACCAGCACCAGCTGGCGGATCGGCGGCGTCATGAACGGCTCGCCCGCGCCATAACTCTGGCACGAGGCACACGAGACGCACGGGGCGTGATCGAAGCTGGCATGGTTGTTCCCGGAAGCGCGGCGATCCGGACTGCACACCGCCGACCCCGCCACTTCCGTACGCCGCCGGGCCGCGCCCGGATCACTGCCGCCGCCTTCGTCGGACAGGGCCGATCCGCATGAAGACCCTGCTGCGCCAGTACGGCCCGACCGTTCTCAACCTCGTGGTCTTCCAGGCGGCCTGGTTCGCCTGCGTGCTGGGCGCCGCACGCGGCGCGCCCGGCTGGGGCGTGGCGGCCTGCATGGGCGCCGTGCTGCTGAACCTGTGGTTCAGCGATGCGCGCCGGGACGAACTGCTGCTGGCGCTGTGCGCAGTGCTTCTCGGACTGGCGTGGGACACCGGCATGGCGCGCGGCGGCGTGCTCGTCTATGCCTCGCCCGGACCCTGGCCCGGCCTGGCGCCGGTGTGGATCCTGGGGCTGTGGGCCCTGTTCTCGACGACGTTGCGCGGACCGCTGCGCTGGCTGCACGGGCGCTGGCTGCTGTCGGCCGCGATCGGCGGCGTGGGCGGTGCCTTGTCCTATGCGGCCGCGGTGCGGATGGGGGCTGGACAGTTCCCCGACCCCACGCGGGCGATGCTGGTGCTGGGCGCCGGTTGGGCCGTGATGACGCCGCTGCTGGTGGAGCTGGCGCGCTGGCTGGGGCAGCGCGCGACCCGCCGCGTGGCGCGCTGACTCTGCCGGTCTTGCAGAGTCCTTGGGCTTTCGAGCGGCGCGAGGCTCAGCCGGCCACCCATTCCTCCTGGCTGACCCAGCAGTTGCGTCCGTTCTCCTTGGCCCTGTAGAGCGCGGCATCCGCCGCCTCGACGAGCTGCAGCTCCGGCGCATGCGACTGCGACCCCCGAAAGGTCGCCACGCCGATGCTGACGGTGACCTGCCCATGGGGACTCTCGCTGTGCGTGATGCCGAGCGAGCGCACCTGTTCGAGCATGAGTTCCGCGACCTTGCAGGCGCCCTGAAGGCCGGTGCTGGGCAGGATGATCGCCAGCTCTTCTCCGCCGTAGCGCGCCACGAGGTCACCCGGGCGCCTGATGCTGCGCCTGAGCGCCATGGCGACGGCCCTCAGGCACTGGTCGCCGGCGACGTGGCCGTAGGCATCGTTGAAGCCCTTGAAGTAGTCCAGGTCCAGCAGCAGCAGGGAGAGGGCCGTGTTTTCCCTTGCTGCGCGGCGCGATTCCTGCGCCAGCACTTCGTCGAAGCTGCGGCGGTTGGCCAGCCCGGTCAACTGGTCCTGCGTCGCCAGGATCTCCAGGCGGCGGTTGGCCTGCAGCAGGTCTTCGCGGGCGGCCATCAGCGAAGCCTCCGCCCTGATCCGCCGGCCGATGTTGATGATCAGCCTCCAGCCCACCGCGGCCATGGCGGCCAGCAGGGCGCCGACGACGGCGATCGTCAGCAGCGCCTGGCGCCTCCAGGCCTGCAGCGCCTGTTCGCGGCCTACCGCTACCGAGGTCAGCACCGGGTAGCGGTCGCTCTTTCTGAAGGCATAGAGCCGCTTCATTCCGTCCACGCTGGAGCGGAACGACGCGGTGCCCGAGGTGCCCGAGAAGTGCCGCTGGAAATTGGCCGACTTCGAGAAGTCGAGGCCGATGTTCTTCTCGCTGTAGGGATAGAGCACCAGCATCTGCCCCGTATTGGTGCTCAGGCCGATGGTGCCGGTGTCGGGGAGTGCGATGGTGCCGAATGCGCGCAGGAAGTTCTGCAGGCCCAGGCCGATGACGACGACACCTGCGAACTCGCTCTTCTCGTCCTCGAGGCGGCGGCTGACCGTGATCCCCCATTCGCCGGAGAAAGGGTTGCGAACCGGCGGGCTGATGTGGACATCGTTCGAGCGCGTGTCGCGGTGGCGGATGAAGTAGGGCCGCTTGGCGCTGTTGGTGCCCCGCGGGACCTCGCCCTTGGAGTAAATGAGCCAGTTGCCCCGGGCATCGAGGACCGCGACGCCGTCGAGAGGATCGAGCAGGCGTTTCTGCCGTTCGACCAGCGACTGCACGCGCTGCATGTGCTCGCGCGCATTGCCTTCGGCCTTCAGCGTCTCGGCCACGCCCTGCAGCAGCATGTCGCTCTGGGTGAAGATGCCTTCGGCGTAGATGTTCAGCGCCTTGGCAAGGTTGAGGTTGTTGGTGTCTGCCGCGGCCAGCGTCTGTTCGCGCGATACCCAGAGCTGCCAGCCGGTGGCCGCCGATACCGAGACCATGACGGCCGCGAGCAGCGCCTTCGCAAGGCGAACGTCCCGCTTCACTTGAGCAGCTCCTCGAACGAGCCGGTTTCCATCCCTTTCCCCCTTTTTCATCTTCTGCGTTGCGGCGTCTGTTTTTGCGCCGCTGTGCCGTCGGCCGGTCCTCGTGTAGGCCAGGCCACTGCGAACTCTATACGACCTGCCTGAAATGTTGGCGGCAGGCGCTGCGGAAGTCTCGTGGCACCATCGATGGTTTCCACGCGTGTGAACTTCCCGGGGGGCATCGATGCTGATCAACTGCGTCGCCTACGAAAACGGCTCCAAGCTCGCCGACATATCGGTCGAGGACATCAGCGACTACATCGGCCGGCCCGGCTGCTTCGTCTGGGTGGCGCTCAGCGACGCCTCCGACGAGGAGCTCAGCGAGATGCAGAAGGAGTTCGGCCTGCATCCGCTGGCGGTGGAAGACGCCCACCACGGCCACCAGCGCCCGAAGATGGAGGAATACGGCAACTCGCTCTTCGTCGTCATGCACCTGGTGGAGCCCTCGGAAGATGGCGAGCACCGCATGAACGTGGGCGAGGTCGACGTCTTCGTCGGCGCCAACTACGTGCTGTCGGTGCGCAACCGCAGCAAGCAGGGCTTCCTGGGCGTGCGCGAGCGCTGCGAGCGCGAGCCCGAGCTGCTGCGCAACGGCGCGGGCTTCGTGCTGTATGCGCTGATGGACGCGGTGGTCGACCGCTACTTCCCGGTGATCGACGCGCTGGAGGTGGAGCTGGAATCCATCGAGCAGCAGATCTTCGGCCAGGGCGGCGCGGCGCGCGACAAGATCAAGCAGCTCTACGACCTGAAGCGGCGCAGCATGGTGCTCAAGCGTGCGGTGGCGCCGCTGGTGGAGGCGGCCGGCAAGATGCACGGCGGGCGCGTGCCGCAGATCTGCATCAGCTCGCAGGAATACTTCCGCGACGTCGGCGACCACCTGGCGCGCATCAACGCATCGATCGACGCGATGCGCGAGACCATCGCCACGGCCATACAGGTGAACCTGTCGATGGTCACCATCGAGGAAAGCGAAGTCACCAAGCGCCTCGCGGCCTGGGCCAGCATCTTCGCGGTGTGCACCGCCTTCGCCGGCATCTGGGGCATGAACTTCGAGAACATGCCGGAGCTGAAATTCCGCTACGGCTACGGCGTCGCGCTCGGGCTGATCGTGAGCACCTGCGGCTATCTCTACTACCGGTTCAGGCGGGCAGGGTGGCTCTGAGCGATTCGACAAGCCCGGCCGGCCGGCATTGCTAATGCCCAACTAATAAACATGTAGACAATCAAGTCCCTTATGAAAAGGGACTTCACCCAGCGCTTCGGCTTTCTCGTCAAGAGCGTGGGCAAGCTCTACAGCGAGGAGTTCGACCGCCTCGCGCGCGAGCGCATCGGACTCACCAGCGCGCAGTGCCGCCTGCTGGGCGCGCTGGCGATGCACGGCGACGAGGAAGAGCCGCTCTCGCAGGCCGAACTCGCGCAGCGGCTCGACCTCACTCCCATGGCCGTCGCCGGCCTGTGCGACCGCATGGCCGCCGCCGGCTGGATACGCCGCGAGCCCAGCCCCACCGACCGCCGCGTCAACCGGATCCACCTGGAACCCAGCGCCGAGAAGGCGCTCGACAGCGCCCTGAGCATCAGCGACGGGCTCAACGCCCGCGTGATGTCGGTGCTCTCTCAGGCCGAGCGCGCCCAGCTGCTGGGCCTGCTCTCCAGGGTGCAGGCGAGCCTCGTGGAGATCACCTCGCCGGGCGGCCGCAAGCCATCATGAGCGCCGCGCCCGGAACCACCGTGCCGCACCGCGGCATGATCACCATCTCGATCATGCTGGCCACCATCATGCAGGCGCTGGACACGACCATCGCCAACGTGGCGCTGCCGCACATGCAGGGCAGCCTGCAGGCCTCGCAGGACCAGATCACCTGGGTGCTCACCTCGTACATCGTGGCCTCGGCCATCGCGCTGCCGCTCACCGGCTGGCTGTGCGGCCACTGGGGGCGCCGGCGCGTGTTCATCATCTCGGTGATCGGCTTCACCGTGGCCTCGGCGCTGTGCGGGCTGGCGACCTCGCTGGTGGGCATCGTGGCGGCGCGGCTGCTGCAGGGCGTCTTCGGCGCGGCGCTGGTGCCGCTGTCGCAGGCGGTGCTGCTGGACATCAACCCTCGCGAGAAGGTCGGCCAGGCGATGGCCATCTGGGGCGCCGGCATCATGGTCGGGCCCATCCTCGGGCCGCTGCTGGGCGGCTGGCTCACCGAGAACTTCGACTGGCGCTGGGTGTTCTTCATCAACCTGCCGGTGGGAATCTTCGCCTTCTGGGGCATTGCGCGCTACCTGCCCGAAAGCCGGCCGCAGGGCGAGCGGCTCGACATCTTCGGCTTCGTCACGCTGAGCATCGCCATCGGCATGCTGCAGCTCTTCCTCGACCGCGGCGAGCAGCTCGACTGGTTCGAGTCGTGGGAGATCAAGCTCGAGGCCGCGGCCGCGCTGGTGGCGTTCTGCTTCTTCGTGGTCCACACGTGGACGGTGCAGGGCGTCTCCTTCTTCGACCGCGACCTGCTGAAGGACCGCAACTTCGTCACCGGCCTGCTGTTCGCGTTCATCGTCGGCATGATCCTGTTCGCGACCATGGCGCTGTTGCCCAACTTCCTGCAGGGGCTGATGGGCTACCCGGTGGTCTACACCGGCGAGGTGACGGCGCCGCGCGGCGTGGGAACGATGATCGCGATGATCATCGTCGGGCGTCTGGTGCAGCGCGTCGATGTGCGCGCGATCATGGCGCTGGGCTTCGGCCTCACCGCCTTCTCGCTCTACCAGATGACCCGGCTCACGCTGCAGATGGACAGCACGCTCATCGTGGTCTCGGGCTTCATCCAGGGGCTGGGCATCGGCTTCACCTTCGTGCCGCTGTCCACCGCCACCTTCGCCACGCTGGCGCCGAGGCTGCGCAACCAGGGCACGCCCATCTTCAGCCTGCTGCGCAACATCGGCAGCAGCGTGGGCATCTCGATCGTGCAGGCGCTGCTTACCGAAGGCTCGAGCAAGGCGCACGCGCAGATCGCGTCTACCGTGGCGCCGGGCAACGCGGCGCTCGCGACCCTGCCGCAGATGATGTCGCCCGACACCGCCACGGGGCTCGCACTGCTGAACGCAGAGGTCACGCGGCAGGGCGCGCTGATCGGCTACCTGGACGACTTCGCCATCATGATGATCATCACGGTGCTGGCGATTCCGCTGCTGTTGCTGATCCGAAGCCCCAAGCGAAGCGGGGCGGCTTCAGGGCCTGCCGAAGTGCCGCATTGAGTTTCTCCCTCCTCCGCTGAGGGAGGGCAGGGGTGGGGGCAGGCGGCCTATGCAACTGCAGCGGCTTTTCAGGCGCCGCTGGCCCCCATCCCAACCTTCCCCCAGCGGGGGAAGGAGCAAAAACCGCTCACTCGTCGTGCGAATCGTGCGTGGCCACCGCACCGCGGCGCCAGTAGCCCGAGGCCCGCGTCCACTTCGGATTCGCTCCGCGCTCGCCCACCAGGTGCGCACGCAGCGCCTTGGCGGTGGCCGATTCGCAGCCCACCCATGCGTGGAAGTCGCCGGCCGGCAGTTCGATCGCCTTCAGCGCATCGAGCAGCACGTGGCTCAGGCCCGGCTCGGTGCCGCGGCGGTGCGCCCACTTCAGGGTGAGTTCGGCCTGCGTGTCGAACGCGATCTCGTCGGCTTCGCTGTCGATCTCCGCCAGCACCACCGCGCGCGCGCCGGCCGGCAGCTCGGCCAGGCGCCGCGAGATGGCGGGCAGTGCGGTGTCGTCGCCGATCAGCAGGTGCCAGTCGAACTCCGTCGGCACGATGAACGAGCCGCGCGGGCCGCCCACGCCGAGGATGTCGCCGGCCTTGGCCTGCTCGGCCCACTGCGTGGCCGGGCCGGCCTCGTGCAGCGCGAAGTCGATCTCGAGCGTGCCGGCCTTCGCGTCGTGGCGGCGCGGCGTGTAGTCGCGCATGGTGGGTCGGCCTTCGGGCCAGACCGGGCCTTCGGGGCCCATGGTGGGCAGGCTCAGCTTGCCGGTGGCGGGGTCGGGAAAGAACAGCTTCACGTGGTCGTCGAAGCCGGGGCTCTGGAAGCCCGCGAGGTCGTCGCCCGTGAGCGTGACGCGGATCAGGTGCGGCGTCACGCGCTGCACCGTCTTCACCGAGAGCTTGCGGAAGCGCAGTTCGTGGCGCACCCGGCGGGGCGTGCGGTCGGGTGCCGTGGACGCTGGTGATGTACTGAAGTCAGTCATTGCGTAGATCCTGTTGCGAGACAGGGTTGGTTGGAATTCGTGTTGCGTCGGCGGCTCCTCAGATCTTCTCGATCTGCTGGGCCGCGGCGTCGAGCACCGCGGCGAACTCGTGCGCCTGCTGCTCGGTGAGTGGGGCGCCCGTGAGGCGCATGCGCATCGCCATCTTGAGGTTCTCGATCGCGCGGGTGACCTGCGGCGGCCTGCCGCCGCGCGGACCGGCGCCATCGACGCCGCCGCCCATGCGGGCCATCATGGCGTCGGCCATCTCGCGGTTGGCTTCGAGGAACTCGCGGCCGCTGTCGGTGATGCTGTAGCTCTTGCGCCCGCTGCCGTCGGCGGTCTCGACGCTGAGATAGCCCATCTCCTCCAGCAGCGTGAGCGTGGGATAGACCACGCCGGGGCTCGGCGCATAGCTGCCCCCCAGGCGGTCCTCGATCGCCTTGATGAGCTCATAGCCGTGCGAGGGCTTGTCGGCGATGAGCCGCAGCAGCACGAAGCGCAGGCCGCCATGGCCGAACACGCGTCCGCCGACTCCGCCGCGCGCGCCGCGATGTCCGCGTCCGCCGGAAAGACCGTCTTCATGCTCGCCGCGGGCCATGCGGCAGTGGTGATGGTCGGAGTGGAAATGTCTCATGGTGGGTGTCCTTCTTGAGGTATGTCTGAATTATTTTAGATATATCTAAAATAATGTCAAACCGATACCCACCGGGAGCACCCCGCCATAGAGATTCAGCCCGGCGAAACCTCTCCTGCAGCCACGAAGCGCCGCTGCCGCATCCACTTGGTCGCCACCCATTTCTCGCCGCGCAATACAGGCGCGCCCGCGTGCAGCGAGGCATGGTCCACCTGGCCACGGCTGTTGCAGTACTCGAAGTACACGGCGCTTCCGGGTTGCGGCGACACCGACCAGCCGCTTTCGGGAAATACCGTCTCGCCGCCTTCCTCCACTTCATTGAGATAGGTCACCAGCGTGCTCACGCGCTGGCCACTGCGCGCGAGCGAGGCCCGATTGGCCTCGTTCGAGGGCACCAGGAAGTCGAAGTGCGGCATGCTCCGGGCGCCCGCGGGGTAGTGCAGCACCTGCAGACCTTCGCCGTTCTCCACCGGCATGTTCATGAGTTCCGACACCCGCTGGTCGAGCCGTGCGATGAAGGCGTTCTCGCGCAGCCGAAAAAACATGCCCAGGCTGCTGCGCTGGCTGCCTGCAAGGTCGCGCCCCGTCAGCGGGTCGACGGTGGTCGACGGCGCGAGCCGCGGCCTTGCGAGCGCGATGAGCTCCTCGCACTCCTGCGCGCTGAATACGTCGTTCAGCACGGCCAGCGCCGGTTGCGCCGCGCGAGCCGCCACCCGCACGAGCCTGTCGGCGGTGCGGATCGAGGTGCCCGGTGGCAACCTCGACGGCTCGTAGCTGTAGGGCGCCTGCACCGTCACCGAGTCGGTGGGCAGAGGGCTCCCGGTGCGCAGCGCGAAGACGAATGCGTCGACGATGGCCCTTGCCGCTTCGGGCGGCATGGCCTGCTCGCGCATCGCATCGACCACGTCGGCGGCCGTGCAACCCTGGCGCAGGTTGTGCACCACCCAGTCGGCCAGCGCAGGCTGGAAGCGCAGCACGGTGTCCGTGGTCACGGTGCGCTCAGATCTGCGCCGGCACCCAGCCGGTGTCGGTGCGCCTGAAGCTCTGCTTGAGCTGCATCGTGCCGGCGCCGCGCACCACACGGTCGACCATCGGGAACACCCGCTGCACTTCGGCGTCGCCGATCCAGGGCGCGGCATCGATCCTGTAGGTGTAGGTCACCACCACCTCCGAGGGCTCCTTCGCATCCTTGGGCGCTTCCCAGCCGACGACCTTGTCCAGCGTCAGGTGGGCCGCGCAGAAGTCGCCCTGCGGCTCGCGATCGATGAAGTACTTCCTGCCTTCCTCGGTCAGCGCGTAGCGCGTGACCTCGATCTCGCCGGCTTCCTGTTCCTTGTCGTCCTTGACCGTCGCCTTCGAGGCGCTCACCAGCCCCAGCCGCTCCAGCACCGGCATCTGCAGCGCGTTGCGGGCGCGCGTGCCGGCCTCGCGCTGCGGTACGTCGATGGGCCAGCGTGTCTTGCCCAGGCACAGGTCGCCCTTCTTTGCGAGGTAGGCGTTCATGGCCGCCGTGAGGTTCTGCAGATCGGCCTCGGGCGGTTTCGGTCCGCAGCCGGCGAGGGCGGCGAGGAGCGCGGCACCCAGTGCCGCAGGAAGAGTCTTCTTGTTCATGGATGTCGCAATCAATTGACGCAGGCTCCCGGCTTGACGGGCGTGGCCGGCTTGGTGTCGGCGTCGCTGAGGGTGTTCAGGAAGCAGATGAGGTCCGCGATGTCCTGCTCGGACATGGGTGGCGCCGAGCCGGCGGCGCGGCCGTCCATCGGCAGCTGCGTGTCGATGTTCGGCACGTAGGCTGGCGGCAGGTCGTCGAACTTCTTCACCTTGCCGCCCGTGTACTGCGTGGTGATGAGGCCGTAGGCCGGAAAGTCCGCGTCGTTCTTCTCCTTGGGCGTTCCGCCGACGGTGGGATACCAGAGCTCGGGCCGCGTGTCGCGCGTGTTGTAGAAGCGGATGACCTGCTCCAGCGAATGCATCACGCCGTTGTGGAAGAAGGCCTGCCGCGTCGCCACGTTGCGCATGGTCGGCGCCTTGAACATGCCGCAGAAGCTGTTCGCCGCGTTGGGTGCCGCGGGTGCGTGGTCTGTACGCAGAGGGCCGCACACACCCATGTCGAAATACTTCAGGTCGTTGTTGGCCGGAATGTTCGCGTTGCGCGGCACGCCGATGGCTTCGTACGAGAAGTCCGTGAAAAGCGCCGAGCTGCCGTTCAGTCCCGCGCCCTGGTAGTGACACGAGGCGCAGTTGCCCGTCGCCGGATTGGTGAACACCTTGAGCCCGCGCGTTTCGGCGGGCGTGAGGTTGCCGCCGATCTTGTTGGCCGCATAGAGGTCGAACTTGCTGCTGTACGGGTGGAAGCTCCTGTCTTCCAGCTGATAGGCCTGCAAGGCCTGCAGCGCCTTCGCGAAGGCGGCGTCGCTGTCGTCGAACACTTTCTCGCCGAAGGCCTTGGCGATGAGCGGGGCGTAGTCGGCGGCCTGGAGTTTCTTCACCACGTCGGCGCTGCTGGCGTTGGCCATCTCCAGCGGATCGAGCAGCGGAATGCGCGCCTGCGCGGCCAGCGTGTCGGCTCGGCCGTCCCATGCGAAGCCGCCGCCGGGGCCCGGCACGCTGATGCCGTCGGGGTTGTCCAGCAGATCGGCATAGGCCGGGGTGATGTCCTTGTAGCGCAGCGAGGGCACCGCGCGCAGGCCGGCCTTGTCCATGTGCACGCCGCCGAGTTGCACCGACAGGTCGTTGGCCGGCGCGTAGGCGTGGGCGGGGTCGTGGCAGCTCGCACACGACATCGCGCCCGAGCCGGAGAGGTTCTTGTCGAAGAACATCTTCTGGCCCACCTGCGCCGCGAGACTCAGCGTGCTGGCGGGAATGGACGCAGCAACGGCAGCGGGTGAGCTCGCCGCCGGGGCCGGAGCGGATGCCGGAGGCAGCGCGACGGCCGAGCCGCCGCCTCCGCTTCCGCCGCCGCAGGCGACGAGCACCGCACCGGCCAGGCCGGCCACGGCCAGCGCCGCCAGCGCGAGCTGTCCGGTGCGCCTCACCGCCGGCCCTTTCGGGCCGAAACGGCGTTCCTCGCTCATTGCTTCAGAGACCAGACGTTCAACTGGTTCGCATCGGGTCCGACCTGCGCCGTGGTCGCCACGTCAGCCGACTGCTTCTGCGTGTAGCCGGCCGGGATCACGAAGGCGTGATTGATCGGGCGCACGCTGTCGAAGTGGGTGTCGGCGCTGCCGGCGTACTCCGGCAGGTTCACGATGTTCTGGGCGATGAAGGCCTCGGTGTACTTCGAACGGTTCATGTACGAAGCGTCGTTGCCCGGGTCCGCCAGCTGGAACATGTCCTGCAGCGTGCGCACGAACGAGAAGTGGCTGTAGGCATCGCTGTCGGATACGCCCTTGGGTGCATTGGGCTGGTTGGTGAGGATGCCGAAGATGCTCTCGCCGTGGCCGCGGTTGCCGTTGGTGTAGTGGGTGATCGTCGCATCGACGGACCACGTGCCGTCGGCGTTCTGCCGGATCGGGTTGGCCACGGTGCTGTTCGCCACGTTCCAGCCGCAGCAGGAGTTGAAGCCGCTGGTCGCATTGCCCTCGTCGAACATCAGCACGATGGCCACGCGCTTCTGCGTGTTCTTCCACAGCGGCGATGCCTGGATGCGCTTGACCGTGTAGTCCACGTAGTTGTCGCCGCGCGTGATGATCGGCGAGACGGCCGTGTTCGACACGTTGTTCGCCACGCTGCTGCAATCGCTGGCGGTGCCGGCAGTGCCGCCGCTCGTGCCCTTCACGCTGATGCCGTGCATGTCGTCGCACTGGTCGGGCACCAGGAAGTTCAGGTTGCCCACGTTGCCGCTGGCCAGGTCGGTGCCGAGCTGGTCGTAGTCGTAGTTCGCGGGAATGGCGTAGTCGCTGCTGTTCTTCAGCGCCGCGTCCCACTGGCCGCCGCCCATGGTGCGGTTGCTGTATTTCCACTCCGGCGCGCTGCGCACGTTCTGGTAGGCCATCCCCGGGTGGTGCTTGGTCTTGTACAGGCCACCCGGCAGCGGCAGCACGAGGTTGGGGTCGCCGATGGCCGCGGCGTTGCCGCCGAGCGTGCCCGGGGCGTACACGTTGTCCTTGGCGGTGACGGCGGTGTCGGCCACGCTGTCGGTGCGGAAGTCCTGTCCCGGGTTCATCGACTCGCTGTAGGTGCGCCATGTCAGGCCGGCGCTGGTCATGGCATTGAAGAGGTTCGGCTTGCCCACGATGTTGTGGTTGGTCCCCTTCTGCGTGCAGGTGGCCGCGAACGGCGACTTGGCGAGGCCCGGCTGTGTGTTGTCCGGCACGGGCAGGTCCTGCACTGCGTTGGCGCCGGTGGCGTCGCAGTTCCACTGGCTGTCGTCGGTGATGCCCCAGTCGTCGGCGCCGCCCAGTGCCGTGTAGTTCGGCTCGCTGGGGTTGCCGGTGGCGTAGTAGCTCACGAGCTGGTTGCCGGCCTTCAGGTAGCCGTTGATCTTGGGCGCGTAGGCCGAGTTCAGGATCGACGACGTGGCCTTGTTCTCCAGCATCACGATGAAGATGTTGTCGTAGCGCGGAATGCCTTCCAGGTTGAAGGCGGCCTGCTGCGACTGCAGGAAGGTGATCTTCTTGCGGGTGTCCACGGCGCCGGCGGTGGCGGCTGTCACGCCGACCAGGCTGCTCAGGCGCGGATCGCCACCGGGGTTGGCGAGGGCGTCGGGGTACATGTCGCCGCGGTCGAGCTTGGTGGTGGCGTAGGCGAAGCGGTTGTTCAGCGCGTTCGACTCGGCCAGCATCGCCGTCTGCGTGCTGCCCGCCGCGGCGTTGACGTCACCCAGCACGGCATCGGCCGACACGCCCAGGCGAGCTGCCAGATTCTGCTTCTCGACCGCATAGCTCGTGCCGTTGGCCTCGATCAGGCGCGCCACTTCGGACGACAGCGGGCTGACCACCACCGCGGTGCCTTGTTCCTTCACCTGGTCGAGCGTCACGCGCAGCACTTCGCGCGTGGGCACGCTGGCGCCGGTGGCGGTGTTCTTTGCGCTGGTGCCGATGTCGGCGATGAGCGCCGAGGGGCCGCTCAGCGACAGGCTGAACTTGCCGCTGGCGTCGGTCACTGCGGCAGGCTCGCCGCTGTCGCAGCGGCCGTTGCCGTTGCTGTCGACGCAGACCGTGGCGCCCGCGTAGTAGCCGGCGGCGATCACGGGGTCGGTGCTGCTGCCCGCCTTGAAGGCCGTGGCCGTGAGCACGCCGCTGAACGTGGTGTTGCCGGAGCTCGCGGGCGGCTGGCTCGTGGTGGGCGGCGGCAGGAAGGCGACAGGGCCCGAGCCACCGCCGCCACCACCGCACGCGGCCAGCAGCGAGGCGGCGAGTGCAGTGAGGGTGGGGTAGAGCAAGCCGGATCTGATTTTTGGAGTGGCTTTCAATTTCTGCTTTCGAGCGTGGAGGGGAACACTTGCACAGCAGCTGGATGAGGCGACTCCACGGCCGATGCCGTTCGTCTCCCTCGCCACTGCGTATCGCGGGTGAATCTAGGTTTGCCCTGTGTCAGTCAAAAGGCAAAAGACTTAGTGGCGAATTAGGAGAAGTGGGTTGAACGCGGCTCGAAGACGAGAGTGGAAAAACAGGCGAAAAAACCCGCTGGCACGCCTGACCGAGGCCTGACTTTCCTGCATGTCGAACGCTCGAAATGCATCTGCCGGTTGCGAATGCGAAAGTTCTCGCGCTTCGAACCCGGGCATCTTCACGCGGCCGCGAGTGAAGAATTCGTCAGAGTTCCTGGCGGTCGTTCTGTGTAGCATCGCCCCTTTTTGGGCTGCGGAGTGCGACTCGCGCCGACCCGGCGTCAAGATGCGCGCCCGCTTCAATCAGGAGGGATTCCAATGGGGATGATGGATGCGCTCGGCCATGCGCTGATGGACAACCAGGAGCTTCACTTCGGCACCGCCAACGCTGCAGGTGCCGAAGGGCTCACCAGTGAAGAGCGGTGGCTGGTCACGCTCAGTGCGCCGCTGTCGGCCTTCAACGGCGACTATGTGGATGCGGTGCTCACCGGCAAGGACGACGACGTGCTGCGCGAGGGCATCGCCGATGTCTGGAGCGTGCACGACCGGGCGAGCTTCGAGCAGACCGCGCGCTGGCTGGTCGATGAAGGGCAGCGCTCGACGTACGCGCCGCTGTGGGAGGCTGTCGGCGCGATCGACAAGGCCACGCAAGAGACGCCGATGCTGCTGCGCATGGTCATGGACGCCTTCTTCCCCGCGTTCTTCCAGATCAAGGCGCGCAAGAGCCTGGACTACCGCGAGCTGGGCCAGCGCAGCGGCAAGTCGACGCAGGAACTGGCCGCGCTGATGACGGGCAGCCCGAGCTGGGTCGAGGCACTGCGCAAGCACTTCCATGTCTCGCAGGCCGAGGTGCCCAGCCTTGTGGCCTGGGACGCCGTGCGCCTGGCGAGCCTCTCGCGCTGGGCGGTGCAGCTCGGCTACATCGAGCGCGCGGAGTTCGCGGGCTTTGCCGGCGGCCTTGCCAGGCAGGTGCGCGAGGCGTACGGCAACTGGTCGCAGGTGAGTGCGGCGTACATCGCGGGCGGATTGATCTGGAAGTACTCGGACGCGCGCGAAGAGAACCTGCTGCGCACCAACCGCCTGCTGCTGAGCGACGCCCGCAGCCCCTATCGCAGCGTGGCGTTCGCGGGCCGACCCAGTTCGGGGGCGGCTGGCTCGTTGCGTACCGTCGGTGCCGCCGGCACGGGCAGGTGCAGCAGCAGGCTGGTTTCGCCCGGCTGCGAGCGCACGGTGAACGTTCCTCCCAGCGCCACGGCCCGGGTACGCATGTTCGCAAGGCCCTTGCCTGCGAACGCGGCCTGGGCATCGAAGCCCCGCCCGTTGTCGCTCAGCTCGATGTCGATGGCGCGTTCTTCGGCAGCGCCTTCCACCAGCCGCGCGCTCAGGCTGGCCTGCGTCGCGTGCGCATGGGCCACCAGGTTGCCGAAGGCCTCGAACAGCAGCATTTGCAGCTGGTGCGATTCGCGCGCGGTCCAGCTCGTCATGGTGGGCAGGGAGCCCACGTCCCAGCGCAGGTCGATGCCGGCGGCCTGCAGGCGGGGGCCGAGGCGGTAGCGCACGCTGCCGAGTGCGGAGGCCACGTCGCCTTCGCAGCCGTGCATGGCGTCCACCGTGAGCTTGAGCTGGTCGACAGCGTCGCGCAGGTGCAGCGCCACGTCGTTCATGGCGGTGCCGGGCTGCTGCGCCATCTGCAGCAGGCCGACGAGCTGGCCGCCGAGGCCGTCGTGCAGGTCCTGCGTGAGGCGCTGGCGCTCCTCGAGCGCGCCGCGCGCCTTTTCGCCTTCGCGTTCGCGGGCGAAGACGGCCTCGAGTGCCGCGTTGCGCTCGGCCAGTTCGGCTTCGAGCGATGCGTTCATCTGCGCCACGGCGCGCACGTCCTTGCGCATGCGCTCGGCGATCACCCAGGCCAGCGAGATCGCGAAGCCCACCCATGCGAAGCGGATCCACGGCACCACCGCGTAGGCGTCGGGCGATGTGCGCATCACCCAGTTGTCGCGCGCGGCGCTGAGCACCACCAGCACCACCGCAACGCCCAGCACGCGGTGCTCCAGCACCGAGCTGCGCACCGCCACGCGCACGACCATCACCACCATGCCCAGGCCCGCCGTGAAGCACAGCAGGTTCCACGCCGGCATCAGCCACAGCAGCGGCACCGTGATGCCCAACGTGGCCGTCACCGGCGCGAAGAGCGCCAGCAGGCCCAGGAAGCGCGCGAGCCGCGTGTCACCCTTGCCCACCACCGACAGCGCGAAGCGGCAAAGCAGCGGCACTGCCGCCTGGAACGCCGCCAGCGGTACCACGCCCCACCACGGCCAGGGCAGCGGCGCATGCGTGAAGAGCACCCGCGCCGTCTGCACCGACCAGAAGAGCTCGCCCATCCCGTAGTAGAGGTACAGCGATTCGCGCTGCCGCAGCCACACCAGCAGCGACAGCGCCCCGAGCACGCCGCTCACGATGGCGATGAAGCGCCCGCCGCTGATCTGCCAGAACAGCGCGTTCTCATACATCGGCTGGAGCTCGGCCTCCGTGCCCGCCACCACCGGCGAGAGCCCGCCCTGGCGTGCGGCCTGCGCGGCGACGACGATCTCCACGCGCCGCACCGCAGCCGAGGAGGCCGGCAGCGCGAAGTACTGCGGCGTGAAGGAGGCATCGTCGTAAGGCCCCGGCGGAAAGGTGCCGAAGCGGGCCAGCTCGTGGCCGTCGACCAGCACCCTGAAGCTGTTGCCGATGCGCGGCACGAAGAGCGCCTGCGGCACGTTCGTGTCGGCGACGGGAACATCGAACGAGAACGCCGCCTCGCCGTCGACCGCGCCTTGCCGCTGGTCCCAGTTGTAGGGCAGCTGCACCGCGTGCGGCTCCGGCGGCTGGGCGGGGGAATGAGGGCCATGCAGGGTCAGCGTGAGCTGCGCCTGTTCGACGAGCGTGACGGCCTGTGCGCGGAAGCTCCAGCCGGTGCCCAGCAACACGAGCACCAGCAGCGCCAGCAGGCGCAGTCCAAGCATTTCTTGTTGTTGTCGTCGCATGACGCGTACGACTTTAGCAATCTTTTTTCACAATTCGGAGCAGGGTTGCCCCGGCATCGCGAGAAACCAACGCCTCAGGTTCCCGCCGTGGTGCCTGCCGCCGTTCGGGCCGCGATGATCGGGTCGAGCTTGGCGCGCAGGCGCCTCACGGCCGTTTCGTGCTTCAGCGTCTGCGGCCCTCGCCCGTAGGTGGCGGCCTTGCGGATCAGCCGCAGCTGCTCGCGCTGCAGATGCGTCTTCAGGCGCCTCGCGCGCCAGCCGTAGGTCCAGCCCATTTCGCGGCGCACCTTGTAGCGCTGCATCGGCGCGCCCAGCCGCACCCATTCGTCGTCCTGGATCAGGTCGCGCTCGGGTACGAACCACGCTGCCAGCGCATGCAGGTAGGTGCCGTTCTCGCGCGCCGCCACGTGCCAGAAGAGGGCGGCCACGATGACCGCGGGCAGGCCCTTGATGACGAGCATCACCGCCATCTCCGCGTAGCCGCCGTCGAACAGGTCTTCGAGCAAGGGCGAGTTCCAGATGAAGTGCATGCCCCACGCGAGCAGGAAGCACAGCACCGCCACCGCGATGCGCGCCGCCATCGGCCGCCGCGGTTGCAGCAGGAACCAGGCGATGCCGAAAGACGCGATCGTCGTGTACGCCGCATGGCTCCACAGCCCGGCGAGCAGCCCGCGCGTGAACAGGTTCAGCAGCACCGGGTAGACCTGGTTCTCCAGCGGAAAGTGCACCGCCGACTTCACCGTGTAGCTCAGGTTCTCGACCACCTGGAAGCCCAGCCCCACCATCGCGCCGACGATCAGCACCGACAGGTACGTCTGGAACTGGTTGCGCGCCACCAGCACCATCAGGATCACGCCCGCGAGCTTCAGGAACTCTTCCGTCACCGGCCCCGCCACCGCCGCCCCCCAGGTCGCGACGAACTCCGGCGACACCAGCTTGGCGCACAGGCTCTGGATGGCCACGTTGGCCGGCGCCGCGAAGTACACCGCGCCCATGCCGCCCCACGCGAAGGCCAGCACGTAGGCCTCCGTCGGGTGCTGCTCCAGCAGGTCGAGCGTGCGGAAGGCCTGCACGAAAAGCATCGTGTAGATGCCCCACACCGTCAGCCCCAGGAAGGCCGTGACGGGCACCACCCGCACGCCCAGCCAGAACATGTAGCCCGTGTAGAACAGCCCGTTCAATATCAGCGCTGCCAGCACCCAGAAGGCTGCGCGCCGCGGCTGGAAGAAGGAATCGGTGCCCACGGGCCAGCCGGCCACTTCGGTCACCTGCTGCCCGCTCGGGGCCTCCTGGCCACCCTGGTCGAACACCGGCATGTTCATTGCGGCGCCTCCAGGTCCATCGAGTCGAGCATCGAGCGCGCCTCCTGCAGCGCCTCGTCCATGCCGTCGTCGGAGCCCCAGAAGTCGATCTGCACCAGCGACTTGCGCCGCACGTCCACCACCTGCCAGAAGCGGCCCGCCAGCTTCGAGCCGTAGTAGGCGAAGGTCTTGCCCTGCAGGCCCCAGGAGGTGATGAAGTCCGACACGTCGCCGTCGACCTGCAGGCGCTGGCCGCGCTCCATCAGCCGCTGCTGGCGCACCAGCGGGCCGTCGGGGCCGCCCGCCCAGGGGAAGGTGCTCACCAGGAACTTGTGGCCGCCCTTGAAGAGCATCAGCGACTGGCCCGCCCTGGAGCGAGAGACGTCCATCTCCCATCCCTCGGCCGGCACGAACCGGGCCTGGCCCGCCTCCACCGTCTCGCCCGGCGGCAGCGGCCGGTTGCCCGGGGTGTGGCGGTCCCAGAGGGTGAGGCCGCCCACGTAGGCGGCAATCGCGAGCAGCACCGCCAGCGCCCCCGGCCAGGTGCGATACGGTATGCGGCGGGAGGGCTCGTTCATCCTTCGATCGTGCCATACGATTGCCCGAGCCCGGGCGTCTGCGCCGGGCGATGCGGCATACTCCCCACCCCCTCAAACTCAGCAGAATTCCACTGAATGGACAAGGAAGTCGACCCCCGCGTACTCACTGTGATCGACGAGATGCGGCTCTCGGGACCGCGGCTCACGCCGGTCGAGATCGTCGCCAAGATGGGTGTGTTCGACGCGCGCGACAAGCCATTCGAGCACGCATGGCTCGCCACCGGCGACAACGTCATCGCCACCATCTGGGCCGAATGGGTCAACGTGGCCGCCAACGGCCGCTGGTTCTACCTCGAATCGCTCGACGTCCACCACCGCGCCGGCGGCGGCGAGCGCAACGCCCAGCAGGTTCAGCGCGCCAAGGACAGGCTCGCGCTGCTCAAGCGCAGCCACGACGCCGGCAACGGCTTCCGCGCCTTGCTGCAGACCAACCGCATCGCGATCCTCGAAGTCGAGAGCAACAAGGACGCCAAGGTGTCCACCCGCGTGCGCGACGACGACGAATGGCACGTCGCCAGCTGGGAGCCCGACCACAAGTTGGCCGTGCTCGTGCGAGGCCCGCGCGGCTGGTCGCCCAGCGAAGCCGAAGTGCAGACCGCCCGCGAACGCGGCAACGTGCCGCAGAAACTCTCCGCCGCCGCCAAGGCCGCCGACGACGAAAAGGCCACGCCCCAGGCCGTGCAGGCCGCCGCCCTCGAATACGTGGTGAAGCACTTCACCGGCTACGGCTACAAGGCCGAGAACATGACCGGCAAGGGCTTCGACCTCGAGGTGTCGAACGCCAAGGGCCAGACCCTGCTGCGCGTGACCGTCAAGGGCACAGCGCCCGGCGTGCCCAGCTTCAAGCTCAGCAAGGAAGAAAGCGACTGCTCCAAGCGCGAGCCGCTGTGGCGCCTGCTGGTGGTGACCGATGCGGGCAGCGGGGTGGCGCAGCACAAGATCTACAAGCCGACCGAGATCACGTCGGCGCCGGGGTTCGATCCTTCCTGATTCAACGGTGCGCGGCAATGCGTCGCGCTACTCACGTACCCGCGGTCATCGGCCCTGCTCGGGATTCGCATTCCGTTGTGCAAATTTCCGATAGGGAAGCCCGTCGATGCGCGCTGTGCGAGCAGTGGGGTTGCGCGCATGATCGTGCCAGGACCGCGCGGCATTCTTCGCGCCCTGGCGCAGTGCAGCCCAGGATTCGGACTAGGCCTCACCTTCCTAACGGAGCCTTCAACTGACGAACCAGGATTCCATGCACGCCAGCGACTCCAAAGTCACTCTGCGCTTGATGACCGAGCGTGACCTGCCGATGCTGCACGAATGGCTGAATCGGCCTCATATTGTCGAGTGGTGGGGTGGAGAGGACGAACGCCCGACTCTCGACGAGGTACTTCGGCACTACATGCCAAGAGTTTTATCTGAAGCGTCCGTCACTGCCTACATCGCGATGCTGGGAGACGAACCCATTGGCTACGCCCAGTCGTATGTCGCCCTTCGAAGTGGTGATGGATGGTGGGCCGACGAAACTGATCCTGGAGTTCGCGGGATTGATCAGTCTCTGGCTGACCCGGCGCAATTGAACAAGGGGCTGGGAACAATGCTCGTCCGTGCCCTTACGAGCATGCTCTTCTCGGACCCGACAGTGACAAAGATTCAAACCGACCCCGCGCCCCACAACCACAGGGCCATCCGTTGCTACGAGAAGGCGGGGTTTGTTCAGCAAAAGGTAGTCACCACGCCTGACGGTCCCGCTGTTTATATGGTTCAAACACGCGAGGCCTTCGAGAGGTCGTGCAGTGCCACCTAGCCCCGTGTCAAAAAGCGAGCGTCATTCAAGTCCGACGTGCAGGCCTTACGGGCACAGCTGAACTCGCTGCTGTGGTGCTGTCATGGCGACAGCAACGGTTGGTCCGAGGAGGTGGGGGAGAAGCCCGGCTACTCCCATCGAGGCAACTGCTCCAGCAAGAACTCGTAAAGGCACTTAGCCGCTCGTGGCAATTCACGATCCGCTCGCTCCAGCCACATTTCGGAAGAGGGCAGTGCGGGAAAGCCATCGTCCGGTCCCAGGCTGCGTAGTTCGGCCGCCTCGCTGATCGTCGCTTCCTGAAAAACGCCGACTGCCAGGCCGGCCAGCACGGAAGCCCTCAGCACTTCCACGCTCGAACTCTCCTGCAAGACCACCCAGCGCTTGCCGGAGGCCGTCAGCGTCTCTTCCGCCCATCGCCTGAGAAGCGAGCCCTGCGGAAGCAACGCCAGCGGGACGGGGTGCTTGAGGTGTGGCGCCGCCTTCCTCGAAACCGCCCAGACCACCGGGTCCTTGCGCAGCAGCACGCCGTTTCCTTCGCCTCCGCGGAAGGCGTTGATCGTGAGATCGAACGCAGGCCCGAGCTTTCGCTGCATCTCGTCTGCCACGCCGACTTGCAGGTCGATGTGAATGGCCGGATAGATCTCGGAGAACTCGGCCAGCAGCGAAGGAAGCACCCTGGTGGCGTAGAAGTTCGTCGCGCCCATCCGGACTTTGCCGCTGACGACTCCGGGCCGCAGCTTTTCCATGGCCTCGTTGTTCAGGGCCAGCAGGCGACGCGCGTAGTCGAGCAGCACCTTGCCTTGTTCCGTCAGCTGCAGTTGACGCTTGGGCTGCTCGAACAGGTCGAAGCCGATGCAGTCTTCCAGACGCGCGATCTGCTGGCTGATCGCGGCCTGAGTGCGATGCAGGTAGCGGGCCGCGGGCGTGTAGCCGTTGCACTCGACCACCGCGACCAAAGCGCGCAGCAACTCGGGCGCGAGCAAGCGGCCCCTGAGCATGCCTTTGCAATCCGCAAGCTCGTCATCTGCACCTGGGCGTGGTGCCGGGGTTGATTGGTCGTCCCGTTGCATTTGTCTTTCTTCCCCGGCAGCAGGCTGCTGATCCATGAAAGATCAGTTTACGTGAGCCAAAGACCACTGAAATGAGCCGCGATGGAGGCTCGATCAAGAGTCGTTATGCACCCCATAAGGACTATTTGTTTGCCCTCGCCGACACACGTCAAATAGCATTCCTCGCGAAATCTTGCAGCTGGGCTGCTTCTTCTAGGCGGTGGTGAATGATCAATAGAACGGTGATCCTGTGCGGCGGACTTTTCTGGACTTCGATTGCGTCGTCGGCAACAGCAACACCGCCAACACCGCTCGACAGATTCATCGCAGATCCGGAGTTCTGCGCCTACATGGCATCGCCGCCCGAGAACGAGTCCGAGGAGTTCCTGGCCCGATACCAGGCCGCAATGCATGCCGCAATTTCTTTCGTCAGGCAGAAGAAGAAAACGAAAACCCAGACGCAGGCAATATTTGAAGTCAGGGCCAAATGCGATGCGGCCTTGAATTCGCTGCTCCACTACAAATAGACCCATCCAAGCATTTCACCAAGGCAGGCCGGCTCCTATTCGAGGGCCGTCTACCAGTTTTCGGGTATGGCGCAATTGGTGGAGGCTCGACACACTTGGAAACGCCTCGTGCAAGTTCCGGCGTTCCAAGCAGATCACATACATGTTCGCACCTCTCCCGTCTCGTGGCTCTTTCAATCAGCGCCGGTGCTTTTTGCCCATGTCGGTGGATAGCGTGCAGTCCTTGTGGAGTTCTCGGCCGGCCCGCGTGAGCCGTGCCGCGCTGGGCAGCTTGTTGATCGTCGGCGTGGCCGCCTGCGGTGGGGGTGGAAACGGCGGTGGCTTTGTTCCGGCCTTCCCGGTGGCAACGACTGCCCCGGCACCCGCTCCGGCTCCTTCCTCATCGCCTGAAGCACCGTCACCCGTACCCCCGCCCACAGGCCCTGCGCCCACCTACAAGGTGAGCGGCACGGTCAGTGGCTTGCTGGGCACGGGCCTGGTGCTGCAGAACAACGCTGGCGACGACCTGAGCATCGCAGCCAACGGCAGCTTCAGCTTCGCCACCCAACTGGCCAGCGGCGCGGGCTATGCGGTCACAGTCAAGAGCCAGTCCAGAATCCTGACCAGAGTCTGCACCGTCAGCAATGGCACCGGCACTGTGGCGAATACGGCCGTCGTCAACGTGGACGTGGTCTGTGCCGCGCCCCCGGTGCGCTACGCCTATGCGACGAATGCAGGGTCCAACAACCTCTTTCCCTACACCGTCGACACCAGCACCGGCGTGTTGGGATCGATGGCCGCGCCCATGTTGGGCACAGGGAGCACCCCAAGCGGCATCGTCGCGGACCCCGCGGGCCGCTTTGCCTACGTGGCGAATCGAGGCGACAACACCGTGGGGGCCTACTCCATTGGCGCAGGCACCGGCTTCCTGACTCCGGTCGCAACCGTTGCCACAGGTTCTGCGCCCCTGTCCATCGTCGCGGACCCCACGGGCCGCTTTGTCTACGTGGTGAATCAGGGTATCGACAGGGTGTCGGGCTACGTCATCGATGCCGGCACCGGCAACCTGACCCCGATGGCCGTGCCGCAGGTGGCAGTGGGGTTCATTCCCAGCGCCATTGCCCTGGACTCCATGGGCCGTTTTGCCTACGTGACGAATCAAGGCAACAACACCGTGTCGGCCTTCTCCATCGATGAAAACTCAGGTGCCTTGAGCCCGCTGCCAGTGCCGACGGCGACCACAGGGAACTCCCCCAGCGCAATTGCCCTGGATCCCCTGGGCCGGTTCGTGTACGTGACGAACTCGGGCGACAACACCGTGTCGGCCTATTCCATCGATGCAGGCTCCGGCGTCCTGACTCCGTTGGCAACGTCCGCCACCGGTACGCTTCCCCGAGCTGTCGCCGTGGATTCCACCGGCCGCTTTGCCTATGTGGCGAATACGATCGAAGGCACTGTCTCGGCCTACAACATCGACTCCAGCACCGGCACCTTGACGCCGATGACCATTCCGAAGGTGGCCGCACGGGTTTCGCCCGGCGCCATCGCCCTGGACCCCACGGGCCGCTTTGCCTACGTCACGAACACCAATTCCAAAGACATCTCTGCCTACACCATCGATGCGAATACGGGGGCTCTGACTCCCATGGCCGTGCCGACGGTCGCGACCGGGGGGAACAGCGCATGGTCTCTGGCCCTGTCTCGATAGCACCTGCAGACCAGCCGTTCACAAGCCTTCGAGATACCGCTGCAGAACCGAGTTGAACTGCCGTGGCGCCTCGAGCGCAGGCAGGTGCGCAGTGCCCTGAAGCACGAAGCTCTTGGCCCCGGGTATGCGCTGCGCCAGCTCGCTGCATCGCTCCTGCAGAAGCGGAAGGTCGAGATCGCCCCACAGCACGAGCGTGCGTGCCTGGATCGCTTCCACGCGTTCCCAGGCTGAAGGCTCCTCGGTTGCCGCACCGGGGTTGGCGGCCCGCAGGGCCTTGTCGTTCATCGACAGGAAGAGTTGGCGAGCGTCGCCTCTGACTCGCCCTTCCGGGCTCGAGGGGCCGTCCAGCCACAGGCGCGCGCGAAGCTCGTTCTTCGCTTCCAGATCGCCCAGCGCTTCGGCAGCGGTGATCGCGTCCATGATCGCCTTCACCGGCTCGCCATGCTGCGGGGCGGGCGCGCCGCTCACGCCCGGTGCAACAACGACGAGCCCGCTCACCCGGTCGGGCCGCGCCAATGCAGCATCGATGGCAACACGGCCTCCCAGCGAGCAGCCGACCAGCACAGCCTTGCGGTAGCCCAGCGAATCCATCACCGCCCAGAGATCGGCCACATTGGAATGAGGCGTGGGGTGCAGCGTGCGCGAATCGCCGAAGCCCCGCCGGTCGTAGCTCGCTACCGGGTGCGCCGGCGCCAGTGCGCTCCATTGACCGTGCCACATGCGCCGGTCCGCAACGTTGGCGTGCAGAAAGAGAACAGGCATGCCGGTGGCGCTGGCGTCTGCCTGGTGCTCGACAGCAAGCGATGCGCCGGGCACTTCAATCCATTCCAGTTTGCTCATGCCCGCGACGATAGTGACCTAGGGCCGTGTTGACCAGCGAACGAGGATGCCTTCAGCCTCCAACTGTCAGAGCTTTGTGTCCCGCCGCAGCGCCCCGGCAGATATCTCGCCAATTCGAGAATTTCTCGACGAAATCTTTTCTCTTGCGCGGCTTCGCTTCTCTAAAGTGAATGCCCCTGTCGCAAGACGCCCCTCCTGGTGGGCGACGACCACCGATCGTGAAAGGAGCTCCCCCGCAGTTGACCCACTGACCTGATGAACCGCCCACCTCACGGCGGGTTGCCGGTGCTCCTTGGTGCACTGGTGCGAACGTGAGGCACAAAAGGCGACGGCCAGGGCGCGCAAACACCCTGACCGTCTAACCACATGACGTGCAACAACTTTGGAAGAGAGCACACCAAATGGCTCATATGGTCGCTGCCGTCAACGAAGAGGATTTAAGTTTTTCTCATATGAGATCGATCGGGTGATGCGACCCGAGCGCGCAAGCGACGATGAATCATGCTCATATCCGCGGATTGGCTACCGGCACTTCATCGATCCGTCGCGGGCCTGCCTCGCTCTAAAAGTCGTGGATCATCCTTTCGGAGCCTATGCAGCCATTACGAGGGTTGCCCTGCCGGGTGCGTGGGTCGCATCACCGAATCGATCTCGCTCATGTCGTGCCTCCTTGTGTTGCCTGCAATGGGGTGTCCGCCGCCTGAGCAACTGCCCACACGAAGCCGGTGAGTTCACGCGCCACGGCCACACACACCTTGTTCCTGTGCACTCCACGGGCGTCGAGCTTTGCGAAGCGCTGCGTCAGGCGTAGCTGCGCCGTCCAGCCAATAGCGCACAGCTGCTGGCTCAAGCCTTCCTGGCGCCGACGTGCACGCTCACCCAATCGTGGCTTGAAGCGGTAGCTCCACGCCGCCTCGCTCAGCATCCTTCTCGCATGCGCGTTGCCAGTCTTGGTGATACTGCCTCGTGCAGTGCGCTCACCGCTGGAGCGTTCCGAGGGCACCAGACCCAGGTAACCCATGAGCTTGCGCGGATGATCGAAGCGGCTGAAGTCCCCGATCTCGGCCACCAGTGCGATGGCGCAGGTCACGTCGATGCCTCGCAGCGCCTGCAGCGCCGATACCTGTGGCGCAAAGCGCCAATTCTTGACGTACTCGAGCAGTGCTGAGCTCAGGCGCTTGAGGCGTTCATCGCTAGCCTGCACAGCCATCCAGTAGTCCATAAATGCTGCCTGCGTTGCCACCTCGGAGAAGTTCAGCTTCCCGAGCCATGCATGGTGCGCCTGCGTCCAGGAGGTCTTGCCCGGGAAGCGCACGTCGTGGCGCAACAGCAGGGCCTTGAGCTGTTGGCGCAATTGGCGCCGGTCGTTCAGCGCATCTTCGCGGGCGCGTGCCAGGTCTCGAATGGCTTCGTCCTCAGGTCGAGGCACCCACACCGCGCGCAGTTGTCCCGCACGCGAGCACTCGGCCAATTGCGCGCAGTCGCGCCGGTCGGTCTTGATGCGGTCTCCGGGACGTCGAGGCATCTTCGACGGCGCAATGACCTCGCAGCTGTAACCCTTGGCCGTCAAGGCACGCTGCAGGCCCCAACCAGTGGGACCTGCCTCATAGACCACATGCACGGCTTCGGTGTTGCCTAGTTTGACGAGCAACTTCAGCAGCTTGGGAACGTCGTGCCTGATCGTGCCGATCACCTTGGCTGCCGCTCGCCCGGGCTCAGCCACTGCAACGGCAATGCTGTCCTTGTGAACGTCCAAACCCACGTGGATCTTGCTAATCTCTTGCATGGCCGGTCTCCTTTCCTTGCTGGTAGTGACCACGGTCTCCAGCATGTAGCTCGGCAAGCTCGCTTGCAACCTACGTCAGCGGAGACCGGCCGCTTCGCAAGCAGCGCGACCATGATGTCTAA
>NZ_KB907454.1 GCF_000382045.1 Variovorax atrisoli 110B
CAGGATGGCGAACCAGAAGTTCGGAATGGCGATGCCGACCTGGGCCATGCCCATGAGGCCGACGTCGCCGAGCTTGTTGTGGCGGGCCGCGGCGGTCACGCCCACCAGCAGCGCGATCACGACGGTGAAGGCCATCGCCAGCACGGCCAGGGGCACGGTCAGGGCGAGGCGTTCGAGGATCAGGTCGAGCACCGGCGAGCTGTAGGCGTAGCTGTCGCCGAGGTTGCCGGTGAGCAGGCCGCCGATCCAGTGCCAGTAGCGCGTCCATGCGGGCTGGTCGAGGCCGAGCTTGGTGGCCAGGGCGGCGACGGCCTCGGGCGAGGCGTCGGGGCCCATGAGCATCTGCGCGGCGTTGCCGGGCAGGATCTCGAGCACGAGGAAGACGATGACCGAGGCGCCGATCAGGGTGCCGATCAGCGTCAGCGTGCGCTTCAGCAGGAACAGGCCCATCTCAGCCTCTCAGGTCGCTAGGGGAAAGGCAGGGCGTCATGCTGCCGAGATGCATTCGGCGATCGCGCGGCCCACGTCCACCGTGTTGGCCGTGCCGCCCATGTCGCGGGTGCGCGGGCCTTCGCTCAGCACGGTCTCGATGGCCGAGAGCACGGCGGCGGAAGCCTGCGCGTACACGGGATCGTCGCCGCCGAGGTGGTCGAGCATCAGCGCGGCCGACCAGATCTGGCCGATCGGATTGGCGATGCCCTTGCCCGCGATGTCGGGTGCCGAGCCGTGCACCGGCTCGAACAGCGACGGGAACTTGCGTTCGGGGTTGAGGTTGGCCGACGGCGCGATGCCGATGGTGCCCGTGCAGGCCGGGCCCAGGTCGGACAGGATGTCGCCGAAGAGGTTGGAGGCCACGACCACGTCGAACCAGTCGGGGTGCTGCACGAAGTGCGCGCACAGGATGTCGATGTGGAACTTGTTCGTCGCCACCTCGGGATAGCGCTTGGAGATCTCGGCCAGGCGCTCGTCCCAGTAGGGCATGGTGATCGAGATGCCGTTCGACTTGGTCGCGGCCGTCAGGCTCTTGCGCTTGCGGCGGTTGGCCAGCTGGAACGCGTAGTCGATGATGCGGTCCACGCCGGTGCGGGTGAAGACCGCTTCCTGGATCGCCATCTCGCGCGGCGTGCCCTCGAACAGGCGGCCGCCCACGGAGGTGTATTCGCCCTCGGTGTTCTCGCGCACCACCAGGAAGTCGATGTCGCCGGGCTTGCGGTGCGCCAGCGGGCCGGGCACGCCGGGCATCAGGCGCACGGGGCGCAGGTTCACGTACTGGTCGAAGTCGCGGCGGATCTTGATCAGCAGGCCCCACACGGCGATGTGGTCGGGCACCTTGTCGGGTGCGCCCACGGCACCGAAGTAGATGGCGTCGTGGCCCTGGATCCTGTCGGCCCAGTCGGCCGGCATCATCAGGCCGGTGCGCACGTAGTGGTCGGAGCCCCAGTCGAAGTGGTCGTAGGAGAAGTCGATGCCGAAGCGGCGGCCGACCGCGTCGAGCACGCGCAATCCTTCGGGCATGACCTCGACGCCGATGCCGTCTCCTGGAATCACGGCAATCCTATGCTTTTTCTGCATTGACTCAACCTGTTCAAAGTTCGTTCGTTTCGGGGGACACCGGCGCTCGTGACGCGGGCTTTCGAAAAAATTCTAGAAGCGAGAAACGGGCCCGCGCAGGGGGTTCGCACCCAGTTGGCCTTGACAAAATAAGAAGGTCATGCAGCTGCGTTTTCCTCTGTGGATGGAGGAATCTCGTGTCACGAAACCGACTTCGAATTCGAATAATTAGAAGGCTGAAGCTCCCGATGGCTGCCGCGCAAAGGCCCTTGAGCCTCCTTCATGAAGGCTTTCTGAAGCAGGCGGCGCGGCCCTGCCGGATACTCCGCGCGCTCGCGAGGCGCTCCGCAGAGAACGCTCGCCAGGAGAACCATGAACTTCTTGTCCGTTGCCGCGAAGGCGATCGCACGCCGCATCCGACGGTGGCTCCAGCCCTCGCTGGTGCGGCGCCTGCTGTTCGCGCAGATCGCGGTGGCGGGGCTGCTGTGGAGCGCCACGCTGGCGTTCTTCCTCTACGACTCCAATCGCCTGCCGGAGCTGGTGCGCTACGACAGGATATTCCTGAGCATCATGGCCTGCGCGCAGAACCTCGCCTTCGACCCCGCGCGGCAGCAGCAGACGCTCAAGGCCTTCGACATGGCGCTGCAGGAGACGTCGAGCGACTTCAAATCCGATCAGGACCGGGCGCCCGTGCTGCAGGTGTGGCAGCAGGGCCGGCTCATCTACAACTCCACGCCGAGCGTGCCGCTCATGCACACGCAGATGCCCGGGCGGGTGGAGCGGGTGCGTGCCGGCGAGCGCGTGTGGCGCGCCCGCGCGATGACATCGCCGCTGCTGGACACGCGCGTGCTGCTGGCCGAACCCGACGTGCTGCGCCTGAACTTCACCATCGAGCACCGCAGCTACTACCTCCTGCCGCTGGCCATCAGCCTGCCGTTCATCGTCTTCCCCGCCTGGCTTTCGGTGATGCTCGCGCTGCGGCCGTGGCGGCAGGTGACGAAGGAGACCGCGGAGCGCGGCCCGGCCGATCTTTCCCCGCTGACCTTCGAGCCGCCGCACAAGGAGCTGCAGCCGCTGGTGAACGGCATCAACGGCCTGCTGCGCAGCGTGCGCGACCGGGCATCGCGCGAGCGCGGGCTGATCGCCGACGCGGCGAACGAGCTGCGCACGCCGCTCGATGCGATGCGGATGAACGTCGAGGCGCTGAAGGCGCAGACCGCCGACCCCGGCCAGCGCGAACTCATGGCCAACCTGCTGCGAAGCAACGACCGCGCTGCGCGGCTGGTGGGCCAGCTGCAGCAGCTGATGAGAAGCGACGAGATGCCACGGGACGCATCGCCCGCGACCCTGGCCTTCGACGAACTGGTGCAGGACCGCATCCGCCTCGTCGAAGCGCTCGCGCGGGCACGCGGCATTGCGCTGGAGTTCACGCACGACGAGGCAACGCCTGTGGCGGTGCATGGCGAGCGCGAGAGCCTCGTATCGATGGCGGGCAACCTCGTGGAGAACGCCATCAAGTACAGCCCCGATGGCGGCATGGTCAAGGTACGCGTCTGGCGCGAGGCATCGGAAGCCGTCCTGCAGGTGACCGACGAGGGGCCGGGCATCCCGCCCGCGCTGCGCGAGCGCGTCTTCGACCGCTTCTTCCGTAACCCGGACCAGACGCAGTCGGGCAGCGGCCTGGGGCTGGCCATCGTCAGGTCGGTGCTGGAGAAGCATGGTGGCCGCATCGCGTTGTCCGATGGCGAGGGCGGACGCGGCCTGTGCGCGACGGTGTGGCTGCCTTCGTCCGGCTGACAAGCGGGCGCATCCCTCTTAGGATGGGCCGATGCGAACACTTCAACTCCCCACCGGCGGCGAGATGCCGGTACTCGGCCTCGGCACATGGCGCATGGGCGAAGACGCGAAGCGCCGCGCCGACGAGGTCAAGGCCGTGCGCGAAGCCATCGCGCTGGGCTATCGCCTCATCGACACCGCCGAGATGTACGGCGAGGGCGGGGCCGAGACCGTGATCGGCCAGGCGATCGGTGAAGCACTGCGCGCAAACGACGTGCGGCGCGACGAGCTCTTCATCGTCAGCAAGGTCTATCCGCACAACGCCAGCTGGCGCGGCACGCGCGACGCCTGCGAGCGCAGCCTGAAGCGGCTGGGGCTCGACGCCCTCGACCTCTACCTGCTGCACTGGCGCGGCAGCCACCCGCTGCGCGAGACGGTGGCGGCGATGCACTCCCTGGTCGCGGATGGGCGCATCGCCCACTGGGGCGTGAGCAACTTCGACGTCGACGACATGGAAGAACTCGAGGAAGCCACCGGCGCCGAAGGCCCCGGCTGCGCGGCCAACCAGGTCTACCTGTCGCTGGGCGAACGCGGACCCGAGTTCAGCCTGCTGCCCTGGCAGCGCGAGCGCGGCATTCCGCTGATGGCCTACAGCCCCATCGACCAGGGGGCGCTGGCGGAGGACGACGGACTGGCCGAACTTGCCGCCAGGCTTGGCGTGACCGCCGCGCAACTCGCATTGGCCGCCGTGATCGCGCGGCCCGGCGTGGTTGCCATTCCGAAGGCGGTGCGCAGCGCGCACCTGAAGGAGAATCTGGCCGCTGCCGAGTTGAAGCTCGACGCGGCGACGCTGGCGGAACTGGATCGCCTGCATCCGCCGCCGCGACGCAAGACGCCGCTGGCGATGATCTGAGGGCTCAGAGAAAGGCAGAACGGTCGGAGGCAGAGGGCGCCAAGGTTTCGCCAAGGGCGCGAAAGAAATACCAGGTAGGTCTTTCTTTGTGTTTTTTGCGCCCTTTTCGGATTCTTCGCGTCCTCTGCGTCCGGCCAACCGATCCCGTATTCAGTGAGCGTCCGCGTGCTTGGCCGCAGCGATCACCGCCTGCTCGTCGTGCTTCGCGCCGTTGAGGAACAGGTTCAGCAGCACCGCGGCGACCGACGCCAGCAGGATGCCCGATTCGATCAGCGAGTGGATGGCATGCGGCATCCACTGCTTGAAGTTGGGGGCGATCAGCGGAATCATGCCGATGCCCAGCGACACCGCGACGATCATCGCGTTGTGGCGGTTGTTCTTGAAGTCCACGCCCGACAGGATGCGGATGCCGGTGGCGGCCACCATGCCGAACATCACGAGGCCCGCACCGCCGAGCACCACCGTGGGCAGCGATTCCACCAGCGCCGCCATCTTCGGCAGCAGGCCCAGCACGATCAGGATGATGCCGCCGGCCACGCACACGTAGCGGCTCTTGATGCCGGTGACGGCGACGAGACCCACGTTCTGCGAGAAGCTGGTGTACGGGAAGGTGTTGAAGATGCCGCCGATCAGCGTGCCCAGGCCGTCGGTGCGCAGGCCGCGCGCCAGGTCCTTCTGGCTGATCCTGCGGTCGGTCATTTCGCCCAGCGCCAGGAACATGCCGGTCGATTCGATCATCACCACGATCATGATCAGCGTCATCGTGAGGATCAGGATCGGGTCGAACTGCGGCATGCCGAAGTGGAAGGGCAGCACGATGTCGACCCAGGCGGCCTTGCCCACCTTCTCATACGTCATGAGGCCGGTGAGCGAGGCCACGACGGCGCCGATCACGATACCCAGCAGCACCGAGATGTTGGCGACGAAGCCCTTGGCGTACTTCACGATCAGCAGGATCGACACGAGCACCAGTGCAGCCACGCCGAAGCCCGAGAGGTCGGCGTACTTGGGGTTGGGCACCGTGGGCAGGATCGCGAAGCCCTTGGGCACGGCGGGAATGGAGCTGCCGGGCGAGGTCACTTCCGCAAGCCACTTCGCATAGACCGGGTCGACCAGCGCCGGCGCGGTCGGGCCCACGGGGTTGCCGAAGATCCAGTTGATGCCCACGCGCATCAGGCTGATGCCGATGACCGCGATGATGGTGCCGGTGACCACCGGCGGAAAGAAGCGCAGCATGCGGCTGACCAGTGGCGCGATCAGTATCGACACCACGCCCGCGCCGATGATGGCGCCGAAGAGCAGCTGCGCGCCGTTCTGTCCGGGGTTAGCGTTGGCGATGGCCACCATCGGCGCGACGGAGGCGAAGGTCACGCCCATCATCACCGGCAGCTTGATGCCGAAGAACTGCGTGGCGCCTAGCGCCTGGATCAGCGTGGCGATGCCGCAGCAGAACAGGTCGGCCGAAATCAGCAGCGCGACCTCGTCGGGGCTGAGCTTGAGCGCGCGGCCCACGATCAGCGGCACCGCGACGGCGCCCGCATACATCACCAGCACGTGCTGAAGGCCCAGGGCCGCGAGCTTGCCGGTGGGAAGCCGCTGGTCCACGGGATGGACTGTGGAGGGAGTGGTGTCGGCCGTCATCGTGTGTCTCCTGCTGCGGCGAGAGAGGGATTGATCGAGGAGAGGCGCGCGACACGGCTGGGCATGCGCACACCTCATTGTGTACGCCAAACTGTATACAACTTATGCAACAATCCGGATTCAGGAAAACCCGCATCCGGTGCGGGGCCTTGCCCCCATTTGTTTCAGTGCGTTGCGACGGGGTAGGGGCCTTCGTCGAAGACTTCGGCGTGGTAGCCCTTGCTGCCCACGTCGAGCGCGAGCTGGCTGCGGAAATCGCGGCCCTCGCGCAGGCAGCGCAGCACGTGCGCGAAGTCGTGCTGCGGCTTCCATCCGAGTTCGCGCCGCGCGAGCTCGTTCACGTAGACGCGGTCGAGCTGCGGCGGCAGCGTCCACCCCCGCTTCGCATAGAGTGCCTCTGCCTCGGGGAAGAGGCGGCTCAGCACGGCGGCCGCGTCCTCGCGCAGCATCGGCAGGTCGCCGCGCGTGAAGGGCGTGGTGGCCGAGACGATGTAGCGGCCGAAGCCGATGTGCCGGGCGTGGCGGACGGCCAGAAGATGGGCTTCCACCACGTCCTCGATGTCGGCGCGGCGGTGTAGCAGCTCGTTGGCCTGCGCGTTGTCCAGCGAATGCAGGCTTCGCGCTGCGGCGTCATCGTCCTCCTCGGGGAAGAAGCGCGATGTCTTCAGCACCACGACGGGCAGGTGCTGCCTGCGGTGGAACAGCTCGCACAGGCTCTCGGCCGATGTCTTCGTCACGCCGTAGATGTTCTTGGGCACCGGCACCACGTCTTCGGTGATCCATGCGGCGGGCATGCCCTGCGCGGGCGTGAGCGCGGAACCGAAGGTGCTGGTCGTGCTCGTGAACACGAACGACTCGACACCCGCGGCGACAGCCTCCTCCAGCAGCACCAGCGTGCCCGTGATGTTGGTGTCGACGAACGCCTGCAGGCTGTGCGTCGCCACGTGCGGCTTGTGCAGCGTGGCGGCGTGGATGACGCTGCGCACGCCCCTCATGCAGTCGCGCACGAAGGCGCGGTCGGTGATGGAGCCGGTACGGTCGGTGAAGGCGGAGGGTGCGATGTCGATGCCGCGCGCGTCCTGCGAGGTCGAGCGCAGGGCGCGCATCAGCGCCTCGCCGAGGTGTCCGGCGCTGCCGGTGATCAGGATGGTCATGGCCGCGAGACTATCGCCGGGCGCCTGGACCGTCCACGCATAAGTTATGCGCGATTCTCAGCCTCGCGGCCTGGCCTCGCGCACCGTGAGCCCGGAGGCCGCCTGCTTGGCGTCGTGTTTCGCGATGGAGGCCTCGCCCGCCACGTCCTCGGCATGCCTGAACATGCCCGGCGGGATGCGTACTGCGCCGATGGCCAGCGTGGCGAAAGGCGTGAAGCGGACCACGCCGTGCCGGTCTTCGCCCTCGATGCCGCCGGCCTGCCGGTCGGCCTCGTCGTAGAGGCCGGGTGCCTGCTGGTTGAAGGCCTCGATCAGCCGCACGCAGCGCTGGTGCCAGTCGGGGCTCTGGAACAGCATCAGGAAGTCGTCGCCGCCGATGTGGCCGACGAAGTCGCGATGGGCATCCGCATGCAGCGCCGCGAGCCGCGCGAGCAGCAGGATCATCTCGTCGCCGCGCCAGTAGCCGTAGTGGTCGTTGAATACCTTGAAGCTGTTCAGGTCGGCGTAGCAGGCCGCGAACTCGGCACCCCTGTCGAGCAGCCGTTCGATGTGGATGTTGATGGGGATGTTGCCCGGCAGCGATGTCAGCGGATTGGCGTGCCGCGCCGCCTCGATGCGCGCCTCGGTGACCGCGCGCACGAGCTGGTCGCCGGTGCCCAGGCCCGCATAGCGCTTCTTCTCCGTCACGATGAAGCCTTCGTTCAGGTAGCGCTGGTCCTCCGACATCAGGATGCCGAGCAGGCTCTCGACGTTCTCCTCGCGCTCCACGATCAAGGGCGTGCTGCTGCCATAGGCCAGGCAGGGACGCCGGCCATGCACCTCGCGGAAATACAGCCGCGCATAGTCGTTCATGAACGACTGCCGGTTGATCAGCGCGACCGGCGTCGCGCCCTCGACCACGGCCAGCGCATGCAGCTGTGGGTGCTTCTGGAAGACGGCCGCGACCTCGTCGACCGGCGTCAGCGGGTGGAGTGCGGGCGCCTGGATGATCGACAGGCTGCGCAGCACATTGGGCTGCGAGGGTTGCGATGCGTGCGGCATCACCGCGATGCGGCTGTCGGTGATGGCGGCCGATACGGGCTCGGGCAGCGCCGGCAGCAGCCGCGGCGCCGGCGGGCCGAACAGGAAGCCCTGGCCGTGGGCGATGCCGAGGTCTCGCAGCACGCGCAGGTCCTTGGTGTTTTCCACGCCTTCGGCGATGAGTTCGCTGCCCATCGCGGTGCCCAGGGCGACGATGGCACGCACCATCGCCACGCTCTGCGGGGAGTCGCAGATGCCCTGGGTCAGCAGCTTGTCGAGCTTCACGAAGTCGGGCTGCAGGTCTTTCCAGCGCTGCAGGTTGGAGTGGCCCTGGCCAAAGTCGTCGAGCGCGACGCGCGCACCCAGCGCATGCAGCGCCTTGACCGCATCCTGCAGCGCTGCTGCATCGGCAGCGGCGGATTGCTCGGTGAGTTCGACCGTCACGTCGCGCGCCGCGATGCCGTGGTCCGCCGTCATGCGTTCGAACCGGCAGGCGCCGCCGGAGGCGTCCATGGCTTCGATCAGGGTGTCGGCGCTCATGTTCACGAAGAGCCGGCCCGGCTTGTCGAGCCGACCCCAGTGGGCGAACACCGCCTCCACGCAGTGCAGCTCGAAGCCCGTCAGCCGAGATTCGGCGGCCGCCTGTGCGAGCAGCGCCTCGGGGCCGGGAAGGGCGATGCCGGCGCCGCTGCGGATCAGGGCCTCGTGACCGAAGATCGTTCCCTGGCGCAGGTCCACGATCGGCTGGAAGAACGGAGCGATCGCAGGATGCGACGGGGCGCTGGGCGGGGAGGGCCGGGGCATGCTGTGGAGGTTGTTCGTCGGCGGCTCTCGCGCGGAAGAAAACAAGCAAGTAGCCTTTTTGGGCTACAGAATGCCGTATTTATATGACAGGTGCACGGGCCGCCCTGCCACCGCCAGGGTCAGGCGACGGTGGTGACGATGCGCCCCGCGCGCCCGTCGGACAGCGCGATGCGCTCCCACAGCACGCGTCCGGGAAGGATCGGCACGACGCGGTCGGTGTTCGGCCCGGTGGCGATCTCCAGCGACGACAGCTCGCCCGCGTGCCAGCCCAGAGCGTCGAGCGTGGCCTCGGCTTCGAGAATCTCCTGCGAGGCGTAGCCGATCAGCGAGCGGCCCATGAATTCGCTGGCGTCGGCGCGCCATTCGGACTGGCGCGAGGGCGATGCGGCCAGCAGCCGGTGCGTTCGGTCGCAGATCAGGTGCACCTTGCGCGTGGTCGACTCGACCAGCCGCTTCAGCGCGGCGTCCTGCGCCGAATCGCACGCTGCCGCGAGCAGCCGGTGTGCCACGGCCTGCTGCGCCGGCGATAGCGCAAGCTGTCCGCGCTCCCAGCGCGACACGGTCGCCTGGCTCACGCCCATCAGCTGAGCGAAGTGAGCCTGCTTGATGCCGCGCAGCAGCCGCATCTGACGCAGCGCGAGGCCGAGGTTCCTGCGCATGTCAGGCCAGCAGCGCCTTGACCAGGTCGAGCTGCCGGTCGGGTTTTTCGGTGCCGAGTTCGAGGCTGGCCTCGATGCGCTCCAGGTGCTCGGTCATGCTCTTCACCGCGGCTTCGACGTCGCCCTTGCGGCACAGGCGCAGGAACTCCGCGTGCTCGTCCGACGAGCAGTGCGGGTCGTTCGAGGAGTGGTAGAGCATCGCGATCAGCGAGCTGCGTGCCACCAGTTCGCGTACCAGTTCGGCCAGCGTGCGGTTGCCCGTGGCCTCGGCCAGGGTCACGTGGAAATCGCCCAGCAGCTTCTCGCGCACCGTGCCCATGGTGGTGCTCTGGCGCAGCGCGGTGCGTTCGAACTTGATGTGCTGCTCGAGCGCCTGGTAGTCGCGCGCCCGTGCACTGGCGATGAAGAGGCGCACCACCTCGCTCTCGAGGATGCGGCGCACCGCGAACACCTCGCGGGCTTCCTCGACCGAAGGCTGGCTCACGAACGCGCCCTTGTCGGGAATCATCTCGATGAGCTTGTCCTTCGACAGCATCAGCAGCGCCGCTCGCACCTTGGTGCGGCTCACCGAATACACGCGTCCCAGTGCCTCCTCGCGCAGCCAGGTGCCCGGCGGCAGGCGCTTCTCGACGATCGCGGTGGCGATGTCGTTGGCGATGCTCTCGATGGAGCTGTTCTTGTCGGCCGGTGCCGCGCCGTTCTCTTCCGGAACGGCGGCGGTGGCAGCAGGGGCAGGAGATCTGGTGGAACTGGCGCGGGGCATGCGCGGATTGTGGCCTACCGCGCGAGGGTGAAGCCTTCGAGTGCGCCAATGATGGGCTTTGGCAGGGGCTTTGCGAGCTCGCCGCGCTTGCTGGTGCGCAGCTTCAGCGTCACCAGCGACTCGATGAGCTTGGTGCCCGCGGCCACGCCGTCGATCACCGGTACGCCCAGTACGCCCTCGATGTGCTCGCACAGGTCGGTCATGCCGGCGCAGCCGAGCACGATGCAGTCGGTGCCGTCTTCTTCGAGCGCGCGGCGGCACTCCTCGACGATGCGCTCCCGGGCGCGCGAGCCGGGCTCCTCCAGTTCCAGCACCGGCAGCTCGCAGGCGCGCACGTTGGCGCAGAAGCGCTCCATGCCGTAGATCTCGGCCAGGTGCCAGGCCTGCCCGATGGTGCGGCCCAGCGTGGTCACCACGCTGAAGCGGCTGCCGATCATGCTGGCCAGGTGCATCGCGGCCTCGGCGATGCCCACCACCGGGCCGCGCGCCAGTTCGCGTGCGGCCTTCAGGCCCGGATCGCCGAAGCAGGCGATCACGTAGCCGTCGATGCCGTCGCGCTCGCCCGACGCGATCTCCTGCAGCAGGCCCGGAACGGCGAGCGCCTCGTCGTAGTGGCTCTCGATGGACACCGGCCCCATGGCCGGGCTCACCGCGACGATCTCGGTGCCGGCCTGCGCCACCGCGCGGGCACAGGCGCCGATCTTCTCGGTCATGCTCCAGGTGGTGTTGGGATTGATGATCTTGATGCGCACGGCGCGGTCCCTTTCTTTCTGTCTATCTGACTAACCGGTGGTTCAGGTCTTGTTGCTGCGGTTCAGCACGGCATAGATGATGAAGCCCAGCGCCATGCCGATGAACCATGCATAGTTGGCGGCGCCGCGCAGCGTCGGCACCATCACGCAAAGAATAGGCACGATGGCCGCCGGCACCAGCGCCTGGATCGCCTTCGGGTTGTAGCCGCCGCTGTACCAGTACTCGCCCTTGGGGCTCATGCTGTAGAGCGCGTCAACGTCGATGCGCTGCTTGCGCACGATGTAGTAGTCGGCAATGAGGATGCCGAACAGCGGGCCGATGAACGAGCCCAGCACGTCGAGCGTGTAGTGGATGACTTCGGGGCTGTTGTAGAGGTTCCATGGCGTGAGGAACACCGAACCCACCGCGGCGATCATGCCGCCCGTGCGCCAGCTGATGTGCTGCGGCGCCACGTTGGAGAAGTCGAACGCGGGCGAGACGAAGTTCGCGACGATGTTGATGCCGATGGTGGCGATCATGAAGGTCAGCGCGCCCAGCACGACGGCGGTGGTGCTGTCGATCTTGCCCACGGTGTGCACCGGGTCGGTGATGAGCTCGCCGAACACCGGCAGCGTGGCGGCGGTGGTGATGACCGTCAGCAGCGAGAAGAACACGAAGTTCACCGGCAGGCCCCAGAAGTTGCCCTTCTTCACCGCCTCGAAGCTCTTGCCGTAGCGCGAGAAGTCGCCGAAGTTGAGCATCGGGCCGCTGAAGTAGCTCACCACCAGCGCGATGGCCGAGAGCATCACGGGCAGCGCGTCCCAGCCCTGGAACTTGATGCCGCCCAGGTTCAGGTCGATGTTGCTCCAGCCGGCCTTCCACACCAGCCAGCCGCACAGGATGGCCATGACGACGTACACGGCAGGGCCGGCCCAGTCGATGAACTTGCGGATCGCATCCATGCCGTGCCAGAACACGAAGGCCTGCAGCACCCACATGACCATGAACGCGACCCAGCCCAGGGCGGACAGGCCGGCGAAGCCGTACTTGGTGACCTCGGCGTAAGGCGCCAGGCCGGGCGCCATGTGCAGCGCCAGCACCATGAAGGCGGCAGAGGCGAGGTAGGTCTGCACGCCGTACCAGGCCACCGCGATCAGTCCGCGGATGATGGCCGGAATGTTCGCGCCCAGCACGCCGAAGGGTGCACGGCACACCACGGGGTAGGGCACGCCCGTCACCTGGCTGGGCTTGGCCACGAGGTTGCAGAAGATCTGCACGATCACGATGCCCACCAGCAGCGACACCAGCACCTGCCAGCTCGAAAGGCCCAGCGCGAAGAGGCTGCCCGCGGTGATGTAGCCGCCCACGCTGTGCACGTCGGACATCCAGAAGGCGAAGATGTTGTACTGTCCCCAGGTCTGCTTCTTCAGCGGGGCGAGGTCTTCGTTGGTCAGGCGCGGGTGGTAGCCGGGCTTGATGACGGCATTCGATTCTGCGTGCGGCGCAATGCCGGCTTCGCTCGCCCCCGTGGGGGCCTGGCTGACGACTGTGCTCATGGTCTTACCTCTTGCGGGTGGGTGGATCAGAACCTGTTTTGACGCAAATTTCGCGCCGGATTATCGGGTGCGTTATTTGTATACAAAAAACGAACGCAATCAAGGTCATTCGAGAACTCATATATCGGTGTAATCCCTGAGGTCTTCGCGTTGGCGTCGGGTGCGGCGCGGGCTCACGGGCGTGTCCGTCCCTGCGCTGCTCGCCGTGGGCAGGCGCGGACCGAGGGAATAAGGGGGCAGGGAGGCGGATGCCTCGGGATGGGGCGAGACCGTGTAGCGGTGCACCCGGGAGGTGCGCCGCTACGCGGCCAGCGCCGCCCGATGCGGCGGCGTGCAGTGGGAAGGCTTGACCGGCCTTACTGGCCGTGCTCCTTCTTGTGCGGGGCGGCGGCGTGTTCGTGGGGAGCCGGAGGATGCTCGGGATGCCCATGCGAAGGCGCGGGCGGGTGCGGTCTCGGTGCGGGAGCCGGTGCCGACACCGGCCTCGGTGGCCGCTGGAGCCTCTGCTCGCCTCCTTCGTGCACTGCAACTGGCGGGCGCCCTTCATGCGCCATTCGCGCATCGTCGGCGGGCGGCTTCGGTCTTTGAGGCAGCTCGGCGCGGGCCTGCGCCGGCGTCGGTGAGGCCACTGCAGGCTCGGGCCTCCTGGCAGGGGCCTCGGACATGAGCGGCTCTGGACGCGACTGCGGTGCAGGGTGCGAAAGAGGCTCGCCATGCGCCTGCGCCTCGGGGCGGCCCGGTGGTTCAGGGCGCGACTGAGGCGCAGAGGCCGGCTGCGGCTGCGAAGGTGGGCGAGCCGCAGCAGCCTGTTGTGCGGCAGGAGTGCCGGGAACCGCAGGGCGGAGCGCCTCCGCCGACCGTGCCGCGGGCGGCGGTTGACGGTCGGCCGGCAGCGCGGCGACCGGCTTCGCGCTCGCCGGAACCGGCGCCATCGCGCGCACGACGGGCGGGAGCGCAGCGGCAAGGTGGGCACTTGCCGGAATCGCGGCTTCGAACGGCCTTCCGCTCGCGGTCGCGCTGGCGGGCGCCACCACCTTCACTGTCTGGCTGTTGTTGTTGTTGATGTTCGTGACGTTGGTGATGTTGTTGATCGTCGTGTTGTTCGTCACGCTGTTGATCGTGGTGTTCTGCACGCGCATGCCGACGTTGTTGACCGGCGGCGCGCTGACGACCACCGCCGGCGGCGTACCGATCGGGGCAGGCACGATCAGGCCGAGCCGCGAACCGGGAGGCGCGGGAACGAACACGCCAGGTGGCCCGATCGGAGCGATCCCTGCCACCACGCCGGCTGCCGCCACCGACACTGCAAGGCTCAGCCCCAGCGGCGGCGGCACGAACGCGACGCCCGGCGGCGACCAATGGCCTGCGACGAAGACCACCACGTTGTCGCGGTGCTCGTAGTAAGGCTGCACCCATCCATAGCCGGGTTGCGGGGGCGCGGACCAGCGGCCTGCGGCCCACACCCAGTTGCCCTGCCACGTCCAGTAGCCGCCGGTCCACACCGCGCCCGCGAAAGGCGGGGGCGGCGGCACTTCCACGAGCATCGGCGGCGGAGCCCATGCCACCGCGATCGGAGGAGGCTGATACAGCGGCGGATCGACGTACACGCTCACGACAGGCGGTGCGGCGACAGCGACGTGCGCGGGCTGCACGACGGTGCGGACCACCGGAGCCGGCGGTTGAACGACACAGCCTGCAGTCAGGCTCACCACCAGAACTCCGGCAATCTGAAGTGCGGGGAGAGAAGAAGGTGCTTTTCTCATTCGATATTCCCGAGGACGTGCACGAATGGCACAGGGAACGACCTAACGGGCCCTCGAAAACAGTCGATGACAGCGCCGCGATGAATTTCATGCGGTAACGATATTTCGTTCGTCGAGTCGACCCATGTCAGGCTGCACTCAGGCCGAATATCGTCCGTGAATGGAGGGATGAACGACTCACGTGCAGGAAGACGAAAAGACCGATCGTCTTCCTAAGTAATGAATTAGATCAATGATCTACAGCAAACATATAAGAACACGGTAGCTCCACTCTGGCGCGTTGGAAGGAGAAACCGTGCGGCTTCTGGATTCAAAACTTTCTCTCGACCACGCATCGAGCGGTGAAATCGTCGACACCGAAAAAGGACGAGTTAAGGAGGGCGTCGAAGATATCGATGCCACCCGAATACTGCTCGTCGATCACCGTTCCAGCTTTTGCGATTCGATGAACCAGGCGTTGCAGCAGAAGGGTTTGCTCATCGACGTATCGCGCGGTGCCAACGCGGCAGCGACGCCTGCGCTCGCGCGGGACTATTCGCTGGTTCTGTTGAATTCCATGCAGCCCGGCATCGCTGGCCTGAGCGCCGTGCGATCGATCCGGCGCAAGACGAACGCGCCCCTGCTCGTTCTGACCGAGCGCGACAGCGTTGCCGTGCGCCTCGCGGGCCTGGAGCTCGGAGCGAGCGACTACCTGGTCAAGCCTTTCACGATGCCCCAGCTGCTGTCGCGCATCAGGGCGTTGGCACGCAACTGCGCTGCGCGCCCACAGCCGATACTGTGGCTGGGCGATCTGGAGATCAACGAATGCGATGCGACCTGCTGCCGCGACGGCAAGGACCTCGGCCTGACCAGGATGGAGTTCGTGCTGCTGCTGGTGCTGCTTCGCAATCAGGGTCAAGTGCTCTCGCGCGATACGCTCGCCCGCGAAGTCTGGGGCACGGAGTTCGATCCCGCCACCAACGCGATCAACGTCGCCATACTGCGCCTGCGCAACAAGCTCGATTCACCGTTCCAAGTGAAGCTGCTCCATACGGTGCGAGGCAAGGGCTACGTGCTCGAGCAGCGGACGCGGTCGTGAAGGGCCTGATCGCCACCTGACGGATCGAAGCGCTGGCGGCCAGCGAACCTGGTTCGTGCTAGGGCAGTTCGCGCGCACTGACCGGGTCCGCCGTCGGCGGCAGCGCGCCGCGCAACGGGCTCGGCGGTGCCAGGTTGCGATCATCGATGGCGGGTCGCGGTGGCGGGATGAGTTCGGTGCCCTCCATGCGCGTGCTGCCGCTTCGGCTCGGTGCGCGCGCCAGCGGCGCATCGGGCAGCAGCGGCGCGGCATCCACGGCACGCAGCATGATGTTGCCGGTGTCCGGCTGCGTGCGCTTCTGCATGCTGCGGATCTCGTCGTAGCGGCCGTAGGAGAAGGACTCGATGGACTCCGCATCGCGCATCACGGCGGGGCGCAGGAACATCATCAGGTTGCTCTTGGCGCGCGTGCGGTTCTCGTTCTTGAATAGGTTGCCCACCACCGGCACGTCTCCTGCCAGCGGCACCTTCTCGATGGTGTTGTTGTAGGTGTCGGAGAGCAGGCCGCCGAGCATGACCAGGCCGCCGTCTTCCACCAGCACGTTCGACTCGATCGAGCGCTTGTTGGTGGTCGGTCCGTTCTGGTTGTTGACCGTGTTCTGGTCGACTGTCGAGGCCTCCTGGAAGATGGTGAGCTTCACCGTGCCGTTCTCGTTGATGGTCGGGCGCACGCGCAGCGTGAGGCCCACGTCCTTGCGCTCCACGGTGGTGAAGGGATTGACGCCGACCGAACCGGCGGCGCTCGCGTACTGGCCCGTAACGAAGGGCACGTTCTGGCCGATCACGATGCGGGCCTCCTCGTTGTCCAGCGTCAGCAGGTTGGGCGTGGACAGGATGTTGGCGTCGCCGTCGCTGCTGAAGAAGTTGGCGATGGCGCCCAGCACGTACTGTCCGCCGATCCTGCTGCCCACGCCGATGTTCAGGCCCGGCGCGATCTGGCTCGCCACGCCGGCGGCATTGCGCGTGGCCAGCGCCTGGGTGAGCGCGAGGATGTTGTTCCTGTTGAGGCTCGAATTGGTGCCGATGACGGCGTTGCCGCCCAGCGCGCTCTGCCACTGCACGCCGAAGCTCGCGGCCTTGCTGGCGTTCACCTCGACGATCAGCGCCTCGATCATGACCTGGGCCCGCCGGCCGTCGAGCCTGTCGATCACCGCGCGCATCTGCCGGTATTGCGGCTCCGGCGCGGTGATGATCAGCGAGTTGGTCGACGGATCGGCCTGGATCTGACCCCCGGTGGAGGGCTGGTTCGCGTTGTTCAGGGGCGCGTCGGCCGCGCTCGAAGCGCCGCCCTGGCCTGCCCCGTTCGGGCCCGCCTGCGAGGCTTGCTGTTGCCCCTGCAAGGCCGCGCCGCCACCTGCAGCCTGGGCCGCGTTCTGCTGGCCCGCCGCCATCGCGGCACGCAGCGTGACCGCGAGCCGCACCGCGTCCGCGTTCTTCAGGTAGACCACGTAGATGTTGCCGGCGGCGCCGCTTCCGGTGTCCGCCGGCGGGCGGTCGAGCTTGTCGACCAGCGCGCGCACGAGCTGCATGCGCGCCGGGTTGGCCGCCCGCATGAGCACGGAGTTGCTGCGCGGGTCGGCCATCAAGGTGGTGCGGAACGACGTGTCCGGCGCGTTCGAGATGGGTGCCGCATTCGGCGACTCCGACATGCTCGACATGCCTGATGCGGCCGACAAGGCCGATGCACCCGAACTGCCGCCGTCGATCAGCCGCTGCAGCATCGGTACGATGTCGGTGGCGAGCGCGTATCGCAGCTGGATGATTTCGACGTCGGACGCGTTCGGAACATCCAGCGACGCGATGACGCGCGCGAGGCGGCGCATGTTGTCCGCGTAGTCGGTGATCACGATCGAGTTGGTGCCCGGGTTCACGTTGATGCTGTTGTTCGGCGCGATCAGCGGGCGCAGCACCGGCAGCAGGTTGTTCGGCGACTCGTAGTTGAGCCTGAAGATCTGCGTGACGACCTGGTTGCCGGCGTTCGACGGGATGGCGCCGATCGAGGTATTGACGGTGCCGCTCTGCAGCTTGGCGCTGGCCTCGGGCACCACCTTGTAGAGCCCCTCGGCTTCCACCAGGGCGAAGCCGCGCAGTCGCAGCGCGAGGGCGAACTGGTCGAAGGCCGCGGCCGGAGGGATCGCTCGCTCGGTGACGAGGTTCATCGTGCCCTTCACCCGCGGGTCGACCACCACGTCGCGGCCGGTGACCACCGCCATGGTGCGCGCCACCGCCTCGATGTCTGCGTTGAAGAAATTCAGCGTGACGGGTTCGCTGCCGGCAGGCACTGCCCTGGCGCTGGCAGGCGGGCGAGCCTGCGTCGGTGAGGCCGTAGCGCCGGCGGACTGCAGCGTGACCTTGAGCGTACTGCCTTGGATCTCGGTCTTGTATGAGGCGGGTTGCCAAAGATTCAGCACGACCCGGCTGCGCTCTCCCGCCTGCACGACGTTGATCGAACGCAGGTTGGCCTGGTTCACTTCGACGGCCGCGCGGCCCACCTCGCTGGCGATGCCGGGAAAGTCGAGCGCGATGCGCGCGGGGTTCTGTATGGCGAATCCGCCGGGCAGCTCGTCGAGCGGCTGCGCCAGATCGATCTGAACGACCGTGGCTCCATGCTGAACGTAGCCCGACACGGCCTTGATGGTGTTCTGCGCATGGGCCAGCCCCAATGCGCCGCAGAGCAGCAGGCCGAGGCATGCGGCGCGAACGCTTCGCGCGCCATCGAACCGTGCGCTCATGCGTCAGCGCCTGCACAACCTGCGGTGGCAGGGGTACCTGGCAGGGGCAAGGCTCCTTCACCCGGGCATGGCGCGGGCCGGAACGAACGGCCGCCTTCGGGGCTGACGGCCGAACGGTTCATCGTGCAGGTTCGAATCGCAGGGAAAAACGGCATCAGGGGCCGACAACGATGGTTTGAGTTTCCGCACCGATCCACATCGTTGCTGCTAAAGGCTATGCCGGAAGAGGGATGCGCCGTCAGGTGCCTCCGGGCATGCATGCTCGCTGATTCGCCCTGCGGCCACTAGCCATTCAAATGAGATGGAGAACCTCATTTTTGTATGCAATCGTTGAGCGCCTGGCGTGGCCCAGGATGACCGGCGATGCCTTCAAGGACTTCTTTGCGGAATGCGGCAGCGACGGGACGCTCGCGGTATCGGCCGGCGTTGCGGCCCTCTGGCGCGTAATGGCCCATGAGGCGAGGGGACGCTGGCGCCCGGCGCGCGGGGACCCGTAAGATGCGCTCGCCCGCAGCGGCCGCCGGCCGCACGTGCTGCAACCGCGCCGTTCCATGCTCGAACTTCTTACCGACCCTCAGGTCTGGATCGCCTTCGCCACCCTGACCGCGCTGGAGCTGGTCCTGGGGATCGACAACATCATCTTCATCTCGATCCTGGTCGACAAATTGCCTCTCGCCCAGCGGGAGTTCGCGCGGCGCATCGGCCTTTTCATGGCCATGTTCATGCGCATCGGGCTGCTGCTTGTGCTAGCCTGGATCGTGGGGCTGGTGGCGCCGCTCTTCACCGTCTTCAACCAGGAGATCTCGGGGCGCGACCTGATCCTCATCCTGGGCGGGCTGTTCCTGATCTGGAAGAGCACGAGCGAGGTCCACCAGTCGCTCGAAGGCGAGCAGGAGCACAAGCAGAGCGCCGTCAAGGCGACCTTCGCTTCGGTGATCCTGCAGATCATGATCATCGACCTGGTGTTCTCGCTCGACTCCATCATCACCGCTGTCGGCATGGTGGACGACGTGCGCGTGATGATCGCGGCGGTGATCGCCTCGGTGCTGCTGATGATGCTGTTCGCCGGCCCCATCGGCCGCTTCGTGTCGGCCCATCCGACCATCAAGATGCTGGCGCTGTCCTTCCTGGTGGTCGTGGGCGTGGTGCTCGTGGCCGAGGGCTTCGACCATCACGTGCCCAAGGGCTATGTGTACTTCGCGATGGCGTTCTCGCTGATCGTGGAGATGCTCAACATCCGCATGCGCACCAAGGCCGCCCGGCGCGTCGAGCTGAACCCGCCGCGCATGCCCGGCGATTGAACCGCGGGCCGCGCGGCGTTCGTCCGCCGCTCTACTGTGCAGCGACCTTCACGAACACCGGGTTCGAGTAGAACCACAGGTCGCTGTAGTTGCGCGCGTTGATCGCGTTGAAGCGGGCCACGTTGTCGGTGCCCGTGGTCTGCGCGTCGGGCAGCGGCTCGCCGCCGGCGGTCTCGTTGGGCACGTCGGTGCCCAGGTTGGTGCCGCGCAGGCGGAAGTACTGGTTGTTGCCGGCCTTCACCGTGTAGCTCACCGCGAAGTAGCCGTCGGCGTCGAGCTTCCAGTCGCTGCGCGTGAAGCGCTTGAGCACGCGCGTCGACGGGTTGGTGTCGCGCGAATAGCCCGCCGTGCCGGGCTGCTCGGGGCCGGTCACGTCGCCCGCGATCAGGTCGATGTGGTCGACCACCGGCTTCACGTTGGCGAAGATGCCGCTGCCGAGCTGGTATTCGAAGTTGTTGCGCTCCGGGCTCTTGAAGCGGATGGTGATCGTCAGGTCTTCGCCGGCCTTTGCCGCCACTTCCGAGCCCATCTCGCCGGCGGCCTTGGCACTCCGGACCTTGAAGTCGAGCGCATCGATCAGGCCGCCGTTCACCGCGAAGAGCTTGCCCGAGCGCATGGCCGCGAGCAGCGACTTCGGGTCCTTGATGTCGCCGAACAGGTGGTTCTTCGCGTACTCGCCCGGCGCGTAGCCGCTGCTGTACTGGCCCTTCGAGATGGTGAAGTGGTAGTCGGAGTCGGCCACGTTCCAGATGTGGCGGCCTTCGGAGAGCAGCGCGTCCCAGGTGCCGCCGAGCCTGGCGACCAGGTAGTCCACGCCCCCGTAGGTGCGCGATGGCAGGTTGGCGTCGGTGTAGGCGCTGTTGTAGCCGCCGCGGTCGGGCTCCATCTGGTTGCCGACCATGCCTTCGAGCGAGAACACGATGTTAGGCGCCAGGTCGTTCATCTCGCGCAGCTGGGCGATCGTGTACTTGCCGGGGTTGCGCGAGGGGTGGTTGATCTGCAGGTAGCTGGTGTCAGGGTAGTTCTTCTTGAGCCATGCGATCGCGGCCAGGGTCTCGGCGTGCGTGTTGTAGCCGGTGCCCGCTTTCGGGCCCCAGGCCGCCACGTCGGCGGCCGGGAAGAGCGCCGCGTCGCGGTTGGTGAAGAGGTATTCGAACTGGCTCGCCGCCTTGAGGGCGGCGTCGGACATCGGGTTGTCGGTCAGGATGCCGACGTTGCCGTGGTCGTGCGAGGGCATGTCCCATTCGAAGGCCGCGAAGATGGTCTTGTCGGCGTACTTGCCGCTGGCCTGCAGCGCCTTGATGCGCGGCACCTGGTACTTGGCCATGCCTTCCGAGAAGGGGATCGAGGCGGCCAGCTTGTTGCCGTCGTTGTCGTAGGAGGACAGGCGCAGGTGGTCCGAGATCGCGGCCCAGTCGAGGCCGAACTTGTCGAAGGCCTTGGACAGCACCTGGTCGAGCGTGGTGACCTGCTGGGTGTCGTCCGACTGCATCGTGTGGACGTGCAGGTCGCCAACGGTCCAGCGGCCGGCCGGGGCGGGCGCTGCCGGCGGAGCCGCAGCGGGGGCAGGTGCCGGCGCCGGAGCCGGGGCGACCGCCGCGGGGGTGCCGGTCGTCGTGGGGAAGAATGCGGGGATGCCGGAGCCTCCGCCGCCGCTGCCGCCGCTGCCGCCGCAGCCGGTGAGCATCAGGGTGCCGACGGCGAGCGTGGAGAACAGGGTGCGGCGCAACGGAAGCCCGGGCGTGAAGGGAGGCGGGGTGGTCGGAAGCTTGGACATGGCGGGCTGAAAGGGGCGACGCGCACCTGGGTGCGCGCCTCGCAAAAAGCCGCGAGTCTGGGCAGAGGCGATGACGCTCTGATGAAACTCGAACGAAAGTTCGTTGTCACCACGCACCATCCAGGCGCGAAGAGGGCCTTCGCTCTATAAACTGTGCCCTTTCATGATTCCCAGCGCACCTTCTTCACCGATCACCGCGTCCGTCGACGATCAGGTGCTCTTCCGCATGGTGCGCACCGACCAGTTGGTGGCGGTGCGCCGCAGCGTGCTTGCGGCCATCCCCATCAACATCGTGCTCAGCTGCGTCGTGGCGCTGGTCGCCCTCAACGCCGGCCGTGCCTTCGAAGGCCTGTGCTGGCTGCTGCTGTCGCTCATGGTGAACGGGGTGCGCAGCTATATCTGCCGCTGGCCCTTCGCGCCATGGCCGGGCGTGGCGCCCGAAAGCGGCGTCGCGACGTCGCCGCAGGCCCGGCCGGTCGAGTGGCACCTGCGGGTCACGACGGCCATGGCCGCCTTGTCGGGCTGCGTGTGGGCGCTCATTCCGCTGCTGTGCGACGGCTATTCGTCGCCGCAGACCGTGTTCTACCTGACGGTGGTGTGCGGCATCTGCGCAGGGGCCGTCACCTACGGCATCGCCTATGCATTCGTGCCCGTCGCCTTCATCGTGCCGGCGCTGCTCTCGGTGGCCGGCTGCCTGGCCTATGCGGGCGGCTTCGACAACCTGAGCCTGGCGGCAATGGTGCTGCTGTACCTGGCGGCGCTCGTGCGCGGCGCGCTGCACAGCGACAGGAACTTTCGCGAAAGCAGCCGCATCCGCAACGAAGCCACGGCCATGGCGGTGCAATTGCGCAAGGCGCACACGCAGTCGCTGGACGCGACCCAGCAGCTGGCCTTCCGCGCCTCGCACGACTCGCTGACCGGCCTGCTCAACCGCGAGGGCTTCACCGACGCGGCAACGCTGCACCTCGCGGCCCCCGACGGCCGCCGGCACGCGCTGCTGCTGCTGGACCTCGACGGCTTCAAGGCTGTGAACGACGCCTTCGGCCACAAGGTCGGCGACCGCGTGCTGCAGGACGTGGCCCACTGGCTGCAGCGGGAGACCGCCGAGATGCAGGCCGTGCTCGGCCGCTGGGGCGGCGACGAGTTCGCGCTGCTCTACTGCCTGCGCGAGGAGCGGCAGGCACCGCCCGAGATCGCGCAGGCGCTGATCCGTTCCATCTCGTTCGCCACGGCGCACTACGGCGGCCACCTGGGCGTGAGCATCGGCATCTCGGTCTCGAGCGAGGCCGAGGTGGCCGACATGATCAGCTTCGCCGACGAAGCCCTCCACGAGGCCAAGCGCACCGGGCGCAACCGCTACCAGGTCTTCGACGGCGCGCTCAACCAGCGCCTGGCCACGCGCCGCGACGTGGAGCGCGACCTGCTGCAGGCCATCGGCTCGCGCGACATCGGCGTGTGGTACCAGCCGATCATGAGCAGCGACGGCAGCGAGGTGCACAGCCTCGAGGCCCTGATGCGCTGGAAGCATCCGCGCCATGGCTACATCTCGCCGGAGGAGGTGATCTCCGCGGCCGCGAGCACCGGCGTGGCCGAGCCCCTGCTGCGGCACCTGGTCGATGAAGTCTGCCGCGGCATGCGGCAGCTGGAAGCCGAGGGCTCGAGCCTGGCGGGCGTGCCGGTGGCGATCAACGTCTCGCCGCGCGAGATGGCTCAGCTTGCGGTCGACGACATCGTGCTGGGCATGCTGAAGCTGCGCAGCATCGCGCCGCGGCGGCTGCAGCTCGAGATCACGGAAGAGGTCGCGCTCGACACCCACGCAACGCGCGGCCGGCTGAGCGCGCTTTCGGCCGCGGGCATCGCGATCGTGGTCGACGACTTCGGCGTGGGTTTCTCTTCGCTGGCATCGCTGCGCAGCGAATATGTGCGGCAGGTGAAGATCGACCGCAGCTTCATCCTCGACCTGTCGTCCTCGCCGAGCAACGAGGTGCTGGTGGATGCCATCGTGCAGCTCGGCCACTCGCTGGGCGTGCAGGTGGTCGCCGAGGGCGTGGAAACCCAGGCCGAACTCGACGTGCTGCGCAGCCTGGGCTGCGGACTGGTGCAGGGCTATCACCTCGCGCGGCCTGCGCCGCTGGCCGAGGTGATGGCGTGGGCCGCCGCCCGCTCGGCGCCTCCGTCCGCAGCGGCACCCGCGCCCGTTCCGGCGGGCTGAACGGCCCGCCTCTTCAGTGGGTCAGGCCAGCAGGTCGCTGAGCGTGCGCGCGACCACCTTGGTGGCGCGGCGCAGGTCTTCGAGCACCACGCGCTCGTCGCTGCGCTTGGCGTGCGATTCGAGCACGGTGCGCGGGCCGGCACCGTAGATCACGCCGGGAATGCCGGCTTCCACGTACAGGCGCACGTCGGTGTACAGCGGCGTGCCCATGGCCTTGATCGGCTCGCCGAAAAGCTCTCCGCCGTGCTTCTGGATCGCGTCGACCAGCGGCTTGTTGCCCGCCAGCGGCTTCATCGAGTTGGCCAGCAGCAGGCGCTTGATCTCGACCGTGATGCCTTCGCTCTCGGCGGCCGCGTCCGCGATCACCTTGCGGATGGTGGCTTCCACTTCCACCGGGTTCTCCTCGGGGATCATGCGGCGGTCGAGCTTGAACACCACCTTGCCCGGAACCACGTTGGTATTGGTGCCGCCCTCGATGCGGCCGACGTTGAGATAGGGGTGCGTGATGCCCTCGACCTTCGAGGTGACCTGCTTGTAGGCCGTGTTCTGCGCATACAGCGCATTCAGGATCTTCACCGCGCCCTGCAGCGCGTCGATGCCCGTGGCCGGCACGGCGGCGTGCGCCATCTTGCCGTGCACCGTCACTTCCATCTGCAGGCAGCCGTTGTGCGCGGTGACCACTTCGTAGCTGAAGCCCGCCGCGATCATCAGGTCAGGCTTGGTCAGGCCCTTCTGGAGCAGCCAGCCCGGGCCCAGGATGCCGCCGAACTCCTCGTCGTAGGTGAAGTGCAGCTCGATGCTGCCCTTGGCCGGCTTGGCCACCGCTTCGAGCGCGCGCAGCGCGAAGGTGAAGCTGGCGAAGTCGCTCTTGCTCACCGCCGCAGCACGGCCGTAGAGGCTGCCGTCGACGATCTCGCCGCCATACGGGTCGTGCGTCCAGCCCTCGCCGGGGGGCACCACGTCGCCGTGGGCATTGAGGGCGACGGTTCTTCCGCCGTCGCCGTACTTGCGGCGCACGATCAGGTTGGTGATCGACTCGAGCCCGTAGTCCTTCACTTCCTGCGCGGGCACCGCGTGCTTCTCGGCCGTGAGGCCGAAGTCGTTCAGCAGCTCGGCGGTGCGCTCGGCATGGGGCGCGTTGTTGCCCGGCGGCGTGTCTGTGGGCACCTGCACCAGTTGCTGAAGGAACTTCACTTCCTCGTCGAAGTGGGCGTCGATCCAGGCATCGAGCTTGGCGTAATCGGTCATAGAGAGCCTCTTCAAATAGCTGATTCAGTTTCGGATCGCTGGTCGCTTGCCGAGAATTCTTTTCGCGAAACACCGTGGAACCGGCCTTGCCGGGCCACCGGTGTTACTCCCTCGAGGGGGTGAGCTCATTCAGCGGCGAGGTTTTCCAGCAGGAGCTGGAAGGCCTGCACGGCGAGCTGGATGTCGTCGTTGGTGCTCGACTCGAGCGGGTTGTGGCTGATGCCCGAGTTGATGCCGCGCACGAACAGCATCGCCTGCGGCATCACCTCGTGCAGCTTCATGGCGTCGTGGCCTGCGCCGCTGGGCATGCGGAAGAGCGGGATGCCCAGCGCGTCGACGGCCTTCTCCCAGCGCTGCTGCCAGGCAGGATCGCTCGGGGCGGCGGATGCGCGCATCGTTTCCTCGAGCTCGTAGCGCACGCCGCGGCGGTTGCAGATGTCCTTCAGCGCCGCGACCACGTCGCTGGCCAGCGCGTCGCGCTGCGCGTCGTTGGGCGCGCGCAGGTCGAGGCTGAACTTGCAGCGTCCCGGCACCACGTTGATCGAGCCGCTCGGCACTTCGAGCATGCCGACCGTGCCGACCGAGTCGCCGTCCTTGGCCGCGCGCTGCTCGGTGTAGAGGATCAGCTCGGCCACGGCCGCCGCCGCGTCGCGGCGGCGGTCCATCGGCGTGGTGCCGGCGTGGCTGGCCATGCCGATCACCTCGCCCACGTAGCGCACGCTGCCGTTGATGGAGGTGACGATGCCCAGTGGCAGGTCGAGCTCGGTGAGCACCGGCCCCTGCTCGATGTGCACCTCGACGAAGCCGAGGTAGCGTGCCGGATCGCGCTGGATCTTCGGGATGTCTTCCAGCTTCAGGCCCGCATGCTGCATGGCCTCGCGCATGGTGATGCCGTCGGCGTCCTTCTGGTCGAGCCAGCGCGGGTCGAAGTGGCCGATGAGCGCGCCCGAGCCCAGGAAGGTCGCCTTGTAGCGCTGGCCTTCCTCCTCGGCGAAGCCCACCACCTCGAAGGCGAAGGGCAGGCGCCTGTTCTGGCGCTTGAGTTCGCGCACGCAGGCCATCGGCACGAAGATGCCGAGGCGGCCGTCGTACTTGCCGCCGTTGCGCACGGTGTCGTAGTGGGAGCCGGTCAGCAGGGTCCTGGCGTCGGGCGTGGCGCCTTCATAGCGGCCGACCACGTTGCCGACCGCGTCGATGTGCACCGAATCGAAGCCCACGTCGCGCATCCAGCCCGCGATCTGCGCGGCACAGGCGCGGTGCGCGTCGGTCAGGTAGGTGACGGTGAGCTGGCCCTTCTCGGCATAGCCGGGGTCGGTGTGCACCGAGAGCTGCTCGTGCCAGTCCCACACGTCGTTGCCGAGCGTGATGTCGGCGGCGAACTTGTCGTCCAGGCGGATCTCGGCGATGCGGTGGATGTTGCGCAGCGCCTCGCCGAGTTCGAAGTCGGGGTGGTTGTGCAGCCGGCGCGCGAAGGTCTCGATGATCTCGCGCTTGGCCAGCCCGGTGCCGCGCGGGCCGCGCACGGCGAGGATGAAGGGGAAGCCGAACTTCGCGTTGTAGTCCGCGTTGAGCTGCTGGATCTTCGCGAACTCCTCGGGCGTGCAGTCGGTCAGGCCGGCCTTGCTCTGCTCGTTGGTCGATTCGGCGGTGAGCGTCTTGCTGACCATGGCCTTGCCGGCGAGCTCGGGGTGGGCGCGGATCAGGCCGACCTGCTCTTCGGCCGACGAGGCGGCCAGCGCCTGCACCAGCGCGTGCTTGAGGTGCGGCAGCGAGCGGAAGGGGCGCGCAGCGAGCGCACGTTCCGCGATCCAGGGCGAATGCTCGTAGATGCCGTCGAGCAGTGCGACGGCCTCGGCCGGCGCCGCGGCGTTGAGTTGGGCGATGGTGAGGCTCATGATGCGGCTCCGGCTTCAAAGGGATGCGCCTGCTTCCAGTGGCGCGCGATGTCGACGCGGCGGCAGACCCACACCTTGTCGTGGCTGGCGATGTGGTCGAGGAAACGCTGCAGCGCGGTGATGCGCCCCGGCCGTCCGAGCAGGCGGCAGTGCATGCCGATGCTCATCATCTTGGGGCTGTCGTCGCCGTCCGGGTCGCCTTCGGCGTAGAGCGCGTCGAAGCTGTCCTTCATGTACTGGAAGAACGGGTCGGCGTGCGAGTAGCCCTGGGGCAGCGCGAAGCGCATGTCGTTGCAGTCGAGCGTGTAGGGCACGATGAGCTGCGGCACCACGGTGCCGTCGGTCTTCTGCACCTTCATCCAGAAGGGCAGGTCGTCGCCGTAGTAGTCGCTGTCGTACTCGAAGCCGCCGTAGTCGGCCACGAGGCGGCGGGTGCGGGGGCTGTCGCGGCCGGTGTACCAGCCCACGGCGCGCTCGCCGGTGAGCTTCTCGATGGCTTCCATGCCCAGGCGCATGTGCTCGCGCTCGGTGGCCTCGTCGATGTTCTGGTAGTGGATCCAGCGCCAGCCGTGGCAGGCGATCTCGTGGCCCAGTTCCTTGAAGGCAGCGGTCAGTTCGGGGTGGCGCTGCAGCGCCATGCCCACGCCGAACACGGTCAGCGGCAGTCCGCGCTTCTCGAACTCGCGCAGGATGCGCCACACGCCCACGCGCGAGCCGTACTCGTAGATGCCTTCCATGCTGATGTGCCGGTCGGGAAAGCTCGCCGGGTTGAACATCTCGGAGAGGAACTGCTCGGAGCCCGCGTCGCCGTGCAGCGTGGCGTTCTCGCCGCCTTCCTCGTAGTTCAGCACGAACTGCACGGCGACGCGCGCGCCGCCGGGCCAGCGGGCATGGGGCGGGTTGCGGCCGTAGCCGATCAGGTCGCGCGGGTAGGGCAGGGTGGAGTCGTAGACGGTCATTGTGTGGATCAGGACAGCGCCAGCGAGATGTCGTTGGTCGGGACCTTGCGGTCGAAGGTGAGGTTGGCCTCGACGTGCTCGAGGTGTTCGGTCATGAGGCGCACGGCGCGCTCCTCGTCGCGTGCCGCCAGGGCCTTCACGATGTCGGCGTGCTCGTCGTTGGAGTGCTCGGCCGCGCTGGCGCTCTGGTACATCAGCGTGATGAGGGCGCAGCGCGAGATGAGCTCGCCCAGGATCTGCGCCAGCACCTGGTTGCCCATGAGCTCGGCCATGCGCACGTGGAAGTCGCCGAGCAGCTCGGTGCGCCCGGAAACGTCTTCGCCCGACACGGCGGACTTCTCCAGCGCCACGTGCTCCTTCAGCGCCTTGATCTTGGCGGGCGTGACGGTGCGCACGAACTCGCGCGTCATCTCGGCCTCGAGCATGCGGCGCACGGCGAACACCTGCTTGGCCTCGTCGACCGCGGGCGCCGCCACGAAGGCGCCGCGCGCGGGCTCCAGCCGGATGAGCTTGTTCTGCGAGAGCTGGAACAGCGCCTGGCGCACCAGCGTGCGCGAGACGCCGAAGTGATCGGCCAGCTTCTGCTCGGCCAGCTTGGTGCCGGGCTGAAGCCGGTGCTCGACGATGGCCTTCGTGAGGGCATCGACGATCGAACGGGTGGTGGAGGACTCCATGTTTTTCATGATAGACCCAAAGCCGGTAACTGTATACACTTTTGTCCACCGGAATTTCCCGCACCCACCGATCCGAGTTCTTCGGACTTTCAAGGAGCGCCCCATGGGCCTGAGCACTCACGTACTGGACACGATGCATGGCGGCCCCGCGGCCGGCATGGAGGTCGCGCTCTACACCACCGACGGCGAAGCCGCCACGCTGGTGAAGCGCTTCACGCTGAATTCGGACGGCCGCAGCGACGGGCCGCTCTACGACAACAACTCGCTGAAGGTCGGCACCTACCGCCTGGTGTTCGACGTGGCCGGCTACTTCAAGGCCCTGGGCGTCAAGCTGCCGGAGCCGAACTTCCTGAACAAGGTCTCGCTGGACTTCGGCGTGGCCCACACCGACCAGCACTACCACGTGCCGCTGCTCGTGAGCCCGTGGAGCTACTCCACCTACCGCGGCTCCTGAGCCGGGCGTCAGTCGCCTTGTTGCTGGCCTTCGGTCAGGGTGTCGAGTTGGAAGCGTCCGCTCTCGTCCCACAGCCAGGTGTCCGTCCAGGTGACGGAACCCAGGCGCGTTGCCGGAGGGAAGGGCGACGCCTTCAGCACCGTGCGCTCGATCTCGGCGATCACTTCGGGCGCATGCTTGGGCGCGCGCAGCCAGTGCATCGAACGCACATTGCCGCCCGCGTCGATGTTCACCTCGAGCGTGCCGACCGCATACAGCACCGGCGGCAGCTGTCCCTTGTAGATGCGCGAGCGGTTGGCGTCGTAGACATGGCGCGCGGCATCGCGGCGATAGGCGCGCGCGGAAGAAGCGCTGGATGCGGACGGCACCGGCCCGGCCCCGACATCGGCGCTGGCCCCGCTCAACTGGCCGGGAACCGACCCGGTGGAACCGCAGCCTGCGAGCCACAGGGCCGAAACAACAGAAGCTGCAAGTGCGAGGCGGCGAGGCGTAAGCTGGCGATTCATGGCCGGGTTTATACCGTGAGTCGTCGCGCGCCCGGCAACCGAAGGTATCGATGACGATGAGCGGTGCGGTCGATCAATTGCTGGCGCGCCTGCGCCACGAAGACGCGGTGCTGGTGCGCGTCGAGTCCACGCAGGGCTCGGCGCCGCGCGAGGCCGGGACCTGGATGGCCGTGTGGGCCGAGGGCCTCACCGCCACCATCGGCGGCGGGCAGCTGGAGTTCCAGGCGACCAGGGAAGCGCGCGAGCTGCTGGCCGGCACGCGCAAGCCGTTCGACGGCATCCAGCGCTATCCGCTCGGGCCCAGCCTGGGCCAGTGCTGCGGCGGGGTGATGTTCCTCTCCTACGAGCGCATCACTGCCGCCGATGCGCCGAGGCTGCAGCAGGTTCTGGTCGCGCAGCTCGAGCCCGTGGCCCTCTTCGGCGGCGGGCACGTGGGCGCGGCGCTCGCCCGGCTGCTTTCGACGCTGCCGTTCTCGGTGCGCTGGATCGACAGCCGCGACGGCGTCTTCCCCGACGAACTGCCCGTGCAGATCGACACCGAGCACTCCGAGCCGGTGCAGGACGCCGTTACCGCGCTCGCGCCGGGCAGCCGCGTGCTCATCATGAGCTTCAGCCACGCCGAAGACCTCGACATCGTCATCGCCTGCTTGAAGCGCCTGCGCGAGCGAAACGACCTGCCCTACGTCGGACTGATCGGCAGCAAGACCAAGTGGGCCACCTTCAGCCACCGGCTGGAGGCGCGCGGCTTCACGGCGGACGAACTGGCCCGCATCACCTGCCCGATCGGCGTGCCCGGCATCACGGGCAAGGAGCCGGAGGTCATCGCCGTGGCGGTGGCGGCACAGTTGTTGCAATCGCTGGGCTGAACAGGGTTTTCCCGGCGGTCGCGCCCTAAAAAAGCACCCCGTCTCTTGCCAAAACTGTATACACTTTCGGTCCACAACAAGCCGCAGCGGAGCGAGGCCCATCTTTCCATGGAGCCTGCGTTCGCGGCACTTTCTCTGCTTACAGCGCCCGCGGTGGTGAGCAGGCTGAAACCCGTTCCTGGCGTCCCCACGCGCCAATCGGGTTGAGAGAGAAGCATATGGAAAGCTACTACCTCGACTGGGCCAACCTGCTGCTGCGCTGGGTCCACGTCATCACCGCCATCGCCTGGATCGGCGCCTCCTTCTACTTCGTGATGCTGGACAACAGCCTCGAGAAGCCGCAGGACCAGGAATCGCTCGACAAGGGCGTGGGCGGCGAGCAATGGGCCGTGCACGGCGGCGGCTTCTACAACATGCAGAAGTACGCGCTGGCGCCCAAGAAGCTGCCGGACCACCTGCACTGGTCGTACTGGGAGAGCTACTCCACCTGGATCACGGGTTTCTCGCTCTTCACGATGTCGTACCTGTGGAACGCGAGCACCTACCTCATCGACAAGTCGAAGATGGACTGGCAGCCCGGCGCCGCCATCGCGGTGGCGCTGGCCTTCTTCGTCGTGTTCTGGATGGTCTACGACGGCATCTGCCAGATCTTCGGGCGACGCAAGCACGGCGACACCATCGTCGGCGTGCTGATCGCCGTCTTCATCGCCTTCGCGACCTGGCTGGCCTGCCAGTGGTTCGCCGGCCGCGCGGCCTTCCTGCTGGTGGGCGCCATGATGGCCACGACCATGAGCGGCAACGTGTTCTTCTGGATCATCCCCGGCCAGCGCAAGAACGTGGCGGCGCTGCGCGAAGGCAAGCCGGTCGACCCGGTGCACGGCCAGCGTGGCAAGCAGCGCAGCGTTCACAACACCTACTTCACGCTGCCGGTGCTGTTCGCGATGCTGAGCAACCACTACAGTTTCGCCTACACGCACAAGTACAACTGGATCGTGCTGCTGCTGATCATGCTCGGCGGCGCGGCCATCCGCCAGTTCTTCGTGGTGCGGCACCGCTTCAAGCTGGGCAATGCGGGCAATCCGCTGCCTTACGCGCTGGTGGGCATCGTGGTGCTGGGCCTGACCATCGTCTGGATGAAGCCCGAGCCGGTCGCCGCGCCCGCGGTGGCTGCCGCCGCACCCGCGGTGCAGTTCAAGGACGTGCAGAAGGTGCTCGAGCAGCGCTGCTTCATGTGCCACGGCCCCGCCGTGCAGATGAAGAACGTGCGGGTTGATTCGCCCGAGCAGGTTGCTGCCCACGCCCAGGCCATCTACCAGCAGGTGGTGGTCACCAAGATCATGCCGATGAACAACGCCACGGGCATCACCGACGAAGAGCGGGCACTCATCGGCCGCTGGTTCCAGGGCGGCGCAAAGACCAACTAGTCAGACGGAAGTTGACCGGCGGCAAGCGGGGCCGGTCGCGGTCCGCAGCACAATCGCCGGATTGGAGACAAAGCAGCAATGACGACCGCATCGACCCCGGCCCCCGATCCGCGCGAAGCCCCGCGCGCCTTCCTCGAGCATCTCTACCGCGTGGCGGTGGACCGCGCGCTGCCGCTGTCCACCCTGGGCGCCCATCTGCCGCCGCCGCCGAAGAAGGGCCGGACCCTGGTGCTGGGCGCCGGCAAGGCCGGCGGCTCTATGGTGCATGCGCTGGAGGCCCTGTGGCCGGCCAATGCGCCGCTCTCCGGGCTGGTCGTCACGCGCTATGACCACATTCCGCCGCGCCCCGAGGGCGTTCCGCAGCGCATCGAGATCGTCGAGGCCGCACACCCCGTGCCTGACGAGGCGGGCCAGCAGGCGGCGGAGCGCATCCTCGCGCTGACGAAGGGGCTCACGGCCGACGACCTCGTGCTGTGCCTCATTTCCGGCGGCGGCTCGTCGCTGCTGGTACTGCCGGCCGAGGGGCTGACGCTGGCCGACAAGCAGCGCATCAACAAGCAGCTGCTCGAAAGCGGCGCGAACATCGGCGAGATGAACTGCGTGCGCAAGCACCTCTCGCGCATCAAGGGCGGCCGGCTGGCCGCGGCATGCGCGCCGGCGCGGGTGGTGACGCTGACCATCAGCGACGTGCCCGGCGACGATCCGGCCGTCATCGCCAGCGGCCCGACCGTGCCCGACGCCACCACCTGCGCCGATGCGCTCGCCATCCTCGACCGCTACGGCATCGAGGTGCCTGCCCCCGTGCGTGCACGCCTCGAAAGCGGCGAACTCGAGACGCCCAAGCCGGACGACGCAGTCTTCAAGGGCCACGAGACGCACATGATCGCCACCCCGCAGCAGTCGCTTGAAGCGGCGGCCAGGGCGGCGCGCGAGGCCGGTGTCGAGGCGCACATCCTCAGCGACGAGATCGAGGGCGAATCGCGCGAGGTCGGCAAGGTGCACGCCGCGCTGGCGCGCGCGGTCGCGCATCGCGGCGAGCCTTTCGCACGGCCCTGCGTGATTCTTTCGGGCGGCGAGACCACCGTCACGATCCGCCCCCGCCAGCCGGGCCAGGCCAAGGGCCGGGGCGGACGCGCGGGCGAGTTCTGCATGGGACTGGCCGGCGCGCTCATGGGCCAGCCGCAGGTGTGGGCGCTGGCCGCCGACACGGACGGCATCGACGGCGTGGAGGACAACGCCGGCGCCTTCGTCACGCCCGACACGCTGGTACGCGCCGGTGCTGCGGGAAAGAAGCTGTCCGATCACCTCGACCGCAACGACGCCTATGGCTACTTCGACGCGATCGGCGACCTGTTCGTGACCGGCCCGACGAACACCAACGTCAACGACTTCCGCGCGTTGCTGATCCTTTAGCGGGGGTGTTCGCCGGCCTCCGGCGGCCTTGCCGAACTCGGGTTAATCTATGCCCCTGGCGGCCTTCGGGCCGCCGCTTGTCGCCTGCGCACCGCTTCGGTGCCGCGCCGGACATCCAGATTCCCCTTTCAATCTCCAGTCTTCGAAGGAAAAGCTCGCCATGACCTACACCGACACCCGCCTGCTGATCGACAACGAATGGGTCGACGCCACCGGCGGCAAGACGCTGGACGTCGTGAACCCTGCCACCGGCAAGGCCATCGGCAAGGTGGCGCATGCCAGCATCGCCGACCTCGACCGCGCCCTGGCTGCCGCGCAGCGCGGCTTCGAAGCCTGGCGCAACACCCCCGCCAACGAGCGCGCCGCCGTGATGCGCCGCGCCGCGGGCCTGATCCGCGAACGCGCCGCCGAAATCGCCAAGCTGCTCACGCAGGAGCAGGGCAAGCCGCTGGGCGAGGCCAAGGTCGAGACCATGGCCGCCGCCGACATCATCGAATGGTTCGCCGACGAAGGCCGCCGCGTCTACGGCCGCATCGTGCCCTCGCGCAACCTGGCCGCGCAGCAGCTGGTGCTGAAGGAGCCCCTGGGCCCCGTCGCCGCGTTCACGCCCTGGAACTTCCCGATCAACCAGATCGTGCGCAAGCTCGGTGCCGCGCTGGCCACCGGCTGCTCCTTCCTGGTGAAGGCCCCCGAGGAGACCCCGGCCTCGCCCGCCGCGCTGCTGCGCGCCTTCGTCGACGCGGGCATCCCGCCCGGCGTGGTCGGCCTGGTGTTCGGCAACCCCGCCGAGATCTCGAACTACCTGATCGCCCACCCGATCATCCGCAAGGTCACCTTCACGGGCTCGACCCCGGTCGGCAAGCAGCTGGCCGCGCTGGCCGGCCAGCACATGAAGCGCGTGACGATGGAGCTCGGCGGCCATGCCCCGGTGATCGTCGCCGAAGACGCCGACGTGGCGCTGGCCGTGAAGGCCGCCGGTGCCGCCAAGTTCCGCAATGCGGGCCAGGTCTGCATCTCGCCGACCCGCTTCCTGGTGCACAACAGCCTGCGCAACGAGTTCGCGAGCCTGCTGGTCAAGCACGCCGAAGGCCTCAAGCTCGGCGACGGCCTCGCCGAAGGCACCAACATCGGCCCGCTGGCCAATGCGCGCCGCCTCACCGCCATGGCCCACGTGCTGGAAGACGCCCGCAAGAAGGGCGCCACCGTCGCCACCGGCGGCGAGCGCGTCGGCGATGCCGGTAACTTCTTCGCGCCCACCGTGCTGACCGACGTGCCGCTGGACGCCGACGTGTTCAACAACGAACCCTTCGGCCCCATCGCTGCCATCCGCGGCTTCGACACGCTGGAAGAAGCGATCACCGAAGCCAACCGCCTGCCTTTCGGCCTGGCCGGCTACGCCTTCACCAAGTCAATCAAGAACGCGCACCTGCTGAGCCAGAAGCTCGAGCTGGGCATGCTCTGGATCAACCAGCCCGCAACCCCCTCGCCGGAAATGCCTTTCGGCGGCGTGAAGGATTCGGGCTACGGCTCGGAAGGCGGCCCCGAGGCGCTCGAGGCCTACCTGAACACCAAGGCGGTTTCGATCCTCGGCGTCTGACGCGCTTCACTCCTCGGCGGTGGCATTCCAGAAGGCCTGCTGCACGCCGTCGAGCGCTTCAAGATCCGCGATGACGCGGTCGAGCTCCGCGGGCTCGACCGCCGTCGCATAGAGCGTCGCGCCGATCTCGGTGTCGGCCGGCCCGAAGGGGTGCTGGTCGACATCGCGCACCGGATAGTTCGCGGCCTCCAGCAACACCAGCAACTGGTCGAGCACCTCGGGCCGCGCGGCGCGCGAGCAGATCACGCGCACCACATAGGTCGCTTCGCTGCTTTCCTCGCTGATCGGCTGGCGGTTGATGCGGTTCACCACCGGACGCAGAAGCGTGTTGCTCGCCAGCACGAAGAGCGCCGCGATCAGCGCCTCGCCCAGCAGGTCGGCGCCCGCGCAGGCGCCCACCGCCGCCGACCCCCACAGCGTCGCCGCCGTGTTCAGCCCCGTGACGTTCGCGCCCTCTTTCATGATCGCACCGGCGCCCAGGAAGCCGATGCCCGACACCACGTAGGCCACCACGCGCACCGCACCGCCGCTGCCATCGAGCCGGTAGGCCATGTCGACGAACACCGCCGCGCCCACGGCCACCAGAGTGTTGGTGCGAAGACCCGCCGTGCGCTGCCGTATCTGGCGCTCCAGGCCGATCACCGAGCCGAGGATGAACGCAGCGGCCACGCTGACCAGGGTGTCGAGCAGCGAGGCCAGATTGATGTTGTGGATGGCTTGCATCGATGGGCTCCTTCTTCTTGTTGATGTTGGTCCGCAGTTTGCAGCCGCCCGGTTTCATGAACATGTCATGAAACCGGACGGCCTCGATAGGTCACTGCCACCCATACCTGCGCGCGTACCACCCCTTCACCGCCTGCGTCAGCAGCGCATAGCCTAGCAGCATCGCCACGAGCCACGGGAAATACGCCAGCGGCAGCGCCTGCAGCTTGAAGTAGTGCGACAGCGGCCCCATCGGCAGCCAGATGCCCGCGGCGGCGATCGCGGCGCCCATGATGAGCAGCGGCCATGCGGCGCGGCTTTGCAGGAACGGGATCTTGCGGGTGCGGATCAGGTGCACGATCAGCGTCTGCGACAGCAGGCCTTCGACGAACCAGCCCGACTGGAAGAGCGTCTGGTGCTCCACCGAGTTGGCGGCGAAGACGAACCACATCACCGTGAAGGTGAGGATGTCGAACACCGAGCTCAGCGGTCCGAAGAACACCATGAAGCGGCCCAGGTCTGCCGGGTTCCAGCGCTGCGGGCTCTTGAGGAACTCGTCGTCGACGTTGTCGAACGGAATGGCGATCTGCGACACGTCGTACAGCAGGTTCTGCACCAGCAGATGCAGCGGCAGCATCGGCAGGAAGGGCAGGAAGGCGCTCGCCACTAGCACCGAGAACACGTTGCCGAAGTTCGAACTCGCCGTGAGCTTGATGTACTTGAGCATGTTCGCGAAGGTGCGGCGGCCCTGGACCACGCCTTGCTCCAGCACCATCAGGCTCTTCTCCAGCAGGATGATGTCAGCCGACTCTTTGGCCACGTCCACCGCGCGGTCCACCGAGATGCCGATGTCCGCAGCACGCAGCGCGGGCGCGTCGTTGATGCCGTCGCCCATGAAGCCCACCACGTGCCCGTTGGCATGCAGCGCGTGCACGATGCGTTCCTTGTGCGCGGGCGTGAGCTTGGCGAAAACCTGGTGCGCCTCGACGACCAGCTTCAGGTCGGCATCGACCATATCCTCGATCTCCGCGCCGAGAACGATGCGGCCCACTTCGAGGCCCACGTCGGCGCAGACCTTGCGCGTGACCAGCTCGTTGTCGCCCGTCAGCACCTTCACCGCCACGCCGTGCTCGGCCAGCGCGCGCAGCGCGGGTGCGGTCGATTCCTTCGGCGGATCGAGAAAGGCCACGTATCCGAGCAGCGTGAGCCCCGACTCGTCGGCCACGCCGTAGGCCGGCTTCTGCTCCTCGACCTTCAGCGAGCGGCTGGCCACGGCCACCACGCGCAGTCCCTGGGCATTGAGCTGCGAGGCCACGCTGTGGATGCGCGCGAGCACGCCGGCGTCGAGCGACAGCACTTCCGCGCCGCGTTCGACCGAGGTGCACACCGAGAGGATCTCTTCCAGCGCGCCCTTGCAGATCAGCAGGTGCTCGCTGCCGCCGTTGGCCACCACCACCGACATGCGGCGGCGCGAGAAATCGAAGGGCACCTCGTCGATCTTGCGATAGGCGGTCTGCAGGCGGGTTTCGAGCTGCATCTCGGCGTGGCTCAGCACGGCCTTGTCCAGCAGGTTCTTCAGCCCCGTCTGGTGGAAGCTGTTGAGGTAGGCCAGCTGCAGCACGTGGTCGGACTGCTCGCCCCATGCGTTGGTGTGGCGCTCGAGCACGATGCGGTCCTGCGTCAGCGTGCCGGTCTTGTCGGTGCACAGCACGTCCATGGCGCCGAAGTTGTGGATGGCCTCCAGCCGCTTCACGATCACCTTCTGGCGCGACATCACCACCGCGCCCTTGGCCAGCGTGGCGGTCACGATCATCGGCAGCATCTCGGGCGTGAGGCCGACCGCGATCGACAGCGCGAACAGCGCGGCCTCCCACCAGTCGCCCTTGGCCACGCCGTTGATCACCAGCACCAGCGGCGCCATCACCAGCATGAAGCGGATCAGCACCCAGCTCACGCGGTTGATGCCGGCCTGGAAGGCGCTCGTGCCGCGGTCGGTGGCCGTCACGCGCTGGGCCAGCGCGCCGAAGAAGGTGCGGTCGCCCGTGTGCACGATCACCGCGGTGGCGGTGCCGCTGATCACGTTGGTGCCCATGAAGAGCAGGTTCTCGCGTTCGAGCACGCCTGCTGCGTGGTCGCCGCGGTCGACCACGAACTTCTCGACCGGCATCGCCTCACCCGTCAGCGCCGACTGGCTGATGAAGAGGTCCTTGGCCGTGATCAGGCGGCTGTCGGCCGGGATCATGTCACCTGCTGAAAGCGCGATCACCTCGCCCGGCACCAGATCGCGCATCGGCACCTCCACGCGCACCGTGCCGGCGTGCGTGGTGTCGAAGCCTTCGTCGCCCGCCGCGCCCGCCTTGTGGCCCGGGGCGGGGCGCAGCACGGTGGAGGTGTTGCTCACCATCGCCTTGAGCCGGTCGGCCGCCTTGTTGGAGCGCGACTCCTGCAGGAAGCGCAGCACCGTCGACAGCACCACCATGCTGCCGATCACCAGCGTGGCCTTCATGTCCTCGGTGACGTAGGAGACCAGCGCCAGCACTGTCAGCAGCAGGTTGAACGGATTGCGGTAGCACTGCCAAAGGTGCTGCCACCAGCGAAGCGGCTGCTCGTGGCGCACCTCGTTGCTGCCGAGGCGCTTGCGCAGCACCTGCGCATGGCCTTCGCTGAGGCCTCGCGGCGAACTGCCGAGCTTGACCAGCATCTCGGCGGCGTCGGTGCGCGAGGCGGCGTTCAGCGCCTTCGCGATGTCGGGCGGCATGCTGACGGAGCCGGTTCCGACGGGCTTCGAGCCCAGCAGCGTCTGCCAGCGCTCGAAGTGGTGCAGCATGTGGCGGCTGCGCAGGAAGCTTTCGAAAAAGGACTTGAGGACGTTCTTCATGATGTTCTCCTTCGGGGCGGCCGCCACTGCCGCCCGCGGAAGGAGAACCCCGGCGTCGATCAGCCCGCCGGGCGCACCCCTCTGCAAGGCGCGGCAGCGGGCCGCGTCATTGTTGGAATAGGTCTGGACGAAGGGGGCGCGCTATGGCGCCAACAAGAGGCGGGGTCCATGGTGTGCTCCTGGATTGCTTGCGAGTTGCTTGAAAGTCAGACGTGTGAAGCGCGGATCAGCGGCGGGGCACGCAGATCGGCTGCAGCAGCAGATAGCTGCGGATGCGGCGCGTGGTCCAAAGCGCCGCAGCCTGGTCGAGCTTGGCATCCACGGCAGGCGCGGCTTCCGCCGCTGTAGTGGCGGCGTGCGCAGGCACGTGCGCCGACGGACGAACACGCGGCTGTTCGTGCGGCTGACGACGAAGATGAAAGTGACGCATGACAAGGCTCCTTCGCACAGAAGGGCCTCGCGCACGGACGCACGCAAGCTGACTGAAATAGTCAGTGACGAAGAACGAAGGGAATCGGGAGGAGGGAGCCGCTCGCCAGGCCGGCGAGCGGGTCACGCTGTGTGCAACGACCGGCACGCAGCGCGGGAGAAGCCTGCGCTAGAGGGCCGGATGTGTCACGCCTGCCGAGGCACGCGTCTTGTCACTGATCCAACTGGCACTGTCCACGCACGGGGCTCCGAAATGAAGATTTCCAGATTGTTGCACCGCGTCATGGATGCGTCAACCCGCGAGAGGGTGTTCTACGATGCGGTTCGAGGGCTTATTGCCTCATTGTTGCGATTGCAGCAGGGCATCTGAAGCAAACCTTTCAATCAGCATTCGTTCCGATGAAGACACCGTCCGTCTTGTTTATCTGCACCGGCAACATTTGCCGCTCCCCCACGGCCCACACATTGCTCGTGCACAAGGCACGCGCAGCTGGCTTCGACATCGAAGTCGACAGCGCCGCGATCTCCGACGAGGAGCGCGGCAACCCGCCCGATCCACGCTCCGTGGCCGAGGCGAGGCGGCGCGGCATCGAGATGCACCCGCATTGCGCGCGGCAGGTCCGCAAGTCCGACTTCGATCGCTTCGACCTGATCATCGGCATGACCGCCCAGCATTGCGCGGCGCTGCGCAGGCTCGCGCCCGCCGGCACGGCCGGCAAGATCCATCTGTTCACTGAATACGCCGAGGGCATCGAAGGCGACGTGCCCGACCCTTGGTACGGCGGGCCGAAGGACTTCGTCGAGGTCTTCGACCTGATCGACCTGGGCGTGGATGGCCTGCTCGCGCAGCTGCAGACCGACGCTGCGGCTACCAGCGCACCCGCACGCCCACCGAAGCGTTGAGCGAGCTTTTCATGCGCGTGTCTCCGCCCGTGGCCCAGAGCTTGCCCAGTTCACCGTAGACCGACGTGCGCTCGCCGAGTGCTAGGGTGAAGCCGCCGGCCAGTTCGGTGCTGGTGCCGCCCGTTTCGCTGGCGATGCCGGTGCTGCCGGCCGGCCCTGTCAGGCGCGCGACGTCGGTGCCGCTCGATGCGCGGTTCACGTTGATGCGCGCATAGGGCTGCAGCAAGCCGGCGCCGGTGGCGATGGAACCCTTGATGCGCACGCCGGCGCGCGCGATCAGGCCGTCGTGCGTGTCCTGCGTGATCCACGCGCCGGAGATGCTCGTGCCGTCCATGCTCAGGCGCTGGTGGATGAGCTGCAGCTGCGGCTCCACGCGCCAGCCGCCCCCGATGTCGAAGGCTTTGCCTACCTCGACAGATGCCAGGAAGCTGTCGCCCTTGCCCGAGCTGCCCATGCTCGCGAGCGGCCGCGCCGTGTAGCGGTGCTGGCCGCCCTGCAGCACGATGTCGGTGTACCAGCCGGCATCGTTGTGCCAGCTGGCGTATACGCCGAGGTAGCGGCTGCGCAGGTCGCTGCGGCCCACGCGCAGACCCTGTATGCCGCTAGCGAAGCCGCGCACGTCCACGTCGCCCTCGAGCTGACCGACGTAGACGCCGACGCGCCAATTTGCATCGGCCCACAGGTCGGTGCCGGCCTGGAAGCCCGTGAGGCGGCCTTTGCTCTCCGGGCTCACGGTGCCGCGCTGGCGCACGTCGATGTCGGTGCTCAGCACGCGGCCCCATGCGCGGCGTCCCGCTTCGACTGTCGTGTCGCCGGCGTCGTTGGCCAGCCGCATGTCGTCGCCGCCGCGCAGATGTAGGTTGCCGAGCATCGCGACATTTGCCTGGCGCAGTTGCTGGGGCACGGCGGCATACAGCGGAACTTCGGCGCGATAGGTCGGCAGGCCCGGCCCGCCGGGTACACCTGGCACGCCGGGGCCACCCGCACCGGTGGTCGAGCGCAGGTACCAGTTCTCGCCCGCGCCGTTCGCATCGGCCGGATAGAGGCGGTACTCGTAGGCCCCTGCATCCACGTGCCCGCCGGCGAGCGTGAAGGCGTCCCTGGTGGTCTGCGCGGTGGTGGTCGCGCCGTTGAGGGCGCTGATCACATCGATGCCGTTGCCCGTGGTCAGCGCGCCCAGGCCGCCGAGGTTGACCACCTGCACGGTGGTGCGGCCGCTGGCCGTGGCGCTGGCGCCGTCGAGCACCAGACGGTCGGACGGGCCGCTCGCGTTGAGCACCGCGCCCAGCCGCAGCACGCCGTTGTTGCCCACGTAAGGCCCGGTCACGGTGAGGCTGGTACCGGCCGCGGCGCCAGGCAGCGAAACCGTACCGCTGTTGTTCAGCGACGCAACGGTCTGGTTGAAGCCCGCGAGGTCGAGCGTCGCGCCCGCGGCCACGCTATGGGCCGAAGTCGCGCTGAAGGCGTTGGGGGCGCCGGCCTGCAGCGTGCCGGCATTCACCTGCGTCGCGCCGCCGTAGCTGTTCGAGCCGGCGAGGGTGAAGGTGCCTGTGCCCTGCTTCACGAGGCTGCCGTTGCCGCTCAGCCTGCCGCCGAACGTGGTGCTGGTGTTGTCGTCGCCGGTGGTGAGCGTCGCGCTGCCCAGCTTCAGTTCGCCGCCCGCGCTGCCGCCGCCGGAGAGCGAGCCGATGGTCTGGTTGAAGCCGTTCAAATCCAGCGTGGCGCCGGCCTTGTCGGCTAGTGCGATCGTCGCCGTCGGATTCAGCAGATCGGCGGCGCCGAGACGAAGCGTGCCCGCGTCGACCACAGTGGCACCCTTGTGGCTGTTGGTGCCGGCCAGGGTCAGCGTGCCCTGGCCCGATTTGACGAAGGTGCCGCCGCCGCCCAGCGTACCGCTGGCGGTGAAGTCGTGAGCGGCGTCGACGACCTCGATGCCGCCGCCCGCCGCGCCGATGTCGATGTCGCGTGTCGTACCGGCGAAGCCCGTGCCGGTGACTTGCAGGCGCCCGCCGTCGAGCGCGAGTCCGCCGCCGGCCGCGCCGAGGTTGGCATCGGCGGAAACCGACAGCACACCACCCTGCACGGCCGTGCCGCCGGTGTAGGTGTTGGTGCCGCCCAGCACCAGCGTGCCCGCGCCTGTCTTGGTGATGCCCGCGCTGCCGGCGATCGCGCTGTTCACCGTTGCAACGAAGCCCGAAGAGGCCGCGCTGCCGTCGCCCACGCGGATCTCGGCCTTGGCGCCGCCGATGCCCAGCAGCGTGAGCGCATCGCCGGCCAGCGTGTAGCCGCCGCTGGTGAACTGCATGCCCAGCGCCTGCACCGGGCCGCCGGTCTTGTCGATGGTGACGGTGCCCGGCGCGCCGCCGAAGATGGCGAAGCCCGGCTGCGGCTGCGGCTGCATGGGCACGGTCACCGTGCCGGCCGCGTCGGTCCATACCGGGCTGGTGGTCGACCACGTGCCCGTGCCGCCGCCAGACTGCACCGGACTGGCCAGGCCGTCGGCGTTCCAGAAGTTCAGCGTCAGGCCGGTGGTGTTGACCAGGTTGAAGCGCTTGTCGGCGCTGAGGTTCTGCAGCAGCACCGTGCTGCCGCCCGGCAGGCCGCCCAGCGAAAGGCTGCCGGCGCCCGTCAGCGAGCCACCATAGTCGACGAGCCGGTACACGCCGGGGCCGAAGCTGCCGGCGTTGGCGACGTTCAGCGTCACCGGCCCGCCGAGCGACAAATTGCCGCCCACGCTCACGCTGTCGCTCGCACCGGGCGTGCTGAAGTCGGACCCCGGAGCGCCGAAATCGAAATCCAGCGTGCTGCCGGCGGCGAGCGAAAGATTGCCGCCCACGCTCAGCACGCCGAAGCTGCCGGCCGTGCCGGCACCCGGAGCCAGCTTCGCGCCCGTGTTCAGGGTGACGTCGCCGCCGATGCGGCCGATGCCGCCGAGCGTGGCGCCGGTCAGCACCGCGACCGTACCGGTGCCCGTGGCACTGCCGCTCGTGTTGGTGGCCAGCAGCGTGCCCGAGGCGACCGTGGTGGTGCCCGCATAGGTGTTAGCGCCGCCCAGGCTCAGCGTGCCGGTGCCGCTGTAGGTGAGGCCGAAGCCACCCCCGACGAGGCCGCCCAGTGCGATGTTCTTCGCCCCCGCGACGTTCAGCGCGCCATTGAGCGTGACGTCGTTCGCCAGCGCGACGTCGGCGCTCGATGTCAGCGTGGCAGCGCCGCTCACGGTCAGCGCGCCCATGCCCAGCGAGGTGCCGGTGCCCACGCCGAGCGTGCCGGCCTGCAGCGTCACGCCGCCGCCGAAGTCGTTGGCGCCGCCGAGCACGAGCGTGCCGGTGCCTGTCTTGATGAGAGAGCCTCCGCCCCCGATGGGCCCGTTCAGCGTGAGATCGTCGGTGCCGCCCACGCTCAGGGCCACGCCTGTGCCGAGCGAGACGGCGTTGGCCAGCGTCAGGGCGCCAGCCGCGCTCTGCAGGCCGGCGTTGCCCGCCACGCCGAGGGTACCGCTGCCCAGCGAGGTGCTGGTGCCCAGCGAGAGAGTGCCCCCCGCCAGCGAAACGCCGCCCGAGAAGTCGCTCGCGCCGCCCAGCGTGACGCTGCCAGGACCGTTCACCGCGAGAGAGCCGGCTCCGGTGATGGTGCCGCCCAGCGCGAGCGCATTAGCGCCGGTCAGGCTCAGCGTGGTCCCGCTGCCCAGCGTCACGCCGTTGCCGAGCCCGATGCCGGGCGCGTTCGCCGTGAGGCTCGCGTTGCCTGTCACGCCGAGCCCGCCGGTGCCCAGTGCGAGGTTGTTGCCCACGCCGAGCGTGCCGCTGCTCAGCGTGACGCCGCCGCTGAGGGCGGCGTTCGCGCCGTTCAGGCTCAGCTTGCCCGTGCCATTGAACGACAGCGCACCTGCGCCCGAGACCAGCCCGCCCAGAGCGATGTCGTTGCCGCCGCCGACGGCCAGGCCCGCGTTGAGCACCACCGCATTGCCCAGGTTCACGCCCGCGCTGGCATCGAGCGTGGCCGCGCCGTTGACCGTGAGTGCGCCCAATCCCAGCGAGGTGTTCGTGCCCACGCCCAGTCCGCCGCCGAGCAGGTTCACACCGCCGGAGAACCCGTTGGCGCCGCCCAGGGCGAGCTTGGCTGGCCCCGACTGCGTCAGGCCGCCGAGGCCGCCGATGGTGCCGTTGAGTGCGAGATCGCTGCTACTGGCGATGTTCAGGCTCGCGTTCAGGTTGAAGTTGTTGGCCAGGCCCACCGGCGCATTCGCCGCCAGCGAACTGGCGCCGCTCACCGCGACGGAACCTGCGCCCAGCGCGAGGTTGTTGCCCACGGTGAGCGTGCCGCCGCCCAGGTTGAAGCCGCCGCTGAAGTCATTGGCACCGTTGAGCGTGAGCCCCGGCGCACCGGCCAGGCTCATCCCGCCTGTGCCGCTGATCTTGCCGTTGAGCGTCAGCGCGCCACCGCTTCCGCCGCCGGCCAGGTTCAGCGTGTTGTTGAGCACGATGTCGTTGCTCACCGCGAGGCCGTTCTTGCCGGTCAGCGTGGCGGCACCAGTGACCGCCAATGCGCCGGTACCGAGCCCGGTTGCGGAGCCGAGGTCTATAGAGCCGGCTTGCAGCACGGTGCCTCCACCGTAGTTGTTGGCACCGTTCAGCACCAGGTTGCCGCTGGCGAGCGCCAGGCTGCCGGCACCGTTGATGTTGCCATTCAAGGTCAGCGTGCCCGCGCCGTTGAGCGTCAGCGCGCCGTTGAGCTGCACTTGGTTGGTCAGCGTGCCGGTGAAGGCGGTGTTGAGCGCGGCGGGACCGCCGACCAGAAACAGGCCCGTGCCGAGTGAGCCCGCGTTGTCCAGAGTCAGGCCTCCGCCATTGAGTGACAGCCCGCCGCTGAAGTTGTTATTGCCCGATAGCGTGAGCGTGCCGCTGCCGTTCTTGATGAGGCCGCCAGCACCGGTGAGGGTGCCACCCAGCGTCAGGCTGTTGGCGCCCTGCACGATCAGTCCTCCGGTGAGGTTGACGTTCTGCGACAGCGTCAGCCCCGTTACCGACGGCTGAATCGCACCGCCGTTCGCGGTGAGCGTCCCGGTTCCGAAGGACAACGCGTTGTCGAAGATCGAGGTGCCGCCGTTGAGCGTTGACGCGCCGCTCGCCACCGCGCCCTGGAGCGTCCAGGTGCCGCTATTGACGACGAGGTTCTCAAAGTTCAGGTACTGCAGGCTCGATGCCGTTCCAGAGCCGCCGCTGCCCGAGCCGGGCCCCGCCACGGTGTTCTGCAGAACCAGCGTGTCGTTGCCGCCGATGCCCGCGTCCACCGTGCCGCCGGCGGCGAAGGTGACGAAGCTCACCGGAATTGCGGGCGTCGGAATGGTCACGCCCGGCAGCGGCACCAGGCCGCCGTTGATCGACGAGCCCGTCACTGCCACGAAGGTGTCGTTGCTCAGCGTCGTGCCCAGCGAGACGCTGCCGTTGATCGTGCCGGCATTGACGAATGTGTTGCCGCCGCTGACCGGGCTCTGGAAGGCCACGCGGCCGGTGATCGTTCCGGTGTTCGTGAAGTTGACGTTGCCCCCGCCGTACACAGCGACGGCAATCGAGTTGATCGGGTCGAAGAGCCCCAGTGCGCTCATGCCGATCGTGCCGCTGTTGTTGAAGGTCGTGGTTCCGGTGGTGGCGATGACGGCCGCCGCGCCCAGCAGGCCGAAGGTACCGTCGAAGGTGCCTTCGATCGTGCCCTGGTTGTTCACCGTGACGTTGCCGCTGCCAGGGGTGACAAGGTTGCCGATCGTGAGGGCTCGCGAGAGCACGAGCGAGCCCGCTGCGTTGGCATCGATGGCTCCCAGGTTGTTGAGTGTGATGCCATCGCCGCCGAGCGTCATCGCCGTGCCGCCGGGAAGGGTGCTCACGATTGCGCCCGACTGCACCGTGACGCTGAGCCCGTTGGCGTTGCTCAGGAAGCTGTTCGGATTAGGCGGCAGCAGGATGGGAACGCCCGTGCAGCTGACCACGTCGTTGTCTGCGGGCGCTGCCGGCGTGCAGGCCGCGAAGGCCTCGCCGCCGTGCAGCGCGAGGGCTGCAAGCGCTGCGAGTGCTCCGAGCACGGGAGCGGCGCTCCCGCGCGCGGCACCCCTTCGTTCCCTGACGGCTGTTCCTCCGGAACCGCTGGTGCTCTTCGCCAGTTCGGAAACCACGCGATACCGGCTCTGCCGGCGGTCGAAGATCACACGGTAGACATGGTTCACGGCTCGCCTCCAAGCCTTTGTAATGCGTGTGATTATTTGTGAGGCATAGGTGAGGTGAATATCTGCCGAAAGGACTCAGGACGCGTGATGCGGCAAGAAAAAGAAGAAATATGGCGTAGGTGAAAACCAGCGCCGGGCATGCGGCAGCGGCTTCGCGGCTACTCGCAGAGCACCCGTATCGAAGGCGGAATCGCCACGGCCCGTATCCCGCCGCCCTCGCGCTTCGCCGCGAAGATGCGCACCTCCTCGCAATCGAGGATCAGGTCGTCCCCGCGCGTCACGCGGTAGGTCTGCACGAAGCTCTTCTCGCGCCACTCGATGATGCGCACCGCGACGCTCAGCGTGTCGCCATAGCTTGCGGACTTCACGAAGCGGGTGTGCGTGTCGACCAGCGGCGTGCCGATCACGCCCAGCGTCTGCGTGGTTTCTTCCCAGCGCGGCACGCCGCATTCGGCGAAGAAGTGGCGCGAGGCCGCGTCGATCCAGCGGAAGAAGTTGGGAAACCAGACGATGCCGGCGGGGTCGCAGTCGCCGAACTCCACGCGCACGGTGTAGACGACTTCCTTGGTTGAAGTGGTGCTTGTATTGCTCATCAGCCCATTCTCGTCGGCAGCCACAAGGCGATGATGGGGAACGCGATCAGGATCACCAGCCGCACGATGTCGGTCACGATGAACGGCAGCACGCCCTTGAAGATGGTGGTGAAGCTCACGTCCTTCACCACGCTCTTGATGACGAACACGTTCATGCCTACCGGCGGGTGGATCAGGCCGAGCTCGACGGTCATCACGATGATCACGCCGAACCAAATCGGGTCGAAGCCCAGGTGCACGATCACCGGATAGATGATGGGCACGGTCAGGATGATCATCGCCATCGCATCCATCAGGCAGCCCAGCACCAGGTACATGAGCATGATGAGCGCGAGCACGCCGTAGCGGCCGATGCCCAGGCCGGTGAGGAATTCGGTGAGCTTCTGCGGGCTCTGCGTGATGGTGAGGAAGTAGCCGAACAGCAGCGCGCCGATCAGCACCGTGAACACCGCCGCCGCCGTGCGCGTGGCCGACAGCAGCGCCTCGCGGATCTTCGGGCCGTCGAGCTTGCGCCGCACCAGCCCGAGGATGAAGGCGCCGCTCGCGCCCACGCCGCCCGCCTCAGTCGGCGTGAAGAAGCCGCCGTACAGGCCGCCGATGACGAACACGAACAGCACCAGCGGCGCCCACACGTTCTTCAGGTCCTTCAGGCGTTCCGACCACGGCTTGACCTCGCCGCCGGGCAACCAGCCGGGCCGCGTCTTCACGATGACCGCGATGGTCAGAACGTACATGGCCATCGCGAGGATGCCCGGCACGATGCCCGCCATGAAGAGCTTGCCGATGTCCTGTTGCGTGAGGATGGCGTACACCGCGAGCACGGTCGATGGCGGCAGGATCGCGCCCAGCGTGCCGCCCGCGGCGATCACGCCGGTGGAGAACGACTGCGGGTAGTTGAAGCGCCGCATCTCCGGATAGGCCACCGCCGAGAAGGTGGCGGCCGTGGCCACCGACGATCCGCAGATCGCCGCGAAACCGCCGCAGGCCACCACGGTGGCCACGCCCAGGCCGCCGCGCAGGTGGCCGATCATCGAGTTGGCGGCCTTGAAGAGCTCGCGGCTCACGCCCGAGACCGACACCAGCGCGCCCATCAGCATGAACATCGGGATCACGCCGAAGGTGTAGTCGGTCACCGTGCGCATGGAGGTCTGGCCCACCAGCTTCAGCGCAGGCCCGGGGCCGACGAGGTAGCTGTAGCCCACCACGCCCACCAGGCCCATCGCCATGCCGACCGGCACGCGCAACAGCATCAATACGAAGAGGGCGACGAAGCCCAACACTGCGACTGCATCGGGGCTCATTCGTCGGCCTTCTGTTCTGCGTGAACTTCTTCGAGTTGTTCGGGATGGAAGATGAGCCGGTAGGTGCGGATGGCGATCAGCAGCACGGCGCAGACGTCGCCGGCCCAGGCCACGGCGTAGAAGGGCCAGGTCGGGATGTTGAGGTCGTAGGTCTGCACGTTGTCGACGTAGGTGCCGCGCACCTTGTCGAACAGCATGATTGTCTGCACCGCCACCACGAAGAGCAGCACCAGCGTGGCGAACACGTCGATGGCGCGCTTCATGCGCGGGCCCGCCGCCGTCCACACCAGGTCGACCGTGATGTGGCCGCCGCGGTAGCTGGTGGCCGCGATGCCCCAGAAGATCAGGATGCCCAGCAGCATGCGGCCGAAGTCGTAGGCGTCGGGGATCGAGGTGTCGAAGAACTTGCGCAGCACCACGGCCACGAAGATGTTGAGCGCGACGATCCCCACGAAGATGGCGGCAAGCCATTCAATCGTGTTGATCGCACGGTCCATAGCGCTTCGCTTCATTGGCTCGCCCCCCAGGCTTCGCGCACTTCGTGTCGCTTCGCCAACCCCCCTACCGGGGGGCGGGCCGGCCGCTTCGGGCGGCCGTGCGCGGCGGCCCCTTGAAAGAAGACGCCCGACATCACAGGGCTGACTTGTATTTGGTAAGGCTGGCCTTCAGCGCATCCATCACGGCCTTCGGGTCTTCGCCGACCTTCTTCACGCTGTCGGCCCACTGCGCTTCGGAAGGCGCCGCCGCCTTGCGCCATGCGTCCAGCTGCTCGGGCGTGAGCTTGTAGATCTCGTGCCCCGACAGCGCAGCCATCTTGGCGCGGCCGCCGAACTCGAAGTCGGCCCACGGGCCCGCCACCTTCTGCGCCCACTCGCTGGTGCAGTGGTCGTCGATCACTTTCTTCTGCGCGGCGGACATCGCGTCGTACTTGCCCTTGTTCATCACCCACACGAAGGGCGTGACGTACAGCGGCACGTCCATGTGGTACTTCACCACCTTGTCGATGCCGAACAGGCCGATGGAGCCCCACGGGAAGGTGATGGCGTCGGCCACGCCGCGCTCGAGCATGTCGCGCGACTCGGGCGCCGAGGCCTGCACGTTGGTGCCGCCCAGCGAGGTGATGAGCTGGCCCACGGTGCTGGTGGCCGGGCGCACCTTCATGCCCTTGATGTCGCCGGGCACGGTGATCTTCTTGCGCGAATGGAAGGTGCCCGGGTCGTGCACGAAGGCGAAGCAGTACTTGACGTCCTTCATCTCCTTGGCCGCGTAGTTGCGGTACCAGGCGTCGATGGCGGCCGAGCCTTCCTTGCTGTTGGCGAACAGGAAGGGCAGCGACGCACCCGCCATCACCGGGAAGCGGCCCGGCTGGTAGCCCGGGTTCACGTACGAGAAGTCGGCGATGCCGTCGCGCGCCATGTCGTAGTGATCGAAGGCCTTGCCCAGCTGCTCCGATGGGAAGAGGATCGCGGTGATGGTGCCGCCCGACTCCTTCTTGATGTCGTCGGCCCACGCCTGCAGCGCGGGGTTGAGCGGGTGCTGCGCGGGCACCCAGCTCGACAGCTTGAGCTGCACCGGCTTGTCCTGCGCCTGGGTGGCGGGAACGGCCAGCGCGAGGGCTGCGGCGGCCGCTGCAAGGCCCAGGGGCATGCAGCGGGACGGACGGGGTTGGCGAGTGGCTTTCATGGTCTCCTTCGTTGTGTTGTGTGTCTCTACGAGCGCATCCGCAATCTAGGCAGCCGCGTGCGCGGGGTAAATGGAGGCTTTCCCGTGCGTCGGCACGGATGCGTGCGTCGCGTGCCCGACTTGTTCGATCTGCGAACGCGATGCATGCATCTCGACATGCCTGCGCCCGAGTTCGGCGACGCGCGAGGCGCCCAGCAGAGTCATCGTGCGTTCGGTTTCCTGCGCGAGCAGCTGCAGCACCGAGAGCGCGCCCTCCTCGCCGCCGCAGGCCAGGCCGTAGACCGGTGCGCGACCCAACAGCGCCGCGTTCGCCCCGAGCGCGAGCGCCTTGACGATGTCGCTGCCGCGCCGCATGCCGCTGTCCACCAGCACCGGCATGCGCCCGCCGACCGCATCGAGCATGGCCGGCAGTGCGGCGATGGTGGCCGGCGCGGCATCGAGTTGCCGCCCGCCGTGGTTGGAGACCACGATGCCATCCGCGCCGTGGCGCAGCGCACGCCGGGCGTCCTCGGCGCCCAGCAGGCCCTTCACGAGCAGCGGCCCGTCCCAGAGCTTGCGCAGCCAGGCCAGGCTCTCCCAGGTGAGCGTGCGGTCCATGGCGCGCGAGAGCAGCGCGGCCTGGGTCTGCGCCGAGACCGGCGCCCCGTCGTCTTCATCCGGCAGCAGGTTCGCGAACTGCGGCATGCCGCCGCCGGCCAGCCGCAGCAGCCATGCGGGGTGCCGCGCCATGTCGAGCACGGTGCCGGGCGTGAGGCGCATCGGCACACGGAAGCCGTGACGCAGGTCGCGTTCGCGCAGGCCGCTGACGGGCACGTCCACCGTGAGCACGAGCGCCTCGAAGCCCGCATTGCGCGCGCGGCGCACGATGCGTTCGGCGATGGCGCGTTCGCCCATCACGTAGAGCTGCATCCACAGCGTGGCATCGGGCGCGGCGCTGCGCACCTCCTCGATGCGTGTGTTCGAGGCCGTCGAAAGAATGAAGGGCACGCCCGCCGCCTGCGCGGCGCCGGCCAGCAGGGCGTCGGCGCGCGGCCGCACGAGGCCGGCCAGCCCGATGGGGGCGATGGCGAAAGGGGCGCGCCAGCGGCGGCCGAAGAGTTCGGTGCCGATGTCCACCTTGCTGGTGTCGCGCAGGCATTCGGGGATCAGCGGCAGCGCCTCGAGCGCCTCGCGGTTGCGCCGGAGGCAGCGCTCGTCTTCCGCGCCGCCGTCGATGTAGTCGAACACCAGCCGCGGCAGCGCGCGGCGGGCGCGGCGCCGGTAGTCCTCGACGTTGAGCAGCTGGGCCATCTGCGTTCAGTCCGCGACGATCCAGCGTTCGCGGATCAGCGCGCCGAAGCGCTGGGAGTCGGCCGTTGCGCGCTGCTGGAATGCTGCCGGCGAGCCGGGCTGCGCCTCGCCGCCGATCGACGCGATGCGCTCCTGCACCGCCGGCAGCGCGAGCGCGCGGTTGATCTGCGCGTTGAGCTGCGTCACCACCTCCGGCGGCGTACCGGCGGGTGCGTAGAAGCCGAAAACCGTGTCGGCGTCGAAGCCGCGCAGGCCGGCCTCGTCGAGCGTGGGCACGTCGGGAAAGAGCGGCGAGCGCTTCGGGCTGCCCACGGCCAGCAGCCTCAGCTTGCCCGCGCGCACCTGCGTGAGCGCGATGCCGGGGTCGAAGGCGTAGTCGATCTGGCCGGCCAGCAGGTCCTGCAGCGCGGGCGCGGCGCCTCGATAGGGCACATGCAGCGCGAACAGCTCGGCCTGGGTCTTGAACATCTCGCCCGCGAGGTGCGGCGAGCTGCCGTTGCCCGGCGAGCCGTACGACAGCTTGCCGGGGTTGGCCTTCACGTACGAGATGAACTCCTTCACGTTCGCATGAGGCAGCGAAGGCCGCGTGACAAGGAACACCAGCACGCGCGCGGCGGCCGCCACGGGCACGAGATCCTTCGCAGGGTCGAAGCTCATGCGCGAATAGAGGTGCGGGTTCACCGACACCATGCCGCCCGAGCTCATCAGCAGCGTGTAGCCATCGGCCGGCGCGCGCGCCACGGCCTCGCCGCCGAGGTTGCCGTTGGCGCCGGCGCGGTTCTCGATCACCACCGGCTGCTTCAACGACTCCTGCAGCGGCTGCGAGATCGCGCGGGCGATCTGGTCCGCGGCACCGCCTGCGGGGAAATTGACGATCACCTTGATCGGCCTGGCAGGCCACGCGTTGTTGGCGTGCGCCGGGGCCAGCATGGCGGCTGCTGCCAGCAGCAGGAGGCATCGTCGCCAGGGAAGGGCGGGGCGGGTCATCGGTCTTGTCTCCTTTTCTTGTATCCGGCTGCGTCCGCTCAGGCCTTGGCCGGCGGCGGCCGCTTCATCCAGCGGATCGGCTGCGCCTGCACCGGCCGCGGCGCTGCGCCATGGGCGGCCAGCGCGGCGTCGAGGGCCTTGCCGCCCTCATCGGCCAGTGCAGCCTCGCGCGCCGCGGCAATGGCGCTGGCCCGCTCGGAGGCCGTCAGCGTGCTGCGGCCGGCCAGTTCGTCGATCACGTGCAGCAGGTTGTGCTTGCCGCGCTCGTTGGTGCTGCCGTAGCCCTTGATGAGCCGTCCGCACAGCGCGAGTTCATGGCCCAGCGCCCAGGCCTGGCGCGTGCCGGTTTCCACGGCGGCCAGCCAGCGCTCGATGAGGGCCTGCTCTTGCGCAAAGCGGCTGCCGCGCCGGCGCAGCCAGCGCAGCGAAGCCAGCAGCCGCAGCGAGGCCATGCCGAACACCGAATGGCTGCCCACCTTCAGCGGCAGCGCCCACGGCGCGAGGCCTCGCGACTGGCGGCGGCGGTCCCAAGCCGTGACGCGGCTGGCGAGCGACGCTGGCAGCAGCGCCGCGAACTCGGCGGCGCCGGGCTTGAAGTGGTCGTAGACCTTCACGATGTCTTCCTCGCCGGCGCGCACCTCGCGCCGAACGCGCTGCGCACGGCTGGCGCGGCCCTTGAGCGCGGCCACGCGCACGATGTCGTCGAAGGCCATCCACAGCGCGAGCCAGCGCGCAGCCTCGCGTGTGACGGCGAAGCCCCGCGCGCCGGCCGGATCGGCGGCACGCTCCGCATCGAGGACGCGGCCCAGCCGCTCGGCGTAGAGCGAGGCATAGGCGGCGTCCTGGTAGTCGAGCACGCGGGCATGGCCCAGCGCGAGCATGTCGTGCACGGCCGGCGGAAAGCGCCGCGCCAGGTCGGCGGGCAGGGCGGCGACCGGTGGCGGCGCGTCGTTGCCCTCGCCGGCCATCACGCTGCTGACGAAGGCGGCCTGCGTGCGTGGCGCGTCGACCGCCTCGAAGGCCGAGGCGAAGCCGCGCAGGCTGGCGGCGGCCATCCGGTTGAGCTTCTCGGGCGCGCTGCTGTCGCCGCCGCGCACCACGTGCTCGTAGGCCTCGCGCGGGAACGGGAACAGCCCGCTGCCCGCGATGGCGCCCAGCATCACCGCGCTGACCACCGTGCCGCTCTCGCGCGCGACGGCGTTCATGTCGAACACATGGTGCTCGCGGCTGAAGGCCTTGACCACGTCGAGCAGCTGCTGCGCGTCGGCGCGGCCGTCGCCGAGCTGCATGCGCTCGGCCGTCGTGAAGATGCGCGCCGAGGAGCTGATGACCATCGTGCGCTGCGGCGCGCTCATGCCGTTGCCGATCTGGCGCGCGGTCTCCAGCAGCTCCGAGGAGACGATGGCGTCCAGCGCGCCCGGCACCGGGCTCAGGCTGAACACGGGGCGCCTGCCGCCGAGCTGCGCGAGCGGCACGGGAAAGACTTCGATGTAGTAGGTGGTGGCGCCGGTGCGCTGCGCCACGCCGGGGATCGAGGTGCTCTGCGCTGCATAGCCGGCATGGCGCGCGGTGTCGACCAGCCATTCGGTGAGCACGCCGCCGCCTTCGCCGCCAAGGGCGCAGACGAGCAGGGTGATGGGGCGGGTGTGGTCCATGGTTCGGTTCATCGGGTCGCTTCTGTTCTTGTTATTTCCGGATGGCTGCTGCTCCCTCTCCCCCAAGGGCGAGGGAGAAGGAAAGCGTGGTCATGCGGGCTGCAGCGCGCGAACGAACGCGCCGCGCAGGCCATGCAGCAGCCGCTCATGCCACTTCGGGTTCTGCACCACCTCCGCCCGGTAGAAGCTCGGGCACAGCGTGGCCGCATGCGCATTCGCGCCGCACAGGCCGCAGCCCACGCAGCCGTCGATCACGGTGGCCACGGGGTCCACCTTCAGCGGATCGGGGTTGTCGCGCAGCGTGAGCGTGGGGCAGCCCGACAGGCGGATGCAGGCGTGGTCGCCGTTGCACACGTCCTCGTCGACGCCGTACTTCACGCGCACCACGCGCTCGCCTTTCTTCAGCAGGCTGGCGATCCAGGGCTTGATGCGGCGCTGGCGCTCCAGCTGGCATTCGCCCTCGGCGATCACCACCTTCAGGCCGTCGAAGTCGCTGGTGAGCGCCTCGGTCAGCGTCTTGCGCATGCGCTCCACGTCGTAGGTGGTGACGGTGCGCATCCACTGCACGCCCAGGCCCTTGAGCGTGGCCTCGATGGTCTGGTTCTTGTCGACCAGGCTCTGCTGCTTGTCCTCGGCGCGTTCCTTGATCTCGTCGTCGGGCGTGGAGATGATGTCCTGCGTGCCGGTGGCCGAGGTGTAGCCGTTCTTGAAGATCAGCAGTACCGCATCGTCGCCGTTGAAGAGCGCGCTCTGCACGCCGGTGAGCAGCCCGTTGTGCCAGAAGCCCCCGTCTCCCATGATCGAGAGCGTGCGCCGGTTCATCATCGGCGCCACGCCCGCGCGGCTCGCGAGGCTCATGCCGTAGCCCAGGATGGAGTGGCCCATCGAGAAGGGCTCGAAGGTGCCGAAGGCGTGGCAGCCGATGTCGGCGGCCACGTGCACCGGCCCGGTCTCCTGCTGCGCGAGCTTGAGGGCGGAGAACACCGGCCGCTCCGGGCAGCCGACGCAGAAGCTCGGCGGCCGGTTGGGCAGCGGCGAGCTCAGCCGGCGGGCCACGGCCTCGCGGCGCTCGCGGTTGCCCGCCAGCCAGGCCTGGGCCGAGGAGGAGGCCTCGTCCGCCTCGATGTACTTCGCTGCGAAGGCGCCGATGCCGCCGGAGAGCATCTCCACGCCGTACTCGCCCGCGGAGGGCAGCATGTCCTTGCCGTGCAGCGGGGTCTGGATGTCGCGCCGGCGCAGCAGCGTGGCGATGTCCTGCTCGATGTATTCGGGCTGGCCTTCCTCCACCACCAGCACCGCGCGCTTGCCCACGCAGAAGTCGGCGACCTGCTCGGGCACCAGCGGGTAGGTCACGTTGAGCACGAGGATCGGGATGTCCGTCTCGCCGAAGGCATCGGCCAGCCCGTGCTGTTGCAGGCTGCGGATCAGCGCGTTGTAGAGACCGCCCTGCACCACGATGCCGAGGTCGGCATGGCGCCGCCCGGGCATCAGTTCGTTGAGGCCGTGCTCGGCGATGTAGCGGCGCGCGGCCGGAATGCGTGCCTCTCCCTTGAGCTTCTCGTGCCTGAAGGTGACGGGCGGGTGTGCGAGTCGCATGTAGTCGAAGCCGGCGGGCTCCTCCATCAGCGCACGGGTGGAGACGGCGGGCCGCACGTTGTCCTTGCACTCGAAGCTGCCGCGCACGTGGCAGGTGCGGATGCGCAGCTCCATCAGGCAGGGCATGTTCGAGCTTTCCGAGAGGCGGAAGCCCTCCTCCACCATGCGCACCATCACGCCGAGGTCGGGCCTGGGGTCGAGCAGGCACATGCTCGACTTGAGCGCGTAGGCGTGTGTGCGCTCCTGGATCACGCTGGCGCCTTCGCCGTAGTCCTCGCCCACCACGATGAGCACGCCGCCTGTCACGCCCGGCGACGACAGGTTCGACAGCGCGTCGGCCGCCACGTTGGTGCCGACGATGGACTTCCACGTCACGGCGCCGCGCAGCGGGTAGTGGATGGAGGCGCCGAGCATCGCCGCGGCCGAGGCCTCGTTGGAGCAGGCCTCAACGTGCACGCCCAGCTCGTCCATGTAGGCCTTGCCCTGGACCATCACATCGAGCAGGTGCGAGACGGGAGCGCCCTGGTAGCCGCCGACGTAGGCCACGCCCGACTGCAGCAGGCCCTTGGTGATCGCGAGGATGCCCTCGCCGTGGAAGGTGTCGCCCGCGCCGAGGCGCAGCATCTCCACTTCCTTGCTGAATGAAACTTCCATCTTGTCTCTGTCTCTTCTTTTGTTCTGGGGCCCGGTGGGGTTCTGGGGGGCCGGTGGGGAAACGGGAGTGTGGTCGGCGGTGCGCCATACCTCAATAAAATGAGGCAGCTATCCAATATGAACACGGTGCATATCGACACGGTCGACCTCAACCTGCTGCGGCTCTTCGACGCGGTCTACCGCGCGCGCAACGTGAGCCGCGCGGCCGAGGCGCTCGGCCTGACGCAGCCGGCGGCCAGCCACGGCCTGACCCGGCTGCGCCTGCTGCTGGGCGATGCGCTGTTCACCCGCACCCCCGGCGGCGTGGCGCCCACGCCGCGCGCCGACCGCCTGGCGGTGGCCGTGCAGGCGGCGCTGGCCACGCTGGAAAGGGCGCTGCACGAGCCCGACCGCTTCGAGCCGCAGGTGTCGCGCAAGACCTTCCGCATCCACATGAGCGACATCGGCGAAGGGCGCTTCCTGCCCGCGCTGATGGCGCGGCTGCGCGAGCTGTCGCCCGGCGTGCGGGTCGAGACGATGCCGCTGGCGCCGGGCGACATCGCCGCCGGCCTCGACAGCGGCAAGGTCGACTTCGCCTTCGGCTTCCTGCCCGGGGTGAAGGACACCCAGCGTGCCCAGTTGCTGAAGGACCGCTACATCGTGCTGCTGCGCAAGGACCACCCCTTCGTCAGGCGCAGGCGCAGCGGGCAGGCGCTGCTGGAGGCCCTGCAGGAACTCGACTACGTGGCGGTGCGCACGCATGCCGAGACGCTGCGCATCCTGCAGCTGCTCAACCTGGAAGACCGGCTGCGGCTGACGACGGAGCACTTCATGGTGCTGCCGGCCATCGTGCGCGCGACCGACCTCGCCGTGGTGATGCCGCGCAACATCGCGCGCGGCTTCGCGCAGGAGGGCGGCTACGCCATCGTCGAGCCGCCCTTTCCGCTGCGCGACTTCACCGTGTCGCTGCACTGGAGCAAGCGCTTCGAGGCCGACCCGGGCAACCGCTGGCTCAGGCAGGTCATCACCGAGCTGTTCTCCGAGCGGGCGTAGCCGGCCCCCGCCTGCCGCGGGCCGGCAGAAAAGAAGCGGGCGACGGCCAACGTTTTTCCGGGGACGGACGTTGAACGTTCATTCCCTGGTCAGGCTCGCCGTGCCACCATCCGCCCCACATGAAGAAACTCATCCCCTCGTTCCTGCGACACGTAGGCCCCGGCGTCGTCACCGGAGCGGCCGACGACGACCCGTCGGGCATTGCCACCTACACCCAGGCCGGCGCCCAGTTCGGCACCGGGCTGCTGTGGACGGTGTTCCTGTCGCTGCCCTTCATGGTGGCGATCCAGCTGGTGTCGGCGCGCATCGGGCGGGTCACGGGCAAGGGCGTGGCGGCCAACCTGCGCGAGCACATGCCGCGCGGCTTCCTGATCGTGCTGGTGTCGCTGCTGGTGGTGGCCAACACCATCAACATCGCGGCCGACATCGCCGCGATGGGCGAGGCGCTGCAGCTGGTGGTGGGCGGCGGGGCGCACTTCCACGCGCTGGTGTTCGGCGTGGTGACGGTGCTGCTGCAGGTGTTCGTTCCCTACCGCAAGCTGGCGCACATCCTCAAGTGGCTCACGCTCACGCTGTTCGCCTATGTGGCGGCGGTGTTCTCGGTGCAGGTGCCCTGGGCGCAGGTGCTGCACGACCTGGTGGTGCCCAGGCTGCAGTGGCGCGGCGACTACTGGATGATGATCGTGGCGCTGCTGGGCACCACCATCTCCCCGTACCTGTTCTTCTGGCAGGCCTCGCAGGAGGTGGAGGAGCTGCGGCTCAAGGGCGGGCGCAAGGGCTCCGAGCAGGAGGTGCGGCACGACCTGAAGCGGGTGCGGCTCGATACCTGGATGGGCATGACCTTCTCCAACCTGATCGCCTTCTTCGTGATGGTGGTGGGCGCGGCGGTGCTGTATGCGGGCGGGGTGCACGACGTGACCTCCGCCGCCCAGGCCGCCGAGGCGCTGCGCCCGCTGGCCGGCGACTTCGCGTTCCTGCTGTTCGCCGGCGGCATCATCGCCACCGGGCTGCTGGCCGTTCCGGTGCTCGCGTCCTCGGCCGCCTATGCGGTGGCCGAGGCCTTCGGCTGGGAAGAGGGGCTGGAGCGGCACTGGCGCGAGGCCAAGGAGTTCTACGCGATCATCGCCGTGGCCACGCTGGTGGGCACGGCGCTCGACTTCACGCCGATCGATCCCATGAAGGCGCTCTACTGGAGCGCCGTCATCAACGGCGTCGTGGCCGTGCCGATCATGGCGGCCATGATGATCCTCGTGACCCGCGAGAAGGTCATGGGCGTCTTCACCTCGGGCCGCCGCACCCGCTGGCTGGGCTGGGGCGGCACCGCGCTGATGGGCTTCGCCGCGCTGATGATGGGGTGGGACCTGGTGCGCTGAAGAGGGCCCCGGACGCGGCGCGGTATTCTCGGAGCCCGCTTTCTCGCGTTTTTCGCTTCCCGTTCCCCGCTCCCGCTGCCTTCCCCGCTCCCGAATGTCCGTTCCGTCCGTAGCGCTGCGCGTTGTCCGCGCGCGCCTCTCCCACCCTGCGCTTCCTTCCGCCGCACCCTGAGGCCTCCTGCGGTGCAAGCGATCCTTTCCCAGGCCGGCCCCGTGCTGGTCTTCATGGCCTGCGTGGCGCTGGCCACCTATGCGCAGAACCTCACCGGCTTCGCGTTCAGCCTGATCCTGCTCGGGCTGGTGTCGGTGCTGCACGTCGCCAGCGTGAGCGATACCGCCAACGCGGCCACCGTCCTGAGCCTCATCAATGCCTGGACGTATTTCCGCGCCCGGCCGGGCGTGGTGCCCTGGCAGCTGATGAAGCCGGCGCTCAACGGCAGCACGGTGGGCGTGATCGTCGGCCTGATGCTGCTGACCTGGCTCAGCGGCGGCGCGGTCGACTGGCTGCGCGGGCTGCTGGGCGTGTCGATCCTGGGCTGCGCGGTGCTGCTGGTACTGCAGGCCAGGCCTCTGCCGGCGGTGTCGGGGCGCGCGAGCTTCGCGCTGATCGGGGGGCTGTCGGGCGTGCTGGGCGGGCTGTTCTCGAGTTCGGGGCCGCCCATCGTCTTCCACATGTACCGCCAGCCGCTGGACCGCGAGCTGGTGCGGCGCGCGCTGCTGCTGATGTTCGCCTTCAACTCGCTGGTGCGGCTGGTGATCGTGGTGCCCACGGGGCATTTCTCGCTGCGCTCGGCACTGCTGGCCGGCTGCGCGATGCCCGTGGTCTACGGGGTGACGCGGCTGCACCACCGCCTGCCCAACAGGCTGCAGCCGCGCACGCTCAAGTGGCTGGTCGGCGGGCTGCTCGCGGTGGCGGGCTCGACGCTGGTGGCCACCGCCTGGGTGGCCATCGCGCAGCGCTGAACCCCGCCCCGGCGCCGCGCCGAGATCGCCGAGTGGCCCGGGAATTGCAACCCCCACGCAAGGGTTTCCCCGTACGTGGCATACCGGCCCCCACATACGCGTTATGGGCACCCGCGTATGCAAGAGGCCGGACAAGCCGCTAACGTCCATGACCGACCCACGAAGGGTCGCCCACGAGCCCTAAAAGCATGAGCACCGACAGCAGCAAGATTCAACCGATCCGCTTCTTCCATCGCGGAAAGATCGTCGACGTCACCGGCGTCCATCCGACCCGTTCCGTGCTCGACTGGCTGCGCGAGGACGCCCGCTGCACCGGCACCAAGGAAGGCTGCAACGAAGGCGACTGCGGCGCCTGCACCGTCGTCATCGGCGAACTGGCCACCGACCCCCAGGCCCCCGGCACCATCGACGGCCTGAGCCTGCAGACCGTCAACGCCTGCATCCAGTTCCTGCCCACGCTGCACGGCAAGGCCCTGTTCACGGTCGAAGACCTCAAGGCGCAGGCGCAGTGCCTGCCGAAGACGCAGACCGGCAGCAACGGCAAGCACGCGGTGCACACGCTGCACCCCGTCCAGCAGGCCATGGTCGACTGCCACGGCTCCCAGTGCGGCTTCTGCACGCCCGGCTTCGTGATGTCGCTGTGGGCCAGCTACGAGCACCACCAGGCCGAAGGCACCCAGCCCACCCGCCAGCAGCTGGCCGACGAGCTCTCGGGCAACCTGTGCCGCTGCACCGGCTACCGTCCCATCCTCGACGCCGGCCAGCGCATGTTCGACCTGCCTGCCGTGCGCCTCGACACGAAGCCCGTGGTCGCCGCGCTCACCGCACTGAAGAACGAGGGCTTCGACTACGCCGCGCCGCTGGGCGCGCGCATCGACCACTTCCACGCCCCGAAGACGCTGGCCCAGCTCGCCGCCCTGCGCGAGCAGAAGCCGCGCGCGCAGCTGCTGGCCGGCTCCACCGACGTGGGCCTGTGGGTCAACAAGCAGTTCCGCGACCTGGGCGACATCATCTACGTGGGCGACGTGGCCGAGCTGAAGACCATCGAGGATCGCCCGGACAACGGTGGCGAGCTCTACATCGGCGCCGGCGCCTCGCTCGAATCCGCCTTCGCGGCGCTGGTGGAACGCGTTCCCAGCCTGGCCGAGGTGTGGCTGCGCTTCGCCTCGCCGCCGATCCGCCATGCCGGCACCATGGGCGGCAACGTGGCCAACGGCTCGCCCATCGGCGATTCGCCGCCTGTGCTGATGTCGCTGGACGCGCAGATCGAGCTGCGCCGCGGCGACGCCGTGCGCCGCATGCCGTTGCCCGATTTCTACTTGGACTACATGAAGAACCAGCTGCAGCCGGGCGAGTTCGTCCAGGGGCTGGCCATTCCGCATGCCGCGATGAAGCGGCAGGTGCGCGCCTACAAGATCAGCAAGCGCTTCGACTGCGACATCTCGGCGCTGTGCGCGGGCTTCGCCATCGAGCTCGAGGCGGGCAGCGACACGGTGAAGGCCGTGCGCCTGGCCTTCGGCGGCATGGCCGCCGTGGTCAAGCGTGCCGCGAACGCCGAGGCCGCGCTGGTCGGCAAGCCGTGGACGCAGGCCAGCGTCGCCACCGCCAAGCTCGCGCTGGCTCAAGACTTCAAGCCGTTGTCGGACATGCGCGCATCGGCCGACTACCGGCTGCTGGTGGCGCAGAACCTCATCCAGCGCCTCTGGCTCGAAACGCGAGCGGAGGAGGCGTTGCCGATCGAGGAAACCAGCGTGTGGAGCGTGATGCCCCATGCCGTCAATGCGGCTGCTCAAGGAGTCTGACCATGAACAAACCCATCGACGCCCGCCTGCTGCAGCCCGCCGAGGCCTTTGCCGACTACCTGGCCAACACCGCCGCCCGCATCGACGTGGGCGCCGAAACGCTGGCGCACGAGCGCGGCATGCGCGTGGGCATCAGCCGTCCGCACGAGTCGGCCCACCTGCACGTGGCCGGCGAGGCCACCTACATCGACGACATCCCCGAGCTCGCCGGCACGCTGCATTGCGCGCTGGGGCTTTCGCCGGCGGCCAACGGGCGCGTCACCGCGATATCGCTGGACGTCATCCGCGCGATGCCGGGCGTGGTCGCGGTCATCACGGCCGACGACATTCCGGGCACCAACGACTGCGGCTCGATCATCCATGACGACCCGATCCTGCTGCCTGTGAACGACGGCGGGGAGATCCGCTACCTGGGCCAGCCGGTGTTCGCGGTGATCGCCGAGACCCGCGACGCCGCTCGCCGCGCCGCCGCGAAGGCCAAGGACGCGCTGACCATCGAGGCGCAGCCGCCCGTGCTCACGCCGCAGGCCGCGCACGAGCGCGGCCAGTATGTGGTGCCGCCGATGCACATCGTGCGCAGCGGCGGTGCCGCCAACGAGGGCGACGAGGCGGCCGTGCGCGCGGCCATCGCCGCGGCGCCGCACCGCCACAAGGCCACTTTCGACGTGGGCGGCCAGGAGCAGTTCTACCTGGAAGGCCAGATCAGCTACGCCATCCCGAAGGAAGGCGGCGCGCTGCACATCCACTGCTCCACGCAGCATCCGAGCGAGATGCAGCACCTGGTGGCGCATGCGCTGCACCTGCAGTCGAACGAGGTGCACGTCGAATGCCGGCGCATGGGCGGCGGCTTCGGCGGCAAGGAATCGCAATCGGCGCTCTTCGCCTGCGTGGCCGCCATCGCGGCGCGGCAGCTGCAGCGCCCGGTGAAGCTGCGGCTGGACCGCGACGACGACTTCATGGTCACCGGCCGGCGCCACTGCTTCTGGTACGAATACGAAGTGGGCTACGACGCCGAAGGCCGCATCCTCGGCGCGGAGATCACCATGGTCTCGCGCGCCGGCCACTCGGCCGACCTCTCGGGCCCGGTGATGACCCGCGCGCTGTGCCACTTCGACAACGCCTACTGGCTGCCCAACGTGGCCATGCACGGCTTCTCGGGCAAGACCAACACGCAGAGCAACACGGCCTTCCGCGGCTTCGGCGGCCCGCAGGGCGCCATCGCCATGGAGAACATCCTTGATTCGGTGGCGCGCGCACTGAAGCGCGATCCGCTGGACGTGCGGCGCGTCAACTTCTACGGCAAGACCGAAAACAACGTCACGCCGTACCGCCAGACCGTGACCGACAACATCGTCCACGAACTCGTGGCCGATCTGGAGGCCAGCAGCGACTACCGCGCGCGTCGCGAGGACATCGCCGCCTTCAACGCGAAGAGCCCGGTGCTCAAGCGCGGGCTGGCGCTGGCGCCGCTGAAGTTCGGCATCTCCTTCAACGTGAAGCACTTCAACCAGGCCGGCGCGCTGGTGCATGTGTACACCGATGGCTCGATCCTGGTGAACCATGGCGGCACCGAGATGGGGCAGGGCCTGAACACCAAGGTGGCCCAGGTGGTGGCGCACGAGCTCGGCGTGAGCTTCGAGCGCGTGCGCGTCACGGCCACGGACACGACCAAGGTGGCGAACACCTCGGCCACGGCCGCGTCGACCGGCGCCGACCTCAACGGCAAGGCGGCGCAGGACGCGGCGCGCCAGATCCGCGAGCGCCTGGCCGAATGCGCGGCCGAGCGCCACGGCGGCAAGGCGAGCGAAGTGCGCTTCGCCAACGACATGGTCGAGGTCAACGGCCGCTCGCTGGCCTTCAGCACCGTGGTGGGCGAGGCCTACCTCGACCGCAGGCAGCTGTGGTCCGACGGCTTCTACGCCACGCCCGGCCTGAGCTGGGACAAGGACAGGATGCAGGGCCGCCCGTTCTACTACTACGCCTACGGCGCGGCGGTGAGCGAGGTGATCGTGGACACGCTCGCCGGCGAATGGAAGCTGCTGCGCGCCGACATCCTGCACGACGCGGGCAAGTCGCTGAATCCGGCGGTGGACATCGGCCAGGTCGAGGGCGCCTTCATCCAGGGCATGGGCTGGCTCACCACCGAGGAGCTGGTGTGGCATCCGCAAAGCGGCAAGCTCACCACGCACGCGCCCAGCACCTACAAGATCCCGACGGCCAACGACTGCCCGCCGGTGTTCAACGTGCGCCTGTTCGAGGGCCAGAACTTCGAGGACTCGATCCACCGCAGCAAGGCCGTGGGCGAGCCGCCGCTGCTGCTGCCGTTCTCGGTGTTCTTCGCGATCCGCGACGCGGTGTCGGCCGCGGGCGGCCACAGGGTCGATCCGCCGCTGAAGGCGCCGGCCACGAGCGAGTCGATCCTTCGTGCCATCACGGCGGTGCAGGCAGCATCGGCCGAATGACGACGGACCGTGCTCGCACGGTCCGAGCTGAACCTTCCCCACACCCGGTTTCGCCAAATGTCGCGCTGTATTACTGTTCGCACAGACAGGAAAGGTGTGAACAGCCATGAGAGATCAGGCGCTTTTCGACAAGATCGATCTTCATCTCATCCGGGTTCTGCACACGGTGCTGACCGATCGCAGCGTCTCGCGTGCTGCCATCCGGCTGGGCATGTACCAGCCGGCGGTCTCGGCGGCGCTGAAGCGGCTGCGCGAGCTCTCGGGCGATCCGCTGCTGGTGCGCTCGGGCTCGGGCATGGTGCCCACCGACGCGGGGCTGCGCATGATCGAGCCGGCCGCCAGCATCCTGCGCGCGGCGGAGATGCTGTTCTCGGATGCGCGCGGCTTCGATCCGCAGTCGGCGGCCACCACCTTCCGCATCGCGGCCAGCGACTACATGGACCCGCTGTTCCTGCCGATGCTGGTGGCGCAGGTCAAGCGCGACGCGCCGCTGTGCCAGATCGAGATCCATGCGCTCACGCCCGACTCGGACTACCACGGGCACCTGGCGCTCGGCCAGGTCGACCTGGTGATCGGCAACTGGCTCAAGCCGCCGGAAGACCTACACATGGCGCGGCTCTTCGGGGACGACGTGGTCTCGCTGGTCAACAAGGACCATCCGGCGGTGCGCCGCGGCTGGGACCTGGAGACCTGGCTGGCGGCCGAGCACATCGCGCCAACGCCCATGCATCCGGGCGGACGCGGGATCATCGACCAGATGCTCGACGAGCTGGGGCGGCAGCGCAACATCACGGCGCGCTGCGCGCACTTCGGGCTGATCCCCGACATGGTGGCCTCCAGCCTGCTGGTGCTGACGACGGGACGCCAGTACTGCGAGCGCTTCGCCTCGCGGCTGCCGCTGAAGATCCTCGAATGCCCGGTGGCGCTGCCGCGCCTCATGTACTACCAGCTCTGGCACGAACGCACCCATTCGTCGAGCTCGGCGCGCTGGCTGCGCGAATGCATCAAGGAGGTGGCGGCGTCGCTGCGGCCTCCGGTTTCGGCCATACCCGGCGCACCCGGCACGACAGCGCGTCCGCCCGCCGCACCTGAAACCTCGGATCCCTGAGAGAACCCCGTTCGCGCCGGCGTCGTGAGCGGGGCAACGATGAAACCGCCACTACAACAGCTGGAGACAAGCGAATGAGTACGTTTGAACAGGCGCCGAAAGGCGCCGAGCCCCGCACGCCGGGGCATGTCGAGTCCGCGCGCCCGCGCGCGGCTGTGGGCAGCGCAAGCGGCTCGGGTCTGCTTGAACGCCTGTTCAAGCTCGATGCGCACAACACCACGGTGCGCACCGAAGTCATCGCGGGGCTGACCACCTTCCTGACGATGGCCTACATCATCTTCGTGAACCCGTCGATCCTCGGCGATGCGGGCATGCCCAAGGGCGCGGTCTTCGTGGCCACCTGCCTGATCGCGGCGCTGGGCACGCTGATCATGGGCCTGTACGCCAACTACCCGATCGCCATGGCGCCTGGCATGGGCCTGAACGCCTACTTCTCCTACGTGGTGGTGCTGGGCATGGGCTACACGTGGCAGGTGGCGCTGGGCGCCGTCTTCATCTCGGGCTGCCTGTTCCTGATCGTCACGGTCACCGGGCTGCGGGAGCTCTTCATACAGGGCATACCGCAGTCGCTGCGAACGGCGATCACGGTGGGCATCGGCATGTTCCTGGCGCTCATCGCACTGAAGAGCGCGGGCGTGGTGGCCGCATCGCCGGCCACCTTCGTGACCCTGGGCGACCTGCACTCGGCGCCGGTGATCCTGGCGACGCTGGGCTTCCTCATCATCGTGGCGCTGGACAAGCTGAAGGTGCGCGGCGCGATCCTGATCGGGATCATCACGGTGACGGTGCTCTCGTTCTTCTTCGGCGGCAACAAGTTCCACGGCGTGTTCGACGCGCCGCCGTCCATCGCGCCGACCTTCATGCAGCTGGACATCCTGGGCGCGCTCAAGGGCGGCATCCTGAACGTGGTGCTGGTGTTCTTCCTGGTCGAGATGTTCGACGCCACCGGCACGCTGATGGGCGTGGCCAAGCGCGCCGGCCTGCTGGTGCCGGGCAAGATGGAGCGCATGAACAAGGCGCTGCTGGCCGACAGCGGCGCGATCTTCGCGGGCTCGCTGCTCGGCACCTCGAGCACCACGGCCTACGTGGAGAGCGCGGCCGGCGTGCAGGCGGGCGGCCGCACCGGCCTCACGGCGGTGGTGGTGGCGCTGCTCTTCCTGGCCTGCCTGATGATCTCGCCGCTGGCGGGCTCGGTGCCGGCCTACGCCACCGCACCGGCGCTGCTTTTCGTGGGCTGCCTGATGCTGCGCGACCTGGTCGAGCTCGACTGGGAGGACACCACCGAGGTGATCCCGGCCGCGGTGACCGCGCTGGCCATGCCCTTCACCTACTCGATCGCCAACGGCCTGGCCTTCGGCTTCATCACCTACGCGGTGCTGAAGCTGTGCACCGGGCGGGCACGGGAAGTGCATGCGATGGTCTGGGTCATCGCAGCCGTGTTCCTCTTCAAGTTCGCCTACATCGGCGGGCATTGAAATGACGGACTGAGGCAAGCGCCGTCGGGCGCCGATGGTCGCGGGGACGCCATTAGACTCATGGCCGTTCCCGCTTTGTTGCTGTTGAACGAGACAAATCCACGAAACCCGGCATGACAACCCCCAGACTCCAGCTCGCTCACATCACCAAGCGGTATCCCGCGGTGGTGGCCAACAGCGACATCTCCCTGAGCGTCGCGCCCGGCGAAATCCACGCCGTGCTCGGCGAGAACGGCGCCGGCAAGTCGACCCTGATGAAGATCATCTACGGCTCGGTGAAGCCCGACGAAGGCACGGTGATGTTCGACGGCCAGGCCGTCAGCCTGCGCAACCCCCAGCAGGCGAGAGCGCTGGGCATCAGCATGGTGTTCCAGCACTTCAGCCTGTTCGACACGCTCACCGTGGCCGAGAACGTCTGGCTGGGCCTGGACAAGTCGCTGCAGCTGGCCGAGGTCACGCGCAGCATCACGGCCAAGGCGAGCGAGTACGGCCTCGACATCGACCCGGCGCGGCCGGTGCACACGCTCTCGGTGGGCGAGATGCAGCGGGTGGAGATCATCCGCGCGCTGCTCACCAACCCCAAGCTGCTGATCCTCGACGAGCCAACCTCGGTGCTCACGCCGCAGGCGGTGATCAAGCTCTTCACGGTGCTGAAGAAGCTGTCTTCCGAGGGCTGCAGCATCCTCTACATCAGCCACAAGCTGCACGAGATCCAGGAGCTGTGCAGCGCCTGCACGGTGCTGCGCGGCGGCAAGGTGACGGGGGTGTGCAACCCGCAGAACGAGAGCACGCAGTCGCTGTCGCGGCTGATGATCGGCAGTGAGCCGCCGCCGCTGCAGCACCGGCCGGTGCACGCCGGCGCGGTCGCGCTGCGCGTCGACGGACTGTCGCTGGCGCGAGAGGACCAGTTCGGCGTCGATCTCGACGGCATCTCCTTCGAGGTGCGCGCGGGGGAGGTCGTCGGCATCGCGGGCGTGTCGGGCAACGGCCAGAAGGAGCTGCTGTACGCGCTCTCCGGCGAGGACGTGCGGGCCGAGGCGCCGATGGTGCGCGTGTTCGACAAGCCGGCCGGCCGTCTGCGCCCGCGCGCGCGCCGCGCGCTGGGCCTGCACTTCGTGCCCGAGGAGCGGCTGGGCCGCGGCGCCGTGCCCACGCTGGGGCTCGCGCACAACCTGCTGCTCACGCGCAGCGAGGCGGTGGGCCGGGGCGGGTGGATCAGCACCGGCACGCTGGAGCGGCAGGCCAGGTCCATCATCGAGCGCTTCAAGGTCAAGGCCGGCGGTCCGAAGGCGGCGGCGCGCTCGCTGTCGGGCGGCAACCTGCAGAAGTTCATCGTCGGGCGCGAGATCGACGCCAAGCCGAAGCTCTTCGTCGTCTCGCAGCCTACCTGGGGCGTGGACGTGGGCGCGGCCGCGCTGATCCACGCCGAGATCCTGGCGCTGCGCGACGCGGGCTGCGCGGTGCTGGTGATCAGCGAGGAGCTCGACGAGCTCTTCAACATCAGCGACCGGCTGCACGTGATCGCCAAGGGGCGGCTGTCGCCTTCCATCGACCGTGCCGCAGCCACGCTGCCGCAGATCGGCGAGTGGATGAGCGGCCTGTGGCACGGCGCCGGCAAGACTGCGGAGGCGGCCCATGCTTAAGCTCGAACCGCGTCCGGAGCTCTCGCGCTTCTGGAGCTATGCATCGCCGATCCTGGCGCTGCTGATCACCGTGCTGATCGGCGTGGCGCTGTTCGCCGCGCTCGGCAAGGACCCGGTCAAGGGCCTGCTGGTGTTCTTCTACGAGCCCATCAAGAACGGCTACGCCATCGGCGAGCTGATGGTGAAGGCGACTCCGCTGCTCATCATCGCGCTGGGGCTGGCGGTGTGCTTCCGCTCCAACGTGTGGAACATCGGCGCCGAGGGGCAGTTCGTGTTCGGCGCCATCGCGGCGGGCGGCGTGGCGCTGCTGGCCGACAAGAACACGGGGCAGTGGATCGTCGTGGCCATCCTGTTGGCGGGCATCCTGGGCGGCATGGTGTGGGCGGGCATCGTCGCCTTCCTGCGCGACAAGTGCAACGCCAACGAGATCCTGGTGAGCCTGATGCTGGTCTACGTGGCCACGCTGCTGCTGGGCTACATGGTCTACGGGCCGTGGAAGGACCCGCACGGCTACAACTTCCCGCAGACCAAGACCTTCGAGGCGGTCACGCAGATCCCGCGCCTGTTCAAGGGCTCGCGCGTGAGCATCGGCCTGGTGATCGCATTGGTGGGAGCGGGGGCGCTGTGGGTGTTCCTGTTCCGCACGCGCGCGGGCTTCGCGCAGCAGGTCGGCGGGCTGGCGCCCGCGGCTTCGCGCTACGCCGGCTTCTCCGCGCGGCGCGCGGTATGGATCGCGCTGCTGACTTCGGGCGCCGCCGCGGGCCTGGCCGGTGCGCTGGAGGTGGCAGGGCCGCTGGGCCAGCTCACGCCCTACGTGCCGGCGGGCTACGGCTTCGCGGCCATCATCGTGGCCTTCGTCGGACGGCTGCATCCGGTGGGCATGATCTTCTCTGCCATCCTGATGAGCATGTTCTACATCGGCGGCGAACTGGCGCAGTCGCGGCTCGGCCTGCCCAAGTCGCTGACCGGCGTGTTCCAGGGGCTGCTGCTGTTCACGCTGCTGGCCTGCGACACGCTCATTGCCTACCGCATCAAGCGCAAGGCGGCTGCGAAGGCTGCCTCCATGACCACCGCCTCCTTGCAGGCGAGCACGCCCATTACCGCGCCCGTCGCGCGTGCCACCGAAGGGAGCCACTGACCATGGAAAGCTACGCACTCCTGCTCGGCTCCACGCTGAGCGCGGGCACCGTGCTCGCCATCGCGGCGCTGGGCCTGCTCATCAACGAGAAGGCCGGCATCGTCAACCTCGGCGCCGAGGGGATGATGCTGTGCGCCGCCATCGCGGGCTTCGCGACGGTCGTCACCACGCACAACCCCTGGCTGGGCTTTCTGGCCGGCATGGCGGCGGGCGCGCTGCTCGCAGCCTTCTTCGGCGTGCTGGTGATCTGGCTCAACACCAACCAGTACGCGACGGGCCTCGCGCTGAGTCTCTTCGGCGTGGGCTTCTCGGCCTTCGCGGGCATCAGCTTCGTGCAGGCCAAGCTGCCCGAAAGCGCCTCGTACGCCATTCCGGTGCTGGGCGACATCCCGCTGGTCGGGCCGGCTCTGTTCCGCCATCACCCGATGGTGTATTTCGCGGTGGTGCTGACCTTCGCGCTGATCTGGTTCCTCTACCGCACGCGCGCCGGCCTGGTGCTGCGCTCGGTGGGCGAGTCGCCGGAGTCGGCGCATGCGCTGGGCTATCCGGTGCGGCGCATCCGCTTCATGGCGGTGATCGCGGGCGGTGCGCTGTGCGGGCTGGCGGGCGCGTATCTCTCGACGGTGTACACGCCGCTGTGGGTCGAGGGCATGGTGGCCGGCCGCGGCTGGATCGCGCTCGCGCTCACCACCTTCGCCACCTGGCGGCCGGTGCGCGTGCTGCTGGGCGCCTACCTGTTCGGCGGCGTGTCGATGCTGGGCTTCCACCTGCAAAGCAGCGGCGTGGACGTGCCGGCGCAGTTCCTCAGCATGCTGCAGTACATCGCGCCGATCGTGGTGCTGGCGCTGATCTCGCGCAACCCGGCCTTCATCCGCGCCAACATGCCGGCTTCCATCGGGAAACCGTTCTACCCCGGCTCATAATCGCGTTTCTCTTTTTCCCGCCAACCTGTCCTTTTGAGGATTTCCGACAATGAATGATCTGAACAAGCGCTCCCTGCTCAAGCTGGCCGCCCTCACGGCTGTCGCTTCGGCGGCCCTGATCGGCTGCGGCAAGAAAGAAGAAGCGGCGGCTCCTGCGGCTGCACCCGCGCCGGCCCCGGCACCCGCCGCAGCGGCCCCGGCACCGGCAGCGCCGCTGAACATCGCATTCGCATACGTCGGCCCGGTTGGCGATGGCGGCTGGACCTTCGCGCACGACAACGCCCGCAAGGCGCTTGAGAAGGAATTCGGCGACAAGATCAAGACCACCTTCGTCGAGAGCGTGCCCGAGGGCGCGGACGCCGAGCGCGTGTTCCGCGACATGGTCGGCCAGGGCAACAAGCTGATCTTCGGCACCACCTTCGGCTACATGGAGCCCATGCTGAAGGTCGCGGCCGACAACAAGGAAGTGAAGTTCGAGCACGCCACCGGCTACAAGACCTCGGACAACATGCGCACCTACGACAGCCGCACGTACGAGGGCGCGTACATGGCCGGCATCATCGCCGGCGCCATGACCAAGAGCAACACGCTGGGCGTGGTCGGCTCGGTGCCGATCCCCGAGGTGCTGCGCAACATCAACAGCTTCACGCTGGGCGCGCAATCGGTGAACCCGAAGATCACGACCAAGGTCGTGTGGGTGAACGAATGGTTCAGCCCGCCGAAGGAAACCGAGGCCGCCACCGCCCTCATCAACGGCGGCGCCGACGTGCTGTTCCAGAACACCGATTCGCCGGCCGTGCTCAAGACCGCGCAGGAAAAGGGCAAGCGCGCCTTCGGTTGGGACTCCGACATGACCGCCTACGGTCCCAAGGCCCACCTGGCCTCGGCCACCATCAACTGGGCCCCGTACTACATCAAGGCCACCCAGGAAGCCCTGGACGGCAAGTGGACCACCGGCCAGGCCTGGTGGGGCGTGAAGGAAGGCGCGATCGACCTCGTGTCCATCGCCGAGGACGTGCCGGCCGAGACCAAGGCCAAGGTCGAGGAAGTGAAGAAGGGCCTGAAGGACGGCAGCTTCGTGATCTGGAAGGGCCCGATCCTCGGCCAGGACGGCAAGGAGGTGGTCGCCAAGGACGCGGTGGCCGACGACAAGTTCCTGTCGGGCGTCAACTTCTACGTCAAGGGCGTCGAAGGCAAGGTGCCCGGCGGCGACAAGAAGTAGGCTCGCCCCCAGGCTGCGCGCACTGCGTGTCGCTGCGCCAACCCCCTACCCCGGGGGCAGCACCTGCGGCCCGGCGAAGCCGGTTCCGCGGTGCTCTCGAATAGGACTTGGCGTGTGTGATGTAGTTCACACATATACACCGAAAAGTTCTAACAACCCGCACTTGTTGCGGGTTTTCTTTTTTTGAGGGGTTACCTACCTGAAACCTCTCTGCCTCCGCTAAAGTAACAATTAGTGTCACTATTGCGTGCCGCCGCAGGGCGGAACGCGGCCGAGGCGAGTCCCGGAGGCCATCAACGCTCCATCACGACGAGACTGAAATGCAGGACGCAGTCACCAATCCCACGCACCCGGCGTTGCAGCCGAATCTGCCCGATCCGCTGGAGATTCCCGGTTACGAATTGCTGGAGGAGCTGGGCGCCGGCGGTTACGGCACGGTATATCGCGCACTGCAGAAGAGCACGGGCACCGTCGTCGCGATCAAGGTCGTGAAGCTGCAGGTGGGAAGCCAGCGCGTGGCGCGCTTCCATCGCGAGACGAAGCTGTGCGCCTCGCTGCACCACCCGCACATCGTGCAGCTGCTCGACAAAGGCGAGCAGGGCCCTTGCGTCTACGGCGTCTTCGAGTACGTGCCGGGCGAGACGCTCACCAGCCTGATCCGCCGCAAGGGCGCGCTCACGGCCACCGAGACGGGCCACCTGATGGCCGAGGTGCTCGACGCGCTGGACTGCGCGCACAGCGCCGGCATCGTGCACCGCGACCTGAAGCCCGACAACGTGATGGTGACCTTCACCGGCGCCGTCCCGCACGCGAAGGTGCTGGACTTCGGCATCGGCACCGTCATTCCGTCGAACCGCAGCGACGAGTTCCCCACGCTCACGATGACCGACGAGGCGCTGGGCACGCCGGCCTACAGCGCGCCCGAGCAGCTGCGCGGCGAGCCGCCCGGCGTGAAGTCGGACCTGTACGCGTGGGGGCTGATGTTCATCGAGTGCCTCACCGGCGCGCCGGCCATCCGTGGCGCTTCGGCGGCCGAGATCCTTCACCAGCAGCTGAGTCCGCTGGAGGTGCCGCTGCCGGCGGAGATCGCCAGCCACCCGGTGGCCTCCGTGCTGCGGCAGGCGCTGCGCAAGAAGGCTGCCGACCGCAGCGATTCCGCCGCCACGCTGCTGGCCGAGCTCGGCCGCCTGCGGCTGGACGATCTCGTGGGCGTGCTGCGTTCGGCCAAGCAGGCGCAGGACGAAGCGCTCGCGCAGACCGTGATCACCGCGCGCGGCTTCTCCGAGAAGCGCCAGCTCACCGTGCTGTGCTGCAGCGTCTCGGTGTGGCCCGACGCGGCCGACGACGACAGCGCCGACGAGGCCCTGCCTTCCAACATCGAGAACCTCGAACTGCTCCAGCGCAACGAGCTGGCCCTGTTCTCCGAGACCGCGACCCGCCGCGGCGGCCTGCTCGCGGGCACGCTGGGCGACCGGATGATCGTGCTCTTCGGCTATCCGCACGCCAGCGACACCGACGCGCGCCAGGCCGGCCGCACGGCCATGGAGCTGATCGCGCTGAGCCGCCAGCGCTCCGCCGCCATCGAGCAGGAGCACGGCGTGCACCTCGGTATCCGCATGGGCATGCACACCGGCATGGCGATCGTCGCGGCCGGAGAGATCCCGTCGGGCCATGCCGTCAACGTCGCGGTGCGGCTCGAGGGCGTGGCCGACACCGGCACACTGCTGGCGAGCGAGAGCAGCTACCGCCTGCTGAGCCGCCACGCCAGCTTCGACAAGGCCGGCACGGTGACGCTGCCGGGCCAGTCCGGCGGCATCCAGACCTACCGCCTCGGCGGCGACCAGCAGGCGCTCGCCTCCGACGGCTTCGCCGAGCAGGCGCTGCATAAGGCCTGCATCGGCCGCGAGGCCGAACTGCAGCAGCTGAGTACGGCATGGGCACGGGCCCGCGAAGGGCAGGGCGGCGCGGTGTGGATCCGCGGCGAGCCGGGCATCGGCAAGTCGTGCCTGGCCGACGTGCTGCGCGAGCAGGTCGCCAAGGAAGGGCTGCAGACCGTCGTCGCGCAGTGCCAGCCCGAGAACCAGAACAACGCGCTGACGCCGTTCCTCGCGCTGCTGCGCCAGCGCCTCGACGCCATGCCCGACGCCGCGTCGCCCGAGGCCCGCCGCGAGCGCCTGCGCGAGGCCCTGCAGGCCGCAGGCTGCGACGGCGAGGCCGTGCTGCCGATCTTCTGCGCGTGGCTGTCGCTGCCGCTGGGCGACCGCGCGCCGAGCCAGATGTCGCCGCCGATGCAGAAGGCGCTGCTGCTGCAATCGATCGCGCAGTGGCTGTTGCACATGGCCGAGTCGGCGGCGGTGCTGCTGCTGCTGGAGGACGTGCACTGGGCCGACCCCACGACCATCGAATTCGTCGAGCAACTCATCGCCCAGCTGCCGCAGCGCCGCGTGCTGCTGGTGCTCACCGCGCGCCCCGAATGGGTCAAGCCCGACGCCATGCAGGCCGAGCGCATCGAGGTGCGCCGGCTCGAGGACGCGCAGGCCGCCGAGCTGGCGCGCCAGGCGCTGGCGCCGCGCGTCGTCGCGCCGCAGGTGATCGACAACGTGGTGCAGCGCACCGACGGCGTGCCGCTGTTCATCCAGGAGATGGCGCGCATGATGCTCGACGCCTACCTGGTCGAGAAGGACCACGTCTGGGTCTTCAAGGACACGGCCCAGCCTGCCGCGATTCCGGTCACGCTGCGGGACTCGCTGGTGAGCCGCTTCGACCGGCTCGGCCCCGTCAAGGGCCTGCTGCAGCTCGCCGCCACCATCGGGCGCCAGTTCGATGCCGAGCTGCTGTGCGCCTGCTCGGGCAAGAGCGCCGAGGCGATGGACAAGGACATGGCCGTGCTGCTCGACGCGGGCCTCGTCGCCCCGGCCGGTCAGCCGGGCAGCTTCATCTTCCGCCACGCGCTGATCCGCGACACCGCCTACGAGAGCATGCTGGTCGCGCAGCGCCGGCAGCTGCACCGCAACGTCGCGCAGACGCTGATGGACAGCCAGCCGCAGTACGTGGCGAACGAACCCGGCAACGTGGCCCAGCACTGGGCCGACGCGGGCGAATACGCGCAGGCGGTGGCGCTGGCGGTGCGCCAGCTGCGCATCACGCAGCACCGCTCGCTCAACGACGAAACGATTTCCTACGCCCAGCACATCGACGGCTGGATGGCGCACCTCGAAGGCGAGGCGCAGCGCGAGGCGCGGCTGGACGTGAACAGCTACGTCACGCAGGCCATGATGAACAAGTACGGCTGGGCGCATGCGCAGGTGGTCGACCGCATCGCGCTGTCGCAGGAGCTGCTGTCCGACGAGGTGCCGCGCGAGAAGCAGGTGCAGCACCTGTGGACGCTCATCACCTTCCACCACGTGGCCAGCAACCGCGCCGAGGTGCAGCAGCTGAGCAACCGCCTGCTCGACCAGGCCGTGCAGGCGCAGGACCAGGGCGTGTTCGTCGCGGCGCAGACCTACCTCGGCCTCGCGCACTATTCCGACGGTGACTTCGAGCGCGCCGAGCAGTCGCTGACGGACGCCGTCGATCGCTACGACCCCGAGGCCCATGCGCACCATGCGGCCGACTTCGGCTTCGACACCCGCGTGTGGGCGACCACCGGCCGTGCGCTGGTGCGCTGGTTCGCGGGCCACGACGCGGCCGCGCGCGCCGATGCGACCAATGCCGTGCGCTGGGCCCGCGAGATGTCGCACATCCCGTCGCTGAGCATGGCGCTGCTCTACCAGAGCCTGGGCCACCAGGGCCGCAACGACAAGGCGCGCGCGCTAGTGAGCACCGGCGAGCTGCTGGGCATCACGCAGCGCTACGGCCTGCCGGCGTTCCAGGGCTACGCCGAGATCATCCGCTGCTGGGCCACCGGCGACGTCGGCAACATCGCGCAGGCCGACGGCTGGATCCAGGCGCTGTGGGCCATGGGCTGCCGCTACTGCCAGACCTACTACCGCGCCTTCGCCGCCGACACGCTGGCCGCCAACGGACGCTGGGACGAGGCGCTGGAGCGCATCGACGAGTGCCTGCGCATGACGGACGAACTCAAGGAAGGGCTCTACCGCTCGGAGCTGCACCTGCAGAAGGCCCGCTACCTGCAGGCCGCCGGCGGCGAGCGCGAGACGGTGGCCGCGTGCTTCGCCAAAGCCGCCGAGGTGGCGCGCGAGGGCGCCAAGTACAGAACCGAATACGAGGCGCTGTCGGCGATGCAGGCACTGGCGGATTCCGCCTCGCCCGACATCGCCAAGCGCCTGAAGAATCTGGCCGGGCTGCGGCCGGAGTTGCCCGCGCGCGTGCCGACGCACGCGACGATTTCCTCTTGAACCAAGGATGAAGTAATCATGACTTTCCAAGTCCAAAGCGGTGATCCGCTGCTCGAGTTCCGCCTGGCCTACCTGCGCGCCATCGCCCGCTCGTGGCAGGACGACGCCTACCGCCGCGAACTGCTCGACCAGCAGGACATCCAGCCGATGCTGCACCGCGACTTCGGCCTGCCGACCGCTTGGCCCCAGCTCGACGTGTCGCTGTTCCTGAGCCCCGACCCGGCCCAGCGCGCCGAATGGAAGCCGATGCTCACCTCCGGCTGGGTCGGCCCCGACGATTCCTTCGTGATCGTGCTGCCGCAGGCCCCGGGCTCCAACGCCACCGAGGCGCTGGCCGCCTACTACCAGCTGTTCCCGAACTTCATGGGTTCCGCCGCCTCCTTCGAAGCGGCCGTGCCGCCGCCCGGCATCGTCGGCGGCGCGCTGCCCACGGGCCTGGGCATTCCCGGCGGCGGCGACGGCTCGCTGCTGGCCTTCGGCGGCGTGGTGCTGCGCGCGATCGCCATCGCGTGGCAGTCGCCCGAGCTGCTCTACGAGCTGACGCGCGACCCCGAGACCGACAAGGCGAACGTGCTGAGCCAATGGCTGGGCTACAACAACCCGTTCAACTTCAAGATCCTGTTCACCACCAACTCGGCCTTCACCTGGGACGCCGCGAAGGGCGAATGGAACCAGAAGAACGCCGACGGCACCGCGATCAAGAACGCCATCCGCCTGAACTACCCGACGGCACCGGTGGAAGAGAGCATGCGCGCCATCGCGCTCACGTCGTACAACAACACGGGCGACCCCTATCCGTTCACCTGCTGAGTCCGAGGCAGCCCAGGGGCCGGCCGCAGGCGCGCTGCAGGGCGCCACGGCCACGCTCCTGCTGACGCTGGCCGCGCGCGCCAATTCCGGCGCCGTGGCCGACGCGTCGGTGTTCTCCGATCCCGAGGCGCGTCGCATCGCCGCGTCGCTGCCCTTCGACATCTCGGCCTATGCGGCCGATCCGGGCTTCGTGCGCAGCATCGTGCTGCGCGCGGCGCTCTTCGATCGCTTCGCGGCCGATTTCCTTTCAAGTCATCCCGGCGCCCTGTGCATCACGCTGGGCGCGGGGCTGTGCACGCGCCGCAGCCGGCTGGGTGCCGCTGCGGCAGGCTCGCGCTGGCTCAACATCGACCTGCCTGAGGCCATCGAGCTGCGTGCGCAGCACCTGCCGCGCAATCGAGACGATGAGTCCGGAAGCGATCTCGCCTGCTCCGTGCTCGACGAACACTGGCTCGACGCCGCCGGCCTGCCCGGCGAGCGCCCGGTGCTGGTGATGCTGGAGGGCGTGTGCCCCTACCTGCCGCAGGCGCCGCTGGAGGCCGTGCTGCGCAGCCTCGCCGAGCGCTTCGAGCAGGCCGCGAACCCGTGCGTCGTGGTGCTCGACCACGTGCATCCGGTGCTCGCCGCGCAGTCGATGGCCGTGGGGGGCATGCGGCTGCCGGTGGTGTCGGGCTTCGAGAACGCGGCGCAGATCGCGCGGCTGCATCCGTCGATGCGGGTGCTCTCGGAGGACCACATCTACGGACAGTTCTCGGACAGGCACCGGCTCTTCGAGGCGGCGTTCCGGGCCACGACGGGCTCATCGCCCTACGGCGTGGTGCAGCTCGCACTGGGGCCGCGCGGCGATGGGTAGCGCCATGGCACCCGACTTCTTCGCCGACGTCTTCCGCTGGCACGACCGCTTCCTGCCGCCGGTGGTGCTGCAGGACCGCCTGCTGCTGGCCAGCGAGAACGACCTGCTGGTGCTGGGTTCGCCCGGCGTCATGGCGATGGAGCGCGTGCTGCGCCAGGGCGTCAGCCTCGCCGCGTATTGCAGTACCGGGGAAGGTGCCGCGCAGCTCGCGCAGATGCTCCATGCGCTGGAGGCGCTGTCGCGCCAGGGGCTCGTGCGGCCCGCAGCAAAGGGCGATGCGGATTCGTGGCTGGTTCCCGACTTCTCGGCGGCGCCCGCGCGCACCGCGCTTTCGGCCGACATGGACGTCGTCGCGCTGTCGAAGGCCGTCGGCGACGACGCGGCCGCCCGCTGGGCACGGTCGCTGCCTGCGGGCGCCGGACTCACTGTCGTCTTCTGCGACGACTACCTCGACCCCCGGTTCGCCGCCATCGACGCGCAGCAGCGCGCCTCGGGCCGTTCGTGGCTGCTGGTCAAGCCGACCGGCGAGCAGGCCATGGCCGGGCCGGTCTTCAGGCCTGACGGGCCATGCTGGCGCTGCCTCGCGCATCGCTGGCTCGGGAATCGTCCGGCCCGTGCCTGGTGGCAATCGCGGCATGGCAGCGCCGGCAGCGGCGCGCCGGTGCGTGCGGGCGAGGGGCTCGTCGCCGGGCGGCTCGACCAGTTGCTCCCGGTGGCGCTGCAGCTTGCGAATCAGGCTGATGGTGCCGAGGTGCGGACGCTGGATTCGCCACAGCCGCATGTCGTCGCCCTCCGCCCTCAATGCCCGCACTGCGGAACGCCTGACCTCGTGGCCCGCCGGCAGCGCGAGCGCGTCGTGCTGGCGCCGGGCCTGCCCACCGCGAGCCATGACGGCGGCTGGCGCACCGTACCGGCGTCGGTCACGGTCCAGCGGCTGATGCGCCACGTGAGCCCGCTCACCGGCGCCGTGGCGCGGATCGTGCCGCTGAACGCCGAGGCCGAGGGCGCGCTGACCGTCTACCGCAGCGAGATCTTCAGGACGCCGCCGCCCGGCGACGACGAGATGCCCGGCGTGCTGACCCAGGTGTGCCTGGGCAAGGGCATGTCGATGGAGCAGTCCCGCGCCAGCGCGCTGTGCGAGGCGGCCGAGCGGCACTCGGCCTTCTTCCGGGGCGACGAGGCCTGGGTGGTCGCAGCCGCCGCCGACCTGGACGCGCCCCGCATCGAACCGCAGGCGCTGGCGCTCTTCAGCCAGCGGCAGCGCGAGCGCTTCGGCACGCACAAGCCGCCGCATGCCGTGGCCCCGTCCGCTTCGCCGCATGAAGCGCCGACGTGGTGGGCGCCCGCCTGGTCGCTGACCGCCGACGCGCGCCGCTACCTGCCGCTGGGCTTCTGCTTCGCCAATGCGCCGGTGCAGAGCCAGTTCCACGTGGGCTGGACCTCGAACGGCTGCGCGGCGGGCAACACGCGCGAAGAGGCCATCCTCCAGGGCTTTCTCGAACTGGTGGAGCGCGACGCCGCCGCCGTCTGGTGGTACGGGCGGCACCGCCGGCCGGAAGTCGGGCTCGACAGCCTGTCCGGCGAAATCCTCCAGCGCATCGAGCGCACCTGCGGCCCGCGCTGGGAGCGCTGGGTGCTCGACATCACGCACGACTTCGGCATTCCGGTGGTGGTGGCGGTCGGCCGCCATCTGGACACGGGCGCCTGGGCCGTCGGCTTCGGCTGCAGCCCCGATCGCGCGCTGGCTTGCGAGCGGGCACTCACGGAGATGAGCCAGCTGATCGCGGCGGGCAAGAGCTTCGAGGTGCCGGCGGCCGAAGCCGCCGACGAGGGAGCACCGGCTTTCCTTTTGCCGGCCGGCACCGCGCCGGTTTCGGCCGCGCCTGCCGCCCGCAGCGACATCTCGGAGGAGATCCGCCGCTGCGTGGCCATTGCCGCCTCGCTCGGGCTGGAAACCATCGTCCTCGACCACACGCGGCCCGACCTTCCGTTGTGCACCGTGAAGGTGGTGGTGCCCGGTCTGTGCCACATCTGGCCGGAACTGGGCAATCCGCGGCTTTACCGCGTGCCCGTCGCCCTCGGATGGCGCGACACTCCCCTGCAGGAGAGCGAATTGAATCCGCAGGCGCTGTACGTCTGAGATCGCGTAGGAGAATGCGGCGATGGCCATCTTCAGGAACAAGCTCGACCGGCGCGCCATCGTGCTGCGGCCGGTGCATGCCTTCGGCCGGCGCGCCTCTGTCTGCCAGACGGTGCTGCAGGCGCCCGACGTGTCCCAGGTCCACGCGATGGTGCGGTGGAACCGGCAGGCATGGGAAATCGTCGACCAGAGCCGCAACGGCACCACGCTGAACGGGCAGCGCCTGCCCAGCGGCCGCTGGACGGCGCTGCCCGCCGGCGCCGAGGTCCGCATGGGCATCGGCGACGAGTCGGTCTGGACCGCGGAAGACCTCGCCGCGCCGGCCACCTGCCTCTTTCCCTCGGGTGCAGGCGACGGCGGCGCGGGCGACATCGTGGAGCTGAACCCGCGCGAGAACCTGCTGCCGGACGACCATGAACCCGAGGCGAACGTCTACTTCCAGGACGGCAAGTGGATGCTCGAGCACATCGACGGCATCGAGCTGCTGGGCGACGGCGCCATGGTGCGCACATCGTCCAGCACCTGGGAGTTCGTGCTGTGCGACGACCTCGACCTCACCTCCGAGACGCCCATATCGACGCCCATGCCGGTGCCGATGTCGGCCGACGTGGCCCTGCATTTCGAGGTCAGCCAGGACGAGGAGCACACGAGCCTGAACCTGGTGACACAGGGCAGGTCGGTGCCGCTGGGCGAGCGCATCCACCACTACACCCTGGTCACGCTCGCGCGTCTGCGCCAGAAGGATGCCCAGCGCGGCATCGCGCCGCAGAGCCAGGGCTGGATCGGGCTGGACGAGCTGTCGCGCATGCTGGGGGTGGAGCCCTCGTACGTGAACATCCAGATCTTCCGCGCCAAGCACCAGATCCTGAACGCGCTGCCGCCGCACCTGGTCGAGCCGCCGCTTGTCGAGCGCCGGCGCGGCACCGTGCGCCTAGGCAACTACCCCTTCGAAATTCGTGGCGGGGCGCAACCGCTGTAATCGTATGTAATTCAAATCGCTCCCTGCGCTCCCTAGAGTGACGACCAGTGCGGTGCCAGCGTGGCCCGTGCTGCCGCCATCACTCTGTTTCATTCGGGAAGTCGCCATGGGAATGATCCATTCCGTCACGGTCAACAACCATGCCAGCCATCCAGGCTGCTTCATGGTGTTCCAGAACGACCCGACGCAGCTCGCGCCGAATGCGCTGTCGCTGGCCTGGTTCACGAAGTTCTCCAACCCGGGGCCAACCTCCCGCGTCAAGTTCCAGTGGAGCGTCGACGTGGGCTTCGCCTGGGCCGAGACCGGCGAGCTGCAGCCGGGCGCCCAGTTCATCCCGACCGAAACCTACGAGCCGAGCGGACCCAACAACAAGATCACCCTCGACTGCAATCGCACCTACCGGTTCGTGAACCCCACCCAGGGGCCGGAACAGTCCAGGCTCTATCTCGCTCAGTCGGCGGCCGTTCCGGCCAGGTCGGCCGCCGCCGTGGGCGTGACCATGGGCGGCAGCACCGTGTACGCGGTGCAGGCGCGCACCGGCCAGAACCTGGCCTTCTCGCCGCATCCGAAGTACTTCATCGCCTACGGCGACTTCGAGGAAGGCGACGTGATCGATGCCGGAGCGATCGGCAACCCGCTGGAGCTGGCGTTTCCGCCCGGCGTCTACGCACTGACCACCACGCTCAACGCGGACGGAAGCTGGGACCAGCCGGAGAGCCTGGCCCTTTCGAACGCCAGCCGCCTGCGAATGCTCGCGGCTGCATGAGCGCCAAGCCTGTCACACACCTTGTGGCTTCGTTGAGGACGACGACCATGAAGAAACCAAGCACCTGCCACCCTGACCACCCAGCCACGTCCGGCACGACGCCGGCGGTGGCCATCGAACTCCAGGAGTACGGCCATGTACATGCGGCAAGCAACAGTTGAGAGAGTGGCCATGCGGCGCGTGTGCCTGGTGCCCAGGGGGGCACGCCTGGAGGATCCGCAGGTCGACTGCCTGCCGATGGAGGAGTCGGTCTGGGAGCGCGGCTACACGCTGGTGATCGATGAGGTCAAGCGCGGGGTGCTGCAGGACTTCTGGAAGAACTACTACGGCGCTTCCGCCGAGATGGCGATGTCGGGCAACCGGCTGATGGAACTGCGCAAGGACATCATGGCGATCACGCCCGACTGCCTGGGCGAGCCGGCCGTGTTCCAGTTCCTCGTGCAGCTGACCCGCATGTGCGTGCGGGCCTACAGCCAGCAGGGCACGCTGCAGGTCGTGGCCGAATAAGGCTCTCCCCCAGGCTCCGCGCACTTCGTGTCGCTTCGCCAACCCCCTTCCGGGGGCGACACCTGGGGCCCGGCGGAGCCGGTTCCGCGGTGTCCCGCGACTGGAGCAGGGTGAGGCGTGCAGCCGGGGCGGTCAGGAGGCGGGCGCCTGCAGCTGGGCGCCCATCTTCTGGTGGATCAGGTTCACGGCCTTCAGCGGGCGCAGCATCACCTTGAACTCGGTGATCTTTCCTTCGTCGTTCCACTTCATCATGTCGACGCCGTTGATCTGGATCCCGTCGAGCTCCAGTGCGAATTCGAGCACCGCGTCGCGCTCCGACTTCAGCTCTCGCACGTAGCGGAAGCTCTCATTGAAGAAGACCTGGAAGGCCGCGGCCAGGTATTTGTGGGTGATGCGCTTGCCCACCTGGGGCGTGTGCACCACCGGCGAATGGAAGACGGCGGAGTCGTCGAGCAGGGCGTCGAGCCCGGCCACGTCGCGTTCCTTGACGAGCCGGTGCCAGGTGGCGAGGGTGTCGATCGGCATGAGTCTCCTGGGGCTTTTGTGGTCGATGCCCGCCATTTGACGCAGGCGCGGCCTGCATGGCAAGGCGCCGCGCGCACCTAGGCGACTTTGCAGCGACCCGCGCCTCAGGACAGCCGGTCCAGCAGGCTGTACCAGGCCACGCCGCCCGCAATGTAGAAGCGCTGCAGCCCGTGCAGCGGAATCGGCCGGATCGGCGACACCGGGTACGGAAAATCCGCCCCCGCATCCAGCATCCGCGCCGCCACGTGCCTGCCCATGCTCGTGGCCAGCGCGATGCCCCGGCCGTTGTAGCCCAGCGCGATCGTCATGCCCGGCGCCGGCGTGTGCACGTGCGGCATGAAGTCGCGCGTGACGGCGATCCGGCCGGCCCAGCGGTACTCGTAGCGCAGCGGACCGAGCTGCGGGAACAGCAGCTCCAGCGAGCGCTCCAGGTGCGCGAAATCGGCCGGTCCGCCCGGGTCGGCGAAATGGCCGCGCCCGCCCATCAGCAGGCGACCCTGTGCGTCCTTGCGGAAGTACAGCAGCAGGCGCTGCGAGGTCGAGGCCGTCTCCCCGCGCGGCAGGATGGCGTGGGCCGCCGCGCCCTTCAGCGGTTCGGTCGCCACGATGAAGCTGTTGGCCGCCAGCACCGTGCGCTTCAGGCCCGGCCACAGCGCGCCCGTGTAGCCATTGGTGGCGATGAGCACCTGCTCGGCGGTGACGCTCGCGCCGGTCGACGTGCTCGCATGCCAGTGCGTGCCGCGCCGTTCCAGCGCCGTGACTTCGGTGCCGCCGTGCACCGCAGCGCCCAGGCCCTGGGCGGCGCGCACCAGCCCGCGCGTGTAGGCCAGCGGCTGGATGCCGCCGGCGCGGCCGTCCAGCCATCCGCCGGCGAAAGTATCGGTGCCCAGCCGGGCCGCGACGGCCGCGCGGTCGAGTGCTTCCGTCCTGGCGCCGCGCCTGGCCCATTGCGCGGCGCGCGCGTGCAGGCCGGCCACGTCCTTCTCCGAATAGGAAAGCTGCAGCCAGCCGTTGCGCACCGGCTGGCAGTCGATGCCGTGGCGCGCGATCAGGTCGAACACCAGGTCGGCTGAACCCGACACCGCGTCGATCAGCGGCTCGGCGCGCTCGGCGCCGAAGATCCGCACGAGTTCGTCGGGGTCGTGTTTCAGCGTCGGGTTCACCTGCCCGCCGTTGCGCCCCGAGGCGCCCCAGCCGGGCTCGTGCGCCTCCAGCACGCAGACCTGCGCGCCGGCCTCGGCCAGGTGCAGCGCGGCCGAGAGGCCCGTGAAGCCGCCGCCGACGATCAGCACGTCGGCCCTGCGCGATTCGGCCAGCGGCGGTGTCGGCGGGGCAGGGGGCGCAGTGGCGGCCCAGAGGGAAGGTGGCAGTGCGCCAGCGCTCATGCGCGCACCTCCGCGGACGCCGCGGCACCGGAAGGATGCAGCACGCGCCGCAGGAAGTCCTGCGTGCGCGCATGGCGGGGGGCGCCCAGCACCTGTGCGGCCGGGCCTTCCTCCACGATGCTGCCGCTGTGCAGGAAGCACACGCGGTCGGCCACCTCGCGGGCGAAGCCCATCTCGTGCGTGACCACGATCATGGTCATGCCCTCGTCGGCCAGCGCGCGCATCACGCCGAGCACGTCGCCGACCAGCTCGGGGTCGAGCGCCGACGTGGGCTCGTCGAACAGCATGGCCTCGGGCTTCATCGCGAGCGCGCGGGCGATGGCCACGCGCTGCTGCTGCCCGCCCGAGAGCTGCGCGGGCCAGGCCTGCGCCTTCTCGGCCAGGCCGACCTTGGCCAGCAGCGCCAGGGCTTCCTCGCGTGCCTGCGCCGCGCCCTGGCGCAGCACGTGCACGGGGCCTTCCATCACGTTCTCCAGCACCGTGCGGTGCGGGAACAGGTTGAAGCGCTGGAACACCATGCCCATGCGGCTGCGCAGCCGGTGGATGTTGGGCGCGTTGCGGTCCACGCGCTCGCCGAAGGCGCGGATCTCGCCGCCCTCGTAAGACTCCAGCGCGTTGATGCAGCGAAGCACGGTCGACTTGCCCGAGCCCGAAGGGCCGATCAGGCACACCACCTCGCCCTTGTCCACGTGCAGGCTCACGCCCTGCAGCACGCGGTGCGCGCCGAAGCGCTTCTCCAGTCCCTCGACGTGGATCATGGCTGTTTCCTCCCGGCGGCGAAGCGCTTCTCGAGACGGCGCAGTCCCCACACCAGCGGCAGGCTCATCAGCAGGTAGAGCAGGGCGACCAGCGTGTAAACGGTCATGTTCTGGAAGGTGGACGAGGCGATGAGCTGGCCCGCGCGCGTCATCTCGGCCACGGTGATGGTCGAGACCAGCGAGGAGTCCTTCAGCATCATCACCAGCGTGTTGCCGTAGGGCGGCAGCGCGATGCGGAAGGCCTGCGGCAATATCACCCGCCGCATGATCAGCGCCGAGCGCATGCCCATGGCCTGCGCCGCTTCGCGCTGGCCCGGGTCGACCGCCTCGATGCCCGCGCGGAAGTTCTCCGCCTGGTAGGCCGAGTAGGCGATGCCCAGCCCGATCACGCCGGCCTGGAAGGCCGTGAGCTGCACGCCGAAATCCGGCAGCACGAAGTAGATGTAGAACAGCTGCACGATGATCGGCAGCCCGCGAATCACGTTGATGACCGCGGTGGCCGCCATCGACAACGGGCGCACCGGCGAGAGCTTCATCAGCGCCAGGCCCAGGCCGATCACGCTGCTCAGCAGGAAGGAAAGCACGGTCACCTGCACGGTGACGATCGCGCCCTGCAGGAGGATCGGCAGGAAGTCCTGCGCGTGCTGCAGGAAGGTGGGAGCAGCCATCTACGTCATTCCTTTCGCTCGACGCGCGGCACGTCAAATCGGCCGGCCGACGCAATCAGACCCGTTCGCGGAACACCGCGGAACCGACTTTGCCGGGCCGCAGGTGTTGCCCCCTGCAAGGGGGTCGGCGCAGCGACACGAAGCGCGCGAAGCCCGGGGGTGTGCATCAGATGCCCCACTTCTGGACGATCTTGGCGAGCGTGCCATCGGCCTTGATCGCCGCGATCGCCTTGTTGATGCGTGCCAGCGTCTCGGTGTCGCCCTTGCGCACCACCAGGCAGACGTCGCCCACGTTCACGGCCTTGTAGCTGTCGACCAGCTTCACGCCGGGGAAGGTGTTCTGGCGGATCTGGTAGGCCATGATGGGCTGGTCGCCGAGGCCGGCCTTGATGCGCCCGAGCGAGAGGTCGCGCGTCATGTCGGCCACCGAGTCGTAGCTGCGCACCTCCTTGAAGATGCCCTTCTTGTTGAGCATGTCGAGGAACACGGTGCCGACCTGCGCGCCCACCACCTCGCCCTTGAGCTCGTCGAGCGAGACGTAGGCGCGGGTGTCGTCCGCCTTGACGATCAGGCCCTCGCCATAGGAGTACACCGGGTCGCTGAAGTCGACCACCTCCTGGCGCGCGGGCGTCTTCAGCATGGCGGCCGAGACGATGTCGATCTTGCGCGCGGTGAGCGAGGGGATGAGCGCCGAGAACACCGTCTGCTGCACGTTCACGTTGAAACCTCCCGCCTTGCCCACGGCGGTGACGGTGTCGACCATCATTCCCTGGATGCTGTTGGTCTTCACGTCGAGGAAGGTGAACGGCACGCCGGTGGCGGTGGCGCCCACGTTGAAGGTGGGCGCGGCGCCCTGTGCGGCCGCCAGCGAGGCGGCGCCGGCGAAGCAAAGACCCAGGGCCAGGCGATGAAGGCGGCGAACGATGCGATTCATGGAAGCACTCCTCGAAGGAAGGGAAGTTGAAGAAGAAGGTGAGTGGAGATGAGCGAATACGGTCGGTGGCCGAGATGCAACATGCATGCCAATATTCGATTCTTTTGAATCTCTCATCAATAAATGAAAACCACTAGTCGAATCTAAAGTATCGATATTCGATATTTAGATCGGCTGTCGCTATACTCCCCAGCCATGGACGCCACACCCGACACAGCCCCCGAAGACAGCCAGAGCCTGCTTTTCAACCAGTCGCTGGAAAAGGGCCTGGCGGTGCTGCGCGCCTTCAGCGCCCGGCGCCGCACCATGACGCTGGCCGACGTGGCCGAGGCCACCGACATCACCAAGAGCTCGGCCCAGCGCATGGTCTTCACGCTCGAGAAGCTGGGCTACGTGCGCAAGCATCCGAAGACGCGGCGCTACCAGCTGACGCCGCGCGTCATGGAGATCGGCTTCAACTACCTCGCGGCGCACTCGCTGATCGACGTGGCCAACCCGTTCCTGTCGGAGCTCACCAAGGTGACGACCGAGACCTCCTGCCTCACGGAGCCCGACGGGCTGGACATGGTCTACGTGGCGCGCTTCGTGAGCGCGCAGTTCGTGCCGGTGCACATGCCCATCGGCAGCCGCATCCCCATGTACTGCACTGCTTCCGGGCGCGCCTTCCTGAGCGCGCTGCCCGAGGATGAGGCACGCGCGCTCATCGAGTCGTCCGACCGCGTGGCCCACACCATGCACACCCGCACCGGCGTGGACGAGATCATGGAAGAGCTGCGCCAGGCGCGGCAGCAGGGCTTCGCCACCAATGCCGAGGAACTCTTCCTGGGCGACATGACCATCGCCGCACCCGTGCTGGGCGCGCAGGGGCGGCCGGTGGCCTCGGTGCACGTGGTGGCGCCCACCAGCCGCTGGACGCTGGAGGAAGCGGTGCGCAAGCTGGCGCCCACCCTGCTGCTTTGCGCGCGCTCGCTCACCAGCTCGGCGCGCAGCGTGGATTGACGGCATAAGCTTTCCGGCATGGCGCCGGCCGCTGCTGCCCTTATGCTTTGCGAAGTCCCAACGCAGCATCCGCAGCCCCCACCATGACCGATTTCCGCCCCGCCTACGACAAGAGCTTCGACCGCATCGCCGCCGACCGCCTGCCCGCGCTGCTGCGCGCCATGCCCAAGGCGGAACTGCACATGCACATCGAGGGCTCGCTGGAGCCCGAACTCATCTTCGCGCTCGCCCAGCGCAACGGCGTGTCCATTCCCTACGCCAGCGTCGAGGAGCTGCGCAAGGCCTACGCCTTCACCAACCTGCAGAGCTTCCTCGACATCTACTACGCCGGCGCCAGCGTGCTGCTCAAGGAGCAGGACTTCTACGACATGGCCTGGGCCTACCTGGAGCGCGCCGCCGCCGACAACGTGGTGCACACCGAGATGTTCTTCGACCCGCAGACGCACACCGCGCGCGGCGTGCCGATGGAGACGGTGATCGACGGCCTGCACCGCGCGTGCACCGACGCACGCTCGAAGCTGGGCGTGAGCGCCGCGCTCATCCTGTGCTTCCTGCGCCACCTCAGCGAGGAAGAGGCCTTCGAGACGCTGGAGCAGGCGCTGCCCTACCGCGACAAGTTCATCGGCGTGGGGCTCGATTCGAGTGAAGTGGGCCATCCGCCCGAGAAGTTCGCCCGCGTGTTCGCGCGCTGCCGCGAGCTGGGCTTCCACTTGGTCGCCCACGCCGGCGAGGAGGGCCCGCCCGAATACGTGTGGAGCGCGCTCGACGTGCTGAAGGTCGAGCGCGTCGACCATGGCGTGCAGAGCACCAAGGACCCCGAGCTGATGAAGCGCCTTGCGAAGGATCGCATTCCGCTGACCGTGTGCCCGCTGTCGAACCTCAAGCTCTGCGTGTTCTCCGACCTGTCGAAGCACAACCTCGGCGCCCTGCTGGACGCGGGGCTGGTGGCCACCGTCAACTCCGACGACCCGGCCTACTTCGGCGGCTACATGAACCAGAACTTCACCGAGACCTTCTCGGCCACCGGCCTGAGCGTGCAGCAGGCCTGGCAGCTCGCGGCGAACAGCTTCGAGGGCAGCTTCATCGACGAGGTCGCCAAGCGCGCCTACGTCGACCGGCTCAACGCCGTCTTCGCGAGCTTCTGATCGGCGGCGGCGGGCCGCGCCACCAGCAGCGGCATCGCCACCAGCGCGCAGGCGCTGGCCGCCAGCCACACCATCGGCCAGCCCTGCAGCGCCAGCAGGTGCGGAATGGAGAAGGGCGTGACGAAGCACACCAGGAACACGCTGGTGTTCGCCATCCCCAGTGCGGTGCCGGCACGCGATGCGCCCGCCAGCGTGGCGAGTTCGGTATAGGCCACGCCGTGCCAAGCCGACACGCACACGCCGCTCACGCCCAGCAGCACCACCAGCGCGATGCGAAGTGCCGGTGAGTCGGCAGCGTGCGTGCCTGCGGCCAGTGCCAGTGCAGCGAGGCCTGCGAACAGCACAACGGTGAGCCCGCTGCAGGCGCGCAGGTAGGCCGGCCGGTTCCTGTTGCGGTCGGTCCAGCGGCCGCTCCACACGCGCATGACCATCGCGCCGACCTGCACGAACACCATCGTCGCGGTGATGGTCGCCAGGCCCGCATGGCCGAAGTCGTGCAGGAACACCGTGCCGAAGGAGAGCACCGCGAACTGCGGCGCGCAAAGAATGCCGATGCCGGCCACGATGCGCCACACGCGCGCGTCGCGCAGCGGTCCGCTCTTCGGCACGGCGGCTGCAGTCGGCACGGCCTTGTCGCCGCCCGCCGCGATGGGCGGCTCGTGCACCCACGCCCAGCTCATCGCCGCGCTCAGCGCGCACAGCAGCGCCAGCAGGCCGTAGAGCGCCGCGAAGCCGAAGTGCAGCGCGACGAAGGGCAGCACCAGCGCGCCGATGCCGCCGCCCATCGGCACGGCGGTCTGGCGGATGCTCATCGCGAGGCCGCGCTCGCTGGCGTCGAACCAGGTCATCACCGCGCGGCCGCTGGCGCCGTTGACGCTCCCGCCCAGCAGCCCCACCAGCAGCAGCCCGCTGCCGAGCCAGCCCAGGCCCGGAATGTGCCCTGCGGCGGGCGCGGCCCACAGCGCCATCGCGATCAGCGCGAGGGCCGTGCTGCCCAGGCCCGCCAGCAGCACGGGCCGATCGCCCCAGCGGTCGGTCAGCAGGCCCCAGGGCAGCTCGCTCACCGCGATGCCCAGGCCCATGAGGCCCAGCACCAGCCCGAGGGTGGCGTTGTCGAGCTGGTAGCCGGTGCGCATCAGCACGGCCGTCATCGGAATGCCGCTGAAGGCCACCGAGAAGGCGGCGTTGGCCGCCACGCCTGCCGCCAGCACCTTCCAGCGGTGGCGCGGGGTGAATGAAGAAGAGGAGGGGTGGGTGGAGAGGGAGTGGGTCATCTTGCCGGGCAGTTTCCGCTTCGGCAAAGGTTTTGAAAATCAGAAAATAATTGGCGAATCGTCCTGAAAAACGGGATGATCGCCCTCAACCCCAAAACCCGGAAAGAGCCGCAATGAGCCAGGTGATGTTCGACCTCGACGTGCTGCGCACCTTCTCTACCGGCATCGCGCTCGGCAGCTTCGCGCGGGCCGCCGACAAGCTGGGGCGCTCGACGTCCGCCGTGAGCGCGCAGCTGAAGAAGCTCGAGTCGCAGGCCGGCACCGTGCTGTTCCGCAAGGCGGGCCGGGGGCTGGAGCTCACCGATGCCGGCGAGACGCTGCTGGCCTACGCCCACCGCATGCTCGAACTCAACGACGAAGCCAGCGCCGCCATGCGCGGAGCCGACCTGCAGGGCTCGGTGCGCCTGGGCCTCCAGGAAGACTTCGGCGAGACGCTGCTGCCGGCCGTGCTGGGCCGCTTCGCGCGCGCGCATCCCAAGGTGCGCATCGAGGCCTGCGTGGCGCGCAGCGGCGAACTGCGCGAGCGGCTCGAACTCGGCCAGCTCGATCTCGCACTGGCGTGGGACGTGGGCGACCAGCCGCTGTCGCCGTACGCCGAGCGCGTCGCGCGGCTGCCTCTGCTGTGGATCGGGCCGCGCACGCCGGAGCGGGTCGAGGCGCCGTGGTGGACGCAGCGCGAGCAGCGCGCCGGTGGCGCACGCCAGCCGAAGAGCACGGAGCCGCTGCCGCTCATCATGCTCGACGCGCCCTGCCCGCTGCGCGAGATCGTCATCACCGCGCTCGACAAGGCCGGCGTGCCATGGCGTCGCGCCTTCGGCAGCGCGAGCCTCGCGGCGCTCTGGGCGGCGGCATCGGCCGGGCTGGGCCTGACGGTGCGCACGCCCTTCGGCCTGCCTTCGCATGTGCGCGTCGTCGACCGTTCGACGCTGGCGCTGCCCGCGCTGCCGCAGATATCGCTCGTGCTCTATCGCGCGCAGGCCCTGCCCGAGGCGCCCGCGAGCCGCCTTGCCGGGCTGCTGCTGGAGGCCGTGCGCCAGCACGTGCAGCCGGTCGTTTTGCCGATGCGGGAGAATCCGCCGCTGGAGACAAGAACAAGAGCGGTACGGCATGGCAACGCAAAACTTCCTGCACCTGTGGGATGACAGGTTCCTCTACATCACACCGGCCATCCAGTCGGGCCTGACGGCCCGCTCTTCGGCCACGCTGCTGGCATCAGTCAGCGGGCACCCCTTCACGCTGGAGGCGGTCGACGGCACCCGCGTGCGCTGCACCGCCGCGCTGGTCGCGCCGCACGTGTCGCGACGGCTCGACGTCGACGGCTGCGGGCTGCTCTCGCTCAACCTCGACCCCGCTTCCAGCGCCTACCGCATGCTCGCGCGGCGCATGGGCGGCCACGGCATCCAGCCCATCGACGCGCGGCGCTTCGGCGCGCTGCGCGACGACTTCGAACCGGCGCAGTGCGGCGCCTTGTCCAGCGAGAGACTGCAGTCGCTCAGCGCGAAGATGGTCGAGGCCATCACCGAGAGCCCCGAGTTGCAGGCGCCGCTCGATCCGCGCATCGACCGCGTGCTGCAGGCCATCCGCGCGCATGCGGGGCAGATCGCGCTGCGCGATCTCGCGGCCGTGGCGTGCCTGTCGCCCGACCGGCTCACGCACCTGTTCGCCGAGCAGGTGGGCGTGTCGGTCAAGCGCTATGCGCTGTGGACCAAGGTGCGCCGCACGGTGCAGCAGTTCACAGGGCAGCGTTCGCTGACCGACGTGGCGCTGGTCAGCGGCTTCACCGACGCGGCGCACATGAGCCGCACCTTCCAGCGCTACTTCGGCCTGCCGCCTTCGTTCCTGGCCAGCCAGGTGCGCGTGACGGCCGACGAGCAGGCCTCGCACGCGTGGGGCCAGAACGCGCCGCTGCACTGACGCGATCGGCCGTAACGGCCACCGCATGCAATGCAGCGGCTGCGTACAAGCCGCCAGCGGCGAGGCTGCCTAAGCTCCGGGACGCTCCGCCAAGAGAGCATCAGCATCAACTGGAGACATCATGAGACTTTCGATCCGTCGCGGCGTCGTGCCGCCGTCGTTGCTCGCGCTCGCCGCCGCCGCGCTCACCGCCTGCGGTGGCGGTGGTGGCGGAGGCAACGGCTTCGTGTTCTTCCCTTCCTCGCCGTCCACGCCGACGAATCCGCCCGCGGAGGCCACCTACAAGGCCGAGATCCGCCGCACGTCCATGGGTGTGCCGCACATCAAGGCCGACAGCTGGCCGGGCGTGGGCTATGGCTACGGCTACGCGCAGGCCGAGGACGACCTGTGCACCATGGCCGACTCGTTCCTCACCTACCGCGGCGAGCGTTCGCAGTATTTCGGCGCCGACGCGAAGCTGGTGGCCAGCAGCACCATCGGCCTGCCGAAGAACATCGACTCCGACTTCTTCCACCGGCACGTGATCTCGGCCGACGTGCTGCAGAAGATGATCGACGCGCAGCCCGACAACCTGAAGAAGCTCGTCGTCGGCTTCGCCGCGGGCTACAACCGCTACGTGCGCGAGGTGAAGGCAGGCGGCACGGCGCACGGGGCCTGCCGCAACGAGGCGTGGGTGCAGCCGATCACCACCGACGACATCTATCGCCGCATGTACGCGGCCAACCTGGCGGGCGGCTACAGCAACTTCCTCGCGAACATCGCCAACGCGACGGCGCCTGCCGTGGTGGCGCCCACCAAGGTGTCGGCGCACCGCCCCGGCTCCAGGAAGGCGGCGGTACAGATGGCGGCGCTGAAGATCGACGGGCCCGAACTGCAGGTCGGCGGCCATGAGGGCGTCGGCAGCAACATGATCGGCTTCGGCACCGCGGCCACCGGTGACTCGAGCCCGCTGCTCTTCGGCAACCCGCACTGGTACTGGCGCGGCCCCGACCGCTTCTACCAGGCGCAGCTCACCATCCCGGGCGAACTGAACATCAGCGGCACCTCGTTCCTCGGCATTCCGGTGATCCTCATCGGCTTCAACGACAACATCGCGTGGAGCCACACGGTGTCGACGGCGCGGCGCTTCGGTTTCTTCGAGCTGAAGCTGGCAGCGGGCGACACGACCAGCTACATGCGCGACGGCGCCGCCGTGAAGATGCAGCCCTCCACCATCACCGTGAAGGTGAAGGGCACCGACGGCTCGATGACGCAGATCACGCGCACGCTCTACAAGAGCGAATACGGCCCGATGGTCAACCTGGCGTCGATGAGCCCGGCACTGGCCTGGAGCCAGACCACGGCGTTCGCGATGCGCGACATCAACGGCGAGAACTACCGCACCTTCCGCAACTGGCTGCGCTGGAACCAGGCGAAGTCGCTCGACGAGTTCATCGCCATCCAGCGCGAGGAAGCCGCGATTCCCTGGGTCAACACCGTCGCCGTGGGCCGTGGCAGCGCCAAGGCGTGGTACGCCGACATCGGCGCAGTTCCCAACGTGTCGCTCGCGCAGGTCACCGACTGCACGACGCCGACGGGCGCGTCGATGCAGTCCGCGCTGCCGCGCGTGCCGGTGTTCGACGGCTCGCGCAGCGCCTGCGACTGGCAGACCGACGCCGACTCGGCGCAGAAGGGAGCGATCGGCGCATCGCGCATGCCGAACCTGATGCGCGACGACTACGTCGCGAACATGAACGACAGCTATTGGCTGGCCAACCCGAAGGCGCCGATGACTGGCTTCCCGCCCATCATGGGCCCGGCCGGTTCCGACCCCGTAAGCTTCCGCACCCGCATGGGCAACGTGCTGGCGCAGGGTCGCATCGACGGCTCCGACAGCTATGGCGCGAAGGACGCGACGCCCGACAACGTCAAGCGCATGGTGCTCGACAGCCGCGTGTTGACGGCGGAGCTGTTCAAGGCCGACGTGCTGCCGATCGTGTGCGACGGCACGCCCATCGCGGTCACCAAGGACCCGCTGACCACCGACGCGATCGGCCCGAGCGTCGACGTGAGCGCCGCCTGCACCGCGCTCGCGGCATGGGACGGCACCGGCGTCACCGGCGCGAGAGGCGCGCACCTGTGGGACGAGTTCTGGAGCCGCGCTTCGCAGATACCCGCAGCCTCGCTCTATACCGTGCCCTTCGACCCGGCGGACCCGATCCACACGCCTCGCGGTCTGAACGCCGCTGCCGCCACGCAGCTGCGCGAAGCCTTCGGCGCGGCCGTGGTTCGCGTGCAGGCCAGCGGCTACGCGGTGGACGCACCCCGCGGCGACTACCTGTTCGCCACGCGCGGCGGCAAGAAGATCCCGCTGTACGGCGGCTGCGGCGGACCGGGCTACTTCACCATCGCCTGCTCGGAGAACCGTCTCGACAAGGGCGGCTACACCATGGACGGCAACCCGAACGGCAACAGCTACATGCAGGTCGTGCGCTTCCCCGATGGCGGCGTTGAAGCCCACACCTTCCTGACCTTCTCGCTCTCGGACGACCCGGCCTCGGCGCACAACGGCGACTACACCCGCGCCTACAGCGAGGGCAAGTGGCTCAGGGTGCCGTTCTCGGAGTCGGAGATCAAGGCCGATTCGAGCTACACCAGCAAGTCGATCGCCGAATAGCCGATCGCCGGATGAGCGATGAAGACGTAAAGGAGAAGTGAAGAAGGGCGCGCGCGTGGTGCGCATCCCCCGCCGCTCTTAAGATCGGCGGCGAACGCGCCACGCACGCCATTCGTCGCCGACGCAGCTGCGTTCCTCATTCAAAACAGGAACTCTTCATGCGCCCGAAACTTCAAGGCGGCCTGGTGCCGCTTCTTCTCGTGCCCGTCGTCACGGCCCTCGCGGCCTGCGCCGGCATCGCCGACCGGTCGGCTTCTTCCGCAGTCGATCCCCAGGCTTCCCAGTCTCGCGCCGGCTACCAGGCCGAGATCCGCCGCACCGCCATGGGCGTGCCGCACATCAAGGCCGGCGACTGGGGCGGCGCGGGCTACGGCTACGGCTACTCGCAGCCACAGGACGATCTGTGCACCATGGCCGACGGCTTTCTCACCTACCGCGGCGAGCGCTCCGAATTCTTCGGCGCCGAGGCCCGGCTGCCGGCGGCCAGCACCATCGGCCAGCCGACGAACATCGACTCGGACTTCTTCCACAGGCAGGTGATCGGCGCCGACGTGGTCGATGCCATGGCCCGTGCGCAGCCGCCCGCCATCCAGCGCATGGTCGAAGGCTTCGCTGCGGGCTACAACCGCTACCTGCGAGACCTGAAGGCCGGCGTCGCCGGCAACGCCCATGCGGCATGCCGCAACGAGGCCTGGGTGCGGCCGGTGAGCGCCACCGACATCTACCGACGCATGTACGCCACCAACCTCGCGGCGGGCTACAGCAACTTCCTCTCGAACATCGCGAACGCGGCGCCTCCTGCTGGCGGGGTGTCCTCGAACGGAGCGCAGCCACAGCCGCAGCCGCTGGCGCTGCAGGTCGGAGGCACGGCAGGCGTCGGCAGCAACGTGATCGGCTTCGGCACGGCCTCCACCGGCGATTCGAGCCCGCTGCTGTTCGGCAACCCGCACTGGTACTGGCGCGGGCCCGACCGCTTCTACCAGGCGCAGCTCACCATCCCGGGCGAGCTTAACGTCAGCGGCACTTCGTTCCTCGGCATCCCGGTGATCCTCATCGGCTTCAACGACAACGTGGCCTGGAGTCATACGGTGTCCGCCGCGCGGCGCTTCGGCATCTACCAGCTGCAGCTCGCGCCCGGCGACGCCACCAGCTACATGCGCGACGGCCGGCCCGTGAAGATGCGGCCCTCGACCATCACCGTGAAGGTGAAGGGCGCGGACGGCACGACGACACAGCTCACGCGCACGCTCTACGCCTCGGAGTACGGCCCGCTGGTGAACCTCGGCGCCATCGATCCGGCACTGGCCTGGAGCCGCAGCACCGCCTTCGCCATCCGCGACATCAACGCCGGCAACTACCGCACCTTCCGCACATGGCTGCGCTGGGCGCAGGCGAAGTCCCTCGACGAGCTCATCGCAGCGCAGCGCGAGGAGGCAGCCATCCCGTGGGTCAACACCGTGGCCGTGGGCCGAGGCAGCGCGAAGGCCTGGTACGCGGACATCGGGGCCGTGCCCAACGTCTCGCCCGAGCAGGTCGCGAGCTGCACCACGCCCGCCGGCAAGGCGATGGCGGCGGTGCTGCCGCGCGTGCCGGTGTTCGACGGCTCGCGCAGCGCGTGCGACTGGCAAAGCGATGCCGACTCGGTGCAGAAGGGGGCAGTCGGCCCCTCGCGCATGCCGAGCCTGCTGCGCGATGACTACGTCGCCAACATGAACGACAGCTACTGGCTCGCCAATCCGAAGGCGCCGCTCGAGGGCTATCCGGCCATCTTCGGTCCGGCGGGCAGCGATGCACAGACCTTCCGCACGCGGCTGGGCCACCTCATCGCGCAGGGGGCGGGCAGGGGCGCGACGGTCGATACCGTCGAGCGCATCGCACTCGCCAGCCGCGCCTACACCGCCGAACTGTTCAAGGGCTCCGCACTCGACATGGTGTGCGGCGTGCCCCGCATCGAGGTGAAGGGCGACGCGCAGACCGGCGAGGTCTTCTCGCCGCCGCGCGGCGTCGACACCGCTTCCGCCTGCGCGGTACTGAAGGCCTGGAACAACACCGGCGCCGCCACGGCGCGCGGTGCCCATGTGTGGGACGAGTTCTGGGCGCGCGCCTCGCGCCTGCCCGCCGACAGGCTCTATGCGGTGCCCTTCGACGCCGCCGACCCGATCGGCACGCCGCGCGGTCTCAAGCCCTCTGCGGCCGATGAACTGCGGCAGGCCTTCGGTGCCGCCGTGCTGCGCGTGCAGGCCAGCGGCTACACGCTGGACGCGCCGCGAGGAGAAACCCTGTTCGTCACGCGCAACGGCCGCCGGATTGCTTTATCCGGCGGCTGCGACACCCAGGGCTACTTCACGGTCGTGTGCTCGGAGAACCGGCTCGACAAAGGCGGCTACACGATGGACGAGAACCCCAACGGCAACAGCTACATGCAGATCGTGAGGTTCCCGCCGGGCGGCGTGGAGGCGCATACCTTCCTCACCTACTCGCTGTCGGACGATCCGGCGTCGCCGCACCATGCCGACTACACGCGTGCCTACAGCGCCGGCAACTGGCTGCGCATGCCGTTCTCGGAGGCGGAGATCGGGGCCGACGCCGGCTACAGCAGCCTGACCATCCGCGAGCAGCGCGAGTGAGGCTTTCTCGGCGAGGCTTCCTCAGCGTCGCTTCGCCAGCCAGTTCCATGCGGCACCTGCCGCCATCAGCACGCAGGTGCCCAGGAACACGGCGCGCATGCCGATGTGCCCGCCCACGAAGCCGCCCAGCAGCGGCCCAGCGACCTGGCCCGTGTACTGCGCCGAGGTCGAGTAGCCCAGCATGTTGCCGGCCACGCGCTCGGGCACGTTGTGGCGGATCACGCTCGCGATGCACGGCAGCAGCCCGCCGAGCGACAGCCCCATCAGGAAGCGCAGCACCACCAGCTGCCAGCCGGAGGTGACGAAGGCCTGCGGCACCAGCAGCAGCGCCGACACTGCGAGGCAGCCGACGATCACGTTCCAGTGCCCCACGCGGTCGGCCAGCTTGCCCAGCCGCGAGGCCGACAGGATGCTGCCGAGCGCCGCGGCGGACATCACGAGGCCGGCCATCATCGTCACGCGGCCCGGGTCTTCCACGAGGGTGGCGACGTAGACGGTGATGATCGGCTCGATCGACATGTTCGCCAGCATCAGCAGCATGCCGGTGAAGAGCATCGCGACCAGCGGGCGCTTGTCGGGCACTGCGGCCCAGCCGGTTTGCTCGGCCGCGCTGCCGCCATCCTGCTTGCGCGCGGCAGGCGCCTTGCGCTCCTCGCGAATCAGGAAGGCCGTCGCGAGAAAGGCCACGAAGATGATCGCGCCCGCCGCGAAGAAGGTGGCGCGGATGCCGATCAGCGGCGGCAGCGCGCCACCGACCAGCGGCCCCACGAGGTTGCCCGCCATGATGGCCGACGACATCGTGCCCAGCGCCCAGCCGGTACGGTCCTTGGGCGTCTGCGTGGCCACCAGCACCATCGAGCCCGACGCGTAGCCGCCCAGCAGCCCTGCCAGCAGTCGAAGGCCCACCAGCTGCCACACATTGCCCGCGACGCCGATCAGCGCCATCGCCACCGCCATGCCCAGGCTCGCGCGGATCAGCATCGGCTTGCGCCCGTAGCGGTCTGCCAGCCGGCCCCACAGCGGCGCCACCAGCGCGGCGCTCAGGAAGGTGGCGCCGTACGCCGCGCCCGACCACTGCACGATGGCCGCGTGGTCCGTCACCCCGAGCTGCTCGACGTACAGCGGCAGGAAGGGCAGCAGCAGCGTCATCGCGATGATGGTCGTGAAGGAGCCGAACATGCAGACGGCGAGGTTGCGCTGCCAGTGGAGATTGCCACCCTGCTCGGCGGAAGGGGCGGTCGTCGTTGCGGTTGTCGTCGGACGCGTCATGGGGAACACCCATTGTGGGACGCCGAACGCAGACTGGCGCTTGCCGATTGGCGGCGGCGGCCATCGCAGCGCGGCAAGGCGTGCCGCGAATCCCTGACGCCCGCGCGGTTGGACCAGCTCGCGTAGTCTTGCGTCCTGCATCGCTTACAAACCTCCTTTCAGGACATCGCCATGAAACGCATCGGCGTGCTCGTCTTCCCCGGCTTCCAGATCCTCGACCTCGCCGCCATCGCCGCGTTCGAGCTTGCGAACATTCACGCCGGCAAGCCGGTCTACCAGGTCGAGCTGCTGTCGGAAGAGGGCGGCCTCGTGGTCAGTTCGTCGGGCGTGAGCACCGACAGCAAGCGCTTCGGCACGGCCAAGTACGACACGCTGCTGCTGAGCGGCGCGCTCTTCATCGCACCCACCTCCGAGAAGATGTGCCGCTTCCTGCGCGCCGGGCTGCGCAATGCGCGCCGCGTGGCCAGCATCTGCACCGGCGCCTTCGGGCTGGCCGACGCCGGCCTGCTCGACGGCCGCAAGGCGACCACGCACTGGTCCTTCGCGGGTGAGTTGCAGAAGCGTCATCCCGCCGTGAAGGTGCAGCCCGACCGCATCTTCATCAACGACGGGCCGGTGTGGACTTCGGCCGGCATGACGGCGGGCATCGACCTCGTGCTGGCCCTGGTGGAGGAAGACCTCGGCGTGGAGGCGGCGCGCTTCGCGGCGCGGAAGCTGGTCGTCTACCACCGCCGCGCGGGCGGGCAGTCGCAGTACTCCGCGCTGCTGGAGCTGGAGCCGAAGTCGGACCGCATCCAGAAGGCGCTGGTGCATGCGCGGGCCAACCTGCGCGACACGCTGTCGGTGGAGGAACTGGCCGAGGTCGTGCACCTGAGCCCGCGCCAGTTCAGCCGCGCCTTCAAGGCCGAGACAGGCCAGTCGCCCGCGCACGCGGTCGAGACGCTGCGCGTGGAGGCGGCGCGCGCGCTGATCGACGAAGGCAACCTCGCGCTCGGCGTGGTCGCGCGCGAAACCGGCTTCGGCGACCCCGAGCGCATGCGCCGCGCCTTCCTGCGCACGCTGGGGCAGCCCCCGCAGAGCGTGCGCCGCGTGTCGCGCCGGGAGGCGGCCGTGGCCTGAGCGGCAGGATGTCCTGAAAAGTGGCTTATATGACATTTACGCCGTAGCCACGCAGGAGGAGACTTTCCCCATGGCCGCACACATCGACGCGGCGAAAAGGAAAGCTCCATGACTGCCACCGTTACCGCTTCAACAAACTCCCCCAAGGGCACGGCCCTCGTCACCGGCGCGTCGTCCGGCATCGGTGCCGTGTACGCGGACCGCCTCGCGCGGCGCGGCTTCGACCTCATCCTGGTGGCGCGCAACCGCGAACGCCTCGAGGCGCTGGCCGCGAAGCTCGTGCGCGAGACCGGCCGCAAGGTCGAGGTCCTTCCGGCCGACCTGACGAACCGCCAGGACATCGCACAGGTCGAGGCCGCGCTGCGCACCCGCGGCGACATCACCATGCTGGTGAACAACGCCGGCTTCGGCGCCGCCGCGCCGCTGCTGGCGTCGGACGTCGACAAGATGGAAGAGATGATCGCGCTCAACGTGAGCGTGCTCACGCGACTCACCTACGCGGCCGTGCCGGGCTTCGTCGAACGCGGCACGGGCACGCTGGTGAACATCGCCTCCATCGTGGCGATCTCGCCGGAGACGCTCAACGGCGTGTACGGCGGCAGCAAGGCCTTCGTGCTTGCGTTGAGCCAGTCGCTGCAGCACGAACTCAAGGACAAGGGCGTGCGCGTGCAGGCGGTGCTGCCCGGCGCGACGGCCACCGAGTTCTGGGGCGTCGCAGGCGTGCCGATGGAGCACCTGCCCAAGGAGATCGTCATGACCGCGCAAGACATGGTCGACGCCGCCCTGGCGGGGCTCGACCAGGGCGAGCAGGTCACGATCCCCGCACTGCCCGATCTGGCCGAGTGGGAGGCCTTCGATGCGGCGCGGCGGGCGATGTCGGGGCGGTTGTCCAGCACCGCTCCCGCTGCGCGCTACCGCGTCGGCGCCGGCCCGGCGTGAGGTCGAACCGGGTCTTCCAGTTCAGATGCGGTGGGTCCGGCGCGCGTAGAGCGCGGCCAGCGCCAGCCCCGTGGCCGCCGCGCCGCACCAGGCGAGGGCAGGGCTGCGCAGCATGCCTTGAAGGCGCGCGTGGCGGCCCGGTTCGGCGTGCATGCCGCGTGCGGCACGTTCCTTGGGCGTGAGCGGCCGTGCCGCGTTCGGGTTTTCTTCGCCTTCAAGCACGGCTTGAGAGATGTCGAGCGGGGTCAGCGAATCGTTGGCGGTGGATGCGGTCATGGTGGCTGGCCTTTCTTGCCTTTCCCGATGGTGAATCGATCAGTGGTGCAAGACTCGCGCAAACCCGGGGCGTCGGATCTGAGGCGAAGCACCGACATTGAAGTAGGTCAATGCCGCGCCCGCATTGCGGGCCACGGCGCCGTTTAGAATCCCGCTCCCTCGCGATCGGGCGCCCCGGCCTGCTGCGGGTTTCACATCTCCGGGGCCATGTAGAGGAACACCATGTACAAAAACCTCGCGGGCCGCGCCGTTCTGGCGCTGGCAGCCGCCGGCTTTTTATCTCCCGTTTTTTCGCAGCAGCAGCAACAGGCCCAGGCGCCGCTGAAGATCGGCTTCGTCTACGTCACGCCCGTCACCGATGCGGGCTGGGTGCGCCAGCACGAGGAAGGCCGCAAGGCCGTCGATGCGGCGCTGGGGGCGAAGGTCAGGACCACCTACGTCGAGAACGTGGCCGAGGGTGCCGATGCGGAGCGCGTGATCCGCGACCTCGCGCAGCAGGGCAACACGCTCATCTTCACGCCGAGCTTCGGCTATATGGAGCCGACGATGAAGGTGGCGAAGGACTTCCCCGACGTGAAGTTCGAGTCGATCACCGGCTACAAGACCGCGCCCAACGTGGCGACCGCCAATGCGCGCTACTACGAGGGCCGCTATCTCGCGGGCATCGCGGCCGGACGCATGACGAAGACCAACATCGCGGGCTACGTCGCGGGCTTTCCGATTCCGGAAGTGCTGCAGGGCATCAACGCCTTCACGCTGGGCATGCGCTCGGTGAACCCATCGGCGCAGGTGCGCGTGGTGTGGCTCAACGAATGGTTCGATCCGCCGAAGGAGCGCGACGCCGCCATGGCGCTGTTCAACCAGAACGCCGACGTGATCGCCTTCCACACCGGCTCCACCGCCGTGATGGCGGCGGCGCAGGAGCGCGGCAAGCTGGCCATCGCGTACCACTCCGACATGCGCAAGATCGCACCCGATGCGCAGGTCGTGGCGGTCACGCACCAGTGGGGCGGCTACTACACTCAGCGCGCGAAGGCGGTGCTCAACGGCAGCTGGAAGAGCGGCAAGCTCTGGGGCGGTGTGAAGGAAGGAATGATCCGCGTCGGCGACTTCGGCACCAAGGTGCCCAAGGCCGTGCAGGACGAGGTGCTGGCGCGTCAGAAGGACATCGCCGCAGGCAGGCTGCAGCCCTTCCGCGCCGCGGCGGCCGATGTGCGCGACAACGAGGGGCACACCGTGATCGCCAAGGGCACCCAGCTGGGCGACGATCAGATCCTGACGATGAACTGGCTGGTGGAAGGCGTGCAGGGGCGCGTGGCGCGCTAGTCTGTCGGGCGGCTGGTGTGCGGAGCACGAGGAAGCAAGTCCTTGATGCGCTTGCGAAGCACAGTGGGTGTCGCGGGAGGTGTCATCTGCAGCACGGCCATGCAGCGGTCCAGGCGGCCCGGCCGCGCAAGCAGTGTCTCGGCGGCTCTTGTGAGATCGGCATCGATGCTGTTGCCGTAGGCGCGACTGGCCTTGATCGTGGCTTGGCGCAAGAGCGATGCGCCGGGTTTCATCATGGCCAGATCGATGACGTCGCGGCTGAAGACGCTGTCGTCGGCCCAGCGGTCCGAGTTGGCGAGCAGCTTGCTTGCCGCCATGTCGAGAGGGGTGAGTGTTGCGACATCCTCGATCCGGTCCTCCGGGCCTGGCAATTCAAGTTCGATACGTGCTTCCAGCACGATCTCGAACTTGATCTCGGTGTCGCCCACAAGAACCGACGATCGGATGCCGTAGTGATCGGCACGTAGTTCGGTCGATTGCCGGATCTCGCGGCCTGGTCGCGCAAGTGCGCCGAGGCCTTGAGTTCCCGTCAGCAACTGTCGCAGGTGCCGATATCCATCGATGTCGGATACGAGGAGTCGATGTCCACGGATTCGCGGTACTCGCCATGGCGAAGTGCCATGGCGGTGCCTCCCCCGAACAGGCAATGGCTTTGAGCGAGCAGGTTCGCGTCGAGCGAGGCAAGCACGTGTGCGATGCGCTGGTGGTGGGGTCGTTCAAACATTCAGCGGCTTTCTGCCGAGCGTGCGTGCCAGGTCCTCCAGCAACTGACGCTCTCTCGCATCGAGGGAGGACGTGTCGACGTGGCGCCAGTTGCGCTCGTAGGTTCCCCAGGCCTCTTCAGGCGTGAGTTCGGTAGCCGGGGCCAATTGCCAGGCAAGCCGGCGCAATTGGGGGTAATCGGCAATCCGGATGCCTCCGGGCAGCGGGGCGAGGGCAGGTGGCTCCGTGGACGTCACCACGTCAACGTCGAGACCCAGGGCTCCCAGCGCATTCATGTAGGCGCCCATCGTGACCGACGGTTCTCCGCGCTCGATTCTGTGCAGTGTCATGCGGGACAGGCCCGCCGCCTCTGCGGCGGTGGTGGCGCTGACCTTCAAGGCCTTGCGACGCGTGTGGATGCGGTGGCCGAGGGCTGCGAGGCGTTGGCCTGTCGCGGGGGTTGTTGCTGGAGAGGGGGAGGGCATGGCGTATCTCATATTAGACAATTTCAAGTATTTGTCCAGAATGAGAGACGCAGGTGCCGCAAGCATCGGCAGCTTGACCTGAGCCGGCACCGTGTTCCATTCCTCCGTTTCTTCAGCCCAGCCGCTCCACCACGAAGTCCACGAAGGTCCGCAACTTGGCGCTCGGTCGCGCCTCCGGCAGCCGGACGATTTGCACCTGCCGCGTGGGCAGTTCCCAGTCGGGCAGCAGCTGCATCACCTGACCCGATGCGAGGGCGGGGCCCAGCAGCGCATCGGCCTGCACGATCACGCCCACGCCGGCCATGGCCGCGGCCAGCAGCGCCTGGCCGTTGTTGGTGGTGAGCGGCCCGCGCACCGGCACGTGCACCGTCTCGCCGTTGCGGGTGAAACGCCATGAATGGTTCGGCCCCCAGGCAGCGAATCCCAGCAGCGGGAAGGCTTCCAGCTCCGAAGGGTGCTTCGGCTGCCCGTGGCGCGCGACCCATGCCGGGCTGGCCACCGCGTACATGCGCGCCAGGGCAAGCGGTCTGGCGATGAGCCGCTCGTCGATGGCCGCGCCCGAGCGGATGCCGCAGTCGAAGCCTTCCTCGGCGAGGTCGACCACGCGGTCGTTGAGGCTCAGCTCCACCTTCACCTGCGGATAGGCGGCGATGTACTCGCCGATGACCGGCGTGAGGCGGTGCGCGCCGTAGGCCACGGGCGCGGTGACGCGCAGCACGCCCTGCGGCATGGCGCGCAGCGACTCGGCCACGCCGTCGGCCGTGTGCACGCTGGCCAGGACGTCGCGGCAGCGCTCCAGATATGCGGCGCCGATCTCGGTGAGCGAATGGCGGCGCGTGGTGCGCTCGAGCAGGCGGGCGCCCAGCTGCTCCTCGAGCGCGCGGATGTGCTTGCCGACCATCACGGCCGAAAGATCGAGCGCCTCGGCCGCGGCGGCGAAGCTGCCCGCGTCCACCGTTGCGACGAAGACTTCCATGGCGCGCAGCTTGTCCATATTGCGAACTCCTGATTCCGAATGAGCGAACCACAAGGCAATTTATCAAATAGATGGTTCGCAAAACAATTGCCGCTTGTTCGATTCACTTTGCGAGGTTTCCATGAAGGTTCTTGTTGTGGGCGCGACGGGCGCGATTGGCAGCGCGGTGACGCAGGCGCTGGCCGGGCGTGGCCACGAGGTGGTCCGCGCGGGCCGCACGCGCGGCGATCACCAGGTCGACATCACCAGCGACGCCAGCGTCGAGGCGCTGTTTGCGGCCCTCGGCCGTGTCGATGCGATCGTCTCGACGGCGGGCGGGCTCTTCTTCGGGCCGCTGGCGGAGATGACGCCGGCCAACTTCAATGTCGGCCTGCAGGACAAGCTCCTGGGACAGGTGCGGCTCGCGCTGCTGGGCCAGCATGTGCTGCGCGACGGCGGCTCGATCACGCTGACCACGGGCGTCGCGGCCGACGATCCGGTTCGCGGCGGAGGCAATGCGGCTGCCGTCAATGCGGGCGTCGAGGGTTTCGTGAAGGGCGCGGCGATCGAGCTGGCGCGCGGGCTGCGCATCAACGCGGTGAGCCCGACGCTGCTGACCGAATCGGAGGAGGCGTACGGCGCGCTTTTTCCGGGCGTCGAGACTGTGCCGGCCGCGCGCGTGGCGCTGGCCTATGTGCGCAGCGTCGAAGGTCCGCTGACGGGGCGCGTCTTTCGCGTGTGGCAATGAAGAGCGGGTATCCACGGCTTGCGGGCGCGCTGCTGGCGCTCGCGACGGCGGCGGCCGTCGCAGCCCCTCCAATAGTGCAGGCGCTGCCCGAGGACTGGTATCCGGAGAGCGTGGCCATCGGACCCGACGGTGCGTTTTACGTCGGCAGCTGGCGGCAGGGCGCCGTCGCGCGGCTGAAGCCGGGCTCGGCGCCGAAGGCCGAGGTGCTGGTCAAGCCCGGCACCAACGGGCTCGCGAACGGCCAGGGCGTGCTGGTCGACGCGAAGCGCGGGGCCCTGTGGATCTGCTCCGGCAACATCGGCTTCACCACCGTGCCATCGACGCCGAGCGCGCTCAAGCGCTATGACCTGGCCACCGGCGCGCCGCGCGCGAGCTACGCGATGCCCGACGGCGGCTATTGCAACGACCTCGCGCAGGACGCGCGAGGCAATCTCTACGTGACCGACTCCCATCACCCGCGCGTGCTGAAGCTCGCCCCAGGTGCCGCCTCGCTCGCGACATGGAAGGAGAATCCCGCGCTGGCCGGCGCGGGTCCCTACAAGGGCCTGAACGGCATCGCCATCGACGGCGGGCGCGATGTCTACGTGAGCCTCGTGGCGGCGGCGCCCTACGTGCTGCGGATCGGCCTCGGCGCGGACGGCAAGGCCGGCGAGGTCACGCGCGTCGAGGCGCCGCGCGAGTTGAAGAACGTGGACGCGATCCGCGCGTGGAAGCCCGGGCGGCTCGTGCTGTTCGAGAGCAATGCCTTCGGCGAGGGCCCCTACGGCGGGCAGATCACCGTGGCGCGCGTCGAAGGCGCGAAGCTCGGCCTGCGGACGGTGGTTTCGGGGCTCAACGACCCGTCCTCCGGCGCGGTGTGGGGCGACCGCGTCTACTTCATCGAGTCGAAGTATTCGCTGCTCACCAAGCGCAAGGAGGGCGACGGGCCGGTGCCGACCGGCGTGCCCTTCGACATCCAGTCGCGCGCGCTGCCGCGGTAGGTGCTGCACCGCGGCGAGTGCCCTGCCCATATAGCACTCATATGCGCATGGAAATTGCGGTGGGGCGGGGGTGGATTACCCTCCGCACCCACGATGAAAAAAGCCTACCGCGCCTCCCTCCTGCGATTCGACGCCTCCGGCAAGCCCGTTTTCGACGAGGACGGCCTGCTGGTCGTCGCCCCCGATGCCACCGGTCGCCAGCGCGTGCTCGATGCCGGCAGCCATGCCGACGTCGCGGCCCGCCATCCCGGCGCACACACGACCCACCTGCCGGGGCGCATCCTCGCTCCGGGCTTCGTGGACATGCACATCCACTATCCGCAGACCGACATCATCGGCTCGCCGGCGCCGGGCCTGCTGCCCTGGCTCGAGAACTACACCTTTCCTGCGGAGAGCAAGTTCGCCGATCCTGCGCATTCGAACGAAGTGGCGCAGTTCTTCCTCGACGAACTGCTGCGCAACGGCGTGACCACCTCGCTGACCTTCGCGACCTCGCACGTGGCCTCGGTCGACGCGCTCTTCGAAGGCGCGCAGCGCCGCGGCATGCGTCTGATCACCGGCAAGGTGCTGCAGGACCGCCACTCGCCCGACGGCGTGCGCGACGAGACCGAGCAGAGCCTCGTCGACACCGAGGCGCTGATCCGCAAGTGGCACAAGGTCGATCGGCTGGGCTACGCCATCACGCCGCGCTTCGCGCCCGCGAGCACCGACGCCCAGATGCGCGGCGCGGGCGAGCTGGCTGCGAAGTACGCCGACACCTGGATCCAGTCGCACGTGGCCGAGAACCGCGACGAGGTGAACTGGGTGCGCGAGCTGTACCCCAAGGCGCGCTCCTACCTCGACGTGTATGCAGGCTTCGGCCTGATGCGCGAGCGTGCCGTGTACGCCCACTGCATCTACCTCGACGAGGCCGACCGCGCCCTGCTGCACGAGACCAGGACGGCCGCGGCCGTGAGCCCGACCAGCAACCTGTTCCTGGGCAGCGGCTTCTTCGACTTCGGCGCGGCCGACCGCGTCGGCTACCCCTACGGCCTGGCCAGCGACGTGGGCGGCGGCACCAGCTTCAGCCCGTTCCACACCATGATGGCCGCCTACTACGTCGGCCGGGAGGGCCAGACCAAGGCCGGCCTGAGCATCGCGCCATCGGAACTCTGGTGGCGCCACACCGGCGGCGCCGCGCGCGCCCTGGGGCTCGACGGCGTGGTCGGCAACCTGCAGCCCGGCTGCGAGGCCGACTTCCTGGTGCTGAACCCGGCGGCCACACCGCTCCTGGCACGCAAGACGAAGCAGGCGAACTCGCTGGAGGAAATGCTCTTCGCGATGATCGTGCTGGGCGACGACCGGCTGGTCGAGCGCACGGTGATCTCGCAGGCCGGCTGAGCCTGCAGAGGGCGAATCCGCCCATGCCACAATCGCCGACCCAGCGGGCGCGGCGACACCTTTCCAGGAACACCGCGCAACCGGCTTTGCCGGGCCGCTGGTGTTGCCCCTCGAGGGGTTGGCGTAGCGACACGAAGTGCGCGAAGACTGGGGTGTTTTTCAATGTCTATCAAGAGCGACAAATGGATCCGGCGCATGGCCGAGCAGCACGGCATGATCGAGCCTTTCGAGCCCGGCCAGGTGCGCGAGGCCTCCGGCCACAAGATCATCAGCTACGGCACCTCGAGCTACGGCTACGACATCCGGTGCGCGCCTGAATTCAAGGTCTTCACCAACATCCACAGCACGGTGGTCGACCCGAAGAACTTCGACGAGAAGAGCTTCGTCGACATGCACGGCGACTACTGCATCATCCCGCCCAACAGCTTCGCGCTGGCGCGCACCGTCGAGTACTTCCGCATCCCGCGCAACGTGCTGACCATCTGCCTGGGCAAGAGCACCTACGCGCGCTGCGGCATCATCGTCAACGTGACCCCCTTCGAGCCCGAATGGGAAGGCTACGTGACGCTCGAATTCAGCAACACCACGCCGCTGCCCGCCAAGATCTACGCGGGCGAGGGCTGTGCGCAGGTGCTGTTCTTCGAGAGCGACGAGGTCTGCGAGACCAGCTACAAGGACCGCGGCGGCAAGTACCAGGGCCAGCGCGGCGTCACGCTGCCGAAGACCTGAGCGCTCCCAGGCTGCGCGCACTTCCTGTCGCTGCGCCGACTCCCGCCAGGGGGCGGCGCCTGCGGCCCGGCAAAGCAGGTTCCGGGGCATCCTTGGCATACCCGCTTACAGACGCGGTCATCTTCCGAAGTACGATCCCGTGACCGCCGGCAACTCCTCCTCCAACGGCCGGCAAGGAGAGCGCGATGAGATGGGAAGGCAACGAACAATCTGACAACGTCGAGGACCGCCGCGGTGAAGGCGGCGGAGGCGGTGGCGGCTTCATCGGAGGCCGCGGCATCGGCATCGGGACCATCGCGGTCGCGCTGATCGCCGGCTGGGTCTTCGGCATCAACCCCCTCACCGTGCTGAGCCTGCTCAGCGGAGGCGGTGGCCCGGCCCAGGTTCAACAGCAGCAGGGGCCGGCTCCCAGGCCGCCTTCGAACGACCGCGAAGCGGCCTTCGTCTCCACCGTGCTCAAGAACACCGAAGTGGTCTGGACGGACATCTTCCGCCAGAACGGCGGCACCTACCATCCGCCGCGGCTCGTGCTGTTCCGCAACGCGACGCCCACCGCCTGCGGCACCGGCCAGTCGGCCATGGGGCCGTTCTACTGCCCGGGCGACCAGAAGGTCTACATCGACCTCGGCTTCTACGACACGCTCAAGAATCAGCTCGGTGCGCCGGGCGAGTTCGCGCAGGCCTACGTCATCGCGCACGAGGTCGGCCACCATGTGCAGGACGAGCTCGGCATCACCGCCAAGGTCGACGGCATGCGCAACCGCCTGAGCCAGACGCAGAACAACGCGATGAGCGTGCGCGTCGAGCTGCAGGCCGACTGCTTCGCGGGCGTGTGGGCCCACCATTCGCAGGAATCGAAGAAGTGGCTGGACCCGGGCGACATCGAGGCGGCCATGAATGCCGCGCAGAAGATCGGCGACGACGCATTGCAGCGTTCCGCAGGCCGCGCGGTGGTGCCCGACAGCTTCACCCACGGCTCCAGCGCCCAGCGCCAGCGCTGGTTCGGCACGGGCTACCAGAGCGGCGACATCAAGGCCTGCGATACCTTCAACGCGCGCAGCCTTTGAGCTGCGTCGGCCGGGAGCGCCCGTAAAGACTGGACCGATTGCTATCGAATAAATAGCAATACAAGCGGCGCGGGCGTTGTCATCGCGCGGTCACTGCCGTTTTTTGCGGCAGTGCGACAATAGAGGGCTCAATGACAAGCTCCTTCTCCAATCTAATGCTGGCTGAACCGCTGGCGCGCGCCGTGGCCGAAATGGGCTACGAAACCATGACTCCGATCCAGGCACAGGCCATTCCGGTCGTGCTCTCGGGCCAGGACGTGATGGGCGCAGCCCAGACCGGTACCGGCAAGACGGCGGCTTTCTCGCTCCCGCTGCTGCAGCGCATGCTCAAGCATGAGAACGCCTCGACCTCGCCCGCGCGGCATCCGGTCCGGGCCCTCGTGCTGCTGCCCACGCGCGAGCTGGCCGACCAGGTTGCGCAGCAGATCAAGCTGTATGCCAAGTACACCAACCTGCGCAGCACGGTGGTGTTCGGCGGCATCGACATGAAGCCGCAGACGCTGGAATTGAAGAAGGGCGTCGAAGTGCTGGTGGCGACGCCGGGCCGCCTGCTCGATCACATCGAAGCCAAGAACGCGGTGCTCAACCAGGTCGAATACGTGGTGCTCGACGAGGCCGACCGCATGCTGGACATCGGCTTCCTGCCCGACCTGCAGCGCATCCTGAGCTACCTGCCCAAGCAGCGCACCACGCTGCTGTTCTCCGCCACCTTCTCGCCCGAGATCAAGCGGCTGGCCGGCAGCTACCTGCAGAACCCGGTCACCATCGAGGTCGCCCGGCCGAACGAGACGGCCTCGACCGTCGAGCAGCATTTCTACAGCGTGGCCGACGACGACAAGCGACGCGCGCTCAGGCAGATCGTGCGCCAGCGCGGCATCACCCAGGCCTTCGTGTTCGTCAACAGCAAGCTGGGCTGCGCGCGCCTTGCGCGCTCGCTGGAGCGCGACGGCCTTCGCACCTCGGCCCTGCACGGCGACAAGAGCCAGGACGAGCGCCTGAAGTCGCTCGCGGCCTTCAAGGCCGGCGAGGTCGATCTGCTGGTGTGCACCGACGTCGCGGCCCGCGGCCTCGACATCAAGGACGTGCCCGCCGTCTTCAACTTCGACATCCCGTTCAACGCCGAAGACTACGTGCACCGCATCGGCCGCACCGGCCGTGCCGGCGCTTCGGGCCTGGCGGTGAGCTTTGCCAGCGGCGGCAACGATGCGCGCCTGGTGGCGGACATCGAGAAGCTGATCAAGAAGAAGATCGAGCTCGAACCCGTGGAATTCGAAGAGGACCGCCCGCGCGGCCGCATCAACGACGGACGCCGCCACTGGCGCGAGGAAGGCGAAGCGGGCGATGCACGCGACGTGCTCGACCAGCCGCGCGAGCGCCGCGACGCCGATGCCCGGCGCGGCAGCGGTGGACGCCCGCACCGCGCCCCCGCCGCGCCGCGCGATCCGTTCTTCGACAAGCCCTACGAGCCCGGCCAGCCCGACGCGACGCCCGCCTGGGAAGCAGCAGCCAAGGCCACGACGCCCGGACGCGGCATCTCCAGCAACATCAAGTCGAAGCGCAAGGTCGCGGCCCTGTTCAAGAGCGCCGAACCGAGCTGATCGCTCCGGGGCTGACTCCGCCCCTGCTCCGTTCCAAAAACACCGAGGAACCGGCTGCGCCGGGCCTCAGGTGTTGCCCCCGGAAGGGGGTGGAGAAGCGACACGAAGTGCGCGAAGCCTGGGAGAGAGCTTCTACCTCCAGCCGCGGTGCCAGCCATATTGCGGGTGGTGCCAGCCCCAGCCATAGCGCGGGTGGTAGGCCCATACGAAGCCGACCCCAGGCGATACGTACGTCGGCGCCACATAGGCGACGCCAGGAGGCGCTGCGTACACGGGGGCCGGTGCGGCCGGCGCGACCACGCAGCCGGTCAGCGTGGCCGCCAGCGCGGCGGCGGACAGGGCGATAACTGGGAATTTCATGGCGAAGCTCCTGAAACGAGTTGTTGTCGGTGTGACCCTCCAACGTCGTCGCTCATCGCCGGATGACGGCCTTTACCCGGGCGACACACTGTGACCGGCGTGTCGCCTTCCTTTCAGGATGCTTTCGCCGAAGCCGGTCTTCAGATCACCTTGAAGTGATGCGTTCCATCGCGCCCCAGCTGCGCGACCAGGCCGAATTCCCAATCCAGGTAGGCCTGCATCGCCTCCGCCGGCGCATCGGTTCCCTCGTAGGGGCGGCGATAACGGTCGGTGCGCGCGCTCGCGAGGCGGGTCTCGCCGGTCTCGGCTTCGAGGCCTGCTGCGAACCACGCCGCATTGCCGCCGGCCAGCACCAGCACTTCGGCATCGCGCTGGCCGCGCGCGTCGAGCAGCGCGCGCAGGTCGGCGGCCGCGTAGCGTGCGAGCAGGCTGCTGCCGCAGGTCAGCACGTAGCGCGACGAGGGCGGGATGGCGGTGTCGAGCGCCTGCGGCAACTGCGCGCGGATCGCATACCAGGCGCCCGGAATGTGGCGCTTCACGTAGTTGGCGCTGGTGGTCACGTCGATCACCGCGGTGCCGGGCTGTTTCAGCAGCGCGGCCAGTTCGGCCGGGGCGATCTCGTTCACTGCGACGGCAACCGGGGGATATGCGCTCGCGGGAGCAGCGGTCTCGGTGAAGTCGGCCGCCGTCGGCACTGCGTCCAGCACGTAGACCTCCCACCCCATTTGCGCCAGCCAGGATGCGCTCATCGATGCGCGCACGCCGTCGTCGTCCGCCAGCACGATGCGCGCGCCGCGCACCGGCACCTGGTGATCGGTTTCCTGCACCAGCTGCCCGCCGGGCGCGCTGGCGAAGCCGGGCAGGTGGCCTGCCGCATATTCCTCGGGCGTGCGCACGTCGAAGCGGTAGACGGTGCGTCCGGGAGCCTCCAGCGTATGCAGTGCGTCCAGCGCGATGCGGTGCACGCCCGCCTTGTCGGCCACGCGGCGCGCATCGGCCTGTGCCTGCGCGCGATGCGCCTCGGACACTGCCGCAGGCGCCTGCCTGTCGGCGCCATGGTCCAGCACCTGTCCGGCCAGTTTCCAGCCGATCGTGCCGTTGCGCAGCGCGGCCACGGGATTGGGGATGCCCGCGTTCACGAGCGATTGCGTGCCGATGATGCTGCGCGTGCGGCCCGCACAGTTCACGATCACCCGCGTCGCCGGATCGGGCGCCAGCTCGCGCACGCGCAGCACCAGCTCCGCGCCCGGCACGCTGGTGGCCGAGGGAATGCTCATCGTCTGGTATTCGTCGAAGCGGCGCGCGTCGAGCACCACCACGTCGGCCTTCGCGTCGATCAGCGCTTTCACTTCGGGCGCCGAGAGCGACGGCGTGTGCCGCTCGTGCTCGACCAGCTCGCCGAAGGACTTGCTCGGCACGTTCACGTCGCGGAACAGCTCGCCGCCCGCCTTGCGCCAGCCTTCGAGGCCGCCTTCGAGCAGGTGCACGTTGGTGTAGCCCAGCGCGGCGAGGGTGCGGGCGGCCTGCGGCGCGAGGTCGGTGCCGGCGTGTTCGCCGTACAGCACGATGAGCGTGTCGCGCCGCGGAATGCGCCGCCAGGCCTCGATCTCGATGCGCGACAGCGGCAGGTTGGCAGCCCACAGTGGGTGCTCTTGCGCGAACGGGTCTTCCTCGCGCACGTCCAGCAGTGCGGTCTCGTCGCGGGCGATGAGCCGCTCGCGCACGGCGGCGAAGGAAAGAACGGGAAAGCTGGTGGCGATGGTCGTCGTCATGCGTCTGTCGAGGCTCTGAGTTCTGCGCTGCGGTCCCACAGGTTGGGCAGCAGCGTGTTGGAGTAACCGGAGACGAAGGGCTTGCGGCCGCCCTCCGCGGGGTAAGTATGCCGCCGCACCGCGCCAATGTTCGCGCCGTAGACGTGGATGCTGATCGACACCCGGTCAGCGTGCGCGTTGTGCACGCGGTGCAGGTCGCCGACGGTGGGCGACACCGCCTCCACCTGGCCGGGGTCGAGCCGCACCGCCTCGCCGTGCGGACGCGCATGGCCGTCGGCGCCTAGTGCGTAGCCCTGGCTGTACTCCGCGCCGCGCAGCATGCCGATCAGCCCCCACACCGTATGGTCGTGCACCGGCGTGGCCTGCCCGGGACCCCAGACGAAGCTCACGACCGAGAAGCGCTCGGTGCTGTCGGCGTGCAGCAGGAATTGCTGGTAGCGGGAAGGATCGGGCTGGGCGAAGGCGTCGGGCAGCCAGTCGTCGCGCGACACCAGCTTGCGCAGCAGCGCGCCGCCTTCCGAAAGAATGCGCGGCTCGTCGGGCGCGCCATCGAGCAGCCGGCCGAAGGCGCCGACGAATTCGCGAAGAGGGGTCAGGGAATTTGTCGTCATGCGGGGCGTTTCCAGACGCCAGTGTCGGTGATCGCGCGCACGTCCACCCGAACCGGCAGGATGCCGTCGCGCGCCGAGCGGTCGGCAACCGTCTGCAGCGCCGCGATGTCGGCCTCGCTCACGGGCCGGCCGGCCACCGAGGCCCGCGCGGTGATGATGCGCGACGACTCGATGGGCAGCCGCGTGAGCTGGCTGTAGGCCTGGGCATAGGCCTCGGGATTGGCCAGCGCCCAGTCGCCCGCTCGGGCGAGCCGGTCGAGGAACTGCACGATGGCTGCGCGCTTGGCCGGATCGGCCAGCGAAGACTCGGTGGCAGTGATGAAGCCCAGCGCGGTGTTGATGCCGCGCCCGTCGCGCAGGATGCGCCCGCCCTGCTGCAGCGCGATGGTGTAGTACGGGTCGAAGATGGCCCAGGCGTCGATCTGCTTCGAGGCGAAGGCGGCGGCCGCGTCGGTGGGCAGCACGAACTTCACCGTCACCTCCTCGCGCTTCACGCCGGCCTCCTCGAGTGCACCGTAGAGCTGGTACTGCGAGATGCTGCCGCGTGCGGAAGACACGATCACCGTCTTGCCGCGCAGGTCCGCCACGCTGCGCAGCGGCGAATCGGGCTGCACCACGATGCCCAGCGAATCGGCCTTGCCCACGCGCGTGGCGACGATCTTCAGCGGCGTCTTGCCGACGGCCGCGGCGAGCACGGGCAGGTCGCCGGCCATGGCGGTGTCGACCGCCGCGCTGCGCTGCGCCTCGAAGAGCGGCGCGGCGCCCTGGAAGTTGGCCCAGCGATAGGCGAAGGGCGCGCCTTCGAGCGCGCGCGAGGCCTCGAACAGCGAGCGAAGGCCGCCGGCCTGGTCACCAAGCACCAGCGAAATCTGGGGCTGCGCGAAGACGCGCAGCGAACTGGTTGCAGCCAGCGACAGCGCGGCGCCTTGCTTGAGCCAGCCGCGCCGCGAGGTCCTGGAGAAGAGCGCAGACGTCATGCGGCAGCTCCCGAAGCCAGCAGTGCGCGCCTGCCCGCCGCGACCAGGATCGCGTCGTTCTGCGGCGTGTGGATGCGGCTGCACAGCACGTCGCGGTAGTGCCGCTCCAGCGGGTTCTGCCGCGTGAGGCCGTGGTTGCCGCTCAACTGCAGCGCGAGCTCGACCGCGCGGATCGCGTTGCCCGTCACCGTGTACTTGAGCAGGCCGCTGTCGGCGGCCGGCTGCGCATGGCCGCCGTCGACCGCGGCGGCGGCGTCGTCGAGCAGCACGCGGTTGGTACGCAGCAGCGCCTCGATCTCGCCCACGTGCTCCTGCACGCGCGGCAGGGTGGCCAGCGGCGCGCCGAGGCTGCCGGGCGCGCGGCGGTTCAGGAAGCCGACGAGCCAGTCGCGCGCGGCATGGGCCACGGCGTCGTAGAGGCTGCCGAGCAGCACCGCCATCCAGGCCTGCTGGGTGGCGTGGGCGTCGATGTCGGTCTGGCTGCCTGCGTCGGGCGCCCAGTCGGCCGGCGCGCGCAGGTCCACCGCGTGGTCGGCATCGATGGCGACGTTCTCGAAGACGACTTCGTGGCTGCCCGAGGCACGCAGGCCCAGGTGGTCCCAGCTCGCGATCACGCGCACGCCGGGCGCGTTGCGCGGCACCAGGAACACGCCGGTGCGCGGCTCGGCCTCGTCCGTGCGTGCCCACACGGCGAGCCAGCCAAGGCCCTCGATGCCTGTGGTGTAGAGCTTGTGGCCGTCAATCTTCCAGGCGTCGCCCTTGCCCTCGCTATCACGCCGCGCGACCGTGCCGGGCAGGCCGCCGCGTGCGGGAGAGCCCAGGGCAGGCTCCACGCGCAGTGCGTTGATGAGCGCGCCGTTCTCCACCGCGTCGCGCGTCACGCGCTCGCGCAGGTGCGCGGGCCAGCGGCTGTCCGGGCGCGTCAGCGCGTGGTGCTGCAGATAGGTCATCGTGAGGATCAGCGCCGTTGCCGGCTCGCCGCGCGCCACGGCCGAGATCACGCGCCGGGCTGTCGCCAGCGTGGCGCTGCCGCCGCCGTGCTCGGTGGGCGCGACCAGCCCGATCAGGCCGTGCGCCTGCAGCGCCGCGAAGTTCTCGCGGGGGAAGGCGCCGCTCAGGTCGTAGTCGGCGGCGGTGGCTGCGAACTGGGCCGTGAGCCGCGCCAGCACGGAGGCATCGACGGTCGTGGGGGAGGGGTGTTCGGACGCGGCCGTCGGCCGGCGCAAGGGGAGTGCACTCATGGTTTCCGCACGGTAGCGGCCCGCCCGCCGTGCGGAAACGACGCATCCTGCATATGCAAACTCGTTTTTCTGCGTTCGCTTCCGTGCGGCGTCTGGTTACGGTCCGGGTGCATGAAATCAGACTTTCCCCTGGACCGGCGCCGGCTGCTGCAGGCCGCGGCGGCGCTCGCCGCGACCGGCTCCGCCGGCTGGACGCAAGCCGCCGCACCCTCGCGGGAAGCGTCGCGCGATCTCTCGGGCGTCACCCTGCGCGTGGGCACCTACAAGGGCCTGTGGCGGCCGCTGCTCACCGCCTCGGGCCAGGCCGACACGCCCTACAGGATCGACTGGCGCGAGCTCAACAACGGCGTGCTGCACATCGAGGCCATCAACGGCGACGCGCTCGACCTGGGCTCGGGCAGCGAGATCCCGCCGGTGTTCGCGGCGCGGCAGAAGTCGAGCGTGAAGCTGGTGGCCGTCACGCACGAGGACCTGAACAACCAGGCCACGCTGGCGCGCAAGGACGCGCCGATCCGCAGCATCGCCGACTTCAAGGGCAGGCGCGTGGGCTACGTGCGCGCCACCACCTCGCACTACTACCTCGCCAAGCAGCTGGCCGAGGCGGGCCTCACGTTCAACGACATCCAGGCCGTGAGCCTCACGCCTGCGGACGGCCTTTCGGCCTTTGCGCGCGGCGACCTCGATGCCTGGGCCATCTACGGCTACAACGGCCAGCTCGCGCGCACCCAGTACGGGGCGCGCGTCATCAAGACCGGCGTGGGGTACCTCTCGGGCAACTTCCCGATCTATGCCAACCCGCGTGCGCTCGACGACCCGCTGCGCCGCGCCGCGCTGGCCGACCTGCTCCAGCGCCTGCAGCGGTCGTTCGCGTGGATCAACGGCAACTTCCTGGCCTACGCCCGCGCCCAGTCGGCCGAGACGCGCGTGCCCGTGGGCGACATCGTCGAACTGTTCAACCGCCGCAGCGGCGACTACAGCCTGGGCCCCGTCAGCGATGCGGTGGTACGCAGCCACCAGGACGTGGCCGACACCTTCCTGAAGATCGGCGTGCTCGACGGCCCGGCCGACGTGAAGCCCCTGTGGGACCGCAGCTTCGAGAGCGTGCTGCGCCTGCCGGCCGCCTGACAGCCTGAGACCCTGACACCCATCTCCCGCCAACAGATACAGACAAGGACAGCACCATGAGCCAGCAGTCACAGCAACAAGACGGCGTCGTCGAATTCATCGGCATGATCCAGGGCCAGAAGGTCTCGGAGATCCACCCGGCCAAGGGCCCCGCGCTCGACCGCGACTACGTGCGCGCCTTCGCGCAGGCCCATGAGACGGCGGGCTTCGACCGCGTCCTCGTGCCGCACCACTCGACCAGCCCCGACGCCACGCTCACCGTGGCCTACGCGGCCTCGGTCACGGAGCGCATCCACTTCATGCTCGCGCACCGCCCCGGCTTCGTCGCGCCGACGCTGGCCGCGCGGCAGTTCGCCTCGCTCGACCAGTTCAGCGGCGGCCGTCTCGCGGTGCACTACATCTCTGGCGGCTCCGACGAGGAACAGCGCCGCGACGGCGACTGGCTCGACCACGACCAGCGCTACGCGCGCACCGACGAATACCTCGAGGTGCTGCACAAGGTGTGGACGGCGGAGAAGCCCTTCGACCACGAAGGCGCGCACTACCGCTTCCAGAACGCCTTCTCCGAGGTGCGGCCGGTGCAGACGCGCAACGGCAAGCCGCACGTGCCGGTGTATTTCGGCGGCGCATCCGAGGCTGCCATTCCGGTGGCGGGCAAGTACGCAGACGTCTACGCGCTGTGGGGCGAGTCGCTCGACCAGGCGCGCGAACTCACCACCCGCGTGCGCGCCGAGGCGGCCAGGCACGGGCGCAGCGTGCGCTTCTCGGTCTCGTTCCGCCCGATCCTGGCGGAGACCGAAGAGGCCGCATGGGCGCGCGCTGAGAACATCCTCGCCGAGACAAAGCGTCTGCGCGTGGTGCAGGGCTACAACCGCGGCGGCCCGCAGCAGAGCGAAGGCGCCAAGCGGCTGCTGGCCGCTGCAGAGAAGGGCTCGCGGCTCGACAAGCGCCTGTGGACCGCGGTCGCGCAGGAGATCGGCGGGCGCTCCAACAGCACCGCGCTGGTCGGTACGCCCGAGCAGGTGGCCGACGCGCTGCTCGACTACTACGACCTGGGCGTGACCACCTTCCTGATCCGCGGCTTCGATCCGCTGGAAGACGCCCTCGACTACGGCCGCGAGCTGATCCCGCGTACGCGAGAGCTGGTGGCGCAGCGCGCGGCATCGGTCCGCAAGGCAGCCTGACCCCATCTTTCTCCCTCCCCCTCTGGGGGAAGGCAGGGGTGGGGGCAAGCGGCCTCCAACACCGTCATGGCGTCGAAGCCGCCGAGCCCCCATCCCAACCTTCCCCCAAAGAGGGAAGGAGCGAAAACCCAATACCCAGGAAACCCCATGAGCGCAGTTCTCTCCATCGATCGCAATGCGGCTTCGCAGCCGCTGAAGCTCAACCCGAACCCGCAGCAGAAGTACTGGTTCGACCCCCTTCCGCCGCGCACCACCATCCAGGCCGAGCGCCGCCACCGGCAGGAACGCCTGGCGGGCGCCTTCCGCCTGTTCGCGCGCTTCGGTTTCGCGCAGGGGCTGGCCGGGCACATCACGGCGCGCGACCCGGAGCTCACCGACCACTTCTGGGTCAACCCGCTGGGCATCCATTTCTCGCGCATCAAGGTGTCGGACCTGCTGCTCGTCAACTCGAAGGGCGAGACCGTGATCGGCGACAGGCCGCTCAACAAGGCGGCCTTTGCGATCCACGCGGCCATCCATGAATACAACCCGAAGATCATCGCCGCCGCCCACACGCACTCGACCTATGGCAAGGCCTGGTCGACGCTGGGCCGCAAGCTCGACACGATCACGCAGGACAGCTGCGTGTTCCACGAAGACGTGGCGCTGTTCGACGACTTCACAGGCATGGTGGTCGACACCAGCGAGGGCGAGCGCATCGCCCAGGCGCTGGGCGACAGGAAGGGCGCCATCCTCAAGAACCACGGCATCCTGACGGCGGGCCCCACGGTGGAAGCTGCCGCCTGGTGGTACATCGCGCTGGACAACGCCTGCCACACGCAACTGCTGGCCGAGGCCGCGGGCAAGCCGCAGCCCATCGACGAGGCCACGGCACGCCACACGCACAGCCAGATCGGCGGGCCCGAAGGCGCGATTCATTCCTTCGACAGCCTCTACGAAGGCCTGGTCGAGGCCGAGCCCGAACTGCTTCTCTGACCCGAACCCCACGACGATGAACCCCAACTTCTCCCGCCGCAGCCTGCTGCGCGCCGGCGGCGCCGCCGCGGTGGTCGCCTCCGGCGGCCTGATCGCATCGCAGGCCTTCTCGCAGCAGTCCCGCAAGCTCACCTTTGCCTGGAACGCCACGGCCTTCTGCCTTTCGCCCGTGGTGGTGGCGCAGGAGCGCGGCTACTTCGAGCGCAACGGGCTGCAGGTCGACCTCATCAACTACACGGGCTCCACCGACCAGCTGCTGGAGTCGCTCGCCACCGCCAAGGCGGATGCGGCCGTGGGCATGATCCACCGCTGGCTCAAGCCGCTCGAATCGGGCTTCGACGTGAAGATCGTCGGCAGCTCGCACGGCGGCTGCGTGCGGCTGGTGGGCGCGAAGAGCGCGGGCGTCACCGACCTGGCGAGCCTGAAGGGCAAGACCATCGGCGTGTCGGATATCGCGAGCCCGGGCAAGAACTTCTTCTCGATCCTGCTCGCGAAGAACGGCATCGACGCCGAGAAGGACGTGGTCTGGCGCCAGTACCCTGCCGACCTGCTCGACATCGCGGTGAAGAAAGGCGAGATCCAGGCCATTGCCGACGGCGACCCCAACATCTACCTGATCGAGAAGCGCAACCAGGGCGCCTTCGTGGAGGTGGCGAGCAACCTCTCGGGCGAATACAAGGACAAGGTCTGCTGCATCGTCGGCGCCCGCGGCGAACTGGTGCGCAAGGACAAGGCGACCGTCGCCTCGCTGGTGCGCGCCATCGTGCAGGCCTCGGACTACGTGGCCGAGAACCCGAACGAGTCGGCAAAGCTCTTCGCCAGGTACTCGCCCAAGGTCGCGGTGGAAGACCTGCGCGCACTGCTGGGCACGCTCACGCACAAGCACCACCCCGTGGGCCGCAACCTGCGCGACGAGGTCGAGTTCTATGCGCGCGATTTCCGCGGCGTGGGCGTGCTCAAGAAGACCACCGACCCGGTCCGCTTCGCCGAGCACGTCTCCTTCGATCCCCTGGCATGAACACGGACAGGAGCCCCATCCGCATGAACCACAGTTCCCGTCGTCAGTTTCTCGCCCGAGGCACGGCCGCCGCCGCTGCCGTCGCTTCCGCCGTCGCATTTCCCGCCGTGGTTTCCGCGCAGGGCCGCCCGGTGCTCAAGGCCGGCGACCAGAAGGGCGGGCTGCGCGCGCTGCTCGAGGCGGCGGGCGGGCTGGAAGGCCTCGGCTACGACATCCAGTGGTCGGAGTTCCCGGCCGCCGCGCCGCTGGCCGAGGCGCTCAACGCCGCGGCGGTCGATTCGGGCCCCATCGGCGACGCGCCGCTGATCTTCGCCCTGGCGGCCGGCACGCGCGTGAAGGCCATCGGTGCGAACCGTTCCGACTCCTACGGCACGGCCGTGCTCGTGCGGCCCGATTCGACGCTGAAGACCGCAGCCGACCTCAAGGGCAAGAGCGTCGCCACCAACCGCGGCTCCATCGGCCACTACGTCACGCTCAAGGCCATCACGTCGGCCGGCCTCAAGCCGGAGGACGTGAACCTGCGCTTCCTGGCGCCGGCGGATGCCAAGCTCGCGCTCACGCAGGGCTCGGTCGACGCCTGGGCCACCTGGGAGCCCTATACCGCGCTGGCCGAGGTCAGCAAGCACGCGCGGGTGCTCGTCAGCGGCCGCGGCCTGCTGCCGGGGCTGAGCTACCTCGCGGCCACCGACAGCGCCATCGCCGCCAAGCGGCCGGTACTGCAGGACTTCCTGCAGCGCGTGGTGAAGGCGCAGCTCTGGTCGTACCGCAACGTCGATGCCTACTCGGCCGCGCTGGCGCGCATCATCGGCATTCCGCCCGAGGCGGCGAAGCTGCAGTTCGAGCGCCGCCAGCAGAAGTGGGTGCCCATCGACGCGCAGGTCATCGCCGACCAGCAGGGCACGGCCGACTTCTACCGGCAGGTGGGGCTCATCAAGCAGCCGCTGGACGTGAAGGGCACCTTCGACACCGGCTTCGGCGTGGCCGGCTGAGACAGGAAGCGCTGCGCGGGACCGTAGCTGAGTCCAAGACTCGCGTAGTTGCGTCCCCGGGGCGCGGGGCTGTGCTGGCTAGAGTCGTCGCATGACTTCCTATGCCATTTCCCCCGCACCCGTCCATTCGCTGCCCATCCAGGGCGAGCAGGCCCGCTTCCCGGTCAACCGCATCTTCTGCGTGGGCCGCAACTACTCCGAGCACGCCCGCGAGATGGGCCACAACCCCGACCGTGAGCCGCCGTTCTTCTTCATGAAGCCGGCCAGCGCCATCGTGGCCGACGGCGGCGAGTTCGCCTACCCGACCTTGTCGAGCGACGTGCACCACGAGATCGAACTGGTGGTCGCGCTCAAGACCGGCGGCGCGAACATCGCCGCGGCCGACGCGCTCGGCCACGTGTACGGCTATGCCGTCGGCCTCGACATGACCCGCCGCGACCTGCAGTCCGAGGCCAAGAAGATGGGCCGTCCCTGGGACACCGGCAAGGCCTTCGACGGCTCGGCGCCCTGCGGCGAGCTGGTGCCGGTGGCCAGGGCCGGCCATCCGGCCAAGGGCGAGATCCGCCTGGATGTGAACGGCGCCCAGCGCCAGGTGGGCGACCTCGCCGACATGATTTGGAACGTGCCCGACACCATCGCCTACCTTTCGACACTGTTCACGCTGCAGCCCGGCGACCTGATCTTCACGGGCACCCCGGCCGGCGTGGCGGCGGTGCAGCGCGGCGACCGCATGCGCGGCAGCGTGGCGGGTGTCGGCGTGCTCGACGTCGCGGTCGTCTGAGGCTGAGGACCGCGCTCCCGCCGCGCCGACCGCGCCTGGCGGGCGGGGCCGGTTCGCCGGCCCCCGAGTTGGCGTACCCTCGCAGGCGAAAGACGAAGACGCCTGCCCCGATGCGCCCCTCCACACCCACGTCCGTCCGAACCTACGGCATGCACGAGCGTGCCGACCATCTCGACTTCGACATCCGCTTCCAGGGTGCGCGCAACGAGCTCACGCTGCCGCACCGGCATGCGTATTTCCAGATCCAGGTCGGCATCGAGGGCAGCTCGCAGCAGTCCATCGGCGGCGAGGTGCGGCCCTTCGGGCCGCGGCACCTGAGCTTCGTGCTGCCGTACCGGGTGCACGTGATTCCGCATCCGCCCGACGCGCTGTACTGCATCGTCAACTTCGACCAGCGCTTCCTGTGGCCCGAGCTCGACGTCGACGCGCTCGACCTCGAAGACGTACCGCTCGCGCGGCACCCCGACCTCGCGCCCTTCCTGTTCCAGGAGTACGTCGACTTCGCCTTCGACGAGGCCGACTTCGCGCGCATCCGCGGCTGGCTCGACGAGCTGCATGCGCTGAACGCGAGCCGCAGCTTCGGCGCCAAGACGGCGATGCGCGGCATCCTGCAGCAGGTCATCGGTCTGGCCTGCATGCGGCAGGAGCAGGCGCTGATGCGGCTTTCGCTGCAGCACGACGGCAAGACCTCGCAGCGCGACGCGCTCCAGCGCGTGGTGCGCTACGTGCGCGACAACCTCGACAAGCCGCTGTCGCTCACCGATGCGGCGGCCGCCGCCTTCCTCTCGCCCAACTATCTGGCCAACCTGCTGCGCAAGGAAACCGATCGCACCTTCACCGACCTCGTGACCGAGCGGCGCATCGAGCGCGCGAAGGAACTGCTGTCGTCCACCTCGCTGCTGGTGCGTGAGATCGCGCACCAGTGCGGCTTTGCCGACGAGGCGTACTTCAACCGGCGCTTCCGGCAGGTGGTGGGCAGCACGCCGCGCAACTTCAGGCGCGAGCACGTGGTGGGCAGGGGCGTGTAGGGGCTGTTCACGCCATTTCCGGGGGTGGCGTCTGTGCTCCCGCCCTTCGCGGCCCCGGAAATGGCGTGAACAGGTCCTATGCGCTGCCGCGTTCCACCGCCCGCGCGATCCGCGACAGGCGGCTCAGCAGCGGCCCGAAGAGCTCGGCCGGCGTGTTGCCGTAGCCCAGCACCAGCCCGCTGTATGGCGCTATCGGCGGCATCGGCGGCACGCGCTGCATCGCGAAGCCCGACAGCGGCGTGGGCGCGATGCGATGGCGCAGTGCCTCGGCGGCGATCTTCCGGTCGTCGAAGCGCTCGGGCAGGCGCACCGTGAGATGCATGCCGCAGTGGCCGCCGTCGATCTCGTGCGGCACCTCGAAGTGCCTGCCCAGTGCGAGCCGCAGCGCCTGCTGCCGGTCGCGGTACAGCCTGCGCATGCGGCCCAGGTGGCGGCTGAACTGGCCGCTTTCCATGAAGTCGGCCATGGCGAGCTGTTCGTATCGGTGCCCGCCGCGCAGCATCTCTTCGAGCGGCGTCCGCACGGCGTCCACGAGCCGCTCGGGCAGCACGAGGAAGCCGAGCCGAAGCGCGGGGAACATCGTCTTGCTGAAGGAGCCGACATAGAGCACGGGCGCGTCGTCGACCAGCCCCTGCATCGCGACGATGGGCTCGCCGGTGTGGCGGAACTCGCTGTCGTAGTCGTCCTCGACGATCCACGCGCCGTGTCGGCGGGCCTGTGCAATGAGCTCCAGGCGGCGCGCGATGCTCAGCACGGAGCCCATCGGGTATTGGTGCGACGGCGTGGTGTAGACCAGCCGCGGCGGGTGCTCCCGCCAATCGCGCCCGTCCACGCAGAGCCCCTCGGCATCCACGCGCATGGGCACGATGCGCATGTCGCCCGCGTGCATGGCGGCCTTCGCGCCGCGGTAGCCCGGGTCCTCGACCCAGCCGGTGTCCCCCGGGTTGGAAAGCAGCCGCACGCACAGCGAGATGGCCTCCTGTGCGCCTTCGGCGATGAGGACCTGCCGCGGCTCGCAGCGCACGCCGCGCGCCACCGACAGATGCCGCGTGATCGCCGCGCGCAGCGCAGGCTCGCCCAGCGGATCGCCGTAGCCCAGGGCTGCAGAGCCTCCTTCGCGGATCGCGCGCTCCAGCGAGCGCCGCCATGCGGCCAGCGGGAAGTGCGACAGCGCGGGCACGCCGGGGCGCAGCGCCGCGCCCATGTCGGCACGCGAGGCGCTCGGCAGGATCCTGGCGAGGCGCTGCGCGGTGGTAGGGGTGGCTGGCGGCCTGCCCGTGCGCTCGTCCGCCCGCTCGCGCTTCGACGGCGTCGGTGATGAAAGCTCGGTCACGCGCGTGCCCTGTCGGTCGGATCGCACATAGCCCTCGGCGGCCAGGTGCTCGTAGGTCGCGGTGACCGTGTTGCGCGAGACGCCGAGCGCCTCGGCCAGCGCACGGGAGCCCGGCAGGCGGCTGCCGGGCGCGAGGTTGCCGTCGAGGATGGCGCCCTTGAGCCGGTCGTGCAGCTGGCGCTGCATCGGTGCGGCCCCCGGTCCCCTGGACAGCGGGGATTCGAGCAAGGCGGAAGGCGGCAGGGGAAGGGTGGAGCGTGGCACCATCAAATCGGCTTCTCATGGCACTTTTCGTGGCGCCACGTTGCGGCTACTTTAACGTCCTCCGGCATCGCCGCTCACCATCCACCGAAAGAGTCTTCACCCATGTCAGCCCGCCAGAACGAGTTCGGCCAGTCCATCGGCCCCGACCTGCCCGAATGGACGCCGCGCTCCCTGCCGCCGCGCCGCGTCCTCGAGGGGCGCTTCTGCAGGCTCGAACCGCTCGACGCCGGCCGGCACGCCGATGACCTGCACGCCGCCTATGCGCAGGCGCCCGATGGCCGCGACTGGACCTACCTCGGCATCGAGCGTCCCGCCGATGCCGACGGCACCAGGGCCTATGTCGAGCGCATCTCCAAAAGTACCGACCCGCTGCACTTCGCCGTCGTCGACAAGCAGAGCGGCCGCGCCGTCGGCTCGCTGGCGCTGATGCGCATCGATCCGGCCAACGGCGCCATCGAGGTGGGCACCGTCAACTTCTCTCCGCTCCTGAAGAACACGCCGATGTCCACCGAGGCGCAGTACCTGCTGATGAAGCTCGCCTTCGACGAACTGGGCTACCGCCGCTACGAGTGGAAGTGCGACAACTTCAACGAGCCTTCCAAGCGCGCGGCGCTGCGGCTGGGCTTCAGGTACGAGGGGCTGTTCCGCCAGGCGGTGATCTACAAGGGCCGGGGCCGCGACACGGCGTGGTTCTCGATCATCGACGGCGAGTGGCCTGCGCTGCGCACGGCCTTCGAGCGCTGGCTGGCGCCGGACAACTTCGATGCGCAGGGGCGGCAGCGCATGTCGCTGGACAAGTTCCGGCTGCCGTCCGCCTGACGCGCGGGGCGCGTCAGGCTACTTGCCGGGCTTCTGCGACTGCTCGCACTCGACCTGGATCAGCTCGCGCTCATCCAGCGTCGCGCCGATGCGCACCGCGCTCAGGCAGCCGCCCCACACGCAGCCGGTGTCGGTGGAGAGAAGGTCGGGCCGCGAGAGCCAGCCCAGCGTCGACCAGTGGCCGAAGGCGAGGGTGGCGTTCGAAGTCCTGCGACCGGGCACGTCGAACCAGGGCATGTAGCCCTCGGGGGCGTTGGAGGCACTGTCCGTGACGTCGAAGTCCATCACGCCGTCGGCCGTGCAGAAGCGCAGCCGCGTCAGCGCGTTGACGATGGCGCGCAGGCGGGCGCTGCCGGTGAGGGTGTCCTGCCACTGCGCCGGCTCGTTGCCGTACATCGACATCATGAATTCGCCCAGCGCGGGTCCGCGCAGCACCGATTCGACCTCGGAGGCCAGCACCAGCGCGTCGCCCACCGTCCATTGCGGCAGTACGCCCGCATGCACCATCAGCAGGTCGCCGCTGCCGATGCGCATGTGCAGCGCCATGTGCTGGTTGCGCAGCCAGTCGAGCAGTTCCTCGGCATCCGGGGCGGCAAGAAGCTCGGCGAGGGTGTCCTTGCGGCCGGCCTTGCGCGCGCCGTGCGCCACGCCCAGCAGGTGCAGGTCGTGGTTGCCCAGCAGGCTCGTCGCGGAGGCACCGTAGCCCCGTATGCGGCGCAGCACGGCCAGCGAATCGGGCCCGCGGTTCACCAGGTCGCCCAGCAGCACGAGGGTGTCGCGGCTGGGGGAGAAATCGATCTTCTGCAGCAGCCGCTGGAAGGGGGCGTCGCAGCCCTGCAGGTCGCCAATCAAGTAAAGTGCCATTCCCCCATTCTCTCCCTCAGTTCATGGATGTCTTCCTCCTGGCCTTGCTGACCACGCTGAACGCGTTGTTCGCAATGTCCGAAATGGCCCTTTCCACCAGCCGGCGTGCACGTCTCGCGGCATTGGCCGAAACGGGAGACGCCGGGGCCGTGGCCGCGCTGAAGCTGATGGAGTCGCCCACGCAGTTCCTCTCGACGGTGCAGATCGGCATCACCTCCATCGGCATGCTCAGCGGCATCGTGGGCGAGGCGGCCTTCGCCGAGCCGCTCGGCGTGTGGATGGAAGGCCTGGGCATGGGCCGGGGCACCGCCAGCATCGTGTCGACCGCGGTCGTCGTCACCTGCATCACCTTCTTCACCATCATCTTCGGCGAGCTGGTGCCCAAGCGCATCGGCCAGCTCTACCCCGAGCCGGTGGCGCGCTGGGTGTCCCGCCCGATGCGCGGCCTGGCCAAGGGCGCGAAGCCCTTCGTGTGGCTGCTGGCCGGCGCCACCGCCGCCACGCTGAAGGTGCTGCGCATCGACGCCAACGCGGCCCGCTCGGTGACCGAGGAAGAGATCTCCGCGAGTCTCGAAGAGGGCGTGGACGCCGGCGTCATCGAGCAGCACGAGCACCAGATGGTGCGCAACGTGTTCCACCTCGACGACAGGCGCCTGTCGTCGCTGATGATCCCGCGTGCCGACATCGAGTGGCTCGACGCATCGTTCACCGTGCAGCAGGCTTTGCAGAAGGTGGCCAACGCGGCCGCGCTCAACCTCGTGCATTCCTGGTACCCCGTGTGCCGCAATTCGCTCGACGACGTGGTCGGCGTGGTCAGTGTGGCGCACCTGCTGCGCCTGGGGCCCGCGCACACCGGCGTGCTGGGCCAGGAGGCATCGCCCGCCGTGTTCGTGCCCGAGACGCTCACCGGCATGGAGCTGCTGGAACAGTTCCGCGCTCGTGCCGGCCGGCTCGTGTTCGTGGTCGACGAATACGGCGTGGTGCAGGGTCTCATGACCCCGCGCGACCTGCTCGAAGCCATCACCGGCGAGCTGCAGCCCGGCATGCAGACCGACGCCTGGGCGCATCAGCGTGCCGATGGCCTGTGGGAGCTCGACGGGCTCATGCCGGTGTCGGAACTGCGCGCGCGCCTCGGCATCCGCGAGCTGCCCGACGAGGAGCGCGGCCGCTACAACACCGTGGCCGGCCTGCTGATGGCCGTGTCGGGCCACCTGCCGGAGGTGGGCGAGCAGATCGACTGCGCCGGCTGGTGCTTCGAGATCCTCGCGCTGGAAGGCCGCCGCATCGACCGCGTGCTGGCCTCGCCCGATCCGAGCGCGCAGCCCAAGGAAGAGTAGGGCGCGGGCCATGCTGTCGCTGCAGGCTCTCAGCTGCCCCCAGTGCTCTGCGCCACTGCCGCGCGCCGCCCGCTGGCGCACGGTGAACTGCAGCTACTGCGGCGCCACCGTGGTGCGCGGCCAGGAGATCGTCGAGCGAGAGAGCTTCCGCGCCGCGTGGCGCCGGGCCAATGCCGACGTGCCCGGCGGGCGTGTCCTCGCATGGCGGGGCGCGCGCTATCGCGTGCTCGCGCCGTTGGCCACCGGCGAGCACGCCGAGGTGCTGCTGGCCCAGCGCCTGGGCGCGATGCCCGAGCGGGTCACCTTCAAGCTCGCGCGCGAGAGTTCGGCCGACGGCGTGCTTCAGCGCGAATTCACCGTGCTGCAGGCGCTGCAGGATCTTTCCGTGCCGGGCGCCGCCTACTTCACCCGCCGCCTGCCGCAGCCGCTGGGCATCGGCGTGGCCGAAGGAATGGCCAGTGCGATGGGCGAGGGCTCGCGCCAGGCGCTGGTGCTGCGGCATCCGACCGGCTTCTGGGGCAGCCTGCACGACGTGCAGCAGGCCAACGCGCAGGGCATCGACCCGCGCCACGCCGTGTGGCTCTGGCGCCGCATGCTGGAGGTGCTGGTCTTCGTGCACGGCGCCGGCTGGACGCACCGCGACCTGTCGCCCGCGCATGCGCTGGTGCATCCGCGCGACCATGGCGTGCTGCTGATCGGCTGGTCTCGCGCGCAGCAGGCCGGCGGCGCCGCGCACGAAGCGGCGGTCGCTCGCGACCTGATGCAAGCCGCCTGGGCCGTGCGTGCCGTGCTGCACGGCGGCGCGGCCGGCGAGCCCGGCCTGGGCCTTCACACCCCGGCGCCGCTCGCGGCCCTGCTGCGCGAATGCAGCGAGGACGCGGCCGCCTGCCACCGCCTCGGCGCGCAAGGCATCGAGCAGGCGCTGTCGGCGGCCTCGCGCGAAGCCTTCGGTGCACCGAGGTTCGTCCACTTCGATCCTGCGCCGCGCGCCGCCGCCTGAGCGCCGCAACGCCAGGAACTACAACCAGTCACAGAGGAGAGCACAACCCATGGGCTACGGAAACTACTCGCATGCCGCCCACACGGCACTGATCGCGGACCGCGCCGCGAGGCCCGGCGCGGAGGTCTTCACGCAGCGCTCCACCCATCCGCTGATGAACCCGCACGGGCTCAAGGTGCGCGAGTCGCGCGACAACGCCGACCATCCGAACTCGCTGGGCATCGCCTTCGCACTCGACGTGACGGGCTCCATGGGCGACATCCCGCAGATCCTCGCGCGCCGCGAGCTGCCCACCTTCATGAAGCTGCTGACCGACTGCGGCGTGGCGGACCCGCAGCTCATGTTCATGGCCATCGGCGACGCCAACTCCGACCACGCGCCGCTGCAGGTCGGCCAGTTCGAATCGACCGCCAACCTCATGGACCAGTGGCTCACCTGGAGCTACCTGGAAGGCGGTGGCGGCGGCACCGGCGAGGAAAGCTACGAGCTCGCCTTCTACGTCATAGCGCAGCACACCGACATGGACTGCTGGGTGAAGCGCAGGAAGCGCGGCTACCTGTTCGTGACGGGCGACGAGCTGCCGTACCCCGCGGTCTCGCGCCATCAGGTCGAAGCGCTCATCGGCGAGAAGCTCGACGAGGACATTCCCATCGAGGAAGTCATCGCCGCCGCGGCCGAGACCACGAACCTGTTCTTCCTGATTCCCGACGCGCAGCGCCGCCGCCGCTGCGAGGGCCGCTGGCGCGAGCTGCTGGGCGATCACGTCATCTGCATGGACTCGCCCGACGACGCCTGCGCCGTGGCGGCCGGCATCGTCGCCCTCACCGAGAAGGCCGTGCCCAGCCTGGACGCGCTGGCTGGCGTGATGAGCGCCACCGGCATGGGGAAGGAGCGCGTCGGCGGCGTGTTGCACGCGCTCGACGCCTATGCCGCGCTGCTCGACCCCAACGCACCTCGCCACGCGACGCCCAGCGTGGCGGCAGCCGCGTCCGGCGCGCGCTCGTCTTGGTGGAAGCGGCTGTTCGGCTGACGGCCGTGTGACGGCTCACGCTTCCACGCACTACGTCTCGCTGCTGGGCCTCGGCTTCGGGGACTGCGGCAAGGGGCTCTTCACCGACCACTTCGGCGCCGCGCCGGGCGCCCACACCGTGGTGCGCTTCAACGGCGGCGCGCAGGCCGGCCACAACGTCGTGCTGGCCGACGGCCGCCACCACACCTTCTCGCAGTTCGGCGCCGGCAGCTTCCATGCCGGCATGGGCACGGTGCTCGCGAGCCCGGTGGTCGTGCACCCCACCGCGCTGCGCGTCGAGGAAGCCGCGCTGCGCCGGGTCGGCGTGCAGGACGCTTTTGCACGACTGTCGATCGACTCGCGCTGCCGCGTGACCACGCCGTTCCACCAGGCGGCAGGTCGGCTGCGTGAATTGGAGCGGGGCGAGGCTGCGCACGGCAGCTGCGGCGTCGGCGTGGGCGAGACCGTGCGGCAGGCGCTGGCCTCGCCCGACGAAGCGTTGCGCTATGGCGACCTGCGCAGCACCGCCCGCACGCTCGAGAAGATCGAGGCGCTGCGCACCGCGCTGCTGCGCGAGTTCGAGGCCAGCCCGGCGCTGCACCATGCCGATGCCGCACAGGAAATCGCCATGCTGCGCGACGGCACGCTGGCGCGCCGCTGGCTCGAGGCGGCAGCGCCCTGCGTGGCGCAGTCGCCGCCCGCGGACATCGACCGCATCGCGCAGCGCCTCGCGATGCCCGGCACCGTGATCTTCGAGGGCGCCCAGGGTGTGCTGCTCGACGAATGGCGAGGCTTCCATCCGCACACCACCTGGAGCACCATTTCCACCGCTGCCGTCGAGGCCGTGCTGCACGACGCCGGCATCGACGCCCCCGTGCAGCACCTCGGCGTGCTGCGCACCTACCTCACCCGCCACGGCGCCGGCCCGCTGCCCACGCACGACCCCTTGCTCGACGCGCGACTGGCCGAGCCGCACAACGCCGACGAAGGCTGGCAGGGCGCGTTCCGCAGGGGCCACCCCGATGCGGTGCTGCTGCGCTACGCGCTCGATGTGGCCGGAACGCTCGACGGGCTGGTGGTGAGCCACCTCGACGCCATCGAGGGAGCGGGGCTGCGCTGGTGCTCGGGCTATCGCAGGGCAGACGCGGGCCGGATCGCGTCGCTGCCGTTCGGGGGCGTACGCGACCTCGATCATCAGCAGGCGCTGACGCAGCTGCTGCGAAGCGCCGAGCCCATCTACGAGCCGCACCTCATCGCCACGCCGCACGCGTGGGTGGAACACGCGGAGGCGCTGAGCGGCCTGCCGGTTCGCTTCGGCTCTTTCGGGCCGACGCGGGAGAGCGTCCGGGGGCGAAAGCATCTGCCCTGATCGAGGACACAGGTGGGTCGGCCGGCAGCGGCATGCGACCTATCCATGCGGGGCAAGAAAGCGGGTTCTATGGCAACAAGCCCCCGCGTCCGAGGCTTCGGACATGCCGGCCGACATCTCTGCGAGCCTTTTGCCGACTCGTCGGGATGTGACTTTGTGCATCAATTTCTTACAATGCGTTGCGTTCCGTTTCGCCGGTGCAACCCAAATCGCGCCTTCGTACATTCACCGCGTCCGTCCATGCCTTCTTCCAGACTTGCCTACAGCCTCGCTCGCAACGTCCGCCTGACCGCAGGCCTGATTTCCGCTCTGGCGTTGGCCGCGTGTGGCGGTGGCGGAGGTGGCGCGGGCAACGCGGCATTCTTCGTTCCCCCTGCACAGCAGCCCGCCACGCCTGCGCCCGCCGACACATCCGGCAAATCCACGGTGCTGATGCGGGTCAAGCCGGAGGCGGTCGGCGTCAACTGCACCTTGGGCGGCGCACGTGTCGAGGCCGGCCTGGACGCCGACGCCAATCACGTGCTCGCGGACAGCGAAGTCACGTCCACCCAGTACATCTGCAACGCCACTGCCGGGGTGGATGGCCTCAGCACGCTGGTGCGCATGCGGGCCGAGCCCGCCGGCAGCAACTGCGCGCAGGGCGGCTCGCAGGTGCTGGCCGGCAAGGACCTGAACCGCAACGACGTGCTCGAGGATTCGGAGGTGACCAGTTCGGCCTACGTCTGCGGCGGTGCGCCGGGTGCGACGGGCGCCGCGGGGTCGAGTGGCCGCGACAGCCTGCTCGCATTCGCCGCCGAAGCGCCGGGCGGCACCTGCACCTATGGCGGTCAACGAGTGCAGTCCGGGCTGGACCTGAATGCCAACGGCGTGCTCGACGCCGCAGAGGTCACGGCCACGGCCTACGTGTGCGCGGCCGCGCCGGCCGATACGCGCTGGGTCAGCGTCACCGCATCGAGTGTCCAGACCGAGTCGAACACCGGCTATCAGGCGAATTCGGGCACCGGCGTCACGCTCACCCTTCCGCCCGCGCCCACGGTGGGCGACTGGATCAAGGTGGTGGGGGTGGGCAGCGGCGGGTGGACCATCGCGCAGAACGCGGGGCAGCGCATCGACACGCGCGGCCTGCCCGGCGGAACGGACTTCGACTGGCGCTCGGTGGCGCCCGCCGGTAGCTGGGTCGGCCTGGCCTCGTCCGCTGATGCCACCCACCTGGCGGCAGTATCCAGCATCGGCGAGCTGTACACCTCGATCGATTCCGGGGCGAGCTGGGTCCTGCGCCTGCCGGTACAGACCTGGAGTGGCATCGCTTCTTCCAGCGATGGCCTTAAGCTGCTCGCTGCAGTCAACGGCGGCGCGCTTTTCCGTTCGACCGACGGCGGCGATACGTGGACCAACGACGGCTCGTCCCGAGCCTGGACCGCGGTGGCCAGTTCCGCCGACGGGTCGCGCCTGGTCGCGACCGCCTACCTCGGGCAGATCTGGACCTCGGCGGACGGCGGCAGCAGCTGGACGGCGCGCGAGTCGAGCCGCGCCTGGCGCTCCGTGGCTTCTTCGGCCGATGGCCGGGTTCTGGTGGCGGGCACCAATGGCGGGCAGCTGTATGTCTCGACCGACTATGGCGTGAGCTGGACCGCACGCGCGAATGGCCAGTTCTGGTGGTCGGTGGCAGCGTCTGCCGACGGCAGCATCCTGTACGCCACCGTGGACACGGGCGCTGTCTGGGTTTCCACCGATTCGGGTACCACATGGGGCGCGCAGAGCGTCAACCGGGACTGGCGAGGCATCGCCACGTCCGCCGACGGCCGCTACGTCGTGGCCGCCACCAGCGGTGGCAGCCTCTACGAGTCCAGCGACCGTGGCCAGATCTGGCACGCGACCAGCGATGGCGGTGCCTGGACTGCGGTTGCGAGCAGTGCCGACGGCGTGAAGGTGACTGCTGCCAAGTCGGGCTCGACCATCCAGCTCGGCACGCGTCGCACGTCGACCACCCTCGGCATCGCCGGGTCGATTTCCGGAGGCCAACAGGATTCGCTGGAGCTGCAATACGTGGGGGGCGGCGTCTTCATGCCCGTTGGCTACGTGTTGGCCAATCTGGCGTTCGTGGTTCGCTGAGTCCGCTTGGCGATGCTGAAGCCCGGTAGCTGACCGACGTCAGTGCGTGACGACCGGGACGGACCGAATACGGCAATATCGTTCCAGCGCTATGTGGGTAGGGAGCGTCGACGTGTCGGGCCAGGTTCCGGGCGGGGTTTGGCGGGGCTCCGCCCTCACCACGCATACCCCGCCTGCACCCGGGCCGCTACCCGGCTGCCGCTTCCGCTGCTGGTCGCGGTCGAGAGTCCCACCCCAAGGTTCAGGTTGTCGTTGACCTGGTAGCCGAAGGCGACGCCCAGCCCCGATGCGCCAGCGTAGTTGCCGACGGCGGCGCCCATCCATTTCTTTCCAGCAGCCAGCGTCGGCATCGATGGCATGGCCAGCGCCGCTGCGACGCCCTGCGCGGCGAAGGCGTTTGCCTGGCTGGTCGCGTTGGCCACGGCCTGCTGCAGTTGGCCGAGGTTGACGGCGTCGGTGGCCAGCAGGGCTGGCGCGACATTCGTGATGCCGCGCAACTGGTTGGTAGCGGCGTTGCCGACCGACACGGTGTTGTCTCGATCGGCCACCGAGCCCTGGCCCAGCGCCACCGCATTGTTGCCGCTGGCCAGCGTGTTGGCGCCCAGCGCGACGGCGTTGTTGCCGGCGGCCACGGCGTTGTTGCCCACCGCGGTGGTGGGATCGGCCAGCGCCTTCGCGCCCGCGCCGATGGCCACGGAGCCCGCGTGGTTGGCCTGCGCGCCGTTGCCGACGGCCACGGTGTTCTCTCCGGTGGCCTGCGCGTTGGTACCCATCGAGGTGCTGCCCGCGCCGCTGGCGCCCGCGCCCGGGCCGCAGGCCACCGAGCCGCTTGCGCTCACCGCGCACACGCCGCTGGACAGGGCCTGGTTCATCAGCGACTGCAGCGCGCTGAACTGCTGCACGGTGAAGTTGTTGGCAGTGGTGATGGCCGTCTGCTGCGCCTGCTGCACCTGGCCGACGTTGGCCGCATCGGTGCTTGCCTGGCCGGTGCCCACATTGTTGATGACCGTCCCAGCACCATTGTTGGCGTTGAGCTGCAGCGTGGCGCCGCCGGCGCCGTACTGCGCCGAGTTCTGCGCGAGGCCTAAGGCCGCATTGGAGGTCTGTTGCACCGTATAGAGCTGGCTGCCGTTGACGGCATCGGTGCTCGTGGCGTTCACAGCGCCCGCGCTCACGTTGACGAGGGTGCGCGTCTGGCCTGCCGAGCCGAAGGAAACCGTGTTCGCCGCGGTGGCGACCGAGTTGGCGCCGATGGCGATGCTGTTGGTCGCGCCGACCGCGACCTGGCTGCCTGAGCCGATGGCCACGCCGCCGGTGGCCAGCGCAGACGCGCCGGCGAAGCCGTTGTAGGCGCCGCCGATTGCGGTGCTGCCGTTGCCCGAGGCCACCGCACCCTGGGTGGTGCCCGAGGCACTGCCGATGGCGATCGCCGAGGTGCCCGATGCCTGCGCGCCGCTGCCGCCGGCGTGGCCGGGGAAACCGCAGCAGCCTTCTGCGCCCTGGCCTCCCGCGCCGACCGCGATGGCACCGCTGGCCGAAGCCTGCGCACCGCTGCCGCCGGCGCCGCCTGTGCCACCCGCAAAGCCCTGGCCGGCGGTGCCGCCACCGCCGATGGCCGTCGCGCCGTTCGCACTCGCACTGGCGCCGGCACCGCCCGTGCCCCCGGTTCCACCAGCGGTTCCGTTGCTGCCGTCGCCGCCCGCGCCGATCGCCGTGGTGCCGTCTCCCTGAACCGTGGGGCCGGCACCGCCGCCGGAGCTCGACCAGCCTGGCAGGTTGGGCCCCGGGTTGCCCGGGTCGCCGGCCACATAGCCCGCTGCGTGGGCGCTTCCGACAGCGAGCAATGCGGCGGCCTGCAGGCATCTGAGTACGGGGCGGAGTCGAGCGGTCATGGTTCCTCCTTCGCTGAAACGGCAGACAAGACAAAAACAGCGCAAGTGTGTGTTTTTGTTTCCAGAGTCGCCATACCCGAGAACTGGTAGATCAGGCCTTTTTGGGAGAGCCGTGCCGGGCATGCTGATCCACAAGGTCGGCCACGACCTGAGGCTCACCGATGTCCGAGGCGATTGCTCGCTGCTATCGCGGCGCGGCAGCGATTTGGTGGCTCAGCGGCTGGCACCGCCTTCGTCGCGATACCCCTGCGGCGTCACCCCATGCTGCCGCGCGAACGCGCGCTGCAACGCATCCACCGAGCGAAAGCCGCTGCGGCTGGCGATCTTCTCCTGCGTCCATTGCGTCTGCCGCAGCAACTGCGCGGCGGCGGCAACGCGCGTCTGCTCCACGAAGCGCGCGGGGGTGCGGCCGGTCTGGGCCGCGAAGGCGCGCGCGAAATTGCGCGGACTCATCTGCACGCGGTCGGCCATCGCCTCGACCGACAGGTCTTCCTGCGGATGCGTGCCTATCCACGCGACCAGCTCGCGCAGGCGGTGGCTGGCCGTGGCCTGCGCCTCGAGCGCCTGGCTCAGCTGGGGCTGCTCGCCGCCGCGCAGCATGGGCAGCGCCAGGGTGCGGGCGATGTCCATCGACACGGCGCGGCCCAGGTCGTCCTCCACCAGGGCCAGCGCGAGCTCGATGCCGGTGGTGACGCCGGCCGAGGTCCACATCGGGCCGTCGTGCACGTAGATGCGCTCGCGCTGCACGCGCACCTGCGGGCGCAGCGCCTGCAGCATGTCGCAGGCGCTCCAGTGGGTGGTGGCCTCGCGGCCGTCGAGCAGACCGGCTGCCGCGAGCGCGAAGGCGCCGGTGCAAACGCTTGCCACGCGGCGCACACGCGGCGCGGCTTCGGCGATCCAATCGCTCACCCTGTGCTCGAAGATGGCCGAGCGCACCGAGGGCTCATCGCCGCCGGCCACGATCAGCGTGTCGATCTCGTGCGGCAGATCGCGCAGCGCCAGCGTGCCCGCGAAGCTCAGGCCGCCATTGGTGAGCACGCTGCCGCCGGCCGGCGAGGCGATGTGCAGCCGGTAGGTGCCGGGGCGCATCTGCTCGGCCTTGCTGAAGACGCTGGCGGGGCCCGCGATGTCGATGGCCTCGACGCCATCGAACGCGACCAGCACCACGGCACCGGCGGCGCCCGTGCTGGCAGAAACCGCGGCTTCTTCGTCCTTGTGGGGCGGTGTGGGCATTCGTAGTCTCGGGGCCTTGCCTGCAGTCATGGAGAAAGGTCGATGTTCACTGGGTCATTTTCACGCGCGCTCGCTGCCGCCTGGCTGGCGATGCTGGTTCTGGCGGGCTGTTCCGCCGGTGCACCGCTGCCGCCGCCCCTTGACGATGCAGCGGCGCTGCAGCGCGATCACCAGGCGTTCGTCGATGCGATGAAGCCCCGTGGCGCAGGCGGCGCCCGGCCGGTCGTCGCCGTGCTCGCCTCCAACGAAGGCACCGAGATGACCGACCTGATGCTGCCGTACGCGGTGCTGCAGCGCGCGGACGTGGCCGATGTGCGCATCGTCGCGCCGCGTGCCGGGCAGGTCGACCTGTTCCCGGCGCTGCAGGTGGATGGCGCGCAGGACTTCGCCAGCTTCGACCGCGCACACCCTGCGGGTGCCGACTACGTGATCGTCCCCGCGATGATGTCGGACGATGCGCCCGAGATAACCGGCTGGCTCAGTCGTCAGGCCGGGCAGGGCGCCCGCGTGATCGGTGTGTGCTCCGGCGCTCGGGTGGTCGGACAGGCCGGCCTGCTCGACGGCCGTCGCTTCGCAGGCCACTGGTACGACCGCGGCACGCTGTTGAAGCGCCACCCGGGCTCCACGCACGTCCCGCACCGCCGCTACGTGGTGGACCGGGGTGTGGCCACCACCACCGGCATCACCGCGTCGGTGCCCGCCATGCTGGCGCTGGTGGAGGCCATCGGCGGACGCGAGAAGGCGTCCGCGGTCGCGGCCGATCTGGGCGCGGTGTCCTGGAGCCCGGCGCACGACAGCACACCCTTCGCGCTCGACAACGGCAAGCGCATCGACTACCTGCTCGACAAGGCCGCCTTCTGGCGCGGTGAGCGCTGGGCGGTCGAGGTGCGAGACGGCATGGACGACGTCTCGCTCGCACTCGCCACCGATGCCTGGGAGCGTACCGGGCGCGTCCGCGTCGAAGCGGTCTCGCCCTCGGGGCCGGTCACGCTGCGCAGCGGGCTCGTGCTGACGGCACGTCCTGCGGGTGCAGGCGACGTAGGTTCGCCGCGCCTGCCGCTGTCGGCCACGCTCAAGCCGGTGCCGCAACTTGATCGCACCCTGTGCGAGATCGCCGGCCGGCACGGCGCCGCGCGCCGCGACTGGGTGATGCTCGAGATGGAATACCCCGCGCAGCAGCGCGCCGCCGCCTGCGCGGGCTGAGGCGGCGTCGGCGCGTCATACTCTCGGCCGGATCGCCCTTTCCCCCTCAAGCGGGAGGCGAAGCCGCAAACGACAAGCCGGGAGCTGAAGAAATGATGACCGCATGCTGGCGTGCACCCGTTGCCGCATTGGCGCTGGTGCTCTCGATGCTGATGAGCGCATGCTCCACGCTGCCTCCGCCGGTGTCCGACCGGCCCGTCACGGCCATTGCGGATTTCTCGAACACGCCGCTCGATGCGATCACGCGCCGGGTCCTGCCTGAGGATCGTTCCGACGATCGCTCGGGCTTCCAGCTCCTGCCCTACGGCCCCACATCCTTCGCTACCCGCATCGAGCTCGTGAAGCTCGCCACGCGCAGCCTCGACGTGCAGTACTACCTGCTCGCCGCCGACAACACCGGCCGCGCCCTGATGCGCGAGCTGCGCGACGCCGCGCAGCGCGGCGTGCGTGTGCGGCTGCTGGTCGACGACCTCTACACCACCGGCGAGGACGACCTGCTCCTCGCACTCGCCAGCTACCCGAACGTGCAGGTGCGCTTGTTCAACCCCTTTCCCGGCGGACGCGGCAGCGATGTGACGCGCTTCATCAGCTCGGGGCTGGAGTTCGGCCGCGTCAACCGGCGCATGCACAACAAGCTCTTCGTGGCCGACAACGTGGCGGCGGTGGCGGGTGGCCGCAACATGGCCGACGAATACGTGATGAACGCCGCCGGCAGCAATTTCATCGACATGGACGTGTTCGCGGCCGGCCCCGTGGTGCGGCAGCTGTCCGACGAGTTCGACCACTACTGGAACAGCACGGTCGTCTACCCGGTGGGGCGCATCGCCCGCAGCGCGCTCACGCCCGAGCAGCTGCGGCAGAACTTCGAAAGGCTCACGGCCGCCGCCAGGCCGCCGCAGGCGCCGCGCATTCCGCTCGACGGCAGGATCGCCAACCCCGTCGAAGGCGAGCCCTCCCTGCTGCCGCAGGAGATGGTGCCGATGCTCAATCTGCCCTTCGAGCTGGCCGAGGCCCGGCTCAGCCCGCTGCTGTGGGCCCGTGCGCGGGTGCTGTTCGATCCGCTCAGCAAGACCGAGGGCCTGAACGAACGCGAGAACTCCATCAAGGGCACGGTGACCGAGGGCGTGATCCGGTGGTTCCGCACCTCGCGATCGAGCATCAAGATGGTGTCGCCGTACTTCGTGCCCTCCGACGCGGCCGTGGCCAGCCTCGCCGAGGCGCAGGCCGCGGGCATCAAGGTCGAACTGGTCACCAACTCGCTGGCCTCCACCGACGAGCCCTGGGTGTACGTGGGCTACTGGCCGCACATCCACGAGCTGCTGAAGTCGGGCGTGGCCATCTACGAGCTGAGCCCCACGCTGAGCGTGAAGCGGGGCAAGCTCGGCATCTTCGGCCATCGCACCGGCGCCCTGCACATGAAGAACGGCATCGTCGACCACAAGGAGGTGTTCCTGGGCTCGATGAACCTCGACCCGCGCTCGGCCCGCCTCAACACCGAGCTGGGCCTCATCATCGAGAGCCCGCAGATGGCCAGGCAGCTCGACAGCTTCGCCGATGCCGGCAGCGCCTACCGACTGCGGCTGGACGCGAGCGGCCGCGACATCGAATGGGTGGAGGACAACGAGGACGGCACGCAGACGGCCTACGACGTGCCGCCGGAAACCACCGCGTGGCAGCGGTTGAAGCTGCGGCTGATCGCGCCGTTCATTCCGGTGAGCGAGCTGTAGCCCGCTCGAGGCCGCTCACACGTTGCTGGTCGCGCGCACTTCCTCGATGCTGGTCTGCCCGGCCAGCACCTTCTCGATGCCGTCCTGGCGCAGCGTGCGCATGCCCTCACCCAGCGCGGCCTGCTGCAGCTCCTCGGCGCGCGCGCCGGTCTGCACCAGGCGGCGCAGGGTCCTCGACATGGTCATCAGTTCGTGGATGCCCACGCGGCCCTTGAAGCCGGTGTCGCCGCAGTGCTTGCAGCCCTTGCTGGTGTAGGTGTGCAGCCGGCCGTCGCGGCCGTGGCGCTGTACCCAGCCAGCCAGCACCGCCTGGCGCTGCGCCGCGTCGCGCTGCTGCTCGGGTCCGAAGGCGTGCATGTAGTCATCGAGCAGTTCGCCGATGGCCTCGGGGCTCGCGGGCGTGCCGGTGGTGCACTGCGTGCACAGCCGCCGCACCAGCCGCTGTGCAAGCACGGCCAGCAGCGAGTCGGCGAAGTTGAACGGGTCCATGCCCATGTCCAGCAGGCGGGTGACGGTCTCGGGGGCGCTGTTGGTGTGCAGGGTCGAGAGCACCAGGTGGCCGGTCAGCGAGGCCTCGATGGCGGTCCTGGCGGTTTCCTCGTCGCGGATCTCGCCCACCATGATCACGTCGGGGTCGGCGCGCACGAAGGCGCGCAGCGCCTTCGCGAAGGTCCAGTCGATGCGCGGATTGATCTGCACCTGCCGAAGCCCCGACTGGGTGATCTCCACCGGGTCTTCCGCCGTCCAGATCTTGCGCTCGGGCGTGTTGATGTGCATGAGCGCCGAGTGCAGCGTGGTGGTCTTGCCAGAGCCCGTCGGGCCCACGCACAGCACCATGCCGTAGGGGCGCTCGACCGCCTTCGTCAGCTGCGCGAGGTTGTCGGGCGACAGGCCCAGCCGGTCCATCGGAATGGGCTTGGCCGATGCCAGGATGCGCATCACCACGTCCTCGAGGCCGTTGTTGGTGGGAATGGTCGCCACGCGCAGTTCGATGCGGTGCTGCGGCGAGTACTTGGCGAAGTTGATCTTGCCGTCCTGCGGGTTGCGCTTCTCGCTGATGTCGAGGTCGCACATGATCTTGACGCGCGCGACGATCGCGTTGCGGTAGCTCGGCGGCAGCTCCAGGTAGGTGTGCAGCAGGCCGTCGCGCCGGAAGCGGATTCGCGTCTTCTCCTGGCCGGGGTAGCTCTCGATGTGGATGTCGGAGACGCCCTCGCGGTGCGCCTCGATGATCATGCTGTTGATCATGCGCACCAGCGAGTTGTCGGACTGCTCGATGGGCGCCTCGCTCGCCGTCTGCGGGGCGGCGACTTCCTTCTCCAGCGTCTGCAGCAGCTCGCTCGTGCCGGCCACGTCGAAGTCCAGCGGCTGGCTCGGATCGAAATGGGCCGCGAAGGGGTTGGACGACCCGCCCGTGTGCTCGCCGATCTTCTCGTACACCGCGTTCAGCACGCCGTCGAGGTCCAGGCACTGGCCGACCACCGGCGTGACCTTCATCTGCGCGATGAACTCGACCTCGTCGAGCGCCGAATGCCGGCTGGTCGGATCGTCGATGGCGACGATCAGCCGCCCCTCGTGCAGCATCAGCGGCATGACCTGCAGCCTCCGCGCCACCGCATGCGGCAGCTTGCGCAGCGCCTCGGCTGCCGGCGGAAACAGATGCAGGTTGACCAGCGGGTAGCCCATCTTGCGCACCAGCGCCGCCTGCAGCTGGCCCCGGCTCACCACGCCCATGCGCACGAGCGTTTCGCCCAGCGGCACCATCGGATCGAGTTTCTGGCGCTCGAGCCCGGCGCGCAGTTGCGCCTGCGTGATCATGTCCAGCGAGATCAGCGCCTCGCCGATGCGTGCGATGGGCGTGCGGCTCTGGGCGTCGAGCGCGCTAAGCAATTGCTCCGGCATGACGACTTCGTTGATGGACATTGGGGAGGTTCTCCTGCTCGATTTCGTGCATGGATCGTAGAGCGTGATCGTGTCCATTGCCACAGGTTCGAGCTTGAGTACGCAAGTACTCAGGTTAACAACGAGTTAACTCGCGACATCGACCGGCGGCACCGTCTGCATGCCGGATTTCCTGTCGTCCTACGCGCGCCGGCCGGCACCTCGCCAAACATCAAAGGAATGCATCGATACGTACTTGCCACCAGCGCAGTGCTGGGCATGCTCGGCTTCGCGGCGAGGGCAGAGCCCATCAAGCTGCCGGTAGACAACGACGAGAAGGGCACCGTCTACGTCGCCCCGAACGTCAATCCCACGGAGACGTCGGCCACCGTCAACGGCGCCACGGTCGGCGTGCAGCGCCCCGACGGCAGCGGCACCTACATCGGCACCGACACCTCCACGCCCCGGCCCACCTACTCGCTCGGCGCCAGCACCGGCGGCAACGTGTCGTTCTCGGGCGGGGTGCAGACGGACGGCAAGACCAACAACGGCGTGAAGGCCGGGGTGACGATCAAGTACTGAGCCCGGCTCAGACCAGCGTGCCGTACACGATGAAGCCGTCGTGCGTGGCGACCTTGTCGTAGAGCTTGCGGCCCGCCGTGTTGGTCACTTGCGTCTGCCAGTACACGCGGTGCACGCCCGCGAGCTTCGCGCGTTCGTACACGCCTTCGATCAACTGCCGGCCGACGCCCTTGCCGCGTTCCGAGGGCAGCGTGAACAGGTCCTGCAGGTAGCAGGTCGGCTCCAGGCGGGTGGTGCTGCGGTGAAAGAGGTAGTGGGTGAGGCCGACCAGCTGCCCGTCGCGCTCTGCCACCAGCGCATGCACGGGTTCGTAGGTATCGAAGAAGCGCTGCCAGGTGGCCTGCGTGATCTCTTCGGCCAGGGCGGTCGGGCCCTCGCGGCCGTAGAAGGCGTTGTAGCCGTCCCAGAGCGGTTTCCATGCCGGGTAGTCGGCGGCCACGGGCGGGCGTATCAACAGGGAAGAGGTCATGGCGTCGTATCGCGTTGAAACCCGCGATTGCATCACGACAGGTTCGACGCCGCTCAGGCCGCGAAGAATTCCTTCAGCATCTTTTCAGGCAAATGCCCTTGCAGGCCGATGGCGACGACGCCCGCGCGGGCCGGCCCCGGAGGCGGCGAAACCTTGCGCACCGAGCCGTGCCGGCCTGCGTACTGCACCTCGGACCACTCGTCGCCTTGGGCGCCTCGTCCCGTGCGCAGCAGGCCCTTGAGCCGCAGCACGCCCGGCGGCATCTCGCGCAACCAGGCGCGCAGCATGGCAGCCGGGATCGTCGCTTCGGGCTGCGCGCTCCAGGTCTGGAAGATCGCGCCGTGGTCGGGCGTGCCGTGCCCATGGTCGTGATCGTGATCGAGATCGTGATCGTGATCGTGATTGTGATCGTGATTGTGATCGTGGTCGTGGTCGTGGTCGTGGTCGTGATGGCAACCCGGACCGCATGCATGCGGCGCCAGGGCGGGCTGCGAAAGCCCCGAAACCAGCGCCAGCGGCACCGCCGCCTCGACGGTCTCGATGCACGGCGTGCCGGGCGCGTTGCCTTCCACCCAGGCCCTCGCTTCGGCCAGTGCCTCGGCCGAAGCGATGTCGGCCTTGTTCAGCACCACGAGGTCTGCCGACTTCAGCTGCCGCGCGAGCGTGTCGGCCAGCAGCGGATCCGCCGACTGCCGTGCAGCCACGCTCGCGTCCACCAGCACGATGACGCCTTCGAGGCTCAGTTCCGGCGCCGCCATGCCGATCTGCGCGATGCGCCACGGGTCCGACACGCCACTGGCCTCGATCACCACCGCGTCGAAGGGCTTCTTCGCCTCGATCACGTCCACCAGCGCGCGGCCCAGGTCATCGCCGATCTGGCAGCACACGCAGCCGTTGGTCAGCGCGGTGGTGTCGCCGTGGGTGGCGGCGATGAGATCGGCATCGATGTTGAGCGCGCCGAAGTCGTTCACCAGCACCGCCATGCGCAGCCCCTTCGCCTCGCGCAGCCAGCGGTTGAGCAGCGTGGTCTTGCCTGCCCCCAGAAAGCCGCCGATGACGGTGAACGGCAAGCGACTTGCCGGCATCACGCGCCCCGACTCACTTGAACCCTTTGCGCCTCGAACACGCGGCCCGACAGCACCGTGCCCCACACGCGCGCGTCCTTCAGCGCCATCGGGTCCATCTCCAGCGGGTCGTCTTCCAGCACGCAGAAGTCGGCGCGCTTGCCGCACTCGATGCTGCCGATCTCGCCGTCGAGCTTCAGCGTCCATGCGGCACCAAGCGTGATGGCGCGCAGCGCCTGCGGCACGGTGATGCGCTCTGCCTCGCCCAGCACCCGGCCCTGGGGCGTGATGCGGTTGACGGCGCACCATGCGGTGAAGAGCGGGCCGAGCGGCGTCACCGGCGCGTCGGAGTGAATGGCCAGCGGCACGCCGGCCGCGAGCGCGCTGCCGCAGGCGTCGAGGCGGTTGGCGCGGTCGGGGCCCATGGTCATTTCGTAGTGCTGGTCGCCCCAGTACCAGATGTGGTTGGCGAACAGGTTGGCGCACAGCCCCAGCGATGCCATGCGGCGGAACAGCGGCGCGTCGATCATCTGGCCGTGCTGCAGCGTGTGGCGGTGGTCGGGACGCGGCGCGCGCGCGAGCACCCGCTCGATGGCGTCGATGGCCACCTCGCTGGCCTCGTCGCCGTTGGTGTGCGTGTGGATCGTGAGGCCCGCGCGGTGGTAGGTCTCGAAGTCGGCCTCGTACTGCGCGGGTGCGGTCACCCAGATGCCGTTGGGCGCGCCGTTGAAGTGGCCCGGCCAGCGCAGCCGCGCCGAGAAGCCCTGGATCGAGCCGTCGAGCATCATCTTCACCAGCCCGTAGCGCAGCCGGTCGGTGTTGCGCGGCATCAGCGACTTCACGTGCTCCGCACCCTGCGCGGCACCGTGCGTGCCGTGGAAGGCCTGGAACGCGGGCAGGATGCGCACGCCGAAACCGTCGTCGCCCGTGGCCTTTTCCAGCACGCTGCAGTCCTCGGGCGTGAGCTTGTTGACCAGGTCGGTCGCGGTGGTCACGCCCTGCAGGTAGGCCAGCCGCGCGAAGGAGCGCACGCCGGCCTCGGTCATCGGCGCGAGCAGGCCGGCATTGCCGATCTTGCGCAGCACCAGGAACATCGCGGCCGGCTCCTGCAGCTCGCCGGTGGGCTCGCCCGCGCTGTCGCCATCGGCGAACTTGACCACGCCTTCGACTTCGTTGTCGCGCGTGATCTCGGCGATGCGCAGCATCGCGCTGTTGACGTTCATCAGGTGGCCGTTGGCATGGCCGATGACGATGGGCCGCGTGCTGCTCGCTCGGTCCACGTGGCGCACCGTCATGCGCTCGCCGCCGAAGTAGATCGGATCGAATCCCCAGGCGACGAGCGGCTCGGTGTCGGGAATGCCCTCGGCCGTCATCCTCGCTGCCACTTCGGAGAGGCGCGAGACCACCTCGTCCATCGAGCGCAGGCCGCTCCACACCTTGCCCTCGGGGTCGCGGCGGTCGAACCAGCCGAGATACGTCCAGTCCCACATGCTGCCTTCCTTCAGGTGGCAGTGGCCTTCGACGAGGCCGGGCATCAGCACCTTGCCGGCGAAGCGCTCGTCGAGCGTGAAGGGCCCCCAGCCCTGCATGTCCGCGAGCGCGCCGACGGCCAGCACGCGGCCGTCGCGCACCGCCACGTGGGTGGCATGCGGCTGCATCGGGTTCATGGTGATGATCTTGCGGGCGGCGAAGATGGTGGTGTTGTTGTTCGTCTGGCTCATGGCGACTCGGGAATCGAAAGAGGAGGGCGCGGCAGCCCATCGACGACGTCGACGCGCCTGCAGCGTACCCAATGATCGGGCGCGACCTCGCGCAGCGGCGGCAGTTCCGCCGCGCAGGCCGCTTCCGCCACCGGGCAGCGGCCGGCGAAGCGGCAGCCTTTGGGCGGGTCGATGGGGCTGGGCGGGTCTCCGCTCAGCTTGATGCGGTTCGCGGCGCGACGCTTTCCGCCGCTCACGGTCGGCACCGCCGACATCAGCGCCACGCTGTACGGGTGCAGCGGCCGCGCGAAGAAGCTGCGGCGCGGCGCGCGCTCGACGATCTGGCCCATGTACATCACTGCGATGTCGTCGCAGATGTGCTCCACCACCGCCATGTCATGCGAGATGAAGAGGTAGGTCAGGCCCAGCTCGCGCTGCAGCCGTGCCAGCAGGTTCAGGATCTGCGCGCGGATGGCGATGTCGAGCGCCGACACCGGCTCGTCGCACACCACCAGCTCCGGGTTGGTGGCCAGCGCCCGGGCGATGTTGATGCGCTGGCGCTGCCCACCCGAGAACTGGTGCGGAAACAGGTGCTGCTGCTCCGGCCGCAGGCCCACCGCCTCGAAGAGCTCGGCCACGCGGCGCGTGCGCTCCTCGGGCGTGCCCACCCGCATCAGGTCGAGCGGCGCACGCACCGCGGCGCCCGCGCGTTCGCGCGGGTTCAACGAGGAGAACGGGTCCTGGAAGATGATCTGCATGCGCGTGCGCGCCTGCCGCAGCGCCTCGCCCTGCAGCGCACCCAGATCGGTGTCGCCCAGCTGCATGCGCCCAGAGGTGACCGGCGCGAGCCGCATCACCGCCAGCGCGGTCGTGGTCTTGCCCGAGCCCGATTCGCCGACCACCGCCAGCGTGCTGCCGCGGCGCACCGCGAAGGACACGCCGTCCACCGCCTTCACCACCTCGGGCGTTCGGCCCCAGCCGGACTTGCCGCGCGGGAAGTGCACCTTCAGGTCGTCGACCGAAAGCAGCGTGTCGGTCTTGCCGATGAACGTCATGCGGCCTCCCTTCGGGGTTGTGCCGCAGCCGCCGGCTCGGCATGCAGCCAGCAGGCTGCGCCATGCGGCACGCCGGAGGCCACCTCGCCATGCACTGCGAACATCGGCGGCACCTCGGCCGCGCAGCGCGGCATCGCGCGCGGACAGCGCTCGCGGAAGGCGCAGCCGGTGCCCAGCTCCCAGATCGAAGGCACCACCCCGGCGATCTCGGCGAGGTCGTGGCGCCCGTCGCTTTCCTGCGCCGCGCTGCTGCCGAGTTCGGGCAGGCAGTCGATCAGCCCGCGCGTGTAGGGGTGGCCGGGTTCCGACAGCACCTGCTCGGTGGTGCCCTGCTCGATGACGCGGCCCGCGTACATCACCATCACGCGATCGGCCATCTCGGCCACTGCGCCCATGTCGTGAGTGATGAGCATGATGGCCGTGCCCTTCTCGCGCTGCAGGTCGCGCAGCAGGTCGAAGATCTGCGCCTGCACCGTCACGTCGAGCGCGGTGGTGGGCTCGTCGGCGATCAGTATGTCGGGCCTGCAGGCCAGCGCCATCGCGATCATCACCCGCTGTCGCATGCCGCCGGAGAGCTGGTGCGGGTACTCGTCCACGCGCCGCTCGGGCGCCGGAATACCCACCTGCCGCAGCATCTCGATGGCGCGCTGCCGCGCCGCGTGCGCGTTCATGCCGGCGTGCAGCTGCAGCGATTCGCCGATCTGGTCGCCCACGGTGAACAACGGGTTCAGCGACGTCATCGGCTCCTGGAAGATCATCGAGATGCGGTTGCCGCGCACCTCGCGCATGCGGGCGTCGGTGGCCTGCACCAGGTCTTCGCCCTGGAACAGCACCCGTCCGCCGCGGATGCGTCCCGGCGGCGAGGGAATGAGCCGCAGCAGCGCCAGCGCCGTCATGCTCTTGCCACAGCCCGATTCGCCCACCACGCACAGCGTCTCGCCGGCGCGGATCTCGAAGTCGACCCCGTTGAGCACCAGCGCCTTGCCGCGCCGCGTGCTGAACTCGACGTGCAGGTCCTGCACGCGCAGCAGCGTGTCATCGGAAGGCGGAGTCATACAGAGATACCTTTCGCACGCACGGTGGACTTCATCTTTCCCTCAGCTTCGGGTTGAGGGCATCGTTCAGGCCGTCGCCGATCAGGCTCACGGCCAGCACGGTGATGAAGATCGCCGCACCCGGAAAGGCCACGGCCCACCAGCACGACAGCACGTACTGCCGGCTGGAGCCGATCATCAGGCCCCAGCTCATCTGGTTCGGATCGCCCAGGCCGAGGAAGGAGAGCCCCGCTTCGAAAAGGATCGACGCGCCGATGGCCAGCGTGGCCGACACCACCAGCGGCGGCAGCGCGTTCGGCAGGATCACCTTCCAGATGATGCGTGCGTCGCGCGCGCCGATGGCCCGCTCTGCCCGCACGAACTCCAGCCCCCGGTACTTCATGAACTCGGCGCGCGTGAGCCGCGCGGTGCCGGTCCAGCTCACGATGCCGATGGCCAGCGTCACCGTCACCAGCGTGGGCGAGAACAGCGTCACTACCACCATCGCGAACAGCAGCGCCGGCAGCACCTGGAAGAACTCGGTGAGCTTCATCAGCGCGGCATCGACCTTGCCGCCGTAGTAGCCGGCGAAGGCGCCCAGCGTGATGCCGATCAGCACCGACAGCAGCGCGGCCACCGCGCCCACCAGCAAGGTTGCGCGGCCGCCGTAGATCAGCGCGGTGAGCACGTCGCGGCCGAGGTAATCGCTGCCGAGCCAGGCGTCTTCGCTGAAGGGTGGCGTGAGCGGCGCGGCCTTGATCTCGAACGGGTCGGCGGGGTAGAGCCACGGCCCGAGGATGGCCACCAGCAGCACGGCGACGAGCATCGCCATGCCGATGATGGCTGCCGGATTGCGCAGGAACATGCGCATCGCCTCCATGCCCGGGTGCTCGACGCGCACCGCGGGCCTGGGGGATGCGGCAGCGGAAGCAGCAGCGGTCGACATTGGAATCACCTTGCTCATGAGGCCTTGATCCGCGGATCGATGAAGCGATAGCACAGGTCGGTGAGCTGGTTCATCACCACCACCACGATGGAGGAGAACAGCAGCACGCCGAGGATGGTCGGGTAGTCGCGCCGCAGCACCGACTCGAAAGCCAGCCGGCCGAGCCCGGGCCAGTTGAACACCGTCTCCACCAGGATCGCGCCCGCCAGCACGTTGCCGAACTGCAGGCCCAGCACCGTCACCACCGGCAGCAGCGCGTTGCGTAGCGCATGCTTGTAGAGCACGACGCGGTCGGCCAGCCCCTTGGCGCGCGCGGTGCGGATGAAGTCGGAGCCCAGCACGTCGAGCATCGACGAGCGTGCGAGCCGGCTGTACTGCGCGAGATACACCAGGCTCAACGTGAGCGTGGGCAGCATCAGGTGGTGCGCCACGTCAAGCATGTCGGCGAAGCCGCCGCTGCCCGTCGAGTCGATGGAGCGCATGCCCGCCACCGGCAGCACCGGAAACACCGAGGCCAGCAGTATCACCAGCATGATCCCCAGCCAGAACACCGGCGCCGCGAAGCCCACCAGCGACAGCACGGTGATGAACTGCGACAGCAGCCCGTTGGGCCTGCGCGATGAAAGCACGCCCAGCGCGGTGCCCACGAAGAAGGCCAGCAGCACCGCGCTCAGCACCAGCAGCAGCGTGGCCGGCACGCGCTCGGCGATCATGCTGGTCACCGGCAGGTTGAAGAAGTACGAGTAGCCCAGGTCGCCCTGCGCCACCTTGCCGAGGTACACGCCCAGCTGCACCGGCAGCGAGCGGTCGAGCCCGTACTGCGTGCGCAACTGCGCCATCAGCTCGGGCGACATGCCGCCGCTGGCGCCCGCGATGGTTTCCACCGGATCGCCCGGCGCCGCGTGCACCAGCACGAAATTGAGCACCACCACGGCCAGCACCAGGCCCAGGGCCTGGAGCAGCCGCGAGGCGGCGTAGCGAAGCGTGCCCATGATGTCTGTCGCCCGCCCGCCTACTTCAGGTACACCTCGTCGAGCGGCGTCAGCGGCCCCCAGATGGTGACCGGCACGTTCGCCACCTTCTTGCTGGTGATGGTGTGGTACGGCACCTGGTTGATGAACTCGATGGGCAGCTCGTCGGTCACGATCTTCTGGAAGGTCGCGTAGTAGGCCTTGCGCTGCGTCGGGTCGATCAGACCCCCGGCGGTGTTGAGCAGCTCGTCCACCTTCGGATTGGCGTACGACTGGGTGTTGGTCCAGACGATGGGCTTGATGTTGGTCGACAGGTAGGTGCGGTGCACGCCGATGATCGGGTCGCCCCAGTTGAAGACCGTGTCCATCGACATGTCGAAGTCGTGCGAGGCCAGCCGCTTGGCCCAGGCCGGGAAGTCGGCCGAGGCGCGCACCTCCACCGTGATGCCTACCTTCTTGAGCTGCCCGCGGATGTACTCGGCCACGTTCTTCTGCTGGTCGTCCGCGCCAGGCAGGTAGTCGATGGTGAGCTTGAAGCGCTCGCCGCCCGCGCCGGCCTTGTAGCCGGCGGCGTCGAGCATCTCGCCGGCCTTCTTCAGGTCGAGCGGATAGCGCACCAGGTCGGGCACCGCGAAGGGGCTGCTGGCCACCAGCGGGCCGTCGGAGACGGTCGCGAAGCCGCCCATCAGCGCCTTGGCGATGAAGTTCTTGTCGATGGCCGTGGCGATGGCCTTGCGCACCTGCACGTCCGACAGCGGCTTCTTGGCGGTGTTGAAGGCCAGCCAGTTGAGCGCACCGATGCCGTCGTAGCCCTTGGGCGTGAGCGACACCCGCGGGTCGTTCGCGAAGCGCTTCAGGTCCGTGGGCAGCGTGGCGAAGGGCAGCATCTGGATGTCGCCGCGCTCCAGGCCCAGCACCAGGCTGGCCATGTCGGGCGTGACGTTGACGATCACCTTGTCGAGGTATGGCTTGCCGGGCAGGAAGAACTTGTCGAAGCGCTCCATCACGATGCGCTGCGCGGGCTTGAACTCGGTCACGCGGAAGGGGCCCGAGCCGACAACGTCCGTGGTGTTGCGCGGGTGGTTCTTCAGGTCCTGCCCGTCGCCGTAGATGTGCTTGGGAAGAATGGGGCACAGCGCCGGCGACATCGCCAGCACGATGGCCGGGTGCGGCACGCTCATGCGGATGACGGCGGTGTACGGGTCGGGCGTGTCCACCTTCTCGACCGGGCCCATCATGGTCGTGAACGGGTGGTTGGCCTTGATGGCCATGATGGAGAAGGCCACGTCGGCCGAGGTGATCGGCTTGCCGTCGTGGAACACCGCGTCCTTGCGCAGCTTGAGCGTGAGCGACTTGCCGTCTTCCGCCAGCTTCCACGACTCGGCCAGGTAGGGCTGCGGGTTCCACTTGTCGTCGAAGCGCAGCGGGCTCGCGAAGATCTGCGTGGACGGCATGGCGGTGGCAATTCCCGACTGCACCGCGCCGTTGAGATGCCGCGGCGTCTGCGTGCTGCCGAGCACCAGCGTGCCGCCGCGCTTCGGTTCCTCGGCCGCGGAAGCGGGCAGCGGGAGCAGGGTGCTCGCTGCCAGCAGCGTGGCGGAAAGCAGGGTGGCGCGGCGCGTGAGCAGGGGAGGAAGAGGAGGGAGCGGGAGCTGCATGACAGGACCTCGGGGAGTTCGACACAGGCAATCGGATTCGGACCTCGCCAGGGCGAGGACCTTGTGTCGAAGATAGGCGCTGGGTGCATGCGGGCGAAGAGCCAACCCGCTGCGACTCGCAGGGCCAGAAGGGGTGGGTTTGCCCCGTTGTGCGGCAGTGCCGTGCGCCACTTCGGGGAATGCGCGCTGGCGGTGCGCCTGGCAATCCCTTTCTATTTCTCGTCCCGCAGCCAATACCACTTGTAGAGCATGCGCTGCCCCACGCGACGGAAGGGCGCGAACGCGCGCGACTCCACAATGCCCATCACGTTGGGAAAGGGCAGCTGTGAGTGGTAGATGGGCAGCTCGAACACCTCGCGGCCCGCGTCCTTGCCCGCCACGCGCTCGGCCAGTCGCTTGCCGGCCCAGGTCGAGAACGACACGCCGTTGCCGCCGTAGCCCACCGCGTACCAGATGCTCTTGCTTGCGTCGGGCTGCGTGATGCGCGGCATCATGTCGTGGCTCATGTCGACCCAGCCCCACCACGAGTAGTCGATGCGGATGCCCGCCAGCGGCGGGAACTTGCGTGCGATGGCGTCGGTGAGCAGCTTCAGGTGCACCGCGCCCTCGGCATCGGCGCCGGTCACCGCGCTGCGGCTGCCCAGCTGCAGCCGGTTGCCTTCGAGCAGGCGGTAGTAGAAGCGCAGCGTGCGCGTGTCGGTCAGGAAGGTCTTCGATCGGAAGTTGGTGGCCTGCAGCTCGGCATCGGTGAGCGGGCGCGTGACCACCGAGTTCGACAGGATCGGCATGATCCGGTTCTTCAGCATCGGGTTGAGCGCCTGCCCCGTGTAGCCCCCGGTGCACACCGCCACGCGGCGTGCGCGCACCACGCCGCCGGGCGTGCGCAGGTGGTGCACGCCGTCGATGGTCTCCCAGCCCTGCACGGGGCTCGCCGTGTGCACCTTCACGCCAAGTGCGCGCGCACGCCGCATCAGTCCGAAGGTGAACTTCAGCGGATGGATGCCGATGCCCTCGGCCTCGTACAGCGCGCCCACGGTCTCGCGCTCGTCGCAGTAGTCGCGGCGCACCTCCTCCGCGCTCATCATGCGGGTGGCGTAGCCGAACTTCTCGCGCATCAGCCGCGCCTCGGCGTCGAGGATGGGCAGCTTCTCCTTGCGGTGCGCAAGATAGAGATGCCCGCCGTCGCAGGCGTCGCAGTCGATCTGCGTGGTGAGGTGGCGGAAGTTCTCGAAGCCGCTGCGGATCTCGGCGTCGAGCTTCTTCGCGGTGTCGAGGCCCCAGCGCTCGATCCACTGCGAGCGCTTGAGGCGGCCGCTCGCGTTCTGTCCCTGGCCGCCGCTGCGGCTGGAGCAGCCCCAGGCCGCCTGGTTGGCCTCCAGCACCGTGGCCTGTATACCGTGCTCCTGCGCGAGGTAGAGCGCAGTCGACATGCCGGTGGCGCCCGAGCCGATGACGGCCACGTCCACGTCGATGTCGCTCGTGACCGGGCCGTCGTCCTCCGGCGGCGTGCCAGCGCTGGCCACCCACCAGGTGGGTGCGTAGGCGCGGCCCGAGCCGGGGTCGGGAGCGAGCAGCGGGTCGTATTGCGGATCGTAGGGGCGGGAGGGGGCCTTGGGCTGCTGCGGTTGCTGCTGCTGGCGGAGCGCTGCGCCGTCGATGCTGGCCGTGCCGGCGTTGTCCCGCTGTGCGGTGCCTGTCATGGTCATGAGGGGCTCCAATCGAAGGAAGGGAAAGGAGACCGGCGTGTCACTTCGCGGCGGGCAGGTTCGGCCGTGCCTTGCGGAACACGTTCTTCAGATGGATCTTTCCGTCCCTGAAGGTGAAGACGTCGATGCCGTCGGTCTCGATGCGGCTGCCGTCGGCGGCGGTGCCGGTGAAGGTCCACTGCGAGGTGCCGAAGTCGCCATGCACGAAGTGCACGCTGTTGGTCCATTGCGCGTCTGGCACCGTGGCCCATGCGGCGGCGAAGGCCTTCCTCACCGCTTCGGTGCCGACGTGGCGCGTGCCGCAGGCCTCGGGGCCGGCGGCGGTCTGGAAGATGCAGTCGGGCGTCATGAAGCTCATCAGCGCGTCGATGTCGTGGCGGTTCCAGGCATCGCTGAAGGCGGCGAGGGTGTCGGTGGTCACGGTGGCGGTATTCGAGGAAGGCATGGCGTTGGAAATGGCGTTGGCTGCACGAAGGCTCAGGAATTCGATGGAGCAAGCGTAGGCAGCGGCCTGCCCGCGCGATAGGGCCAGATGGTGGGATTCGACCGAGCCAGAGCGCCTCGGATGCGCCTCGGATGTGCCGCCAATGCGCCACGGACCGGCATGGCTGCCCTAAACTGCGGCGCACCATGCCCCCGAATCCGCGAGCCATCCAGTGGGCGCAGCTGTTCGCGCTGCCCGATCAACCGGCGCTGCCTCTGCAGGCCCGTCTGCGCGCCAGCGTGGTGCAGGCCATCCTCGAAGAACACCTCGCGCCCGGCGCGCCGCTGCCCTCGTCGCGCGAACTCGCCGCCCTGCTGGGGCTCAGCCGCAACACCGTCACCTCGGCCTATCTGCAGCTCATCGACGAAGGCTTCCTGGAAGCGCGCCCGCGCAGCGGCGTGTTCGTCGCGCATGGCGCCCGCCCTCTGACCGCGGTGCCCGCCGAACCGCTGGTGGGCCGCAGCGGCCAGGCCAGCCAGCCGCCGGACTGGTCGGGCCGCGTGCTGCGCTCGCTGGTCGACAAGCCCACGCTGTCGAAGCCCGACCAGTGGCGCGACTATCCGTACCCCTTCGTCTACGGCAACTACGACCCGCAGCTGTTTCCCACCGAAGACTTCCGCGAGTGCTGTGCGCGCAGCCTGGCGCGCTCGCAGCTGCCGCACTGGACGCCGGATTTCGAGACCGACGACGTTCCCGACCTCATCGAGCAGATCCGTACGCGACTGCTGCCCAAGCGAGGCGTGTTCGCCCTCAAGGAAGAGATCCTCGTGACCATGGGTGCGCAGCACGCCTACTACCTGCTGGCCGAGGCCCTGTTCGACGAACAGACCCGCGTGGGCCTGGAGGAGCCGGGGCATCCGCACGCGCGCAACAGCTTTTCATTGCGGCAGCCCAAGTGGGTGGAGGTGGATGTCGATGAAGACGGGCTCGTTGTCGATGCCCTGCCTGCTGCCGACTACCTCTTCGTCACGCCTTCTCACCAGAGCCCCACCACCGCCACGCTCAGCCTGGAGCGCCGGCAGTGGCTGCTGCGCAAGGCCGAGCTGCAGGACTTCGTCATCATCGAGGACGACTACGAGGCGGAGAACCTCTATGAAGGCACCCCGATGCCGGCGCTCAAGAGCCTGGACAAGACGGGGCGGGTGATCTACGTGGGCTCTGTCTCCAAGAGCCTTTCGCCGGCGCTGCGGCTGGGGTTCATCGTGGCGCCGCGTGCCCTGATCAAGGAACTGAGGGTGATCCGGCATGCGATGGTGCGGCATCCGAGTGCCTTTCTCCAGCATGCCTATGCGCTGTTTCTTTCGCTGGGGCATCACGAGTCGCATGCCCGTCGCGTCAATCACGCGATGCAGGAGCGGCTGGCCATTGCGGCGCAGGCGTTGCGGGAGCACCTGCCCGATTTCGAGTTTCGGCTGCCTTCCGGCGGGGCCTCGATATGGGTGCAGGCGCCTACGTGGGTGGACGCTACCGAGCTGGCTCTGATGGCTCGCAGCCATGGGGTCTTGATTGAAGCGGGCGATGTGTTCTTTGCTCGGCCTCCCTATCCTTGTCCGTTCTTTCGGTTGAGGTTGTCTTCTATTGCGGCTACGCAGATTCCTGCGGGGATTCGGGCGTTGGCTTTGGCTGTGGGGGAGTTGGCTTTGGCTCGTGGTGAAGTTCGATCTCTTGGCGGGTTTACTCACTGAGGTTGGGTTGCTTCCCGAGGCCGGGACTCGCCCCGGCAGGCGACCTACTTTTATTTGCTTCGCCAAAGAAACGTAGGCAAAAGAAAGGCGACCCCACTGTCTGCGACCCCTTCGCTGCGCTACGGGGCAACCTGCGGTGCTCGCATTTCGCGGGGTCTCGCCCAAACTCGCTTCGCTCAAACAAGGGCGAGCCCTGATCCGCGAAACGCTGCGCTTCTCGGCGCAGCCAGAGGGGAGGGGAGACGTACGGGCCTTTGCTGGGCTTGGAATGAGGCGGTGGGGACGTTGGGGCCGTGAGGTCGTTGGACCTGCGTGTCGTGTCAGGGGTGCGGTGGGCGAAGTGCATGCGGATGAGTTCTTGACCCATATCCGCGGCCGAGCGAAGCGAAGGCCAGTCCAGGCGATTCAGTAGCCGAGCGAAGCGATGGCGCGGATCGCTCCCTTCTGGCTGCGCCGAGGAGCGCAGGCGTAGGAGGGATAAGGGCCGCAGCTGTTTGAGCGAAGCGAGTTCTGCGGACCCCCTCCTACGTCGAGCACCGCAGGTTGCCCGTAGCGAAGCGGAGGGACGCAGACAGTAGGGTCGCCTTTCTTTTGCCTACGTTTCTTTGGCGAAGCAAAGAAAAGTAGGTCGGCCGCCGGGCCGAGACCCGGCCTCGGGAAGCAAACCCTCAACCTCAGCCAGATTCCAAAGTGCACCTCCCCCGTGCAGAACGCACCACAACAAGGGTATTCACTCACCGACTGGCTCCATGCCGACACAGTCGCTGGTACTTCCTGGCTGCTCCCGATGGGTGCAAAGTCCGGCGAGATTCACCCACCGGAGCACCCAGATGACCATGTCCCGCCGTCTCCTCCTCCAGTTCGCCGTCCTGGCAACCACCCTCGCAGCCCTGTGCGGCACGGCTTCCGCCCAGCAGGCCAAGGAAGTCACCTTCGCCCACCAGGACATGCTTGTCCCCCTGCGCCTCGTCATGGAATCCGGCGAGGTCGAGAAAGCCACCGGCTACAAGATCAACTGGCGCATGTTCGCAGGCGGCGGCGACGTGATCCGCGCGATGGCTTCAGGCGACGTGCAGATGGGTGAAACCGGCTCCAGCCCGCTGACGGCCGCGGCCAGCCAGGGGCAGGACATCAAGCTGTTCTGGATCTCGGCCGACATCGCGAACGCCGAGGCGCTCGTCGCCCGCAACGCCTCGGGCATCAACAGCATGAAGGACCTGGCCGGCAAGAAGGTGGCGACGCCCTTCGTGTCGACCGCGCACTACCAGCTCATGGCCGGCATGAAGATGGACGGGGTCGACGCCAGGAGCGTGAACGTGATGAACATGCGTCCGCCGGAGATCGCAGCGGCGTGGGAGCGTGGCGACATCGACGCCACTTTCATCTGGGACCCGGTGCTCTCCAAGATCAAGTCCACGGGCAAGACCATCGCCACCTCGGGCAGTATCGGCGCGCGCGGCGCGCCCACGTTCGAAGGCATCGTGGTCAATGCCAAGTGGGCGGCTGCCAACGAGGCCTTCATGGTCGCCTTCGTGAAGGCGCTCAACCGCGCGAACGAGGAATACAAGGCCACCGGCAAGAGCTGGACGCCCGATTCGCCGCAGACCAAGGCGATGGCCAAGTGGACGAAAGCCGACCCGAAGGACGTGGGCCCTGCGATGGCGCTCTATTCGTTCCCGACCATGGCCGAGCAGGTCTCGCCCACATGGCTCGGCGGCGGCGCGGCCAAGGCGATGGCGAACACGGCCGCCTTCCTGAAGGAGCAGGGGCGGGTGCAGGAGGTGAAGCCCGACTACAGCGCGTACGTGACGACGGCGTACGTCGAAAAGGCCATGGGCAAGTGAACCGGGGCGGCACCACATGCCCACGCTCGACATTCGCGACCTGACGGTCAACTACGCAGTCAAGGGCGGCACGCTCCAAGCGCTGGCGCCGGTGAACCTCACCATGCACGACGGCGACTTCGTCGTCGCGCTCGGCGCCTCGGGCTGCGGCAAGACCACGCTGCTCAACAGCATCGCGGGCTTCCTGCCGCCATCGACCGGCGAGATCCTGCTCGACGGCAAGCCGGTAACAGGCCCCGGCGCCGACCGCGGTGTGGTGTTCCAGAAGCACGCGCTGATGCCCTGGCTCAACGTGCGCGACAACGTGGCGCTGGGCTTGCGGCTCGGCGGCATGGGCAAGGCCGAGCGCGACCGCATCGCGGAAGAAAAGCTCGGCCTCGTCGGCCTGCAGAAGTATGCCGACCGCGCGGTGTACGAGCTCTCGGGCGGCATGCAGCAGCGCGTGGGCATCGCGCGTGCGCTGGCGAGCGACCCGGCCGTGCTGCTGATGGACGAGCCCATGGGCGCGCTCGATGCGTTCACGCGCGAGCAGGTGCAGGAGATTCTTCTGCAGGCCTGGTCCAAGTCGAACAAGATGGTGTTCTTCATCACCCACTCGGTGGAGGAGGCGCTGTTCCTGGCCACCCGGCTGATCGTGATGAGCCCGAGCCCGGGACGCATCTCGCACGTCTACGACGACGTGCCCTTCTCGCGCCAGTACCTCTCGCACGGCGATTCGCGCAAGGTGAAGTCGGAGCCCGATTTCATCCGCATGCGTGAAGAGGTGCTCTCGATCATTCATCATCGCGAGGCCGCTCATGTCTGAGGTGTCGATCGCATCCCCCGTCGCCATGACGCCAACACCCTCCAAGCCCACCGCATCGCCGGCGCCTGCAACACCGCCGGCAGCGGGCGCCAAGCTCAAGACCAGCTCCTTCAAGGTGCCGGGCGAGGGCTCCAGCCTGACGATCAGCATCGTCACGGTGATCGCGCTGGTGGCGCTGTGGTTCCTCGTCACGAACATGGGCTGGGTGAAGCCGCTGTTCCTGCCGACGCCGCAGGCGGTGTTCCAGCAGTTCTACGAATACCTCACCGGCCAGGCCAACGACAAGCCGCTGTGGCAGCACTTCCTGGCGAGCATGTTCCGCGTGTTCTCGGCCTTCCTGCTGGCCTGCGTCACGGCCATTCCGGTGGGCATCGCGATGGGCATGAGCCGCTTCTGGCGCGGCATCTTCGATCCGCCGCTGGAGTTCTACCGGCCGCTTCCCCCGCTGGCCTACCTGCCGCTCATCATCATCTGGTTCGGCATCGACGAGCTGCCGAAGGTGCTGCTGATCTTCCTGAGCTGCTTCGCGCCGCTGGCGCTGGCTGCGCGCTCGGGCATGCGCAGTGCGTCGCAGGAGCAGATCAACGCGGCTTATTCGATGGGGGCGAGCTACATGCAGGTGATTCGCCACGTGATCCTGCCCTCGGCGCTGCCCGACATCCTGGTGGGCATGCGCATCGCCATCGGCTTCGGCTGGACCACGCTGGTGGCCGCCGAGATGGTGGCGGCCAACATGGGGCTGGGTCAGATGGTGCTGAACGCGTCGAACTTCCTGCGCACCGACATCGTGATCATGGGCATCATCGTCATCGGGGTGGTGGCTTATCTTTTCGACCTGCTGATGCGGTGGCTCGAACGCCGGCTTGTGCCTTGGAAAGGGCGCATGTGACCGGTGGCGGCGGCGCCACCGTCACGGGCACCGGCGGTGGCAGGGCAGGGCCTTCGGTGAGCGCATCCATCGACTGTTCGAGATAGTCGAGCATCGCGCGCATCGCGGCGCTGTTGTGGCGGCGCTGCGAGTAGGCCGCGTACAGCCAGTGCTCGCGCGGCATGTGCTCGCGCAGCACCGGCACCAGCGCCCCGCGCTCCAGGTGTGACTGCGCCAGAGGCTCAGGCACATAGGCCACGCCCACGCCGCGAAGCGCCAGTTCGATCAGCGCGACGGCGTCGTTGGCCTCCATGCGGCTGTGCACCTGAACCTCGTGAGTCTCGCCATCGGTCTCGAAGGGCAGGTTGGTCGTCTGCTTGGCCGAGAAGCTCAGCACGTCGTGGCGGCTCAGATCCTCGGGCACCTGGGGCATGCCGCGCTGCGCCCAGTAGGAAGGCGCCGCGCACACCACCATGTCGAACTGCACGAGGCGGCGCACGATCAAGTTCATGTCGTCGATGCGCCCGCCGGTCAGGTGGATGTCGATGCCTTCCTCGATCAGGTCGAGGTCGTCGTTGGTGAACACCAGGCTCACATACACGTCGGGGTAGCGCTTGATGAAGCCCGCGATCACGTCCGATAGCCAGCCGGCGATGAGCCCGTGCGGCGCGCTCATGCGCAGGCGCCCGCGCGGGTGGGCGCCGTGCGCCTGGAGGTCGTTGAGCGTGTTCTCGGCCATCGTCACCAGCTCGGTACTGCGCTCCAGCAGCACCTGGCCCGCGTCCGTGAGGCTCAGGGCGCGGGTGGAACGATTGAGCAGCCGCACGCCGCTGCGGGTTTCGAGCTCGGCCACGTAGCGGCTCACGGTGGCCTTGGACATGCCCAGCGAGATCGCCGCGCGGGAGAAGCTGCGGCGGAAGGCGACTTCGCGAAATGTTTTGATGAGGTCGAGGCCGTCCATGGTGGCCGGATTGTTCCAGCTTCCGGGATGAGGCCGTCGGGTGTAGGGGCATCGCCGCCATGGGCTCCAGGAGGGGCGTGTTCGCGTGGCTATACTGCGCGGGTCACGCCGGAAAACGGCGTGGTCGGGATTGGTCTCCCGAGTCACCTCTGCAAAGCAAGCCGTAGCTACCCTCGCCGGGTCTGCGGCTTTGCCATTCGTGCTCCCAGTTTTTGGCGGCTCGACGGGCGGGCGCAAGCCCGGCCGGTTCTCGCAAGAGGTGCCCGGAGACCAACCCGTCGAGCTGCCGCCCTCGATTGGTCTCGAGAGCGGCGGTTTCCGCAAACCGCACCTCTTGGAGGCCACCGATGGCTGAATCCACTGCTCGCGCGTCCGCGCGTGTCTCTTCGTTTCCCGAAACTTCTCCTTCCGAAGCCGCCGGCGCCGAATCGCTTGCGCTGCAGGCCTGCGACGACGTCTAGAGCCTGCACGAGGTGCGGCACGCCTACGCCGGCCTCGAAAGGCTCATCGGCCCCCAGCGCGTGAACGATGCGGAGGAGGTCTGCTCCAGCCGCTCCGAACTCAGTGCGCTGGTGCGCGTCGTCAACGAAGAACTGCGCCGGCGCATCGAGGCGGCCGAGGGCACGCTGCGTTCATTGCGCGCCGCCGTGGCCGCTAGATGAGCCCCCGGGTCGCGGCCTTCAGCGTCGCGGCCGCGCGGGTCGTGCATCCGAGCTTCTGGAACAGGCGCTCGACATGGGTGCGCACCGTGCTCGGGCTGATGCCGAGCACGCGAGCGACTTCCTTCGTGTTGTGGCCCTGGCTGATGCAGCGCAGCACCTCCAGCTCCCGCTGTGAGAGGGAGGCATCGCCTTGCGCCTGCACGGCTGGCTTCGGCGACGTGCCCGGCATCGCGCATGCGAGCAGCGCGGTGACGACTTCCGCGTCGAAGCGGCCTGCCGCGGCATCTTCCTGCATGCGGTCGAGCGCCTGCGTCTGAGTGAACTCTTCCCGCCACGGGCGGCGGGTGCGGTGCGATTGCCACTGCTGCGCCGCCGCGACGATCTGCCCCTCCAGCGGCATCGTCGAACCCGAGCGGCCGCGGAAGTAGCCCGACCCGTCGCGCCGCTCGAAGGCGAAGGACGCGATCTCAGCCTCCGCCACCAGGCCGGCGATCTGCCCTGCCGCGCGGGAAGTCCAGTACGGCACGAGCCGCACGCGCTCCAGCGACGAGGCCGGCAGCGGCTCGGGCGCATTCCATACGGCATTGGGAACCGCAGCGCGCCCGATGCCATGGATCAGTCCGGCCTTGTAGGTGCGATGGCACGCCGCCTCGTCCAGTCCGAGCTGCGCGGCACAGTCGCGCGCCAGCCGGGCCACGCTGCGCGAGTAGCCCGTCATCCAGGGCAGCTTGAGGTCGATCACGTCGCCGACCAGTTCCAGGCCCATGCGCCGGAGCATCGAGGCAGGCTGCTCGGTGGGCTCGGCCCATGGCGCGACGGGGGCATCCAGCTCCTTCATCCATGCAGCGGCATGGGGCGCGCTCGCGTCGACGAGCAAGGCCGGGTAGAGGCTGTCCGCACGCCCGCGCGAGATCGTGAGCGCCTCGTCGATGCCATAGAGCCGGCCGAAGATTTCGAGATCGCTCGCCAGCGCCACCACATAGGTCGCGAGCGGAACCTCGTTGCCTTGCAGCACGCCGGGAATGCCGCTGCCGTCGTACGCCTCGAATACCGCGCGCAAGGCTGCTTCGGTCTCGCGGCTCAACCCCAGCGTGTTCGCGATGTCGCCCGCGATCTCGCAGTGGATGTCCGCCATGGCCAGTACCGCGTCGGGCACCGGGCCGCCGATGGGCGGCTGGCGCACGCGCGGTGCCGGCGACGCGAGCAGGGCGCGCCGGCCCTGCACGTCGTCTTCGAGGAAGTCGGCGAACTCCTGGGCATTGGCGGTGCAGCCCGACCAGCGCAGCAGCGCGACATGCCGCACCGCCTCGATCTGGTCAGCGTCGCAGCCGGCTTCTTCCGCGATCTTCCCGGCAAGCCAGGCCGTGCGCAGCGAATGGTCGGTCGGCTGGCCCATGCTCAGGTCACCGATGAAGGCCAGCGCGCGGACCGCGTCGAAAACGGTGATGGTCGTCGTGTCGTCGGGCATGGGAAGTGGGTAGCTGCGGGCGCAGGCAGACAGGGACGCAGCATCGCACAGTTCATGGACCCGTGTCGGTCATCCGACGGATACCGCGTGCGGCGACGACGCGGAAGAATCGTCGCATCCGTGCCGCTCGCTCCTTTTCTCGACGAGCGGCAATCCTTCGATCCGTGGCTCCTGCAGCCGTTCCGCCACAACCGCCATACACCGACGCCATGAAAACCGAATCCCAGCAAGCCGCCTGGCTGCGCAAGTACTACCTCGTCCGTGCCGCCTTCTCATTCGCGTGGGTCGCGGCGGTCTTCACCCTCGCGAAACAGTCGCCCGCATTGGCGGCGGTGCTGCTGATCGCCTACCCCGCGTGGGACGCCCTCGCGAACCTGCTCGACGTCAGGATGTCCGGCGGCGCGAAGGCCAACCTAACCCAGCTCTTCAACATCTGGATCAGCGCCCTCGTCACGCTCGCGATTGCAGCCTCGCTCGCGATGAACCTGCAGATCGTCCTCGCGATCTTCGGCACCTGGGCCATCGCCTCGGGCCTGCTCCAGCTCGCCACCGCCATCCGCCGCCGCAAGGACAGCGGCGGACAGTGGGTGATGATGCTGAGCGGCGCGCAGTCCGCGCTGGCCGGCGGTTTCTTCGTCGCGCAGCAGGGCGGGAGCGCACCTGTGCTGCAGACGGTTGCCGGCTATGCGGCAGTGGGGGCGGTGTATTTTCTGATCTCGGGGGTGGTTGTTTGGGTTCGGGAGGGGAGGCGTGGGGTGAAGGGGTTGGTTGCTGGCAAGAGTTGAAGTGGGATTGCCTGCCGGGGAGGACGGCTTGAGGGTGGCCGGGCTTCCGTTGTCGGCCCATAAGACGCATTGCCGCCAGTCTGTAGCAGCCATTCAGGATGCGGGTGAGGCAGAACGCCGCATGATTTCTTGGATGGCGGCTTTCGCGCAAAGCTTCACGTCCCTTTTGCTCGATTCAAGCCCGGCTTGAAGCGCAGGAATCGATTTCAGCGTCCCGATTCGATTCAATACGGAGTGGCAATGGACCTTGTCGTGAGGGTCGGTTGATTCCACACTTCGGAGTTCATGACCTTCTCTCGCATCGCCATGCGCGAAATGAGGTCCTGCAGGTATCTGCCGCATCCGGATATCGGCCGGCCATCCATCGCCTTCATGGGAGGGCCAGGTCCAGACCAAGCACCTTGCCAAGCCCGAAGGCGAGGAGCGAGATACCAAGGAGCGACAGCACGAAGACTGCGGCCACCTTGCTGCCCGCACGTAGAGCAGTGCTCTGCTTCTCCTTTCCCTTTCTCCCTCGCTCATAGTGCCACTTGATGGCGAAGAACATGCCCGCGCCGAACACGAGGACCTTGAAGGTAACGAAGACTACGGGGATCCAATCCATCTTTTTCAGTATCTGCAGGCCATCTCCTGGCCATGGTTCCAGGCATCAGTGGGCCAGCGTCAAGCTGCACCGGCCGCCTGGCGCACCTGGGCCATCAGCTGTTGCGCGACCGTCTCGAAGGGTTCGAGGCTCTGGTCGGCCCGGCTCAGCACTACCGCGCCTTCCGCCGAGGCGATCAGCATCATGGCGAGAGAGCGGGCGCGTGCCGGCGGGAGGCCTCCCTTTCTCAGCAGGTCCGCCAGAAGGCCATGCCAGGCGCGGAACACGACGGTGGCATGCGAGAGGAGCTCGGCCGAGTCGGTGGCCACCGTGACGGCCAGCACGGCGCAGCCGGCCTCGCACTGCGAACGCGTGAGCACGGCGCGCCAGATCGCGAGGAAACGCTCGGCCACTGCCTCGGCCGAGGCGCCTGCGACGGAGGTCAGCGCATCGGCCAGCACGGCACCGGCGCGGTCGACGGCCGCGGCCACGAGCTGGTCCTTGCCATCCGGGAAGTGGTGATAGAGCGATCCGCGCGGCGCTCCCGTGGCCGCGATCACCTCGGAAAACGAGGTGGCCTGCAAGCCGCGCTGTGCCAGCAGCGCCATCGCTCCTTCGACCATGCGGTCGCGCACGTCACCCGCCATGCCGTTGTTTCCTCGTTCGAGCCGTTCCCAAAAAATATGACAACCATCATAATTGGCGCTACTATGACGATCGTCATAGTTTCGGTCCGAGGAACACACCGTGCCCGCTCGTCGCCATGCTCTCCTCTGCGTACCCCTGGCTCTGGCCCTTGCCGCCTGTGGTGGGATCCCTTCCACTTCCCCTTCATCCTTTGCAGGAGCTTCACCCATGACCGTTGAACAGACCAGGCAAGCCATCGCGGGCGACTGGATCAGCATCGCCCCCGAGATCCGTCCCAGTGCGCAGAAGGCCCCCGACGGCACGCTCAAGCCCTTCTATCTGAAGCGCGAGTTCAAGGCGTTGGCGGGCGATCGTTTCGAGCTGGCCATCGCCAACTCGGCCGATCCCTACGGCAAGGTGCTGCTGGCGAGGATCCTGATCAGGGGCCACATGCACTGGCAGGGCGAGCACCCCATCGCCCCCGGCGCGCAGAAGGTCGACTTCGTGGCCGACGAGGCTTACGAGGTCACGCCGCTGCTGCAGGCCTTTGCCGATGTGCTCAACCAGGTGGCCGCCCAGGGCTACGCCAAATGGGAGGTGGGGCAGACGCAGAGCGTCTTCGGCAAGAACTTCGCCCCCTTCGGGCTGAGTGCTGGCAAGAACTTCATGGAATACGACCTGGTGTACGTCTCGCACGGCCTGCTGTTCTGGGGGGCGCGCCACGTGGACGGCCGAGGCTTCGACACCGAGCAGAACCGGCCGACCAATCTGCAGATACCGCTGGCACGCAAATAGGGCCGCGTACGCGGCCATCGTCGACGCCCGCAGGGGCAGGTGCCATGCGCCAGCTTCGCCGCGCTCGACCGGAGCGCTGGCAGCCGGCGCAGGCCAAGGGCAGAATTCGGCCACAACAAGGTTTCACCGAATCCCCGACTGGGCTGCGCCCCGTGCAATCTCTCCCACAGCGGTCCTTCGCCAACTGGCTCGTCCCCATCGTCGTCGCCTGCCTGATGCTGGCCTTGCAGGCGGGCGGCGAGCCCGTGTACGAAGCGCTGCGCTACGAGCGCGCCGCTGTGCTCGGCGGTCAGCCTTGGCGCCTTGTCTCGGCGCACGTGGTGCATCTGGGCTGGGCGCACTGCCTGATGAACGCTGGCGGGCTGGCCCTGTGCGCCGCGTTCGCGGCCGGCACGCTCGGCTGGCGCGCCTGGGCCATCGCGATCGTCGTGCTGGCCCTCGGCGTGGGAATCCTGCTGGTGGTCGCATCGCCTCGAGCCACGAACTATGCGGGCCTCTCGGGCGTGCTCTACGGGCTCTTCGTCTGGGTGCTGGCGCCACGCGCCTGGCGCGGCGATCGCGTGGCCTTGATCGTCCTGCTTGCCGTCATCGCACGCATCGGCTGGCAGATGCTGCATCCGCCTTTGGAAGCACAGCGCGCGCTGATCGGCGGCGACGTGCTGGTCGAGGCGCACCTGTACGGCGCGCTGTGCGCATTGGTGCTATGCCTCTGCCAGTGGGCGTGGCCGCACTTGCGGAGGGCCTGAGCCGGCGGCCCTCCATCGAGATCCGGCTCACCTTGCTGTCGAGGCCGTCCATGAGGGCGCGCTTGCGATGTAGCCGCGGCCGAGGCCCGACCGCGGCGCCCGCTTTATCGCCGGCGGCGGCGGGCTACCGCGAGCGCGGCGAGGCCGGCCAGCGCCAGGATGAGGTCGCCCGCGTCCAGCGATCCGCCGCTCCTGCGGAACGGAAAGGCGATCGGCATTGCCGGTGGCGGCGAGGAGGGAGGCTGCGTCGTCGGCGGGGTCGTCGTCGGCGGCTGTTCGTCGTCCGGCGCGTAGGACTCGACGTCGTAGGCGTAGAGCCTGACGCTCGTGCCCTCCGTGGGGCTCTCCGCCTGCATGGCGACGAACCCGCCGACGGAGCCCTGCCGCTGGCTGATGGCGTTCCCGGCGTCCCTGTTGGGCGTCTCGCCATCGTTCACTTCCTTCAGAACATGATGCTGCTTGATGCCGTCCTTCTCGGTGTAGAGGAACATCTTCATCGCGCCGGTCTTCGGGTCGATGGGCGTGTTGAACCACACCGCCTGATCCAGCGCTCTTTCGGCTATCTGCGAGCCCTCCTGGCCGTTCGTCTGCCGCGTGATCAGCGAGTTCTGACCTGCCACGACGGTGCCTGTCGCACCGTTGCCTCTGAAGACGATGTGCGGGTAGGCGTTGGTGCCATGGATGAAGCTCTGCATCGTGTGCCCTTCCTGGACCGCGTACGGTCCTGCGGCAGGGCTCTTCGCCTCCTCGAAGACGAACTTGAGGTTGTCCTGGGCCAGCGCAGGCTCGCTCGCGGGCGCATTCGAATTGCGCAAGGGCACGAGGACATCGCCACGCAGCACGACGGGCGTGCGCGACAGCGATTCGGGTGAGGCCGTGGTCGCGGGCTTGCTCCTGTTGGTCAAAGCAGCGGCCTGCGTCTGTCCGTTGGAAGCCGACTCGCCGGACACGACCATGTACGTCCTGCCGGGCTCGAATCTGGTGACGAGTCGCCAGGCTTTCTCCGTCGACGCATCCTTCTGCAACCTCAGCCCGAACGGGCCGGCGATCGGGTCTTGCGGCTGCAGCACGAGCGTGGCGCGGCCATGTCTAGGCACAGCCTTCGTTTCCACGACGCCGGACGCTCTCGCCATCCCGTCGCTTCCATACGAGGTCTTGTACTGCTTGAACGCGGTCACGCCGTCGCTGAAGCGAACATCCGCATAGGAGAACGGTGCCTCCAGGGCGTTGGCGGCATCCATCCACCCGACGGTCATCTTGCCGAAGGACAGGACGAAGGTCGCCGTGTTCTCCACGGAGGCCGTTGCCGGTGCGGGTCCCCGCGCGGTCACCGTCACATGGCAAGGCTTTCCGGGCATCACGGCGCAGTCGGGCGGGTTGAACTTCATGCTCTCGACGGCAAACCCCGCGGGCAGCGAGACGTTGGCAGCGGTGAAGATGACGTTCTTCGTTCCGACCGGCACGTTGATGTCGAGCATCGCCTGGGCGTTCTTGCCGCCCCAGGTCCGGGCCTTGAAGCTTTCTCCGCCATAGCTGAAGGTCGCTGTGACCCCGTTCGGCGGCAGGCCCGCATCGATGAGGTACTGCTCGGGGTTCGTCGTGGCCCAGTACGCCTCCTTCGGCTGGCCGACGCCGGACCACGGATATCCGTTGGTGTGATAGCCCGGGTCCGTCATGCCCCACCAGGTCACCCGGTGCACGCCGCCCTTGTACTCGGGGTGACGACCTCCCGGTCCGGCGGCGTACTCCTTGAGCAGGCTGAAGAGCTTCGCGTACTGGATGCCCTGCTCCTTGAACAGGGCATCCATCTCGGGGCCGTTCTGGATCCGCTGGCCTTTGTCCAGGCCCAGGGTCGGTGCGAGATCCAGCTCTGTCAGGTCGACGTTCACCCCGGTCTCGAGATAGGTCCTGATGGTCCGCTCGAAGGCGTCGAGGTTGAGCCTCATGTCCCAGTGCCCCTGCGTGCCGATGACGTCGACCAGCGGCCTCGGATTTCCCTTGGCATCCAGCAGGACCCGCCCCTTGCCCGCGGCCGATTCGGCGGCGTACCGTTCATTGAACTCCTTGACCATCGAAGCGATCGCGGTGGCCTTCGAGGCTCGCTCGTTGTCGTTGAAGTCGTTGTAGTTCAGGATCGCGGTCGTGTTCTGGCGCGCGGCGTAGAAGGCGTCATACATGTAGTCCCAGCTCTTCCCGCCTTTGGCGTAGGCCTGGGCCCATCGGGAGGGACGCTCCTCCGGGCTGTAGCCCGTTCGCAGCGCGTTCCTCCAGTCGGCAGGGTTGTCGGGGTTGTCCTTGAACGCCTCGTTGACGACGTCCCAGGCGTAGGTCTTGAACGGTGCCTGATCGAAATGGCCGGCCACCGTCCGGATGTAGTACTCCAGGTTCGTCTTCGCCGTTGCGTAGTCCCACGGGGTTTCCCATCCGCCGTTCGCAGTCAGGACATTGGGGGCGGGCCATTGGGCCGACTGGTTGTGCCAGACCAGCACGTGCCCCGTGACCTTGACGTCGCGCGCATTGGCCGCGCTGATGTCGGCGTTGATGCCCGAGGTCAGGTTGGTGAGGAAGTTCGGGGTCGGATTGCTGATTCCCCCGTTCCAGAACTCCGGCTTCATCGCGTTGCCGGGCGTCACCACGTTGAAGTGTTTGACGGTCATGGCAGCGACCGAGTTCTCGCCCGGCACCACGTCGGCGCCGAAGTTGCGCGCGTCGAGATTGGTGCTTCCGATCAGGAAGTGGTTCTTGTAGACGTCCTTCAGCGCCGGCCAGTCGGCGGGATTCGTTGGCCGATCGGCCGCCAGAGCGGCGTTCGCGATCGCGAGTGCGCTCGGCAACGCAATCAGGAGGCTCTTGATGCGAGGCCTTGTGAACATGGTCCCGATCCTCCTGGCGGTCCTGAGGATCGGAGGGTTCGTGCTGCGCGTGTTCCTCGATCTGAAGGCGGGGCCGTTCGATGCGGCCGGCCGTGCGGCCGCCAGACCCGATGATCTGATTTGCATGATGTCTCCGGAATGGAATATGCGGGGTGCGGCGAAGTTGCCGCGACTCGCCGGCTCTCTGCGGAGCCCTGGTTGACCGACCCGAAGGCTAGGTGACGGCCCCCTGCCGGTCCACTGACTTTTTCGCTAGCATCCATTCCAAATGCTGATGAGTTCGGGCAAGACCTCTGGTAAACCCCTGATGCTGGCGCAAGTCTCGCGTCTGCGTTTCCGGCATCTGCAGTTCCTCGACATCCTCGGAAAGACGCGCAACCTGCGCCTGACTGCCGAGCAGATGTACATCACGCAGCCGGCGGCCACCAAGGTGTTGATGGACATCGAGGAGATGCTGGAGGCGCGCCTGTTCGACCGCCTGCCGCGCGACATGCAACCGAACGAGCTCGGACTCTTCACGTTGCGGTACGCGCACTCGGCACTCGACGGCTATCGCAAGTTCGTGGACGAGTTCAGCGCCCTGAAGCAGGGAGGACACGGCCATCTCTCGATCGGCGCCATCTCGGGTGCGGCGCACGTGCTGACTGCCGCCGTGGCCGAACTGCAGCGCCTGCGGCCGCTGCTGGTGGTGAAGGTGCTGGAGCAGAGCAGCGACCAGCTCATCGTGTGGCTCGCCGAGCGCAAGATCGACGTGATGATCGGCCGCTTCACCGACGAATCCCGGCGCGACCAGTTCCACTACGAGAACCTGACCGGTGAAAGGCTGCAGATCACCGCAGGCGTGCACCATCCGTTGCGCGGGCCGAACGCCCCCGGGCTGAGGGAGCTGTCGAACTGGCCTTGGATCCTGTATCCGGCATCCACCGCGCTGCGCAAGGTGTCGGACGACATCTTCCGCAGCACCGGCCTGTCGCTCACCTCGGGCATCGTCGAGACGCCATCGTTCCTGTTCGCGCTGGAGCTGTTGCAGAGCACGACCATGCTCTCGCTGCAGCCCGCTGCGCTGGTGGAAAAGTATGTGAGGCGCGGACTGCTGACGCGCATCGCCACCGAGCTTCCCACCCGCATGCCCGACTTCGGCCTGATCACGCTGCAGGGCGAGCCGCCCACCACGGCCGCGCTGGCGTTCATGGACGTGATCCGCAACATGGCGGACCACAAGCGAGAAGCGGCGTCATTGGAAAGAGCGACGCCCGGTCCGCTGGCCTAGACGGCAGGACGCACGATCACTCGTGGCGGCCCGATGCGAGGTCGGTCGATTCGCAAGCCGACATCGGGTGAACGCAAGGGGAATGCCGTTGATAGAACCCATCCCCAATCTGCATCCGCCTGCAAACGCAGTCATCCTCCGTCGCATGCGCCATGCCTTGCCGAGGCTTGCGTCGCCCCTCATGCAGACGCGCCGAAGAGAAGCCCCGCGCCAGCGGTGACACCCATCGCGAGCGTCCCCCAGAACACGATCCGCCAGACGCTCTTGCCCACGGAGGTGCCGCCGATCTTCGCGGCCGCAGCGCCCAGCAGTGCAAGGAAGCCCATGGCAGTCGAGACGGTCCATGGCAGCAGCGATGCGTGTGGAGCCAGTGCCACCACCGCCAGCGGCATCGCCGCGCCCGTGGCGAAGCTTGCGGCCGATGCCAGTGCAGCCTGCAGCGGGCGGGCACTGGATGCGTCGGAGATGCCAAGTTCATCGCGAGCGTGCGCGCCGAGCGCGTCGTGCGCCATGAGCGCAGCGGCGACATCGCTCGCGAGATGATGGTCCAGGCCGCGGCGCATGTAGATCGCGGTCAGCTCCCGGTGTTCAGCCTCAGGCTGCTTGTCCAGTTCGGCGCGCTCGCGTTCCAGGTCGGCCTGTTCGGTGTCCGCCTGCGAGTACACCGACACGAACTCGCCCGCGGCCATCGACATCGCGCCGGCCACGAGGCCGGCCGCCGCCGTGGTGAGGATGCTCGCGTGGCTGGCGTTGGCCGCGGCGACGCCCGCCACGAGGCTGGCCGTCGAGATGATGCCGTCGTTGGCACCGAGCACGGCGGCGCGCAGCCAGCCGACATGCTCGGTGCGGTGGCGTTCGGGGTGGGCGCGGTAGTGGAATGTCTTCATAGTCTCTCGTTGTGCGTCGGCTGTTCCTGCTCTCAGCGGGAAGCGCGTCCCGGCAGCATTCGCAGGAGTGTGTTGTCACGGGTGATGTAGTGGTGCGCGAGTGCGGCAGCAGCATGCAGGCCGATCAGGAAGTAGCCGGCCGTGGCCAGCGCCTCGTGCAGGTCCTTGAGCTGCCTCGAAAGCGCCTTGTCCGCGCCGACGAGCGCAGGCACGTGCAGGCCGAACAGCGTGATCGGTGCGCCTTGCGCGCTCAGCGTCAGCCAGCCCAGGACAGGGGTTGCGATCATGAACACGTAGAGGGCGAGGTGCATGAGTTGTGCGGTCCTGTCCTGCCACGTCGGCACTGGCGGTCGGATCGCAGGTGCCGCTCCCGCACTCCATCGCACGATCAAGCGAAGCATGACGAGCGCGAGCACGGCCAGCCCCAACAGAAAGTGCAAGGGCTTGAGGCTGGCGCGCAGATCGCTGCCCCTTGGAGCGAGTCCGCGCAGTTCCATGCAGGCGTACACGGCCGCGAGCAGCAGCAACATCAGCCAGTGCAGACCGATCACCCACGAGCCGTAACGGCTCTCGGAATTCTTGAATGCCATGGCGTTCCCCTTCAGAAATGCCCATCGGCAAACGGTGGGCCCGCCGCAAGGTCGGCCCGATGTGTCGGGCGCCTGCTTCGGTACTGCATGGAAGAGAAGACATGCGAGCGCTCGCGTGCCTCTAGCGGTGTGGACGCGCCCTGAAGACGAGCGCGTGCCTGAGTCGAGTCAATCATGTGTGACCTCCGGATCCGAAAAACGACTGGGAGCTGCCGCCCGCGCTCTGGGCGGACAGCAGACGGCCGCCGTCTGCGCTGAGCGGAGACGGCGCTTTTCAGGTCGCCGGAGGCGGGGCGGTTCGCGGCGGCGAGCGCCGCCAGGGTGAGGACAGGGGAGGCGCGCGGATCGCAGCGCGGCCCCGGCCGAGGGGCGCACACGTAGCGAGCCTGGGAAAGTTGCGCAGTGCCACCACGAGCGGCAGCATCGCAAGCACCATCGCCATCAGTCTTTCCAACCCGTGACGCAGGATGTCAGGCAGGTCGGTGCCTGCACTGGAGGGGACGAACAAGGTCGTTTCCCTGCTGCTGGCATGTTCCGGCCGCTCGTCGGGTTCGAACTGCACGATCGCGCTCGCTGCGCGGATACGCAAGCCCGGCTCGTCTTCCCAGCCGTCCTCGCGGAAGTGCACTGCGATGAACGGCTGCAACGCTGCGAGCAGCACGAAAGCGATGCACCACCATGCCACCTGCAGGTCGACGAGATGCCGGACGACGCGGCGAAGGTGGAGGGGCAGCATGTGGAGATGGAGGCGAACGTCTTATCCGGTGCTCAGGCCATGTCGAACCAGAAGACGAGCCATGCGCCCAGTGCCAGCAGCACTGCCGCCAGTGCAAGGTATTGGCGGCGATCTCGGGAAATCCAGTGTCGTTCTTGTTCGATGCTTCTTGACATGGAAAGCCTCGGCCTGAAGAGGGTGCATCGGGACGTATCGGCCGTCATGCTTGCCCGAGGGCGCAGCGTTGCAGCGTGGCGCGAGCTTAGGCAAGCTGGCCGCTCAACGCAACATCGTGGGCGATTTGAACCCGGCCTGAAAAAGAGAATTGTTGTCGTTCGCCATTCAGAGAAGCGAAGACACGAACCGCGGTCTTTGGATCGAGCCGAGGCGTCGACATGAAACATGCGTCTGCAGGGCCGCCTTCGTGCCCGGGCGTCGGTCGAGGCGAGAGGTTCTCAGCTACGGCGCCTTTCTCCAGCAATGCCTCCGCACCCGCCGCGCGGCGCGACTGCGAGTACTCAGCGCAGCTCGATGCTCTGGCGCAGCAGGCCTGACGGCTCCGCGCTCGGTCCCACCAGAATTTCCACCTCGCCCTCGTCGAACAAGGGCTCAAGGTCGGGTCCGAGATAACGCAGTTCGGACGCGGGTAGCGCCAGTTCGACGCGGCTTTCTTCACCAGGCTTCAATCGCAGCTTCGCAAAGCCCTTGAGCTCCAGGAGCGGCCGGGTGACGCGGCTCACCTTGCGGCGGGCGAACAGGAAGACCGTTTCCTCGGCCTCGCGCGCGCCGGTGTTGCGCAGGGCGACGCTGATCTTCAGCGTGTCCTGCGCCTGCACGCGGCGCGGCTCGACCTGAAGGTCGTCGTAGCCGAACCGGCCGTAGCCCAGGCCGTGGCCGAAGGCATACAGCGGCGAGTTGTCGACGTCCTGGTACCTGCTCGTGAAGTAGTCGCCGGGATTCATCGGCCGGCCGGAGGGGCGCTGGCCGAAGTAGATCGGTACCTGCCCGACCGCGCGCGGCCAGCTCATCGGCGTGCGGCCGCTGGGGCTCTCCCGGCCCGTGAGCACGTCGGCGATCGCATGGCCCGCCTCGACGCCGAGGAACCATGCGGCCAGCAGCGCGTCGCTGTGTTCGGCCAGCCAGGGGATGACGAGCGGGCGCCCGGAGAACACGATCGCGATGACGGGGATGCCCGCCGTCTTCGCGCGCGCGATCACGGCCTCTGCCAGGGCCTGCTGCCGGCCGGGCAGGGCGGGCGTCGCGCGGCTGGCGGCCTCGCCGCTCATCGTGGCGCGCTCGCCCAGGCACAGCACGACCGCATCGGCGCCATCGCACAGCGCCGCCGCCGCTTCGATGCCGCTGTCGTCGTCGCTCTCGATGGCGACACCCGGCGCGTGGCGCACGTCGGCCTGCGGCAGCGCGGCGCGCAGGCCGGCCAGCACGGTGACGGCCGGCTCGTGCTCGCCCGCACCCCACCACGGGCCTTTCATCTCGGTGTTCGCGTCGGCCAGCGGGCCGATGACGCTAAGTGTCTTCGCCGCAGCGGGCAAGGGCAGGGTGTCACGCTCGTTCCTGAGCATGACGATGGACTTGCGCGCCGCGTCGCGCGCCACCGCACGTCGCTCGGCGACGGCCTGGGCGGGCTCCTGTGTCGAGCCGCGGCGGTAGGGGTCGTCGAACAGGCCGAGCTCTTCCTTCAGCCGCAGCACGCGGCGCACGCTCGCGTCGATCTCCTCGATCGTCACGCGGCCCTGCTCGAGGGCGACGGGCAGGCCCTTGCGGTAGGCATCGGCCATCATGTCGATGTCGACGCCGGCCTTCAGCGCCAGCACCGCGGCATCGACGAGGTCGGCGGCGACGCCGTGCTTGATGAGTTCCGCGATCGCGTTGTAGTCGCTGACGATCACGCCCTCGAAGCCCATCTCGCCGCGCAGCCAGTCGCGCAGCAGCGGGATGTGCGCCGTCATCGGCACGCCGTTGAGATCGGTGAAGGCGGGCATCAGCGTCGCGACGCCAGCGTGCACGGCGGCCGCGAAGCCCGGCAGGTGCACCTCGTGCAGGGTGCGCTCGGAGATGTCGACGGCGGCGTACTCGCGCCCCGCGTTCACGCCGCCGTATGCGACGAAATGCTTCGCGCAGGCCGCCAGCGATTCGGCAGAGGAGAGGTCGGTGCCCTGGAAGCCGCGCACCTTGGCCTGCGCGATGCGAGCGTTCAGCCAGGGGTCTTCGCCGGGGCCTTCGGCGGTGCGGCCCCAGCGGGGGTCGCGCGACACGTCGAGCATCGGCGCGAACGTCATCGCCAGGCCGTCGGCCGCGCCTTCGCGCGCTGCCTCGCGCGCCGTGCGCTCCCACAGCGCCTCGTCGAAGGTGCCGGCTTCCGCGAGTGGGATCGGGAAGAGCGTGCGGTGGCCATGGATGATGTCCAGGCCGATCAGCAGCGGAATGCCGAGTCTCGATTTCTCGACGGCCAGCCGCTGCATCTCGTGCGTCGGCCCGGGGCCGACCATGTTCAGCAGGTTGCCGACGGTGCCGTCGATGATCGACTGCGTGGAGTCTCCCGCGAGCACCGGTCCGGTGACCGTGTAGCTGGAGGCAGTCATCGTGAGCTGGCCCAGCTTCTCGGGCAGCGTCATGCGGGCCAGGAGGGTGTCGATGCGACTCATCAGGGATTTCGAATAGAACCCGGGGGCCCAATGATGGCATGCTGCGGGGCAGGGCCGCCGATACTTGTTGTGCGGCCGACGATCCGGTGAAACCAAACGTGACACCCTGGGCCACAACGAAAGGAGCCGTTCGTGTTGAAGGATGAGAGGAACCCGAAGGAACTGGCAGCGCTGCCCGACGAAGCCTTGATCGAGGCGGTGCAGCGGCAGACCTTCCGCTATTTCTGGGACGGCGCAGATGCCGCCAGCGGCCTGGCGCTCGACCGCCGCACGCTGGTCGCCGCCACGGGCGAGGACCTGGCCGACGCGAGGGTCGCGATCGGCGGTACCGGCTTCGGCATCATGGCCCTGATCGTCGCGGTGGAGCGCGGCTGGGTCACGCGCGACGCGGCGCTGGAACGCCTCGGCCGCATGCGTGACGCGCTCCTTCGCGCCAGGCGCTACCACGGTACCTTCCCGCACTTCATGGACGGCGCGAGCGGCGAGACGATCCCGATGAGCCCCAAGGACGATGCGGGCGACCTGGTCGAGACCTCGTTCCTGTGCATGGCCCTGCTTTGCGCGCGCCAGTACTTCGACGACGACACGGCCATGGCGCGCCGGCTGCGCGCCGACTTCGACACGCTGTGGCACGAGGTCGAGTGGGACTGGTTCACCCAGGGCGGGCGCGATGTCCTGTACTGGCACTGGAGCCCGAACCACGGCTGGGCGATGAACCACGAGGTGCATGGCTGGAACGAGTGCCTCATCACCTACTTCATGGCCGCGGCATCGCCCACCCACCCGATCGATCCGCGGGTCTACCACCGCGGCTACGCCTCGGGGCCCGACTTCCTCAACGGCCGCTCGTACCACGGCATCGAACTGCCGCTGGGCCCGCCCAACGGCGGCCCGCTGTTCTTCGCGCACTACTCGTTCTGCGGCCTCGATCCGCACGGCCTGAAGGACCGCTACGCCGACTACTGGGACCTCAACACGCGCCACGTGCGGGTCAACCGCGCGCACTGCATCGCCAACCCCCGGGGCTTTCCCGGCTATGGCGAATCGTGCTGGGGCCTGACGGCCAGCGACGATCCCGACGGCTACCTCGCGCACGACCCGAACAACGACAACGGCACCATCTCGCCGACGGCCGCATTGGCCAGCCTGCCGTATGCGCCCGCCGAGGTGCTGAAGGTGCTGCGGCATTTCCTCACCGTGCACGGCACGCGCGTGTGGCGCGACTACGGCTTCGTCGATGCGTTCTGCGAGGCGCGAGGCTGGTTCGCAGACACCTTCCTGGCCATCGACCAGGGCCCCATCGTCGTGATGATGGAGAACCACCGCACCGGCCTGCTGTGGAAGCTCTTCATGAGCGCGCCCGAGGTGCAGGCCGGGCTGCGCCGGCTCGACTTCAGCAGCCCGTACCTGGGATCGCCCGCACCGTGAGTTCCGGCGCGGCGAACGCCCAAGACCCCGCCTTCGAGTCCTGGCTCGAGGCACAGCTGGCCCACTCGGCAAGAGGAATGCTGGCCAGCGTCTCGCCGACCTCGATCGTCAAGCTGCGAGCGGGCTTCGGCCAGACCGTGCGTCCGGTGGCGGGCGCCATCGTCGCCTCGCCCGTGCTCGGCGACTACAACCCCGATCCGGACTACTTCTTCCACTGGTTCCGCGATTCGGCCGTCGTCATCGACGCGCTGCGTCTGCTCCACCTCGACGGCCGCATCGGCGCCGAGGCGCTGCGGCATCTGCGCGACTTCACCCGCTTCAGCCTTGCCCTCAACGGGTTGGACGGTCGCGTGGAGGCCGCGGCGAAGGGCCGCAGGGACCGCGTGGCTCCCGCGTTGCAGCAATACCTGCGCGAAGACGACGACCTGTCGCGCATCCACGGCGATGCGGTCGCCGCCGAGACGCGGGTGAACCCCGACGGCACGCTCGACATCCTGCGCTGGGCGCGTCCGCAGCACGACGGGCCGCCGCTGCGTGCGCTCGCGTTGCTGCGATGGGTGGCCGGCGGGCATCTCGACGCGCAACTGCTGGCCGAAGTCGCGCCGCTGATCCGCTTCGACATCGAATTCACGCTGCGCCGCTGGCGCGAACCGTCGTTCGACATCTGGGAAGAGGAGAGCGGCCATCACTACTACACGCTGCGCGTGTCTGCGGCCGCGCTGGCCGAAGGCGCGGCATGGCTCGAGGGCCTGGGCGAGACGGCGCAGGCGGCCCGTTGCAGGGAAGAGTCGCAGGCCGTGCTGCGGATGCTCGACGACTACTGGGTGGACGAAGGAAGTGGCGGCAATGAGGGCAAAGAGGGTGAAGAGGCGCGCGGCTACTACCGCTCGCGCGTGCTGGCCGATGGCGCCAGCAGCCCGAAGGCGCTGGACATCGCGGTGATCCTGTCGGCGATCCACTGTGCCGGCACGGGGTCGGCACACGTGCCGGCCGACCCGCGCATGCAGGCCACGCTGGCGCGCCTCGATGCCCTCTTCGATGCGGCCTACCCGATCAACCACGGCCGTACGGCGGGTCGCGGCGCGGCGATGGGGCGGTACGAGGGCGACGTGTACTGCTCGGGCGGCGCGTACTACTTCTCGACCCTCGGTGCCGCCGAGTTCTGCTTCCGCGCGGCTGAGCGCGGCGACGAATGCCATCGCGACGCGTGGATCGCGCGCGGCGATGCCTATCTCGCCACCGTGCGCGCCTACACGCCGGCCAGCGGCGATCTGTCGGAGCAGTTCGACCAGCGCAGCGGCGCGCAGACCTCCGCGAAGCAGCTGGCGTGGAGCCATGCGGCGTTCATTTCTTGCGTCTTCGCGCGCCGCGCCGCGCTCGCCGGCCGCGAGGAGCCGCGCGGACGATGAGCACGAGCGCCGAGACCCGCGACGAGCCGGTGGCAAGGGTCGGTGTCTTTCGCCAGGTCGGCGAGCTGGTGGGCGCGCTGCGGGTCTCTCCGGTCGGGAAGAAGCTCGCCGCGCTCATCGCCGCCATCGTCGTGGTCGTGGCGCTCACCGCCTACGGGCAGATCGAGCTCAACAGCTGGAACAAACCCTTCTACGACGCGATCTCGCGCCGCGACTTCAAGGAATTCATGGTGCAGGTCGGCGTCTTCGCGATGATCGCGGGCGCGCTGCTGGTCTTGAACGTCGCGCAGCGGTGGCTGAGCGAAACCCTGCAGATGAGGCTGCGCGAGGCGGTGGTCAGCGACCTCGTCGGCCTGTGGCTGCAGCCGCGCCGCGCGTTCTGGCTCCAGGCCAGCGGCCCGATGGGGGCCCATCCGGACCAGCGCATGCACGAGGACACGCTCAAGCTGTGCGACCTGTCGGTCAACCTGGGCGTGGGCCTGCTGCAGGCCACGATGCTGTTCGGCAGCTTCGCGAGCGTGCTGTGGGTGCTCTCCAAGGACTTCACCATCTTCTTCAACGGCGAGGACCATGTGCTGCCCGGCTTCATGCTGTGGGCGGCGATCGCCTATGCGGTGGCCGGCTCGCTGTTGGCCTACTGGGTCGGCAACGGCCTGATCTCGCGCAACGCCGAGCGCTATGCGCGCGAGGGCGAGCTGCGTTTTTCGCTCACGCGCATCAACGAGCATCTCGACGGCATCTCGCTGGCCGGCGGAGAGGCCGACGAGAAGCGCCGCGTCGCGGCGCACTTCGCGGACGTGCTGCAGGCCACGTCGCGCGTGGTGCTCGGGCTGACCAACCTGACCTGGGCCACGGCGGGCTTCGGCTGGATCACCGTCATCGCGCCGACGCTGGTGGCAGCGCCGCTGTATTTCTCGGGGAAGGTGTCGTTCGGCGGCCTGATGATGGCCGCGGCGGCCTTCACACAGGCACAGTCCTCGCTTCGCTGGTTCGTGGACAACTTCAGCATCATTGCCGACTGGCGCGCCACGCTGCTGCGCGTGACCGACCTGCGCCGGAAGCTGGCGTCCGACCTGGAGGCGCAGTCCGGCGGCAGCCGCATCGCCTACGAGGAGAGCGATGACGGCACGCTCGCGCTCGAAGAGATCGAGGTCCGTTCCTGGAGCGGCCACGACCGGCTCGACGTGCCGGCGCTCGTCGTTCAACCGGGCCAGTGCGTGCTGATCCTGGGGACGCCGGGCACCGAGAAGACGCTGCTGTTCCGGGCGCTCGCGGGCCTGTGGCCGTGGGGCTCGGGCACCTTGCGCCGGCCCGCGGGCGAGACGATCCACTTCATGCCGCGCGGTACGCCCTACATTCCGCGCGGCACGCTCGCCGAGGTGCTGTCGTATGCGATGGAGCCCACCACCTATCCGAGGGAGGCGATGGTGGCCGCGCTGGAGAGCGTCGGCCTGCAGCGCCTGGAGTCCCTGCTGGACAGGACCGCGCGCTGGGAGAGCGAGCTGAGCATGGACGAGCAGCTGCGCCTGGGCTTCGCCCGCGTGGTGCTGCAGGCGCCGCCCTGGCTGGTGATGGACGAGGCCTTCGGCGCGTTCGACGACGACACGCTCGAACTCGTCATCGGCGCGCTCGGCAAGCTCGCGCACACGGGCATCATCCACATCGGCTCGGCCGGCGGGGCGCACGACCGGCTGTTCACGCAGGTGGTTCACCTGGTCAAGGCGCCGCACGACCTGCCCGAGGAGCCGCGACCATGAGGCGTACCGTGTCGACCGTCAGCCGCGTGCGCCGCGCGTTGACGCGGGTTGTGCTGTCGCTGCCCGTCTGGCCGACCTGGTCGCGGGCGGCGGATTTCGGCTTCCGGCCGCCGCGCGATCCGGATGACCCCGCCGCTGCGGAGCTCATGCGCGACCTGGCCGAGCGCATCCTGCCGGTGTACCAGGACGCGGACAAGGACGCCTTCCTGGCCAACGTGACGGCACTGCAGATCGTGAGCGGCGCCTACCGCGCGGCCCTGGACAGCAGCCGCCTGCTGCGCGAGCGCCGCCAGGGCAAGCCCTTCGACGCACTGGTCGAGCGTGCGACGCTCGACGGCATCTACGCGCGGGCGCGGCTGCTGGAGGCCGAGGAGCGCGTCGCCTTCGCACAGGCCTATGCACGCGCCTTCCAGGAGCTGGTCTCGCCGCTCGACAACATGCAGGCGCAGGCCGTCATGGCCCGGCTGGAGATTCCGCCGGACGTGTTCGCGCAGCAGCTGCGCCAGGCCTTCGACCTCTGGCGCGACAAGGGCAGCCTGCCCGAGGCCGATGCGCTGGCGCTCGTGCGGGCCTGGCTGTCCTACCAGTCGCGCCGCAGCTTCAGTGCCTTGCTGCCCGAACTCTTCGCCGCGGAGAACCGCATTCGCTACGTGGCGGAGGCGGGCATCCGGATCCCGGTGCGCGGCGGCGTCATCCACGCCACCATGGTGCGGCCCGGCCGCGCCACCGGGGCGCTGCCGGCGCTGCTGCGCTTCACGCTCGACCCGGGCGAGGATGATGCCCGGCGCAGCGCGGCGAGGGGCTATGTCGGCATCACCGCGTACGTGCGCGGACGCACGCCCGACGGCAAGGGGGCGGTGTGGCCCTTCATGCACGACGGCGAGGACGCGGTGGCGGTCATCGAGTGGATCACCCACCAGCCATGGAGCGACGGCCGCGTGGTCATGCTCGGCGAAGGCTATTCGGGCTACGCGGCCTGGGCCGCGGCGCGCAGGCGGCCGCCAGCGCTCAAGGCCATCGCCACGATCGCGCCGATGGCGCCGGGCATCGACTTCCCCATGGCCGGGCAGATCTTCCGCAATGCGATGGTCCGCTGGGCGCAGGAGCATGCGCTGGCCGAACCCCCGCCCGGACCCCAGTCTTCAGGCAGCCCCGCAGGGGCCGACCAGGACGCGGTCTGGCAGGCGCTCGACGCACGCTGGTATCGCGGCAATCGTCCCTACTGGGACATCGACCGCGTCCTGCTCGGCAAGCGAAGCAGGCTGATCCGCACCTGGCTGACGCACCCGAGCCACGACCGCTACTGGCAGAAGTTCCTGCCATCGGCCGAGCAGTTCGCGCGCATCGACATTCCGGTGCTCAGCTTCGCCGGCTACTTCGGCGGCGACGCCGGCGCGCTCTACTTCCACCAGGAGCACCTGCGCAACCGGCCGCAGGCCGACACGACGCTGCTGCTGGGCCCCTACGACGCGACGACGATCCGGCGCGGCGCCGCGGCCGAGCTGCGCGGCTACGCGCCCGACCCCGTCGCGCGCATCGACCTGCCCGAGCTGCGCTACCGCTGGATCGACCACGTCCTCAAGGGCGCGAACAAGCCGGCGCTGCTGCTGGAGCGCGTCAACTATCAGGTGATGGGTGCGGACCAGTGGCGCCATGCGCCGGCGCTGGAGTCGCCGCAGCGCACGCAGCTGCGCCTCTATCTCGACACGAGCGGTCGCGACGAGCCGCGTCGCCTGCTGGCCTCGCCGGCCGAGGGCGGCGGCAGCGCGCGGCTGTCGGTCGACCTGGCCGACCGGCGCGACGTGCGCACGCCGTGGGCGGACGCGCTGCGCGTGAACCAGCTGCCGATGCGCAACGGCATCGGCTTTGTGAGCGAGCCGCTGCCCGAGGGCACCGAGATCGCCGGCAGCCTGCGCGGCGTGTTCGACATCACGCCTTCGCGGCAGGACGTGGACTTCAGCGTCTCGCTCTACGCGCAGACCGAGGGCGGCGAATGCCAGCTGCTGTTCGAGCCTTACGACTTCCGCGCGAGCTATGCAGGCCACCGCGTGCGACGCCGGCTGCTGCGGGCCGGCGAGCGCCAGCTGCTGGCCTTCACGGTCGAACGCTTCACCGCCTGCAGGCTCGCAGCGGGCAGCCGCCTCGTGCTGGTGGTGGGCATCAACAAGCGGCCCGATCGGCAGATCGACTACGGCAGCGGCAAGGACGTGAACTCGGAAACCGTCACCGACGCGAAATGGCCGCTGCGCGTGCGCTGGCACGCGCGCAGCTACATCGAGATTCAGACCGGCGGGTCCTGATTTTCTTCCGCACCTTCGTTGCCGATCACGACGCCCTCGCCGGGTGAGAGCACCAGGGCGCCATCGACCGGTCCGGCGCGTGCGGGATCGGTCGATGCCAGCACCAGCGGGCGCCGCGGCAGCAATGCCTGCGGCACCGGGGCCGCGGCGGCTCCGAAGTTCAGCAGCACCACCAGCCGCCGTCCTTCGCCGATGCGCGCATAGGCGAGCACATCGTTTCCGGCTTCCAGCGCTTCGTAGCTGCCCCGATGCAGCGCGGGTTGCGCGCGGCGCAGCGCGATGAGGCGCCTGTAGAGCGCGAGCATGGAGTCCGGATCGCGCGACTGCGCCTCGACGTTGCAGGTACGCCAGTCCGATGCAAGGCGCAGCCACGGGCGCCCGGTCGTGAAGCCGGCGTTGGCGTCGGCGCTCCACTGCATGGGCGTTCGCTCGGGGTCGCGGCCCAGGCCCATGCCGGGCCTGTTCTTCTCGAACGGGTCCTGCACTTCGTCGGCGGGAATGGGCACGTCCGTCATGCCGATCTCGTCGCCGTAGTAGAGCGTCGGCGTGCCTCGCAGCGTGAGCAGCAGCATGGCCGCGAGGCGCGCCATGCGAGGCCCGACGCGGCTCGCGATGCGGGCCCTGTCGTGGTTGCCGAGCACCCAGTTGGGCGCTGCACCGGCGGGCAGGGCGGCTTCGTAGTCGCGCACCAGCCGGTCGATGTGCGCGGCCTGCCAGTCGGCCCCGATCAGCTGGAAGTTGAAGGGCAGCTGCACGCCTTCGAGCACGCCCTGGGCATTGAGGCCGTAGTAGGCGACCAGGCGCGGCAGGGGCAGGTAGAGCTCGCCGATCAGCACGCGCGACGAATGTGCGTCGCTGAACTCGTCGACCACGCGGCGCATCTCGGCCACGATGGGCTGTACTTCCGGCAGGTCGGTGTTGTGGAGCATCGTCCAGCGCAGGAACGTGTCCTGGCCTTCGACGTAGTCGGGGTTGAGCGGGTTGTCGCGGAACTGCGCGTCCTTGACGATCTGGGAGAGCACGTCGACGCGGAATCCGTCCACGCCGCGCCGCAGCCAGAAGCGCATCACCTCGTACATCGCGGAGCGCACCTCGGGGTTGCGCCAGTTGAGGTCGGGCTGTTCCTTCAGGAACGAGTGCGCGTAGTACTGGCCGGTGGCTTCATCGAAGCTCCAGGCCGGCCCGCCGAAATTGCTGAGCCAGTTGTTGGGCGGCCCGCCGTCGGGTGCCGGGTCGCGCCAGATGTACCAGTCGCGCTTTGCATCGCTGCGCGCGCTGCGGCTGTGCACGAACCACGGATGGTGCTCCGAGGTGTGGTTGGGCACGAAGTCGAGGATGAGCTTGAGCCCCTTCGCGTGCGCCTCCTTCACCAGCGCGTCGAAGCCCTCCAGCGTGCCGAAGCGCGGATCGATGTCGCAGAAGTCGCTGATGTCGTAGCCGAAGTCGGCCATCGGCGAAGCGTAGACCGGCGAGATCCAGACCGCGTCGACGCCCAGCGACACCAGATGGTTCAGCCGCGCGCGGATGCCGTCGAGGTCTCCGATGCCGTCGCCGTTGCTGTCCTGGAACGAGCGCGGGTAGACCTGATAGACGATTCCGTGCTTCCACCAGTCGTCGGCTGACATCGTGATCCCTTCATGGTCGGCTTGGAGCGGATCATTGTCGCCAGAAAGCGGGAGCGCGGCGCAGCGCAGTGCGGTTCCCGCGCCGCCTCAGGCCGCGGGCCGCCGGCGCGCGCCGGCGAGCATCGCGATCTCCGCCAGCAGTTCATCGAGTGCCACGCGGATGAAGTCGAGCGTCGATGCGTCGACCAGCCGGCCGTCCTGGATGCGCGAGGCCACGTTCGCGATGGCCACATGCTGGCGCACGAGCGGCCGCGCGAGCGTGGCTGCCAGCGCGTCGCGGATCTGGGCCTGTGCCCGCACGCCGCCGGCGGTGCCGGGCGAGGCCGTCATGATCAGCGCGGGCTTGCCCTTCAGCGGCGATGCGAAGCCGGGCCGCGATGCCCAGTCGATCGCGTTCTTCAGCACGCCGGGCATGCCGTAGTTGTATTCGGGCGAGCACAGCACGATGCCGTCGGCGGCGGCGATGGCGCGCTTGAGTGCAGCCACCGGCTCGGGCGGCGCATCGCCATCGAGGTCGGCGTTGTAGGGCGGGATGGCGTCCAGCGGCGCGATGTGCAGCGTCACGCCTGCGGGCAGCAGCGGCTGCAAGCTGCGCAGCACGGCCGTGCAGTTGGAGGCCCGGCGGATGCTGCCGGAGATGGCGACGAGTTGTACGGTGGGTTGGTGGTCGTTGTTCAAGGTGTGCTCTTGTCGATTTCTGGGCGGCGAGTTTATGCATAAAATCGAAAACATGTACAAAAAAGATCCGTCCCAGGAGCGGACGCTCCCGCTCGTGGACCAGGCCTTCATGCGGCTGCGCCAGGACGTGCTCTCGGGCACCTACGGCGCGGGCATGAAGCTCAAGCTCGACGAGCTGCAGACGGCCTACGGCTTCTCGAGCAGTCCCTTGCGGGAGGCGCTGAGCCGGCTGGCGCAGGAGGGGCTCATCCGTTCCGACGAGCGGCGCGGCTTCCGCGTGGCGGACATATCGCCGGAGGACCTTGCGGACATCAGCCGCATGCGTCTCATGCTCGACCTGCCGGCGCTGCGGGAGTCGATCGCGAACGGCGACGACGCATGGGAGGCGACGGTGGTCGCCGCCTTCCACCGCCTGGAGAAGATCGAGAGCCGCATCGGCGACGGCCCCGTGGTGCTCGACGACGACTGGACCCAGGTCCATTCGGCCTTCCACGCATCGCTGCTGGCCGCATGCCCTTCGGAGCGCATGCGCAACTGGAGCGCGAGCCTGTTCGACCAGGCCGAGCGCTACCGCCGCTACTCCGCGCGCTTTCGCAAGACGGCGCGGCGCAAGTCGAGCGAACACCGAAAGATCATGGACGCCACGCTGCGCCGCGATGCGGACACGGCCTGCGCGCTGCTGGAGGAGCACATCCTCAGCACGCAGCGCAACGTGATGGCGGTGCTCGGCACGGCTGCCGAGCGGGTCGGCAAGAGCTAGAGCGCCGCGGGCTTCTTCAGTTCTTCAGCCCCTGCTTCGCCAGCCACCGGTCGATCAGCGTGGCGATCTGGTCGGAGTTGCGGTCCATCATCAGCATGTGGCTGTTGCCCGTGATGCCCAGCTCCGGCAGCACGATGCGGTCGCCCGTGCCGCCGGCGCGCACCAGGTTGCCGCGGAATTTCTCCTGCTGCGCTGCGATGCGCTCCCAGAACGGGAACCTGCCGAGGTTGTCGCCCCAGACCCAGAGCATGGGCACGCCCTTGACGCGCGCGAAGTCGTAGGTGTCGGGGTCGGGTGAGCCCGAGGTCTCGACAGCCACCAGCGCCTTGACCTTCTGCGGGTACTTCAGCGCCGAGTTGAACGCGAAGTTGCCGCCCTGGCTGTGCACGACGATGACGCAGGGGCAGACCTTGTCCACATAGGCGTCGTAGGCTGCCTGCGTGGCCGCGTCGTTGGTGCCCCAGCGCGGGATCGCCTGCTTGGCGAACTGGTCGAACGCGGCCACCGGGAACTGCGTGCCCGGCAACGCGCGGCGGCTGGCGGGATCGGTGGCGTAGGAGCCGGTGTCGCCGATGCGGAACAGCTCCCATGCCTCCTTCTTCGGCCGGAAGAAGGGCTCGCTCTTGAAGATCTCCGGATAGCGCGCCCAGGACGCGCGGCCACGCTCGACCGCGTCGCTCACGTACACGTCATGGCCCGCGCGCAGGAAGAAGTCCTCCCAGCCGGGTTGGCCGTCGGGCTTCGTCTCGAAGGTGGTGCCCGCCAGTCCACCGCCGTGCCACAGCAGCAGCGGGTACCTGGCCTTGGGGTTGGCGAGCCGGGTGTAGCGCGCGTACAGCGCCTCGACCTCGAAGTCGCCATTGGGGTCGAGCTTGAGCGGCGGCGCGCCGGGCGTGAACACCAGCTCCTTGGGAGGCAGGCCCGAGAGCGTCACGGCTCGCCCTCCGACATGAAAGCTGCCCATCTCTGCCACCTGTAGCGAGGGGCTCGCGCAGCCGAACAGCGCCGCCATACCCAGGGCGGCGGCCGCGCGGAACATCGTCTTCAACATGTGTCGTCTCCGTTTGTCTGTCGTTCCTGCTTCGCAGTTTAGGAAGCCGAACCCGCGCGATGCATCGCGATTGGCGATGGCGGCGTTCTTGCCTCGCCATCGCCCGGCCATCGCTCGGCGACCGGATCCCTTCGTGGAAACCACTATGCATTTATCTGATTTTGTGCATAAAAATATCTTCGTGCATTAAGCTGTGCATCGAGACGGAGCCCGTGCCGGGTCCGTGCAACGCAACGTCCCATCCGAAAGAAGCAACGCATGAAACTGATGTCCTACTCACTCGCAGGCCGCGAAACCTGGGGCGCCGTCGTCGACGACGGCGTGGTCGAACTGGCCGGGCGCACCGGCCACGCCACGCTGGCCGACTTCATCGGCAGCCCGGAGTTCGCGCGCCGCGACGCGCTGGTCGCGGGGCTCGCCGCCGACGTGCCGCTGTCGGACGTGCGCTACCTGCCGGTGATCCCGAAGCCCGAGAAGATCGTCTGCGCGGTGCGCAACTACATGGACCACCACCAGGAGGTGCTGGCCGCCGGCATGCAGCGGGAGCTTTCCGAGCAGCCGCCGATCTTCCTGCGCGTGTGGCGTTCGCAGACGCCGCACGAAGGGCCGATCGTGCGCCCGCGGGTGTCGGAGTCGCTCGACTGGGAAGGCGAGCTGGCGGTGATCATCGGCAAGCCTGGCCGTGACATCCAGGAAGCCGAGGCCTGGAACCATGTGGCCGGCTACAGCTGCTACAACGACGCGAGCGTGCGCGAATGGCAGTTCCACGCCAAGCAGATAGCCTCGGGCAAGAACTTCGAGGCGACCGGCGGCTTCGGTCCCTGGATGGTCACGGCCGACGAGATCGCGCCGGGGCGCGAACTGAAGCTCGAGACCCGCCTCAACGGCGAGGTGGTGCAGTCGAGCCATACGGGCCACATGATCTTCTCGGTGCCGCGCCTCATCGCGTACGCCTCCACCATCTTCACTCTGGTGCCGGGCGACGTGATCGCCACCGGCACGCCGGCCGGCGTGGGCTGGAGCAAGAAGCCGCCGCGCTTCATGAAGCCCGGCGACGTGGTCGAAGTCGATATCGAAGCCGTCGGCGTTCTGCGCAACCCGGTGGTCGCGCAGGACTGACCGCCGCACCCGGGCCTTCGACCGACACGCATCGCGCGAGACGTCCGCAAAGGGCGCCGCCTCAGGAGACAAGACTTGAAACGCAGACATCTTCTCGCCGCATGCGCGGCGTCGGCCGCCGCATGGCCGGCCTTGCAGGCCTTCGCACAAGGCTACCCCGAGCGGCCCGTGAAGCTCTACCAGGGCTTCGCGCCGGGCGGCAACGCCGACGCGATCGCCAGGGCCATCGGCATCGAGATGAGCAAGACGCTCGGACAACCGGTGGTCGTGGAGGCGCAGGCGGGCGCGGGCGGCACGATCGCCGCGGCCACGGTGGCGCGCGCCAGGCCCGACGGCTACACGCTGCTGCTGGCCACCGGCGGGCACGCCGTGGCGGGCGCGCTGTACAACACGCTGCCCTACAAGACCGTGGCCGACTTCGAGGCGGTGTCCACCGTCACCTATTTCCCGTTCCTGATCGTCGTCAACGCGAATTCGAAGGCACAGGGCCTCGCCGAGATCCTCGCCACGGCGAAGGCCGCGCCGGGCACCGTCGCCTACGGCACGGCCGGCATCGGCTCGACGCACCACCTTGCGGGCGAGCTGCTCACCAAGATGGCCGGCGTGTCGATGATGCACGTGCCCTACCGGGGCGACGCCGCCTCGGTGACCGCGCTGCTGGGCGGCGAGGTGCCGTTCATCATCGCGCCGCCCACCGCGGTGCTGTCGAACATCCAGGCGGGCAAGCTGCGCGCCGTGGCGGCGACGGGCCCGCAGCGCTGGCCCGGCCTGCCGAAGGTGCCGACCGTCGCGGAGCAGGGCGTCGCGGGGTATGACGTGCGCTCCTGGGCGGGCATCCTGGCGCCGGCGGGCACGCCGCGGCCCATCGTCGACCGGCTCAATGCCGAGACGCTGCATGCGCTGCAGGCCTCTTCGGTGCGCCAGCGCCTGGAAGACATGGGCGGCGAGGCGCGCGGCAGCACGCCCGAGGAGATGAGGGCCCTCGTGGCCCGGGAGCTTGAGAAGTGGACCCAGGTGGTGGCCGACGCGAAGATTCCCCGGCAGTGAATCAACGAATGAATGAACGAACGAACCGATGAACGGACAAGCGAGATGAAGAACGAAGGAGCCGCACCATGTCACTGATCGCCCTGCGCAAGAGAAGCCTCACCGTGGAGACCGTGTTCCACGAGGGCGGCCCGCCGCCCGCGAAGCCGTTGCGCATCGCGGCCGCCTGCGCGGTGATCCGCAACCCCTACGCCGGGCGCTACGAGCCCGACCTGCTGCCCTTCATGGCGGAACTGCGAAGCCTCGGCACCTCCCTGGCCGAGGAACTCGTCGCGACGCTCGGCAAGGACAAGGTCGAGGCGTACAGCAAGGCGGCGATCGTCGGCGTCAACGGCGAGCTCGAGCACGGCGCCGTCTGGCACGAGGCGGGCGGCTGGGCGATGCGCCAGGTGCTCGGCGACCCCAAGGCGATCGTGCCGGCGGCCAAGGTCGTCGCGGCGACCGGCTATCGCCTCATGGTGCCGCTGCACTACATCCATGCGGCCTACGTGCGCAGCCACTTCAACACCTTCGAGGTGGGCATCCAGGATGCGCCCCGGCCCGACGAGATCCTCTTCGCCCTGGTGATGGCCGACGGCGGCCGCGTCCACTCGCGCCTCGGCGGCCTCGCCAAGGAGCAGGTGTCGGTGCACGACGGGCAGCGCTGAACATGGCGGGCCTTCACACCATGCGCGCCGTGCAGCTGTCCGAGACCGGCGGCCCCGAAGTCCTGCGGCTGGTCGAGCTGCCGCTGCCCGAGCCGGCGCCGGGCCAGGTGCGCGTCAGGGCCGCGGCGATCGGCGCGGGCGGGCCGGACGTGCTCATCCGCAACGGCACCTACAAGTGGATGCCGCCGCTGCCAGCCATTCCCGGCAACGAGATGGCGGGAACGGTCGATGCCGTCGGCGCGGGCGTCACCCGCTTGTCGGTGGGCGATCGCGTGCTCGTCAGCGCGCGCGAACTCGCGCAGCGCGGAGGCTGCTATGCGGAGCACATCTGCGTGAGCGAGCAGGCCCCGTTCGTTCTGCCATCGGCGCTGGGCTTCGACGACGCGGTGAGCCTGGGCAACTTCCAGCTCGCCATCGCGCTGCTGGCGAGCAACGGCAACCTGCCGGCACGGACCATCCTCGTGCCGGGTGCGGCAGGCGGTGTCGCGACCGCGCTGGCGCAGGTCGCGCGTGCGCGCGGCCTGCGCGTGATCGGCACCGCCTCGTCGCACGAGAAGCGCGCCTTCGCGCTGGAGAACGGCGTGAGCGAGGTCATCGACGGCGATCCCGCGACGCTGCCCGAGCGCGTGATGGCGCTGACCGACGGGCGCGGCGCGGACCTCGCGTTCGACCATGTCGGCGGGGCGCTCTTCATCGCGTGCCTGCGCTCGCTGGCGCCCTTCGGCATGGCGGTGTCGTACAACATCCTCTCGGGGCCGCCCGCGAGCGATGTCTTCGACGAGCTGCGCAAGCTGCTCGGCAAGAGCCTGGCGATCCGCACCTTCTCGATCCACACCGTCGACAGCGACGTCGCGCACCGCCGCGGACTCATGGAAGAAGCCATCGCCCTCATGGCGGCGGGCAAGGTGCGCGCCCCACGCGCAACCCGCATGCCGCTGGCCGAGGCGCGACGCGCGCACGAGCTGCTGGACAGCGGCGGCTCGCTCGGCAAGCTGGTCCTCGCCCCCTGAACCGGCGCGCGCTCCAACGAACACTCCCGAGGCCCATCGTGACCGCTCCCTACATTCCCAATCTCTCGCACTGCGGCATCTTCTGCCGCGACCTCGCCGTGATGAAGCGCTTCTACACCGGCGTGTTCGACATGCAGGAAACCGACCGCGGCGTCGGCGGCACCTTCCGCTACGAGCTCGTCTTCCTGAGCGGGCGGGATGACCAGCACCACCAGCTGGTGCTTGCCGGCGGCCGCGCGCCCGAAGCGCCGAGCACCGTGATGCAGCTGTCGTTCAAGGTCGCCACCATCGACCATCTGCGGGAGGCGCGCCGCCGCGCACTGTCGCTGGGCGCGACGAAGATGCGTGGCCTGAACCACGGCAACGCACTGTCGATCTACTGCATGGACCCGGAAGACAACACGGTCGAGGTCTACCTCGACACGCCGTGGTACGTGAGCCAGCCGCACGGCGATCCGCTGGACCTGGAAGATGCCGACGAGGCGATCTGGGCCCAGACCGAGCGGGTGGTGCGCTCCGACCCGAGCTTCATGCCGGCGCAGGAGTGGGCGGCGCGGTTCGCCCAGCGCAGCGAGGCATGGCGCACGGCGGGCCGCTGAAAAGACAGGCGGCCGGGGCCGAGGTGGCCTGCTCTCTCGCGTCAACTGGTGCGCCGACATGGCGCAGACGCGTCGACGAGCCGTTCGCTTCGAGTGGCGGCGCCACCCTGGCTATTGCGGCCTCGCTGCGTAGCGGGCCGCATGTGCCGATGGATGCGGCCCTATCTGGACGCAGGCGCGCGCATGCCCCCCACGATGAAGTCGACGAGCGCCGTTCGCACGGCCTGACCATCGGGCGCCGTGGCCTTGCTTCCCGAGAGGCGCTGCAGGCGGTTGGTTCTTCCCCTGTCGCTCAATGAGAGAACGACGGTGCTGACCATCAGCATGTAGCGCAGGTACATCAGCTCCATCGGGATCTCCGGCATCGCGTCGTGCAGCGCCGCGACGAACTGCTTCGCCATCGGATCGAAGTGTTTCTTGATCACGCGCTCGGTCATGGGCGACGGCGACAGGCGATGCTTGAGGATCAATTGCGCGAGCAACTGGCCCTCGGTGGCGGCATCGGGGCCGACATAAGGGTCCACGAACGTGGACACGATGTTCTCCACATCCGGCTTGCGGCCCGCCGCCTTCGCAGCCGAAATGATTTCTTCCAGGGCGCGTATGCGGCGCTTGTTGACGCGCGCGGAGAGCTCTCCGAAGACGGCCTCCGCCAGCGCTTCCGTGCCGCCGAAGTGGTAGTGGATTGCAGCGACATTGACACCGGCGTGGCTCGTCAGGGCCCTGACGGGAACGCCGTCGATGCCTTTCTCGGCATACAGCGCCAGCGCCGAATCGATGATCTTTTGCTGGGTGAGGCGATCGGGTGAGGGGGGCGGTCGTCCTGGCATGTCCACGGAGGGGAGGGAAAGAAGTCTGGTGCCGGCAGCCGCGATGCGGCGCATGGCGTCCTTGGCCGATTCTGCATCACTTCGGGACGGGAAGACATCCGATCAATCAGTCGTTTGAATCGTGCGATTGGAATTCAGTCACTGAAAAAACGACCGATTGAAACAAGCGTTTTATTTGTCTAGAATTTGCCTGTGGCCGAACCTGGCGAGCACATCGCAGCAGGCGGCGCCTCAGGAGACAAACCCATGTTGAGTAGAAGAACGGTCCTCGCCGGCGCTGCGGCCACGCTCGCGGCGCCATTGGTGAAAGCCGCAACGCCCCTGCCTGAAATGCTCAGGATCGTGATGCCGTTTCCCGCGGGAGGTGCCCTGGACGGATTGACGCGCATCTTTGCCGACACCTACCAGAAGGTGACGGGCCGCACCTGCATCGTCGACAACAGGCCCGGGGCGGCAACGACCATCGGTGCGGCCGAGGTTTCGCGCGCGAAGCCCGACGGCTCGGTCGTGCTGTGGACGACCGGCGGACATCTGACCAACGGCGTGCTGATGAAGAAGCTGCCCTACCACCCGATCGAGGGTTTCACTCCCTTGTCGATGGTCTACACGACCTACGGTTTCGCTCTGCTGCACAGGGCGACCGGGCCATTCCACTCGCTGGCCGACTTCATCGCGGCCGCGAAGAAGCAGCCGGGCAGTTTCAGCTACGCCTCGGCCGGCAACGGCAACACCACGCACGTGGTGGGGGCCCTCTTCGCGAAGCAGGCGGGCATCGAGCTGATCCACGTGCCCTACAAGGGCACACCGCTGACGGACCTGATCAGCGGTGTGGTCGATGTGTCCTTCATCGCGCCATCGTCGGTGATGCAGTACATCGACGCCGGCAAGATCAGGGCGCTCGCGATCACCGGCGCGCAGCGCGCGGATACGCTGCCCAACGTGCCCACCTTCGCGGAGCTGGGAATGCCGGACATCGACATCCCCGCATGGATCGGGATGCTTGCGCCGCCGAACATGTCGCCCGACGTGCTGGCCGCCCTGTACGCCGGCGTCTCGAAGACACTGGCAGACCCGGGCTTCAAGGCCAAGATGGTGACGTTCGGCAACCAGGTCTCGGGCATGCCGCCGCAGCAATTCAAGGCCTATCTGGAGAAGGAGTTTGCGCGCTATCAGCGCATCCTTCCTCCCCTCGGCATCGAAATGGATTCGTGATGTTCAAGAAGATCGTGGACCTTTCCATCTTCCTGGAGAACGACGTGATCTCCGATCCGCCGGCCTTCGCTCCCAGGATCCACTACATGGACCACTCGCAGAGCTTCGGCCGCCTGGCCCAGTTCTTCCCGGGGCTGAAGCCGGAGGATCTGCCCGACGGCGAGGCATGGGCGGTCGAGAAGGTCGAGCTCAGCACGCACAACGGCACGCACCTCGATGCCCCCTGGCATTTCGCCTCGACGATGAATCGCGGGGAGCCCGCGATCACCATCGACCAGGTGCCGCTCGAATGGTGCCTGCAGCCTGGCGTGAAGCTGGATTTCAGGCACTTCGAGGATGGCTACGTAGTGCAGGCCGCGGACGTCGAGGCGGAACTGCGGCGCGTCGGCCACACGCTGCAGCCGCTGGAGATCGTGATGATCAACACGCGTGCCGGCAGTCGCTACGGTCGATCCGATTTCGTGCAGTCGGGTTGCGGCATGGGCTACGACGCGACCATGTATCTCCTGGAACGCGGCGTGCGTGTGACCGGCACGGACGCCTGGAGCTGGGATGCCCCTTTTCAATACACCGCAGAGCGCTATGGCCGCGACAAGAACCCGGCGGTGATCTGGGAAGGCCACAAGGCGGGCCGCGACATCGGCTACTGCCATCTGGAGAAGCTGCACAACCTCGAAGCCCTGCCCGCGGACGGATTCTTCGTGTCCTGCTTCCCGGCGAAGGTCCGCGGCGGCTCGGCGGGGTGGACGCGCGCAGTGGCGCTGTTCCAATGAAAAAGGAAGAGACGGGAAAATGATCTTCGAAAAGAACGTACCCATCCGCCTGAGCGATGGCACGGTGCTCAGGGCCAATGTGTTCAGGCCCGACGATGGTGTGCCCGCACCTGTTCTCATGACGCACGGGCCCTATGGCAAGGACGCGCATTTCGAGGATGCCTTCAAGCCGCAATGGGACGAGCTCAAGCGGCTGTACCCGGGCATCGACACCGAAGGCAGTTCGGGCAGGTACCTGCGCTGGGAGGTGGCCGACCCGGAGCGCTGGATTCCGTGGGGCTATGCGATCGTGGTCGTCGACAGCCGCGGCGCCGGGGAGTCGCCCGGCAAGCTCTGGGCCTGGTCACCGCAGGAGACGGACGACTATGCCGAATGCATCGAGTGGGCCGGTACGCAGGAATGGTCGAACGGCAAGGTCGGGCTGCTGGGCATCTCCTACTACGCGATGAACCAGTGGCAGGTCGCCGCGCGCCGTCCCGCCCATCTGGCCGCCATCTGTCCGTGGGAGGGGGCCAGCGACCTGTATCGAGACGCCAGCCACCACGGGGGAATCTTCGGCAACTTCTTCTTCGAGTACTGGTTTCCCAAGCAGATCCTGTCGGTGCAGAACGGCAATTCCGGCAGCCCCTACATCGATCGGGAAACGGGTGGGACGAGCACGGGCACGGCCCTGGATGAAGACACGCTTCGCGGCAACCGTGTGGACGTCATCGAGGAGTTCCGGTCGCATCCGTTGATCGATGGCTGGTACGACGCCCGGACGGCGAAGCTCGCGGACATCGAGGTGCCGGTGCTGTCCGCCGGCAACTGGGGCGGGATGGGACTGCACCTTCGCGGCAACGTGCAGGGCTTCATGGGCGCCGGCTCGCGGCAGAAGTGGCTGCAGATGCATGGCGGGACGCACTGGGAGTCGTTCTACCTGCCCGAGTACGTGCAGCTGCAGAAGCGCTTCTTCGACAGGTTCCTCAAAGGCGAGTCCAACGGCTGGGACGCGCAGCCGCCCGTGATGCTGGAGGTGCGCCATCCCGACCGGTTCGAGCAGCGATCCGAACACGAATGGCCCATCGCCCGCACGCAGTGGACGCGCATGTACCTCGACGCGGGACGCCGCGCCTTGGCGCCCGAACCGCTCGGTGCCATCGCTTTTGCGACTTACCGGGCGCCGGGGCGTGGCGTGGAGTTCCTGAGTGCGCCCATGGAGGCGCAGACGGAATTCACGGGACCTGTCGCGCTGGTGCTTTGGGTTCGGTCCAGCACGGAGGACATGGATCTCTTCGTCACCCTGCGTGCCTACGACCCGGAGGGCAGGGAAGTGCTCTTCCGGGGAGCGACCGATCCGCAGGTGCCGATCGCTCAGGGGTGGCTGAGAGCGTCGCATCGCAAGACGGACCCCCAACGCTCGCGGCCGGGGCAGCCATTCCACACGCACACGGAGGTCGAGCCGCTCACACCGGGCGAGGACTATCGACTGGAGATCGAGGTCTGGCCCACTTCCATCGTGTTGCCGCGCGGGTACCGCCTGGCGCTCAGGATCGATGCGCAGGACTTCGAGCGCGAAGGCGCGGCAGGTCCGCGCAAGGGGTCCGGCCCATTCCTGCATACCGATCCGCAGGACCGACGGCCGGACGTCTTCCGCGGCGAGAACACCATCCTCGCCGGCGGACGCTACGACTCGCACCTGCTACTTCCCCTGATTCCACCCGCAGGGCATCGCCGAGGCTGAGGCTGAGCCTCGGGCCGGGGATGGTCGAGCGCGCCGACGAGGCCCTTGTCGACCTGGCTGACGGGACGGCGCGCCGCGGCGGGCTTCCGGCTGGACGACAAAGGGGGCGGGCGCGCACCGCCGACGCGATGCCGCGCTAGCGGACGACCTTCTTCTCGCCGAGCGCCTGCAGCCGCTCGCGGGTCACGCCCAGCAGCTCGCCGAGCACCTCGGCCGTGTGTTCGCCCAGGTGCGGTGGCGGGTGTCGAACGCCGGCGCGCGTGCCGTCGATGACGTAGGGCGGCGCATGCACGGCCTGCGTGCCCGCTTCCGTGTCCTCGAACTCGTGCCAGACCTGGGCCTGACGCGTGCGCTGCGACTGCAGGGCCTCGTAGAGACCCAGCACCTCGCCGCAGGGAATGCCCGCGCGCTCCATGCGCTCGATGAGGTCGGCCCTCGCGTGCTTGCGGATCTGCGCGAGCAGGAGCGGCAGGAGTTCGCCGCGGTTCTTCGAGCGTTCGGTGTTCTTCTCGAAGCGGGGGTCGAGCGGCAGCTCGGGGCAGAAGATCACTTCCTCGCAGAACTTGCGGAACTGGCTGTTGTTGCCCACCGCGATCACCACTGGCCCGTCCGCGGCGTCGAACACGCCATACGGAACGATCGAGGGATGCGAGTTGCCGAACTTGGCCGGATCGCGCTTGTTCAGCCAGGCGGTCAGTCCGTAGTAGGACGTGATCATCATGCCGCTGTCGTACAGCGACATCTGGATGTGGCGTCCCTCGCCGGTGCGCGTGCGCGCGTACAGCACCGCCAGGATCGCCTGCGCCGCGTACATGCCGGTGAACATGTCGACCGCGGCGACGCCGAACTTCAGCGGCCCCTGGCCTTCCTCGCCGTTCATCGCCATCAGCCCGGTCTCGCCCTGGATCACGAGGTCGTAGCCGGGGCGGGCCTTCTCGGGGCCGAGCACCGGGTAGCCCGAGATCGAGCAGTAGACGATCGCCGGGTTGACCTTCTTCAGGTCGTCGTAGCCCAGGCCCATCTTCTGCGCGCCGCCGTACTTGAAGTTCTGGATCACCACGTCGCATTTCGTGGCCAGCTCACGCACGAGGTCGCGGCCTTCCTCGGCCTGCAGGTCGACGCAGATCGAGCGCTTGTTGCGGTTGCAGCTGTTGAAGTAGGAGGTGTTGTGGCTGCCGATGCGCACGCCCCAGTCGCGCGTGTCGTCGCCGCGCTCGGGATGCTCCACCTTGATGACCTCGGCGCCGAGGTCCGCCAGCGCCATCGCGCACAGCGGCCCGGCCATGACGCGGGAGAGATCCAGGACGCGGACGCCGGTCAGCGGCAGCGGAGAGGGGTGGTTCATGCGGGGCGGGAGATTCGGGGAAGAAAGAACGAAGGAAGAACGAAGGGCGCGGGCAACGCGCCGCGCCCTTCCGGGAGACGTCGATCAGTTCGACTGCTTGGGCAGGTTCAGGCTCTGCAGCACCGGCAGCCAGCGGTCCGACTCGGCCTTGACGAACCTGTCGAGGTCCTCGGGGCTGCCGCCGCGCGGCTCCATGCCGATGGCGCGGGCGCGCGTCACGAAGTCGGGGTCGGCGATCACCTGGTTGACGGCCTTGTTGAGCCGCTCGATCGCCGCCTTCGGCGTGCCCGCAGGCACCGACAGCGAATACCACAGCGTGGCCTCCATGTCGTAGCCCTGCTCCTTGAAGGTGGGGGCATCGGGCACCTGGGGCAGGCGCTTGCCGTCCATCACGCCGAGCACGCGCAGCTTGCCGGCCTTCACGTAGGGCAGCGCCCCGGTGATGGAGGTGCCGTGGATGTCGATCTGGCTGCCGAGCAGCGCCTGCAGCGCGGGGGCGTCGCCGTTGAACGGGATGTGGGTGGTGCTGAAACCCTGGGCCTTCTCGAAGGCGGTGGGCGCCAGGTTGGTGAGGATGGCCGCGCCCGGTGAGGCGCGGTTGATCTTGCCCGGATTCTGCTTGGCGTAGGCGACCATCTCCTTGATGCTCTTGTAGGGCAGGTCGGTGCGCCCGACGATGATGGCCGGCTGGTAGGCGATCTGCGTGACCGATGCGAAGTCCTTCGCCGGGTCGTAGGGCAACTTGTCGTAGAGCACGCTGTTGCTCGCCAGCGTGCCCAGCGAGGAGACGAGCACGGTGTGCCCGTCGGGCCTGGCGCGCGCGACGTAGTCGGCCGCGAGGATGCCGCTGGCGCCGGGCTTGTTCTCGATGATGACGTTCAACCCCTGCTTGTTGAGTTCCTGCGCGAGGATGCGGCAGTACTGGTCGGTGCCGCCGCCGGCGGCGAAGGGCACGACGATGCGCGTGACTTGCTGCGCGAAGGCGCTGCCGAGCGTGCTCGCGCCGATCGCCAGCCCCACGATGATGTTGCGGAAGCTCACGTTGTCTCCTGGTTCTGGTCCCCATTGGACTCGCGGACCAGTCTAGATGGCGGGCGGCGAGGCAGCGCTGCAGGGTGTGAAAAGCAGCTTTGCACGCGGCGTCGCGATGCCGCCTGGAATGGGCGGCGCCAGGCGCCGGGTGCCGACAGGCGCTAGCGCTGCCCTTCGTCCTTCAGCGCCTCGGCCACGAAGTCGACGAAGGCGCGCACCTTCAGCGGCAGGGTGCGGTTCTGGCGGAAGACGGCGAAGATGCCGTTGGAGTAGGCCCGCACCGCGAAGCGGTAATCCGGCAGCAGCCGCACCAGCGCGCCCGAACGCAGGTCGCCGCGCACCGTGGCTTCCGACAGCAGCGCGATGCCCATGCCGCCGATCGCGGCCAGGCGCAGCAGTTCGCCGTTGTTGGCGCTGAGCACGCCCTGGATCGGGATCTCCTGCTGCTCGCCGGCTTCGTCGAGGTACTTCCAGATGGTGGCCTCGCGCTCGCGTTTGTAGGTCAGGCAGCGAACGTTCGGCAGGTCGGTGGGGTGCTTGATGCGCGAGTACGTCTTCACGAAGGCGGGGCTGGCCACCAGCACCTCGTCGCTGGACAGCAGCCGCTTGATCACGAAGCCGGAGTCGTTCGATTCGCCGGTGCGGATGTCGACGTCGAAGTCGTGCTCCACCAGGTTGACCGGGTGTTCCGAAAGCTCGATCTCCACCTGGATGTCCGGATAGAGCTGCGCGAATCGCGGCAGCAGCGGCGCCACCACCCGCAGCCCGATGTGGGTGCGCGAGTGCACCCGCAGCCGGCCCTCGGGCCGCTGGCGGGCGTCGCGTGCGGCCTGCTCGGCCTCGGCCATCGATTCGAGCACGACCTCGGCGCGCTCCAGGAAGGCCTGGCCCGCCTCGGTCATCCGCAGGTTGCGGCTGGTGCGGTCCACCAGCTGCACGCCCAGTTCCTCCTCGAGCGCGCTGATGCGCCGCGAGATGGTGGCCGGCGAGAGGCTGAGGCTGCGCGCCGCGGCCGAGAGGCTGCCCTTCCTCTGGGTGGTGACGAAGATGCGCAGCGAGTCGAGGGCCTTCATTTCAAGAGATGCAAACAAGCTGTGCGCACATTGGCGATCCGCATCCGGCTGCGCCTTCTACGATGCGTGCCCGCAGGCACCGGGAGCACGGTCGGCATGGTCAACGGACTTCGGAATCTTCACTCTGATGCAGCAGCGGAACAAGCATGAAAACCTCCGGCAGCGAGCCGGTCGGGGCGCCAGCGCGGGCGGGAGTATCCGTCGGGCTGCCTGCATTGTCGTCGCAGCGCTGCGTGCATCCGCAGGCGCGTACAGACGCAGGCGGTCGATCGCCCAGGCGCGTTCGCCGCGATGAAGCCGGCGCGTCTCCTCGGTGACTCTGCACAGGAGCCCGGCACGAAGCGGATCTCCACCGGGCGATAGATTCGGCAAGGTGCCATCCAGCCCAACCACCCAGCAACTCTCGCAATCACCATGAAGTTTCGACACCACGCTTGCGCATTCATCCTTGCAGCCGCCTTCGCCGGTGCGCATGCGCAGGGCGCGGCACCCGTCACGCCTGCCGCTTCCGCCTCGCTGCTCGCACAGGCGCTGGCCCTGTCCGACGGCGTGCAGCCGCAGGTGGTCGAATGGCGCCGGCACATCCACCAGAACCCCGAACTCGCGTACCAGGAGACCGGCACCGCCAAGTACATCGCCCAGGCCCTTGCCGGCATGCCCGGCGTGGAGATCAGGACCGGCATCGCAGGCACGGGCATCAAGGCCGTGCTGCGCGGCGCACTGCCCGGTCCGGTGGTGGCGCTGCGGGCGGACATGGACGCCCTGCCCGTGGAGGAGCGCAACGACCTGCCTTTCCGGTCCACGGCAAAGGGCGACTGGCTCGGCAAGCAGGTTCCGGTGTCGCACGTCTGCGGCCACGACACGCATGTCGCCATGCTGCTGGGCGCGGCCAGGGTGCTGTCCTCGCTGCGCGGGCAGCTGGCCGGCACGGTGGTCTTCATCTTCCAGCCGGCCGAGGAGATCGGCCCCGGCCTGGGCAAGTCCAGCGGAGCCATGGCCATGGTGCGCGAGGGCGTGCTCGACAACCCGAAGGTCGACGTGGTGCTCGGACAGCACATCAGCAACCAGGCGCCCGCCGGCGCGATCCGCTACAGGCCAGGGCCGATGCTGGCCAGCATCGACGTGTTCAACATCAAGTTCAAGGGCGTCGGCGGTCACGGCGCCGCGCCGTGGGCCTCGAACACGCCCATGCTGGCCGCGGCGGAGACCGTGCTCGGCCTGCAGAACATCGTGAGCCACCGGCTCAACCCCACCATCGACGGTGGGCCGACCATCGTGACCACGGGCATGCTGCAAAGCGGCAACCGCTTCAACGTGCTGCCCGAGACGGCCGAGATCTCCGGCACGATCCGCGCGCTTTCGGCGACGAACCAGAAGATCGCGCAAGAGGAGATCCGTCGCCGCGCCACCGGCATCGCGGCGAGCTACGGCGTGCAGGCCGACGTCAAGATCGACAGCGGCGACGGCTACGAGGTGCTGGTGAACGACCCGCAGGCCACGCTCTCGCTGGTGGGTGCCTTCGGCGCCGCCGCCGGCAGTGCCTCGAAGGTGAGCCAGATGCCCGCCTCCATGGGGTCGGAAGACTTCGGAGCATTCGGCTCGACCGGCGTGCCGGTGGTGTTCTGGATGCTCAACGCCTCGCCGATGGGCGACAAGGACGGGCCGGTGAACCACTCGCCGCTGTTCCAGGTGGACGAGTCGGCGATGCGCGTGGGCGTGCGCGCGCTGGCCGCGGCCACGCTGTCGCAGCTGGCCAGCGCGAAGTCCGCGGGCCGCTGAGGACCCGCGGCGAGCTTCAGGCAGCGCGCGCCGTCAGCCACTTGTCGGAGCTCAGCGGTGCGCCGACGATGCGGATCTCGCCGATGCTGCCGAGGAAGCCGGTGGACATGTTGCCGGCCCACTGGGCGCAACCGATCGCGACCTGCTGCGTCGCCGACACGAACTGGATGCCCTTCATGTTCGTGTTGTTGCGCAGCACGGGTGCGCCCTCGACGTACATCGTCGTCGAGTAGGACTTCGAGGGCTCGTTGACGATGGCGACGTGCAGCCACTGCCCGGCGGACACACCGCCCGACCAGCAGGGCAGGCTGGTCGCCTGGCCCACCGGAACGATCTCCCACTGGAACTCCATCAGGTTCGAGAAGGCGAACATCAGGGCGCAGTCGCCGTCGCCCGAACCGAAGCCCGGCAGGTTCGACTGTGCGCCCAGGCGGTACATGATGCCCATCCAGCCGTTCCTGGTGGCGTCGAAGCCCGGGTCGATGTAGACGAATGCCTCGATCGTGTAGCCGTTCTGGAAGGTCTCGACGTTCAGCGCCGAGTTCTGGTCCGTCGTGAAGTAGGAGAACCTCGCCTTCACGGCGCCGACGGCATTCGTCGCGTTCAGGAAGCGCAGGCTTCCCGGTGCGGCCGACAGCGGATGATGGCTCTTCGACCAGACCAGGTCGCCCGACTGCCCCGCCCAGGTGTTGACCGAGATCGGGTTCTTGCCGCCGGGCGCGCTGTCCTGGATCTGCTGCCCGGGCTGGTAGGGAAAGAGATCGCCCTCCGCGGCCGATGCATTGAAGAAGCGCCAGTGCGCGAGCGTGTTGTCGACCTTGGGGTAGTCGTCGGGGCTCTTGGGCAGCGCGGCCGCCTTCTGCGGCGGCTGGCTGAAGTTCGTCAGGATGAGCTTCCTGGCCGCGTCGGTCAGGCTGCTGTCCGACGAGCCGGCGGGCACGGAGAAGCCGGGGTTGAAGGAGGCGAAGCGCTGGACGAAGTCGATGTTCAGCGTGAACGACTGGTTCGAATCCGACAGCCATGCGGCGTCGAACTCGTTGAGCATCGCGGCCGGCTTCAGCGGCACCCAGGGCGAGAACGAGCTCGCGACGATCTTCTTGTTCGTCAGGTCGAACTCGAACATGCGCATGAGGCCGTTGCCGCCCATGTAGGCCATCTGGTAGTCCACCACCATCAGGTGCACGTCGTTGCCGCGCGAGTTCTTCTTGGTGCTGACGCACGAGCCGTGGTAGTGGCCGCTGACCGCCATGAAGATCTGGTCGTTGTCCTTGATCAGCTTGTCCCACAGGTAGTTGGAGTAGGCGGTGTCGGCGGCCGTCTTGCCGTCGCTGCCGATGCCCACCAGCTGGTGGTTGACCAGGATCACGGGGATCGTCCTGTTGGCCTGGATCACCTTGTTGGCCCAGGCGATCGCGTCGTCGGACGCGCGCCACGACATCGAGAGCACGAGGAACTTGTTTCCCTCGGCCTGGAAGACGTGGTACTCGTGAAAGCCCGAGGAATGCCTGCCGCCGAAGGTCGCCTGCCGCTGCGCGCGCTCCGGCGGGAAGACCTTGAGGTACGGCTCCAGCAGACCGACGCGGTGGCTGCCGCCGTCCTGGTAGCCGTCGTCGTTGGCGAATCCGGTGACGCCCACGCCCCAGTCGGGGCCCCACTGCATGTCCGAGTTGATGGCCCCGACGTCATGGTTGCCTGCGCAGATCGAATAGGGGCACTTGGCGGCCTCGAGCACCTGCATGGCCTGGCTCGCGAGCTCCCATTCCTTCGTGACCTGCCCGTTGCCGAGCTGGCCATTGCCCACGAGGTCGGTGGTGGGGCTCCACGGTGCCGAGTTTTCAGCCGTGTAGTACCACGACTGGTCGACGATATCGCCCAGGTGGATCGTGAACGGCATTTTCAGCTGGCTGGCATTCTGCGCGATCCATTGCGTCTGGGATTTGAATGGATTGTCGAATTTCGGGTCGATGCCGGCATACAGCTTCTGATAGAGCCCGTGCATCTTTTCCGAGGCATATCGCGGATAGAACTGGGTGTCCGGCAGCACCGAAATCGTGAAGCTCGAGATTTTCTGTGCCGGAGTTCCCGGTGCCGCGGGCGGCGGTGCGCTGGCGGGCGAACCGGTGGCCGGCGTGCTGCCCGTACCCGTCGCGGGAAATGGGAAAGCGGCTGCGCCGCCGCCATTGCCTCCGCCACCGCAACCGGGCAGCGCAGCCGTGGCCACGCCAGTGACGGAGCCAGCCAGCATCAGCTTAAGCAATTCGCGGCGTCTGTTTTCCGGCACGCGAGCCAATTGATCGAGATATGCGCCTTCCCTGTCGGGAAATGAATTTTTTGACATGGTAATTGAATTCGGAATGGATCAAATTCTTTTTCCGGCATTTGCAAATGCCGGATGGCGCAGACTTTATGTGGCGAATATGATGATTCCGTGAATTGATTGCCGCGGAAATCAAGGCATTTGGGCTCGATTGACTCAATATTCCATGCAATCGGCAAATCGAATTGAGCGCCAATTAGGGTGCCAATCTGACCTGCGCCTGACCCGTGGAAAAGCCCGTCAATTCGGCTGTGCAATGCAGCGGAATTCGCGGCGATTCACAAGGATGACTTCTTGCATCCCTAGATTCCCGGGGCCGCGGCGGCTGTTTGTGCAGCGCCGCGTCTTCTTTTTCCTCCTTTCTTTTCTTCATGCCCCATCTGCTTTCCCCCGTCCGTCCTTTCGCCATCACCCTCGTCGCAGCCCTGTGCCTCTCGGCCTGCGGCGGTGGCGGCGGGGAAGGCGGCTTCTCGTTCCCGATCGCCGGCACGCCGCCCGCCACGGCCAACCCGCCCGCCGTGGCCGTCGCCGGCCCGCCGAAGGACCTGGGCTTCACCGACTCCGCGCCCGCGCCCGATGCGGTCGCGGTCCCGCCCTTCGTCGACAACGTGGCGACCAACCAGCGCGGCGATGCGCGCTTCGCGACCAAGGAAACCAATGCCGGCGTGCGCGTGGTGGCGGGCTTCCTCGACTTCTGGCAGCCCAGCACGCTGCTGGTGGACGCGGGCGTCTCGGCACCCGCGCAGGGCAGCTTCCCGGCCGTGACCGCATCCACCTGGAGCGGCATCCCCGGCGATGCCACCGACGGCAAGATGCTCAACACCAACGTGCTGAACCGCAACATCCAGTACGTCGTCGACGCCACCAACGCGCGCACCCCTGCGCAGGAACTGGCCGCCTACCTGGACGACCGCCGCGGCAAGGGCTACAGCATCAGCGACGGCATGGGCCCGCTCACGACCGCCTGGCGCGCGGCCACGCAGCAGGTCACGACGATCACGGGCATCGCGGCGGACGCCACCACGGTGCTCTACAGCGACGGCGGCAACGACGTCGGCGTGGGCGGTTCCGCCAACCCGGGCTTCGGCACGGTGGTCGACCTGCTCAAGAACATCGGCGAGAACGGCTCCACCGAGCCCGCCAAGCGCTTCTACAAGTACGCGCGGCCCTGGCGCTGGAGCAGCAGCGTGAAGGTGGTGCCCGCGCTGGAGCCCGCCAAGAACCCCACGCCTGCCATCGACGGCGGCTTCATCAGCGGCCACACGGCAGAGGCGGTGCGCGACTCCATCGCCTCCGCCTATGTCGTGCCGCAGCGCTTCCAGGAGATGGTGGCGCGCGGCCTCGAGCTCGGCGAGAACCGCATCCTCGCGGGCATGCATTCGCCGCTGGACGTGGTCGGCGGGCGCGTGCACGGGCAGGCCGTGGCCGCCGCGAGCCTGGCCACCGGCGCGAACGCAGCGCGCAAGGCCGCAGCCTTCGCCCAGGCTCAGAGCGCGCTGATGGCCGCCGTGGGCGCGAGCGATGCCGTCGCCTTCAACGACTTCGCCCATTCGCAGGGCACCACCGCCGACCGCTTCGCGGACCATGCCGCGAGCAAGGCCGACTACCTGCGCCGGCTGACCTTCGGCTTCAAGCCGGTGGGCGACACCACCAGGCCTGCGGTCGTGCCCAAGGGTGCCGAGGTGCTGCTCGAAACGCGCCTGCCCTACCTCGACGCGATGCAGCGCCGCGTGGTGCTCAAGACCACAGCCGTGCAATCGGGCTATCCGGTGATGGACGACCCCGAGGGCTGGGGCCGGCTGAACCTGTTCGATGCGGCCGACGGTTACGGCGCCTTCAACGGCGACGTGGTCGTGACCATGGATGCCGGCCGAGGCGGCTTCAATGCGCTCGACAGCTGGCGCAACAACATCGCCGGCGCCGGCAAGCTGACCAAGAAGGGCAGCGGCGCGCTGGCGCTCGGCGGCAGCAACAGCTACGCGGGCGGCACGCAACTCTCCGAAGGCACGCTGCGGGCAGACTCCGCCGCCGCCTTCGGCACGGGCAACGTCTACGTGGGCGGCGGCACGCTGGTGTGCAACGCGTCCTCGATGGTCACCATGGCCGGTGCCTACACGCAGGTGGCCGGCACCACGCTGCAGCTGAACCTGGGCGCCAACGGCGCCGGCCGGCTGAACGTGGCCGGTGTCGCCGCCGTGGACGGCACGCTGAACCTGAGCTTCAAGCCGGGTTTCGCACCCAGCGCCGGCGACACGCTCACGCTCATCAGCAGCGGCACCCTGACGGGCCGGTTCTCGGCAATCAACGCGCCGGGCTTCAAGGTCACGCCGACCTATACCGGCAACCAGCTCATCGTGCGCTTCGACGCGTGAGTCACCGGCCCCCGCCGCGATCCCCCAGGGTCGCGTGCGGATGCAGCGGATGCGCCAGCGTGTCCGCGATCAGCCGCAGCGCCTGGTCGCACTGCTCGCGCGTCATCGGGCCGCCCAGGCAGATGCGCACTGCGTCGGGCGGATCGCCGTCGGTGGAGAAGGCGGCGCTCGCGACCACGCCGACGTTCTGCGTGCGCAGGTAGGACGCGAACTCCACCGGGCTCCAGCCGGGCGTGAGCGGCAGCCACGCATGGAAGCCTTCGGGATGCGCCTGCAGGCCGCTGTCGCCCAGGTGGCGTGCAGCCAGCACCTGCCGGGCCGCCGATTCGGCGCGCACCGCCTGCAGCATCTCGTCGGCGGTGCCGTCTTCGACCCACAGCGTCGTCAGCGCGTTGGTGATCGGGGAGGCCATCACGGTGGTCGCGCGCATCGCACCTGCCAGCCGCTGCGACTGCACCACCGTCGGCGAGCACACGTATGCGCTGCGCAGCCCCGCGCCGAAGCACTTGGAGAAACCGCTCACGTAGTAGGTGAGCCCCGGCGCGAGCGTGGCCAGCGACGCGGGCGTCTGCCGCGGCAGCATGCCGTAGGCGTCGTCCTCGATGATCGGCACCGCGTAGCGCAGCGCCACGTCGGCCAGCGCCTCGCGCCGCGCGCGCGACACGGTGGCCGAGGTCGGGTTCAGCAGGGTGGGGTTGCAGTACAGCGCCTTGGGCTTGAGCGTCTTGCAGGCGTGCTCGAAGGCATCGGCGATGGGGCCGTCGTCGTCCATCTGCAGCGCATGCAGCTGCACGCCGAGCTGCGCCGCGATGGCCTTCACGCCGGGGTAGGTGAGCGACTCCACGCAAACCAGCTCGCCGGGCCGTGCGAGCTGCGAGAACAGCGCGGTAAGCACGCCGTGGATGCCGGGGCACACCAGGATGCGATCGACGCTGGCGTCGGGCACGAAAGGCCGCAGCCAGTGCATCGCGGCGGCGCGGTCGTGCGCGGTGCCGCCGAAGTCCTGGTAGCGCAGCAGGTCGTGGAAATCGACCTGCGCGAAGGCGCGGCTGGCGCTGTCGTGCAGGCGCGCCATCAGGTGCTCGTCGTCGGGCTCGGGCGGCATGTTCATCGTCATCTCGGCGCCGCTGCCACCGCGCAGCCGCAGGCTCGGGCTGCCCGAGCGGATGAAGGTGCCGGTGCCCGCGCGCGAATCGATCAGCCCGCGCTTGCGCGCCTCGGCATAGCCGCGCGCCACCGTCGTGTAGTTGAGGTCGAGGTCCGCCGCCAGCTCGCGCAGCGTGGGCAGGCGGTCCCGCACGCCCAGGCGGCCGGTCTTGATGTCGTCGGCGATCAGGTCGGCCAGCAGCAGATAGGCCGGGCGGGCGGTGTTGCGCAACTGCTTGCGCCAGTGGGCGGTGATGGTGGTCATCGGGCGTGTTCCGGCGGAGTTGATTGCATCCATTGATTGCATCTGGCCACCGATCAACATGCAGGAACCGCGCCCGCGCCAGAGGGGGCGGATGCTTCGATCAGGTGCGATCAACCCCGTTGATCGGGTGCATTGATCGCATGCGGCGTGCGTCGTCGCGGTGCGGAAATGGCCGCCGTGGCCTGCTTCGTCGGTGCCTTTGCAGGCCCTGAAAAAAATTTTGCGCTCGCGCACGCCGCGCCGCTTCGCGTTGATCGCGCATTGATCGCACGAGCCCGGCCGGCCGCTGGCACAACGCCTGCGAAGAAGAAGGCACGCAACACCTGCGTACCCCTTCACCCAACCGGAGTACCCCATGCCCAAAGTCACCCGCCCCCGCAACGAAAAAGGCGAGTTCCTCGTCGACTACGAAGAGAAGGTGTTCGAAGACGTCAAGGCCGAGCCCGGAGAGAAGGCGCTCGTCACCTTCCACACGGTGGCCTTCGAAGGCTCCATCGGCTTCGTGAACCTGCTGCAGGCCACGCGGCTCAAGCGCAAGGGCTACGACACGTCGGTGCTGCTGTACGGCCCCGGCGTGACGCTGGGCGTGCAGCGCGGCTTTCCGACGCTGGGCGACGAGGCCTTCCCGGGCCACCAGAACTTCAACAAGCAGATCGCCAAGTTCATCGAGGAGGGCGGCAAGGTCTACGCCTGCCGCTTCGCGCTGCAGGCGCTGTACGGGCATGGCGAGGGCGCGCTGATCGAGGGCATCAAGCCGATCAACCCGCTGGACGTGCTCGACCTCGTGCTGCTGCACAAGAAGGCCGGCGCCGTGGTCATCGACACCTGGACGCTCTGAACATGTCTTCCCCCAGTCTTCGCGCACTTCGTGTCGCTTCGCCAACCCCCTCACCGGGGGCAACACCGGCAGCCCGGCAAAGCCGGTTCTGCGGCGTTCCCCGAATTGGCTTCGCTTCGCTTGCCGCTGCGGACGGGGGACGACCATGAGCTCTTCACCCCGCATCGTGCGTGCCGCGGCGATCCAGATCGCGCCCGACTTCGAACGGCCGGACGGCACGCTGGAGCGCGTGTGCAGCGCCATCGACGCGGCCGCCGCGAAGGGCGCGCAGATCGCGGTCTTTCCCGAGACCTTCGTGCCCTACTACCCCTACTTCAGCTTCGTGCTGCCGCCGGTGCAGCAGGGCGCGCCGCACCTGCAGCTGGCCGAGCGCGCGGTGGTGGTGCCCGGCCCCGTCACGCAGGCGGTGGCCGAGCGGGCAAGGGCGCGCAGCATGGTGGTGGTGCTCGGCGTGAACGAGCGCGACCACGGCAGCCTCTACAACACGCAGCTGGTGTTCGACGCCGACGGCACGCTGGTGCTCAAGCGCCGCAAGATCACGCCCACGTACCACGAGCGCATGGTCTGGGGCATGGGTGACGGCGCCGGCCTCAAGGTGGTCGACACCGCGGTCGGCCGCGTGGGCGCGCTGGCCTGCTGGGAGCACTACAACCCGCTCGCGCGTTACAGCCTGATGGCGCAGCACGAGCAGATCCATTGCGCGCAGTTCCCCGGCTCGCTGGTCGGCCCGATCTTCGCGGAGCAGATGGAAGTGACCATCCGCCACCACGCGCTGGAGTCGGGCTGCTTCGTGGTCAACGCCACCGGCTGGCTCACCGACGAGCAGATCCGCTCGGTCACGCCCGACGCCAACCTGCAGAAGGCGCTGCGCGGCGGCTGCCATACCGCCATCGTCTCGCCCGAGGGCAAGCACCTCGCGCCGCCGCTCACCGAGGGCGAAGGCATGGTGGTGGCCGACCTCGACATGGCGCTCATCGCCAAGCGCAAGCGAATGATGGATTCGGTCGGCCACTACGCGCGGCCGGAGCTGCTCTCGCTCGCCATCAACGACCGACCGGCGCAGACCACCGTGCCGATGGATCGCACGCAACCCCACGTTCAACGGAGTGCAGAACATGACCACGACGACACAGCAAGACAGCCGGCAGCTGATGACCGAGCTCCAGTCCTTCGGGTTGCGGCTGGCTGACCCTTCGGCCGGCATATCGAGCCGCCGCGGCGGCGCGGGCCCTTCGGACCACAAGGCCGTGACGGTGGATGGCCACACGATCATGGTGCCCGTCCACACCTCCACCGCCTGGCACTCGCCCTTCACCGCCGAGGCGCCCGACGCCGCGGGCGTGAGCCGCGTGATGCGCGGCAGCATCCCGATCGCGAGCATCAGCTTTCCGAAGCAGCCGCGCTTCTACGCGATGCAGACCTTCGACGGCGTGCCGTATTCGCACATCGCCACGCTGCACGGCAGCGACGTGCTGGCCACCACCGTGCTGCAGACATGCATCCGCTACGAGAGCCGCAGGAAGAGCTGCAAGTTCTGCGCGATCGGCCAGTCGCTCGCGGCCGGGCGCACCGTCGCGCGCAAGACGCCCGAGCAGCTCGCGGAGGTGGCGCGCGCCGCCGTGCTGCTCGACGGCGTCAAGCACATGGTGATGACCACCGGCACGCCCAATGCCACCGACCGCGGCGCGGCCGTGCTGTGCGAGAGCGCCTTCGCGATCAAGGCCGCGGTCGACATCCCGATCCAGGGCCAGTGCGAGCCGCCCGACGACGACCAGTGGTTCCATCGCATGAAGGCCGCGGGCATCGACACCCTGGGCATGCACCTGGAGGTGGTCACGCCCGAGGTGCGCGAGCGCATCATGCCGGGCAAGGCGAGCGTGCCCATCTCGCGCTACATGAGCGCCTTCGAGGCGGCCGTGGGCGTGTTCGGGCGCGGACAGGTCAGCACCTACATCCTGGCCGGCCTGGGCGACACGCGCGAGGCCATCCTCGACACCTGCGACCAGCTGCTGGCGCGCGGCGTTTATCCCTTCGTCGTGCCCTTCGTGCCGATCAGCGGCACACCGCTGGAAGATCACCCCGCACCCACGCCCGAGTTCATGAAGTCGCTGCTCGCGCCACTGGGCGAGCGCGTGGTGGCGGCCGGCCTGCGCTCGGCCGACATCAAGGCCGGCTGCGGCAAGTGCGGCGCGTGTTCGTCGCTCTCCATCTACGAAAAAGAAGGCGGGAGCTGACCATGCTGTGCCTCGACGACCTCTGCGAGATGGGCGACCGGATGGGCGATCACTATGCGCCCGTCGAATACCTGGTGCGCGAAGCCGCGCAGCAGTGGGAGCGCGACGAGGCCATGGCGCTGCGCCGTGCGGTGTTCTGCATCGAGCAGGGCATCTTCGCGCGCGACGACCGCGACGCCATCGACGATCGCGCGCAGCTGCTGGTGGCCATGTCCTGCAACGGCGGCATGCCGGAGCAGGTGGTGGGCACCGTGCGCATCCATCGCGCCCAGGGCGAGGGCGCGGGCAAGGACGAATGGTGGGGCTCGCGACTGGCCGTTCATCCCGCGTTCCGCAGCCAGGGTCACCTGGGCGTGACGCTGATCCGGCTGGCGGTGTCGCGTGCCAATGCGCTGGGTTGCGAGACCTTCCTGGCGCAGGTGCAGCGGCAGAACGTGCCGCTGTTCCGCAAGCTCGGCTGGCAGGTGCTCGAGGAGACCAGCGTGCACGGCCGCCCGCATGCGCGCATGCAGGCCGACCTCGGCTGGTACCCGCCCTGCCACGATCCCGTGAGCGGTTTCGTCACGCGTGCGCGGGTGGCGTCATGACGACCGGGGTCCACGACATCGCCGAGGCCCTGCGCGCCACGCGCGGCTTCGCCCACAAGCGCGACATCAGCGACGTGGTGTCGGCACTGGGCCGCTCGCTGCCCGGCGGACACGATGCGCTCGCGCAGGCCGTGCCGGTCGGCGACGACTGCGCGGCCATTCCCGACGGCCGCGGCGGCTACCTGCTGTTCGCCATCGAGGGGCTGGTGGAAGACTTCATCGTGCGCATGCCCTGGTTCGCGGGCTACTGCGGCGTGATGGTCAACGTGAGCGACGTCTACGCCATGGGCGGACGCCCGACGGCCGTGGTCGACGCGCTGTGGAGCACGGGCATGAACCCGGCCCACGACATGCTGCGCGGCATGGCCGAGGCCTCCGCGCGCTACGGCGTGCCCATCGTCGGCGGGCACAGCAACAACCGCAGCGATCGGCCCCAGCTCGCCGTGGCCATCCTCGGCCATGCCCGCAGGCTGCTCACCAGCTTCGATGCGAAGCCGGGCGACCTGCTCTTGATGGCCGCAGACCTGCGCGGCGCCTACGAAGAACCCTTCCCGTACTGGAACGCGTCGACCCGCGCGCCTGCCGCACGTTTGCGCGCCGACCTCGAACTGCTGCCCTCGATCGCCGAGAGCGGCCTGTGCCGCGCCGCCAAGGACATCAGCATGGCCGGCGCCGTGGGCACGGCCATGATGCTGCTCGAATGCTCGGGCGTTGGCGCCCGCATCGACCTCGACGCGATCCCGCGGCCCGACGGCGTGCCGCTGCTGCGCTGGCTGTCTTCCTTCCCGAGCTACGGCTTCGTGCTGAGCGTGTCGCCGGCGCAGGCGGCGGCAGTGGCCGCCCGGTTCGCCGCGCGCGACATCGCCTGCGCGGTGGTCGGCCAGGTCGATGCCACACGGCAGGTGCGGCTGCGCGCCGGCGGCGAAGAGGCGCTGCTGTGGGACTTCGGCAGCGATGCCTTCATCCAGCCGGCGGCCGACACCCGGGAGGCGACCTATGTCTGATCGCCCGCTGCGCATCGCACTGCTGACGCATTCGGTCAACCCGCGCGGCGGCGTGGTCCACACGCTGGAGCTCGCCGCGGCGCTGCACGAGGCCGGCCACACGGTGACCGTGCTCGCACCCGCCGCGCCGGGGCAGCGGCTGTTCCGTCAGCCGCCCTGCGCGGTCGAACTGGTGCCGGTGCATACGACACCGCGCGACACGGTGGAGATGGTGCGGTCGCGCATCGAGGCCTTCGTGCAGCACCTGCGCGGCATGCTGGCGCGCGAGCGGTTCGACGTGCTGCACACGCACGACTCCATCGGCGGCAATGCGCTCGCCCGTCTGAGCGATGCAGGCGACATCGACGGCTTCGTGCGCACCGTCCACCACCTCGACAGCTTCGACGTGCCGCAGCTCACGCAGTGGCAGCACACGGCCTTCGCGCGTGCGAGCCAGGTGCTGTGCGTGAGCCGGCTGTGGCGCGAGCACCTGGCGAGCGAGTACGGCATCGCCGCGCACGAAGTGCCCAACGGCGTGGACACCGCGCGCTTCTCGCCGCAGGCGCGGTCGTCCGACGCCGCGCTGGCGCAGCGACTGGGCATCCGGCGCGGCGCGCCCGTGGTGCTGGCGCTGGGCGGTGTCGAGGAACGCAAGAACACCGCGCGGCTGCTGTCGGCCTTCGCGCTGCTGCGTGTCGCGCACCCGCAGGCGCAACTGGTCGTGGCGGGCGGTGCAAGCCTGCTCGATCACTCGGCCTATGCCCTGCGGTTCCGCGCCCTGATGCAGGAGCTGGGGTTCGACGACGATCCGGCGCAGCCGGTGCGGCTGACCGGCCCGCTGCCTGACGAGGACATTCCTTCGCTCTATAGGCTGGCCGATGTCGTCGCGATGCCTTCGCTGCGCGAGGGCTTCGGGCTGGTGGTGCTCGAGGCGCTGGCGAGCGGCGTGCCGGTGGTCGCTTCGCGCATCGCCCCGTTCACCGAGTACCTCGCCGAGGACGACGTGAGCTGGGCCGACCCGTCCGATGCCGGCGCCATCGCTGCCGCCCTGCGGCATGCGCTCTCGACGCGCGACGCGCATCGCATCGCGCGTTCGGCTTCGCGGCTGTCGGGGCGTTTCAGCTGGCAGGCCAGTGCCGAGCGGCACGCGGCGCTGTACCGCGCCGCCATCCAGGAGACCGAAGCATGCCCGTGATGCATTTCCACGTGCGCTGGCCCGACGCCAGCGAGACGCGCTGCTACTCGCCCTCGCTGGTGGTGCGCGACTTCCTCGTGCCCGGCGAGCGCTACGACCTCGACGACTTCCTGCTGCGCACGCGCGAGGCGCTGGGCATCGCCTCGGAGCGGGTGCGCGCGAAGTACGGCTTCGCCTGCTCGCAGGCGATGGACCAGCTCGCGGAGATCGAAGGCATCGCCGCGCGATTCGGCAGCACCCCCGATGCGAAGGTCACCGTCGTCGCCTTCGACTGACCGACCCCGCTACATCCAGAGAGAGAAAGAGAGACCCTCATGTCACATCCCTACGGCGGACGCAGCCACTACAGCGTCGTCATCGTCGGCGGCGGCCAGGCCGGCCTGTCGCTGAGCTACTGCCTGCAGCTGCGCGGCATCGACCACCTCGTGATCGAGAAGCGCAGCCTCGTGCACACCTGGCGCACGCAGCGCTGGGATTCGTTCTGCCTCGTCACGCCCAACTGGCAGTGCCAGCTGCCGGGCTGGGGCTACAAGGGCGGTGATCCGCACGGCTTCATGGTCAAGGACCAGATCAACGAGTGGCTCGCCGGTTTCGTCGAGCATGTGAAGGCTCCCGCCATCGAGGGCGTGACCGTGGAGCGCGTGGCGCGCGACGGCGAACGCGAGCGCTTCAACGTGCAGACCGACGTCGGCCTCTACACCGCCGACCAGGTGGTGGTGGCCTCGGGCGGCTATCACCGCCCCATCGTGCCGCGTCTGGCGGAGAAGCTGCCGGCGGGCGTCGCGCAGTTCCATTCGGCGCAGTACCGCAACCCGGCGCAGCTGCCCGAGGGCGCGGTGCTGGTGGTGGGCTGCGGGCAGTCGGGCGCGCAGATCGCCGAAGACCTGCACCTGGCCGGCCGCAAGGTCCACCTGGCCACCGGCAATGCGCCGCGCTGCGCGCGCTTCTACCGCGGCCGCGAGGTGGTCGACTGGCTCGCCGACATGAAGTACTACGACATGCCCGTCACAGAGCACCCGCTGCGCGAAGGCGTGCGCGACAACACCAACCACTACGTGACGGGCCGCGACGGCGGCCGCGACATCGACCTGCGGCGCTTCGCCCTCGAAGGCATGGAGCTCTACGGCCTGCTCGGCGGCTTCGACGGCGGCGCCTTCGAGTTCCAGCCGAACCTGCGCGACAACCTCGACCAGGCCGACGACACCTACAACCGCATCAACGCATCGATCGACAAGTACATCGCCGCGCAGGGCATCGAGGCGCCGCCGCCTTCGGTCTACACGCCTGTGTGGGAGCCGCCGCAGGAGCGCACGAAGCTCGACCTTGCAGCAGCCGGCATCACCAGCGTGATCTGGTGCATCGGCTTCTCGCCCGATTTCGCGTGGGTCGACGCGCCGGTGTTCAACGGCCGTGGCGCACCCGTGCATCTGCGCGGCGTCACGCGGGAGCCGGGGCTCTATTTCCTCGGGCTGCCATGGCTGCATACCTGGGGCTCGGGGCGCTTCTCGGGCGTGGCGCGCGACGCGGAGTTTCTCGCGGAGGCCATCGAGGGATATCGAGTTCAGCTGCGTGGCATGCGGGCCGATACCGGCGCGCCGATGAGCCTGCAGGCGGCATAGCAAGCGTCGTTCAATCGAGCGCGGACTGACGCGCTCGAGCGTGATGACGCGTGCGCGCGCGGGTGCGTCTGCGGCGATGTCCTTGAGCGGGCCGCGTGCCTCGTTCGTTCTGCAGCGCGAACGGGTCAATCTCTTGCTTGCGCAGTTGCAGCACCCGTTGCAACGAAGCGCTGGCGCGTCTGCGCGCCAGTGCTCCAGTCATTCTGAAAATGAAATTCAGCCGCTCATTTTCAGAGGCAATCCGACGCGCGATTTCTTCATCTTGTGGGCCACACTAGGCGCCCAATGGAGGTTCCCTCCAGCCACTCCGGTTCGACTTCAGGATCGGGTCTTTCCTCAGACAAGCAGGTGCCGGCGCAAGTCGAGCCCTGCCCGAACGTGGGAGTGAACTCCGCAACCTGATCGAGCTGCGAGCTGGCGATGCGATCCGAGGCCCGCAGTGCGGCAGCCATGCGCTGCCGTGCGTGTTCGCGTCTGTGTGCTGCATGGCGAGGTGCTGCTCGTGTATGTCGAACATGCACGGACAAGGCAGCGAGCGATGACATTCAGTGGCGTTGCCGCGCATCGCATGTGACAACGAATGTCACTTCCTGTCGTTACACGTCGCTCGTGTTGCGCGCAATGTATCCATCGGTTTTACCGATTTGATCGCGCTGAGCGATCGAGCAATGTGGCACGCAGTTTGCGGAATCACTTCTTTACACATTCACGAGAAATGACACACCCATGAGCGATGAGAAGAACGCAAACCTGCTGGATCGACGCACTTTCTTCCTCGGTACCGCAGGTGCCCTGGCACTGGGCACGACGGCATGCGGTGGAGGAAGCGGGGGCAGCAGCTTCTCGCCCATAGGCGGCGCAGCCGCGCAGCAGGCGCCGCAGCAGCAGACCCCCGCTGCGGTCGCCGGTGCCGATTCCCCCGGCACCCCCGATAGCCCTGCACCCGAGCCGACGACCCCCGAGCCCACAGTGCACAAGATCGTGCACCCCGGCCTGCTCGTGACGGAAGACGACCTACAGCGCATCCGCGACAAGCTGGCCGCCAATGCGGAGCCCTGGGTGGGTGGCATGAACATGATGCTCAAGACGAACAACACCAACCTCGACGCGAATCCGCGTCCGCTGGCGTTGGTGACGCGCGGCGTCGATGGCGAGAACTACTGGCAGATGATCGGCGACATGGTGCGCGCCCTTCATCTCGCATTGCGCTGGAACATCTCCAAAGACGAGCGCTATGCGAAGAAGGCGGTGGAGTTCCTCAACGCATGGTCGTCGACCTTGACCGAGCTGGGCGGCAACTCCAACGTCTTCCTCGCCTCGGGCCTCTACGGCAACCAGTGGGCCAACGCCGCCGAACTGATGCGCAGCTACTCCGGCTGGGCGAAGGAAGACGTCGCGCGATTCCAGACCATGCTGCTGAACGTGTTCTATCCGAAGGCCCACGACTTTCTTGTCAACCACAACGGCACCGAGATCAGAAAGGTCACCCACTACTGGGCCAACTGGGACCTGGCCAACATCTGCGCCGTCTATGCGATCGGCGTGTTCTGCGACCGGCCCGACCTGGTCGCCGAGGCGAGCAACTACTACAAGAGCGGACGTGGCTGCGGCGCGAGCGCCAACAACGTCTACTACGTGCACCCCGGTTACCTCGGTCAATGGCAGGAGAGCCATCGCGACCAGGGCCACTCCACACTCGGCATCTCGCTGGCCGGCATGCTGTGCCAGATGGCCTGGAACCAGGGCGAGGACCTCTTCGGCTACTGGAACAACCGGCTGCTGGCCGGTGCGGAGTACGTGGCCAAGACGAACCTCGCGGATGCCAACGGCAACGCGCTGTACACGATGCCGTTCGCCCCCTACGACGGAGTCCACGGAGCGGGGACCGCTGCGGCGGGCACAAATCAGTTGCGGCCCAACTGGGACCTCATCTACAGCCACTATGTGAGCCGCAAGGGACTCTCGGCCCCCTGGACCAAGGCGATGCTCGACAAGATCCGGCCCGAGCGCGTCGACGGCGGAGACCAGCCGGGCATCGGCACGCTGCTCTATGCACGCGATCCGGTTCCTGCTGCCAGGCCCAGCGGCCTGAGCGCATTCCTGAGCGATGGAAAGGTGCAGCTGTCGTGGTGGGGCACCGCAGGCGCTTCGCAGTACCTCGTGCAGCGCGCGGCGTCGCCCAACGGTCCGTTCACGACCCTCGCGCCGGTCACCGACCCGCGCACCTACACCGACGATCCCGACCAGGGCACCTGGTACTACCGGATCGACGCGGTGACCGACGCCGGAGAGATGACCGGTGCGGACACCCTGCGCGTGGCGGTCCCGGGCGAGCTGTGGCTGCACCTGCCGCTCAACGGCGATGCCAACGACGCCAGCGGCCGCGGCCTGCACGGGCAACTGATCGGCGGCACGAGCTGGGGCGAAGGACGCAACGGCGGAAGCGCCGTGCAGCTCGACGGCCGCAGCGGTCACATCCAGCTGCCCGACGGAGCCGTGTCGGCCCTGGGCGATTTCACGGTCGCGGTGTGGGTCTACTGGGATACGGCGTCGGTCATCGCACGCGTTTTCGACTTCGGTTCCAACGACGTGGCCTACATGATCCTCATCCTTCGCGACGGCAACAAGCAGCTGCGTTTTTCAGGCTCTCGCAATCAGTTCTGGAAGGAAGAGTCGGTGGCCGGCGGAGAGACACCCACCGGGCGCTGGGTGCACCTGGCGGTCACGCTCTCGGGCACTGTGGGCACGCTCTACATGGATGGCGCGCAGGTGGCCACCGCAGACGGCATCTGGATGAATCCTTTCCAGATGGGCAAGACCACCCGGACCTGGCTGGGGCGCTCCCAGTACGGCGGCGATCCGTACTTCAAGGGGCGCATGCAGGACTTCCGCATCTACAGCGGCGCGAAGGACGCAGCCTTCATTGCGGACCTCGCCCGCTGAGTGCCATCGGGCAGCAGCGCTGCCCGGAACACCCGCAACCCGAACCGGCGCGCGCATGCACGGGCGCGCCGGTGCTTGCTCGACTTCGACCTTTCGGATTTCTCTCATGGACATTCTTTCTCGGCGGTGCGCTTCCGCGCTGGTGGCTTCTCTGTTGCTCTTCGGTTGTGGCGGAGGAGGTGGCGGCGGAGGAGGGGCCGGCGTTCCGCTGGTCGGCAGCCCGGCGGGCCAGGGCGGCACGGGCACTCAATCCGATGGCGGCCAGAGCAACGGCGCGCAGAGCGGAGGCGGTCAGAGCAGCGGTGACCAAGCGGCCGGCAACAACTCCGGCAGTGGCACCCAAGGCGGCAATGGAGGCACGAGCGGCGGCTCCGCACCTGTCGCGGCCACCGTCGCCCTGGCGAACAAGCTCGGCAAACCCGCCCGGGTGCTGGTTGGCCTGAGCGCCAATTCCACCGATGACTTGAAGAGCCAGGACATCCACCCCGACATCGTGGAGCACTACCTTGTGGGGATCGTGGGCTACAACGGAGGCTGGCCCGACTGGAACGCGGGCGGCGCCTACGTCACCATCTTTGCGCAGGCTGCGCAGGCCTACGGTGCGGTGCCCATGTTCACGCTCTACCAGATGACGGCGAACGGCGAGGGCAATGTCGGCACGACCGACGATGTGGCCTTCATGGACAAATACTGGGGCCAGGTCCGGCTGATGTATCAGCTCATCGCGAAGCTGGACAAACCCGTTCTGATCAACGTGGAGCCGGACTTTTGGGGCTTCGCTGCAGGGAAGCGGTCCGATCACGATCTGACGAAACTTCCCGCTCGCGTCAGCGGTCAGCCCGAATGCAGCACGCTGCCCGACACCGTCGCGGGCCTCGGCCAGTGCGTCGTGCAGATGGGCCGGAAGATCGCGCCCAAGGCGCTGATCGGGTTCCCGCCCGCGTTCTGGAACGGCACGCCCTCCGAGATCGGCGCGATGATGCAAACCGCCGGCGCGAACCAGGCGGACTTCATCGTCGCCCAGACCAGCGACCGCGACGCGGGCTGCCGGGAGGTGACGCCGAGGCCCGACGGATGCCAGAACGGAAGCGATCGTTACTGGGACGCGAGCAACAAGACCAGCCCGAACTTCCACGATTCGCAGAAGCAGTATTCGGACTATCGCGCAGCCTTGGGCAACGGCCTGCCCATCCTGTGGTGGCAGACGCCGATGGGCGTTCCTTCCGACACGCCCGGCGGCACCGACGGGCACTACCGTGACAACCGCGTCGACTACATGCTGACCAACACGCAGGAATACGGTGACATGCACACCTTCGGGATCGTCTTTGGCGCCGGCTGGGGCAACCAGACCACGATCGCTACCGATGGCGGCCAGTTCGCGCGCCTTTCCGCGCAATACCTCGCACGAGGCGGCGCTGCGCTGAAGTAGCGGATCAGCGCTCTAGCGGCTTCCTGTCTCCCTATCGCGCGGAAGCACCGCCATCGACCGGAATGATCGCCCCGGTCATGTAGCTGGAAGCAGGAGAGGCCAGCAGCAGGGCCAGCCCCTTGATCTCTTCGACCTGGGCCACGCGGCCGAGGGGAATGTGGGTCCGCATGCGCTCGGCCGACTCCGGAAGACGCAGGCGCCCGCCGTTGATGTTGGTGGCGAAGGGGCCGGGTGCGATGGCGTTCACCAGCACGTTGTGCGGTGCGAGCTCCATCGCGGCCTGCCTGACCAGGTTGTTCGCCGCCGCCTTGGACGCGACGTAGGCGTAGCCGGAGAGCGACTCCGAGCGCAGGCCCGCGATCGACGTGGTCACGACGATGCGTCCTTCCCTGCGCGGCTTCATGTGCCGCGCAGCCGCGCGCACCGTGTGCAGCACGCCGTCGAGGTTGATGCGCAGGACCTTGTCCCAGTGCGCGAGGTCGATGTTCTCCAGCTGGCCCGCCTCCACGACGAAGCCTCGCCCTGCGCTGACGCCCGCGTTCGCGAACACGCAGTCGATGGCGCCGTGGCGCGCTGCCATGCCGTCCACCAGCGCGTCGACCGCCGCGGCATCGGCGACGTCCAGCGTTGCGCCTTCGGCCAGCGGGTAGCGCGATTTCAGTCGCTGCAGCTGGGCATCGAGCGCCTGCGCATCCATGTCGGTCATGAGCGTGCGCGCACCGGCTTCCAGCATCGTCTCCGCGAAGGCCAGGCCGAGGCCGCTGGCGGCACCGGTGACCAGGACGCTGCGCCCGGTGAGGTCGAAGAGCGAAGCCAGGCTCATGCCGCCTCCGCGTTCTTCTTCACCGGCAGCAGGGCCTCCCAGTGCTCGGCCGCCTCGACCATGTAGTGGACGGTCAGCACCACCTTCTTGAAGAGCCATCGGCCGTCGATGCGCACGTAGGTGTCGTCGAAGCGCCCCACCACGTAGAAGCTCTTTCCGCCGTGCACGGGGCGGCCGTCCAGGTAGGACTGGCCGGTGCCCGTGTCGCCGTCGACACTCACCTCGTGCTGGTGAATGAACTGCCGCGCGTACTGCACGGGAAAGTTCTCGAAGAAGCTGCGGATGGCCTCGCGCCCGAAGACCTCGGGGCGCCCGTTGTAGATGACGCTCGCGTCTTCCGCGAACAGCTCGTGCAGGCGCGGGCCCTGGTCCTCGTTGACCAGCATGTGGTAGCGGGCGCGCAGCGCGCGGATCGCCTCGACGCTTTCGAGCTGGTCGACGCGGCGCTGCAGGGCCTGCAATTGCTGCGAAATCTGCGCGACCTGCGCGAGCGTGCCGTTGGCTTCGGTATTCATTGGGATTCTCCGGAAGAGGGTGCATGGCCCCGCGGTGGCGCAGGGCCGATAGGGCAGTGGAGGAGGCGCGGCAGTCTCATCCCGCCTCGGGATGCTCCTTGCCGAAGTCGTCGAGGATCGCGTTCATGCGTCGCCGGACCGAACCGCCGGTCTGACTGTGCGGAATGACGTAGAAGCGCCCCGTGCGAACTGCCGCCAGCGTCGCTGCGGCAACGTCCGTCGCATCGATGGGGGACGCCGCCATGCCTTGGCGCACGCGCTCGTCATAGGCCGCCGCGGGTGCGACGGTGTCGGAGAGGGTGCTCGGCCGATTGCGCTGCGATGCATGGATGCCGGTGGGCAGCAGCGAAGGGCAGACGACGGTCACGCCGATCGGCGCGCCGGCCTGCTCCAGGTCGCGCGCGAGGCACTCCGAGAAGGCCACCACCGCGTGCTTGCTCGCGCTGTACACGGCGGAGCCGGCCAGCGTGGCGAGCCCGGCGGCGGACGCGGTGTTGATCACGTGGGCGGGTCGGCCCCGTGCGCGCATGCGTGGAACGAAGCTGCGCACGCCGTTGGCCACGCCCAGCACGTTCACGCCCAGCACCCACTGCCAGTCCGATTCGGTGGCGGCCCATGCGGGCCCCAGCACGGCCACGCCTGCGTTGTTGAAGAGCCAGTCGACGCCACCGAAGCGGTCGTCGCAGGCCTGCGCGAAGGCCTCGACATCGGCGGCGCGGCTCACGTCGCAATGCTGTGCGAGCGTGGGCACGCCCATCGATCGAACGAGTGCCTCGGTGCCAGCGAGCGCTTCCGTCTCGACGTCGGCGAGCGCCACGGCCATGCCCTCGCCGGCGCAGGCCAGGGCCAGTGCGCGGCCGATGCCGCTGCCGGCGCCGGTGATGGCGGCCACGGCGGGGGCGGCGAGCGTGTGCGGTGCGGTCGGCGCGGTCATTCCAGCGTCACTCCGGCCGTGCGCAGCACTTCCGTCCACTTGACGGCTTCGCGGCTCACGTAGGCCTGGAACTCGGCGTGCGGCATGTCGATGACGAAGCTGCCCGCGGAGTCGAGCGCGCTCCTGACTTCCTGCGACCGCAGCGTTTCCGAGGCTTCCGCCGACAGCCGCTTCACGATGCCGTCCGGCGTCTTCGCGGGCGCGAAGAGACCGCCCCAGCTCAGCGCCTCGATGCCCGCGAAGCCGGCCTCAGCCATGGTCGGCACTTCCGGCAGCATCGGCATGCGCTGGCCGCGCGTGACCGCCAGCGCGCGCAGCTTGCCGCTGCGGATGTGCGGCGCGGAGGTCTGCACGAAGTCGAACATCGCATCGACGTTGCCCGAGACCAGATCGACCAGCGCCGCAGAACTGGCCTTGTACGGAACATGGGTGAAGCGCGTGCCGGTGCGCGTCTGCAGCAGTTCGAGGCACAGATGCCCCGAGGTGCCGTTGCCGCCCGAGCCGAAGTTGAGCTTGCCCGGATTCTTCTTCGCGAGCTCGACCAGTTCGGCCACCGAGCCGATGCCCAGCCTCGGGTTGACCACCAGGACGTTCGCGTTGCCCGACAGGCCGTGGATGGCCACGAAGTCCTTCACCGGGTCATAGCGGATCGTCTTGTACAGCGCGCTGTTGGTGCCCTGGGTGCCTTGCGTGCCCAGCAGCAGCGTGTAGCCGTCGGGCGCGGCGCGCGAGACGAACTCGGCGCCGATCGAGCCGCTCACGCCGACCTTGTTGTCGATCACGATGGGCTGTCCCAGGCGGGTGGCGAGCACGCGTGCGATCACGCGGGCCTGCTGGTCGACGACGCTGCCCGCGGAGAACGGAACCACCAGGGTGACGGGCCTGGAGGGATAGGTCTCTGCACGCAGCACCGGGGCCAGCGAAGCCAGGCCGGTGGCAACGCAGAATTGCCGGCGGTTGAGGGTCATTGCTGTGTCTCCCGGTTCAGTTCTGTCTCAGGATCTCGGCCCATGGGGCATGGCCGGCGAGCACGTCGCTGCCTTCCAGGTCGACCTCGAAGTTCTCGAGCACGCGGCACACCAGCATGTAGTAGCCGATGGTCATCACGATCTCCATCAGCTGTTGCGGCGGCAGTTGCGCGGCCAGCGCATCGAACATCTCGGGCGGTGCCTTGACCTGGCGCACCACGGCGTCGGTGAAGTCGAGCACGCGGCATTCGAGGCTGTCGAACGGGGGCCTGTCGACGCTGCCTTGCGGATGGTCGAGCACCGCCTCGACCTGGGTGGATGGCACGCCGGCCTGCGCAGCCACGCGGCGGTGCTGGGTCACCTCGTAGCTGGAGCCGCACAGCGCACCCACGCGCAGGATCACCAGCTCGCGCAGCGCCACCGGCAGCGAGGAGTGCCGCAGGATGCTGGAGCCCAGGGCCAGGAAACCCTGCGCGGTGGCGCCGCCGTGGGCGACCATGCGGTAGATGTTCAGCGGTGGGCGCCCGCCCAGCAGTGCGTGGAGTTCCGCGGGCGCCTCTGCGAGGTCGAAGTAGGGGATACGGGCCATGGTCTTTCAGTCGAGTCGGATGGCGGCGGCGCGGATCACCTCGCGCCACCGGAGGGTTTCACTGCGCGCGAAGTCGGCCAGGGCCTGGGGCGTGCCGCCCTGGGGCTCGATCGTCAGTTCGCGCATGCGATCGGCCACTGCAGGGGTCTGCAGCGCGCGATTCACTTCCTGGTTGAGCCTGTCGATGAGGGGCGCCGGCGTGCCGCTGGGCGCCCACAGGCCGCCCCAGGCCGCGATCTCGCAGTCGGGCAGGCCCAGTTCCTCGAAGGTCGGCACCTGCGGCAGGAGCGGCAGCCGGCTGCGGGAGGTGACGGCCAGCGGGCGGATCTTCTCGCTGCGGATGTAGGCAAGGTTGCCCGCCACGTTGTCGAAGATCGCCGGCACCTGTCCGCCGAGAACGTCGTTGAGCGCCGGGGCGCTGCCCTTGTACGGGATGTGTGCGAGGCGCACCCTGGCCGCGCGATCGAGCAGCACGAGCGAGAGATGGCCGCTGGTGGCGTTGCCGGGCGTGGCGACGGCGATGCGCTCGGGCTTCGCCTTTGCCATCGTGATGAAGCTCCCGAGGTCGCGCGCCTCGAAGGCCGGGTTGACGCACAGCACGTTGTAGACCTTGCCTTCGAGCGCGATCGGTGCGAAGTCCTTCACCGGGTCGTAGTCCAGCTTCGGATAGAGGCTGACGTTCATCGCATGCGTCGCGTTGGTGCCGTAGAAGAGCGTGTAGCCGTCGGGTGCGCTGCGCGCCGCCACCGCGGCCGCGATGTTTCCGGAGGCACCGGGCCGGTTGTCGACGATCACCGGCTGGCCCAGCTGACGGGCCAGTTGATCGGCGAGGCGGCGCGAGGACTGGTCGGCCGATCCGCCCGCTGGAAAGCCCACGACCAGGCGCAGGGGCCGGCTGGGGTAGGCATCGTCGCGTGCCGCCATCGCGGCACCCAGGTGCGGCGCCGCGACGGTGCAGGCGGCTGCCTGGAGGAATCGGCGTCTCTGCAGTCGCTGCATGGTCGCACTCAGGCCGAGGCGCGCGGTGCCGCGATGCCGCCGGTCAGGCCGCCGTCGACCACCAGCGCGTGGCCGTTCACGTAGGAGGCCTCGTGCGACATCAGGAACAGGGCCGCATAGGCCACTTCCCAGCCCGTGCCCTGGCGGCCGAAGGGCAGCGGCATCGCGAGGCGGTCGGACCTTCGGCGCGTCGCCGCGCGGCCGATGGGCGTGTCCATCAGGCCGGGCAGGATGCTGTTGCAGCGCACGCCCCGCGCCTGCCCCGCCATCGCGATCGAGCGTGCGAGCGATACCTGCGCGGCCTTGGTCGTCTCATAGGCGGGGTTGAAGCTGGAGTTGCGCAGCGCGGCGATCGACGACAGCAGCACGATGGAGCCGCCGGGCGCCATGTGCCGCAATGCCTGCTGGCCGAACAGCATGCACGAGCGCACGTTGGTCGCGTGCTCGCGGTCCCAGGCTTCGGCGGTCTGGTTGTCCAGCGACAGCCCGCTGGCCACGCCCACCACCATCACGAGGCCGTCGAGGCCGCCCATCTTCTGCACCGCGCATTCCACCGTCGTGGCGGCGGCCTCCGGCTGCGCGACGTCTGCCACCTCGGCATGGGCCGTGCCTCCCGATGCGCGCACCAGGTCGCAGGTCTTCTGCAGCGAGGCGGGGTTGATGTCGACGCAGGTCAGCGTCGCGCCCTCGTGGGCGAATAGCAGCGAGATCGCCCGGCCATTGCCCACGGGCGGATCGGGGTCGTCGATGTCGCGCTGGCCCGCGCCCACCACCAGGATGCGCCGCTGCGCGAGGCGGCCCGCGGAGGGCCGGAGGTCGCCGAGCGCTTCGGCAAAAAGCTGCTGCCCGGGCTGGATGGCTGGCGAGGACATGCGTGTCTCCTTGGTCGTCTTTCGTTGCGTTCATGGTTCAGTTTTGGAAACGTTTCCGAAACGGTGGAAACCCTCGGCCGCTGTCACCTAAGATTCACCCCGTCCCAGTCCCTCGTCTCCTTGTTCGCAAGGGAATCTCCATCCGAATGAATGCAGGAAAACAGAAGATCGATCTGCGCGACGTGGCGCGCCTGGCGGGTGTCTCGCTGGGCAGCGCGTCGCGCGCGATGAACGGCGCCGGCGCCTCGGCGGCTACGCAGGAGAAGGTCAACCAGGCGGCGGCGGCGCTGGGCTACCGCCCCAACCATGCGGCGCGCGTGCTGCGTTCGCGGCTCAGCCGCACCGTCGGCTGCCTGCTGCCCGACATCTCGAACCCGCTGTATGCGCAGGTGTTCCGCGCGCTGGAGGACGAGTTCCTGCGGCACGACTACCTGCTGCTGCTGGCCAACGGCGCCAACGACGTCGACCGCGAGACGAAGGCGTTGGGAACGTTCACGCAGCGCGGCATGGACGGCGTGATCCTCGCGCCTGGCAACGAGCGGAATGCGGCGCTGGTGGAGGCGCTGCGGGTGCTGCCGATGCCGGCCGTGGTGTTCGACCGCGAAGTCAGCGGCGCCCACGATGCCGTGCTCATCGATCACGCGGGCGGGGTGCGGCGCGTGGTCGAGCACCTGCTCGGCCTGGGGCACCGCGACATCGCCCTCGTGCTCTGGCAGGGCGACACGCGTCCGGTGCGCCGCCGCGTGCAGGGCTTCCGCACGGCGTTCCAGGCCGCGGGCCTGCCCGTGCCCGATCTGCTGGTGCAGGCGCGCAGCGTGACGGCCTCGGTCAAGGCGGAGGTCACCGAACTGCTTGCGCGACCGGAGCGACCCACCGCACTCATCGTGCAGGGCACCCACATGCTCAACAGCGCACTGCGCGCGATCGCTGCGCGCGGGCTCCAGGTGCCGCGCGACATCTCGGTGGTCGCCATCGGCGACACGCCCTTCGCCGCGGAGCACGACCCCGCGGTGAGCGTGCTCGACATCGACCAGTCCGAGACCGCGCGCTGTCTGGTCGACCTGCTGCTCACGCGGATCGCCGACAACGGCCTGCCGCAGCGCAAGGCGCGCGTCGGCCTGCGCTATGTGGAGCGCGATTCGGTGGCCAGGCCCGCGTCGGCCTAGGACCGATCAGGCCGCCGCAGTGCCGCGGTATTCCTCAACGAGCGCATCCACCAGCTCGGCGACCGTCGGCACGGCGCGCACGCCGGACACTGAATGCCCCGCGCTCCAGATGTCGGTCCAGCGCTGGTTGGGCGCCGCATTGGCGCCGCCGCCGTAGCGTCGTCTCGCTTCCTCGACCGAGATGCTCTCGTCGAGCGTCGAGATGTCGATGCCCAGCCGCCGCGCCGACGGCGCAAGAAAGCTGGCGGGCAGCCCGGTGAAGCCGCGCGTGAGAAGCACGTCGTCGATCGAGCTGTCGACCAGCATGTGCCGGTAGTCGTCGCTCGCCAGGCTTTCCTGCGTGGCGATGAAGCGCGTGCCCATGATGCCGAGGTCGCAGCCCAGCTCCCTGGCGGCGCGCAGGGCCACGCCGTCCGACAGCCCGCCCGCCAGCACGATGGGGCCGCCGAACACGCGGCGCACCGCGCGCACGAAGGCGAACGGGTTCGCCCAGCCGGTGTGGCCGCCGGCGCCCGCGGTGAGCAGCACGAGGCCATCGACGCCCGACTCGATGGCGCGCACCGCATGGTGCAGCGAGGCCACGTCGGCGAACACGCGGCAGCCGGCTTCGTGCAGGCGCGGCACCACTGAGGCCGGCGAGCCCACGCTGGTGATCACGAGCTGGGCGCGGTGCCGGGCGATGAGTTCGACCTCGGCCATCACCCTGACGGGATCGCGCCGCATGATGAGGTTGGGGCAGTAGGGCGCGGGAGCCTTGCGCTCGGGCGCGGCGGCGGCTTCTTCATCCAGGCGGGTGAGCCAGGCGTCGAATTCGTCGAGCGTCTGGCAGTTGGCCGTCGGAAAGGCGCCGATCACGCCGGCGACGCAAGCGGCGGACACCAGTTCGATGCCAGAGACACGCAGCATGGGTGCGGCGATCAGCGGCAGAGCCAGTCGGTCGAGGAAGGGAAGGGCGTGGGTCATGGCAGCGCAGTGGATGCGTTCAGGTGCGCCAGGGCGGCGCGCGTTTGCAGGACGAGTTGCTCGACGATCGCGGCAAGCGGCTCGGTGCGCGTGGCGAAGCCGATGGCCGGACCGAGCGAGAGCATGCCGTTGCGCCAGTCCCCGTCGCCGTAGCAGCGGTCGCGCGCCACGCGGCTGTCGAGCAGGGCGCCGAAGGCGGCGTGGTCGGCCGCGCCGGCGCGCTCGATGGTGTCGACCTGCGCGGCGGTGTCGTTGCGCAGCACGCGCCAGGTGTTGCCCAGCGTGTGCAGCAGGCGCATGGTGCTGTGCTCGTCGCAGTCCACCAGGTGGTTCTTGTAGGCCGCATGGGCCGAGACCTCGTCGCTCACGAGGAAGCGGCTGCCCATCAGCACGCCGTCGGCACCGAGCGCGAGTGCGGCGGCGAGCTGGCTGCCGTGGCCGATGCCGCCGCCCAGCACCAGCGGAACGTGGAACTGCCCCCGCGCCATGGCCAGCGCGCCCATCAGCATGGTCGGAAGCTCGTTGGCGCCGGGGTGCCCGCCTTCCTCCATGCCGACCAGCGCGACCGTGTCTGCGCCGGCCGCCTGGGCGGCGAGGGCATGCCGCACGCTCGATGCCTTGTGGATCACGATGCCGCCGGCTGCGTGGATGGCCCGGATCAGCGCATCGGGTGCGTAGCCCGCGGTCTCGAAGTGGCGCACGCCGTGCGCCAGCGCGGTCTCCAGCGAAGCCTGCACGCCGGCATTGGCCTGCGGGCGTGCCGACAGCGTGAGGTTGACGCCGAAGGGACGGCCTCCGGTGATCTCGCTGCATCGCCGCAGCTGCTCGCGCAGCGCGGCCTCGCCGTCGAAGGAGCGTGGGGTGATGAAGCCCATGCACCCGGCGTTGGTCAGCGCGCCCACATAGCGTGCGTCCGAGAGCCACATCAGCCCGCCGCCGAGGATCGGGTAGGCCAGGCCGAAGAGACGCGTCAGGCGGGTGGACAGCGGAGGCTGGCTCACGGCAGCAGCTGGCGTGCGTTGTCGAGGCCGGGCGCATCGGCCAGCGCCGACGGATCGACGCCCTCGAGCGGCACCGGAAAGCGCACCAGCGACAGCGCTTCGGTGCCGTTGACCAGGCCGCGCTGCGCGAACTGCGGCAGCGCAGCGAGTTCGGCGGGCGGCACCACGGGCGCGACGGGCAGGTCGTTGCGCGCCATCGTCTCGAAGGCTTCGGCGGAGTCGCGCGCGGCGAGCTGCTGCGCGATGCGGTCGTTGATGGCCTGGGCCTGCTTCTTGCGCGCGCCCAGCGTGCGGTAGGGCTCGCCCGCGAAGTCGCCCATGTCGAGCACGTCGCAAAGCCGTGCCCAGAAATGATCTTCGAGCGCGGCGACGCTCAGGTGCTGCCCGTCGCGGCAGCGGAAGCTGCCGTACGCGGGCTTGAGCTGCGTGGACGTGCGCTGGCGCTCGAGGCTGTTCGCGGCGTCGGCGCGGTAGGCGCCCAGGCGCGGGTTCATCCAGTGCAGCACGCAGTCGGCCAGCGCCACGTCCAGGTGCTGGCCCCGGCCCGTGCGCTCGCGCTGCAGCAGCGCCGCCAGCGTGGACGACAGCGCATACATCGAGCCGCACAGGTCCGCCACCGGCAGGCCGAAGTTCTGGGTGGGCGGGCCGCCCGGTTCGCCCGAGACCGCGAGCGCGCCGGCCGCGGCGAGGTAGTTGATGTCGTGGCCGGGCAGCTGCGCCCACGGCCCCGCCTGCCCGTAGCCGCTGAGCGAGACGTACACGAGGCGCGGAAAGCGCTCGCGAAGGCTCGCGTAGTCCAGGCCCAGGCGCGCCATCACGCCGGGGCGGTACGACTCCACCAGCACGTCGGCCTGCGCTACCAGCTCCTGCACGCGGGCGCGCTGCGCCTCGTCCTTCAGGTCCGCCAGCAGGCTGAGCTTGCCGCGGTTCACGGCCTCGAAGCCGCCCGGGCCCATGCGTCGCGCGTTGTCGCCGCCGGGCGGACGCTCGATCTTGATGACGCGCGCGCCCATCTCCGCGAGGTTCTGCGTGAAGAAGGGGCCGGGCAGCAGTTCGCTGAAGTCGAGTACGGTGACGCCCGCCAGCGGGCCGGCGGCGCTCACGCGGCGCCTCGCTCGACGATCACCGCGTCCAGCGGCAGGGCGCCTTCGCCCCGGGCGCCGACCCAGATCGGGTTGAGGTCCATCTCCTCGATGCGCTGCGCATTCGCCGTCACGAACTCGGACACGCCCAGCAGCAGCCGCTCCAGCGCGGGCACGTCGGCCACGGGCCGGCCGCGCGCGCCATCGAGCACGGGGAAGCAGCGCATCTCGCGCACCATGGAGGCGGCGTCCTCGGGGCTCAGCGGCAGCAGGCGGCGCGTGACGTCGCGCAGGATCTCCACGTAGACCCCGCCCAGGCCGAAGGTCATCACATGCCCGAACACCGGATCGCGCGTGACGCCCGCCATCAGCTCCACGCCGCCGCCCGGTGCCATCTTCTCGATCAGCAGGCCGTCGATGGCGGCATCGGGCCTGTGATGCCCCGCCGAGGCCATGATGTCGTCCCATGCCAGCTCCAGCTGCGCGCCGTCGGCGATGCCCACGCGCACGCCGCCGATGTCGGACTTGTGCAGGATGTCGGGGCTCGCGATCTTCGCGACCACCGGGTAGCCCATGCCGTCGGCGAGCTGGCGCGCTTCTTCCCGCGTGCGCGCCACCGCCACGGGCAGCAGCGGGATGCCGGCCTTCTCCAGCAGGGCCTTGGCCTGCAGTTCCGAGAGATTGCGCAAGGCACCGGCCGGCGCTGCCGGCACGGCACTCGGAAGGCGGCGCGCCGGGCGGTCGGCCGCGCTGCGGCGCCAGCGGCCCCATTCCGTCCAGCGCCGGATCGCGGCGATCGCCTTGCCCACCGAGCGCGGCGGCGCGAAGCCTGCCGCGACCAGCATGCGGTATCCCTCGCCCAGCCTGTCGCTCATCCAGATCGGGACGATGGGGCTGCGCACGCGCTTCTGCGCCGCGATGATGGTCTGCGCCATGCGCACGGTGGTCTCGCCGTAGTCCAGCGCGATCGGCGCGATCACGCAGCCCGTGTTGGGGTCGGCGGCGACCGCGCCCAGCGTGCATTCGACGAGGTCGGCGTCGCTGAGCACGGCGGCCGTCGTGTCGACCGGGTTGTTGACAGCCGCGTAGTCGGGCAGCTTGCTGCGAAGCAGCGCGATGGTCTCGGGTGCGAACTCGGCCAGCTTGAGGCCGGCCGTGCCCACCGCATCGGCCGTCAGCGCGGTGGTACCGCCCGAGGAGCAGTACACGCCGATCTCCTCGCGCTCGCCGGGCATGGCGCGCGCGAAGAGCCAGGCCGTGTCGACCAGCTCGTCGATGTCGTCGACCTCGATCACGCCGTACTGGCGGAACACCGCGCTGTTGACCTCGGCCGAACCGGTCAGCGAGGCCGTATGCGACTGCGCGGCGCGCTGCCCGTACTCCGACTTGCCGACCTTCAGCGCGATGACCGGCTTGCCGTTGTCCGCCGCGCACTGCAGCGCGGCCAGGAAGCGCGGGCCGTCCTTGATGCCTTCGAGCAAGGTCACGATCACCTTGATGTCCGGCGCGGTCGCCATGTAGTGGATGAAGTCCGCCACCTGCAGGTCGACCTCGTTGCCGGTGGAGGCCCACAGGCCGATGCCGATGCCGCGCTCCATCGCCTGCATCACGTTGCGCCCCAGCCCGCCGCCCTGCGTGGCCAGGCCGATCGGGCCCTTGACCAGGTCGTGCGGGAACGACGGCGAGAAGGTCATGCCCAGGCGGGCGTTGACGTTGGTCAGGCCGGGGCAGTTCGGTCCGTAGACGCGCATGCCGGCCTGCTCGGCGATCTCCTTGAGCCGGGCCTGGGCCCGCTCGCCCTCGGCGCCGGCCTCGCCGAAGCCCGAGGTGAGGATGATCGCGAAGGGCACGCCCCTGGCCGCGCATTCCTCCATCACCGCGATGACGCCCGATGCGGGCACGGCGATGACGGCGACGTCGGGCGTCTGCGGCAGCGAGGCGATGCTGGGCCAGCAGCGATGGCCGCGCAGTTCGCTCTTCGTGGGATTGACCAGGTAGAGCTCGCCGTCGATCTGCGAATGGTCGAGCAGGTTGCTCAGGGTGCGCCCGCCGATGCTCTGCGGGCGCTCGGAAGCGCCGACGAGGGCGATGGCGCGCGGATGGATGAGGCGTGACAGGTCGGTGCCGAAGGCCGGATGGGTCATGCTGTGCAACTCCTGCGGCGTTCAGGCGATGGCCGAGATGCCGAGGATCTCGCGTCCGACGATCAGCGTCTGCACTTCGGTCGTGCCTTCCGGAATGGTCCCGCCGCGGGTGTCGCGGAAGATGCGCTCGATCGGGTAGTCGGTGGCGTAGCCCAGGCCGCCGTGCACCTGGAGCGCCATGCTGGCCACCTCGTGGGCAGCCTCGGTGGCGTAGAGCTTGGCGATGGACGCGGCGGTGCGCGCGTCATGGCCCGAGTCGAGTGCGGCGGCGGCGCGCAGGCCCAGCGCGCGTGCGGCCTCCACGCGGATCGTCATGTCGACGATCAGCTTCTGCACCAGCTGGAAGCTGCCGATGGGCTTGCCGAACTGCGTGCGCGTGCGCGCGTAGTCGATGGAGAGGTCGAGCGCCGACTGCGCGGCGCCCACGGCGCCCATGGCGATGTTCACGCGCGCGCTGTCCAGGCCGATCAGCATCTTCTTGAGCGCGCCTCCTTCCTCGCCCAGCAGGTTCTCGCGCGGCACCTTGACGTTGTCGAAGCCCAGCTCGGCCGTGCCGGTGCTGCGCAGCACCATCGTGTCGACGCGTCGCATCTCGTAAGGGGACACGTCCCGCTCCACGAGGAAGGTGGAGAGCTGGCCCTGGCAGTCGGGGCTGAAGGTGCGTGCCACGACGATGCCGAAGTCGCCGAAGGCACCGTTCGTGATCCACAGCTTGCGGCCGTTGAGCACGTAGTGGTCGCCCTGCAGGTCGGCGCGAGTCTGCACCTGCGCGATGTTGGAGCCCGTGCCCGGCTCGCTGATGGCGCTGAAGCAGCGCCGCTCGTTGTTCAGCAGCGGCTTGAGGAAGCGCTCCTTCTGCGCGGGCGTGGCCTCGGCCGCGAGCTTGTTGATCGCCGCGTTGGTGATGTTGAGGATCGTGCGCAGCGAGAGCCAGGCGTAGCCCGCTTCCTCCATCAGCATCGCCCAGGTGAGCTGGTCCAGGCCCATGCCGCCTTCTTCCTCGGAGAGCCGCCCGCCCAGGTAGCCGAACTCCGACAGTGGCTTGAGCAGCTCGAAGGGAAAGGTCTTCTCCTGGTCGTGGCGCGCGACGATGGGGGCGACCTCGCTCTTCATGAAGCGGCGGATGCTGTCGCGCAGCATGGCTTGTTCTGCAGTCTGGGTGTACACGTTGTCTCCTGTTTGTTGGTGATGAGGATGGGCCGCGCTCAAGGCTCTGCGGGAGGCGAGGCCTTGGTGCCGCGGCGGGAAGAGGAAGAAGAAGCGAGGGAGGAAGATTGCGAGGAAGAGGCCGCTGCCGCTGCCGGCTGCTCGCGCGTCGCGCCCTCGGCGGCCTGCTTGCGAAAGACGATGGCCTTGACCTCCTGCAGCGCCTCCAGGCAGCGCTCGCGCTGGTCGCGCATGCGATGGGTGAGTCCGGCCACCGACAGGGCCAGCGTCTCGCCGCCGATCTGGCCGGCCACGGCCACGGCGGTCAGTCCTTCGCTGCCTTCGTTCTCGACCCAGATCCAGCCCTGTTCGCGCGCACGTTCCACCTGCGCCTCGAGCTGGGCCAGGTCTGTGAGCGTGCCGGAGGCCAGCACGCGCAGCGGCTTCAGGCGCAGCTGGCGCGCCGCCTCTTCCGGCGTGCCGGCCGCAAGGATCGCCTTGCCGAGTGCGGAGACGTGCAGCGCGAGCTTGTCGCCCACGTGCTGCATGTAGCGCAGCGCATGCCGGCCCTCGCTCAGCGCGATGACTTTCACGACGCCGTTCTCCAGCCTCCCGCACAGGCCGGTTTCCCCCGTGCGGTCGCGCAGCAGTTCGCACGCTTCCGCGCCCACGGCGTAGAGCGGGTCGCTCGCGGAGATCTCCTTGGCCACCGTGAGCAGGCGCGCGGTTGGATAGAAGCGCCGGCTGCGTGCGGTGCGCAGCAGATAGCCGAGCTCGTGCAGCGTGTGCAGCAGGTCGGAGCAGCTGCTCTCGGGCAGGTCCATGAGGCGGGCCAGGTCCGAGTTGGACAGCTCGCGCTTCTCGCGCGCAAAGACTTCGAGCAGGGTCATCGTGCGGGCGGCTGCAGGGACGATGGTTGGCATGAATCCTCCGATAGGTCGTAGAAGTTATCGATCATAGCGACGGGATTCATGCGTTTGCAGAAGATTCAGGTTGAAAAATCGCCTTCAGAGGGCAGAAAACACGGTTGTCAAAAAACGACTGGTTGAAGTAGTCTACGTCTATTCGTAGAAAAAAGGCAATCGAACCGCGTTGCAAAAACCAGGAGACAACCCTTGAACACCTTCTTCAAAGCCATCGCCGCATGCGGCTGCGCGCTCTTCCTCTCCGCCGGCGGCCACGCCGCCGACGAGGCCCAGGGCTGGCCTTCCAGGCCGCTGACCTTCGTCGTGCCGTTTCCGCCCGGCGGCATCACCGACAACACCTCCCGCCTGCTTGCGCTGAAGCTGGGCGAGAAGCTCGGCCAGCAGGTGGTCGTCGACAACCGGCCCGGTGCCGGCGGCTCCATTGGCGTGGAATACGCGGTGCGCCAACCGGCGGACGGCTACACGCTGATCTACGGCACGCAGGGCACGCATGCGGCCAACCTCGCGCTCTACAAGAACGTGCGCTACGACCCGGTCAAGGACTTCACGGCCGTGCACGGCATGTCGGAGTCGCCGCTGATCCTGGTCATCAACCCGAACAAGCCGTTCAAGACGGTGCCGGAGCTGGTGGCATACGCAAGGCAGAACCCCGGCAAGCTCAACTTCGGCTCCGCGGGCGCAGGCACGGCCACGCACCTGACGGCGGAGCTCTTCCAGACCACCGCGGGCGTCAAGATGACGCACGTGCCCTACAAGGGCAGCAGCCCCGCGTTGACCGACCTGATCTCCGGCAACCTCGACCTGGCCTTCGACTACGCCGCGGTGGTGCTGCCCTTCGTGCAGTCGGGAAAGCTCAAGGCGCTGGCCGTCACCGGCAAGTCGCGCCTGAGCAGCGCGCCCGACCTGCCGACCGTGGCCGAGCTGGGCTACCCCGGCGCCGAGTCCAGCGCGTGGGGCGCGATGTTCGTCTCGTCGAAGACGCCTGCGCCCATCGTCAAGCGGCTCGCCGACGCCATGGCGGAAGTCATCGTGAACCCGGAGCTCCTGGCCGCCACCGAGAAGTTCGGCAGCGTGCCGATGCGCGGCATGCGCGGCGAGAAGCTCGACGCCTTCGTCAAGTCCGAGATGACGCGCTGGCGCGAGGTGGTGCAGAGCTCCGGCGCCAGGCTGGAGTAGCGCGCGCACCGCATCCCCCTCTTTTTTCGACAACCGGGAAATCCGTTTCTATGACCACTGACCTGCGTGGCCTGCAGCCACAGCATCCGACGCTCTACCAGCTCGCGCCCGACGGCGAGTCGCTGGAGTTCCTCTTCGCGCAATGTCCGGCGTGCCGCAAGCTCGTCTTTCCCGCCAACGTGCCCGGCTGCAGCCACTGCGGCGATCCGCTGCACGGTGCCGAGAAAGTGGCGCGCCCCGGCGGCGGCAAGCTGCTGGAGTACGTCACCCTGCACGTGCCGCTGCTGCCCGGCATGGAGGTGCCGCGCATCGCCGCCGACATCCTCATCGAGGACGGGCTCATCGAGGAGGGCGTGATCGCCGGAACCGACGAGTCGGCCCTGCGGGTGGGCATGGCGCTGCGCGCCGTCGGCGTGGCGCAGCCCGGCGGCGAGACCTTCGCCTGCCGCTTCGTTCCGGTTGAAGGAGGGGCGCGATGAGCAACTGGATCGACGACAACGAAGGCGTGTACGTGGCCGGCATCGGCATGCATGCGTACCAGTTCCCGAGCGAGACGCCCTATACGCACCTGGGCCTGACCGCGGTGCGCGCCGCACTGGCGGATGCGGGGCTGGCCTGGCCGCAGGTGAACAGCGCCTATGTGGGCACCACCTCCATCGGCATGGCGGCCGGGCGCGTGATGCTGCGGCATCTCGGCTCGAGCGGGCTCGCGGTCACCCAGGTCGAGAACGCATCGGCATCGGGCTCGTTCGCCTTCCGGCAGGCATGCATGGAGGTGGCGGGCGGCGTCAGCGACGTGGTGCTGGCGGTGGGCGTGGACAAGCACGGCGATGGCCGGCGCGCGGCCGACAAGGAAGGCCTCGCCCGCTTGAGCGAGACGGCCAACGTTCCTGCCGTGAAGTTCGCGATGATGGCCCGCACCTACCTGCGCGAACGCGGCGCAGACCCCGCGTCGATGGCGCAGGTGGCGGTGAAAAACCACGGCAATGCATCGCGCAACCCGTTCGCGCAGTTCCGCAAGCCGCGCACCCTCGAACAGGTGCTCGCGTCGCCGCTCGTCGCGGGCGACCTGACGGTGCAGCAATGCTGCCCGCGCGGCGAGGGCGCTGCGGCCGTCATCGTCGTGTCGGGCCGCGCGCTGCGCCGGCTCGGCCTGGATCCAGCGCGCTGCGTGCGCGTGCGCGCGTCGGCCGCGTGCAGCGAAACCCCGGAGACTTCCTACGGCGCCGCGGCGGTCGACCTCGTGCGTGCCAGCGCCCGCGCGGCGCTCGAGCAGGCGGCGATTCCCGCCAGCCGGCTGGACCTGCTGGAACTGCACGACGCCTTCTCGGTGGAGGAGCTGCTCTACAGCGAAGCCATCGGCGTGTGCGAGCCGGGCGAGGGCGCCGCCTACCTGCTGCGCGGCGACTCGCGGATCGGCGGGCGCTGCGCGATCAACGCATCCGGCGGCCTCATCGGCATGGGCCATCCGCTGGGCCCCACCGGCATCGGCCAGATCGCGGAGATCACGCGGCAGCTTCGCGGCGAGGCCGGCGACCGGCAGCACGAGGGTGCCAGCTGGGGCATGGCCCACATGATCGGGCTCGGGTCGGTGGCCATCGCGCACGTCCTCTCCCGCGCCACGGCATGACAGAGCAAGAACTTGCAAGGAGACACCATGCCTGAAAACATCTGCCCCGATCACGTCGAACTCTCGACGCTCACCTACCGCGTCGAGGGCCACGTGGCCGTCGTGACGCTCAACCGGCCCGACCGCATGAACACGCTGGGCGGCACGATGAAGCCCGACCTCGCCCGCGCGTTCTTCGAACTGGCCCGCGACGACCAGCGCGTGCGCGCGGTGGTGCTCACGGGCGCCGGCGAGCGCGCCTTCTGCGCCGGCGCCGACATCAAGGAACGCGCCGATCACCAGATCTGCGCCACCGACTTCTTCGTCGCGCAGAAGGCGACGCACGACCTGTTCCGCGGCATCGAGGAATTCGAGAAGCCCACCCTCGCGGCGATCAACGGTGTCGCGCTCGGCGGCGGCCTGGAGCTGGCCCTGTGCTGCGACCTGCGGCTGGCGGCCGACCACGCACGGCTGGGCCTTCCGGAAGTGCGCCTGGGCGTGATCCCCGCAGCCGGCGGCACGCAGCGGCTGCCGCGCCTGATCGGCGAGGCGCGCGCCAAGGCGCTGATGCTGACGGCCGCGCAGATCGATGCGGCGCGCGCGCTCGACTACGGCCTGGTCACGCAGGTATTGCCGGGTGCCGAGCTGCTGCCGGCGGCCGTCGCGCTCGCACAGCAGATCGGCGAGATGCCGCCGCTGGCGGTGCGCTTCGCCAAGCGCGCGGTGAACCGCGGCATGCAGACCGACCTCGACAGCGGCCTCGAGTACGAGCGCTATGCCGCGGCCCTGCTGGTGGACAGCGAGGACCGCAAGGAAGGCATGCGCGCCTTCGTCGAGAAGCGCAAGCCCGTGTTCCAGGGGCGCTGAACCCACCCGCATCTCCATCCATTCAAAAGACAAGCAAGCAAGGAAACACACACATGAAACTCGGTTTGGAATCCCAGGTTGCCCTGGTGACCGGCGGCGGCCAGGGCGTCGGCCGGCAGATCTGCATCGAACTCGCACGCGAAGGCGCGCGCGTCGTCGTCAACGACCTGTTCCCCGAGCGGGCGCAGGCCGTGGCGCGCGAGATCGAGGCGCAGGGCGGCAAGGCGTTGGCCGCACCCGCCGACATCACGCAGGCCGACCAGGTGCAGGCCATGATCGAAGCGGCCACGCGGCACTTCGATGCGCCGGTGCAGATCCTGGTGAACAACGCCGGCATCATCCCCGAGCGCCGCGAGAAGGGCGGGCGCACCCCGGCCTTCGTCGACATGCCGGTGGCCGACTGGGCCAAGATCGTCAACCTCAACGTGTACGGCACCTTCCACTGCTGCCACGCCGTGCTGCCCGGCATGGTGGCGGCCAAGCGGGGGCGAATCGTCAACATCATCTCGGAGGCCGGCCGCATCGGCGAGGCCAACATGGCCGTGTACTCCGGAGCGAAGGCCGCCATCGCGGGCTTTGCCAAGGCCCTGGCGCGAGAGCATGGCCGGCATGCGATCACCGTCAATTCGATCGCCCTCGGCGCGGTCTCGCACGAAGGCATCAAGGACGGCCCGCTGCATTCCGACGCGACTGTCCAGAACAACGAACTGCTCGCGAAGATGGTGAACCTCTATCCCATCTCCAAGGGCGTGGGGCGGCTGTCGCGGCCGGACGATGTCTCGGGGCTGGTGGCGTTCCTCGCATCGGACCGCGCCTTGTTCGTCACCGGCCAGACGATCGGCGCGTCGGGTGGCTTCGCGATGATCTGACGAGGCGGGCTGTGCCGCGGCGCCGAGCGGCTGCGCGGCGCTAGAGATTCACCACGATCCGATGGATCTGGATCCGCTGGGGCAGCTCGATCAGCAACTCCTTGTCGCGCGGCAGGTGGTGCACCGCCTGCGGGTCGCCCTTCGTGAAGTCGGTCATCGACGCCATGTCGGGCCAGTAGGAGATCGTGGTGAACCAGGTTTCGTTTTCCCGGTCTTCGCGAAGGAGCTGGACGGCGAGCGCGGTCTTTTCGAGCGGAGGGACGCCTTCGGCTCGGTTGTAGGCCTCGTACTCGTCGGCGAGCTCGGGACGCGTGCGGCCTCGCCAGATGCGGGCAATGGTGGCTTCGGTGTTCATGATTGCCTGGTCCTTCGTCGATGCAGATTTGGGAACAAGGGCGTGCGCCATCGGCATTCTTGGAGATGTTTCTGCTGGCGATTGCACAGTCGCGGGCTTGAGCATCTTGGCGTTTTTGAGAGCCTTGGGTAGGAGGACCGGGCCTTCCGGTGACAGAACTTCGACCGCCTCGATGCGCGCTCCCCCCACGCTGCAGATCGTGAAGGGCTTATGCCTCCCTGTCCGTCCTGCAGGGCTGCTCCAGCGAGTCTGATCTGAAAGAAAAAGTAAGATGCGCGCTTCCGCCCCGTGCCACAGAATCCATCCCAACCGGCCGCGGGAGCCGGCGAGTCGATGGTGTCCAGGGGCATGGAACCCGAGTGCGACGAGGAGGAGCGATGAACGACGGTCATTCCAAGCACCCCGGCGTGCGAGCGCATGCGATGCCGCGAAGCCTCCCATGAGCGCGAGGGCTCGGACGGCTCATTGCACGGCGCCCGACTGAGGCGTCACCCAGCCCACAGCGCGTGCACGTGGCCAGCCCGTTCCCGTTCGTCGAGTGTCTCGTCGCGATTCGCGCACGCATTGCCGCTGTCTTCATTCTGTTGACGTGCCTTGCACTCGCGAGCCATGCGCAGCAGCAGCAGCAACAGCAGCCGCACCCCCTGACACTCGACGCCCGATCGACCCTTGCAGAGCGCAGCTTCATCGGACGCATACAGGCCTATTACGACGAAAGCGGAAAGCTCACGCGCGAGCAGGTGGATTCGCCTGCCTTCCGGCAGCAGTTCAAGACGGTCGAGGGCACCTTCAACGGCGGCTATGTCAGGGGCGCCTGGTGGGTGCGGTTCCAGGTCCGGGCCTCGCCCGAACAGGTCGCCCGTCCGCTGGAGAACGGCTGGTGGCTGCGGCTGAACGCGCCTTACGCCGACTACATCGACGTGTGGTGGCGCGGCGCCGACGGCGGGTTCGAGCATCGCGCCCTCGGCGGGATGCGGGCGGGTTCCAAGCGCGAACTGCCCTGGTCGATGCCCACGGTGCGGCTGCCGGAGTGGCCCGATACCGAGCCGCGCTGGATCTGGGTGCGCCTGGCGGGCGACCGTACCCTGAGCCTGGTCGGCGGCGTGTCGCCGCTGCGCGAGCAGGCCGAGGTTCAGCAGGAACTCAATTTCGTCGATGCGGGCGTCACCGGGATGGCCCTGCTGATGGCGGTGGTCAGCCTGATGATGGGCATCGCTTTGCCCGACCGCCGGTTTGTCGCCTACGCCGGCTACCTGGTCACGCTCGGCATGGTGTTCGCGAGCTCCGAGGGCCTGCCGGCGTCGTTCTGGCTGCGCGACAGCCCTCTGGCGGCGGTCCGGCTGCACAACTTCTCGGTCTGCCTGCATACGGCCGCGGCCTTCGCTTTCGCACGCGTCCTCCTCGACATGGAGCGGCAGTTCCCGCGCATGAACCGTGTCTTCCAGGTGATGACGCTCGCCTGCCTCGCGGCCTGCGCGGCGGCCATGGCGGGCTTGTACGGCCGTGTCGCCCGGCCGCTGAACCTGGCGTGGGTGCTTTTCGCGGCCTGCATCGTGCCCATGTGCATCGTGGCGCTGCGCCGCAACATGCAGGCCTGGCCGGGGCTGGTGGGCTATGCGGTCTACCTGATGATGGGATCGGTGCACTTCGCCAAGAACCTGCAGTGGCTGCCCTTCACGCTGGCGGCCCAGGCGAGCTATGCGATCGGCAGCATCCTCCACATCATGGCTTTCTTCTTCGCGCTGGGCTGGCGCGTGCGCCAGCGCGAGCGGCGTGCGCTGGCGCTGTCGCTTCGGCATCGTGCGCGGCTCTCACGGCGCGTGAACGAGCGCACCCGCGATCTGCGTCAGGAGATCGAACAGCACCACCGTACGCACGACCAGCTCGCGCTGGCGCTGCGCGAGCAGCGCGGCCTGCTGGCCATGGTCTCGCACGAGTTCCGCACGCCGCTGGGAACGATCGGCGGCGCGGCGCAGCTCCTCACCGACGACCGGCTCGGCCTGGCGCCCGAGGAGGTCAAGAAGGAGGCCGAGAAGATCGGCCGCACGGTGCTTCGCATGCGCGACCTGGTCGACACCCTGCTGGCCGACGAATGGCTCGATGCGTCGAGCGGCAACGTGCATCCGGTGCCCATCGATCTGGCGGTATTCCTGCGCGAGAAGATCGAGGAGCACAACGAAGGCAGCGGCGGCGGACGCATCGCCCTGCAGCTCGATGCGAGCGCGCTGCCGGCGCTGGTGGACGAGATGCTGCTGCACATCGCCATGGACAACCTGCTGAGCAATGCCATCAAGTACGCGCCATCTGATTCGCCGATCCGGGTCCGCGCAGGCATCCGCGCCCGGCCGTCCGAAGACCTTGCGCCGGGTGCAGCGGGGCCTTGCATCTGCATCCAGGTATGCGACAAGGGGCCAGGCTTCGCCTCGGACGACCTGCCGCATGTCTTCGAGCGCTTTTATCGCTCGGCCGGCACGCGGCGCATTCCGGGCATCGGGCTCGGCCTGCACATGGTGCACCGCATCGCCGCGGTCCATGGCGGCAGCGTGGCCGCCGCCAACGGGCCCGGGGGCGGTGCCGTGCTGACCCTGACCCTGCCGCTCCACGCAGGCAGCACGCCGGCGGAACATCCCGGGCACGAAACACGCACTGCGCTCGCCGGCCCGGGAGGCGTCCGATGAGCGGCCTCGCCCGCGTGCTGGTCATCGAGGACGATGACGACCTGCGCGACACCGTGGTGCGCTACCTGCGCGGCGTGGGCATGCTCGTCAGCGGCCTGGAGAGCGCCGAGCAGCTCGACGGGGAACTGGCACGGCAGGACTTCGATGCCGCGGTTTGCGACGTCAACCTGCCGGGCGAAGATGGATTCAGCGTGCTGGCGCGGCTGCGTGCGCGCGGCGCGATGCGCGTCGTGATGCTGACGGCGCGCGGCATGTTGAACGACCGCCTGCACGGACTGGGACTGGGCGCCGACTACTACCTCGTCAAGCCGGTCAACCTGCGCGAGCTCGAGATGGTGCTGCACAACCTGCTGCAGCGCAGCCAGGAGGTCCAGGCCCCATCCCCGGCCCCAGCCGCGCAAGAGCCGTCGGCGATGGACGCTGGCGAAGCCTCCGCCCAGGCCCCCTGGCGCTATCAACTGACCTCCTGGCTGCTGCTGTCGCCCGGCGGCGAGCGCGTGCAACTCTCGAACGCGGAAGCACGGCTGCTGCAGTGCCTGATCGAACAACCGCGCGAAGTGGTCGGCCGGGCCGCGCTGCTGGCGGCGATGGGGCGTCCGGGCCTGGAGGCGTACGAGCGCAACCTTGACGTGACGGTTTCGCGCCTGCGCCGCAAGGTGGAGCAGGCCAGCGGCGAGAAGCTGCCGGTCGTCGCGGTGCGCGGCGAAGGCTACAGCTTCCAGGGCCAGGTGCGCATCGAACTCTGAGCACTTCGGACTGCGGTGTGGCGCCGCACGAACACCAATGCATTCATTCGGTGGCGCAGACCTACCGATTTCCGTAGGTGCCCACTGTGCATTGCAAGAAAACGCAAGGTGCAAATTCGATAGCGCCATTTGAGAATTTCCCTCCGAAGCGGCACCACGGTGATGCCGCTCTCCGCCACGGCGGGACAGGAGGAGAACTCATGAAGAACGACGCGAAGACCACCATCGATCAAGGGGCGCCAGCCCCACGGACCGCCGCAGGCCCAGGCTCTTCGCCAGGTCGCTAGCCGGGCTTCCCCGCGCCCGGCGCGGGAACGGACCGCCCAAGTCCCACCGCTTCCATTCCATTTTCAGACGCAGCGTCGCCCATGCGCGCTGCGCAGGGAGAACCGTTGCCATGAATACCGCCTACAAGACCATCTGGAACGCCGCGCTCGGTGCATGGGTGGCCGTCTGCGAAACGACGCGCGCCCGCGGCAAGCGCAGCAGCGGCCGGCGCACATCGAGCGGCGCCCGCCTGTTGGTTCCGTTGGTGGGCGTGCCGGTCTTCATGCTGAGCGGAACGGCCTGGGCGGCCTGCACCGCCGCGGGCAACACGCTCACCTGCACCGGCGACACGCCCGGCTGGGTCGGCGTCGCGGACGGCGGCACGATCAACAACACCGGGAACATCGCCACTTTCGGCGATGGCACCTGGGGCATCTATGTCGGGCCCAACGTCACGATCAACAACTCCGGCACGATCAGCGGCACGGCGGGCGTGGTGGCCGGGGGCAACGCGGTGATCAACAACGACGGCGGCACGATCCAGAGCCCCGATCGCGCGATCCAGGTGACGGGCGGGCCACTCACGCTGACCAATTCGAACGGCGGCGTCATCGAGGGCCTCGCCGGCGCGCTTCTGTATGGAGGCGGCACGATCGTCAACACGGGCAACAGCCGCATCAGCAGCACGGGAAACTACCTGGGCCTGGGCTTCGGCGGCGGCAATGCGAGCGTCACCAACACGGCCGGGTCCACCATCTCGGGCGCCGTCAGCATCTACGGTCAGGCCACCTCGATCACGCTCGACAACGGCGGCCTGCTGCAAGGCAGCGTCGCCCTCGACGGCGGGCTGGTGCAACGGGTGACGCTGCGCACCGGCAGCAGGATCGCCGGCGACCTCGGCATCGGCTCCGCGGTGGGATCGACGCTGACGCTCGCGGGCGCGGGCAGCCAGATCTACTCGCAGGCTGCGACGGGCACCACCAGCTTCGGCGGCGACCTGATCAAGAACGACAGCGGCGACTGGCTGATCAACCGCGCCATGGCGCCACGGACGGCGGTGGTCAACGAGGGCGCGCTGGGCTTCGCGTCGGGCGGCACCTTCGGCACCGGGACGGCGCTCAGCCTGGATGCTTCGGGTACGCTGCTGTACACGGCGTCGGGCACCCCTGTCATCGGCAACCTGAGCGGCGTGGCGGGCAGCAAGATCTCGCTTGCGGCGGGCTCCTCGCTGACGATGGCCGACGACAGCAGCACGACGGTGGCCAGCGACTTCAGCGGCGGCGGCACGCTGATCAAGAACGGCGACGGCGTGCTCACGCTCAGCGGCGACAACAGCGCCTTCGCCGGCAGCTTCACGGCCTATGCGGGCACATTGCAGGCAGCGAGCGCGCAGGCCATCGGCGGGGCCGCGCTCGGCGTCGGCGGGCCGGTCGCACTCGCGAGCCCGTTCGCGCTCTCGCTCAACGATGTCTCCTTTCTGTCGAACGCCGGCGCCCTTGCGGTGCAGACACCCGGCGCGGTGAGCTTCAACGGCGTGGTCTCGGGCGGCGGCTCGTTGGACCTGCGCGCCGTCGGTGGCACCGTCGCGCTGCTCAACAACAACGGCTACGCGGGCGGCACGCGCTTCGCGAACAACGCGGTCGTGCTCGGCAGCAATACCGCGCTGGGCAGCGGCGTGGTCTCGATCGAGGGCAATACCGCGATGTCGGCCACGACGGCGCTGACACTGGGCAACGCCTTCGCCATCGGCAAGTCGAACACGCTAACCGTTTCCGGCCCGGCACTCGCGTTCAACGGCCAGATCTCGGGCGATGGCAGCATCGTGAAGCTGGGCGCCAACGCGCTCACGCTGACTGGCGCCAGCACCTACACGGGCGGCACGCAGGTGGCTCAGGGCACGCTGCGAATCGCCAACAGTTCGGGCAGCGCCACCGGCCAGGGCGCAGTCAACGTGCTCGGCGGTGCCACGCTCGCAGGCAACGGCGCGATCGCCGGTCCGGTGAACGTGGCGGCGGGCGCGCGCCTGTCGATCGGCAACAGCGGCGTAGGCGCGCTGAGCACCGGCTCGCTCACGCTCGCCGCGGGTTCGACGCTCGAGATGGAACTCGGCAAGGCGGGCGTGGTCGGCGGCGCGTTCAACGACTTGCTCACCGTCAACGGCGATCTCTCATTGGGCGGCACACTCGATCTCGCACCGTCGGCTGGCGGTACCTTCGGCGCGGGCCTCTACCGGCTCATCAACTACACGGGCGCGCTGACGGCCAACGCGATGACCATCGGCAACGCCTCGGTGCCCCTGAGTTACTTGTCGCTGCAGACCGGTGTGGCCAACCAGATCAACCTGGTGAACACCGGCGGGCTCGCGCTCAACATGTGGGACGGCGGCAACGCCTCGGCCTTCAACAATTCCACGGTCGAAGGCGGCAGCGGCACTTGGCGCGCAGGCTCGCCGGGCGACAACTGGACCGATGCCAACGGCATCGTCAATGCGGGCTGGATCCAAGACGGCTTCGCGGTCTTCACCGGAAAGGCAGGCACCGTCACGGTCGACAACAGCGGCGTGGGCGGTCCCGTGCGCATCGGCGGCGCGCAGTTCGCGGTGGACGGCTACGTGGTCAACGGCGACGCACTGACCATCGGTTCGCCCGCCACGGCGGTGCGCGTGGGCGACGGCACCGGCGCGAGCGCCGGCATGACTGCCAGCATCGCCGCTGCCATCGGCGGTGCAGGCGGGCTGGTCAAGGAAGACGGCGGCACGCTGATCCTCAGCGGCAAGAACACCTACCTGGGTGGCACGACGGTCAAGGGCGGCATCCTGCAGATTTCGGCCGACAACAACCTCGGCGCGGCGGGCACGGGCCTGGCGCTGGACGGCGGCACGCTGCGCATCGCGGCGGGCAGTGCACCGTTCTTCAGTGCGCGTGCGATCGCACTGGGCGCGGGCGGTGGCACCATCGACCTGAGCAACGCCCTCTGGGGCCTAAGCGGATCCATCAGCGGAGCCGGTTCGCTCACCGTCACAGGCAACGGCGGCTCGATCAACCTGGTGGCGGCCAGCAGCTACAAGGGCGGCACGGTGGTGCAGGGCGGCGCGACGATCACTGCCGGTGTCGGCTCCGCCTTCGGCAGCGGCGCGGTGCAGCAGCAGGGCAGCGGCACGCGCGTGACGCTCTACGACACGGCCAGCGCAGGCGGTAACACCTACACCGTCGGGCGCGCCGGGGTGGCCGACAACGACAATCGCCTGGGCTTCATCCAGAACGCGACGGCTGACAGCGCGAGCATCACCGTCAACGGTTCGGGCTGGAATTCGCCAACGGCGAACGCGCTGCAGTTCGGCGACAGCGCTACCGCTGGCAGCGCCGCCATCACCAACCAGGGCGGCGCGGTGTACTTCCAGCAGGGGTCGAACGCGGCCAGCGCAACGATCGGCAACGGTACCGACAGCCTGCTGAGCTTCCTCGGCTCGGCGAATGCGGGCAGCTCGAAGATCGTCAATGCCTCCGGCGGCATCGTGCACTTCGCGGAAGCCTCCAGCGGCGCGAACGCGACAGTGAGCAACGCAGCGGGCGGCGTGGTCGACGTCTCGGGCTCGACCGCCAAGGGCGGCGTCGAACTGGGCTCGCTCTCGGGCGAAGGCAATGTGGTGCTGGGTGCCACGCGGCTCACGCTGGGCGGACTGAACGCGAGCGACACGATCTCCGGCGTCGTGAGCGACAAGGGCAGCGTCTTCACGCAGCCCGGCGCAGGCACCGGCGGCTCGGTCGTCAAGGTCGGCAGCGGCACGCTGGTGCTGAGCGGAGCCAACACCTACACCGGTGGCACGACGGTGTCGGCCGGCACGCTGCGCGTGAACAACATCGTGGGCAGCGCCACCGGCACCGGCGCAGTCCTGATCCAGTCGGGCGCCACGCTGGGCGGCTCGGGCACGATCGCAGGCGCAGTCACCGTCGCCAACGGCGCCTCGGTGAACCCGGGCAACAGCCCCGGCACGCTGACCGTCGGGAGCTTGAGCCTGAATGCGGGCTCGGTGCTCAACTACGAACTTGGCCAGGCCGGTGTGGCAGGCGGACCGCTCAACGACCTGATCAACGTCAACGGCAACCTGCAGCTCGACGGGACGCTCAACGTGGCGCAGTCGGCCGGCGGCACGTTCGGCGCGGGCGTCTACCGCCTCATGAATTACGGCGGCACGCTGACCGACAACGGCCTGGACGTCGGCACCGCGCCCACCGACGCGAGCCAGATGTTCGTGCAGACCTCGGTGGCCAATCAGGTCAACCTGGTGAACAGCAACGGGCTGGTGCTCAACCTGTGGGACGGCGTCGATCCCGCCAGCTTCAACGACGGCAAGATCGCCGGCGGTTCGGGCACGTGGCGCGCGGGCACGCCGGGCGACAGCTGGACCGATGCCAACGGCATTGCCAACGGCAGATGGGTGCAGGACGGGTTCGCGATCTTCGGCGGCAAGGCGGGCACCGTCACCGTGGACGGCACGGGCTCGGGGGGACCGGTGCGCATCGGCGGCGCGCAGTTCGCCGTCGATGGCTACACCGTCGTGGGTGACGCGCTGACCGTGAACGCTGCAGGCTCCGTCATCCGCGTCGGTGACGGCAGTGCCGCTGGCGCCGGGATGACCGCGACCATCAACGCCGAGATCGCCGGCACGGGAAGCATCGTGAAGGACGACCTGGGCACGCTCGTGCTCGGCGGCAGCAACAGCTATGCGGGCGGCACGACAGTCCGAAGCGGCATCCTGCAGATCTCGTCCGACGCCAACCTCGGCGCGGCCACGGGCAAGCTCGCGTTGCAGAACGGCGCCACGCTGCGCGTGACCGGCGACGCCACCAGTACGCGCGCGGTGAGCGTGGGCGCCGGCAGCAACAGCTTCGAGATCGCCGCAGTGCGCACGCTCACGCTGAACGGCTCCATCAGCGGTGCCGGCAGCCTGCGCAAGACCGGCGCAGGCACCCTGCGGCTCGGCGCGGCCAACGACTACTCTGGCGGTACTTTCGTCGATGCGGGCACGCTCTCGACCGATGTCACCGGCGCGCTCGGCAGCGGCCCGGCGAGCGTGGCCTCCGGCGCCACGTTGCAGCTCGGAGGCAGTTTCGATGCCGGCACCGTGGCCATCGCGAATCAGGGCACCGTGCGGCTGCAGGGCACGGCGAGCGCGGGCAGCACGACGCTCACCAACTCGGCGGGCGGCGTGCTGGCTTTCGCGGACAGCGCATCCGCCGACAAGGCCACGGTGCTCAATCAGGCGGGCGCGCAGCTGCGCATCGACCAGGCGACCACTGGCGTGAGCATCGGCGCGGTCCAGGGCGAGGGCGAAGTGGTGCTGGGCGCGAAGGTGCTGACCACCGGCGGATCGAACGCCGACACGACGCTCTCGGGCGTCGTCGACGGCACGGGCGGCTCGATCGTGAAGGTGGGCGGCGGTACGCTCACGCTGACCGGCGCCAACACCTACACGGGCGGCACCACCGTGAGCGGCGGCACGCTCAGCGTCGACAACCAGAGCGGCAGCGCCACGGGCACGGGGGCGGTGCAGGTCCAGAGTGGCGGAACGCTCGCGGGCAGCGGCAGTATCGCGGGGGCGGTCACCATCGGCAAGGGCGGCGTCCTGTCCGCTGGCAACAGCCCCGGCACGCTGACGCTCGGCGCGCTCACCCTCGCCGGCGGTTCCACCTTGAACTACGAACTCGGCCAGGCGGGCGTGTCCGGCGGCGCGCTCAACGACCTGATCAACGTCACGGGCAACCTGCAGCTCGACGGCACGCTGAACGTCGCGCAGTCGGCTGGCGGCAGTTTCGGCCCTGGGCTGTACCGGCTCATGAACTACGGCGGCAGCATGGTCGACAACGGCGTGGACATCGGCACCGTGCCCACGGGTGCCAAGGCGGCCGACCTGCAGCTGCAGACCTCGGTGGCGAACCAGGTGAACCTGGTCAACCGCGCGGGCCTGTCGCTGAACTTCTGGGACGGTGGGGACAGCAGCAAATACAACGACGGCCAAGTGGCCGGCGGCTCGGGCACCTGGCGCGCGGGCAACCCGCAGCCTTCGCTGGACGGCTGGACCGACATGGACGGCAAGCTCAACGCCAATTGGGCGCAGGGCCAGTTCGCCGTCTTCGGCGGCAAGGCCGGCACCGTGACGGTCGACGGAGCCGGCGGCGCGGTGCGCATCGCCGGGGCGCAGTTCGCGGTCGACGGCTACGTGGTTCAGGGCGACGGCCTCACGCTGGACAACCCGGGCTCGGTGGTGCGCGTGGGCGACGGCACCGCCGCGGGCGCGGCCATGACGGCCAGGCTCGATGTCGCGCTCTCGGGTGCGGGGGGGCTCTCCAAGGAGGACGCGGGCCGGCTGATCCTGGGCGGCGTCAACAGCTATACGGGCGGCACCATCGTGAAAGGCGGCGTGCTGCAGGGCGCCGCCGCCAGCCTGCAGGGCAACATCGTGAACAACGCCGAGGTCGCGTTCGACCAGGACAAGACCGCCGGCACTTATGCAGGCGTGATGAGCGGCACCGGCAGGCTGCGCAAGATCGGCAGCGGCACGCTGACACTGGCAGGCGCCAACAGCTACAGCGGCGGCACGCTGGTGGATGCGGGCACGCTCGCCACCAATGCGAGCGGCGCACTCGGCACCGGTGCGGTGAGCATCGCGTCGGGCGCGACGCTGCAGTTCGGCGGCAAGGCGGACGCGGGCCCGCTCGCCATCGCGAACCAGGGCACGTTGCGGCTGCAGGACGGCGCGAACGCCGCGGGCGCCAGCGTGACCAACGCGGCCGGCGCACAGGTGCGCATCGACCTGGCCACGACCGGTGCGAGCATCGGCGCACTGGGCGGCGCGGGCGATGTGGTGCTCGGCGCGAAGACGCTCACTACGGGCGCAGTCGGCAGCGACACGACGATCTCGGGCGCCATCACCGGCACCGGCGGCTCGCTGGTCAAGGTGGGCGCAGGCACGCTCACGCTCGCGGGCACCGCCAGCTACAGCGGCGAGACCCGCGTCGCGGCGGGCACGTTCAAGGCAGGCGCCGCCAACGCATTCAGCGCGGCCTCCAGCACCGTGGTGGCCGGCGGCACCACGCTCGACCTGGCGGGCTTCAGCCAGACGGTGGCGAGCCTGAGCAACAGCGGCACCGTCACGCTCGCAGGCGCCGCAGCCGGCACCACGCTCACGGTCAACGGCAACTACGTCGGCAACAACGGCGTGCTGAAACTGGCCACCGTGCTCAACGATGGCGCGGGGCCCTCGGACCGGCTGGTGATCAAGGGCGGCGCGGCCAGCGGCAGGACCACCGTGCAGGTCACCAACCTCGGCGGCTTGGGCGCCCTCACCACAGGCAACGGCATCGAGGTGATCAGCGCGATCGACGGCGCGACCACCACTGCGCAGACCACGAAGGACGCGTTCACCCTCGCAGGCGGCCATGTCGACGCCGGCGCCTTCGAGTACCGGCTGCACGCGGGCGATGCAGGCGGTGCCGGCGAGAACTGGTACCTGCGCAGCGAGACGGACGCCGCCACCCCAGGCGCGGCCAGCCCCGGTCTGCCGACCTACCGCGCCGAGGCCTCGCTGTTCGCCGCACTGCCAAACCAGCTGCGCCAGGGCAACCTAGGCATGCTCGCGAGCCTGAGCCAGCGCATCGGCGACGACGACGTGCGCGGCAGTGCCGCTGCGACCGGGCGGGTCGGCGGCAACAACCGCCGCGCCTGGGGCCGGGTGATCTCCACCGACATGGACATCCGCCAGGGCGGCACCGTCTCGCCGCGCGCCGAGGGCCGGCTCAACGGGCTGCAGGCCGGCACCGACCTGCTGGCCACGCCGGACTGGCGCGCCGGTCTCTACGTGGGCCAGCTCGAAGGCCATACCCGCGTGAGCGGCTTCGGCAGCGGCATCCTGAACAACGCAGCAGGCGGCAGCGACCTGCGCAGCCAGTACCTGGGCCTGTACGGCACCTACTCCGATGACTCCGGCTTCTATGCCGATGTGGTGCTGCAGGCGGGCCGGCATCGCTACACGGTGCAGCCGGTTTTCAGCGCGGGCTACTCGGGCAAGGGCAACAGCCTGCTGGCTTCGCTCGAGGTGGGCAAGGCTTTCGCGATCGGCGCGAGCGGCTGGTCGATCGAGCCGCAATTGCAGCTGATCCACCAGCGGCTGCGGCTGGACGACGTGTCCATCCCGGGCGCGCTCGTCAAGCAGGATGCCGACAGCGGCTGGATCGGCCGCGCGGGCGTGCGCGTCAAGGGCAGCTTCACGACCGGCGCCGGCACGCTGCAGCCCTATGCACGTGTGAACGTCTACCGCAGCGCCAAGGGCAACGACGTCGCGCGCTTCGTGAACCCCGCGGCGATCACACCGATCGGCACGCCCATCGGCGGCACCAGCACAGAACTGGCTGCGGGCTTCACGCTGGATGTGAGTCCGAGCACGAGCCTGTACGGCGAACTCGGCAAACTGTGGGCCTCGGGCGGCGCGGCGCGCGTGGGCAGTTCGATCAACGCGGGTCTGGGGGTGCGGGTGAAGTGGTGAGGCTTCATGCGCTCGCCTTCCAACATCCCGAAGGAGGCCGAGGCGCCCCGCACGAGCGGCCGAGCACGGACCGATCGACTCTTACTAGCGCCTACCGGCTCTGACGAGCGCGCCGCCCCGGCGTCCCGTTCCGGTCCGCGCCTTCGTCGCTGGAGACGAGGCGCTCGCATCGCCAGGTCCATCCAGCCGCACCTGAGACAGGACGCGTCTGGCGTTGGCGTCGCACGCCATGTCATCCGGCTTGGCCTCGATCTGCGCGATCAAATCGACGAGCTGGCTCTTGCTTTGCGCGAGTTGTGCCTGGAGCGCCTCGATGTCCTGCACCTTGCGTTCCAACGCATCCATGAGCGTGCCGTGCTGCCACTGCGCGAGATCGCCCGGGAGCAGGGCGCGCAGCTCGTCGAGCCTGAAGCCGGCGCGCTGTCCTGCGGTGATCAGCTGGAGCACCAGTACCGCGTCGGCGGGATAGCTGCGGTAGCCGTTCGCCTCGCGCTCGACCATCCTGAGCAGGCCGATGCGCTCGTAGAAGCGGATGCGCGAGGACGCGAGGCCCGTGCGCTGAGCGAGTTCTCCAATCTTCATGTTCACCTTGCCTGGAGCGGAATTGGAGTTTGACATTGAAGTTGACTTCAAGGTCAAACTCCTGCGGCATGGCCATGCGGAACTTCTATGGGGCGAACGTAATGCAGACGATATTGGGCGCGAACGGGCAGATCGCCATCGAACTGGCGCAAGAACTGCGGCGCAACCACACGAACGACGTGCGGCTCGTGAGCCGCAATCCCCGCAAGGTCAACGACACCGATGCGCTGGTGTCCGCCGATCTTCTCGATGCGAGGCAGACCCTGGATGCGGTCAAGGGCAGCCGCATCGTCTACTTCACTGCAGGCCTGCCGCCGGACACCGAACTGTGGGAACGGCGGTTTCCCGTGATGCTCAAGAACGCGCTGGATGCGTGCCGGGCGGAGGGTGCAAGCTTTGCCTACTTCGACAACACCTACATGTACCCCCAGGACGACCGGGTGCAGACGGAGGACACGCCCTTCGCTCCTGTGGGCCGCAAGGGCAACGTGCGTGCGGCCATGGCGTCGATGGTGCTCGAGGAGATGGCGCGGGGAGACATCCCGGTGTTGATCGGCAGGGCGCCCGAGTTCTACGGGCCGGGCAAGACGCAGAGCTTCACCAACGCACTCGTCATCGAGAAGCTCCAGAAGCAGGCGATGCCCCTGGTGCCCGTGCGCGACGACACGCGCAGAACCCTCATCTGGACGCCCGATGCAAGCCGCGCGCTGGCAACGCTGGGCAACGCATCGGATGCCTTCGGACACACTTGGCACCTTCCGTGCTGCGACGAACGGCCGACGTACAAGGAGTTCGTCGAGATGGCCTGCCGGGCATTCGGGCGAGAGACCTCCTATCGGGTCATCGGGAAGTGGGCTTTTTCCGCAGCAGGCCTCTTCTCGCGGCAGGTACGCGAGATCAGGGAGCTGCTGCCCCGGTACGCGCACGACAACCTGTTCGGTTCGACGAAGTTCAAGCAGAGGTTTCCTGGCTTCGAGGTGACGAGCTATCGGCAGGGTATTCAGAGAATTCGACAGGATTCCGCCGGCCATTGCGCCGGACAGGAGCGAGGCCTCGACGGTGGCTGACATCCTGCGAGCCGTGGAGGTGCTCAACGAGGTCGGCCCCGAGCGTGCGGAAGAAGACCTCGACTAAGTCCGGCCCCTTCGCGGCCTGACCTTCATCGCGGAATCCTGTCGAGCGCAGCATGAGAGGGCCGGGAGCGCTGGCATGACGCTCGACAGCTGCCCCGTAGGCAGCGTCTAGGCGTACGAGAGTTCGCCTGCCCGCCGCTCGCCCGCACGCCGCGCGCGAAACTCCCCAGGCGTCATCCCCTGGATCCGGCGGAAATGCCGGTTGAAGTTCGAGATGTTGTTGAAGCCCACCTCGTAGCAGATGCTGCTCACCTGCTGGCGCGTGGATACCAGCAGGCGGCAGGCCTCGGCCACGCGCAGCCCGATCACGAAGTCGGTGAAGGTCTGGCCGGTGGCGCGGCGGAAGCTGCGCGAGAAGGTGTTCTCGCGCATGCCCACGATCGCGCCGACCTCGGGCAGCGACAGCGCATCGGCATAGTGTTCGCGGATGTGATCGAGCGCCTTGTCGATGCGCAGGCTGCGGGCGTCCTCGCCGAGGTCTTCGCCGGACGGGGCCACGCCGCAGAGCAGCCGGTAGTCTGGCCACTGCGCCAGTTCGTTCAGCAGCGCGGTGAATTCGGAGAAGCGGGCAAGCCCGTGCAGCGTCGCGATGCGCCGCAGGCGTGCGAGCGTGTCGGCCTCCAGGCCGATGAACTGCACGCCCAGCCGTGCGCGGGCCAGCATCGGCCCGGCATCGGCGAGTTCGGGGAAGAGCGCCATGCCGCGCTTCAGCGGCTCGTCGCCGAAGCGCAGCACCAGTCCCTGCGTATCGCCGCCGCCGGGTTGCATGCGGTGCTCGAAGGCGAGGCTGCGCGGCAGGTGGGGGCCGAGCAGCACGACGGTATGGGGCGCGAAGCTGTGCGTTCGTTCGTCGTCGCCGCTGCCGATGCGAAGCCGCCCCGGTGCCGCGCCGATCAGGTGCAGTTCGTGATCGTGCAGGCAGCGCGCGGGGCTCGCCTGAGAAGACGCGGTGGCGACTTCACAGCGGACGGTGGTGGACACCGTGCACGCTTCGACGGGCGCCGGTGCATGCCACGTGCGCGGCTCCATGCGACGCGGAGCCTGCCGCGTCACCTGCGGCACGGGAGGCAGGGGCCTCGGGGGAACGCGCGGGGCGAAGGCCGGAGACATCGTATTCAGCAAGACCGGGTTTCCTCCAGCAAATCTTCGATGGACGACGGCGACCCTCGGGTCGTCAGCTTCGACGTGCCGGCGGCGGCACGGCTGTCTGCTGCTGGAACGCGGCAAGCAGCTTGTATTCCTCGCTCAGCTTGCGCGGCAGCGACAGATACACCGGCAGCAGTTGCCGGTAGAGGGCCGCGTTCTTGGTGTTGGGCGTATGGCGATGGGTGGCGCCGACCATGCCCGCGACCGCGTCGAGCGAGTCGACGTGGCCCAGCGCGTAGAGCCCGAGCACTGCAGCGCCGAGGCAGGAGCTTTCGAAGCTCTCGGGCACGACCACCTCGCGGTCGAACACGTCGGCCATCATCTGGCGCCACATGCCCGAGCGCGCGAAGCCGCCAGTGGCCTTGATGCGGGCGCTGCGCCCGGCGATGGATTCGACCGCCGGCAGGATGCTGTGCAGATTGAAGATCACGCCCTCCAGCACCGCGCGGATCATGTGCTCCTTGCGGTGGTGGATGCCCAGCCCGAAGAAGGAGCCGCGCAGGTCGGCGTTCCAGTAGGGCGCGCGCTCGCCGGTGAGGAAGGGGTGGAACACCAGCCCTTCGGAGCCTGCCGACACGCGCTCGGCGATGCGCGTGAGCACCTCGTAGGTGTCGATGCCCAGGCGCTTGGCGGTCTCGGCCTCGGCCGACGCGAACTCGTCGCGCACCCAGCGCAGGATGATACCGCCGTTGTTCACCGGGCCGCCCACCACCCAGCGGCCCTCGGCGAGCGCGTAGCAGAAGGTGCGGCCCTCGGGGTCGGTCATGGGATGGTCGACCACGGTGCGCATGGCGCCGCTGGTGCCGATGGTCACGGCCACCTCGCCGGGCGCCATCGCGTTCACGCCGAGGTTGGAGAGCACGCCGTCGTTGGCGCCGATGACGAAGGGCGTGTCGCGCGACAGGCCCAGCCGCGCGACCACGTCGGGCGCGAGACCCTCGACGTGCCAGGTGGTCGGCACCGGCTGCGAGAGCTGCCCGGCGCGCACGCCTGCGAGCGCGAGCGCGCCCTCGTCCCAGTCGAGCCGCTCGATGTTGAAAAGCCCCGTGGCCGAAGCGATCGAGTGGTCGACCTGCCACTGGCCGAAGAGCCTGAAGAAGACGTACTCCTTGATGCCGACGAAGCGCGCGGCGCGCGAGAAGAGCTCGGCGCGCTCGTGGCGCAGCCACACCAGCTTGGCCAGCGGAGACATCGGATGGATCGGCGTACCCGTGCGGCGGTAGATCGCGAGGCCGTCCCACTCGTCGCGGATGCGCGTGGCCCAGGCCGAGGCGCGGTGGTCGGCCCAGGTGATGCTGTTCGTGAGCGGCACGCCTTCGTCGTCGACCAGGATCAGGCTGTGCATCGCCGCGCTGAAGGACACGGCGAGCACGTCGCCGGGCGCGGCCCTGGTCTGCTTCACGCAGCTGGCGATGGCCGAGAGCACGGCCTCGAAGATTTGCTGCGGGTCCTGCTCGGCGGCGGCAGCCTCGGGCTGCAGGAGCGGGTATTCGGTCGCGTCGTGCGCCAGCACCCGGCCTGCGGGCGTGAAGGCCACGGTCTTCGTGCTGGTGGTTCCGATGTCGACGCCGATGACGATGCGACCCATGCTTTTCTCCTCAGACGACCATGCTCAGCAGCATGATGAAGATGATGGCCACGACCGAGATCAGCGTTTCCATCACGGTCCAGGTCTTGAAGGTCTCGGCCACGCTCATGTTGAAGTATTGCTTCACCAGCCAGAAGCCCGCGTCGTTGACGTGCGAAAGAATCAGCGAACCCGCGCCGGTGGCCAGCACCAGCAACTCGCGGTTCACGCCCGGCACCATGGTCGCCAGCGGCGCGACGATGCCCGCGCCGGTGATGGTCGCGACGGTGGCCGAACCGGTGGCGATGCGGATCAAGCCTGCCACCAGCCAGGCCAGGAGGATCGGCGAGACCTGCGCATGCAGCGCCATCTGCCCGATCGCGTTGCCCACGCCGCTGGCCACCAGCATCTGCTTGAAGCCGCCGCCCGCACCGATGATCAGCACGATGGCCGCGGTGGGTGCGAGGCTGTCGTCGACGAACTTCATGATCTGCTTGGCCGTGAAGCCGCGCGCGGTGCCGAAGGTGTAGAGCGACAGCAGCAGCGCCGCCAGCAGCGCGGTGATCGGGTGGCCGATGAAGTCCATCCACTGGCGCACGATGTTCTTCTCGTCGAGCGCCACGTCGGCGAAGGTCTTCAGCAGCATCAGCGCCACCGGCAGCAGCACGGTGATGAGCGTGATGCCGAAGCCGGGCAGCTCGCGCGCCTCGGGTTCGCGCGCCAGCTGCTCCATCAGCTCGGGCGAGGCCTCGCCGGGGACGTACTTCGAGATGAACTTGCCGAAGATCGGACCCGCGATCATCGCGGTGGGCAGGCCGACGATCAGGCCGTAGAAGATGGTCTTGCCGATGTCCGCGTTGAACACGCCGATCGCCAGGAGCGGCCCCGGATGCGGCGGCACCAGGCCGTGCACCACCGACAGGCCCGCCAGCAGCGGGATGCCGATGCGGATGAGCGACACGCCGGTGCGCCGCGCCACGATGAACACCAGCGGGATCAGCAGCACGAAGCCGATCTCGAAGAACAGCGGGATGCCCACCAGGAAGGCCGCGAACATCATCGCCCAGTGCACGCGCTCGCGGCCGAAGGCGTCGATCAGCGTACGTGCGATGCGGTCGGCGCCGCCCGACTCCGCCATCATCTTGCCGAGCATGGTGCCCAGGCCGAGCACGATGCCCACGAAGCCCAGCACGCCGCCGAAGCCGTCCTGGAAGGACTTCATCACCTTGTCCACCGGCATGCCCGAGGTCAGGCCCAGGAAGCCGGCGGCCAGCGTCAGCGCGATGAAGGGGTGCACGCGCCAGCGCGTGATCAGAAGGATCAGCCCGACGATCGCCACCAGGGCGTCGACGAGCAGGAAGATCTCTTGGCTCATTCCGAACATGGTTGTCTCCTGGAACCGGGCCTTCCGGCAAAGAAAGGAAGGCGAGCAAGGCGGTGGCCCGGTGATGCGGAAGCGTTTGGATAGCGCTGTCCCGCACAATTCAAAAAATGCCAGCTCGACATGCGCTCGGGTTTTTCCGAACCTGCCCTGGGCTGGGATAGCGCTATCCTAGGACAGCGCTATCCAAAGCCGGATTGGTATTAACCCTGAGAAAAGTTCACCATGGCCGACACACCCGACCGCCCGCGATCCCGCTCCTCGAGCCACGTCACCCTCGACGACGTGGCTCGCGCCTGCAGCGTGAGCCCGATCACCGTGTCGCGCGCCCTGCGGGGTGCGCGCAACGTGGCGCCCGAACTGCGCGCCCGCGTGCAGGCGGCGGTCGACCAGCTCGGCTACGTGCCCAACGTGGCGGCGCGCGCGCTGGCCTCCGCGCGCAGTTCGCATGTGGCGGTGCTGATCCCCTCGCTGACCAACCAGCTTTTCGTGGAACTGCTCGAGGCGGTGCAGGACGCGCTGTCGCCGCACGGTTTCCAGTCGCTGATCGGTGTGACGCACTACGACCCGGCGCAGGAAGAGGCGCTGCTGCGCAGTTATCTGTCGCAGCGGCCCGCGGGCCTGCTGCTGGCGGGTTTCGACCGCAGCGCGGCCGCCAGGCAGATGCTCGAGCAGAGCAGGGCGCCCTGCGTCTACCTGATGGAAAACTCGAACGAGCCCGGGGTGCACAGCGTGGGCTTCTCGCAGCAGGACGCGGGCCGTGCCATCGTCGAGCATCTGCTGCAGGGCGGCCGCCGCCGCATCGCGTATGCCGCCGGCCAGCTCGATCCGCGCGTGATGATGCGACTTGAAGGCTACCGCGAGGCGCTGCGCGCGGCCGGCTGCCACGATCCGGCGCTCGAACTGCTGGAACCCGGCCCGACATCCCTGGCGCTGGGCGGCCGCCAGTTCGAGGACCTGCTCGCGCGCCACCCCGACGTGGACGCGATCTTCTATTGCAACGACGACCTCGCCCAGGGCGGGCTGCTGGCCGCGCTGCGTACCGGCGTGCCTGTGCCGCAGCGCGTGGCGATCGCCGGCTTCAACGATCTCGGCGGCAGTGACCAGATGCTGCCGCCGCTGACCACCGTGCGCACCCCGCGCCGCGAGATCGGCGAGCGTGCGGCCGCGATGCTGCTGGCGCTGATGCGCGGAGAGACGCTCGCGCAGCGCCGCGTCGACCTGGGTTTCGAACTGATGGTTCGGCAAAGCAGCTGAAGGACGGCGCCGGCCACGCGCGACACCGGCGCAGCCTTCGAGCGCCAGGGCAATCGACTGCAGCAACGCCGCCGCACGGCGCCGGGAGCTTCGCGCCTGGTTCATGAAGCGCAGGCCTCAGCGAGAGCGCCCGTCGATCTGCGCCTCGGCCTGCAGCCAGTCCTGTTCGGCGTCGCCGGGTCCATCGCCGCGGCGCACGTAGGCGTCGTAGGCGGCACGGCGGATGCGTTCTTCGCGCGAGGCGGCGTCTTCGCGCCCGTCCTGCGCCGACTGCTCCGACCGTTGCTCCTGTTGCGGTGCGGGCGTGTCGGTCGGCGGGGGCGGTGTCTGTTCTTGCATGGCGCCGGCGGCAGTCGCCACTGCTTCGCCGCTGTTTCTGCGCAGGTTCGTTCTCGGCATGGTCGTCTCCATGGAAGTCGTCGCTGGACGGTTGATGAGAAAGAGAAGGGCCACGCTAGGCAATGTGCGAAGCGGCGGTGTCGGACGGACGCCCGAACTCGCGCGGATTCGCAGGAAGAACGAAGAGGAAAGGAATGAAAAAGGCGAAGGACTGTTCGGGCACATCGATCAGTTCCTTCTCCTACACCGGCCGCGATGCACGGCGGGGAGCGTCGAAGACTCGATCCAACCAGCCAAGGAGTGCACCCCATGACACGCTCACAACGCCGATTCGCAGCCAGCCTCGCCATCGTTTCCTCCTTGCTCGCAGTGCCTGCCGCGTGGGCCGCCGACAAGCTCGCGGGCGCGGACGCGTCGATGCTCAAGGACATCGCCCAGGCCAACATCGCCGAGGTCGAGAGCGGCAAGATGGCGCTCGACAAAAGTTCCAATGCCGAGGTCAAGAAGTTCGCGCAGATGATGGTCGACGACCATTCCAAGGGGCTGGCCGACGTGAAGACGCTGGCCTCCGCCAAGGGCACCGAGCTGCCCGACAGCCCCGATGCGAAGCACAAGGCCGTCGCGCTGGAGTTCAAGGCCCTGTCGGGCGGCATGTTCGACAGCCGCTACGTGAAGCAGGCCGGCGTCGGCGACCACGAGGCCACCGAGAAACTGCTGAAGAAGACTCAGGCCGAGGCGAAGGACGCACACCTCAAGGCCCTCGCCGGCAAGATGCTGCCGGTGGTGCAGACGCATTTGCAGCACGCCCGCACGCTCGAAGCCGGCCTGGCGAAGAAGTAAGGCGGACATGGTCGTGCAACCGCCAAAGGAAATCAGATGAGCGATTCGGCGAACAGGGCTGGCCGGCCAGGCCGCAGGCTGATGGCCGCGCTGGTGGTCCTTATCGCGATCCTCGTGGTCGGCACGCTGTTCTTCTATGGCCTGCGCAGGCCCGAGCAGGGGCCGGGCAACGTGCCGGCCCAGGGCGAGGCGCCGCCGCTGCGGGACAACGGAAGTCCGCCCGCATCGAAATAGCGAAATCGCGCAGGCAGCCTTGGCTCTCCGACGCCGCGCAGCTGTGCAAACGGCTCGCGAAGCGAGTGCCGCAGGGCCACCCGTGCGGGGCGGCGCCCTCAGCGCGCAGGCGGTGGAGGCACCGGCCGCAGCAGGTGCGTGAGGATGTCGGCCAGCCGCTCGACGTCCACCGGCTTGGTGAGGTGGCTGTGGAATCCGGCCTCGTAGCTCGTCTCCCGGTCGCTCGCCTGCCCGTAGCCCGTCACTGCGATGGCCACGGGCGGGTCGACCAGTTCGGCGCGCAGCCGGCGCACCACCGCATGGCCGTCGAGGTCGGGCATGCCGATGTCGATCAGCATCACCTCGGGCCTCAGCTCCTTCGCCGCCTCCAGGGCCGCGACGCCGCCGTGGACCACCCTGGTGTCGTAGCCAAGGGCCTGCACGAGCAATGACAGCGTCTCGGCCGCGTCCTTGTTGTCGTCCACCACCAGCACCAGGCTGTCGCCGGCAGAGCGCAGCGCACCGCCGCCGGGCTCGGGCTTCGCTGCGGAGGGCAGCTGCACCAGGAATTCGCTGCCCTCGCTGGGGCGCCCGCTGGAGAACACGCTCACGCGTCCGCCGTGGAGCGCCACCAGCTGCTGCACCAGGCTCAGCCCCAGGCCGAGCCCGCCGCTGCTGCGCGCGACGTCCTGCTCGCCCTGCACGAAGAGGTCGAAGATGCGCTGCAGGTCCTGCGGCTGCACGCCCATGCCGTTGTCGCGCACGGTGATCTCCGCCTCCGGCAGTCCGGACGCGGCGTTGGTGGCGCCAAGGCCCAGCGAGACGCAGACCTCTCCGCCGATGGGCGTGAACTTGCAGGCGTTGTGCAGCAGGTTGCTCACCACCTGCACGATGCGCGCGCGGTCGCCGGTGATCCACGGGTCCGCGGCGTCGACCTGCACGTCGAGCCGCTGCTCCTTCTGCGCCGCCAGCGCGCGCACCGCGTCGGCCGCATCCATCACCGTATCGCGCAGCCGCACCGGCTTGGCCTCCAGCTGGATCTTGCCGCTGGAGATGCGGCCCACGTCGAGCAGGTCGTCGATCAGCCGCGTCATCTGCTTGAGCTGGCGGTCGATGATGTCGCGCGTCATGCGCAGCACGCGCGACTCGGTCTGCTCGCGCTTGAGCAGCTCCACCGCATTGGAGATCGGTGCGAGCGGGTTGCGCAGCTCGTGGCCCAGCATGGCCAGGAAGGTGGTCATGCGCCGTCCCTCGTCCTCCAGCGTGGTGATGCGGCGGCGCTCGGTGAGGTCGCGCGTGACCTTCGCGAAGCCCCTGTGGCGGCCTGCGCGGTCGTACACCGCCGTGATGACCACGCTGGCCCAGAAGCGGCTGCCGTCCTTGCGCACGCGCCAGCCTTCGTCTTCGAAGCGCCCGTCGCGCAAGGCGTTGCGCAACTCCTCGGCAGGCCATCCGCGCGCGGCGACCTCGGGTGGGTAGAACTTCGAGAAGTGCTGGCCGATGATCTCCTCGGCCGTGTAGCCCTTGTTGTGCTGCGCGCCGAGGTTCCAGCTCACGATGTGGCCGCCGGGGTCGAGCATGAAGATCGCGTAGTCCTTCACCCCCTCGATGATCAGGCGGAAGCGCTCCTCGCTCGCGCGCAGCAGTTCCTCCTGCTGGCGACGCTCGGTGAAGTCGCGCGTGATCTGGGCGAAGCCCCGCAGCGTGCCGTCGGCGCCGTGCAAGCGCGTGAGCGTCGTCTCGCCCCAGAAGCGCGTGGCGTCGTGCCGCGCGAGCCAGCCTTCGCCGCGAAAGCGGCCGCTGTCGCGCGCCTGTTGCAGCTCCTTCGGGAGATTGCCCTCGTCGAGCGCCTCGACCGGATGGAAGCGCGAGAAGTGCTGCCCGACGATGTCGTCGCTTTCGCAGCCGTACAGAAGCTGCGCCGCCCGGTTGCCTTCCACGATGGCGCCCTCGGGGTCGAGCAGCAGGATGGCGTGGTCGTCGAGGGTTTCCACCAGCAGGCGGAAGTCGGCGTCGGTCAGTGTCGCGGGAGAGAGCGGCGCTCCGGACGGGGACCGGGGAGCCGAAGCAGAGGGCTCACCGGCCATGGCGCATGGCCTCGGGGACGGTGCTGGCGGGGCGCTCGGGCAGGTGATCGGGCATGGTAGAAAAATGTAGCAAAGCAAGCCCCGGGTGTGTGTCGTCTTTCTTCCCGCGCTTGATCCGCCGGGCCAGGGGCCGCTGCCGCGGCCTGGACGTTCTTGCCGCAGCGCCTGCCCGCGGCTGCGGGTCGAAAGCTGTGCGGCCCCTCCTACAAGCGAAGTGGCGTTGCTTACCGTGGCGTCAGACGTGTGGGTGTCCCACGATGAACATCGATGGAGTCATCCATCCCCGCCTTCCTCCCTGAGCGGGACCTGGTGCGTGACAGCACGAGGTTTGAAGCCCGGCACCTTGCCGGGTTCTTTTTTGCTTCGCATCGTGCGGCAAGACGGGCCTGCGCTCTGCGCCACGTCCTACCCGGCGCTGCGGCGATCGATCGCGAAATCCGGTGTCATGGCGAACCGATTGACCCACGCCTTGCTGCTTCTGCAGCGGTTGGCCTATGCGCGCATCCTCTGCGAATTCCATCGCCAGAGGCAGATGCATGGGGGCGGTGCGATGTCGCCGCCCGAGGCGGTGATCGCCTGCCGCCGGCTGAGGTCGTGCGAGGCCAACTGGGAGCACTGCCGTACGGAACTGGTCGATTCGCCGCTGGCTGCGGCGGTGCGCGTGGCGCGTGCACTGCATCTGCAGCGGATGCTCGGCAGCGCCGCAGCCCGCCTCGCGCCATGGAACGACCGCAGCGACCTGGCGAGCAGTCCTCCGTCGCACCTCTTCGAGTGGGTCTCGCATGACTACGAACGGCTGGAACTCGCCGAGCTCGAGGACGCGATGACGCCCGAGGAGACCGCGCTGTATGCGCAGTCGCTGGAGAGTCTGCTGCGTTGACCGCGCACGGCGGCGGCTACCAAGCGCGAGCGTCTCAACCACCGCATCACTGCGGAGAGTCCTACAAGCGCTGCCTTGACAACGGCCTAGCTTGAACACATCGAGACGCCGGCTCAAGACAAGCCAAGCTCATCCCGACCCTGGCCGGTTCTCCCTTCATTTCCGGCCCTGCCTTGTTCGAAGCCTCCACCAAGTCCGCCATGCCCAAGACCCTCAGGACCCGCCCATCGGCTGCTGCCAGAAGCCGGCAGCACGATCTGCCCGCGCGCAAGGCGATCGAGTCCCATGATGCGTAAGAGACCCACGGCACGCCAGTTGCGTGCGGCGAACTATCTGAATCTGCTCGAAGCGCTGTCGACGCAGACGCTGCCCGCGGTGTGCTCGAAGCCTGAGGACATCGATTGCATCCTGGCGCTGAGAAGTGCCTCCTTGCTGGAGGCGCAGACCGAGCCGCCGGTGATCCTTCGCACGGGCGAGCGCTTCATTCCGCGTGCGGTCGTCACCGGCATCACGCCGGAGGGACGCATGGCGCTTCTGAAAGGCCGGCGCGGCATGCCGCGCGAGATGCCGCTGACGCCTCGGCGCTGAAGCCCTGCCTGGCTGGTCGCATGCCCTCTGCCATGCGTACACGGATGAGCATGGTCCGTCAGTTCTAGGGCGGAGGTTTCAGTCGCTCGGCGGAGCCTCGAGTTCCCGGTGGGCCATCTCGATCAGCTCGGGCTGGGCCGCGGATCGCGCAGGGACGACCGGGGCAGCAACGGCGGCTTGGAGAAAGACGGCTTGCATGCTCGTGCCGGATGGCCCGACCGCGGCCTCCTGGAGCGCCACTTCGAGCATGGTGCCGTCGCCGCAATCGAGCAGCACCGCGTCGCGCGAGATCGATGCAATCGTGGCGCCCGGTTCCACGTCCTGCCCTTTCTGCAGTGGCATCGCGCTCCCGCCGTCAAGCGACACGAGCGCGATGCCGTAGCTGCGGTCCCGCGACTGGACCACGCCGGAAAGCCGGATGTTCCCTGCGCACGACGAAGGCTTCGCCGCAGAAGCCGGCGACGCTGCCGTCCTGGACTGTTCTCCAGCGAAGGAGGCAAGGGGCTGTGTTGGCGTTCGGTGCTCCTCCTGCCCGCAGCCGTTCATCAGGCATGACGCACATGCCGACAAGACGAGAAGAAGACGACGCATGACCTGAAGAGTGCGAAAGCAGTGGCTGGGACGGGACGAGTCTGCGTCGGCGGCGAAGGGGCACGCGCGTGGGTTTTCCCTCGTCGGAATTGACAGCCAACTGACAGCACCGCGCAAGTAGCCTCCACGCGCCATGCGAGTTCCTTCGCATGCAGCAGCCAAAAGACGGAGACAACAGATGAAATATTCCAAACGCGTTCTTGCGATCGCGGCCGGCGTCGTGTGCGCATCCTTGCTGGGGTGCGGCGGAAGCAGCGGCGGCGGGTCGGGGGGCTTTCTGGGCGTTCCTCCCAGCAGCAGCGGCGGTGGCGCAACGCAAGGCCCCGACGCTTCGAATCCGCCGCCACCCGCCCCGCCCGAAGACCCCTTGAAGGGCGCACCCGAGTTCGCGCGGATGACCTGGTTCGGCATCACCAACTGGCACTACCAGATCGGCGACAAGGGCGTGCTGCTCGATGGCGAAGTGGTCAACAGCGGCAGGGACGCCAACCCGGCCGCAGTGACGAAGGCTCTCGATGCACTCGTCGCTTCTCCCGTTCCCCCGCTGGGCAAGGATGCCGACGCCGCCTCGAAGCTCTCCGTCGACGTGATCCTGCTCGGCCACATCCACCCTGACCACTCGGTGCAGCTTCCGGAGTGGGCGAAGCAGACGGGGAAGATGGTCTACGCGCCTCCTGCCGAATGCGCGACGCTGGTGAGCAAGGGCATTCCCGCGGAGCAATGCGTGGGCCTGAAGGGCGGCGAGGTGATCAAGCTCGGCGAGTTCGCCTCCGTGCGCGCGGTTCGATGGGTGCACAGCGTGGACTGCGACGAGTACAGCAACGGCACGGGCGGCCCGGAGACCTTCGGCTTTCTCTTCACCGTCAAGACCCGAAGCGGCAAGGTCCTGAGCTGGTACACCTCCGACAGCGGTGCGGGCGGGCCCGACCTGACGACGCCGCGCAAGGTGACGACCGTCGACGGGCAGGGGGTCAGCACCACGACGACCTACGGTTCACCGCTGGCCAATCTCAAGTCCGCGATCAAGGACGCGGGCCTCGACGGCTTCGACATCTGGCAGGGCGGCCCGGAGTCCCGCATGGTCTACCAGGCCCGCACGGTGATACCGGCGTTCGGTGTGAAGACCTTCATGCCGCACCACCTCAACTCGCGTGCAGCCAACGGCCAGTCCTTCGCGCTGACCTACGGGATGCACTACGCCTATTCGGTCGACGATCAACCGAAGCTCAAGGAACTGCTGTCGACCCTGGATGTTCCGCAGATCTACCCGACCAACTATTTCGATGCGTGGGTCTACGACAAGGATGGCGTCCGGCCTGTCGACAACGCGGCGATGAAGGCTGTCTACGGCCTGCCGGCGCAAGGGGCCGGTCCGGGGCAGCAATATCCCAATCCTCGCGCGGGCAGCCTCGAATGTCCGGCCGATTGAGCACATGAGCGCAGCGGCCGATCGCATGCGGCGGATCGCCGCGTCCGTGCGGGCGCCGGGCCGGGGGCTTCAAATGCCACTGGCTCAGGGCGTCTTCGCGGTCGTCCTCGTTCTTCTCCCGGGCGTCGTCGGCCGCACGGCCTGGGCGCACGGCGATTGGCCGCCGCGGCATGGCGGAATCATGAACGAGGGAGGGGAGACCTCCTTCGAGCTGGTGCAGGGCGCCAGAGGCGTGTACTTCTACCCCAGCGACCATGGAGAGCCGCTGTCCGCGCAAGGCGCGGTCGGCAAGCTCACCCGGGTTCATGGGGGTGCGGCACTCACCCATGACGCGAAGGCCGACGGCAAGGAGCGGCTGCTCGTGCAAGGGATTCGCGTGAAGGCAGGAGAAAGACTCACCTTGCGTGTCGTCTTCGCCGCAGGGAACATCGCCGTCGGGCGGTTCGTGGTTCCCCAGCCGGGGTTGAGCGTCCGCGAGGTGTCTACATCCTCAGCATCTTCCCGGGGTTCATGATGCCGAGCGGATCGAGTGCGCGCTTGATGTCGCGCATGAGATCGATGGCTTCGCCATGCTCGATCTCGATCTGCCCGATGCGATGCAGGCCGACGCCGTGCTCGCCGGTGCAGGTGCCGCCAAGGCGGATCGCGCGCAGCGCCACGTCCTCGGCCAGGGCCTCCGCCTTGCGCCGTGCCGCAGGATCGGTGTCGTCGTAGATGATGCCCAGATGGAAGTTGCCGTCGCCCACGTGGCCGACGATGGGCGCGTACAGGCCGCTTTCACGGATGGCGGCCTCGGTCTCGGTGATGCATTCCACCAGCGCGGAGATGGGCACGCATGCGTCCGTACCCATGGAGCTCCAGCCGGGGTGCATCGCAAGGTTGGCGTGATAGCAGGAGTGCCGCGCCTTCCACAGTCTGGAGCGGTCCTCGGGCCGGTGGGCGTAGCGGAAACCGCTGCCGCCGTTGTCGAGCGCGAGCGATTCCACGGTCGCGACCTGTTCCGCCACGGCGCTCTCGCTGCCGTGGAACTCGATGAACAGGGTGGGGCGGGGCTCGAATTCGTCGAGCTTCGAGTAGCGGATGCAGGCGTCCATCTGCACGTCGTTGAGAAGCTCGATGCGCGCGACCGGCACGCCCAGCTGCAGGGTGGCGATCACGGTGTCCATGGCCGCGCGCAGGCTGTCGAACTGGCACACGGCCGCCACCACGTGCTCCGGCAGGCCGAACAGGCGAAGCTGCACCTCGGTGATGATCCCCAGCGAGCCTTCGCTTCCGACGTACAGCCGTGTCAGGTCGAGCCCCGAGGCCGACTTGCGCGCGCGCGTGCCGGTACGCACGATGCGCCCGTCGGGTGTGACCACCGTCAGGCCCATGACGGTTTCACGCATGGTGCCGTAGCGCACCGCGGCAGTGCCGGAGGCCCGCGTCGAGGCCATGCCGCCCAGCGACGCGTTGGCGCCGGGGTCCACCGCGAAGAAAAGTCCGCTGGCGCGCAGGTGCTCGTTGAGCTGCTCGCGCGTCACGCCCGCCTGCACGCGGCAGTCCATCGATTCGGTGGAGACTTCGAGCACGCGGTCCATGCGCGATACGTCGATGCAGACGCCGCCGTGGATCGCCGCGACGTGGCCCTCCATCGATGTGCCGCTGCCGAAGGCGATGACCGGCACCGCCTCGCGGTGGCACAGCTTCAGGGCTGCCGCCACTTCCTCGTTGCTCAGCGGGAACAGGACCACGTCGGGCTGGCCGGGGTCCGGCAGGCCCTCTCCATGGCTGTGGTGCGCCCGCACCGCCGCGGACGTGACGGCGCGATCTCCGAAGATCGCGCGGAACTCGGGCATGAGGGACTCGACTGCGGCTGCAGTCTGGGCGAGTGTCTGGTGAAAGGCCATGGTCTCTGATGGGTGGTCGTGTCAGGCCCCGAGGTAGGCGTCCCGCACATGGTCGTCGTGCAGCAGCTGCGCGGCGGAGCCTTCGAGGGCGATCCGCCCGCCCTCGAGCACGTAGCCCTGGTCGGCCACGCTCAGCGCCGCGAATGCGTTCTGCTCGACGATCACGACAGTGCGGCCGGCGCGCGCGATACGGCGGATGTCGAGGAACATCTCGGTCGTGAGCTTGGGCGACAGGCCCATCGACGGTTCGTCCAGCAGCAGGATGCGGGGACCGGCCATCAGGCCGCGCGCGATCGCCAGCATCTGCTGTTCTCCGCCGGACAGCACCCCGCCCATTTCGCCGGCCTTGCGCTTGAGCACCGGGAACAGCTCGTAGATCTCGTCCAGCGTGGCGCTGACCGCGCCCTTGTCGCGCCGGCGCACATAGGCGCCGACCTCCAGGTTCTCCCTGACGCTCAGGGTGGAGAAGATGCGCCGGCGCTGCGGCACGCAGGCGATGCCCGATGCCACGATCTGCTCCACCGAAAGCCCGCCGATGTCCCGGCCTGCGAATTCCACGCGCCCCGCACCGGCCTTGAGCCGGCCCACGATCAGGTTCAGGGTGGTCGACTTGCCTGCGCCGTTCGCGCCGATGACCGCGACGATCTGGCCCGCATAGGCGCGGATCGACAGATCGAACAGGATCTGCACCTTGCCGTAGAACACGTCGACGTGCGAGAGCTCGAGTTCGGGCCGTTCGGTGACCATGGCACGCGGCAGGTCTGCTTGCATCATGGGGTTCCTCGCTGCGCCGGGGCTCAGAACTTCACCGCCGAGCGAACGACCGGCTGACCGCCCTTGATCTCCACGATGTTGACCTGACGGTTGCAGTCGCCGGCCTTGTCGCACTTGTAGTCCGCGAGCAGGCCGCTGTAGCTCACCCTGGAGAACGCCTCGCGGATCTTCTCCACGTCGGGGGACCGTGCTTCGTTGATGGCCCTGGCGGCGAGGATGGTCGCGTCGTAGTAGGTGGCGGACCAGACGTCGGGCGCCATCCTGTACTTCGCCTCGTACTTCTTCACGAAGGCCTGCACGGCGGGGTTGGGATCCGTCGGCACGAAGTAGGAGGCGCTCATCGAGCCTTCCGCGGCACTGCCGGCCAGCTTGAGGAACGCTTCCTCGGACAGCACGGCGCCCGCGAACTTGAAGGGCAGGCCGAACTGCTTGGCCTGGCGCAGGATCAGCGCCGCATCCGTGTCGTGCGCCCACAGGATGACCAGCTCCGCGCCGGCCTTCTGCAGCTTGGCGAGCTGCGCCGAGTAGTCCTTGTCGCTGGGGTTGTGGCTTTCCACGGCGACGGGCTTCAGCCCCAGCGAAGCCATCTGGGCGACCACGCGCGCCTGCCCCGACTTTCCGAAGTCGTCGTTGGCGTAGAAGATGGCCGTCTTCTCCCCGGCCTTGAGTTCCTTCTGGGCATAGGCGATCAGCGCCTTGGCCTGCACGTCGTCGTCGGAGCGCGTGCGGATCACGTAGTTGCAGCCGCTGTGCGTGATGGCCACCGAGGTACCGCCGGTGAGCGACACCACCTTGCCGTTGCAGTAGGTCTTCTGCGTGGCCATCTGGGTGACCGAGTAGTGCGGGCCGATCATCACCGGCACCTTGCTGACCTGCATCAGCTTGTTCACCGCGTTGATCGCGCCGTTCGGGTTGTCGCCCTGGTCATCCTCGAACACGACCTCCAGCGGCTTGCCCAGCACGCCGCCCGCGGCATTGATCTCCGCGACCGCGAGCTCCACGCCCTGCTTGAAGTTGCGCCCGACGAGCGCCTTGGGGCCCGTCTGCGGCAGAGAGACGCCGATGAGCGCGTCGGCCATCGCGGGCAGCGAGAGCGCGAGGGACGCTGCGGCGATCCATGCGCGGCGTGACGAGGGAACGGTGGTCTTCTTCATGCTTTTGTCTCCAGTGGATGGCGCGGTGCGCATTGATCTGAGAGGGAACGAAAACGGGGAGGGCGCAGGGCCGGCGGCTCAGCCCGCCACCGGCTGGGCGGCGAGCGGGGGCGGGGTCTCTTCGGGCACGCGTTCGCCCAGGTAGGCCTCGATGACTGCCGGCGTGTTCATGACCTCGGCCGGCGCGCCGTCCGCGATCTTGTGGCCCAGGTTGAGCACCACGACGCGGTCGCACATGTTCATGACCAGCTTGATGCGGTGCTCCACCACGAGGATCGACATGCCCTGCGCGCGCAGGTGCTGCAGGATCTGCGCGAGTTCGAGGATCAACCCGCCGCGCAGTCCCGCGGCAGGCTCGTCGAGCAGCAGCAGGCGGGGCCTGTTGACGATCGCGCGCGCCATCTCCACCAGCCGGCTCTGGCCGAAGGACAGGTCGCCGCCGCGCCGGTATGCGAGGTGCGCGACGCCCATGCTGTCCAGGGCTTCGAGCGCCGCCGTGCGACAAAGTGCTTCGCGCGGGCCGGACGCGTCCTTCGGCGGCTGCCACGCGACCATGACGTTCTCCAGCACCGTCATCGATTCCCACAGCCGCACGTTCTGGAAGATGCGGGCCACGCCTTTCGCGTGGATCGCCCATGGCGCATGGTTGTCGATGCGCTCGCCTGCGAGTTCGATGCCGCCTTCCACGCCCACGGTGCCCGAGCAGGCGTTGATCATGGTCGACTTGCCCGATCCGTTCGGGCCGATCAGCCCGAGGATCTCGCCGCGGCGCACGTCGAAGGCGACGTCGTCGAGGGCCTTGACGCCCCCGAAGCTGCGCGACACGCGGCGCACCTGGAGCAGGGGTTCGCCGCTCACGGGCACCGGCGTGCGGCCGGCCAAGGCCGCGCTCGCGGCGGAGGCGGCCGCACCGAGGTTCAGCGGCGCGGCGGGCGTTTCGCCCACCGGCTCGCGCCGGCCCGTCAGGAACGCGCCGAGCAGCCAGTCGCCGACCACGCCGAGGCCGCGCGGCGCAAGCAGCAGGATCGCCACCACGCCGATGCCGAACGCGGCCAGGTAATAGGTCTGGAGGCCGCGCAGTGCCTCGGGCAGCACGGTGATCACCACCGCGCCAAGGAAGGTGCCGGCGATCGAACCGAGGCCGCCGAGCACCACCATCAGCATCATCTTGATGCTCTCGAAGACCGTGAAGTTGTTCGGTGCCGCGAACCCGACCAGCAGGACGTAGAGGCCGCCTGCGAGCGAGGCCCAGACGCTGCACACCGCGAAGGCGATGGTCTTCACGCGGCGCGAATCGACCCCCATGGCCTCGGCGGCGATCTCGTCGTCGCGCACCGCACGCATGTCGCGGCCGATGCGCGAGCGCTGGAGCCAGACCATCGCGGCGTAGGCCGCCAGGCTCAGCACGAGCAGCGGAAAGTACAGCTGCTTGTCGATGTGATCGCCCAGCGCGGGGATGTTCAGCGTCGGGATGTCGCGCATGCCCATCGGCCCCCCGGTGAGGGCTTCCTCGTTGAGCGCGACCATGCGGAAGATCTCGTTGAGCGCGAGCGTCACGATGGCGAGGTAGTGGCCCTTGATGCGCGTGCTCACCGCGCCCAGCAGCACGCCCACGGCGGCGCTCAGCAGCATGGCGGCGGGAAGCGCCACGAACCAGGGCAGCGACAGGCGCATCATGAGCAGCGCCGTCGCATACGCGCCGAAGCCCACGAGCGCGGCCTGCCCGAGCACGATCTGCCCGGTGATGCCGGTTGCCACCTGCAGGCCCAGTGCGGCGATCGCGAAGATCCACGCCAGGTTGAGCACGTGCAGGTAGTAGATGTTGAGATCGAGTGCGATCGGCAGCGCCAGCGCGGCGAGCACGGCGACCCACGCCAGGGGGCGCATCCAGGTGTTGTGCATGGTGGAGTCCTCAGGCGCGGTCGGCGTTGCGTTCCGGAAGGATCCCCTGCGGGCGCAGCAGCAGGAAGATCAGCAGCACGCCGAACGCGATCGCATCCTTGTAGGTGGAGGAGATGGTGAACGCACCGACGTTCTCGATCACCCCGAGCAGGACGCCGCCGAGGATGGCCCCCGGCACGCTGCCGAAGCCGCCGATGATCATCGCGACGAATCCCTTCAGCCCCACGAGCGTGCCCATCTCGGTCGTCACGTAGAACAGCGGCGCAAGCAGGATGCCCGCGAGCGCGGCCAGCACCGAGGAGAACGCGAACGTGCCGGCCAGCACGCGGTTGACCGGAATACCCATGAGCTGGGCGGTCTCTCGATCCAGCGCGGTGGCGCGCATGACCTTGCCGATGGTGGTGTAGCGCAGGGCCAGGTATTGCAGCACCATCACCAGCACCACGATGACCATGATCACGAGCTGCTGCACAGGAATGCGCAGGCCGCCCACGTCGATCACGCCGTCGCCGAACGGGCTGGCGTACAGCAGCGGCTCGGGCCCGTAGATGATGCGGGCCATCTCCTTGAGGAAGATGCCGAAGCCCACGGTCGCGATGATGGCCACCAGCGCCTTCTGGCGCTGCAGACGGGCGAACACGAGCCGCGAGAACAGCGCCCCCAGCAACGCCATCACCGCGGCGGTCAGCAGCGCAGCGAGCCAGAAGGGCAGGTGCATGCTCGTCGTGAAGGTGGCGACGAAGACGAACGCGGAAAAGGTCAGGAACTCGCCGGCCGCGAAGTTCACGATCGCCATCGTGTTCCACACGTAGGCGTAGCCGAGCGCGATCAGCGCGTAGATGCAGCCCATGGCGAGGCCGCTGACGATCACTTGTCCGAGCATGTCGATCTGTCTCCGTGTTCGTTTTTCTTTGGCGAGGGGCGCGGGCGGGTGCCGTCAGAGCGACTCGACCATGCGCAGCAGCGCGACCATGCCGGGGTCGTCCAGGCCGATGGTCTTGTCCGCGAACATGCGGGCACGGCCCATGCGGTTGGGCTTGTCGCGGAATGCATCGAGCGATTCGCGCACCGCCGCGCCGGCGAGCGCGAGGGCGGGAGCATCGGCCGCGGCACCGGACAGGGCGCGCCGGATCGCATCCAGCCCGTCGAGCACGGTCTTGTCGCCGAGGGCGGCGCCGCCGCGCGCGGACAGCGTCGCGATCACTTCGGACAGCAGCGCCGCGACGTCCGGCGTCGAGAGCGACTCCCTGCCGGCACAGTGCTTGCCGGCCGTCATGAGCGCGACGGTCAGCAGCGTGCCGAAGCTCGAGCCGGAGGCCTTCGCCGAGGCCTGCGCGCAGCGCTTGAAGATGCCTTCGAGCGAGTCGGGCAGCTCGGGCAGCGCCTGCTCCATCAGCGTGGCGCACTTGTCGAGCGTGGCGCCGAGATCGGCGTCGCCGAGGCGGCCGTCGAGGGCGTTGAGTTCCGGGGCGGCGGCATGCATGGCGGCGCACCAGCGCGGCACCGCGCGGGCCAGGACGATGGCATCGAGCATCAGCGCACGCTCCAGAACGGGCAGGTTGCGGGCGCCGCCAGCAGCGCCTCGAGGTCGGGGTCCAGCTTCATCACGCTGAGGGAGGCGCCGGCCATTTCCATCGACGTGGCGTAGCGGCCCACGAGCGAGAAGGCGATGTCGACGCCGCGCCCGGCGAGCACGGTCGCAATGCGGCGATAGAGGATGTAGAGCTCCTCGGACGGCGTGGCGCCCAGGCTGTTGACCAGCACCGCCAGGCGGTCGCCGCGCGAGACCGCCAGTTCGGGCAGCACCCGCTCGAGCATCTCGTCGGCCAGGGCGTCGGCGGTCTTGAGCGGACCGCGCCAGATGCCCGGTTCGCCGTGGATGCCCATGCCGAACTCCACTTCGTCGTCGGCGATCTCGAACGAGGGCTTGCCGGACTCCGGCACCACGCAAGGCGTGAGCGCGACGCCGATCGTGCGGCAGGCGTCGTTGGCCTTGCGCGCCGTGGCAGCCACCTCCTCGAGCGTCGCGCCCGCGGCCGCCCTGGCGCCGGCGGCCTTGTAGACCAGCACCAGGCCTGCCACCCCGCGGCGCTTCTCGCGCTGCTCGGGCGGCGCGCTCGCGACGTCGTCCGACACGCGCACCGAGGCCGTCTTCATGTCTTCGAGTTCGAGCATCTCGGCGGCCATCTCGAAGTTCATGCGGTCGCCGCCATAGTTCCCGTACAGCTGCAGCACGCCGGCACCGCCGTCGGCCGCACGCATCGCCTCGATGCAGTCGTCCATGCGCGGTCCGGCGAACACGTTGCCGACGGCGCAGCTGTCCAGCAGGCCTTCGCCCACGTAGCCGAGGAAGACGGGCAGGTGCCCCGAACCGCCGCCGGTGACGATGCCGACCTTGCCCGCGACGGCGCCGCCGCGCCTGGCCACCACGCGGCCGCCTTCGCCGCGCCGCGCCAGCTCCGGATGCGCCAGACAAAGTCCGTCGAGCATTTCGTCGACGTAGGCCTGAGGGTCGTTGAGGATCTTCTTCACGTTGCTGTCTGCCTTGCTCTATGGAGCGCCCCCTGCGTGCGGGCGCGTCCGTGCGCCGGTGGCGGCGGGGCCGCACCGTGCGAATGGATGAATCTGCGAGGGCTTCCGGCGCATTGGCGGGCATCCGGCCCGCGATGCGCAGGAAGCGCGGTCTTCAGTCGACCTTGAGGCGGCCGTCCCGCGTGGCCTGCGTGGCCAGCGCGTATTCGGCGTCGAGGATCCGCGCGAACTCCTGCGGCGTGCTCGAGAGCGCGACGCTGCCGAGTTCGCGTGCGCTCGCCACGGTCTGCGGGTCCTTCACGGCCTGCGCGAGCGCCGCGGCCAGCTTGTCCTGGATGTCCTTCGGTGTTCCCGCCGGTGCGAGCACGCCCACGTAGGTGGTGCCGTCGATGTCGCCGAACCCGAGCTCCGCGACCGTCTGGACGCCGGGCAGGGAAGGGTCCTGCGTCGGGCCCAGGACCGCCAGCGCCTGCAGCGCTCCGCCCTTGACGTGCTGCAGCGAACTGGTGACCTGGTCGAAATGCACGTCGACCTGGCCGCCGATGACGTCCACCAGCGCGGGGCCGGAGCCCTTGTAGCTGACCGTCGTGAACTTCGCCTTCAGCAGGCTCTCGAGCTGGAGCAGCGCGAGGTGGTTGGGCGTGCCGGGCCCGGAGTGCGCCGCCGTGACCTTGCCGTCGCCGGAGCGCGCATAGGCGGCGAACTCCTTGAAGTTCTTGAAGCGGGTCTCGTTCTTGCGCGCAAGCAGCACCATGGAGCTCTTGTTGACCAGCCCCAGCGGCGCGAAGCTCGCACGGCTGTAGCTGGTCTTGACCATCTCCGGCACCGTGACGATGACGCCGGCCCCGCACAGCAGCAGCGTGTAGCCGTCGGCCGGCGAGCGCGAGACCTGCATCGCGCCAATCGAGCCGCCTGCGCCGGCGCGGTTGTCCACGATCACCGATTGGCCCAGCACCTTGCCGAGGGCGACGGCGACGGTGCGCGCCACGATGTCCGTGTTGCCGCCCGGCGCGAAGGGCACGACGAGCGTGATCGGCTTGGCCGGAAAGCCCTGTGCCCACGCGGCCGGCAGCAGCGTGCTTCCCAAGGCTGCAGCGGCGCCCATGCCGAGGATCTGCCGACGCTGGATTCTCATGTTCATGTCTCCTGTCTTTCTTGTTTGCGGGGGCCTGCTTCAGGCGTCGAAGCGCAGGACGTCTTCCATCGCGGCCTCGATCTTCCTGCGCTGCTCCTCGCCGGTGGCCGGCATCGGCGCGCGCGGCAGGCCGGCCTGGCAGCCCTGCAGCGTGATCGAGGTCTTGATGTTGGCAGGCAGGTTGTCGCCGACCAGCGCGTTCCAGAATGCCAGCATCGACTTGTGCATCTCCAGCGCCTTGACGTGGTCGCCGGCCTGGACCGTGTTCCACAGGTTCACGCAGACGCCGGGCAGGGCCGCAGGCGTGGCGGCGATGGTGCCGTGGGCGCCGAGCGCGAACGACGAGTACAGCAGGGCATCGACGGCGGAGAACACCTTGCAGCCTTCGGGAACGCCGAGCAGCAGGTCGGCCATGAGCTTGAGGTCGCCCTGGCTCTGCTTGATGCCCTGCACGCCGGGCAGCTCCTTCATCAGGCGGATCATCTGGGCCGGGTTCAGGTAGTTCCAGGGCACCACGTTGTAGATCACCACCGGCGTGTCGACCGCCTCGGTCAGGGCCTTGAAGTGGTTGTGGGTGGCCTGCTCGTCCGGCTTGAAGAGATAGTGCACCGGCGTGACCTGCAGCGCGGCGACCGGCAGGTGCGCGATCGCCTTGGCGCGGTTGATCGCGTCGCGGGTGCTGTTGGAGATGATGCCGGCCACGATCGGCACCTGGCCTGCCACTTCGGCGGCGGTGATTTCCATGACGCGCTTGAACTCGTCGACGGTGAAGGTGTGGCCTTCGCCGGTGCTGCCGCCGGGGCACACGCCGTGGACCTTCTTGTCGAGATTGAAGCGGATGACCTTGCGGTAGGCCGCTTCGTCGATGCTGCCGTCGGCGGTGAAAGGGGTGACGAGGGGAGGGATGACGCCGGTGAGACCGAGACCCATGGAACTGCTCCGTTCTGAATGCCTGTGGATTGAAGACACGACTGCTGCCGCGCTGGGATCGAACTATACGCCGACTAACATGTTAGATGAATGTCAGTATTAACCCTAGATCGAGGACAATGCACTCCAAGGCGCCCAGCCCCTTACGATGACCCCATGAACATTCCCGCCGCAGCCTTGTCCGAGCCCACCACGAAGCCCTCGCCCGCAGGCGGCGAGGGCGAGCCGGTGAATCAGCGCAGCCGCGCCTACCAGGGCTTCCGCCAGCAGATCATCGATGCGCGGATCCGACCCGGGCAGTTCGTCTCCCAGCGCGAGCTGATGGAGCTGCTGGAGATGCCGCTGGCGGCCGTTCGCGAGCTGGTGCCGCGGCTGGAGGCTGCCGGTCTGATCAAGACGGTGCCCAAGCGCGGACTGCAGATCGCCTCGGTCGACATGAAGCTGATCCGCAACGCATGGCAGGTGCGGGCCATGGTCGAGCGCGAGGCGGTGATCAACTTCGCCCGCGTGGCCAGCCCCGAAACGCTGGCCCGGCTGATCGAGAGCCATGAAGCCATCCTGGAGCGCGCGCTGCAGCCCCAGCCCGACGCGACGCTGGAGCGCGACGCGCAGGCCGTCGACTGGGGCCTGCACGATCTCATGGTCGACACGATCGGCAACGAGATCCTCTCGGAGATCTACCGCGTCAACAGCCTCCACGTCCGGCTGATCCGCTACGACGCGGATTCGATGCGGCCGGTGCAGGTCGTGCCCGCGATGCGCGAGCACCTGGGGTTCCTGCATGCGCTCGCGTCGCGGGACTTCGACGCAGCGCTCACCCACATGATGTCGCACATCGAACAGTCCAAGCACCGTGTGCTGGCCGGCATGCTGCGCGTGGGCCAGTAGACGCGCGGTCTTCAGCTACCCCGGCCCCGGTCGCGGCCGGCGAAGCGGCGCTGCCTCAGCGCACGCCGGCGGCCAGCCGCACCTCGCTGCACAGCCGCGGGCCGTAGTCCTCGCAGCGCGTCTCCAGGCCGTAGGCCGCAGCGCGGCGCAGTGCGAAGGCGGTCACGTCGCGCATGTAGGTGCGTCCGGGCCTGCGGCCCGCGGCGGCGCGGGCCTCGAAGTCGGCCTGGAAATCGCGCGCCCATTCCTCGAAGAGCCGGTAGCGCTCCGCGTGCGCGCCGAGGAAGCCCGTGCGCGCGAGCGCCTGCGCGATGTCGATCAGCGGCATGGTGAAGGGCATCTCCCTGGGTTCGCTCATGGCTCGCTCCTTCAGAACTTGCCCAGCACGTTCAGGAACCACCCCTTGCTGCGGTAGCTCATGTCGGTGAGGTTGTCGGAGTAGTCGGTGAAGTTGTAGCCGATGCCCACCTTCAGGTTCTCGTTGACGTGGTAGTAGGCGGCGGTGACCCAGCCGCTCTTGCGGTCCTTGAGTTCCCTGGCGCGCAGGGTGCGCCATTCGAGCATCCAGTCCCAGTTGCGCACCAGCTTCCAGTCGACGCGCAGCACGGCCAGCTCGGCCGAGCTCTTGAACCACGGCGCGGAACTGTCGCGGCTCGCGCGCAGTTCGCCGCGGCGCCAGGCGTACTTGCCGCCCAGGGTCCAGCGCTCGCTCAGGTCCCAGGTGGCGTCGATGGCGAAGACGTGGCTGCGCTGCTGGTAGTCGATGCCGGTGGTCGAGACCGTGCCGAGCGTGGAATCGACGCCGCCGGAGACCACCTGGCCGGGCGACGAGAGGTCGTACAGGTAGGTGTACTTGAACAGCAGGTTGAGCCGGTCATTCAGCGCCGGGCGCAGCGCGTAGCCCAGCATCGCCTCGGTGTACTTGGCCGCGGCCAGCGTGCCGGTGGTGCTGTCGCTGTCGGCCCAGTTGAACTTGCCGATCCAGCGCGAGTCGTCGTCCACCTTCCAGCTGAAGGAGTTCTTCACCAGCCAGCTGGTGCGGGTCTCGGCGGTGGTGCGGTCCTTGCGGTATTCGAGGCCGCCGCTGTACTTCAGGCGTTCGCTCGAGTAGCCGCTGGTGAAGGCCACCGCCTGGCGGCGCGTCGCGCCGAGCGTCTCGGCGCCGACCCAGCCGTTCTCGAAGTTGACGCCGAAGGTCCAGTGCGTGTCGGGCGCGTACTGCACGCCGTAGGCATGCGTGAGGCCCGGCTGCGCGCCGGTGGCCTGGCGGTGCTCGGTGAAGAGGGTGAGGCCGTCGCCCACGCGCGAGCGTACGCCGGTCACCAGGCTGCCGCCACGGCCGATGAGGTTCTCGTCGGTGCGGCCTGTGTCCGACACGTAGGTCATGTAGACGCTGGAGCGGTCGTCGTACTGGTAGTCGACGCCGGCCTTGCCTGCGAGGCCGCCGTCGCCGGTGGAGAGCTCGCCGCGCAGCGCCAGCTTGTCGTTGACGCGGTAGCGCCCGCCGAAGCCCAGCCGGTCGTTCTCCAGCCGCGTGCCGGTGCGCCGCAGCGTCTTCTGCGCGAAGCCATAGGCGCTCCAGCGGTCGGCGCCGGTGTATTCGAGTTGCACGGCCGCGTCGGCGCGCTCGCCCGATACCGCCTGCGTGGTCGGCAGCGACGGGCTGGTGATGAGCGCGTCGCCGGTCTTGTCGTCGTAGCGCAGGCCGAGGCCGAGCTTCCACTCGGGCGACAGCGCCAGCGAGTACTGCGCGTCGAGCACGCTGCTGTTGTAGCCGTTCTGTTCGTCGCGGCGGTCCGCCTTCAGGCGCAGTTCGCCGTTCTCCGCCTTCTCGCCGAAGGGCACGGTGGCCTGCACGCCGACCTGGCGCGTCGCGTTGCTCGCGTACTGTCCCGGCGCCGAGAAGCCGGCGTCGCGCGACTGCGCATAGGCGCTCACGCGGCCGCCGCCGCGGATGTCGAAGTCGCCCAGGTCGGCCTGGCCTTCGAGGCGCCAGGCGTTGGCGCTGCCGGTGGGGCCGTTGCCCAAGCCGTTGCCCGGTCCGTTGGTCAGCGAACCGTTGCGGCCTGTGAAGCTGAAGCCGCCGTCCATCGAGTCGAGCTGGGTCGTGCCCGGCCCGCGGCTGCGCGCGAATTCGCCCTTGAGGTAGGTGTTCTCGGTCTTGCGCAGCGTGAGGTCCACGCCGGCCAGGCGCTGGTCGCCGCCGATCTGATCCTGCCGCGAGGCGGTGACGCCCACGCCCACGTTGTCGTTGGCCCACCAAGAGACACGGCCGCCCACGGCGAGCGTGTCGAGCGAGGTGGCCAGGGGTGTGTATTCGTAGTCCACCACGAGGTAGGTCGGCATGCCGGTGAAGCCGCCCGCGCGCACCAGCGAGCCGTCGTCGGACAGGCTGGGCAGCGGTGCCGACAGCAGCACGCGGCCCTGCAGGTAGTCGATCTCGTAGTCGGTGGTGGGCACGAGCTGCGTGCGCTTGAGCACCAGGCCGGAGTCGCGGTCGCGGATCTCCAGCGTCACGCGCTCGGCGCCGCGCGTGATGTCCTGGTTGCGCAGGTAATAGAGCGAGCCGCCGGTGCCGCGGAACTCTTCTCGCGCGGCCAGCGTGCCGGGCTCGGCCGCGAAGGCGTCGACCTTCAGCCGCGCCTCGCCGAAGGAGGTCGACTCCTCGCCGAGGTAGCGGCCGTGGAAGCCGTAGAGGCCGCGGCTCACGCGGGTGAGCTCGGTGTCGCCGAAGTTGAGCTTGAAGTTGCCCCACATCGCCTGCGAGCGGCCGTCGTCCACGCGCAGGTAGAAGCGGCCCTGGGTGGGCGCGTCCTCGACGGTGGTGGAGTCGTCGCCGAAGGTGCTCCACGAGTCCTCGGGGTCGAAGCGGCGGAAGAGCGAGGTCGGGTCCTTGCGGTCGAGGTTGCGGAACAGCTCCTTCAGCGGGCGTTCTTCCGTGTCGACGCTGGCCGTGAGCGTCCAGCGGTCGTTGAGCTGGCCCTTTGCGTAGCCGGCGATGCGGCCTTCGCTCCAGCCGCCGCCGCCGTAGCGGTTCTTGTCGTTGGTCATGATCGCGGCCGGGCCACTCACGCTGTTGCTGCCCACGGTGAGGTCGGCCTGGCCCACGAAGAACCAGTCGCTGGTGGGCAGGTCGAAGTCGCGCCGGTAGACGCGCGTGGCACCCTGCGCATCGGTGACGGCGATCTCGCCGGTCTGCACGCGGCGCGGCACCAGCTGCTGGAACACGAAGCGCCCGCTCTCGTCCACCGGCACCGCGAAGCCCAGTGCGCGCACGCTCTCGCCGGGGCGGATGGCCGCACCGCTGGCGGTGACGGTGCCCGCGCTCAGCGGAATGTTGGCGATGGCGATGTTGTTCTGGCCGTAGCCGCGCAGCAGCTCGCGTGCCGGGTCGGGCGGCGTGCCGGTCTCGGGCTTGTGGCGCTTCACGAGCGTGAGCGAGAGGTCGTCGGTCTCGTCGAAGCGGCCCTGGCGGTCGTAGACCCGCACGCGGTAGTAGAGCTTGCCGCTCGCGCTTTCGGGCAGGCGGTCGAGCAGGCCCTCGGGCACCTGCCACTCGCCGCGCAGGCCGGCGTCCAGCGGCACGGTGGCGACCTGGCGGCGCTGCATCGCCTCGTTGGCGGTGTACACGCGCAGCTCGGCCTTCGAGGTGAAGAGCAGGTAGTTGCTGTAGCCCGCGAAGCGCACCGTGTCGCCGGCCACCACGGTGGTGGGCCAGGCACTGGCGCTGAGTCGGCGCGGCTGCGAGAGGTTGTCGTACTGCAGGCGCAGCTGGTTGCGCTCGAGCTGAACGTCGACACAGCGCTGGCGGTCGGCGCTGGTGGTGCCGTCTGCCGAAGGCTGTTTGCCGTCGGGCGACAGCAGCTGGCCATCCACGCTCAGGCGCAGCGGCGCGTCGTCGGTGCCGAAGGCGGTGAAGGTGCGGCACACGCCGGGGTCGGCCGGCGCGGCGACCGGCGCTGCCGCAACGGGGGCGTCGCGCCAGTAGACGCGCACCTCGACGCGGCGGTTGGCGGCCCAGTTGGCCGGGTCGCTGGCGGGCGTCGCCACGGGCGCGTCGGGACCGCGAGAACTCGCGACCGCGGCCGTCTCCGGCAGGCCGAGGCGTTGCGTGAGATGGCGCGCGGCCTGCTGCGCGCGCGCCAGGCCCAGCGCGTGGTTGTCGGCGAAGCGCTCGCGCGACTTCGCGCTCAGCGCCTGCGTGTCGGTGTGGCCGACGATCTCGAAGCGCAGACCGTCGCGGCCCTTCACCTGCTCGGCGATGCGGTCGAGCTGCGCGCGGTCGGCGGGGGAGAGTGCATCGGCGCCGGAATCGAAATGCGGCGTGCTGGCGTCGCTGCGTTCGACGGGCGCGGCGACTGGCGATGCAGCCGGCGCGGCCGGCACCGCGCGCTCGTCGCCGAGCACGAAGGTGGCCTTGGGCAGCTCGCGTTCGCTGCTGCGCGGCAGGCGGCGTGCGCCGTCGATCTCCACCGCGCGCGGGTCTGCCGCGGCATGGTCGAGCATGCGACCGCGCACCGCGGTCTCCTGCGCGGCGGCCAGGCCCATGCCGAAGCAGGCGGCGGCCACGGCGCTCGCAAGGGCCATGCGCTTGGGCAGCGTCTTGCTGTTTCTTCTTCTCATGTCGGCTCGCTCGATCGGGTTCGGTGTCTGGGGGCGGGTCATGGCGGCGGTGGCTTTTGCTCGCGTCATGGCTTGGCCTCCCCTTCGGGGGCGGCGGCAGGCACCAGCTCGATCTCGACGTCCAGGTTGAAGAGCGGCGGCTCGTTGCGCGAAGCGCGCTGCTCGCCGAGCTGCTTCCAGCGCGAGAGCACCGCGGCCTTCACCGCGTCGGTGCGGTCGCGGCCCAGCGATGCGGGCTCGCCCGGCGCGGCCTTGTAGGCCAGGCGCAGCACCGATGTCTTCTCGGCCAGCACGGCCACCGTGCGGTCGAGCTCGCCCGCGAAGGCGGCGCGCAGCGTGGCGGCACCCTCGTCGAAGGCCGCGCCCTGAAGCGCGAGGCGCACCACGCGGTGAACGGTGGCGCCGAAGTTGATCTTCAGCACCTTGCCGCGCGTGGCGCGCTCGGCCGCCGGGTTCTCGCTGGTGGTGCGATAGCCCGAGGGCAGGGTGCGCTCGTCGAGCTTGAGCACCAGGTTGCTGCCGGTGCCTTCCTTCGGAATGGCGGCGCAGGCGATGTGGTAGCGGCCCTCGGCGTCGGTGGTGGCCAGCACGCCGTTGACGGTGGCGATGCGCACGTTGGCCAGGCCCGGCTCGCCGTCGTCCTGGTAGCCGTTGGCGTTCCTGTCGTCGTAGACCTTGCCGATCACGTCGGTGCAGTCGAAGAGGGCGTCGGGCACCACGCGCACGGCGGCGGTGGCCAGGTTCGACAGCGTCCGGCCGCCCACGCCCTGCGTGGCGACGACCTGGTTGACGAACTCGCCTTCGCCCACGCCGACGCCCACGCCCGCGACCATCAGGTATTCCTTGGTCTCGTTGGGCGCGAAGTTCTGGCCGGGCACCACGACCTGGCGGCCGTTGACCTGCGGGATCACGGGCAGCGCCACGCCGCCGGGCAGGGTGCGCACGCTGAGCGAGCCCTGGATGTAGCGGAAGCCCGGCGGCAGCGTGTCGACCACGGCCACGCCCGGCACCGTGGTGCTTCGCGTGTTGCGCGCCGTGATGCGGTAGGGCAGCAGCTCGCCCTTCTTCACGGTCAGCTTCGAGGTGGTCTTGCGCAGCTCGATGAGCGTGGCGTTCGACGGGTCGAGCGGGATGTTGTTGGCCACCACGTGCTGGCCGCCGCCGCCCGGCATGTTGAACACCAGGTAGTAGCCCGCGCCCGGCACCAGTGCCGCGCCGGGGCTCACCACGCAGGGGTTGGTCTGCGCGGGCGCCGGTCCGTTGGCGGGCGCCGCGCACGACTGAGTGCCCAGCGCGCCGGCCGCCGCCGGGTACATCGTCGATGGCAGGTAGGCGCCCGGCGGGGTGACGACCAGGCGGTACTCGCCGGCCGGCGCGCCCGGCAACACGAAGAAGTCGTAGTAGCCGTTGGCGCCGGTGGTGTAGCTGTCGCGTCCGTCCAGCAGGTGCTGCGCTGGGTCGAAGCCCGGCGGGCCGACCAGCTTCACCACGGCGCCGGGCACGGGCGTGCCGCTCACGCTGTCGTACACCACGCCGCCCGGGTCGTAGGGCAGGTCCTGCTTCTGGATGTTGGCGCCCGCGGTCACGCGCACCTTGATGCTGAAGCGCGGATCGCTCGGAGCCGGTGTCGGGTAGGGGCCGTTGGCGCCGTTCTGCGCGGCATCGGTCGGCCACACGCCGCCCACGACGCGGCCGTCGGGCGCGCGGAAGCGCACGCGGTATTCGCCGGGCGTGAGGTCGCCGAAGCGGTAGCTGCCGTCGGCATTGGTGGTCACGGTGTAGAGCACGGTGGCCGCGTTCTCGGCGCAGGTGTTGCCGCCGTCGACGCAGCGCAGCAGCTCCACCGTCCAGCCTTCGCCCTGGCCCTCGCCCGATTCGCGGCTGCGGTTGTGGTTCTGGTCGAACCACACGGTCCCGGTCAGCGATGCGGGCTGGTTGCTGTGCTCGGTGAAGTCGTAGCCGGTGCCGTTGGCCTCCAGGCCCGTGAAGCCCACGCGGATCTGGTTGGTGCCCTGCGCGGTGCCGCCCAGCGTGCCGGGGATGGCGATGCCTTCGTCGTAGCCGCTCGGCTGCGTCTCGGTGATGGTGTAGCCGCCGCTGCCCGGAAGGGGCAGGCCGGGCAGCTCGTAGCGGCCGTTGGCGTCGGTGACGGCGGTGCGCGTCACCGCCTGGCCGGCCGCGTCGGTGCCGGTGAGCGTGATGGTCACGCCGGCGATCGGCAGGTCCTGCGGCTCGCGCTTGCCGTTGCGGTTGGCGTCGTTGTAGACGGTGCCCGCCAGCGATGCGCCGCGTTCGCCGAAGTTGTAGTTGTCGCCGTTGCCGCCGCGGTAGGCGATGGCGCTGATGACGTCGTTGCCCAGCGTGCCGGTGGCCGCACCCTCGACGGTGCCCACGGCGTCGAGGCCGTCGGCGTAGGTCACGGGCTGCGTCTCGCGGATGGTGTAGCCCGCGGCGTCGGCCGGCAGCAGGCCGGTGAAGACATAGCGGCCGCTGGCGTCGGTGACCACCGTGGCGTTCACCGCGAGGCCGCTGGCGGAGCGGCCGGTGAGCGTGAGCGTCACGCCCGGAATGCCGGCCTCGGCGGGCTGGCGCACGCCGTCGTTGTTGGTGTCGACGTACACCCAGCCCGCGATCTGGCCGCCGCGCTCGCCGAAGTTGTAGTCGATGCCCGCGTCTTCCGACACCAGCGCGAGGCCGCCGAAGCGGTCGTTGGTGCCGCCGGGGTTGGCGGTGCCGCGCGGCGCGCCGCCCACGGTGCCGAGCGACTCGGGGCCGTCGGCCACGCCGGCGGGCTGCGTCTCGTCGATCTGGTAGGTGCCGGGCGTGAGCGCGTCCACCAGGTAGTGGCCGTCGGCGGCGGTCTGCACCGTGCGGTCGACCGCGTTGCCCTGGAAGTCGGTGCCGGTCACGCGGATGGTGGTGCCCGCGATGCCGGGCTCGCCGGTGTCGCGCGTGCCGTTGGAAGGCGCCACGTCGGCGTACACGTAGCCCGAGAGGCTCGCGGGCTTCACGGCCGAGAAGTTGTTGCCGGTGGAGCCTGCGCCCGCGGCGCCCAGCACGATGTTCTGGATCACGTTCGCGGTCGAGCCGTTGGGGCCGTTGGTCACGCCGGTGCCGCTGGTGGGCACCGAGCCCGGCGTGCTGCCCGCGCCGCTGACGGTGCCGGCGCGCGTGATGCCGGGCAGGTAGCCCGCGGGCCGCGCCTCGGTCACGGTGTAGCTGCCCGGTGCGAGGTTCGGGAAGCTGTAGTCGCCGCTGGCGTCGGTGGTGGTGGTGCGCGACACCGCCTGGCCGTTGACGTCGGTGCCGGTGAGCGTGATGGTCACGCCCGCCAGGCCCGGCTCGGTGGCCGGTGCGCCCTGTGCGCCGTTGCCGTCGCGGTCGTAGTACACGCGGCCCGAGATGCCGCCGGGCAGCAGCTCGCCGAACCAGTACTCGCCTTGCGTCGACGGCACGTTGGTGCCCGAGACGGTCACGCCGGTGATGACGTTGCCGCCGCCCTGGGGCGTGCCGGGCTGGCCGTTGTTGTTGGCCTTGCCGGGGGCGTAGTTGGCCGGCTGCGTCTCGGTGATGGTGTAGCCGCCCGCGCCCGAGGGAGGCACGTTGCGGAACTCGTAGGCGCCCGGCGTGCCGGTGGCCACCGCGAGGATGTTCACCGGGTTGCCCGCGGCATCGGTGCCCGTCAGGCGCAGCTCGACGTTCGGGATGCCGGTGTCGCCCGCCTGCGGGATGCCGTCGTTGTTGCCGTCGACGAACACGCGCGTGGTGATGCGGGTGAGCTGCTCGCCGAAGTTGTAGCCCGTTCCGTTCACGTTGGAAGCCAGCGTGATGGCGCTCACCGCGTCGTTGCCCGCCGTGCCGCCCGCGGAGCCGGCCGCGTCGGCGCCGTCGACGAAGCCGGCCGGCTGCGTCTCGGTCAGGGTGTAGTTGCCGGGCGTGAGGTTGTTGAAGGCGTAGTTGCCGGTGCCCGCCGCCGTGGTGGTGGTCAGCGAGACCGGGTTGCCGTACATGTCCGTGCCGGTGAGGGTGACCGTCACGCCGGCGATGCCGGGGTCGCCCGCGCTGGAGGAGCCGTTGTAGTCGGCGTCGTGGTAGACGCGTCCGGCCAGGCTGGATGCACGCACCTCGCCGAAGTTGTTGGCGCTGGAAGCGCCGCCCGTGCCGAGCACGATGTTGTCGATGCGGTTGGCGTTGGAGCCGTTCGGGCCGTTGCCGGTGCCCGGCGGCACGGTACCGGGCGTGCTGCCTGCGCCGCTGACGGTGCCGGCACGCGTGATGCCGGGCAGGTACGCGGCGGGCTGGTCCTCCACCACGCTGTAGGTGCCAGCGGGCACGGTGAAGCTCCAGTTGCCGCCGGCATCGGTGGTGGTTGTGAGGGCGATGGGGTTGCCCGAGCTGTCGGTGCCGCTCAGGCGGATGGTCACGCCGGCGATGGCGGGCTCGCCGCCGTCGATCAGGCCGTTGCCGTTGAGGTCCTCGTACACGCGGCCCGAGAGCGCGCTGTTCTGCACGGTGACGCTGCCGTCGTTGAAGTTGTTGCCGCCGTTCGGGTCGGTGCCGCCGTTGGTGTCGCCCGAACCGGTGGTGACGATGTGCGCGCGGTTGGTCAGCACGGTGCCGTTGGCCGGCGCCGCGCCGCTGAAGCGCACCGGAATGCGCACCGTGGCCGTGCCGTTGGCGGGCATCGAGGTGATGGCGCAGCTCACGGCGGTGCTGCCGGCCGTGCCGGTGCAGGTGGGCGCGGCGGGCGTGAAGCTGCCGCCAGTCACGGTGAACACCGGCGGGCCGGCCAGCACCAGCGATGCGGGCAGGGTGTCGGTGAAGCTGGTGGTTTCGGCGCTGTCGGGGCCGTTGTTGCGCAGCTGCACGAGCCAGTCGAAGGGCACGGCCGAGGACACGGTGGTCACCGGCGTGGCGGTGCCGGCCATGACGGCGGCCTTGGAAACCACCTGCACGTCGGCCTTGAAGCGGAAGGTGGTGTTCTCGGCCACCGCGTTGTTGCCCTGGACGGTGTCGAACGCATTGCGCGCGGCGTCGAAGAAATCGACCTTGGCGTTGTTCTGGAAGGTGCCGCGCGAGACGCCGCGCAGCACCACGCGGAACTGCAGCGTGTTGGGTTCGCCGGTGGCGGTGGCGCCCGAGCCGCCCAGCGTCGGGATGGTGAAGACGATCTGTCCGCCGGCCGAGCCGATCGCGGCGCCGCTGGCCAGGGCGAAGGTGGTGCCGCCAGGGGCTGTCACCGACACCAGCGTGGGCGGCAGCTCGCCGTTCGGACCCGGCAGCGGCAGCGTGTCGACCATGCGCACGTCTTCCGCCGTCGAGGCGCTGTTGTTCGACACCGTGATGGTGTAGCCCACGTCGTCGCCCACGTTCACCGGGTCGACGTCATCGCGCTTGGTGACGACGAGGTCGTACACCGGCGCGGTGATCGTCGCCGGCGCGGCGGCGTCGTTGTTGGCGGTGGTGATCTCGGGCGTGGCCGTGGAGACGCGCACGTTGTTGGTCACCGTGGAGCCGTTGAGCACGTACAGCGGCCGCACCTGCACCGTGACGGTCTGCTGCACGTTGCGGTCGAGCGAGGTCCAGGCGCACTCGAGCTGGTTGTTGGTGGTGCCGGTGCCCGTGGGCTGCGTGGTGCTCGGCTTCGTGCTGCAGCTGCCGCCGCCGGAGGGAGTGGCAGAGATGAACATCAGGTTGGCCGGCAGCGTGTCGACCACGTGCACGTCGTAGGCGCGGCTGAGGCTGCCCTGCGCGAGGCTCTGGTTGCGTGCCGTCAGCGTGTAGGTGAGCATCTGGCCCACGGGCACCGAGGCGGGGCTGGCCGACTTGGTGACCGTCACGTCGGTGCGCGCGAGCAGGTAGGCGGTGGTGCTGCCGTTGTTGTTGGCCAGGTCCGGGTCGGCCGGCGTGGTCGCCAGTGCATTGGCGGTGTTGTTGATCTGGAAGCCGTGGTCGGTGGCCGAAGCGCCATCGCCGTAGTGCTTCGTGACAACCTGGATGACCGGGCACAGCGGCAGGGCGCTGGCTGGGTCGGTGCTCGCGCGGCAGACCGGCAGGGTCGACAGCGTGCAGTTCGACAGCGACGCCTGGCCGAAGCCGCTGCCGTTGGCCGGCAGCGCGCAGGTGCCCGCGAAGGTGCCGCCGTTGGGCGTCTGCGAAACGGTGCCTGCGCCGATGACCTGCGCGAAGTTGTCGGTGACGACCACGTTCTGCGCCTCGGAGGGGCCGGCGTTGACCACCTCGATCTGCCAGGTGACGTCCTGGCCCACGATCTGGCGGTTGCCCGCACTGTCGCCGATGCCCACCACGCGCTTGAGCACCTTCACGTCGGCGGCGGTGGCGTTGTCGTTCACGCCGGTGCCCAGGCTCACGCAGTCGTTGCCGGTGTTGGCGTCGGGGTCGGCGCCCAGCGTGGGCGCGGCCGCGGGCAGCGCCACGTTCACACACATGGTGTTGACGATCTGGCCGCCGCCCGAAGGCAGCGCCGGGATGGTGGCGTTCACGATGATGTAGCCGCCGTTGCGCGCGCTGTTGCCGCTGGACGTGTCCACGCCGATGTCCGTCGAGAGCGTGCGCGTGCAGGTCACTGTGGCCGGGCCGGGCACCGGCGTCGCGGGCGTCGGCGTGACGGTGGCGCCGCCCTTGGTCACCGTGCAGGTGTAGCCGTCGCGCTGCGTGACGCTGTTGATCTGCACGCCGGCCGGCAGGTCGTCCACCAGCTGGATGGTGCTGCCCGCGAGCAGGCGGGTGCTGCCGAGGTTGGTGCTGCCGACCTGGTAGTCGAAAGCCTGGCCCAGCGGCACGTTGTTCTGCGGCCAGCCGCGGCGCTTGTCGGCGCGGAAGTCGGTGGCCGAGACCGCCACGTCGGCCGGCACGCTGCCGGTGGCCGAGTTGGCGATGGGGCCGGTCGCGCTCACGGTAGCCTCGTTGACGATGCCGGTGCCGGCCGTCATGGCGATGACCGGGATCACGATGTCGCCGAGCGCCACGCTCGCGCCGTTGTTGCCGCCGATGTTGCTGCGCGTGCAGCTCACCGTCTGGCCGCTGACCGAGCAGGTCCAGCCGGTGGACTGTGCGGGCAACGCCTGGATCGCGAAGTTGGCGGGGATGGTGTCGCTCAGCGTCACGCCGGTGGGCGGGCTGCCGCTGAAGCTCGGGCTCAGCCTGAAGTTGAAGTGCTGGCCGACGAGCAGCTGGCCGCCGTCATGGCTCTTGGACATGGCGAGCACGTAGCCCGCTGTCACGGTGGTGTTGGCGGTGGCGCTGTTGTTCGTGGAAACGCCGTCGCCCACCGAGCCCACCGCGGTCACGGCCGGCTGGTGGGTGACGGTGGAACCCGCGCCCGCGGTCACCACGGCGTTGATGCTGTAGGTGCGGGTGTTGTTGCCGGCGGTGGCCGGCGTGGCGGGCACGTTGCAGCGCAGCTCGCTGCCGGTGATGGAACAGGCAGCGGGGAGGCTGCCGGCTACCACCGACAGCCCGGTCGGAATCGGATAGGTCAGCGTCGAGCCCGTGCTGGTGTCGGGACCGTTGTTGGTGACCGTGAAGACGATCGGCACCGTCGAGCCGCTCGGCGCATTGACCGGCGCGCTGATAGCCACCGCCATGTCCGCGCCCTGGTTCACGGTGATCGTCTTGGTCTCGCTGGAGCCGCCGCCGCTGGGCGTGGCGGTCACGCTCAGCGTGCCCTGCGAGACCGTGCGCAGCAGCACCTGGAAGTCGCGCAGCTGGTTCGCGGCCAGCGTGATGCCCGAGCAGGTCAGCGTGCCGGGACCGGCCGTGCCCTCGGAAATGGTCGCCGAGCAGCTGCCCACGGGCACCGGTCCGGTGCCCATGTAGATCGAGTTGGCGGGGATGGTGTAGGTGAATGACGCACCCGGCGCGTCGATCGGCAGGCTGTCGCTTTCCGCGATGGTGACGGTGCTCGTCACCGTGCCGCCGGCGGGAAGGATGTCGGGCGCGTGCACGAGGCTCGACACCTGCGGCACCGCGTGCGCCGCCGTGGCGAGCAGCAGGCCTGCCAGAGGGGCGGCAAGGCGCGCCAGGCGGCGGCGCCAGGTGCCGTGCTGCAGGCGCGCGTTGGAAGACACGTCGCGGCGGCCCTGCGCCCGCGACAGATTCGATGGGGTCCTGAACATCCCGTCCCTCGTGATGGCTCTGTGGACCGGGCACCGTTTCTCTTGTGGCGCCGTGAAGGCGGCAGGTGCTCCGGAAAGGGCGGGATTCTTCGGCGCCACCCCGTTGGGCGCCTTTGCGGCTCAGGACGAAAGTTTTGCCAGTAATGACATTTGTTTACCAATGCAACATAATGTGAACTGAATGTGAACTAATTCACGCTGTTTTTTGGCGGCGCACTCCTACGCTCGACGCCCATGTCCTACTGGTCGACAACGCCGCCCCGGCGCGCGCACATCCTTGTCATCGACGACAACATCGAAGAGCTGCAGTTGCTGCTCGGCGTGTTGCGCGAGGCCGGGCATCGCATCAGCCTGGCGTTCGACGCGCTGGAGGGCTACCGCCGGGCGACCGCGCTGCAGCCCGACCTCGTGCTGCTCGACGTGCGAATGGGCGCCACCGACGGCTTCACCACCTGCAGGCTGCTGAAGGCAGACACGACGACCGCGCGCATCCCGGTGATCTTCGTGACCGCTTCCAGCTCGGTGGGAGAGCGCCTCGCCGGCCTCCGCGAAGGCGCGGTCGACTACATCCTCAAGCCCTTCGAGCCGGCCGAAGTGCTGGCGCGCGTGGCCGTGCACCTGGCGCTCGCGAGCTGCCGTGAGCAGGTGCAGGCCTGCATGGAAGAGGCCGAGAGCGCGCTGGAGCACGCCAGGAGCGAACCCGCCGCCGACCACGCCGACCGCGTGCTGGCGCGCGCGGTCGAACGGCTGGTGCGCACCGACCTCGCGAACGTGCCTGCCCTGCCTGCGCTGGCCGCGAGCGTGGGCACGCACGAGAAGCGCCTGTCGCGCGTGTTCAAGGAGCAGACCGGCCGCACGGTGTTCGAGTTCGTGCGCGAGGCGCGGCTCGCCGAGGCGCAGCGGCTGCTGGCCAGTTCCGCGCTCAGCGTCGAGGAAGTGGCCCTGGCCGTCGGTTTCTCGGGCGCGGCCAATTTCTCGACCGCGTTCCGCGAACGCTTCGGCAGCACGCCGAGCGCGTTCCGCCAGGCCAGGCTGGCGCCGGTCGCGCCACCGTCAGTGCCTTCGGCCTGACGCGGCACCGGCCAAGGCGGTGACCACCCGGGCCCTTCGCGGCGCTTGCTGCACTCACGGCACTCGCGGCGTCCGCGCGCTCCTGCTGTACGCCGTCCTCTGGCTGATCGCGCTGCCTGCCGCCTGGGCGGACGCGCTGCGCATCGACGACGAGACCCATTGGCCCATCGTGCTCGACACGCGCGTCGAAGTGTTCGAGGACCCCGGCGCGCAACTCACGTTCGACGAGGTCGACGCATTGCAGGACGGCTCGCCCGAGGGCTTCCAGCCGGGCAGCGCAGCGCGCATGCGCCCGGGCTTCTCCAGGTCCGCCTTCTGGCTGCGGCTGACCGTGGTGAACGGCAGCACCACCATCCAGCCGCTGCGGCTGGTGCTCGATGCCACCTGGCTGCAGCACGTCGATTTCCACGTCCGCCGCGAACTCGCGGGCTGGGCCAGCTGGACGCACGAGCGCACGGGTGTGTCGGTGCGCTCCAGCGCCGCCCGCGAACGTGACCGCGACCGGGTGCCCACGCTGAACCTCGACCTGCGCCCCGGCGAACAGGCGCGGGTGCTGGTGCGCGTGCGCACGGGCAGCAGCGTGAAGCTCGCGCCCAGGCTGTATTCCGCGGACGCCTGGCGCGCGTCGGAAAGCAGCCATGCGCTGATCGACGGCCTTCTCATCGGCGGGCTGCTGGTGCTGTCGGTGTACTCGCTGTCGCTGTGGGTCATCTCGCGCAACCTCGCGATGGCGCTGCAGAGCCTGGGCTTCGCGCTCGTGGCGCTCTACGAGAGCACCTACCGCGGCTACGCACGCCTTGCGCTGTGGCCCGACAGCATCGAGTGGAGCTACCGCGCGGCCGGCGTGACCGCAGGCTGCTGCGTGCTGTCGCTGATGTGCTACCTGTACACCCTCTCGCGCCGCGGGCCGGTGCGCGTGCCCGCGCTGCCGTGGCTCCTGGGGCTCGCGGCGGGGCAATGCGTGGTGGTGCTGGGCACGCTCTTCGGCTCCTACCCGCTCTTCGCGACGGCGGGCACGATCAGCGCGCCGCTGGTGGTGGTCTCGCTGACCGTGAGCGCCTTCCTCTACATGCGCCGCTCGGGGCCGGGCGGGCGGCTGGCCTTTCCGGTGATGAGCATCGTCGCCGTCGGCGTGTGCCTGCGGCTGGTCGAACTGGTGGCGCCTGCCCACGTGGTGCGCGGATTCGATGCCTATGCGCTGGGCTTTCCGGGCCTGCTGCTCGGCCTGGTGGCATTGGCGGTCTGGGCGCACCACCTGTCGTGGCAACGCCATTCCGCCCAGCGCGCGCTGGCGCACTGGCAGGCGCAGGAGCAGCAGCGGCTGCGCGAAGAGGTGGAGCGCAAGACGCGCGCGCTGAACGCGGCGCTGGAACAGGCCGAGCAGCAGTCGCGCGAGCAGACCCAGCTGCTCGCCTACATCAGCCACGACCTGCGCGCGCCGCTGTCGACCATCATCGGCAACGTGCGCCGGCTCGGCGAGGAGGGCAGTGCGCCGCCTGAACGTCTGCAGGCCATCGAGCGCAGCGCCGCCTACCAGTTCGCGCTCATCGACGACCTGCTGGACTACGCCAGGAGCGAGCTGCTGCCTTTCTCGTTCGAGGCGAAGCCGGTGCACCTGCGCGCGCTGATCGACGACATCGCGCAGTACGCCGACACGCTCGCGCAGCGCCAGCACAACCGATTCGAGCTCGACGTGCTGGGCGCGCTGCCCACGGCCGTGTACCTCGACAGCAAGCGCTTCCAGCAGCTGCTGCTGAACCTGCTGTCGAACTCGGCGAAGTTCACGCGCGACGGCACGATGGGCCTGCGCGTGCAGGCGCGCCCGCGCGAGGATTCATGGCGGCTCGAATTCGACGTGTGGGACAACGGCATCGGCATCGAGAAGGAAGACCAGGCTCGCATCATGCGGGCCTTCGAGCAGGGTGCGCCCGGCTCCAGCGGCCACGGGCTCGGCCTAGCGATCGCGCGGCGCATCGTGCAGCACATGGGCGGCCGGCTGCAGCTGGAAAGCCGGCGCAACCTGGGCACGCGCGTGCGCTTCTCGGTGATCGTGAAGGAGGCGCCGAAGGAACTGGTGCCCCCCATCGCGAAGCCGCTGCAGAGCCCCGCGCTGCCGCTCCTGCCCGCGGCCGCACACACCCAGCCGCGTCGAATGCCGGTGCCCGCCATCGCGCCGCTGCCTGCGACGGTGCGCGACGAGCTCGAGGCGCTCGCGCGCGACGGCCGCTGGAGCGACCTTCACGACTGGGCCGACAGGCTCGCAGCCGATGCCCGCCATGCCGCGCTGGTCGAAGCGGTGCGGCACGCGCTGAACCAGCTCGACTTCGAACACATCCGCCTGTTGGCGCGCGCCACGCCCGCGGCGGGCACGGTTGCATGACGGGTTCATCGGCGTGAGTCGTTGAACCGCAGGGGCTCGTGCCGCTGCGCAGTCCCGGCGACCGGGAGCTCCGTTGGTGCCGGCTTGATCCGCCAGCGCCCGTGGCCGTCTGCCGTGTGTATCAGACGCGGCTGCTCCTTTCGAGGATTCGCGAGTTCTGAGCGCATTTCTCCCGGAACTCGGCGCTGATTCGTTCGTCGGCTTCCGCGCTCTCCCAGAATGCGAGGGCGGCGCGTGCCGCCAGTTGCCAAAGGCTCTTCTCGGAAGGCAGAGGCAGTTGCGGGGCGTAGGTTCTCGCGGGCAGTTCCACGCCGCGAACGGGGGCGTAGGTCATGGGCAGCATGTCGTAGATCGGGGCGAGCTGCAGCGTGGCCTGGTCGTCGACACGAACAGGTTGGAAGGACAGATTGCCGTCGTGCATGTCGGTGTTGCCGATGAGCTGACCGAAATGCCCGACAAGATCGATGCGGCGCAGATCTTCCCGCGTGATCCAGCCCCGTTCGACCAGGGGCCGGACGCCCTCTGCCCACCGGCGTCCGCCGGCGCCGACGAAGGTGGAGTTGAGCGTGCTCCACGAGACGACGGGCGAGCGGCCGAGGGCGCCATGCCTGTCGAACCGGTCGACCTCCAGGAACGTGCGGCCTCCGAAAAGATGGACTCTGGATTCGGCCACGTCGATTTCGGCGTGAGAGGCCAACGCGCGGGCGGCGAGGTGCTCGCACACGAGCAGGTCCGACCAGCGCCGGGTGCCCGGCGAATCGTCGGAGCCAGAGAATTTCACGATCACATGCCTGACCTCTCCGGCGACGTGCCGCATGGCGGTGAACTTTGGAAACTCTCCTCCTGCGGACGAGCCGGCCACGCCGAGCTCCAGCATGTCCGCGGCGATCCGTGGATACGATTTCTGCAGCTGGGCGTTGCTCAGTCCATGAGGTCCGACCTCGTCTCCGAGCGCCTGGGCCTGTGCAAGCCACTTCCTGGCCGCGGGCTCGCCAACCAGCAGATCGCCGGGGACATCGGTGCCGAGCAGGGAGAGCACATGCAGCACGTCGTCGTCCGACCATCTCGTCGGGTCGTCGCTCACCTTCAGCAAGCCCGCATGGTGTCGCGCGAAGTTGCGCCCGAGGAAGCCTTGGGGGCGCATGTCCTGCAACATGTAGGGCAGGCCTTCGAACCAACCCTGTTTCATTTCGTCGTCCAACGGCCAGTCGAAGTCCTCGGAGAACTCCATCGCCGTGCCCTGGGGATATACGAGGTCGAGCAGGGCGATCTGGTGCTGAACGCCATCGCGATCGATGCGGAAAAGCGGCAGCGGGGCTTCGTCCCCTCTCAATGCGCGCCGCGCCGCGTAGCTGGTGCGCCTGGCCTTGCCGCGCACGATGACCGTCGTGCCAGCCGCACGAATGGCCCGGCTCAGGGTGGGACGGCTCACACCCGCAGCGGCGGCAAGGGCGCCCGCCTGAAGAGGGCCCTTGGCGCGCAGGATCGAGAGAGGGTCGGCCGTCATATGAAACGATACTTTTGACGATTGGCAGAAAAAAACACCAGGAGAAGATCGATTCTCTACTCCTCGGTTGAAACAATCAATGAAACGATTTCTTGTCGTTCATCTGAATGCTGTTCGCCAATTGATCTTTGGGATCGCGCCGCGCCGGCGCATCGCGGGACGAACAAGTGGCTGCTGGTCACGCGACTGCTTGATGCGCGCCGGCCCTGGAATGCGCCGAAACAGGATGACCCCGCCTGCGGCTTAGTCGCGGCGGGCACGGAGCTCGATGGTGCCGTCGGATCGGATTCCGCCGGCAGGCACACAGCTTGGCTATGCCGAATGGCGAACAGCCTGGCGATGGGATGCCGCGTGCCCGTCCCCCGAAAGCGGGCCACCGGGAAAGCTCGGAATCGCCGCGGCGAGCGCGGCGGTGTAGGGGTGGCGCGGCCGGTCGAACAGTTCGTGCGAGGGGCCTTCGTCGACGATGCGTCCTTCGCGCATCACCAGCACGCGATCGCATCGGAGGCGGTGCGGCGCGAATCGAGGCTGTCGTGCGGGTCCTGGAACACCATCTGCACCCGACTTCGCCAGGGCGCGCACGCCGCACCGCATCGCATCGCATCGCACCACACCACACCACACCACACCACACCACACCACACCACACCACACCACACCGTGATGCGATGCCGCCCAAAGAACAAAAACGGATCAGCGTATGCGGATTCCGCGCTTCGCTTTTCGGGGCCGCGCCTGAACAATGCGGTGTCTTGCCTTCGAGGTGAGTGTCTCCTCGTCGTATCCGAAGCGACGTTCAACGGGCCCTGCGGGGCCCGCTTTTTTTTGCGGTGATGAGCGCCGGGGGTGTTCCCGGCTACTTCAGCGCGGAGATGTCCCGGCTCCTGATGAGCCGCGAGCGCAGCACGTTGCGGCTGATGCCCAGCAGCTTGGCTGCCTGCACCTGGTTGCGGTGGCAGAACTCGAAGGCGGTGCGCATCACGGTCTCCTCGATCTGCTCGAACAGCTGCTCGTTCGGCTCGTTGAAGAGGTCTCGCAGCACCGCCTCCAGCGCCTGCTGCGGCGTGGCGCTGGCCGCGGGCTCGTCTTCGGTCGAGCGCCGCTGGATGTTCAGCGAAGACAGATGCAGATGCTCCGCGCCCAGCACGCCGTTCTGGCAGATCAGCAGCGCGTGGTGGATCACGTTCTCGAGCTCGCGGATGTTGCCGGGCCAGCCGTGCTCGCCCAGCTTCTGCTCGGCGCTCGCGTCGAGGCGCACCGGGCCGTAGCCCAGGCGCTGGCGGTATTCCTCGATGAAGTGCCGCGCCAGCGGCAGGATGTCGCCGGGCCGCTCGCGCAGCGTCGGCAGCGCGAGATGCACCACGTGCAGCCGGTAGAACAGGTCTTCGCGGAAGTTGCCTGCGGCCACCGCGTCCTGCAGCCGCACGTTGGTGGCGGCCACCACGCGGACGTCGATGGGCACGCTCCTGCGCGAGCCCAGCCGCACAACCTCGCGCTCCTGCAGCACGCGCAGCAGCTTGACCTGGATCGACAGCGGAAGGTCGCCGATCTCGTCGAGGAAGAGCGTGCCGCCGTTGGCGGCCTCGAACCATCCCGCCTTGGCCGAGAAGGCGCCGGTGAACGCGCCCTTCTCGTGGCCGAAGAGCTCGCTCTCGACCAGGCTTTCGGAGAAGGCGCCGCAGTTCACGGCCACGAAGGGCTTGCCGCTGCGCCGGCTGAGGTCGTGCACGTGCCGCGCGATCAGTTCCTTGCCGGTACCGGTCTCTCCGATGATGAGCACGTTGGCGTCGCTGGGCGCCACCATGCGGATGCGCTCGAGGAGCGCAGCCGAACGCGGGTCCTGGAACACCTGCGCGGTGGCGCGGATCGAGGTGGTGAGCTTGCGCGGGTTGGGCAGCGTGAGCAGCGTGGACGGAGCGGACGGCGCGGTGGCATCCCAGTCCTCGCCCGGGGATGCGTCGGCCGGCGGCAGAACTGCGAGAGGGCGGGTGTAGGCGGTCATGAGTAGAAGGTCGGTACGGGGTATTGCTGCTTGAGGGCCCATTCGCCGAGCTCTCGCAGCTTGTAGGCCACGAGGTCGTGCAGGGACTGGGTGCGCAGGTTGCGCCAGTGGCGGTCCAGCCGCAGGCCGCCGTGCGTGGCGCGCGCGCCGGCCACGTCGAACATGCGCGTACAGATGTCCAGGCCCGTGTTCGTCGCCGCGACCTTGGCGGTGGCCACGGCCACCGCGACTTCGCCGCGCTCGGGTTCGGTCAGCGCGGGGCCGCGACGCCAGGCCGCATCGAGCCGGTCGGCCGCGCGGTCGGCCAGCGCGCGCACGCTCTCCAGGCCGACCCAGAAGTCGCCGTAGTGGCCGAGCACGTACGGGTCCTCGTGCATCTGCGCGACCTTGGCCGCGTGCCAGGGGCGCGATTCGTGCAGCGTGTAGTGCCTCGCATCGTCGAAGGCCCCTTCCGCGATGCCGAGGTAGATGTTGGCCAGCACGAGCTGCGACACCAGCGGCCGCAGGCAGGCGAAGGGCGTCGAGAGCGGGCCCGGATCGGCCAGCACCTCGTGCTGCTCGACGCGCACCTTCTCGAAGGTCACGCTGCCGCTGTCGGTCTGCCGCTGTCCGATGTTGTTCCAGTCGGGTGCCACGAAGATGCCCGAGCGGCCGGTGGGCACCGCCGCGACGATGAAGGCGCCGCTGCCTTCCTCGCGCGCCGAGGCGATCAACATCTCCGAGTCGAGTGCGCCCGAGCAGAAGCTCTTCTGCCCGGTGAATTCGCGCCAGCCCTCGCGCGCGCTCGACACCGTACGGTCGTCCAGCGGATTGAGCGCATTGCCCCAGAACCACCGCCGGCGCGCGGTCTGCTCGAACCACGGCTGCCATTGCACGGGCCGCGCGAAGAGCCGCACCGTGGCGAGCATCAGGTGATGGAAGCCGAACACGTGCGCGAGGGAGCTGTCGGCCTGCGCGAGCAGGCGCACGACGTCGAGCGTCTCCCGCCAGTCCGCGCCGCCGCCGCCGAATTCGCGCGGAATGCTCAGAGCCAGCAGGCCGCTCTCGCGCAGCGCATCTCGCTCGGCCTTCGGCGTGCCGCCGCGCTCGTCGCGTTCGACCGCGGTCGCCGCGAAGCGCTGCATCAGGTCGCGGGCAATGTCGCGAGGCCATTCGGAAGCCGTAATGGAAAGAACTGAACTCACGCAGACCCTCGGTGATGTGCAGGCAGCAGGGTTGCTGCGCCAGCAGCATGTTCGCGGCGACGACGCGCGCCGCCAACGATGCGATCCGTATATCGATCCTTGTTTTGCTTCCATGGCAGCAGCATGGGTGTGCCGATGCGCCGGGTGCAGCAGGTCTGGTGCTCGGCTGCTGCTGGAGCAGCAGAAATCAAGTACTTCGGCGTGTTTTCGCAGGCAGGGCGACTGGCACGCTAACTGCTGAATCGCCTCATGCAACTTTTCTGGTTTCTCCCCACGCACGGCGACAGCCGCTACCTCGGCACCTCGCGCGGCGCGCGCACAGTGAGCCACCGATACCTGCGGCAGGTGGCGCAGGCCGCCGACGAACTTGGCTACGAAGGCGTGCTGATCCCGACGGGGCGCTCCTGCGAGGACTCGTGGGTGGTCGCATCGTCGCTCGCGGCGCAGACCGAGCGGCTCAAGTTCCTGGTCGCGATCCGTCCCGGCATCATCTCGCCCACGGTTTCCGCGCGGCAAGCCGCGACGCTCGACCGTTTCTCCGACGGCAGGCTGCTCATCAACGTGGTGACCGGCGGCGACCCCGACGAGCAGCATGGCGACGGCAGCTTCCTCACGCACGCCGAGCGCTATGAAGTGACCGATGAATTCCTGCGCATCTGGCGCGGCGTTGCCGCCGGCGAGACCGTCAACTTCTCGGGCAGGCACCTGCGCGTGGAGAACGCGAAGACGCTCTACCCACCGGTGCAGAAGCCCTATCCGCCGCTGTGGTTCGGCGGTTCGTCGGATGCCGCGATCGCACTCGCGGGCGAGCAGGTCGACGTGTACCTCACCTGGGGTGAGCCGCCGGCCGACGTGGCCGACAAGATCGCGAAGGCCCGCGCAGCTGCGGCGAAGCATGGCCGCACGCTGCGCTTCGGCATCCGGCTGCATGTGATCGTGCGAGAGACCAGCGAGGCGGCGTGGCGCGCCGCCGACGAACTCATTTCCTACGTGACCGACGACATCATCGCGGCCGCGCAGAAAGCCTTCTCGCGCTTCGACTCGGTGGGCCAGCAGCGCATGGCCGCGCTCCATGGCGGGCGGCGCGACAGGCTGGAGGTGTCGCCCAACCTGTGGGCGGGCGTGGGCCTCGTGCGCGGGGGTGCGGGCACGGCACTCGTGGGCAGTCCCGAGGAGGTGGCGGCGCGCATCAAGGAGTACGCGGCACTCGGCGTGGAGACCTTCATCTTCTCGGGCTACCCGCATCTGGAGGAGGCGTACCGCGTGGCAGAGCTGCTGTTCCCGCTGCTGCCGCTCGACCACGTACGCCCTGCAGGGCACGCCAACATCACTGGGCCGTTCGGCGAAGTCATCGCCAACGACATCGTGCCGCCTTCCTCGCAGGCCGTGCAGGTTGCGCCGGGGGCAGCGCGCGAGAAGGCGGCCGCATGAAGCATTTCTCCGCGGAGGCCGGCGACGAGGTCGTGCCGTGGCATGCGAGCGCGCAGCGCGTCGCGCAGGCACTGGCCCAGACCGCGGTGGAGCGCGACCAGCGCGGCGGCACGCCCAAGGCCGAGCGCGACCTGCTGCGCGACAGCGGCCTGTTGATGCTCAGCGTGCCCGCCGAGCTCGGCGGCCTGGGCGCGAGCTGGCGGCAGACACTCGACGTGGTGCGCGGTTTCGCGCGCGTCGACAGCTCGGTGGCGCACCTCTTCGCCTTCCACCATCTGCTGCTCGCGACCACGCAGCTCTTCGCGCAGCGCGCGCAGTGGCAGCCCTGGATCGAGCAGACCGGCGCGCAGCGCTGGTTCTGGGGCAATGCGCTGAACCCGCTCGACAAGTCCACGCGCGCCGAGGCGGTCGATGGCGGGTATGTGTTCTCGGGGCGCAAGAGCTTCTGCTCGGGTGCCAGCGACTCCGACATGCTGGTCGCATCGGCCCTAGACGCGAACGACCGCCTGCTGATCGGCGTCGTGCCCACGCGGCGCGCGGGCATCACGGTGCTCGGCGACTGGGACAACATGGGGCAGCGCCAGACCGACAGCGGCAGCGTGCTGTTCGACGGCGTGCGCGTCGGGGCGAACGAGCTGCTGCTCGATCCCGGCCCGCTGTCGACGCCGTTCGCCTGCCTGCGCCCGCTGCTGGCGCAGCTGATCCTTGCGAACATCTACCTGGGCCTGGGCGAGGGCGCGCTCGAGGAGACGAAGGCCTTCACGCTGCAGCAGGGCCGACCCTGGCTCTTCTCGACGGCTTCGGCCGCGAACGAAGACCCGTACGTGCTCACGCACTACGGCGATTTCTGGCTCGCGCTGCAAGGCGCGCGACTGCTGCTCGACCAGGCGGCCGCGGCCTTCGACCAGGCATGGTTGCGCGGCACTTCGCTCGACGAGCAGGAGCGCGGCGAGGTGGCCATCGCCGTCGCCGCGGCCAAGGTGGCGAGCACGCGCGCGAGCCTCGAGGTGGCGCACCGCATGTTCGAAGTGACGGGGGCGCGAGCTACCACCGCCGCGCTGCGCCTCGACCGCTACTGGCGCAACCTGCGCGTGCACACGCTGCACGATCCGGTGGACTACAAGGTTCGCGAACTCGGCCACTGGGCGCTCAATGCGCGGCTGCCCCAACCCAGCTTCTATTCCTGAAGCTGCCATCGCCATGCAACGGGCCTGCGGCTTCACGTCGCAGGCCCGTTGTGCTTTTCAGCGCTGCTCCCGCCGCTCGCGCTGCTGCCTGGGAAGCAGTTTCCTCCTGCATTTGCTGCCTGGCGTTCATTCGGTGCCCGCATACCGATCTGCTGCAAACGACTATGGCTGCGCAGCTGCTGGCTGATCAGCAACCCACCCGCAGCCTGCTTCGGATTCAGCATGCACGCGCATAGCCATTTCGCTCTAACTCCTTGATTCATAAGGAAAAAGGAAGTGGCACGCCATTCGCATATATCAAGCGTGCCGCGAATCGATCGTGGCTTCCAAACAGAGGTCATATCAACATGAGTCGAAAACTGAAAGTCGTCGCCGTCTCCGGCAGCCTGCAACGTCCGTCGCGCACGCTGGTGCTGGTCGATCAACTCCTGGCCGCGCTCGGCGAGCAGATCGCCATCGAGTCGCGCGTGATCTCGCTGGGCGACATCGGCCCGCAGTTCGCCGGCGTGCTCTACCGCAACCAGCTGCCCGCCGCCGTCGAAGAGAGCATCGCGGCCATCGAGTCGGCCGACCTGCTGCTGGTGGCGAGCCCGGTCTATCGCGGCTCCTACACCGGCCTCTTCAAGCATCTCTTCGACTTCGTGCATCACGAGGCGCTGACCGACAAGCCCGTGCTGCTCGCGGCCACCGGCGGCAGCGACCGCCATGCGCTGGTCATCGACCACCAGCTGCGTCCGCTCTTCAGTTTCTTCCAGGCGCTCACGCTGCCGATCGGCGTCTATGCCGTGGAGAAGGACTTCGAAGGCTACGAGATCGCCAGCCCCGCACTTCGCGATCGCATCGCGCTGGCCGTGGCGCGTGCCGTGCCCCAGTTGCGCGATGCCTTGCCGGCCGCCGCGTCGACCCCGCAGCCCACGCCGGCCAACGCGCCCGCCGTCCGCAAGCCCGCGCCCGTCGCGCTGGCAGCCTGAGAAGCCTTCTTCCCGATCGATCGTCCACCCAGAGAGAACCCTGCCATGAGCCAACCGTCGTCCTCCACAGCCGCCCCCGTCAAGTTCGCCTACTGGGTGCCCAACGTCAGCGGCGGCCTGGTGGTCAGCACCATCGAGCAGCGCACCGACTGGAGCCTGGAATACAACCAGCGCCTCGCGGTCGCGGCCGAGAAGGCCGGCTTCGAGTACGCGCTGAGCCAGATCCGCTTCACGGCCGGCTACGGCGCCGAGTACCAGCACGAGTCGGTGTCCTTCAGCCAGGCGCTGCTGCACGCCACCACCAAGCTCAAGGTGCTCGCAGCCATCCTGCCCGGGCCATGGAATCCCGCGGTGGTCGCCAAGCAGATCGCCACCATCGACCACATCTCCAACGGTCGCATCGCCATCAACGTGGTCAGCGGCTGGTTCAAGGGCGAGTTCCAGGCCATCGGCGAGCCCTGGCTCGAGCACGACGAGCGCTATCGCCGCTCCAACGAGTTCATCCGCGCGCTCAAGGGCATCTGGACGCAGGACAACTTCACCTTCAAGGGCGACTTCTACCGCTTCAGCGACTACACGCTGAGCCCGAAGCCGGTGCAGAAACCGCACCCGGAGATCTTCCAGGGCGGCAGCTCGCGCGCCGCGCGCGACAACGCGGCCAGTGTGTCGGACTGGTACTTCACCAACGGCAACACGCCCGAGGGCCTGAAGGCGCAGATCGACGACATCCAGGCCAAGGCGGCGCAGAACGGCCACACGGTGCGCATCGGCGTGAACGCCTTCGTCATCGCGCGCGCGACACGGAGGAAGAAGCCAGGGCCGTGCTGGAGGACATCATCAGGCACGCGCACGTCGAGGCGGTGCATGCCTTCGGCGACGCGGTCAAGCAGGCCGGCAAGGCATCGCCCGAAGGCGAGGGCAACTGGGCCAAGTCGACCTTCGAGGACTTGGTGCAATACAACGACGGCTTCCGCACCAACCTCATCGGCACGCCGCAGCAGATCGCCGAGCGCATCGTGGCGCTCAAGGCCATCGGCGTGGACCTGATCCTCACGGGCTTCCTGCACTTCATCGAGGAGGTCGAGTACTTCGGGCAGAAGGTGCTGCCGCTGGTGCGCGAGCTCGAGGCGCAACAGGCCGCGCGCGCAGGTCAGCCCGCCCGGGCGGCGCTGGAAGCCGTGGCGTGAGCCTCGCCGTGATGCCCGATCTCTTCTTCGAGGCCGCACCGGTGCCGCTGGGCGTCGACCCACTGGCCTTCGTTCCCGCGGGCCGCACGGTGCCGGCCAGGGAGGACGCCGCGACTTCGGCGGTGTTGCGGCTGGAGGGTATCGACCTGTCCTTCGGCGGCGTCACCGCGCTGTCGCGCGTGGACCTGTCGATCGCCAAGGGAGAGATCCGAGCCGTCATCGGCCCCAATGGGGCGGGCAAGAGCTCGCTGGTCAACGTCATCAGCGGGCTGTACCGGCCCGACTGCGGGCGCGTGTGGATCGGCGGGCGCAGCTTCGCTCATGTGCCGACAGCGCGGCTGGCACGGCTGGGCGTCGCGCGCACCTTCCAGAACCTGGCGCTCTTCAAGGGCCTGAGCGTGCGCGACAACATCGTGCTCGGCCGCGTCGATGCGGCACGCTCCACATTCGTCGAGCAGCTCGTCGGGCTGGGCCGCGCGCGCCGCGAACGCGAGGATGCACGGGCGCGGGCCGACGCGATCGTCGGTTTTCTCGGACTGGGCGCCGTGAGCGAGCGGCTCGCGGGCACGCTGGCCTACGGCCTGCAGAAGCGTGTCGAGCTGGCGCGTGCGCTGGTGGCATCGCCGCAACTGCTGCTGCTCGACGAGCCGATGGCCGGCATGACGGTCACCGAGAAGAGCGAGCTCGCGCATTTCGTGCGCGCCGCCCGCGACGAGTTCGGCACCACCATCCTGCTGATCGAGCACGACATCGGCGTGGTGCTGGGCCTGTCGGACCGCGTGGCGGTGTTCGACCACGGCCGCAAGATCGCCGACGGCACGCCCGCCGAGGTGCGCAGCGACCCGGCGGTGATCGACGCGTACCTGGGCGTCGATCACGAGGGAGAGGGCGCATGAGCGCGGCCGGTGATATTTCTCCTTCCCCCTCTGGGGGAAGGTCGGGATGGGGGCAGGCGGAGCGCCTGATGCAGGCGCCGCCTGCCCCCACCCCAGCCCTCCCGCAGAGGGGAAAGGGGCAACAGCCGATGGCGGAGGCCGCCCGATGACCGCCGCCGACTTCAGCTTCTTCGCCGAGGTTCTCCTCGGCGGCCTGCTCTCGGGCGTGATGTATTCGCTGGTGGCCATCGGCTTCGTGCTGATCTACAAGACATCGGGCGTGCTCAACTTCGCGCAGGGCGCGCAGCTCCTGTTCGCTGCGCTCACCTTCGTGAGCCTGGTCGAGCGCGGCGTGCCCTTCGCGCTGGCCCTGGTGCTGACCTTCGCGCTCATGGTGGCGCTGGGGCTGGTCATCGAGCGCACGGTGCTGCGTCCGCTGGTGAACCAGCCGCCAATCACGCTGTTCATGGCGACGCTGGGCCTGTCGTACGTCATCGAAGGCGTTGCGCAGCTGGTGTGGGGCACGCAGGTGCACGCGCTGGAGCTGGGCATTGCCGACGAGCCGCTGCAGTTTCTGGGCATCATGGTCTCGACCTTCGACCTGTTCGCCGCCGCGACGGCCGCCGTGATGGTCGCGCTGCTATCTGCCTTCTTCCGCTACACCCGCGTGGGCCTGGCATTCCGCGCGGTGGCGGACGACACCTACGCGGCCATCGCGGTCGGCCTGCGGCTGCCGCGCATCTGGGCCACGGTGTGGGCGGCGGCCGGCGTCATCGCGCTGGTGGCCGGCCTGCTCTGGGGCGCGCGGCTTGGCGTGCAGTTCTCGCTCTCGCTCGTGGTGCTCAAGGCGCTGCCGGTGCTGGTGCTCGGCGGCTTCGACTCGATCCTCGGTGCGATCGTCGGCGGGCTGGTGATCGGCGCGCTCGAGAAGCTGGCCGAGGTGTACATCGGGCCCTTCGTGGGCGGCGGCATCGAGAGCTGGTTCGCGTATGTCGCGGCGCTGGCCTTCCTGCTGATCCGGCCCAGCGGGCTGTTCGGCCAGAAACTCGTGGAGCGTGCCTGAGCAATGCGCAATGTTTCCGCACCTTCGTGGGCCTGGCCGGCGGCCGTGCTCGCCGTCGCCTTCGGCATCGTGCCTTTCGTCGCGTCCGGCTATGTGTTCGACGCACTGCTGATCCCCTTCCTCGCGCTGTCGCTGGCCGCGGTGGGGCTGAATCTGCTGACCGGCTATGCGGGCCAGCTTTCGTTGGGCACGGCCGCCTTCATGGCAGTCGGTGCCTTCGCCGCCTACAACTTCAACCTGCGGGTCGAAGGGCTGCCGCTGCTCGCGAGCATCGGGCTCGCGGGCCTTGCCGCCACCGTCGTCGGGCTGGTGTTCGGCCTGCCGAGCCTGCGGCTGCGCGGCTTCTACCTGGCGGTGTCGACGCTGGCCGCGCAGTTCTTCGTGCAATGGGCGCTCACCAAGTTCGGCTGGTTCAGCAACGACAACCCTTCGGGCGTGATCGATGCGCCGGTGCTCGAGGTGGCGGGGATCGTGTTCGACACGCCTGTGCGACGCTACATCTTCTCGCTGGCCGTGGTGACGGTGCTGACCCTGCTGGCATGGCGACTGGTGCGCACCCAGACGGGCCACCACTTCATCGCCGTGCGCGACAACGAGCTGGCCGCGCGCGTGATCGGCGTGCCGGTGCTGCGCACCAAGCTGCTGGCGTTCGCGGTGTCGTCATTCATCGTCGGCGTGGCGGGCGTGCTGTGGGGCTTCGTCTACCTGCGCACGGTGGAGCCCGCGGGCTTCAACCTCGACCGTTCGTTCCAGATTCTCTTCATCGTGATCATCGGCGGGCTCGCGACGATCCGCGGCGCCTTCCTCGGCGCGGCGCTGATCGTGGTGTTTCCGCTGCTGCTGTCGCGCGTGGGCAGCTTCCTGTTCGGCGGCTGGTTCGATTCGGGCGTGCTCGACATGAGCCAGCGCATCGTGCTGGGCGCCTTGATCATCTTCTTCCTCGTCGTGGAGCCGCAGGGACTGGCCGCCCTGTGGGACCGCACGCGCCGGCGGCTGGCGGGCCCTTCCGCAGCCTGAGCGCACCGCGCCTTCTTCCTTTTCCTTCGCATCCCAAGAGCCTTCATCACATGTCCTTCATCAAGCACCTGAAAACCGCGGCCGTGGCCGTCACCCTGGCCGCGAGCGGCCTGCAGCTCGCGCATGCCGACGCGAACGAGCAGTTCTTCCCTCTGCAGAGCTATCGCGTCGGCCCCTATGCGGCGGGGGGCACGGGCTTCTTCGGCGGCTTCATCGACTACCTGAACCTGGTGAACACGCGCGACGGCGGCGTGGGCGGCGTGAAGCTGACCTGGGAGGAGGGCGAGACGCAATACGAGGTGGAGCGCGGCGTGGAGGTGTACGAGCGCCTCAAGCAGCGCCCCGGCATCGCGACCTGGAACCCGCTGTCGGTCGGCATCGCCTACGCGCTGATCGACCGCGTCACCGCCGACAAGGTGCCGCTGCTCACCATCAACCACGGCCGCACCGACACCACCGACGGTCGCGTGTTCAAGTACATCTTCCCGCTGCTGCTGAACCCGTACAGCGAGACCTCCGGCATCGTGAACTACATCGCGGGCAAGGAAGGCGGCGCCGACAAGCTCAAGGGCAAGAAGATCGTGGTGCTGTATCACGGCTCGCCCTACGGCAAGGAGACCATTCCGATCTACGAACTACTGGCGAAGAAGTACGGCTTCGCGCTGCAGCAGATCGAGGTGCCGCACCCCGGCAACGAGCAGCAGTCGCAGTGGCTCGCCATCCGCCGCGCCAAGCCCGACTACGTGGTGCTGCGCGGCTGGGGCGTGATGAATCCAGTGGCGCTGAAGACCGCGCAGAAGACGGGCTTTCCGGTCGACCACATCGTGGGCAACGTCTGGTCCAACTCCGAAGAGGACGTGATCCCCGCGGGCGACGCCGCCAAGGGCTACGTGGCGATCACCACCGTGGCCGCGGGCGCCCAGTACCCGGTGCTGCAGGAGATCACCAAGACCGTCTACGGCGCCGGCAAGGGCAACCTGCAGGACCCCAAGCGCATCGGCAGCGTCTATCACAACCTCGGCGTGCTCAACGGCATCCTGAACGTGGAGGCCATCCGCATCGCGCAGGCCAAATTCGGCAAGCGCACGCTCACCGGCGACGAGGTCCGCTGGGGCCTGGAGAACCTGAAGATCGACGAGGCGCGCGCGGCGGCGCTCGGCGCCAAGGGCCTGTTCCATTCGATCAACGTGACCTGGGACAACCACGAAGGCGACGGCCGCGTGGCCTTCCAGCAGTGGGACGGCAGCAAGTGGAACGTGGTGTCCGACTGGATCGCGCCCGACTGGAAGCTGCTGCGGCCGATCATCGAGAAGTCTTCGCTGGCCTATGCCAAGGAGAAGAACGTGAAGGTGCGCAAGAGCATCGACGACTAGAACCCGGCACGCACTCCATGTCTTCGCCAACCCCCTGCCGGGGGCAACACCAGCGGCCCGGCAAATCCGGTTCCGCGGTGTTCCTGGCTTGATACCCCACTGACCAAGATTTGAAAGCAACGTCCATGTCCGCAGTTCCTCAACCGCCCGTATCCATCCAGCCGGCCGCCAACGACCCCGTGCCCGGCCTGCCGCTGTCCGACACGCCTGCGCACGTGATCCGCGACGATGCCGAGGCCATTGCCGTGGCGCATGCGCTGGCCGCGCAACTGATCGTCGGCGCCTCCGAGCGCGACCGCCTGCGCCGCTGGCCGGTCGAGGAGATCGACGCCTACTCGCAGAGCGGCCTCTGGGCCATCAACGTGCCGAAGGCCTTCGGCGGCGCGGAAGTGTCCTATGCCACGCTGGCCGAGGTGATCGCGATCATCTCGGCGGCCGACCCCTCGCTCGGCCAGATCACGCAGAACCACCTGGGCTTCGTCGCCGCAGTGCGCACGGTGTCCGATGCGGCGCAGCAGAAGCTCTTCTTCGCCGACTTCCTGCGCGGCGTGCGCTGGGGCAATGCGTTCTCGGAGTCGGGCTCCAAGCGTGCGGCCGACTTCGAGACGCGCTTCACCGACGCGGGCGACCACGTGGTGGTGACCGGCAAGAAGTTCTATTCGACCGGCGCGCTGCTGGCGCACTACGTGCCCATCGTGGCCAACGACGAGCAGGGCAGGACCTGGTACGTGGTGGCCGAGCGCAATGCACCGGGCCTCACGGTGATCGACGACTGGTCGGCCTTCGGCCAGCGCACGACGCTCAGCGGCACGGTGATCATCGACCGCGTGAAGGTGCCCAAGACCCACCTGATTCCGGCCTACAGGGGCTACGACGCGCCCTCTGCCGACGGCGCGATCTTCCAGATCATCCAGGCGGCGGTCGACGTGGGCATCGCGCGCGGCACCATCGCGGAGACGGTCGACTTCATCCGCACCAAGACGCGCCCCTGGATCGACAGCCAGCGCGACCATGCGTGGGAAGACCCATACTCGATCCAGGCAGTGGGTGACCTGCAGATCCGCCTGCATGCGAGCGAGGCGCTGCTGGAGCGTGCCGGCCGCGCCATCGACCGCGCGGTGGCCGCGCCCGATGCCGACAGCGTGGCCGCGGCGCAGATCGCGACGGCGGAAGCCAAGGTGCTCTCCACCGAGATCGCGATCCTCGCGACCAACAAGCTCTTCGAGCTGGCGGGCACGCGCTCGACGCTGGGCCAGTACAACCTCGACCGGCACTGGCGCAATGCACGCACGCACACGCTGCACGACCCGGTGCGCTGGAAGTACGCCATCGTGGGCAACTACTTCCTCAACGGCGTCAAGCCGCCGTTCCACGCCTGGAGCTGAAGCGATGACGGCACCCTTGCTGCGCGTCGAGGCGGTCGAGGTGGCGTACCAGGGCTCCATCGTCGCGCTGCACGGCGTGAGCCTGGAAGTGCGAACGGGCGAGATCCATGCGCTGCTCGGCGCCAACGGCGCAGGCAAGTCGACGACGCTCAAGGCGGTGTCGAACCTGCTGCCGGCCGAGCGCGGACAGGTGACGGCCGGGCGCATCGTCTTCGACGGGCACGACACGGGCCGCACCAGCCCGGCCGATCTCGTCCGCCTGGGCCTGGTGCAGGTGCTGGAGGGTCGTCACTGCTTTCGCGCGCTCACCGTGGAGGAGAACCTGCTGACCGGCGCACTCGGCCGCGGTGCACGGCGCGCCGAGATCGCCGGGGACCTCGAGCGGGTCTATGCGATCTTCCCGAAGCTCGAGGCCAGGCGGCGCACGCTCGCCGGCCTTTGCTCCGGCGGCGAGCAGCAGATGGCGGCCATCGGCCGCGCGCTGATGTCGCGCCCGCGCCTGCTGGTGCTCGACGAACCCTCGATGGGGCTGGCGCCGCTGGTGGTGCGCGACATCTTCGAGCAGCTGCGCCGGCTCAACCGCGAGCAGGGCCTGGCGATCCTGGTGGCCGAGCAGAACTCGACCGTGGCGCTGCAGTACGCCGACCGCGCCACCGTGCTCGACGTAGGGACCACCGTGCTCGGCGACGATGCCAGCGCGCTGCGCCGGCGTGCCGATATCCAGTCGCTCTATTTCGGCGAAGGTGCTCGCATCGGCATGACGGCATGACGGCATGACGGCCTGGCGGCCTGGCGGCCTGGCGAGGGCGGCCACGCAGCAGATTCCGCATGTGGTCAGGGGGACTTCTTCGTTCTGCATGCGAACCTTCGCTCCTCGACTCGATGGCTCCCTTGTCGAGCGGTTCCCTCGCTCCTCGAAGCCGTGTGGAATCGCTTGTCATTCCTTCTTTCCGCGTCACCCGCTTGTCCCGCCAATCCCCTCGATGAAGACTTCGGCGGCCTCACACCGGGCGTCTTGGCCCTTGCCGACTCGCTCGCCGCCACCGCCCCCGCGCGCGACACGCGGCTCACCGCCACGCACACGGAGTAGGGCCTCGAGATCGACGGCATCAAGGGCTTCTGCTCGACGCATCGGTCTAGAGCTACGACTCCGCGACCTAGGTCACCAAGGGGTGTACAAGGAGCGCAGCCCTGACACGGGCTGCGGAGAGTGCTCGGGGGCTCCGGGGGGGGGGCGACCCGGGCAATCCGGGATGACGATGCCGCGTTGCCTTCAGGCCCAGCTGTCGAAAACCGTCACGCGGTTCCGGCCCTGGTGCTTGGAAACGTAAAGCGCCCGGTCCGCCTGCGCCATCAGCACGTTCGCCATCCCCGATGCGTTGGGCACGCAGCTGGCCACGCCGAAGCTGGCCGTGATTGCGCGGCGCGGCCATGCCGCGGTCTCCAGGGCGCGGCGGATGACCTCGGCGTTCTCGCTTGCGCGCGTCGCGTCGCAGCCGGGCAGCACCACGCAGAACTCCTCGCCGCCCGAGCGTGAAGCCACGCCTGCGACGTCGACATGGTCGCGGATCACCCGCGCGGCCTGGGCCAGAACCTCGTCGCCGGCCGCATGGCCGAAGCTGTCGTTGATGACCTTGAAATGATCGAGATCGATCATCATCACGGCCAGGGCTTTCTGGCGCGCGATGCAGTCGTCCCACGCCGATTTCAGCTGGCTGTCGAGCCCGCGCCGGTTGGGCAGCGAGGTCAATGCGTCCGTCATGCTCTGGCGCTCGAGGCCGGCCACGGTGCGCCGCAATTCGAGTTGCGCCACGACCTGGCGCGCCAGCGACTGCAGCGCCTTGCGCTCGACGTCCATGAGCGTGCGCGGCTCGCGGTCGATCACGCAGATGGTTCCCAGGGGCATGCCTTCGAGGGACACCAGCGGCGCGCCTGCATAGAAGCGGATGTGAGGGTCGCCGGTCACGAGCGCGTTCTCCGAGAAGCGGGTGTCGAGCAGCGTGTCCGGTACCTCCAGCACGTGATCCGGCTGCAGGATCGCATGCGAACAGAAGGCAAGCTCGCGCGGCGTTTCCGCCACCGGCAGGCCCACACGCGACTTGAACCATTGTCGGCCGCTGTCGACCAGGGAAATCAGCGCGATCGGTGTCCGGCATATCGCGGCAGCCAGCGAGGTCAGGTCGTCATAGGCCTGTTCGTTGGCCGTGTCCAGCACCTGATAGCTCTCTAGCGCCTCGAGGCGGCGGGCTTCATTGAAAGTTGCGGGAGCCGCGCGGTTCATGGTTCCTGCAGCGGAAGTAGAGGAAGGATGCGTGTTCATGGCAGATCGCGCGGCTGTGAACGAAGACCGGTGCCCCGGGGGCGCGCATACCGGGCATCACGGGGCAATCGTAACGTTGGAGGCTGGGGTGAGGCGAGAAGTGCGTTGCCGAGATCGCTTGATTTCGGCCGCGGGGCTCGAAAGCAATCAGATCGCCTCTTGATGTATTTTACATAACACACATTGCCTAATAGAACCGGCGATCATTTTCGCTTGGTCGAGCATGCTTGACGTGTTCGGGACCGTCCCGTGGGAACAATACGTTGATGACTGTTGGCTCGTGCCAAGTGCGTGGTCGACAGCCGCGAGCTTGTCGTCCAGGCCAAATCCACTCCTCATGGATCGCGCCAGGCGTGGTCGCTACCCGCGGATCATGCGGAGCGTTGGTGCGCGGTGTCCGACAGTCTCGGTGGACCGACTCTCACGCCTGGGGTGGCGCGCCGGCATAGGCTCGACTCGGCTTGCATTTTCAGGTCTGATGCATCTTCGCCCACGGCGTACAACAGAAAGAAAAAACATGACGCGCGCTACCGTCCGTGGCACCGACCACTTCGTGCGTGTTCGCGGTGCGCGCGAACACAACCTTCGCAATGTCGATGTCGACATTCCACGCGATGCGCTGGTGGTGTTCAGCGGAATCTCCGGTTCCGGCAAATCGTCGCTGGCTTTCGGCACGCTCTACGCCGAGGCCCAGCGGCGATATTTCGAATCGGTCTCGCCCTTTGCGCGCCGGCTGATCGACCAGGTGGGCGTGCCCGCAGTCGATTCCATCGACGGTCTGCCGCCTGCGGTGGCGCTGCAGCAGCAGCGTGGAACGCCAAGCACGCGCTCGTCGGTGGGCAGCGTCACCACGCTGTCGAGCCTGTTGCGCATGCTCTACTCGCGGGCCGGCGACTATCCGGCGCGCCAGCCGATGCTCTATGCGGAAGACTTTTCGCCCAACACCCCGCAGGGCGCCTGCCCGGTCTGCCACGGACTGGGACGCATCTTCGAGGTGACCGAACGTTCGATGGTGCCGGACGACACGCTCAGCATCCGCGAGCGCGCCATTGCCTCCTGGCCACCCGCCTGGCACGGTCAGAACCTGCGCGACATCCTCGTCACCATGGGCATCGACGTCGACAAGCCCTGGCGCGATCTGCCGAAGAAAACGCGCGACTGGATTCTTTTCACCGAGGAGCAGCCGACGGTTCCGGTGTACGCCGGCTTCACGCCGGCCGAGACGCGCGCGGCGCTGCGCAGCAAGCTGGAGCCCAGCTACCAAGGCACTTTCATCGGCGCGCGCAAATACGTGCTGCACACCTTCGCGACCACGCAGAGCGCGCTGATGAAGAACCGCGTGGCGCGCTTCATGGTGGGCGGGGACTGTCCGGCCTGCAAGGGCAAGCGGCTCAAGCCGGAGGCCCTTTCGGTGCTCTTTGCGGGGTACGACATCGGCGAGATCTCGCGCATGCCGCTGGCGCAGTTCGCGCAGGTGCTGCATGCCGCGGCGGGAGGCGATGCGCCGGACGCGACCGGTAGCGACGCCCGCCCAAATGCGCTGCGCAAGAAGGGAGGTGCACACGCGGCGGCCCCCGACGTGCGCCGAACGCCCAACCAGTCGGCGGAGAAGCGCATCGCAGCGCAGCGCATTGCGCACGACCTGCTGGCGCGGATCACCGTGCTGACCGATCTCGGCCTTGGCTACCTCTCGCTCGACCGCAGCACGCCGACGCTGTCCCCGGGCGAGCTCCAGCGCCTGCGGCTGGCCACGCAGATCCGCTCGAACCTGTTCGGCGTGGTCTATGTGCTCGACGAACCGTCGGCGGGGTTGCATCCCGCCGACAGCGAGGCGCTGGTGGTGGCTCTCGATACGCTCAAGCGCTCGGGCAATTCGCTGTTCGTGGTCGAACACGACCTGGACCTGATGCGGCGTGCCGACTGGCTGGTCGACGTCGGCCCCGGTGCCGGGGAGGAAGGCGGCATCGTTCTCTACAGCGGCCCGCCCGATGGGCTGCGCCATGTGGAGGGTTCGCACACCGCGCGCTATCTTTTTGCGCCGCGCACCTCGTCGCAGCCGTCGTTGCGCGAACCTGCCGGACGGCTGGTGCTGGAAGACATCACGCGCAACAACCTGCAGGGCCTGTCGGTGGCGTTTCCGCTCGGCGTGCTGACTGCGGTGACCGGGGTCTCCGGATCGGGCAAGTCCAGCCTCGTGAGCCAGGCGCTGGTAGAACTGGTGGCCGCGCACCTGGGCCACGAAGCGCCGCCGGTGGACGAGGAGCCGGACGCCGAACCCGGTGCCGCAAGCAGCCCTGGCGGCCGCACCGGCGGGCGCATCGCCGGCGGCATGGAGCACATTCGCCGGCTGGTGCGCGTGGACCAGAAGCCCATCGGGCGCACGCCGCGCTCCAACCTGGCCACGTATACAGGCCTCTTTGACCATGTGCGCAAGCTGTTCGCCGACTCCAAGGCTGCCCGCGCCCGCCACTTCGATGCCGGCCGCTTCTCGTTCAACGTCGCCAAGGGCCGATGTGCCACCTGCGAGGGCGAAGGGTTCGTCAGCGTCGAACTGCTCTTCATGCCCAGCGTGTATGCGCCCTGCCCCACCTGCCACGGCTCGCGCTTCAACGAACTGACGCTCAAGGTGAAGCTGCGCGACCGCACCATTGCCGACGTGCTGGCCATGACGGTGGACGAGGCGCACGCCTTCTTCGAGAACGACGGCGCCATCGAGCGGCCGCTGCGGCTGCTCAAGGCCATCGGCCTGGGCTACCTGCGGTTGGGGCAGCCGGCCACCGAGCTGTCGGGCGGGGAAGCGCAGCGCATCAAGCTGGCGACGGAACTGCAGCGCGCGCAGCGCGGCGACGCGCTGTACGTGCTGGACGAGCCGACCACCGGCCTCCACCCGTCCGACGTGGACAAGCTCATGGATCAACTGGGCGGTCTGGTCGACGCCGGCAACACCGTCATCGTCGTCGAGCACGAACTGCGGCTGGTTTCGGCCTGTGACTGGGTGATCGACATGGGGCCGGGTGCAGGCGCGCAAGGCGGGCGCATCGTCGCGAGCGGCCGGCCGCAGGAGGTGGCCACGGCAACGGGCAGCCGGACGGCGCCTTACCTGGCGCGCTGGATCTTGCCGGACAAGTGAGCGGGTGAGCCCGGGCGCCGGGTCAGGCTTTCTCGCGCTTTGGGTTCGGTACTCGGTTGCTCGCGGCCGGTGCGTCCGCGCACATTGCGTGTTGTCCTCTCCACCCGGCGTTACGAAGCATCGGCGTCAGCTGTACGTTGAGCCGCAGGTGGTCGATTGAGAGCGGTCTTCGAGGCCGATGGACCAAAAGCCTGACGGGTGTCTAAAAACCCTCAAGCCGAAATTCCTTACAGACACGGTCGGGAGATGCACATATGGTGGACATGCTTGCTGCTTGCGCCAATCATCAATCCCGGTGCCACGCCTGTGCCGAGTACGGAGATGCGCATGGATGGCGTGATGCACATCCACACCGGCAAGGCCGGCGTGTGGACTATTTCTATCCTTCAAGCGAAGGCCGCCGACGGCGGCTATTCGGCATCGGCAGAAATCGGCCTCAAGGGGCGATGTCGATGCAAATTGGTCCTGACAGCTCCCGAGTTGTCGGCGCAAGCCGGCCACGAGAAGCTGAAGCAGAAGTGCATCGACTGGATCAACGAAGAAGAGGCAAAGGGCAACGACCTGAGTCGCTCCGCTGAAGCTGAGGAAGCCTAGAGCACAGTAGCCTGGCGCCAGCGGCAAGAGCGGGCGATGAAGAGCCGCGCCAAGCCGAAGAGGCGAGTTCGAGCAAGCTCGCCCCAGTGTCGAGAAGCTCTCGAACTGGCTCGCGATCGGGTCACAAAATGCAGACGCGGGCCTGCAGTCTTGCGGCTCGACATGTCAGCCGCCCTGGGGTCACTCCGGACCGATTGCTGTCGGCCCTGAAATCAGGCGCCGTCCGACTTTCTGGCCGATGGATGGCTCGCCAGCGGCACAAAGGTTTCGTAGTCGCTCTTAGCGAGTGCGGCAATCTCCGCGGCACTCAGTACGCCCGCATAGATGCGGAAGTCCTGCAGGCGGCCGTTCAACGCCCGATGCGGCGTTCAGTTGCGCCCCAGGAAGGCCACCCGGGCGCCCACCTGGCACTGCGGCAGGGTCGTGCAGTTCGCATTCGCCTCTTCGGTGTCATCGAGATAGAGCCGCCCCTTAGCTCCCGAACTGCAGCGCGCCACCGCCGCCCTGGAGCGTGATGTGGAGACTGGACAAGTTATCGGTACCGGCGAACAGGATGCAGGTGTCACAGCGATACCCGTTGGCGTAGGCTCAGACGGACACCGTGAAGTCGTCCAGGTTGCTGAACAGCCCCGGCGGCAATTGGATGCCCGATGACTTGCCATCGAACATGGGCGCCTGGTCCTTGTTGCGCCCTTCGCCCCAGGTCACGCCGTCTACCAGCTTGCTCTCCACGACCGCCGTGGTGCGATCCGGGCGCAGCAGCGTGCCGGTGGAGACCGGGCCGCTCACCCCGTCCCGCGGAATCCGAAAGCGCAGTTCGCCGGGGACTGCGACCAGGATGATGTTTGAACTGGTCCCCGGTGCCCCGGGGCCCTGTGCAATGACCTGGTAGAACCCTGGCTCACCTGTGTCCAGAAGCTGGAGTGCGGCTGGGTTGGGTTGTGCTCAGGCACGTACGGCATGGCGTAGAGCTTGCCGTTCTCGTCCTGCAGGTTGGTGCGCGCCACGTACTCGGCGCGCCGAGAGGAAGCGGTTGTTGCAAAGCCCGTAGAGGTCGTCGCCCTGGTTTCCGGCCATTTCCATCACGTCGCCGCCGAGCGAAATGCCCGGCGTCGACTGCCCCTGGTCGCGCCCGCTCTCCTCCCATTGCCCGAAGTGGCCGGGGTGCATGTAGTACACGCGCGTGCTGGGCCGCGCCGTTACGTTGGCGGCCCTCTTTTTGTACCTACGCTGTGAGCTCGCTAAGGAGAACAGCGCCATGCGCAGCAAGGCAGGGTACGCCGCGGCAAGGAGCGAGGCATCAACGCGCGCTTTAGCGCCATGACTAGCCACTACTCGTTCGAGGCCGAGTCTGCAACCCGGCCTACGACTGGGAGGATGCCAGGTGCAGAAAACGTGCGCGATGCGCGGCACCGGCTGTGCCAGCCCGTGCCGACGTCGCGCAACGACTGGCTGGAGGATCGCTGTAAGGTGCTGTGGGGCGAGATGGCCCACGGCAAGCTGCCAGACAGCATCGCCGAAGTCTAAGCACAGGAGAGTGCGCTGCTGATGCCAATGCCCAGGCCGTTCGATGGCTTCATCGAGCACACCACGCGTGTCTCGCTCACCTGTCTGTTGCACTTCTAGCGCAACCGCTACAGCGTGCCGGACTCTTTGGTCACGATCCATTCTTGCGCAGTCCACTACTAACCTGGATCGACCGCGTGCCCACGACTCTGGCGCCCGTTCATGCCGAAGTCCTCGGCGTCGCGCCGCCCCAGATGCCCTGGGTAGACGAGGCCGTAGCGGCTTGTCATCCAGCCGCCGCCCAACACCTGAGAAAGCTGGATCTGGTTCTGCACCTGGGCCAGTCGTATCAAGGCGAGGGCGACCTCTGCTGTGCGCAGACGCTCCTGCGCATCGAGCCAGCTTCTCAGCGGCAGCAGCCCGACCAGGAAGCGCGCCTCGTAGACCCGTGCCGCTTCCGCCGCCTGGATTCGGGCCTGGCGCAATGCGGCCTCCTGTTCCGTGAGCCGGATGCGGGCGGAGAGAGCCTGGTCCACTTCGCCGAGCGCCGTGTACAGCGCCTTGCGGAAACGCACGGCGGCCTCTTCGTACCGGCTGCGGGCGATGTCCGTCTCGATGCGCAGGGTACGTGCCTGAAGGAAGGGCAGCGTCATACCGAAGCCCAAAGTGGCAACCGGATTGGCGAGCACCTCGAGCAGGGCCTTGCTGGAAGTGCCAAGGGCGCCGGTGAGAGCGATGCGAGGGTAGTAGGCGGCGACCGCGGCGTCGGTGCGGGCGCCCGCGGCCTGGAGCCGCCACTGCGCGGCGCGCAGGTCAGGCCGGCGGCCCAGCAACTCGGCAGGCAAGCCCGGCTGCACCGGCGGCAACGCGATCTCGAGCAGCGTCTGCGGCTCGGGCTCCGGCACGGATGCGCCATCCAGCAACACGCGCACGCGCTCGCGCAGCACCGTGGCGGCCATGCGCTGGGATGCGAGTTCGGCAGCGCGTTCTTGGCGCACTTGGAGCGCCTCATGGAACGCCAGCCGGCCTTCCGCCCCCGCCTGGAAGCGGGCCTCGACCAGGGCGACGACACGCTCGGCGTCGCGTTCCCCGGCTTCGGCCATCGCCACGCGATCGTTGGAGTGGGCGAGCTGGAAGTACAGCTCGGTGACGCTGGCGACCAGCGCCAGCCGCACGGCCTGCCTGTCCTGTTCGCTCGCCTGCGCCTCGAAGCTGGCGGCATCCTGCAGCGCCCCGAGGCGCCCGAAGAGATCTAGTTCCCAGCTCACCGCGGCCTGGCCGGTGCTGCCTGACCCAGCGTGCGCCTGTCCGCTGCCCAAAGCTCGGGCGGCGCGGGAGTTCCATTCGCCTGACACCGTCGGTGCCGACGGCGCGCCCGCGAGGCGGGCCTCGAGCATCGCCCGGCGCAACCGGACGCCTGCGATGGCAAGGTCTGCATTGCGTGCAAGGGCGGTGCTCACCCAGGCGTCAAGCACGGGCAGCTCGCCCGCGCGCCACCAGGCCAAGCCCTTGTCGTTTGCCGGGGCCGCCGGCGCGGTCGCGGCGTGCGCATACGCAGCCGGCACCACGAGCATCGGACTGGGGTGCTCGGGCGCGGCGCATCCGGCGATGGCGCAGGCCAGCAGTGCGGGGAGCGACGCGCGGACGAACGATGCGCGCAGATCAGGAAGAACGGAATGTATGAAGCGCCTCATGTCAATCTCGCGCAAGGGCCTGCACGGGCTCGAGCCGTGCGGCGTTTCTTGCAGGCAGGTAACCGAAAGCCAAGCCCACCAGGCAGGAGCTGAGCACCGCCAGCACCACCGAGAGCGCAGAAAAGGACATCGGCAGCTGCGGCATCAGCAAGGCGATGAGCGCTCCGAGGCCGAAGGCCAGCAACACGCCGGTGGCGCCGCCGATCAGACAGATCAGCACGGCTTCCATGAGGAACTGCCCGACGATGTCGGCGCGCCGCGCGCCCACGGCTATCCGCACACCAATTTCTCGCGTGCGCTCGGTCACCGACACCAGCATGATGTTCATCACGCCGATCCCTCCCACCATCAACGATAGGGTCGCCACGCCGGAGATCAGCAGTGCCAGGGTGCGGCTCGTACGCGTGGCGGCCTGCCGGACCTGGTCCGAATTCATGATGAAGAAGTCCTGGCTGCCGTGGCGGTCGCGCAGCACCGAGGTCACGGCGCCCTGCGCGGCACGGCTGGAGACTTCGTCCTTGATGCGCAAGGTGATGCTCTCCAGGTATTGCCGTCCCGCGAGGCGGGTCGCCACCGTCGTGTAGGGAACGAAGAAGCCCGGTGTGCTCGACGCGAAACTGCTCTGCATCGGGCGCAGCACGCCGACGACCTGTACCGGCATTTCGCCAAGAAGCACGGTTTGCCCCAGCGGCGATGCGTTACCGAAGAGCGCCGTGGCCGCGCGTTGGTCGATCACGGCCACCTGCGAGCGCGCCTCCTGCTCGCGGGCGTCGAAGAAACGGCCAGCAGCCAGCGACAGGCCGCGTACGCGGAACAGTCCCGCGCCCACGCCGTTGACCTGGGCCGATGCCGACGCTGCATCGCGCAGCGCCGTCACCGACACCGAGATGTTGGGCGAGGCGCTGTCCACGTAGAACTGCTGCGCCAGCGCCTCGGCATCGGCCACCGAGAGGTTCTCGATCGCGCTTGCCCTCAGGTCGCCGAAGTCACGGCCGGGAAATATCTCCAGCGTGTTGGTGCCCAGTTCGCGGATCTGGGCCATGACCTGATCCTGCGCGCCGCGCCCCAGCGCGACCACGCACACGAGCGCCGCGGTGCCGATCACGATGCCCAGCATCGTCAGCAGCGCGCGCAGCCGGTGGGCATGCAGCGCGCAAAGCGCCATGCGCAGCGTCTGCGCCATGCGTGCAGACACCGCCGCGCCTTCGCGCCCGCCCTCGCCCCGCGGCAGTACCGTCGTGTGCGGCGCCGTCGCGGCTTCGCTGCGCCGATCGGAGACGATGCGGCCGTCGCTGATTTCGATCACACGCGACGCGCGGCGGGCCACCTGGGCATCGTGCGTGACGATGATCACCGTGTGCCCCTGCGCATTCAGCTCGGCTAGCAGGCGAAGCACCTCCTCGCCTCTGGATGTGTCCAGGGCGCCCGTCGGCTCGTCGGCCAGTATCACGCCGCCGCCGTTCATGAGCGCCCGCGCGATCGAGACGCGCTGCTGCTGTCCGCCCGAGAGCTGGTTGGGCCGGTGGTCCGCGCGCGCTCCCAGCCCCAGGCGCTCCAGCAGCTGCCGTGCGCGGGCCTCGCGCTGCTGCGCGTTCCAGCCGGCGTAGATTGCGGGCAGGGCCACGTTGTCGAGCGCGGTCAGTTCGCCCAGCAGTTGGTAGCGCTGGAACACGAAGCCGAAGTGCTCGCGCCGCAGCTTCGCCAGGCCGTCCGCGTCCAGATCCGCGACCTCCTGGCCGGCAACGCGGTAGCTGCCGGAAGTGGGGCGATCCAGTGCGCCGAGGATGTTCATGAGCGTCGACTTGCCGGAGCCCGAAGCGCCCACGATGGCCACCATCTCCCCCGCTTCGATCCGCAGGTCGATGCCGTCAAGCATGGTGAGCGTGCCCTCCCCTGCCACGAACTCGCGGCGCAGGCCGCGCGTCTCCAGCAATGCCATGGGCGTGCCTACCATAGCGCCGGACCCTGCGGCACGGCGGCATCAGCCCCGACCGGTTCACCGGCCACCACGCGCTCGCCGACCGACAGGCCGCCGAGTATCTGCACCTGCAGGGGTGTACGCAGGCCGGTCTGCACCTGGCGCTCGACCACGTCCCCGTCCGCTTGAAGCACGCGCACCGTTGCGTACCCGGCCTGCGCGGCCGGACGCACCGCCACGGCGGGAACGAGCAAGGCATTGTCGACCTTCCTCACATGCACGGAGACCTGGACCGTCATCGATGGACGCAGGATTCCGTGGTCGTTGGGCACGTCGAACAGGGCGTTGTAGTAGACAGCCTTGCTCGTGGTTGTTGCGGACGTTGCGCTTCCGGCCGCCACGGCCTCGTTGGCGATGGAATCGGGAGCCGGCTCGATCAGGGCGATGCGCGACTGATGGCGATCAGAGCGGCCGCCCGGCACCAAGAAGCTTGCCGCCATGCCCGCCGCCACGAGGTTCACGTCGGCCTCGGAGATCTCGGCGCGCACGGTCATCACATCCAGCTTCGCCAGCATGACGATGGTGGGCGTGCTCTGAAAGGCGTTCAGTGTCTGGCCCTGCCTGGTGATCACTGCCACCACGGTGCCGTCCATCGGCGCGACGATGCGTGTGTAGTCGAGCTGCGTGCGAGCCGTGTCGACCTGCGTTCGCGCCTGCACGACCTGGGCCTGCAGCGAGTCGATCTCGGCTCGCAGCGTATCCACCGCCGCCTGGGCCGCCTCCAGGTCGGCCTGCGCGGTCGCCTCGGCCACGGCCAGCGTCTGCTGCCGGCGCAGCGACGCCTGGGCCTGCGCCATCGCAACGCGCCGTGCGTTGAGCTGCGCGCGCAGCGCGTCGGCGGCAGCCTCGGCGCTGCGCAACGCGATCTGCTGCGGCTGTGCATCCACCTCGGCGATCAGCTGGCCCTTGGCCACGCGCTGACCCAGGCCCACGTGCAGGCGCTCCACGCGGCCGGACACCTGTGCGCCGACGGCGACCAGTTCCTTGGGGCGGACGCGGCCCACCGCCTGTACGTCCTGGGCCAGGGTGCCGCGTTCCACCACCGCTGTGGCCAGATCGGATCGCGGACCCGCATTCGTTTCCACAAGCACGACCGCGGCCAAGGCGGCAAGCACGACGGCGCCGAGCGCGAGTGCCCATTTCCGAACTGTCTTCAATGCATCGCTTTCAAGTTGGGTTTCATGACCCCGTGCCGGGTGGCCTGTAGCGACCATCCGTCCGGCAACGAGGGAGCCGTCCCATCGAAGGGAGCGGAAGGAATTCTTCTGAAAGCGCATCGAGAAAGGACCGACGCACGATCCAGATCCGATCGAGCGCCGCTGCAACCGGGCGCGCCCTGCAAGCGGCTTCATGCGAATTGATCGAACGTTGATCAAACCCCCAGTGCTTCTGCATCGTGCGAAGAGAGCATTTCGTCACAGTCAATCCTGGAGCCCGTCTGGGCTAGCACGCCGCCAAATGCACTCACCGCTTGCAGATTCCAATCCCGTCCCATCCTTGCCGGCTGTGGCTCGCTCCTCAGAGGTCGTGCTCAGCGGCCCCGCACCCCGGCCCGATCGTGCCGGGCCGGCACTGCGGTCAGCGGGGTCGCGCCGTACATCGCTGCTCCAGCCCAGCGGAGCCTGGGTCGTCGCGCTGCTCGCTGTGTTCGCCGCCGTCTGGCTGCCGCATCTTGCGCATTCCAGCCTCGTGCCGCCCACGGACAACATCGAGCAGCTCACCTGGGTGCGCAGTCTCGAGTGGGGCTACTACAAGCATCCTCCGCTGCCCACGTGGGTGCTGTGGCTTCCCGTGCAGCTGATGGGTCTGTCGGGGGCGGTCACCTATGTGCTCGGCGCGAGCTTCGTGCTGGCCGCGATGGGGCTCTTCTGGCGATTCCTCTCGGCGCTCCGCGGCGCCGTGTATGCAACGGTGGCGCTGCTCGCGGCCCTGTGCATCACCTACTACAACGGCCGTCTCTACTACTACAACCACGAAGTGGTGCTGATCCCGTTCGCGGTGGCGAGCGCCGTCCTCACCTGGAAGGCATTCGCGTCGAGGCAGCTGCGCTGGTGGCTGTGGCTGGGGGTGTGCCTCGGCGTCGGGGGACTCGCCAAATATCACATCGCCGTGATGGCCTTGGCCGTGGCGGTGTTCTGGACTTGGCAGCGAGGCTGGCAGGATTCGCATCATCGGCAGGGCCTTGCACTGGCCGCGGCCGTTTCTTTGGCGGTGATGGCTCCGCATCTGTACTGGCTCTGGACGCACGACCTCGGGCCGATCCACTATGCGATGGAGTCCTCGCTGGGCCTCGATCTCCATGGGATGCGAAGGCTCGGCGTCTGCATGCGCTGGCTGGTCGATCAGCTGCTGAACCGGGCGCTGCCTGCGTGGCTCCTTCTTCTGTCGGTGCTCTGGCTCGTGGGGCGCGGACGCGCGGATGGCCCTGCGTCGTCGCGTGCGACGCAGCGCGTTGATGTGGAAATGAGCCGCAGGCTCCTGCTGTGCTTCGGGCTCACGCCGCTGGTTTTCACCTTCGTGCTGGGCCTGATGGTGGGCGCGGACCTGCAGTTGCATTGGGGCGCCCCGTTCCTGCTGCTGGCCGTCCCGGCCATGATGGAGCTGGGGCCCCTGAAAGCAGCGTGGGCTCGTGTCTCATTGAAGTCGGCGCTCAAGTGCTTCTGCCTTATTCAAGTGGTGCTGCTTGCCTGGGGGCAGATGACTTCTGCCAACGGAGAGTTTCGGCTGCAACGCCATCACTGGCGGAATTTCGATGCGAAAGCCCTGGCCGACGCGGTGGCCCCGGCTGCACGCGCTCGACTTGGAGGCCCGGTCCGTGTGATTGCGGGGCCTCCCGCCGAAGCGGGCGCACTGGCGCTTCAGCTCGGTGAGCGGCCCCTCGTCCTGATCGACGGCCGCTTCGACATCAGCCCCTGGGTGAGCAAGGAGCTGGTGGATGAGTGCGGCATGCTGGAACTGAGCAAGGCCGCATCGTCTCCAGGATACCGCCCGGTAGGCGAAAGCTTCCCCGGCTTGTATTGGCGAACGGTCGCCGCTCGCCCGATGCCCATCCACTGCACAGGGAGGACGCATGCAGCCAATTGATTCGCTGACCCGCAAGGCTCTTCTGGACGCCCACATGCACCTGCACCTCGACGACTTCACACCGGCCGAGCGGGCTTCGCACCATGCACCTTCGGCGCCGGCGCAAGCGAGACAACCTGCGCAACGAGATCACCGCGCCTCCATCAGCTGCGTCATTCCCTGTCGAAACGAAGCCAGAAACCTCGATCTGCTGTTGCCTCGCCTGATCACGGTACTGTGCACATTGGGGCGGGATTGGGAAGTCATCGTCGTCGACGACGGAAGCACCGACGCCACCTGCGAATCGGCGCTGCGCTGGCAGGACCAGGGCGTGCGGCTCGTGGAGCTCTCTCGCAACTTCGGGAAGGAGGCCGCGCTCAGTGCGGGCCTGGATGCGGCGCGCGGCGATTTCGTGCTCCTGATGGACGGCGACGGGCAGCATCCGCCCGAACTGATCCCCGGAATGATCACCCGCTGGACGCAGGGTGCCGACATGGTCTGCGCAACGCGCTCGAATCGCGATTCGGAAGGCTGGATCAAGCGCGTTGGAACGCGGGTCTTCTACAGGCTTCTCGACTGCGACCGGCGCTACCGGGTGCCCGCCGACGCGGGCGACTTCCGGCTGCTGGACCGTTCGGTGGTCGATGCGCTGCGCGCGCTGCCGGAACGCAGCCGATTCATGAAGGGGCTGTTCGCCTGGGTCGGCTTCCGCGTGGAGCAGATGGCCTACGTGCCACCCGCGAGGCCTCACGGCCGCAGCCACTACAGCCTGCAGGCACTGTGCAGCCTGTCGCTCACCGGGATCACCATGTTCACGAGCTGGCCCCTTCGCGCGGCCAGCGTGCTCGGGGGGCTGCTCGCGATTGCCGCGTTCGGCTATGGCGGCACGCTGTGCCTGTCGTACATGCTCTGGGGCAATGAAGTGTCGGGCTGGACCACGATCGTCGTCGCCATGTTCCTGCTGGCGGGGGTGCAGCTGGTGTCGCTCGGGGTGATCGGAGAGTACCTGGCGCGGGTCTTCGATGAAGTGAAGGGGCGCCCGTTGTACCTGGTACGGAGATCCCTGGGCACCGTGCTGAGGGGCCGCGGTCTTGATGATGGCGCCGATTCGGCGCGAGATGCCACATGGGACGCTCCGCGTTCAGATCGACGTGGGGCAGCCAGACACCCGGACGTCGAGGAATGAAGCCGATGAACAGGCAATCCACATGCTTCACTGCGGAAGTTTGCAGCATCCAGCCAGGCGCCGCGAACCCGGCAGCCGGATCAGGACCCTGTGCCAGGCAGATCGGTGAGCGCAGCGATAAGCTGCCCTCGTGCCCCGAGCGCACCATCGCCGTGTGCGTGGATGATTTCGGCCTGAATACCGGTGTCAATGCAGCCGCGCTGCACCTGGCGGAGATGCGCCGCGTGAGTGCGCTCAGCGCGATGACCCAGGCACCGGAGTGGGAAGACGGCGCGACGCGTGCACGGCGCCTTGACAGCCGGCGGATCGACGTCGGCCTGCATTTCAACCTCACGCAGTCGTTCGGTGGAGCGCCTGCGTTGGGGTCGGTGCAGGCCTTGATCGCGGCCACGCGTCTTCGGCTGCTGCCGAAGCGTCTTGTGCGCGAAGCCCTGCTGCGCCAGCTCGACGCGTTCGAGGAAGAGATGTTCAGGGCACCGACCCACGTGGACAGCCACGAACATGTGCATCACCTGCCGGTGATAAGCGAGGTCGTGCTGGATGTGCTGCTCAAGCGATACGGCAGCGCGCTGCCATGGGTGCGCGTGAGCGCCGCGCCGGCCACGTCGCTGGCCGGATCTTTGCGAAGTGCCGATGAGCGCAAGGGCTGGCTCATCGACCGCGTGGTGGGCGCCGAGCCTTTCCGCCGTCGTGCGCGCTCGCTGGGATTCGGCGCCAACCGGCGCCTGCTGGGCGTGTACGGATTCGATGCGACCGAGAGCGGGTATGGCTCCCTGCTGCGGCGATGGCTGAGGCAGGCCCGCAGCGGCGATCTGCTGATGTGCCACCCAGGCAGCGCGGCGGCAGGCGACGTCATCCACCGTGGGCGATGCGTCGAGTTCGCCGTGTGGTCCGACCCTCACCTTCCCGACCTTCTGCGTGAACTGGGCGTTCGCATTGCGCCCATGTCGGTGCTGCGGACCGCTACAGCGTGAAGATCGTGGAGCGTGACCCGGTCTTCGGCGGGAGCTTCATCGGCCCGCTGGAGGTGGACCCCGGCGGCTTCGAGTTGGGTGTACTGCCAGCCGCCGCCTCACGCGAGCGCAGCAGCTCACGGACCGAACCAGAAGAACAACCACGCTGCCACCGCGCCGAGCACGACCACCAGGAGCAACTCGTCGGCCCGGGCAGAAACCCACGCTGAAATGGTTAAGCCATCCCGTGTGCGCGCCTCCGGGACGTCCGAGGTGGAGAACGCGTTGTGCCATCTCGGATGCCGGAGCCGGCGCATCGGCCAGGTTGCGAATTCGGTTGTCCGTACTTCTTCGATGACTGGTTGCTGCTGCAAGGTGCGAGAAGGTGACGGCTCGAACTGAAAATCCATGGCTTGCTCTTGATGACGACGCGAGCCGATGCTCTCGTGGCGCGATGGATTTGCGATCGAGCGTTCATGTGGTTTCGTTCAAGAGGCTGTCCTCGCCGGGGATTCGGATGCAATTCGCTCCGGCAAAGTCTTCGCAGCCATGGCGAACGCGCGTGACGCCTGCGGCCGAATCCACCGGCCCGGCGAGGGCGGGTCTTGATCAGATCTTGACAAATGGTGGTTCGAGGGTTGATAGACGCAACTGATAATCGACTTCAACCCTGGTCGCTGTGAACCGTGACCGCGTTGCCGTTCCACTCATGCGCAATTGGATCTCATCGATGCCTGGATTCATGGGCAAACCCGTTGCGCGTTGACGGCTGGCAGACCCACCTTCTGGGACACCTCGGACGCAGGTGTCGCGCACCCGCGCGGCTACGCGCTCAGGAGCGCGTCTGATAATGCCGGGGTTGCCCGCGTGTGAATCCCATCGCGAGCCAGAGTGATGCCCGCTTCAGAACAGAAACACGATTCCCATGGCAAACGAGCGCATCCTGATTGTCGAAGACGATTCCCAGATCGCCGAGGTGCTGGCTGCCTATCTGCAGCGAGACGGCTACCTCACATCCATATGCCGCGATGGCGGCGAAGCCATGCAGATGTTCCGCCAATGGCAGCCTGACCTCGTGCTTCTCGACTACATGCTGCCGCAGGTCGGTGGCAACGAGATCCTTGCAGCCATCCGCCGGGCCGGCGATGTACCCGTCATCATGGTGACGGCCGTCGATGGAGAGGTCGAGAAGTTGGGTGCGCTTCGCTACGGTGCGGACGACTATGTCGTGAAGCCCTTCAACCCCAAGGAAGTGGTCGCGCGCGTGCAGGTCATCTTGAAGCGGGTGCGCAACATCTCTCAACAGAGCGCCCAGTCGCAACTTGCGTGGGGTCCGCTGGAGCTCGATCTCGATGCGGTGATGGCGCGTGTCGCGGGCAAGGCCGAGCCTCTGGATCTGACGATCACCGAGTTCAAGCTCCTGGCGACGTTGATGCGCCATCCGCGGAAGGCGTTCAGCCGCCTCGAATTGCTGGAGGCGTGCCTGCCCGAGAGCGATGCGCTCGAGCGCGTGGTCGACACGCATGTCCACAACCTGCGTCGCAAGCTCGAAGACCAGGGCGTCAGCGGCATCCTTACGGCCGTGCGGGGCGTCGGCTATCGGCTTGGCGACTCGCGATGAAGCCATCGCGCCGGTCGCTGTGGTCCTGGCTCACCTGGCGGATGATCGCGCTTGCGATTGCCGCGACGGCGGCCGTGCAGGCGGGCATGTGGGTCCGCTACAGCTACTGGGAATCGAAGATCGATGCCCAACTGCCGCCGGGCGTCGCCGATGAACTCCGTCGGCTTGAGAACGGGCCCAAGAGCGCGGAAGTCTCGAAGCGCCTGAGCGAGCTCTACACCCAGTACGGCGACCGCTTCGTCACCCCGTCGGATTCGGAAGACCTGCTCGTCCAGATGCTGCTGAGCCTTTCGATCACCCCGTTCGTGGCGCTGTTCGGGCTGCTGCTGGCGCGCCGCATCGTCGAGCCCGTCTCGGATGTCGCGACGGCAGCGGAATCGGTCTCAATGGGACGTTTCTCCGCCCGTGCGCCGGTGCTCCACTCCGCCCCAGCCGAACTCCAGCGCTTGGCCAATCACTTCAACTCGATGGCCGAGCGCCTGGAGGCCTACGACCGGGAATTGCAGGACTCCAGCGCTGCGATCGCCCATGAACTTCGCACGCCGCTCACTGCCGCAATGGGGCGGCTGCAGGGCATCGTCGACGAGGTGTTCCCGCTCGACGAGAAGCAGATCCGGACCGTGCTCGATCAACTGGGGCAGATCAACCGCATCATCGGCGACCTTCAGGTCTTGTCATTGGCCCAGGGCGGCCGCTTGCAGCTGGAGATGACGGAGTTCGACCTGCACGGGTTCGTCGATGAGCGCCTCTCATGGGCGCTTCCCTCCCTTCAGGAGCGCGGCATGACGGCGGCCAACCATGTGAGCAGGAGGGAGACGGTGCGCGCCGACCGGGGCAGGCTGGGCCAGGTTGTTTCGGCACTGATCGACAACGCAGTGCGCTATGCGAGCGACGGCGGCGTCGTGGAGATCGACTGCCGCGCCGATGCTTCCACCCTCGAACTGATCGTGCGGGACCGCGGCAAGAGCGCTTCGGTGGACGACGTATCGCGCTTCTTCGAACGCTTCTGGCGCAGCGAGCGGTCTCGCTCCCGCTATGCGGGCGGAACCGGCCTGGGGCTCTCGGTCGTGCAGGCCATCTGCCAGGCACATGGCGGCGAGGCCAAGGCTGCCGCGCGGCCTGGAGGCGGCTTGGAGATCCGGATCTGCCTGCCGCGCGACCAGGGGCTGCGCAGAGCGATCGGCTGAGAAGCGTTCGCTCCCGGAATGGGGAGCGTGCGGTTCTCCGGCTTGTGGCGCAACGCCGCACTGCAGGTTTTCGAAAGAAAGCCGCTTGACCAATCCTTGATGCGCTACCGACCGATCTTCGATGAAGCAGCGGCACCATGAGGGCATGAATCATTTCCAGGGCTCCAAGAAACGCATGCCGGCGCTGCCGCCGCAGGCGCAGGCGCAGGCCCCATCCTCCCGGAACACCTCAAGGACATCAATGCAAGGATTTTTCATGAAGAACCCGCAGCATCAGAAACCATGGTCATCCGTACTGGCTGCGCTCATGCTGCTGGCAGCGGGGTCCGCAAGCGCGGGCGTGAGCTGGTCCATCGGCATCGGTTCGTCGAATGTGGTCGTGGTGCCTCGGCCACCGGCCGTGGTGTATGAAGCCGCACCGACCTACCTGATGCCGGCGCCGGTGTATCCGGTTCCGCCGCGTGTCCTGGTTGCTCCGCCGGTCATCTATCAGCCGCCCCCGGTCGCGCTGCGGATCGACCAAGACTACGACCCGTATCGCCACCACATGCACGATGACGACTGCGACGACTACTGACGTTCGCAGATGAGCGGCGCGGCGTGCACCCTCGCGCGGCGCACGCATGCGCTGGCGCGACGGTTCGGCGAAAGGGCCGTCGCTCGCGCCTCGCGGCCCATCATGTCTTCTGCCTCTGCGGCAGCTGAATCCCATTGTTCCGATGAATGCCTCGCCTCCGGGCCCTTCCCTTGTTTTTGCCACCGACATGTGGCGTCTTCTGAAACCCTTCGCCGGTGTCGCCGCGGTCGCGACGCTCATCGGCAGCGCGGGTGGCCTGGCCACGGCTGCGCTGTTGGAGCAGATCAACACGGCCTTGCATGGCGCTCCTGCCCTCTCGGTTGCGGCGTTGTCCGGGCTCGCGGTCCTGGCCGTGCTCGCCGTCGGTGCGCATGCGGCGGCTGGCGTCCTCAACAGTGTGACGGGACAGCGGGTGGTTGCGGCCCTTCGCAAGGATGTGTCCCTGCGAATCGTGCGCGCGCCGATCTCCGCAGTGGAGCGCATGAAGAGCCACCGGCTGCAGGCGATACTCAATGAGGACATCGACACCATCGGCGATTTCACGGCGGAGTTCGCCGGCCACGCTTCGGCTTTTGCCGTCACCGCGGGCTGCGCGATCTACCTGTTCAGGCTCTCGCCCGTTCTCTTCCTGGTCAGCGCGCTCGCGCTGGTCGTCGGCGTCCGGATCAATTTCGCTGCGGCGAAGGCCTGGAGCCGCAACTTTGAGCAGGCCCGAGCCGGCGAAGACGAATTGCAGAAGCAATACCGCAGCGTCGTGGAAGGCGCCAAGGAACTCCGGCTCAACCGGAATCGCCGTGCCCAGGTCCATGGCGTGCGCCTGTCAGGCGCAGCCGATCTGGTCGCGCGCCTCAAGGCCCGCGCGCTGGGCCTGTTCTGGGCCGCCGAAGGTACGAACTCGGCGATCTTCTTTCTGGTCGTGGTCTGGATCCTGGCTTCGCGCCCGTCGCTGGGAATCGATGCGCAGGTGGTCAGCGGCTTCATCATCGTGCTGCTGTTCGTCAAGGGACCGATCGAGGAGTTGGCCGCCCTGCTGCCGTTCCTGAGCCAGGCGCAGGTGGCGTTTCGGCGTATCGCGCGCCTGTCGGCGGAGTTCAGGGAGGAGCCGCAGGGCGCCGGCTGCGCCGAGCCTGCGCTTCTCGCGAGCCACATCGAACTGCGTCAGGCCCGCTACCGTTTCGAGGCCCGGCAGGAAGGCGCCAAGCCCTTCGAGGTGGGTCCTATCGACCTGCAGCTTCGACGCGGTGAGACGCTGTTCATCGTCGGCGGCAACGGCAGCGGGAAGACAACGCTCGTCAAGCTGCTGCTTGGCCTCTACCGGCCGAGCGAAGGACAGCTTCTGCTCGACGAAGTGCCAGTGGACGACAGCAGCCGCGAAGCCTATCGAGGGCTCTTCTCCGCCATCTTTTCCGACTACCACCTGTTCGACGAACTGGTCGCGCAGGATGCGGAGCACGTTCGGGCCGCCGGCGAACTGATGCGACGGCTGGATGTCGCGGACAAGGTCCGGCTCGTCGACGGCATGTTTTCAACCACGGACCTTTCGACGGGCCAGCGCAAGCGCCTCGCGCTCGTGCACGCTTGGCTGGAAGACCGTCCGGTGGTCATGTTCGACGAATGGGCCGCGGACCAGGACCCGGAGTTCCGCAACGTCTTCTATCGCGATCTGCTGCCCGAACTCAAGCGCGAGGGCAGGACCCTGATCGTGGTCTCGCACGACGATCGCTACTTCGATGTCGCGGACCGCGTGATCCGGATGAGCGCGGGGCGGGTGGTCGAGGAGTTCGTCCCGCCTGAAAAGCCGTAGTCATGCAGGTCGTTCGTGGCGGATACTAAATAGTCTTGGCTACGGCCGCATCACTGCAGCCGGACCAGCGATGACAGCTGCGCGAACCGTTGCGGGGATCGGAAGCGCAGATGGAGCGCATAGACCGCCGCCACCAACCCGGCTGCCAGCACGCTGAAGGCCAACGCGTAGCTCGGTCCGGCCGGCAGTCCTGAAAGGAGCTGGACGTGGGTAATCATCTGCCACAGGAAGAACATCAGCACGGCCGCGCTGATCACCGGTGCAAGCAGCGATCGCCAGCGCGAGACCTTCATCGGATGCTTCCGGAAGAACGCGATGACGGCCAGCGCGGCAAGCACCTGACAGGTCAACACGCCGATCGCCGACGGAACGCTCGCCCAGGGCAGGGCCTGGAGCATCGGATCCAGGCCTGCCATTGCACACAGCAGGACCAGCATCACCGATATGCACAGCGTTGCCGCGGACGCCACGTGCGGGGATCTGTGCCTGTGGTGCGTGCGGGACAGCCGGCTCCAGACAAGGCCGCAGACGGCGAGCGCGTGCCAGTATCTCGCCAGCACGTTCGTGAAACTCAGTACGGCGGCAAAGAGGCTGGTGATGACCAGCACCGCGCCGATCCTGGCCGCAGTGGGTCCAGCCAGGGTCGAGAACATCGACAGCCACATGCCGCCGGGGTCGTTTGTTGCCACCGCCACGGCCTGCGAGAGTCCGAAATGATTCAGCATCAGCAGGATGGACCCCGCATACAGAATGCCGATGAATGCGATCGACAGGTACATCGCTCGAGGCACCGAGCGTCGAGGGTCCCTGGCCTCCTGCGAGTAGATCGCCGCCGTTTCGAAGCCCATGAACGATGCGACGACGAAGATCAGCGAAGGCCCGAACCCGGGGGTGAACACGGCCTCCGGCGAGAACGGCGTGAGGGACAGCGCGTGGCCGGCGAGCCGCAGGTTGAAGACTTCGAGAAGGTCCGCCAACAATATGGCGCCGACCTCCGACAGCATCAGAATCAGGAGCAGTCGCCCGCTGAACTCGATGCCGCGTACGCAAAGCAGGTGCGCACCCACGGCGCAGCCCATCGCCCAGGCCCACCATGGCGCGTCAAGATCCAGCGAAGCCATCGCAATGTGGATGAAGTGCCCCAGCATCGCATAGCAGGCCAGCTGGATCGCGATGTACGACAACACCGCAATGCATGCTCCCCCGATGCCCGGAATTGTGCCCAGGCCCTTAGTGATGTAGGCGTAGAAGGCGCCGCCGTTCTCCACATAGGGACTCATGGCGCAGAAGCCGACGGCAAAAAGCAGATACGCAGCACAGACGATGGCGTAGGAGCCGGGCAGGCCGATGCCATTGCCCAGCGTGATGCTCACGGGCACACCGCCTCCCATTGAGGTCAGCGGGCCATTCGTCGTGATCACCATCAGGAAGATGCCGAACCAACCGATCGCATCCCGCTTGAGGCCCGTGTGTTCCGCTGGCGGACTCGCTGGTTCAGACATCGCATGCTCCTTGCACATGAATCAGGGGCCTAGCCGCCGGCCTAGGAGGTACCAAAATCGCCCATGCCATACATGTCGGCCGCGATGACCCAGGAAGCCCCTTGCCTGCGCCAGGCCGTGAGCGATCGTAGCGCGATCACCTCGCCGGCCGGCCCGTCTGCCGGCGGAGAAGTCCACTCCAGCCAAGTGACCGCCGCGCCTTCCGCGAGCTCCATCGTCCGCACGGAGCGAATCGAGAGCTTGGGCGTCATCTTGAGCATGTCCGCGAGCGCTGGCAGCAAGTCGGCACCCACGGTGATGCCGAGAGCGCCCTCGCCGCTGACGCTCGCGTCCGGCGCGAACATCTCCTGCTGCAGCAAGCGAGCGTCGCCTCGGCGGCACAAGGTCTGAAGTCTTTCGATGGCCTGTTCCAGCGTCATAGCTTTGTTCTCCTTTGAAAAATGGTGTGTCGGATCGGGGCTCTTGGGACTTTTCTTGCTACTGCGACCGCAAGAATTCGAGCGCATCCCTGGCACCTCGAATCCCGTCCTCGATCGCGCCGTCGATGAACCCCCTCCAGCCGGTGGCCCAATCGGTGCTGGCGAAGAAAAGTGGCGGCGCCTGGGTCTGGAGCGTTGCCAAAACCCTGGAGGTCTGGTTTGGCGAGAACCAGGTCCAGCCTCCCTTGGCGTACGGGTCGTGCGTCCAATCGTGTGCAACGACCTCCTGCACATTGATTCCCGGGATGAATTTGCGCAGTTCTGCTTCGACCTCGCGGATTTCCCGAAGGTCGACGGCATCGTCCGGCCCGAAGCCGACCAGGACGGACTTGCCATCGACCTCGCGATCGGCGACCACCATGGTTAGCGGATTGGGATAAGGCGCGAAGCCGACCCACGCGCCGACATTGCGATCGACACGGGCAATGAATTTCGTTCCCGCGCAGACATGTCGTTCGCTATGTGCAGCCAAGCGTGCCTCTGGCAGCTTTGGCACGAAGTCGATGTCGCTCAGTACGTTCATCGGAACCGCGACGACCACCGCCTTGCATCCGACGGAAAAGCTCTTCGCCTGGACCCGGACCTTGCCTTCCACCGTTTCAACGCTGGTGACCGGCTCTGCGAGCGCCAGATCGGAATTCGAATCCTTCAGCAGCGCCAGCGCCAGTGCGGATGTGCCTTTCGCGATCTTGTAGCGTCCCAGGCGCTTGAGCAGCGAGTCCGCCGAGTAGTCGCCCAACGCCCACCAGCGCAGCTGGTCATACAGGCCGCCTTTTGCTGGATCGGTCGCGGCGTTCATGGAGATGAACGAGAGCAGCAAATCGCGCTGCCGGCCGGAGACGGGCATGTCCCTGAATCGATCCGCCAGGCTCTGGCCATCGAAGTCCGACAGCAGGTTGGCGGAATCGACATGAGGGTTCGCGAATGCGATCCGGCCGTTCGCTCCATCTACGTTGCAGTACGCGCTCAGCGCCGCGTCGAGGTCATTGCCCATCGCTTCCGCGGAGTCCGTCACCAGGCCCTCGGCAGTCAGCAGGCTGATCGAGTCGGCCGTGCCGCTGACGGACTCGGTGGTGTCCAGCCCGTATCGATGCAGTTCATTCCAGACGTACGGCTGGCCCCAATGAACCCAGGTGCCGCCGACTTCGAATTTCTGCCCGTCCTGCTCCGCAGTGAAGGTCCGGCCGCCGATTCGATCGCGTGCCTCGATGATGGCCACGCGCAGGCCCCTCAAGCCCAGCTCCCTGGCCGCCGTCAGGCCGGCAAACCCGGCGCCGATCACGACCACGTCGTAGTCGTCGTGCGGCAGGCCTCGTGCAGGAAGCGCCGCAGGCGAAGTCAAACCGCGGCTCAACGAGAGTCCTGGCTTGATGTTGAATCCGTCTGAAGTTTTTTTCACGGGATGAATGGATGGTGTTGTGTCGGGAATGGGGCGCAATGATTGCGAATCCCGCCGGGTACAAGTAGCCGAAATCGGCAAGCGTTGTGAAGCGCTTTCCGGCGCATCGCCAAGGCTGCGGACTTGCCGATTCGGGCTAACGGACTCCGGTGATCGATGGAACCATGACTGCAGCCGGCGTGCTGAACACGCCTGCACTCAAGCACCCAGAGACTCAACGAGGCATGTTGTGACCGACTTCGAATCCATTCTCGAAACCCTGCACTTCCCCGACGCACCGAATATGGTTGCAGGCCCCTATCCCGGACCACGCGCGGCCGAAGCCCTGGCGCTGTCTGCGCGCACCGAATCCATGGCGCGCGGCGGCGGCCGCATGCCGGTCGTGATGGACCGCGCCTTCGGCGCCACCTTCAAGGACCCGGACGGCAGCACCTTCATCGACCTGTCGGCCGGCGTCGGAGTGAGTAGCGTGGGCCGCTGCCATCCCAAGGTGCAGAAAGCGATCGTCGAGCAGTCCCAGCACCTGATGCATGCGATGGAGGTCAACAGCACCCGTCGCACCGAACTGGCCGCGCGCCTTTCGGCCCTGATGCCCGATGGCCTGCGCAACGACTGCATCACCTTCTTCGCGCAAAGCGGCAGCGATGCGCTCGAGGCGGCGGTGAAGTTCGCGCGGCGCGTGACGGGCCGCCACCAGATCATCGCCTTCCACGGCGGCTATCACGGTGTGTGGCAGGCGTCGAATGCGCTGACCACGGGCACGGCCTACCGCAAGGGTTACGGGCCCTTCATGGGCGGCGTGATCCATGCGCCCTATCCGTACGCCTATCGCTTTCCGTTCGACACCACCCACAAGTCGGCGGAACAGATCGCCGGCGAATACGTGGACTATCTGTTGAACACGCCCTACACGGCCGCCGACGACGTGGCCGCCGTGATCGTGGAGCCGGTGCAGGGCGAAGGCGGGTATGTGCCGCCTTCACCCGAGTTCCTGCAGCTGCTGCGCAAGGCCTGCGACCGCAGCGGCACGCTGCTGATCGTGGACGAGGTGCAGTGCGGCGCGGGTCGCACGGGCCGCATGTGGGCGGTGGAGCACACGGGCGTGAAGCCCGACATGCTGACCTTCGGCAAGGGCATCGGCGGCGACGTTCCCATGGCCGGCATCGCCATGCGTAGCGACCTGGCCGCGCGCATTCCCGACGGCTCGGTTCCCAACACCTTCGCGGCGAACTCGCTGTCGGCCGCGGTGGCGCTCACCAACCTCGAGATCCTGCACGACCCCGAGCTGGGGCTGATGCCGCGCGCGGAGCTGCTGGGCCAGGAGGTGCAGGAACGGGTGCGCGGCTTCCACAGCCCCTACGTGGGCGAAGTGCGCGGCAAGGGCCTGATGATCGGCATCGAGCTCGTCGAGGACAAAGCCACCAGGGAGCCGCTGGCGCCGGAGAAGGTCGGCAGGATCATGGAGTACGTGCTCGGCCACGGCGTGCTGATGGTGCCCTGCGGGCGCTATGGCAACGTGATGCGCGTCATGCCGTCGCTGACCATTTCGAAGCGGCTGCTGCACCGCGCGCTGGATGTCTTCGGCGAGGCGCTGGCCTCGCTTTAAGCCGACCACGCCGCGCGCGGTGCGCCCCCGTCGTCTACTGCTGGGCGATGCGGGCCGTGAGTTCCGACGCGGCGGTGGTCACCAGCGTGCACAGGTAGCTTTCCTGGAAGGCCCTGAAGCGCTCATTGCGTCCCACCAGCGTCATGCTGCCGAGCACGCGCTGCTTCTCGTCGAAGATCGGCGCTGCCACGCCCGTGCGGCCCGGATGCAGCTCGCTTTCGCTGATGCAATAGCCCTGCTTGCGGATCCCCAGCAAGCCCTTGGAGAAGGACTTCCATTCAAGCCCCTGCTGCTGCCCCTCGGGCGTGCTGGCATGGGCATCGAAGACGCGGCGGATCTGCCTCGGCAGCAGGTAGGCCAGCACCACGCGCGAGGTCGCGCTGTGGAACAGGTCGATAGGGCGGCCGCGGCCTCCGCCCACGGGCCCGGGGTCGGGGCCGCGGCGGATCAGCACGTTGACCACCGAGTCGCCGTACCACTCGCTGATCACGGCGTCCAGACCCGTCTCGGCCACCAGCTTCTCGACGAGGTCGCGGCTGCGCACGAGCACCGGGTCGTAGTCGGTCATCTGGTGCTCCAGCGCGATGATGCGCGGCCCCAGCGCATAGCCGCGTGGCAGGCGCACAAGGAGGCCGGCATCACCGAGTTCGCGCAGGTAGCGGTAGGCGCTGGCGGGCGTGTAGCCGAGCTGGTTGCAGATGATCTCGACGTCGATGACCGGCTGGTCGGGCCGGAAGAGATCGAGGACATCGAGCATGCGGCGAAGGCTGTTCATCGTCTGGAAAGGCTGCGGTCGTGAAACAAGAAATCGTACGGGCACGCGAAGGCGCGGCCCCCTTCATTGTCGGGCACCATCCGAGGACCTGAGCGAGGCCCGTGGCGTTGCCGAATTCCCGAGGCACAGACACCTGAGACAGGATGCAAGAAAAAGACCATGCCGCTTGAGAAACCCATCCACACCCCGAGGCTCGTCCTCCGGCGCTTTCGCGAGCAGGACGCCGCAGACCTTTTCGACTACCTGCATGCGCCCACTGCGAGCTGCTTCCTGTCGCTCGCGCTCGCTGACATCGAAGCCGCTCGGGCCGAGGCCCGAAGACGCAGTACCGACGGCGAGCACGTGGCCGTGTGCCTCCAGGAATCGGGGCAGCTCATCGGCGACTTGTTCGCCATGCAGGAGGAAGACACCTTCTCGGTCGGCTGGAACCTCAACCCGCGTTTCGGCGGCACGGGCTACGCCCACGAGGCTGCCGCGGCGTTGTTCGCCCATCTCTTCACTGCCCGGGCCGCCCGCCGGCTCTATGCCTATGTGGAGGACCACAACGGTGCCTCCCGGCGGCTGTGCGAGAAGCTGGGCATGCGCGTCGAAGGGCTGTTCCTGGAGTTCATCTCGTTCAGGAACGACACGCAGGGGAGGCCCATCTACGAGAACACCATGCAGTACGCGATCCTTCGCAAAGAATGGCTGCGCGCTTCATCGGCCTGACGGGCGCCACGCCGACGCTCAGCCGCGGTCCTGGCCAAGCGCGGCAAAGCGCTGCGGATCGCGCCTCGCCAGCCGCGATGCGGCCAGCCAGCCGGCCGCCGCGGCCAGGGGCACCGCGATCACCAGCGCCGCCGATATGCCCCGGCTCGCGCCGGTGAGCACATGGAAGTTGCCGACGGCCAGCACCAGCACCGCCAGCAAGCCCACGCATGCCAGCAGCGGCAGCACGCGAATACGCATCCGGCCGTAGCCATGGGAGTCGGCCCGGAAGAAGCGCACCACAGCCACGCCCGTCGCGATCATCAGCACCAGCAGGCATAGCGTGGCCAGGTTGCTGAGCCAGGCGAACAGCGTCAGCACCGGGTCGGCGCCAAGCAGCGCGAACAGCCCGACCGCCACGGCGCTCAGCACCGTCTGCAGCACTGAGGCCACATGCGGGCTGCGGTGGCGCGCATGCGTCCAGCCCAGGCGAGCGGGCATCAGGCCCTCGCGGCCCATGGCGTAGAAATAGCGCGCGCTGGAGTTGTGGAAGGCGATGAGCCCCGCATAGATGCTGGCGATGAACATCAGGCGCAGCAGCACCGTGAGGCCGTGCCCTGCATAGGTGTCCGACAGCAGGTACAGCAGATTGGTCGGATCGGCCAGTCCGGTGATGGTGGCCGCTACCCGGTCGCTGCCCACGCCGAGCACTAGGCACCACAGCGAGAAGGAATAGAAGCCGCCGACCAGCAGCAGCGCCGCGTAGGTGGCGATGGGAATGCTGCGCTTCGGGTCCCTGGCTTCCTCGCTGTAGATGGTGGTCGCCTCGAAGCCGATGAAGGCCGCGAAGCAGAACAGCAGTCCGATGAAGGGGTTGCCGCTGGTGAAGGCATCGGGAGAGAAGGAGTGCGCATCGATGCCGTGGGCGCCGCCCTTCGACAGGATCAGCACGTCCAGGGCTAGCACCGCCAGGTACTCGACCACCACGAAGCCCGCGAGCACCCGGGCCGAGAAGTCGATCTGCCGGTAGCCGAACACCGCCACGCTGGCCAGGGCGGCGAAGGCGCAGGCCCACCAGGGCAGCGCCAGGCCGAACTGCGCCTGCAGCGTCTCGGATGCCACCGCGCCCAGCATGCCGTAGAGGCCGAACTGCAGCGTGACGTAGCCGAACACGGCCACCATGGCCGCCGCCCCGCCCGCCCTGCCGCCTAGGCCGCGCGCCACCATCGCATAGAAGCCTCCGGCGCTGGTCACGCAGGTGGCCATGGCGGTGTACCCGGTCGCGAACATCAGCAGCAGGCCGAGCGCCACCAGCACCAGTACCGGCGTGCCGGCGCCGTTGCCCAGCATCATCCCGATCGGGAAGCCGCCTGCCACCACGCTCAGCGGACTCGCGGCCGAGATGACCAGCAGCGTGATGAAGCCCGCGCTCAGCGTGCCGCGGCGCAGGCTGGTGGCATGGGGGTGGCGCGTTTCCTGGGCAGGCGTCATCGTGGGGTTCAGCGTTTCCATGGTGCGTCGCAATGCATGCCGCGCGCCAACGCGTGCAGCGGGGAGAGAGAAAGAAGGCCGTGCACCGGAGTGCCGGCCGCCGACAGGGGCAGTCTAGGAAGGCACGTGCGCGCAGCGGTATCCCGGATCGGCAATCTGGACGCGCACGACCGCTTCAGGCGTCATGCCACTTCGCCGCCCGCGGCGTCTGCGACGGCAGCTCCCCGAAAAGCTCCTGGTACTCCGCCGCGAAATGGCTCAGGTGGAAGAAGCCCCACTGCCCCGCCGCGTCGCCCACGGTCAGGTCGCCGGCGCGGCTGCCCATCAGGGCGCGCCGCACGCCGTTCAGGCGAACCGAGCGCAGGTAGCTCAGCGGCGTGGTATCCGCCACCGCGCGGAAGCTGTTCTGCACCGTGCGCCGGCTGACCTGCAGGCGCTCGCACAGCTCCATCACGCTGGGCGCGCTCATGGTCTCGGCCATGGCCATCCGGTGGCACTTCTCAACGATGAAGTCCTGGGTGGAGCTGCCGCTGCGCTGGTGCCGGTCGCAGGCTGGGTCCATCACCAGTTGCAGCAGTTCGCCCAGCAGCGCGTGTTCCAATTCGTCCTGCCGTGCGGGCGTGCCGCTCATCTCGTCGTTGACCAGGGCCTCGGAGAATATCGCCAGCAGGCGCTGGCGGCATTCGACGAAGCGCTGCGCCGGCACCTTGATGACGGGCTGGCGCAGCAGCCGCGCGATCTCGTCGGCGAACGGCACTTCCCGGAGCGTGGCGTCGAAGAAGGCTCGGTCGAAGGCGATGGACAGAAGATCCATCCCGGTGGGCATGTGGCACATGAACTCCTCGCCGCCGCGCAGGAAGTACAGGCTGCTGCCGTCCGCATCGCGCCCCTGCATCCGGACGGTGCCCGGCATGAAGATCGGGATTGCAAAGCACACGCTATCGCGGGGCGCTTCTCCCTGCTGCACAACGCGCTTGTTGATGCGCTCGCGAAAAGCATGGCAGTGCTCGCTGGACAATTGCTGCAGAGAGCTCTCCAGTGCGCCGGCCGCGAGCTGGCTGTACAGGAGCTGGCTCCAATGAGCGACTGATGCGGCATGCGCATGCACGTCCTGGAAGTGGTGGATGCTTCGGTTCATGTTGCGGGGTCCTGTATCTGGAAGGCTGCGTCGATCAGTAGATATGCATTTTTCTCAGATAAGGAAAATTCTGCATTTTTCATGCCTGCCGCCAGACAGGGGAAACCCGATGGAGAAATAACTGAAATTTCGCGCCACAGCCCACCGCGAATGGTTTTTTCTGGCTTGCTTTATTTGTTCACAGCAACAATCGTGCACAGATGGGACGCGCCAGCCGCACCCTTGCGGTGCGCCTGCGCCGCGCACCGTTGCTGATTTGGGCTAACGCGGTGCGGCGCCGTCCCGGACACTGCGGCCGCTCGAACATCCGCAGACACCATGACCCAGAACCTGAAGCATTTCATCGAAGGCGCCCACGCCGAAGCCTCCGACGGCGCGCGCATGCGCCTCGTCAGCCCCGTGGACGAACAGGAATACGGCAGCGCCGCGCGCGGCACCGCCGAAGACGTCGACCGCGCCGTGGCCGCGGCCCATGCCCAGCTCGAAGGCGGCGCCTGGAGCCGGCTGCACGCCGGCCAGCGCTCCCAACTGCTGCTGCGCCTTGCCGACCTGGTCGAGCGCGACACGGCCCTGCTGGCCGACATGGACGCCGACGCCATCGGCCGCTCGCCGATGGAGCCGCGCATGATGGACGTGCCCAACGCCGTCGCCAACCTGCGCGCGGCCGCCGGCTGGACCAACCAGCTCGAGGGACGCACGGTGCCCACCGGGGGCTACATGGGCACGCCCACGCTGTCGTACACGCTGCGTGAGCCGGTAGGCGTGGTCGGGGCCATCGTGCCGTGGAACTCGCCGCTGATGATCACCGTGTGGAAGCTCGCCGCCCTGCTGGCCGCTGGGTGCACCGTGGTGGTCAAGCCCGCCGAGGAAACGCCCCAGTCCGCCCTGCACTTGGCGCGGCTTGCGCAGGAAGCGGGCTTTCCCGACGGCGTCATCAACGTGGTGACCGGCTTCGGCGACGTGGTGGGCCGCGCGCTGTGCGAACACCCGCTGGTCGCCAAGATCAGCTTCACCGGCAGCCCCGAGGCGGGCCGCGCCATTCAGCGCATCGCCGCGCCACTGTTCAAGCGCGTCACGCTGGAGCTCGGCGGCAAGAGCCCGCAGATCGTGTTCGACGACGCCTCGTTCGACGACGCATTGCGCGGCTGCGCCATGGGCCTGTTCGTCAACCAGGGGCAGGTGTGCGCCGCCGGCTCGCGCATCCTGGTGCAGCGCAGCCTCGCGAAGCCTTTCACACAGGCGCTGGCCGAGGCCGCCCGCGCGGTCACGGTCGGCGACCCGCGCCAGGCCGGCGTGCAGATGGGGCCGGTCGCCAAGAAGGCGCAGTTCGAACGCGTCAACCGCTACATCCAGCTCGGCCAGGACGAAGGTGCGGTGCTGCTGGCCGGCGGCGTCTCCCGGCCCGAGAGGGGCTGGTTCGTGCAGCCCACCATCTTTGCCGAGGCCAGCAACCAGATGACCATCGCCCGCGAGGAAATCTTCGGCCCGGTGGGCACGGTGATTCCCTTCGACACCGAGGAGGAGGCCATCGCGCTGGCCAACGATTCGTCCTACGGGCTGGCGGCCACGGTGTGGACCACGCAGCTCGCGCGGGCGCACCGCGTGGCCGCGCGCGTCAAGGCCGGGGCCGTGGGCGTCAACTGCTGGAGTCCGCTGGACGCCAACCTGCCCTGGGGCGGCCTCAAGACCAGCGGCATCGGCCGCGAGGGCGGGTTGCCCGGCGCGCTGGCGTACACCGAGGAGAAGGTCGTCACCGTGCTGCTGCCGGCCTGAGGCCCAGCCTCACAACGCACCAAAGAAGGAATCCTGACATGGGTTGGCGCAACACGATCGACGCCTGGGGCCGGGCCTCGATGCTCTTCCACTGGGCCACAGCCGCGGCCTTCATCACCGCGTACGTGGTCGTGTACTACGTGATCTGGTTCGTCGATCCGCAGACCAGCATCAAACCGGCGCTTTTCGGCACCACGCCGAATCCCGACCGGGTGGTGCCGCTGCTCAACATCCATTGGGTGCTGGGCCTGTCCATCGGCTTCCTCACGCTGCCCAGGCTCGTGTGGCGCATCGCCGGCGGCGTGCCGCGACATGTCGCGGGCTCGCGTCTGGAGGGTCTGTCGGCCGACGCGGCGCACTGGGCGCTCTACGCCATCCTGATCCTGATGCCGCTGTCGGGCTACATGACGACCTACGACCCGACCGACTTCGGGCTGTTCGTGATCCCGGCCTGCCGCGACACCGCCATCGCAGGCGCGATACGCGACGCCTTCGGGCTGTCCGTGGCGCAGCTGGAAGATGCGGCCTGGGCGGTGCACAGCTTCATCGGCGCCTGGCTGGCCTGGCCGCTGGTGGTGCTGCACGTCGGGGCCGCGCTGCTGCACCACTTCGTGCGCAAGGACGCCGTGCTGCGGCGCATGCTTCCGCTGCGCCGCAGCGCCGGCTGATCCACTTCCCGCTCCGTCACTCGACCCGCACCACGACGCACCGCATCGCGGTGCGTTGCGGCGTGGAGCTGCGTCGTACGGCGCCGTACAGCCACGCCTGAAGCGGCGCGATCGCGCGACCGCAAGCAGATGCCGATCTCGGATAACGGCCGGCATCGCCTCCCTCCGATAGTCCAAAGACCCCACTGCCGGTTGGTAAAGCGGGCATCGGCGCAGCCCGGGCACGGTCCCGTCGATCCGTATCCACACACCTCGAATCTTCCTCTTTCAGGAGTTCCCATGACCCAGCACTGTGCAAGAACCCTTCGCCCTCTCGCCCTGGCGGCGGCCATCGCCGTCGGCCTGCTCTGCCCCGGTTTCTCCGCCATGGCGGCGCCCGATGCGGCTCAGCTCGACAAGCTCACGCCTTCGGGCGCCCAGCGCGAGGGCAACGCCGACGGCAGCATTCCCGCCTGGCAGGGCGCGGAGCCGCCGCTGGCCGGCTGGGAGTGGGGCAAGCTGCGGCGCGACTTCTGGAAGCACAAGGACGAGAAGCCGCTGTTCACCATCGATGCGGCCAACGTCGACAAGTACGCCGACAAGCTCTCGGCCGGCCAAGTCGCCATGCTCAAGCAGCGCAAGGACTACCGCATGGACGTCTATCCGTCGCACCGCACCTGCGGCGTGCCGGACTTCGTGGCCGCCAACACGCGCAAGAACGTGGGCACCGCCCGCCTCAACGACGACGGCTGGAGCCTGAAGGAGGCGACCGTGCCGGGCTATCCGTTCCCCCTTCCCTCCAACGGCGTGGAAGCGATGTGGAACTCCAAGATGCGCTACCGCGGCGTGGGCGTCGACTACAAGGGCACCATCACCGCCGTCTCGCCGCGCCGCGGCAGCACGGAGTGGATCCGCGCCGATTCGGAGCAGACGGTATTCATTCCCTCGGGCGCCAAGGGCTCGCAGCAGCTGTCCTCGCTGCCGCAGGTGGAGTTCTACGTGTACTTCGCCTACACCTCGCCCGCCGCGCTGGCCGGGCAGGCCCTGGCGATCACCCAGTACCTGAACCAGGCCGAGAACGAGACCTTCTACTACTTCCCCGGCCAGCGCCGCGTGCGCCGCATGCCGACCTACTCGCACGACTCCCCGCAGATCGGCATGGAGAACCAGTACACGCTGGACGAGCCGCAGGTATTCAACGGCGCGCTCGACCGCTTCGACTGGAAGCTGGTGGGCAAGAAGGAAATCTACGTCCCCTACAACGCCTTCGGCGCCTACGACTTCAAGGCCAAGTTCGAGGACGTGGCGCGCGACGACTTCATTGCGCAGTCGCATCGCCGCTATGAACTGCACCGCGTGTGGGTGGTGGAGGCCACCGTCAAGGCCGGCATGCGCCATTCGGCACCCAAGCGCACCGTCTACCTCGACGAGGACAGCTGGGCGCCGCTGCTGATGGACGACTTCGACGGGCAGAACAAGCTCGCCAAGATGCGCGAGGGCTTCCTCATCCCGGTGTACGAGACGGGCTCCTGCGACGCGATGGCCATGGTGCAGAACAACCTGGCCGAAGGCCGCTACGTCTTCGACACGCACACCGCGGGCGTCGGCAAGGACATCCGCTGGTTCACCGAACCGACCGGTCCGCGCATGCGCTCGGGTTTCTACACGGCCGACAACCTGCGCGCCATCAGCGAGCGCTGATCTGCGCGCTTCGAACGACGACAACAAGCCCCGAGGAGAAGAACTGATGAACTTCACCGCCCGCCCCTCCAGCACCCTCGCCCGGCTGAGCGCCGTGCCCGCCGCCTGCCTGCTCGCCGCGACGGGAGCTGCCCATGCCTTCACCTTCGAGACCGACAACGTTCGAGGGAGCTTCGATTCCACCATCACCATCGGCACCGGCATCCGCGTCAAGGACCCCTCCTGCACGCTCGTCATCCAGGGCGCCGTGGGCGTCGGCGCACCCGCCGGCTGCCTGGCGCCGACTTCGTCGATGGGCGACCAGGGCAACCTGAACTACCGCAAGGGCGATGCCTTCACCACCTACGTCAAGGGCAGCCACGAGCTGCTTTTGAAGATGCCCGATGACATCACCTTCCTCGGGCGGGTGAACTGGGTCCGCGACCTCACGGCCACCCGCACCTCCGGCTACACCAGCGCCGCCGCGACGCAGTACCTGCCCGACGGCTTGGCCAGCGACGCGCGCAGCGACCTGCGCTTCAAGGCCCGGCTGCTGGACTTCTGGGTGAGCAAGACCTTCCAACTCGGCGGCGAGACGGCACGCGTGCGCGTGGGCAACCAGGTGATCAGCTGGGGGGAAAGCCTCTTCCTGCCGGGCGGCATCAACTCCACCAACGCGCTGGACATCATGCGGCTGTCGCAGCCGGGCACGCAGCTGAAGGAGGCGGTGCTGCCTGCTCCCATCGCGAGTTTCGCCACCGGCCTGGGCCACGGCCTCAACTTCGAGGCCTACGTGCAGTCGCGGTGGAACGGCAACTACATGGCACCCACCGGCTCCTACTGGTCGGTGGCCAACGGCATGGGCAAGGGCCACGACGCCTACGGGCTGATCGAGACAAAGCCGAAGAACAGCGGGCAGTGGGGCACCGCCCTGAAGTGGCAGCCCGAGGGCACGCAGCTGAACCTGGGTGCCTACGTAATGAACTACAACGACAAGTCGTTGAACTTCAGCACCAATGCGGGCGGCACCGGCCGCCCAGGGTGGGCCTACCCGGAGAACCGCCGCCTCTACGGCCTGAGCGCCAACATGCCGGTGGGCGACTGGTCGGTGGGCACAGAGCTCTCTTACCGCCCGCGCGATGCCGTGGCGCTGAACCCGGCGGCCAGCGGTTGCTCGTTCAACCACGGCAACTGCTGGGTCGACGAGAAGAAGCTGCAGTGGCACCTGACCGGCATGCTAAGCCTTACGCCGAACAACGCGGGCGGTGTGCTGCGCGCTCTCGGCGCGGACACCGCGACGCTGATGGCCGAGGCCGTGGTGGTGCGCTATCCCAACCTCAAGAAGTACTACGGGTCCGATCCGATCGCCGCGGGCGCGTGGGGCTGGGGCCAGGAGTTCAGCGCCGTGGGCACGCCGCAGCCGGTGGGCTCCAAGACGGCGTGGGGCTACAACCTGGACTTCAGCTGGGTCTACGATGGCTCGTTGATCCCCGGCTGGCAAGTGATTCCCGAGGTGTACTACTTCCAGGCCGTGAAGGGCCGTACGCCCAACGGCGCGGGGCAGCTGATGGAAGGCGCCAAGTCCGTCAATCTCGTCGTGACCTTCGTGCAGAACCCGGCGAAGTGGCAGGCCTCGATCAACTACGCGGCCTTCTTCGGCGGCAAGCGCGTGTTCGACCAGCCCTATCGCGACCGCAACTTCGTGGGCCTCACCCTGTCGCGCAACTTCTGACCCGTCGCGCCGCGCACCGCCCGCGCGGCGGTGGCGGCGCCGTCTGCTGAAAGCACTCCGTGTCCGATCCCAATCACTCTTCCGCCCCCGCCTCCAAGCTGCAGCGCGCCGTGCAGCGCTTCGAGACTTTCTGCTTCTCGCACCGCCGCGGCATCCTCATCGCGCTGGCTCTGTTCACGCTCGCCATGGCGTGGTTCGCAGCGCAGCTGCGCATGGACGCGGGCTTCGACAAGCAGATGCCCTTGGGCCACGAGTACATCCAGACCTTCCAGACCTACCGCGAGGACGTGCTGGGCGCCAACCGGCTCAACGTGGTGGTCAGGGCCCGTCACGGCACCATCTGGACCGCGCCGGCCCTCAGGCGGCTGTACGAGGTGACCCAGGCCGTCACCTACCTGCCGGGTATCGAGCGGCTGGGCGTGCAGTCGATGTGGACGCCCAACAGCTTCGTCAACGAGATCACCGAGGAAGGCTTTCGCGCCGATCCGCTGATCGACGCCACCATCACACCCGAGCGGCTCACGCCGGAGATCATCGCCGGCATCCAGCGCGCGGCCGCGCAGGGCGGCTTCATCGGCACGCTGGTCTCGCGCGACCAGACCAGCGCGATGGTCACGGCCGAGCTGGCGGAGTACGACGCGCAGGGCCGCAAGCTGGACTACGTGGCCTACAACCATCTGCTCGAAGAGAAGATCCGCGCTCGCTTCGAGGACGGCGACTTCGAGGTCCAGATCATCGGCTTCGCCAAGCAGATCGGCGACATCGCCGACGGCGCGCAGTCGGTGCTCAAGTTCTGCCTGATCGCGCTGCTGCTCACCGCCGGGGCGGTGTACTGGTATTGCCGCTCGGTGCGCTTCACGCTGCTGCCCATCGCTTGCTCGCTAGCCTCGCTGGTGTGGCAGTTCGGCACCCTGCGGCTGCTGGGCTTCGGGCTCGATCCGCTCGCGGTGCTGGTGCCCTTTCTGGTGTTCGCCATCGGCGTGTCGCACGGCGTGCAGCAGATCAACTACATCGTGCGACGCATCTCGCAGGGCCACACCACCTACGAGGCCTGCCGCGACAGCTTCGGCGGGCTGCTGATCCCGGGCACGCTGGCGCTGGTGACGGCCTTCGTCTCCTTCGTCACGCTGCTGATGATCCCGATCCCGATGGTGCGCGAGCTGGCCATCGCGGCCTCGCTGGGCGTGGCCTACAAGATCGTGACCAACCTCGTCATGCTGCCGGTGGCCGCCTCCTTCTTCGAGGTGAGCCGCGACTTCGCCGACCAGGCCCTGCTGCAGCGCGAGCGCCGCTCGGGCTGGCTGCGCGTGCTGGCCCGGCTCGCCAAGCCGCGCGCGGCGGCCGTGATGCTGCTGGTCACGGCGGTGGTGTTCGGTGCCGCCGTGTGGCAAAGCCGCGACCGCGTGGTCGGCACCTTGCAGCCCGGCGCGCCGGAGCTGCGCGAGGACGCCCGCTTCAACCGCGACGCCGCGTCCATCGCAAGCAATTTCGACACGGGCCTGGACTGGCTGACCGTGGTCTTCGAGGCACCGCCCGAGAGCTGCGGCAACGTGAACATCGGGCTCTACCAGGACCGCTTCGTCTGGGCGATGCAGCCGGTGGAGGGTGTGCTCTCGATCTCGTCGTACGCCGGGCAGCTGCGGCTGTACAACGAGGGCTACAACGAAGGCAACCCCAAGATGGCCGTGGTGCCCATCGATTCGGCCAACTACGCCGCCCTTTCCACCGAGATCGCCCGCATCCGCGGGACCATGCGCAAGGACTGCAGCATGACGGCAGTGAACCTCTTCCTGACCGACCACAAGGCCACCACCATCCAGCGCGTGATCGACGCGGTGAAAGCCTTCCGCGACGGCCACGCCATGCCCGGTGTGAACATTCGTCTGGCCGCCGGCAATGCCGGCGTGCTCGCGGCCATCGACGACGAGGTGGAGAAGAGCGAGCTGCCCATGATGCTGTACGTGTACGCGGCGATCGTGGTGCTGGTGTTCCTGGTCTACCGCGACCTGCGCGCCGTGGCGGCCTGCTGCCTGCCGCTCACGGTGGGCACCTTCATCGGCTACTGGTTCATGAAGGAGCTGCAGATCGGCCTCACGGTGGCGACCCTGCCGGTGATGGTGCTGGCCGTGGGCATCGGCGTGGACTACGCCTTCTACATCTACAACCGCCTGCTGATGCACATGGCCGCGGGCCAGACCATCGTCAAGTCCATCGAGCATGCGATCCTGGAAGTGGGCACGGCCACCATTTTCACCGCCATAACGCTGGCCGTGGGCGTGGCGACATGGTCGTTCTCGCAGCTGAAGTTCCAGGCCGACATGGGCAAGCTGCTGGCCTTCATGTTCATGGTGAACATGGTGATGGCAATGACCGCCCTGCCCGCCATGGCGGTATGGCTCGAAAGGATCTTCCCGCGCCGCAAGCCGGTGCGGGCGACAGGGCTGCAGCACCACTGACATCCATCTGACAATCGAAGATGAAATCGACTTCCCTCCTTGTGCGTACGGCATTGGCCGGCGCTCTCGTTTCACTGTCGCTGGCCTGCGCAGCACAGGCACCTCAGGAAAAAGAGCCCGCCGCCGCCAACGATGGCACCCCCGTGCTGGTTCCCGCGGTTCGCGCCGCGCATGCCTCCCGCGCCACGATGCTTGCCAGCACCCGCGCGGGCGAGCGCATCGTCGCCGTGGGCGACCACGGCGTGGTGCTGCTGTCGGACGACGGCGGCCGCAATCACCGACAGGCGCGCCAGATGCCAGTGGACGTGGCGCTGACCTCGGTGTCCTTCATCGATGCCCGGCAGGGCTGGGCCGCGGGCCACTGGGGTGTGATCTTGCACACCACGGACGGGGGCGAGACCTGGCAGGTGCAGCGCAGCGATGCGGCGCAGGACCGCCCGCTCTTCGCCGTGCACTTCTTCGACGAGAAGCAGGGCGTCGCCGTGGGCCTGTGGTCGCTGGTGTTGCGCACCGAGGACGGCGGCGAACACTGGCAGCCCGTCGAACTGGCGCCGCCAGAGGGTGGCAAGCGCGCCGACCTCAACCTGTTCGGGCTGTTCGCCGATGCGCGCGGTCAGCTGTTCGCCCCGGGCGAGCGCGGCATGGTGCTGCGCTCGGACGACAAGGGCCGCAGCTGGAAGTACATGAAGACCGGCTATGCGGGCTCCTTCTGGAGCGGCATCGCAGCCCCCAGCGGCGGCCTGCTGGTGGCGGGGCTGCGTGGCTCGATGTACCGCAGCGTCGACGACGGTGGCAGCTGGCAGCGCGTGGACACGCACACGGAGTCGTCCATCACCGCGCTTGCCCGCGCCGGCAAGAAGATCGTCGGTGTTGGCCTCGACGGCCTGGTGTTAAGCAGCGAAGACGGCGGTGTGAGCTTCACCGCCAGCACGCGCGAAGACCGCCTGCCTCTGACGAGCGTGGCGCTGGGCGATCAGGGCGGTGCGACGTTGTATTCGCGCCAGGGCGTGGTGGCAGCCGCCGGTGCCAAGGAACCGTCGGCGCGCTGAGCGCCGCGGACCCGGCAGGAACGCAGGCTACTGGCGGAACACGCCCTCGGCGGCCGTCTCGGCGAGCGCCCGTCGATCATTGGGCGTCTCGAGCTTGCGCACGCCGTCGGGCAGCACGGCCGGATCGCCTTTCCTGCCGACGGCCACGACCGTCTCGATGGCATAGCCCTGCGGCAGCTGGATCGCAGCGCGCAGCTTTTCGGCATCGAAGCCGGCCATCGCATGCGCCGACCAGCCCGACAGCGTGGCCTGGAACGCGAGGCTGGCCCAGGCGGCGCCGGCATCGAAGGAGTGCCACTGGTTGGGGGCGGCCTCGGTGCGCCCCGGGAACAGGGCCTCGCGCTGCGAGACCACCACCACCAGCGCGGCGGCGCGCTTCGTCCACATCTGGTTGAACTCGACGAGGCTGTCGAAGATGGGCTGCCACGCGGGCGTGTCGCGGCGCGCGTAGATGAAGCGCCAGGGCTGCACGTTGTACGCCGAGGGCGCCCAGCGGGCCGCTTCGAGCAGGCTCATGAGCGCGGGTTCGGCGATGGTCTCTTCGGCGAAGGCGCGCGGCGACCACCGGTTGGTGAACAGCGGGTCGATGGGATGGGCGGATTGGCGGGGATTGTTCATTGAAGACTCCAGGGAGACGATGAAAGAAGATGCGGCACGCCGGTGCCGCGCAGAGGTGCGCCGCGAAGTTGCCGCGCGAAAAACACGAAGAACGCGAAGGCGCTTCAGCCGGGCATCAGGCGATGCCGGCCATGTTGATGTACTTGATGACCAGGTAGTCCTCGATGCCGTGGCGCGAGCCCTCGCGGCCGAGGCCCGACTGCTTGACGCCGCCGAAGGGCGCGACCTCGTTGCTGATGAGGCCGGTGTTGACGCCGACCATGCCGTACTCCAGCTGCTCGGCCACGCGCCAGACGCGGCCCAGGTCGCGGGCGTAGAAGTAGCTCGCCAGGCCGAACTCGGTGTCGTTGGCCATGCGAACGACCTCTGACTCGTCACGGAAACGGAAGAGCGGCGCAAGGGGACCGAAGGTTTCTTCGCGCGCCACCGTCATCGCCTGCGTCACGCCGGTCAGCACGGTGGGTTCGAAGAAGCTGCCGCCCAGCGCATGGCGGCGTCCGCCGCTGAGCACCTGTGCGCCTTTTGCCATTGCGTCGGCCAGGTGCTCCTCCACCTTGCGCACGGCGGCCTCGTCGATCAGCGGGCCGATGCGCACGCCCTCCTGGTCGCCGGGGCCGACCTTCAGCGCGCGCAGCGCCTCGGCCAGCTTCTGCGCGAAGGCGTCGTAGACGCGCTCGTGCACGTACAACCTGTTGGCGCACACGCAGGTCTGGCCGGCATTGCGGAATTTCGAAATGATCGCGCCCTCGACCGCCGCGTCCAGGTCTGCGTCGTCGAAGACGATGAAGGGCGCGTTGCCGCCCAGCTCCATCGACACCTTCTTGACGGTGGCCGCCGTCTGTTGCATCAGCAGCCGCCCCACCTCGGTGGAGCCGGTGAAGCTGAGCTTGCGCACCACGGGGTTGGTCGCCAGCTCGGTGCCGATGTCGCCGGCGGATCCGGTCACCACCGACAGCACGCCCGCGGGCACGCCGGCGCGTTCGGCCAGCACCGCCAGTGCCAGTGCCGTGAGCGGCGTCTGGCTCGCAGGCTTGACCACCATCGTGCAGCCGGCCGCGAGCGCGGGGCCGGCCTTGCGCGTGATCATCGCCGCAGGGAAGTTCCATGGCGTGATGGCTGCGCACACGCCGACCGGCTCGCGCACGACCACGATGCGCTGCGAGGCCACGGGCGAAGGAATAGTCTCGCCATACACGCGCTTGGCTTCTTCGCCGAACCACTGAATGAAGGAGGCCGCATAGGCGATCTCGCCGCGCGCTTCCGCCAGCGGCTTGCCCTGCTCGGCCGTCATGATGCGCGCCAGGTCTTCCTGGTTCTGCAGGATGAGCGCGTGCCAGCGCGCGAGGATGGCCGAGCGCTCGTGCGCGGTGCGGCGGCGCCACTGCGGCCAGGCGGCTTCTGCTGCCTCAATGGCGCGTCGCGTGGCGGCGGCGTCCAGCCGGGGCACGTGCGCGATCAGCGCGCCGGTGGCGGGGTTGGTGACGGCGATGGTCCGCTCGGCGGATATCCATTCGCCCGCCACCAGGCATTGCTCGCGCAGCAGCGAGGGGTCGTCGAGAGTCAGCATGGGGTTCCGATTCAGATCTGTGTGATGAGCTTGGTACTGAGAAAAGTGTCGAAGGACTCCGTGCCGCCTTCGCTGCCAAAGCCGCTGTCCTTCACACCGCCGAAGGGCAGCTCCGGATGCGCCATGCCCGAATGGTTGATGTTCACCATACCGGCCTCAAGGCCGTCGCCCACGCGGGTCGCGGTTTGCAGCGAACGGGTAAAGACATAGCTCGCCAGACCGAAGGGCAATGCATTGGCCTGCTGCAGCGCCTCTTCGACGGTGTCGAAGCGCGACAGCGCGGCGATGGGGCCGAATGGCTCTTCGTGCATCACGCGCGCATCGGCGGGCACGTTGGCCAGCAGCGTCGGCGCATGGAAGTGGCCTTGCACTCCGATGCGTGTGCCGCCCGACAGCATCTCGGCGCCGCGCGTGCGGGCGTCCTCGACCAACGTCTGCACGGCCTGGAAGCGGCGCTCGTGGATCAGCGGGCCCATCTGCACGCCATCCTCCAGACCGTGGCCCACCTTCACCGCGCCCAGCGCATCGGCGAAGGCTGCGGCAAAGCGGTCGTGCACGCCCGACTGCACATGGAAGCGCGTCGGCGACACACAGACCTGGCCGGCGTTGCGCGTCTTCAGCCGCACCAGCAAGGCCACGGCGGCGTCCACGTCGGCATCGTCGAAGACCAGCACCGGCGCATGGCCGCCCAGCTCCATCGTCATGCGCTTCATGTGCTGGCCAGCCAGCGCGGCCAGCTGCCGGCCCACCGGCACCGAGCCGGTGAAGGAGACCACGCGCACCAGCGGCGACTCGATGAGCTGGCGCGAGATGTCCGCCGGCACGCCCCACAGCAGGTTGAACACGCCCGGTGGCAGGCCCGCATCGTGAAAGAGCCGCGCCATGGCCACCAGCGCGCTGGGCGATTCTTCCGGCCCCTTGAGCACGATGGGGCAGCCAGCCGCGATGGCGGCGGCGGCCTTCTTCATCGCCTGGCCGAAGGGAAAGTTCCACGGGCTGAAGGCGGCGCACACGCCCACCGGCTCGCGCACCACCAGCTGGCGCACGCCGGGCTGGCGTGCGGACACTACGCGGCCGTAGACGCGGCGGCCCTCCTCCGCGTGCCACTCGATGTGCTCCGCGGCGTTCATCACCTCGGCCACGGCGTCGGCCAGTGGCTTGCCGTTGTCCAGCGTCATGGCGCGGCCGATCTCCGGCGCGCGCTCGCGCGCCAGCGCGGCCACGCGGCGCAGCAGGTCCGAGCGTTCGAGCGGCGACACGCGCCGCCAGCCGGCGAAGGCCGCATGGGCGGCCTGCACGGCGGCCTCGACGTCTTCGGCCTCGGCCCATGGCAGCAGGCCCAGCGGCTGCAGCGTTGCGGGATCGTGCACGGCCTGTGTGCGCCGGCCCTGCGCGTCGATGAAGCGGCCGGCGATATAGAGCGAGAGTTCTGGGTACATGGTGAGAGGGCCCGCTTCGCGGGTGTTTGGGCGCGGTTCGCGCGAGGCTTCAGGCCGCCAGGGCCTCGGCCTGCACGAGGGATTGATTGGCTGCAGCCTGCGGCTGCGCCTTGTCGTCGGGGGCCAGCACGGCATCGCAGAAGCTGCCCAGTTCGGCCGCGGCGTCGGCACGGCGGCCTACGGCGGCGATGAAGCGGTCGGGGCGGATCAGCACCCAGTCCACGTCCTTGCCGTGGAACCAGAAATGCAGCGTGTTCTCCAGGTCCTCTATCACCGTGCCCGAAAGCTGCCCGGGCATCGGCGAGCCGGCCTCGTTGCCCATGCTGCGCGAGCGCACAGCCACATAGTGGTCGCAGCCCAGCCGGGCGAGCTGCGCGTGCAGCGCGGCGGGCGCGCCGGCCAGCGCATCGCAGCGCCAGCTCAGCAGCGCGAAGCGCGCACCGACCACGTCGTCGAGCTTCTGCGGCAGGCCGCGCTCGCGCTCCACGTTGGGCTGGATGAACATGCGGCCCACGAGCGCGTCGCGCCCGACCACGCCGCTGTTGCGCACGATGCCCTTCGCGAAGCGCGGCATGGGCTTGAACTTCATTTGCAGCACGTAGTCGCGCATCTTCGGAATGTTCCGGATCGCCATGAAGAAGCGATCACGCGCCCAGGCCAGCAGCGGGTTGCGCTGCGACAGCACGGCGCCGAAGGCGTCGGCCAGGTCGATCATGGCCTTGGCATGGCCATGGCGCTCGTCGTGGTAGCTGGCCAGCAGCTCGGGCCGCAGCCGGCCCTGGAGGATCCAGGCGAGCTTCCAGCCCAGGTTGAACGCATCGCGCAGGCCGGCGTTGAGGCCCTGGCCGATCCACGGCGGCGTGATGTGCGCGGCATCGCCCGCCAGGCAGACGCGCCCCGCGACGAAGCTGCCCGCGACGCGCGAGTTGTGGGTGTAGACGCGCGCCCGGATCACATTCAGCGCCGCCGGGTCGGCCACGTGCCGGCCCAGCAGCTCGCTCACCTTGTCAGGCGCGAGCATCTGCTCGCCGTCCTCCCCGGGAAAGAGCATGAACTCCCAGCGCCGCAGCCCATAGGGCAGGCGCAGGCAGACATAGGGGCGATCGGGTTCGCAGTGCAGCGCGGTGTAGGGCGCGTCGAGCGGATCCTGGTCACATTCGATCACCACCCACTTGGCCGGGTGGGTGCGCCCCTCGTAGGACAGCCCCAGCATCTCGCGCACCGCGCTGCGCCCGCCGTCGCAGGCCACTGCGTAGGCGGCGCGCACCTGTTGCTCGGCGCCGGCCTCATCGCGCAGGGTGGCGGTGACGCCTGCCTCGTTCTGCACCAGGCCCACCAGCTCCAGGCCGAGCCGCAGCTGCACGTGGTCGAAGCGCGCCAGGCCGCGGCGCAGCGTCTTCTCACCCAGGGGCTGCGAGAACAGGTTGCGGCGGAACCAGCCGAACTCGCGCGTGCTGGGCAGGATCTCGGCGAAGCATTGCTTGCGCGCGGTGTACATGCGCATGGGCACGTTCTGGATCATGTCGCGCAGCATCTCCTCGGCGAGGCCGGTGGCCTGGAAGGTGCGCAGGGCCTCGTCGTCCAGCCCCACCGCGCGCGGAAAGTCGAACACCGCCGTGCTGCGCTCGACCACCAGGGTCTGCACGCCATAGGTCCCCAGCAGGTTGGCCAGCGTCACGCCGACCGGGCCGGCGCCGATGATGAGGACGGGGGCTTCCACCGAAGCGCTCATGAAAACTCCTTGGGACTTGGACGGGAAAGGCGGCCTGCGCGAGCGCCTCAGGCGGCCGAGAGCAGCCGGCTCTCCTGGCGCACCAGCAGATGCCGCACCTGCTTTCGGAATTCGGCGAAGGCCGAGTCGGCCATCAGCGCGGCACGGCGGCGCGCGCGTTCGTCGAGGCTGTCGAAAGCCCAGTGGAAGACCAACTGGTTGATGTCGCCGCTCTCCGGTGTCATCAACGCCACCAGCTGCCCGAGCGTGCGGATCTGCAGCTCGCGGCCGCACTCGTTGTAGATGCGCAGGTAGTCGCGCACGCCGCCGGGCACGAGGGTGTAGGTTCTGAGTTCGTGGATCATGGATTGGACTGGCCCGCTGCGGCCGCCTCGGGCCGCTTCAGGAAGGTGGTGACGGCCTCGGCGAAGAGCGCCGGCTGGTCGTCGTGGACGTAGTGGCCCGCATCGGGAATCTCGCGCGTGGAGATGCGCGGATTGAGCGTGCGCATGTGCTCGGCCATGGCCGGCTGGAGGTAGTCGGAGCGACCGCCGCGCACCACGAGGGTCTCGCACTGCAGCTGCTTCACATAGGCGGCGAGGTCCACCTGACGGGTGGGGTCCGGGTTCAGGCGCGTGGCGGCGATGCCCGCATGGTCGTAGCGCCAGGTGAAGCCACCGCCGCTCATGGGCTTGAGCATGCTCTGCAGCCGCTGCTGGCGCGCTTCCTCCGTCACCGTGGGGCGCAGCGCGCGCATGAACGCGGCGGCTTCGTCCCAGGAAGCGAAGGCGGTGGGCGTGCTCGCCAGTTCTCTGCGGATGCGGGTGGCACCGTCGCTGGCGTCGAATGCACCGGGGCCGGCGTCCTCGATCACCAGCCGGCGAACCTGGCCGGTATGCCGCGCGGCGTACACGATGGCGTTGATGCCGCCCATCGAATGGCCGAGCAGGTCGAAACGCTGCAGGTTCAACTGCGCCACCAGCGCCTCGATGTCGGCGACGTAGGTGTCGATGTAGTAGTCGTGCCTTGGGTCCCAGTCGGTCTCGCCGCGGCCGCGCTGGTCAATGGCGATCACGCGGAACCCGGGCTGCAGCGTCGCCGCGATGCCCACGAAGGTCTCGGCATAGCCGCGGATGCCATGCAGCATCAGCACCGGCCAAGCATCGGGCTCGCCCCATTCGGTGACGTGGAAGCCCAGGCCGTCGTGGCTCAGGCGGTAATCGCGGCGCTGCATATGCGTTGCTCCGGCGGCGTTCAGACGAGGCCGTCCTCGCCCTTGATCTCCGAGGCCTTCAGGCCGCCCAGGCGCGCGTTGAGCCGCCCGCGCGTGGCGAAGGCCCAGATCAGCACCACTTCGTCGCGGTTGGGGCCGTCGCCGAACATGGCCGAGACGGTGTCGTAGTGCGAGCGAACGTACAGCGCATCCTTGTGCGCCAGCGGAATGTCGATGATGGTGCCGGGCCCGCCGCGCTTGCCGGTGGAAGGCACCCACGACTTGCCGCCGCCCACGCCTTCACGCACCGGGTTGGCTGCGGGGTTGGTCAGCAGCGCGTTGCCGTGCTCGTATTCGCCGTCGATGCCCACCAGGCAGGCCTTGCCGTAGCTCTCGATGGCTTGCCCGCCCGTGGCCTCGCGGATGCGGCGGCCGAACTCCTTGCCCAGCTCGGGCGAGGGCGCGATCCAGGACGACAGGTCTTCGACGTAGCGGCCCGCGAACGGGTTGCGCAGGCAGGCGGCGATGACGATCTTGCGCAGCGGCTCGCCGTCTGCGGGCGCGCCTGTCTCGCCGGCCAGGGTGTCCTCGATCTGGAGGTACCACTTGCGGATGTGGAAGGCGCTGAGGTCGGGGTTGCTCATGGTGATTGTGTCCAGGAATGGGAGTGGATGGGATGGATGTGTAGCAGGCAGTCGCTCACAGCGGTTGCAGGTCCAAGGCGTTGCTGGGCGCGTTGTATTCGCCCAGCAGGCGCTTGGCTTCCTCGTCGTCGTGGACGAGCTCAAGGAAGAACTCGAAGCGGTGGCCGTCGGGGTCGTGGAAGTACAGGCCGTAGCCGACCTTGTGGTCGGTGGTCTTGACCACCTCGACGTTCTTGCGCAGCAACATGCCGTAGAGCCGGCGCAGATCGTCCAGGCCGCCCTCGATCTCCAGGCCGTAGTGCTGCATGTTCACGGTGCCGCGGCTGGCGGCCTCGGGCTCGTCCACCTGGATGAGCGCGATGTCGTGGTGCTTCTGCCCGAAGGAGAGGAACACCCATCGCGCTCCGCGCGCCGTGACCTGCATGCCCAGCACTTCCTCGTACCAGGGGGCGGAGGCGAAGGGGTCCTTCACGAACAGCGCCAGGTGCGTGCGGCGAATGCGCGGACGGACCTCTGCGACAGTGCTGCCGGTGACGTCGGCGTGCGAGGGGTTGCGGGTGTTCATGGCCGGCCTCCGTGCTTCAGTGGATGGACTGCGGATGCGCGTGCACCGGCGCCACGAAGGGCGTCCACGCCACCGAGGTGATCTCGCTGAAGTCGCGCCACTCCTTGAACCAGCTGCGCCCGCCGTTGGTGGAGCGCAGCAGGTGGCCGTACTTGGTGCCTGCGAAGAGCAGCCCGCGGTCGCTCGGGTGCGAGCCGAAGGCCCACACGGTGGAATTGGGCGCGGTGTTCAAGAGCGTCGGCGCCCAGGTCTCGCCGCGGTCGGCCGAGCGGTAGATGCGCGTGCGCGAGCCCGGCGTGCCGTCGCCGAGGGCCAGCAGCAGTTCGCGGCCTTCGGCGTCCAGCGGCTGCACGGTGCGGGTGTAGTAAAGGCCGTCGAAGCGGTCCTTGGACGGATGGCAGACGAAGCTCCGGGCGTCGTCGACGCTTTCGCACACCGAGTTGACGGTGACCACGACGTGCTTGGCCGGCGCATCCTGCGTGGCCGGCAGCACCGAGATCGCGTGGATGTCGGAGTTGTTGATGCCGCGCCCGGGCGTGTCGATGCGCTCCCAGCTGTCGCCCGCATCGTGCGTGCGCCAGGCGCCGCCTTCTTCCACGCCGAACCAGGCTTCGCCGGCGCGCTGCGGGTGGAAGGCGATGGTGAGGATGCGCGGGCGGTGCACGCCGGAGCAGAACTCGGGCAGTTCCACGTCCAGCAGCTGCCAGCTCAGGCCGCCGTTGCGCGAGCGGTACATGCGCGCCCGCGAAGGTGCGCCGGTGCCGGCGAACACCAGCTGCGGGTCCAGCGGACTGAAGGCCAGGGCCCAGACGGTCTGGCCATCGGCCGGCGAAGCCATGCGCTGGAAGTGCGCACCGCCGTCGATCGACAGGCAGATGCCCACGTCGGCGCCCGCCAGCACGCGGCTGGGGTCCGACGGGTCCACGGCCAGGGCGCGCACCGTGCCGTCGAATTCGATGGCCTCCTTCAGGCCCAGGCGGTGCCAGGTGGCGCCGTCGTCCACGCTGCGCAGGATGCCCTGCCCTGCCGTGCCCACGAGAATGGTTCCGTTCATGTCTGCGACTCCTTGGATGGATGGCTCAGAGGAAGATGCCGCGCGTGATGCCGCCATCGACAGCGATGGATTCGCCGGTGATGGCGGCAGCGCGGCCCGAAGCGAGGAAGAGCACCACGTCGGCGATCTCGTTGACCTGCAGCACGCGGCGGATGGGCGTGGCCTTGGCATAGTTCGCCTCGACCTGCGCGGGCGTGAGGCCCTGCAGCTTCGCTTCCTTCGCGTAGAGCTCGTGGATGTGCGGCGTCTCGACCACGCCGGGGTGGATCACGTTGACCGTGATGCCAGAGGGTCCGAGCTGGTCCGACAGCGTCTTGGTCATGTGCGCCACGGCCACGTTGCGCATGCCCGAGAGCTGCTTGCTGCCGCGCCCGGTGAGGCCGCCGATGTTGATGATGCGGCCCCAGCCGCCCTTGCGCATGTACACCGCGCAAGCCTTGGCGAAGCGCATGTAGCCGACCACCTTGATGTCGATGTCCTGCAGCAGCCCTTCGGGGTCGGCGTTCTCGATCTCGCTGCGCACCAGGCCTCCCGGATGGGCTGCGCCGTTGACCAGGATGTCGATGCGGCCGAAGTGCGCCGCCGCCTTGTCAACCGCGGCCTGCACCTGCGCGGTGTCGCTCACGTCGGCGGGGGTGGCCAGCACCTCCACGCCGGTCTTGGCGGTGATTTCTCGCGCGGTTTCCTCCAGCGCGCCCTGGCTGCGCGCCACGATGGCCACGCGCACGCCCTCGGCCGCGAAGGCTTCCGCCACCGCACGGCCGATGCCCAGGCTGCCGCCCGTCACCACGGCCACTTTGCCCTTGAGTCTGAGATCCATGTTCGATTGCTCCTTGAATGGGAAAGGCGCTGGCCTGTGCGACTCAGAGCGCCATTTCGATGAGGGCCGGCCCGCGGCGCCCGAAGGCGTCGCGCAGCTGGACCGAGAGTTCTTCGGCCGTGGCAGCGCGCGTGGCCGGCACGCCATAGGACTGCGCCAGCCCCACCCAGTCGATGCGCGGCGAGTCGAGCGCGGTGAGCGCCTCTGCGCGCGCACCCAGCGCAGCGCCGCCGCGGCGCAGTTCGTTGCGCAGGATGGCGTACTGGTGGTTGGCGGCGATGAGCACGACCACGTCGAGTTGCTCGTGCGCCATCGTCCACAGCGACTGGATCGTGTACTGGGTGCTGCCGTCAGACAGCAGCCCCACCACCCGCCGCCCGGGGCAGGCGATGGCCGCGCCCACCGCCACGGGCAGGCCCTGGCCGATGGCGCCGCCGGTGTTGGTCAGCGTCGTGTGCGGCGCCGCGGCAGCCGACGCGGCATAGAAGGGATAGCCGCAGGTGCCGCCTTCGACCGAGACGATGGCGCCTTCGGGCAGCGTGCGTGTGAGGACCGCGCCGATGGCCGCGGGGGTGAGCGTGCCGGTGGGCTCTGCCGGTAGCGGATGCACCGGCGCCTCGAACGCGGGGGCCTGCAGTGCATCGGCCAGTTGCTCAAGTGACTCGGCCACCGGATGGCCGGGTTCGCCCAGGCTCAGCAGACGAGCGGCTTCGACCATCAGGCTGGGATGACCCGCGTAGCCGAAGTAGGTGACGGGCGGCAGTGCGCCGGCCAGCACCACCAGGTCGGCGGGGTCGAGCACGGCGCGCGCCGGCTCGGGAAAGTAAGGCAGCCGGTCGAACGCCGGCAGGCCCTGGCCGCGTTCCGCGCGGGCCGGGAAGGTTTCGGCATAGGCCGAGGCGCCCAGCGCTGCGCACAGCCGCGCAGCGGCATGCTGCGCGCGCACGCCCAGGCCTCCAAGTTCGCCACCGCCGCCCAGCAGAAAGACGATGCGGCGCGCCGAACGCAGGCGTTGCGCGCAGGCGGCGATGTCGAGGGGCGCGGTTGATGCCGCGGCCTGCGCCGAGGCGTCGGCCGCGACCGTCGCGCCCTGCAGAGGATCAGCCTGGTAGTCCGCCGGAAAGATCAGCGTCGCGCCCTGCCCGCCGTTGGCCAGCGACTGGCGCACGGACTCGGCCGCGGCGCGTGGCGCATCCGCCGTGCTGGCGATGCGGTGCACCCAGCCCGACACCGGCCGCGCCAGCGATTCGATGTCCGAGGTCAGCGGCGCATCGAAGGGCAGGTGCCAGCTGGTGTGGTCGCCGATCAGGTTGACGATCGGCGTGCGCGCCCGGCGCGCGTTGTGCAGGTTGGCGATGCCGTTGGCGAAGCCCGGGCCCAGGTGCAGCAGCGTGGCGGCGGGCCGCCCGAGCATGCGGCCGTAGCCATCGGCCGCGCCGGTGCAGACGTTCTCCTGCAGGCCGATCACGCAGCGGATCGAATCCTGGCCCTCCAGCGCGCGCACCAGGTCCAGCTCCGTCGTGCCGGGGTTGGCGAAGCAGGTGTCCACCCCTTCGCCGGAGAGCGCCGCCCACAGGGCCTGCGCGCCAGTCTGCTCAGTCATCGCCGATGTCCTCTCGTTGCTTCTCTATGTGGGAAATGCCGTGACCGACGTCACTGCACCTTGATGCCGCGCTCGCGCACCAGGCGGCCGATGCGGTCGTTGTCCACGCCGATGCGCGCGTCGAGTTCGGCGGGCGTGGAGGCGCCGGCGCCCAGGCCGCGATCGGCCGCCCAGCGCTTGAGTTCGGGCTGCGACAGCACCTTGGTCAGCGCAGCGTTCATGCGCGCCAGGATCTCGGGCGGCACGCCGCTCTTCGCGTGGAAGGAATAGGAGGTGGACAACAGCATGTCCGAGCCGCCCGCCTCCACGATGGTCGGCACGTTCGGCACGATGGCCTGGCGCGTGGGTGCGCCCACGGCCAGCAGCTTGAAGCTGCCCTTCTGCACGTAGGGCAGCATGGCCTCGACGCCGCCGGACGTGACCTCGACCTGGCCGCCCAGCATAGCCGGGATCACCTCTGCCAGCGCCTTGTAAGGCACATGTAGGAACTTGACCCCAGTGCCCGATTCGAGTAGCTCCATGTTCAGGTGCATCACGCTGCCCACGCCGCCCGTGCCGAAGGTGACCTTGCCCGGGTTGGCCTTGGCATAGGCGATGAACGACTTGAAGTCGTTGACCGGCAGCTGCGCGCTGGTGACCAGGTACAGGTTCACGTCGGCGATGTTGCTGACCGAGACGAGGTCTTTCTTCGGGTCATAGGGCGGCTGGTAGAGCAGCGGGTTGACGGTGAGCGTGAGCCGGTCGACCAGCAGGTAGGTGTAACCGTCGGCCGGCGCCTTCACCACCTCGGCCGTGCCGATGATGCCGTTGGCCCCGGCCTTGTTCTCCACCACGACGGAGGCCTTCAGCTCCTTGGAAAGCCCCTCGCCCACGAGCCGGGCCATCACGTCGGGACCCGTGCCCGGCGGGTAGGGCACTTCGATGCGGATCGGCCGCGAGGGCCAACTGCCCTGGGCCGAAGCCAGGGGCGACACCAGTCCACATGCCGCCGCCAAGGCGACGGCACCACAGACCTGCAGAACGGACTTTCTATTCATTGCGCGATTCCTCGGTACCCCTGCGAAGACGGGGCCGGCACCAGGAACCAGAGGGGACGTGCCTGGGCGGCGATGGGCGACTGACGACGGCGACCACTCGCCGGCTGCCGAATTATATGCTGTTTTATCGAATAAGCCAAAAACAGCAAGTAAAGTTAGTCTTCGTGGTTTCCCTGAAGATTGACTTTCGTCCATGTGACACATGAGCAAGCAAGCGGCGTTCCAGATGGGAGCCGAACGGCAGTTCTGTGCATTACTGCAATGCGATAAGTAGTGAATTCAACCGATACAGCTAGGAAGATAAGCGTCAGAAGGTCACCGAAATCCTCAATTGACCTGTTTGTATGTCAACTATTCGAGTACTTCTACTGACGCTCACGCGCCGATGAGATGGCATATTTATCGCATAGAAGTAATTTTACGAACATGTCTTCGACCCTATGCAACACAACGGGGCGCCGTTGCACCAGAACGCTGCGCGAGCGGCGGGCGGGCACCGCAGCAGCGCCCGGATCAGCCTTCGTCCTGTGCCTGCCGAGTTGCAGGCGCGCACCTCCGTCCCCTCGAGGCGCTTTCCTGCCATGAAGCTCTATCTCACTCCCAGGACATGCGCGCTGGCCGTCGACATCGTGGCGCGCGAGATCGGTGTTGCGCTCGAACCCGTCTGGGTCGACGTGCGGGCTAAGAGGCTCAAGGACGGCAGCGACCTCCACCGCATCAATCCCAAGGGCCAGGTGCCGGCGCTGGAGACGGACGACGGCCAGTTCCTCACAGAGGCTAGCGTGATCATTCAGTACCTGTGCGACCGCCACGGGGCCGGCCACCTGCTGCCTGGCACCCTCGACATGGAGCGATACCGCGTGCTGGAGTGGATGAGCTTCATGAGCTCGGAGCTGCACAAGACCTTCACGCCGCTGTTCCGCGCCAACACGCCGCCTGCCTACCGTGTCATCGCCATCGAGAACCTGCAGCGCCGCTTCGCCTGGCTCGACGGCGTGCTCGCCGCTCGAAGCTTCCTGCACGCGCAGCGCTTCACTGCGGCAGACGCCTACTGCTTCACCATCGTGATGTGGGCCGAGTTGCACGCCATCGACCTGGCGCAGTGGCCGCACCTGCATGGCTACCTGCAGCGCATCGGCGCGCGCCCCAGCGTGCAGGCGGCCCTGGCCGCCGAGCGCAACGAGCTCGCCACCCAGCCGGCAGCCTGAGCTGCCGGCGCCCTTCCATTGCGGAGAACACGATGAAGCTCTATCACGAAGTCCGCGGCTGCTCGCTCGCGGTGGACATCGTCGCGCGCGAACTGCAGCTGCCGCTGGCCCTCGAGTGGGTCGACATGAAGACCAAGCGGCTGGCCGACGGCCGCGACTACTTCAGCGTCAACTCCAAGGGCACGGTGCCCACGCTGGAGATGCCGGACGGCCAGCACCTGAGCGAGGGCTGCATCGTCATGCAGTACCTGGCCGACCAGTGCCCAGGCAACACGCTGCTGCCCGCCTCGGGACTCCCGCGCTACCGCGTACTGGAGTGGATGAGCTTCATCGCGGCCGATCTGCACAAGGGCGGTTTCATGCCGCTGTTCAAGGCCGTCACGCCGCCCGCGTACAAGGCCATCGCGCGCGGCATCGTCGAGGCCAAGCTGCAGTGGGTCGACGAGCGGCTGGCGGGCCGCGACTACCTGACCGGCGACACTTTCACCATCGCCGACGCGCATTGCTACACGATCGCCATGTGGACGCGCGCGCATGCCATCGACACGCGGCGCTGGCCCAACCTCGAGGCCTACCTGGCGCGCTGCGGCGCCCGGCCCAGCGTGCGCGCGGCCGAGGCCGCCGCGGCCGCGCAGGGCGAACGCGAGCGCGCAGCAGCCGCTGCCGCGCACTGAGCCCGTCTTCGCCACCCTCGCAAGGACCGACCATGCCCATGCTCCGACGCCTCCTGTTGCCCTGCCTGGCCGCTCTCGCCGGCCTGCTGCCTGTACTGGCCTGCGCCCAGGCCTACCCGACGGCACCCGTCCACCTAGTGGTTGCGTTTCCGCCAGGCGGCGGCACCGACGGCGCGGCCCGGCTGATTGCCGAGAAGCTGGCGCCAGAACTCGGGCAATCGATCGTGGTGGACAACCGCGCGGGCGCTGGCGGCACCATCGGCGCGCAGTCGGTCGCGCGCGCCAGGCCCGACGGCCAGACGCTCTTCTTCGGCACCGGCGCCGAACTGCTGATCAACCCCGTCACGCGTAAAACCGCCCCCTACGACCTCCTGAAGGACTTCATCCCCATCACCGAGGTGGGCACCGTGAGCTTCGTGCTGGCCGTGCCCGCGGGCTCGCCGGTGCGCGACGTGCGCGAACTCATCGCCACCGCGAAGGCGCAGCCGGGCAAGCTCAACTACTCGTCCTTCGGAATCGGGTCGACCAACCACCTGATCGGCGAGCTCTTCCTGAAGGCCACCGGCACCCGGGCTGCGCACGTGCCCTTCCAGGGCAGCCAGCAGGCCATGACCTCGCTGCTGGCCGGCGACGTGGACTTCACCTTCGACACCACCGCCGTGGTGCTGCCACAGATCAAGGCCGGCAAGCTTCGCGCGCTGGCCACGCCCTCCCCCAGCCGGCTGCCCGGCCTGCCCGACGTGCCCACGCTGCAGGAGCTGGGCTACGGCAGGCTGGTGGCCGAAGGCTGGATGGGCGTGTTCGCGCCAGCGGGCACGCCGCCGGCCGTGGTGGCGGCCCTGGGCACCGCGCTGGACAAGGTGATCCGTACGCCCGACATGGAATCGCGCCTCGCTGCGCGCGGCGTGGCGGTGACGGCGGCTGACGGCCCGCAGTTCCGCGCCAAGCTGCAGGCCGAGCTGGACAAATGGCGTCGCGTGGCCCGCGAGGCCGATGTCTCGCTGGACTGACGTGGCCGCTGAGCCTTTTCTGCAGGAGCCCTCCATGCCGATCCTTTTTTCCATCCGCCGCCTAGCCGCCGTCTTCCTGCTGGGCCTGGTCTGCCCGCTCGGGAACACCGCCGCCCGCGCCGAGGCCTGGCCCTCGCGCCCGGTCACGCTCATCGTCTCCTTCGAGCCGGGCGGCTCCACTGACATCTCGGCGCGTGCCGTCGCTCAGGCACTGGCAGTCGAGCTCAAGCAGGCTGTGGTGGTCGAGAACCGCGCGGGCGCGGGCGGGCGCATCGGCACCAGGGCGGCGGCCCTCGCAAAGCCGGACGGCTACACCCTGCTGTGGGGCAGCGGCAGCAGCCTGACGGCGGCACCGGCCATTTATCCCAACCAGGAGCACGTCGCCACGCTGGTGCCGGTGAGCCTGGGTGCCACGCAAGCCTTCGTCTTCGTCACGAATCCGGGCCTGGGGGTGCGCACGGTGCAGGAATTCGTCGCGCTGGCCAAGCGCGAGCCGGGCAAGCTCAACTTCGCCTCGGCAGGCGCGGGCTCCAGCAACCACCTGTTGGGCGAGATCTTCCTGGCCGCCACCGGCGCGCCCGTGGTGCATGTGCCGTACAAGGGCGCCGTCATGGCCAAGGACGCGGTGATCCGCGGCGAGGCCCAGCTGATGGACGAAGTCAGCTCGCCCCTGATCGGCGCCCTGCGCGCCGGTCAACTGGTGCCGCTGTTCATGACCGGCGAGCGGCGCGACCCCGCCTTCCCCGGCATTCCCACCGCCGCCGAGGCCGGCCTGCCAGAGATGACGATCCAGGGCTTCTTCGGCCTGCTGGCGCCCGCGGGCACGCCGCCAGAGATCGTGGCGCGGCTCAACGGGGCCATGCGCACCGCACTGGCTTCCGAGACCGTCGCCAGGACCTTCGGCAACCTGGGCTTCACCACTGTCTACAGCACGCCCGGGCAGATGGCGGCCCGCATCGCCGAGGGCCGCGCAACCTATGACCGCATCGTCAAGGCGCGGCAGATCCGCGTCGACTGACGCCAGCCGCTCGCTCCTTCCGTTTTTTCTTCCGATCTCCCATCGCACGATGACCTCTGACCCATTTCCTTCCGTACATCTTGTTGACCGCCGCAAGGCCCTTGGCGCTCTCGCGGCCCTGGCTGCCTGCAGCAGCGGGCTGGCGCGCGCGGCCACCTGGCCGGAACGGCCGATCAACCTCGTGGTGCCGTTCGCAGCCGGCGGCGGCACCGACACCGTGGCCCGACTCATCGGCCAGAAACTGCAGGCCGCGCTGGGCGGCACGGTGGTGATCGACAACAAGCCCGGCGCCAACGGCCTGATCGCCGCGCGCACCGTGCTGCAGCAGCCGGCCGACGGCCACATGCTGATGTTCGGCAGCAACTCCACCCATGTGATCGCGGCGCTCGCATCCAAGCAGCAGGTGGCGCCCGGCAAGAGCATGCAGGAGGCGTTCACCATCGTCAGCGTGATGGCCAACGCCCCGCTGGTGCTGGCGGTGCGCGCCGACAGCCCCGCCAAGGACCTGCGCGCCTTCCTGCAGCAGGCGAAGGCCGGCAAGCTCAGCTACGGCAGCTTCGGCGCGGGCTCCTCGGCGCATGTGATGGGCGAGGTGCTGGCCGGATCGGCCGGCGTCGAGTTGCTGCACGTGCCCTACAAGGGCTCGTCGCCCGCCATCACCGACCTCATGGGCGGCCAGGTGGATGCGGTGTTCCTCACGGTCGCTGCCGTGGAGGCCATGGTGACGGCCGGTTCGGTGCGCCCGCTGGCGGTGACCGGCCTGCGCCGCGTGAGCTCGCTGCCGGCGGTGCCCACCTTCGAGGAACTGGGCGTGCGCGACACGGGCAATGCCGGCTGGTTCGCGGTGTTCGCTCCCGCGGGCACGCCTGCGCCGGTCGTGGCGAAGCTCGCGACTGCGCTGCAGTCCATCGCCGGCGACGCCGAGGTGCAGTCGCGCATGGTGGCGCTGGGCCTGGAGCCCGTGGTGAGCACGCCCGCACAGGCATTGGAAACATGGCGCCGCTCGCTGGCGGCGGCCGCGCCGATCGTCAAGAAGGCCAACATCGTCTTCTGAACGGGCTGGCCGGCGTCTCTACAGATGCCCGTCGGCCGACAGGCGCACGCTGATCATGTGCGCGGTGCGCTTGACCAGTTCAGCGATGGCCTCCGCATCGAACAGCGCCAGCCGTGCATCACTGCCTAGCGCGGTGACGCTGGCAACCACGAGTCGCCCGCGGCCGAAGATGGGCGCCGACACGCCGGTCTTGCCCTCGTTGAGTTCGCCCGAGGTCCTGCAGTAGCCCTCTCGGCGGATGCGCTGCGCTTCTTCATAGAACGCATCCCACGGCGGTGTGTCGGCGGACTCGCCAGCCATTTCCTGGTGCAGCCGGCGCAGCCGCGCAGCCGGAAGAAAAGCCACCAGCGCCTTCGCGCTCGCGCCGCGCGATACTGGCACCGGCCGTCCGCGGCCGTAACGCAGGTGCGGCAGCGGGTCGTTGAACTCGGTGTGCACCGTGATGATGGAGTGGCCATAGAGCTTGGACAGGAACACGTCCAGTCCCGTCTGCTCGGCAAGTTCGCGCATCGGCGGCGCGGCGGCGCGGATCACCGGGTCGGACTCGCGGATGCAGCGGTCCAGCTCGATGATGCGCGGACCCAGTGTGATGCTGCGGTCCAGCCGCACCAGCAGGCCCACCTTCGACAACTCCTGGATGTAGCGGTAGGCCGTGCTCTTGGGCACCCTGAGCCGGGTGGCGATCTCTTCCACGGTGAGCGAGGGGCTGGCCGTGGAGAAAAGCCCCAGCGTGCCAAGCAGGCGCGAGAGGCTCGACTCCACCGCGCCGCGCGATGCCGCCTCAAGCTGCCCATCAGTCTCGCCGGACACGGCTGGCGCGCGTGCACTCACAGCTAGGCTGCGCTCCACACTCTCTTTCCGGCGCGCCCCGCGCCCGCCCTCTTGCTTCATCGGGCCGATCTTAGTGGATGCGATTCAGTGATGATCACGAGCTCGTGGTGAGCATGCTGCATGTTCCGCACGCGGGTGGTGACGGTGTGCTCGTGATGGTTGTAGCCATAGCTCACGTTCGCCGCGCACCAAGCGGCCGGACATTTGGAAGGCTTGTCGAGCGTTGCGCTGCCCAGGCGGGAGCGATCAGATCGCGAGCGGCTTCCGAGCGGTTGCCGTACCCTTTGCCGGCGATGAACTCATCGAATTGATGGGTCAGTTCGTCGTCGAGGGAGATGGTGAAGCGTTCCATTGCTGCTGCTCTTTCGCGCGCATGCATCATAGCGGCCTAGATCCACTCATCTTCTCCTTAGTAATCAAGGCGTGTTCGGCAGACGCTTACGCTCAACAGGCGATACATGCAGCTGGAAGGCTTGCAGACCCCGGGCAATACTGCGCCCACTTGGCTGTGACGCGCTGAGTACCCGAGCAACTCAGCCTTCTCCGCGCTGTGGAGCCACACCACGGAATGGGACGCGACCGACATGAACGCGCTCCACCACTCGATTTCGCGCCGTATTTTTCCAATGCTGGGCCATGCGCTGCCAATCCGTCTGCACAGCTGGCATGCGAGCCACGAAGCGCTCCACACTGTCGGCCAGTTCCCCTTGGCCTTGCCTTCGCAGTCTGTCGGCAGTCGACTTCCAATCTGTCCGAACCTGCTGCCGTGTGCGCCGCATCTCATCTCTGCCGGCATCCAGGCGTTCTCGCTTTGTCTGTAGAGCCCCGAGCACTGCCCCTAGCTTGGCCCGGATGAAACTCGAAGTTTTCGGCGGCCGCCGACTTGCCCGCTCGTCCGGCCCCAGCCGCCAGAACACCCGAAGCGCACGCAGCCGGTGATGAATCGCGTCCTTCAGCGGCTTGCGGATCTGCCCGCGCACCTGCCGTGGCGTCGCGTTGGCGGCCACCCCCTGCTCCCGCATCAGCGCGGCGAACTGCTCGCGCCACTGGCGCAGCGTCTCCTTGCGAATGTAGAGACGTTTACTGGGCTCGAACTCGTGCTCACACTTGACCACGAGGTGAACGTGCGGGTGTGGCTGATTGGTGTGCAGCGCCATGGCGTACCGGTACTGGAACGCAAAGTTCTCCCGCGCAAACCCACGCGCCGCCGCGAGCACCTTCCCAGGGGGCGTACCCGGCGGCATCGACAGCACGATGTTGTGGGCGAGCTTCGGGCGGATGTCCTTCTGGCCTGCGGCCGGCTTGGGCCTGTACTGGCTCCCGCACAGGTCCAGCTGCCAGTCGGTGACGATCTCTTTGGGGGCGCCACGGCCCTGCATGGCGGGTACTTCATCGGTCTCAAGGGGCAGCTTCCCATGCCGGCTGATGTAGCGCAGGTGCGCCTCGACACCACCAGCGTCGCGCCCGCCGCCGGAGACCTTCACCAACACCTCGGGCGTGCGTCCCACCGTGCGCTGGATCTGCGCGATCTCTCCAGTCCCGAAGCGCAGCATGCCACCGGGCCCGCGCCGCCCATAGCTCACGATGTCCAGCGCCATGTCGCGCACGCCATCGGACGATCGGCGGCTGCGCGCCAGCCGCACCGTCTGCTTAGGCACGAGGCACCTCGCGGCTGCGGACCTCCCAGCTGATCAGGTTGCGTTGCACGATGGTCGCCGTTGCTTCGCGTGCCTGCTCGACCACCCGTCGGGCCAGCGAGAGCGCATCGCAGATCTCGGAGGCCTGCGGCGGCGTGACGCTGTTCGGCAAGCCGAACATCCGGAACTGCCTTCCGAGCGCGGCCAGTTGCGCACAGGTCACCTTGATATGGGCGAGTTCTTTCGCTGGCAGCACCATGGGTGAGTGCACATGGTTGTGAATCAGCATCGCGAGGTAGCTGCCCGGCTTCATGCCCCGCAACTCAGCCCGTTCAGCGATCAGGGCGCGATCGCCCGCGCGAAGCCGCAGCGTAATGCGGTCTTGGGCGAGGCAGTCGGAGCCCGAAGCACGCGGAGTCTGTGTCGACTCTGATGCGTACGACATAGGCACATTGGTCCGCAGCACTTCATCGACGAGCTGGGCGAGCAGGCCTGCCTCGGTGAGCTGATGACACGCCGCGAGTGCAGCAAACCGAGTCCGGGTTTCGGCTGACACCCGGGCCCCAATCACGCTCGATCGATAGGTCTTGTTCATCGCGAGGCCATCGTTGTAAACAATGTCTGACGGCAGTCTATCCTGCCCTCAACACCGCGCAAGAACTCAGCCCCCGAAAAATTCCCTCCCCTCATCCATCGCCGCCTACGAGCCGGCAACGAAGCCGAACCCAGGGTCGCGACTGTGAGGCCCGTCGAGCCGCGCCGGGTGACGATCCGCACCGCTCGAATGTTCGGCTTGCCGAACATTCGAGCATCGCGAGAGCAGGTTCACGTCACCGGCGTTCGAACCTCCGCATGACCTGCGAGGCGCGACATCGCTGGCCGGTGGCGGCGCCTGCGCAGGCTCGAAGGGCATCGGCCAGGTTGCAGGCTCGATGCGTTCTCGCCCCTTCGCTGCCGCAAGCTACCCGAACATCGGATGCGCCATCGGACATCAGTTCCATTGTGCGAACGTACATGGAACACACGCGGCCGCACAGCACGGCACACGCACGAGCGCACGAGGTAGACATGGAGTTCTTGCTCCGGGGTTGAGCGAGTGCCAAAGGCATGAGCCTTGTTTCTCACCAGAGGGACATGCACCTGCAGAGGGGTCGGCGACAAGGCGGCAGAATGCGCGCATGCCCAACATCGCCTCGATACTCAAAGCCGAAATCTCCCGCGTCGCCCGCAAGGAAGTGCGCGCCGAAATCGAAACGCTCAAAAAAGCGTCGGTGGCGCATCGCGCGTCGATCGCCGAACTGCGTCGTCAGGTGAGTGCCCTTGAGAAGGAAATCCGACGCGTGGCGAAAGGCGCGACGCGCACTACCGCCGCGGCGGACCCCGTCAACGAGGAGACCACCGACACCAAGCGCAGATTCAGCGCCAGCCGGCTGGCCACGCATCGCTCGAAGCTCGGGCTGTCGGCGGCAAGCTACGGCCAGTTGGTCGGTGTGTCGGGACAGACGATCTACCACTGGGAGCAAGGCAAGGCGCGCCCGCGCGCGACGCAGCTCGAAAACCTCGCGGCGGTGCGAGGCCTCGGCGCCCGCGAGATCGCGCAGCGTCTGTCCGAAAAGTGAGCTTCCCTGCACGGGCCTGGATGCGCCCCGCGCTATGGGCCTTCCTCGCATAGGCGCTCAGGCGCCGGTCGGCGCGGAAATGCGGGTCCTGCTCGATCGGCAGATTCAGCCTCCCGCGCAGCTGGGACAGCTCGGCGAGGCTCACGCAGCCCACCTCCGGAAGGCCCATTCCGGGGTCGCACGGGCCGAAGGCGATGTCGGGGCATCGGGATCGATCCCGCCCAGCAGCCAGGTGGCACCGGCATCGGGCGTGAACAGCTTGACCACGGGCAGCGGATCGAAGTCCGATCGCACCTGCGACCGCTGGCCGTTGGCCAGCAGTTGGTCGAATTGCGCTTCGGTGAGGAAGGCGAAACGTGAAGCAGCCATGGTGTTCTCCTTGAACGGTTGCGGGCGGGATGGCCCGGCACCGTTGCCGGCACGCCGCAGCGCAGCGATCAAGGTTCGAAGACGGCCGGGAGACCGCGAGCGCGCCACCGGCGCGCGCAGGCCTTGACGGCGAGAACGGTGTGCCACGCTGGAGGAGCCGACCAGCCGGCCACTCCACTCACGTCGTTGCCTTTTTCTTTCTCCCTGCTGCCGCCTTCCCCGCTTTTTCAGCGCCGGCGCGCCCCGGTGATTGCTCGTGAGCGCACGCCGGACCCTCGGTGTGTGCGGAGGCCCGCGCCAGCCCGGACCGCCCCGTAGCCCGTGGCAGCGGCGCGTCGAGGGCGTTCCGGCGGCGCAGACGCCGATGCCATCCGGCCTTCAGCACGCCGGCATTCCGCGCACCGGGCGTGCGAGGCATCGCGCATGCGCAAGGCCGATGGCCACCCCATCGACGCACAAGGGGCAGGAGCGCCTGCCGCCCACCGCTGACGCCGGCTGCCTCGGCGCCGGCGTTCCCATCGGAAGACGAGCGCCTCTTTCGGCGGCAGCAGTAGCACCCTTGTCCGAAGTCCGAACGACGCGCCCGGTCTCCTCGCCTCGTCGTCCAGGACAATGAGGAGGCTCGGCCGCATCAGCGAACGAAGTCACCAAGTCCTGAGCGCCTCGCAGGGGATCCATCGGCCGAAGATCGGCAGGCCATGTCACTGCAGGCGATCGCGTCATGCAAGTGACGCGAGCACCGGCATCTGCCGCGCGACGATGAAATCGAAGGCCTCGCCTGCAAGGCGCATGGCCGCGAAGATCGCACTGCGGTCATGGCGCAGCAACTCCAACCAGCCGGCAAGACGGTCCGAATGGCCTTCGACGACGGCACCGACAAGTCCGCAATGCCCCATCAGCAAGACCACGCCGAGCTCGGCCACAAGCGCCTCGAACGCGCCGGCGGCATCCCCGTAGCGCGCGCCGAACGTGCGATGCAGCCGCTGCGGATGTCCGCTCCAATGCACCAGTTCATGCAACAGCGTTGCCGCGTAGTTCTCGCAACTCGCGAATCGCGTCGGCAAAGGCAAGTGGATCTCGTCGGACGTCGGCACATACGCTGCGCGATCGAACCCATGGCGAATCGCTGCATGGCAGCCACCGACCAGACGCAGCGCTTTTTCCATCGCGCCATGCCCCTCGGCCGAAGGGCCTGCGGCACCGGCTGCCAACGGGTCGAAGCGCTTCGCAGCCAGCCCGTCGACCTGTGCGACATTGAACAACCAGAACGGCCGCCACCGCAGGAACCCGTCCTGCGGCCCGGTGTCCGCCGCGCCATCACCGCTGCCGACACTCACCCGCCGGAACTGCGCGCACAAAACGCCGCGCTCGCCCTTGCGTACCTGGGCGCCCAGCGCCTTGGCCTGTCTGTAGGTCAGCCACTGCGATAGCTCGTAGCCCTGCGCGATCGCCGCGTCCCACAGCAGCAGCGCATTCACGCCCCTGTAGGACTGCCCCGTGGCGGCATTGCGCGGCGTCCCGCGTACCGCGGCCTGCACCCAGCGCGCACGACACACCTGTTCGCCCTGCGCCAGCATCGCCACGATCCGGTCCGTGATCACGCGCTTCACATCCATGTTCATGCCCGCGCGCTCGCCCGAACGCCGCCGGAGCCGCCCCTCATCCGACGCACCTGCAGTGGGAGAGTCCTCGGGGGGCACGGGGGGAACGCCCGAGGTCTTCGGGTCCCGCACCACGGCCGGGCCGTGCACGGCGCCACGAGAAGAGCGAGAAGACGTGGTCATGGCGTAGCCTTTCTGCGGCGCATGCCGCGGTGGTGGAAGGATCTGCTGTCGGAGCCGCCTCGACGCAGAACCGGCAAGGGGCCAGCGAGACGGTCCGGGGCCCGCCCGCAGGCCGCAGCCGAGCATCGCGAGGACCGGGCGAGGACGGGGGCGGCGCCTTCACCCTGGAGCGCAGAGCGACCCGCGCCATGCGTCGATCCAGAGGCGGGACGACCGCAGACCGGCCACCGACACCGGTCATTCGCCACAGCCATGGTCAGCGAGGGCCATGCGCCGGCCGGCACACGCGCACACATGCAGGGGCAACAGGGGGCATACCGGACAGCCACACCCATCGCCCGGGCGGCAACCTACCGCAAGCGCCACCAGGACGAAACACGGCGGGCAACAAAGAAAGTGCGCCGCCCCGCAGTTCGCGAAGCGGCGCATGAAGGACCTCAGTGCACGCTCAGTCCTTTTCGGGCTCGATCATCGCCCGCAGCTGCTCGATCACGCCGGGCTCCACGAAAACGCAGGGCATATCGGGCGCCAGCGTCAGGTGGGTCATCCGGGCAAGAGTCTCGCGCTTCAGGTGCGCCAGCCGTCCCGTGCGCGAGGCCTGCTCGGGCCGCATGTGGTCCTGGTCGGCCGGCACACCGCTGCGCTCGGGGTCGCATTCGATGAGTGCGACGAAGCCCTCCTCGAAGAGCCTGCGATGCTCGCCGCACAGGCCCCAGCCTGTCACCGTGTGGCGCTGCATGCTCTGGCGCAGGCGCCTTTCGAACAGGATGCCGCCGGTATCGAAGTTCAAGCCGCATACCAGGCAGAGGTGCTGTTCCAGCGAAACGCGTGATTTTTCGTCCATGACGATCTCCGGTTGTCCGGGCGGAATTGCCCGCGGCCGGAAACCGCACGGCGCAGCGCAGCAGTCAGGGGTCGACGACGACCGCAGGCCGCCAGCGCCGCGCGCAGCCGCGGCGCGCAGCCCTTGACGGCGAGAACGCCGTGCCATGCTGAAGGCCCCAGCAAGACCGCCCCTCCCCCCTGTCCTCCCCTCTCCCTCTCCCTCCTCTTTCGTCTTCCCGCTCCTTCCCTTCTTCGCTGCGCTTTTCCCGCAAGAACTCGGACGCCCGATCGACAGGCCTGACGAGCGGGCCATCGGCCGGACCGCCACGCGGCATCCGACAGCGCTTGCGCAGCACAGCCCGCCCGCGGGCAAAGGCAAAAAAGGGGCGCCGCAGCGCCCCGCGGCCGTGCTCAGAGCAGGCCGCGCTCGGCCATCGAGGCCACCCGGTTCGCGCCGACCACGATGTGGTCGAGCACCCGCACGTCGATCAACCCCAGCGCCGACTTCAGCGCCCGCGTCACGGCCAGATCCTCCGGCGACGGCTCCACCGCACCCGACGGGTGGTTGTGCGCGAGGATCAGTGCCGACGCGTTGTGATGCAGCGCGCGCTTGACCAGCTCGCGCGGATAGACCTCGGTCTGCGTCAGCGTCCCCCGAAACAAATCCTCGAAGGCGAGCAGCGTGTGGCGCGCGTCGAGGAACAGCACCGCGAAGCTCTCGTGCGCCTGCCCCGCGAAATGCAGCTTCAGATAGTCCGAGACGGCGCAGAGCGAATGGAACGACTCGCGCGCACGCAGCTCCTCGGCCAGCAGCTCCCGCGCCAGGCGCAGCCCGCACAGCAGTTGCGCGCACCCCGGCAGCGACGAGTCCCGCGCGAAGCACACGAGCCGATGCAGCGAACGCCCCTGTGCCGCGTACAGTGCCTCGGCGTCGGCCCCGAGGAACGGACGCAGCGCCTCGAGCACGCTGCGCTCGCGCGCCGTGAAGCCGGATGCAGAAGCCGAGGAGGAACCCGAAGCGGGGACGGAGGAAGACGGCGACGACAGTCCGCACGCGGCGGAACCGGAACAGCCGAAGGGAGTGGACGATGCGTTCATGACGAACTCCTGTGGGTGACACAGGCGGGATTGCCTGCGAGACCCCGCCACCCCGTCGCAGCGCAGCGCTCAAGGCCGCCGCAGGCGCGCGGCACGCGCCGAGCACGCAAAGCGCGCGCAGGGCCTTGAACGCGAGAACGAGGGGGTAGCCTCAGGGCTCACAGGCAAGCCCTCCCCTAGCCCCCAAAAGGGCCACGGAGGGCCCCGCATCCGGGCGCCCAAGGCCATCTCCCAAACTGGGCAGACTGTCCCCCAGTTGCATACGCCTCCATTGGCCGGCACGAGGCGAAGCGAGTCGGGGAAGTGGAGAGACGACACGCGCATCTGGAAGATCGCCGCAGACAGGGCGCTGCGCGAGGAACGCGTCGACGCCATGGATGCGCTCTGCGCGGCCGCGCAGGTCGATACCACGCTGCTGGAAAGGATCACTGCCGAGAGGCTCATGAGGGGCCTGAGCGCGGCTGCCTTATGGCGCCGCGGCCGTTTCAGGCGCAGTGACAGCCCTTGCTCCCTGCAAGGACGGTAGATCCGTTTGACGTTGTCGGTGTGGCCCTCGCGGCGCAGCAGAACGTGCACCCGGCGGTAGTGCACACGCGTGTCGGTGATCTCCTTGATCCGCATCTTCAGCGCCGACTCGTCCTTCTTGACGGGCTTGTACAAGTCGGTCGACGCCGACATCTTCATCACGCACAAGGCGTCGCGCTGGGTGCATCCAGCATGCCGTTCGTTCTGTTGTTGAACGGCAAGGGAACAGGGGGCAGGGGCAGCTTCTTCAGCCCCTGAAAGCCGAGCATTTTCCATTTCGAAGGCCCGACAGCACTGAGGCACTCGAAGCGGGCGTGGATGATGACGTCCACTTGCTAGCGCGAGCGCAGCAAGCTTGGGCGGCAGGGACTCAGTCCGGTCGAGTACCGATTGAGAAGCACCGCCTGATCGGCGGAATCCGGACGGTCCGACTTTCGGGCACAGTTCAAAACCGGGGCGATTCACGCTGCTCGCGCACGGGCGTGCGGTGGCCATCTACAAGCCGCGGCAGGGTTGGTGCCGCGCCAACCTGAAAGCCGCGCACAGGCGCGCGCCGTTCGCCGCTTTCGCGCGCTTCGATCCGCAGCTTCGAGCACGCACTTCGACCGCCACAGTCTCGACCTGCGCGTCGTGCTCGACGGCGCCGACGTGGTGCTGGTCTACGAATGGACAGCATCCTCGGTGATCCGCCGCATTGCGCGGCATCGCCGCGACGGCAGCGGCGACCGGCTCTTTCACAACACTCACGACCGCCCGGCATCGAAGAGCAGGACTCTTGTTCGCGCGGAACCTGACAACCTCGTCAGAACCGGGCAGCGACATGCGATGGCCGAGCCATCATGCGTTCGCGCCTGCAAGCCTGAAGAGGCTCACCGACTGGACCAGACTTGTTGCTTGGACCTGCAGCGACTGCGCCGCAGCGGCGGCCTCTTCGACCAGCGCTGCGTTCTGCTGTGTGGTCTGGTCCATCTGGCTGATGGCATGGCTGACCTGCTCGATGCCTGTGCTCTGTTCGTGGCTGGCTGCCGAGATCTCTTCCATGATGTCCCTCACCCTCTGCACACTGTCCACGACCTCCTGCATTGTTCTTCCTGCCTCGTTGACAAGATCGCTACCCTCACCGACCCTTTGTACGGAATCGTCGATGAGAGTCTTGATTTCCTTGGCCGCCGTCGCCGAGCGCTGCGCCAAGTTGCGTACCTCGGCCGCGACCACCGCGAAGCCTCGTCCCTGATCCCCCGCTCGCGCCGCTTCGACTGCGGCATTGAGCGCCAGAATGTTCGTCTGGAATGCGATGCCGTCGATCACCCCGATGATGTTCGCCACCTTGCGTGAAGATCCATGGATCGAATCCATGGTCTGCACCACTTGACCCACTACCGTCCCGCCTTTGACGGCCACCTCGGACGCAAGCGTCGCCAGTTGATTGGCTTGGCGTGCGTTGTCGGCGTTCTGCTTCACCGTGCTGGTGAGTTCCTCCATCGCTGCCGCTGTCTCCTGAAGGGAACTGGCCTGTTCCTCGGTACGCGAAGACAGATCCTGGTTCCCCGCCGCGATCTGGCTGGAAGCCATGGCGATGGTGTCCGTGCTGCTGCGCACGCCCCCCACGACCTGCGACAGGCTCTCGTTCATGCTCCTGAGCGCCCGCATCAACTGACCCGTTTGGTCATTGCTGTGTACAGAGATCATCGATGTCAGATCGCCCGCCGCCACGGTTTCGGCGACCCGAACGGCCTCCCCGACCGGGCGAGTGATCGAGCGCGTCAACGACACCGCAATCACCCCAGCCAGTGCCGTCGCCAAGGCACCGAGGCCGAGCATCCACGACGCTGCCATGCGGGCGATGTCGGCGGCCTCGGCGGTGAACTGCTCCATGCCTTGCACCTGGGTCCGGGAGAATGCCTCGATCGCCGACAGATAGGCTGCTTGCGGCGGCAGCACTTTCCCGACCAGGTATTCGCGCCCCTCTTCCATCCGGCCCGATTGGATATGCTCAATCAGCTTGGCCTCATGCGCTCGAAAAGCACCGCGTGCCTCCAGCAGGGCATGCAGCGCCGCTTTGCCAACCTCGGTGTGGATGACCAGCTTCAGACGCTCAGAGGCCTTGGCGATCACCAACGCGGACTCCTCGACCTTCGCCAGTTCTCCCTTGATCACCCCCGGATCTCGTGCCATCAGGGCCGTTCGCAAGGCCTGGGCTTGCTTGTTCACCTCGTTCTCGATGGTCTGGGCAAGCGCCACCTTGGCATAGCGATCGTGTGCGATCACCTCGGTGTTGTGATCGACCGCGCGGATGCGGCTGATGCCAACTGCGACCATCGCCATCAACAACGCAATCACGACCCCGAACCCCATTCCCATGCGGGTGCCGATCCCGAAATCCCTGAACTTTTTCATGATTTTTCCCAGGTGAAGTACTTGCTGAAAAGCTGCAGTGCCTGAAAAGGCAACGCAGGCGGGCTCCAAGGGATATCGGCAGTGCGAACTTAATGTTTAGCGAAGTGCGCGGGCTGCTGGGGAAAGCCCTGAGATCGAGGTGTGAAGCGTCAAGAAGCAACCTCTTGACGTGCTTCACAGCCAGTCCGGCTGCGGCGCCCGAGAAATCGTCGACGGTATTCGTGATGCGGCTTGACGAGTTCACGCCCACGGCCGTAGACCTGTACCCGGGCTGTATCACTTCGGGCACGATCGCACGGTCGAGTGCCGCAACCCCGTGCAATTCGTGGAAATGTCGGTGTCGGTGTCGGTAAGCGCCAGGCTGGTCACGCGGGCATCGCGGTTGCCCACGAAGGCCGCGCTGTCGGTCAGGTCGAGTGAATCACCCATCTGCGGCATGGACATCGCACCGTCATAAGGCTGGTTGAAGCCGTACGCGTCATCGAAGGGACGATCACCTTGTGTGTCGAGCTCGTCCTGTTGAGTGTCCTGCGATCCGCCTGGGACCTCCAACCCCGTATCGATGGTAAGCAGCGCCCGAGCGCCCGCGCCATCGACCGCGAACGGATGTCCCGGTATCGGAGCATGGCGTGGCCCCTGCACGCGCGGCAGCCGTCCTGCCCCCGCTCCGACAAAGCAGGCGCCACCAATCCACGGCGCGTGCGCGGGGCCACGAGACCTGCACCGCGCCAGCATTTCTCGCACAGACGGTGCGAGAAACGGCGATCCCGCGCCCCGACGGCTCAGGTGAAGAGGCGGCAGGCATGAGCAAGACCGTCGGACCGGCGCCACGCCGCACGGCGCCGACGCCAGCGGCCGCAGAGGCCGCAGAGGCCGCGGAGTCCGCTTTCGGCGAAGGGCTCGCGCAGATCCAAGGCGCGCGCCAACGTGCGGCCCGGACGGCCAACGCCAAGGTGGTCGCGCTCTACTGGCGCATCGGCGAGTACCTGCACCACGCATCGAGACCGACGGCGGCGCGGCGCCATGGGCACCGTGGAGCAGTTCGCCGCCTACATCACGCAGCGCGAGCCGGGCATCCTGGTTCCCCGCGCCGCGCCTGAACTCAGAGCCCGGCATCCGCGTCGATCAGGCCGCCGCCCAAGGCCTTGTACAGAGCCACCGCACTGCCGAACGCGCTGCGCCGCAGGTCCAGCTGTGCCTGCCTGGCGGCATAGAGCTGGCGTTGTGCATCGAGCAGTTCGAGACGCCCCTGCGTTCCACTACGGTAGCGCAGCTTAGACAACGCCGCACGGCGTTCTGCGCTCGCCACCGCGCGCGCCTGGGCTTCCAGTTGCACAGCGAAGGTCTCGCGCCCCGCCAGACCGTCGGCCACTTCTCGGAAGGCTGTTTCGATGGCCTGTTCGTACGCCACCACCGCGCTGGACTTGCGCACCTCGGCCAGACGCAGCTCGGCGCGCAGCCGGCCGGCCGAGAACAACGGGACGGAGAGCTGCGGCGCAAAGCTCCACGCACGCTGCGCGCCATCGAACAGACTGCCCATGGCCGGGCTGGTGTAGCCGAGCGATGCCGTCAGCGAGAGCCGCGGGAAGAAGGCCGCGCGCGCAGCGCCGACGTCGGCGTTCGCCGCGATGAGCGCCAGTTCGGCCTGCTGGATGTCCGGCCGCCGGTACAGCAGGTCCGAAGGCAACCCCGCCGGCAGCTGGCTCACCACCGGCTGATCCTGCAGCGGCAGCCCATCCGGCAAGCCGGCCGGAATCTCCGCACCCACCAGCAGCCCCAGTGCATGACCGGCCTGCGCCATGGCGCGCCTTCGCGCCTGCACATCCGCCTCGGCAGTTGCCACCTGCCCCTCGGCCTGGGCAACCTCCAGCCCGCTGCTCTGGCGAGCGGCCTTCAACCGGTGCGCCAAGTCCAGCGACTGGCGCCAGTCGGCGAGCGTGCGCTCGGACAACTGCAGCTGCTCCTGCGCCAGGCGCTCGGAGAAGTAGGCATCGGCCACCGCGCCGACCAAGGTGATCTGCGCGGCCCTCCGCCCGTGATCGCTCGCCAGGTAGCGCGCCAACGCTGCGTCCGACAGCGCGCGCACGCGGCCAAAGAGGTCGATCTCGAACGCGCTCGTGCCCACGCTCACACCGAACTGGTTCTGAACGGCGGCGGGAACGACGGGGTTCGATCCGTCATTGGCTGCGGTCCGTTGCCGCGCCGCGTTGCCGGTCGCCTCGATCGCGGGCCACCGCGCCGCGCGCTGGATGCCGTACTGAGCCTGCACCGCCTCGACGTTCAAGACGGCGATGCGCAGGTCGCGATTGTTCTCAAGCGCCAGTGCGATCAATCGCTGCAGCCGCCCGTCGCCGAACATGCTGCGCCAGCCGAGGTCTGCGCCGTGCGCCGTGGCATCGGCCGTTACCTGGCCCGGATACATCTCAGGGATCGGCGTCGCGGGTTTGACCAGCCCGGGCGTCAGCGAGCAGGCGGACAGCGCCAGGACGACAGGAAGAAGGAGGCGCCGCATCGCGTCAGCCCTTCTGCTCATGGTCATGCCCGACACGGGGGCGGCGCGCCACACGCCAAGCCGCGAGGCGCTCCTGCAAGCTCATCACGAACACGAAGAAGGCGGGCACGAAGAAGATGGCCAGGGCGGTGGCCGTCACGATCCCGCCGAACACACCGGTGCCGATCGCGCGCTGTGTCTCGGCGCTGGCGCCCGAGGCGACGATCAGCGGCACCACTCCCATGCCGAAAGCGAGCGATGTCATCAGGATGGCGCGCAGCCGAAGGCGCGCCGCCTCGACCGCCGATTCGATCAGCCCCTTGCCCTCCTCGCGCAGCTGCTTGGCGAACTCCACGATCAGGATTGCATTCTTTGCCGACAAGCCGATGACGGTGATCATCCCGACCTTGAAGAACACGTCATTGGGCATGCCGCGCAGCAGGACGGCCGCCACCGCGCCCAGCAGGCCCAAGGGGACGACCAGCATCACCGACAGCGGGATGGCCCAGCTCTCGTAGAGCGCCGCCAGCACGAGGAACACCACCAGCATGGACAGCGCCATCAGCATCGGTGCCTGGGCGGCGGACTGCCGCTCCTGCAACGACTGGCCTGTCCATTCGAGGGCGAAGCCGGCCGGCAGCTGCCGAGCCAGCCGCTCCATCTCCGCCATCGCCGCTCCGCTGGAAGCACCCGGTGCCGCGTTGCCTGAAATGCGCGTGGCAGGAAAACCCTGGTAGCGCACCAGTTGCAGCGGCGTATCCGTCCACACAGGCGTGACCACCTCCTTCAATGCCACCATGCCTGCGCTGCTGTTGCGCACGTGCAGACGCAGCACGTCGTCGATCTGCATGCGTGCGGGCGCATCGGCCTGAATGATGACCTGCTGCATACGCCCCGCATTGGGAAAGTCGTTCACGTAAGCCGAGCCCATCGCGGCGGACATCGTCTCGCTGATGTTCGAGAAGGACACGCCCAACGCCTCGGCTTTCTGCCGGTCGACATCCAGACGGATGCTGGTGCCCTGCGGCAGCCCATCGGGGTAGACGCCGGTCACGACCTTGCTTCGGGCGGCCAGCGCAAGCAGCTTGGCCTCGGCGGCCTTGAGCGCGGCATGGCCCTGGTTGGCACGGTCCTGCAGCCGCAGGGCGAAGCCCGAGCTGTTGCCCAATTCGTCGATCGCGGGCGGCATGAGGCTCATGACCGTTCCCTCGGTGGTTCCCGCCATGGCCTGCTGCGCCAGAGCCACTTCGCCACTGGCGGTCGCGCCGTCGCGCTGGTCCCAATCGCTGAGCATGGTGAAGGCCATGGCTGCGTTCGAGCCCGAGCCGGAGAAGCCGAAGCCGACAACGGTCATGTTGGACTGGATCGAAGGGCGGCTCGCCGTGTGCGCCTCGAACTTCTTGACGACGTCCAGCGTGCGCTCCATGGTGGCCTCGGCGGGCAGCTGCACTACCGTCATGAAGTAGCCTTGGTCCTCTTCGGGCAGGAAGGCCGAGGGCAGTTGCCGGAACGCGAGGCCCCACACGGCGCAAAGCGCCACGAACACCAGCATGACGCGACTGGCGCGCGCGGCCAACTGGCCGACGCGCGAGGCGTAGCGCGCATTCATGGCATCGAAGCACCGGTTGAACCAGCCGAAGAAACCCCGCTTCTCGTGGTGTCCCTGTGCCACCGGCTTCAGCAGCGTCGCGCACAGCGCAGGCGTGAGCGTCAGCGCCAGGAAGGCGGAGAACAGGATCGCGACCGCCATCGACAGCGCGAACTGCTGGTAGATCACGCCCACGGAGCCGTTGGCGAAGGCCATGGGAATGAACACGGCCGTCAGCACCAGCGTGATGCCGACGACAGCCCCGGTGATCTCCCGCATGGCTTTCATCGTCGCTTCGCGTGGCGCGAGGCCTTCCTTCGCCATGATCCGCTCGACGTTCTCCACGACGACGATCGCGTCATCGACGATGATGCCGATGGCCAGCACCATGCCGAACATGGTGAGCACGTTGATGGAGAACCCCGCCACCAGCATCACGGCGAAGGTGCCGAGCAAGGCGATCGGCGCCACGATGGCCGGGATCAGCGTGTAGCGGATGTTCTGCAGGAACAGGAGCATCACCAGGAACACCAGCGCCATGGCTTCGATCAAGGTGTGGATCACCTTCTCGATGGAGATCTTCACGAAGGGCGCGGTGTCGAACGGGACCGAGTAGTCCATGCCCGCCGGCATGGTGCGCCTGAGCTCCTCGAGCCTGTCGCGCACGCCCTGCGCGGTGCGCACGGCATTGGCGCCCGGAGACAGCTGCACGGCCGCCGCCGTGGCGACCTTTCCGTTCTCACGGTTGATGAAGCCATAGGACTGCGCACCCAGTTCGACCCGTGCCACGTCACCCATCGTCACCTTGGAGCCGTCCGCGCTGGCGCGCAGCACGATCGCCGCGAACTGCTCGGGCGTGCTCAGCTGGCCCTGCACCGTCAGTGGCACGGTCACGCGCTGCCCGGGCAGCGAGGGCGAAGCGCCGATGGCGCCCGGCGCGATCTGCGCGTTCTGCTGGGTGACTGCAGCCGACAGGTCGTTCATCGACAGGCCGTACGAGATCAGCTTGTCAGGGTCCACCCAGATGCGCAGGGCCTGCTCGGCGCCAAACATCTGCACCTTGCCCACGCCCTGGATGCGGCGCAGTTCCTCGACGATGTTGCGGACCATGTAGTCGCTCAACGCCGTCTCGGAAAAACGCCCGTCCGTCGAACTCAGCCCGATGATCATCAGGAAGCCCGATGCTGCGGATTCCACTGCCAGGCCGTTCTGGCGGACTGCCTGCGGCAGCCGCGGCTCGATGGCCTTGAGCTTGTTCTGCACGTCGACCTGGGCCATGGCAGGGGCCGTGCCCGGCTTGAACGTGGCCACGATGGAGGCCGAACCGGAGGCGTCGGCGGACGATTCGAAGTACAGCAGATTCTTGACGCTGGACAGCTCTCGCTCGATAAGGCTGACGACCCCGTCGTTCATGGTCTGTGCCGACGCTCCCGGGTAAGTCGCGGTGATGCTGACGGTGGGAGGCGCCACCGACGGATAGCGGGCGATCGGCAGCATCGGGATCGCGATGACCCCGAACAGGATGATGAACAGGGCGACGACCCAGGCGAAGACCGGGCGTTGGATGAAGAACTGCGGCATGGCGGCGTTCTCAGCGGGCGGCCGCGGCGCCGACGGCGTCAGTCGCCGCAGCCACATCGGCCGGCTTCCAGTCTCGGGGCGTCACCGATGCACCCTCGGACAGGCGCTCCATGCCCTCGACAACGACCCTCTGGCCGGCACGGAGACCGGAACGCACGCGGTAGCTGCGCTCGACCAACTCACCCAAGTCGACCGCCTTGCGGTTCGCCTGTCCTTGGTCGCTGAGCACCCACAGCTGGGGCTGGCCCGCCACGCGGACCACCGCCTGCTGCGGCACCATGAGGGCCTGGGCATGGCTGGCTTGAGGTACCCGCGCCCGCACGAACATGCCGGGCAGGAGCTCGCGCAAAGGGTTGTCCACGAGCACGCGCAGCAGCACGGCTCCGGTTCCGGCGTCGACGTTCATACCGGAGAACAGGATGCGCCCCTTGGCGGTGTAGGGCTCGCCATGGCTTCGCAGCAGGGTCACCGCCAGACCGCCCCGGGCGTCCGGCTGATGCGTTGAAACCGCATCACGCAGCGCGTCGAGCGAAGCGGCCGGCTGGCGCACGTCCACGTAGACCTGGTCGATCTGCTGGATGCGCGCCATCGGATGGGTGTCGCCGCTGCCGACGAGGGCGCCCTCGGTGACCAGGGCCTGGTCGATGCGCCCGGAGATCGGCGCCTCCACCCGCGCGAACTGGAGGTCGAGCTGTCTGCGCGCCAGGGTCGCGCGGGCCTGCTTCACGTCGGCTGCAGCCTGCTCGCGCTGGGAGACCGCGTCGTCATAGGCCTGGCCGCTGACCGCCTCGGCCTCGACCAGAGGCCGGAGACGGGACGCCTGCATCCGCGCGCTTGCCAGCGCGGCCTCGGCACGCTGCAAGCTTGCTGCAGCCGTCTCCACTTCCGCCTTGAACGCAGCCGGATCGATCTGGAACAGGCCCTGGCCTGCGCGCACCTCTGTGCCCTGCTCGAACAGCCGACGCTGGACGATGCCGCTGACCTGGGGGCGGATTTCGGCGACACGCACGGCCGCCACACGACCCGGCAGGTCCTGCGTCAGCGCCAGCCGGGTGGCACGCACCGTCATGACCGACACGATGGGCGCGGGCGGCGCAGCCTGCCCGGTTTCGGTCTCTGCGCCGCCGCAGCCAGCGATCAGGACCAATGCCATGGCGAACATGCCGCCCTGACGGAGCAGAGAATCGATCTTCATGAGTGCCTTCGAGAAGCTGGCGGACCTCCGCGAGCAGCAACAAAAGACGATTGTTCAAGGACAGCGTTGAGGCTCGGATGAGCCTGTGTCGAGATTCGATGGAGAAATTCAGGACCAAGGTTGGCCGCAAGCCCGACCATGCCCACCGCGGCCGGGACCTCACCGGTGTCCAAGCCGTCCTCGCCCTTTCCATCGACCGGGAGCGCCCATTTCCGACCTTTGGTCAAAGTCCCTTCGGTGTTCGGGATGCCGGACAGCGAAGCCAAGATAATTAAAAAGGACAGGCATGGGCGAATGTCCGAGCGACGAGCCTGATTGGCTGCCGCCTCGATAAACAAACCTGACGGTGTCGCCGCGAGCCGTTCAATCGCGCAGGGTGAAGACCACCGAGAGGTACGACACCGGCCCCGAAAGGATCGCCTCGATCCCATGCAGCACCGTTGCATCGAACAGCAGCGTGTCCGCTGCCCCGACCTCCACCGATTTTGAGCCGCGTCGGTAAGTCACCGCCCCCGACAGGAAGTGCAGGAACTTAAGCCCCGGATGCTGGAAGGTCACGTACGGTCCGGCCCCTGGCAACAAGGTGACCAGGTAGGGCTCTACAAAGAGATTGCCGGACAGCGAGTGTCCCAGCAGCTCGGACCGGTCGCCCTCCAAAGCGCCAATGCGGTCGATCACCAGCCCCTGCCCTCACATGGCAGAAATCCGTCCGCCGGGCCTGGTCCCCGAAGAAGCGCGAGACCGGCACGTGCAGCGCCTGCGCGAGCCGCTCCAAGGTCTCCACCGAGGGCGAGGCCAGCCCCCGTTCGATGCGCGAAAGCATTGAGGCTGAAATCCCTGATGCCGATGCGAGTTGCCCGGCCGATAGCCCCGCCGCCACGCGCAGCGCCCTCACCCGCATGCCGATGCGCGACATGGATGGATTACGCGGCGCAGGCGCCGGCCGCCTTGGCCGGACACGCGTGACCGAGGTCGGCAGACGCAGCGGCTGTGCGGTAGGCAGAGCTTCATCCAGTTGCTCAAGCGAGAGAGCATTCGCCGACAGATCCATTCGACGCGCGAGGAGGCCAGGGCCGATGGTCTTCAACCACATCGAGATGTTCTATAACCCCAGGCGTCGCCACAACACCGCTGGCGACTTGTCGCCCGTAGAGTTCAAGCGACGCCATTTCCAACGGCTCCAAAGTGTCTAGGGAAGCCGGGGCAATTCAAAGGCACGCAGGCGAGAGAATATGTTGACGAGGCTTCCATCCGGATCCCTGAGCAACAAGGAGCGGTTGCCCCACGGCATGAGGGTGGGCTCCTGCACGATCACCGCGGCGCTGCCGAGCAACGACAACACGCGGTCGACGTCGTCGACCTCGAACTCGAGGATTGCGGAGCGATTGGCTGCAGCCGGCGCAGCGCCTGCATTGAAGCGCTGGATCAATTGCTGTGCGCTGATCGCAAGGGTTGCGCCCGGAAGCCGGAACTCCGCGAAACCGTCGGCCAGACCAACGGCAGCGACACCGGAGAGCTGTGCATAGAAGGCGATGAGGCGCTCGACGTCGAGTGTGACGAGCCGGACCGAGGCGAATTTCATGGGACTCACTTGCTTGTTGCTGGAGGAGCCCTTAGCTTAGAAAGGCGCACTGTCAGGTTCTGGCAGGATCGTGCGTCCGCTCGCTTGCAGCGCTCCACGCCAGTCATTCAACATCGCCGTCGGCGATCTGGGCGCGAACTCGTCGAGCAGTTCGATGCGTTCGATGCGATCGGCTCGGAAATTGCGGAAGTCGCCCCGCAACTCGCACCACGCTGCGAGCACCCGCGCTTCCTCGAAATAGACCAGGGCGAACGGCCAGACCACGCGCTCCGAACTCGCGTCGTGCTTGTCGCGATAAAGAAGCCGCGTCTTGCGGCCCGAGCGAATGGCGGTGCGCAGCAGCTCGAAGCCGACGACATCGACGGACGATCGCGCCCGGGCGCCAACAAGCAACGCAGACGTCTCCAACTCGCGCCGCAACGCCGCTGGGAGAACCGCCGCGATTCGCGTTGCCGCCTCTCGCGCGCCGACCGCTAGCGCTGGATCTCCGCGATCGGCGACCCACTTCAGCCCCAGCATCAAGGCCTCGACTTCGTCGGACCGAAACATGAGCGGGGGCAGCACGAAGCCCGGTCGCAGCACGTACCCGATTCCGGGCTCACCCACGATCTCCGCGCCTTGCGCCCTCAGGCTCGAAATGTCGCGATAGAGCGTGCGTACGCTGACGGCCAGCTCGTCGGCCAGCGCTTGGGCGCTCACGGGTCGACGATGGCGGCGCAGGGCCTGCAAGAGTTTGAGCAGGCGTTCGGAGCGCGACATAAGCAGGATCATAGGCGAGCGACCGCGCGCTGAATGACTGCGCGTTCGACGCAGGATCACCGACTGTCGGGTGCCAACTGATCGCTGGGCCGTTATTCGCAAGAGGAAATCGCTGCGGCTGCAGCCTAAAGAGACAAGCCCAGCTCTACTGCATTCGCGGGCATGACCAGAGCAAGCCACGTAGACAGCTAGCAGCGGTGAGCTGTCTCGCGCTGTGGCTTGCATCCGGCCGTGGTGCAGTGGTTGGTGAAGCCGCAACATGGGGCGTGCGAATTGGGCGGGTGTTTGCCTGGCTTGCAGGGCTTGGTAATGGAGATGGCGGGCACACTGCCATTGCAATGCGCAGATAAACGACGCGTGCGGCAGATGCTCGTGTCACGACTCCTGTTAAGGAGGGCCGCTCTCTTCTCATGTACCGGACCCGCGCCAGCGACTTCTCTGCGTCTCCTTCACTTCGCCCGCGCACCTCTAGCCTCACGATCACGCCCTCTACCCCGCCCGCTCGCAGCCGCTGGCCCAAAAACCGCTACAGCGAGACATCACGAAGAACCATGACAAGTAGCTGCTGTTCTACCCCGAAGGGGGCTTCGTCTAGGTAATGGGCTCGCTCGCCGACAAAGGCCGGTACGACGCTGACCGCTGGTGGAAAGCTCGCCCTGACCGGACCGTGGCAACTGACGAGGCGGAAAAAGTCAGGCACAGTGGCAGCCATGCATCCAATCTGGTTCCTCGTCTTCGATCGATTCCAGCTGCTGGACATCAGCGGCCCGCTGCAGGTGTTCGCGAGCGCGAACGAGGAGCTCGTGCTCGTTGGCCGCAAGCCCGTGTACGAGACCTCCATCCACGCGTTGCAGGCTGGCCCAGTGCAAAGCTCCAGCGGCGTGGAGCTGATGGCGCGTGCGCTTCCCCGCAAACTCGGGCGCGACATCGGCACCGTGCTCGTACCGGGCGGCCCCGGCATCTGGCGCCCGGGCCTGCCGACACCCCATGCGCAGCAGTCGAAGAATCTCGACGACCTGACTGCCTGGGTGCGTCGCGGGGCGCTACGAATGCAGCGCATCGCGTCGGTCTGCACCGGTGCGTTCGTGCTCGCGCGCGCGGGCCTGCTCGACGGCGGCAGCGCAGTGACGCACTGGGCGGTGTGCGGCCAACTGGCCAAGGCGCATCCCGCTGTCGACGTGCAGCACGACGCGATCTATTCACGCTCGGGCCGCGTCTGGACATCGGCCGGCGTCACGGCCGGCATCGACATGGCGCTGGGCATGGTCGAGATCGACCTGGGCCGCGAGGTCGCAATGGGCGTGGCGAAAAAACTCGTCGTTTTCTACAAGCGGCCCGGCGGCCAGTCGCAGTTCAGCAGCGCGCTGCTCGCGCAGACCGCCGACGACGCGCGCATCGGCAAGCTGCATGCGTGGATGACGGCGCGCCTGAACCAACCGCTGCTGGTGGCCGACATGGCCGATCAGCTCTCGATGACGCCCCGCACCTTCGCGCGTTTCTACCAACAGCGCACGGGCATGACGCCCGCGCTGGCGGTGGCACGCATGCGCCTGGAGAAAGCCTGCCAGCTGGTCGAGACGCGGCGCCAGAGCCTGAAGTCGATCGCCCTGCAGTGCAGCTTCAATTCCGAAGAGGTACTGCGGCGTGCGTTCGTGCGACACCTGCGCGTGTCGCCGACCGAATACCGCGAGCGCTTCGCCGCAGCCTGACGTCCGACAAAGTTCAGGCGCCCTGCCGCATCACCTCGCCCACCGCACGGGCCACTGCGTCGACGTTGCGCCGGTTGAGCCCGGCCACGCACATGCGCCCCGAAGTCAACAGGTAGACCCCATGCGCCTCGCGCAGCCGCATGACCTGCGATGCCGACAGGCCCGTGTACGTGAACATGCCGCGCTGCGTGAGGTAGCGCGACAGGGTGGTGCCAGACGGCAGATTCTGCGCCTGGAGCGCCGCGTGAATGGCGCTGCGCATCGCCTGGATGCGCTCGCGCATGCTGGTCAGCTCGCTTTCCCAAGCCGCACGGAGCTCGGCCGAGCACAGCACGGCAGCCACCAGGGTCGCGCCATGCGTGGGAGGATTGCTGTAGTTGGCACGCACGGTGCCTGCGAGCTGACCGAGCATGCGATCGGCCTCGGCCTTCGACGCACAGACGATGCTCAGCGAGCCGACCCGCTCGCCGTAGAGCGAGAAATTCTTCGACAGCGAACTCGCGACCAGGCAGGCCACGTCTGCCTCGGCCAGGGCGCGCGGCGCGAAGGCATCTTCGGCGAGTCCGTCGCCCAGGCCTTGGTAGGCCATGTCGACGAAGGCGATCAAGCCGCGCTCGCGCATCAACGTGGCCACGGTGCGCCATTGCGCCGTGCTCAGGTCGACGCCCGTGGGGTTGTGGCAGCAGGCGTGCAACAGCACGATGCTCTGCGGCGGCAGGCCGCCAAGGGCATTGCACATGGCCTCGAAGCGCAGGCCGCCGGAGGCCGCGTCGTAGTAGGGGTAGGTGCTGACGGCGAAACCCGCGGCCTTGAACACGACACGGTGGTTTTCCCAGCTGGGGTCGCTGATCCACACGCCCGACCCCGGAAAGTTTTTCTTGAGAAAGTCCGCGCCGACGCGCAACGCGCCGGAGCCACCGAGCGACTGGATGGTCGCGATGCGGCCGTCGGCCCGTGCCGGGTGGTCCGCGCCGAACACCAGCACCTGTAGTCTGTCGCGGTACGAGGGCAGGCCCGTCATCGGGAGGTACGGGGTTGAACCGCCATGCGAGCGCAATTCCGCGTCGGCCCGCGCCACTGCGCCCATGCGCGGCAGCGTGCCGCTCTCGTCCACATAGACGCCGATGCCCAGGTTGGTCTTGTTTGCGCGCGGGTCTTTCTGGAAATCTTCGTTGAGACTAAGAATGGGGTCGCCCGCGTGGGCGCCAATGTGTCCGAACATCGAGGGCATGAAGACGATTCTCTACTGTGGCACGAAACGGCTCTCGCTCATCAGCGCCGACAGCACGACGGAGGCCTGCGCGAGTCGCTGCATCTGTTCGGCAGGCGTCATCGGCGCGGGGGTCATCACGTAGCTTTTGAACCTGGCCTGCACATCGGGTTTGGAAAGCACACGGTTCAGCGCCGTGTTGTAGCGCGCGACGATCGCGTCGGGAGTTGCGGCGGGCGCGTAGATGCCCAGCAGGTCGGTTGTGTTGTCGAGCCCGCCGAGGCCCGCCTCCGCGAACGAGGGCACACCCGGCAGCAATGGCGTGCTCCGCGTCACGGCAAGAATGCGCAGCGTGCCGGCCTGGTGGTACTGCTGGAAGTCCGAGATGCTAGACACGCCCGCGGCCAGTTGCCCCGCCAGCAGGTCCTGCACCATGGGCGGCGCGCCACGATAGGAAGCCGCCACGGTGTCGGCCTTCAGCGCGCGCGACACCTTGGCCGCCACCAATTCGGGCGCACTCGCGGGTGCGGGCACTCCGATGGTCGATTCGCTCTGGTGCGCCGCGAACCACGCACCCAGCTCCTTCAGGTTGTGGGCATTGGTCTTCGGGCTCACCGCGAGCGCGAGCTCGAAGGTGGCCACGCCCCCCACGATGCGGAAATCCTTCGCCGTGGCGAACCCAGGGTTCTTCACCGTCAGCGGCACCGTCACCACCGTGTGAGTATTGCTAAGAAAGAGAACGCTGCCGTCGGCAGGCGCAGCCTTCAGCGCCTGCGCGGCAATTTGCCCGCCCGCGCCGGGTCTGTTGTCGACCACCACCGGCTGGCCCAGTTCAGTGCCGAGTCTTTCCGCGACGATGCGTGCGGCAGTGTCTGCCGGGCCTCCCGCCGTGTAGCCGACCAGAAGGCGGATCGGGCCGCCGCCTTGTGCCTGCGCGGCCAGGCACGAAAGCGACAGCGAGATGCCAACCGCCAAGGCACGAAAGAGACATTGCGAATAAATGGAACGAGACATGTCAACCTCCAATGAAATGAGCGACAACGCAGGTGATCAAGCCGGGGTGACGCGCGCGCGTCGCGTCGCGAGCAGCGCACGCCGCTGTTCGACGACGGGGCGCAACTTGCCACACATGGCTTCCACCAGCGCAGCCGGAGCCTTGCGCGGCGTGCCGCAATCGAAAGGGGGTTGCGGGTCGTACTCGGCGAACAGCTGCACGCTGCGTGCCACGTCATCGCCGCTGGCCAGCGCGATCACCTTCAATGCGCAGTCGATGCCGGAGGTCATGCCCGCGCCGGTGACGCGGTTGCGGTCGACCACCACGCGCTCGTCGACAGGTATCGCGCCTACGTCTTCGAGCAGCGCGTGCGAGCCCCAATGACAGGTGGCCCTGTAACCTTCGAGCAGGCCGGCAGCGCCCAGAACAATCGGGCCGGTGCAGATACCCACGACCAGGGCTGCCCCCGGGGCCTGCTCTGCCAGGAATGCCAGGGTCTGCTCATCCTCCAGTAGCGCGGCGATGCCGGGGCCGCCGGGCACGACGATCATGTCGAGCTGGCCGCAGCTTTCGTAGGAAGCGGTGGCACGGAACTCCCAACCCAGTTCGGTCCTGATCGGGTCGGTGTGCTTCCACACCAGATTCAGCTTGGCGTGCGGAATGCGCACCAGCAGGTCGGCGGGACCGACGTAGTCGATGGCGGTGATGTCGGGAAAAACAAGAATGCCGATGTTCATGGACGGGGATCTCGAGGGGTTTCGGTGCGGCCCAGTCTAGAAACGACGGCATGGTCCTGATTGACAGAATCCCCACGGTTTCTGCCACGACCAGGCGCAGGCTAGAACTCCGCGACCTTGCATCGGCCAAGACATCGTTTCGACTTACGGATACCGGGGCGCAGGCGCGGGTGGTGCGCGTTGTGCACCGGCACGTTGCGGGCCGCCCCAGCGACATGGCAAAGATGTCCGACGGCAGCGCCGAGACACGGTTGCAGAGTGAGTGTGGAGCAGATCGCTCGAATGCACGATCAAAGTCGACGTACAAGGTCCCGCCCCCCCAATATCAAGGCACCACTGTCTTGTACGGGCGCCGGATGTAGTCGGTGGCGGCTCTGTAGCCGCCGTGGTAGCCCCTGGGGCTGTATCTCGGCAAACAAGGCACGAGCGCTGCGCGGTGCCTGCTTGGGGCGATGGCTGTCGGTTGTGAGAGCCTGATGCAGGGCCGGCTCGAACCCCGTGAGCTTGCCGTCGAGCTTCACCCGTTCGTACTTCGGCACAACATCGCTGAAAGCCCGAAGCCACTTCTTGACCGTATTGCGCGACAGGCCCGTGCGCTTTGCGATCTAGCTGAGAGAGTTGTTCGCGCAGCCTCTTGCGCCTGACGTTGCCAATCATGTCCATGGTGATCATCTTGAATCCCTGCTGGAATTCTCAGCAGGTCAGTGGGGCACCCTGGTCAATATTGGATTGGCACTTTGCGGTGGGGATGCAGATAAAAAAATGGACTGGTTTGATGCCATAGATCCAAGATCCCTCCTGCAAACGGAGCCGGGGCTCACGCCTTGTGCCCGATGTGGGCACCGCGACTACATATCCAGCATCCAGTTGCCCCACGACGGATACCGAACTGGGCGATCAATGGGTGGCGCACTTTCATCCGGCGCCCTGAATCGCAGTGCCTGTGCGCGGTCTCCCGAAGAGACCTCACGCGGCAGATGCAGTGAGTCCGAAGATGCCGGCGAGAAGCTCTTGACAGTTCGCCAGCTGCTTCATCGTCAGCTACGGATCGCGTTGAGAGAACCGGTCATTCGGTGGGAGCCCGTACCTTGTCTCGCGACTTCCGGCCAGCGCGTACCGATGGAACTTGCTTCGCTGGGACGCGCATACCTGGCTGCGCTCACGCCACAGCGCCGGACCCAGCTCTTACAGTTTCTTCACAACGGCGTCTCAAGTGGAAAGCTGTCGAGTCCGAGATCCGGAAAGCGTGCGCCGACGTCCTCGCACAAGGCTTCCGCGCCGCGGCCTGGCAGCCCAAGGTGGTTTGCGCTGGCCACACCGCTGGAGGTGGAAGGCACCATCTACGCGTTGAACGTCAGCCTTTCGACGCAGGAGTCGATCGACACGATCGCGCAGGACCTCGGACCGTCGCTGCTCGGCCTGGCGCGGGCCGTGCGCCACGAGCTCGCGCTGCAGGAGCCGAGGGGATGAACTGACCGTCTTGCGTGGATTAAGCTATTCGGGATCGATCCGGAACAATTGAGAAAGCAGATGGAAACATGAATGCGGAACGACTGTTTGCGCTGGTCGGAATGACCAATACCGACAACGACGTGATCGACGCGGTCCGGGCCCATGGTGGGTCAATCGGAGCGCTCTCCGAGAAGAAGCTGGCGGAGCTGACGATCGACTTCATCCAGCTGAACACGCTCGGTGTCGCGCTCGCATTCACGTCGAAGGAATTCTTCTCCCGGAACTATCGCGATCCGATCGGCACCGGCCCGTACGCGATGAGCGGCGTTTTCTACTACCCCAATGGGGCGCCGAAGGTGTCCGCCTACCTGGGAACCGTTCCGTTTTCCGCCGGCCCGGTCGGCAACCGCGGCGAGGCGCTCGCAGCCTTCGGTGAGCCGCAAGAAACCGAGGAAGAGGATGGCGATGTCTACTGGGATATCTGGATGAAGGACGGCCGGCAGATCAAGGTCGACTACAACGATGAATTGGCCGTGAAGACGGTTCTGGTCTCGTTCCCCATGAAGGGTTGAGGCGGCGTTTCAACGTTTGGGGAGCAAGGTGTGCGGGCGACGCTGCGGTTGTCCTGCGCGTCGATGTCCACGGCGAGACGATACGAAGGACCAGGGCTGCTTGAAGGAGTTGGGCTTGCAAAGGGAAATCAATCAGGTCGCGGAGACCACCGAAGGCATCGCGTTCATGGGCCTGGCGTACCCTGCAGGGGACGTCGGTGCGGCGGTCGGAAGCCTCTATCGGCTCGCCCCCGGCAGCAAGGCCGGCGATCAGGCCGTCCACATCCTCTCGACCAACGATGCGCTTCGTGTGCTGTGGGTGTCTCCTGCCGACAGCCTCTGGGTAGGCAGCGCCGACGGGCGTGTGGGCACCACCGCATCGACGGGGTGGGCGGCGGCCGAGGGAGACCTGGCGTACGAGGCATTGAACGGAGGGCCGGCCTGGACGGTCTCGACCCTGCCCCGCGACCGTGTCAAAGGCTTGCTACCCAATATCACCGCCATGTGGGGCAGCGCGGACGACGACGTTCATGTGGGCGTGCACGGCGGACACCTGTACCACTGGAATGGCAAGCAATGGACCCAGACGCGAGACGGCGACGGCACGGCCGACCAGACGATCCGGACCATCCGTGGGCATGCAGCCGATGATGTCTACGCGGTGGGGGCTGTCGGCACGCTGCTGCACTACGACGGGCAGCGGTGGCGCAATCTGCCCATTCCCGGGACACCCACGGAAGGGGAATCGCTCGGTGGGATCGCCTTGCTGCCTGACCGGACCGTGATGGTTTGCGCATCCGGCGTCCACGGACGGCTCTTGCGTGGCAATGCCGCGGGCTTCACGGAGTTTGGCCGCTATCCCATGCAACTCAACAGCGTGGCGGCACTGGGCGATCGCCTGCTGTTCGCAGCTTGGGACGGCGTGGCGGAGCTCTTCGGACGCGAGGTCCGCATCGTCAAGGACAACTTCAAGACGGCGGGTGCGTTCGAAGGTCGAGGCCGTGTGTTCTTCACCGAGCCCGCCGCGCCCCGTATGCAGTACATCGTGCATGACCCGGCCAACCAGGCGACGCCCTGGACTCGCAGCAAGTTCTGAGTCGGGCCACCGGAAGGCGCCGGCTTCCGGAGTCCGCCGTCCAACGAGTCTTCGGATTCACCTTTGCTTCCTCCTTGATTGACGAGCTACCTTCCCGACAGGCGCATTGAAGCCTTGGGCCGGCCCCAAGCCAAGGTCATGGCTGTGGACATGGATTCGCCTTGCGATCGGCGTGGCCGACAGCCTGGTATCGACGCTGTTCGGCATTCCAGTGCAGCGTGGGAAGCTCATACGCCCCACCGACGCTCGGCGTGCCGACATGGACGCGAATCTCCTGCGGAACGCCGTCCAACCAACGCCCGTGCCTGAGCTCGAGCATGGCCGGCTGATCCCACGGAAAGAGCTGATCGATGCCGCCGACACAGCGAAACTCGCTGTCCACCAGCAACGGTGTCGGGAAGCTCTCCCACGGCGCGTTGGCCGGTCTGCCTTCGTAATAGGCGGATGCAAAGATGGTGACCAGCGCCACCTGCGGCCGTGCACCGGGCGCCGCCAGTTCGCAACGGCGGGTCGCCGCCAGGTAAGGCGTCCACGCGGCTGGCAAGCGGTCCCGATCCTTCGCTTCCAGCTGCGTGCAAGACCCCGGCTGTAACTTCCGCCAGGCGTCAACCGGCTTTCCGGCACCCTTCGCGGATGCAAGCTCAGACCATGCAGGTGTGCCCAGCAGGATGCCAGCGGCCATCAATACCCTTGGGATGGTCGCCCATCCGCTGGTGCAGGTTGGAGATAGTTCCAGGCCCATTCAGTTTTTCGACTCGTTCAGATCGATATCGCCCGCGGTATGCCGCAGGTCCGTTCATGGTGACGTCTCGATCCGAGTATCGGACAGGCGGCCATGATGCGACACTCTTCCGATGCCAACACCCAAGAGCGTCGCGCGCTATCCCGTTGTTCTCTCCTGGCGCTCTGCCGGCTCAGCATCGCTCGACGACGCGCCTGGGCTCGAGCTCTTGTGGAAGACCTGGAATGACCAGCTGTCGTCCATGGAGTCAGTGGCCAGCGGCCGCGGCTGGCAGATCGAGCCGCTGGCATTCGGTGCACCGGTTTCCGGAAAGACGCTGAATGCACTCGATGCCAAACTGATGCGGCGCACGGGACGCCCGTTACCCGCGCAACTGCGCTGGCTGCTGACCCGCGCCTCGTCCTGCGCCTTCGGCTGGCGCACCTCGGCCGAAGACGAGCCGGATGGCAAATTCGCCGCCTGTTACGCAGGCGGCGCAGGAGCGCTCTGGGACGTGGAGCAGATCGACCCCACCGGCCAGGCCTTGTCCAGTTGGGTTGACGGCTGGGTGGAGGACCTGCGGGAAAACGAGGAGGACGCCGAGGCCACCGCGATGCAGGCGCTCTGGGATCGACATCTGCCATTCCTTCACCTGCCCAACGGTGATCTGCTGGTGCTGGACCTGAGCAGCGACGACCCTGCTCGCCAGCCCGTGCGCTATTTCAGCCATGAACGGGACGGCCTGCACGGTCATGTGCTCGCTGCCGACCTGTTCGAATTCCTCAGCGGCTGGATGGCCCTGGGCTGTGTGGGCTCGACCTGGCATTGCTGGGATCTGTTCACGGCCGACGAGGGGCCCGAGCGCGTGCGCCTGGACACCGCAGGCCCGGCCGCCGAGCGCTGGCGCATGTGGCTGGCCGACGACCCAGCGTTCGCCCCGGAGGGGGGCGTGATGCGCCCCAAGCCCGTACGTGCGAGCACGTCGGCCGATTTCGCATTGCTCGAGGCCGCGGTCAAGGGAGACATCCGCGCCGCAGAAACGGCGATTGCCGCGGGTGCCCGGCTGGACTGCGCGGACCTGGACGATCACTACAACGACGAGAACACGGCCGTGGTCCTTGCCGCTAAGCGCGACGATCTTGCGATGCTGGAGTGCCTGTTGCGCCATGGTGCCTCGCTCGCGCCTCACAAGCTACCGCTCGTGGCCGCCATGACCACGGCGCAGGCCCCGACGCTGCTATGGCTGATCCGCGCCGGCGCCCGCATCGATCCCTGGCCCGAAGAGCGCTTCGCGGCCCTGCACCGGCTGCTGGACGCTGAACAGCTGTCAGACGGCGAGTACTTCGCTGTACTCGACGCCATGCTGGCTGCGGGAGCCAACCCCAACGTAGGGTGGGACACCGCATCCAGCGGAGCGTCGACCACGATGCTGATGCGCACAGGCCCCATGAGCCAGGCCCGTCTGCTGGCTGCCGGCGCCGATCCACATATGCGCGACCTGCAAGGTCGGACGGCCATGCACCATGCGCGCTCGCCGGAGCAGATCAAGCTACTGGCCGATCACGGCCTGGATGCGAACGACTTTTCCCGCCCTCCGCCCGGTGACACGGGCACCACCCCTTTGCAGGATGTGCTGGGTGAATGGTCGGAGACAGCACCCGCCGAGGCCGTACAGGCCTTCCTGTCGGCCGAGGCCGATCCAGCCCTGACGGACTCATTGGGGAACAACGCCTGGGCATACTGCAGGCACCTCACATGCGCCCAGCTGCTGGCCAAACATCTGCCCTTCGATCCCGCCTGGCGTAATGCGCGGGGCCAGACCTGCCTGCATTTCGCGGTGGAACAGGGGCAGCGCCTCTATGTCCATTCCATTACCTTGTGGCCCCAGCTGGTGCGCTGGGGGCTGGAGATCGACGCTCAGGATGCCGACGGCAACACGGCGCTGCACCTCATGGCCGGGTATGTCGACAGCGAGCACGACTTGCCCAGCGTGCAACAGTTGATCGATATGGGGGCCTCGTGGGAGGTCCGCAACCATGTAGGCAAGACACCGAGGGACCTGCTCAAGAAGAAGTACCGGACTTCGGCTGGCGCCTTGCGGAAGCGATAGGCGCCCGGGTCACCACTTCGACCCGGTATCTGGCGATGAGGAGTGCAAAGAAGGCGCCAAGTATGTAAGCGCGCGGCGAACCCGTCTTGACGACGGCGCGGATCAGCAAGCCGTGGTTGGCAACCAGCGATGCGGCAGCAGCTCTGCAATACAGCTGGCCGGGTATGTAGGAGTGGGTGACGCCTACCGAATTCGCCCGCCGTTGCTGGCTGCAGGCAGCAAGGTTGATGTCAGAGGAGCCGGGAGTTTCTATCCCGAGAGGTACTGATTCGGGGACAGACTCTCCCATCTGAACATCGGGCTCAAGGCTCAACTTCCCTGCCGGAGTGTTCCCGTCCCGGTCCCACCTGTCTGGCCCACGCCCGTGCCGGTTTGCCGCGGGACCAGACCGATCCAGGCAGCGATATCCCGACCATCTTTGAACGCCGTTGGCGAGCCCATGCTGGAGACGACAGCCGTGGCCCTCGTGAGCTCGACGCCGGGAATCTCGGCCACTGCCTTGCACGCACTACTCTGGCGCAGCTGATGCGCGAGGCGACGCTCGATGGCTCCGATGTTCGCGTGCAGTTGCCGCCCAGTGTCGGAAACGCCATGTGCTCCAGCTCTTGGCATGGGAGTTTCCGGGCCGATGGGTCATCGATAAAGACGCTCAGGATGCGGGTGGGAATGTCGGCGTCGGACAATCGCCTGCAGCCCGCACATGCGCCAAGCCGGCGAAGGCTCCAGCGCCACCGCGCCGGCGTCGATACGATGTCGCACCACGTGGAAGAACTGCGTGCTGCTGCTGTCGAACTCGGCCGGGAGCGATCGAGCCGGGTACAGTCTTGCGGATGCACAGACTGGCCTGCTGCGCCCTTGCCGCACTCGCACTCATGAGCTCCATCCCGCCCGCCCAAGCCACTCGCCCTGCTGCCGGCCAGGAAGTCGACGAATCGCGTTCGATCGAGCTTCCGGGCGAGCTTCCCCGGCCGTGCATCGCCGTGCCTGGCGGACAGGCCACAGTGCTGCTTTCGCGTCGCGAACTGGAGCAGATGGCCGCTGGTGCGCCGACCGCATGGGCCACCGAGGCCGAGCGCCAGGCGCTCATCCAGGGTCGACGAGCCGCCGCGGTGCTGAAGGCGGCGGGAGACGGATCGACTGCCGACGCCAACGGCTGCCAGGCGCTGCAGGGCCCTGCCGATTCCGACGCACAGCACGTGGTCGCGGACTTCCTGGAGCGGGGCATCGCATCCGTCCTGCTCTCCGGCAAGGCTCAGCCCCGGATCACGGTCCGCTACCTCGGCTTGAAATGCGGGCCGACCTGCGGCAGGGGCGACATCCTGTTCCTTGTGCCGGGCGAGCCGGGTCCGTTCTTCGTGGTGCCGTGGTGGGTGTCGTGACCGCTGTCGACCGGGCAGCAGCAGCCTCAGCTGCTCTCCAGGCTCCCGTGCACACGGGAGAAATCGCCTAGCGCCAGGTCCTTCTCGTGGATGCTGAAGGTGAAGGTGCCCGCGTCCCAGAAGCAGAAGCCCGGGTTGCCGTCGGAGCACAGCGTCAGCAGGTTGACCCACTCCACGGGCAGCCCGCCCTTCTCGCGCGATGCCTGCTCCTGCGGATTCTCGTGCTGCGTGAAGACGTGGGCGTTCATCAGGTGAGCGGCGTTCCGGCGCTCGCCGTCGCCAGCCAGTTCGGCTTCGAGTGCCCAGTAGGCCTCCTGCAGCGCGTCGTCCCTGTCGATCTCCAGCAGCACGGTGTCGTCGCCCAGCAGACGCCCGTTGCCGGCGTTGTAGAGATTCGGCAACGACACGGTGACCTCGACGCTGATCTTGTAGCCCTCGTACCCATCGGACACGCTACAGCCGTCGGCGAACTCGGCGTCTTCCGGCCAAGCGTGCGTGCGCAGCGCGTCGGCCGGCGCATCTGAATACAGCACGCGCACGCCGTCGTCTTCTTCCTGGCCTTCGCCGAAAAAATAGAGGCGGCCCGAGCGCGGCAGCCACGGTTGCAGCGGCGCGATGTCGGCCAGGTCGATCTGCGCGTAGAAGCGCCAGGGTTTTCCGTCGGTCGCGGGGTAGTCGATGTCGGGCGGCAGGTCGGGCCTGCCGCCGATGCGGCTGTTGCCCAGGCTCGCGTAGTCTTCGGGTTCCACGGTGCGCAGGCGCAGCGCCTGGCGCGCATGGCGCAGGAGTGCGTCTTCGTAGCGCTGGAGGCCGTGCCGCGCGAGGGCCTCGCCCAGCAGCGCCACATGCCGCGGACTGCCGCGTGCCATGAGGGCCTCGCGATCCACCACGGCCTCGACCTCGGGGCGGTAGCGGATGTCGCGAAACAGGGCTTCGTTCTTTCTCTCGACGTCGACCTTTTCGATGTTCCTCAGCGTGGCCGGTAGCGACTCGAAGGGGTTCTTGTTGATACTCAGGTACATGAGGGCCGGCAGGTTGCCCACGGACTCGGGCAAAGTCGAAAGCCGGTTTCCGTCGAGCAACAGGCGCTGCAGACGCACGAGCCGAGAGATGCTGTCAGGCAATGCCTCGATGCGGCAGTACTCGAGCGAGAGCACTTCCAGCGATTCGAGCGCACCCAGGCCATCGGGGAGGCGTGAGAAGACAGGGCTGCGCAGGTACAGCTCGCGAAGCCGGGTCAGCGTGCAGAAGGATTCCGGGAACGTGGTGGCCGAGTTCGCCGTATCAGTGCCCCACGCATGCTGCAGCGACAGGTGCTCGAGCCGGGTGAAGCGCAGCAGTTCGTCGCGCCAGCGGCCGTTCCAGTCGCCGATGAACAGCCGGCGCACGCGCTCGGGCGGAACGTCCATCGCCTCTTCGAAGCTGCCGTAGGTGTACGGGCGCACTTCGACCTCTCCCGGCGGGCAATGCCACACCACATGCACCGGCACACCCTGCGCGTCCGTCTCGTAGTCGTGCCGCAGCAGGCCCTGCAGTTCGATGCGGTCGGGGCGCAGGTCGATCTCGCCGAAGAAGCGCGTGCCGAAGTCGAAGCCCTTCTCCCAGAGCGCGAAGAAGCCGTTCGTCGGCTGGTTCTGGAGATAGCTGATGCGCCGCTTCGGCGTGTCGTGGTTGTCGTAGAAGTGGAAGGTCGACGACCGGAACGAGGGAGCGATCCGGCCGGCCCCGGGATTGTCGGAGCCCTCCGGGTCGAAGGGCGGCGTGTGCCGCGCCTCGTCGTAGCCGACGGGCCGGGCCTTGAGGTGGAAGGACATGCCACCGTCCTCAAACGCGACCTCCGTCTCGGGGTCGAACTCGAATGCGCATTTGCCGATCTGGAACTTGTTGATGGACACGAGGGCTCCGCGGGGAAACTGGCTTCCGAGCCTATCAGCAGGCGCAAGGCCCTGGTAGTTCTTGAAGGTGGCTGCGATTCCTTTGCGCGCATGCATCAGGGAGGCCCGCATCCGATCATCTTCTCTTTAGAAGCCATGGGCTGCTGCCGGTCTCATAGACACCGACCTCAGCTTTTTGAGCTTTCTCGAACTCTACCGGACTGACGTAGCCGAGCGTCGAATGACGGCGCGTCGGGTTGTAGAACCGCTCGATGTAATCGAACACGTCGGCGCGGGCCTGTTCTCTGGACCGGTACACCTTTCTGGCTGTGCGCTCAGTCTTCAGTGAACTGAAGAAGCTCTCCATGGCCGAGTTGTCCCAGACCTCACCCGCGCGGCTCATGCTGCAGGTGATGCCTTGCTCCTTCAGCAGCTCCTGGAAGTGCTCGCTGGTGTATTGGCTTCCTTGGTCGGAGTGATGCAGCAACGCGACCGGCTTGCCCCGGCGCCACACTGCCATCATCAACGCATCGGCCACCAGCTGCGAGGTCATGCTGTTGACCTGCTCGGTTTAGTCGAGACAGTTTTTCTAGAAGACGGCGGGTTGCAGTTCTTTGTGGAGTTCCTATTTGAACTCCGCCGGCGTCAGGTATTGCAAGCTGCTGTTGGGACGTACCTCGTTGTAGTGATTGCGCCAAGCTTCGATCAGAACAGCGGCTTCGCGGCGTGAGCGGAACCACTCGATGGACAGGCAATCGTCGCGGAACTTGCCGTTGAAGCTTTCGTCGGTGCCGTTCTGCCAAGGCTTTCCCGGATCGTTGAGCACGGTGGTGTTAGCGCCAGTGCAATCGAGACCAGCGGGGGGTGCCAATCGAACATTGACCGGGGGCTGGAGCTGGTTCCGCTAGGAGCCACCTGTGAATAACCATAGGGCGGATGCCTCGGTGGGCCCTCCTCTTTTTTGAACCGGTGGTTGGTATTGCCGACCCTTCAGGCGAGGCCCCTTCCTCCACGACCTCGCTCATCTGGGCGGCCGCTGCCCTCCTGGTCTGCTCGCGCGTTTCGATGCACCCCTTGGCTTCGTGCGTGCTGTGGCGGAAGCGGTAGGACTCGTTGCCCGTCTCGATGATGTGACAGTGATGGGCCAAGCGATCCAGCAGCGTTGTGGTCATCTTGGCGTCGCCGAACACACTGAACCCCTCCGCCAACGTCAGATTGGTGGTGATCGTCACGCTGGTGCGCTCGTACCGGGTCATGCGGGGGTGCGTACCGTCGCGGAGAAGTATGGCTTCCTGCACATTGGCCATTTCGCGGCCCAGTACCGCTCGCGCTTCGGCGAACGACCGTGCGAAACGCGAACGCTGCGCGCACCCTGAGGCTGCCGTGACACCTTGCGCCAGCCCGTGTCATGGCATTCCCCCCCACGCCGCCGAACGCGCTTCCGCACACTTTCTCTGGCGGTGGGCACGTGGCACCGCTCGACGTGCAGACTCTTGAGCGATGTCTTACGCCATTCGGCCCTGCCGGAGCGCGGCGTCGACCCGATGCCCGGATGGTCGGGGCCCGCATGGCCGCGCAAGGCCACGGTGAGCTCAGCGGTCCCGCCGGACCACATTCCTTGCCACGGAGCGCGCGACATCGACGAACTTGAGCAACAGGGGATCGCGATTGTCCGTGCGAAAGACGAGTTCAATGTCGCAGACGATCTCCAGGCCTGAGACCCTTTTCAGCACGATGTTCGATGGACATTGCTGCTGGTACGACGCAGGCACCACCGCGCAGCCGACGCCCGTTGCCACCAACCCCATCAAGGCCGGCATGTCGGCGGCCGTCGGGCTTGCAAGCGACTTGACCCCGGCCAGTTCGAATGACCGGACGACCATGTCGTACAGGAATGGCGATCGATCCCTTGGGAAAAGGACGAAGCGCTCCGTCGATAACTGGCTGAGGCGCCGGACTCGCCCCTTCGCCAGCGACACGGCGCGAGGCATGGCGACAACCATCTCGTCGCGGTGTATCAGTTCGCCCGCGAGTGTCGGATCAAGAAGCGAGCGCCACACCACGAGGCCCGCATCCAACTTGCCCTCTTTGATCGCCGCCATCTGGTTGTTTGACAGTTGCGTCTCCAGGGCGATCGTGACTTCCGGCGAATCCTGCGTAAAGACCTGAATCGCACTGCCAAGTGCCGGCAGTGCGCTGTGGCCCGGCATGACGCCGACGCGCAGGGTACCGACGCTTCCCGTCGCCGCTTGCGCGACATGCTGCTGCAGTTCATTCGCATCCTGCAACACGCGCGCGGCCCGCCCGACGAGCTCCCTGCCCGCGCGGGTCAATGCGACACCGCGAGGGAGACGGTCGAACAGCCGACTGCCCATCTGGTCCTCGATCGATGCAATCTGTCGCGACAGGGCGGGTTGCGCGATGTGCAGAACGCGGCTGGCCGCCGCCACGCTTCCGTGCTCAGCGACGGCCAGAAAGTAGCGAAGTTGGCGGAGCTCCATGTATGCCTCAAGGGTATATGCGGGATCGGAATTCGGTAATTGTGACGGCCAGATGTCCTGCCTAGCATCGATGTCAACACACATTTCACTCAGAGCACGCATGAATCTTTCGAGCGACGTAGCAGACGCTTCGAACCCGATCCTTCGCGATTCGGGCAAGAGTCGCCGCAGCCTCTGCGCCCTGAATCCGCAGAGCGCCTCGGCGTTCACGCGCATCGATTTCGACAAGCCGGGCCGTCAGATCGGCTTCTTCCATATCCCTCAGTCACCCGACGAGGACGCATGGGGAACCGTTCGAGTGCCGCTCGCCGTGCTTGCGAATGGAACAGGGCCCACCGTTGCCCTCGAGGCGGGCAATCACGGGGACGAGTACGAAGGACAGATCGTCCTGGGCGAACTCATCCGAAACCTCGATCTCTCGCGGCTGCACGGTCGCCTCATCGTCGTACCGGCCATCAACAGTCCGGCCGTAGACGCCGGCCGGAGGACCTCGCCGCTGGACGGGCTCAACATGAATCGCGTCTTTCCCGGGGATCATGCGGGATCGATCACTCAGCAGATCGCCGCCTTCGTCAGCGACGAGGTCCTCGGCCGAAGCGACGCGCTGCTGACCTTGCACTCAGGCGGTTCGTCGATGGACATCGCACGTTGCGCCATGGTCCAGTCGTCGAGCGATGCGCGCTTGACCCAGCGCAGTCTGGAAGCGGGCCAGGCCTTCGGAGCGCCGCTGGTGATGGTGAGCGATGCGCTGGGCGACACGCGCACCAGCATTGCTGCTGCCGTCGCCGCGGGGCTGACCTGCGTCGGTGCAGAGATGGCCGGCACCGGGAGCGTCAGCCAGATTGCCCTCGACACCTGCCGAAAAGGCGTCGTCAACGTGCTGCGTCACTGGGGCGTCCTGGATGGCCCCCTCTCCCCCACCGAGGTGGTCGCGGCGCCGATCTACCGGGTGCCGGGGATGGACGGGTTCGTCCTGGCGCCCAGCCACGGTGTCTTCGAATGCTTCCATGCCGTCGGCGACGGGGTGGAGACGGGCCAACCTGTCGGCCTGATTCACTCGCCGACCGACCCTGGACAAGTGCCCGTCGAGGTGCGTTGCGCGCACGCCGGGATCGTCTTCGCCCGACGCCATCCTGGTCGGATCCAGGCCGGCAACCTGTGCTGCGTCGTTGCTACGCGTAGCGATTGATCCGCGCCATCTTGTCCGTCGCCCCGATTGCCCTCCCCGCCTTGCATGCCCGCCAAATCCCACACCGCACATCATGAGCAACCCTACGGCCTCCCTTTTGCCCGGCAGACAGGCAGTCGCGCCGCCGAGCACACTCAAGGTGATCACCACCATCTCGATCGGCAACGCGCTCGAATGGTTCGAGATCGTTATCTACGGCTTTATGGCGGTCACGATCGCCAAGCTGTTCTTTCCGGCAGAGAACGCGGCGGTCTCGCTGCTGGTCGCTCTAGGCACCTTCGGTGTGACCTTCGTGATGCGGCCCGTCGGATCCGTCGTTCTGGGCGCCTATGCGGACGCGGCCGGCCGAAAACGCGCATTGAGCCTGTCCATGGGTCTCATGCTCTGCGGCACCTTGCTCGTCGCGGTGACGCCGACCTTCGCCCAGATCGGCTTGTGGGCGCCGGCGATCCTGATCGTTGCACGCCTGATCCAGGGCTTCGCGGCCGGTGGCGAATTCGGTAGTGCGACGGCGCTACTTGCCGAACAGGATCCGAAACGCCGCGGTTTCTTCGCCAGCTGGCAGTTTGCCAGCCAGGGCATCACCACCTTCGTTGCGGCCAGCTTCGGCATCGGATTGAACACGTTGCTGACGCAGGAGGAACTGTTGTCCTGGGGTTGGCGAATCCCCTTCGTCTTCGGATTGCTGATCGGGCCGGTTGGTCTCTACATCCGCCGGCATCTCGGTGAAGGCGCCGAGTTCGCCAGGTCCGTGCAGGAGCCGAGCCCGGTGCGCACGACGCTCATCGACCAGCGGGGACGCACCCTCACCGCCATGGGGCTGATCATTCTTGCCTCGATCCTCGCCTACACCGGCCTGTTCATGCCGACATTCGCGGTCAGACAGCTCGGTCTGCCACCATCCGTATCCTTTGCCGGGACCTTCTGGCTCGGCCTGCTCCAGTTCTTGCTGGTGCCCGTGTTCGGCAGCCTTTCCGACCGCATCGGGCGCGTTGCGCTGATGCGCACTTCGGCACTTTCGATGCTGGTCGTGATCGTCCCGCTGTTCTGGTTCATGGTGAACCATCCCTCCGTGGCCACGCTGATGCTCACGGTCACGGCCATCGGTGTGATCGCTTCGGCTTACTGGGGTCCGATCGCCGCCGCCATGTCCGAGCTCTTCCAGGCGACCACTCGGGGGACGGGGCTGTCGGTGAGCTATAGCCTGGGAGTGGCCATCTTCGGTGGCTTCGCGCCCTTTATCAGCGCCTGGCTGATCACGGCGACCGGCAGCAAGATCGCGCCGGCCTTCTACGTCGTCTTCGGTGTCCTTGTCAGTCTCGTAGCCCTGCGCAGCGCCCGCCGCTACGGCGTTCGCTAGTCGCCCCAACCCTCACACCCATACCCATACCCATACCCATACCCATACCCATACCCATACCCATACCCATACCCATACCCATACCCATACCCATTTCGATCATCATGAAGACCATCCATCTCGCGCTCATCGCTTCACTTGTCGGCCCGTCCGGTGCGCTGGCCCAGTCGGTCCAGGTCGTGCGCCTCGGCCATGTCGGGCCGACTTCGGGCGGGATGGCGCACTATGGCAAGGACACGCGCAACGCGGCCGTGATGGCCATCGACGACCTGAACGCCCAAGGCTTGGTCATCGCTGGCAAACGAATCGAGTTTCAACTCGAAACCGAAGACGATGCCGGTGATCCACGCCAGGGCACGCTTGCTGCGCAGAAGCTCTGCGATTCCGGCGTGGCAGCCGTCATCGGCCACATCAACTCGGGTTCCGCCATCCCCGCATCGCGCATCTACCGAGACTGTGGCATTCCGTTTCTCAGTCCTGGTTCCACAAATCCCAAACTCACCCAACAGGGCTACAAGAACACGTTCCGCATGCTGGCGAGCGACAAGGCGCTGGGAGCAGCCGTAGCGACTTATGCAGCGAGGGAGTTGAAGGTGAAGACGGTTGCCCTGGTTGACGATCGCACGGCCTACGGTCAGGGGGTCAGTGAGGTTTTCAAGGCGCGCGCCAAAGCGGCTGGCATCGAAGTGGTTGCCGAGGAGTTCACGAATGACAAGGCGACTGACTTCTCTGCGATCCTGACAAAGATCAAAGGCAAGAACGTGGACGCCATCTTCTTTGCAGGCGGGGATGGCCAGGCCGGCCCGATGCTGCGCCAGATGCATCAGCTCGGCATGAGCGACACGCGCATGCTCGGTGGAGACGGCATCTGCACGAGCCACCTGGGCGAACTGGCCGGAAACGCGCCGCCTCTGTCCCGTGTGGTGTGCGCCGAGGGCGGTGCCTCGCTGGCACGAATGCCGGGCGGGAACGAATGGAAGAAGCGCTATGACGCTCGCTTTCCCAATGAGTACGTCTTGTTCTCGCCCTACACCTATGACGGATTCATGGTCGTCGCCGACGCGATGAAGCGGGCGAACTCCGTGGAGCCGGGCCAGTTCGGCCCCAGGATTTTCGCCGCCGATCTCAAGGGCGTCTCGACGCACGTCCGCTTCGATGAAGCGGGGGACCTGCAGGCTCCCGCGATCACTCTCAACAGTTACAGGAACGGCGTGAAGACGCCTTTGGAGTGAGCAGGATGGATGCCCCTCTCCATTCGGTAGTTCTCGATGGGCGCAGTCTCGATGCTCGCGCCCTGGTCGCGATTGCCCGCTTCAATGCGCCGGTGCAACTGGGGGCGGCGGCACGCGCCCAGCTGCAGGCAACGAGGCAGTACATCGATCATCACTGGCTCACAGACGATGCGCCGCTGATGTATGCCTTCAACACAGGTGTGGGGGCTTTCAAGAACGTCCGGGTCGGCGCGGATCAGATCGCGCAGTTCCAGACCAATCTCATCCGTGCGGCGTCGGCGGGCACTGGGGAGCCCGTGCCTACGGAAGTCGTGCGTGCAATGATGGCACTGCGCGTGAACGCCTTTGCCAGTGACTATTCGGGCGTGCGCCCGGCGATCGTGGATCGCCTGGTCGCCATGCTCAACCACGGCATCACCCCGCGGATCGCGGCGCAAGGCAGCGTGGGCGCGAGCGGAGACTTGGCACCCCTCGCGATGATGGCCGGCGCCATGATGGGGCTGTCGCAGAGCAAGGTCGACTTTCAGGGCCGGGCGATGGCGGCCGCCGACGCTTTCATGGCGGCGGGAATGGCCGCGACGATGGATGTCCAGGCCAAGGACGCCACGGCCCTCATCAACGGGACCGCGGCCTCGCTGGCGTATGCGGTCTTGACGGCACACGACGCGCGACGGCTGCTGAGCGACGCCACGATCTCGCTGGCCTTGTCGCTGGAGGCACTTCGCTGCGAAACCTCTTGCTTCGACGAACGCGTGATGCTGGCGCGTCCCCATCCCGGGCAACGCGCCGTGGCTGCATCGATGCGCCGGGTGCTGGACGGCACGCAACGCTGCAGCGAAGGAGCCCGCCAAGTGCGTCTGCGCAGCATGGCTGGGCTCGATGACACGCTAGCGGGGTCGCCGCACGTGCCGCCGATCCCACCGCGCATCCAAGACGCCTACTCCTTGCGCTGTGCGCCGCAGGTGCATGGACCCGTGTGCGACGCACTGGACTACATCGACCGCATCCTGGCGACGGAGATGAACAGCGCAACGGACAACCCGTTGATATTCAAGGACGATCCAAGCTACCAGGTCGTCTCGGGCGGACACTTCCACGGGCAGTACATCGCGCAGGCGATGGACCTGCTGGCGTTGGTCATCACGGACCTGTCGGCCATCTGCGATCGCCGCAGTGCCCGTCTCGTCGATCCCGCCTGCAATTTCGATCTGCCCGCCGGACTGGTCGCCGAGCGCGCGGGCGTGAACACCGGCCTGACGGGCGTCCAGAGCATGGGCACGGCCCTGGTCCTAGAAAACATGGGTCTTTGCAGCCCCGCGAGTGCGACAAGTCTGCCCGCCAAGGGCAACACCGAGGATCACATCAGCAATTCGTGCGTTGCGGCGCGACGCTCGCGCACGGTGGTCCGGAATGCGCAGACGGTGGTTGCGGTCGAGATGCTGCTGGCCACGCAGGCGCTGGACTTAGCCGAGCGAGACCTGGCGGCATTTCACGTCGGGACCGGCACCCAGGCTGCCTGGGACGCCGTGAGGGTCCACCTGCCTGCATCGCTTGGAAATGATCGTTGGGTCTTCGAGGACATCGAGATCCTCAGGTCCCTGGTAGAGGATGGGAGCATCTTGCGCGCCGTCGAAGATGCCGTCGGGCCGCTATGGCCCCAGACGGGCCTGTCTTGAGCATTCTCATTCCTCCAAATCGCAATCCACCCTTCAGGACACGTGCATGAAGAAACCAACAGACAGCCGAGAGCCGCCGAACGGGCGCCGCCATGCCATGCTCTGCGCCCTGAGCTGTGCGGCGGCGCCCTTGGCTGCGATGGGCGCGCAGGAGGACAGGCCTGTACCGGCAGGTCCGGTGGTGTGGCGTGGGCTGACTCAGAAGCAGCTCGACCAGGCCTTCGACCAACTCGCTTATGCGCCCAATAGCCAGCAGGTGCTGCACCGCTACCGCAGCCGAAGTGACGACGTGGCAGGCAGGCTCGTAGCACCGCAGCGTCTGCAGTACGGCGCCTCGGCGAGTGAGTTCGTGAACATCTACCGGACGAGCCGCCCGAACGCGCCCGTCCATGTCTTCGTCCATGGTGGTGCGTGGGTGATCACCGACGCCAGGGACTATGTCTTCCTGGCCGAGATGTTCGTGAATTCGGGCGTCCACTTCGTGATCCCTGACTTTGCCTCGGTCAAGGACCTCGCCGGCGACCTGGTGGCCCTCGCCAGGCAAGTCCGGGAAAGCATCGCATGGATAGCACGACATGCATCGACGTTCGGGGGTGATGCCAAGCGGCTGCATTTCTCGGGTCACTCGTCAGGGGCACACCTCTTGGCGGTCGCGCTCACGCACGATTGGAAGACAGAGCAGGGCATCTATCCGGATGGTTTCCGATCCGCACTGCTACTCAGTGGCATCTACGACCTTGAACCCGTCAGCCTGTCCGAGCGAAGCAGTTACGTTCGGCTTACCGACAAGCAGGTGGTCGCCGCGCTCAGTCCCCTGCAGAATGCGTCCCATTTTGCCTGCGCCGCCACCGTCGGGCACGGCTCGCTGGACACACCAGAGTATCAGCGGCAATCCCGCGCGTTGGTCGATGCGTTGATCGGAAGTGGCCGCAAAGCCCAGCTGATCAAGGCCGAGTTCTACAACCACTTCGAACAACTCGAGACCCTGGGAAATCCGTATGGCACGTTCGGTCGCGCGGCCTTGGATTTGATCAGGACTGAATGACCCCCAAATCACATGAAGTAGCCTAACGCAAGGAGTTCAGCTTGCCTGATGCAGCCATGGCATTGCGAGTGCAGGTCGCAACCGTGTCTAAGTCCATCCTTTCGCGGATGATTGCTATCCGTTCTGACTTAGGGAACGTCTGATCAAGTCGTAAATTGGCTTGTCGGCGAAGGTTCGTGGTTGGGCCGTTGCGCTCGCAGGCTCGTCTCACCGAGGATCCCATGCGTTTGAGAGCCCCCGTGGCCCCTTCACGTTGCCTGCGGGCGCACCTGCACCATCATCGCAATCAGTTTCCTTCTGGCCATCCACAGGTTCGACAGCGCAAACAGCGTGATCACATGCGCCGTGTTCTTGGCCAGCCCCTTGAACCTCACCTTCGCCAGGCCGAACTGCCGCTTGATCACCCGGAACGGGTGCTCCACCTTCGCCCGGATGCTGGCCTTCTGGAACTCCTGCCTGCGCGCTCTGGCCTTGGCTCGGCCCTCTGGCATCTTGGCCATGTCGCTGGGGCGCCCCGCAATGTGCCATCGCACATCCTGCTTCACTCGGCTCTGTGCTCCGCGATAGCCCGAGTCTGCCCACACCGCGTTTTCTTTGCCGTGCAGCAGATCGCTCACCTGCTCCACGTCCGCCTCGTTGGCTGCAGTGGTCGCCACCGTGTGCACCAGCCCCGAATCTGCGTCCACACCGATGTGAGCCTTCATCCCGAAGTGCCACTGGTTACCCTTCTTCGTTTGGTGCATCTCAGGGTCTCGCTCGCCGCTCTCGTTCTTGGTCGAACTGGGCGCCGCGATGATCGTGGCGTCAACGATGGAGCCGCGCTTCAGCAGCAGACCCTTCTTGGCCAGGTGGGCGTTGACCTGCTTGAAGATGTCCTCGGCCAGATCACTGGCCTCCAGCAGGTGACGGAAGTTCAGGATCGTCGTCTCGTCGGGAATCGACTCCAGCCCCAGCCCCGCGAACGTGCGCAGCGAGGCGATCTCGTAAAGTGCCTCCTCCATCGCCGGATCGCTCAGCGCGAACCAGTTCTGCATCAAGTGCACGCGAAGCATCGCTTCGAGCGGATACGGCCGGCGCCCACGTCCTGCCACCGGGTAGTGCGGTTCGATGACTTTGAGCAGTGCCCTCCAGGGCACCACCAGTTCCATCTCGGCAAGGAAAATCTCCCGGCGCGTCTTCTTCCTCTTACCCGCGTGCTCAGCATCCGAAAAACTGAACTGGCTCATCGTTGGCGATCCTTCAGCATCCGTGATCAACGTTCAGATTGGCCATCCGTGGACTTGATCAGACGTTCCTTAGAGGGTCAGCGTGGTCCAAACATGACATCGGGGCGCAGCGCGTATTTGATGCCCTTCAGGACCTCGGCACCCTCGTGTATCAGGCCATGTTCAAAGACCAAGGCTTGCCCCATACTGCCCATGACCTTTGCGCCTTCAAATCGAGTCGAGCCTCCTTCGTAGTCAGAGTTCAAATAAACCATGAATGTTAGGAGACTGATATCCCCGTTCGGCCGATGAAATGGAGCGTCTGAGTGCCATTTGAAGCGCTGGCCCGGGCTATAGCGATAAAGGCGAAAGCGTTCGTTTAGACCGATCGCTTTGCGCCCGTTTATCGCGCCGGGAATCATGCCTCGGGCACGCAGCCAGAGCGACTCTGAGAGTGCCGAATCATCAAAGACGTAGCGGTCGTTGTCTCGTGTCGCGGTGTCCACCTGCGTGCCGCGAGCCGTGATGATGGGAGCCGCCTCGAACCCATTTTCTTCACCTCGCCGAACAAGGGCCTCGCATTCGGCCAGGTCGACCAACCGGTCGATTACGAAAATCCCACTGGCTACATCGATTCGGTTCATGCGATACGTCAAGGTTTAAGAGCATGTGAATCCTGCAACAAAGGCGGATGACCGCTCCTGGCCGACTGTAGCCGGTCGCGACAGCATCGTGAACGGGCCCAAACCGGCTGTGCGGATTTCTCCAAACCTGACCCTCAAATTGGCGCGATGCAAGCGGACTTTGGCCGCGACCGGTAAAGACGGCGGGCTACGGTTGGTCCCCAGCCGTCGGGTCTCCCAGCCACCATCGCATGGTGCGCGCGGCAGCAATCTCGCCGTCACTCAGGCCTTCAGTCGCTTGCACAGATGCGAGCGCATCGATTGCCGCCTGCTTCCCAAGCACTCGGGCGAAATACTGGGGAAGTTGCTCGACGCTGAGGTCGTAGCTTGGCAGAGACGCTCGCATGCACTCGACCAAGTCAAATTCCTTGGTCGGCTCTGCTGTATCGAGCAATCTGCCAGCCAGCTCTTGCCGCTGAGACCGAAATTCTTTGGGCGCACCCTCGACGAAGACCGCGAACAGGCCTGCAAAAACCTCAGCGGGTGCACACCGGCTCAGCCGCGACCTGAGAAAAGCGAGTTGCTGGGGGTTGTCCGCTCCGAAGCGGTCTGCCGACTGGAGCACGGCAGCAAGAACGTCATCACGTTTCATTGGCCGCCCTTCAACTTCCGGTTATGGCCGCATTCTGCCGTCAGGCAGATGTTCGCCGTATCTCGCTAAATCGCATTCGCCGAAGGTCGCCCTGCGATTCAAGTTGACCGGATTCGACAAGCAGCCTGACCCGCTTCGCGAAGAAGGCGTCGGGAACCCCGCTTGGGAGGTCCCGCGTCGACAGCATCGCCATCCCGACCACGCGTGCGACCTTCCTCCAATCGTCGGAGACTTGCGAAAGAAGTGCCGTATCGACAAGCGCAAGTTCAGCTTGAGACAGCTTTGCAACCCGTGCGCCCTCTGCGGGCGAAAGCTCAGTGTTGTAAATTTCTTCGTTCACGGAGCTACCTGCAATGTCGTAGAAGCCCTCGGAGTCAAATCGGCAGCACCATTTGACGTGAGACCAAGTGCCCGTTGAGTTGGCCTCAACGACTCC